>CAWFUH010000019.1:0-348337 GCA_963818855.1 Bryobacterales bacterium | reverse complement strand
AGGTGATTTCCATAAGCCAGATTATGGCACGGTATGCCATCGGCTTCGATCAGCTTCGCGTTTACAATGTTCGGTACAGAACATGAACCCGGAAGAACGATTGCGCGCCTTTCGCGCGAAATATCCCAACCGGTCCCTGACCGTGGCCGGTGTGGAATGGACCTACAGAGTTTGCGGCGAGGGTGACCGGACGTTGCTGATGCTTCCCGGCGGCGAACTGGTAAACGACATGGGCTTCGACCTGGTGGCGGCGTTTGCGCCGCGCTTTCACATCCTATATCCGGCTTATCCGCGCGCACGGACTTTGGACGACCTGGCGGATGGCATCGCGGCGATTCTGGATACCGAGCGCATGGAGCATGTATCGGTGCTGGGCGCATCTTTTGGAGGCGCCGTGGCACAGTGCCAGATCCGGCGGCATCCGGAGAGGATCGAGCGGCTGATTCTGTCGAATACGGGTGTACCGCTGGCGCACCTGGCGCGCGGCCGGAAGATTGCGAATGCCATCCTGGCGGCCGTGCCGTGGCCGGCGCTGCGCAACTTGCTGGCCAAGAGCATTTTGAAACTGCTGGGCGCGCCCGCCGGCGAGGTGGAGTTCTGGCGGAACTACACGAAAGAGCTATTCGCCAAGCGCCTGGGGAAGGCGGATGTGATGGCGAACCTGCGAATTCAGTACGACTATCATTTGCGCTACCGATTCCGGCCGGACGACCTGGCGGCCTGGCCGGGGAAGGTGTTCGTCATAGAGTCCGATAACGATATTTTCAATGCGGCCCGGCGGAAGGCGCTGCGCGATACTTATCCGCAGGCTCCTGTATATACGTTCCACGGCGCGGGGCATGCGCCTGCGTTCACCAGACCCGCGGAGTACCTGGAAGTGTTGGGACGATTCCTGGAGTGATGGCGCCGGACGATCAGACGGGTCGCGCCAAGCGGCCGGCCATAAGGCGATAGACCGCCGGATTGAAGACCAGTCCGATGTGCGTGCCGGCAACTTCGCAATCGATTTGCGGATCGCCGGTAACGCAGAAACGCCAATCCACGATGCCGTCGCTTTTGGTGTAGATGGCGGTTTGCGCGACATCGTCGGGGAATTCGTCCTTGAGGGACGAAACGAACTCGCAGGTGCAGGCCTCCGTGTAGCAGCCGGGCAGAATATGGCCGGCATGCTCGCGCAGGATGCGATTGCGGATGGCATCGGTGGCGCGCAGGACGTTGGCGTGCGCGACCGGTCCACGGAATGGCGAGCCAAGGGTAGTGACGGAAGCAATCTGATCGGGACGCTGCGCGGCCACCGAGCGCGCGATGAGGCCGCCGAGGCTGTGTCCCACCAGGTGCACACGCTGGCCGGTGGCGTTGAAAGCACGCTTCACTGTATCATTTAAACGTTTGCGAATAAGCAGGTTAGGACACTCTGCATTCCAGCCGATGCCGGAGAAATAGGAGCGGTAACCGACGGTGCGCAACCAGGAGAACATTTCTCCGAGGTAGGAGTCGGTGCCCAGGAAGCCCGGAATCAGTATGACCGCTTCGCCGTGTCCGTGTGGCACGCCTAAACCATAGAAGATGGACGTCAAGCGTAACTGAACCAGTTCGAGGCCGACCAGAAGTTCCTGCCACATGGAGACGTCGGCTTCCTGGCGTTCGTGGACGGAGTACCTTTGACCCGTCATGCCATCCCTAGTGTAACCGATTTGGTGGCGGGCGTCGCGTGACAGTGCGACGCCCGTACCACCGGTACCTGCCCAACAGTCAGGCGGCCGAGAGTCCCGCTACGGGCGGGCGCAGCACCCGGGCAGGCGGAATTTTGGGGACCAGGGCCACCGCCGGAGAAGCGCGGTCGTTGCGCATGGTGCCGCCAAAATACTCATCCAATGGAAAGAGACTGTGGGGCTCCAGTTCCCGGAAAACCTGGCCTAATTTCTGCTCGATCTTGTAGATTAAATGAAAAAACGTTCCCCGATCGAGCTGCAGTCGCCAACAACAAAGCTTCCAATCCGCTCCTAACAGGTAATGGAAGCGAAAGATATCATATTCTAAGGGGTCCAGTGCGTTACGGCTGACCAGGCAGAAGTCTGCAATGTACTCCTCTGCCTTGCGGCCATACGTTATGCGATTGTCCTTGCCGTTGCACAGCTCGAGCTGCACGCGGCTCAGGTGTCTGTCCTTGCTGGCGCAGTCGCGAAAGCGCGCGTAGCAGGTGCGAAATATTGCCCGAAAAACGCAATTGCAAGGGACATCCCGTCCATTACGGCCGGGACGCAATCCGTAACCATGGCAATGCGTGCAAGTCGTCTTCGCGAGCGCAAGTGTTTCTGAACGATCCCAGTTCATCGGCTTTCTCCTCTTGGCGACCCCGGCATCCTCCCTGGGGCGCCGCAACTGGTATCAAATTTATCCCCCGAACGAAATTCGTCAAGCTAAATTCGCCAATTTATTTCCCAAAACGCATAGGAGTTTCCCGATACTCGCATGCATATTATTCTGATATCTTAGGTTATTGAACTAAGGGTAGTACGGAATATAATCGCCGTAATATACGGCACAGTACGGAATATTCCGATTTCTAGTCGGGTCTATATCTGGGAGAAATAGGGTAGCGTCGGCCGTATGGATTTCCGACATCTCCAGAAACTGCTGGTGGCGCACGTGCAGGGGCGGGTACGCAACGGGGAGATTAGCGAGCGTGCGCTAGCGCGGCTTACGAGGATCTCACAGCCGCACATTCACAACATTCTGAAGGGGGTACGGCTTCTCTCGATGGATACCGCCGATCTGATCATGGACCGTTTGCACATCAGTCTGGAAGACCTGATGACAGCACCGGAAGCCGACCGGATCATCGGAGATTTCCGGTCAGTGAGGCTGCTGGATGGCTGGATAGGGAGGGAATATCCCTACCCGCGGGCCATCGGACGAGAGCATTATCCGTTCCCCTCGGCGGAGGTGGATCGGCTGGAGTCGCCGGTGGCCGCCCGGATCGCGCCAGGCCCCTTGCGCGGCCCGGTCTGGAGCGACGGGGTGGTATTGCTTGACCGATCCGCGGTTGTCCGGCAGAACCCCGACGAGGAAGGCTACTTCGCGGTGGACCTGGTCGGAGCAGGCGCCATTGGAATGATACGGCGCGTCAACGGGGCATTTTACTTGTGGCCGCGGCACGATGGCGAGTGGCACGCGGTGCGTCTTCCGGACCGCGGCGCACTCGATTTGATTCAAGGGCGGGTAAGCCTGTTGGTGCGCAAGTTGTGACCCGCGTTGATATCCGCCGGGCACCCGCTTATGCTGGTAGCTGTGAAAGGGAAGTGGGGATTCCGAGGGTCGAGCGGCGGCGCGTCGCGCACGGGCAGCGAGCGGTTCCGGAAGCTGGCTAAGAACCTGGACGCGCTGGCGCACGCGGACGATATTCACCTGCGCAGGGCGCACGAGATTGGTTTGCTGCGCCGGCAGGCCGCGCTTGAATTACACGGAATATGCGACGCTTTTGTGCGTGAATTGAACCAAATGCTTTCGGAATTTGCACTGGAATTCTCGCCGAAGGAGTATGCGCTGGACACCTTTCAGGATTCGGGCTTGAACCTGTTCCAGATCAATGCCCGCGGGCGTATTCTGCAAATCGAATTCGAAGCCACACCGGAGCTGGTCTCCACCGAGGATTTCCGGGTGCCTTATATTATGTTCGGCGAGATCCGCAGTTTCAATCAGCAATTACTCGAAAGAGACTTGATTGAAGAGCAATTATTGTTTTATACGATGGAAAAGGCGCGCAATTTGTGGCGGTACTTCGACGCTCGGACGTATAAATCGGGGTTGGTGGATGGGGATTACCTGGCTGGATTGATGGATCAGTTGACCTAGAGTTGTGGGGCAGACCTCCAGGTCTGCGCGGGTCCTCCAGGACCCGCACCGGACTCTTGCCCCACGCTCCAAACACTAAAAGCGGCGCTTGTAGACGAAGTTGAGGCCCACCAGCCCGTTCTCGTCCCGAAGCGCCACCGCCGACCACTTTTTGCTGAACGCCCACTCCACCTGAATCACCAGCGGATTGGTGCTGGTCACATCCGTAATGTAAGTGAACGTAATATCCGGCGTCACCTGCTGCTCGACGGTGAGCCGCGCTTGCGGGCTGTTCTCCACGCCGGTCAGTCCGGTGAGCGTGGGATCGATTTTCAGGCGCGTGACGCCGAAGAAGCGCTGCAGGCGGCCCGTCACGGGGCTGGCGATGGCCTGGCCGAGCAGCGCCGACGCGCCCAGTTGCTGCAAGTTTTGCGGCGCGGCGGGCCCGGACATCAGGGTGGCGTAGTCGGAGGTGGGCGAAACACCGGTGGCCAGCAGCGCCACAATATCGGAAAACGGCATGGGCGGGTCCGAGCGCGGCGTGAGGCTGAGCTTATTGATAGGCCCGGCAATGTTCAGAATCACGTCGATGCCGCGCGCCTTGGTATCCAGGTCGACATTGAGCACCGGCTCGATCTTGACGGGATTGTAGAAGGCGACGGATCCCTGGTTTACGGTGAAGGGCGTGCCGAAGAAAACGATCTGGCCGCCGGTGACATTGATGCGGCCGAGCAGCGACGGGTTCGAACCGGTGCCGCGCAGGCGCAGGCTGGCTTCCATCTGCAGGCCTTGCGCGAGCGAACTCTGCACGGTGATGTCCGGCGCCGTGTCGATCTCCACGTCGAAGCGCATGTTGGCCAGCAGGCCGGTTTGCGCGGACGGTATTTCGACGGGCTCGGCAGACTTGGCCAGAATGGAACTGAAATCGGAATGTGGATTGAAGCCGGTGCGCAGAACCGTGATGTGGCCGCTAAGCGTGCTGCTGTCGCTGGCGCCCGTGAGGGTGAGCGAGGCGTTGGCCACGGTGCTGAAATCCTCGGGATAGCGCAGGCGCATTTCGTGCGCGGCAGCGTGCAGGTGGAAGACCAGGGCGTTGTCGCCAAGGCCGGCGAAGCCGGTAAGGGAGACCTTGCCGCCGCCACTCTCGCCGGACAGTTCCTGTATGGTGGCGCGGCTGCCGTCGAACAGAATGACGCCCTTGGTATTCGAAATCACCACCGGAAGCTGGGCCAGGCTGACGGTAGCGTCCTTCACTTCCAGGCGGCCGGCGATGCGCGGCAGCGCCAGCGGGCCGCGGATGCTCACGCCGGTTTCAATGAAGCCGGCCCCGTAAACATCGCGGTTGAAATCGCGGAGGCTGGCCAGATCGAACCTGCCGTTGACGCGCAGGTCCAGGGCGATCTTCTGTTGGGTATCGATGGTGCCCGATAGAGACAGATCGGTGGCGTGGCCGACCAGGCGGGCGCTTTCGACCTTGACTACGCCGCGTTCCAAGTTCACCACGATCGGGGCAGGATTGTGCAGCGCCAGGACGTTGCCCTGCGGAGCGAGGCTGGGTCCCGGACCGATTTCGAGCGACGGGATCCGTAGCTGCGCCTTCCAAAGGTCCGGCTTCAGCGCCGGACCGGCAATCGCCAGCGTGCCTTCGACCGATCCGGTTATCTCTATGCCGCCCGGAGGCTTCCGGCCGCGCAGCCACGTGCGCAAGCGCTCCAGGTCGAGACGCTTGAAACTCAACTCAACGGTACCGGGGTAATCGTCCGCCAGTATCCATTTGCCATCGCCCTCGATAACCGAACCGGCCAGCGCGGAATCGAGATGCGCCGCCAGTTCCGAGCCTTTAGTCGTAGCGGTAAGGGTGGCGTCGCGCAGGGCCTGATCGTTGATGCGCAAGCCGCGGCCGTTCAGCGTTCCGTTCAAAGCCACGACATGAAAGCCGGGTTGGCCGGGCTTGGCGGGCGCGAAATCGACGGCCCCATTTCCGTGCAATTCGGCGGTTCCGGCGATGCCCGGATAGTCTCTGCTCACCAGTTGGAACCCCGCCAGCGGCATGGCGTTGGAATCCACCTGGAAACGCAGTTGACCCTTCGCGAAGTCATCGGGCTGGTGCTGGTAATTGGCGGCCAGCGTGAGCCTCTTGCCGTTCGCCGCGAGCTGCCCGTTAGCCAGATCGGCGGAATTGCCCGCGTAATGCAGCGTGCCGGTGAAACGGTCGAACGGCTCGCTGCCCAGCGTCCCGTTGGTGGCGGTGACGGAAACGTCCATGCGCGGAGCGCCGAATGTTCCCGTGATATTTCCATCCGCGCTGATAGTTGCCGTGACGGGAAGCTGCTGGATGTCCGCCACCGCCATCAGGTCCACGGCGGGTGCGTTGCGGATGGAGCCCGCGAGCGATACCGGACTGGCGTCCACAACCTGCCAATCCTGCAGTCCTAAAGACCCTGCGCCTTGGGCGTGCAACGCGCCGTGCTGCACCGTGCCGTTGTGCACCGCCAGGTTCGCGCCGGTGAGATCGACGTCCCCGCTGAGCGAATCGAATGTACGGCCGGACCACACCAGGTTCGTCGCGGCGGCATGTCCGGCGATATCCGGATCTTCCAGCTTGCCCGAGACCGAACCATCGAATTTGGCTTCGCCATTGCCCAACTTCACGGGTATGGACTGCACATTGAAGGCCGGCAGCACTTCGTCGAGGTCGCGCGAATCTGCGCGCACGCGCAACTGGCGGCCGAGCACGCCGGAGAAATCCAGGCGGGTGGAGGGTAGCGCCAGCCAGGAAGTTGCCAGGTCCAGGGTGTCCGCGGCAGCGTCGTAAGCGGCGTCGATGGAGCCGTGGACGGGGGCGCCGGCGCCGGTGGGCGAAATCGCCATGCGGCCCGACAGACGCAGCGTTTCCGAATGGCCCAGCGTAACGTTCAATTGCATGGGACCGGAGGCCGCCGCATCCCAGGGCACGCTCTGGCCGTTATAGACGCGCACGAATTCGCGCGCGTCGAAACCGGCAACGGCGCCTTCCACGTGCACGCGGGAGAGGCCGGCAATCTGCATTTTCCCTTCGAAAGAGCCGTTCAAAGTATCCAGGTGAATGCCGGCGGCATCCAGGTTCTTCTGCCGCAGCACGACCGTCTGAATGATTCCGCTGACCGGGAATGGCTGCAGCTTCAGACTCGTGAGGGACAACAGGCCCTGACCTTGGAGGCGCATGCCCGACACGGCGATGCGGCGTGGATCGATGGTCACGGCGGCATCGGCGCGGAAGTCGCGCAAAGTAAAATGTGGATCCGGATGGAACAACACGCCCGCCGCATGCATCGAGCCGCGCGCCAGGTAATCCGATAGACCGTGGAAGGTGGCCTTCCCGGCCAGAATTACGGGGCCCTCCAACTGGGTGCGCAAGGCGAACGTGCGGGTGACCTCGGCCAGCGACGCGGTTACCTTGTATTGAAACGCGCCGGAGAAATCGGTGAAGCTGTCGATGTCGCCGGAAAATTCCGCCTGCGACTGGCCCGTCGAAATGCGCCCGGAGTCGACGCGCAGCCGGTTCTTTTCCGCGGCCAGCGCCAGGTTAATTTCGAGCGGCACGGGGCGGTGATCGCCCCAGTGCAATGCGGCCGGCGCGATCGACAACTGCCCGCGATATTGCGGACCGGCGGCGGCATAATCGAACTGTGCGCGCAGATTGCGCCCCTGCGCATCGAATGGGGTTTTGCCCCTGCCCGCCACTTCGAAGCTGCCATCCCGCAGACCGAAGCGGCCAATGGCCAGATCCAAAATGGTTTCGATCGTGTTCTTGCCGGCGCGATGTACTTTGGGCGCAGGTAGATTGGTGCGCCCATCCGGCGAAACGATCAGATACACCTGCGGTTGCCGGACATCCAGATATTGCAGGTCGACGGAACGCTCCATCAGGGAAACGATCTTGATACCGACCACGATTGCGTAAGCGCGGAATAAAGGCGGCGCATCCGGCGGTTCATTGCCGTGTAGGACAAAACCGTCCACTTCGGCGCGCATTTGTTTCCAGTCGAAGTGGAACGCGCCGATCTCGGTGCGGCCGCCGGTGGCCTTCTCCACTTCCGCTACCAGGCGCTGGCGGATTTTCTCACGCAACCAATCGCTGCGCAGCACCAGCACCGCGCTCAGCGCCAGCACCAGCAGCAGTCCAGCCAGGCCGGCGGCGGCCATCCAAATGACGCGCACGCGGCGGCTCACTGGAAAACCTCGTCGTGATATTGAATGTGCGTACGGCGGCGGCCCTCTTTCAGCCACTGCTCCACCTGCAGGTCGGCCGCCTCGCTGATGAGCGTTTGTTCGATAGCGGAGCGGTGTTCGTCGAGCGTTTGCGTCTGCCCAGGGTGCGCCCGCTGGAGAGCGGGAAGCATCTGTTCGTCGAAATATTTTACAATCTCCGCCTCGCTGATCTGGATGCCCGGCCGGAAGCGCGCATCGATGAAGCGGATCAGCATCAACTGCCAGGTCAGGCGGGTTTTCAAATCCTCTTCGCTCACGCCGTAATCGGCCAGTGCGCGGCGGTAGGCGGCATCGCTTCCCCAGCGGGCCTTCTCCTCCGCGAGCGCCGCGGCGGTTTCCCCCCCGGAAGGCATCGGATACCGGCTGGTTTCCAATTCGCTGCGGATGAGCGCCTGATCGACCATGCGTTCGGCGGTGGTGCGCTTGTTGGCCGGGCTGAAATCGGGCTTGGCGTTGTTAAGCAGCGCGGTGATGCGGATCTCGCGGTCCAAATCGGTTTCCGTGATCACGCGGCTACCCACCGAAACGGCAATCCGGTCGATGATGGCGGCGCCGGCTCCGGCGGCCAATAAACCAGCCAGACAGATCGCGATGGAAAATCCGCGCCGCATCAGAAGGTCTGTCCTATGGAAAAGAAAAATTGAAAATGGCTGATGCGCTGCGGGATGCAGTTGTAAGGCTGGGTGGAACAGGGCATCAGCCCGGCGCTGAGCAAATCGTCGAAGCTGCCCGCAAAGCCGATGAAGCGCGGCGGATTGATGCTGTACGCCAGATCCACGCGTACCGGACCGATGGGCGTGCGATAGCGAATGCCGAAGCCTACCGCGTGGTTCATATAATCGAAATCGGTCAGTCCATGTTGATCGGTGCGGAACGAGATCGCCGACACACTGCTGTAGACGTTGCCCATGTCGTGAAAGAGTACTCCGCCGATGTTCTCGCCCCACAGCGGGAATCGAAATTCAGTCTGATTCATCAGCAGCGCCGTGCCGCCCAATGGGAAGCCGGTGGTCAAGTCGCGCGGGCCGGCCTGCAGATCGGGGAAGCCGCGCTCCGAGGTGGCGCCGCCGGAGAAGAAGTGCTCGGCCAGCGGAATCGCCGTAAGCGGGTCCGCGACATTCCCGAAGGGATGCACGATGCCAAAGCTGGTGGCGCGCGCCAGCACGTACTTCTTGCCGATGGGGTAATACGTGGCATTGCGTCCCAGGATGCGTCCAAAGTTCGTCTCGGTCCCTAGAAAATGCGGCGCGGCCGAGACGTCGAGGGTATTGTAAACGCCCTTGCGCGTCTCGATGGGATCGTCGCGCCGGTCCTGGATCATGCTCCACGAAAGCTCGCCCACGCGGTCCGGCTGCGAGAACAGGGGAATCAGGTACGGCGAAATCTTCAGCGTGGATTGATCCACCGTCACGTGGCGGTAAGTATAGCGGTAGAGAAGCGTGATGGATTTCGAGAGCCGGTCGGAAAGCTGCACCGAATTCTCGAAGCGCTGCGCGGTAAAAGTGCGCACGTCTTTGCTGTTGTCGAACAGGCTGGTGAACGAGAGAGTCAGCTTCTCATTGCCGAGGAAACGCGGCACGGCATATGTAACCAAAACGCGCTGTTCCAGGGTGGAGACGCGGCCGCGTAGACTGATGCTCTGGCCTGATCCCCACAGGTCCAGGCGGGATACATCCAGCGTGACATCCGGCGCAAAGCCGGTCTGGCCCTGGGGCGCCTCCAGGCAGTAATTCGAGCATCCGCCGATTCTGGCGAACTCGGCGCCGAATCCTGTGGCGATGGAATACTTGCGCGCCTCTTCCATATCGTAGAGGACATACTTATCGCTGGTGTCGCCATCGGGGTTCTGAATAGCCGTATCCACGCGCGCGAAAACGCCCAGGTCGTAGAGGCGGCGCTGCGCATCGCGCATGGCGGTGATGTCCAGCGGATCGCCGGGCTTTAACTTTATTTCGCTGTCTACCAGGCTGCGGCGCGTATATTGTAAGCCGCTGATCAGAATGTCGCGCACGAATTCCTGGCGGCCCTCGTGCATGACGTAGGTCAAGTCGATCCGGTAAGGCTCGGACGCGGCTTTGGAGCTCCATTCAAAAGTGGCATTCGGAAAACCCTTCGTGGAGTAGCGGTCCAGGATGGTCTCGCGGTCCACGGCCACGTTGTATTCGCTGAAGGGCTGCCCTTCCACCGAGGCGAGTTGCGAAAGCACCTGTGCCTTGTCCAGCTTCACGATGCCTTCCACCACCAGGTTGTGAACGAAGTACTGCGGCCCTTCCTGAATATTGATGAGCACCGCCAGATGGCCGGGTTGGCCCTTGTAATTATCCTGCAGGCGGTGCGTGACGGAAACATCGTGGAACCCGTTCGACTGATAGAGCGCGGCAATGTTTTCCTCGTCGCGCCGCAGCAGGTCGCCGCTGTAACGGCCGTGCCGGAATGTAAGTAATGAAGAGCGCACCAGGAACATGCGCTCGCGGATGGCTTCGGTGCGGAAATACTTGTTGCCCTCGATGGTAATCTGAACCAGCTTGTGCCGCGTTCCGGGATTGATCAGATAGTCGATGGTGGCTTTGTCGTTGACGATCCGCTGCGGTTTGAATTCGACTTCGACATCGAAATAACCCTGGGATTGAAAGTAATCGCGCAGATTACGTTCGCCTTCGAGCAGCAGGGATTCGTCCACGCTGTTCTCCTCGAAGACCGGAACCAGGCTGCGCAGCTTGCCTTGCGAAACCTTGGCGCCCACGGCTTCCACTGCCACCGCTGGTCCGGCATCGATATCCAACTCCGGCCGGCTGCGATTGGTGTCCGCGTCGTAGTCCATGGCCTTCAAGGTGACGCGCGCTTCGAAGCGCCCGTGCTTTTCGTAACGCGAACGGATGTCCGCCACGCCATTGTTCACGCGCGACCGCGTGACCGGGCGCCATCCGCCGATCAGCCAGCGGCGCCAGTGGGAGGCGGAGATAATATCCGCCAGCGGCATCTTGGGGTCGCCGGCTACCGACGGCGTGGTGAAATGCGCACGCTTTCCGGAATCCACCACAAAGTGTACGCTTACTTGCTGCGTGTGCGGATCGTAAGTTACTTCGGTGTGGACCTGGCTGCCGTGCAGACCGTTGCTCAGCAGCAGGCGCTCGATGGCGGTTTGCGCGGGCGGCACATCCGATTCGACGAACGGCTGGCCCAGGCTCAAGCGGGTGACGTTGACTAACTGGCCGCGGTTGGGAGGGTCGGAGATACGGCCCAGCGCCGCCACGTTTCCCACAAACCAGCTATTTTTGGTGATGATCCGCACCAGCACACCCGCGGCGGGGGGCGGGGCGGGCTCGCCATCCACCTGAATATCCTCGTACGCACCGGTAGCGTAGAGTCGTTCTATGGCCGCGTGCACGTCGGCCAGGCGCAGCGGCGCGCCTTTCTTGAGCGGGACGGTATCAGCCAGTTCGGCGGCGGTGAGTGGCTGCTCGGGCGGAACGTACTGAATATCGG
Organism: Bryobacterales bacterium; assembly: GCA_963818855.1. Classification (GTDB taxonomy): domain Bacteria; phylum Acidobacteriota; class Terriglobia; order Bryobacterales; family Bryobacteraceae; genus Bog-159. The sequence goes on along the minus strand of CAWFUH010000019.1, from coordinate 336,766 downwards.
CAATAGGCTGTCCTTGATAACTGGACGTTTGCGCACAGACGATCTGGACGCAGGCCAACACAGACGTGGCTAGATAAGCAGCGACGCTCCGGCACACCAACCCCAATCATAACGGAAACCCGGCGAACCGAAGTTCTTCGCGAGCTTCGGAGGGCGGGCTTTAGCCGGCGCGGGGCTTCAGCCCCGCCCGCAGCATTGTTTTGGTCAACGGCAACGCCGCGATGCGGGCAGGCAGCGAGCGGGGCAGGCACTTTGCATGCAGCGTCCCCTGCGCGCGAGTCCCCGATAGCCGCGGTGCGCGCCAGCAATGATCGGAAGGCCGTAACGGTTGATTCGGGCTAGCATGAGAGCGGGCGTAATCCATTGCAACGTCAGTTCGATGTCGTCATTGAGCGTGACGAAGACGGCTACTACATCGCTTCCGTTCCGCAGTTGCCTGGGTGCCACACGCAGGCGCAATCCTTGGACGAGGTCACCACGCGCATCCGGGAAGCGATCGAATTGTGCCTCGAGGGGGAGGGCGTGCCTGAACAGGTTCTGGAGTTCGTGTGGATTCAGCGGATCAGCGTCGCGGCATGAGCCGTGCTCCCCGGATTACGACCCAGGAGCTCATCGCGGCCTTGGCGAGGGCTGGTTTTACCGTCATCAAGCATCAAAGGCAGCCATTATTTCCTCTAGCATGAAGCCGGCCGCGGTACGGTTGTGCCCGTGCATGCCGGCGAAACGATCGGCCGGGGTTTGTTGCACAAGATCCTGCGGGACTGTGGCATGCGCACCGCTGATTTGCAAGAGCTGCTTTGATCTCAAGTGACTCACCGCGCGGCGACCAGACACGTGGCGAGAAAGGCGACGCCCGCGAAACCCGGCTCGCCGGTCACAAGCTTCCCCACTTTTTTTGAGTCGCGCCGACCATTCCAAACAAAACTACTTGCAGACTCTACCCACCAATCGAACACCCGCCCGCAACCAACCGCCGCGTTACTCTGATCTCGTGACCAGCCACCATCGGCGTGAATCGGCGTGCATCGGCGGCTAATCAACATCTGCCCCCGCACCCACCCAGCCGAATTGGCTTTGTTCGGTAGAAAAAAAACTATGGCGACCATCAAGCAAATCGAGGCCAATCGCCGCAACGCGCAGCGATCCACCGGCCCCAAAACACCCGAGGGCAAGGCCAAAGTCCGCTTCAACGCTCTCATCCACGGCCGGCGCGCCGAATCCGCCGTCCTCCCCGGCGAAGACCAAAATGCCTTCGATCGACTCCTGGCCGATATCATGTCCACCTGGAAACCCCAGGACGAAATGGAAAAAATTCTGGTCGAGCAAATCGCCGTCTACCAGTGGAAACTGGCCCGTCTGGACGCCACCGAGGCGATCTTGTATGAGCCCGGCGCCCTCTCGCCCGACGCGCTCATCCTCGCCACCCATCGCCTCAGCCTGACCCAGGCCCGCCTCGACCGGTCCGTTTCCAACACTATTGCCGACCTCGAACGCTACCGCAGAAACCGCATAGCCAGCGCCCAGGAGCAACAAACCGCGCAGCAGATTCAGGTAAACCTCCACTTCCGCCCGGGCATACCCGCGTCCACCACCGAAGGCAGACGTTACTACCGCATACTCCCCGAGGTCTTAGGCCTCGACGGCGAATGGCGCGAAATCCCGCACGAACTACTAGGCGACTTACCCGAACATAATGATCCCTAGGTGGGGCAGACCTCCAGGTCTGCGCGGGTCCTCCAGGACCCGCACCACAACGGCTGCTACCGTACAATGATTGTGGTCGATCGAGGCCGCCGGGCAGAGGGCACCCCCGAGAGCCTGCCCCACAATTAGCTATGGATCTGCATCAGCTTCGCGTATTCCAGGCGGCGGTAAAAAGCGGCGGCTTCACGCGCGCCAGCGAGCAATTGCACCTCTCGCAATCCACAGTGAGCCAGCACATCAAGATGCTGGAAGAAGAGTTGGGGTGTGCGCTATTCTTGCGTGTCGGAAAGCGCGTGATGGTCACCGAAGCCGGGCGCGTGCTGCTGCAATATTCCGAAACCATCTTCCGTGATCTCAAGAACGCCGAGATGGCCGTGCGGGAGATGAACGCATTAAAGCGCGGCACCGTGCGCCTGGGCGTAGGACCCACCACCCTCACCTACCGGCTGCCGCACGTTTTGAGCGATTACTCGCGTCGGTTTCCGAATATCGAGCTGATCGTGCTCGCGGGCACCACGGAGTTCCTGCTGGACGCCTTACGGTCGCAGCACCTGGACCTGGCGGTAGTCATGCGCACGACTCCGCAGCCCGGTCTGACGGCCACTCCGCTGGGGCGCGAGGAAATGATCATCGTGGTGAACCGGGAACATCCGCTGGCACGCCAGAAGACGGTCGATGCGAAGGATCTGGCCTCGTTGCGTTTCATCCTTTATGAGAAGTACACCGCCATGCAGAACCTGATCGACCGCTACTTCGAAAGCTTGGGGGTGACGCCGCGCATAACCATGGAAGTGGAGAATAACGAGGCCATCAAAAGCCTGGTGCGGGTGGGCCTGGGGGCCTCGATCATGCCGTTGTGCGCGGTGGAGCACGAGCCGCCCGATAGCCCGTTGCGCGTGCTGCGGGTAAAGGGGAAGCCCTTGACGCGGGAACTGCGGCTGGTGTCGGCCGACGCCGCGAATCTGCCGCAGGCCATCCGCGAACTGGCAGCCGCGCTACTGGCGGCGCTGGGCGACCTGAAGCGCCGCAATGTCACTTAGTTCTGGAGGGCGGGCTTTAGCCGGCGCGGGGCTTCAGCCCCGCTGCAGCCTGCGCGGTTTCGCACTAATCGATACCAACGATTGATCTCAGCTAATTAATCTATTGGACAGACCCTTGCGGTTTTGAGTATCGTATCTCGCAGGCACTCACCGGGCGTCAGGGGGCACTCTGCCCGGCAAAAAAGGGGCCTTTAGAGGGAGGCACACGGATGTCCAAGTCGACACTGACAGTTTTGTCTGTATGTATTCTCTGGTGTCTGTGCGCGCCGGCGGCGCGTGCGCAAACAGTGGCGGTCGCGTCGGTTAGCGGCACGGTCACAGACCCCAGCGGCAGTGCCATAGCGGGCGCGCTCGTCTCCGTTAGGGAGACGGATAAACAGATCGTGCGTTCGACGATTACCGATGTTCAGGGCAACTATGCGCTACCCGAGCTGCCGGTGGGTCCTTACCGGCTGGAGGTGCGGGCCAACGGGTTCCGAAGTCACGTGGAGTCCGGACTGGTGCTGCAGGTGGATAACAATGTCGAGATCAACGTGCGCATGGAAGTAGGCACCGTAAACGAGACGGTGGAGGTGCAGGCCAACACCAACCTGGTCGAGACAAAGGAGAATTCCATCTCGTCGGTGGTGGATCAGACGCGCATTAACGAACTGCCGCTCGACGGGCGCCAGGCCACCCAGTTGATTCTGACGTTGGGCGCCGCGTCTTATGGCGATGCCGGCGACACCGGCAGTAAGACCTTCTGGAGTTCCACGCGCATTTCGGTGGCCGGCGGGCAGGGCAATGGCACGGCGTACCTGCTGGACGGGGGCGACAACACCGACGCCATGTCGAACGTGAACATGCCGTTCCCGTTTCCGGACGCGCTGCAGGAATTCAGCGTGGATACCAGCGCGGTCTCGTCTCGCTTCGGCACGCATCCGGGTGCCACTGTAAACGCGGTGACCAAGTCCGGATCGAATGCATTCCATGGCGATCTTTTTGAATACATCCGGAACGGCGATCTGGATGCGCGCAATTTCTTCGCACCCGTGCACGATAGCCTGAAGCGGAACCAATTCGGCGGGACGGCGGGCGGCAAGATCATTACGGACAAGCTTTTTTTCTTCGGCGGATATGAAGGCACGCGCAACCGGTCGAATCCGCCGCAGTCGATTGCGTATATTCCCACGGCGGCCTCGCTCAGTGGAGAATTCAGCACGCTGGTATCGGCGGGGTGCCAATCGAGCGGCAAGGCGCTGACGCTGAAAGATCCTGCCACCGGGGTGCCCTATCCGGGCAATATCATTCCCCAGGCGGACCTCAATCCGGTGGCGCTAGCCATCGCATCGAAATATCTGCCCGTAAGTGCAGCCAGCGATTGCGGCAAGGTGACTTACGGTATTCCGGTGACAGGCGACGAAGATCAGTTGGTCGGGCGCGTAGATTGGATACAAAGCGCGAAGCAAACCGTCTACGCCCGGTATTTATTCGACGATTACAGCAATCCGCCGACTTTCAACGGCGTCAATCTGTTGACGACCACGGCGCCCGGTAACTTAGAACGCGCCCAGTCGGCTACCATAGGGGATACTTACACATTCAGTCCGACAGTTTTGAATTCGTTTCATCTGACTTTCAACCGGGTACGCGACAATCGCGGGCCAACCGACACTCCGATCAGTCCTACTATGCTGGGATCGGACATGTACAGCGCGGTGCCTAACTTCCTGCTGCTGACCATCAACGGCGAGTTCAGCACTTTCTGCGGCACGTGCGCGCCGGGACACTTCGACGTGAACAGCTACCAGGTGGCCGACGACGTGGATTTGGTACGCGGGAGGCATCAAATCGCCGCGGGGTTCAACCTCATCCGTGTGCAAAACAATACGATCTCGGGCTTCGACGAGAATGGAACATTTACGTTCAACGGCTCGTTTACGGGCAGTCCGCTGGCAGACTTCATGATCGGCACGATGAGCGACTTTCAGCAGACCAATCCGACGCCGGACGACTTGCGGCAATGGGTGATGAGTTTCTATGCGCAGGACAGCTTCAAAGTCTCGCCGCGCTTCACCTTCAATTATGGCCTGCGCTGGGAACCCACTTTCCCCGACCCGGACAAATACGGGCGCGGCGATTCATTCAACGAGGCCGCCTTCTACGCAGGGCAGGTCAGCACGGTGCATCCCACGGCGCCCGCCGGACTGTTCTTCAAGGGCGATCCGGGCATTCCAGCGGCCAATTGGAACGGGCACCTGGCGAACTTCGCGCCGCGCGTGGGCCTGGTGTGGAGCCCCCACGCCGACGGCCGCGACACCCTGCGCGCCGGCGGAGCGATCCTGTACGATTCCACCGAAACCTGGTTCAACGAACGCGAAACCACCAATCCCCCGTTCGGCAACGACATCGACGTCGGGTCGACTGGAACGCTCTCCAACCCGTGGGCCGGATACGCGGGAGGAAATCCGTTTCCGCAGCAGCCCGGACATCTCTTTTTCCCCACGGAAGGCACTTATGTAAACATGCCCCTCAATCCAAGGCCGACTTACGTGGCGCAATGGAACGTCACCTATCAGCGGCAATTGAAAGGCGGGTGGCTGGCGTCGGCGAGCTACCTGGGGAATGAGACCACGCATATCTGGATCACCCATGAAATCGACCCGGCCCAGTACATGGGTACAGGCGCTTGCACGATTGCGGGTATCTCGTACACGACCTGTTCCACTACGTCGAACACTAATGAGCGGCGGCTATTGTACTTGTCGAACTCGGCTTTGGGCAAGTACTATTCGAGCATCGACACCATGGACGACGGCGCCGTGGCCCACTATGAAGCCATGCTATTGTCGATTCAACATCGGCTGGCGCATAACTTCACCTTTAATGCCAATTACACGGACTCTTACTGTCTGTCCGACTACGATTTCGGCGCGGCGCTGGCCACACCGGCGAATTCGCAGCCTTTCAACCGGCATGCCGACTGGGGTCCGTGTATCTTCGATACACGCAACAATTTCAACGCGTCGCTGGTGGGGCTGAGTTCCTGGTCGAGCGGCAGCCCTTGGGTCCGCCGCCTGCTGAGCAACTGGCAGTTGGCGCCGCTGTTTCATGCCTCCAGCGGCCAGCCGTTGAACGTGACCACGGGCCACGACGATTCGCTCACCGACCTCAACAACGACCGGCCCAATCAAGTACTGGCGGATGCGTATCCCGCCGCGCAGAGCTGCAAATCCGCGCCGTGCGTGCAGTGGATCAATCCGTCGGCGTTTGTGCCGAATCCGACCGGTACGTTCGGCGACGTGGGGCGGAACGCGCTGCGCGGCCCCGGCACAGTGAACGTGGACGTGGCACTCAGCAGGATTTTCGGAATTACCGAACGGTTCCGCCTCGAAGCGCGCGCGGAGGCATTCAATATTATCAACCACGCGAATTTCGTGGGAGGGATATCGCCGGCCGGGACCGTGCAAAGCTACGCCACCATGAACACGAATCTGAGTTCGTCGGCGTTCGGGCAAGTGCAAGCGGCGTTCGATCCGCGGATTTTGCAGTTCGCGCTGAAACTGTATTTTTGAGTCAGGCCCTCAGGTCAGGCTCAGTACGCTTGGATCTGGCGTTTTCGTCCGGCGAGGGCCAAGGCGCCCAAGATGAGGGTACAAATCAGGAAGACCAGCGGTGTGCGCGATGGTGACGACACGCGTGTGGCGCCCATGTAATCCAGCGCCACAAACTGGTTCGCCGGTCCGACGTACCAGAGCAGCGTGTATACGACTTCAAAGAGCTTACTGCTGCCGCTCCACACACCGAGCGCCAGGGCGAGCGTAGGAATGAACAGCGCGCTCACAGTCCAAGCGCCGAGACCGGCCATGTCACGCGCCAGGACCAGGCGTAATGCGGGTCCCAGGCCTGTAAGAACGGCGATCACCACTCCAGCCAGCCAGCACGCTGCCAACTGGCGGCGCAAGGGGTGCGCGATGGAGAAGACTAACTGCGCGGTCCGCTGACGTGCTTCGCGAGTCCCCATGGCTGACCAGACCAGGATCGGCCAGATCCATGCTCCGACCAGAAAGAATCGCGATATTGCCGGCGGGCTGACCAGTCCGCCCATAAAGAGGATGAGAGCCAAGACGTACCACCAACGGCCCAGGCCCTTGAGCGCGATGCGGAGTTCGGCCCGTACCAGGGCCGCGAAACGGAAACGCCGGTCCGCGGGTGCTATCGGGGACAGGCCCGCATGCTCCGTCACATATCGAGCCACCGTCTCTTCAGGTTCGAGCGACTGGCCGGCCGGAGCCTGGGACTTCTTGTTGCCGCGCTCGCGTGCCGGATCGAAGCGCTGGAACAGGACGGCCGCTAACAGTGCCAGACCTGCCGCGAGGCCAATCCAGGGAGCCCGCCCCAGCACGATCTGCCAATTCCAGTCGACGCCGGCCCAACGGAAGGTCGTGAGGTTCCAGACTCCGGCGCTGCCGAAGTTGAAGCCCATGCTAAAGTCTTTGGCGGTGGCGCATCCGGGGAAGGCTGCCTCACAGGCAGAGCGAATACTCGGAATAACAAGGCCAAATGCCACCATGTCGGTGCTTCCCAGAGATCCGTTTCCCTCGGCCGGGACCGCCGCCATCGCACCAAAGGCAGCGGTCCAAAGGAAAAAATAAACCACGTTGCCCAAACCGCCGCGCAATGACGGAATGACTTCGAAAAGGACGGCCATACTCGCCACAACCGTCATAACCGGCAGGACAATGAAGATAAAAGGTGCCAGAAGTTGCCAGACCCGAATGGTCATGTCCTCGCGCCGTGCAAGCTGCATGACACCGGCGGCCACGGCCATCACCATCACCATGCCGGCCAGTACGGCGAAGTTACTAAGCGCCTTGCCCAGTGTGTAAATCGGTTTCGAAAGAGGGGTGCCGGCCAAAATCTGTCCGACACCAGTCTGTAAGTCGCGGTCGACGGCGTTTTTGACGAGATAGAATCCTGCGAGCGAAAGAACCAACGCGGTCTCCATGGCCACCAGTGTGGCAAGGTAGGCGGAATTGTAAATGCCGCGGTGGCCTCCCATCTGCATGGTGACGTAGCTGGCGTGATTCGGAGGCAGGCAGATATAACAAAAATACGCGGTGAGTCCGAGTGTGATCAGAAAGTTGTAGCGCCGCACGCGCTCCAGAAAGTCGGCTCTCGCCAGATGGTAGAGGATCCGCAGGGTTTTCATGCCGTGGCCCTTCGGCCGCGCGAGACCCAATGGAGATAGGCATCCTCCAGCGTGGGCGAGGATTCGACGGCACCCGCGCCCGGCGAAGCACCGGACACCAGGCGGACGTGCACGCCGTCGCTGCGATGGATGGCGCTGCTGGTGGGGTAGCGCAGGCGGACGGCGGGCAGTTCCGCGCTCGGTATCACCCACTGCCACACCTGGCCTTCGACCGAGCGCAGCAGGGCTTCGGGCGCGTCATGGATCACCAGACGGCCTTCGGAGATCAGCGCGATACTGGTTGCGCAGGCATCCACGTCGGAAACGATGTGGGTGGAAAGAATCACGATGCGCGCACTGGCCAGCTCCGAAAGCAGGTTACGAAAGCGCACCCGTTCCTCTGGGTCAAGACCGGCGGTGGGCTCGTCGACGATCAAGAGTTCTGGATCGTTCAGCAGCGCCTGGGCGATGCCGACGCGCTGTTTCATGCCTCCCGAGTAGCCGCCCAGCGGACGCTTCCGCACGTCCACCAGGTTGACAACCTCGAGTAGTTCGTCGATGCGCCGACGCGCTGACTGGCTGTCGAGGCCTTTTGCGGCCGCGAGATACTCCAGAAACTCAACCGCGTTCAGATTCGGATAAACACCAAAATCCTGTGGCAGGTAGCCTAGAACGGTACGCAAAGCGTCGGGCGAACGAGCCGTGTCGACGCCGTTCCAAGTAACCTTCCCGCTGGTGGCCTTGGTAATCGTCGCCAGGATGCGCATCAGTGTGGACTTCCCCGCCCCGTTCGGCCCGAGCAGACCGAGAATACCCGGACCAATTTGCAGGCTGAAATCCCGCAACGCCCGGGTATTGCCTCCGTAGACTTTGTTGACGCCTTCGATTACGAGTTCCACGGAACCAGTATAAGATACGCGGTATTCTTTGGTATACTAAGGTCAGTTATAAGCCTTCCCGTTGTAGTAGTTAGGTTAGGCTCAGCGCTGACTTAGTCTCAGCGATCCCGTTATACTAAGTGACAGCGCCGCTTTATCCGAAAATGGAGTCATGGAACGCGTGCGGATCGACAAGTGGCTCTGGGCGGCCCGGTTCTTCAAGTCGCGCGCACTGGCTTCGCGCGCTTGCGAACTCGGCCGGATTGAGTCGAACGGGCAACCTGTCAAAGCTTCGCGGGAGGTGCGGGCCGGCGATCTGCTGCAAGTGAAGAATGACAGCGGCGAGTTCCTGGTGGAAGTGCTGCTGGCGAGTGAGATGCGTGGTCCGGCAGCGGTAGCGCAAACCCTATATCGCGAGACAGACGCTAGCCGGCAGTTGCGCCTGAAGTTGGCGGAAGAACGCAAAGCAGTGCCGCATTTTGAAGCGTGGCAGCAAGGCCGGCCGTCGAAGCGCGATCGCCGCAAGCTGGACCGCCTGCGCGGCAGGGCATGATGAAGCGCGAGATACCTACGGTTTCTCGTCCTTCTTCTCTTCTTGCTTCTTCTCTTCCTGCTTCTTGCCGTCTTCCTTCTTATCCTGATCCGCCGGTGGACGGCGCGGCTTGCGCGGCACGGGCTTGGCGCTGGCCATCTCGATATACGTCCGGATAATACGTTCCTTCTGCTCCGGATCGAGCAGCAGTGCGCGCGGATTGCCGCTGCCGCTGAGTTTGAAATAGCCGTCGTTGGGGTGGACCGCGTAAAGCATCGCCGCCATGGCGCAGGAGGGCGCATCATACGGCATGGGCTGGTAGGCGCGGTAGGCATCCACTATGGGATCTGCGGTGGACCACGCGAAATCTTTTTCGATGCTGTCGGCCGGAAACGGGAGGGCCTCGCCGATTTCCCGCCCCACGGTCACGATCGGCGTGGGCCACCCGGCGAATACCTGGCGTGCCGCGGCCGGGTCCGCGTCGAGGCCGGGTTCGGCCACGCACAAGAGCTTGACTTTGCGCTCTATCCAGTCTTTCGTGCCGTAGAGAGCGAGTGCGTGCGCAAGATCCGTAGCCGGCCCGCTGAGCACGATCGCCGCATTCTGATCGTGCTGCGCTTCCAGCATATTGCGGATCAGCGTGGCCGGATCGGCAGTGTCATTGATGCTCTTGACCGTGCTTTCGTACGCCAGCTTGCTGAACATCGGTGTTTCACCGGTGGGTTTGGCATCGGCCAGTCCGATGGGCGCGGCGTGCATGAACATGGCCGCGACACCGGTGGTGGCGCTGGCGTAAAAAGCGCGCACCGCATCGCAGAACTGCACGGCTCGCAAGTCTCCGCTGCTGATCGAAATGGCTGCGATGCGTGCCTGGTCCTTGCCGTCGAAGCCATGCAGCATGGCCAAGGCCAGCACGTCGCCGGCCGTGTTCATCGCGGAATCGAACACGATGCCGACGGGCGGTTTGGCGGCACCTGGGAACTGCATGTCAGGTGAGGTCCAGGGCGTCCAGGCGTCCGGTCGAATCGCCGAAGTGCTCGATGTGCACGCCCATGCGGTCCATCATGGCCAAATAGAGGTTGCACATGGGAGTCTCTTTCCGGTAGACGATGCGCCGGCCGGATTTGAAATGGTTCCCACCGCGCCCGGCAATCAGGGTGGGCAGGTCCTCGTGCAAGTGGCGGTTGCCGTCGGAAAGGCCTGCGCCGTAGACGATCATGCAATTGTCCAGCAGGGAGCCGTCGCCTTCGCGGATGGAGCGCATCTTCGCGATCCAGGCGGCGAACTGGCGCACGTGGTACGAATTGATCTGAGTCACCTTTTCGATGAGGTCCGGCTGGTTGCGGTGATGGGTCAGCGGGTGGTGACCGTCGGGGATGTCGATCTCGCGGTAGGTGCGCGAGGTGCCTTCGTGCGTGACCAGAAAGGTGATGACACGGGTCAGGTCGGACTGGAAGGCGATGGTCATCATGTCGGTCATCAGCTTGAAGTGCTCCGCGAAATCGGCGGGGATGCCGTAGGGCTTCTCCATGTGCGGATCGATTTCGGCGTTGGTCTTCTCGGCCTTTTCGATCTGGCGCTCGATTTCGCGGATGGACGAGAGGTACTCGTCGAGCTTGCGCCGGTCGGTCGGGCCCAGGCTGGTTTCAAGCTTGCGGGTGTCGTCGCTGACGAAATCGAGGATGCTGCGGCGATAGAGATTTTCGCGGGCGCGTGCCGCTGGCGTGAGATTGCCGCCGCGGCCGAACAGGCGCTCGAAAAGCGTGCGCGGGTCGAGAACCGGCGGCAGCGGCTCAGTCTCGCTCTTCCAGGCCAGGTTGTTCGTATAAGCGCAGGAGTAGCCGGAGTCGCAATCGCCGGCCTGGCGGGCATCTTCCATGCCGAGTTCTAACGACGGAAAGCGCGTCTGCTTGCCCACCTGGTTCGCCACGATCTGGTCGAAAGAGACGCCGGCCTTGATATCGATGACGGTTTTGCGCGGCTGCACGCCGGTGAGGTATGAAGCGCAGCAGCGGCCGTGGTCGCCCGCGCCGTCGAGCAGGGCGCGGCCGGTGTTGTGGGTGAGATTTCCGAACAGCGTGATGTCCTGGCGGTAAGGTTCGAGCGGCTTCAGAATGCGGGGCAGTTCGGCCAGCGGACCTTCGTAGTCCGGGTTCCAGCCCTGCATGATGATGCCGTTCGGCACGTAGACGAAGGCCATGCGCACGGGCGGCTGGCTGTTCTTCGCGGCCGCGAGCGCGGGAACCATGGCGTCGAGGAACGGCAGCGCGACGGCCGTGCCCATGCCGCGCAGGAACGTGCGGCGAGGGAGTGCTGTCTTGGTGATCATCGTTGGGCTACCTCTTTCACTTTGGCTTCCGTGGCTGGACGCGTGCCCGGAGCATTATCGCCCCGGCCCATCTGGAACGGCGGGCTGTGCACTATATCGAATATCAGCGATTGGAAATGATAGCCGGAGGCGGCCATATCCCGGTTGATGCCATTCACCGTGCGGCGATCGTAGGGATGCAAGCCGCGGCCCAAGGCATAGGTCAGCATCTTTTCCGTCAAGCAGCGCGAAAACTGCGGCAGGCCTGCCATCAGCAGGGCGCGCATCTCGTCCGGCGTTTTGAACGACTGGCCGTTGGGCAGTGTGCCGCTCGAATCCACCGGGAATTTACCGTCTTCGGTGCGCCATTTGCCGATCGCGTTGTAATTCTCCAGGCCGAAACCGAGCGGGTCCATTTTGTTGTGGCACGAAGAGCACATCGGATCGGCGCGATGCTTTTCCATCTGCTGGCGCAGCGACATTAACGTGCCGACGGCGCTTTCGTCGAGCGCGGGCACATCCGGCGGCGGCGGAGGGATCTCCGAACCGAGAATATTGTTCAGCACATACTTCCCGCGCAGCACGACGGAGGTGCGCGTCGGATAACTGGAAACCGTCAATACGCTAGCCTGGCTCAGCAGCCCGCCGCGCTGGCCGGTGGTCAGTTCCACACGCCGGAAGTCCGGCCCGGTCACGCCGGGTATGCCATAGAACTTCGCCAGGCGCGCATTCAGGAATGTATATTTGGCGTCGATGAAATCGGAAAGCGGACGATTCTCGCGCAGTACATATTCGAAGAACATGCGCGTTTCCGTCTTCATGGCTTCGCGCAGTTCCGGCCCCCATTCGGGAAACTTCACGGGATCGGGCTTCACCACGTCCAGGTTGCGCACCTCCAGCCACTGGCCGGCAAAATTGGTGCCGAGGGCCGCCGCGCGCCGGTCGGCCAGCATACGCTTCACCTGCGCATCGACGACGGCGGGATCGTGCAGCTTGCCCGCTTCGGCGAGCCCCAGCAGGTCATCGTCCGGCATGGAGCTCCACAAAAAATAGCTGAGGCGGGATGCCAGTTCCACGTCCGAAATCCGGTGCACATCTGCCGCATCGGTGGGGTTGGGATCGTGCTCGATGCGGAAGAGAAACTGCGGCGTCACCAGCATAGCTTCGATGGCCAGTTGGATGCCTTGCTCGGTGCTTTCGCCCCGCGCGCGGGCGAGGGCAACAAACTTCAGCAACGACGCCACCTCTGTGTGGGTGGCCGGCCGGCGGTAAGCGTGATGCGCCAGGTTGGCGACGATCTTCTCCACGCACGCCTGGCCGGACTTGGGATCGCATATCAGAATCTTCTTGCGGCTGGCGCGCTCCACATCGGTCGGAAACGGTCCCACGAAGCTGATCGAACTCAGGAATTTGTTTTTCTTATTGTTGTACGCGTCCTTCTCAGGCAGGGTTTTGACGAAGTCGTCGTCGATGAAACCGGCGCGAAAAACGTGGTCGCCGGAAGGCAGGTACACGCGTACTTCCGCTTCCGAATAAGGATCGAAGTAAACCAGTTTCGACGGCTTGGTTTCGACCGGCAGAGTCTTCAGCAGCGTGCCGTCCATCCAGAAGCCCAGCGTCACGGGCTTGGCGTCTGCGGTCCGCTCACCGGGCATGCCGAAGCGCACAGTGTAATCGCCATCCCATTCGACGCGATGCGAAGCTTCCACGGTGCTCGCATCCAGGCGGCGGATGGTTTTGTCTTTCGTGCTGTATTGGGCCTCGAGCGGCTTCTTAGGCAGAGGGTCGGCCCCCATGGCGCGCGAGGCGATGGTCTCCGCCGCGTCCACGTAGCTCTCCATCAGCACGGGCGAGATGGTGAGGACGTCGGCGATGTTGTCGAAGCCATAGCCGGAATCGTCGGTAGGGAAATCCTTGTCGGCGCGGAAATCGACGGCCAGCAGATCCCGGATGGTATTCGAATACTCACTACGGTTGAGGCGGCGGGCGGTGACGTGGCCGGGGTCGGGCTTGATGTTGCGGTCGGCCTTTTCGAATTCACCTTCCACGTAGTGAATCAGGGTCTGCATTTCCGCTTCCGGCGGGCGCGGGATTCCCTTGGGCGGCATCTCGCCGGCGCGCAGCTTGTCGAGAATGGTTTCCCAACCATCGCGATAGGTAGCAATCGAGTCGGGCGTCAGCAGCAGTTTGACGTTCAGGCCGCCGGACGCGAGCTTATCGTTGTGACAGAGGGCGCAGGTCTTCGAGAGCACCGGCTTCACGGCCGAATCGAAATCCGGCGGCGCGGAATCTGCGGCGCACAACGTGCCGGCTATCCAGATAGCTATCGCAATGGTCCGCAAATTGGAATGCACTAAAACCGGTTCCGAATGCCCTTGTTCTATAATACATCTGGAATGGCGTGCGTTCTCGATTGGCGGTTACCGCGCCGGTCTTTTCTCTGTACTATGACTGCCGTCTGGTTGCCGCGGTTATCTGCCCAGCAGAACTCTGCCTTATACGGGCTGACCGCATTGCTGGATGGCAGCGCGATGGTACGCATTCCGGCGGGCGAATACCAAATGGGTTCGGCGGGAGGGGAAGCCGACGAAGGGCCGGTGCATCGCGTGCGGATCAGCCGCGATTTTGAGATCGGCAAGTTCGAGGTGACCCAGGCGCAGTGGGAAACGGCGATGGTGGACCCGCACGCCGGGGCAGATGCGGTGCGCACCACACCCCAGGGCTCCACGGTGGGTAGCAATCCCAGCCAGTTTAAAGGCGCGTCACTGCCGGTGGAGAGTGTCTCGTGGGACGATATCCAGGTTTTTCTGGCGCGGCTCAACGCGCGCGACCGTGAGCACGTGTACCGGCTGCCGACCGAGGCGGAGTGGGAGTACGCAGCGCGCGGCGATGCGGGAGACATCGGCGCACGCGCGTGGTACAAAGACGATTCCGACGGGCGCACGCATGCGGTTGGCGGAAAGCAGCCGAACGCGCGCGGCATGTACGACACTTTGGGCAATGTGGCGGAGTGGGTCAGCGACTGGTACGGCCGCGATTACTACGCGGAGAGTCCGGCGTCCGATCCGGCAGGGCCGGCGACTGGTTCCTATCGTGTCTTTCGCGGCGGAAGCTGGCTCGACCCCGCGAAGTATTGCCGCGTGACGGCGCGAAATTTCGAATTTCCGGTGAGCCGGATGCATAATGTGGGGTTCCGGGTGGTCCGGACGGCACGATAAGAGGTCACTTTTCAATCGACATGTTCATCGACCTAAATTGCGACATGGGTGAACCGCCGGACACCGCGCTCGAGGAAGCGCTGATGGCGTACATCACGTCGGCCAACGTTGCTTGCGGCGGGCACGCGGGCGATGCGGCCACCATGCGGCGTACAGTGGATCTGGCGCGGCGCCATGGCGTGGCGGTTGGGGCGCATCCGGGCTATCCGGATCGGACCAACTTCGGCCGTGTGGAGATGGCGCTGACCGCGGAACAGATCGCGGAGACTGTGGGAGAACAGATCGGCGCGCTGGCGGTGATCGCGGAGGATCTGAAGCACGTGAAGCCGCATGGCGCTCTATATAATGTTGCGGCGAAAAATCGCGATGTGGCGCGGGCCATTGGCGAAGGCGTCAACCGTCACGGGAAGGATCTGGTGTTGGTGGGGCTGGCGGGGTCTACGATGCTGGACGTGTGGCGTGACATGGGCTTTCGTGTGGCGGCGGAGGGATTCGCCGACCGACGCTACGAACCCGATGGCAGTTTGCGGCCCCGCAAATTCGCCGATGCTTTGATTACCGATCCGGCGGACGCGGCCGCGCAGGCGCTGCGATTGGCGCGCGCCGGGAGCGTGCAGACGATTTGCGTGCACAGCGACACGCCGGGGTCAGTGGAGATTTTGGCGGCGGTGGCGGCGGCGTTGCGCTGTCTTGAGTTGCGATGACTTTGTTGCCGCCGCAGGCTGAGCGGGAGGGCGGGTCTCGATACCCACCGCAGGCGTAGACCCTGCCCCACAGGACCTATTTGTGCCAGTGCATGTCCCAACCGAGATACCGCGACCCGGCCTCGTGCACCATCCCCGCCACCGTCGAAAAATTCGCGGCCACATGATGCTCCCAGCCGTTCAGGCAGATATAGCGCAGCAGATCCTGTAATCGCGCGATGCGCACCACTCCCGCGCCGCCGAAAGTCTCGAGCGGATCGTTAGTGAACTCGCCTTCACCCACATAAGAACGCAACCGGCCGCTGCGGTCGTCGGTGGAGACGCGGCAGAAGCTCATCGGCCCGGCCTTCACGCGGCCTACGCAGGTGCCGAAGGTGTTCGCCTTTCCCACCGTGCCGGCGATGATTTCCTGAAAGTCCATGCGCACGTCCGCGAAGAAATGCTTGGGCAGGTTGCTGCAATGGAAGCAGACCGCCTTGTCGGGATCGTCCCCGTAGTTGTTGTTCCAGTCGAGCAGGGCGCTGGGCGTGCCGGATGCCATTTGCAGCGCGTACATGCCCACCACACCGCAGATATCCACCTCGCAGGCGCTGGGCAGCAGGTCGTTCGACATCATGCTCATGACCGTGCAGGGGACCACGCCGAAGTATTCTTCGATGGCGGTCCAGCACTGTACGGCGCTCATCACCACTTCGGTTTCCTTCATCCAGCCATCCACCACCGCCCCAAGCTTGGCCATCTTGATCAGCGATTCGTCGGGAATCCCGCCCGTAGCGACATAGCTGCGGATGGCGGCCAGTTTCTGCTGCGCGAGATCGTCGCTATCCTTCATGCGGTGGATGCGGCCCAGGATCTCGGTCAGGTCCACGGTTTCAATCGAGATGCCATGCTGTTCCAGGATCTTCTCGCTGTAGCGGACTGTGTTGAAGGCCGCGGGCCGCGCACCCAGGGCGCCGATGCGTACGCGGCGCAGCCCTTTCACCACGCGGCAAACCCCGGCGAACCATTCCAGATCTTTACGAAAGATATCAGAATCGGGCGCTTCGGTGTGCTGGGTGGTGATGGAGTAGGGAATGCCGTACTGCGTCAGGTTGTTGCAGGCGGACATCTTGCCGCAGAAGCTGTCGCGGCGGAACTTGATCGACATCTTCGAGGCGGAATCCGGCGTCGCCTGCACCAGCACGGGTACGTTCAGATCGGCCAGACGTAGCGTATCGGCGATGGCGCGCTCCTCACCGAAATTAGGCAGCGTGACGATGATGCCGTCGATGCGGTCGCGGTTGGCGCGGAACAGGTCGGCGCATTTGCGCGATTCCGCGCGGGTCTCCACGGCGCCGTACTTGCTGTCCGCGGGACCGAGCACTACCGGCTCGATGCCCGCGCCGGTGAGCGCTTTGATGATTTCCTCGCGCCCTTCTTTGGCAAGATGGTCGGGAAAGAATCCACGATTCCCGACGATAATTCCCATGGTCATTGGTCGTGTCACAGTGAATAATCTAACATGCGGTATCGTAGCGGGCGATCTGGCTGCCTGCCCTAAGAACGCTAGTCGGTCGCGCGCGGGCCCGGTTGCTGGAGGCGTAAGAAAGTACTGGGATAAGCTTACAAAAGTATAGCGATACGCTGGACTTTCCACGCCTGTTACTGTATTCTGGTCCTCCAGGCGGCATGGTGTAGTAGTGTGGCCGCCCGGACCAGGGAAAGGCTCCTGGGGGAACTCTTTGGCTTGGGGGGGCGGAGTCCACATGAAGAGAGGTGCTGTCGCACTCGCAGTACTGCTCTGGCTGGCATCGGCAGGTCTTATGCCACTGCGAGCCGATTCGATCCTGTACGACAGTTTGATCAATGTCAACAGTGCGCTGACTGAAGGTTCCTTTTCCGTTTCAGGGCTCAACAGCAGCGGATTCAATACGGCAACCGGGCAGGGGACCTTAATTTTCACCTTCGCTCCAGGCTCCGTGGGGAGTTATTTCTTCGACCTCTGGCTGGATGTCGATTTGAGCGCGCCAAACTTCAACGAATATGGCGCGGTCAGCGGCACGCCGGCGGCCGGGCAAAGCTGGGAGATCGGCGATCCGTCGGCTTACTACAATTCGGGTCTTCCGCCGGGCGGCTTGGGGCCAGGCGTGGACATTGTGGACGACACTGCTCTCAACGCGCTGAGTAACACGAACGGCTTGCCGGGAAACACCGATAATTACCTGGGGAACTGCGTGGGATCGACATGCAACGGCGACGCCTCCCTGGCCATGGGTTTCGCTTTCACGCTGGCTGCGAACCAGGAGGAAGTGATCACCCTCAATCTGTCGGAAATTGTTCCCACCAGCGGCTTCTACCTGCAGCAGATCCATCCGGTGGATGGCTGCGACCAAAACGGCCAGAACTGCGCGAATCCCACCCAACTGAATCTGTATTTCACGGGTAGCGCGGCGACCGAGCCGATCGGTTCCCAGACTCCTGAACCGGGCACCTGGCTGCTGGTTTCGACGGCCGTGCTGGCACTGCTGCTCTTCCGGCGCGGTAAATATTGGGTGGCAATGCGCGGCGCGGCGCGGTTTGGCTTTCGCGCCGTATTGATTGCGCCGCTGCTCTGCCTGCTGCCGCCGTTGGCGCATGCGCAGATCATGGTGCTGACCGTCCCGTTTTCCCCGTCGGTTCCTTCCACGCCGCACACCACCTACAACGTGTGCAGCGACGGATCGATACCGAACTACACAGTCAGCCCGCCGACCTGCACCTCTCCCGCGACATTAAGCGAGTCGACCATCCGCCTGGGAGCCACGGCCATCCTGCCGAACACCACCGATACCTATACGGGAGTCTGGAACTTCGGCGACAACACGCCAAATTTTAACTTTACGGTCAGCAATGCGAGCGTGAACAACTACGATGTCTCGACCACGCATCAATATCCGGCCAATGCGGCCGCGGGAACCACGTGGAATGCCGTCCTGACGATTACGGATACGAACACCAGCGTGCAAGGCAACGGCACTTTTCCGGTGATTCAGGAGCAGGACACTTTGAGTTCCCGGGTGAACGTGGCGATCGATAACGGCCTGTGGTACGAGCACACCACTATGTGGAGAGGCACAACCACCATCAACACCACCACCGTGAACTGGGGCGGCTGGGACGACTCCGGAGCGCCGTGCTTGAATGGGGATATCTGCGGCCCCTACGGAGGCTTAGACGCCAATGTCGTGCAGTCGTACGAGGTCAATGGGCACTATGCCAACGGACCCGCTTCCGATCCATACACCGACGACGTGGCGCGCGGCCTGACCCGCATGCTGGCTTTTCTGGTGCCGGAGCCGACCACCTGGGAGGGGACCAAGTCGATAACCTACAACCCGGCGATCCTGGTGGACCGGTGCAGCGACGGTTCGGTTCCAAGTTTTACCACGACCCCGCCGACTTGCACGTCACCTGCCACGTTAATCCAATACAATCCGAATGCGACTTCATGTCTGAATCCACCGTGTGCCGAAAATTTCGATTTCAACCAGAACAATCAGATTCTGGTGGCGGGAAATGACTCGGGCCAGCCGGGCTATGAAGCCGGAATGTATGTGGACGCCCTGGTGGCCAGTAACAACCCCACCGGCACGGCGGCCTATGGAGCGACGGCCTCAGGTAATTTGCCCGGAGTGTTCGGGCAGACTTTTCAGAATATCGTGATTGACTTGATGGACGGCATTGAGTATTGCCAATATTATGCCGATCCTTATGACGGCGCGGTACAAAGCGGCTATGATGCGGGTGGCGGCTGGCAGTATTATTGCGCGGCGACCAGCAGCCCGGACTACGACGACAACTCCGTGTCGCAGTGGAATGCGATCGGTCTGATCGCCGGCTTCCGCGGATTCGGCATTCCTATTCCCAGTGTCACGCTGGATACGAACCAGGTGTGGGTGACTTACAGCCAGGACGTGAATCCCAGCGAGCCCTGTCTGCTCGAAGGCAATAGCTCCTGGAATTGCACGGGTATCGCAAACAACAATTCTGTAGTTGGAGCATTCGGATACGGCGGCGACTATGCCTACGGTTTCGAACCGTGGGGTCCGTTTGCGGTCACTCCGTCCGGCATGGTCCAGATGGCTATGGACGGTATCGGCAGGACCACGGCGCAAAATGGCGACCAGCGCTGGAATATGGCGGAATCTTTTTATCACGATAATCTCTGCTATAACTTCAATACTTCCAGCCAGCAAAATGTTTATATGGATCCGCTGTATTACACCTACGGCATGCTTTCATTCTCCAAATCGATGCTGCTGCACGATCCGGGATTTGCGCTCTCGCCTATACAGTTCGTGGAAGATGAGCCGGCCGGTACAAACCCGATTGACTGGTACGGCGCCTTGTCGGCGGCGCATGGCGGCACGGATGCCTGCGACGGTTTCGCCCAGACTCTGGTCGAGCGCCAGGCCACGGATGGCCACTGGGGTTACCCCAACTTCTACGATTTTAATTCGACCCAGAGTCTGTTTGAAACCCCTTGGGCACTGATTATCCTGAAACAGTCTATCTTCGCGGCGTGCATCAATAACCTGAACGGAAAGGCAAAGCCGCAAACCCCTCTGTCGGCCGCTACGGTTACTTTAACCTGGTCTCATCAAACGAATGCCGCCGGCTACAAGATTCTCCGTAGCCCGACGCCCGGAGGCACCTTCGTGGCGGTGGGCAAAACCACTTCCACCGTGTTTGTCGATCACACCACGGGGCTCAAAAACGGCCAGACTTATTATTACTATGTACAGCCGTTGAACTCCAATAATGCGGAGATCTGCCAGTCGAACCAGGCGACCATAACGATTCCCAGGTACCACTAAGAGCCGCTTGCTCACCGAGTTACCGAGCCGCGACCGTGAGGGAGCGGTTCCGCCAAGGAGACAGTTAGTGAGACGCCTTTCTTATCCCAGTATTATAACTATGCTGCTGGCCGGTGCGCTCTCAGGAGGCTCGCCCAGTGGACAGCAACCCGTAGAGATTTATCTTTACGCACGCATCAGCGACCACGTAAATCTCGACTTGACGGAAGACCGGCTGCGCCGCCTGTTGCCCGTGCTCGAGCGGTATCGCCAGGAACACCCGGCCAGCCATGTCACCGCGACGATTCTCTTTTCGGGCGCGGTCAGCCAGGCGCTGGCCGATCACAACGGACAGACCCACATCTTGGATTATGTGAAGGGCTTTATCGATCGCGGTGTGATCGAACCAGGTTATGACGGCGCCGACGAACCGACTTACAAGAACCGGCCCCTGAATGACTTCTCACATACAAATGGCGCTGCGGACCGCTGGCTGGTGCGGGTCAATGCGGCGGAGAAAGTTCTCACCGAGGCGCGCGATCCCCTGACAGGGACGCCTGCAGCCGGCGACGGCGGCCTGAAAAAGATGCAGGAAATCTTCGGCCAGGCTAAGTGCATTACGGGTGTCTATCTGGCGGTTCCGGACGTGATGGTCGGCCTGATGCCCGAGGTCGGTCCGGATTCCGAAACGGTTCATCAGATCCGCCGCCTGTCTCCGCAAGCCATCATGTTCGGAGTTCCCGACGGCAGTCCCGTGCACGGGCCGGGGCCGCTCTACCGCACCTGGGCGCTCAAGTTCAGCCGCGACATGAGCCCCATACCCGAGACCTCGCCCGAGCTGTATTGGCAGGATAACGTCTTGCGCTCGTCGGAATCCAGTAAGCCCGATCTTCGACTATTTCGGGCTTCCGATGGACCGGAGGCATTGCAAAAAGTGGCGGCCGATCTCGATAGATCCAGAATTCGCATCGTCCACGTGGAACTCGCCAATCCGCGCAGTTACTTGACGCCAGCCTTCCCGCAGTCTCCGCTGGCTTATGCATACAACCATCCGGAGCATCCCGGTCTGCCGCCCGAGGCGCGGCGCCCCGCCGCCGAGGTGGACGCCGCCTATGCTAAGGAGGATGGCGCGCTTCGCTGGCTGACACAGGATTTCTTTCCCGCCAATGCCGACAGCCGGTTTGTCTCGAACTCCGATCTGCGGCAAATGGCCGGACCCAGTACAGGCTACAGCATCAACGTGTCTAAGCTGCGCTCCAGCCTGGAAGGTGCGTTGCGCGATTGGGCCGGCAAAACCGCGCCACCCGCATATCTTCTGGCGGACGGGCACTATCTTTCGCTCGCGGATATGTTCCAGGTAATGACCGACACCCTGGCGGCGTTCAGCCGCGACGGCAAATTACCCTCATCCGTGAAAGTAGTGCCGGTATTTGGTCCGACCGAAACAACCAGGGACCGGGGGCCGAACTCGGGCGAAGTGACCGTCGCATCGGTGGCGCGCGTGTGCGCCGAACTGACCAGCCGGCTGCATGACGATGCCTGGCGCGCAGCACCCCAAAACTCCATTCCTTTCCAGGTCAGCGTCGATGGCATAAATCTGAATGCGGCGCAGTTCTTGCGGCTGATGGCGGAGGCTTTAGTCAATCCAGTGCCCGACGCCAGGTTGCAAGTGAAGATGACGGAAATGTTCTGGAGCCAGGACGTGATTTTTATCCGCACGCGGTCCATCCGGGACGAAGGCGCCGCCTGGACCTTCAAGCCGGCCATTCTGACGTTGCCCACTGGAGGGCGGGCTTCAGCCGGCGCGGGGCTTTAGCCCCGCATGGCGAGCATAGCTCGCCGTCGCTAATGGCTGGTGGTTCTGTCCCGCAAGTACCGCCAGAGCAGCCATCCCAGCACCAGCGCCGCCAGCAGCGCCAGGACCATCCAGGTGAAATCGCCCAATGCGGCATCCAGCGCCAGGATCCGATCGCTGAAAAAGAACCCCAGCACGATGTAGAGGGCCGCCCCGATCACATCGCCCAGCACGTCCCAGAACACAAATCGCGGCCACGGATATTCCGCGGTGCCGCTGGTAAAGTTGATCAAGGCTCCCAGCGGCGTTACAGCCCAGCGGCTCAGGAAGACCCCCATCCCGCCCCAACGGCGCGCCTGCGTTTCGGCGTTGGCGATGCGCTCGCGGCCGCCGAGCATCGCCACAAACCGGGCCACCAGCGCCGTGCCTCCCCAGCGGCCGATGGCGTATCCGATCTGATCGCCGATGATCGAACCGCTGCTGGCCAGCATGATGGCCGACCACATCGGCATGACCCGCTGCGCCACCATCGAGCCGGTAACGATCAGCAATAAGGTGATGGGCAATGGCACGCCGATGGACGCAATCGTCACCACTACAAAGAGCGCTGGAGAGCCGTATTGGGAGAGCGCCGACAGAATCAGTTCGCGCATCAGGGGGCCTTGTCCCGCGGGGATTCCAGGCCGGGATGCATGTGACCGGCGGCCGCCAGCGCGCGGTCGAGATCCTCGATCAGGTCCTCCACCGGCCGGTGCTCCTGGCGCGCGATCACCCGCAGCGGGCGCCGGTCGTGCGGCTCAGGCACGATGCCGATCGCGCGGAACAGCGTGGCGGCCGGCACGTGGTGCGTGTGGGCTATGAACGGAACGCTCATCCAGGGACGAATCGGTTCGTTTTCGAAGCGCAGACGGCGGGCGTGCCGGCTGGCTCTGATCCCGAATATCAATGTGGCGGCGATGGCCACCAAGAAGGCCACGGAGAGAATCAGTAACCGGGGCGGCCGCTGCACGCTTCCATCATAACCGCCGCGCCGCGTGACGCGCGCTAGAATGTTTATCCATGACCAAGCAGACGAAGCGCAATCTTCTGTGCATCCTTATCAGTGCGGGCTGTCTCCAGATTCCCGCCGTGGCAGCCGAATGGCAGCAACTGTTTAACGGCCACGATCTCACGGGCTGGCAGCACGTAGGACCCGGCTCGATGACCGTGGAGGATGGACTTATCCGGACGCACGGTGGCATGGGACTGCTGTGGTGGACCGGCGGCAAGATCTCGAACTCCGTCATCCGGGTGGTCTACAAGATGCGCGACCACAACGACAATTCCGGCGTATTTATTCGCATTCCGATTCCGCCGCGCGAGGAGTGGATGCCGGTGCACTACGGCTACGAAGTTCAAATTGATAACGAGCCGGAGAAATCGCACGAGACTGCCTATCACGCCACCGGCACGTTGTATTCGCAGACCGAGGCACTGGCGCGCTCCGGCAAGCCCGGTCCCGAATGGAACACCATGGAAATCACGCTCGACGGACCCCACACGATCGTCCTCCTCAATGGCGTGAAGGTAACGGACTACACTGAAGGGCAGCCGGTGGGTCCGCGCAAGTTCAGCTTCGAACCGCAAAGGGGGCCGCGACCGCTCGAAGGCTACATCGGTTTGCAGAACCACAGCGACAATGACATCGTTTTCTTTAAGGAAGTCGCCGTCAAACCGCTTGAGAAGTAGCACGCGGGCGCGTCGGTCACTTGAGGACCAGCCGGCGGAAAATTTCATCCAGCGCCTCCGCCGGCGAGTCACACACTCCGCTGTGGACGGGCGAGACCTGCAGCGTGGTGCTGCGGGGCGCCACCAACCACTGGAAGCGTTCGCGGCGGGAGAGCCTGGCGATGGGGCCGGCGTCGGCATCGCCGGCGCATATTCTCGCGGAGGCTTCCAAGTGGCGCCGGATCAGATCCACATCGAGCAGGGGCCATAACGCGCGCAGGCGGATTTCGTCGAGGTGTATGCGGCAGCCCAGAAACTCCTGCTCGGGGCAGTGCAAGAGCACGCCGGCGTTGACGAACTCCTCGCGTTCCACGGATGGAACGACGCGCAGAACGGCATAGTCATACGAGGGCATGGCGCGCACGCACCGCCTCCTCTACGAATAATGGCGCGGCGCGGAGACGCGCGGCCAGGTAATCGACATAGCCTGCCCGCTTGGCTTGGGGAGTGAGCGCACCCGGAGCGGGCAACAGCCAGGCGTCCGGAACGTCTGCGAGCACCTCGGCGAATAGCGCATCGTTGAGCCGCGCGCGCAGGGCGGCATCCACGGCATCGACGCGATCCGCGTGGGCAGCAGCACATGGTCGCGAATCGCCGGAAACCGGGTTTGCGCTCTGGCCGCGGGGTCCTTCCAATCGTGATGGAAATAGAGCGCCGCGCCGTGATCGATGAAGTACAGCGACTTATGCCAACAGAGCAGATTCGGATTGCGGGCGGTGCGGTCCACATTAGTCACGAAAGCATCGAACCAGACGGCCATAGACGCCAGTTCGGATGTGGGAGCGTCGCCGGCCGCCGGATCGAACATGACGGCGCCAGGTAGAAAATCCATGCCCAGATTCCAACCCAAGCTGGCCTGCAGCAGAGCGCGGATCTCAGCGTCTGGTTCGTTGCGCCCCAGAGCGGCGTCCACTTCGATGAGCACCAGTTCCGGCACTTTCAGGCCGAGGGCGCGGCCGATGCCGCCCGCGACGATCTCGGCGACCAGCGCCAGCGGCCCTTGTCCGGCGCCGGTGAACTTGAGAACGTAGAGGCCCAAATCATCGGCCTCGACCAGCGCCGGCAGCGAGCCGCCCTCGCGGAGCGGTGTCACGTAGCGCGTGGCTTCGACGGTGCGCAGCATTCAATTTCATGAGTGTAGCAAGCCCGCCCTCCATCTTTTCACGCTACTCTAGTCCTTATATGGACATCGCGATTACCGGCGCTTCCGGATTCATAGGACGGCGGCTCATGAAGGCGCTCGGCGGCGGAGAACACAAGTTGCGCGTGTTGAGCCGGCACGCCGGCACGAACCTGCCGCCGGGCGTGCAATTGTTCGTCTGGGATGCGATGAAAGGCCCACCACCGGCGGACAGCCTGGACGGCGTAGACGCGGTCGTGCACCTGGCAGGCGAGCCCATCGCGCAGCGCTGGAGCGATGAGGTCAAACAGAAGATTCGCGATAGCCGCGCCACGGGCACACGCCACCTCGTGCAGGCGCTCTCGGCCGCCCAGCGGCGCCCCGCGGTATTGGTGTGCGGGTCGGCGATCGGTTACTACGGTTCGCGCGGAGATGAAGTGCTCACGGAATCTTCCGCACCGGGCGACGGGTTCATGGCGGATGTCTGCGTGGCTTGGGAGAAGGAAGCCGACGCGGCAGAGTCCTTGGGCATCCGCCTGGTGAAGCTGCGCACCGGGGTGGTGTTGGGCGCTAACGGCGGCGCGCTGGCGAAGATGCTGCCGCCGTTCAAAGCCGGCATGGGCGGCAAACTGGGACACGGCGATCAATGGATGTCGTGGGTGCACCTGGACGACCTGGTGGGCATGATCCAGCACATCCTCGCCAATCCGGTGCGGGGAGCCGTGAACGGCACCTCGCCCAATCCGGTCTCAAATGCGGAATTCAGTAAGGCGTTGGGCCACAGCCTCTCCCGGCCGGCCATCGTTCCCATGCCCGCGTTCACCCTCAAGCTCATGTTTGGTGAAATGGCCGAGATGCTGTTGGCCAGCCAGCGCGTGCTGCCTAAGGCGGCCGAAACCGCGGGGTACGTTTTCCGGTTTCCGGTGCTGCAGCAGGCTCTCGAAAATATTGTGGCCGCCTGAAATCGGTTACAATGAAGGTGTACCCAATTGGACATTCATCCAACACCAAAGTACCCGATTCCCCTTTTATCGCCATTCGAACTTGATTCCGTGTGATGCGATACACTGGCGCGGAAGATGCGCGGATAAATGACACGATGCCCAAATCTAACCTGGAGCAGCTTTAGATATGCGTGAAATAGCTCAAACCAGTCCGGAAAGTGGACGCTATCGGTGCGCGATATGCGGCGCTGAGATTCGCGTGCAGGCCGGGGAAAAATTTCCCGCATGCCCCGGTAAGGATCACTCACCCAAGTGGGTGCTTTGCGAGGAACGCGTTTTAAGCCTGGCCGGTTCAGCCCGCTAAGGGGGCAGTCGCGATGCCTGCGGTGGCGCCGCGGGCGCCCAGCCGCGTGCTCACTATTCGTGGCGAAGTGCGTCCACAGGCTCCACGGCGGCCGCCCGGTGTGCCGGCAGAAACGCGGCCAGGATGCCCACTGCCAGCAGGACAGCCAGCGTCAATATGAAAGCCAGCGGGTCATTCGGCTTTATCCCGTAAAGCAGCGAGGCGGTAATGCGGCTGGCGGCCAGCGACAGCGGCAGCCCGATCGCGGCACCCAGTCCAATCAGCCACAAGCCATCGCGCAGCACCATCCACTCGATGCGCGCCGGCGCCGCGCCTAATGCGATGCGCAGGCCGATTTCAGCAGTGCGCCGCGTCACTGCATATGCCATCACCCCATAGATGCCGATGGCCGCCAGCAAAAGGGCGAGCCCGCCGAAGAATCCGCTCAAAATCGCGATCATGCGCTCGACGAAAATGGAATCGTCTACCAGTTCGCCGAGTGTGCGTGGATCCACCAGCGCCACTTCCGGATCGAGCGCGTGCAATTCGCGGCGGATCGCCGGCAGCAGTGCAGCCGCGGGCAATTGCGCGCGTACCAGCATTACGAAATCATTCTGCGTGGAAGGAGTGTACACCGTCGGTTTGGCGCGCGTTTTCAGGCCCTCGTGCAACATATCGCGCACCACTCCCACGATGAAGGTAGGCTCTCCGCCTTCGGCCTTCGAATCGTCGAAGCTGAGGACCCGGGCGGTGGGGTCTGCCGCGCCCGCCAGGAAATCGCGCACGAATGCCTCATTTACGACTGCTACTTTGCGCGTAGCGTGCAAGTCGACCTGAGTGAATTCCCTGCCCCACCGCGGCCGCACGCCAATGGTTTCAAAGTACGCCGGACCGACGTACTGTACATTCACCTCCGCGCCTTCTTTAGCCGTACGCGCCGAGCCGGGCACCCGGATGGAGGCCGTCGCGTCACCGCGCTGGTATGGACCGGGCATTCCATAACTCGCCGAGTGGACCCCCGGCAATCCCACCAGCCGCGCCAGCAATCTCTCCCGATGCTTCTCCTGGTCAGCGCTCTTCCACGCCCGCGGATAGTCGAGCGAGAACGTCACCACGTTTTGCGCCACGAATCCTGGATTGATGGCGCGCAGGTCCGCCAGGCTGTGGACAAACAACCCGGCCGCCGCCACCAGGATCACGGACAGCGCCACTTGCGCTACGACCAAAGCTTTGCGGAATCCAGCGCGGGCGCCGCGGCCGGTCTGCCGGGAGCCTCCGTCCTTTAGCGCAGCGGAGGAATCGAGCGAGGTGGCGCGCAAGGCCGGCGCCAATCCGAAAAGCAGCGCGGAGAGAATCGAAATGCCCAGCGTGAAACCCAGCACGGCCGCATCCGGCACGACGTCGAATCGCGCGCCGGCGCCGGGCGGCAGAAACAGGAGCATGTAGCGATCGCCCCAGACGGCGAACGCCAGGCCCAAGACGCTGCCCGCGAGAGCCAGCAACAGACTCTCGATCAGCCACTGGCGGACCAGCCGGCTGCGTGTCGCTCCCAGCGAAAAGCGCAGCGCAATCTCCCGGCGGCGCACGGCTCCGCGGGCAATCAGAAGGCTGGCTACATTGGCGCAGGCGATGAGCAGCACCATGGCGACCGCGGCCATCAGGATGGTCAGCGGCTTGGCGAAGGCTTCGCGCAGCATGGAGATACCCACGCCCGCGTCGCGGACCTCGATTTTCTGCTCCATGGCGAACTTGCCGAACGCGTCGTGCCGCGCACCATAAACGCTCATCAGATACTGCTGCATGATCGTACTGGCAGCCGCCTGCACACGGCCGCTGGGGATCTCCGGCCGGCGGCGCGCCATAATCCAAACCCAGTGCATGCCGGGCTCCATAACCTGGCCGCGGAACATCATCGCCGGGACCCACAGATCCGCATGGCTGTCCACTTCCATGCCATGAAATCCGGGAGGCGCCACGCCGATCACCGTCAAGGGCTGCTCATCCACGTTCAGCACGCGCCCCAGCACAGCCGGATCCTGCGCCAGCCGGTTGCGCCAGAAATCGTAGCTCAACACCACCAGCGGGTGCCCTTGCGGAGTGCGATTGTCTTCATCCTGAAAAAGGCGGCCGATGGCCGGCTTGACTCCCAGCACAGGGAAGTAATTGCCGGTGACAAATTCGCGCCGCACATACTCGACGGAATCGCTGTGGCCGGCGGCGAAGCGCACCTTAGCCGCCGAACTGCGCGCAAACACGCCGTCAAACAGATCCGTGTGTTTGCGGAATTCCAGATAGAGCGGATAGGAGGCGAAGCCTTTGCCCCAGCCCCCCGAACGGTAGAGATACACCAATTGCTCCGGCTTATCCACGGGCAGCATGCGGAGCATCAGCGCATCTACGAACGAGAAAATGGCGGTATTCGCGCCGATGCCCAACGCCAGCGAAAGCACGGCGGCCAGCGTAAAAGCAGGATTGCGGCCGAGTCCGCGCAGTCCGTAGCGCGCATCCTTCGCCAGACCCTCCAGCCAGGGAATGCCGCGGCGGTCGCGGTATCTTTCTTTGACTTGCTCGACCCCGCCGAATTCACGGCGAGCGGCGGCGCGGGCAGCGCCCGGGTCCACGCCCTGGTCGCGCAACTCGGCGGCGCGCATCTCCAGGTGAGTTTCCACCTCCTCGTCCAATTCGCGATCCCACTGGCGGCGCGAAAAGAACGCTACCAGACGTTTCCATAATGTGCGCATTTGGGCTCCTATTCGGCGGCCCGCAGAAAGCGGTCCATCAAGGCAACGGTGCGCGCCCAATCGTCCGTCTCGCGCGCGATCTGCTTGCGGCCGGATTTGGTCAGGTCGTAGAACTTCGCGCGGCGATTCTTATCGGAAGCGCCCCAGCGCGAGGAGATCCAGCCGCGCTGTTCCAGACGCAGCAACGCGGGGTAAAGAGTCCCCTGATTCAAATCGAGCGCGCCGGCCGAGATCTGCTGGATGCGCTTGGCCAGGCCGAAGCCGTGCTGCGGGCCCATGGTCTCGAGCGTGCGCAGCACCATCAGGTCCAGCGTCCCTTGCAGGATATCAGGTTTGGCGTTACTTGTAGACATCCAAGAGGAGTATGCCAATTTTCCTTTAGAATGTCAAGAGGTACGCACGTTCGTACCCAGGAATCCGGGGCTGGCGGAGTTTCCTGGTTTCCCGAGTGGGGTCGAGAGCGCCAGCGGCGCTATGCTCCGATCCGCGACCTGATACGTTTACCCATGGGAGGAAGGGTCCATGAGGTCACCTATATCCATATCCATATCGATGATCCGGTGCTTCACGATGGTGTTGCTGGCGGGCGCCGGCGCCGCGGCGCAATCCACTACGGTCAATGTCCAGGTCGGCAATCAAACGGACACCTCGGTAGGTGTCAACGGCCGCCTGCAGGTAGCCATGTCCACTTCGTTTCAGCTGGCCAGCTATAACGATCAATTCTTCAGCAGTGCGCCGGACGCGCCCAGCCAGATGACTGCTCTCTATCCGTGGCACACGCGGACGCAGGTCGTTTCGGACGGCATACCGCTCACCGCCCCCGACACCTGGGACTTCACCGAACTGAACACCATGTTCCCCCCGATCCAAAGCTCGGGCGACCACAGCCCCGAGTTCCAGATCGGCACGGCCCCGGCTTATCTGAGCGATGCCAACGGCTTCATTATGCCCGCCAGCATCCCGGAATTCGCGCAGATGAGCGCCAATCTGGTCCGCTATTACAACACCGGCGGGTTCACCGACAATGGGCAACACTATCAAAGTCCCACGCCGTATCCGGTGACCTGGTGGGGCATTTTCAACGAACCGGACGGTAACAACGTTACGGCGGCGGAGTACGTGACGCTTTACAACACGGTCGTACCCCTGATGGCCCAGGCGGACCCGAACATTAAGTTCGTGGCCGTCGAACTTGCGGGATACGCTGAAACTTACCTGCCCACCTTCGTTGCCGGAGTCACTGCCCCGGTGGATGTAGTAGCCAAACATTTTTACTCCACCTGCGACCAGACCAGCTACGACCAGAGTCTCTTCGCCACCGTGCCCACTTTCGCCACCGAGGTCCAAACCATGTATGCCCTGTTGGCCGTGAACCCGGCACTGGCTAACGTGCCGGTTTGGATCACAGAGAACAATGTGAACGCCGACTATGACAAAGGCAACGGGATCAGCGCCTGCAACGCTCCGCAAAAGTTTGTGCTGGATCCACGGGGCAGCAGTCCCTTCTTTGCCGCCTGGCGCTCCCTGGTATTTGAGCAACTGGGTGAGGCTGGCGCACAGGCCCTCTATCACTGGAGTTTTGGCGCCGACCAGCAGTATGGCGAGATTGGCAGCCCGTCGGGAGGGCCGCCCTACACCCAGCAACTCAGCTACTGGGTGGATTATTATCTGGCGCACTGGCTTCCCTCGCCGCCCGGTCAGGATATCCTGCAGACGACCACCACGGGCTGTTGTGCTCCCAGCGGTGCGACTGGTTGGGAGGGCAGCGGCGGATTCCAATTCGATACCCAGACGATGGCTGCGCGCAACGTGGATGGGTCGGTGGTGATCCTGATGTCCAACTATGCCCTCCAGCCTGTCCAGGCCAGTTCCGCCAATGGGAATAGCACGATCAACTTCGACGACAATGGATCCGGCACATCGCGCACCTTCGCACTGGATCTTTCGGCCTTGGGCGCCTTCACCTCGGCGACGGTGGTGACGCTGGATGCTTCCACGCCGCTACCCGGCGGCCCGGTGCCTCAGACGCTCACGCCTGCCGCTCAGATGCAGATTACGCTGCCGGGCTATGGTGCGGCCCTGCTGCGCCTGTCCAACACCCAAAACAACCCGGCTGTGGCGAGTGTGGTCAATGCCGGAAGCTACGGTTCGACGGTGGCTCCGGGCGAGATCGTGGCGATCTATGGATCGGCGCTCGGTCCTGCAAATGCTGTTAGCCTGCAGCTCACGAATCCGTTGCTGGTGGCGAATGCGCTGCAGGGAGTGCATGTCTTGTTCGACGGCATACCTGCCCCCATCACCTACGCTTCGGCCGGACAAGTGAATGCCGTAGTGCCCTACGAGGTGGCCGGCCAATCCACCACCACTCTGCAGGTGGAGTATCTGGGCGCCGTTTCCGCGCCGGTCTCGTTGAAGGTGGCCGCCGCCGCACCCGGCCTGTTCACGGCCAACGCTTCGGGAACCGGCCCAGGCGCGATTCTGAATAACGTCGACTATAGCTTGAACACCGCCGCGAACCCCGTCTCACGCGGCGGCTATGTGGACATCTACCTGACCGGTGCGGGCGCCACCACGCCCGCTAGTGTGGATGGCTTGCTGGCGACGGCACCTTACCCCATGCTGCCCGCCAACAGCGTCACCGTCACCATGGGAGGTGTTCCCTGCCCAAACATCGCCTACGCGGGAGCCGCACCGTTTCTGATCGCTGGCCTGACGCAGATCACCGTGCAAGTGCCGGAGGGTGTTTCGCCGGGCTCGAGCGTGCCGCTGGCAATCACCATCGGAGGCGCAAGCGCGCAGTCCGGAGTTACGCTGGCAGTCGAATAGGCCGTGGGGCAGACCTCCAGGTCTGCGGCGGGTCTCCAGACCCGCCCCACGGCGAACTGAAGTTCGCCGCAGCACGCTGAAGCGTGCGCCACCTTGAAACAAAAAAGAGCGCCCCCGGCAAAGGGGACGCTCTTCTCTTAATTCAAATTACTGTCGGTCGCGATCAGAAATAGAACTTCAACGCGAGTTGTACGATACGGTGGCCCTGCTTGTCCGTGGTGTAGCCGAACAACGGGCTGGTCTGACTGCCCGCGCTATTGAAGCTGAGCGACAGATTTTCCCCGCCATAGAAGGACCACAACGGATGGTTCAGGAAGTTGTAGCCGTCGATGCGGAACTGCAGCTTCTTCGATTCGCTGATCTGGAAGTTCTTAAACAACCCCAGGTCCGAATTGAAGAACCATGGCCCGTAGACCGCCGGCAGCACGGTCGGACCGTTCTGCCCGATATTCATCGGCTCGGTGAAGCAGTTGCCGTTGA
This sequence comes from Bryobacterales bacterium, assembly GCA_963818855.1. Lineage (GTDB taxonomy): Bacteria > Acidobacteriota > Terriglobia > Bryobacterales > Bryobacteraceae > Bog-159. Next base: position 304,382 of record CAWFUH010000019.1, on the reverse strand, counting down.
TGAACTGATGCGGCGCGAGATTAGCCGTCGGGTTGCAAGTGACGATCGGCGTTAGCTGCAGGTTCGGGGTCCCCAGGAGCGACGTGTTGCTGATGCCGTAGCTGGTACCCGGAACGTTGCCGCTAGCGCCAAAATTGAAATCGTTGCCGCTGCTGAGGCCCGTCAGGTTGGCGCCGCTTTCGATTTGGGTGATGCCGGAAAGCTGCCAGCCGTTGATCACTCCGCCCAATATCTTGTCGGTCGTATGACTCCCCAACTCGATAGAGTAGGCGGCGTTGAAGATGTGCGTCCGGTTGCCGGGTTGCACACCGTAATTATTGGCCAGATTGAACGGGTCGGCGTTGGCGTTTACTATGCCCATGGCCTTGCCGTATGCGTAATTGAAATTCAGGTTGTAGTGGCCTTTGGAGCGAACCCAGGTTACCTGCAACGCGTTGTAGTTCGCATACAGATTATTGATCGCCAGGTAGGTTCCATTACCGTACTGCGCATACGGAACAAAATTCGCTGAATTTAAGTTATTCGGGTTGGCGCCGCCGTTGTTCGAGGCCAACATGGCCCCTACCGGGACCGCATTAATGTCTGTTCCAGCTCCCGAGCCGTTGTTTAGAAGATCGCGGCTGCGATTGCCCACGTAGGCCATCTCGAGCAGGCCGGACCACGGCGTTCGCTGCGATAGAGTGACGTTCCAGGTGTCCGTGTACGGTTCCTTATCGTCTGTGGGATTGACCCCGTCGGGAGATAGCGGTGCATTCGAGAAATTGAGGCTATCCAGGTTCTTGGCGTACAAATGCGGGATGTTGAACGTGGTCGAGCTAAACGACGTGTTGTCGACGCCAGCGGCCACAGATAGGCCAGTAGTGAATTGGCCCGAGTGGTAGTAGTAGCGGCCCCATCCGCCGCGCAGCACCGTCTTGCCGGAACCCGTCAGATCGTACGCCACACCGATGCGCGGCTGGTAGAAAAGCGAGCGCGTCGGGAATCCGCCCAGCGGAATGCTTGGGTCTATGCCGTGCCATTGCCACCCGCTGTATACCAGGGGACTGGCCGTGGCGCTGTAAGCCGAAGGATTAAAGATGGGGAAGCCGTTCCCGGTCCGGTCGACCCAGGGCTGGAAGTGGGTGAAGCGCAAACCGTAGTTGATGGTCAGCCGCTTGCTCACCTTCCAGTCATCCTGTAGAAAACCTTCATACGTGTTGTAGGATTCGTTGTTTATGTTGTTGAAGGAGGTTTCGTTGTAACCGGACGAGAGATTGCCGGTAATTAAGTCGGCGTATTCGTTGCCCCAGGTACTGGGGCTGCCGCCGCCCGACCATATCTGAAGGTCGCCGTTAGTATTGGCATTGTTGGGTTGCGCGTTGCGGATCCACTCCCAGAAGAACCCGCCTTTGACCGTGTGCGTTCCCACGACCTTGGTCAGCGTATCGCTGACGTTGGGCATCCACTTATCCGCATACAGACCAGCCGTGGGGCCACCCACCTCGAATCCGCCCGGATTGAACACCAGCGCGGCCTCCTGGTTGGCCCACCCTAGACCGCCGAACGACGGGATCTGGGTCACTCCGTTCTTGTAAATCGTGTTGTAGTTATAGCCCACGTCGCTCCGATTCACCTTGCTAGGATCGGCGAAAATGTTCGGGAATCCGATATAGGTGTAACTGAACACGAACTCGTTCGTCATGGAGGGGCTGAACACGTGGGTAAGGGAGGCGGATATGGAGTCGGATTTGTTCTTACCCAGAATATTTGTGGGATACGGAACCTGGTCGTCCTGCGTCCACCACAGGCCTACCGGGAACTGCTGTGTCTCGCGCTGCAGGTTGTAGCGCACGAACAGTTTGGTGTTGTCGCTAATGCTGTAATCCACGCGCGACATCCACTGCGTGTTGTTCTGGTTGAAGGTGGGCGACTGGACGTAATTATACCCGCCGGTGATAGCCGGGTTCGCGTTGACGGCCGGATACAGCTTCATCAGCGCCACCATGTTCGGGTCGATCATGCTCGCCGGAATCTGGCCGCCCGGAAACGCGGCGGTGCCCAAGGCGTTAAGCGCTCCGGGAGGTCCGCCCGAAGCCGTAATCGCGCCTTCCGAGGCAATGGAGGCTGGAGAGAAATTGCCGGTCAGTTCGCTGGCTGGGGGCACCGTGGCGCGCACCAGGGAGGTATTCAGAACCTGATAGAAGTACTCGAAGCCGGTGAAGAAGAACAGCTTGTTCCGGTTCTTGTTGAAATTGGTGCCGGGGATCAGCACGGGGCCGCCTATGGTACCGCCGGGATAAAAATACTTATCCTGAGGCCTCGTCAAGCCGTCCTTGTTGAAGATCCAGTCATTGGCATTCAGTGCGTAGTCGCGCGCGTAGAAGAACGCGGAACCGTGAAATTCGCTGCCGCCGGATTTGGCAATCGAACTGATGACGATCGGCCCCTTCTGGTTCTCCGCGCTGAAATTCCCCGACATCACCTTGAATTCGGAGATCATGTCGGAGTTGGGATTCACCGGCGTGTCGCAGTTGCAGCCCGGATCGGAAACGTGCGCACCATCGGCCGTGATGTCCAGCGAGTTGGTGGGCAGACCATCATAAGAATATGCGGCGTTCAACGGGCTCTGGCTGCCCGCCGCGCCGTTGCCGTTGATTCCAATCACCTCGCCGGTATAGTTGGCGGTGTTGTTGGTGCCGTTCGAGATGCCGAACCCCGGCATGATTTTGATGTACTCGGCCGCGTTGCTGCCGACCTGAACGTAATTCTGTAACTCTTTGGTTGTCAGCGTTTCCGACTTCTCGCCGGAATCCACGGGCACAATCGAATCGGCCACGCCAATTACTTCCACGGTGTCCGTAGTGTTGCCAACCTTTAAGGTTACATTGACGTTGCGCTTCTCGCCGCCCAGCAGCGAAATGCCCGGCGCATCAAAAGTCACGAAACCTTTGGCTTCGACCGTCAACTTGTAGCTGAGATCGCCAACCGCCATACCGGCGAAAGTATAGTAACCGTCGTTATTTGTGACGGTTTCGCGCGTATCGCCAGATTTTTCGTTAACGAGTTTGACCTTGGCCTGCGGCACAACGGCGCCGGACGGGTCGGATATCACTCCGGTCAGCGTAGCGGAGGTTAATTGCGCCGGCAAGTTCGTGGCCGACAAAATCAACAGCGCCAATCCGACGAGGATTAGGGTGCGGTTCTTCATAAGACCTCTTTTACTCCCCATTTCGTTTTGCACATTGCACACGGACCTGCGTGCGCTATAGTCCGAGACCTCTTCAAAGCGTTGAGACGAGATGCCTGTAATATAAACGCACTATACCGGCTCCGTAAAGGCTAAAGCTGTTAACTCACGCGAACGCGGAAGTTACTCCAAAGAACCGCTTTATTTTCAGGCGTGTTACTGCTAAACTATCAGTCGGTCACCGTGGTTTACGCTGGGGTTAACGCCTCGTGGGGAGAACGCTAACCCATTAAAATGCTTAAGGAAGAGCCCATCTCGGCTGTTCCGGACCGGGACAATTGTAAGGCCGAACTAGAGGCCATTATCGCGTCGGGGATCTTCGCGAAGGCGCCCAGTCTGGCCCTGGTGCTGGATTATGTCTGTACCAACTACTTCGCCGGCAGGGCCGATCAGATCAAGGAATACAACATTGCGGTTGAAGCTCTGGGGCGTCCACCGAGCTTCGATCCCCGACAGGATTCGATCGTCCGCGTGGAAGCCTTCCGGCTGCGGAAGAGGCTGAAACAGTATTACGAAAACGAGGGGGCTAACAGGCAGTTCCGCATCGTTATCCCGTCCGGGCAATACGTGCCGCGGTTTGTGGAGAATGGCCGCCTCGAAACCAACGGCGCGCCGCACGAACTTGGTGAAGTCGAGGAAATCGGGGAGATGGGGCCGGAGGCGCTCCCATTGGCACGAACCTCCGAGTTGGCTATAGCGGCCCCACAGTTGGATGAGCCCGGTGCCATCGCCCCGCCGGCAAAGCCGCGCTTGCTCAGGTTGGCACCTCGCTTTGGCTTGGTGCTCACGGTACTGGCGCTAGTCGTAGCCGTTTGGGATTCCAAGGCGCCTTCGCCAGCCAAGGCAGTCAACGCGCCGAAAACTGTATCGATACCGTTAACCGGGGAATCCGAGGAAATCCGAATACTGTGCGGCTCACCCGACGCGCGGCATGTCGACCCGGTTGGCAACGTCTGGTCCGGCGATCGGCTCTTCCAGGGCGGCTCCGTCTTCGCTACGCCCAGCCATACGATTTTCCAGACGCCCGATCCGGAATTGTTCCGGCACAGACGGGAAGGCGATTTCAGCTATGACATTCCGTTGAAGCCTGGCGTTTACGAACTGCATTTGTACTTTGCCGAGACCTTGTTCGGCGAGAACAACATGGCTGGAGGGGGTGAATCCAGCCGGGTCTTCAAGATTTCGATCAACGGAAAAGAGGTGCTGTGGGCTTTCGACGTGCTATCCGACGCGGGCGGCAGCAACACCGCCGACGAGAAGATTTTCAAGGACGTTTCCCCCGCGGCGGACGGCGTGCTGCACGTGCAGTTCGCCGGGTTAGCCAATAACGTGCCGTTCCTGAACGCCCTGGAAATCGTGCGGGGCATCCCGGGCAAGATGCGCCCCGTGCGCATTGCGGCGCGCGGCCGGAACTACACCGACCAGCGAGGCCAGGTGTGGGGAGCGGATCGTTACTTCAGTCATGGTTTTGCCGTGCCGCGCTCCGAGCCGATTTCCAGCACCACCGATCCCGAGATATTTCAGGGCGAACGCTTCGGCAACTTCAGGTACACGATCCCCGCGGCAGACGGCCGCTACACCGTAACCCTGTTATTTACGGAGGCGTGGTTCGGCCCGGGAAGGCCAGGCGCCGGCGGCGACGGCAGCCGCATCTTCGATGTGTACTGCAATGGAATCACGCTGCTGCACAATTTCGATATTTACCGCACGGCAGGCGGAGGGCAAAAGGCCATATACAAGAGCTTTCACGGCATCTCTCCGAACGCTCAAGGGAAGATCGAACTGTCCTTCGTGCCGGTGGTCAACTACGCCTGCGTCAACGGTATCGAGGTGGTGGAAGATAGCCCCTGAAGAATCGCCTGCTATAACATCAGAAGAGGCGCATGATCGTTTTAGCCGCAGCTTTGCTGATGCAGGCCACTTCCGCGAACCCCACGTCGGCCCGTCCAAATGCCCCGCCGTCATTCGAAACCTTGTCCCGGCAGGCCACCGAGGCGCGCGACGCCAAGAGGACGGTGGAGGCTCTGGCTCTCTATCGGAAAGCGCTCAAGCTAAGGCCGCACTGGGCGGAAGGCCTGTGGGAAGCCGGTTCCATCGAATACGACCAGGACCAATACAAGGAGTGCGCGACCGACTTCCAGCTTCTGGCGGCGCTGCAGCCGGATAAATCTCCCGGCTGGATCATGGCCGGACTTTGCGCATACCATCTCCGGGATTATGATGCGGCCCTCAAGAGCCTGTTCAAGGCTCAGCAGTTGGGATTTCAAGGACCCACCGAACTTGCGCGCGCCGGTCGGCTGCACCTGGCGCTCGTCCTTACCAAGCTGGGCAGGTTTGAGACGGCCATCGCCAAACTGCTGGAGCTGACCCGGGACAGCAAGACGACGCCCGAGATCGTGGTGGCCTCGGGCATCGCCGGATTGCGGGAGCCGTGGACACCGCCGGAGGTGCCCGAATCGGATCGCGATAAGGTCTTCAAGCTGGGCGATGCGATGGCCGCCGTGATGGAAGGGGATTCGAAGGAAGCCGTCGGGAAATTCGAACTGGTGGTACGGGACTACCCCAAGGATCCCAACATCCACTTCCGGTTTGGCGCGTTCCTGATGCAGCAGGACCCCGAGCGCGGGCTGCAGGAGATTGGCAAAACCCTGGAGTTGCAGCCGGACCATGTGCCCGCTCTAGTCAGCCTGGCCAGCATTTACCTGAAACGCGATCAGCCGCAAGCGGCGCGGGGATACGCCGAGAAAGCCGTGAAGTTCGCACCGGGCGATTTCGCTACACACGTGGAACTGGGTAGAGTGCTGCGGGAGGCCGACGACAACGCGGGCGCGCTTCGGGAGTTCGAAACCGCCGTGCGCCTGGCGCCGGCCAGTCCGGAATCGCATTACGATCTGGCCTCCGTCTACGCCAAGCTGGGCCGTACGGAGGACGCCAGGCGGGAGCGTGAGGAATTCCGACGGCTGCGGAAGGTTACGGACCCCAATCAGCCGTGATTAACGCTGCGGCGGCGGGGCTGAAGCCCCGCGCCGGCTAAAGCCCGCCCTCCAAGACTTCAGCGCTTTCCCGAGAGGCAGCGGGGGCATGCGCGCGTCAGATTGTTGCGCGCCTCCGCATAATCCGGCTGCAACCGGAGCGCGGCCTGGAACTGGGCGATGGCCTCAGGCATCCGCCCCGGCGTTTGGGCCAGCGCCACTCCCAAGCCATTATGGACTGACGCGTCATCCGGTTTGATTCGCAGCGTCTTTTGGTACTCGGCGATGGCTTCCCCTAGCCGGCCTGGCGTTTGAACCAGGGCGTTCGCCAGGTTCTCCCTCGCGTCGGCGTTATCCGGCTGGATGCGCAGCGCGGCTTGGAACTCGGCAATCGCGTCCGGCAACCGGCCGGGCGTTTGCGCCAGCGCTATGCCTAAATCGCTATGCACCTCCGCGTTATCCGGCTGGATGCGCAGCGCCGCCTGGAATTCGGCTATGGCATCAGGCAGGCGGCCGGGGATCTGCGACAGCGCGTTGCCCAGATTGTGGTGCGCATCCAGGTAATCCGGTTTCAGGCGCAATGCGGCCCGGAACTCGGCAGCGGCCCCCGACAGCCGCCCAGGGACCTGCGCCAGCGCCACGCCCAGGTTGAAGTGTGTTTCCGCATCGCCGGCGTTGGCCCGCAGCGCGGCTTCGTACTCGGCGATGGCATCCTGCAGACTGGCCGGCGTCTGGGCCAGCGCGCGGGCCAGGTTATTGTGGGCGTCCGCGTAATCCGGCTGAATGCGCAAGGCCGTCCGGAACTCGGCAATGGCATCCGGCAACCGGCCGGGGATCTGCGTCAGCGCGACGCCCAAATTGCCATGCGCCTCTGCGTAATCCGGTTTCAGGCGCAAGGCCTCCTGGAACTGGGCAATCGCATCCGGCAGCCGGCCGGGGATCTGCGACAGCGCCACGCCGAAGTCATTATGCGTTTGCACCAGATTCGGTTTCAACCGCAACGCCGTGCGGAACTCGCCGATGGCATCCGGGAGCCGGCCAGGCATCTGCGCCAAAGCGTTGCCGAGGTTTGCGTGGGTCTGCGCGTCATCGGGTTTCAGCCGCAGCGCCGCCTGGTATTCGGCGATGGCCTCCGGCAAGCGACTGGGTGTTTCCGCGAACGCGACTCCCAGGTTGGTGTGCGCCATCCAGCTTGCCGGATTGCGCGCCAGCGCGGCCCGGTACAGCGTCTCCGCATCGGCGTACGTTCCAGCCTGACGGAAAGTGAGAACCGCAAGCGTTAACAAGCAGGAGCGGGCTGAGAGCCCGCTGCAGGCTACGAGCCTGCCCCGCCCCCCCAAGATGGCGGCGCATATTGGGACGATGATTGCGAGACTTGCCAGGTATTCGAAGTGGTCCGCCACGTAGGAAAAGATGAACGGGTAAACATTCAGAAAGCCCAGCACCGGAAACAGCGTTCCGATGAAGATGAGGAAGCCCGCCAGCGGCCCGCGGTGCCGCCGCGCCAGAAGCCAGAAGCCCATCGCGGCTGCCAGCACTCCGGCCGGGAACAGATACTGCCACCAGATCCCGGCGTCGATCTTCCATCGCGGGTAGGTAAAGATCAGGTTCGCCGGCCACACGATTTTGCCTGCGTAGAACCAGATCGCCCGGCCCGCCAACAGAAATCGCTCGGTCCAGGTCAGCGTGAAATCCGCGCCCGTCGCGCCGATGTATGTGCGTTCCACCCAGGCGGTGAAGAGTCCCGCGGCCGCGCCCAGCGCGAACCAAGGCAGCAGCGGACGCACGTCCCGGCGGAAGCCGAGGCGCCCTCGCTGCCACCAGAATACGACCAGCAGCGCCGCCGGCAGCGTCGCCGTCACGGTCTTGCTGGCGAGCGCCAGGACAAATAATACCGACGCCCACAGGTAATCCGGCCTGCTACGGGTGCGGTCGAAGCGCAGATAGACCAGCGCCGCAGCCAGGTAGAACACTCCGGAAAGCGTGCTCTTCTGTTCCGAGATCCAGGCCACTGCTTCCACGCACACCGGATGGAGCGCGAAGACCAGGCCCGCCAGCCACGCGCCCGGCAGCGATAGACGACGCACGATGCACACCACCAGGCAAGCCGAGGCGGCATGTAGGAAGATGTTGGTCAGATGGTAGCCCAGCACCGCGTCGCCCCAAATGCGATGTTCTATCCAGAATGCGCTGTGCAGAAGCGGATAATATTGCTGTGTAGCGCGCAGGTCGAACCAGATGCGCCAGAGGCCCTGGACAGACTGGAGTGCCGGGCTGGTCACGTGGCTGGCATCGTCCCAAACCAGTCCGCCGCGGAGCGCGGGCCAGTAAGCGATCAGAGTTGCGCAGAAGATCGAGGCCCAGACGGCCGCATCCCGCAAGTTAGGTTCTCTGCCAACGGCGGGACGCTTTCTGGCCATACGGAAGAATGAATCACATGGTATCTTCATTCGCGGGCGCGCAAAGCGCTCCCAGGTGCCGTAAACTTAGAAGGAAAGCCGGAGTTCCGGATAATCGGTTATGAAGATTTGCATCTGTTCACTCGCTTTGGCGTCGATCGCCGTCATCGCCACGCCGCCCGCCCCTGCCCAACAGCCCGCCACTCCAGCCGTCGCCTCGCAAGCGCCCGTTGTCAAATCGACCGTCGATGAGGTGGTGCTGGATTTCATTGCCCGCGACAAGAAAGGAAAACCTGTCACGGACCTCAAGCAAGAAGAGCTGGCCGTCACCGATAACGGTGCCAGGGAGCAACTGTCGAGCTTCCGGCTGGTGCAGGGCGCCGAGGCGATCAGTCAAGGTGGCACAACCACCAAACTCGACCCCCTGCGCCAACTACGCCTGGTGACTCTGGCCTTCGAGGCCTTGGGCGACCCCACGCAGCGTAAGACCGCCCGCACGGGTGCCATCGACCTCGTTAAGGGCGAACAGGGCGCCAACGTGTTTTATTCGGTGGTCGTGATCGACACACGCCTGATGGTCCTGCAGCCGTTTACCAGTGACAAGGACGCGCTCGTTAAGGCGATCAATGACGCCACGAGCGGGTACTCCTCGGCGAAGCTGCTTCCCGAATCGGACAAGATCAAGGGCGATCTGAAGAGGTACCTGGCCGGCCAGACGGTCAACGGCGCCGATAACCCCGGCACGGCGCTCGCCGCGGCCAACCAGGTTGCGAGTCAGCAGCCCGTGGGCGGCGCCGGGGCCGGTGGTGCGGCCGTGCAGGCCAAGCTCGCGGAGGTGATGCTGGGCATGCTGCGCATGGATGCGGCCATGGGCAGCCAAGACGCGCGCCTGTCGCTGAACGCGCTGGAGTCCCTGGTGCAGGGGCTGCAGTCCATGCCCGGACGAAAGTCCGTGCTGTATTTCACTTGGGGAATGTATTTGACGCCTGAGCTGGATGCGATTTTCCGCAGCCTGACGAGCATGGCTAACCGTGCCAACGTAACGTTTTATACCGTGGATACCCGGGGCGTGATGACTGAAGCGCAGAATTCGGGTGCCACCAATCAGTTGAACGGCGCCAACATGGCAGCCGGTAAGGATACGCTGGGGGAGGGGGCCACCAGTCAGGAACAGATACATGCGTCGGATAACGCCGAGACATCCTCCCGGGCAAACGTCCAGCTTCCACTCCGCAACCTGGCGGAAGCCACTGGCGGTTTCTTGCTGGGCGAGAGCAACGACCTGCGCACACCTCTGCGCCACCTGAATGAAGAGATTGCCAGCTACTACGAGCTGACCTATAACCCGCACATCGACAACTACGACGGCAGTTTTCACAAGCTGAAACTGGAAAGCGACCGCAAGAATGTGGTTCTGCAAGCCCGTAATGGTTACTTCGCCCTGCCGCCCGAGGCGCGCGCTGCCGGCATGGAAAGCTTCGAGCTGCCGCTGCTGAAAGCGATCTCCGATGCCCAGGTTTCGCACGATGTCGAATTCCGCGCAGGCGCATTTCTCGAGCAGCCGCGCGGCGACGGCACGGATCTTTCGGTACTGGTGGAAGTCCCCCTGCATAGCTTACAGGCCAAGCCAGATGCAGCCCAGAAGGGGTTTGACGTGCACTTTTCGCTGGCCGCGCTGGTGAAGGACGCTAAGGGAGAAGTAGCCGGTCCCAAGTTGACGCGCGACCGCGATTTGCAGCATGTCACCGCCGATCAGTTGAAGATGGGCAATTTCGTGGAGAAGATGCCACTCGAGCTTCCGCCCGGGAAGTACAGCCTGGAGACCGCGGTTATGGACCGCGAGAGCGGCAAGATGGGAATCGAACGCAGCGAATTCACGGTGGGGGCCACAGGCAAAGGCGTGCGCATCTCTTCGCTCGCCGCGGTACGCTCTTACACACCCAATGTGAAGGGCCTCGATCCGAACGAGCCGTTCCAGTTTCAAGGTGGCAGCATCACGCCGACGTTAAACAACAGCGTGCCTCGCGCGGCGAATTCGAATCTGCGCTTGTTCTTCGTGGTCTATCGGGACGCGTCTATTTCCTCCAAGCCCACGGTGGAAATCGAGTTTCTGCAGAACGGCAAGAGCCTGACGAAAGTACCCATGCAGTTGCCTGACGCCGATGCGCAAGGCCGCATTCCGTACGTCATGACTGTTCCGGCGGCAGCTATTCCACCGGGCGTCTATCAGGTGCGCGCCGCGGCCCACCAAGGCGACACCGAATCGATAGCGCAGACCGACGTAAAGATCGAAGCGAACTGAGGCGGACGGGAGGGGCCGGTTGTACGCTCTCTCCTGAATTCCGCGTGTTGTACAGTTTTAAAATGGTTAACATGGCCTTCGACGCGGCTTTCGCGCACGACATTCTACTGCCCCTCAACACCGCCGCCTATCAGTTGTCCTGGGGGCAGGCGCTAAAATTTCCTCCGGGCTGGCAACAGTTGGGCGTTGTCACCGTGGACCAGTCAACCATCAATAAAGACACTGCGTCCGGGCTGGCGAAGGTTGTCGTCTCCGAGAATTGCGATTGGGGCGTCGTCGCGCGCAGCGGGAACACATCCGTGATCGCTATTCGCGGCACGGAAACGCAGCACCAGTGGCTGGAGGACTTTTGCGCCATCGCGCAGCCCGTGCCGCACGGATCCTGGTTTATGCATCGCGGTTTTGACGACGTATGGAACTCCATCTCGGCGAGTTTGCAGAACGCCTGGGACACGGCTTGTGCGGCAAACGCGCAAGTCTACATCACTGGGCACAGTCTCGGCGCCGCGATCGCGCTGATCATGGGCGTGTATCACCCCGAAGCTGTTACCTGGACTTTTGCGGGGCCGGCGGTATTCTCCCCGATTCACGGACTCCCGCCTTCTGGCAATGTCGTCCGCATCGTAAACCCCAGCGATCTGGTGCCGAAGGTTCCAATTCCGCCGCTATTTCAGCAGATCGGACAGCAGGTCGACATTGCGGGGGCCGCCGATCCCCTCGATTTCGCGCTACAGCATTCTCTCGATACGTACGGTGCAGGCCTGGCGAAGTTGATCGGGCATTGACGCGCTCAAGTCCAGGCTTCGTCGATCATGCCGGCTGCGCCGCGCCCGGACCTGGCACGGCCTTCAGTCTCGGAATGCGGCTCTCCGCGGGCGGCAGGGTCGGAAAATCGGTATAAGCTCCTGCCTGATACCAATAAGCCACCGAGAAGTAGTTATCCGCGCGATGATTGGCGTGGCCGTGTTCGATAGTGTACTTCAGGTACTTGGTGAACGTGACCGGATTATCCGCATGCCAGCGGTACAGGCAATACCGTCCGCCGGCGCGTTCCGGATCGACCATGAACGGCGCACCATTATAAAGATGTGCGAACGGGACAGCGCTATCGCGGCCTCCAAAGTCCCATGCGCCGTTGAAGTAATCCTCGGTCCCAGTGCCCGTGATCACCGGGTGGCTCTCGTTGTCCACAAATATCATCTCGTCGCCTTCGCCCATCCAGTAATCCTGGTTTTGCAGCACGCCCAGCGTCACGCCCATTAAGTGACCGCGCCCGCGCGTCTCGGTGAAGACATAGTTGTCCTTTCCATCGAGATTCTTCAGCTTGTCGGCATCGCCGTTGGTCCGCCAATCGTTGGTGGTGGGCTGGTTCGGCGCGCCCTGCCGGTACTGCGCGTGAAAATAAAGCACCTCGTCGGGAAGCGCGGGCACGATTTGGTAATCGATGTTCGAATAAAATGCGCCTATGTGATGCGCACTCTCGTTGGTCGCGGTGATGCGCGCCGATCCGCGGAAAGGCATGGCGAAATAACAATTCAACGCTTTGACGGACGAGCAATTCAGGAAGGCCGATTGATACACGAAATATTGCCCGAGGTTCAACCCGAACAAATCGCCCACCGGCACCTCCACGCTGGGCTTAGGCTGGCCGTCCCAATAGATGCGGATCACGATTTCCTTCAGGTGATGGGAGCTATCCGCTGCGATAGTGAACCAGATATGCGTGATCACGCCGGGACCTTCGGAAGCGAACAGTTCGCGCGTGGCGCCCGGTTGGACCGGCCAGGAATCGGCATTGCCGCCCGTGCGGTCGAAACTGGACTGCTTGAGCGAGCGGTAATTCTGGGAGCGCGCGTAACGGGGCAGGAAGGCATAGCCGCCGGCGGCGCTCTGGGCCGTCTGCGCGCTGGCGGAACTTGCCGCGGCCGACAGTCCCGCGAATCCGGCCAAGCGCTGCAGGAATCCGCGGCGCGGTGCTGTTTCGGATGGCATGGTGTTGATCTCCTCAGGAATCGGATTTGAAGCCGGATTATAATACGGCACGACACGCCGGTTCTGGCTACAGGGTGTTGGACGGAGCATCCTCCCCCGGCGGCCGGGTCTTCCAGCGGCGATGGATCCAGAGCCACTGATCCGGGTACTGGCGGATCACCGCCTCCAGTTGCCGGTGCAGCGTGCGCGTGTCCGCCTCCGCGTTGCCCGTAATCTCGATAGGCGGATAAAACCGCAATACGTACTTGCGCTCGCTTTCCATCCAAAGGGCGAAGCCGGGAATCACCGCCGCGCCGCTATGCGCCGCCAGTTTGGCAAACCCGGTTCCGGCGCAGGCGGGCACGCCGAAGAAATCAACGAAGGCGCCTTCGTCGAGCGATGCATTCTGATCTACCAGGATGCCCACCGCTTCGTTTTCGTGCAGGGCCTTCAGGATGCCGCGCGCATACTCCCGCTTGCCGATCAGTCGGTTGCCCGACAGCATGCGCCGGCGTTCGACCAGTGCGTCCACCATGGGATTGTCGAGGGGGCGGAACACCACGAACATGGGCGCCGCCATGTAGGCGTGCGCAAAGGCGCTGAGTTCCCAATTGCCCAGGTGCGCGGTCGCAAACAGGACGCCTCGGCCGCGTTTGCGGGCTGCTTCAAAATGCTCGAAGCCTTCGTAGCGAATCCATTCGCCGATGTTGCCGCGATCGATTTGCGGAAAGCGCGCGAAGGTCACCAGCAGGCGGGCAATCGAGTGGAACACTCCGTCGGCGATGCGCTGGTGCGCCCGGCGATCCAGTTCGGGTAGAGCCATCGCCAGGTTGTTCAGGGCCGCGCGGCGCAGGCGCGGAAGCGCCAGATCCAGAAGGGCTGCGTATCGCCGCGCCAGCCAGTTCGCCACGGGCAACGGAGTCGCTGCCAGCGAACCGGCGACGGCCAGCGCCATCCAGTATTCGAGCGTGTCGCGCACCACCGGGCGCCTCGTCATGAACGGCCATTGTAGCGAGAGGGCGCGCTGCCGGTGCTGCAGGTGAATGTCAGGCGTGGCGCGGCGCACCGTGCCGGTGGAAGCGGTGTACGAGTGGCTCAGCCAGTCCCCAGACCAGCAGGAACAGAACCACGACGCCGTATACCAGATCGCGGCTGGGACCGTCCCAGCCCGGAAGGGGCGGCGAGAATCCTACGGCCAAAGCCACTAACACGCTTAGTACATGCCAGTACCAGCGCGCGTGGAAAAAGTAAAGGAAGACCAATGCGACGGCAGCGGATAACGCATAAACTGCATACGCCAAGATAGTAGACATGGTCCACTCCTGCTTGTATTCTAACTCTAAAGCGGAGTTTGGGAGCTAATGAGGTGCTATAAGTTTTTCGCAGCAACCTGGGGCGTGATCGCCTGCGCCGGAACTTATCCCGCGCACTGGTGGACTCCGGTTCCGGAGGATCAGCGAGCCAGTTGGGAGATCCTCCCGCAAGCCGCCGGCCCGGGTGAAGTCATCGTTTCCAAACGCAACGAACTGGGAATCCTCTCCAATTTCGCCGCCACGCCGTTCACCTTCAGGGGCCACCGCTACGCTAGCGTGGAAGGATTCTGGCAGATGATGCTCTACCCCGAGGGTCCCCGCGATCCCCGCGCGAAGGCTCGCGGGATCGCATGGAAATACTCGCGCGCGGAGGTCGCCCGGATGACTGCATTCGCGGCCAAAGACGCCGGGACTTTAGCCGAGGCGAATATGCACCAGATGGGCATCGGCTGGGTGACCTTCGAAGGCCGGCGCATGCCGTACCGGTCGCGGGAAGCCGGCGAACATTACCGTCTCATCGTGGCAGCCATGCGGGCTAAGCTGGCGCAGAATCGTGAAGTGCGTGCCATCCTGCTGCGCACCGGTGACCTGGTCCTGCGGCCCGATCACATCGAAGAACCCGATCCTCCTCCGGAATGGCTGTATTGCAAGATCTGGATGCAGGTCAGGAGCGAGTTGCGGGGTGCGAGACCTCGTCCTGGCGCGCCGCAGGCAGAGCGTTTGCCGCACGTTGCTATACTAGCTGAAACCCGGAGCCTGAATGAACAAACTGTTTGCGTGTCTCGCCGGCGCACTTCTACTGAATGCAGCTGCCGGCCAGACCCCGCCGGCACCACCCAAGTACCCGGCGTTCCCCAGCGAGATGCCGCAGAAATTTGACGAACACACCAGCACGTTCGATTACACCAAGCGCGTAGCCATGATCCCCATGCGCGACGGCGTGAAGCTGCATACGGTCATCATCGTGCCCAAAGGCGCGCACGGCGCACCAATGCTGCTGACCCGCACGCCTTATGACGCCGATGGGATGGCCAGCCACAGCCAAAGCTCGCACCTGGGGCCGATCTTGCAGGGCTACGATAATGCCACTGACGTCATCGTGGAGGGCGGCTATATTCGCGTGCTGCAGGATGTGCGCGGCAAGCATGGGTCCGAGGGCGACTACGTGATGAACCGGCCACTGCATGGGCCGCAGAACCCCACGCCCGTGGATCACTCGACCGACACTTACGACACTGTCGACTGGCTGGTGAAAAATGTGCCGGAGAGCAACGGCAAGGTCGGAATCCTGGGCATTTCCTATGACGGCTTCCTGCCCCTGATGCCGTTGGTGAATCCGCACCCCGCGCTCAAGGTGTCCGTGCCGATGAATCCGATGGTGGATGGCTGGCGCGGCGACGACTGGTTCCACAATGGCGCGCTCCGCCAACTGGGCACTCTGGACTACATCTACGACCAGGAGGCTACGCGTGGCGGCGACATCAAGTGGTGGTCGAGTTATTACGACGATTACGAAGGATACCTGCGCGGCGTAAACGCGGGCGAGATGGGCCGCAGCCGCGGACTGGAGCAGGCCGGCTTCTGGCGCAAGATGCTGGAACATCCGGCGTACGATGCGTTTTGGCGCGATCAGGCGGTGGACCGCGTGCTGGCGGCCGAACCGTTGACTATACCGGTAATGCTGGTTGACAGCCTGTGGGACCAGGAGGATATCTACGGTGCGATCGCCGTTTACAAGGCGATCAAGCCCAAGGACACCGGCAACGATAAAGTCTTCCTCGTGCTGGGCCCGTGGCATCACGGCCAGGAGATCGGCGACGGCAGCACCCTCGGTCCGCTGCACTTCGGCAGCGATACGGGGCTTTATTTCCGGCGCAAGATTCTGCTTCCGTTTCTCGATCAATACCTGAAGGACGGGGCGCCCAAAGCCGACGTGCCGCCGGTCTCGGCGTTCGAAACCGGCACGAATGTGTGGCAGCGTCTGCCGGCCTGGCCGGCCGGGTGCGCGAGCGGCTGCGCGATCCAGCCGACGCACCTTTATCTCGGCGCGGGACTGAAGCTCAGTTTCACGGCGCCGGAGGCGGGCGGCACGGGCTTCGAGGAATATGTTTCCGATCCGGCCAAGCCGGTCCCGTTCCGCACGCTGCCTATCGACGAAGAGAAGCGCAAGACATGGTCGCGATGGCTGGTGGACGATCAGCGCGAACCGGGGGGACGGCCGGATGTGCTGGCTTTCGAATCCGATGTGTTGCGCGAACCGCTGAAGATCAGCGGGGAGCCGGTGGCCAATTTGATCGCCTCCACCAGCGGCACGGACTCTGACTGGGTGGTGAAACTCATCGACGTGTATCCTGCAGAAGTGGCCGCGCAGCCGGAATTGGGTGGCTATCAGCTGATGGTGTCGGCCGATATTTTCCGGGGGCGGTATCGCGAAAGCCTGGAGACGGCCAAACCGATCGCGGCAAATGAACCGCTGCGGTATCGTTTCAACCTGCCTACCGCGAACCATGTTTTCCTGCCGGGGCACCGCCTGATGGTGCAGGTGCAGTCGAGCTGGTTCCCGCTTTACGACCGCAATCCACAGACGTTCGTGCCGAGTATTTTTTGGGCCAAGGCGGAGGATTACCAAAAGGCCACTCAGCGCGTATATCATGCGCCCGGCCGGGAGAGCTACATCGAATTGCCAGTGGTGCATTAGCCAGGTAAGCCGTTAGCCGGCGCCTGGCTTCAGGCAGGGTGCACTAAGTTACAATCCGGTAATGCGCGGTAACGAAGAGATCATCCGGCTTCTGAACGAAGTGCTCAAAGCGGAGCTGACGGCCATAAACCAGTATTTCTTACACGCTAAGATGTGCGAGAACTGGGGCTACCAAAAGCTGGCGGCGCTCGACCGCCAGGAGTCCATCGAAGAGATGCGCCATGCCGATATTCTGATGCAGCGCATCCTTTTTCTGGAAGGCGCACCCAATATGATCGAGCTGTTCCCGATCAAAGTGGGCGCGGACGTGAAAGCGCAGCTCGAGAACGACCTGGCGCTGGAACTGGATGCTGTACCGAGGCTGAACGAAGCCATCAAAGCGGCCACGCATGTGGGCGACAACGGATCGCGCGAGTTGTTCAAGCAGATCCTGCTCGATGAAGAGCATCATATCGATTATCTGGAAGGCCAGCTTCACATCGTCGAAGAGATCGGGCTGGATAATTACCTGGCGCAGCAGATTCATCCTGGCGGGAAGGCTTGAAACCCGCTTGAACCCGTTTGAAGCGTGCTGAGTTGGTGTAAAATAGTAGGTTCACCGGGAGGTGAGTCTTCTCGAGTAGCAGGCGCGCCTTATCGCTTGATTTTTTTCCGCCGATTTTCGGTAAGGTGTCGCATGGCCTTTTTTCACTTCTCTTCCCTGACGAGTGCCGCGTTTGTGAACGCCCGCTAAGAGGCTTTTCGCGCGTTCCGGTTTGCCAGGACTGCCTGCGCGATCCGGCACCGCTCAGCGCGGAGTTCTTCTGCCTGAATTGCCGGACGCCCTTCCGGAACAGCTTTCCGCTGGACTCGGAGGGCCGCTGCATGCTTTGCCGGAACGGGCAACGCGGCTTCGACGAAGCCTTCTGCTACGGGGCTTACGAAGGCACGCTGCGGAAGCTGATCCACCTTTTCAAGTACAGCGGCATTCATCGCTTGGCCCGGCCGTTAGCCGCGCTGCTGGCCGACGCCGTGCCGCGCGACCGGCAGTTCGATCTGGTGACGGCCGTGCCACTGCATTGGCGCAGGCGATGGCAGCGTGGTTATAACCAGGCGGAGTTGTTAGGAAGGGCCATCGCGCGCCGGCGCGGTATTCCAACGCGCAACGTGCTGCGGCGCGGATTCTCCACGCGGGCGCAGGCCGGGCTGAGCAACGCGCAACGGCGGGAGAATGTGGCCACCGCATTCCGCGCGCGGCGCCGGGTGGCCGGACTGCGGATTCTACTCATCGACGATGTGATGACCACCGGCGCGACGGCGGGAGCTTGCGCGCGCGCATTGAAGAAAGCCGGAGCGAAGTCGGTCTCGCTCGCGGCGGTGGCGCGCGTGGACCGGCGATTTACGGATCAGGCGGATCTAGGCAAACGAAAGGGACCTGTTTAAATGACGAGTTTGAACAGATTGCAGAAACCGGTACTGGTGTTGAATGCGAGTTACGAGCCGATCAACATTTGCGCGGCGCGGCGGGCGCTGGTGCTGGTCTTGAAGGGCGTGGCGTCGGCGGAGGAGGAATCCACCCATCACATCCACTCGGCGCGCAGCGCGGTGCGCCTGCCCAGCGTGATCCGCCTGCTCGAATACCGCCGCATCCCGCACCAGACGCGGGCGCTGTCGCGCAAGAACATTCTGATGCGCGACCGTTACACCTGCCAGTATTGCCATCGCACGCTGCCCTCGTCGGAATTGACACTGGACCACGTGGTTCCGCGGTCGCGCGCGGGTGAGTCCAATTGGGAGAATCTGGTGGCGTGCTGCAACCCATGCAATAACAAGAAGGGCAACCGCACGCCGGAGGAATCCGGGATGAAACTGGCGCGTCAGCCACGGCCGTTCAGCCTGCATACCAGCCGGCACTTGATGCGTCTGTTGGGCAAGAGCGACGAGCAGTGGCGGAAGTATCTATTCTATTAGCGGCGGGTGGCGCGAGCTTTAGCTTGCAGCGGCGGACTTCAGTTCGCCGGGCTGCCGGTCCTGCCCATCTGAAATTCCATCCCTGGTAAGCTGACATTTGGCGGGACTGGGGATGCTGCGGGCGAGCGCACTAATCATTTTGGCAAGCGTCTGCCCGGCGGGCGCCGCTACCTTCACCTGCGCCATTTGCCATAAAACGGAAGCCCTGAGCCAGCCCACCACATCGATGGCCCATGCGCTCGAACTGGTGGAAGATTGCGCCATCCTGCGCCAGCACCCGCGGATGACGTTTCAATTCGGCCGCTATTCCTATTCCATCACGCGCCAGGGAAACCAAAGCATCTACAGCGTAACCGATGGCACCGATACTATTACCGTTCCCGTCGGCTGGGCTTTGGGACTGGGCTCCGCCGGCCAGACCTACGTATTCGAGCGCGGGGGGATTTATTACGAGAGCCGCGTCAGCTATTACAGGGCAATTGATGGACTTGATCTGACATTCGGCGCGCTGGGCACTACGCCTAAAGACCTGACGCAGGCCGCCGGCCGGGAGATGTCGCGCGAGGATGTTACGGCGTGTTTTGGGTGTCATACCACGGATGCGGTGCACGGCGTTACGTTTCACCCCGAGGAACTGAAGGCGGGGGTGCGGTGCGAGAACTGTCATGTCAGAGCTCTCGAACACATGCAGGCGGTAGAGGCCGGTGACGTCAAGGGAGCCGCGATGCCGAAACTAGCGACTATGACCGCGGAAGAGACCAACGAATTCTGCGGGCGTTGCCATCGTACCTGGGCGGATATCGCGGCGCACGGGCCGCAAAATATCGCGAATGTGCGCTTCCAACCGTACCGTTTGACGAACAGCAAATGTTACGACGCCGACGATAAGCGCATCCGCTGCACCGCGTGCCATAATCCGCACCAGGAGTTTTTAGTGGGCGCGGCGAATTACGATGCCAAGTGCCTGGCATGTCATGGTGTGAGCCAGAAGAGCTGTAAGGTTGCCAAAAAGGATTGCACTGATTGCCACATGCCGAAGATCGAATTACCGGGGGCGCACCGGAAATTCACCGATCACCAGATACGAATTGTGCGGGCGGGAGAGAGATATCCGGAATAGCGCGAGTGTGACCCCATTCTCGTTGCCATCCGGTTCCAGTAAAGCCCGAGAATCAGGCAGCTTTTCACTCGCGTCAACCGAGGGCATCTGCGATCAACGCGATGAGCGGGTAAGCAGCTTTTGGGCTGAGGGGAAAACCTTATTGCTTCAGACCTCGAGCAACATCCGAACAGAGAGGTCTCAACTGAGTGCGGAGAACGTCTTGCGCAGAGGAGGGCCAAGCACGATGAAAACTGGAGAGTATGGGACGGCAAGATTTATACAGATCAATCTGTCGACCGGGCAACTGCGGAGTTCTTGGACGCCAAGGGATATCTATCGGTTCATTCGCATTTGGTTTGGCCTCATCTTGCCATCTACCTGACCATCTCGGGACCCGACGCGGATGCTCGGAAGCCTGACAGTTAGGCCGCCAATGCGGTTAAAACCATTGCACTGAGAACTCACTAACGCTGCGATCAAGTCTGAATCCGAATCCGTCCCGCAGGTTGCGGCACTGCCTTCAAACTAACAGAAGATTTTCGTCGGCGGGCCGGGTTCCTGGTTGTCCACCAGATAATAGTCGCTGAATTTCGGCGGCGCGAATTCGTTGTCGTGCGTCACGGACAAGGGGCCTCCTCGCCTGTGCTGGTTTCTACCTGGGACTGGCTGTTGGCCTCGTCGGTGAAGGCCTGGCGTCGAGCCCGTAGAGCGCATCGCAAAGCTTCACTTATGACGTCAATAGCCGGCTTGCAACTCTATCGTGATAGGAGGCCGGCAGCGCCGCGCGGCGCGGTCACCCGCTCTGGCGATCGCGCAGGCAGGCGACCGACGACAGTAGTAGAGATATCAACCGATGCGGCATTTCATACCGCACCCCAGGGGTTTAAGAAGAACAGCACCGAGACGGGTAAAATCCCTCATGTTCCGCGTCACTATGGTGAGATCGTGCTCCAGGGCCGTAGCTGCGATGATGCCGTCGACAACCGCCAACGCGAGCCCGCGCTGTTTCGCGGCTGCGGCCAAATGTCCCCAGGGTTCGGCGATGGATTCGGTGTCCGGGAGAATCCGCCCCGCGAACCAGGAACGTACGTCGATATCGAGCCAGCTCTGCAGCCCGCTCCGCTTCTGGCTGACCGGAAGCATGTCGATTCCTTTGCAGATTTCACCGATGGTCATAACGCTTAGGAAGACTCCCTCTTTCCCAACGCTCCTGAGAAAAGCCGCCACTCGCGCATCCGGCGTATCGCGGGTGAGTTCGGACGGGATGTTGGTGTCAACCAAGTATCTCTTCACAGTTCGATATCCCGGCCGGTATCCCTGTCGCGCTCAAAATTTAGATTGAGGCCGCGCAGCGGAGCGAAGAGTTCAACCATATCTTTGGCTGGCGGCGCCGGATCTGCAGCCGGAAGCTGAACCGCCTCTTCAAGCAAACTGGCGGCATAGTCCTCGACCGCGCGGCCGCGGGCAGCGGCTTGGCGTGCTAGCGCCGCCTCAACCTCCGGTCGGATGTCAACGGTGATCGTCATAGTGCGCTCCCTTCAGACCATGATCCAGCCATGCCTCCACCCTACCCCGCTCCAGTCCACGCCGTCAACGATCCAATGCAGCATAAACTCCGGCTGTGTGCGCGGACCGAGCTAGTGCGGCTCGTCAACCTTCAAACATTGATCCGCCGCTACATCCTTCAGCACCTGCTGTATTCCGCTGGGCCAGCGGATCTCAATGGAAGCGATCTTAGTTTCATCGCCCAATCCGAAATGCACGCGCTTATCGCTCGACGACATGAAACCTACGCTGATGGACACGTGATTGTACAGCACGCGGCCGGACGCTGTCGTCACTTTCACCTTCGCTCCAATGGCATCGCGCGCGCTCTTGTGACCGGTCAGGCTCAGCATCAGCCAGTGGTTCCCGGTATCGGCGCTGTTCATCAGAATGCGCGGCGTCTCGTTCAGCGATGTGACTACAATGTCCATGGCTCCATCGTTGTTCAGATCGCCGAACGCCGAGCCGCGCTGGTAGCCCTTGTGCAGAAAATCCTTGCCCATCTCGTCGGACACGTCCACAAACGTCCTGCCGCCTTGATTTTCGAACATCGTATCGTGCTGCGGCGACTTTTCGTTCACCTGGTCAACATCTCCGTTGGCGGAATAAATATCCTTCCATCCATCGTTGTTATAGTCGATGAATCCATTGCTCCAGCCGGAAAATGGCAAGCTCAGCGTCTGAATCTTCGACGTATACGGAAACGTGAACAGGTTGCCGCGATTGCGCAGAAGCTGCCAGACCTGGCCCATCAGGTTGTTATAGAAGATGTCTACGTTGCCGTCGTTGTCGTAGTCTTTGGCGTCCGACCCCATGGAAGATCCGGAGTGCGCGCTGTCGTTGTAAGCGACTCCCAACTCCAGCCCCTGTTCTTCGAACGTGCCGTTGCGCTGGTTGATGAATAGCGAATTCGGTTCCGTATCGTTGGCGATGAATACGTCCGGCCATCCGTCGTTATTGAAATCCGCGATGGAGATGCCCATGCCCTTCCCCGGCGCCTTAGCCAGCCCCGACTTTTCGGTGACATCTTCGAACTTGCCATGGCCCAGGTTGTGATAGAGCCGCGGCGGCACGCTCTTGTAACGGCGCGGATCGCAATAATACTCCTGGCTGCCCATGCTGCAACGGATATCGGTCTGCGGGGTCCAGAAGGTGTAGTTGGAGACGATCAGGTCGAGCAGGCCATCGTTATCGTAGTCGAACCAGGCAGCCACCACGCTGAGGGTATCCGCCGGCTTCTTCCCGATGCCGGAAGCTTCGGTCACATCGGCAAACGTGCCGTTTCCGTTGTTGTGATAGAGCGCGTTGCGGCCCGCGCTGCAGATGAACAGGTCCTCATAGCCGTCGTTATCGTAATCGCCGACGGCGACGCCAAAATTGAAATCGAGATTTTCGCCAAGCAGGCCCGCACGCGCGGTGACATCTTCGAACGTCCCGTCGGCGCGTTGCTGGAGCAGGCAGTTGTAATAAGACGGGTCAACCTTTTTCATCTCGGGCAATCGTGCTCCGTTAGTGAAGAACATATCCAGGCGGCCGTCGTTATTGAAATCGAAGAGCGCTACGCCGCCGCACATGGGCTGCGGAAAATATTTATGGCCGCCCGAACTGTTGTTGCTCTTGTAAGTGATTTTCGAGCGGGGGGTAACGTCCACGAAACTGGGGCGCTTGGAGACCGTGGGCGCCGGCCGGGCGGTAAGCAGCGCCAGGCATAAATACGCTGCGAGCAGGCTGATGAGGAGGGCGAGGCTGCGCTTCAGGATTCCCTCCCGCTAGTGGACATCGGACCACATGTTAGACTGAATCTTCCGAGACGTGAAAGCTTTCATCCCTATTGTAATCGGAGCCGGCCTGCTGCTGGCCGGGTCCGCTACGGGCCCCATCGTTTTCGAAGAGATCGCGGAACGTTCCGGCTTGACCTTCGTGACCGACAGTTCTCCCACCCCCAAGAAGAATCAACCGGAGACCATGGTAGCCGGCGTGGCGCTGTTTGATTACGACAACGACGGGTATCTGGACGTTTACGTGGTGAACGGGGCGGCCATTCCGTCGCTCGAAAAGGAAAGCCCCAAATACTGGAATCGTCTCTACCACAACAATCACGATGGCACCTTCAGCGACGTGACGGAGAAGGCCGGCGTGGCAGGCGCGGGCTACGGCATGGGCGTAGCCATCGGCGACTACAATAACGACGGATGGGCCGATATTTACGTGGTCAACACGGGGAAGAACCAGCTCTTTCGCAACAATGGAAACGGCACGTTCACCGATGTCACGGACCAGGCGCACGTAGGCGGAGGCATCCTGGACGGCAAGAAGATGTGGTCCGTTTCAGCCGCGTGGGTGGACTACAACAACGACGGCCTGCCGGATCTGTTCGTGTCGAACTACTGCAAGTGGGAGGTGGACAAGGATCCGTTTTGCGGTCCGAAACCGGAACTGCGCGCCTACTGCCATCCAAACAACTATCCGAATCTTCCGAATACGCTTTACCGCAACAATGGCGACGGCACTTTCACCGACGTATCGGCCGAAACGGGCATCGCAAAGTACTCGGGCAAAGGAATGGGCGTGGCCATTGCCGACTATGATGGCGACGGGTTCATGGATATTTTCGTGGCCAACGACAATCGTCCCAACTTTCTTTTCCACAATTTGGGCGGCAAGAAGTTCGAGGAAGTCGCCCTCGAATCCGGCGTGGCGTACACCCAGAGCGGCAGCGCAATTTCCGGCATGGGAGTCGATTTCAAAGATGTGGACAATGACGGCCACCCGGATATCTGGCACACCGCCGTGGAGAACGAATCGTTTCCGTTATTTCAAAACCGGGGAGGCGGCCAGTTCTGGGAGCGCACTTTCCAGATGCACCTGCTGGGCACACGCGATATGTCCGGCTGGGGCAACGGCATCTTCGATTTCGATAACGATGGCTGGAAGGACTTGTTCGTCGCGCGCGGCAACGTGCTCGACAATGTTGGCCAGTTTTCAAACCGCAAATATGAGGAGCCGAATGCGGTGTTCCGCAACCTGGGGAACGGAAAGTTTGAGGATGTCAGCGCGGGCGCGGGTCCCGATTTCCAGAAGCCCGCGGCGCATCGAGGAGTAGCCTTCGGCGATGTCGATAACGATGGCCGGATTGACGCGGTGGTCACCGTGCTCAATGGCAAGATTGAATACTTCCACAACATTTCGAAAAACCAGAATCACTGGATTCTGTTGAAACTCACCGGCCGGAAGAGCAACCGCATGGCGCTGGGCGCGCAGATCCGCATTACCACTGAGGATGGCGTCAAACAGTACAACGAGGTAACCACGGCGGTGGGCTACGCCTGCGCGAGTGACTCGCGCGTGCACTTTGGGTTGGGCGCGGCGAAAACGATTCGGGAAATTGATATCAAGTGGCCCAGCCGTATTCACCAGGTATTGCATAACGTGACCGCGGACCAGATTCTGGCGATAGAAGAGCCGGCGCAGTAAGCGGCGCGACGCCGGGGAGGATTCATGAGCACAGACGGCGCGTTCTTGCAGGCGGTGGAGGCCATTACCAGCGGCGATGAATCCAGCCTGCGCACGCAGTTGGGGGCATACCCCGGCCTGGTGCGTGCGCGGGCCCCATTTCGCCATCGGGCCACCCTGCTGCACTACGTCGCTGCCAATGGCGTCGAAGTGCAGCGCTCGCCCGCAAATGCGCCCGCCATCGCAAGTATCTTGCTGGAAGCCGGCGCCGAGACCGATGCGGTAGCGCCGGTCTACGGTAGCGCCGACACGACGTTATGCCTGTTGGTGACCAGCGTCCACCCGTACCTGGCGGGCGTGCAGGCAACCCTGGTAGACGTGTTAGTCGATCATGGCGCCGCCGTAGACGGCATTGCGGGTGACGGCGCGCCGCTGGGGTGCGCGCTGCTTTTCGGGTACACGAAAGCCGCTGAGCGGTTGGCCACGCGCGGGGCGCACGTCGAGAACCTGATCTACGCCGCCGGCCTGGGACAGACGGAGATGCTCCAGGACATGCTTGCCGGCGGCCGCGGTATAGATGGGATCTTGCGCCGCACCGATGATCGGGCGGGCCGCTTTTCGTTTCCCATCGCGCGGGCAGCGGATGCCCGCCAAGTGGCCTTGATCGTGGCGGCCATGCACGGCCGACTGCCAGCCTTGCACGCTCTGCTCGACGCCGGTGTGGACGTCAACGCGACGCCCTATTGCCGGCAAAGCGCACTGCACTACGCGGCGTATATGGGGCGGAACGAAGTCGTCGATGAACTGCTGGCGCGCGGCGCGGACCGGTCCCTCGTGGATCAGCAGATGCATCAAACGCCCGCGCAGTGGGCTCGCGAGCTTGGGCGTTCGAGCCTGGCGGAGAGGCTGGAGCAGCCGGGGGTGACTGGATGAAGGTCGTGCTCTTCGGCGCAACCGGAATGATCGGGCAAGGTGTTTTGCGCGAGTGCCTGCTCGACCCGGAGGTGGAGAGTGTCGTGGCGATCGTGCGCAGCGCGACCGGCCAAAGCCATCCCAAGCTGCGTGAAGTGGTCCATCGCGATTTCACGGACTTCTCCGGCCTCGAAAGCGACCTGTCCGGCCAGAATGCGTGCTTCTTCTGCATGGGCGTTTCGTCGGTGGGGATGAAGGAAGCGGATTACCGGCGCGTCACTTACGATTTCACCATGGCGGCGGCGCGGCTGCTGGCCAGGCTCAACCCCGGCATGACGTTCGTGTTTGTCTCGGGCGCGGGAACGGATAGCTCCGAGCGCGGCCGTTCGATGTGGGCACGGGTGAAGGGCCAGACGGAAAATGCGCTGCTGAAGCTGCCGTTCAGGGCGGCCTATATGTTTCGCCCTGGGGTGATTGTGCCGCTCCATGGGATTCGATCGAAGACCGGGGTTTATCGATTCGCTTATGCGATCGCCGGACCCTTGCTCCCGTTGTTGAAGGCCGTATTTCCGAAGTCGGTGACGACCACGGAGTCGTTGGGGCGCGCCATGATCAAAGTCGCGCGGGACGGGGCCGTGAAGCCGGTGGTCGAAAGCTCGGATATCAACCAGCTTTGACTTAGTATCTAGACACGCAGCTTTCGGCGACAATAGACAGCATGAGATGGTGGTTTATGATTGCCGCCTGGGCTGCCTTCCAGCCGCAGGCGCCAAAGCCCGCGCCGGTCCCTCCGGCTCCGCCTTCGTCCGAAGAGCAAGCGAAGTTGCTGGATGAGGTGCGCGCTTACGCCCTCAACTACACGCACAGGCTTCCTGACTTCGTCTGCCTGGAGCAGACGCGCCGATACGACGACCCCACCGGTCAGCAGGCGTGGCGGCTGGAGGATTCTCTCACGGCGCAGCTCAACTATTTCGACCAGAAAGAAGAACACAAGCTGGTCTCCCAGAACGGCCGCGCGGCCAGGGACACGTCATACAAGTCGGCTGGCGGGCTGCTGTCGGTGGGCGATTTCGGTACCACCATGCGCGACATCTTCGACCCCGCCAGTCATACCAGTTTTTCGTGGGAAAGGTGGGCGACGTTGCGCGGACGCCGCACGTACGTCTTTTCTTATCGGGTACCGCTGCCGTTGTATATCATCGATTACCAGGCCCGCCAGACGGACCAGATGCAAAGAACCAAGGTGGCCTATTCCGGATCGGTATTTGTGGACAGGCAGTTTCACACGATCGCGCGCATTACGCACGAGGCGCTGAATATTGCACCCTCGTTTCCCATCCGGGGTGCGAGTGAAACGCTGGACTACGATTTCATCAAAATCGGCGAGCGGGAGTACTTTCTGCCGCTGGCGGCCACTTTACAGATGCAGGTCCAGACGTTCGCCGGCAAGGTATGGAGGAAGAACGAGAAGGAATTCCGGCTCTATCGCAAGTACTCGGCCGACGCGGTGATCAAGTTCGACGCGGAGGAACCGCGGCCTCAGCCATGACGCTGGGGGTTGGCAGCTTGTCTCTCGACGAACTCGCCAATGGCCTGAAAAGTGGCCACTGGATTATCGTAAAACAGAAAGTGCGCGCTGTGCGGAATCTCTGTTACCTGCACGGTGCTGTCCCGCAATCGACGCAAATAAGATAGGGTCTTATTCGCTTCGCCATAGAGAAAAAGCCGAGGCACAGACAGCCGCAGGAATTCCTCAATCAATTCGCCGGAATCGGATTCAGCCACCGCTTGAAAGCTGTAGGCATAATAGGCGCGTATATCCACATTCAATGCCATGTTCTGTGAGATAAGTTGATCGCCCGCGTATGGTGAAGAGCGGAGCTGCTCTGCAAGTTGCTCGAACGCGGCGCCGAATGTGTCCAGTGTATGAGACACAACGCGGCGCGAGAACATGCAATCCTCCGGGCAGAGATTGCCTTCCAGATTGATCAATCCTTGAATTCGCCCTATGCCATGACGGCGGATTTGCAAAAGGCTGATCAACCCGCCCATGCTCGCTCCGGCCAGAAAATAGGGTTGCGGAAGCAGACTATCCGCAACATTTTGCGCGATATCTGCCAGACCCGAAACATCAAGGCCCACATCCGGATAAAATTCAGCAAGCCCGGTGCCGGGCAGGTCAAAGGCGAGCAGCGTGCAATTGGCCAACGCGGGACTCTGGAATGCGGCGTAGAAATTTTCCTTCGCGCCCCCCAACCCATGTACGAAGAATACCGAAGGTCCGCCAGTGCCGTTCCGGTAGAAGAATGGCAGAGAGAACTGGCGGCCGCGCCACGCGACCGCTAACCGGTCGAGGCGCGGGAGTTCTGTCTTTATGGGAAGGTGCATATGCGAGAGCCTTATCGCCGCGATTTCCGGCGTCACCATGCGTCGCCCTGCTGCGCGATCAGGTTCGCTCCGTCGGCGACTGCCTGCTCGATCAATTTCACCACATCGGCTTTCGTCGTGTAAATATCTCGCGACGGGTTGTGCTTGTTCTTGCCGAAGTCGGGCCCTAATCTTGTTCCGTATGTCCGGTGTCTCCTCCGCTCGGGACTGCGCGGGAACGACCTGCGGACGTGGAAATCGATGAGGTTGTTCTGCGTCCACCGCGCAGGACTTCTGAGGGGCGATGAAGATCGGAACAATTACAAGAACCTGGAAGGTAGATACCCATGTCGGATCCAGTCTCTTATCGCACGGTGAAGGTTGGGCACGACGCCGGCCCGTTGGATTGCTGCGGCACGCATGCGGCGGGCGCAACAGCTTTTGGAAACGACCAGTTTGTCGGTAGCGGAAGTCGCGACACATTCAGGGTCCGGTCGGCGTCGGTGTTGCGGGAGCATTTCGCAGGCATTGGGGACGGCCCCTGTCGCCTACTGCGAAGGACCGCGCGGCTTTCCATGGAGCGTTACTCACCATGGAACAACGCCGTTTTTATTGGAAAAACTGCCTGTCGGACCATCTTCCGGGAGCAATGCCAAGCGGATGATCTCAACTGTCCCTTCGGCTACGCTCTGCGTACCGCGGTGGCCGTTCAGGTCGGTGGCGGTGTAACCAGGATCGGCGGAATTGACCCTGATAGCGGTGTCGCGCAGTTCGTAGGCGAGTTGCACGGTGAGCATGTTGAGCGCGGCCTTCGATGCGGCATAGCCGAGATATTTGTAGGCGACGAATTCAAACGCAGGAGCGCTGGTCTTCGTGAGCGAGCCCAGTCCACTCGAAACATTGACAATGCGCGCGGATGGCGCCTTACGCAGCAGCGGGAGCATGACTTGCGTTACCGCGACTGTGCCGATGAAATTCACCCGATAGTCGCGTTCGATCGCTTCGAGGCTGCTGGTCGAGGGAGGGCCGTCACCCTCGACGGCTATGCCGGCGTTGTTGACAAGAATGTCCAGATGGCCGAATTCGGCATCGATCCGGTTTGCCGCGGCGTTGAGTGTGGCAGGATCGTCGAGGTCAATGGGAATGTAGCGGACATCAAGTTGTTCAGCCGCGAGGCGTTCCGCCGCTCCTTCACCCAGTGTCCGGCTCCGCGCGCCGAGCAGGATCGTGCACCCTGAGGCGGCGAGTTGACGCGCCACTTCAAAGCCAATTCCTTTGTTCGCCCCTGTGACGAGTCCGATTCGTTTACTTGTGCCAATCATGTTTGTCCTTTCCAGATTTCCGTTTTGGCATAATTTGTCGACATCCCCGAGCTTCAGCCTGAGCTGTGGGTCGGATCACGATTTCATTTACATCCACATCCGGCGGTTCCTCGATCGCAAAAGCGATAGCCCGAGCGATTGCATCCGGTGAGATCGCAATCTTGTCCCGCCTGGCTATGATATCCGCACGAGTTTCCGGATTCGTCATCGAATCTGCAAATGCCGTATTCACAAAGCCGGGCGATATGCAGGTGACACGTAGCTTATCGCCGGCCTCCTGACGCAGTGCCTCCGATATGGTGCGCACGGCATTTTTGGTTCCGGCGTAAACCGCCATGGTCGGTGAGATGGTGAGGCCAGCAGTGGAGACTACGGTGACGAAATGCCCGAAACCTTGCTTACGGAAAACGGGCAGCGCCGCGGCGATTCCGTAGAGAAAGCCCCTCAGGTTCACATCGATCATCTCTTCCCAGTCGGACACGCGCAGCTCGTCGAGCCGCGAGATCGGTCCGATGCCGGCGTTGCTGACGAGGACATCGAGCCGGCCGAACCGGGTCGTTGCCATCTCTAAGAGCGCGACCAAGTCTTCGCGACGCTTTACGTCCGTCTCAACGTAAGCCGCTTCACCGCCGGCCTGCGTGATACGCGTCGCCAAGCGCTCTAAGTGCTCCGTCCGTCGTGCTCCCAGCACTACTTTTGCGCCTCGCCCGGACAGCAGAAGAGCGGATGCCGCTCCGATCCCGCTGCTTGCGCCCGTGATAGCTACGACCTTGTCATTCATTGTCATTCATTTTGCGAACTCCTACGGCGACCGTCTTTCATCACGTTCCTCCCTATTCGTTCTTCTCTAACAGCGGCGCTGTTCAGGATTCGAAATAGCGCGGCCGGTCGATATCGGAAATCAGACCCGGCTGCTTCGGCTGCCACCCCAAGCGTTCCCGAGTCCACTGGCTGGACCCCGGAATGTCGGCCGCCACAAAATGAGCGAACCAGCCGAAATGTTTGTTCGCTTCCTCGGGTGTCTTATTGACCACCGGAACGTTCAGACGGCGGCCGATCACAGCAGCAATCTCCCGTAGAGGCACTCCTTCGTCAGCGACCGCGTGATATCGCGTTCCCGCAGCTCCCTTTTCGAGACCGAGCCGGTACACAACGGCGGCATCGAGCCGGTGTACGCCTGGCCAGCGGTTGAGCCCGTCGCCCACATACGCTGAAACACCTTTTTCACGCGCGGTGCGGATGAGGATTGGAACGAAGCCGTGATCGCCATCGCCATGGACTGACGCAGGAAGCCGTACGATCGACGCGCGCACACCACGCTCCATCAGCAGCGCGGCCGTAGATTCCGAGGCGCGGGGGTATGAGGCGGAGACAGGGGGAGCAGCATCTTCCTCAGTAGCGACACGGCGTCCCGCCGCCACCGTCATCAGCCCGGAGGTGATAACCACAGGCCTCTCGGAGCCTTCGAGCACCGAACCGATAGCTTCGATGGCGCGCTTGTCGATCTCGCAATTTTCTGCGAATTTCGAGAAGTCGTGGATGAAACCCGTGTGAATGACGCCATCGGCGGTGGCTGCTCCACTACGCAGGCTCTCGAGGTCTTCGAGTGAGCCGCGATGTACTTTAGCGCCGGCCGCGGCAAGGGAGGCGGCTCCTGCATCCGAGCGAGCGAGGCCCAGCACCTGATGACCCGCGTTGATGAGTTCTTGAACGACGGCGGAGCCGACGAAGCCCGTGGCCCCGGTGACAAAAATACGCATATTCTTTTCTCCTCACCGCGGCTCGAGTTGCTTCCGAAATTGACGAGCCGTCGCGATTTTGATAAAAACGGAGTCAGTCTCCGTATTAGTAGATTACCGGAGGATCTCTCCGGTTGCAAGTTTTTTGAGATGGCGACGAAACGTTCTCAAGCTGCCGGTAGAAAGCCGCGCACCGACGCGCTGCGGAATCGCGAACGCATTCTGGAAGTGGCCAAAGATGCATTCACGCACTCCGGCGCAAACACTAGCTTGGATGATATCGCCAAGCACGCGGGTGTGGGACCCGGAACTTTGTATCGCCATTTTCCTACCCGCGACCAGCTTCTTGAGGCGTTTATCGGGCGGAAGTCGAGAAGCTGGCTGCAGCCGAGCGGAGGCTTGCCGAATGGATGCCCCCGGTAGAGGCGCTGCGGGCCTGGATGCTGCTGTTCGTGGACTACATCGCGACCAAGCAGATCATCGCCCCGGCATTGAGTTCCGTGGTTGGAGGCCATTCGAAGGTATTCGAAGCATCCTACGGTCGGATTTGGGATGCAATTCGTGAACTGGTAAAGCGGGCCGTCAAGAGCGGTGACATACGCAAAGACCTCGACCCAATCGACCTGCTTCGAGCCCTCATCGGAGTCGCTAACGTATCAACCAGTCCTGACTGGCAGCAAAGCGCGAGGCGATTGGTGGATATCCTCATCAGTGGTTCTCGGCCGATCCGATAACCGCTGATCGCCGCGGCGCACTGTGTTGAGATTTCTGGGTCAGTAGCGGTCAAAACAGCCAAGCGCAGCGTGAACTGAAGCGTACGTGGTTGATTTTAATGGTGCGCCCGAGGTGATTCGAACACCTGACCTTCTGGTTCGTAGCCAGTGATTTACCGAAAATCATGAGGTTTGCAGCCTTACTCATCACTACCCAGCACCGTGCATTTTCAATCGCTTAGGCCGAGTGCCGAGCAGCCCTGATTATCGCTGCTATGCAGGGGATGGGCATACTTTTGGGCATACCTGGAGCGCACTGGTCGAACCGCGCGGCACAGCCGGGAAAAAACGGGCGCTCCCTTGCCTGGGGTTACAGGGCCGTAGAACGTGCGGATCACGCCCAGACGGTCTGGTGAGCTAAACTGGAATCGAGATGCCACAGCGAGCCGACAACGCGGAAACTGGAGCGGATCAGGTGCGGCTTCCGGCGGGCCTTGTCCTCAAACCGCCAGTCAGCCTGGAAGATCTGAAGACCGATACCGAATATGACCCGGAAGGAGCCGAGGAATTCGTGGCGCTGATCCGGGCGCTTCGCAAGGAAGGCTCTCGGCCTGTCGCGCTTTGATGAGCTCCACAACGCCGGTAGTGGTGGATACTGACGTCGTTTCTTTTCTCTTCAAGGCTCATTCCCTTGCTCCCGCCTATCAAGCCATTCTTGCCGGCAGGTCGTTGGCCGTTTCGCTAATCACGCTGGCCGAAATCGAGTACGGCATGGAGGCAAAGAATTGGGGCGCCGGCCGGCGCGATCTCATGCGCCGCTTTCTCGCACGCTTTACGCCGCTGCTACCGGACACCGAAACCGCCCGCGCGTGGGCGCGGATCAAGTGCGGTTGTGAGAAGAAGGGCAAACCAATCTCATTTGCGGATGCCTGGATCGCGGCCGCAGCCGTACAGTTGAATATTCCCCTCGTCACTCACAACGCGCGCGATTACGCTGCCGTAGAGAACTTGGTCCTTCTCACGGCCGCGACGACCCCCTGAGAGCAGCCTCAACCCCTGAGACGCACAGCCGGGCGGTGATGCGGTTCTACAATAAGCGGGGCACTGCGGAACAATGGATCAAGGAAGGCAGGCAGGCGATGAAGATGACGCGACTGAGCTGCCATCGGTTCCGGTCCAACGAGGTGCGCCTGTGGCTGAGCGTGATCGCCTACAATTTGGGCAACCTGTGGCGGCGGCTGGCGTTGCCGAAGAAAATCGAGAACTGGTCGCTGACGGGTTTGCAGCAAAGGCTGGTGAAAACGGGCGGGCGGTTGGTGAAGCACGCACGGTACCACTGGCTGCTGCTGGCGGAGAGCCATCCGACGCGGCGGCTATTCGGAAGCATGGTGCGGCGGATTGACGCGCTGCCGGTACCGGCGGGGTAGGGACCGGCGGCCTCCATGATCCAACTCTTGGCGTAGAAATGAGGGGGACGGGAAGGTGTGCGACGAATCGCCTGGACAAGGGGCTTTTCCGGGGTTTTTGGCTTATCCGGACGGCCAAGAATGGCTCTTCAGTCGGCCAGCGACGTGGAAAATATTAAATTTCGTTAATGGCGGCGCCGCAGCGCCTCATATGGCTGTATAACATGCCAAATACGGGAAGCCAAGATGGAAATCCCGGGTTAATATGTGTGAAGCGGTTCATGGTCTGGTCGACAAGGAGGGTTAGACATGCAACTAGAGCGCACGAATTCGATGGACATGTTGGCGGATAGCCGCCCAGACGCCTCAAAGGTCATCGTCGATCGGCAGAGTGAGACGGTGTTTTCTTTGAACGAAACTGTAGGCGCGGCTTCGGATGCATGCAGCCGTCCGAACACTCTCGCCAAAGTGCCCGGGGAGACGCGGCGTTCGCTCGACTTGGGCGTAACGGATGATCTCGCGTTGGAGGCGATTCTGCAACTACGGGAGCGCAACCTGGTGACGCCCTCGGAATCGTCCACGTTGGCCACCCGGCACGGGATCTTGACCACCCTAGGTGGCATCGCGTTACCGATTGTGGCGTGCCTGACCATGACGGAACAGCGGGCCCATGCGAAAAATGCGTTGTCGGCGCCGCCGTGCAAAATCGTGAGAACATCAATAAGATCCCTTCTCGCCTTGGCAGGCCTGCTTTTTGCGTTTCTGCTCATGTCCCAGCCCGCGCTCGCAATAAAGTCTATGAACTGTCCTAAGGAACCTGCGACCGACACGCGCATCGCTTCGGGCGATGTTTACGCCGGCAGTAATTGCGAACTGTATACGCCAGGGGATACCGACTCCTTTGTGTTCAGTGCAAAGAATGGAGATACCTGGAGGATTATCGTAGGGTATCAGGGCGGTGGCTTCAACACGTGTATGGCACTCTATGACCCCAACAATAACAAGATCTTTCCCAAAACATGTACTAATGGTGGCTCATCGGAAGTATTCGATTCGCAGACGCTTACGGTTACGGGCCAATATACTATCGACATTACCATGGGGGGAGGGCAGTGTTGTGACGCAGACTACGCGTTGTCGCTCGAGCGTATCAACCCGGTACCTCCTGACGCTCAATCCATCGCGCTGGCACAGGCAGTCGATGGCACACTTTCCCCGCCGACGGCGCAGCAAGCGTACACTTTTTTCGGGGTAACCACCGGCACATACGAAGTTTCCGTCAGCTACAATAGCGGCACCGCCAACACTTGTATTCTCTTATACTATCCTGGCGCGGCGACTCCGCAGCCCGGGCCAGATCAGGGCTGCACCAACGGCGGCACTTCCCGCGTCCAGTTCAGTTTCGTACCCCCACAAAATGGCACTTACATGGCGCTGATCTATGGAGATCGTGCCGCCACCGGCAGTTACGGCATCGAGGTGTCGTGCCTTTCCGGCACGTGCTCGCCTCCCCCGCCGGCTTGTGTCCTCGAAGATGCACCCAGCTACAACGCGACTACCGGCACCCTTACCATGAACTTCACCCTCGCCACTCCGGTTACCGCGACTTGGAATGGTTGGCTCACATCTGGGAATACCATCGAGCAACTCTGGTCAACGTCGGAGCCGATCGAGCCGGTAATCAACGTGACGCAAACTGCTTCGGTACCGGCCAATGGCAAAGTCGGCGTACTCTCTACACTGACGACCGTTAAAACAGGAATTACGTGCTCCAGTTGGAAGGTAATCAATACCCGCCCGTAATGTAAGCGTCCGGGGTTCCCCGGGGTTCACCGTCTTGATCTGACTAAAACTGACCTTAGCGCCGGCCGAGGCGTTCGCAATTCGGCGACGGCTTCGAGGGTGAGGCGGGTATCTCGGCCGACACCCTTACCATGAACTTCACCCGTTACCGCTGAGTTTGGGGCTTTTCAGTTGACGATAGAGTATCCCGGAAGGGACTTGACCGCGATCGGTAGATTGCTGACCACGGCGGCTAAGGCGCGATGACGTTTCGTGGTTCTCGCCGCGCGGTGTCGCTGGAATCATAGGTCCTCTAGCGGTAGGCCGTGGGCGATGCCATCCGTGACAGCGGTCTTTGGTTTCGCGGAATGTTTCAGAATATTTCACCGATCCATTTGGCGGACTACGTCCTTCCAGAATGTTTCAGTTGTTTGCCCGCGCGTCAACCTCAAGCCAGGCAGCAAATGCCGCTAACACTGGTAGTGGAACATAAAGGAAACGCAACACATTTGACGGCGGATTGGAGCCTAAGTGCTGTATCGGGAGCCACTTTCAGCGTGCAACGACTTAGCCGGTTTTGTTGCACATTGTGCAACGGCGTCCGCGTGTCACACAAGTGCGATCCCCGGACCTACAGAGTTGGCTATGGTGGGCCGTGTTCAAGAAAGGCTAAAGGGCGCGGGAGTTCCGGATTTGGCTTCGGCGGCGCGGAAGTGCGGTCTACGATGTCACCGAGGTGCCTCGCGACGACTTACCGGGTAGGGTGCACGGATTTGAATCGCGCCGACACCAGGGAGGCAAACATGCTAACTCTTCTTACGGAACATGATGTTTCAAAACAGCTCCGCGTGAGCCTCGGATCGCTGCGGAGATGGCGTATGATCCGCCAGGGTCCGCCTTTCTTCAAAGTCGGTCCGCTGGTCCGCTACCGGGCGGAGGATGTCGAAGCCTGGCTTTCAGCCCAACCTATGGGCGGCGCCCAGTCCCAAAGGAAAGCCGCAACCGACCGCTTGTCAGCATAACCGAACCAGTTCAGAATATATGCATGCGGCAATCCGAGATCAAACAGTTCACTCCCGGGGTTGGAAAGTGTTCGTACACGGCGCGCGTGGAGCGTTTCGGGTTAGAGCGGATTCAGGAGATTGCTCGCGAGAATGGCAAGAGGGGCGGCCGGCCGAAGGGCAGCGGCGGGAGGCAGTCGAAGAAAGGCGGCAACTGATGGCGGTTTACAAACAGGCGAAGAGCAAATACTGGTGGTACAAGTTCACCTGGAGCGGTGAGCCGATTCGGGAAAGCACGAAGCAGACCAATAAGCGCGTGGCGGAACAGATGGAAGCGGCCCACCGGACAGCCCTCGCCAAGGGCGAAGTGGGCATACGCGATAGGAAGCCGGTACCCACGCTGAAGGACTTTGCGGAACACGATTTCCTGCCCTTCGCGCGGTCAACTTTCGCAGCGAAGCCGAAGACGCTTGCGTACTACGAAAACGGAGTCAGCCGCCTACTCGAGTTCAAACGGCTTGCAGGCGCGCGTCTCGATGCGATCACGAGCGACAGGGTTGCCGAGTTCGTAACGGAGCGCCAGGGGGCCAAGGGCAAGCGCGGGGGGCTGTTGCAAGTGGCGAGTCTGAACCGTGAATTGCAGGTGCTACGCCGCATGTTCCATCTCGCTCAGGAATGGGGCAGAGTTGAACGGGCGTTGCCGAACGTCAAGATGCTTCCGGGGGAGAAGCACCGCGAACGAGTCTTGAACGCCGCCGAAGAGGATCTGTACTTCAGGGGCGCGTCAACCGACGCCATGGCACAATACGCGGACGCGGCGTTGCTCCGGGATGTTGCGACCATCCTACTCGATTGCGGTTTGCGCCCGGAGGAGTGCTTCAGACTGCGAACTGAGAACGTGACCGATGGCAAGATCGAAATCCACTACGGGAAAACGGATAATGCACGTCGCCAAATTCCCATGACGGCGCGTGTCAAGGCAACCCTCGATATGCGCCTGTCGAAGGCAAATGGTGGCCCGTGGGTCTTCCCGGCCGGAACCAAGAGCGGACACATCGAACCGTCAACACTCAAGAAACAGCACCTCAGGGCCATCGCTGAGGGAACGCGAATACTCACGGAAGAAACCAAGAAGCAAGACGCTGAGCTTGTGCCGTTCGAACTTTACACCCTCCGGCATACTTGCCTCACGCGCTGGGCACCACACATGGACCCGTGGACGCTGGCATATCTCGCCGGTCACCGCGACATGAATATC
The DNA here is from genome assembly GCA_963818855.1 of Bryobacterales bacterium. Classification (GTDB taxonomy): domain Bacteria; phylum Acidobacteriota; class Terriglobia; order Bryobacterales; family Bryobacteraceae; genus Bog-159. The sequence goes on along the minus strand of CAWFUH010000019.1, from coordinate 266,951 downwards.
ACGAAGCGCTACGTTCACCCGCAAGCGCAAACGATTCGCGCAGCCATGGAAAGAGTGCAAGAGGAAAAGGATGGGCATACTTCTGGGCATACCGCCCAAAAGTCAGACCTAAAGGCCATGCCAGTATTCACGCCAACTATTTGAATGGATTTGCTTTAGGTGGTGCGCCCGAGGTGATTCGAACACCTGACCTTCTGGTTCGTAGCCAGACGCTCTATCCAGCTGAGCTACGGGCGCATGCGAAGCCGTACCCCTCTAATCTATCGTGTTCGGGCTGGTTGTGCAACTGGTGGTGATGCTGGACTCGGCCGCGCCGACACTCAGCCGTTCGTAACTTTACGCACCTTAGCGACGTCTATCATGGCGACTAAGATGTTGTAAAAGAACATGACATACGAACTGACCGGTAAGGAGCGAGCTCTCCATGTGGAAGACTCTGGCTGTCCCCCTGGCGCTGTTACTCATCGCTTTCGCCGCGTTATCGCGCGCACAAGACGATTCATCCGCGCAACCTCTCTCTCCAGATCAACTCGATAACCTGCTGGCGCCGGTGGCTCTCTATCCGGATCCCCTGCTCGCCCAGATTTTGCTGGCTGCTACTTTCCCCGATCAGATCGACGAAGCGGCGCGAGTGTGCCGCGCGGGCACCAGTCCCGATGATATCGACATGCAGCCCTGGGATGTGAGCGTAAAAGCCGTGGCGCATTACCCTACAGTCCTCGATATGATGGCCGACAACCTGGATTGGACCACGGCATTGGGGCAGGCTTATGTTAACCAGACGGATGACGTCATGGACTCGATACAGCGACTGCGGCAGGAAGCCCGCAACGCAGGGAATCTGGCGACTACACCGCTGCAGGACGTGGAGGTCGATGATGGCTACGTCGATATCTTGCCGGCCCAAGCGCAATACGTCTATTTGCCCATCTACGATCCGGGGCTGGTCTTCTTTGGCTCCGGCGGGGTATTCGGCGGACCGGTCATCACCTTCGGCACGGGCTTCCCGATAGGCGTCTGGCTGAATCACGGTTTCGACTGGCGCCATCGCCGCATTTATTACCATGGATGGTCGGACAGAAATGGCTGGGTAGGCCGCTCCCGCGCCTATGTTCACATCAACAACGTTTACGTGAATGATGATCTCAAGAACGTGACTGCCAACCGGAACGTGATTACACGGCGGGTCAATTATAGTAATCTCGCTCGTTATAACAGCGTACACCAGAACGTGCCGTATGATAGCCGGCGAGTTAATGCGGTAGTAAGTCAGACGGCTGGGGCGGCAGGCGTGAATAATAAGGTCATCCAGCGCAACGACAATGCGAACGATCCGCGGATCGATTTCTACCGGGGACGCACGCCGGATCAACCCGCGGCTGCCCGGTCGGAGCCGGGCCGCACGGAGACGCGTGACTCGGAGCGGGCCGGCAACCCTGCGTTTGGCGGCGAGCGCAGCAACATCGACGTGAAAGCCGCAAGCCAGAGGGGACAAAGCAGCCGCTCTGCAGCTTCCCACCCCGCGCCCGCGCCCAGGTCCTCCGGCGGTGGCGGAGGCGGCGGCTCTCACGGGGGTGGTGGCGGTGGCGGTTCTCACGGAGGCGGAGGGAGGCATTGAATGAATTCGCGGCATCGCGACTATACCGTTCAACGCACGATACTGGCAGCCGTATTCGCCGTGCTTCTGGCCTCGCCCCTGGCGGCCGGGGCGAAGGCTGTGTCTGCGAATCAGAGCCGCTTTGCCACGCCCGAAGAAGCGGTCGCCGCCCTGGCGCGCGCGGCCCAAGCCAAGGACCAAACCGCGCTGACGGCCATCTTCGGACCTGACCGCGCCAGGTTGTTGACTGGCGATCCCGTAATAGACAACAAGGCACTCGAGCGTTTCGCCGCCAACCTCGCTAAGTCGCACAGACTTGAAAAAATGACCGACACGAAGTTCACCCTGCTGGTTGGTGCGGACAGTTGGCCATCGCCCATTCCCATCGTCAAAGACGGAGACCAGTGGCGCTTCGATACGACCGCGGGGCTGGATGAGATTCTCAACCGGCATATCGGCGAGGACGAACTCTCAGCCATTCTCACTTGCCGTGCTTACGTGGTGGCGCAGTGGGAATATTACACCGAGCCGAACGGCACCGCGCAGGATGGCCTGGCGGTCTACGCCCAGAAGTTCACCAGTTCGCCCGGAAAGCGGGACGGCCTGTATTGGGAGACGCCTCCGGGCGCGAAGCCCAGCCCCTTGGGAAGCCTGGTGGCGCAAGCGCGGGCGGAGGGCTATCCGGCGGGCCAGTCCCGTCCCCGCGGTACGCCCCGGCGCCCCTATCACGGGTATTACTTCAAAATCCTCAAGCGCCAAGGTCCCCATGCGCCGGGCGGTAGTTTCAGCTATGTGCTCAATGGAAACATGGTCGCCGGGTATGCTCTCATCGCTTATCCCGATAAGTGGGGTAGCTCCGGAATCATGACGTTCATCGTCAACCAGCAGGGCCGTGTTTATGAAAAGAACCTGGGTGCGCGTACTGAGCAGATTGCCGCCGGAATCGTGGTGTACGACCCGGATGCGACCTGGCAGTTCGTCAAGGAGTAAACTGCTCGATTGCGGAATTTCCGTGCGGTGGCTGGCTGCGGGCCGCTCCCTCACGGTCGGGGCTCAGTCACGCCGACACTCCCGATTGCAGCGCTGCTTCTTTCTTGAGCGCGGCAGGCACAGTAAAGAAAAATGTCGCGCCCTTGCCGCTTTGCGATTCGACCCAGATGTGCCCGCCATACCGGTCCAGGGCGCGCTTGCAAATCGCCAGGCCAACTCCGGTGCCAGGAATCTGCCGGCCATGCAGCCGTTTGAATGCCACGAAAATCTTCTCGTGATACTGCGGTTCAATACCGATGCCGTTGTCTGCCACGGCGAATCTCAGATGCTCGTCCACCTGCTCCACGGAGATGCGGATGCGCGGCGGCCGATCACTTCGATACTTGATGGCATTGCCGACCAGGTTCTGAAACAGCTGAATGAAATGTCCTTCGTTTACAGTCAGGTCCGGCAGGCGCGCGGAATCAATTACGGCGCCGGTTTCATCGATGCTGGTTCTGAGGTTTTTGATCACTTGTTCCAGAACCGCATTCAAATCCACCGGTTGAGTAGCTTCCTCCGGGCGTACTCCTACTTCGGCATAAACGAGAAGTGATCTAAGTAATTCGCGCATGCGGTCAGTAGCTTCGACGATGGTGCCTATATAAGTCGATGCCTGATCGTCGATTATTCCCCGGCAGGCTCTTTCGAGGAGTTGAGAAAACAACGCCACCATGCGCAGGGGCTCCTGCAGATCGTGGCTGGCTATAAACGCAAAACGCTCCAGGTCCGCATTCGAGCTGGCCAACTGTGCATTGACTTTGCGCAACTGTGCGGTACGTTCCTCGACGTGCGCCTCCAAATCCCGATTCAGGGCCTCGAACTGTCGCAACGTGTCCTCAGTGGCGCTCTCGGCCCGATCGCGCTGTGCCGCGTACTGGCGCATCCTACGGCTGGCCCAAAACAGCAGAACCAAGGTGACCAGGACGGCCGCCACGAAGATTGCTTCGACCTCGCGGCTGGTGCGGGTTTCGGCGCGCGTGCGTGCCAAAAGGAGGCGCTCCTCTTCTTGCATCATGGCGCGCGCCACCGCTCTGACTTGGGTCATCGTGCGATCACCCTGCTGCTCGACTTCCGTGAGGCGGTTTGCGCGCGTGGCGGGGCTAATGGCGATAGCATCCTGCATATCGGCGAACGCTTGCTGCATCACGGGCTGGAGCGTTCGCAGATTTCGTTGTTGTACCGGGTTATCGTTTGTGAGATTGCGTACTTGTTCCAGCCGATGCCCGGCCTGGACAATGTTTGCATCCGCGGATTGGGAGAATTGCGGCTTACCGGTGAGAAGATATTCGCGTGTGGCATCTTCGGCATCACTTACGAGTTGTACCAGATCGCGCGTCTGAGTCCGGACATCGTAGGTATGCGCAATCCAAGCCACTTCCTGCCTGAATTGACCGCTTAGCCAGACGGCCGTGGCAGCCAGCGCCACGGGTACCAGAGCGATCCACAAGAACGCGTAACGGGTGCGTACCCGTAAACTGGTATCCATATCCAGTGTCGAATGCCACTATATTCTCTCACAGCCCGCCGGCTTCATGGCAGGCGGCTTGCAAGTCGGACCCAGCGGGTCTGCTTACTACTTGAGAGGGGATTTTACCGAGGAGGGGTTATGCCGGTTTACCCGGGATGGTTGGATCTCTCTATCCGTCTGCTATGCGCTGTGGTAGCCGGATTCCTGATAGGGTTTGATCGAGGCGAGCATGGCCGCCCGGCAGGCTTGCGGACTACGATTCTTGTATCCCTGGCAGCTTGTGTAGCCATGATGCAGGCCAACCTTCTTATGGGGACCGCCGGCAAGCTCCCCAACTCATTCGTGGTACTGGATCTGATGCGGCTCCCGCTGGGAATCTTGTCGGGCATGGGCTTTATTGGCGCAGGCGCGATCATCCGCCGGGAGAATCTGGTACTGGGAGTCACCACTGCGGCGACGCTGTGGTTTGTCACAGTTCTGGGATTGTGTTTCGGCGGCGGTCAAATTGGTTTGGGCTGGGTGGGGCTCTTGATCGGTTTCGCGGTCCTCAGAGGCGTCAGGCACCTGGAACACCGGATGCGGCAGGACCGCCAGGGGATGTTAGCCGTGGTGACGGGAGCGGCCGGTCCAAGTGCGGAAGAGATCCGCGCCAGTTTAGGAGCGGAACAATACAAGATTGTCTCATGCGCGTCCGTATACCTGGCGGCCGGGGAGAGACGCGAACTGACTTGTAATGTGACATGGCGCGGCACGCCGCAGGACACAACTATCCCCGATATCGTTCAGACATTGAGCCAGCGCGCCGGCGTGGAGAAGGTTGCTTGGACGCCCCGGCCCGCGAACTGAGCGCAGGCACCCCCTGCTCACGGGCGCGGCTCAGAAGCGGGCGCGCGGGTCAGCTATAGCGCCCGATCGAAGAAGTCCAGAATGGCCTGCTGCATCTGCTTCTGCGCCGGACCACCGACTCCGTGAGACTTCTGCGGGTACACGATCATCTGAAACTGCTTGCCCTCCCGCTCCAGGATGTTAGCCATCTGGACGCTGTTCTGGAAGTGGACGTTGTCATCCTCGATGTTATGGAGAAGGAGCAGGCGCGCCTTGATTTCACCCGCATTGGTTTGGGGCGAGCTGCGCTTGTAGCCCTCCGGGTTATCCTCGGGCAGACCCATGTAGCGCTCCGTGTAGATCGAATCGTAGTTACGCCAATCAGTGACCGGTGCACCTGCGACGCCGGCCTTGAATGTCGCCGGCGCGTTGGCCAACGCATAAAGCGTCATGTATCCGCCATAGCTCCAGCCGTAAATGCCCACGCGGGTCATATCCGCGAAACCCAGGGTGGCCAGATAGCGGATGCCATCGAGCTGGTCGTTGAGCTCGTGCGCGCCGGTCTCATGATAGATCTGCGCTTCCCATAGATGTCCGCGGCCCGTCGAACCTCGGTTATCCAACTGCCAGATGAGATACCCTTTCTGCGCCAGCACCTGGTCGAAATTGGCGCCGCTCCAGATGTCGCGCACTGCCTGTACGCCCGGTCCGCCGTAAACCGTCACGATTACCGGGTACTTCTTGTCGGGGGAGAATCCCGCCGGCTTGATCATGCGCGCGTAGAGCTCGACGCCATCGGTGGCCTTGATCCGAACGATCTCGGCAGGCAGGATCTCCGCGTCGGGCGGCACTGCCTCCCCGTACACGGCTATCTGCGATCCGTCGGCCTCGTGCAACGTGCGCCGCGGAGGCGTGGCCAGGCTCGAAGCCGTATCCATGTAGAACTGGGTGGTCGGACTCATCGATATGTTGTGAGTGCCCGTGCCGCCGCTGAGACGTAGTTTCTGCTTGCCGTCGAGGCGAATGCGATAGAGCTGCCGTTCGAGGGGGCTCTGTTCGGTAGAGACGAAGAAAACCTCGCGGGTCTCTTCGTTGACTCCCGCCACCTGAGTCACTTCCCACTCACCCTTAGTAATCTGCCAGACGCGTTTATCATCGGTCGAGTAAAGATAGAGGTGAAGATAGCCGTCGCGCTCGCTGCCCCATAGGAACTGCTTACCCTTATTCAGGAATCGGAAATCGTCGTTCACATTGACCCAATAAGAATCGTCATCGGTGAGCAGCACCTTGGACGCGCCGGTGCGTACGTCGGCCAGGCCGAGGTCGAGGCGGTTCTGGATACGATTCAGGCGTTCGTAGGCCACCGCGTGGCTATCCGGCGCCCAGTAGACGCGCGCCAGCAGATGATCGCGCGTTTCGCCGATGTCCATCCAACGCGTGGGGCCGCCTTCGACTCCTACGACCCCCAGGCGTACATCCGCATTGGGCGTGCCCGGCTGCGGAAAGCGCTCCGGCTCGAGGAATGCGCGCCAGGAGAGCAGATCCAGCTGGGGGAAGATCGATTCGCGGCCGACGTCAAACTGCAGGTAGGCGATCTGGCGGCTATCGGGCGCCCACCAGTGCGCCGTGGAAAGGTAAAGCTCTTCCGGGTAGACCCAATCCAACTCGCCGTTCCATAGCGTGGCGGAGCCATCGGAGGTGAGGCGCGTGACTTTCTTGTTGGCGACCTCCAGGCTGTACAGATCGTGCTCGCGGCGGAAGGAGACGAAGCGGCCGTCGGGCGAGAGCTTGGGGTCGTGCTCCACCTCAGCCGTGGCGGTGAGTTGCTCCCATTTGCCCGTTTCCGTATGCAGGAGGAACAGGTCGCCGCCGAGGCTGATAAGCATCTCCTGGCCGGTGGCCGACCATTGAAAACCCTGCTCCGAAACGCGGCGATTCTGCCAGTCCACGCCTTCCTGCTTCGGCGGCTTTACGGCTCTTTCCTCCAGTGGGCCGAGCGCCAGGGGTTGCTTGCGTCTCTTGATCGCAACGTCGTACTGGTATATGGCCTTGTCGTCCATCCAGGCAAAGCGTTTTCCGTCGGGCGCCCAGGTAATGGATGGGACGCGCGCCGGGGCGGGCATATTCTGGATGGTGACGGGTTTTTTTTCGGCGGCGAAGGCGGCGAGAGCTAACAACGGTAGGAGGTGGCGAATCCTTCCCATAAGACTGCATTGTACATCCGGGCGGGGCGGGGCTCGCTTCACTCGCCGTGGCTGGTGATTGGTGGTTGGTGGCTAGTGGTTGTGTGGGGCAGGCAGTCCGCCTGCCCCACATAGCGATCAGAAGGTGACGCGGGCCCCTAACTGGAACTGGCGCGCAATCGCACCGCCGCTAGGCGAGCTAGCCACCAGGACCTGGGCTTTGCCGAAAGAACCGCTGTTCAGATCGCTGATGATGCCATCGAAATTCGGATGGTTGAGCAGGTCGAGCGCCTCGACACGCAACTGCAGTTTGACACTCTCTTTCAGCACGACATTCTTCAACAATGCTCCATCGAAACCATTGAACCACGGTCCACGGAACACATTCCTGGCTAGGTCGCCATAGTGGATACCGGTGCCCGGCGGATTGATGAATAGCGAATTGGGGGTGACCACGCCGAAGGCAGCATTGCACGCCGCGATGGCCGCCGCACTGGATTTGGCACCCGGGAAGCCACAGCCGATTTCATTGTTATCGGTAAAGATACCGTCAGCCGGACTGGCATGCGAGTAGGCGGCGTTGACACTGGATCCCACAAAGTTCGGGTGATCGTTGCAGACGCCGTCCAGGTTGTAATCTCCGCCGATGTTCTCAGGGAATCCGTTCGCATCCAGCGCGTCTCCCGCGTAATTGCACCGGCTGTTGTAGACCTCGATGGGATGGCCAGAGTACCCCTGATAGAACGCAGAAAGCTGCCAGCCGCCCAAAGCGCGGCCGATGAAACCATGCTGCTCTTTGAGGAACGGTAGTTCGTAAGTGAACAACCCCTTGAAGTTCTTTTGATGGTCGAAGGCGCCCGGTCCGCGCTCCAACTGCGGGGCAGCGTTGTCGACGAAGTAATAAGGCTGGCTGTATTGGCCGGTGGTGGTCGATCCGGAGAAGAGATCCGAACCGTCATCCATCAGTTTCGACCAAACGAAGCTGAACTGGAACTGGAGGCCGTGGGAGAAGCGCTTCTGGACTTCCGTGACCAGGGCGTTGTATTCCGAGTTCAGATTGTTGGCACGATAGTTGAAGCCGGAATAGTACGCGTTCGGCCGGGCGCCGGAGAGATCGGCATTGTAATCCTGGCCGTCGTAGCGGTTCAGGTTCATTAACTGGGACAGATGCCGTCCCATAGAACCCTGGTAATTCACTCGCAGCAGGAAATCGTGGAGGAACTGCCTCTCGACTCCGAAATAGTAGTTCTGCACCGAGGAGTCCCTCATATGGACGTCCATGGTGCGGACCGAAACGCGGTGTCCGGGACCGGGGATGGTGCCTGGCGCGTATTCGCCGACTGAAGCCGGAACCGTATAATCCACCGTATCGCCGGCGGTGGCATCGTGATCGAGCAAGGCGTAGAACGGCGGATTCCACGCGCCGTTGGACCAGATGTTGTCAAACAGCCGGTCGTAAGAGATGCCGAAACCGCTGCGCACAGACATTTTGCCGTCGCCCAGCACGTCCCAGGCGAAGCCCACGCGCGGGCCGAAGTCGTGGTTCGGCGTATTCCACATGCTGCTGACCGGTCCTACACGGGCCGCCGCCACCTGAGCCGGCGCATAACCATCCAGATTGGTAAATTGTGCGATCTCGCCGTTAGCTTCGGTAGGTGCACCGTAGCGCTCCCACCGCAGGCCCAGATTCAGCGTGACGCGCTTGCTCACCTTCCAGTCATCGTTCACAAAGATGTTCGCGTCTTTCATGATGTAGTGCCGGTAGGCGACCCCAGGCGCGCCATTCTGAGGATTGATGGACAGCTCTGAGTAGTACGGGAAATCGTTCTGGAAGTTGCTTTCTGGATAGGTAGACGGCGTTAGACCACCGATCGTGTTGCTGGCAATTAGATTGCCGGTAGACGATGGCGTGGGGCCAATTGTGTTGGCGAATTCATATAGCCCTGGGCTGCCTAAGTCCCAGTTGCGGTAGAGGATCCCGTATTGGATACCGCCGCCAAACTTAAACGAGTGCTTGCCCTTCCTCCACGACAGGTTATCCTGAAACTGCCAGCGATCCTGGGTGAAGCCCTGTACCAGGTCGCCTTCGTAAACGCCGTAGCCGAATCCCAGGTAATCGTAGTTGGCCGCATCGATGATGGTCTCGGCCGCCGGGGTCGCGCCGTTGCCTGCCACAAAGGCCGAGTAGTGCCGATTGTGCGCGATGGTCAACTCGTTCAGGACGCTGGAATTGAAGATGTGTGTCTCCACGAGCGAGAGGTTGTGGTAGTTGTTCGGTGACGAGCCAGGGATGTTTTGGGTGCTGGTGGGGTAGCCGCCGCCATATTTATCGACGCTGTTATATCTTTGTACATTTGCCGTGAAAGTGAGGCGGTCCTTCAGGCTGAAGTTCTGATCGATTCTACCCACAAAGGTGTTCTGGCCCGTAACGATGGGGTCGCGCCCGATAAAGCAACCAATATGCCCTATGGCGTCCGGCTCGTTCTCTGCCTCGGCCGGGCACGAGGTATTCGATGTTAACGGCGAGTAGGACTGCAAAATCTTCTGCGCGTTGGGGCCCGCGCCGTTCTCCATGGCGGTCAGTTCGCTGGGGGTGGGAACCGGCTGCACGATGTTATTGCCCTGATGAAGGTCCAACCGGTCGTAGCTGAACATGAAGAATGTCTTGTCCTTCTTGATAGGACCGCCCACTTCGCCGCCGAACTGGTTGCGGATGTACTCGGGCTTGGGGGTGCCGCTGCGGTTGGAGAAGAAGTCCGAGGCGTCGAAATCGGTGTTTCGAGCGAACTCGTAGGCCACGCCGTGGAAGTCATTCGTGCCGGCTTTCTGGATAGTGCTCACCAAAGCGCCGGAGGCATGCCCATATTGCGCGCTCATATTGTTGGTTAGGACGGTAAACTCGGCGACCGATTCGAGCGGCGGTGTGATGTTAAAAGAACCCTCGCTAAAGTTGTCGTTGTTGTCGGCGCCGTTCAGCATGTTGGTGGTGCCGGATTCGCGGGAGCCGCCGGAAGCCGCGTTAAAGTTCATGCCCTGAGTGACCGCGGGAGCGGCGAAGGCCAAGTCGAACACTGTGCGGCTGATCAGCGGCATGCCTTCGATGAAGTTCTGGTTGATGGTGGTCGCTAAGTCCGAGCTGGCGGTTTGGACGATGCTCTCCTGCGCGCTCACCTCTACCAATGTCTGTGAGGTAGCTACCGACAAGGTGAGGTTGACAGGCACGGTGGTGCTGGCGTCCACGATGATGTTCTTGATTTCGCGGGTGGTAAAACCCTGACCATGCGCGGTCAGCGTATATGTTCCAGGAGGAACCAGATCGAAGCGGTAGGCGCCGTCGGTAGCGCTCTTCTCATTTTGGACGACGAGGGTCCCATCGTTGACCAGTCTCAATTCGACATTGGGAATCACCGCCCCGGAAGCGTCAGTCACGGTGCCAGTGACAACACCTTGCACGGTTTGAGCGGCCGCGCCGCCTGCTACCGCCAGAAAGACACAAAGCCCGGTCAAATGAGTGGCCAGGGCACACTTCAACCTTGCTCGTAGTGAGTACATTTCCCGTATCCCCTTTTTCCGTTAACTCACACCAAATCACCGGCCAACGTAGGCCGCGATACACCGACTTTATGCCGGGTGATTAGCCTGTGACGATTTTGAGAGCGCTCTCCACGCTGAGAGCGGACTTATGCGCAGCTATCGGGCCGCGCGGGCTACACCTGGCACTCCCGTACTCGCGGCACGTCCGTTAGTGCCGCGGATTACTGCTGTTTAGCGAAGTATACTAACGATCCTGGCGGTGCGCAAGAGGGGATTGGGGGAAATATGAAAAAAATTTGACGCATCGGGCCGGGCGCATCGGTGCCGGTTGTGAGTGGTGTAGGTTGTGACATTGGGCGAAGGCCCGCGCCACGACTCCCGTGGGCGCCGCGCCACTTAACCCGGTGGGCGAAGACCGCCGCCCTCGTCCAGAACCTCGCGCACCTTGGCCAGCAGCAGATCGGGCGTGAATGGCTTGTGCAGAAATGCTTTGGGTGACTCGCCGGGCGAGCTGGCGATAGGACTGTCACGATATCCGGATACGTACAGGACCCTCAAATCCGGATTCTTTTCAGCCAGCCGCAGACCCAGCTCGAAGCCATTCATTTGGGGCATGACCACATCGGTCACCACTAAGTCGATTTTGTGCGAATTCTTCTCGTAAATCGTGAGCGCGACCAGGCCGTTGGCGGCTTCAATCACCGTGTAGCCGCCGTTGTGGAGCACGGCCGACTCCAGCTTGCGCACGCCCTCTTCGTCATCCACCAGCAGAATGGTCTCGGAGCCTTTGGACACCGCCGCCCGGCGCGGTGCGGGAATCGGCGCGGTGGGCTCAACGCGCGGCAGGTAAAGCTCGAAAATGGTGCCGCAATTTACCTGGCTGTAAACCGTAATGTTTCCGTCGCTCTGCTTCACGGTGCCGTAAACCATCGAGAGACCCAATCCACTGCCTTTCCCATGTTCTTTGGTGGTGAAGAAAGGTTCGAACAATCGCGAACGGATCTCTGCATCCATGCCGCAGCCCGTATCGCTCACCGCCAGCATCACGTACGCGCCCGGTTTCAAGCCCGCCTTCTTGGCGGCGGCCTCGTCCAGTTCCAGGTTGGATGTTTCGAGCACCAGCTTGCCGCCGTTCGGCATGGCCTCACGTGCGTTGGTGGCCAGATTCACGATCACCTGGTGCATCTGGTCGGCGTCGATCTGCACGTATCCGAGACCCGGGCCCGGCAGGATAATCAAATCCACCGCATCGCCCAGCAGCCGGCGGAGCATCGGTTGCATCCCAGCGATGGCGGTGTTCAGATCGACGACTTTGGGCTGCGAGGCCTGACCGCTGCTGAAAGTGAGGAGCTGGCGGGTGAGCGTGGCGGCCCGTTCGCCGGCATATAGAATCTCGTCGGCGAAGCGGCGCATGGGGCTGGCCGCGGGAATCTGCATGCGGAGCAGGTCGCTGTATCCGGTAATGACCGTGAGCACGTTATTGAAATCGCCAGCCACGCCTCCCGCCAGGCGGCCCACCGCGTCCATCTTGCGGGCATGGCTGAGCTGCTCTTCAAGCTGACGGCGGCTGGTGATATCGCGAAATACCAGGATGGCCCCCTGCAGCCGGCCGCGCTCGTCGAATAATGGCGCGGCGCTCTGTTCGATGGCGATTTCGGTTTTGTCGCGAGCGATCAGCAGAACTGGCCCCGCATTGTGCGCGGTGGCCCGCGCGCGTATGGCATCCCGCGCCAGGATACCGGCGGGCTTGCGGCCGCCTTCTTCGATCACCTGGAGGACGTCGGCCAAGGGCCGGCCCAACGCATCGGCACGCCGCCATCCGGTCAAAGCTTCGGCGACCGGGTTGAGAAATGTGATGCGCTCATCGCGGTCGGTAGCCACCACCCCATCGGCGATGCTCGACAGCGTGGCGGAAAGCATGCTGCGGCTATTGTGGAAGCCGGAAACCAGACCGGTCATGGCGAGTGAAATGGCTAAAAACGAAAGCAGCGTGGCGGCCATGTTCGGGCCTGCCACAAACCAGGGCTCCCGCAGCTCGACGAGCAAGGTACCCAGCGCAACGGTGCAAAGTGCGCTGGCGGCGAATCCGCCGCGATGCCCGTAATACCAGGCGCTGGCAAATACCGCCACCAGAAACGGAAGGAAGAAACTCGGTTCCAGCAGTGGGCGCAACAGGAGGGCTACCAACACCGCGAAGGTCGTGAGAGCCAATGCGAAGACGCTGCTGTGCAGGGATGAGTCTTTGAGCTGGAACACAGTCGGCTCTGTTACAGAATAGTATACGTAGTACGGGTACTTCCAAACAAAGCGGCGCAACTAAGGCTGCAGTGACAGCGTGGCCGTTCCCGTGGGACCGGCGTAAATCAACTCGATCGAGTGGATTTTCTCAACTTTACCGTGATACGGGAAAAAAATCATTCCCGCCTGTGGAAGCAGCCGGTCGCCTTCGGGCAATGCGACCTTTTCCACGCGCTGTTGCATGGCGCGCTGCATTTCGAGCGGCATGTGCGGCGGCGCGGGTTTTTCGGCCTGCGCATTTCCACTCGTGCTGATCCCGGTTCCAGAGGATTTCTCCTTCTCTTCAACCGCCACTTTATCCTCCCAAACGGGGTCTTTGAGCGAATGAAAGACCATCCCAAAAGGCTGGCTGGGCACGGGCTTCGTCTTCTTTGCGTAAATGCGTAGCGAAAAGTCTCCGGAGGAAATCTTGAGGCGCGTGCCGGACGAACCGAACATCGCAGTCTCAATAACGACGTAATCCTCGGTGGTGAGCGGAACCTCGTCGCCGCGGGGTATGGAATGCCCCAGAAATTCGGCCGCCACAGTTACCGCGCCGGCCGCGGCGTGCGCCTGATAGTCGCCCGGCGCCGCTCTGGGAGGCATCCCTCGAACTTCGTTGGTGGGAGCTTCCCGATTGGGCGTGTCTTGCCCTTGCGCGCACAGGCCGAGGGCGGCAACTATAAATAATGTTCGCGACGCACAAAGAAATCGCATTCCAACACACAACCTAGCACAAGTCACACAGGGTCACGATGAGGCCGGAGGTGGGCAATTACCGCGGTCCGGCCGGCAGATGTTCCTCAATATAGCGCGCAATCAGATTGTAAACGTGCAGTGTCGTTCCGCTCCCCTCCGAAATGGAGTGGGTGCGGTTCGGATACTCCATGAAATCGAACTGCTTGCCAAGCTCAATCAGACGGTTCAACAGCTTCTGGGTGCCCTGGAAGTGCACGTTATCGTCGCCCGAACCGTGCACGATCAGCAACTTGCCCCGCAGCCCTTCGGCGAAGTTGATCGGCGACCCGCTGCGGTAACCCGCCGCATTTTCTTCCGGCAATCCCATGTAGCGTTCCTGGTAGATCGTGTCATACAACTTCTGATCCGGAACTGGCGCGACTGCCACTCCCACGCGGAACAGGTCCGGCGACCGGAACATCAGATTCAATGTATTCGAACCGCCGCCGCTCCAGCCCCACACGCCCACGCGGGTCAGATCGACATACGGCCGCTGGCGGGCGAGAGCCAGGACGGCTTCGGTCTGTTCCTCCGCGGAGAGCACACCCACGGCGCCGTAGACGGCCTTCCGCCAGGCGCGGCCCTTGGGCGCGGGCGTGCCGCGATTGTCGAAGCTCGCGATCAGATAGCCGTCGTCCGCCAAGGCCCGGTGAAATAAAGTGCCGTGTCCATACCAGGCGTCCACGACGGTAACGGCCGCTGGTTCTCCGTAAACGTGCACAAGCAACGGATATTTCTTGGACGGGTCAAAGACCCGCGGCTTCAGCAGCCATCCATCCAAGGTCGCTCCGTCCGCGAGTGACGCTTGCAGAAACTCGACCGGCGGATCCACTGAGGCCGCCACGTTGGCGCGCAAAACTCCATTCTGTTCCAGCGCGCGCGCGGGCTTGTGTTCGGGCAGGCTGATCAGATCCGTGACCGGCGGTTGATCGAATCGCGAATAGTTATGAAATGCCCATTGGCAATTCGGAGAGATGCGGTAAGAATGCGTCCCCGGTTGCTCCGCGGGGCTCAGGCGGACCGCCGGGCCGGGATGCTCCACTGCGGAGCGGTAAAGATAGCGCTGGGTGGCGTTGCCGGGAGCGGCGATGAAGTAGATCCAGCGGCTATCCGGGTCGATGGCCTCGATGCCCATCACGTCGATGTCCGCGGGCGTGATGGGAACGGGATCTCCACCATCGCGCGGGACAGCGTACGCCCGGCGCCATCCATCGCGCTCGCTCAGCCAGAGAAATCTCTTTCCATTATTCAACCAATCGAACCCACCGGTTTCGCGCCCCGGGCCTCCACTTTCCGGCACGTCCACCCATGTGTCATCCTGATCGCGGAACACCGCTTTCGCCGCGCCGGTTTGCGGATCGGCGATGAAGACCGTCGCCGTATTCTGTTTCCGATTGAGTTGGCCAATAGCCAAGCCGCCATTCTCCACCCACTCCACGCGAAAGATGTAATGTTCGCGCGGATCGCCCGGAACTTGCATCCAGCGGGGCGTGCCGCCATCTACGCTCACTACGCCCACACGCACCGCCGAGTTCTTTGTGCCGGCTTTAGGATAAGGGATGTTGACGATCTTCGGGTAAAGCGAATCGGTATTGTTGATGATGGCGAACTGCTCGACGCCGCTCAGATCGAATTGCCAAAACGCCAAGCTGCGGCCATCGGGCGCCCAGCGAAATCCGTCGCGCACGTTAAGCTCCTCTTCGTACACCCAATCGGAAGCGCCGTTGACGAGAGTGTCGGAACCATCGGAAGTGAGTGCACGGATTGCGCCGGTGGCCAGGTCTTCGACATACAAGTTATTGGCCCGGACATAGGCGGCGCGCGCGCCATCGGGAGAAAATTTGGCAAAACTCAGCGAAGACGCGGGCGCATCGCCGCCCAGTTTCTTTAGGGCGCTGGTTGCCCGGTCGAGCACCCAGTAATCGCCGCGCGAATTGGTGCGCCATACCTTGCGCGACTCAGTGTAGATCAGCAGGCGATTGGCGTCTTTATCCCAACGGTAATCTTCAACGGCCAGCGGCTTTTCGGCTTTCGGCGGCGTCAGTTGCGTGTGCGAGACCAGGATGGTCCGCTTGCCGCTGGCGGTATCGTACTCGACGATATCTTTCGCGGCGGCCGCGCCAGGCGCGTCTTCGAGCGTGGTGTATCCTGCGCCGCCCCGAATCCAGCGCGCCGGGCCGAACCATCTTCCGGCAAAGGCGGGCGAGTCGAAGATGCGCTGCAAGCGCAGTTCCAACTCGTCGGACCCCGCCAGCCACGCCGGGCAAACCACGCAAATCGCCAGCAGTACAACGAGTGCCACACGCCGATGCATTGGAACATCGTAGCGCGACCCGTGCGAGAATACTCCTTCTATGGCGAACGGCAAAGTGAAGGTAGGAATTATCGGATCCCAGTTTCAAGGTGACATCCACGCGGCATCGTTTCAGATTATGCCGGAGGAGGCCGAGGTGGTGGCGGTGTGCTCACCCACGCCGGGTCATGCGGCGGAACTCGCCCACCGGTATGGCATCCCGCGCGTGTTTCTCGATTACAAAGAGCTGCTGCGCGAGAAGGACATCGAGATGGTGACCATCGCCGCGCCCAACGCGCTGCATTGCGGCATGACGGCGGACATCGCCCGCGCCGGCAAGCACGTGGTATGCGAGAAGCCGCTTTCGATGACGCTCGACGAAGCCGACGAGATGATCGACGTGTGCCGCCGCGAAGGCGTGCTGCTGTTATATGCCGAAGAGCTGCTGTTCACGCCGAAATACGTTAAGGCGAAAGAAATGGCCGATCATGGCGCGTTCGGTAAGGTGTATCTGGTGAAGCAGAGCGAGAAGCACTTCGGGCCGCACAGCCCGTGGTTTTGGGACGTGGACCGGTCCGGCGGCGGCGTCTTCATGGATATGGGTTGCCATGGCATCGCATTCTGTTACTGGTTCTACGACCGGTCGCCCATTAAGAGTGTGAGTTGTCACATGGGTACCTATGTCCACGGCGCCAAGACGCGCGGCGAAGACGATAGCATTTGCGTGCTGGAGTTCGCCAACGGCGGTGTGGGGCTGGTGGAAAACAGTTGGGCCAAGCGCGGCGGCATGGACGACCGCACCGAGATTTACGGCGAAGGCGGCGTCAGCTACCCGAATCTGCACATGGGCAACGCGATGCCCACTTACAGCGAATACGGGTACGGATACGCGGTAGAGAAGGCGCCCAGCACGAAAGGCTGGAGCTATCCGGTTTTCGACGAATTATGGAATTATGGGTCGCCGCACGAGATGCGGCACTTCGCGCGGTGCGTGCGCGGCAAGGAGAAGCCGCAATCGACCGGAGAAGACGGGCGCGTGGTGATGGAAGCGCTCTATGCGGGCTATGCGTCGGCGGGGCAGGGCCGCAAGGTCGAGCTACCGTTCCGGCCGGCGGGGGTCAAGAGGCCGATCGATTTGTGGTTGCGTTAAGGCTGCCTGCCGCTATTTGCGGGGCATGTTATAGCTGAAGGTCAGCTTCAGCACGATGCGGTCGCCGGTGAACTCCGAGGGAAACGGCGGAAACGGGTGAGACGCGTCTATACCGGCCACCGCCGCGCGTTCCAGGGCCGGAATGGAATGCAGCACAATCACCAGCTTGGGGATGCTGCCGTCCCGGGCGATCACGAATTCAGTTTCCACTCTTCCGCGCAGGCCCATGCTGGCGCTTTCCGGGTAGACGGCAAACCAATTGCGGCGTACGGCGGCCAGCACCTGCAGCAGGTAGGGCCGAAAGTCAACGCCCTTGGGATCGCTGAGTAGTTCGAGCGAACTAGCCTGGCGGCCCGGTGAAGCCGGCAGGTTCAGGCCGCTGCCCCTACCACCGACGCTTACATCGCTCGTGTCGTCCCCTACCGTCATGCTGCCTGGCCCGCCGCCGCCGTGCGTGAGTTCGCGGATGGCGCCCGCTACGGACGTATCGGGGCGCTGGAACCTGCCAACTCCGTTTGAGGGCGGCGGCGCCGTGGGAGTTTCGAATGCCAGCTTGGGTTTCTCCTGCTCCTGAATCTGCGGCGGTGGTTGAACATTGGGCGGGCCCACGGGCAAATCGTGCAGCGGCTGCAAGTCGCGATTGCCGGCTTGGATCTGCGGCGGCTCGGGCATGGGGGCGGGCGGCGGTTGCGGCGGCGGACTGTTGAGCCTGGCGGCTGGCCGCGTAGTGGAAGGGGGAGAATTCGGAACCTGAATGTGGGGATGCGGCTGTAACCCCTCGACGGACACTTCCTTGGCGACTGGAGCCTTATTGGGCGTCTTCTGGGTCAACTCCGTGAGAGGCTCAATCAAAGGAGTGACCTGTTCCACGCGCCGGGTCGGCGTTACCAGGGTGCGCGGCACAAGGAGCAAAGCTACGATCGCCGCGGCGTGCGCCGAGACAGAGAGCAGGCCGGCCTTGCGGAAGCGTCCGCTATCCTGCTGCCAAGTGGTTAGCAGATGCAATTCCGCCGGATCTTCCACCGAGGAATGAACTAAAGTTTCCATCCGCTTGCCAGGGACTTAGAGACAACCTCCGAATGTTTCTTTATTTTATCAAGAATAGCCAAAGCTATCCGTAATGTTTGACGCGCCCGCGGGCCCGAAGTTTTCGGTGATTTTCGGGTTTCCATACTATCCAGAAATGCGTCGAATTGTAACTGCAAAGGCTCGGATTTCGCGACCGGAACCGGCTCGAAAGCGACCTGACGATCGGCGCCCACCGAGAAGATGAGCAACTCCTGGCGGGCGTAATCGAGGGAACAGTACTGTTGCGGTTGGAACAGGCGCAGTTTCCGGACACGCTCTGTGGAGACGCGGCTGGCGGTGAGGTTGGTTACGCAGCCGTTCGGGAACTGCAGGCGGACGTTCGCGATATCTACTTTGGAGGACAGGATGGAGACGCCGGCGGCCCGGATTTCCTCGGGTTCGGCCCCGGTCAGGCTTAGGACGATATCGATATCGTGGATCATCAAATCCAGAATCACGTCCACGTCGAGGCTGCGCGGGCTGAACACGTTCAGGCGGTGAATCTCGAAGAAGAGCGGCAGGGTGACCCGGCTTTCGAGCGCGAGCACGGCTGGGTTGAAGCGTTCCAGGTGGCCTACCTGGAGGATGCGGCCATGGGTGGCCGCGGCTGCTACAAGGCGATCGGCCGACTCCAGATCGGGTGCGATGGGCTTCTCCACCAGCACGTCGATGCCGTGTTCGATCAGCCAGCAACCAATCTCAGCGTGCGCGGAGGTCGGTGCGGCTACGATGGCACCATCGACCTGGCCGGCCAGTTCGCTGAAGTCGGCGATGGCCGCGCGGGACGGATCGATATCCACGACCGCAGTCAGTTGGGCGCGCGTGGATTGACGTACCACGCGGCAGTGGTTTTGGCCGAACTGTCCGGCGCCGATTACGGCTATTCTATGCATCGGGCGCCTCGCCTACGATGGCGATGCCGGCCTCGTCCGCGCGGGCCAGCATCTCGCGGCGATCGAGCAGCAGTGTGCGGCCGGCGTCGACAGCCATCACAGTTGTGCCCGTTTCTCGCATGACGGCAATCGTGTCGAGTCCGGCGACCGGCACATCGAAGAGCAAATGCCGCCGGCGATTGGAAACTTTCACGAGCGTGAGCGGACGACCGTTCACGAGGCTCGCCGCGCGCCGGAGCAGGGCGTCGGTGCCTTCCATGGCTTCGAGAGCCACGCAGGCGCGATCGCAAACGGCCACACTCTGGCCCACGTCGAAGCCGGCCAGCGCGGCGGCAACTTTGCGGCCATAGGCGATGTCGGCTTGCTCACGAGTATCGGGCGAGCGCTGCGTCATAGGGCCGGAATCGGCCAGCAACGGCTTCAGCAGCGCGGTCGAATCGCGCAACTGGATTCCTTCGCCGGCCAGCACCTGCGCGACTCCGCCAATGAGGCCGTCGGTATTCTTCGACGGCAGCGACGCCAGGAGTTTGATGAGCCGCCAGTCCGGCCGGATGGACGAAAAGATTTTGGCGTGTTTGACCTGCCCCGCCATCACCACTTCGGCGATGCCTTCTTCTTTGAGGATCTCTATGAGCCGGCTGAGTTGGCCGAGCGACAGCCAGTGGCATTTGGCAGCCAGAGGCTCGATTTCCGGCGCGGCTTCTTCGCGGATGGCCAGGACTACGACTTCGTGGCCCAGACTCCGGGCGGTCTCGAGGGCCAGGATGGGGAAGCGGCCATTGCCGGCAATCAGCCCGTATTTCATAGGAGCGGGGCTAAAGGCCCGCGCCGGCTAAAGCCCGCCCTCCGCATTCGGCTTTTCACTTGATTACTCCGCGTTGGGATTCGGCGATGAAGGCTAACAGTTCATCCACTTCTTGGCAGCCTGGAATCTCTGCGCGGATGCGCTCTACGGCTTGCGACGTGTTCAGGCCGGCGCGCGTCAGCAGGCGGAGGGCGGTCTGTAGTTTTTCGATCGTGGCGCGCTCGAATCCGCGGCGCTCCAGGCCGGTGCGGTTGGCGCCGAACACCTTGATGCCCCGCTCGCTTACTGTGTTCGAAAACGGGAGTACATCCTGCGTCACTACGCTGTATCCGCCGATGATGGCGTGACGGCCTAAGCGGCAGAACTGGTGCACACCGGTGGAAGCTCCGACCACCGCCCAGTCGCCGACAGTCACATGCCCGCCCAGAGTGACGGCGTTGGCTAATACGACGCGATTACCGAGATGCACATCGTGTGCCACATGCACGTAAGCCATCAACAGATTGTCGTCGCCGATGCTGGTGATGGCGCCGCCGCCTTCCGTGCCGCGATGGATGGTCACAAACTCGCGGATCTTGTTGCGATTTCCGATGCGCGTTTCGGTGCGCTCGCCGCGATATTTCAAATCCTGGGAAGCGACGCCCACAGTGCTGTATGGGAAGAATACGTTGTCGTCACCGATGCGCAGCGGCCCTTCCATGTAAACGTGAGCCATCAGCCGCGTGCCGGCGCCGATCTCGATTTCGCCATCGAGTATGGAGTACGGCCCAATCTCAGCCGTGGGGGCAATGCGCGCCTCGCGAGAGACGATCGCAGTAGGATGAACCGGCATCGATTCAGGAAAGCGCCGAGGCTTCGTCCTTGTCGGCCAGCTTGCACATCATCTCGGCCTCGGCCACCACCAGCCCGTCGACGGTGGCGGTGCCGGCCATTACGGCCACGCTCGCCTTGCGCTTGAGCACCTTCATCTCCAGACGCAGCGTGTCGCCGGGGACTACCGGGCGGCGAAATTTGGCGCTGGTGACGGATGCCAGCAGCACCAGTTTGCGGTGGCGATCCGCGACCTGTTTGAGCACCAACACGCCGGCGGTCTGGGCCAGCGCTTCCACGATGAGCACGCCGGGCATGACAGGAAAGCCCGGAAAATGGCCCTGAAAGAAAGGCTCATTCTGAGTGACGCACTTGATGCCCACGATCCGCTCCGCCTCTAACTCGATGATGCGATCGACCAGCAGCATGGGATAACGGTGTGGCAGTATGTCGAGGATTTCGTTGATATCCAAAACTGGCATGGAAGTCGCTATTATCGCATGGAATGGCAACCCCACGATGCTACGGTGGCGCACAATTACTTACGGGTGCAATTGGCCCTCCTCGTGGGCGCTTATTGTTCGCAATTGTCCGTAACTCTGGGCAAGCATTCTACCGGAATAAAATCTACAGAGCTGGTTCTGGGTACTTTCAGCAATTGATCCAAAAACGCGGTGACAGCTGGTCCAGCCTACCTAAGACTTACGCTCGGCTGGTCCGCGTTCCCTGAAGACATGCTCGCCCGGGAGTCCTTCTATCGGTGGGTTGCCCTTCGGCGCGGTCTGCCACTCGATGTTCTGAACCGGGCTTACACAACTGCAACGAAAGTTGTTAACGGAGGTAAATGGGATACGGCTGTCCGATACATGGTACACTTATGCTCGTTTCGATGCGTACCGGGCATTCTGGCCCGGTGGCGTTTTCGGAAGGAGTGAACTACCGTGAGATATTGGGTCCCCAAGAGCGTCGTTTGCATCTTTCTTCCTCTCTTTTCAGCAGTGCTAATTGCACAATCCGTAGGCCGCACACTTAAGATCCAAGACGCGACATCCGTTCGACTATCGCTCACAGAATCACTCAGTTCGGCTACAAACAGTGTCGATGATCCGGTTCGCTTCGAAGTGACGGAAGACGTTAAGGCGGGCGATCTCGTCGCCATTCCTAAAGGTTCGACTGCCGTCGGGCATGTGGTGGAAGTCGAACCAAAGAGGCGACTGGGCCGTGCCGGTAAGCTGAACTTCTCCATTGACTTTGTAAAGGCTCCCGACGGCACGAATGTTCGCCTCAGAGCCTCGTCGGCAAGGAAGGGAGAGGACAAAACTGGCACTGTCATTGTCGGGACTGTCTTGTTGTCACCGCTCTTTTTGATTATGCGCGGCAAGGACGTGAGTGTCCCACGCGGTACCAACGTTATTGCATACATAGATGGTGATCGGGAAATCGCAATGCCGGGTATTCTCGCGAACGACGCAGTCGCAGCGGTCGCACCAAGGCCCGTTTCCGGGACGGCACTGACTAACGCGGATGTGCTCAGGCTGAAAAGTGCCGGGCTCAGCGACTCGCTAATCATCGGAAAGATCAAGACGTCGCCGGCGGATTACCGTCTCGATGCCAACGACATCATCGAACTGAAGAGAGCAGGGCTTGCGGAAGCTGTCATCGCGGCCATGCTGGAGGCAGCAGCGCAGCCCTCACCTTCCGCTCTGCGACCCAATCCGGCTACGACCGTTCCAACGCCGACAACACGCGCCGCACCGGCGAGTGGACTGGTGGAAGTGCCGTTTACATCCAATCCCCGGGTGCACTTGTGTCGTTCGGTGGCATGGCCGCTTGCTATACGCCGTGCGTAATGAAGCTTGAAGCCCGGCCGTTTCGGGTGACCATGACCTTGGCGGGCTATGCCGACTGGACACGGGATATCACAGTGGAGGCTGGGCAGCCTGTCGAGGCAGAATTGCAACATTAGCTCTGACGCGCCTCAAAGGCGTGCCCGCTCCGCCGACGCTACT
This sequence comes from Bryobacterales bacterium, assembly GCA_963818855.1. Taxonomy (GTDB): domain Bacteria; phylum Acidobacteriota; class Terriglobia; order Bryobacterales; family Bryobacteraceae; genus Bog-159. The sequence goes on along the minus strand of CAWFUH010000019.1, from coordinate 244,269 downwards.
TTGCCGCCGGCTCCTTCCCGCCTGACTGAGCCGCAACCATCCTCGTGTTTCGTATCGCTGAAACCATGAGCAATTCCATTTGCTTATCCCTGAAGAGGGTGCTCAAAAAAAAAGACAAAACTGAAGGGGGCGGTGCTTCACGAGTTCCAGCGGCCGCCGACGATCATCCGGGGAAAGCGTCCGGAGGTCCACTTTACGGCCAAGTGGATCCGTGTCAGCAAAGGCGCATTGCAAGGCAGAGGCGACTCGCCAGACGTAGCGCTTCTCCAAGGTAGCGCGGTAATCTCTGCCGTCGCCTGACCCAAATCCTGTTGCTGCATTATGGCGAGCGCCAGGGCTGCATCGCCGGGGAATCCAGGAGATCCTCTGCCAGGGATCGATTTTCCGGTCGCCTATCGGCTCCCATTTCCCGGGCGAGCCCTCGGGTTCGTCGCTCATGCGTGCGCACCCATCTGCCAATCTGATTCTAGACGCTCGCTTGGGATCATCGCGTTTCACGCGAGGTTTGCTTACTCGTCGGTATCCGAATCACCAAAGTACTCAGCCGTCGTCTTCAGGAACTCGGGCTTCAGAGATCCTGCAAGACCAAGCCGCCGGATTCCCTCAACCTTTTCCATAAACTTGCCAAATCCTACGAATCCGCAGACCTTCGGCAATGGCTTCTCTCGGTAGGCAAATGTGGGCCGTGCAATCTCCTGGCGCACCTTCGCTCGTCGCTCGTCGGGTGCAACGAGGTACAAAGCAAGGTCGAGATTCGGCTGTAGCGCAAGGAGGTCGCTCATTCTGAGCAGGCCAGAGTAAATCGACGTGGTTGCCTCAATCTCGAATGCTGCCAAGATGGCATTGCCTTTGAGCCAGAGCACGTCGATAAGTTCGATAGTACGGTTCGTCGCGTCGTTAAATTGCGTGGGCAACTCGTCAAGCATGTTCGCCATCGCTCCAAGCATTTCGCCCTTATTGCTCCTGCTGCGGTCGTTGCGAGCTACCCAGACATCGAGTCCCAGTTCCGATCCGAGCCTCAACAGGTGGTACTGAATCTCCGTGTGGCGTGTAGCAGGTTCGCTCGACAGTTGTGGCTCTGCAACCCCCGGCTCATCGTCGTCCTGCTCGGGCACACTGACAACCGTGGGCACAGCGACTTTCCCCTTGCGGTATTCCACCTTGAAATAGCTCGGCTTCCTCGCTAACTTGCGCTGGTCGATGGGTGTAGCCACGGGGTTACGTTCGGCCTCGCGAAGAGCGTCCAGGATGACAAGGCCGTCACTGTCACGCTTGAAGAGATGCGGGCTCATTCGTAGGAAGGCCTTGAATCCACCTCTGTGCTCGGGTCCGCGGTAGAAGTCGAGTCTGCCTTCAAAACTTCTCATCGGAACGCCGCATGCAGGATCGAGCATAACGAGCGGCTTAACCGTGAACCGCACTGGAAATGCGTCCGACGCCCAAATGGGGCTCGAGTCTCTGGTCGGTCCACCGACTTCCAGAGCACCGACCCAGCGCATGACGCCGGTGAGGTAGCACAGGAAGACATCGCCCGGTCGCACACGTCGTGCAGTCTTTCGCATTCGTTCGCGAAAGCCACTGATGTTCGCTCCCGCCTTCCGAAACTCTTCCCAGGTGGTGCCGGTGAATAGATCAAGCCAGTAGTTCATAGAAGCGTCCCAAAGGGCTGCTGCATACGCACGATTTTACCAGTGAGCGCCTTCGTTAGCTTGCTCGTCGCCACCAGCGTAGCCCTTGAGTGACGTGGACGTGGATGAGTCCACCGGCTAATTGGCATTCAGCCGCGCGGATCGCGTAGGCTCAAGAAAGCAAGCGAACCTTTTGGCCAGTAAATTGGGTTATTGCCGCTTTCGACGGCGAATCCTGGCAGCGAGTGCCCGAGCCGGAATGCTGAAAACTGCTGGTTTCCGCGCCGCTAGCACAAAGGGCAATGGAAGTCGCTATTATAACAGCCGTGGATTCTATTCTCTCTGAAGCCCGGTCGCGACAGAAGGAAATCGTGGCGCTGATCCGGGAGATGGTGGAATGTGAATCGCCCAGCGACGATCCGGCGGCCGTGAACCGCTTTGTGGATCTGCTGGGCGATATAGCGCCGTCTTTCGCGCGCGTGAAGACTGTGTCCGGCGGGCGCTTCGGAAGGCACTGCGTGTGTGAGTTCGATCTGGCGGGAAAGAAGAAGCGGGGACAGATTCTGGCGTTGGGCCACTCGGATACGGTGTGGCCGCTGGGCACTTTGGCGACGATGCCTTTTCGCGAGAAGGACGGCCGGCTGTGGGGACCGGGCGTGCTGGATATGAAAGCCGGCATCGCGTTCTTTATATCTGCCATGCGGATCCTGCGCGACCTGGAGATTCCGGTGGCGCACAGGGTGTTGATGCAGATTAATGCGGATGAAGAAGTGGGCAGTGAGTCGTCGCGCGCGCTGACAGAGAAGAATGCGAAACGCAGCACGGCGGTGCTGGTGCTGGAGCCGGGGACCGGGCTCGAAGGCAAGTTGAAGACGGCGCGGAAGGGCATTGGCGATTACACGGTCACGGTGCGGGGCAAGGCGACGCACTCCGGCTTGGATTTCGCGGGGGGCGCCAGCGCGGTGCTGGAACTGGCGCGGCAGATTGAGAAGATTGCGGAGTTTACGGATTTGCGGCGGGGCATTACGGTGAATCCGGGCGTGATATCGGGCGGCACGCGCGTGAATGTAGTGGCGGCGGAGGCGCGGGCCGAGGTGGATATGCGGGTTCCGCGGCTGAAGGATGCGGCGGTGCTGGAGCGCAAGTTCCGCGGGCTGCGGCCGGTGGACAAGCGGTGCACGATTGAGATCAGCGGCGGATTGAACCGGCCGCCTTTGGAGCGGTCAGCGGGGATTGCGCAGCTCTTTCGCAAGGCCCAAGCCCTGGCGCGCGAGATGGGTGTGACGCTGGAGGAATCGGCTGTGGGAGGCGGCTCCGACGGCAATTTTACGGCGGCGTTGGGCGTACCGACGCTGGACGGCCTGGGCGCGGTGGGGGAAGGGGCGCATGCGCTGAACGAGAGCATTCTGGTGGACAGGATCGCGGATCGTACGGCGCTGCTGGCGAAACTCGTGGCGGCACTATGAGGCGGCTGTTGTTTGTGCTGGCGGTGGCCGGCGCGGGCGTGGCATTCGCCGCGGACATAGACGGTATTTTCGCTCCGATGGCAGGGGCTAAGACTCCAGGCCTGGCGGTGCTGGTGGAGAAGAAGGGACGCGTCGTTCTTGAACGCGGGTATGGTGTGCGCGATTTGCGCACGTTCGCACCGATCGACGCACGGACGGACTTTCGGCTGGCATCGTTCACCAAACAGTTCACGGCGATGGCGGTTATGTTGCTGGTGCATGATGGCAAGCTGCGATACGACGAGCGGTTGGTGGAGTTGTTTCCGGAGTTTCCCGCTTATGGGCGCACGATTACAATCCGGCATTTGCTGACTCACACGTCCGGGCTGCCGGATTACGAGGACCTGATGACCGGTGGTAGCTGGACCGCGACGCATCAGATAGAGGATGCGGAAGTATTGGGGTTACTGGAGCGCCAGACGGCTGGTAAGTTCGCTGCAGGGAGTCAGTGGGCTTATAGTAACTCCGGGTATGTGGTGTTGGGGTTAGTGGTGGCGAAGGTATCGGGCGCGCCGTTTGGTCAGTTTTTGGATACGCGCATCTTTCGGCCTTTGCGTATGAGCCGCACATTGGCTTTTGTGAACGGGAAGAATACAGTCCCGGAGCGTGCTTACGGGCACAGTAAAGACGGCGAGCGGTTTGTGGAGGCGGACCAGAGCGCTACTTCGGCGACTCTGGGCGATGGCGGAGTTTATTCGAATCTTGAAGATCTGGCTAAGTGGGACCATGCATTGGACAGTCACTCACTGGTGAGTGAGGCGGAGATGGGCCCGGCATTGACTCCGGCGAAGTTGAACGATGGGAGTCAGCCGCGGTGGCCGGCCATTGGGGATGAGGACAATCTGCATCCGGGGCAGCCGGTGTCTTACGGGTTTGGCTGGTTTCTGGATCCGTTTGAGGGGCGGGCGCGGATGTGGCATACGGGTTCGACTATGGGGTTCCGGACGGTGATCGAACGGTTTGGGGAGGAGGGGCTGACGATTGTGGTGCTTTGCAATCGAATGGATTTGGATGCGGAGGGGTTGGCGTTGCGGGTGGCGCGGGACGACGAACTGAAGTTCGCAGGGCCCCAGGGGGCACCGCTGAAACGGCGCTGAAGCGTGCGCCACAACAGTGTGTGCGGAAGGGCACACAGTACTGCCCGGTACACCCCATTCGATAAAGCTTTGTTAAGTGAGTGCCCGCTTGCCTCCGGAGGGTCGTCATTCGATATATACGGAGAAAATCCCCCAATGATGATCGGCACTTATCAACAACAGCAACATCCAATTACGGCCTTCGAGATGCAGATGGAACTGGCACGGGAAGCGCAACAGCGCGCATTTCCCACTACCCGGCCGCGCATCGCCGGCCTCGATTATTACGGCGATTGGCGGCCCGCGCGCGGCTTGAGCGGCGACTATCTGGATTACTTCGAACTACCGGAAGGCAATCTGGGACTGGCTATCGGTGATGTGGCCGGCAAGGGGCTGGCGGCCGCGCTGCTCACCTCGTCGCTGCGCAGCTTGGCCCGCGCGCTGCGCCACCACCAGTACGGCAGTCTTTCCGAGTTGACGGGAGCCATCGACGAACTGTTCTACGAGGTGTGCCCGGACAGCTCCTACGCAACGATGTTTGTGGCCCGGTACGATCCGGCACGCGGCTTCCTGCACTACGTCAATGCCGGACATGAGCCGCCGGTAGTGCTGCGCAAGACTGCTACGGGATACCGGCCGGTCGCGCTGGAGGCGACCGGTCCGGTAGTCGGGATGCTGCGCAAGTCCTCGTTTCACGAGAATGTGGTGTCGCTGGCGCCGGGAGACTTGCTGATGGCGTACACGGACGGCTTATGCGAAATCACCAATGCCCGCGGCGAGGAGTGGGGTTTCCAGCGGCTGCTCGGGACGGTTCAAGCCTCCAGCTATCGCAAGGCGCGGGATATTGTGGAGCGGGTGCTGGAAACGGTGGAGACCTTTGCCGGCGGGCAGCCGCAGCACGACGATCTGACATTGTGGGTGGGCCGTTTGGAGGAGAGCAACTGCCGGGAACTCCCCCTGGCGGAGCAGGTCGCTTTGCAGGCGGTGGCGTGACGGCGGTGGCGTGACGAACGAGCGGCGGCAGCGAATTTGCGTTTACGCCACGAGGGCGTGTGTGTTGAACCTTTGGTGCGCCGATAACAGCGGCTGAATGCCGACCGCGGGGGCTGGTCCGGCCAGCATGAAGCTTTGCGCGCGATCGCATCCCATGGCTTTCAGCTGGGCGAGCTGCTCCGCGGTTTCGACGCCTTCGGCCACTGCCCGCATGCCCAAGCCATGCGCCAGGCCGACGATAGATTCGACCAGTGTGCGGGTGTTGTCCGCGCCGTTCATACGCTGCACAAACCGGCGGTCGATTTTAAGGTTGTCGATCGGCAGTTCTTCCAGGTAGCTCAGCGAAGAGTAGCCGGTGCCGAAGTCGTCCAGCGAGACGCTGACGCCGAGTTTCTTCAGCTCCTTGAGCTGCCGGGCGGTTTCGCGAATATCCTGCATGATCACGCTCTCGGTGACCTCCAGGTCCAGCTCGCGCGCCTCCAGACCCGTTTCGGCCAGCGTGGTGGCCACGGTTTCGAGGAGATCGCCGCGCGCGAATTGTACGGCCGAAGTATTGACGGCCATATGAATGGGGCCATAGCCGGCATCGCGCCAGATCTTGTTCTGGCGGCATGCCTCGTGCAGCACGCGCGCGCCGATGGGCACGATGAGGCCGCTTTCCTCGGCGATGGGTACCAGGACCGATGCGGGGACTCGTCCGAATTTCGGATTCTCCCACCGCACCAGGGCCTCCAGGCCGGTGATGCGGCCGGTGGCCAGATCGAACTGGGGCTGATAATGCACCGACAATTCGTTGCGTGCCAAGGCGTGGTGCAGTTCGGTCTCCATGGTCAGGCGGCGGTTGGCGGCATGCGTGATTTCCGAACTGGACAATTGAATGCGGCGTTTGCCCCGCCGCTTGGCCGCACAGAGCGCGCTGTCCGCCGCGCGCTGCAAGCCGGACAGATCCGCGCCGTCTCGGGGGTAAATGGCGATACCGATGCTGACGCCGAGAAAGACCTCATGTCCTTTCACTGAAAAAGGCGGCGCCAGGATTTCCTGGATGCGTTCGGCTACGTGCAGGGCATCTTGCGGCGCGGCCATATCGCTGAGTATGAGGGTAAACCGGTCGCCGCCATTGCGCGAGAGTGTCTCGGATTCGCGTAGGCCGCTGGTCAGCCGCTCCGCGGCCAGGCGGATCAGTGCGTCGCCGGCGGTATGCCCCAAGGTATCGTTGATGCGCTTGAAGCGGTCCAGGTCCAAATAGATCAGGCCGACCGTGCGGCCATGGCGGCGGGCGCGCGCCAGCGCCTGATGGAAGCGGTCTTCGAAGACGGCGCGATTGGGAAGGCCGGTCAACAAGTCGTGGGTAGCCTGATGCGCCAGCTTCTGTTCCATGCGCTTGCGCTCGGTGATGTCGGAGAGCAGCCCCTCACGACAGCGCTTGCCATCGCGTTCGAGGACGTTTACCGCACGGCTGTGCAGCCAGATCCACTGCCCGTCTTTCCGCAGAAAACGGTATTCGGGCTCGAAAGGCTCACCCTTTTCGAAGAGTATGCGCGACGCAGTGGCCACGCGGTCCTGGTCCTCGGGGTGAATACGGCCCATCCAGAACCCCGGTTGGCAAGCCTCCTCGGGCGTGTAGCCGGAAATCCGCTCGCAGTTCGCGCTGGCGAAGACGGGCTGTCCGGTCTCGTCGGCCACCCAGACCACATCCGGAAGATTGGCGACCAGCGACCGGTACTTGGCCTCGCTCTGTGCCAGAGCCTCGCGGTCGCGCCGGCGGCGGCTGATGTCGCGCGCGATGGTGGAGGAGCCTACGATGCTTCCGCCGGCGTTTCGTACCGGGGACATGGTCAAGGAAACCTCCACCGGGGAACCGTCGCGCTTCACCGTGACGATTTCCCATTGCGAAACGGTTTGCCCGCGGCTGATCTTGTCCAGAAGCCCAGCCAGTTCACCGGCCGCGACTGGGGGCGACAGCACTGAGATCTGCCGGCCGACAATCTCTTCGGTGCGGTAGCCGTACATAGTCTCGGCGCTCTTGTTCCAGCTGAGGATGGTGCCGTCCAACCCGGCGCCGAAGATGGCATCATCGGCGGAATCCACGATGGACGCCAGCAATGCCCGGGCCTCTTGCGCCTGCACGCGTGCGGTAATATCGCGCATGATGGCGGCGCGCGCCGTAATTTTCCCCTCCGCGTTGCGGATGGGACACGCGGAAATAGAAATATTGACCTGCTTTCCATCCTTGGTCAGAGCCACGCCTTCTATCTGGCCGACGCTCTCGCCGCACTGCAATCTTTCTGAGATCCATTTCAGCCTGGCCCGTTGGTGAGCGGGGGCGAGTATGGAGACGGGCTTGCCGACGACCTCTTCCGCGCGGTAGCCGTACAGCCGCTCCGCGCCGCGATTCCAGCTTAGGATGATGCCTTCCGGCGTGCTGCTCAGGATGGCGTCTTCGGAAGACTCCACGATAGACGCCAGAATCATTTTGGCTTCGTTCGCCGCGTGGCGTTCGGTGACATCGCGGCGGATGGAGATGAAACGGCGAATCGAGCCGCCCGCGCCGAGCACCGGCGCGACCGTAATGTCTTCGACGTACGCGGTGCCGTCTTTTCGGCGGTTGGCAGCTTCGCCACGCCAGATTTTGCCGGCACGCACGGTTTCGTCCACCCGCTGATGGGTGGCCGGCCCCAGGCCCCACGGTTCCAGGCGGGGATCGCGGCCGATTACTTCCCCGGCGCTGTAGCCGGTCATGCGGGTGTAAGCGGGATTGACATATTCCACGATGCCGTCGCTATCCGTGATCAGAACGGCATCGGAAGCTTCGTCGATGGCGCCCACCAAGCCGGCCTTCTCCATTTCCGCCCCCAATTCGCGGGCGCACTGGGCTTGAGTTTGCTCGGCCAGATCGGCCTCCTGGCGCATGGCCACGAAGGCGGCCACGGTGAGGGCTAGTGCCAGGAACGCGATGGTGGCGACGGGCGAATACGCAGCACCGCCGTGGGAGAACTGGATTACGTTGGCCAGCTGATAAGCAAACCATGCCACGCCCCCAACCAGGGACGCCTTGATGAGCCCGCCGGTCAGGCGGCGGCTGGGAACACCGAGTACCGCGCCGGTGCCTCCCACCCCCGCCCCCGGCGCGGAATGGTTTGGATTCAGGAGCATGTTGGCGGCGTCGCGGCCGAGGTGGTGGAAAAATAGGGTCCGCGCGTCCGGCCACGAACCCGCAAGTACTGAAGATCTCTACACATCACTTAGCCAATCTTAACGGGACCTTAGACATAACACACCTTATCCTTGGATATTCATACTGAAATAATGGCATAAAATCACTTATGCGCGATAAGTGGAAGCACCTATCACGACCGCGCTAAATTACTGCATCAGCAAGTGCCAGGCGGAAATCGGCAGAAAAACGGCAGAAGTTAACTAATACGGGTTAACTCTTGTAGGTATAGACCGTACGCCGATCGATGTATGAAATTAAAAAGAAACCAGTAAACAGATCTGATAGCATCATGCTGAATATGCCGATTAATTGTATAGGTGCCTTGCGTGTTCCGGATAGTCATTAGCGGCGATGGCCTGGGCGACACGCGCCGGCGATTCGCGCTGCTGGTTCTGCTGGCGCTACTCGAGGTGGCGGGCTGCGACCATTCACCGGATCTTTCCCGGACCGTTCTGACCAACGCCAGCCAGGTGCGCCGCCTGTCCGAGTCGCAACTCAGGTTACGCGTACCCGTGCGGATCAAAGGTAGCGTAACTTACTCCGACCGTCTTTCCAGGTTTTGTTTTATTCAGGATTCGACAGGGGGAATCCGGGTTGGCTTGGCGCCGGACCAGATACCGCCCGCCACCGGCTTGCGGGTTGAGGCCGCCGGCGTGGCCGCCTCGGGGAATCCTACCCCCGCAGTTGTGGAAGCGCATCTGGCGACTCTGGGAGCGGGCGTGCTCACACAGGCCGTCCCGGTGGCCGGGTCCCGCCTGCGGGATCCAATATATCAGTACGGTCGGGTCGCTATTCCGGGGGTGGTGCACGCGGTCAGTTCGGAACGTCCGGGGCTGATGACCATGGAGATCACCCTCGCGAAAGGCGCGATTTCGGCGGAGGTCCCGGCTTCGATCACCCAGGTGACCAATGACTGGATCGATGCGGAGGTCAGCGCCAGCGGCGTGCTGGCGGAATCCCTCGACGGCAGCACCGGGCCGGCCGGCGCCACGCTTTGGGTAGCCGATGTCAGCGCGATCCGTAGGACACTGACCGCGCGGCCGCCCGCCGATTTGCCCATCAGCAAGATCCGCACTCTGCTGGCGTTCCGGGCAGACCAACTTCCGGCTCACCGGGTGCGCGTGCACGGGATACCCTACGTGCCGCGCGATAGCGACCTGGCCGTAGCGGATGATAGTGGGCAGATCCCGGTCCGTTTGCGGCAGGCCGTACTTGACCCCAATATGCGCATACTCGACGCGGTCGGATTTCTGGCGTGGGAACACGGCCGCCCGATTTTGGATCAGGCCGTGCCGGTGGCTGTGGCCGATATCGCAGAGGCGAGCCGCACACCCGCACCGGGGTCCACGCTAACTACCGCGCGCGAAGTGCACCAGTTATCGCCCAGCGCGGCTCAGCGAGCCTACTCCGTTTGCCTCCACGCGGTGGTGACCTACTTCGATGCCTTCAACCATCTCCTGTTCGTGCAGGATTCGAGCGATGGCATTTTTGTTGAGTTAAGCGAGCAAAACAAGGTACTCCTCCGGGCAGGCGACCGGGTGGAAGTGACCGGCGTGACCACTACCGATTTCGCGCCGGATGTGGCTAATGCTCGGGTCATAGTTCTGGGGCACCCCGGTCTGCCGGCGCCCAAAATCGAGAGCTTCGGCAACGCGAATTGGGGACGCGAAGACTGTCATTGGCTCGAGCTGGGGGGAACTGTCCAGCGCGTGGCCCAGGGCGCCGGAGACACCTTACTCACCATGGCCTGGGGCAAGAATACTTATAAGGCGCATGTGCTGGCCTCCGCTGAATCGCTGGCCACGCTGGTGGACGCGGAAGTAACGCTGCGCGGTGTTTGCGGCGCACTCTTCAACCGGAAACGTCAGATGCTGGGGATCCAGATGTTCCTCCCCGGGGCAGAATGCATTCGTGTAGTGCGGCCGGCCGCGACGGATCTGTTTGCCGCGGCTCCAACTCCCATAGGCGGTCTGCTGCAGTTTTCGCCCAGACACGATATGGCGCACAGCGTAAGGGTCCGGGGCACGGTAACGTATGCCAACCGGTACGGGTCCACGTGGATACGGGATGCCACCGGCGGGGTGATGATCCAGGACCACGATGCGGCGGGACTGGCGGTGGGCGATCTGTTGGATGTGGTGGGCTTTCCGGAAATCGATGGATTCGGCCCTGTGCTGCGAGGCTCGCGCGTCCGGCGATTGCAATCCGGCGCGCCGCCCGTGCCGGTACGGGTGGCGGCGGATGAGGCGTTGAAAGGCGACTTCGACGGTCAACTGGTCGAAATCGAGGGGAAGCTTGTCGACCGGCTGCAACAGCCCGCCGAGCAGGTTTTGGCGGTCAAGTCGGGTGAGACGATCTTCAACGCGAGCCTCCCTGGTGGGGGCGAGCCGGGCCTGGAACCGGGCACACGCGTGAGTTTGACCGGAATATGCTCCGTAGAAACGGAGCAATTCCATGACCTGATCCTGCCGCGCGCCTTCCGGCTGCTGCTGCGTTCCGGGGCAGACGTGGTCATCGTGGGGCGGCCGCCGATAATGACCGCCGAACGCGTAGTCCCGGCACTGGCGGGGGCCCTGCTGTTGATCGTCGCCGCGCTTGCCTGGGCCGCGCTGCTGCGGCGGCGCGTGCGCGCCCAGACATTCGCGCTGCGCGCGCAGACGGTCCAATTGCAAGCCGCCCATCAAAAAACCCGCGACGCGCTGCGCAAGGCCTGCGAGGCGGAGTCGCTGGACCTGGACAGCAAACGAATTCTGGAGCAGATCGCCCGCGACGAGCCGGTGGATCTGATCATCGATCTCATTGCGGAAGCCGTGGCATTGCATTGTGAAGGCGCGGTCTGCGCCATCCTGGTGGAAGCTGCGCACGGCGCGCGCGTTTGCGTGGTGCCCGCCATGCCGGCCAACTGGCTGGAAGCCCTGCAGCGGATTGACCCGCGCTCGGTTTCGTGCAGGCCGGAATTCCGCGAACCCAAACACTTCACGGACGACCCGGCTTGGCTGGCGTTCATCGACGCCCAGCCAAAAGCGCGTTTCCGGGCGTTCTGCGCGGCACCCATCATCCTGGACGGCGCCACGGCCGGTGTGATTGCCGCGTTTCAGCGAATGGAGAAAAGCGCGGTGGGTCTGCCCGGCGCGGAGCTGGGCTTGTGGTGCAACGTGGCAGCGTTAGCGCTGGAGCGGCGGCGGCTGCACGACCAGTTGTCCTATCGCGCGCAATACGACGGCCTCACGGGCTTGCCCAATCGCACGAAACTATACGAGACTCTGGAAGCCGGGCTGGCGCGCGCGGCGCGCGGCGGGGAATTGCTGGGCCTGCTGTATATAGATCTCGACGGTTTTAAGAAAATCAATGACACGTACGGTCACGACGCGGGGGACGAGGTCTTGCAGGAAGCCGCCCGGCGGATGACGCGGGCAGTGCGCCGCGGAGACATGGTGGCCCGCATCGGTGGCGATGAGTTTATCGTCCTGCTGCCCTTCCTCGCGCGCCGCGAGGACGCCCAACAGGTCGCGGACAAGATCGCGGAAGCCATGCACGAGCCCATTTATTCGGACCGTCACCGGTTCTCGGTGTGCGCGTCTACCGGTGTCGCCATTGGGCCCGTCGATGGAAATACGCCAGATGCCTTGCTACGATTCGCCGACGCTCAGATGTACGGGGAAAAGAGACGACGCTGGTACGAAAGGCCGGCAGAGCGGCTGGCGCCGCCGGAACGGCCGGGAACGGCGCCGCTCAGCCGGTCGGAAGAGGTGCTGGCAGAAGTAGGAAGACAGAAGACAGAAGTCAGAAGGTGAAGTCTCCTGACTCCTGCCTTCTAATGACTTCTACCTTACTAACTTCTGTCTTATGACTCCTGTCAGACCCTCGCTCCTGCCGTCAGTGTCTTTGCGCGGAGATACCTCGCCCTTCTGCCAGGGTGCGGACCTTCGATGGCTTGTTGCACCGCCGGCAGGAGTCCGTGGCGAATCAACTTCTGGGACATGAGCCCGGCGTGTCCATCGAATAATCTGATCCGGATGAACCCGTCATCCACAAAGCCCGACATCCACAGAATCCGCACACCGGGCCGCAGGGCGGCAATTTCATCCGCCAGGTCAGTCCCGGAGACTCCGGGAATGCGCTCGTCCATCAAAACCAAATCAATGCGAATATGTTTTTGGCGGGCGATATGAATGGCATCCGCTCGCTCAGCAGCGAGCAGTACATGGTGGTCCGCAGCCACGAGGATGCGTTGAATCAGTATCAGCACCGCCGGATCACCGTCCACGATCAGGACGGTCCCGCGATTTTTTGCGGTTGCTTTCATGGCAATCTCCTCTGAGGCGGGGTTAAATACCCGCGCCGGTGATTCAAATCTATCGCGGGTTAATAGGTCATGACAGCCTCTCTTTGGTTAATGAGGGTTTTTCCCGTGTGTAATTCGGTACTGCTCTCGTCCTAGTACTCATAGGTGAAACGCAATCGAAATAGTTTTCTGCGATTCTGGTACTAAGGAGCTTGTCATGACCGGTCCCCTTTCTGCCGAAGAACTCCGCAAGGTAAATGCTTACTGGCGCGCCGCGAACTATCTGTCCGTGGGACAGATTTACCTGCTCGATAACCCGCTGCTGCGCGAGCCTCTGCGGATCGAGCACATCAAGGCGCGCCTGCTGGGCCATTGGGGCACTACACCCGGATTGAATTTCGTCTACGTGCATTGCAATCGCCTGATCCGCCGGCACGATCTGAATATGATTTACATCGCCGGTCCGGGCCACGGCGGTCCGGGTCTGGTGGCCAACACGTACCTGGAAGGCACATACAGCGAGTATTACCCCAACATCGGGCGCGACGAGGAAGGCATGCGCCGTCTGTTCAAGCAGTTTTCTTTTCCGGGCGGCATTCCCAGTCACGCCGCACCGGAGACGCCGGGTTCGATTAATGAAGGCGGCGAACTGGGTTACTCGCTGCTGCACGCTTACGGCGCGGTATTCGACAATCCGGATTTGCTGGCCTGCTGCGTGGTGGGCGACGGCGAAGCCGAAACGGGATCGCTGGCCGCCAGCTGGCACTCGAACAAATTCCTGAACCCGGCGCGCGACGGCGCGGTGCTGCCCGTCCTGCACCTGAACGGGTACAAGATCGCCGGGCCCACGGTGTTGGCGCGGTTGCCGCACGAAGAGCTGGTGGAACTGTTTCACGGCTACGGCCACGAGCCGCATTTCGTGGAAGGCGACGACCCCGATACGATGCACCAGTTGATGGCGGCCACGCTCGACGAAGTGCTGGCGCAGATGCAGGCGATCCAGCGCGAGGCGCGCGCCGCGGGCTTCACCAAACGCACCCGCTGGCCCATGATCGTACTGCGCACACCCAAGGGCTGGACCGGACCGAAGGTGGTGGATGGCGTACAAATCGAAGGCACCTTCCGCGCGCACCAGGTACCACTTACCGACTTAGCCACCAAGCCCGCCCATTTGAAAATGCTGGAAGAGTGGATGAAGAGCTACCAGCCCGAGCAGTTGTTCGATGACAACGGGACCTTGATTCCGGAATTGCAGGAGCTCCCGCCCAAAGGCCAGCGGCGCATGGGCGACAATCCGTATGCCAACGGGGGACTGCTGCTGCGCGATCTGAAGATGCCGGATTTCAGCGACTATGCGGTGGATGTACCCAAACCTGGCACGGTAGTGGCGGAAGCGACGCGGGTGATGGGCAAGATGCTGCGCGACGTGATGAAGCTCAACACGCCAGCCGCTAATTTCCGCGTGGTGGGTCCGGACGAGACGTCATCGAATCGCCTGGACGCATTATTCGAAGTGACCAATCGCCTATCCACCGCCGAGATTCTGCCGAACGACGATCACGTCGCGCCGGACGGCCGGGTGATGGAGGTGCTGAGCGAGAACCTGTGCCAGGGTTGGCTCGAAGGCTATCTGCTGACCGGCCGCCATGGCTTCTTTTCGTGCTATGAGGCGTTCATCCACATCGTGGATTCCATGTTCAACCAGCACGCCAAGTGGTTGAAGACCACGCGTCATATCCCCTGGCGGCGGCCGATTGCGTCACTCAATTACCTGCTCACATCGCACGTCTGGCGGCAGGATCACAATGGGTTCAGCCATCAGGACCCCGGCTTCATCGATAACGTGGTGAACAAGAAGGCGGATGTGGTGCGGGTGTATCTACCGCCGGACGCCAACACGCTGCTCTCAGTCACCGATCATTGCCTGCGCAGCCGGAACTACGTGAACGTGATCGTGGCCGGCAAGCAGCCCGCGCTGCAGTACCTCCATATGGAAGCGGCTATTGAACACTGCACCACCGGCATCGGGATCTGGGAATGGGCCAGCACGGATAACGGCGTGGAGCCCGATGTGGTGATGGGTTGCTGCGGCGACGTTCCCACCTTGGAGACGCTGGCCGCCGTGGATTTTCTGCGGCGCAATCTGCCGGATCTGAAGATTCGCGTGGTGAACGTGGTCGACCTGATGACGCTGCAGCCATCGACCGAGCATCCGCACGGTCTACCGGATCGCGAATTCGATTCGCTATTTACCGCGGACAAGCCCGTGGTCTTCGCCTTTCACGGATATCCGTGGCTGATTCACCGGCTCACCTACAGGCGTACAAATCACGACAATATGCACGTGCGCGGGTATAAGGAGGAAGGCACCACCACTACACCGTTTGATATGACGGTGCTGAACGATCTGGATCGCTTCCATCTGGCCGGGGATGTGATCGACCGCGTGCCCCGCCTGCGCAATGTGGCGGCGCATATCAAGCAGGATTTGCGCAATAAGCTGATCGCACATAAGAGATACATCGCCCAGCACGGCGATGATATGCCGGAGATACGAGATTGGAAATGGCCTTATTGATGTGGGGCAGACCTCCAGGTCTGCGCGGGTCCTCCAGGACCCGCCCGTAGCATTTTCGACGTCGGCCGCAGGACCGGAGTCCTGCCCAAAAGGGCTAATCCATGAAAATCATCGTATTGAATGGCGGTTCCAGCAGCTTTAAGAGCAGCCTGTTCGACGTAACCGGCAACGAAGGCAGTGCCGCGCCGCAGCCGCTGTGGGAGGCGCGTGTCGACTGGGAGCATCACCCTGGCACCGCGGAGATTCAGATCAAATCGGGCAGCGAGTCCAGCGTGCACAGTGTCCCGGTGAAGGCGCCGCTCGATTCGCTCGATCCGCTGATGCAGATGCTTCCCCATCGCGATGAGATCCGCATAGCTGGACACCGTGTAGTCCACGGCGGGCGCGCTTTTCGCGAGAGCCGCCGCATCACGCCCGACGTGCTCCAGGGCATCGCGCAGATGGCCAGTTTTGCGCCCGAGCACAACCGCCTGGAACTCGAAGCCATCGAGTGCATGGAACGCATCCTGGGGCCGGATGCCGTGCAGGTGGCCGTATTCGACACCGCATTTCATGCCACCCTGCCGCAGGCCGCCTATGTTTATCCGGGACCGTACGAATGGGTGGCACAGGGCATCCGGCGCTATGGTTTCCACGGCATCAGCCACCAGTACACGTCGCGGCGGGCGGCCGCGATTCTGGGCAAAGATCTGGCATCTCTGCGCATGATCACCTGCCATCTGGGCAACGGTTGTTCGCTGGCGGCCATTCGCAACGGGGCATGCATCGACACCACCATGGGCTTCACTCCGCTCGAAGGCCTGATGATGGGCACCCGTTCGGGCACCGTCGACCCCGGCATTCTCATTCACCTGGTACGGCATCTGGGGTTTCGCGCGGAGCAACTCGACCGGGTGCTGAACAAGGAGTCCGGGTTGCGCGGCGTCTCCGGCGCATCCGGCGACATGCGCACCGTGATGGAGGCGATGGCCCGCGGCGACGCGCGCGCGGCACTGGCGTTCGAGGTCTACGTGCACCGTTTGCGCTCCGAGATCGGCGCCATGCTGGCCAGTCTGGGCGGCCTGGACGTGCTGGTGTTCACCGCGGGAGTGGGCGAGAATTCGCCGCAGGTGCGCGCGCAAGCGGCGGCGGCGTTTGAATTTCTGGGCATGAGGCTCGATGCGGCCAGGAATGTGCAATCGCCGGCGGATACCGATATCGCTACGCCGGATTCGGCGGTGCGGGTGGTCATCGTGCACACGCAGGAGGAGTGGGAAATCGCCAGAGAATCTTTCCGGGTTGCTAACCGGGAGCCAGGGTAGCCCGTCTACCCAGTGGAGGGCGGGCTTTAGCCGGCGCAGGGCTTCAGCCCTGCCCCACCCCAGGAGGATTGACGTGCGCTGGTGGACCAAACGCGATGACGCCGAGATTGATCGGGAAATCCGCGCGCACCTGGATGCCGAAGCAGAAGAACAGCGTTCGGGCGGTTTGTCGCCTGAAGGAGCCCGCTACGCCGGAAGGCGCCTGTTCGGCAATCCTTCTTCCATCAAAGAGCAGATCCGCGAAGCCACACCCTGGACCTCGGCCGAGGTTCTGGCACGAGATTTCCTGTATGCCTTCCGCGCTACGTGCAAGCATCCCGGCTTGGCCATCACCGCCATCCTCACTCTGGCGCTAGGCATCGGCGCAAACACGGCGATCTTCAGCATCATGGACGCGGTCCTGTTCAGGCCGTTGCCATACCCGGCGCCCGGTCGGCTGTTTCGCATCTGGCAAAGCGAGCCGCGGCTCAGCCAGCGTCACCTGGGAACTGCGCCGCCGGAATTTGCCGCGTATCGCGATCGTACGCGGGCGTTCGCGGGCGTTGCAGGATATCAGCCGGCCAGCTTCGACATCACGAACAACGACGCGCCGGAGCATATAACCGCCTGCCGGGCGGCGGCCAGTCTGTTCACCACGCTGGGTGTTCGTCCGCTGATCGGGCGCATTTTTACGGCGGACGAAGAACGGTCCGCCGGCGCCAATGCCCTGCGGGAACGCTCCCACAGCACGGGCGTGGTGGTGCTGAGCTATGCGTATTGGCAGCGGCACTACGCGGCCGATCCGCATGTGGCCGGAACCGTGATCCGCCTGAATGAACAACCCTACGAAATCATCGGCGTGATGCCCGCGCGGTTCACATTTCCGTCCACGCCGGCAAGTCCCGGCGAACCGCCTGCACTGTGGATGCCTCTGTCGTTTTCACCGGATCAACTGCAGGATTGGGCGAGCAGTTTCGATACCGCGGTCATTGGCCGTCTGCGGGACGGTGTCTCGCCCGCGCAGGCGCGCGATGACGTGCGGCGCGTGGTCAACGAATTTCAGCAGGACCATCGGGATATTTACGCGGGTAATATGGTGATGGATGCCACTGCGGAGCCGTGGGCGCCCGAGTTTGGCGAGCGCGTGCCGTTGGTGCTCGATATGCTGGCCGGCGCGGTGGTGTTTGTCCTGTTGATCGCCTGCGCCAACGTGGCGAATCTGCTGCTGGCGCGGGCGGCCATGCGCAAACGCGAGATATCCATTCGCCGCGCGCTGGGCGCCAGCCCGATGCGCCTCATGCGCCAGGTGTTTCTCGAAACGGCCATTCTGGCGATAGCCGGCGGCGCCGCCGGATGTGCCGTCGGATATGGCCTCCTGCGCGCCATCCGGGAACTGTGGACCAGCCAGGTCAACTTGTCCGCGGCCAACCTCGATTACCGTGTGCTGCTGTTCGCCCTAGGTCTTTGCGGCGTCACGTGCCTGTTTTGCGGGTTGGCGCCCGCTTGGGCCGCGCGCCATCCGGACATCCACGACAGCCTGAAGCAGTCGAGCAACCAGACCGGATCCAAACGCCAGCGCCGCGTAGGGCGCGTGCTAGTGTTCGCCGAGGTGGCCTTCTCGGTGGTACTGCTTATCGGGTCGGCGCTGCTGTTCCGCAGTCTTTTGCGCGTGCTCGAAACGCCGCTGGGATTCGATCCGGAAAATGCATTAATCGTGCGTACGGAGTTCAACCGCCAGCGTTACGCATCCGCCGATCGGCGTCATACAGCGGAACAGGCTATCGTCGCGCGGCTACGCGCTTTGCCCGGCGTCGCGGTGGCCACGCTGACCACTCACGTGCCGCTGGCCGATGAGCGGCAGATCGGATTTCATGTGGACGGCGCACCCCCGGACGATGTGCATTGGGCAGACAATGCGCTGGTCAGCGGCGATTACTTCCGCGTGATGGGCATACCGCTGCTTCGCGGCCGTACGTTCTCCGATGCCCTGGACACGCCGCAATCGCCGGCCGTGGGCGTGATCAATCAGAGCATGCGCCTGGCGCACTGGCCGGGCCGCGATCCGATCGGGCAGATGTATCAGTGGGGCGGACGACATATCACGGTAGTGGGCGTAGTAGGCGATGTTCATGTTGAAGGGCTCGACAAACCAGTGGGACCGA
The DNA here is from genome assembly GCA_963818855.1 of Bryobacterales bacterium. Taxonomy (GTDB): domain Bacteria; phylum Acidobacteriota; class Terriglobia; order Bryobacterales; family Bryobacteraceae; genus Bog-159. Next base: position 225,545 of record CAWFUH010000019.1, on the reverse strand, counting down.
TGATTTACAATCCGGTCTACCAGACCGAGAGCGGCGCCACCAGCAACGCGGTCTTCGTGCTGCGCACGGCGGGCGGCGATCCGATGCGCCTGGTCCGCGCCGCTCAGGGAGCCATCTGGTCCGTCGATCGCGGCTTACCGATTTTGGGAACCGGCACGCTGCATGAAGTGGTCGCGGCCTCGCTCAACGTGCGCCGCGCGGCGCTGTCGCTGGCCGGGACTTTTGCATTGCTTGCCGTGATATTGGCTTTGATCGGCGTATATGGCGTGATCTCGAATGCGGCCGCACAGCGGATGCGCGAGATGGCGGTGCGTATGGCACTGGGCGCGCGGCCCATCGAGATTACGCGGTTGGTGCTCGACGAAGGCGTGCGGCTGGGCGTCTGGGGCATCGCCGCCGGAGTGGCTGTCTCGATGGCCGCGGGCGCTCTGATATCAAAACTCTTGTTTGGCGTGCGCGCCATCGATCCGATTTCGTACATATTCGGATCGTCGATGCTGCTGGCTGTTTCACTGCTCGCGGCGTACATACCGGCGCGGCGGGCGGCGCGCCACGATCCGGCTGCGGTGCTGCGTAACGAGTGATAAGATCCGGTCTGGTGACCGCAAGCATCGCTACTCGCGCCCTGGCTCTGCCGGTTCTCGTTCTGTCGGTAGTGCTCGCGCAGCCCATCCGCCTCGATCCTAAGAACCCCCACTATTTTCTGTATCGCGGCAAGGCTGTCGCGCTGGTCTCGAGCGGCGAACACTATGGCGCGGTGATGAATGCCGATTTTGATTTTCGCCGCTACGTCGCCGCCATGGCCGCGGACGGTATGAACTACACGCGGCTGTTCGGGGGCAGTTACCGGGAAGTGCGGGCGCAGTCGTTCGGGATCAAACGGAATACCCTGGCGCCCGCGCCGGGAAGGTTCATCGCACCATGGGCGCGCAGCGAGACACCGGGCTATGCGGGTGGGGGCAATAGATTCGATCTGGACCGTTGGAACCCCGAGTTCTTCACGCGCTTCCACGGTTTCTTGTCGGCCGCGGCCGAGCGCGGCATCGTGGTCGAAGTGACGCTATTCTCCTCGCATTATCAGGAGATGCAGTGGAAGATCAGCGCACTGAACCCGGCAAATAATATCAACCGCTCGGAGGTGATCGACTGGAAGAAGCTGCACACGCTCGAAAATGGCAAGCTTCTGACGCACCAGGAACGGTACACGCGTAAGCTGGTGCGGGAGGCGAACGCGTTCGACAACGTGATTTTCGAAATACAAAACGAACCGTGGTCTGATCGCGGCGTGCTGGCCGACGTGGTGAACCCGTATCTGCGACAGCCAGAGCGCGACGTTTATCCGAACTCGGTGGACGTGGCCGACGAACTTTCGCTGGCGTGGCAGGCGCGCGTAGCGGAGTGGATTACGAGCGAGGAGCGTGCGCTGCCTAACCGGCATCTGATCGCGCAGAATTATTGCAACTTCAGGTTCCCAGTGCGGCAACTGGTGCCAGCCGTGAGTGTGGTCAACTTTCATTACGCTTACCCGGAGGCCGTCCTGTTGAATTACGGACTGGGGAAAGCTATCTCTTACGACGAAACCGGCTTTCTGGGCCAGGATGATGCGGCCTACCGGCGGCAGGCGTGGAACTTCATGCTGTCCGGCGGCAGCTTATTCAACGGGCTGGACTATTCGTTCAGCGTGGGGCGCGAGGACGGCAGCGATACGGAACCGAATGGTCCGGGCGGAGGCAGCCCGGCGCTGAGGAGGCAACTGCGCGTCCTCGGCGAGTTTCTGCAGAAGCTTCCGCTGGAGGATCTGGCGCCGGATACGGGTGCCGTGAAGCATGCGGCGGGGGTTTACGCGCGCGTGCTTTCGAGTCCGGGGCGCGTGTACGCCATGTATTTCGATGGCACGGGTCCCACCGAGGTGACGCTCGATTTGCCCGCTGGCGAGTATGCGGGCGAGTGGATCGATGTAGAGACCGGCGTCGTCGCACGAGCGGAGAACTTCCGGCACGCGGGAGGCGATCGCACGCTCCACACGCCGCCGTTTCGCGGCGGAATCGCCCTGCGGCTGAGGCGATGAAGTCTGAGAGCCCGAAGGCCGCCTTCGCCACCGACTGCGGCATCATTGCCGCACTGATCGCTCTCAACCTCTTGGTCATCGCACCGTTCCTGACTCTCGATTTCTCCTCGCAGCCTTGGAACAACGACTACACCTACATCGGCATGTCCCGCATGTTCCGGGATCGCCCGTGGTCCTGGAATTCACTGCAGTATGGCGGCGCGCCCTTTCACTATCTCTACCCGCCGCTGTTTCACCTGCTGGTTCTATTACTTCCCGTCGACTCCCTGGGCCGCGCTTATCATCTGGTGAGCGGCATCGGCTACGCGCTCGTGCCCGCGGCATTCTATATCGCCGCCCTGCAGCTCTTCCGTTCGCGGTGGCTGGCCGCGACCGTGGCAGCGCTACAGAGTTTCTCTCCCACGGTGCTCTATTATCTGCTGCCGGGCTTCTCCGCATTCGCCAGCAGATATCGCTACGGGCCCGCGAATTTCGTGGCGCTCATCGCATCGAACGAGTCCGCGCATACCTTATCCCTGGCGCTGGTCCTGCTGGTGGTAGCTGCGGCGTGGCGCGACCGCTGGCTGCTGGCCGCGCTGCTATCCGCCGCCGTTTTCCTGCTGAACTGGGCGGGCATCATCGGCCTGCTGATTGTGCTGGCTGCCATTGCCGTGGCCCGCGCACGGGAGCTGGGCTACCGCCAGGCCGTGCTGCGCGTCTTTGGAGTGTCGGGAATCGGTTACGGTCTGGCCGCCTTCTGGGTCTCGCCGGACTGCATCTACACCACCAAGCTGCTCGACCGGGTCGTGCTGCGGCACATCCAGCCGTCCACGCCCTGGAACGGAATCACCAGCGTGGTGGTGGCGGGCGCGGCGGTTGTTCTAGCTGTCAGCTTGTGGCCGCGCATCCCGGCGGCAGCCGCGTTTGTCCTGGCGTTGCTCGCCATTTCGGGCGCCGTGGTCGTGTCTTACAGTGCCACGGGAAATTATCTGCTGCCGCTGCCGCACCGCTATATTCAGGAGTTCAACGTCGGACTGGTGCTGGCTATCGGGTGCCTGGCGGGCGCCGCCTGGAAATGGCACCGTCCCGTGGCGGTGCTGCTGCTGGCCGCGAGCGCGGTCCCGGCGCTGCCGTTTCTGGCCGGCGCCTGGACCGTCCAGCAGCGCGGCGTCGATCCGCACGCGACGCTCGCGTTTCAGATCTCCGATTGGCTGGCGCACCATGCGGATTCCGAGCGCGTCCTGGTGGCCGGTGAATTGGAAGGTACGCTCAACATCTGGTCCGATGTCCCGCAGGCCGGAGGCAGCGCGCAAGGAGTCTCCAACTACCTGGTGTCCGCCGCGCATCGCCAGATCACGCTGGGCTGCGGCCCGCCGTCCGACACCGCGCACCTCGCCGAGCTATGGCTGCGCGCTTTGGATGTGCGTTACCTGGTCGTGCACGGCCCCGCATCGGCGGAACACTTCCACTGGCTCGTGCAGCCGGAGCGCTTCGCGGCATGGCCTTCGGTCTGGAACAACGGCGCCGGCGATACGATTTACCGGATCCCGCCGCCGGACGAGCAGCAAGCCGTGGTCGTAGATCTGGGTCAGATGCAGCAGCTTGGGACCTTGCGCGCCACCGACGACGCGCGCTTTCTGGAAGCTTACCTGGCATGGGCACGCGGCGTGCGCCCGGCCCGGATTCGTTGGCTCTCGCCGGGCCGCGCCGAGCTGCAGGCCGATGCGGGAGCGAATCAGGCGATTCTGGTGAAAGTGGATTCCGATGCCGGTTGGAGCACCTCCGCGGGCTCCATCGGGAGAGACCCGATCGGGTTTCTGTTGGTGAAAGAAACCTCCAGCGCGCCGGTTACGCTGCGATTCGGCGCTTCCTGGAGCGTCTGGTTGGGCCGCGCCATCACCCTCCTTACGATTCTGCTGCTCCTGCTCATGGAGGGCGGGCTTCAGCCCGCGCGGGGCTTAAGCCCCGCTCTCATCGCCGCAATTGCACTGATCCCGTCAATCAGTGCATACGTCATCCTGCAACTCCATACGCCATCCAGTGCCGTCGTCGCCGAGGAAGCCTATCGCCGCTTACAACCACCGCTCATCAGCCCCGCGGCCATCATAGATGGCGTCACGTTCGCCCCGCCGCCACTCACGCGCGGCAGCGTCGTCTCGCTATTCGGTACAAATCTCGGTTCCCCATCGGGTACCGTACGCGTCTGGGTTGGCCAGAAGCAAGCCGAAATTCTTTATCGTGGGACCAACCAGGTAAATTGGCGCTTGCCCGCCGATGCTCCAGCCGTGGCCGATGTGAGCGTGGAGGTGAACGGCTGCCACGGAAACTCCTTCTCGGTCGTCACAAAGTAGTATGCGCATCGCTAAAGCCGCCCTACTGCTTATGGCAGCCGTTCCCGCGTCTGCTGCCAGCCAGCCTCTCTTCACCTTCGGCAGCGGCTTTTGGATCAACCTGCATCACTTCTTATACGTGTTGGGGCGCGCGCAAAACAATACACCTGACAGCCATCGCGCCGCGGTCGCCAATGCCCCGGCGGATACGCAGGGTTTCGCCGCGCTCAGCGCCAACGAGCGCGAGGCTTGGCAGCGCGCGATCGCCTGGTACCAGAAAAACATCTCGCCGCTCGATGCGGTCTTCGACCATGACCTCGTCAACATGACCAATGCGCTCGCGGCGTGCGGGGACGCGCCCACGCTCACCGACGTGAAAATACCGGCCGAGTTGCGCGCCACGTTGGAAGATGCCGCGCCGGTCTACCGCAAAGTCTGGTGGGAGCTCCATGCGCGTTCGAATCACGCACGCATCGGCGAGATCGAAGCACTGCTCGCGCGCTACGGCCGGCCGATCTCGGACACGATCACGAAAGCCTACCAACAGAGCTGGCCGGCCGAAGGTCTGACGGTGCAGATGTGCGCCTACGCCAACTGGGCCGGCGCATATTCAACCGCGGGCCGTCTGATCGTGATGTCGAGCACCGACGAGGGCACAGCGGGCAGCGAAGGCCTGGAGATAGTGTTCCACGAAGCCATGCACCAATGGGACGACGCGACGATTCCGCGGCTGCAGCAGGCAGCCGAACGCCAGCACGCGCAAATTCCCCGCGACCTGTTTCACTCCCTGATCTTCTATACCGCCGGTTACGCTACCGCGCACGCGGTGCCCGGCCATCATCCCTATGCCGATCCGCTCTGGGCCCGCGGCCTGCCGGGGCGTGCCCAACTCGATCAATACTGGATGCCCTATCTGCGCGGCGAAGGGACGCTGGCCGCGGCGCTCGACCGTTTGACCGGCGCTTTTGCAAAATAGGCTCAACGTTTCGCTGCGCCGCACGGTAATAACTAATAGAAATGGAGCTGGAAGGAATTGCGCTGCGCATGACCGCTTGGCGGCGGGAGAGCACCGGCGGCCTGGCGGCCTTCGAGCGCATCATGGCGCAATCGGAGCGCCGCGTATTGCGGGTGGCGCTGAGTTTGCTGAATAATCCGCAGGACGCCCAGGATGCCGCCCAGGATGTTTTCCTGCGGCTTTATAAACACTTTGGCGATCTGGACGAGACGCGCGGCTACGATGCGTGGCTCTATCGCGTGACCGTTAATGTCTGCCGCGATATCGCGCGCACGCGGCGCCGCTCGATAGCGCTGGAGGAATTGCCGGAGCCCGCCGCGCCGCAGCCGGGTGCGTATCACGACGCCGAACGCGCCCAGCAGCGGGAAATCGTCCGCCGCGGGCTGAGCCGCCTGGGCGGCAAAGAACGCGCCGCGCTGGTGCTGCGCGATGTAGAAGGACTATCCACGCGGGAAGTGGCCGGGATCTTGGGTTCATCGGAGAATACGGTGCGTTCGCAGATCTCGACGGCGCGCCTGAAGCTGCGCGATTTCACCAGCCGCCTGATGAGGAAGTGATTATGAGCTGTACGAAATTCGAAACCGATATCGCGTTGTATGCCGGAGGCGACTTGCCGGCCGGGCGGATGGCGCGTCTCGAAGCGCATCTGGCGGGGTGCCCGGATTGCCGCGCGCTGGCCGAAGACCTGCGCGCCAGCCAGGTTCTGCTAAGCGAACTGCGAGACGATCCAATCGCCGATGCCATGGTCGCGCAAGTCCGCAGCCGGGTACTGGATGAGGTGAGGAGGGCGGGCTTTAGCCGGCGCGGGACTTTAGTCCCGCTCTTAGCTCTAGCGGCGGCTCTCGTCTTGGCAGTGGTGCTGGTGTGGCTGAGGCACCAGGAGAAGCCCGCGCACGTGGCGGCGGTGGCGCGCATCGAAGCGCCGCGTGCTATGCCGGCGCAAGTCGCGCCCATTGTTCCGGTCCGCCACCGCGTAGTTCGCCATCGCCGCCGCGTGCCGGCCGAGCCACCCGGGCCGCCCCTGCTGGTGCAATTCGTAACCGACAATCCGAACATAGTCATTTATTGGCTGGTAGATCAAAAACCTCAAGGAGACTAAACATGAAAACATTGAAACGAATCTTATTCGGCCTGGCCGTGGTGGGTGTGCTGGCGGCTCAGACTGCGGCCGTGGTGCCCCCGCCGGCGTCGGCGCCCGAAGCGCCCCATCTGCGGCGAGTCTTCGAATTGAAATACGCCGATGCCCGCCACGTTGCCGACGTGCTGCGCGTCTTCGGCTACAGCATCAATGCCGATCGGGACATGCACGTCATCGCGGTCACCGCGCCGGCGGATGGGATGACTTCCGTCGAGGAAGCCATCAAACGGCTGGATGTGCCCGCCGCGGCAGCCAAGGACATCGAGTTGATCGTCTATCTGGTGGTGGCCTCGGAACAAGCGTCTGGGGGCGGCGAACTGCCTGCAGAACTACAGCCGGTGGCTGGCGAACTGAAGAAGATTTTTTCGTACAAAAGCTTCCGATTGCTCGATTCGATCCTGCTGCGCACACAACCTGGTAATATGGCGAACGATCGGGGAACCATCGCGTCTGGCGGGGACACCCGGACCATGAGCTACACCTTCCAGGTTCAGCCATCTGCCGTAACCGATGACCCCAACGGACGTCTAATCCGCCTGGACAACCTCAACCTGAGCGTGGAGGGGGGCGATCATAATGCCGGAATCCACACCGAGATCACCGTGCGCGAAGGGCAGCGCGTGGTCGTCGGCAAGTCGAATATTGGCAGCGGCGGGTCGCTTATCCTGGTGGTGAGCGCGAAAGTAACACAATAGGAGATCGAAAATGCAGCAGCTACGCTACGCCGTACGGCTTCTGGCGCGCACACCGGGATTTACCCTGGTGGCCATCATCACTCTTGCCCTGGGAATCGGGGTGAACAGCGCCATCTTCAGCGTAATCGATGCCGTGCTGCTGCGGCCGCTGCCGTATCCGCATCCCGAACGGCTGGTGGCGTTCTACGAGCACCGGGTGAACGATCCCGATGAACACGGCGGCGTAGCGCCCGCCAATATGGCGGATTATAACCAGAATCACGTTTTCACCGGCATTGCGCACGTGGGCACGCCGGGCATGAACCTGACCGGCGCGGGCGCGCCCGAACGCATCTTCGGCATTCGGGCGGGGTACAACTTTCTGGACATCCTGGGCGTGCAGCCGGCCATGGGCCGCACCTTCCTGCCGGAGGAGGACCGTTACGGCGCCCGGCACGTCGTGATCATCAGCCATGACCTGTGGCAGCAGCGCCTGGGCGGCGACCGCACGGTGATCGGCCGCTCCATCACGCTCGATGGCGAGGCCTATCAAATAATCGGCGTGCTGCCGGGCGGCTTCCAATCTCCCGAAGAGATTTCCGAACGCCAGCCGATGATGTTCGTGGTGCCCGATTGCTGGCCGCCCAACATTCTGCACAATCGCGGTGAGCATTACGATCACGCCATCGCGCGGCTGAAACCCGGCGTGTCGCCGGCGCAGGCCCAGAGCGAGATCGAAACCATCGGCGCGCGCCTGGCCAAAGCCTATCCGGGCACGAACGGCAAGATCGCGCTGGGCGTTGCGCCGCTGGGCGCGGACATGGTGCGGCGTGTGCGTGCGGCCATGTTGGTACTGCTGGGCGCGGTCGGCCTGGTGCTTTTGATCGCGTGCGCCAACGTGGCCAATCTGCTGCTGGCGCGCTCGGCCGGACGCGGCCGTGAAATCGCCATCCGGTTGGCTATGGGCGCGAGCCGCGGACGCATCGTGCGCGAACTGCTGGTGGAAAGCGCCGTACTGGCGGTCGTCGGTTGTGTGCTGGGGTTACTGCTAGGCGTATGGACGCGCGACTTACTGGTAGCGCTCGCGCCTAAGAACATTCCGCGTCTGGATACCGCCGCGCTCAGTTGGCGCGTGCTGGGCTTCACCGGGATCCTGGCCACGCATCACCGTCTTTCTGTTCGGGACGATTCCCGCCTGGCAGGCGTCCGGCATCCGGCCGAATGAAGCGCTCAAATCCGGCGAGCGCGCCACCGGCAGTTTCGCGGTGCTGCGCTGGCGCAACGCGCTGATGGCCGCCGAAGTGGCGCTGGCTTTGATGCTGCTGGTAGGCGGTGCACTGTTATGGAAAAGCTTCGTGCGGGTGACCGGCGTAGATCTGGGATTTCAGCCCGACCGTGTGCTTATGGTGCGCATCAATCTGCCGGAGCTGCGCTATCCAGATGGCGCGCGGCGGCTGGCTTTCTTTGAGGAGATCGAACAGCGTGTCACGCGCCTGCCCGGCGTGCGGTCCGCCGGCTTCACCTTCTGCGGCCCCATGCGTGGCGGTTGGGGCAGCGTCTACCAGACGCCCGAGGATCCTGACTCCGAGCCGGATTATCGCCTCCGCGACGCGGATTTCGAGCCGGTCAGCCCGCGCTATTTCGAGACGCTCGGCATTCCCATCTTGAAAGGCCGCGCTTTTACTCCCGCCGATAAAGAAGGAGCGCCGCCGGCGGCCATCATCAACCAGGTGCTGGCGCGAAAATTGTTCCCCAATGGAGATGCCATCGGCCATCGCATCCGCCGTGAGGGCGCGCGCGACTGGGAAGCCATCGTGGGTGTGGTAGGCGAGGTGCACCTTGAGAGCCAGACTGAGAAGGTGCATCCGCAGGTCTTCTTCCCGGCCGCGCAGACCAGCCTGTATCCGGTGCCCGTGTCGGATTTCGCCATCCACACAGCCGGCGCGCCGCTCGCTATCGTGCGCGACGTGCAGCGGCAGGTATGGGCCATCGACAAAGATCAGCCGGTCACGCGTGTGGAGACGCTTGAAGAAGTCGTTTCCGCCTCAGTTGCAGAGCGCCGTTTCCAGGCGGCCGTTCTGCTGCTGTTTGCCGGTGTCGCCCTGGCTCTGGCAGTAGTTGGCGTCTATGGGGTGATTTCGTACGCGGTGGCCCAGCGTACGCCGGAAATCGGACTACGCCTGGCGTTGGGTGCGCAACGTCAGAATATCCTCCGCCTGACGATGGCGCGTGCTTTCGGTCCCATTCTGGCGGGTCTGGCCGCGGGACTCGCCGGAGCGCTGGAGGCGTCGCGGCTGCTGACCAGTCTGCTCTTCGAAGTGAAGCCGTCCGATCCTGCGACGTTTGTTCTTGTGGGAGCGTTGCTCGGCATGGTCGCACTGGGGGCCTGCCTGATTCCCGCGCGAGCGCGCCACCCGCGTCGATCCTATGGTAGCCCTGCGGTACGAGTGACGCTCAGCGCGTCGAGCAGGCGCTCGGTGGCCGCCGCAACCTCGTGTACGGCGGAATCGAAGGCCTCCTGGTTGGCGCGCGACGGCTTATGAAATCCGCTGACCTTCCGCACGAACTGCAGCGCCGCCGCGGAGATCTCCGGGTTGGTGACGGGCGTACCCGGACGCCTGAGCACTTTGATGCTGCGGCACATGGCAGCCAACATTATCGTACAGAAGCCACCCCTTGTGCAGGTGCGGAAGTGCTACCGGCTGAAGAACAGGGCCCGCCATAGGGCGCGAATGCAAGAAGATATAATTGCCGCATGCCATTTGTGCTCGCCCTCGACGAAGGCACTACCAGCGCGCGCGCCGTCCTCTATGACGAACAGGGACGCCGCGTGGCCATGGAGTCGGCGCCGGTCGATTGCAGCTATCCGCAGCCCGGCTGGGTGGAGCAGGACGCCAACGAGATCTGGAACGCGCAACTCTACGCCGCACGCCTTTTGCTGGATCGCGCCGATGTGGCCGCGTCCGAAATCGTGGCGGCGGGAATCACTAATCAACGCGAGACCACGGTGGTTTGGGAGCGCGCCACCGGACATCCGGTAGCGCCGGCCATCGTCTGGCAATGCCGCCGAACGGCGTCTTACTGCGCGGAACTGGCGGAGAGCCCGGCCGCGGCAGGCATCACGCGCACTACCGGCCTGGTGATCGATGCGTATTTCTCCGGCAGCAAGATCCGCTGGATCCTCGATAACGTGCCCGGCGCGCGCGAAAAGGCGCGCGATGGCGAGCTGCTTTTCGGCAATGTGGACACCTGGCTGATCTGGAAGCTGACCAATGGCGCGGCGCATGTCACGGATGCCACCAACGCGTCGCGCACCATGCTCATGAACCTGGAGACCGGCGCGTGGGACGACGAACTGCTACGCATCTTCGACGTGCCCCGCGCCATGCTGCCGCGCATCGCGCCTTCGAGCGGCCTGGTGGGAGTGATCTCGGCCGAGCACTTCGGCGGAGAGATCCCCATCGCCGGGATCGCGGGCGATCAACAAGCCGCGCTCGCGGGCCAGGCCTGCTTCCGCGCGGGGCTATCCAAAAACACATACGGCACGGGATGTTTCGCGTTGATGCACACCGGCGAACATTTGCCCGTTTCACGCAATCGCTTGCTGGGGACTCGCGCGGCTTCCACGGGAGCGCAACCGCAATTCGCCATCGAAGGCAGCGTATTCGTGGCCGGAGCGGCCGTGCAGTGGCTGCGCGACCAGGTGGGATTCATCCAGAGCGCGAGCGAATCGGAACCGCTGGCCGGCTCGGTGTCGGATACCGGCGGCGTATACCTGGTCCCGGCATTCGTAGGTCTGGGCGCACCTTACTGGGACTCCACCGCGCGGGGCATGCTCTGCGGCCTGACGCGCTCGAGCAGCCGCGCCCACCTGGTGCGTGCCACGCTCGAAAGCATCGCGTATCAGACCCGCGATCTGGTGGATGCCATGCAAGCCGACGCGGGCGCAAAGATCGTAGAACTACGGGTAGACGGCGGCGCGGCACAGAATAATTTCTTACTGCAGTTCCAGGCAGACATCCTCGATTGTCCGATTGTAAGACCGGCCGATATCGAGACCACCGCTCTCGGTGCAGCATACCTAGCGGGCCTGGCCACGGGTTTTTGGAAAGATCTGGCGGAGGTGGAGAGCTTCTGGCGCGCTGAGCGACGGTTTGAGCCGGCCATGCACTCTGACCACCGCGACGCGCTTTTCACCGGGTGGAAGGACGCCGTGGCTCGTTGCCGCGGAGTCAAATAAGGCAGGCTTCGCTTTCGGCAAAAGCCTGCCCCACCCGCTACATCAGACTCTGGTTACCGGCGCCAGTAGCCGCGGTACCAACGATGGCCGTAATACCGCGGTCCTACCCAAGCCGCGCGCGCGTAAGGGCGATGTGCCCAATACCCGCCGCGCCACGCCCACCGGCCCGCATGCGGATACCAATAACCACCCACCCAGGCATATCCGGGGCCGGGTGATGCCGGCACGTAGGCGGTCACTGGAGGGGGTGGCGCGTAAGCTGGGACGCCTACGCCAATGCCGACAGATACCCCGGGCGCGGCGAATAGCGAGCTTCCCGCCAGTAATAAGACTGCAAAAAATTTGCTTTTCATATCTCCTCCACAGTTAAGCCGCTTCGTTGGCGGCTACGTCTGTATTTCTTGCAAACGATCTGCCAGTTTGGAGACGCGCTGAAAACTAAAGCGTGCGGCCCGGCCGCATGGCCGATCTGCACCGCAAATGGTGGTTCCCGGCCAGAATATGTTCGCCTTTGCTTCGCTTTTGGAGTACAATGCTTTCGATGGCCCTGAAGCTTTACCTCGTGACGTGTAATTTGTTCCAGTCCGGCGATTACCGGTCATTGAAGGAGCGCTTTCGCACCCTCGATGCCAAGCAGGTGCTCGACAATCAATGGGCGCTGCGCAGCACCTACTCGGCAGGCGAGCTGAAGGAGATTTTCCGTCAGTTGATGGATGACCGGGACCGTATCGTCGTCACCGAAGTGGGTGCGGAGTGGGCCAGCCGGCGGGCGCTGGTGAACATGGCGAAGTTGTAGTTCATGGCATTTGGGCGACGCTCAACACATTCCCGTCCGGATCTTTGAACCAGGCCACGCGGGCGCCGGCATGCACGGGGGAAATGCCGGGACCAGTGGGCGAAGTCCAGATGGCCATTTCGTCCTGTTGGTTCATCCATGGATAGCGTTGGAACTCGACGCCGGCTTCCCGTAGCGTCTTAACGGCTGCCACGATGTCGGTTACTTCCCAGCCCAAAACGGTGAACTGAGGCGGCGTCCAATCCTTGACGGGTGAGATGCGCAGCGTCGTCCCGTTGGCATCGAATATCATCGCAAACTGATCGTCGCCGAGCAGTTGCAAGCCCAGTGTGTCCCGATAGAACGTCCTGGCGGCGTCGCGGTCGCGCACCGCCAAAAAAGCTACGATCTTCTCTTTACCCAGCATGTATCCCTCCTTGTGGGCGCCACAAGACTTAGTGTGTGGCATCCGGGAAGCTGTCGTAAAGCCCGCCGTACGTCATAATATATCTCTCATGCGACACGGCTTCACGGACTGCTACGATCCTCGGCGCGGCACATCCATCTCCACGCTGGCCTATGACTATCCGCCGGACTTCCACGTGCCGGAGCATGCCCACGGCGCGGACCAGGTGATCTACGCCACGCGCGGCGTGATGGAGGTTTCCGTGGGCCAGGGCCTCTGGCTGATCCCTCCACAGTTCGCGATTTGGATTCCCGCGCGCATCATGCACCACATCCGGATGCCGGGCTCGGTTTCCATGCGCACGCTCTATTTGCGGCGCGGCCTGGCGCCTGAGTTGCCGGCTGCCTGCACGGTTTGGCACGTAACGCCGCTGCTGCGCGAGTTGATCGTGGAAGCGGTCCGCATCGGAGAGTTGCGCGTACGCAATCGCCTGCACTGCGCGCTGCGGGATCTGATTCTCTTCCAACTGGCGGGCGCGGCATCGGCGCCCATGCTGCTCACCATGCCCAGGGATTCGCGAGCGCTGGCCGTAGCCCAAGCGGTGCTCGCCAACCAGGCGCAGAATCCCTCGCTCGATGAGCTGTGCTCCCAGGCGGGCATCAGCGTACGCACCATCGAGCGGGTATTTCACAGCGAAGTCGGTGCCGATTTCGCGACTTGGCGGCGGCAGGCGCGACTGATGAAAGCGGTGGAACTGCTGGCCGCTGGCAGCCTCGTGAAACAAGCGGCTTTTGCCACCGGCTACCGGCAGCCCAGCGCATTCGTGGAGATGTTCCGCCGCACCTTCGGGGTTACTCCCAAAGCTTGGGCAGCGGGGATTCCGGCAACAAAACAGCTAAACTTGGATGAGCATCCGGTAAGATGAGCATCAGAAAAGAGGGACAATTGCCTCGATGGCTGATCGTGCCGCTGGTTTGCCGGTCTCTGCTGCCGGCTCAGGAGGCCGCCCCGCCACCTCCCACGGTTTTTAGCGTAAGCACGACAATCGTCCAAATTGACAGCGTGGTCACCGACGCTAAGGGACATCAGGTCACTAATCTGAATGCCGGCGATTTCCAGGTATCGGTGGACGGAAAGCCGCAACCGATTACAAACTTTTCCTACGTGCGCCTGGACGCGCCGGATGTGAACCGGTCCAGCCTCACGCCGGAGGCGCTGCGCAGGCCGCTGACCTCCACCAATCCGGCGGACGTTCTCAAGGCTGCAGATGTGCGCCGCAGCATGGTGCTGGTGGTGGACGATCTGAGCCTCTCGTTCGAGAGCATATATTACGTGCGCCGGACTCTGCTGAAGTTCGTCGACGAGGAGATGCAGCCTGGCGACCTGGTGGCGCTTTGGGAAACGGGACGAAATAACAGTGTGTTCCAGCAGTTCACGTCGGATAAGCGGGTGCTGCGGGCGGCGGTCGAGAATCTGCGCTGGAATCCGATCGGGCTGGGCACCATCGACCCGTTTGCGTCCACCGGACCGGACATGCATCGGCTCACGTCCCTGCTGACCACGGGAACCACCGGTCCACCCGGCCACAGTGCTGCGGCCCTGCAGCAGGGCAGAACCGATGCGGATACAACCGCTTTCGACCGGGTGAGCACGACAATAGGTGCGATCGACACGTTAGGCCAACTCATGGATGAGTTACAACCGGTGGGCGGGCGCAAGGCGGTGGTCTTCTTCTCGGACGGCATCTACCTTCCGGGAATGAACCTTCCATCGCTCCAAATACCGACCGACGATAGATTACTCATCCGATTCCGCCGTCTCATTGACAAAGCGAATCGGTCGGGCGCCGTGGTCTACACCGTGGACGCGCGTGGTCTCGCCTACCTGGAACCCGAAGTGGCCGGCTCGCTGCCGCTATCTCAGGAAGGACTGCTGCGGCTGGCCGAGGATACAGGCGGTTTCGCCACCCTGAACAGTAACGGTCTGAGCGACGCCATGCAGCAAATCGAGGAGGAGCAAAAGGGCTACTATCTGATCGGATTCAAGGCGCCGGATAACATCAGCACCGGCGAAGGACCGGCGTCCCAGCCGGATTACCATGGCATCAAAGTGACGGTAAGCGGCCGCGGCCTGCGGGCGCACTCGCGTTCCGGATTCTTCGGCGAGACGGACGAGGCGGCGCGGCCCAAGTACCGCACACGCCAGGATCAGATGCTGGCGGCGGTGCAATCGCTTTTCAATAAGTCGGAACTGCGCGTGCGTATGACCGCTCTTTACCGGCGCACGTTGAAAGGCGAGAACATCGTACACAACCTGTTGTACATCGATCCGAGAGATATTGATTTCCGCACGGATTTATACGGCAGTCACTATGCATACCTGGATCTGGTGATCCTGGCGACCGGCAACGGCCTCGGTCCGCTGGCGGAGATCAGCCGCCACATCGCCATCGATGCCAGCGACGAAAAGTTGCAGGGAATATTGAAGACCGGGCTGCTATTCACGCTGGACGTTCCGGTGAAAGAGGCCGGGCCTTATCAGGTGCGCGCCTGCATTATGGACAGCACCTCGCGCGCCACTGGATCCGCCGGGCAATATATCAATATTCCGGATCTGAAAAAACAGCATCTGGCCCTCACCACGCCGCTGATCGATGACGCCTCCGCCGCGCGCGAGACCCGTTTCAATAGCGTTTCGTCCGCACTGCGGGAGTTCCGCGCCGGCGACCGCGTAGCTTTTGCCTTCCGCATCGAGACGGAGAAAGACAGCCGCGGCGCCCTGCCTCCCGGCAGGATCGACACGCAGGTTCAGCTTTATCGGGACCGCACTCCGATACTGAACTCTCCGGTTTCGGTTGCGCCATCGCGTGGGCAAGACGGACGCGCGGTTGGGGGGGAACTGCGCTTAAGCAATTCTCTGCAGCCCGGCCAATACTACCTGCTGGCAACTGCCACCGATCACGGCGGGAAGGCTCCGCGGAGCGTCAGTTCGTGGACTGAGTTCCGGGTTGTGGAGTAGTGTATAACTATGCGATTTAGTACCTTCGTGGCGGTATTTCTCGCTGCGGGCATTCTTCCCGCCGCACCCGCAGCGCCGACGCCGACTGAGCGGCTCCAGACTCTGGCACAGTCGATGATATTCGGCTGGGCAAAACAACACCCGCTGACCGCGACAGCACTCGGCCTTAGCGACTATGATGGCGAGCTGGACACTCCTTCTGAAGCCGAAAATCGTCGCGATCTGGCGACAATACGCGGCTGGGAAAGCGAGCTTGCGTCCATACCACTCGATGGCGCGTCGCTGGTGGATGTGGACGACGCGAAACTGCTCCGTGCGCAGCTCGTCGGCTACGAGCGGCAGTACCTGGTCTACAAGAACTTTGAGAAGGATCCATCCGGGCCGTCATTGGCAATCGTGGGCGCGATCTACGTGCAGTTTCTGCATCTGCCGATTGCCGGCACGGCGGGCGCCACCCAGACCGACGTGGCTGCCGCGTGGGAGAAGATCATTAAGCGGCTGGCCGGCGCGCCCGCGTACATCGCGGCGGGAAACGCGCTGGTTACCCACCCGGGTCACCTGTACGGAGTCACTGGCTCCGAACAGCTTGCCGGGGCGCCGAGCTTATTGGGCGGCCCGTTGACGGACGCCGCAAAGGCGCAATTGCCCGCCGATCGCTTCGCGGCGTTCAGCACGGCGCGCGACGCCGCCCTGACGGCGATCGCGGAGACCAAGAAGTACATTGACGCGCATGCGCCCGCGTGGCCCGAGAACTATGTGATCGGACGCGCCGCTTACGACGCGATGCTGCGCGACGAGCAATTGCTGCCGTTCGACTCCGCGGATATCGAGCGCATGGCGCGCGACGAGCTGGCGCACGGCTGGGCCGTACAGAGCTGGATGGAGCAACTCGCCGCGGAACGTGGCACGCCCATCGGGCCGGAGAGTGGCGGCGGCCTGGCCCCCGGGGGCGCGGCGCTCATCGATTACTATCGCGCACGAATTGCGCAGCTGCGGGAGTTCGTGGCGCAGCATCACGTGGTGGATGTGCCGGCGTGGCTGGGCGAGATCGCCATTGTAGAGACGCCGAAGTTTTTGCAGCCGGTATCGCCGGGCGCTTCCATGTTTTCGCCGCTGTTGTTCAGTAAAAGCAGCACCGGCTTCTATTTCATAACACCGCCAACATCGCTGGCCGAGGCAGCCAAGAATCTGGATGCCAATCAGGACTTCGACCGCGACCGCATCCTTTCGACGGCGGCTCACGAAGCCATGCCGGGCCACTTTCTGCAGTTGTCGATCGCCCGGCGCCACCCGGACTTCGTGCGCAAAATTCAAGGCAGCGGCGAATTCATGGAAGGCTGGGCGTTCTACGGCGAAGAACTGTTCGTGCAACTCGGTCTGTACGGCGACGATCTCGACGGGCGCTACTACACGGCGCAATGGGAACGCGTGCGCGGCGCCCGCGCTATAGTCGATCCGGAGCTGGCCAGCGGCGCCTGGAGCGTCGAGCAGGCGATTCAATTCTTCGCGCACCAGACCGGCTTCTCATCAGAGCAGGCCAAAGCTGCCATAGCCGGGATCGCCCTGGGACCAGGTTACGTCATTGCATATACGGCCGGCCGCGCGGAGATCGAGGCCTTGCTGGCGGAGTATCGGGCGAAGGCCGGCGCCGGCGCGTCGCTGCTCGACTTTCATAACCGGCTTCTGTGCTACGGATCGACACCCCTCTCCATGGTTGGCCCCGAACTGCTCGCGGATCTGTCGAAGCCGCTGGCGGTGGTGCGCGCCAGTGCCGGCTACTGAGGCGAGCGCGCCAGTTCCGCATAGCGGAAGCAATCCACGGCGTGGTCGTTAACCATCCCCACGGCCTGCATGAACGCGTAGCAGATGGTCGAACCCACGAAACGGAAACCGCGGCGCTGGAGATCTTTGCTCATGGCGTCGGATTCCGCCGTACGCGCCGGCAGGTCTCTAAGCGCGCGCCAGGCGTTCACGCGCGGAAAGCCGCCGGTGAACCGCCAGATGTAGGCATCGAAACTGCCGAACTCCTCCGCCACCTCGAGAAACGCCTGTGCATTGCCAATGGCGGCGGCGATCTTTAAGCGGTTGCGCACGATGCCCGCGTCGCGCAACAGCGCGTTCACCTTGCGCTTACCGTAGCGCGCCACTATGGCCGGATCGAAATTATCGAACACTTCGCGATAGCGCGTCCGCTTGCGCAAGATGGTATCCCAGCTCAACCCGGCTTGCGCGCCTTCGAGCACCAGAAACTCGAAAAGCAGATGGTCGTCGTGTACCGGCACACCCCACTCCGTATCGTGGTAGGGGATCGAAAACTCGTTCTTGGCCCATGCGCAGCGCGTGATCATACTATGCGGTCGCAGTGACGATTTTAGCGTGGTGCGTATCAGGCGCGCGCGGCCAGCTCGCGCTGGTGGCTGCGGAGGTAACCCGCTAACAGGCGATCGGCCAGGGGGATGTGTTCATTCAGCCACTTGGCCAGAAATCGCCCCAGCTCGCGTGCGGCTTGCCGATCTCCGGAATCGATGCGCTGTGCCAGCAGAGTCGCCGTGTGTCGGGCGGCTTGATGCTGACGCCGGTGCCAGGCGTAGAGCGAATATCCGGCCTTGCGCATCTGGCGCTCTTCATGCGAGAAGTGTGCGGTAATATGGCCCATCAGGGCGTTCACAATGGATTGCAACTCACGCAAAGGCGCGCCCGCCGCCGCGGCCCGCTGCAGCTCGCCGCACGATCGAAACAGTCTCTGATGTTCCTCGTCTAACACCGGGACGCCGATCGTGGCCGTTCGCGTTGAAGAAGTGTTAGGCATACTAATATCCTATTATAGACTAAGAAAAGTCCTTTAACTTGTGGTCACGTACTTCAGCGGCCGAGCATGGGGAAGAGCTGGCGCAGGTCAGCCTCGCTGGGCTGGCGTCCGTATTCGCAGACCTCGAAAGCTTCAGCGTGCTGGACCCGGGCGGCGCGTTCCGGGCCGTACCATTTCTCCAGCGCCCGGCGCACGGGCGGCGTGATCTGGCCCGCGCGGCTGGCGGCCAGCCACTGCTTGCGCTCCTGCCGATCTTTGGGCACCGTGTCGAGCTTCCCGTCCACCCACGGCAGCCATTCATAGACCTGCGAGACATGCGCATCGAGCGCGGCCACCTTCAACGCGAAAACGTCATCGATGTCGATGGCCACATCCGGGCGGAACGGCGCGGGCTTCTGGAAGTTGTCTTCGTAATAGAGGAACACCGGATTCTTGCGCAGAGGCGGCGTGTCGGGGCAGACGTTGGGCACCACTACCATGTAAGCAGCATCCTGCACCAGCACGCCCGTGTAGCGGTGGTCCGGATGATAATCGTTGGGCCGCGGAGCGAGTACGATATCGGCGTTCCACTGCCGTATACGCCGGATGATCTGCTGGCGCACGGCAAGCGTGGGCAGCAACTCGCCGTCGTGGTTATCCAATACCTCGTAAGTGATGCCCAGGCGGCGTCCGGACTCCTCGGCTTCCGCGCGGCGGCGGTTGGCCAACGGGCCCCCTCCCATGGATTGATGGCCGGCGTCCCCATTGGTGACGGAAACAAATTTCACCGCGGCGCCCAGCGCGCGGAACTTGGCGGCGGTTCCCGCGGCGCGGATGTCGCAATCGTCAGGGTGGGCGCCGAACGCGATCACGTGCAAGGTCGCCTGCTGTGCCAGCAGCGCAGCGGCCGGCAACAGCAGCAAGACGATCAGCCGGAACACGCTAGACATCCCCGAACTCATCTTTCCACACTGCCTCGCGCTTTTGATACAGCGCCGTGCGGCCCAGAATGGCGAATAGCGTACTGATGGCGGAACGCTCGGCCACGTTCTCCACCTCGCCGTTCTGAATGCGGGTGAGGAAAGCCTCCACGGCATCGTTGGTGATGTCGCGCGGCGACTGCATCGTCTCGGCGTCCTTGGGACCTTTATGGTGCACCATGCGGGCGCGCGACGTCTCGATCACGCCCTTGGTGCCGGTGAATTCCTCGCCCACGCGCGCGAATCCAGGCGGGCTGATCTGGTTGGCTTCGTAATTCACGTGGATGCCGTTGGGAAACTCGAACGAGAGCGAAAGATGATCGAGGATCTCCATCGACGTGCGAACTTTTGTGCCGGCCATGCCGACGGCGCGGATGGGGCGCGCGTCCAGGAACCAGTGCAGCACGTCGAAATTGTGGCAATCCTGCTCGACGATGAAGTCACCCGAGTAATCGCGGTAGCAGAACCAGTTGCGTAGATGTTCGATTTTAGGATCGTCGTAGGCCACGCGGTGAAAGGGATCGCTGCCGATCCAGAAGCCGCGCGCGTTCACCAGGTCGCCGATCTGGCCGGCGCGCAGGCGCTTGTAGGCTTCCAGGTAAACCGGACCGTAGCGCTGCTGGAATCCGACGGACACATTTTTCTTGGGATCGGCTTTGCGGGCGGCGGCGATGATGGTTTTAACGCCTGCGAGATCGACGCCCATGGGTTTTTCGCAATAGACGTGCTTGCGCGCCTCGATGGCCGCCGCCAGCATGCGGGGGTGCTCGAAGGGCGGCGTGGCGATGATGACGGCGTCGAGATCGGCGGCCGCCAGCAGCTTTTCATAATCCTTGTAGACGGCGGGCTTTTCGATTCTGATTTTCTGCGTGCCGATTTCAATTCGGTCGTCGAACAAATCGCAGAGTGCGGTCACACGCGCGCGCGGATCGGCATTGAAGATGGAGGCATCGTATTGGCCGCGTCCGCCGACGCCGATGAGGCCGACGGCGATTTTTGAATTCGCCTGCGAGCCGCGTACGGATTCGGGGCGCACGATGGTGAAGCCGGCGGCAATAGCAGCGCCGGTCTTTTCAATGAGCTTCCTCCGGGAGAGGCCGGAGGTGGATTCGGACATGGTGGATGGGATCTCCTTATCCGGATTATATGACAAAGCGGGGCAAAGGAGACAGGAGTCAGAAGTCAGGAGTCTCCTGTCTTCTGTCTCCTGACTTCTTTTTCCCCCCTCACACCAGATCGGCCGGCGGCTTCGTCTCCGTGGCGTGCAGGCGTTGGCGCGCGTGGTGGTGGATCTCGCCGAGGTTCAGTCCGGTGAGCGCGGTGGCGATGGCGCCTACGACGAGCAGTGGCACCGTCAGGGCCAGGAACAGCACAATGGAAAAGTCCCGCGCGTCGTTGCGTTCGACTCCAAAGACGTCGTACAAAGCGATCACGCAGGCCGCGTTGATGAGGCCGATATTGCCGGGGGCGTTGGGGACGACGGTGCCCAGCCGTACAATCGCCAGCACGGCCGTCGCATCCCAGAGGGAGAGATCCAACTGGAAGGCTCTCATCAGCGCCCAGTAAGACAACACCTGCAAAGCAAGATATAGAAAGCTGGCCGTAGTCACGCGGGCCAACGTGCGCGCGTTGCCCATGGTGTGCAAGCCCTCTACCACGTGGCGCAAGGCAGCGGCCCAACGGCTCTCTTTCACCATGGCATGCGCCTTGCTTTTGTGGAGGGTGATATAAACCAGCATCACTGCGCCAGCGACAACCAGCCCTTCCAGGATGGTGACCGTGTCGTTCAACCACGCGGGGATGCCCCGCAGATGCTGCGCTACGACGACAAACGAGAGTACCATCCAAAAGCCATCGATCAGGCGCTCGATGGCAGCCGATGCGAAGACCACGGAAATGAGTTGATCGTTCCAGTGTGCGACCAGGTAGCAGCGGATCAGTTCGCCCACGCGCAAGGGCAGCACCTCGTTCGCGAACAGGCCGATGTAGATGGCCTGCACTGTACCCCAGTAGGGCAAACGATCCACGGGGCGGTAGAGCAGGATCCAGCGCCAGGCGTGGCAGAGGTACACGGAGAGGTCGAAGGCTACTCCGAGTGCTACCCATTTCCACTCGAGCGTGCCGAGTTGGCGCAGATCGGCCATGCTATAGGTGCGGAACACCCAGACCAGGCAGCCTGCGGAGAGCGCGTAGCCCAGGACCTGCGGCACCCAGCGGGGGATTTTGCGGCGCGCATCCCAGAGGCGTGCCTGCCAGGACGGCGGGCAGCGGTCGGGATCGGTGCGGGAGTGCTCGGCAGGTGGAGGACCCAAGTGCTTATCATAGCTGGGAGGCACCCGGCGGGCGGTTGGCTTTTCGGCGAGCGGCCAAGGGCGTAATCCCCATGCTGTTCAGTTGCCGAATCGCTCGCTTGCTTCCGAAACACTGTACACAGCGCCACTCGAAAAGCTTGTGCACGCGCTCGCCCAGGGCAAAGCCCAACTTATTCTGGCCTAACACGTTCTGCCTAACACGGTCGCGGCCGATTCCAGCGCATCCCATCCCCTGCGCGCGCGAGTGCTTGCTATGCTTGACTTGGCGAGATGAAGAAGTCTGTCGAATCACCCACCGGCCGTCTGCTGGCGGGGCTCGCCGTCACCTTGGCGGCGGTGGGCGTATTTTCGTTTTACGCGCTCGGCCAGATCCGCCGCCTCGAAGACCTGCAAACGCGCACGGTGGATCGCAACCGTAAGGATTCGCTGCAACTGCTGCGTATCCAGAACGATCTGAACCAACTGGGCATGGCCATGCGCGACATGCTCTATAACGACGAGCCTTATCCGCTGGCGGCGTACAAGAAACCGTTCGACAGCCGGCGCGACGACCTGGATATCGCGCTCAACCTGGAAGCGCAATTCGCCCCCGCTACACGCGACCCCGACCGGCAGCGCTATCTCGCCGGACTACTGGCGCAGTTCTGGACGTCGGCCGGCCGTATGTTCGACCTGGCCGCGCAAGGGCAGGAACGCGCCGCGCGCGATATGATCCGCAGTGCTCTCGAAACGCAACAGGGCGCCATTTCCGGCGCCGTCGCCCGCCTGCTGGTGCAGAACAACGAGGCCGAAGAAGCGGCTACCGCTACACGCAGGCATCTGGCCGTCTGGGGGTCGAGCGCAATGGTTACCTCTTTTTTGGCCGCTGTGCTGCTGGCGATGTTCGGCACCACGCCTTACTTGATTTATTCCAGCCGCGGCCTGTTCGAGCATCTGCCTAGAGTGTCCGAATACCGCGGCGAATCGGCGCGCAAGCTGATCTCAGCGCAGCAGGTAGAAGAGGAGATGCGGCGTTGTTCCGCGCGAGTTAGACGACTGTAGCCGCTCGCTGCGAAGTAACTGCTAGTTATGTCCTTCCGCTGTCATCATAAATTAACGGTAGTCCAACATAGAATCTTCTTGACTTCGCTTACTAACTGTGCCAGAATCACGTTGCGTTTCTTGCCAGAAGGAGGCAACTACATGCCGCAGCCCACGAGTGTTACGCCCCCTCCCGGTCTTGTGATGCTCTGGAACAGCGCCCCCGCTGTTTGCAGTAACTGCCAGTACTTCTGCGCCAACTCCTTCACCCTTCCCACCGTGGCGCACGGGAAGGTCTTTCTCGGGACGGACGCCATCCTTCCGGCCCGGTACAACGGCTGGCGCGGTGAACTGCCCCACGGACGCTTCTAGTGACTCGTTCCCAACATTCACCTCCGGAGTCATCGTGTACGGGTTCCCCAGCCAACAGTA
This sequence comes from Bryobacterales bacterium, assembly GCA_963818855.1. Lineage (GTDB taxonomy): Bacteria > Acidobacteriota > Terriglobia > Bryobacterales > Bryobacteraceae > Bog-159. The sequence goes on along the minus strand of CAWFUH010000019.1, from coordinate 202,370 downwards.
GCGGCAACAGCACGCGGACCGTCGGGAAGAGATTTCCTACAGGAGAAACCATGAAAACAGCATTTCGAGCGGCTGCTGCAGCAGCGATTATCTGCGGCCTCGCGGCAATTGCCACAAGCGCCTCGGCCCCCACACTCCGCATACTCTTCAACGGCGCAAACAGCGATTACGGCGAACCTACCGCCATCGTCCAGATGACCCCTGACACATTCTTTTGGGACGCCACGGGTCGCGCCATCCTGTCGATTACGAAGAGTAAACAGTCGGCGGCGCTCGCGCTAGCCCAGAGCAGAACGTACGTCAGCTATCCGGTAACCGCCTCCAATGGCCGCGGCTACACCAGTGTGGGGAATAACTCCACGAATTTCCTGGAGTCATACACCACTCGACCTAACTCCGTGATCACCTATAGCCAGCAAGTGCTCGGGGCAACCCTAACGGCCAACCTGCCTGGCGGCAATTTGCTTGGCTGTGGCGGCGATACAAGCGGCTACATCCATCTAGTTACTGCCGACCTGCACGGCAACGTCAGTTCAGTCTACACACTTCCGATTGATGAGATCTGCCTCACCCCCCCGTTTCCGGGCGCCGACGGAAATTACTACGGCGTGTCCTATGCTCAATACGGCCCTTCGGCGGGCAATTCGTATATCTACCAGATCACGCCAGCGGGAGTGCTCACCACGGTAGCCGGCTTGCCGTTCGGCAGCTTCAGCAACCTCGACTGGCAACCCAGCCTGTTCCAGGCCAGTGACGGCAGTCTCTACGGCGATACGATTACCGGTGGCAATGGATACGGTACCTTCTACCGGGTCACTTTGTCCGGCCAGTATACGCTGCTCTACACTTTCCCGTCTAAGAGCCGCAGTTCCTTCCCGGGCTCGATGCTGCAGGCCAGCGACGGCAATTTCTACGGTGTCACAAACGGCTGTTGCTCGGGAGGGCAGAGCGCCGTGGGAACCATCTTCATGCTCACGCCGTCGCTTCAGTACACCACCGTGGAGGTCATGAACGGAGACAAAGGCATCTGCCCTTGCAGGGTTATACAGGGCAGCGACGGCAATCTGTACGGCGTCACGGGTGCCGCCGGCCTCGGTGGCGTGGGCACCATATTCGAACTGGAGCTTGGCCTGCCGGTACCCGCCCCGCAAGCCAGGAACTTCCACCCGGCTTCCGGAGGGCCAGGCACGAAGGTGCGGATCTGGGGCAACAACCTGCTGGAATCGTCGGTCACCTTCAACGGAACCGCAGCCACGGACGTCCACAGTAGCGGCCCGAACTACGTGTGGGCCACGGTTCCCGACGGCGCTACCAGCGGTCCCATCATGGTCACCACCGCCGGGGGGTCGAGCGCCACCACGGCCAGTTTTACGGTAAATTGGACCTGCGCCCCATACAGAAGCCCTCCGCCCGGACCCGACGCGGGGCCCGACTCGCCGCTACCGCCCCCTTGCTATGCTTGACTTGGCGAGATGAAGAAGTCTGTCGAATCACCCACCGGCCGTCTGCTGGCGGGGCTCGCCGTCACCCTGGCGGCGGTGGGCGTATTTTCGTTTTACGCGCTCGGCCAGATCCGCCGCCTCGAAGACCTGCAAACGCGCACGGTGGATCGCAACCGTAAGGACTCGCTGCAACTGCTGCGCATCCAGAACGATCTGAACCAACTGGGCATGGCCATGCGCGACATGCTCTATAACGACGAGCCTTATCCGCTGGCGGCGTAGAAGAAACCGTTCGACAGCCGGCGCGACGACCTGGATGATCGCGCTCAACCTGGAAGCGCAATTCGCCCCCGCCACGCGCGACCCCGACCGGCAGCGCTATCTGGCCGGACTACTGGCGCAGTTCTGGACCTCCGCCAGCCGTATGTTCGACCTGGCCGCGCAAGGGCAGGAGCGCGCTGCGCGTGACATGATCCGCAGCGAGCTCGAAACGCAGCAAGGCGCCATTTCCGGCGCCATCGCCCGCCTGCTGGTGCTAAACAATGAGGCCGAAGAGGAGGCCACCGCCCGCATCCAAAGTATCTACCTGGGGGTGGAGCGCGATGTTTACGTGTTCCTGGCCGCCGTTCTGCTGGCCATCTTCTGCACCACGCTCTATTTGATCTACTCCAACCGGCGCCTGTTCGATCATCTGGCCGCCGTGTCCGAACATCGCAGCGATCTGGCGCAAAAACTCATTACCGTGCAGGAGGAGACGCTGCACTCGCTCTCGCGCGAGCTGCACGACGAATTCGGCCAGGTGCTGACCGCCATTGGCGCCATGCTGCGCCGCGCCGAAAAGCACCTGCCACGCGATTCGCCATTCTGCGAGGACCTGCGCGAAGTCCGCGAAGTGGCGCAATCCACGCTCGAAAAGACGCGCAACCTCTCACAGTTGATGCATCCCAGCATTCTCGACGATGGCGGCCTGGAAAAGGCCATCGATTGGTATCTGCCGGTATTCGAGAAACAAACTGGAATTAAGGTACGATACGAGAAAAAGGGAGCCGGCCCGGCGATCACCCACCGGGTAGCCATTCACGTGTACCGTGTGCTGCAGGAAGCGCTGAACAATCTGGCACGCCATTCGGGTTCAAGCGAAGCCCTGGTGCGGCTGGAATTTCCGGCCGGACGGTTGCACCTGGAGGTGCAAGACCGCGGCGCCGGAATGCCGGAATCGCGCAACGGCGGCACCCGTCGAGGCATCGGTATGACCGCCATGCGCGAACGCGCCGAGTTGCTGGAAGGCACTTTCGAGGTGCTGCGTCCCGGCGAGGGCGGTACGCTGGTGCGGCTGGAAGTGCCGTTAACGGATAGTTATGAGCGACAAGATTCCGGTACTGTTGGTTGACGATCATAGCCTGGTGCGCAGGGGCTTCCGGCGCATGCTGGAAGACGACCCCGCCATAAGCGTCGTGGGCGAGGCCACCAACGGCCAGGAAGCCATCAAACTGGCGCAGGAATTGCACCCGCGCGTGATCGTGATGGACATGGCCATGCCTGGGTTGGACGGCGTGCAGGCCACCCGCGAGATCCTGAAGAACGCGCCGGACACCGCGGTCCTGATCCTGAGCATGTATTCCGAGGAGAACTACGTGCGCAATGCGCTGGACGCCGGCGCGCGCGGCTATGTACTGAAGGAGGCGCTCGATGTGGATCTGGCCGGCGCCATCAAAGACCTGGCCGCCGGAAAGACCGTGATCGGACCCGGCGTGCTGGCCCCCCGCGGCGAACCCGATCCGGACTACGAACGCCTCACGCCGCGCGAAAAGCAGATTCTGGAGCTGATCGCCAAGGGCAATTCGAACAAAGAAATCGCGACGATTCTCAACCTGAGCGTGAATACGGTGTCCGTGCATCGCGCCAATCTGATGTCCGCGCTGGGCATCCATCGCACCACGGAACTGGTGGTATGGGCCATGAAAAAAGGGCTGGTGCAACTGCCTTGAACCGCCGCGAGTTCATCTGGGGCGCGCTGGCTCTGACGCGGGCCGGCGCTTCCCCCAGTGGCCGCAACGGAGCGGACGCCGGCTTCCGCTTCACCGATGCAACTTCCGCGGCCGGGATTCATTTCCAGCACAACAGCGGCGCCTTCGGTGACAAATATCTGCCCGAAACGCTCGGCCCGGGATGTGCCTTTCTGGATTACGACAACGACGGATGGCAGGACATCCTGCTGATCAACGGCATGGACTGGCCGGGGCACGCGAAGCAACCGCGGCACCATGCGCCTTTATCGCAACAACCGTAACGGCACGTTCACGGATGTCACCCGCGCGGCCGGCCTGGATGTGGAAATGTACGGCATGGGCGTGGCGGTAGGCGATTTCAACAACGACGGTTTCCCGGATATCTATGTCACCTGCGTGGGGCAGAGCCGCCTGTTTCAGAATACCGGCAAGGGGCATTTCCTGGACGTCACCGCGCATAGCGGATTGGGCAGCCGGCAGGGCTTCAGCAGTTCGGCGCTGTGGTTCGATTACGACCGCGACGGGCTGCTCGATTTGTTTGTTTGCAACTACGTGAAATGGTCGCCCGCGCAGGATGTGTTTTGCAGCATGGATGCGAAGCACAAATCCTACTGCACGCCGGAAGCGTATCGGGGCGCGACCTGCTGGCTGTTCCGCAATCGCGGCAACGGCACGTTCGAGGATGTCACGGCCAAAAGCGGCATCTTCGACAGCAGTTCGAAGTCGCTGGGCGTGGCCATGCTGGACTACGATCAGGACGGCTGGATCGACCTGATGGTGGCCAACGACACGCAGCCTAACAAGCTCTACCGCAACCAGCGCGACGGCACGTTTCAGGACATCGCCGTGAAGGCCGGCGTGGCTTTCAGCGAAGACGGCAAGGCCCGCGCGGGCATGGGCGTGGATGCCGCCGATTACGATAATTCCGGCATCGCCGGCCTGGCGATTACGAATTTCGATAACGAGATGATCGGCTTCTACCGCGGCACGCGCGGCGGCCTGTATGTGGACCAGGCGGCCCGCTCGGACGTAGGCCGGCAGTCGCGCCGCAGTCTGGGCTTCGGCTGCTTCTTCTTCGATGCCGATCTGGACGGACTGCTTGACCTGCTGGTGGTGAATGGCCACATCGATCCGGGTATTCGGGAGACGCGGCCGGAAACGGGGTACGCGCAGCCGCCGCACCTTTTCCTGAATAAGGGCAGTGCGGGATTCCACGACGTGGCCGGCGAACTGGGTGGCGGCTTTGCCGACCCCAAGGTGGGCCGCGGCGCGGCCTTCGGCGATTTCGACCGGGATGGCGATCTGGATGTGCTGATCACCACCAACCAGGGGCCCGCTTATCTATATCGCAACGATCAGTCGAACGGCCATCGCGCGATCCGCTTCCGCCTGGTGGGTACCAAGTCGAACCGCGACGGTATCGGCGCGACGGTGCGGGTGACCAGCAGCGGGGAAACCGGATCGCGCATGGTCAAGAGCGGCTCCAGCTATCTGTCGCAATCCGAGATGCCCGTGACATTCGGACTGGGCAAGCGCGATACCGTCGAGCGCGCCGTGGTGCATTGGCCGAGCGGGCAGGTGGAGGAGTTCAAGAACCTGCGCGCCGGACGGATGTATGAGTGCGTGGAAGGGAAGGGCATGCGCGATACCGGCGGATTCTAAGCCGGAACCACGGATGGACACAGATAAACACAGATAAAACAAGAACAAAAAACTCTAGCCGCCGATGCACGCAGATGCACGCCGATAAAACCAGGGTGTCCGGCGTGAACCGGGGGTGCGTTTATCTGTGTGCATCTGTGTCCATCGGCGGTTCCGTTTCCTAGAAGGTGAAGGAGCGGGTTCCTGCGCGAAGCACTGGGGCTTTAAACAGGAAAGCCCGGGTTGGGCCCGGGCCTTCGCTGGAAGCGGAAAGGAGGATCCTATATGATACTTATGCTGATCATTCGGCTGACGTTTGTTGATCGAATCCCGGCGTTGATCGTTTGGACCCGTAAGGACCAGCGGTAAGCGCCGTGGCGGGACCGCACGCTATGCCGGTCCCGCTATCAGCATCATATCAAATTTTCGCGGTTTGCACCAAAAACGGGCTGAAGGCCACACCCGATTCGCGGCCGTCATGCAACTTTTCGCCGCCTTCCGGCGTCATATCTCTTCTGCCATATGGCTACCGGAATGAAAAGCGCGAAAAATAAATACGAGACTTATAGAAAGATATTAGAGAAAAAGGCTGCGGAGGTGCGCAACGGCATGTCCGCGCAGCGAGCCGCTCAGGTGCTGGCTCGCGAAGAGCACCCCCACGACGAGGGCGATCTGAGCCAGCAAAGCCACGAGGAGTGGATCTTCCTGAATCGAAACACTCTTGAGATCAAGCTTCTGCGCGAGGTGCTGGCCGCCCTGCAACGCATCGAACACGGCACCTACGGTGTCTGTTACGAGTGTGAAGAGCCCATCTCCGCCAAGCGGCTGGATGCGGTGCCTTGGGCTAAGTTCTGCGTATCCTGCCAGGAACGCATTGCGGCCAACGCGGCGGCGGGTATTGAAGAAGCATTTCAGGAAGCGGATGCATGAAATTGTCGGACCTGCGGAAGGTCACGGTAAAGAAGCATCTGCGTATCCGATTTTCTCTTTCGAACGGGATGGAGTGCGTCGTTAATGAGCACGGCATCGCCCAAGTGCCGGCTCTGCGTTCGATACCCGCCTTCAACCTGGAAGACGAACTGGTGGGCGTCCAGGCCTTCGTAGTGGAGCAGGCGGGCAACGTCGAGAAGAATAAAGCCAAGCCTGCAAGTTACACACGTGACCAGATGACGGCGTTGGTCACAAGTGGAGGCGGAGCCGAAGCCGCGCATGACGAACACGACGACTGACCAATGGTTCAGGCCGTAGTTTCTTAGCTGGCCAGCCGATCGATCTCGCATGCGAACCGGGTCAACGAACTGCATTCTCTAAGCCGGAACCGACCCACAGGCCCGCGGCATTGAACATATCTCCTCTATCGCGCTCTTGGAGGCGATCGTCACGCGCCTGACCGCTATTATCCAAGGTTGACACACACCGCGTTCGCACGTCTGGTTCCCTGTTCGTCAGGGGCTGGCCGTGCGATAATTCCAGCAGTATGCAAAACATTCTGCTGGCGACCTGTTTTTTGTTCGGGGTGGCGATCGGGATGGTCCTGGCCTGGACCTTGCTCCGCCCGGCGGCGCAGCAGGCCTATCAGCGCGCCAGGGCCGAGTGGGAGCCGGAGCGCGCTGTTCTGAACGAGCGGCTGCAGAGTAAAGACCAGCAATATAAGGATTTGCAAGCCTCCCTGGATAACGCCCAGCAGAAACTGGCCGACGCCTTTAAGGCGCTCTCGGCCGAGGCGTTGCAGAGTAACAATCAAGCCTTTCTGGATTTGGCTAAGACCGCGTTGGAGCGCACTCAGGAGACCGCGCGCGGCGATCTGGAACTGCGTCAGCAAGCCATCGTCGACCTGGTGCGGCCCGTCCGTGAATCGCTCGAGAAAGTCGACGGCAAAATCCAGGATTTGGAGACAGCCCGCGCCGGGGCTTACGCGGGGCTATCGGAGCAGGTCCGCGCGCTGCTCGAAACCCAAGCCCAGCTTCGTTCGGAAACCGGCCGCCTGGCAACCGCTCTCCGGGCGCCCAGCGTCCGCGGCCGTTGGGGCGAGATCCAGCTCAAGCGCGTGGTTGAAATGGCGGGTATGCTGGAGCACTGCGACTTCTATTCGCAGCCCGTGGCCTCCACCGAAGACGGCCGGTTGCGGCCGGACTTGCTGGTCCGGCTGCCCGGCGGCAAGAACATCGTGGTGGATGCCAAGACGCCCCTCGAAGCCTATCTGGCGGCCAGCGAGTGCGCCGATGAGGAATCCCGCCACGCGCGTCTCGAGGACCACGCGCGCCAGGTGCGTGCCCACATCAATGCGCTCACGCGCAAGCAGTATTGGGAGCAGTTCGACCCGGCGCCGGAGTTCGTAGTTCTGTTCCTGCCGGGCGAGAACTTCTTCAGCGCCGCGCTCGAAGGCGACGCATCACTCATCGAGGCGGGCGCGGAAAAACGCATCATTCTGGCGACGCCCACCACCCTGATCGCCCTGTTGCGCGCCGTGGCCTACGGCTGGAGCCAGGAGAACGTCGCGGAAAATGCCGCGGAGATCAGCCGGCTGGGCAAGGAACTCTACAAACGCCTGGCTTATATGTGTGGCCACTGGGACCGGTTGGGCAAGAACCTGGATCGCGCGGTCGAAGCGTACAACGAGGCCATCGGCTCGCTGGAGTCGCGCGTGCTGGTCACCGCCCGGAAGTTCGAAGAGCTCGAAACCAGCCCGTTTGGCTTCGTGCTGGAGAGTCCGCAACCAGTTGATACCCGGCCGCGCGCGCGAGAGTACTCCGCACCGGAATTGCCGGCCTCGAACGGCCACTCCTGACTACCAGACCCGGCAGGGATCCTTCCGCACCATCGGCTGGCCCACCTTGCAGGCGAACGCGGCGGCGAATTCCGGCATATTCACCACCACCCCGTTGACGCGAAACTCGGAAGGCGAATGCGGATCCGTAATGGCGTGCACGCGCTTGTTTTCGGCGCGCTCGTCGCCGCAAGCCCACTGCGCAAATCCGATGAAAAAACGCTGGTCCGGTGTGAATCCGTCGATGGGGGTGAGCCGCTGATCGCGCGTGGCATCCTTCCAGGCCATGTAGCCCAGCAATTCCCCTCCCAGATCGGCGACATCTTCGCCCAGCGTCAGCTTGCTGTTGATCTTGATGTCGTCCACTACGGTGTATTGCGCATACTGATCCGACACGCAATCGGCGCGCTTTTGAAACTCCTTGGCATCCGCCGGGGTCCACCAGTCGTGCAGGTTGCCGTGCGCGTCGAACTGCCGCCCTTCGTCATCGAAGCCATGCGTCAATTCATGCCCGATGGTGCCGCCGGTATCGCCATAATTCGGCGCGTCGTCCATTTTGGGATCGAACAATGGCGGCTGCAGCACGCCCGCCGGAAAGTTGATGTCGTTCATCTGCGGGTCGTAATAGGCATTCACGGTGGGCGGCGTCATACCCCATTCTCCGCGGTCCACCGGTTTGCCGATCTTGGCCAACTGCCGCCGCCCTTCAAATACATCGGCGCGGTAGACGTTGCCCGCGAAATCGGCGCGTTCGATGCGGATCGAGCTGTAGTCGCGCCACTTGTCCGGATAGCCGATCTTGTTCGTCACGCCGTGTAATTTCGCCAGTGCCTGCTGCTTGGTAGCCTCGCTCATCCAGGGCAACTGCTTGATGTCGTCCTCCATCGCTTTCTCGATTTCCTTCGTCATTTTCAGCGTGCGCGCCTTCATATCCGCGCTGAACGTGCGTTCCACGAAAACCTGTCCCAGCGCCTCGCCCAGATCGCTATCCACGTACTGGACGCAGCGTTTCCAGCGCGGACGTTGTTCCGGCGTGCCCCGCAGATACTTGCCATAAAACTCGAAATTGGCATCCGCGAACGGCTTCGAAAGATATGCCGCGCGGCTGTTTACCAAGTGCCAGCGCAGATATGCTTTCCATTCGGCCATGGGCGTGGCGGTCAACAGGGTCTGTACTTCCTTAAAAAAGGCTGGTTCGGACACATTGCATTCGTTCAACTCGCCCAGTCCGCCGACTTTCAGATAAGGCGTCCAGTTGAAGGCGGGCGTCAGCGCCTGCAACTGCGCGCGGTCCATCTTGTGAAAGAGATTATACGGGTCGCGCTGTTCCGTACGCGTCAGCGAGGCTTTCGCCAGCGCCGTTTCGATGCGCATAATCATCTGGGCTTCCTGGGCGGATTGCGCCGCTGAATCGCCCAGCAGCGCCAGCATGCGCGCCACGTGCGCAACATATTTTTGGCGGATCTCCTCCGATTTGGCGTCCGTTTTGGTGTAATAATCGCGGTCCGGCAGTCCCAGCCCGCCCGCACCCGCAAAAGCGATCTCGCGCGAGGAATCCGCGTAATCCTGGCTTGAACTGAAGCTGAACAACATGCCAAAATCCTGCGCGGCATGCTCGCGCGCGAGAAATTCCGGAAAGTCCTCCACAGATTTAAGCGCCCCGATAGCCGACAGCTCTGGCTCCAATGGACTGGCGCCAGCCTTTTCCACCGTGGCTTCATCCATGCACGCGGCAAAGAAATCGCCAATCTCGCGCTCGACGGCCGAGCGGGCCGGGTTCGGCTTGGCGGTGTCCTCCAGAATGCCCCACAGGAAGCGTTCGTTATCCTGCGTCAGCTTGGCATAAACGCTCCAGCTCGATTGGTCGGCTGGAATCGGATTCTTTTTCAACCAGCCGCCACACGTGTAGTGATAGAAGTCCTCGCAAGGGTTCACGGACCGATCCATGTCCGTCAGGTCTAGGCTCGGGCTGTAAGGCAGTGACTGTAACGGTGTCTCGGGAGTCTGGGCGGCGGCTAAGGCCGCGAAAAGAAGAATGCAAAATGGGCGCATAGTTTTGCCGGAAGACTGAAGGTATCACGCCCCACAGGCTGTGATATAAGCGAGGGATGCGAATACACACGATTCTGCTAGCCGCGCTGTTGACGTCTGCGCTGCCGGCGCAGGAGAAAATCTCCCCGGTGCGCCAGGATCTGCTCGATCCATTCATGGGAGCCGCAGGCAGATGCCTGGCGTTGGCCAAAGCCGTTCCCGAAGAAAAGTACGCCTGGCGGCCCATGGAAGGTGTGCGCTCGTTCGGGGAGGTATTCGTCCACATGGCGGGAAGCACGCTCCTGTTTTGCTCCTATGCCGGCTTGGCGCCGCCGGCCGGTCCGGCACACGATCTGGCCCAGATCTATATGAAGCGCGGCTTCGAAATGCCTGAGATCTTCGCCGCCGAGCGCGCCATCAAGAGCAAGGCGCAAACCGTCGAGGTCATGGATCAGGCCTTTCACGCGGCGCGCGATTTGATCCGGCAGCTGCCCGATGCGGAACTGGAGAAGCATGTTGACTTCTTCGGAAAGCCGACAACCATGCGGGGTCTGTTGATCGTTATGGGCGATCACCTCAGTGAGCACTTGGGGCAATCCATCGCGTACGCGCGGGTCAACCAGATCGTGCCGCCCTGGTCGCAGAAGGAGAAGTGATCCCGCCCTACATCCCAGTAAGGGGCACACGTGCGCGATCGACTGTTTCGATGCGCCCAAAAGAGGCCGGTGCACTCGCATCCTGTGCGTCGACCACCGCCACGGCTGCAATGTTTACCACATCGTTGACTTCGGCGCCGCGTTGCAATACATGCACCGGCCGCGAAAGGCCCATCAAAATGGGGCCGATGGGTTCAGCGCCGGCAATGCGGCTAAGCAGCTTGTACGCGATGTTGCCGGCTTCCAGGTTTGGAAAAATGAGAACGTTGGCGCCGCCTTTCAGCGTGCTGAAGGGGAAGGTTTCGTCTATAATCTCGGGCACCAGGGCGGTGTCCGCCTGCATCTCGCCATCCACCATCAGCGCCGGTTCACGCAGGCGCACCAGTTCTACGGCTCTACGCACCTTCTCCGCCAGCGGATGACGTGAACTGCCGAAATTGGAGAACGACAGCATGGCCACGCGCGGCTCGACATCGAAGCGCCGCGCCATGGCCGCCGTGTTCACGGCAATCTCGGCCAGATCCTCCGCGGTGGGCTCGATGTTGACCGTGGCATCCGCCAGGAAATAGATATCCCGCTTGGGCGTGATCAGCACGTACACGCCGGACACCAGGCGCATGCCGTGGCGCACTTCGATCACCTGCAGCGCGGGGCGAATCATGTCCGGATAATGTTGGGTGATGCCGCCGACCAGGGCGTCCGCATCGCCCAGCCGGACCATCATGGCGCCGAATATATTACGCTGCAGAATCATTTCGCCGGCTTCGTGCCGCGTGATCCCCTTGCGCTGGCGCAGGCTGTACATCTCCTCGGCATAAGCGGGCAAGCGCCCGGACTTGGTGGGGTCGACGATTTGCATCCCGCTGGGTTGCACGTGCAGCTCGGCCATGGCCGCCCGAATCCGCTCTTCATCGCCCAGCAGAATCGGGTGCGCGATCTTTTCATCCACCAGGATCTGGCAGGCGCGCAGGATCTTATGTTCCTCGCCTTCGGGGAAAACCACGCGCTTGGGCAGGCGGCGCGCTTTCAGGATCATCACCCGCATCACTTCGCGCGACTTGCCCAGGCGGCGCTCCAGTTGTTCGCGATAGTCGTCGATGTCGATGGGCATTTGCGCCACGCCCGTCTCCATGGCTGCTTGCGCCACAGCCGCCGCCTCCCAGATCAGTACGCGCGCATCGAACGGCTTGGGAATGATGTACTCGCGGCCGAACTCCAGGCGCTCCACTCCATAAGCGCGCCGCACGGCGTCGGGTACATCCTGGCGCGCCAGGGCCGCCAGGGCGCGCGTGGCCGCCAGCTTCATTTCATCGTTCACCATGGTGGCGCGCACATCCAGTGCGCCGCGAAAGATGAATGGGAACCCTAGCACGTTGTTGACCTGGTTTGGAAAATCCGAGCGCCCCGTGGCCACGATGGCATCCGGCCGGGCGGCCACGGCCACGTCGTAGGGAATTTCCGGATCCGGATTCGCCAGGGCGAAGACGATGGGATCGTGCGCCATGGTCTTCAGCATTTCCGGCGTGACACAATTACCGCAAGAGAGCCCGAAGAACACATCCGCATCCACAAACGCATCGGCCAGCGTGCGCGCTTCGGTCTCGGCGGCGAAGCGTTCCTTGTAGGAATTCATGCCTTCGGTGCGGCCTTTATAGATGACCCCCTTGGTGTCGCACATCACGATGTTTTCGCGGCGCACGCCCAGTTTGACATAGTGCTGCGCGCAGGAGATGCCGCTAGCGCCGGCGCCGTTGAAAACCACGCGCACCTGATCGATGCGCTTGTCCACCAGGTCCAACGCGTTCAGTAGCGCGGCGCCCGAGATGATGGCGGTGCCGTGCTGATCGTCGTGGAATACGGGAATCTTCATAGTGCGCCGGCATTCCTCTTCTATGTAGAAACACTCGGGCGCCCGGATATCTTCCAAATTGATGCCGCCGAAGGTAGGCTCCAGCAACTGGCAGGTGCGCACGATTTCGTCGGCGTTGGTGGTGGCCAGCTCCAGATCGAAAACATCGATGTCGGCGAAGCGCTTGAACAGGACCGCCTTGCCCTCCATGACGGGCTTTCCGGCGGCGGGGCCGATGTTGCCCAATCCGAGCACGGCCGTGCCGTTCGTAACTACGGCCACGAGGTTACTTTTGGCCGTGTACTTATAAACCAGGCTGGGGTCGCGCGCGATTTCGAGGCAAGGCACGGCGACACCGGGAGTATACGCGAGGCTCAGATCGCGCTGTGTGAGGCACGGTTTGGTCGGCACGACGGCCACCTTACCGGCAGGCGCTGAGGAGTGGTAGGCGAGCGCTTCCTGCGGATCGATTTTCATGGGGGGCTCCTACAATGAATATTATAGTTACTTATCCGCGCGGGGCAGGCCCGTGTATAATCCCGGAATGGCGAAAGCCTTCTACAAACAGGTCGCCATAGTGACCGGCGGCGCTTCGGGCATCGGTCGCGCGCTATGCGAGGAATTAGCCTGCCGCGGCGCTATGCCGGTGGTAGCCGATATTAACCACGAAGGCGCGCTGGCGGTGGCCGCCGCAATCGAAGCCAACGGCGGCAGAGCGTCCGCGGCGCCGCTGGATGTCACCCGCGCCGAAGATGTCGGCCGCCTGGTGGAAGACACCGTGCGCGTGCACGGCCGGCTGGATTACATGTTCAATAACGCGGGTATCGGCGTGGGCGGCGAAGTGCGCGACCTGACGCTCGATCAGTGGCGCCAGGCAATCGACATCAACTTGTGGGGAGTGATTTACGGCGCCACGGCGGCCTACACCGCGATGCTGCGCCAGGGGTCTGGTCACATAGTCAACACTGCTTCCGCCGCCGGCCTGGTCGGCGAGCCGGGCCTGATCCCCTACTCCGTGACCAAGAGCGCGGTAGTGGCTCTTTCAACGGCGTTGCGCGCCGAGGCGGAAGCTTACGGCGTGCGCGTCAGCGTAGTTTGTCCCGGCTTTGTGGACACGGCCATCTACGAGAACGCCATCGGCACGCCCATCAATAAGGACGAGTTCCTGGCGAAGCTCCCGGTGAAGCTGGTTTCCTCTCCAGATGCCGCACGCGCCATCCTGCGCGGCGTCGAGCGCAACGAATCGATCATCGTGTTCCCTTTTTATGCGCGGCTGGCGTGGTGGCTCACGCGCCTCAATCCGGCAGCGCTGGCCGGACTGCATCGCCGTACCTTGGCGAATCTAAGGGCGTTGAAGAAAGGTGCTGGGTGCTAGGTGCTCGCCACCACCCACCACCCACAACCCACCACCCTCACTCGTATCGCAGCGCGGTCAATGGATCCACCCGCGTGGCCCGGCGCGCCGGTATATAGATCGCCACCCACGCCACCGCCGCCAGCGTGATTGCCACGGAGCCAAACGCGATCGGATCGGAGGGCTTCACGCCGAACAGCAGGCTCGCCAGCAGACGCGTCAGCCCGAACGCGGCCGCCAATCCTACCCCCAGCCCGATGCCTGCCAGCAGCAAGCCACGCCCGATGACCATGCGCAGCATGTCGCCCGCGGTGGCGCCCAACGCCACGCGGATGCCGATCTCCTGTGTCCGCTGTTCCACTGAGTACGACATTAAGCCGTAGATTCCCAGCGCCGCCAGCAACAAAGCCGTACCCGCGAAAATGGTCAGCAGCATCATGGTGAAATTCTGGCGGGCGGTGGTGTCCGAGATCACCTGCTCCATCGTGCGGAATTTGGAAACCGGCAATTGCCCGTCTACGGCCAGAAATTCGTGTTGGATGGCGGTCGCAAGTGCGCCCGGCTGCATACCCGGCTGGATAGAGGTACGCACTGCCCAACTGAGCGGGAGCACCTGGTTGGCGAACTTGGTGAGCCCGTCGGTGACCTGGGCGGCCGGCACATACATGACGCTCTCATCCGATGCGCTCAAACCGCTTTCGCGCACGTTCCCCACGATGCCCACAATCTCCCGCGCAGGTTCCTCAAAAATCGCGCCGAGTCCTTTGCCGAGGATGATGCTGCGGCCGATCGGATCTTCCTTCGGCCAGTACTTCTTCGCCATCGCCTGGTTGATAATCACCACGCGCGCGGAGGCTGCACTATCGTGGTCGCTGAAGACACGCCCGCGCTGGAGCGGGATTTTAAACGTCGAGAAATAGTGGGCCGATATGGATCGCCATTGCTCGTCGCCGTTGTACATAGAGCCTTTGGCGGGCGGCTTGCCCACGATGTTGAGCGGCAGGTCAATATCCTTCTCCACAGGCAACAGGAGGGCCGTGGCGGCGGATTCCACACCCGGCAGGCTTTCGAGACGCTGCGTCATTTGGCGGATCAGGTTGTCGACCCTGGCGGTGGCGTCGTACCGGCCGCCGGCCAGCGACGTTTGCAAAGTCAAAACCCCGTGCGCGTCGAAGCCCGGATCGACCGTCCGCAGACCCTGAAACGTACGGATCATAAGCGCCGCCCCTACCAGCAGGATCACGGCCAGGGCGATTTCACTGACCACCAGCACCCCCCGCGAGCGGTTCTGATGGCGGCCCGTCCCGGCGCGCCCGCTGGTGTCTTTGAGCGACGAATTCACGTCCAGCCGGGCCACGTGCACAGCCGGAAAGAGGCCAAACAGGATGCCGGTGGCGAAGGCCACCGCCACGGTGAATCCCAGCACCCGCCAATCGAGCGCCGAGACGGCGGTCGCGGACTGCACGCCGTCGCTGATCCGCGGCAGGTTCGCCGGCGCGATAGCGAGCAGTGCGCGCACCCCCCATGCGCCGATCAGAAAACCTATGGCGCCGCCGGTCAGCGCCAGCATCACGCTCTCCGTGAGCAGTTGCCGTACGATGCGCAAGCGGTTCGCGCCGATGGCGGTGCGGATGGCCATTTCGCGCTGCCGGGTGGAAGCCCGCGCCAGTTGCAGGTTGGCCACATTCGCGCATGCAATCAGCAGCACGAAGCCCACTGCCCCCAGCAGGATCAGCAATGGCAATCGCACGTCGCCTACCTCGGCCTGCTGCAAGGGCACCACCGCGACACTTTCGGTCTTGTCCATCCACTTCGGATTGGCCTGGCGAAACCGTTCGCCGGCGATCTTCATCTGCGCCCGCGCGGCTTGTAATGTAACGCCCGCCTTCAATCGCCCGGCGACCGACAGATAGTGGCCCTGGTTGGTGCTGTTGGGGTCGGCCTGCAAGGGGATAAAGATATCCGCCGGCGGGTCCGGTTTGAATGTGGCCGGCAGGACTCCGATCACCGTGACCGGTTCACCGCCAATCTCCATCGGGGAGCCTACCAAACGCAAGTCGCTGCCGAAGCGCCTGCTGAACAGTTGGTTGCTGATCACCGCCACTTTCGGCCCGTTGGGAATATCTTCGTCGGCCGTGAACGTCCGGCCGATCGCCGGAGAAACGCCGAAGACGCGGAAGAATTCCGCTGAAACATGGATGCCCTTGACCTGTTCGGGATGATCGCCGGCGCCGATGTTCATGCCCGGCCCGGCGAAGTCGTAGGCCGCCATGGCCTCAAAAACATCGTTTTTCTTCCAGGTATAGAACTTCGGAATGGAGGCGGAAGCATCGCCCTGGTAATCGGGAAAGCCGCGCACGAGTTTCATGATGCGGTCGGAATCCGGATATGGCAGCGGCCTCAGCAGGACGACGTTGATTACGGAAAAGATGGCGGTGTTCGCGCCAATGCCCAGGGCCAAAGCTGCAATGGCGATCGCGGTGAAACCGGGACTCCTCCGGAACACGCGCAAGGCGTGCCGTATATCGGCTAGCAGATTCTCCATATTCAGACTACGAACCCAAAGGCGCGAAAGTTTCAAACTTTCTTCCGTCGATACCGTGACGTCCTACATATTTGTGCGTATAATATGTAGAGTGACTAGGCAATCAGAAAAGACGGAGCTATTGCAGGGCACTCTGGACCTGCTGATCCTGAAGATCGTGGCTTTGGGCCCGATCCACGGCTACGGCATCGCCCAACGAATTTTGCAGATTTCGCGCGAAGCGCTGCAGGTGCAGCAGGGCTCGCTTTACCCGGCCCTGCATCGCCTGGAGAAGCGCGGCTGGCTGCGGGCCGAATGGCGGGCATCGGAAAGCGGCCACGACGCCAAGTTTTACGGACTGACTGCGGCCGGCCGGAAGCAACTGGAAACCGAGACGGCGCAATGGGAGCGCATCGCGGAGGCCATCGGGTTGATTCTCCGCGCCGCCGAATAAATGTCTTTCCGACGCAAACAACGCGAGTCCCAGCTAGCCGCCGAGCTGAACTTCCACATCGCCAGCCGGACCAGGGATCTCGTGCGGGCCGGAATGCCGGAACCCGAAGCCCGCCGGCATGCACACCTTGAATTTGGAGGGATGGAAACCGTGAAAGAAGATTGCCGCGACCTGCGCCGCACGCATTCGATCGAGGAGTTGTTCAAAGACCTCCGCTACGCGTTGCGCGTCTTTCGCAAGACGCCCGCGTTCAGCGTGGCGGCCATCGGCACGCTCGCGCTGGGCATCGGCGCCTGCACCGCCGTCTTCACCGTGGTGGATGACGTGCTGCTGCGGCCGTTGTCCTATCCTGAGCCGGCGCGCCTGGTCAAGCCGCTTACCAAAGATCCCCCACTGGGGATTAAGAACGGTCCAACATCATATCCGGACTATCTAGATTGGCGCGACAGCGGCGTCTTTGAAAGGGTTGGCGTCTATCTGGAGGATAACGTGGTCCTCTCGGTGGGCGGCCAATCCGAGCGCGTGGTGGCAATCTCGGCGACCAGCGGTATGCTCGCGGCGCTGAAGGTCAAGCCGCTGGCCGGGCGCCTGTTCACAGAAGCCAAAAGCAAGCCCGGTTTGTCGCCCGTCGCCCTGCTCACCGAGCGCACCTGGCGCAGGCGCTTTGGTGCCGATCCAAAGCTGTTGGGCGCCACGATCAAGGTTAACGGATTCCCCATGGCCGTCCTTGGTATTCTGCCGGCGAGTTTCACCTTCGAAGACGATCCAGAGATATGGACGTCGCTGGTCGAAACCGGCGACGAAGCGAATCGGGAAAACCGCTATTGGGGTGCACTGGCCCGGCTGCGAAATGGCGCCACGCTGGCGCAGACCAGCATGCAAATGGACCAGGTCAGCAGGCGCCTGGCGGCGGCTTACCCGGCGTCGAACAGGGGTTGGGGCGTCGATCTGGTCGGCCTCAAGGAGAGCATGATCGGCGACACCCGCCCACAGTTGCTGGTGCTGATGGGTGCGGTGGGATTTGTCTGGCTGATCGTATGCGCGAACATCGCCACGCTGCTGCTCGTGCGCGCCTCGGGACGCAGCCGCGAGATGGCCGTGCGGGCAGCGTTGGGTGCCAGCGGCGCCCGGCTGGCGCGGCAATTGGCCACCGAGACGCTGATTCTCGTGCTGGCCGGCGGGGCGGCGGGCATTGGGCTGGCCTTGGCAGCGTTGGCGTTGCTGCGCGCATACGGACCGGCCGACTTACCCCGGCTCGACCAGATTCACGTGGATGCCGCGTCGGTTGCCTTCACGCTAGGCGTTGCCATGCTGACAGGTTTGCTGGCGAGTCTGGGGCCCGTGTTCCGAACGCGCCGCCAACAGCCCGGTGCGAGTTTGCAGGAAGGCGGGCGTGGTGCGACCGGTGGCCGGCGGCGCAGTCTCACCCGCGCCGCCCTGGTGACCGCGGAGGTGGCGCTGTCCATCGTTTTGCTGACCGGTTCAGGACTGCTGATCAAGAGCTTTGCGAATTTGCTCAGCCAGGATCCGGGTTTCCGCACCGATCATCTGCTGACGCTCTTCCTTTGGCTGCCGAATACCAAGGTGATGGAAAGCGGCAAGTATCAAAAGGCGAAAGTGGAGCGCTATGTGGACGCCGTCTCCGCGCGCCTCACCGCCATCCCCGGCGTGCAGCATGTGGGTCTCGGCATGCCCTTGCCGCTGGGCGGCGGGGGATATCAGGTATGGTCTAAGTTTTGGGTCGCCGGCGAGGGCAATAACCAGTCCGGCTTTGTGCACGGCATCAGTCAAGCCGCCACCACGGATTATTTCGCCGCCCTTGGTGTGCGGTTGCGTGCGGGACGAAACTTCTCGGCAAGCGACCGGCCTGAAACTCCGGCCGTCACCATCATTAATGAAGAGTTCGCCCGCCAGAGGTTTGCGCATCGGAATCCGATCGGCATGCGCATCGGGATCGAAAGCGATCCTAAGACATACGAGATCGTAGGCGTGGTGGATAGCGTCAAGTCCGGCGGACTGCAGGACCCCGCGCCACCTCAGATGTACTTTCCCATGGCGCAGCAGCCCGTGCCTGTACTAACGGGAGTGCTGCGGACAGCGGGCGATCCGGCCGCATTGATCCGCACGGTCCAGCAACAGGTTCTCGCGGTGGACCCGGATGTGCCCGCGTACCGCTTCCGCACCGGCGAACAACTGCTGGGCCGTTCGCTGGCCAGTCGCCGCTTGCTCATGACGCTGATCTCGTCATTCGCGGGGATTGCGCTGGTGCTCGCGCTGCTGGGTTTGTACGGTGTGCTGGCCTACGGTGTGGCGGAGCGTACGCGCGAGATCGGCATTCGCATGGCCTTGGGCGCAGCGGCGAGACAAGTGCTCGCTGGGGTGGTTCGGCAAGGCATGACCATCGCCTGTCTTGGGGCGGTGGTGGGCATCGCGAGTGCGCTCGCCATTACGCGAGTGCTCAAAGACGCGCTGTACAACGTAAGCCCGCTGGATGCCGGCGTCCTGTTGGTAGCGCCGGTGGCGCTGCTGCTGGTGGCCCTGCTGGCCTGCGCAATTCCGGCGCGGCGCGCGGCGCGGGTGGATCCGGTGCTGGCGCTGCGGCACGAGTGACAGTGGGGCAGGCTCTCAGCCTGCGGCGGCCTCTCAGGCCGCCTCTTGGCTCAAACGCCTGACTATACGAACTGGTACTTTTGCCCCTGCGCGTCCCAAAGAATCTTCTTGTTGTTCTTGAACGAAAGCGTAGCCATGTGGCCCGAAATCGCCGCCTGCTGCCCGACCTCCGGTGACGCAATCACCTGTTCGTTCCCGCGGATGGCTTCCACCCAGTTGTGGAAATGGTTGATGGCGCCATCGCGTTCGCCAAAGTCCTTGGGACCGTTCAGGTGGATCTCTGCCCGCGCCTTCACCCGGTCCGGCGCTTTGCCCTTGAGCAACTGCGGCCTGAAGTACAGATCCATCCGGTTCAGCACCTCGATAGTGCCTTCATTGCCGCACAACTGCTCGCCGTATCCGTACTCATCGTTGCCGAAATAACTGGAATAATTGATCTGCAGCTTGTCCGGGTACTCGTAGAGGGCGCTGAACGTGTCGGGGGTATCGCGATCGTCATCGGCTGCGGTCCAGCGGTAGATGCCGCCCGAAGCCATGCACGAGAGCGGCAGTGTGCGGTCCAGCATGAAGTTGACGATGTCAGTCTGGTGCACCAGAAGATCGGTCGAGATGCCGCCCGAGTAATCCCAGTACAAGCGCCATTGATAATAACGGTGCGGGTCCCATGGGCGCTTCGGCGCCGGTCCCAGGAACTTAGCCCAGTCGGTGTTCTGCTCGTTGGCGTCCTTCGGAATGACGTAGCGCCAGGCGGGCTCGTCCTCCGCCGTGTTGCGGTACCAGAACGCGCGCACGAAGTGCACGTCGCCGATCATGCCCTGCCGCACCAGTTCCCGGGCCTTCTTGTAGAGCGACGAACTGCGGTTCTGCGTGCCCACCTGCACAATCTTGCCGGACGCCTTCCACTCCCGCACGATGTCGAAGCCTTCCTCGATGGTGTGTGCGAGTGGTTTCTCCAGGTAAACATGCTTACCGGCGCGCAGCGCGGCGATGGCCATGTCGTGATGCAGATGCTCCGGCGTCATGATGAAGACTGCATCGATTTCCTTATTAGCCAGCAGATCGTGGTAGTCCTCGTAGGTGGTGGGCGTGTTGCCCCAGATGGTCTGGACGCGGTCCTTGCCGCGTGCCAGATAGCCCTGGAACGTATCGCAGATGGCGGTGAGGTTGACGGTATCCGGAGCGGCCTTCTTCAGCCATTCGATGCCCGCGTTGCCGCGGGTACCTACGCCGATCCAGCCGATGTTGATCTTGTCATTGGCGCCGCGCGCGCGGATGACGGCGGGCCCGGCCAGTACGGCGGCCGTAGCCGTAGTTCTAAGAAAATCCCGGCGATCCATTTCGCCCTTATGGTAGCAGAAGGCAGAAGACAGGAGTCAGAAGTCAGAAGTCAGAATTGCGCAAGAGTTGCGTGGCAGGCATTCTGTCTCCTGTCTCCTGTCTCCTGACTTCTCTCCTTACTCCCTCGCCTTCGCAACCGCCGCCAGATACTGGCGCGCCTTTTCCTCGATCCGGTCGTAGCGGCCTTCCTGAATCAGCTTGCCATCCACCAGTTCGCCGCCTACGGCTACAGCACAGGCGCCGGCCTTCAGAAATTCGCCGGCGGTCTCCAGGTTCACCCCGCCCGTGGGAATCATCTCAATCTGCGGAAACGGCCCCTTCAGCGCCTTGATGTACTTCGGTCCGCCCACATTGCCGCAAGGAAAAATCTTGACTATATCGGCGCCGGCTTCCCAGGCGGTCAGCACTTCGGTGGGAGTCAGGGCGCCGGGACAGATGACTTTCGAATAGCGCTTGGCCATTTCGATGGTCGCCGGCTTCAGGCTGGGCGTGACCAGAAACTCGGCGCCCGCCAGCATGCAGATACGGGCGGTCTCGGGGTCCAGCACCGTGCCGGCCCCCAGCACGATCTTGTCGCCAAACTGATCGGCCACGGCCTCCAGGGCGCGCACGGCGCCGGGAACCGTCATGGTGATTTCGGCTGCGCGGACTCCGCCGCGATAAATCGCTTCGATGGCCCGGATGGCGGCCTCCGCGCTGGAAGTGCGTACCACGGGGACGATACCGATGGCGGTGATCTGAGACAGGATCTCGCTTGCCTTCATCGCTTTCAACGTAGCATGGCGGGCATTGGAGGGCGGGCTTTAGCCGGCGCGGGGCTTCAGCCCCGCTGCAGCGCCCCGAACCCGCCAAGAGATTCTTTTCACCAATCTCCCACCAACTCAACATGGTCCCGACGCCGGACACGTCCGCCCACAGCATTGGCATGCGCCTGCCGCTGCTGCGGAAGCCGGCGCCCGTCCTCCAGTACGCTGCCGCACTGCTCTTAGCCGGCCTGGCGCAGGCGGCCCGCACCCCCCTCCATTCGCCCACGCTGATGCCGTTTATCACTTATGTGCCATTCATCCTGCTGGCAGCGGCGTTTGCAGGTTTCGGACCCGGGCTGCTCACCACCGCCCTGTGCTGCCTGGAATCGATATACTTCGCCGTGGAGCCAACCGGCAGCTTCCGCGTAGCCGACTACCGGCAATGGCTGGGAATTGGAGCCCTGGCCCTGACTGGCATGGTAGCCAGTTTCCTGTTCGAACGTCTGAAACGCTCTGAGGAGCGCCAGTACGCTGTCAACCAGGAATTGGCCGCTATTCAGAGTTCCGCCCCGGTAATGCTGCTGGTAGTAGACGAGGCGCTGCACGTCCGGAAGGCCAATACTATGGGTCTCGAGTCCGCCGGTCTCGGCATCCCCGGCGAACCGGTAATGGGTCCAGGGGGAGCGATCGGCTGCCTGAACAGCCTGGCCGATCCCAGGGGGTGCGGATACGGGCCAACTTGTTCCCAGTGCCTCATCCGCCAAGCGGTGTCGGACACGCTACACACCGGAACAACGCATCGGGATGTGGAGGCCTGGATACCCCTTTCCTCGGATGGCCGGGAGCAATCGAGGTGCATGCTGGTTTCTACCGTTCCGTTGCAGATCACAGGCGCCTCCAAAACCGTATTGGTGTGCGCGCAAGACATCACGGATCGTAAGCAAGCCGAGACTGCGATGGGGGAAAGCCAGGCGAAGCTGGAAGCCGCGTTGGCCAGCACCACCGACGCCGTGTTCATCTCCGATGCCGGAGGACGCTTCATCCACTTCAACGATGCTTTCGTAGCGTTTTACAGGTTTGGAAATAAGGAGGAATGCGCGAAGGCTTTCGCGGCGTATCCCCATATCCTCGACGTGTCCTGGCCGGATGGAACCCCGGCGCCGGTGGACATGTGGGCAGTGCCGCGCGCCCTGCGGGGCGAACAGGCAACAAACGCGCAATATATCCTGCGGCGTAAGGACAGCGGGGAGGAATGGGCTGGAAGTTATAGCTTTGGACCGATTCGCGGCCAGGACGGCGCGATCGTGGGATCGGTGGTGATTGCGCGTGACGTTACGGAGCAAAAGCGGGCCGAGCAAGCCCTGCGGCGGCAGGCGGAGCTGATCAACCTTTCGCACGACGCGATTATTGTTCAGGATAAGAACCGCATCATTACCGGATGGAACACGGGCGCCCAGGAGATGTACGGCTGGAGCGAAGCCGAGGCGCTGGGCAACGTCACGGACGAGCTTTTCCATACCAGCGCTACAATTTCAGCCGGCACGCTCAACGAGATTCTCGGCCGGATCGGGCGGTGGGAAGGTGAGTTGGGGCACACGCGGCGCGATGGAACGCCTCTCAGCGTCGACAGCCGCCAGGTGCTGTTGCGCGACACCCAAGGCCAACCCGCGGGGATACTGGAAATTAACCGTGACATCAGCGAACAAAAGCAAGCGCGGGAGCAATTGGAGGAGGCCCACCGCCGAACCACTTCCATCCTGGATAACATCTCAGACGGTTTCAACGTGTTTGACCGCGATTGGCGCTATACCTACGTCAACGCCGCGGCGGCCAGACTCACGCACATGACGCCTGAACAACTGCTGGGCAAGAACTTCTGGGAATTGTGGCCGTCCCTGCCGGACACGCCTTTTGGTCCCGCCTACCGCCGCGCCGTCGATGAGAACATCCAGGTCCAGGTTGAGGCGTATTACCCCGCACCGCTCAACGCCTGGTTCGAGGTCCGTTGTTATCCATCGCCTGAAGGGCTCGCCCTCTTCTTTACCAATGTTTCCCAGCGCAAGCAAGCGGAGGCGGAACTGCGCGTACAGCGCGACACGCTCCAGCGGCAAGCCGCTTTGATCAACCTTTCGCACGACGCCATCATTACCACGGATCGGGACCGGGTCATCACCGGATGGAACACCGGCGCGCAGGAGTTGTACGGCTGGACGGAAGCAGAGGCGCTGGGGAACGTGATGCACGAATTCCTCCAAACCAGCGCGGCGATCTCAACCCGCGCCATCGACGAGATTTTAGGCTGCGTCGGCCGCTGGGACGGGGAGATAGCGCACACGCGCAGGGATGGAACACATCTGACCGTGGACAGTCGCCAGGTTCTGTTGCGAGATGCCGAGGGAGATCCGGCCGGAATTCTGGAAATCAATCGCGACATCACCGCACAAAAGCACGCAGCCGAGGAATTACAGCAAGCCCATAGCCGAATCACTTCTCTGCTCGAAACCGTCTCCGACGGCTTCCATACGTTTGATTGCGAATGGCGCTACTCTTACGTCAACTCCGCCACCGCCCGCATGCTCGGCAAGTCACGCGAGGAACTGCTGGGCAGTAATCTTTGGGAGCTGTGGCCGGGGCTGGCCGACACGGTCCAGGGGGTGGCTTACCGGCGCGCCGTCACGGAGAACACTCCGGTGCACGTCGAGAGCTATTACACCGAGCCTCTAAAGGCCTGGTTCGACGCTCGCTGCTACCCGTCGCCCGAAGGTCTCTCGGTTTTTCTGACCGATATCACCGAGCGCAAGCAGGCCGAGGAGCAAGTCCGAAAGCTGAATGCCGAACTGGAAAAGCGGGTGCAAGATCGCACGGCCCAACTCGAAACCTCCAACCAGGAGCTCGAAACTTTCGCCTATTCGGTCTCGCACGATCTGCGCGCTCCCCTGCGCGGCATCGACGGCTGGAGCCTGGCGCTGGTGGAGGATTTCGGCGATAAGTTGGACGGCGAAGCCCGGCATTACCTTGGCCGCGTGCGATCCGAAGCCCAACGCATGGGCCAGTTGATCGATGATCTGCTGCGGCTCTCCCGCGTCACGCGTGCGCCGCTCGAACGCGAATCCGTGGATCTAACGTCTCTTGCCCGTTGTGTTGCCGACACGCTCAGCGAAGTCCACGCCGGGCGGCAGATTGAATTCGCCATCGAACCGGGGTTGGGCGCGCAGGGCG
Organism: Bryobacterales bacterium; assembly: GCA_963818855.1. Lineage (GTDB taxonomy): Bacteria > Acidobacteriota > Terriglobia > Bryobacterales > Bryobacteraceae > Bog-159. The sequence goes on along the minus strand of CAWFUH010000019.1, from coordinate 177,730 downwards.
ATGCCCGGCTGTTGGAAGTGGTGTTGACCAACCTGCTGGGCAACGCCGTCAAGTTTTCCGGCAAACAACCCGCTGCGCGGATCGAATTCGGCCGCACCGAGCAGGAAGGCCAGCCTGCATTTTACGTGCGCGACAACGGCGCGGGGTTCGACATGGCTTATGCCCGCGCGCTTTTCGGACCCTTCCAACGCCTGCACCGCGCGTCGGACTTTCCCGGCACCGGCATCGGTCTGGCCACCGTCCAACGCATCATTCACCGCCACGGCGGGCGCATTTGGGCCGACGCACAAGTGGACCGCGGCGCCACTTTTTATTTCACCCTGGAGTAATATTTGGAGTAATATATGGGCAACAAAACTATTCTACTTGTCGAAGATAATCCGAGCGATATTGAACTGACGCAGCGAGCCCTCGCCCGCAGCAACGTCGCCAATGAACTCATAGTGGCAGAGGATGGCCAGGAAGCTCTGGATTATATTTTCGGCTCAGGCAAGTACGCCGGGCGCGACGTGTCCGTCTGGCCTGGAGTGACTCTGCTGGATTTGAAACTGCCTAAGGTTTCCGGCCTCGAGGTCCTGCGCGCCATTCGCGCCGATCCGCGCACGCACCGCATGCCTGTCGTAATCCTGACTTCATCGAATGAGCGTCACGACGTGGCCACCGGCTACGACCTGGGCGTCAACAGCTACATCCAAAAGCCCGTCGACTTCCAGCAGTTTGCCGAGGCCATCCGGCAGCTCGGACTATACTGGCTCTTTCTGAATGAGCCGCCCCCGTTAACCGAATGAATTCATGACCGACTTGACCTTCTCCGCCAGTTGCGTGGCGCTATAGGGCTTCTGGATGAAACCGGCGAGCCGCTGCCCGGCGAAGCGTTGAATCGCCTCCGCCTCGTTGAAGCCGCTCGAAAGTACGATCTTCACATCGGGCCGTAAGCTGCGCAATTCGCGCAAGGCTTCTTCTCCGCCCAGCAAGGGCATAGTCAGGTCCAGCAGCACCAGATCGACTAACGGGCTGCCGCGCAACAGGTCCATAGCTTCCCGGCCATTCTCGGCCAGCAGTACCTGATATCCTTGCCGCTCCAGGGCGCTCTTCGCGGTGCGCCTTACGAAAGCTTCGTCGTCAGCCACCAGAATCGTACCCGTGCCGCGCAGATCCCCAAGCCCAGTCGTCCGGCCCTCCTTGGCGGCTACGCGACCGCTGGCCGGCAGCAGCACTTGAAACGTGGCACCCTGGTCCGGCGCACTGCGCACTCTGATCGCCCCCTTGTGTCCCCGTACGATGCCCAACACCGCCGAAAGACCCAGTCCGCGGCCGGAGAATTTGGTGGTGAAGAAGGGGTCGAAGATTTTCGATTGGGTTTCCAGATCCATGCCGCGGCCGGTGTCGCTCACTTCCAGCGACACGTACACGCCGGGCGCAAGCTCGCCGCCGGCGCTCGCGGCACGCTCGGCCGTAAGGTCGATGGCTTGCACGCTGGTAGCCACCGAGACCGATCCGGGTTTTTCCGGCGGGATGGACTCCGCGCCATTAATCACCAGGTTCATAATGAGCTGCTGCAACTGGCCGCGGTCTGCCTCTACGGGCGGCAGGTTGTCGGCCAAGTCCAGACGCAGTTCGACAGTCCGGGGGATGGAGGTGCGCACCAGGGCGGTCATTTCGCGCGTCAGATCCGAAAGGCTCACCGGCTGGATAACGAAGCGGCCCTTCCCCGAGTAAGCCAGCAGTTGCCGCGTGAGGTGGGCCGCGCTGTCCGCCGCCTTGATCACTTCCGAAACATGCGGCGCCGCGGCGTGTTCCGGCCCGAGCAGATCCAGAGCCAACGTGGCGTTGCCCAGCACGCCCGTCAGCAGATTATTGAAATCGTGGGCCACTCCACCGGCCAGCACGCCGATGCTTTCTAGCTTTTGCGTCTGGCGGAATTGCTCTTCCAGACGCTTACGCTCCGTCACGTCGCGGTAGTTCACCACGATCCCGGCTATGACGGGATCGTCCAGGAGGTTCTTACTGACGGCCTCGATCCACCGCCAGGAACCATCTTTATGCCGCACGCGATGCTCGCTGGTGGCGACCGCGCCGCGCCGCTCCCGGAATGCGGCAAACGCCACGGGCAGACTGGCCCGTTCGTCCGGGTGAATCAGGTCGAGCATGCTGCCGGAGCGCAGTTCCTGGCTCTCATGGCCCAGAACCGGGGGGCCGGTGTAGAGCAGTTTGCCGTGCGAATCCAGAAGTATGAATCCGTCCGCGCTGTTTTCGATCAGAGCCCGGAAGCGCTGCTCGCTCTCGCGCAGGGCGCGCTCAACGCGCTTCAGCTCGGTAATGTCCTGCACCACCCCGGCCACGCCGATCGCCTTGCCGGAAGCGGCGGTGACCGCGTAGTAGCTGGCCAGCAGATCGCGCGGTTCGCCCGCACCCACTTTGCCGCTCCGAAAGTGCCAGTCGAGCACCGGCTGCCCGGATGCAATAATGCGCTCCAGCAGCGGCGCGAACAACGGCGCGGCGTCCGGCATCACTTCCCACACCGTGCGGCCCAGATGTTCGCCGGAGGGTACGCCGTTCATAGCCGCCAGGCGTTCGTTGATGCGCAAGTACCGTAGATCGGTGCCGATCAGGCACAGGCCCACCGGCGCGGTGTGATAGATATGTTCCAGTTCTGCCAACTCGCGCTGCGCCCGCTCTTCGTTCTCGAGCAGCATCTGCTCGAAGCGTTTTTGGCCCGTGATATCGCGAAAGTTGACCACCACAGCCGCTACGCTCTCTTCCGCGAGCAGGTTGGTGCCGGAATGTTCCGTCCAGATTATGTCGCCGTCCTTGCGCACCAGGCGCACCTGCAAGGAGAGGGTTTGTCCCGGCAGCGCCACCACTTCGCCCAGACGCTCTTCGGCCAGCGGGCGATCCTGGGGTGTCACCAGATCGAGTGCACTGAGGCCCAATAGCTCCTGCGATCCGTAGCCCAGAATGCGTTCGGCGGCAGGGCTGGCATACAGCAACACAGCTTGCGCGTCCAGCAGGCAGATGGCATCGAAGGTGTTCTCGATCATCGCCCGAAAGCGTTTTTCGCTTCTCTGGATGCCTTCCTCGAGCGCGCGCTGGCGGGCGCGGGTGCCAGCCGCTTCCAATTCACGCTCCACGGCGTGCCCCAGGCGCGACAGCCGGTCTTTCATGATGATGTCGCGCGCGCCGGCCCGCACCGCGGAAACGGCCGCCTCGTCCACCGCGTTAGCGGACACCAGCAGCACCGGCGCGGATATGCGCTTCTCACGCACCAGCGCCAGAGCCGCCTTGTAGTTGAAATCGCGCAGGTTATGCGCGCAAAGGATCAAGTCCCAGTTGCGTTCGTCGAGCGCGGCCGATACTTCCGCCGCGGTGGCGACGCGCCGGTAATCGGGTGCATAACCGGCCCGCTCGAGTTCCAACGCGGCGCGCTCTGCGTCGGCGGCGGAATCCTCGATGATCAGGACTTCAAGCGGGCGGCTGGCAATCCCCTTGGGTTGCATGCCTATCCATTGTAATCACGGACGCCATGCTGCGCCCGCATTTCTCGCATCTAGCCGGCCGACTTCGATAGGTCCGTCTGCGTGACGTTCATCAGGCGCAGCGCACGTGCCGGGTCCTTATAGTAATAGCGAACCACGTCGCCGGAACGCCACGTCTCTGCGGGCATCGCCAGCAGTTCGTCAGAGACGGGGAACGTGATCAAAGTGTGTTCCTTCGGCGAATAGATGGTAACGGTCTTCGTGCCTTGATCCACGGCCGGTGGAACGGCGCTCTTAGAAACGATATGGCGTTCCGCCAGCGGTGTGTAATGGATGGTCCGGAAAGAGTGCATGGCGCGATCGTAAATCACGATGCGCCGTTGCCGCGTATCCAGAAGCAGCAGCCCGCCCGCCACCGGCGCGGGACCCATTTCATTAGGATCCGCAGGCGCCTCGACCGTAACGGGTGGCAGAACGCCGGGGTTCGATCCGGCGCCTGGCGACTCCCGGATCAAGGTGACCAACCGGGTTTGCGCGTCATAACCGACGACGCGCCCCTGCTCGACCTGGCCCATTTTTCCGCAGCCCGTTAAGGCCAGCGCCAGGCCAATTGAGGCGAGAGCAATCGTTGGTGTCTTAGCGGTCGTCATCGGATAATCCATTACGCGGCAGCCTTCAGTGCCGCCCCGTTCCTCTTCTGTGCCAGTTCTTCGCGCACACCCATCACGAACTTGACGACGATCGCGAGCGACAGCAGCGATACCAGGCCGAGGATCAAGATGGTTGCCGAGACATCCAACACGGATTTGAGGGCGGGATGACTGGCTGAGATAATCTTCATCAGAACCGATAGGTCGCAACCGATGACGGCGCATCCGAAGAAGGTGCGAATCCCATACCCCTTGACATACTTGGTAGCCACCGCGCCGATCTGCGCGCCGACCGCGGCTCCCATCAGCATGATGAACGCGGCCCACAATTCCACGCGTCCCTTGTAACTGTAAGTCGCTGCGCCGTACAACCCGGAGACGGCGATTTCGAAAAGGTCCGTGCCCACGGCCACGTGCGTGGGGCAGCCAATCAGATAGATCAGCGACGGCATTCGGATCAAACCGCCGCCAATCCCCAGCACCCCCGCCAGCCAGCCGGTGAAGAACGCGACGCCTATAGGCAACCACACCGAGCAGCGAATACCGGCCCGGGGGAAGGTCATCATCGGCGGAACGTTGATCCGCTGCAGCGTCTTGTACCATTCGATGCCGGTGGTCAGTTCATCGACCGGGTGGCCGGCGGCCCGGGCGGCGCGATCCTTGTTCCGCCGCTTGAAAATGTCGGCGAACACCAGCCATGCGATGGCGGTCAGCAGCACCAGGTAACCGCACCGCACATAGAAATCGATCTTGCCGATCCGCTCGAGCCACATCACGTTGCGCGCGCCGACTTCCAGGCCGCCGATAGTGCCGAAGACCATGATGAGCGAGAGCCGGTAATCGACATTGCCAAACTTGGCATGCCGCATGGTGGAAATCAGGGACTTTCCGGCCATATGGGTGATGTCGGTGCCTATCGCAAACGCCATCGGAAAACCCAGGATGTTCAGCGCCGGAGTGACCATCCAAGCGCCGCCCATACCAAAGAATCCGCCGATAATTCCAACCCCGAGACCCAGAATTACCAGGCCCGGCCACCAGACGTGTACTCCGGCGATCGGCAACAGCACATAGAGCCAATGCATGCGTCTAGTTCTCCCGTAGTTTTCTGGACTTCAGGTTGATACCGAGGCGCCCCATGAGAACGTCGGCTAGTCCACCGAGAATCGCGCCGGCCAACGGAACGGAGACGACTGTGAGCAGAGCGAAATACAGGTGGCTTTCGTTGTATATGTTGACCCATCGGGCCGCAAGGCCGCTGAGATGCCGGCTGTCCGCCACTATCACGACGGTAGCGGCTTTTTCCCCGGCTAACAGGCATGGGGCGAGCAGGAAGCCCACCAGGCGGCGTATCGAATCCATAATGCTATAGAATTACTAGGCTTTTAGAGGGATGTCAAGCGTTAGTCTAGTGATCAGATGCGTCGGAAGTACCTGGTACGTGGGCCATTGGTGCTAGCCCGCTCGGTTTTTTTCAGGAGTGCTTGACAATAACACATATGTTATATAAACTATCAGTTATATTAGATGACGAACCTCGATGCCGCCTTCGCTGCCCTCTCCGACCCCACCCGCCGGGCGATTCTGGCCCGTCTTGCCAAAGGTGAGGTGACGGTGATGCAACTCGCGGAACCCTTCGACATGAGTCAACCGGCAATCTCGCGGCACCTGAAAGTGCTCGAAGGGGCCGGGTTGATTGTTCGCCGCGTGGAAGGCACGAAGCACCCCTGCAGGCTAGCCAAGGCCGGGCTTGAACCGATCGATGAATGGCTGGCCGTCTTGCGGAAAGCGCTGGAGAAAAACTACGACCGGCTGGACGAGGTTTTGGCCGAGCTAAAAACCGAGAGTGAAAAGGAGATGCCATGAATAAATTGACGCTTACCACCGAAGGTGACAAATACCTAATTGTCACGAGACGCTTCAGCGCGCGACCCGAGGCGGTGTACCGCGCGCACACAGAGCCCCAACTGATCCAGAAATGGCTGCTCGGCCCCGACGGGTGGAGCATGCCCGTGTGTATCAGCGAGGCGCGGCCAAACGGCAAAATCCGGTACGAGTGGACGAACGGCAAAGGCGGATTCCACCTGACCGGCGAATATCTGGAACTCGAGCCATACAGGCGGATCGTGCATGTGGAGCGCATGTTTTTACCTGACCCGACACCGGACAACCACATTGAAACGCGGTTCGATCCGGATGGCGATGGCACACTGATGACTATGCGCATGACCCTGCCCAATGCCGAAACGCGCGCGCAAATGCTCGCCACCAATATGGAGCACGGCATGGAAATGAGCTATGTGCGCCTGGAAACGATGATCTAGTCACGGTCTAGTCATGGTCTAGTTACCGGCGCTAGCGAGGCGGTTCAGTAACGGTCAAAATCTGGTCGGCCTTCGGCTTCTTCAGCGTTTGCACGATGCCGCTGGGCCATCGAATTTCGAGCGACTGAATCGCCTTCTCGGTTCCTAACCCGAAGTGCACACGTTTGTCGCTCGACGACATGAACCCGTCCGAAGTAGTTACGTGATTGTAGAGAGTGCGGCCCGACGCCGTAGTAAGCTTCAGCGCCGCGCCGACGCCGTCCCGATTGCTGCGGCGGCCGATGGTATTCACCAGCAGCCAATGGTTCCCGTTATCGGCCGAGTTCATCAGGATCCGGGGTTTCTCATCGAGAGAGGTCACCACCAGATCCTCGAAGCCGTCATTGTTCAGGTCGACGAAGGCCGAGCCGCGCTGGAAACCGGGATGGTTGAAGTCCGGACCTAACTGGGCGGAGACATCCCGGAACTCCTTGCCGTCCACGTTTTCGAACATGGTGTCGGACTGACGCGAGATTTGGCCCATGTTATCAATGTCTCCATTAGAGGAGTACAGATCCTTCCAGCCGTCGTTGTTATAATCGACGAAACCGTTACTCCACCCGGAGCTGTGGGCGCTCAGGCGGGACAAGTGTGACATGCCGGAAACATAGCTCATATACTTACCAGTGTTGTGAAACAATCCCCATATCTGACCCTTCAGGTTGTTATAAAAAAGGTCCGGCCAGCCGTCGTTGTCATAGTCTTTGGCGTCGGCGCCCATGGATGACCCGGCGTTTCCGCTATCATCATAGGCCACGCCCCACTCGTAACCGGACTCCTTGAATGTCCCGTTCTTCTGATTGATGAACAGGAAATTACGGACCGTATCGTTGGCCACGAATACATCCATGTAGCCATCGCCGTTGAAGTCCGCGATGGCGATACCCATCCCCTTGCCTAACTCTTTGCCGAAACCGGAAGAGTCAGTCACATCTTCGAAGCGTCCGCCGCCTAAGTTGTGATAGAGCCGGTGCGCAACATTAGTATACACCTTCGGGTGACAATAATACTCCTGATCGCTCGACCGGCAGATCTTATCGGTCTGGGGAGTCCAGACGGTATAGTTAGAGACGATGAGGTCCAGCTTGCCGTCGTTATCGTAATCAAACCAGGCCGCGGCGACGCTCAGGACATCCTGCGGCTTGGTCCCGATACCGGAGCGTTCAGTGACATCGGTGAAGGTGCCGTTGCCGTTGTTATGGTAGAGCGTGTTGCGTCCCGCATTGCAGACGAACAGGTCTTCGTAGCCGTCGTTATCGTAGTCCCCGGCGGCCACGCCGAAGCTGAAACCGAGATCTTTGCCGAGCAGGCCGGCGCGTGCGGTGACATCCTCGAAGGTCCCGTCGCCGCGATTGCGCAGCAGGCAGTTGTAGAAGCGCGGGTCCGACTTCTCCATTTCGGGCAGTTTGGCGCCGTTGGTGAAGAAAAGATCCATGCGGCCGTCGTTATCGAAATCGAAGGCCGCCACGCCGCCGCACATGGTTTGCGGGAAATACTTCCGGCCGGTGAAGTTGTTATCCGTGCGGTAGGCGAAATTGGACTTCGGAGCAATATCGGTGAAATGCGGACGCCGCGGTTCGCTCACTTCGCCGCTATGGGCAACCCACCACCCGCCACCCACAACCCACAACCCACCACCCAGCACCCACCCGCAGGCCAACCACCGCCTCATCGCGGCTTGGCTCCCGTCTGCAGGGCATCCCGCTCGTCCATGAGCTTCTGCGAGACGGCGCGTTCGTGATCGCCGTCGGCGCCGCGGCCCAGCCGGTAGTAGACGGTGGCGAGCGTGGCATGCGCTTCCGCGAAATCGGGGGATTCGGCGATTAAGGTTTCCAGCGCCTGGCGAGCCTGTTCGGGATTGCCGGTGGCCAGGTCAAGATTGGCCATCTGATAACGGACGCCCGGATCGTGGGGACGCGTCTGGAGCGCGCGCTCGAAATAACGGTGCGCCTCCGTGTAATCCTGGTCCTGTTTGGCCAGCACGCCCAGGTTCAGGTTGGACGTAAACTCATCGGGATCGAGCGCGAGTTCCTGGGCAAAAACGGCGCGGGCATGATCGGGGTCACCCTTGGCAAGCAGCATTTCGCCCAAACGAGCGTGTGCCCCGGGAAGGCGGGGATTGAGGGCGATGGCCTTTTCGATATCGGCCTGCGCGCCATCACGGTCGTGGGCGCTCAGTTCCAGAGTGCCTCGCAGCAGGCGTGCTTCAGCCGATTCGCCGTGGCTGAGAATGCGGTCGATGACGGCTGCGCCGGCGGAGTTCTGGCCGTCGCCGATCAGCGCGGTTCCATAGAGGTAGTCGAACCCCTGATCGTCGGCCTTGTCTTTCGCGAGCGGGGCCAGCAGGGCTACGGCCTCCTTGTATCTTCCGAGACTGTTATAACAACTGGCCAGCAGTAGCGTGACCTGCTCCTTGAACTGAGGCGCGAGCATGGCGGCTCGCTCAAAGCGCGCGGCGGCGTCGGCGAGGCGGCCCGTCTTGTAATAAGCCAGGCCCAGGTTCAGCAGCAGGGCGGGATTATCCGGACTCTTGGCCAGCGCGCGGCCGTACTCTCCGATGGCCTCTTCGTAGCGGCCCGCGCGGGCCAGCGCGGCGCCCAGGTTGGAACGCGCCTGCACAGAATCGGGATCGGTGGTGAGGTAGTCGCGATACGCGCGGATGGCGCCATCCAGATCGCCCGCCTGATGCAGGGCGATGGCGTGCTGCAGGGTCGCTTCGGAGGCGGCGGGGGGTTGCTGCGCGGACAGTGTGGACGCGAGGAGAAGGAATAATATTATGGCGGCAGTCACTTGGCGGCCTCGTCGGCCAACTCTTTCAGGCGCGCGAACTCAGCGCGCTCACGGGCCGCATCGGCCTTTCTGCCCGCCAAGGCGTACGCCGCGGCCAATGTAAAGTGGACTTGCGGGCTATCTTTGGCCTGCTGGCGGGCGATCTCCAGCTCTTTGATCCCCTCGTCCACCTGGCCTGTATTGGAAAGCAGTTTACCGAGCACAGCATGGGCGGCAAAGAACTGAGGGTCTGCCGCGACCGCCCGCCGCGCGTATGAAACGGCGGTATCGGAATCGCCACGCATCTCGTACTCCAAGGCCATGGTGGTCAGGGCCTGCGGGTGTTTCGGATTCAGCTCCAGTTCTTTTTCATATTCGCGCAGGCCCGCCTGCTCGTCGGCCGCCGATAGAAACGATCCGTAGAGAAAGTGGACATTGGGTTTGTTCGGATAATTGGCCAGCAGTTCGGCGAAATACTTCCGTGCTTCGGCGTCATCCTTCCGCGCCACCGCACAGACGGCTCGCCCGGCCCGCTCAACAAGATCCTTGTCGCCGGGCAGCAGATCTTCCGGAAAAATAGGCCGGCGCAACCCAGCCAATCCCGCGGCTTCCACGACGGCCGGACCGGCGCCGCCGCGCTGCAGCACCCTGGTGAGCACTTGCATGGCGGACTCATATTGCTCGAATCGCGTGAGCAACAACATCTGGTGAAATAAGACTACGCGGGCGGCGTCCTGATCGTCGCCCAGGCCGAAACGGCGCGCCTGGAAAATGTGATCGAGAGCTTTCGCGTACTCCTTCGTTTCGAATTCGCAGAGACCCAGCAGCGCGAATCCGGGACCCGTTTTTTGATCCAGGGCTACCAGCCGGCGTAAGGCGTCCCGCGCTTCCGGATATTTGTTCTGATCGTAAAGAAGCTCGCCCAGGAACCACCAACCCTCCGGCCAGGACGGGCGCAGCTTGACGGCCTGCCGATACAACCCGATGGCGTCCGGGATGCGGTTCTGCTCGCGCGCCTCGGCGGCCGCTTTGGATACGCGATCGAACGCGGCGGGCGTGGATACCGGCGCGGCTGGCAGGCAGAGCGCTATGGCCGCCAGCCAACAGATTCGATGCAGCGGGGCTAAAGCCCCGCGCCGGCTAAAGCCCGCCCTCCACCGGCTAAAGCCCGCCCTCCATATGACTGTAATACCTATGGCGCCTCCTTTACTTGGAGTGTCTGATCGGCGCGCACATCTTTCAACGTCTGCACTATGCCGGAGGGCCAATGGATAAGCACCGATCCGGCCGACGCGTCCGCGCCCAACCCGAAATGCACCGGCCCGCAACTCGACGAAGCGTAGCCCACGCTGGTGGTCATGTGGTTGTATTGCGCGCCGCTCCGGGTGATGACCTGGATTCGCGCGCCGATGCCGTCGCGGTTGCTCTTGGTCCCTTCGAGCGCGATATCCAGCCAGTGCCCGGCGCCGGGGCTGCGATTCATCCAAATCTCGGCGGGATGTGCCAGCGCGGTGGTTACAACATCGATCCGGCCGTCGCCATCCAGATCGCCGAACGCCAGGCCGCGATGACGCGCTGCCGGCGAGGCGTCCAGTCCCGCTTCAGCAGTCAATGCGTCCCAATGCCCGCCGCCGGGCGCGCCCGGATTGCGAAACACGGTGTTGTGCTGCTCTACAACGGTATTCGGCAGCGCGCGCGACAACACGTCCCCGCGGCTGACGAAGAGATCCTTCCATCCGTCGTTGTCGAAGTCATAAAGTCCCGCGCCGAAGCCCGCCATCGGCCTGGTCAACGAACGCAGACCGCTGGGAGTGGTCACTTCCTCGAAGCTCTTGCCGGCCAGGTTCTTCCACAGCGGAAAAGTCTGGTTCTCAAGAGCCACGGTTACCAGGTCCGGGTATTCGTCGTTATTGAAATCGCGAAAATCCAGCCCCATGCCCGATACCGCCTGGCCGTCTTCCGGCAGCGCCACCCCTTTGGGGAACGCTACCTCCTCGAATTTGCCGCCCAGATTGTGGAAGAGAAAATTATAAGAGCCGTCATTAGTGACGAAAAGATCGGGGCGGCCGTCGAGATCATAGTCGGCCATGCCGACGCCCATGCCTTTTCCGACATGCGCACGAATGCCCCATTTCTCCGACACATCTTCAAACGTGCCATTGCCCTTATTCAGGTATAACTGGTTGGGCAATCCCTTGTAAGAGCGCGGCGAGCAATAGTCGGCCAACCCTTTGTAGTCACATAGTGGCTCCGTTTTGTAATCCCATTGCAGATAGTTGACGACGAAGAGATCGAGCAGGCCGTCGTTGTTCACATCCACCCAGACTGCTGTGATACCCCACATGGGTCCGTACGTGGGATCGGGAAGATTGGAGATGCCGGCCTTCCCGGTGACGTCGGTGAACGTGCCGTTGCCGTTGTTGTGATACAGCGTGTTGTGATGAACGCCGGCTACGAACAGGTCGGGATAGCCGTCGTTATCGTAATCGCCCACGGCCACGCCGCTGTCGAAGCCGGTGCCGGCGAGGCCGGCGGCGTCGGTGACATCCGTGAAGACGCCGTTGCCGTCGTTGCGAAACAGCCGGTTGCGATATTTCGGATCGTCCTTTTTCAGCGTGGCCAGGTTGGCGCCGTTGGTGAAGAAGATGTCCGGACGTCCGTCGCGGTTATAGTCGAAGACCGCGACGCCGCCTGCCATGGTGGCGGGTACATGGCGCGCGGTGACTTCGCTATGCTCGAGTTGGAAGGCTATGGGCTTGAGTTCGAACCGGATCGCAGGTGGCGATCCACCTGTTGCACGGAGCAGGCAACACGCGCTCACCAGCAGCGCGATCCGGCGGCGGGAACCCATACCGACCAGAATAGCAAGCGGGGCTGAAGCCCCGCGCCGGCTAAAGCCCGCCCTCCAAGCCTACTGCTGCAGGCCGATGGCTTCGCCCGATACCACCAGTTCCACGCGACGATTCTGCTGCCTTCCCTCGGCGGTGTCGTTCGATGCCACCGGATCTGCTTTGCCAAATCCGATGGATGTAATGTTTGCCGGGGTGACGCCCTGCTCAGCCAGAAAATCGCGCACGGCATCGGCGCGCGACTGCGACAGTTTCAGATTGTAATCATCGCTGCCGACGCTGTCGGTATGGCCTTCGAGTTGAAGCTTCAAGCCGGGATAGGCGAGCAGAATGCCCGATACCTTGGCCATCTTCTCCCGCGCACCGGGCTTCAGCGTGTATTTGTTGAAATCGAATAGCACATCGTTGATGTTCACAATCAGGCCGCGAGCTGTCTCGCGCGTTTCCAGAATGGCGTTCAACTGCGCGCGCAGGCGTTCGCGCATCTGGCTGCGCTCGGCTTCGGCCTGCTGGCGCTGGGCGTCGGCTTCAGCGGCGACCTGCTTGGCCCGATCGGCCTCGGCCTGGGCCTGTTGCTGCTGCTGCTGGGCGGCGGCGCGGGCGGCATCGGCGGCGGCCTTCTCCTGGACTGCCTGGGCGGTCGCGGCTTGCGCCTGGAGTTGGGCCTGCTGGGCGGCCTGCGCCGCAGCCTGGGCCTGCTCGGCAGCGGCGCGCTGCCGGGCGAGTTGCTCTTCCTTCATGCGCCGTTCATTGGCCAGTTGCTCTTCCTCCATCTTCTTGTACGTGATCAGGCGCGCGTCTTCGGCGGTCTGCGCGGCTTCGCGGGCAGTGGTCTCTACCGCCTTGCCTCCGTGGCTGCTCATGAAACCCTCGGCATTCTGCAGCGCGATCTGCGCCTTCTGGAAAGTGTCGGCAGCATATTTATCCGCTCCCGCCAGGCGCGCGATCTCGACCGCGTTCTCCGCTTCGGCCAATTGCAGCGGCCCCTTGGGGTTGATGCGCACCGGCGCATAAGCTGCACGGTTCAGCACATATTGCCCGCGCTTGAGCAACTCGTATTTCGCCTGCACCGGTTGAATGGTGCCGGTGGTATCGTTGCGCACGAAATTTTCCATGACCACCACGTCGCTCGGTTGGGTGACGGCGAAGTACGGTTCGGCGGTAACGATGAGACCGAACACCTGCAGGGAACTGGTGGCCAGCAGGTTGCTGTGATCGCCGCTCAACGCCAGCTCTCCGAGATTCTGGGCGCGTCCTTCCGGGGTGATGGCCCACAGCACATAAGTCAGATACTCGGGGCCGAACTGGTTTGCCGGAGTCAGGCGGTCCACGTGGACATCGATCTTAGTGGCGCCCATCTGGCTGTCGACCTTGGCTTCCCCGCGCGCCGCGGGCATCAATTCAGTGCCCTGAAAAGCAATGTGAGTCGTGCCACTGCGGTGGTTATAATTGACGGCGGCAATAGTCCGGGAAACTACGGTGACCCTGAAAATCGGCATCGGCTGACCGGTTTCGACCGGGCCCTGCGCCGGCGACTGCTGCGTCGGGTTGGGCACCTGCGCGCACAACGAGGTCAAGGCCGCGAAGAGCAATGCTGTGACTTTCATAAATGTCTCGAATCGAACCTCCGCTGGTATGCAAGCAATTGCCGCGCCTCTGTGCGAGGGAACACCAGGAGAATCTGGCTTGCGGTGTGGGACTTGGCTTCGTCATCCGGGATTTTTGTTGAAAATAAAGGACTAGTTGGGTTCGAATGGTAATCCGCATCTATATTTCATAGAACTTGGGAGCTACAGAGCTATCTACTCCGGGAAAAGCGTAGCATGGCGGCTGTGCGATCCAGGTTGAGGGTGGGTCTGAGGGCGTTTGCTTTCAGCGGGAGCGTGTGGCGCAGGATGTGTGAACGGCCTGGCGCACTGGGCGGGGCGGGGTCTCGATCGTAACCGTAGCTATTGCGTGCAACAGATTTGCGTGGAAAACAGGCGGCTGCTGGCGAAGAACTTTTCCTGCGAGAGTTGCTTGTATATCGACCCGGCGACGCCCGCGGCAATGGGTCCATTAATGCGGAAGCCGCCGGTGAGCAATACCACGACCACCAGTTGATTATGCTCAACGTCGTTGAAAGAGCCGAACCAGCCCAGATGATTGAGCGCCCGCGCGTCGTGGCAAGTGCCTGTCTTGCCCAGGATCGGTTCCGCCTGGTCAACCCCAGCGCGATGAGCTGTGCCAAAATCCACCGCGCCGCGCATCCCGATCTTGACATCCTTAATCCAATTCGCGATATCCAGATGGCGTTTCACGCGCGGCACGAAATGGTCGATCTCCTCCTGGCTTTTCGGATATTGGAGATGGTAGAGCGTGCCGCCGTTAGCAATCGCGGAAACCAGGGCGGCGAGTTCCAGCGGCGTCAACTGAATGCCTTCGCCGTAAGCAGTCATCATGCCCACGCCGCCGTGTTCGGGCGGGGCTTCCGGCAGCGCGCCGGACCGCTCGCCAGGAATCTGCCATCCGGCTTTGTCGCCGAGACCGAAAAGGCGCGCGTAGTGCACCACGCGCTCGTATCCCAGCCGGTCGCCCAGGATCTTGAAATACGGATTATTGGAGTGCGCCAGCGCTTCGCTAAGATCGAGGGTGGTGCGCCGCGTGAGGTGTAGGGGCGTGTCGCGTTCGATCAACCCTTCGTTCAGCGCCGCGAAAGCCGTAACCAGTTTGATGGTGGAGCAAGGGGTAAAGCCGCTATCGAGCGCGGTCTTCTGATTAACCATCGTCAGAATGCGCCCGGTTTGCGGATCGACCACCACTACCGAGCCATTGTAGGGACCCAGTGCATCGACCGCCGCCCGGCGCACTGCCAGGTCGTCGCCATCCACGTTATCGCCAGCGGTGGGATCGAAAGCGTACGACGGCCGTACGGCAGTTTTCCTGCTTCGTGCCGTGCTAACAGGAGCCGCGGACTGAGGCTTCGCGGTTGCGCTCAACGCCGGGGCCTGGGCGTGAGGTTTTGCTTTTACGTGCCGCTGCGGCTTGTGCTTTTTGGCCGTGCTGCTTACCGCAAAGGTGCGGGGTGGCAACAGACAGAGCAACACAACTAGCGTTAAGCGGCGCAGCATATCGGCCCAAGACGTAGAAGCCGTATTATCTTCCATTTGTGCCGGCGGGTCAAGCGGCCATATCGACAGCGGCCATATCGACGATTATCGACGATTATCGGGCGACAGATGCGGCTGAGGCGTGCAAATCCACAATCAAGGCATCCAGTGCGATAGACTTCTGAATATTCCGCCCGATCAGCTCCGCTAAATCGTCCACTTTTTGCACCGCCGCACGAATCCACGCGAAGGATACTTTACGCGCCACTACCTCGAGTTCCGCCCGCAGATCCTCATTGCGCACCACCCCGCCGGATTCGCGCAGCATCAGCACATCCCGCAGCAGGTCGTAGAGCACCTTCAGGTGCAATTCCAGTTTCTCGCTCTTACTGCGTCCGATGGCTTCGGAATACGGCGTCCACGCCCCGAACGGCATCACCCCGGCCGCGACGCGCAGCAGTGTGAACATTGCCGCGCGGCGTTTATCGTACGCCTCCAGGTCGAGCGAAACGGCCACTCCCGGACTGCCGGCGCTGAGGGCCACCCGCCGCTCGGCATCATCCAACCCACGCGCGCGTACGAACTCGCGGACGTCTTCAGCAGGGAGCGGCGTGAATTGAAATTGCACCGCGCGCGAGCGGATGGTGGGCAGCAGATCGTACGCGTTTTCCGCGGTCATCACCAGGATCAGTTGCGGCGACGGCTCCTCCAGCGTCTTCAGCAGCGCGTTGGCGGCGTGTTCGCCGGCGCGGTCCACGTGATCGATCAGGAATACCCGGCGACTGCCGTGATTTGGCGACATCTTCGCCCACTCGCGCAGCAGCCGCGTCTGATCGATGGAGATCTGCCGTAGCGGGCCATCCGGCGGAAAGGTCACAAAATCCGGATACGAGGCGAACAGCAGCGGATCCTGGTTGCGCTTATCCGCCGCCCAGCGCTCGCGCGCGGCCACAATTTCGATATTCTCCGGCAGACTGAGATCGTCGCGCTCGATCTGTTCCGCGTGGCCCAGGAGGTGCGCCGCCAACCTGCGCGCCAGGGTAGCCTTGCCTACGCCCTCCGGCCCGGCGAACAGCAGCGTCTGCGCCAACCGTCCGCGCGCGACCATCTGCTCCAGTGCGGCAGTAACGTGCTGGTTGCCCCAAAAATGCTCAAACATACGGTACGACGGTTTCCCAGACTTCAGACGCAATCGCTTCGATCCCCGCCCGGCCATCGATGATGCGAACGCGCTGCGGCTCGCGTGCCGCCAGAGCATGGTACGCTTCGTAGACCCGCCGATGGAACTCGAGCGACTGCTCATCCATGCGCGTCTCGCTGTGGCGCGCGGTCGCGTTGCGTGCATGCGCCCGTTTGAGACTGGTTTCGGCATCGATATCGATGAGCAGCGTCAGATCCGGTACCAGGCCGCGGCATGCGATGCGGTCGAGCGTCATCACCGTTTCCGTGCCCAGCCCGCGCCCGCAGCCCTGGTAAACCAGGGTCGAATCGGTGAACCGATCCGATAGGACGATCTTGCCGGCGGCCAGTGCGGGCATAATCCATTCATCTACGTTCTGCGCGCGGCAGGCGAAATAGAGGAGGATTTCGGCCGTGGGTCGCAGTTCCTGATTCGCCGCGTCAAGCAGGATGCGACGGATCTCAATGCCGATGCGCGTGCCACCCGGTTCGGCGGTCTCCAGCACATCGCGGCCTTGCGCGCGCAGACGTTCTGCGAGAAGCCGCATTTGGGTGGTTTTGCCCGAACCGTCCATGCCTTCGAATGTGAGGAAGAGGCTCCGTTTCTGCATGCGGAAGCTTTATTGTAGCGAAGCAGGTGGCTGCGGTAGGCGCAGTCTCGCACGCTGGCGCAATAATTGCTCGTGCGATTCGACAAGGAGGTTTATGAAAACCAAATTCTTCCGATTGGCGCCCGCGCTATTCGCGGCCGCCGTTATCGCATTCGCCGCGGACACTTCGGTCGATTACGATCATCATGCCGGCTAATCCATACCTATTCGTGGATCGGCGTACGGGCAGGTGATTCTCTTTGGCAGGACCCTATTATGATTATGCGCGCGGTGGTCTATGACGGTTTCCAGGCTGGCGGTGGTGGGGTTGGGGCGGTACGGCAACCACTACCGTGGTCCCCGAAAAAATGGAGAACCTGACAGTCGACATATTCATGGGCGGCACCAAGGCATTGCTCTGGCGCGCGATCGGAACCGATGATAAGAAGCTCGACGAGACGGTAAACAAGATGTTCAAGAGTTTCCCGCCCCACGAGAAGGGCTAGCTTGACGTGGTGAAGGCTGCGCGCCCAGACGGCGGTTACACCACTGGGTTGCGCAGCACGCCGATGCCTTCGATCTCGACTTCCACCACGTCGCCAGCCGCCATGGCCCGTGTGCTGGCAGGCGTACCGGTATAAATTACATCGCCCGGCAACAGCGTCACCCAACGGCTGACCCAGCTCACGATAGCCGGGCCATCGAACGTCAGATCCGCGGTGGACTGTTTCTGCACGCACTCGCCGTTCACGTGCGTTTCAAGCATGAGGTTGCCGTAATCGAGCCCGGTTGCGATCCACGGACCCAGCGGCGCGAACGTATCCGCTCCCTTCGCGCGCCACCATTGCAGATCTTTGCGCGGACCGTTCTGCCAATCGCGCTCGCTGACGTCGTTCCCGCAGGTGACGCCGAAGATTGCGGCACGCGCTTCATCGGGCGAAGCGCGCGCGATACGCCGGCCGATCACAATCACCATTTCCCCTTCGAAGTGAACATTCGCGGCGTCCGGCGGGATGATGATGGGATCGCCCGGATTCTGCAGCGCACTCACGGGCTTAAAGAACATCTCCGGCCGATCGGGCGCCTGCCGGTCACCCAGGTGGCTTTTGTAATTGCGGCCCACCGCCAGAATCTTTGATGGCTCGCACGGGGATAACAACTTCACGTCGCTGAGCGGATGTGTGGCGCCGGTTTCAGCGTGCGCGCCGAACAGGTCACCGCGAATCTCGTGGATGGTCTCGTTGACCAGAACGCCATACGCGGCCGCGGACTCTTTCCGATACCGAACGAATTTTGCCAAGACGACTCCTGTTCCGTCCATCATAGCGGCAAACACCAGTGCTACGATGCATAGATCACCAGGCGACATCATGCCCTCAATCCTGTTGAAGACCCCTGTTCCCGGACCCCGCTCCCGCGCGCTTGCCGAACGCCGCGCCGCGGCCGTGCCGCGCGGTGTGTCACAGGTGACGCCCGTCTTCGTAGCCCGTTCCGAAGGCGCCGTCGTCGAGGATGTGGACGGCAACCGGTATCTCGATTTCGCCGGCGGCATCGGTTGCCTGAATGCCGGCCATCGCGCGCCGGTAGTAGTGGCCGCGCTCCATGCGCAGACGGATCGCTTCCTGCACACGTGCTTCATGGTGACGCCCTATGAAAGCTACGTGCGCCTGGCCGAAACGCTGAACGCGCTGGCGCCCGGCGGCACACCCAAGAAAACACTGCTGCTGAACAGCGGCGCGGAGGCCGTCGAGAATGCCATCAAGATGGCGCGCGCATACACGCGGCGGCCGGCGGTGATCTGTTTCGAAGATGCCTTCCACGGGCGTACGCTGCTGACGCTCGCGCTCACCAGCAAGACGCATCCTTATAAAGCTGGGTTCGAACCGTTCCCGAGCGATGTGTATCGTGTGCCGTATGGGCAACCTGCCGCGCAACTGGAGGATACTTTCCAGCGCGTGGTGGCGGCCGAATCCGTGGCCGCCCTGATCGCGGAGCCGGTCGAGGGCGAAGGCGGATTCATCGTGCCGCCTCCCGGATGGCTTACGGATATTGCGGCTGTCTGCCGTAAGCACGGTATTCTCTTCATCGCCGACGAAGTGCAGACCGGCTTCGGCCGGACCGGCAAGATGTTTGCGATTGAGCACGAAGGCATCGAACCCGACTTGATGGTGACGGCCAAGAGCCTTGGCGGCGGACTTGCCGCTGGCCGCGGTTACCGGCAAAGCGGAGATCATGGATCACACGGGACCGGGGGCGCTGGGCGGAACCTTCGGCGGAAATCCTTTAGCGTGCGAAGCTGCGCTGGCCGTGATCCAAGCAATTCAGAGCGGCGACCTTTGCGCGCGGGCTACGGAACTGGGCCGGCAATTCCATCAGCGCGCGCTCGAATGGCAACAGCGCTTTCCCGAGATCCGCGATGTGAGAGGTCTGGGCGCCATGCAGGCGTTTGAGCTCGCCGATGCGGCTTCTACTAAAACTCTCGCCCAATTCTGCTACGAACACGGCTTGATCCTGGTCACCGCCGGCACTTACGGCAACGTAATCCGAATTCTGATGCCCTTGATAGTGACAGACGAGCAAATGAACGAAGCTCTGGCCGTGTTAGAAGCTGGCCTGACAGCGACAGGGTCCCATGACTAAACCACTAGCCACGGCTATAGGCTGCCTACTCCTACTGCTAGCCGCTGGGTGCCACAAATCCGCTCCCACGCTCGGCCTGCTGGTATGGGAAGGCTACGCCGACGCGTCATTCATTGCCGGATTCGAAGAGAAGTGCCATTGCAAAGTGCGCGCCGCTTACATGGGATCGAGCGACGAACTGGTGGCCAAATTGCGCGGTGGAAGCGCGGCAAATTACGACGTGATTTCCCCTTCAAGCGATGTTGCGACCATGATCGCCACCACCGGCCTCGCCGCGCCGATCGACTTGGCGCAGATTCCCACTTATCCGCAACTTATGCCACGACTGACTTCACTGCCGCTAGTGAAGTCCGGCGGCAAGGTGTACGGCGTGCCCTATCAGTGGGGACCGAATCCGCTGCTGTATGACACTACAGCATTCCCATGGGTACCCGATAGCTGGCTCATCCTGTGGGACCCGAGGGTAAAAGGCAAGGTATCCGTCTGGGACGACTTGTCTACAGTCTATATGGCGGCACAGGTGCTTGGTTACGATAAACCCGATCCACACGCGCTTTATAACCTCACCGACCAGCAGTTAGAGAAGGTAAAAGCCAAGTTACTCGAGTTGAAGCCCAATATTCGTAAGATCTGGTCCACAGGGGGCGAACTCACCAACTTGTTCGAAAATCACGAAGTCACCGTGGCCATGGGCTGGCCGCTGATGACCAACCAACTGCGCAAGCGCAACTTTCCGATAGGCGAAACCATCCCCAAGGAAAACACCACGGGATGGATCGACCACCTGATGATCACGGCGGCTAGCGAACACAAGGACCTGGCGCATCAACTAATTGAATACCTGGTCGAAGCGAAGACGCAGAAGCAAGTGATCGCGGTTACCGGCTATCTGCCGTCGAATCCAGCCGTCGCCAGCCTGCTCACTGCCGATGAAAAAAAGAACCTGCATCTTGACGATCTGGACCACTATCAGCAGCGCATCTATTTCTGGGAAGATGTGCCGCGGCGCGATAAGTACAACCAGATCTGGAATGAGGTGAAGGCGGCGCAATAGTGCCATTGCTCTCCATTCGCGGCGTGGCGAAGCGCTTCGGACAGGCGCCGGTGCTGCGCGATGTATCGCTCGAAATCGCCGCGGGCGAATTCCTGACGGTGCTGGGCGAAAGCGGATCGGGCAAGACCACGCTGCTGCGGCTGTTGGCGGGCTTCGAGCATCCAGATGGCGGCGAAATCCGCATGGATGGCGAGCGCATCGATCAACTGCCGCCCAATAAACGCGGCGTGAATACGGTGTTTCAACACTATGCGCTATTCCCGCACTTCTCGGTATTCGAAAATGTCGCCTACGGGCTGCGGGCCCGCAAGACGGCCAAAAATGAAATCGCGCCGCGCGTAGAGAAAGCGTTGGCACAGGTGAAGATGAGCGATTTCGCCGCGCGGCGTCCCACGCAATTGAGCGGCGGCCAGCAGCAGCGGGTGGCGTTGGCCAGGGCACTCGTGAATCGTCCCAAACTGCTGCTGCTCGATGAGCCGCTATCGGCCTTGGATGCGCGGTTGCGCCGCGAAATGCAGGTGGAGCTGAAATCGCTACAACGCGAGGTGGGCATCGCTTTTTTGTTCGTCACCCACGATCAGGACGAAGCCATGGCACTCTCCGACCGTATCGCGCTGCTGCGCGCGGGCGAATTGGAACAAGTCGACACGCCGCGCGGCATCTATAACCGCCCGCGCACGCCTTACGCGGCAAACTTCATCGGCTTGACGAACCTGCTGCACGGGCGCGTGGAAAATGGCTGCGCCCGCAGCGGCCCGCTGGCGTGGCCATGCGCGGGCGAATCCGGTGATGCCGTGTTTTCGCTGCGGCCGGAATCGATTCGTCTCGGCGAACCGGGACTGTTCCGCGCATCTGTTCGGCGTCAGACCTTCGGCGGCGCGACGGATCTGCTGGAAATCGAATGCGCGGACGGCCTGCGGTTAACAGTGCGTACGCCCAGCCGCGGCGAGTTGACCGGCGAGCATCCATTCAGTTTCAGGCCGGAGGAGGCAGTACGCCTGGAATGACTACACGACGCGATGCCATACGTTACTTAATCGCCGGTGGTGTGGCTGCCTCGGTCTGTCCGGCGGATGCCGCCGGTCCCAACGCGCAACTTGGCAGCGAGGATAACAAGATCTGCCACAGCGTGCGCGACGGCGCGCAGTTCCAGGTCCCCAAGCCATCCGCCGAATATGAGGTCGTGATTGTCGGCGGCGGACCGAGCGGCCTGATGACCGCCTGGCAACTGCGTCACACCAATTTCCTGCTGCTCGAAAAAGAGCCGCGCCTGGGTGGCAACGCCATCAGCGAGCAGTGGCGCGGCGTTTGGTATTCTACCGGCGCCGCGTACCAGTCATATAGGGCGCTGGAAGATCTGTGCGTCGAAATCGGCATGCCGATTCACCGCATCCGCAGTGTAGATGCCGCAATTATCAGCGACACCGTCGTGCCGGATTTTTGGGGCGAAGGTTTGTGGAAGTCGCCTTATCCCGAGCGCGTGAAGAAGAGCTTCGCCAAATTCATGGCGGACATGAAAGCGCTGGACCCGGTGATGCATGCTGCCAAGCTCGATAACATGGTCTTCTCCGAGTTACTGAAGCCATACGAGCCGGAGCTGAAGTTATGGTTCGATAACTTCGGACCCAATAACTGGGGCGCGGACGCCGATAATACATCCGCTTTAATCGGCGCGACCAGCATGGATTGGGGCGGCGGCCTGGACCAGGAACGCTTCACCTGGCCCGGCGGCCTGGGCCGCATCTCGCTGGCGTTAGAACAGGCTGTAGAGAAGGCCGCGCCGGGCCGGCTGCGCAAGAGCGCGACGGTCGTTCAAGTGGAGCAGGCCGGCGCGAAGCCCACCGTGACATTCTTCCACGAAGGCGAGCTACAAACCGTCGCCGCGAAGGCCGTAGTCATCGCCTGCCCGAAATTCATCGCCAAGAAGATCATACGCGGCCTCGACCGCGAGCACGCCGAAGCCATGGCCCAACTGCGCTACGCGCCATACCTGGTGGTGAACGTCTGTTCGCGCGAGGTGATCTACAACGGCTCGTACGATACTAATATCCCGGCGCCATCGCCGATTGTGGATTTCAATGTGGCGGATTGGGTCGAGAACCGGGACAATCGAGAAACTGAGCGCCCGGCCGTGCTTACCTGCTATGTGCCGCGCCACGAAGCCGAGCGCGTGCAGGTGCTCGACGACGCCTATTGTTACAAGATGGGTGAAACGGTGGTGGACCTGGTGAGCCGTTGGTTTCCGGGCGCGCGAAACAAGATAGAAGAGGTACATATCTACCGGCGCGGCCATCCCATGTGCATGTCGATTCCCGGCGCGACCACGCGCATCGCGCCCAAGGTGCGCAAGCCGCTGGGCAAGCTTTTCTTCGCGCATTCGGACAGCGAGGGCGAGATTACCGAGTATACGACTGCGCACAAAGCGGCGATGCGCGCCAGCCAGGAGGTGATGCGTGTACTCGCGCCTGTATAAGCTGCTGGTCACTCTGCCGCCGCTGGCATGGGTGACTGTGTTTCTGATTGCGCCTTACGCGTTTCTGTTCTGTTTCAGCTTCTGGAGCGTGCGATCGCAGACCATCGTGCATCACTGGAACCTGGATAACTACCGGAAACTGGTCAGTAACCCGGTTTACGTGCAAGTGCTGCTGCGGTCCATGCGCATCGCCGGCATGGTCACGGCCCTGTCACTGGCGCTCAGCTTTCCACTCGCTTATTACTTGTCTTTCCGCGCGCACGCCCGCAAGGAATTGCTGTACCAGCTTGTCATCATTCCATTGTGGGTGAGTTACCTGGTGCGCGCTTACGCCTGGAAGACTATTCTGGGCAGCGACGGTGTACTGAACACGCTGCTGCAGTATACCGGCTTGACGCGGCATCCCGTCGAATTCCTGCTCTACAGCCCGTTCGCCGTGGTGCTGACTCTTACGCACATTTACACACCGTTCGCATTCCTGCCGATCTATGCGTCGCTCGAACACATACCGCGCAGCCTGGTGGAGGCGTCCGCGGATTTGGGCGCGTCCGGCTTCCGCGTCTTCCGCACTGTAATTCTGCCTCTGGCATTGCCCGGCGTGATAGCCGGCGCCACTTTCGCATTTGTTCTCAGCCTGGGCGATTTTCTGGCACCGCTGCTGCTCGGCGGACCCAGCGGCATCATGATCTCGAACATCGTGGTCAGCCTGTTCGGCGCGGCTTACGACTGGCCGCTGGGCGCAGCCATCTCACTCGGCATGCTGCTATTTGTCGTGCTGCTGTTAATGACCACCGAGCGCTTGGAAAAGCGCTGGAGCTTCCGATGAAACGCGCGCCTTGGCTCCGTCTGCATGCCGTGCTGGTCTTCGCGTTTCTGTATCTGCCGATCGCGGTGCTGAGTATCTATTCGTTCAATGGCGCCAGCGTGGGCGGATTTCCGCCGCGTGGCTGGACTGTGCGCTGGTATGCCATGTTACTCGACGACGACGCACTGATCGCGTCAGTCGGTAACAGCCTGACGGTTGCCGCGGCGGCCATGGCCGTGGCGCTGCTGCTGGGCTTTCCCGCTGCCCTGGCGCTCGATCGGGCGTCGTTCCCGGGCAAAGCGGCGTTCCGGCGGCTGGTGCTGCTGCCGCTGATCTTGCCCGGCATCATTACGGGTCTTTCGCTGCTGATGCTCTTTGTCACTGGCGGCATGAAGCTCAGCCTGCTGACGATCATGCTGGGACACGGTACGGCACTCATCTCCGTCGCGACTACCGAGATCTTCGCCGGCCTGCAGAAGTTCGACCGCGCGCAGGAAGAAGCGTCACTCGACCTGGGCGCCAGTCAGTGGCAAACTTTCTGGCGCGTAACTGTGCCCAACCTGCGCCTCTCTATCATCGGCGCCGGGCTGCTGATCTTCACTCTCTCGATGGATGAAATCGCGGTCAGTTTCTTTCTGATCGGACGCGATAATACCCTGCCCTTGGAGATCTGGTCGCGACTGCGACGTGGAATTACGCCGGAGATCAACGCCATCTCCGCGGTGATCTTCGGTTTCTCGTTACTGACCATCGTCCTGTGGTACCGGCTGCGGGCGAAGCAGAATTTAGACTATGCAATCGAATCGTAGAAGCTTCATCAAATTTGTAGTCACTGGATCGGTGGCCGCGGGCTGTCCCGTGGATCTGTCGCTGTTGGCCGCGCCTTCCCCCGCGCCGCTGGTCGATGGAGAACATAACGAGATCTGCCACCAGGTGCGCGACGGGCATCACTTCTCGCGGCCGCCGGTTTCGGCGCGGCACGATATTGTAGTCGTCGGCGGCGGCATGAGCGGCCTTTCGGGCGCCTGGTTCCTGCGCGATCAGGATTTTCTGCTGCTTGAAAAGGAAGATCACTGGGGGGGCAACGCCTACCTGGAAGAGTACGGAGGCGACGCGTTCGCCACCGGGTCCGCTTACACGACGAAGGGTGAAACCGGGGTGATGCAGTTGTGCAAGGAGCTTGGCATTGAGCCGCTGCCGATCGACTGTCCCGACGGGCTGATCCTGAATGGCGAGTTCGTACCGCATGCCTGGCGCGACGGACTCGATCATCTGCCCTACCCGGCCAGCGTGCGCGACAGCTTCCGCAAATTCAAACAGGAGACGCTGAAAATCGATCTGCTGAAGCGCGCGCACGAGCTCGACGCCCTGCCCCTGACCGATTTTCTGAAAGACTACGCGCCCGAACTGAAAGCCTGGTGGGACGGTTACGGACCGTCGAACTGGGGTGCGGCAGCCGCGGACACCTCCGCGCTGATCGCTCTTGGCGACTTTCAGGATTTCGCCGGGAATGCGCCGGATGAGCGGCTCACCTTTCCCGGCGGATTGGGTGCCATCAGCCGCAAGCTGGCCGAACTCCTGCAAGTGAGTCATGGAGATCGAATGCTCTCCGGGGCGACTACCGTGTCAGTGGAACAAGGTAAGAGCGATGTTACTGTGACCTATGTGCACCAGGGTGAAGTTAGAGCTGTGACAGCCAAGGCGGTAATTATGGCGACGCCGAAGTTCATTACCCGGCGGCTGGTGGCGGGCTTGCCCGAGGCGCAACAGGAAGCCATGCACAAGATACGTTACGCGCCTTATCCGGTGGTAAATGCGATATTCAACCTCGATGTGAATAAGCCGGTGTTCAACGGCGGCTATGATACGTGGTGTCCAGGCAATGCATTCACCGACGTAATCGTTGCGGACTGGGTGATTCGTAACCGGCCCCTCGGCGGCCGGGCCTACAGCATTCTCACGTTCTACACCCCGCTGCACGAAGCCGAGCGCGCGCGGCTGTTAACCGAAGAAGGCGCCCGTGATCTGGCCGCCAAGGTGTTGCGCGATTGGCAGAAGCTGCTGCCCGGATCAAACAGCGATCCCATGGAGGTGCATATCTACCGGCGCGGACACCCAATGTTCATGGCCACACCGGGCACTTATACGAAGCTGATCCCGGCCGCACGGCAGTCCATGGATCGCATCTTTTTTGCGAACACGGATTCGACCGGTCCGGTGTCCACCACCAACGGCGGTATCGCCGCTTCCCGGCGCGCCATCGATGAGATGAAACGCAGGCTGGCTTCTACTTCTTATAAACGTGAGGATTCTTGAAGAGCCGGTTGCCGCCGATCTTACGTACCGCAAGCCGCACGCCATTATCGATGCGCATGGAAATATCCGCCAGCCTTTGGCCGGGCCAGCCGCGGAATGCCGTGACATGATAGGAAGCATCCCGCCCGGCCGGCCGCGGCGAGAAGTAGTAGTTTGAGACACAGCACCGGCGGCCATCGCGCGCCACCTTACTCACGGAGTGCCAGGAGCGCTCATCCGTTTGCATGACCACCAGCCGGTTGAACCGGCTGGAAATGGTACGCTGCAGTTTACCCGGCCCATGGTCCCAGAGCTCCAGGTGTCCGCCGGCATCATCCGGCCAGTCCGGAGTGACATAATACAGCAGGTTCAACACACGATAGTTATTCCGTTCCAAGTCGTGAGAGTTGTCCAAGTGCGGATTGAGATACTGCCCCTGAGTCATGACGCTGAGGCCGCCGGCGTATAGCCTATCGTCCGGCAGTAAGTCAGTGAGTTCCGTAATTTCACAGATCGCGCGCACAATGCGAGGGTCCTGAAATGCGTAGAGCGCTTCTGTGAGCAGCGGATCGTAGGCATCCATCTGATATCCCACATACTTCAACTGCCCCAAGGTATGCTTCAGTACCAGGCGGTCCGTGGTTGGAAAGGCTTCGTAGATGGCGTGCGCCTGCGCGGCGGGAAGCACATCCTCCAGAATGAAACTCGGAACGCGGCCGGATTGCCGGAACTCGGCCGCCGCCCGCGCACGCTCCTGTTCCAGGCGCCGCAAGATCAAGTCTGCAATCGCAACCCGTGATAAGACCGGAGATACACTCCGCGGCGACATAGACCACGAGTATATCAGAGAGACGGGCGCCTGAGATGCCGCCGCAGTCTGAGTGCGTGCCCCACAGGGCGCCCAGTCGAGGTCATGTTAGAAGCGTTGCTGGTATCGCGCGCTGATGCGGGATAGAGCTGCAGCATAGTCCAGTCGCGTGTCAGGGTAATTAGCCCACTCGAAGGCGTATGGCGGCTCGTTCGTCGCCTTGAAACGAAGCACCAGGAATTCGTCGAAATCCGGAGCGGCCTCAGCCTGTAGTCGCCGCTCCGCGGCGGGTGCCTCCTGGAACGGATGCAGGAAGCCGGATCTTCCCGTGGTCGGGAATGGCCGGTCGCCCTCATATCCAGTTGTGTGGTCAGCTTGGTTGATGCCGATAATGGCTACACATATGTGATTGCCGCCTCCCCGCCTGAACTGCCTCACCTGATTACATAGATCATTAATTACGCGGTCGATCTGCTTGATCATGGCCTTCGCCAATACCTTGACTTCAACGCCGATCTCAACGGTAGCGATTGCTCCCCGTCCCACAACGTAGCCGGAATCGAGAATAGCGGTCTCGCCAGGAATGATCTCGCCAAATGTGCCATCACCGCGCCGGGCGGACACGCCGCGCCGCTTGTTCTGGACATTCAAGACGCGGTCCTTCCGGCCTACCACGGCCTCCGCGAGCTTCCTCGAACGTCTGATGGAGATCAAATCCTCGTAGAGATGCATCGCCACGAAGTCGCCCTGGTTTGAGGCGCGATGCTTGTAGATCTTGGCCTCAAAGAGGCGCCGAAACTCCGTCAGCAGCCTGTACTCGGGTTGTGCGGGCCTCTCTGTCAATGATTATCTCGGCTTCGGTTGCGCCAACGAAACGGCGTTGCCGCGCTGCCTTAGAAATACGCTGCCGAGCGATTTCCAGATAGGCAGATTCGACCTCATTGGCGATCGAATTTCTGCCTGCCATAATAGCAGCCTGTGAAGTCGAACCGGTGCCCGCAAACGGATCCAGAACGGTGTCACCGGCGAACGAGAACAGCTTGATCAGCCTGTCAGCCAATTCGACCGGATACGGTGCGGGATGCCCGTCACGAGTTGAGGCGCCGCGCAGGTCAGTCCAGATGGAACGTTGCCAGGTCTTCATTTCCTCTCGCCTCAGCATCGAGAGGGCCTTCTGTAATGATGGGACCGTGCGATATTCGCCACCCTTGCGCAGGAACAGAATATACTCAATGTCGTTCTTGATGATTCCACCGGGCTGGTAGGGCTTGCCATAGAAGCCGGCTCCGTTGCCCTGGGCCTCCGTCACGCCATTAGCGATCTTGTGCCAAAAAATCGGTTGCAGACAATCGAGTCCCAGCCTGCGCGCACGAACTTGAATATCCGAGTGGAGCGGAACGATGTAGTGCCTGCCGCCCTTCTTGCGCGGTATGCAGACATCACCTACTACGCAGCAGATCCTGCCGCCTCCCACCAGAACGCGGCGGCACTCGCGCCAGACGCGATCCAACTCAGTGAGGAACCGCTCGTAATCTTCGAAGTGACCCATCTGGGCCGGATTGCCAGGCGCGTATTCTTTTAATGTCCAGTACGGAGGCGAGGTCACGACCAAGTGAACCGAAGCGTCGGGTATCCAGGACAGATCACGCGCGTCACCGCGATGCAGCCGGTGCGTCGTGCGCGCGTACGGCTCTGGCCAAGTCACTTCACGATAGTGTAGATTAGCGACAAGTAACGCCTTTAGCCCCTCAGTCGTATTATCTTCGAGGGGAAGAAATATTTGGCGCCTGGATTTGGCCAGCCGCGGACTTTCAAAGAGACTATCCTGCCCGGGCGACGCGTCCGTTTTTGCTTTCCTCAATCGTCCCCTTACCGTTTGCTTCTGGCCCAAAAAGAGCTTTCGAACCACTAGCGAGTATTGTACCTTTCGACGATGGTGTTCCGCTCATCCGTCTTGCTTATCGGCAGATTCCCAACGAAGCGGCTGTTTCAAATGCTGGACGTGAGCGTCTTATTGCGGCAATGCGCCCTACACGTTCTCCGGCACTACATAGGGCGCCCGATAATTCCGCGTCAACATGGTATTGGCTTCCTCGTCGCCCACAAAGTGCTCCGTCGCGGGATCGAACTGCAGTTGCCTTCCCAGCCGGTAAGAAATGTTGCCCAAGTGCGCCAGTGACGACGCCAGGTGCGCGGTTTCCACGGGACCATCCAAGTCACTCGACTTGCGGCTCTCTACTGCCTTGATGAAGTTGGCGAAGTGGTCGCCGCCGGCTTTGCGTTTCGGACCCGGCTCGCGTTTCTGGCCCAGATACACTTCGTATGAGTCGTAGCCATTAATAGCCAGATAACCGTCCGACCCGTAGAATATGTTTCCCACTCCGACGCCGCCTTCGGTGTTCGTACACCAGGGCCGCACCTCAAACTGAATGATTTTCTTCTGCTCGGGGTAGTGATATACGGAAGTCAGAGTCTCAGGTGTCTCCTTATCGTCATCCCATAGAAACTTGCCTCCCATGGAAGTTACCCGCGTTGGTAACCCGACTCCCAGGCCCCACATACACATATCCGTCTCGTGAATGCCCTGATTGCCCACGTCGCCGTTGCCGTAGTCCCAATGCCAGTGCCAGTTATAGTGCACCAGTGCGCGGGTGAAGGGCCGCTCCTGCACGGGGCCTTGCCAGATATCCCAGTTCAGATAACTGGGTGTGGGTTCGTCACCCACGTGGCCAACCGAGGGCCGCCAGCGGAACACCAGGCCGCGCGCCATGTAAACCTTGCCGATCACGCCCTTGTTCATCAGCTCCACGGCTTCTTTGATCGCCTCCGAACTGCGCAACTGCACGCCATGTTGCACAATCCGGTTGTAGCGGTGCGCGGCTTCAATCATCTTGCGGCCTTCGAAAATGTTATGCGCGCCGGGCTTTTCCACATACACGTCCTTGGCGGCCTGGCACGCCCAGATAGTGGCCAGCGCATGCCAATGATTGGGGGTCGCGATACTGACGGCGTCGATTTCCTTGTTGTCGAAGACCCGGCGCAGGTCCTGCTCGGTTTGCACCTTGCGCTGATATTTGGCTTCGAACTGTTCCGCGCGCGTGCCCAGCAAATTACTATCGGGATCGCACAGCATGACCACCTCGGCATTGGGCAGCGCGTTGAATCCGTTAATATGATCCCGCCCGCGGCCGTTGACACCCAGCACCGCAACTCGCACGCGGCTATTGGCGGAGGCTTTACCGGCCATAAGCGAAATGGCCGCGCCCCCTGCACCGAGCACAAAACTTCTTCGGCTATTCATACGAACCCTCTGTGTCAGATTCTACCGCACCTACCTGACTAACTTTTCCGCCAGATCCTCCGGTGTGTCAATTTTCACCTGCACCATGCGGCCGTCTTGTTTGATCTGGATGCCGTCGAAGGCGGCCAGCAGGTCCGGATGGCCGCGCTGGACGCCCATCTTGGCCATAGCTGCCAGACCACGGAACGAGTCCGCCAGGTTCCCGGCATCCGCGTCGGATCGGCAATCTCCCGTAAAGGCTACGCGCATGCCAGTGCGTAAGTCGACGGTCAAGCCGGCACCTGCCACCAGGCGCAGCACGCGGTCCAGATTACCCCAATTTCCCATCTCGCGAAGCTGCTCCGGCGTGGCGCCTGGCCAGCCCGCGATTACCGCCCAGATCTGCGCGTCGGCAGGCAAAGCATCGGCGCGTGCCATCAAATCGCGAGGCGCGCCGTCTCGGCCACTTTTATATTGGTCGATGGCAGCGCGTACCGCCGGGGATGGGCCGCCTACCACGAGGGACGTGGTGAGGAATGCCATCGCATCGCGACCATCATTGGTATAGAGCGAGTAGCCCCTGTATTCGCTGGTGTTCAGATTGCCTGAAGGCTTCTCCCGAAACGTGCCGCGAGCCAGCGCCAGCACACTCACCCCGTCGCTCGACAGCAGCAACTCACGGATGTCCTGGTTGGGATCGAAGCCAGATTGCGCGCGAAATGCATTGAAACCGGGCAGACGGTTTCGTTCCGCCAATTTGCGATAGATGGGTGTGGCCCGCACCTGGTCGATGCGCACTCCGGCAAGGGCCATCGCGTCGGATGGAATCAAAGCCGCTAGCGCAGGGTCTATAGGGCCATGTCTGGTTAAGCTGCCACCGCATCCGGCCAGCATCAGGCACAGGAGCAAGTGGGGCAACCCGGCTCGGCGCCGACTATAGCGCCCACTATACAAGGTATGCATCGATACCACACAATCATTATGGCAGCGGAGAGTCATGGTAATTTGACTGTAATGGCATTCGCCGCCATCACGCCTTACCAGCTTAAGGAGAGTCCTTATAGCAGCCACAGTTTGCTGTTAGCCAGCCTGCCTGCCTCGGGCAACGGCCGTTGCGTACTGGACGTAGGCTGCGCCAGCGGCTACTTCGGCGCGCTACTGGCGGGCCGCGGGTATCGCGTGACTGGTATCGATTCCCCCGGCGCAGCGCGTTCCGGCTTCCCGGAATCCATCGAGCTGTTGGAAGCCGATCTGGATTTGGGGCTGCCGCATCTGAGCGGCTGTTTCGATTTCGTGGTCTGCGCCGATGTACTCGAGCATCTGAGGCGCCCTGCGATCCTGCTGCGCGATTTGCGCGGCGTACTGGCCCCCGGCGGACGTCTGGCCGCCTCGCTGCCCAACAGCGGGCATGCCTACTTCCGCTGGAACGTTCTCACAGGCCGCTTCCCGGCGCACGATCGCGGACTATTCGACCGCACGCACCTGCATTTCTATACCTGGCGCGGGTGGCTCGATCTGTTTCACACTTGCGGATTTCGCATCGAGACCGTGCGCTCGTCAGGCGTGCCTATCGGATTGGCGCTGCCGAAATGGGAAGGGTCCGCAGCGGTGCGCGCGCTCGAAAGAATGTCGTACGAATCGGCCCGCTGGTGGAAGAACATGTTTGGCTATCAATTCATCGTCACTGCCGCGCCGGAGACCGAATCATGACAGACAAGCCCAAAGTCGTAGTGGTCATGCCGGCTTACAATGCCGCCAAGACGCTGCACATGACCTATCAGGATCTGCCGCACGAACTGGTGGACCTGGTGATCCTGGTGGACGACGCCAGCTCCGACGAAACCGCCCAGATCGCGCGCGACATGGGCCTGGAGTTGTTTGTCCACCATCGCAATTACGGCTACGGCGCGAACCAGAAGACCTGCTATCGCGAGGCGCTCAAAGCCGGCGCCGATATCGTGGTGATGGTTCACCCGGATTATCAGTACGATCCTACGCTGCTGCCGGAGATCGTCCGTCCCATTCAGGAAGGACGCGCCGATTGCGTGCTGGGATCGCGCCTGATGGGAATTAATCCCATGAAGCAGGGCATGCCCTGGTGGAAATACGTCTCGAATCGCTTTCTTACCTGGGTGGAAAACGTCACTTTCGGGCTCAAGCTTTCCGAGTATCATACCGGGTACCGCGCGTTCCGGCGGCAAGTGCTCGAGTCCGTAAACCTGGAAACCAACTCCGATAAGTTCATCTTCGATCAGGAGATTATGGCGCAGATGGTGGCGCTGGGCGTGCGCATCACTGAGGTTCCCGTGCCGACCCGTTATTTCGCGCAGGCATCGTCGGCGTCGTTTTTGCAGAGCACGGTATACGGCTGCTCCATTCTGGTGTTGCTGGCGAGATATATGATGTACCGATGGGGATGGGGCTATCACCGCCAGTTCGACAGCCTGCAGCGCCGCTATCACGCGGAGACCCAGACGGCCGGTCGCAAACCTTAGCGATGCGGCGCGCCGTGCTGGCGCTGGATCTGCTGCTGATCTTTCTGTTCACCGCGGCGCTGATCGCGCCGCTATTTCACGCCAAGTATCTGGACCGCTGGGATTCGATTGAGAGCACCTTCATCGCTGATGGCCGCTTTCTGCACGAGCACCTGCCTCATCCGGGGTGGCAGCCGCTCTGGTACTGCGGCACGCGCTACGACTATCTGTATCCGCCGGTCTTGCGTTATGGGACGGCGCTGTTGTCGTTCGTGTTCATACCGGTGAAGGCGTATCACGTCTATACCGCGCTGCTGTATTGCCTGGGAATCGCGGGCGTGTATTTCCTGGTTCGAGTGACGAGCTGTTCGCGCGGTGCGGCGTGGCTGGCGGCTGGGGCCTCGGCCCTGGTGTCGCCTGCATTTCTGTTGCTCGGTCAGATGCGCGAGGATTCGCAATACTGGGCACCTTGCCGCTTGTGGGTGCTGTTGCGCTACGGCGAGGGGCCGCACATGTCGTCGCTCGCGCTGTTGCCGTTCGCGCTGGCCTTCGCCTGGTTGGCGCTGCAGCGGCGCCGCCCCGCTTTCATTGCGGCTTCCGGGGTCTTCTGCGCGCTGGTGGCTCTCACCAATTTCTACGGTGCCACCGCGCTCGCCATTTTCTACCCGATACTGGTGTGGAGCCTGTGGGTCACCCACCGCGACAATCGTATGTGGCTGCGCGCCGCCGCGATTCCGGCGTTGGCCTACGGTCTATCGGCATTCTGGCTGACGCCCTCCTACCTGCGAATTACCCTCGATAACCTGCGATATGTGTCGTCGCCGGGTAATGCCTGGTCGGTAGCGTTGCTGGTCCTGGCTGCTGTCGCTCTCCTGGCCGTTTCGATGCGCGTCGCGTCTCGAAAACCGGACCGCGCCTGGGCAGTCTTCGTTTCGGGCGGCCTGCTGTTCATCGGCTTGAACGTGTTGGGACACTTCTATTTCAACTTCCGGGTTATCGGCGAGCCGCACCGCCTGGTTCCCGAACTGGATCTGGCGATGATTCTGGCAGGCGTCGAGTTACTGCGGCGGATGTGGATTTGGCCGGCGCGCATCCCGTCGCTGGTGCGGACCGCACGCGCTTTCGCCGCGCTGCTGGTATTGCTCGCTCTATGGCAGGCGCACCATTACTTACGGCACGCCTGGGAGTTTTTTCCGCGCGCGCCGGATTACCAGCAGCGCGTCGAATACCGCATGTCGGATTGGATGGCTGCCCACCTTCCACAAGCACGCACGTTTGTGGTCGGCTCGGTACGATTTTGGTGGGACACCTGGCACGACCTGGCGCAGGTGGGTGGCGGATCGGACCAGGGCCTGCTGAATACCAAGGTAGTGCCCGCCACCTGGGAGATTCTGTTGGGGCCGAATCCCGAATTGGCGATACGCTGGTTGACGGCTCTGGGCGCGGATGCGGTGATCGTTTCAGAGAAACGCTCCGAGGAGATATTTCACGATTTTCCGGCTGCACAAAAATTTTCCGGCGTGTTGCCGGTGCTGTACGACGACGGTCTGGGCAATGTGATCTATCGCGTCCCGCGGCGATTTGCATCGTTGGCGCGCGTCGTGGATCGCGCGCAGGTGCGGGCGCTCGAACCCTTGCAGCAAACGAATCTGGATCTGCTGCGTGCCTATACAGGGGTCATCGAAGAGGGCCCTGACTCGCCGGCTACGACTGCCTGGAGCGGACCCGATGAGCTGCGCATACACGCCCGCGTGGCGGCGGGGCAGTCCATCCTGGCACAGGTGACTTACGATCCGGCCTGGCATGCTTACGCGGGCGGTCAGGCGCTGCCGGTACACCGCGAGCGGGGCGCAGACTTCAGCGTGATTGAGGCGCCGCCTGGCGATCAAGATATCGCTTTTGTGTTCGAGACGCCGCTCGAGAATCGCATCGGCTACATTGTTACGCTAATGGCCATGGTCATAGCGGCTTTTCTTCTGGCGCGGCGGCGCAGCTCGGGAAGCGTCGGATGACTTCTTTCGGGGCCACGCCCCTATAATCAGCCACACGATGCCTAGCACAAAGAGACATGCTGGATGTGTCCCAATAGCCAGCGGCACGAGACAAATGGACGCGATGTGCGGGCCCTCTCCATAAGGGAGCAAGTCCAGCAGGCGGCGCGTGCCGTACCAGCCGCCGGCATCCACACGAATCTCTTTGATCAACAGGCAACTGGGCGAGATCAGCGAGTAACCTAAGCCGGCAGCGAAAGCACAGGCACGATCTCCGCAGATTCATCGACAGCACCAGCGCGCAGATCCAATGCAGAACGCGCATCCCTCACAGGTCCACTGCCTGAAGGGGAGTGACATGTTCCTCAGCTAGCTGCGCAGCATAGTCCAGACAGGCCATGATATCCTCACGGGTCAGCGACGGGTACTCCGCTAACAAGTCCTCGACCGCGTCTCCGTTCGCCAGCATGCGGACAATCTGATGAACCGGAATGCGTGTTCCCTTCACACACGCCTGCCCATGACAAATATTCTGGTTTATCGAGATGCGTTCAAACGCCACAATCCTGTCGCTCCTATCCCAATCTTACCTCCCGCAAGATTGCTTCGACGAGACCGTCGATGGTAAAGACGGATGCCTCTACGGCTACCTCAATTCCCAACTCGCGGGCGGTGGCCGAGGTGATTGGGCCGATGGAGGCAACCTTTACTCCGGCGAGGACGCCGGCGAGAGCATTGGCGCCGGCAAGGGCTACGAAGTTCCTGACAGTAGACGAACTGGTGAAAGTGATCCAGTCCGCCTGTACCGGGAAGGCGAAAGGGCCGGATGGGAGAACTGTGCGATAGGCTTCCACCACGTCGACTACCGCGCCGCGCCGCGCCAGTTCGACGGGCACCAGATCGCGAGCCACGGCGGCGCGCGGCAGCAGGATGCGCTGGCCGGCGAGGTTATGCCATGCGAAGGCGGCTAGCAGGCCTTCGGCCACGTAGTCCTGGCCGATCACATCGACCTTCAGGTGTAGGGCTTCGATGGCGGCGCGGGTGGCCGGGCCGATGGCGCAGATGCGCGCGCGCAATGCCCGCAGATCGGTGGAGGACCGATCCAGTCGCTGGAGGAAAAAGCGCACGCCGTTGACGCTGGTGAAGATCAGCCAGTCGTATACGCCGAGATTGGCGATGGCCTGATCGAGCGGGTCATAATCGGACGCGGGCTGAATCTCGATGAGGGGCAGTTCGATCACGTCGGCGCCCAAGGCACGCAGTCGGGAAGAGAGCGCCTCGGCCTGGCCGCGGGCGCGCGTGACCACGATGCGCCGGCCGAACAGCGGCAGGCGTTCGAACCAGTTGAGCTTGTCGCGCAGGCCGACCACTTCGCCGATGATGATGGTGGCGGGCGGCTTCAGATCGTGCTGGTGAATCAGACCGGGCAAGGTAGAGAGCGTTCCGGACAGGGTGTGTTGATCCGGCCGGGTGCCCCAGCGCACGGCCATGGCGGGCGTATCGGGCGCGCGGCCGTTGGCGATCAGCGCGCGCGCGATTTCATCGAAGGCGAAGATGCCCATGAAGATGACCAGGGTTTCCGCAGTGCCGATCTTGCTCCAATCGACGGCCGCGGCATCGTGGCCCGTGACGAACGTCACCACCTTGGTATGTTCGCGATGCGTGAGCGGCACGCCTGTGTACGCCGCGATGCCTAGCGGTGAGGTGACTCCAGGCACCACTTCGAAAGCCACGCCCGCCGCGGCCAGCGCTTCGGCTTCTTCGCCGCCGCGCCCGAAGATGAACGGATCGCCGCCCTTCAACCGCACCACGTTCAGGCCGCGCCGCGCGCGCTCGATCAGCATGGCATAGATAGTTTCCTGGCTGAATGCGTGCACGGATTTTTTCTTGCCGACGTAGATGCGCTCGGCCGCGGTGGGCGCCAGGTCGAGCAGCGCGGGGTTGGCCAGATGGTCGTACAGGACTGCGTCCGCGGACTCGAGCAGGCGGCGGCCTTTCAGCGTAATGAGCTCGGGATCGCCCGGGCCGGCGCCTACCAGGTAGACCTTACTCATCCGTAGACGCTCTCGAGAATGCTGTCCGCGCCGGCGGCCAGCAGCGCTTCTCCCAACTCTCGCCCGATGCGGGCGGCATCGGCGACGGGACCTTGGGCGTGATCGCGCACCAGGTGAACGCCATTCGGCGAGACGACCACGGCCTGAAGCGAGAGGCGGCCGTCGCTCACGGTGGCGTAGGCGCCGATGGGGACCTGGCAGCCTCCTCCTAAAGTGCCTAGGAGAGCGCGCTCGGCGGTTACAGCCGCCTGAGTGGGGGCGTGATTCAGCCGATGGCAGACGGCGAAGCCGGAATTCGCCGTTTCGATGGCCGTTTCGATGGCGGTTTCGATAGCAAGGGCGCCCTGACCCACGGCGGGACAAACGATATCGGGCGAAAGGATCTCCGCGATGCGCTCCTCCCATCCCAGGCGTTTTAGACCGGCGGCAGCCAGCACGATGGCGTCATATTGGCCTTCATCCAGCTTGCGGAGGCGGGTATCGAGATTGCCGCGCACGGGATCGATGCGGAGATCGGGACGCAGTTTGCGTAGCTGCGCGGCGCGGCGCAGGGAACTGGTGCCGAGTCTGGCGCCTTTGGGCAAGCCGGCAAGAGGGCAACCTACGAGGGCGTCGCGCGGATCTTCGCGCTCCGGCGTGGCGGCGAGTACGAGGCCTTCGGGCAACTCCGTGGGGAGATCTTTCAGGCTGTGGACTGCCAGGTCGGCGCGGCCGTCCAGGAGGGCTTCTTCGATTTCTTTGGTGAAGAGACCTTTCGTTCCGACTTGCGCCAGCGGCACGTCCGTGATTTTGTCGCCGGTGGTTTTGATGATTTCGATGCGGGATGGGTAGCCCAGGTTCGCGAGTTGCTGCTGCACCCAGTGGGCTTGCCATTGGGCCAGTTGGGATCCGCGGGCGGCGATGATCAGCATAGTCTTAAGACCGCTCCCTCACGGTCTCGGCTCGGTAAGGTGAAATACTTTGCGGATGGCGGCGATCACGGGGGCGCCGTCGGGTTGTCCCGCTTGGGCGCGCAATTCGGAGATGGGGCCGTGGGCCACCTTATTAATGATGCCGCGCGTGAGCATATCCCAGGCTTCCTCCTGTTCGCGGGTCACCGGGCCGAATTTGCGCCGCACTTTTTCGATTTCGGCCAGGCGGATACGTTCCAGTTCCTCCTGCAGGCTGACGATGGTGGGCGCGATCTCCTGCACCTTGAGGCGGGCCATCATGCGCTCCACCTCCTGCTTCACAATCTCTTCGGCGCGCTCAGCCTCCTTGGCCCGCTCGCGCAGATTGGCGTTGACCACTTCCTGCAGGTCGTCGATGTCGTAAAGGAAGACGTTGTCCAGATCGTTCACCGCCGGCTCGATGTTGCGCGGCACGGCGATATCGATCAGGAACATGGGTTTGTTGCGGCGCGCGCTGATGACCCGCTGCATTTCGTCCTTGTGCAGGATGTAGTGCGGCGCGCCACTCGACGCGATGAGGATATCGACTTCCGGCAGCAAGGCGACGAAGCGGGTGTACTCGACGGGCGTGCCCTGGAAGAGCCTGGCCATTTCGATGGCGCGTTCGTGGGTGCGATTGGTAACGAAGACGTGCGTGGCTCCGGAGCGGCGCAGGTGCCGCGCGGCCAGTTCCGACATCTTGCCCGCGCCGGCGATCATGACGGTGCGGTTGTTCAGCGAGCCGAAAATTTTGCGCGCCAGTTCCACCGCCGCGTAGCTGACCGAGACGGCCATTTGTCCAATGCCGGTTTCCGAGCGCACCCGCTTAGCCACGCTAAAAGAGCGCTCGAGCAGGCCCTCCAACCAGCCGCAGAGGACGCCTTGCGACTTCGCGATGCCGTAAGCGTTCTTGAGCTGCCCCAGGATCTGCGGTTCGCCCACCACCATGGAATCGAGGCTGGAAGCCACGCGAAACAGGTGATGGATGGCGTTCTGGCCTTCGTGGCGGTAGAGGTACGGCGCGACGGAAGCGGCCGTCACCATGCGCGACTCGCGCAGAAAATCGTCGACCAGCGCCTGCGGGTCCACTGGGTCGTCGGTGGTGACGGTGATCTCGACGCGGTTGCAGGTGGACAGAATGCAGGCTTCGGAAACACCCGCGCGCGATTTGAGCGATTGCAAGGCTTCGGGCAGGCCCAGGTCCGGGAATGCCAGGCATTCGCGCACCTCGACGGGCGCGGTCTTGTGGCTGACGCCTGTGACCAGAAGCTTCATGGTTTCAGCAGCCAGCTTCCCAGGCGGGCATGCGCCACCCAGGTGATGGCCGACAACCCGACCACCACGATGACCATAAGGGCGGCCTTACGGCCTCGCCAGCCGGCGGTGATGCGCAGAAACAGCATGGCCAGGTAGCAGCCCCAGGTGATGAACGAGATGCTGATGGCCGGCTGGCTGATCCAGTCGGTCTTGTGCTCGATGAATGCCCAGGTGGTGGCGGCGATGACAGCGAGG
The DNA here is from genome assembly GCA_963818855.1 of Bryobacterales bacterium. Taxonomy (GTDB): domain Bacteria; phylum Acidobacteriota; class Terriglobia; order Bryobacterales; family Bryobacteraceae; genus Bog-159. The sequence goes on along the minus strand of CAWFUH010000019.1, from coordinate 138,450 downwards.
GTCATCAGGACGAAGCCCATCGCCATGGACCGGGAGATGAGTTCGTCGAGCGTGCCCAGTGGGGGCAGGCGGTAATAGAACTTGCGCGGCTTCTTGCGTTTCAGCTCGCGTTCTTGAAAGAGATACAGCAGCGACGCGCCGGCGGTGAAGGCGAGGGCGGCGAAGCCCAGCAGGACCAGGGTGATGTGTACGTCGAGCCAGGCGCTGCGCACGACCGGGCTGGGCCAGGCGTCCACGGGGTTGCCCATCGTTGCGACCAGCGTCATGACGAAGACGAGGGGAAATATGAAGACGCTGAGGCTTTCGGTTTTATAGCGCCAATAGACGCCCAGGAACAGCACGGCGATGAGGAAGGCGCACATAGAAAGCGTCTCGTAGAAATTGGTGATGGGGCAGCGGTTCGTGAGCATCCCCTCGTCGACGATAGAGACGCAATGCAGGACGGCGCCGATGGAAAAGGCGGTGAGCGAAACGCGGAAGAGATGCTCGCGTTTGCGGACCAGCGTGAGGATGGCATGCAGCAGGCCGACCGAGTACAGAGCGGCGGCCACGCGCAGCCAGATAACACTCATTTCAGCCATGGAGTGCGCCGTGTGAAGGAGTACTGAAAGATATTATATCGTGGAGGCGGCATGGCCTCAGATGGCGTCGCTGAAGCGCCGCGCCGGCTGAAGCCCGCCCTCCAAAGCCGCGCGCATTGCGCAGATACCGACAACTCAGCCGGCGGCTTCCAAGATGGTGTACCACAAGAATTCGACGAGCTTATACAGCGACGCTTCGGCCAGCCTTTCGTCGTTGGCGTGGGCTTCGCCGGGGTCGCCGGATTCCACGATGGGACCGAATCCGTAGGCCTGGACGCCGCGCGCACGCAACTCGGCCAGGTCGGTGGCCCCGGTCAGCAGCAGGGGAAGGGTGACGGCGTTCGGAAACATTTTGCGCTGGGCGTGTTCCAGGGCGCGGAACAGGACGGTGTCGGTACGCGAGGGCGCGGTCGACGGGCGCACGGGTTTCTGCGGCTCGATGTCCACATTCCGATCCGCGATCGCCGCGCGCATCTCCTCGTAAAAACGCGGTATGTCTTCGTCCGGCAAAGCGCGAATGTCAATATAAGCTTCGGCTTCCGACGGGATCACGTTGAAGGCGAAGCCGGCCTTCAACATGGTTGGCGCGAGCGTGGTACGGACCATATCGTAGTGCGCCGGCTCGTAGCGTGCAAAGTAGCTGTCAATATCCGCGGCGCGTGCGGGGTCGTCCACGTGCCGATAGCGATCGGCATCGCCGGGCGGACTGATGGAGGCCAGGCGCTCAAAATAGGCGCGAGTAGTTTCGTTCAAACGCACAGGGGTGTGCCAATCGCCCAGCCTGGCGACGGCGGCTGCCAGCCGCAACACGGCGTTGTCGGGTGAAGGCCGCGATCCGTGGCCGGACGGTCCGTGCGCAATCAGACGGACGCCGCGCGGCACTTTTTCCGCCGTGCTGACGGCCACATATCGCACCGTGCCACCCTGCGCCACGACCGACCCGCCCTCCGCCAGCGCGTATTCCGCGGCAATCTCATTCCAGTGCCGGTTCACCAGAAAATCGATGCCCACTTCCGGCGTGCCCTCCTCGCCGGCTTCCGCCACGAAGATCACATCGCGTTTCAGACTGACATGTTCGCGCCCCAGCAGGAGCATGACCATGAGACCCGCAGTCACGATCTCCTTATCGTCGATGGCGCCGCGTCCGTAAATGAAGCCTTTTTTCCGCACCGCGGCGAACGGATCGACCGTCCACTTGGAACGCTGCGCGCCCACTACGTCGGTGTGTCCCAGAATGGCGATGGGCCGGGCGGAGCCACTACCCGCGATGCGCGCCACCAGGTTTGCGCGGGCCGGATCGCGCGCCAGCAGCTTCACCGGGATGCCTTCGGCCTCCAGCACGCCGGCAAGATACCGGGCGGCCGCGGTCTCGTTACCCGGCGGGTCGGAGGTATCGATACGCAGGAGCGCGGTGAAGTGCCGCAACGTCTCGGCATTCACCTTGCGCCAGTTAACGCCCTGCGGCGGGGCCGCCCAGGCCGCCCACGAACACAGGAGAAGCAGCATTTTCAGGCGGGGCATGACCAAGCTTCCTTACCAGCGGCTATTATGGCTTGATCTTGAACACCACGACGGTGTTCATTTTGCCGCCCGCATCGCGGAGCGCGCCGCGCAAGGGGTTGCATCCGCCGGCTCCGCCGGTGCAGGTGTGCAGCACGGTGTCTTGGCCGCTCGGATTCACTTTGTATACGACGCATGAGTTTGCGCTGCCACCGAAGTAGGTCACGCCACATAGGTTGCCGGCTGAGTCACTGTTGCGGGCAATGCGGATATTGAGTCACAACGGGGCTGAAGCCCCGCGCCGGCTAAAGCCCGCCCTCCGAGCCGCTTCGTCATAGATCTCCTATTTGTTACAGGGGTATGTTGCCGTGCTTCTTACGCGGGTTGGAATCCACCTTATTTTCCAGCATACGGAATGCGCGGATGACGCGGGGGCGCGTTTCGTGCGGCTCGATCACATCGTCGATGAAGCCGCGCTCGGCGGCGACGAACGGATTGGCGAAGCGTTCGCGAAACTCTTCGGTCTTCTGCGCGCGCACGGCGTCGCGATCGGCGGCGGCGGACAACTCGCGCCGGTAGACGATGTTCACGGCGCCCTCGGGGCCCATCACGGCGATCTCGGCGGTGGGCCACGCCAGGTTGATGTCGGTGCGAATGTGCTTCGATCCCATCACGCAATAGGCACCGCCATACGCCTTGCGCGTGATCACGGTGACCTTCGGCACGGTGGCTTCGGCATACGCGTAAAGCAGCTTGGCGCCGTGCCGGATAATGCCGCCGAACTCCTGTCCGGTGCCCGGCAGGAAGCCCGGGACATCTTCGAAAGTCAGAATCGGAATATTGAATGCGTCGCAGAAGCGCACGAAACGGGCCCCTTTCACGGAGGAGTTGATATCCAGGCAACCGGCCAGATAGGCGGGTTGGTTGCCGACGATGCCCACCGAACGCCCGTCCAGGCGCGCGAATCCGACTATGAGATTGCGCGCGAAGTGCTCGTGAACTTCAAAGAACTCGCCGTCGTCGACAATGCGATGGATGGCATCCTTGATGTCATAAGGCTGGTTGGATTCGGCGGGCACCAGGGTGTCGAGAGCCGGGTCCATGCGATCGGCGGGATCGGTGGAGGGGCGGCGCGGGGGATCGTCACGATTGTTTTGCGGCAGGTAACTGAGTAACTCACGGATCATGCGCAGGCATGCGCCGTCATCGGGTGCGATGAAGTGGCCGACGCCGCTGACCGAATTGTGAGTCATGGACCCACCCAGGTGTTCTTTGGTGACGTCTTCGTGGGTGACGGTCTTGATGACATCGGGGCCGGTGACGAACATGTAGCTGGTGCGATCGACCATGAAGACGAAATCGGTGATGGCCGGCGAATAGACGGCGCCGCCCGCGCACGGTCCCATGATGGCGGAGATTTGCGGCACGACACCACTAGCCAGCGTGTTGCGCAGGAAAATATCGGCGTAGCCGCCGAGCGACAGCACGCCTTCCTGAATGCGGGCGCCACCGGAATCGTTGAGGCCGACCAGCGGTGCGCCGTTCTTCATGGCGTGATCCATGATCTTACAGATTTTCTGCGCGTTGGATTCCGAGAGGGAGCCGCCGAAAACGGTGAAGTCCTGGGCGAAGACGTAGACCAGGCGTCCGTTGACGTAGCCATAGCCGGTGACAAAGCCGTCGCCGGGGATGATTTGCTCATCCATGCCGAAGTCGCGGCCGCGATGGGTGACGAGCTTGTCCAGCTCTTCAAAGGTGCCTTCGTCGAGGAGTAACTCGATGCGCTCGCGGGCAGAGAGTTTGCCTTCCTGGTGCTGGCGATTGCGGCGGTCCGGGCCGCCTCCCTGCTCCGCGGCGGCGTGGCGGCGGCGGAGCTCTGCGAGCTTGTCCATGCATTTGATTGTAGCGGGGCGGCCGGGCGAGCGGCGCTCGCGGTGGCTGGTGGTTGGTGGCTGGTTGCTGGTGGTTGTGTCTCCGTACAGTGACACCGCCGCTATTTCCGCCGGCTATGGCACCACCCGGAAGGGGACGTTGCTTGACAGCGTGGTGGCCGGTGTGACCACCTGCACTAATCCGCTGCTCGCGCCGGTCAGATTGGTCCCCAGAATCCTAACGGCCGCCCCCATTTTACCGGAGACGGGCAGCGTTTCGACGAATGGGCCGAGACCTACAGACAGGCTAAAGACAGTACCGAAACCTGAGGTGCCCCCACCACCCGTTGTCCCATAGAAGTCCCCGTTGGTGGCCTGGACCAGCCCCCCGTAGGGACCTGCGCCGTCCGTGCACCCGCTTTGGGCGCAGAAGCTGTATAGGGTCGTCAGAGCGCCATTTGGTGTGATCTTGAAGACCGTCCCGTCGTCCATGGTGCCGCCCGCGGCGGTTGTCCCGTAGAGGTCTCCGTCGGTGGCTTGGACTAGCTGCGCGTAGGGAAACCGGCCGTCCAGGCACGGGTATTGGGGGCAGAAGGTGTATAGCGTCGTCAACGTGCCGCTCGGGGTGATTTTGAAGATCGTGCCGGAGTCGAGGGGATAGGCGGTGCTGGTGGTCCCGTAGAAATCCCCATTGGAGGCTTGCACCAGCCCGTTGGGGTATTGGCCATCCGAGCACACGCTCGAAAAGCAGAAGCTGTAGAGCGTGGTCAACGTGCCGCCAAGTGTGATCTTGAAGATCGTCCCGTAGTTGCCGTTGTCTCCACCATGGAGCGTGGTCCCGTAGAGATCCCCATTGAAGGCCGGGACGAGGGCCGAGTTGGGGTTGAAGCCATCCGTGCAAATGCCACCTTGGGAGCAGAAACGGTATAGCGTGGTCAGTGCGCCGCTCGGGGTAATCTTGAAGACTGTTCCGTGGCCGCCGAAGCCGCCAAAGAACGTTGTCCCGTAGAGGTTCCCATCGGTGGCCTGGACCAGCCCGGCCGCGGGGGATTTGCCATCCGTGCATCCGCTTTGGGCGCAGAAGCTGTATAGCGCGGTGAGCTTGCCACTGGGGGTGATTTTGAAAACAGTGCCCCGGTTAATGACAGTGTTACCAGCCTTACCGCCATCGTATGTTGTTCCGTAGAAGTCCCCACTGGCGGACCGCACCAGCCCGTTGGGGAATTTGCCGTGGATTCCGCCTTGGGCACCGAAGCTGTACAGGGTCGTTAGAGAGCCGCTCGGGGTGATCTTGAAGACCGTCCCGCAGCCGGGAACAGGACGAGCGCAGGTGTCATTGGCCCCGCCTTCCACGGTTGTCCCGTAAAGGTCCCCATCGGCGCCCTGGACCAGCGCCACTTGGGGGAGGGCGCCGTCCGTGCCAGTGGAGCTGTAGAGCGTAGCAAGAGTCTGCGCGGGTAGACCTGCTGCCGCCGTCGTCGCGCATAGCACGAAAACGAGCCACTTCCGCTTCCCGCAGTTCAGTTTGCTCAAAGCGCTAAGCACAGTCTCAATTCTAGAGCCGGACAAGCCACGGGGTTGCACAGCAGGTTCTCAGGAATCTCTTAGGGCACTTCCGCTGAATGCTTAGGTCGTTTCGGGTAAACCTGTAATTGACACTCAGCCGCACGGCCCTGTTAAATGGTGACACCATGGGCACCAGATGGGCACCGGATGGGCCCAGATTGGCGCCGGTGGGGAGAACATGAGGCACGGTCAGGCAATTCTGATTGTCGAGGACGAGCCGGACGCGCGCAATTACTTTGAAACGGTAGTGCGCGCTCTCGGGTATCCCGCGGCCATCGCCGGGGATGGGGACGAGGCTCTGACGTGTCTCGGTAGCGGTGGCGCGATTTCGCTGGTATTGCTCGATCTGTGGATGCCGAGGCGGGACGGCCTGGAAACTTTGCGCGCGATGCGGCGGGCCGGACGGAATCAACCGGTGATCATGCTCTCGGGCGCGGCCACCACGCGGCAGGTGGTCGAGGCGATCAAGGCCGGCGCGACCGATTTCCTGGTGAAGCCGATCGGCCACGAGGATCTGGCCGCGGCGATCGGGCGGGCGCTCGATGCTGCTGCGTCCGGCGAAAGCGATTCCGCCGGCGTTTGCTTCGCGCAGAGCTGGATGGGAACCGACATGCAAACGACCTGGGGGCGGGTGGCCGCGTCGGACGTGCCCCTCCTGATCGAAGGCGAAACCGGATCCGGCAAAGAAGTGCTGGCGCGGCAAATCCACGCCCTTTCCGCGCGTGCACAGAAGCCCTTTCTGAAGCTGAACTGCGCGGCGCTGCCGGGCGAATTGGTGGAGAGCGAACTGTTCGGCTATGAGCGCGGCGCATTCACCGGCGCGTTCTCGAGCAAGCCCGGCAAATTCGAACTGGCCCAGGGCGGCACCATCCTGCTCGACGAGATCGGGGATATGGACGTGCGGCTGCAGGCCAAGCTGCTGCATGTTTTACAGGATAAGGAATGCGAACGCCTGGGGGCTACGGAATCCATCCCGCTGGACGTGCGCGTGATGGCGGCCACGCATTGCGATCTGCTGAAGGCCATCAGCGAGAGCCGGTTCCGCGCGGATCTGTACTATCGGCTGAACGTTGTCGGCATCCGTATGCCGGCGCTGCGGGAGAGCCCGCCGGATATCCATGCCGCCGCGGAATTTTTTCTGCGCAAGCATGGCGCCGGCGGGGCGGCCGGTGCGCTGCTCTCGCCTGTTCTACGGCAGGCCATGCTCGACTACGACTGGCCGGGCAACTTGCGGGAATTGGAAAACATGATGCGCAGGCTACTGGTGATCGAGGACCCCGCCGAACTGACGCGGCAGTTGCTTTCCGCGCGCGGTCACTCTGCTAAGCCGGCACGCGGCGATGCGGCGCTATCCGGCGGCGTGATCCGCTTTCAGCCCGTCGCCGCGCAATCGAGTATGGGATTCCCGAGCCTCGAAAGAGTGAACGAAGCGAAGCGGAAGGCGGAGACGGAGGCTATTTTGCGGGCTCTGGATGCGTCGCATTGGAACCGCAAGAGGGCGGCTAAGATTCTGCGGATCGACTACAAGGCGCTGCTTTATAAAATGCGCAAACTGGAGATTGATCATTCGCCGAGCGATCTGCGGAGTGCTGCCGGGGGGGGCATAGTGGGCTACGCCGCCACGGCGGGGCTGAAGCCCCGCGCCGGCTAAAGCCCGCCCTCCAGGATGGGAAACGGTTCCGGCGCTTCCATGTCTAATAAGCGCGGATCGAGCAACCTTTTTGTATCCACATTTCCCATCGCCGAAAGCATGTTTTCCTTCAGATGCGGATACTCCTTTTCCAGTTCGCTGAAAAGCCCGCGCAGCGAGCGGCGCACGGTGCCCGTCCGCAGTGAACAGTCGCAGGGCGTCAAGGGCACGGCACGCGCTTCGGCATAGGCGCGGGTGATCTCCTCGGTGACGAAGACCAGGGGACGAATCAAGCGGAATTGGCGGTCGCGCGAGTGGGTGATGGGCGGCAGCGCACTCAAGCGACCTGTGAATAGCGCATTGCGCAGCAACGCCTCGCAAAAATCGTCCGCGGTATGCCCGAACGCGATCACATTCGCGCCCAGACCCGCGCAGATTTCGTAAACGGCTCTGCGCCGGTAGCGGCTGCACAGGTCGCAGCCGTGACCGGGTTGCTCTTCGAGCAGGCGCAGGGACGGTTTGTCGCGATAGTACGTCCAGTCCACGCCGCGTTGCTTTAGATATTCGGCGAGCGGCGCGATGGGGCGCAGGAACTTGCCCTGCTCGACGGTGAAGGCGCAGACGGAGAAATTCACCGGCGCGCGCGCAGCCAGCAGCAGAAGCGCCTCGAGAAGCGTCACCGAATCCTTACCGCCGGATAGCGCCACGGCTACGCGGTCTCCGTCGCGGATCATTTTGAACCGATGGATCGCCTCACCCACCTTGCGCAGCAGTGTCTTTTCGAGTTCCACTTTGTCTTGATTATAACCAGCGGGGCACCTGCGCAGCCGTACGCTGGAATCGGACGTGCTTCGCCAACCATGGCGGACCGCACGTTGCGCGGGTTCGACTGGCTGAACGAACAGGGTGTGAGGGTGGCGCTGAGCGGCTGCGTCGTCTCAGTCCAAGTGCCCCCGGGCGCGAGCCGGCGGCTGCACCTGGTACACGGCGCCGTAGCTGTTGATCGCCGCAGTGGTGCCGACTATCGTGCCGTTAGGGCCCATCACGGGACTCGTCGCTGGTTCCTGCCCATCGCCGTTCTGGGACGCAAAACTGTAAAGCACCGTTTCGGTCCACGCGCCACCGGGCGACGAGGGCGGCTGCAATTCGAACACCGTGCCGTAACCATACAGCCCGCCGTTGGCGCTCGCACCGTAAAAAGTGCCGTTGGGACGCAGGCATAATCCCTGCGGCGTTTGTTCGTCTGGATACATCCCGAATTTGTATAGGATTTTCAAGGGGCCTGTCCGGCACAGCGGGACGGCAGGAACGACGCACCAAGCGCGGCGGTGAGAGTCAGAAGGCGCAGCGTTTTCAATGGATGGTTCCTCCGGTGCTGTGCTTGAATATATGCCGGAATCCGAATAACAATCAACCGGTTTACAAAATACCAGTACTGGCCTGGTACCCGTCATGCGAACAGCTTCGCCTGACCTGCTCTAACGAAGTCACTCGATCGGCGAGGCTTTGTGCCACGAGAAACGGCGGCCAATGATGCCCTTGATAATCAGGTGGTCCGTCGCCGCCGTTACACCGATGCCCACTCCAAAGTTGATCTCCCAATTAGGTGAGACATTCAGGTCTGCGGCGGCAAAGAATTGCTGCTGCTGCTGGTGGAATGCGTCGAAATAAAAGAGCTTGCCATAGTCCGCGTAATATTCCACCCCCGCGCTGATCACCTTCGTGAAGTCGAAGCTCACCTTCGCGGCAGGCGCGAAACCCAGCCCCTGGTGCACATCGGGGCCGTGCCAGGTGCGTTCGAGCGCGGGATTAAGCGCGAAATACCAGCGACGGACAGCCTTGTCGACGATGGGTCGTATTTCCCACGTCCAGGTATCCGGCGAATAGACGGCGCGCTGGTAGCCGATCTCGGTCGAAAGGCTGACACCTACGGGCCAGTGCCACGACGTGGGCACGCGCACTCTGGGACGAATGTGATCGCCGACCCACTGTACGCCATGCCCGTTTTGTTCACTCGTGAAGATATAGAAGCCAACTTCCGACCAGTCGTTAACTCCCTGCGTCAGTTCCAACGTCTCATGCTCCTGATGATAGGTCGGGTAAACGCCGTCGATTAAGTATCGCTGCCCAAAGACCGTGAAATTCGAATGTAGCTCGAGCATGGTGGTCTGTGGTGCGACCGTATCGGAGCCGTATACCTGAATCTCATAATTGCCTTGGGCAAGCAGAGCGAGCGGACAGAAGGCGGGAAGCAATACGCCGCAAAGATGCGATACAGAACGCAGGCGGGCAGCCACGCTACGCATAGCGGAAAAGCATCATGAACCCCATGTCCATGTGGTCCTGCTGGTGGCAATGAAAGAGCGTCAGACCGGGATCATCGGCAGTAAATTCGACATGCGCTTCCGTATTGGCGTCCACCAGGATGGTGTCTTTTAGAATGCCGCGCGGCGTACGCACTCCGGCAATTCGACAGAGTTCGAACACATGCCGGTGCAGGTGCACAGGGTGGTTGTCGGTGCTCTCATTTTTCAGCAGAAGCCGGTATCGCTGCCCCTGGTGCAGAACCATTGTATCGGTGTGCGGGAATGACTTGCCGTTGATGGTCCAGTGATCCATTTCGCCATGACCCGCGAACTTCGACCGGAACACGAGCGGAATCTCGATGGCGCCGTCGTCGCGCGGCGCGACGGCCTCGGAGCTGCCGAACCGCGTATAATCCCAGTCGAGATTCTCAGGCTGCTGCCACCGGGGTTTGCCGCTCTGTCCCGCATATTCGACGACCATGCCCATGCCCGCGGCTTGTATGTGTTTGCGAACTTCTGCCAAAACCCAAACACCGGGGTTGTTCGTGCGCACGATAGCGCAGACGCGCTCAGCGGGTGCGAGCCGGAGCATGGGCACCGTTTCGGCCGATGGCACTGCATTGCCATCGAGCGCGATAACTTCAAAGCTATGGCCTGCCAGAGCGATCCAATGAACCTCTGTAGGACTTGAATTGAGGATGTGGAAGAGCACGCGCTGGTTCGGCTTCACCTGCAGCGGCTCACCGAATCCGAGTACCCGGCCGTTGATCGTGGACACATCGTAGACCGGGTTCATCGAGCCATCGTCGCTCGCGAGCAAATGGCCTTTCCAATCGTGAAGGGCGAGGAAAATCTCCGCGTCATAGCGGCCGGGGTTCTCGCGCGGCGCTATAAACACGAATCCATGCTGGCCGGTATACTGCGCTCTATTGTGATTGTGGCCGGCGAAGGTGTGCGTGTGATACCAGCGGAAGCCCGCGGGCCGCGGCGTAAGCGTGTAGCGAGCCTTCCCCCCGGGGGGAATCATGGGAGTGCCCTCTTCCATCGCGCCATCGATCTCGGGCGGCAGAAAGAGACCATGCCAATGCACGACTTCGGGGGAATTTGTCCGATTACTTACATCAATGGTAACTGGCTTTCCCTCCTGCAACTGAATTAATGGCCCAGGGACCTGCGCGTTGTAAGCGATCGTCTCTATGGCGGAATGCGGAGATAGGTCGAGTGAATAGGGAGCGATGTCGATGGTGTAGTCCGCAGGCGCCAAAACATCGGTTTGGGCGGATGCCAGCCACGCCGCGGACCCGCCCACGGCACATTGAGCGAACTCTCGCCGGCTAAGCAAACTTCATCCTAGCAGCTTGTTAATGCTCCGGAAATCCTACCCGGTCAGCCGGCGGATCTGCGGCGACTGATGCGCTCTGGGGACCCTGAAAGTGAAGACATCACCGGCCGCGCGGGCGTGTTCGGATGATACAGGCGAGACTTCGCCGTGACGGGCAGTTATTCGGTGGCAGCCGGCGATCACACAGTTACGCTGCGCGAGCCGCGCTATGAAGTCGCCACGACACGGGTAGTTGCGCACCGAGCGACCGGAGAAGTACGCAACCGTGTACTCAACGGTGCTCACATGGGTCACATGGGCCACGGAGACGAATTCGACAACTTTGCCCAGGGCCTATTACTTCCGCCGTCTGGGAAATAACTATTTGGTCGGCCGCTAACGATGTCCGGCTGACGGCGATCCGGCGAACGGTCCATCGCCCCTGCACGCGTGGTTGCTGGCGGGGAGCTCCGCCATCGCCCGGCCCGGCGAACGAAGACATTATGCGCCAATCGGCCGCGCCAATCTCATCATAGCCGCGATGAAGGGATCCGCCTTTACGCGAAACACCGCCCTCTTCGCCTGACAGTTTTTCAGGTCGCCTCTGCTTTCGCGGACGGAGTCAACGCGACGGCCGCCTCTGAGGTGAGCAGCAGGAACGTGAAGGTCTCCTGCAGATAGAGCCGGACAGCATCATCACTGTGGCTCAGGTAGCCGATGGAGACGTCCTGGCCGATATGCAGATCGAAGTCGCCGCCGCGCGTTGTCAGTACAAAAGCTCCGTCTATAGCGGGCGCCCAGATGATTCTATCGTCGACGAGGCGCTTGACGTGCTCCAGCACCGGATAACCGTGATCGCTGGTTTCAGCCAGTGCGGTATAGGCCTCGGCTCCAAGCAGAACAGTATAAGGGCCATTGACGCCAACCAGCCTCAATTGGCTCAGGGCTTGAGCAATGGCATCCGGGTACTGGCGAACGTCGGGCGGAAGGGGCATCTTCGGGTTGCTCGTCCCCTCACGAATTCCCACGATGTCGGCTGCCGCATAGCCCTCAAAGACCGCGCTGTCCTCAGCAAAGGCAATCTGGCGTGCGGCTTCCTTCGCTGGTTGCCAATCCGAGTCGCTGGCGCCGCGTTCGACGTCGTCGATCGCCTGGCGATCGAGTTCAAAGGGAAAACGCAATTCCACCAACGCCTTCACCTCGCGCTGTCTGGCGAGAATGCCGTCCCTCTGACCGGCAATCGGACGCAGATGGCCAGTGCCGACTGCGGAGAGACCAGTCCCTGCCGGCCCCCGCACATCGACCACACGCCGTCCGGCGAGGTAACGTTTGAACGTGCGAGCTGTTTCCTCTTCAATCTGAGCCCACGCCGCATCCGAAATGGGAGCTAGTTCGCGGTGCAGATTATTCATGCGGAATTTCTCCTTTCAGGGAACCAATGCCCAGCGAACAGTCGCCCTTCCGCGCAGTGGATAGAGAGCCCGCGACCGTCCCTGGCTCTACAAGAGGCGCGGCAACCACGGCGGGCTGGTCCTCGCCCATGACTTCCAGAAATGCCACTGACGGAGCAAAAAACAGGTTTCCAGTCACGGCCCGGCTGAAATCGAGTATCCGGTCGTAGTTGCCGGGCGGCCGGCCAACGAACATGTTTACGAGCATCTGTTCGATCGTATGGGGCGAACGGCTGTAGCCGATGAAATAGGTGCCGAATTCACCTTGCGCGGCCCGGCCGAAGGGCATGTTGTCGCGCAGGATCTTAATCTCTTTCCCGTCCTCGACGATCGTTGTGAGTGCGCTGTGCGCTGAGGTCGGCTTGATGGAATCATCCAATTCGATGTCCGACAGTTTCGTGCGGCCGATGATTCGTTCCTGCGCCTCCGTAGACAGCGCATTCCATCCGTCAAGATCGTGGAGATATTTCTGCACGATGACGTAGCTGCCGCCGGCGAACGCGGCGTCCTCGTCGCCGACGATCACGGCATCGATGGCTGTCTGGCCCCTGGGATTCTCCGTCCCGTCGACGAAACCCATGAGATCGCGGTCGTCAAAGTAACGGAAGCCATGCACTTCGTCTACCGGCGAAACAGCATCTCCGATACGCGCCATGATCTGCATCGCGAGCTCGAAGCACAGATCCATGCGCTTCGCGCGGATGTGGAACAGCAGGTCGCCCGGCGTGGAAACCGCATGGCGTGCGCCGGCGCGAATTTCGCGGAACACATGCAGTTCCGCCGGCCGCGGCGGCCCAAAGAGTCGGTCCCACACGTCGGACCCAAAGCCCACGACGCAGGAGAGTCCTCCTTCAAGGTCGCGAAATTCCACTGCGCGCAACAGCGCCGCCAGGTCTCCGCAGAGCGACCGCAGAGTCGCGCGATTATCGAAGCCAGGATTTACTGTTACCACCAGGAAGATCGCAGCGCGGGTCAGCGGCGCGGCTACCGGCTGCGCAACGGCCCGCAGGCCGCGTCCTGCGTCCGGCGCGATCATCGGATCGGACTTCATTTGGATGTCATCCTGGCGGGGCGTACGGAATTTCGCTCTTTGAAGGACCGCGCCCCGCGTGCGATGGTAGTAGACAAGCTTACCATCGTCTGCCGACGAACGTCCATACGGCCGTTGGGCGTGCAATGTGTCCGGAATGGGCGATTCGCGACGGATTTTCTTCTTCGGCGATAAGTCAGCTTCACCTCATGTGGAGCCAGTGCCGCGGCTTATGTTCGGAGCAACCCGATTCGATGGTTGGGTCCTCTGTATATGGCCCACAAAATCCGTCCCTGACGCTACTCAGGGCTGATATCCGTCAGTCCTCCATTTGTCGTACAGACCGAGCTGCTCAGCGGTCCAGAATGGGCCGCCGGGAGGCATGGTTTGACCCACCAGGCTATCCTGGACCGCTTGTGCATTCGCGTAGTTGTTGGCCGCGTCCGACATGTATTGGTAATCGTCCAGAAGCACGCCGTGAACCTTCATATGCTTGATGTCGACTTCCCGAAACATTGGCTTGACATCCTTTGAGAATGATACGGGCATGGCATTTCCCCTCTTCGATAGAGTAGCTCGTAATCATGCCTCTTCGGCTTTGGTGGCACGGGTTGCTGCGCGTCTGGCCAGTCTAATGCGATATCCCGGATGATGGAACAGCATTGAGCGTGGAACTGAAGGCGCTGATGCCCAGCGCCATCATTGCGCTCTTTTTCAAATGCAAGTCTCCCGATCAACAAATTGCGCGCGGCTGGTAGCTCTAACGGCGCGACCAACGGGCCGGAACTTCGCGCTCCCCACGGAATGCCCTCGACCCTGAAGGACCGGGTAAACGAAGAGTTCCTGGTCGGACCGGGTATCGTTTTTCGACACACCTGTTCCGAGCCCGCCGGTATTGCCGGGCGCGCTTGCGCCTACCGTAAGACCAATAACTTCGAAATGGGGGAGGCCCACATGGAAATGTCTCTCGATGCTGCACTGCGCGGTGGTCTTGCTCGATGATGTTATTCAGATAGAGACAGGTACGACATCGGCCGCGGTGCTCCCGTTTGTGCTCCTGCCCGGCACGCACAAAAACCCACCAGCAGGCCAGTTACGGTCGCGCCCCTTGAGCTGTTCTTCGCCACCTGAATCGCCATTCAGAGACGCGTTCCGCCCACCACTCCCTCGAAGAGCTTAACCCTTTTCTAATCCACTTAGGTGATCTACTAAACGAAGTATTGCCCGCGATTGCGATCGCCCGATATAACAGATGTAGACATCTTAAATCTTAAATTTTATGGCGGCCGCGACCGGCGAAAACTCCGTGGCGGAACTGTTCCGGCACTAATGTTCTCTCAAGTCGGGGCCTCAGTGTGCGGGATGGCGCCCGAGACGCCGCTGCAGAGGGATATATGTCGGCATATAACGGCCCTTTCCTTCGATTCACCGCTCTTACGTTCCTGGCTTGTCTGTCGCATAGCAACATAAGTGCGCAAGCTCCGCCCGTTCCGGCCGAATTCCAGGCGATATACAGTTCACTCAACACCTACCTCGCTAATTTCAATACGACTTTGAATGCTGAACCACTGAGTCATTTTCCGCTTTTGTCCACGGCGGCTCTGACCAATGCGGATGCCAATGCAGGTCCGCAACTGGTAAATCCGGGCACGATGGCAGGCCTCCAACTTCAATTGAACGAGCTTAAGGCGATGGGAGTACAGGCGGTCACGGTGGAAGTCGGCTTCCCCATGCTCTATGCGCCGTTTCTCACCAGCCAGGGGCAGACGCAAGCCCAGTTCGTCAGCTTCTATCAGCAGGTCGCGCAGTTGATCCGCACCGCGGGTCTCAAGGTCATCGTCGAGAATGACACGCTGCTGGTCAATGATGTGTCGGCCGGCTGGGATGCCGCGCCGTTCTACGCCACGTTAAGCTGGAGTCAATACCAGCAAGCGCGCGCGCAGACCGCATTGACCATCGCGCAGACCATGCAGCCGGATTATCTGGTGGTGGTGGAAGAGCCCAGCACGGAAGCCAAGAACAGCGGGCAAAACCAAGCCAACACTCCCGCGGGATCGGCCTCCCTGTTAAGCCAGATCCTGGCGAGCTTGGAGCAGGCCAGAGTGCCGCGTATGAACGTGGGGGCCGGAACTAGCGCCTCGCAAGCGAATGCCGTGTCGTTCATCCAGCAATATGTGGCCCAGCCGGTGGATTTCATCGACTTCCACATTTACCCCGTCAATCTCAATTTCCTGCAAGTCGCATTGAACATCGCCAGCACCGCGGCGGCGGCCGGTAAGCCCGTTGGCATGACGGAATGCTGGCTGTGGAAGGTCGCGGACGACGAAGTGGGAGTGCTGACCGGCGACACGGTGCGGGCGCGGAATCCATTCAGCTTTTGGGCGCCGCTGGACGCGTACTTTATCCAAACCATGCAAAACCTGGCGCAGCATACGCAAATGCTCTTTATGGATCCGTTCATCACGTCCTACTACGCCGCCTATTTGCCCTACGACAGTTCCACCGAGAATCTGACGCCCAGCGTGATCTTGAGCCAGGAGAATGCCCAGGAGAACCTGAATCAGCAGGACGCGCTCTACACCAGCACCGCCATGAGTTATTACACGTCTCTGGTCTCGCCGCCCGACAAAACGGCTCCATCAACTCCCGCCGGTCTTGCCGGCGGATCGGGCAACCCGAATACGACAGCCATAAACTGGAATGCATCCACCGACGATGTGGGGGTGGCGGGTTATTACGTATCGCGCAACGGTTCGCGCTTAGGCACCACCGCCAACCTGTATTACAAGGACTCGGGCCTCACAGAGAACACTACCTATACTTACACCATCGAGGCCTTCGACTTGGGTGGAAACGTTTCGGCTCCCTCCCTCCCGCTCAGCGTCACGACCAGGGATACTACGCCGCCCGGCACGCCAACCAACGTCGCGGCCACGGCGAATTCCTGCCAGAGTGTGGTGCTTTCGTGGTCCCCATCTACCGATGTTGTAGGAATCGACGGCTATTTCGTGTTCTGGGGATTGTCTCCCGCAACTCTCGTCCAATTAGTACGCACTCCCGCCGCGGTCGCCACATACACCAGTTATCACCTGAACTGCGGCACCAAGTATTACTATGGCGTAGAAGCTGTCGACACCGAGGGGAACATCTCGCCGATGTCCACAGTCATATCGATTACCACTCCCAATCCGCCCTCACCACCCACAGGCTTGGCAGCCACCGCCATTTCGGCGACCAAGGTCGGCCTGACGTGGTCGGCAGCGGCCAGCGGTGGACTACCCGTCGCCTTTTATCATTTATACCGCGGCACTTCGCCTTCGGGCCTCAGCCAGATCGTCATCGATCCGCAGACCTCCTATACTGACACTTCCCTGAGCCCTTCCACCAACTACTACTACGCCGTCCAGGCGGCCGATTCGGGAGGGGATCTTTCAGCCATGTCCGCGGTTGTATCCGTCACCACACCGGCGCAGCCCGCCGCGCCCACGAACCTGGTGGCCACACCCGCCTCCAGCAGCAAGCTCAACCTGACCTGGTCTGCCGCGGTGAGCGGCGGTCTGCCCATCAATTACTATCATGTTTTTCGCGGAACCACGCCTGCGAATCTAACTCAGGTGGCCATCGATCCGCAAACCTCCTACCGCGATGTAACAGTGACGGCGGCGGCCACATACTATTACGGCGTCGAGTCGGTGGATTCGGGAGGCGACTTGTCGCCCATGTCCGACCTGGTCGAGGTCACCATACCGTCGGCGCCGGCGGCGGTAACCGCCCTGGCGGCCACGCCTGTCTCCACTTCGAAGATTAGCCTGGTCTGGTCTGTTGCGTCGACCGGCGGTCTTCCAATCAGGAATTACCTCGTGTTCCGGGGCGCCACGCCTTCCAGCCTGAGCCAATTGGCGACGGTCGGACAACCCGCCTACACGGATACTTCGGGATCTCCAGCAACTCAATACTATTACGCGGTCCAGGCGGCCGACACCGGCGGGGATCTTTCGCCCATGTCCGCCACCGTTTCGGCAACAACGTTGGCGCTGCCCGCGGCGCCCACGGATGTCGCGGCCAGCGCCTCATTCAAAGACCAGGTAAGTCTGATGTGGACGCCGGGGCAAAGCGGCATGCCGCTGGCTTCGTACATCATCCTACGAGGGAGTTCGCCCTCCAACCTGGCGCAGCTCAAGGTCGTTCCGGCAAGCCAAACCTACGCTAATGACACTACCGTCACTACGGGCACTACATATTACTACGCAGTCCAGGCCAAAGACACCGGCGGTAATATGTCTCCATTGTCGGGTTTCGTGAGCGTCACAACGCCGTAGTGACCCGCCAAACAAAGCGTAGCGGACCGCTGCAGCAGCGCAGGAAACGAATGACCGGTAAGGCCGGCGCGCATGAAAATCCGGTCTAATGCCGCACTCAGTCTTAACGCTCTCCCGTTTCCGCCGTCCTCCACTACCCAAAGCAAGTCCTGCAATCCGGCATTACGCCAGGCAGATTCCACAATCTTTTGCGGAACCGTTGTTTTCCTCCGCTTCCTCCGCTGCTCGCGCACTATGACGCGAGAACTTTACAAAGCACAACACGGACGAAAAAGCGACGAAAAAGCGATGACAAGCGCGACGTTGCCGGCGGTTTGGTAGACCAGCCGAGAGATTCCACACTCGGGAATCCGGCGAAAGCTCAATGCCTTTGAATAACTGCCCACGCGCCTTTTTTGCGGGCTGTTACTTAGGAGACTCCGCAAAGTGGAGAGTAACAGCTGGCCGGCACCCAAACATAATTGCGAAATCGTCCTTTACCTTATTGACAACCATAACAACCAGACGATGATAGGGTCGGGCATTGGAGATCTCCTTTCTCTTGCTTACAGCACTGAGCATTCACCACTAGCTCACCTGGCAATGACCTCCTCGCACACAGTGACCCTGACGTGCGAGTCAGACAATTGATGCAGTGCACCTGAGCGCAAGTCCCGGTACGACCGGCGCATGGTACGCGCGATCAACTACTAAGCACGCAGGTAGGAATAAGGTCGAGTGTCTAACGCGTGGGTCGCGAGTTGATAGAGAATCAGACTCGGCGCCAGCAGACGGCTCACGGTTATTAGCAGGGGTTCCCCATTTGCGGATACTCTGTACCTCACGTTTCTGCAAGGTAGAGGGTGCCTTTACGAAATCGTCTCACTTTTATTCTGGTCGGATTTGCGGTTGGTTTGTGCTTTCGGCGACGTCTGTTGAATGTGTCGGTGTGGTAGTAAGTACTTCCCGGCTGACGCCGGCTCACCCATGCTTATCTCGTGGCCGATCACTGCCGCGATGCCGTAGTTGACCGCATCGCCGGCTTTCGGATTAAAGTTATTCTCAGGGATGACACTCCAGAACCAACTGCCAGTAGACATTTGCAGCATGCGTAACAGTGGGAGGGCGGGCTTTAGCCGGCGTGGGGCTTCAGCCCCGCTGCAGCGTCGTCTTAGCTGCGGCCTCCTTCTCGCAGCCTCCGCCGCGCTAGCCCAGACTTGGATATTACAACCGAGCACCACGACTGTCTCCTTGCGCGGTCTAAGCGCCGTGAGCCCCGCCGTAGCATGGGTTAGCGGCGCCGGCGGCACATATCTCCGCACCTTGAATGGCGGCGCCACTTGGCAAGCCGGCGCAGTACCGGGTGCGGCAGACCTCGATTTCCGCGCCCTTCATGCCTTGGATAGCCGCACGGCATGGCTGCTCAGCAGCGGTCCGGGCGCAAAGTCCCGTATCTATCGGACCACCGATGCCGGCGCGCACTGGTCGCTCCTGCTCACTAATCAGGATGCCTCCGGCTTCTTCGACGCGCTGGCATTTTGGGACGCGCGCCGCGGCGTAGCGCTCGGCGATCCTGTTGGCGGGCAGTTTGTCATCCTGACCACCGGGGATGGCGGCCAAACCTGGCAGCGGCGTAAGCTGCCGCCCGCACGCGCGAACGAAGGCGCTTTTGCCGCCAGCAATTCATGCCTCGCGCTGCGCGGCAAACGGGAAGTTTGGTTCGCCACCGGCGGACCTTCCGGCGCGCGCGTGTTTCATTCCCGTGACGGCGGCCGGCATTGGGACGTGTCCGCAACTCCGCTGCGCCACGACGGCCCCGGTGCGGGAATCTTCTCGCTGGCTTTCGCCGATCCGTCGCGCGGCGTTGCTGTGGGTGGAGATTACGGCAAGCCGGCGGATAACCACGGCAATGTAGCTGTGACTTCCGACGGCGGCCGCACTTGGATGGAGCCTGCCGGATCGCATCCCAACGGTTATCGTTCCGCGGTAGCGTACCTCGCCGCCCGCCGGCGCTGGATCGCCGTGGGTACGTCCGGCTCCGATATCTCGCGTGACGGGGGCCGCACCTGGAAACCCTTCGACAGCGGTTCTTATAATGCCATCGCCGTAACCGGTGATGCCGTGTGGGCGGTGGGACCAGCGGGGCACATCGCGCGCCTCAGTTTCAAGTGACACCCGGCTCGATTTTTACCGGTTTCGTCCATACTTCTCGTGACTCGAAACCCAATCCGACGAAGAGATCGCCGCACCCAGCGAAATCTCCCCCGCCAGCGTGACCCCAGCCACGATCTCCGCCAGCTTATGCACCTTGCCCTTGCCAGAGCACCCCAACATCTCCAGGCACTCGCGCTGTGTCGCGAGGCCAGTCCCGCCCCCGTACGTGGCCACGATCAGCGACGGAATCGTGAGTGAAAGATAAATGCCGCCCGAAGGCGTCAGTTCGGCATAGAGAATCCCCGCCGACGATTCCGCGACATTCGCCACGTCCTGTCCGGTAGCGATGAACATCGCCGTGATGCCGTTCGCCGATTGCAGCCCGTTGTTGTTCGCGCCCGATAGAAACGCGCCGACGTTCGCCACGCCATAGTGATAGACAACCTTTTCCGGCTCGACGCGGAGTTGTTCGATCAGCACCTCGCGCTCGAGCGTCGCCTCCGCCGTCACACGCTTGCCGCGCGTGTGCATGATGTTAACCTGCGACGCTTTCTTATCGGTAGCGAAGTTGGATTCCAGGTAGAAATTCGTGACGCCGGCATAGTGGTCCAATATCCAACTGCAGGCCGCGAAGGTGGCGCGTCCAACCATGTTTTGTCCGGCTGCGTCGCCCGTGGTGAAATTAAAACGCAAATAGACGAATTTGTTTGCCAGGTACGGGTCGATGTACACCAGCTTGGCCACCGTGGAAGTGGCTTCGGCCTCTTCCCGGATCTGGGCCAGGTTGGCGTGCACCCAAGCCACGAATTCGCGGCCCGCGCGCGCATCCCCGAACACAAACACCGGCGCGCGCTGCATGGCGTCCGCTACCACCGTGCATTTCACGCCGCCGCAGGCATTCAGCACCTTCATCCCCCGGTTGTAGGAGGCGATGAGAGTCCCTTCCGAGGTCGCCAGCGGGATCAGGAATTCGCCATCTGCATGCTCGCCGCGCACGCGCAGCGGACCGGCACATCCTATGGGCACCTGCGCCACGCCTACGAAGTTCTCGCAGTTGCCCTTCACCATGTGCGGGTCAAACGAATAATGGGTAATGTGGTGCGGTTCAATGCCCGTCACTTGCCGGATCAGCGCCTGCCGCTGCCCGATCGCTTCGGGGGAATAATCGTCGCGTTCATCGCGCGGCACGTGTACCGCCGGGGGCGCGGCGTCTGAAATCGAATCTTCCACCTGGAACTGCAGCCGGCCAAACGGACGCGTCTCGATGCCGATTTCGATTTGATGTTTGCCCTTGTCCAGATGTGGCTCTGAGGTCTCGATGACCACCACGGCGCGCAACGGAAACGCCAGCGGGTGCGCGTCATCCACTTCCGCCGCGGGAATCTTGCGGCCATCCTCCAGCCTGATTATGGCCTGCGCGAGCGTAACCGGACGACCGTCGATGGCTAGGCCGGTGACGCTCGTCAGTTCGCCGTCGCTCAAGCGATTCTTGATGGCGAACTGCACCCCGCCGGGAGCGTTCTTCAAGCTGCCCAGCGTGTACAGCTTCTTGAGGAGCAGACTGGGAATCGTCATGATCTGCTACCCCCGATATGCCACTACAAAAATCCGGCGAAATGGAAACAGCACGCCGCCGGCCGCGCGCGCCGGAAAGTGCGGGCCGAGCCGCGCCTGGTAATCGGCCATGAATCGTGCGCGTTCGTCATCGCTTTCGAGCGCTTCCAGAAAGGGCCGCAACCCGGTGCCGCGATACCACTCCACAATCGCCGCCGCATCCCGCAGAACGTGCAGATACTCGGTGGCCCAGATATCCAGGCGCGCGGCCGTGGGCGCCAGGGCATCGTAGTAAAACTCCATCTCGTGATGATGCCATTCGCGCACTTTGCCTGGTGCGAACCGGCCGTTCCATTCGCGCGCGGCGGCTGTCTCGCGCATCAGGCGATGCGGCAGCGCATCGATATTCCCGGGGATCTGCACCGCCAGTGCGCCTCCCGGCGCCACCCGCGCCAGCAGCCGCGGATACAGGCGCGCGTGCTCCTCCACCCATTGTAGAGCCGCATTGGAGAAGACTAAATCGAACTGACCATCACCCGCCGCGGCCCACTCCGCGATATCGCCGGCAGTCCAATGCTGCGCCGGATACTCGCGGCGCGCCTGTTCGATCATCCCGGCCGAGCTGTCCAGGCCCGTGAATTCGGCTTCCGGCCAGCGCTCCCTCAGCACTGCCGTGCTATTGCCGGGTCCGCAGCCCAGATCGATGATGTGCCGTGCGTTCGATAGCGCGATGCGCGCCGCCAGATCGCGGCACGGCTGCGTGCGCTCATCGGTGAATTTCAGGTATTGCTGCGGATTCCAATCGGGCACCTTCAAACTATAGCGCGCCGGGCCGGCGCGGTTTCGCTACAGTTCCCCGCGCCGTGCGGCTTCCTGGATATGCTCGGCGGCCCGGTAAGCCAGGGCCTGTATGGTGGCCGTTGGTTGTTGGCGGCCGGATGTGACCAGGCTGCTGCCGTCCACCACGAAGAGATTAGGGACGTCGTGGGCGCGGTTCCAGCGGTCCACCACGCTCGATTGTGGATCGTTACCCATCCGGCAGGAGCCCATCAGGTGGCGCGAATAGGTCGTATCGGTACTGCCTGGATCGAGCCAGATTTTCGTGCAGCCGGCCGCGGCTAGTATCTCTTTCTGCCGCGCGGCCAGGAAATCCACCGTCTTTAAATCGTCGGGGTGATTCTGGAATGTGACCCGGATGGCCGCGAGGCCCCAGTCGTCCTCCACCTCGTCGTCGAGCGAAATACTGTTCGTCTCCACCGCCAGGCAGGTCGCGTGCGCCAGAGTGCCGGTGACACGCGTGTAGTATTGGCTCAATTTCTTCTTCCACTCCGGCCCCCAGGTGGGCTCGTCGGGCGGCAATCCGGTCAAGGCAAATCCCGCCGGATAGTAGTCCATGCGCGCATCCAGACCGCCGCCGCCGTAGAAGCCACGCCTCGCGTCGGCGGCGTAAAAGTCGTGCACCACGCGCGTCACCACCACGCTCTTATAGTCGTTTACCGGGTGATCGCACAGGCCCAACACCAGGCCTCCCGCGTCGAACATCAGGTACTTGCCGACGTTTCCGTGCGAATTGGCCAGCCCATGCGGGAACAGGCTGGATTTCGACTGCAGCAGCAGGCGCGGCGTTTCGGCTCCGTTCGCGCACACCACCACGGCCCGGGCGCGCTGGAAGACTTCGCGCCGGCCCTGGTCGAAGTATAGGGCCCCGATTACGCGCCCGTCCTTTCCCACTTCGATCCGGCGCACGTAGCTGTGCGGCCGGAGATCGCACCGTCCGGTCTTTACGGCCGCCGGAATCAGCGCCGCCAGAGTGCTGGACTTCGCATTCATCTCGCAGCCGAAACTCTCGCAAAAGCCGCAGTGGCTGCAGGCGCCCCGTCCGCGATAGGGCTGCGAGATTACGGCGACAGGTGCGGGAAACGGATGCAGGCCCAGCTTGCGCGCGCCCCGCTCAAACAGAACTCCCGACGATTTCACCGGCATGGGCGGCAGCGGATACGGTTTTGAATGCGGCGCCGTCGAAGGGATTCGACCCGGCCAGGCCTGAGATACCCAGTTCCTGTTCAGCCCGCGTGTAGTATGGCTCCAACTCCGCGTACGTGATGGGCCAGTCGCGCAGATCGGCGCCCGGCACCGGCCCGAAAATCGAGCGTTCCCGGAAATCATCCGGATGGAACCGCCAATAATTCGCGGTGAAATGTACAGACCCGCCGCCCACCATTCGCCCGTACTCAACCACCGGCCGGACTTTCGCCTGTTCGCCGGGCGCCGTGCGAAACGTATTCGGCTGCAATTGATGATTGTTCGTGAGGCCGCTGCGGAATGCCACGCTCACCTCATCGTGCCGAAAGTCGGCCGCCTTCAGCCAGGGTCCCTTGCTCCAGCACCACCACGCGGAAGCCAGCCGAGGACAACTCCTTCGCCATGACACCGCCCGCCGCGCCGGCCCCAATCACCAGAAAGTCGACCGGGTCGGACGTTTGATACATCATGCGGTCTTGCCCCCCGCGTCGTAGAAGCCGAACGGAGGCTCGAAGTGCATAGCCGGGTCACGCCCGAGCAATTTCCAACCGAAATCCGGATTTCCGAAATAGGCCAGAATCGTGTGGGTGCGAAGCTTGTCGAAGAATTCGGTCTTTTCGATTGCCTTCATCACTGCCGTGCGCTGGTTTAGCGAAAGGCCCGAAAATCGAGTGGCAGGCGGAAACATCTGTCCACTTCGCGATGCGACATCTGCCAACCCCTGCCGGTAAACCAGAACCTGGTCGTGATCGAAGCCCGCCAACGCGGCATCGATGAACTGGACTGTGCCGGCCTGCTCCGCCCCGGGCGTCTCCGTTTCCGGCAGAATGGTGCTGCTCAACGCCGAAATTTCTACGGCTTCCGCGGGACTGAGAACGGTGAAGGAAGTTGCCCCGCGGGCCACTCGCCGCGCGAGCAACTCGGACCAACAGATGGACGCGAGCATCCATTCCCTGCGGCTGATCGACATCCGCATAGTATAGCGAACGGTACGGAACGAGCGCCCATAGCCCTGCGGGTCGCCAAAGATACGGTCCTTTGGCCACGACGGTTCGCGCTTGTACACCTGACGATCAGCTTCGCCCCAGGTTCGAGGGCTTTGTTAGCGCAGGTTGCGGGGTTAGCCTGGTAATCATCAGCGAGTTGCTGCCAATGACGAAGATTCTTCCTCCGGCCGCATGGCTGGGATATCTGTTGTGCGGCTTCTTCCAAGCCCTCGCTCAGACTAATCCTACGCCCCCGCCAGAACCGGTAATACGCATCGGCGTGAACCTGGTGCAGGTGGATGCGGTCGTCGCGGATTCGAGCGGTCGCCAGGTCACCAATCTCACTGCGGGCGACTTCCGGGTCTTCGAAGACGGCCGGCCGCAGAAGATTACGGCTTGCTCTTACGTGCGGACCGGCCCAGCGGACACCACCAGCAGCCCGCCCGCGTCCCGCGCACATCCGCATGCCCCGCCGGTTCCAGCCATCCGGCTCAGACCGGAGCAGGTGCGGCGCACCGTCGTCCTGATGGTGGACGATCTGGGCCTCTCCTTCGAAAGCGCGGGCCGGGTGCGGAGCGCCCTCCGCAGATATGTCGACACCCAGATGCAAGCGGGCGACCTGGTTGCGATTGTTCGCACGCGCGCAGGAATGGGCGCGCTGCAGCAGCTTACCGCCGACAAGCGCATCCTCTACGCCGCCATCGATCGCGTGCGATCGTATGGCAGCGGGCACGTTGGCGCGTTCCAGCCCATCGGATATGACGCGCGCGCCAATGCATCCAGCATGACAGCCGCTGGTCCGGGGGGCGCCTTACCTGTCGGCAATTCGGGGGGCGACCCACAGGTTGAGCCGGGCGAGGATGCCTCATTTTTCGCCGGCACGCTTGGGGCCATCAACTTCGTCCTGCGCGCGCTGCGCGGCATCCCCGGACGCAAGGCGGTGATCCTGTTTTCGGACGGCCTCCCGACCTTCACCGGGGCCCGGCACAGTGGATCGATCGAGGACGGGTTGCGCCAGTTGACCGACCTGGCCAACCGCTCTGCCGTGGTCCTCTATACAGTCGACGCGCGAGGGTTGGTGACCTTCGACTTGACCGCCGCCGACAACACAAATCCGATCACAGGCCCGCTGACCACGACCCAACTTGCCGGCGTCGCGGCCGGCCGCCAGCGCGAGTATCTCGAATCGGAGGACGGACTGGATTACCTCGCCCGTCAGACGGGCGGATTCTTCATGCACGGCGGTAACGATCTGGATGCCGGCATTGTCCGCGCACTCGAGGACCTTAGCGGTTACTACCTGATCGGTTACAAGCCGGAAGAATCGAGCTTCGATCTCGAAAGCGGAAAGCGCCGCTTCCACAAGATTCAGGTGGAAGTGAAAACTGCCGGCTTACATGTGCGCTCCCGCTCGGGTTACATGGGTGTCTCGGAAGAGGAAGCCTGGCCCATCTACCGCAGCGCCGCGGAGCAGCTCGGCGCCGCGCTGAATTCGCCGTTTTACTCCGGCGGCCTGAATCTCCGGCTCACGTGCCTGTTCGCCGAAGAGGAGAAAACGGGCGCCGCCGTTCGACTCCTCCTGCAGGTGGACGCGCACGATCTCACATTCTCTGAGGAGCCGGACGGGACCCGCAAAGTAGTCGCGGACGTGGCGGCCTTCGCCATTGGGGAGCAGGGCGCAACCGGTTCCCGCGATTGGAATTACGTGATCCGCCTTTCCGCTCGCGAGTACCAGCAGGCCTCCCGCGGCGGCCTGGTGTACAAGTTGAGCGTGCCCCTGGAAAAACCTGGCCCGTACCAGATGCGCGTGGCGGTTCGGGACGCGGGATCGGGGCGCATCGGATCCGCTAGCCAGTTTATCGAAGTGCCGGACATCCAGCGGCGCCGCATCGCGCTTTCGGGGATCATCATGAACGGCGTCCATGCCAAGGATTCATACGACGAGGATGCTGCGAACAAGCCTTACGAGATCGCCCAGCCAGGCACGGCGGCCATGCGGATATTTCATGCCGGGGAAAAAATCAGTTTCGCTTATGTGATCTTCGATGCGCGCCCGGCTTCCAAGACAGGACGTGCGGTAGTAGAGACCCAGTACATCCTCTATCACGATGGCCGGCCGGTCTATACCAGCCCGGCAACGCCGCTCAAAACGGAGCCGCAGGCGGATCTGGACAGGCTGTTCGCCTCAGGCACGCTGACGCTCGGATCGGAGCTGGAACCCGGCGAGTATATTTTCCAGGCAGTGGCGCGCGATGCGCTTGCTCCGCCAAGATATCAGACAGCCTCGCAGTGGATCGATCTGGAAGTCGCCAGGTAGCTCGATATGGCGGCATTCGCCGCCGTCGCACACTGTTAGAGCTTCATGAACTGGTCGATCTCCCCGACGCGGTCCCTGGCTGGAGCTTAGGCTGGAGTTTAGGTTGGAGTTTCGCGCGATCCGACAGAAAAACGGCTAAGCACGGCTAAGCATTCGTTGCCTAAGTCCCGATAAGTCCGGCTTCGGTCAATGATGCTCTTACGCTGCCAGGTCGTTCATCTCTTCGGACGTGACCGGCGTTTACCGGGACTAATCGCGCAGGGCTGCGACACTTCCCAGATTAAGACTTGAACGAAGCCGCCCGCGCAGCGGACGCTACGCGTGGCTATGTTCCAGCAGGCTGGCTGGATTGGAGTATCGTCGGGTCATAGGAGGTCCCTGTGACCCGTTTACGAACTGACTCGTCGGAGAAATCTGTGGGTGCGTTGCCTTGGCACGAGGCGATTGGCTCAGGAAACGGTCGAGCCTCGGGTTATGCGGAATATGATCGACAACCCCTGTTTTGCTTTTGAAACTGGTTGCCGCATGGGGCTTTCGAGCACATGGAAGCGGCCGGTACCCGCCCCTACTTGCTTGTGAGCACGGCGGCCAGATACCGGAGTTCGGACTCCACTTCGGCGGGATCGGCGACAGTGTCCGCGATTTCCTGGCGAAAGAGGTCTCGATACCTCTTGCGAAGCCTGTGAATAGCCACCTTGAGCGCTCCCTCTGACGTGTTCATTTCGCGTGCCAGCGCGGCGTATGGCGCGTCGGACTGTCCGAGAAGGAACATCTTCAACCGCTCGAAATGCTCCGCGCGGCCGTGTTGCACGAACTCGTTCCGCAATCTCTCCACCACCCGATCGAGCACCGAAAGCGCCCAGCGCCGTTCGAAGATCCGCTCCGGCGTCTCGTCGTGGGCGGGCTCGCGTTGGTAGCGCTCTTCGCCGGACGAGAATTCCAGCGGCACAAGCACCCCGCCGCCGCGCTTGTGCGCACGCTCCCGGTCTTGTTCGTCGGCCACAAAGAATTTCAAAGAAGTCAAAAGAAAGGAGCGGAACCGGCCCTTTTCCTGGTCGGCGCGATCCAGATATCGCCCTTCCAGCACGCGCACGAAGAACTCCTGCGTAAGATCCTGCGCCTGATCTGTCGGATAACCGCGCCGCCGCAGATAGGCATACAAGGGATACCAGTAGTTCTCACACAGGGAAACCAGGGCGGACCGAGCCTCCTTTCGCTGTGGATCACCGGCAGCGATCACCAGGCTCCACCGGGTCGTCGGAAACTGGGATGCCCCCGGCAGCGTGTGCATGGTCTGGCCGTTCGTCATAATCTTAGCCTCACGAGCGTTCCGCTAAACAGGATAAGGAAATCCGGGGCGCAAAGTTACACGCAATTATGGTTGTTTGGTGGCCTCCGCCTTGGCTTCCTGGACGACCGGGATATCGGGATCGGCATGCTTCCAGAGAGCGAGGAGATCCTTGTAGACGGCGGCTGATTTCGCACGATCTCCGGAAGCGGACAACGCTCTGGCGAGTTGGAGGCGCGCCATTGGTCCCATCGGATCGTTCAGCATGATTCCCGGATGATCCAGAATCTTTTGAAACTCGGCCGATGCCTCGCGATGGCGCCCCATCCGGGAATAAGCGAGGCCACGCACGTAGACTGGATAGAGAGATCCGAAGAAACCGCCGGCAAGTTTGCTGTACCCGGAACAGCGAGGTCGTATGCAGCGGCGACTTGCGTCCTTTCGAGTGCTTTCGCTGCGTCACCCTGGTTGAGAGCGTCGAGGGCACTTAGCGCAGGCAGGTAACTGAACTGGACACATGTGTCCTCCGGGTAGCGACTTGCGAGTTCCGCCGCGATCTTGTGAGTTTGCCGCGGCATCGCCCAAAAGCGCCAGAGCAAAGGCGGGTCCATAATCGGCGTCACGTCCCCGGAAACGTGACAACGCCGAGCCGGCATCTGTTTGCGCCTCCGCCCGCATCCCGTAGAGCGCGCTCCACACGGCGCGAGCGCCTGCAAACAAGGCGGCTCGCTCCGGCAAACCCTCCTGCCGTGCCACGCTTACCGCATGCGCCGACAGCCGATCTGCTTCTTGCAATCGGCCCCGATAGGCCAAGGTCAGAGCTTCCTGGTGCTCGAACGATCCCTGAGCCTCTAGTTTTGCCTTACGTTGGGTCACTTCCCTGTCCATGGCCGCCTGGTCGTTCCTTAGAAAAGCGATAAAGTACCGGCATATCGAGCTATCATTGACTTCGATCTTACGGTCCGATGCCTTACGAAGCAGCGCCTCGGCTTCCGAGAGGCGGTCCAGATAGATGTAGGCAAAAGCCGCATTATAGTAGGGGATGGAGAAATCCGGATCGAGTTCGATCGCCTTTAGACCTTCTTTTGCGGCTCTCTCGTGATGGCCCGTCCCCGGCGACGTGAGGCCCGACAGAAAACTGTGGGGCATCATATCACCAGGGTACCTTTGTACCCAGGATTCCAAGGTCTGTCGCGCCAGTTCCAGGTTTCTGGGCACCTGCCGGTAGTAGTTGAAGGTGATGAAAAAGTTCTCCCGATCGCTGATCCGATCCCGTAGCTGATAAGCCCTGGCGATGCTCTGCGCTCCGAGTTCAGACTCCCCGAGCTGGTCATATGTCCGGCCCACCGTGGCATAAGCCATCGCAAAATTCGGGTCGATCTCGATGGCGCGTTTCAGCAATGAGACACCTTCCACCCCTACGCCGTTGCCCTGGATAGCCCTCATGGCAGCGTTGTAGGACCTCCAGGCCTCCAGCGAGGGCGTGGTTACCTCGGTCGACATGCTAGGCGCCCTTTCCACGCGTGGAAGCGATGCGCCGGCCCGGGTGCGGAACCGGTTTACTATTTGGCCCAGCGCCTTGAACACCTCCTCTTTCCTGCCCGCGGACGCTTGCTCTTCGTCCAGAAGATCTCCGGTTCGGCAATTCCTGGCGCGCAAGCCCAACACGTACTGACTACCCAGGCCCTCAATCGAGCCCTCCACGACTGCGGAACTTCCCGTCCGCTCGCAGACTTCGGCCGCAACATCCGGGGTGAGTTTGGCATCCGGAGCCCGGACCATCAGGCGCAGTGTCTCGCGCATGCGCGCATCCGGAAGCACGCTGAAGTACGGCGACTTCCCAAGTTCCCCGGCCATTAGCCGGCGAAGCGTACCGTCGAATGCCGGATCCCCCGTGCCATTCGCGAAATCGCCGAGAACAATCGCGCCCTTGTCTATCGCCTTGGGATTCGGCCGAGAGTCACGGCGCGCAAGCGACCAGATCGTTACTCCACTCAACAGGATGAACGCGAGCCCGGCGGCTGCTCCGAAAACGGCGGGCTGGCGCCTGCGAAGGAACTTGCGCGCCCGGTATAGCGCGCCCGGCGGAGACGCGAGCACCGGCCGATGCTCAGTGTATCTCTGTATATCGGCCGCGAACTCAGCCGCCGAAGCGTATCGCCGCGTCTGCACTTTTTCCAGAGCCTTCATCGCGATCCTATTCAGGTCGCCATCCACGAGGCGACGCAGAGAGGCCGGGTCCGTCTGGCGGCGCGCCGCAATATCGGCCGCGGCCGCGCCCATTGCCGTCAGCTTGCGCGAAAGCGGCGGGGCCTCTTCTTCGCGGATGATGCGGAGCATCTCGGTTAAGCCTGCCTGCCGCATTCTGGCCGCGTCGTAAGGGACAGTGCCGATCAGCAACTCGTACAGGAGCACCCCGAGCGAATACACATCGGAGCTCGCATCCACATCTCCGGTGGTCAGCTCGGCTTGCTCAGGACTGGCGTACTCCGGTGTACCCACCATCTGGCCGAATTGCGTCAGCAGAGTAGTCTCCACGGCCCACTGGTCGGTAGCCTTGGCGATGCCGAAATCGATCACTTTAGGAATCGGCGTGCCTTCCTGTTCCGTCACCAGCACATTCGACGGCTTGAGATCGCGGTGGATCACGCCTTTCTGGTGCGCGTGCTGAACCGCGCGGCACACCGTGAGAAAAAGTTCCAACCGTTGGACGATGGCGAACCGATTGCGGTCGCAGTACTGCGTTATAGGTACGCCCTCGATGTACTCCATGACGAAGTAAGGCCGGCCATTGGGCGTGGCGCCGGCGTCGAAGATGCGTGCGATATTCGGGTGGTCCATCATGGCCAGCGCCTGACGCTCATTGGCGAAGCGGGCGAGTACCTGGCTGGTGTCCATGCCGAGTTTCACGACTTTGAGAGCCACCGAGCGGCGAATGGGTTCACGCTGCTCGGCTAAGTAAACTGTGCCCATGCCGCCTTCGCCTAGGGTTCGAAGAATGTGATAACGGCCGAAGTCGTCATCGCGGGGCGCCGCTCTCACTGTATCGATGCTCTGGGTTCCGGACTCGCCGGCGCCAACCGAACTATCGAAAGCGCCCTGGATCAGACACTTCGGGCACAGGCCCGCGGGATCTCCGGCTTGCAACTCGTCACCGCACTGAGGACAGAGCGTCATAATCCGGCGCTGATCTCCAATCTACATCAAGCCCGCGATAGCGTGTAACCTCGCGCGGGCGTTTTCCTTATCGCCTGATGGAGGGAACAAACGTGACACTCAAACAAACAGTTTTGAAAAGCATTGTGGGGGGCAGCCTGCTCGCCGCGGTTGCCATAGCCCAGTCGCCAACTTATCGGGTGACCGATCTCGGCATGGTGGGTCCGAACGGGCAGCCGTTTGCCATCACCAATAACGGCCTGGTCGCCAGCGGGGTGCAAACCGGCAACACATTACAGGCCGTGCTTTGGTACAAGGGCAAGATGAAAGATCTGGGCACGCCCGGACTCCAGGGACCGAACAGCCAGGCATTGGGCGTCAACCACTGGGGCCAGGTTGTGGGTGAAGCCCAAACCGCCACTCCGGATCCTAACGGCGAGGACTTTTGTGGTTTCGCGGGGCTTGGTCTTTCGTCTTCCGGCACTACCTGTGTTCCGTTCGTGTGGCAAGACGGCGTCATGCATGCGCTTCCCACTCTGGGAGGTAACAACGGCTTGGCCTACAAGATCAACATTTGGGGCGCTGCGGCCGGAACGGCGGAGAACGACACGCCGGACTCCACATGCCCATCCGGCAGTCCACAAAAACTCCGGTTCAAGCCCGTGCTCTGGAAAAACGGATCTCCCCAGGAACTTCCCACGGATCCCGGCGACCCGGATGGAAGCGCCAACGCCATCAACGATCTCGGCCAGGCGGCCGGTGCGTCTGGCACATGCGCTGCCTTTAATCCCATTAATGCGAACTATTTCCAGCCTCTTCACGCCATGCTTTGGGAGGACGGCAAAGCCATTGACCTCGGCACCCTTGGAGGGACGGGACTCGGACCAACCCCATTTAACGGAATTCAAGCGCTGGACCTCAACAACCGCGGCCAGGTAGTCGGGTCTTCAGACCTGCAGGGAGACGCCAACTTTCATGGCTTCCTGTGGACCCGGGAGACGGGCATGCAGGATCTCGGGACGGTTCCGGGGGACGCGAACAGCCTCGCCATCGGCATTAACGATGCCGGCCAGGTAGTCGGCGCATCAATAGATGCCACTTTGACCAACGTCCGAGCGTTCCTGCGGCGGGACGGGAAATTGATCGACCTCAACACACTCGTCCCCGCGGGCGCGCCCTTGTATCTGTTCACCGCATGTAAAATCGATGCCGCCGGCGAGATCATCGGCTTGGCGCTCGACAGCAGCGGTAACTTTCACGGGTACCTGGCGGTCCCGAACAGCCATAACTAGGGCGTGGCTGTTATGGCAGGGCACCCATCGTCGATGCCGCCAGCCAAAGGCAAGCGCAAATTGCTGTTCCAGCGCTTAGACATTGCCAGGCGGTGAACGAATCGAAGTGGGCGCCTCTGCCCCGCCCCGCCGCGTGGCCAGGGTTGCGGCTTGTCCGGACCCCACGCGCGGATTGACGCCAACTGGAGGTGATACCGGTTGCCCGCCTGCCAGTTGGCGCGGAGCGTCGTCGGGCACTCGGAGAAAGCAGCGCTTGCGTGCGAATGGGAGGATTACTCCTGTGAAGTCCGGCTCACGTCAACTGGAAGGATAAATGCCCGATTCGCTGATTAGCGCCAACCGACCCACCTCGAAGATCTGACAGACGCCACCCGGGGGCCACGTAGCCCGGGGAACAAATCTGCAGCCGGGCTATTTGAAGGCTCTAACACGGTGCCCTCCCGGCCGCGCCTCCGCGATGCCCAGTCACACGGCGGGCAATCCCGCCCCCACCCTCATAACAAATACCCCTCACCCACACGATCACCAACACATTGCCGCCCGCGCTGCTATCCTTACATCGAGTAATACCGGTGGCCCTACCTGGATCTTTGACATCCCGAATTACACTACCGCCCGGTCCACAGTTCGCCAAACAGGCGCGAACCGAAGAATGAAAATTACCGTACGAACCCACCCGGCCCTTTGTTTTCAACAAAATCAACCAAAATCGAAGCCAACCCCAGTCGCGGTCGAACTACCCAAGCCCTTCACCAACGCGACCGTCACCGATGCCACCACGTAAACTTCAGGACCACGCATGGAGGCGGGCGGTCGCGCTATACTGGTTAGCTTGGAATAAGATGCCGAAACGTACCTTTCAACCAAACAATCGCCGGCGCGCTAAAACCCACGGATTCCTGTCGCGCATGGAAACCAAGAACGGACGCGCCGTTGTGTCGCGGCGCCGCGCACGGGGCCGTCACAAACTCACGGTCAGCTCCGAGAGGTAAGCATCCCTGGTTTCCCGAAACGTGTTCGTCTGTTGCGATCCACGGATTTCCGCAGAGTCTACGACCAGGGTTCTCGCTTCGCGAGCCCTTTGTTCGCTGCGTTCTGCGTGCGGGAGCCGCAGGCCGATGGACCGCGCATCGGTTTTACCACGCCGCGCGCGCTTGGTAAGGCAGTGGTGCGCAACCGGATCAGGCGGCGTGTACGCGAGGCCGTGCGCCTGCATCTCGATCAATTGAGTCCCGAGTGGTCAATAGTCTTCAATCCCCGGCGCAAATCGATGGCGGCACCGTTCCCGGAACTGGAGCGGGAAATTGTTCGTCTCTTTCAACGGTGCAGCGCGTCGTGATAGCAACGCTACGGTTCTATAAACGGTACCTTTCGCCGTTGCTACCCTCGGCCTGCCGCTTCTACCCGACCTGCTCGGAGTATATGATGCAGGCCGTCGAAAAGCGCGGCGTATGGCGCGGCATGTGGATGGGAACCAGGCGGCTGGCAAAGTGCCATCCTTTTCACGCGGGCGGCGTCGATCCGGTCAGGTAACAACGAGACAGCATGGCTGAACCTACTAGCGGCGGAACGTCCGGCAGTCCGATACAACCGAAAAAAGAACTGCCCATGGAGCTGCGGCTCCTGCTCGCCTTCGTTCTGATGGGCGTAGTCTTGTTCGTGACGCCGTATTTTTACAAGACCGTCAGTCCGCCCGTGAAGAAGACCGCTCCGGTAGCTGCCACCACTGGACCTGCACCCGTCGCACCCGTCGTGCCTGCCGCGACACCGCCAACGGAGCCTCCCGCGTCCTCCGCTCCCGCCGTTCCCCCACTGGCCGCACAAGCGGAGGAAACCCAGGTCGTCGATACCAATCTGTTTCGAATTACGTTCACCAACCGGGGCGCCGTGATAAAAAGCTGGCTCCTTAAGAAATACAAGGCGCACAGCGGCGCGCCGCTCGAACTGGTCAACACAGCAGCCCACGCCGAACGGCCGATGTCGCTCTACTTCTCCGCGCAGAAACCCGCTGTAGACCTCAACCAGGCGCTTTACGAGATGCACGCGGATGCGGACGGGCTCGCGGTTAGCTTCGATTATTCCAATGGGCAGGTGGCGGCGCACAAATCTTTCCAATTTCGGAAATCCAGCTACCTCCTGGATGTTGCGACGGAGGTAACCGACGGCGGCAAGCCCATTCCCCACGAACTCGAATGGCGCGGCGGTTTCGGCGACACGGAGGCCACCAATCCCGCCGGCGACCAGCAGACGCTCTACTTCGATGTCACCGATTCCAAGCTGAGGAAGAATGGGGCAAAAGCGGCCAAAGGCGGGCCGGCCACGGTGACCGGCAACTTCTCCTT
Source organism: Bryobacterales bacterium (assembly GCA_963818855.1). Lineage (GTDB taxonomy): Bacteria > Acidobacteriota > Terriglobia > Bryobacterales > Bryobacteraceae > Bog-159. The sequence continues at coordinate 103,785 of CAWFUH010000019.1, read as the reverse complement.
TGCCGGCATCGAAGATAAATATTTCGTGGCGGCATTCTTGCCGGAGCGTGGGCTGGCCGGCGTACGCGTGAAATACGATACCGACAACTCGCAGCCTACCCCGGTTGCGATTAGCACCTTCAGCGATAACGAGAGCACACCCCGCGAGCCGAAGCAATTGCCGTTTGCCGGCGTCGCGGTGAGTGACGGCCCGGTGAACCAGTTCTCGCTGTACGTCGGCCCGAAGGATATCGACGTCCTGCGCGCGGTCAATCCGAAGCTGGAGCAGGTGGTGGATTTCGGTTGGCTCGGGATATTCTCCAAGTTGTTGTTCCTGGCTGTGAATTGGGTGGCCATCAGCGTAGTGCATAACTATGGCTGGGCGATTATCCTGGTCACCATCGCGCTGAACTTCGTGCTGTTTCCGCTGAAGATCACCAGCATGAAGTCCATGAAAAAAATGCAGGCGCTGCAGCCGCAGATCGCCGCCATCAACGACAAGTACAAGGGCATCGGCCTCCGCGACCCGAAAAAGGCGGACCAGAACCAGGAGGTCATGGAGCTTTACAAAAAGCACGGCGTGAATCCCATGGGCGGCTGCGTTCCCATGCTGCTGCAAATCCCGTTCTTCATCGCGTTCTATAAAGTGTTCTCTGTGTCGGTGGAGATGCGGGGCGCGAGCTGGCTTTGGGTGACGGACCTTTCGCAGCCCGAAACGTTGGCCATTCACCTGCTGCCCATTATCATGGTCGTCAGCCAGTTCGTGATGCAGAAGATGACGCCTACCACCACGGGGGGCGATCCCAGCCAGCAGAAAATGATGCAATTCATGCCGCTCATCTTCGGTTTCATGTTCTATAACTTATCGAGCGGGCTGGTATTATACTATTTAACCAGCAACCTGGTGGGCGTAGCGCAGCAACTGTTCTTCAATCGCACATCGCTGGCCACGGTGGCGGCACAATCGGTGCTGCCGCCGAAAAAAAGAAGGATGGCAGGAAGTAGAGAGTGACTCCGCGCAAGTATTCGGTATCATCTATAGGCTCCCGCATCGAGCAGTTCTTGCGTCCGTGCCTCGACGTGGCGGGTTTTCGCATGGGCTACGAGATAGCGGACGGCGAGGCCACCGGCGACGATTTCGAGACTCCCGACGTGGTCGTGAAATTTAATGGCCCGGACGTCGAATATCTGTTGGCCAATCGCGCGGAGTTGCTGCTGGCGCTGGAGCACGTGACCATGGAGGCGCTGCGCATGCCCTCCGAGGATCACTCGCGCATTTCGTTCGATGCCAACGACTACCGCCTGCTGCGCATCGAGGAATTGCGGCTGAGCGCCGCGACGGTGGCCGAGAAGGTGAAGCGCACCGGGCAGCCTTTCCGCTTCAACCCAATGAACAGCCGCGAGCGCCGCGTCATTCACCTGGCGCTGCGGAACGAAACCGAATTGCGCAGTGAATCGAGCGGATCGGGCGGCTTCCGGCACGTGGTGGTGTATCCGGCGGGCATGGCCAGCCTGCCTGACCCGCCGCAGCCGGCCTTTGTACGGCGGGACGGGCCTTTCGCAGGAGGACGGCGCGACTCCGGCCGCGATCGCGAACGCGGCGAACGCCCGCAACGCCGCGGCACGCGCGGACCCCGGCGATAAAATAGCTCTGAACCTCACCGACACTATCGTCGCCATTTCCACGCCGCCCGGCCGCGGCGGACTCGGCGTGGTGCGGCTTTCCGGATCACGGTCACGTGAAATTATCCAGCGCATGGTGCGCTTTGCCCATGCGCCAGAGTTGCAGCCATGGGCGTGCCAATTGGCCGAACTCGTGGATGCTAACGGCCAGGCCGTGGACCAGGTAGTCGTTACATTTTTCGCGCGCCCGCGATCCTACACGGCCGAGGATGTCATCGAAATTTCGTGCCACGGTGCGCCGGTCGTACTCCGGCATGCGGTATCCCTGGCGATGGATGCGGGTGCGCGGCTGGCCGAGCCCGGTGAATTCACCTTGCGTGCCTATCTGAATGGCCGCATCGACCTGCCGCAGGCGGAGGCCGTGCGCGATCTCATCGATTCCACCACCCTTTACCAGGCGCACATAGCCGCGCAACAGGTGGGCGGCTCGGTATCCCGCCGCGTCGCTCCGCTCAAGGAGCAGCTTCTCCAACTGATCGCGCTGCTCGAAGCCGGAATCGACTTCGCGGAGGACGATGTGAGCGTGGCGCCCGCGTCCCAGATCCTGGAGCGCCTGCAGCCGGTGATGGCGGGCGTATCCAAGCTGGAGGCCAGCTTCGAGTTTGGCGGCCTGGTGCGCGCAGGCTTGACGCTGGCCATCGTCGGCCGGCCCAACGTTGGCAAGAGCAGCCTCTTCAATCGCCTGCTGGAGCAGGACCGCGCCATCGTGACGGACATTCCCGGCACCACGCGCGATGTGATCTCGGAAGTAGCCGCCATTCGCGGCATCCCGGTGAAGCTGTTCGACACGGCGGGCATTCGGGAGGGCGAAGGCCTGGTGGAGACGCTGGGCATTGAACGCAGCTTTCAAGCCATGGCGGACGCCGATTTGACGCTCGTGGTGCTGGATCTGTCCGCGCCGGTCGAAGAATCGGATCGCGAGTTGATGGCGCGCGCGCGCCAGCAGGGCCGCTGGATCCTGGTGGGTAACAAGTGCGATCTGCCGCGGACCGCGGAACCGATTGAGCCGCTGCACCCGGTATCGGCGCTGACTGGCGAAGGAATCGAAGCGCTGCGCGACGCCGTGTTCCGGGCCGTCGCGCCGGCTGCGGGCGGGGAACTGGAGACCGGCTTTATCACCAGTCTGCGCCATGCGCAATTACTGCGCGAATCGCTCGCGTATCTGGAAAAGGCCAGCGCGGCGGTAAGCGCGAACGTGCCCCACGAGATGCTGCTGCTCGATCTTTACGCAGCCCTCCGTCCCATCGACGCCATTACGGGGGCCACTACCGCGGACGATATCCTGAACCGCATCTTTTCGACCTTCTGTATCGGAAAATAACTGTGCGGCGGACCCACATGCCTCTAAGGCACCATAGCCGATTGAACAATTGCATCAAGCCGGCTTTGGAACCCCGGCAATTCAGACGCGGGCAAGCGGACCGAGAAAACTGCGCGGCTCTTCTCGCCATCGATCCAAGTAATATACTCCACCATCTGCTGTCCGGTCTGCACGTAGTCGGCGACCGCGCTGAGAGCCGGCTTTCCGCCAATCGTGGTCTGCCGCACACTGTCGGCGCGGAATGTGTAGCCCTCAAAATTGTTGCGCTGCGCAACTTTGTTGTCGAGACGGCGATTCATCACGCCAGGAATGCTAGCCGCATCGATGGTGCGCGCCTTCAGCCAAACCATGCCGGTCTGATTCGAAAGCGTGTCTCGCAAAAGAACGATCTGTGCCTCGCTGGACGCATGTTCCTGGCTGACGACCGCCCAATCCGACGGCAAGCTAAACTCTATGCCGGTTCGATTGTGATGATAGACACCGTTCTGTACCTGGCCGAATGCCAGCGCCGCTTTAACCGCGACTTGGGCGCTGCCCGGCATTACGGCTGTGGTTAACAACGCGCAGGCGCTTACCAGCCATTCCTTGGCCATGGGGACACTCCCTCCGCAACGTGGACGCCGCTACTCGCGCAAAGGTTACGTCTCCGGTTTCGAACCGCTGCCGCGCATAATGGCCTTCCGCGCGCCAGCCAGCGGCGCATGATCGTCGAACACCACGTGCCCATTCTCCCGTGCCACGCCGAGTTGCTTCCATAGATCAGGCAAGTCCACCATCATTGCCTGCCCGCCCATCTTCCGGTACAGATCCGTCATGGTCTTGCCGTCCGTGGCCTTGTCGCCGATCGTCAGCGCACGCTCCAATGGCCAATCCGTTTCGACGGTACCGCCCGCGCGGTTGATGGCGCGCAAGGCATCCTGCAATCCCTTGGCGTTCGCCGTATTCTTCCGGATTCCGATATCGGCCAACAGGCAGTAGAGCGCGCCGCCCCAATATGTCCGGCCCCAGGTGTGGGTATTGTCCAGGCCCTGGTCGCCTTCCTCCGGCAGCCCCTGATGCATGTCGCGCAACAGGTCGCTCCAAACCTGCGTGGACGTCAGGTTGCCGATTTGAACCCGCGCGATGGGCTCCACATAAGTGGCCGTGCCTTCTTCGATCCAATGATGGCGGCGCGCTACCGAGGGAAACGCGTAATGCACCATTTCATGCGTCATCATCCAGTCGCTGTCCAGATCCGCCGCCGTCGTGTGCACGCCCACGGTGATTCGCGTCCATACTCCGTCGTCGCCATAGGTGACGCCATGGCTGACTTCCTGCCCACCGCCGGAGTAGATGCGCACGCGAGCGCGTGGCACGGGAAACTGTCCGTAATAGGCGCTTACCGCGCGCGCCGCCATGCGCACCCAGCCGAGCAGCGCCGCTTGCGGTAGATCGAAATGGTCGGACTCGAAAGATACATCGATTACCGCGCCGCCCACCTTTAACTGGACGGGGGAACTGCCTCGCGCTGTCGCGACCGCCCCAGCCGCACCAAACCACCGCAGAGCCGCCCGTCTGGTTATTCCCCCCACCCTTCCAGAATAACCGACCACAAAGCCTTGCACCCGAAGAAATCCACAGCGCATCTTCCTGTCGTATACTCTAAAGAACCCGCGCAAGCACAATTTGCTGTCCTAGCCCGCGCGGGCGTTCGAAAATTCTGAGGGATTTCGGGAATAACCGACAAAGGAAGGGGTTTACAACATCATGAAGGTTTCCAAAAGCTCGTTAGTACTCACCGCGGCGTTCACCGGCCTGCTGGGTGGCACGATGACACGCCTAAACGCAAGCACCGTCTCCTCCGGCTCCGGCAGCCAGAGGCTTTCCGCCAGCAACTCGCTGGCCGGACAATCCTCCGGAACCATCTGGCAAGCGGAAAAAGAAAAGCATGCCTGTAAGGGGCAGAATTCATGCAAAGGCAAGGGCGGCTGCAAGACCAGCGACAACGGCTGCAAGGGCAAGAACTCTTGTAAGGGTAAGGGCGGCTGCGCCACCGACGGTTCCAACAAGAAGACCACCTAGTCTGGCGATGCGTTCGTGGCGCTGGTGCCCATTGCCGTGCCCGCGCCACGACATTTAATTTAAATTCGTGCCTGCCAATCGATTTAATGGATTCACCGATTACGGTATCGGTGTGGGCCTCCGTATTCCGCACTACCAGCACATCCTCGAAAAGAAGCCCGTTGTGGGTTGGTTCGAAATTATTTCGGAAAATTACATGGTGGATGGCGGCCGTCCGCTGGCCATGCTGGATCAAATACTCGAACAATACCGTGTCGTGCAGCACGGTGTTTCCATGTATTTCGGCTCGGCCGAGCCGCTCAATCGCGATCACTTGCGCCGTCTCAAGGCTCTGGTGAAGCGTACCAAGACTCCTTGGCTCACCGATCATCTTTGCTGGGGCAGCGTAGACGGGCGTTACTCGCACGATCTGCTGCCCATGCCGTACACGTTCGAAGCCGCCAAAATCACGGCTCGCAAGATTCGCGAAGCCCGTTCGTATCTGGAGACGCCTATCGCCGTAGAGAACGTCAGCAGCTACGCCGAGTTCCACGAATCGGAAATGACCGAATGGGAGTTTCTCAACGAGGTGGTCGAACGCGCCGATTGCGGCATCCTGCTCGACGTCAATAATATTTATGTGTCGTCGCGCAATCACAGCTTCAATCCTTACGATTATCTGAACAGCGTGCCCCCCGAACGCGTCGCGCAGATCCATATTGCGGGACATTCAAAATTCCAGAAATACATTCTGGACACGCACGATCATCCGGTGATCGACCCGGTTTGGCAACTCTACGACCATGCCATTCGCCGCGTGGGAAATACCGCTACGTTGCTCGAATGGGACGACCGCATCCCGTCGTTCGACGAAGTGCATGCCGAAGCGCGCAAAGCCGAAAAGTACATCGCCGCGCCCCAATTTGTACCGATGCCGGTGGCGCCATGACTCTGCTCGCACTCCAGAAGCGTATGGCCGCCGCCCTCATGCGGCCTTTGATCGCCGGCGACCGGATCGACCCTGCCGCGCCGGCCGACTACATCAAGCCCAACGACCGGCTGACATCGCTCGATCGCCTCGAGATCTACAGCCGCAGCTACTGGTATCGTCTGCTCGATTCGCTGTACGAGGATTTTCCCGGTCTGCGCGCGGTGCTCGGGCAGCGTGCCTTCGAACGCCTGGCGCGAGCTTATTTGACGGACCGGCCGTCGGAATCCTGGACGCTGCGCAACCTGGGCTCGCGGCTGGAGGAATGGCTGCGCCGCAACCCGGAGTTTGCGGTCGGCCGGCTGGACCTGGCACTCGACATGATCCGCCTCGAGTGGGCGCATATCGAAGCCTTCGATGAGAAGGAAGAGCCGGTGCTTGGTCCGGAAGACCTGTTGGAACTGGGACCTGGCCTCCGTATCGGTCTCCAGCCATATGTCCGTCTGATCGAGCTGCGCTATCCGGTGGATGATCTGCGAGTGAAGGTGAATGCGGCATCCGAGGAACACGGCACCGCCAGCAACGCCGTGCTCAAACGCAAGACCGGCGGGCTGGTGCGACGCATTCACCGTATGCCGGCCGAGCACATTTTCCTGGCTGTCCATCGCTTCGATTTCATGGTTCACTATCGCCGCATGGATGCCGAAGAATTCCGCCTGCTCGCGACGCTGGCGAAGGGTCTCCCGGTCGGCCAGGCTATGGAAGCGGCCCTCGAAGACAGCCCTCTTCCGGTCGAGGATTTGCGCAGCCGCGTGGAGGCCTGGTTTGCCGCCTGGGCCGAGATGGGCTGGCTGTGCCGGCCCTCGCGAAAGGTGCGTCGCGCATCCTGATGGCATTCCTCACCAAGATCTACGGTCTGCTGGTCAGCGCATCTTCCAACCTGCAGTCTCCTTTTTTGCTGCTGGTCCGCCTGTACTGGGGATTCCAGATGATGCAGACCGGTTGGGGGAAGTTGCACAGTTTGACCAGGGTGACCGGCTTCTTCACCAGTCTGGGCGTACCGCTGCCCAGTATAAACGCACCTGTCATTTCCGGACTGGAGTTTGTGGGCGGCATCCTGATCATGCTGGGGCTGGGTTCGCGCCTGCTCGCGCTGCTGCTCACCGCGGACATGTTGGTGGCATACATCCTCGGCGATCGTGAGGCTCTCTTCTCGATTTTTTCGAACCCGGATAAATTCTATGCCGCCGCTCCGTACACTTTCCTGATTGCCTTTTTGATCGTGCTCATCTTCGGCCCCGGCCGCATCTCTCTGGACGCGTTACTGGCGCGCGGAAAGCGACTTTAGCCAGCCTGCCGGGGCGCCCTCTGCAGCCGGACGTGCGCCGCCAGTGGTATAGTCAGTTCCGGAGGGTTGGATCTAATATATTGGTGACCGTCTCCAGCCACTCAAGAGTGCCATGCCGACCACGCTCAGCGAAAAGGAAGCACTTCGGGCGGTAGTCAGTTTGCTCCGCAGTATGGGCGCCTCCCGGGTCTTCGTCTTCGGCTCGTTCGCGAGAGGCGAACTGCGTCCCGATTCAGACGTCGACATGGCCGTATCCGGGCTGCCGCCAAGGGCCTACTTTTCCGCAGTCAGCAAAGCATCCGACATGCTTGGGAGACCGGTTGATCTTCTCGATCTCGATCAGGAGACTCCCCTGGTTCGGCATCTCCTCCGCAGCGGAGAGTTAGTCCGTGTCGACTGACCTCTCGACCAAGATTGACCTGGGACTCGAAGAACTGGCAACTGTCCGGGAACAGATGTCGCCACTGATCGCCCGCGAGTGGGACGGGTCCATGCCTCCGTCAGACAGATGGCACAGGGCATTGTTGAACCAAATGGCTGCGCCAGCCCACACGCGCCCACCAGTGATCGCCGCGGACCTGGTCGAAACCCTTAAGGAGTTCCTTGCGTTTAGGCACTTGTTTTGCGGCGCCTCGATTGCCCTAATGCGGTGCGACAAACTCGCTCCTCTCGTTGCCACGGTCGATCAGACATATCTCCAGGCACGTCAGGAACTCGAAGGTTTTCAAACCTTCCTTCAATCCCGCAGCCACCCGGCACCTTAGCCCGCCACTGTGCCGGCTCTTTCTGCTATCTTCGGCTGTGAGAGGGCCAAGCCTGCATGTCCGCGCCGACCAATATCGATTCCATTCTCACTGAAAATCGCGTATTCGAGCCGCCCAGCGAATTCCGCTCGCAGGCGCACATCGCGAGCCTCGCCGAATATGAAAGCCTCTATAAGGACGCGGCCGAGAACCCGGCGCAATTCTGGGGGCGCATCGCCGCCGAACTCCACTGGTTCAAACCCTGGGAACAGGTGCTCGAATGGGATTGCCCTTGGGCCAAGTGGTTCGTGGGCGGCCAGACCAATATTTCCTACAACTGCCTGGACCGCCACGTGGCCACCGCGCGGCGCAACAAGGCCGCACTGATCTGGGAAGGCGAGCCCGGCGAAGTGGTGACCCTCACTTATCAGCAACTGCTGATCGAGGTTTCGAAATTCGCCAATGTTCTGAAATCGCTGGGTGTGCAGAAAGGCGACCGCATCGCCATTTACATGGGAATGTGTCCCGCACTTCCCATCGCCATGCTGGCCTGCGCCCGCATCGGCGCGCCGCACACCATTATCTTCGGTGGCTTTTCTGCAAACGCCTTAGTGGACCGCATCACGGATTCGCAGGCATCGATGGTGATCACGCAGGATGGCTCCTACCGGCGCGGCGCGGAGGTGAAATTGAAACCGGCCGTCGACGAAGCGTTGCTATCGTGTCCTTCGGTGCGCAACGTGGTGGTCTTCAAGCGAACCGGTACCCCGCAGACCATCGTCAGCGGTCGCGATCATTGGTGGCACGAGTTGATGGCTACCGCCTCCGATGAGTGCCCCGCCGAGCCGCTGGACGCCGAGCATCCGCTGTATCTCTTGTACACATCCGGCACTACCGGAAAACCAAAGGGCATTCTGCACACTACCGGCGGCTATTCGGTGGGGACCTACCTCACTACGAAGTGGGTCTTCGATCTGAAGGACCACGACATTTATTGGTGCACAGCGGATATCGGCTGGGTCACCGGCCATAGCTACATCGTTTATGGCCCGCTGCAGAATGGCGGCACCAGCCTGATGTACGAAGGCGCGCCCAATTTTCCAGAACCTGACCGCTTCTGGAGCATCATCGACCGGCACAAGGTGAACGTCTTCTATACCGCCCCAACGGCCATCCGCGCCTTTATGCGGTTCGGCAATGAGTGGCCGGACAAACACGCCATGAAGAGCCTGCGCCTGCTGGGAACGGTCGGCGAGCCGATCAATCCGGAAGCCTGGATGTGGTATCGCGAGCACATCGGCCACAACCGCTGCCCGATCGTGGACACCTGGTGGCAAACCGAAACCGGCATGATCATGATCGCGCCGCTGCCCGGCGCCACTCCCTTGAAGCCGGGATCGGCGACGCGGCCGTTCCCCGGCGTGATTGCCGACGTGGTCACGCGCGAGGGCGATCCGGTGCCCGCGGGAGGCGGCGGCTTCCTGGTGCTGAAGCAGCCTTGGCCGGCCATGCTGCGCACGATCTACGGCGATCCGAAGCGTTATCAGGATCAGTATTGGTCGCAGATCCCGGGCATGTACTTCACCGGCGATGGCGCGCGCAAGGATGCCGATGGCTACTTCTGGATCATGGGCCGCATCGACGACGTGATCAACGTATCCGGGCATCGGCTGAGCACCATGGAGGTGGAGTCCGCGCTGGTCGCACACCCGAAGGTCGCCGAAGCCGCGGTCGTGGCACGGCTCGACGATTTGAAAGGCCAGGCCATCGCGGCGTTCGTCACGCTGAAGGCGGGGATTGCGCCCAGCCCGGAATTGAAAGAGGAGTTGCGGCTGTGGGTGGCGAAAGAGATCGGATCGCTGGCAAAGCCTGACGACGTACGCTTTAGCGATTCCCTTCCCAAGACGCGCAGCGGCAAGATCATGCGGCGGCTGCTGAAGGAGATCGCCGCGGGCGGTGAGGTGAAGGGCGACACCACCACACTGGAGGATCTTTCAGTCATAGCTAAGTTGAGCGCGCACGAAGATTAGTCGGCGCCGCCCGCGCGCACTCCGACGCATGCCCGATGTCCAGAATCGCGCGCATATTTACCAAAAAGTGCGCCTCGGAAAATTGCTCTGCCCAAGCCTGCAGATCGCGCGGCCGGATCTGTGCTTCCACCTGCTCAAAGCGGCGCAATGCGTCGATAAGCTGCGCCTCGTCCGGCTCATCGAAAAAGATTCCGCCCAGGGGATCGGCCGCGGGAACGCTCTCCGGAGTTCCGCCGCGGCCGAGCGCCACCACCGGCTTCCCACTCGCCAGCGCCTCCACCGCCGCTATCCCGAAATCTTCCTCGCCGGGTACCACGAGCGCGCGCGAGCGGGCCAGCAGATCGCGTAAATCGCCGTCCGAAACACGCCCGCAAAACTCGACCTGAGGCGTCGCCATGCGCTGTAGTTGCTTGAACTCCGGCCCATCGCCCACCACGCGCAAGCGCCGGCCCGATCCCGCGAGTGCGCGCACGGCCAGATCCACGCGCTTGTACGCTACCAGTTCCGAAACCACCAGGTAGTAGTCTTCCGGTTCACGCCAATAGAAGCTTTCCACCGCGACCGGTGGATACACCACGCGCGCATCCCGCCGCCAGGCCCTCCAGATGCGCCGGCGCACGTTTTCGCTATTGGCGACAAATTCATCCACCCGCGCTGCCGAGGCATAGTCCCAGAGGCGCAGATAGTTGCTCACCGGCCGAAACAACACACGCTTCCAAGCGGGAAGCCACTCCCGCGTGTACGTGGGATACAAGTCCCATAGATAACGCATCGGAGTATGGCAGTAACAGATGTGACGCGCCGAGGAAGATGTCAGCACGCCTTTGGCCGGCCCCGATTCGCTGCTGATCACCAGGTCGTAAGATCGCAAATCGAACTGTTCAAGCGCCATCGGCATGAGCGGCAGCAGATGGCGGTAATGCCGGCGCGCTGGATTGAGAAATGACGCCGTGATCTTGTGGCGCCGGATCTCGGGACTCACGGCGCGCGGATCGTAGAATAGTGTAAAAATATCGGCGTCCGGCAACAGGCGGCAGAGCGACTCCAGTACCTTCTCGCCGCCCCGCCAGTTCAACAGCCAATAATGTACAATCGCGGCGCGCATCCAGACTCAGCATAACCGCTCCGGGCCGTCGCCGGACAGTGCTTTGGCATGTTTTTACGTTTCTTACTCAATCGCCTGTGTTATTAGTCAAATAGATGTCGGGAACCACTGTCGGGAATCAAATCTACGATCCGTTGCTATATCGGGCGGATTTCGCTCATTGCGCCCGCTTTTATCCATACGGATTTCCGGTGGATATCGCGAGCAATGCACGCGAAGTATTGGACGCCGCGCGCGAGAGCTTTGGCGTTTACCCCAGCCGGTTCGACCGGCCGCCCCTACGCGTGCATGTGCTCGCCGCGGAGGGAGGCGGCACAATACCGCCCGAGCCTGTCCTGCGCGGGCAGCGGCACCTGCTGATGTGGGTTTCGGATCAGGAAAACTTCGCGGTCATCGACCGGCGGCAGCGGTTCGGTTACTCGTCGGTGACACGCGCGACTCTCGCCGATCGCGTCTTCTTTCGCTGGCACTTTCTGGATTCACTGATTTACGTATTGTTGGAATTGAACTATATCACTTCGTTGCACGCGGCGTGCGTCGCCTGGCATGGCAGCGGCGTATTGCTGTACGGCGAGTCGGGGACGGGCAAGAGCACGCTCTCTTACGCCTGCGCGCGGCGAGGTTGGACCTACATTTCGGACGACTCCAGCAGCGTGATATGGGACGGCCGCCGTACGATACTTGGCGAATCGCATCACTTCCGGTTTCGCGCCGATGCGACAAATCTGTTTCCGGAGTTGCAGGACCGCACCGCCGGCCGGCAGTTAAACAGCAAACCCACCATTGAAGTTCGTACCGCGGATCTGCCGATTCAGACTGCCGCGGAATGCCGCGTGGAGCGCATCGTCTTCTTGGACCGCCGGCCGGGCGTCCGCGCCGGCGTAGTGGGCATGGGAAGCGAAGAGGCCCGGGAACGCCTGCAGCGCGATATGCCGGGTTTCGACCCGGAACTGGACGCGCGGCGAATTGGGGTAGTGGACTCGATTGCCGAACTACCCGCTTACTCGCTGCACTATGCGCATTACGAGGAAGCCGTGCCCCTGCTCGAGCAGATCGTGCGCGGCGGAGATGCACAATGACGCAGCTTGGAGGGCGGGCTTTAGCCCGCGCGGCGCTTCAGCGCCGCTTGCCACGGGGCTCTGTCGCAGCCGCGACGTTTCTGTCCCTAGCCGCGTGCCTCTCACGCCGCCAAACCGTCCACACTCGTCGCGGGCGGGCTGGGAGCCTCAATGCCACTTAGTTTTCGCGCAACCGAACACCTGCATAAATTGTGGGGCAGGACTCCAGTCCTGCGGCCGACGTCCACGTCGGCCTGCTCGCGTGTGGAACGGCTGATTCCAAAACGCGAAGGGCGGGTCCTGGAGGACCCGCGCAGACCTGGAGGTCTGCCCCACAAATTATGCAGCGTTCCCAATATTCGGATATCTAAGTGGCATTGGGCCGGGAGCCCGCCGCTGGCCGCGGGCCTGCCTCACAGATTATTAACGCTCGCTATCCTGGCCGGCATGTTTGCCGCTGGCGCGCGCGCCCAAACGGCTTCCGCCACCATCCTCGGCACCGTATTCGATGAATCGAGCGCCGTGGCTCCCGGCGTCACCGTGACGGCGCGCGAGGAGAGCACCGGCTTCACACGCAGCACGCTGACCAATACCGAAGGCGCCTACACCATCGAGGCACTGCTGCCCGGCGCATATACCGTCACAGCCATAAAGCCGGGCTTCCGCGCCACTGCCGCGGAACACGTCCAGTTGACCGTGAGCCAGAAGGCGCTGCTGGACCTGAAACTTTATGTCGGTGGTGAGCGCGAGAGCGTGACGGCCGCCGCCACCGTGTCGCCCGTACAGACCAGCGAAGCTTCCATAGGATATCTGTTCGACACCAACCTGGTGGATGAACTGCCGCTTGACACGCGCAACATTGTGGCATTGGTAACGCTCGGGCCGGGCGCTATTCCGCGCCAGCTAGGCGGATTCACGCACGACGTCGTGAACGACGTGCAGCAAGGCTCGCGCGGCTCCGTGGCTTTCAATCCACCGATCAACGGCAGCCGCTCCACCATGAACGCCTTCGAACTGGATGGCGCTTACGATACCGATCGCAACACATTCGCCATCGCCGTTTATCCGCCGCTGGAGTCCGTGGAAGAGTTGCGCGTGCAGACCTCGTCGGCGTCCGCGGAATTTCCGCAAGCCGGCGGCGGCTCCATCGACGTGGTCACCCGCTCCGGCACACGCCAGTTCCATGGCAGCATCTTCGAGTACCTGCAAAATGAAGCGGCCGACGCCCGCAACTATTTCGACGATCCCACGCTGGCGGCGCCGGAGGTGCGCCAGAATCAATTTGGTGGCTCGCTAGGCGGGCCCGTGCCCTTGGCGAATACGTTCTTCTTTGCCACGTACGAAGGCCTGCGTTCAAATATCGGCAGTCCGGTGCAGAGCCTGGTGCCGCCGGCCCAGTTGCGTACGGGCAACTTCAACGGCCAGGACATCATCTACGATCCGTCAACTGTAGGTTCTACCGGCGCGCGCCTGCCGTTTCCAGGCGATTCCATTCCGGCCACCCGCATAGATCCGATCGCTTCCAGCTTTCTTTCGCAATACGAGCCGCTGCCCAATCTCAACAACGGCGACGGCAACAACTACGTGGACGAAACCCCCAACAGCAACCGGAACGACTCGTTTTCCACGCGGCTCGATCATCAATTTTCCAACCAGAGCCAATTGACCGGCCGGTACACTTTCAACGGCGAACAGAATATCCTGGCGGGATCGTTTCCGCTGCGCCCCACCGAGGAGCGTGTGCGAGCGCAGCAAGCCGCCTTGAATTACACGTACTCCGGCGCGTCATGGCTCAACGAGGCGCGCTTCTCCTTCACGCGCATGAGCATCTACGGCACGCCGGAGAGCGCCTTCCAGACCAATGTGATCCAGCAACTGGGCGTCGAGGGGCTCACCAGCAATCCGGCGAATTACGGGCTGCCCTACTTCCAGCTGGCCGATTATTCGCTGGTGACCGACGATCCCACTTTGCCGCAGATCCAACGCGACAACCTTTGGAATTTCTCCGACAGCGTTTCCTGGACGCGCGGCGCGCACACCATCAAAACCGGCTTCGACTGGATTCACTTCCAGCTTAATTACCAGGAGAACGAGCTGGCACGCGGATCGTATACTTACACCGGGGCGTTTACCAGTAGCAACGGCACGCCCGGTGCGACCGGCGATGCACTGGCCGATTTCCTGTTGGGATACCCGCAAGACACCAGCCGCAACGAGGGCAACACGCAGGCGTATCTGCGGCAGAACAGTTTCGGCGGCTTTGTGCAGGACGATTGGCGTGTGAGCCCGCGGCTTACGTTGAACCTGGGCCTGCGTTACGAATATGTCACGCCCTATACTGAGACGCGCGGCAACTTATTGAACCTGGTGTACGCGCCAGGTCCCAATCCGCCGCCGCCCACGCTTGATCGCGTCAGCCAGGCGGTGAGCCCTGACACCCGCAACTTCGCCCCGCGCGTGGGGCTGGCGTGGCGGCTGCCGCAGCTACCGTTTTCAAAGGGCGAAACCGTCTTCCGCGCGGGATATGGCATCTATTACAGCCCCGAAATCGCCGTGGAAATATATGATCTGGTGCTCAATGGAATTCTGGTGCAGAATAACGTCACCGACGGCACCCAGGCGCCGATTCTGACCACACGCAACGGATTTCCGCAGACCGCCTCCACCGGTTTCCCGACTTACTTCGGCATCGATCCGCACGCGCCTACGCCTTATTTACAGCAGTGGAACGCGGGTTTCCAGCACGAGTTCGCCGGACACATTTTGGGCGATCTGTCGTATGTGGGAAGCAAGGGCACGCACCTCGGGCGCTTCCGCCAGTTCAACACGCCGCTGCAGACTGAAACCGGCGCGGACCTCTCGCCGCGGCCGGGTGATCTGCAATCTCTGCGCACGTGGCCCAGCCTGGGTGAAATCATCCAGCGGCAGCACATCGCCAATTCGTCGTACAGTGCGCTGCAGGCGAAAGCCGAGAAGCGCCTGACCGGGCGCGTGTCGCTGCTCGCCAGTTTCGTGTGGTCGAAATCGATTGACGATGCCGATACCGTAATTCCGGGCTTCTACGATAGCGTGGGAGCGCAGGACGAAAACAATTTGCGGCTGGAGCGGGCGTTGTCGTCGTTCAATGTGGCGCGGCGCATTAGTGGCGGATACGTCGTCGGTCTGCCGGCCGTGCGCGCCTTCGGGCCGGTGCTGCGGAATTGGCAGTTGACCGGCGACGTCACGCTGCAGGACGGCATGCCGCTGAATATCTTCTACTACGCTTTCGACCCGGCCAACACCGGGCTGCCCAACCGGCCGAATATCGTACCCGGCGTCAGCTTGACCTTACCGCGCGGCCAGCGCACCACCAACGAGTTCTACAATACGGCCGCGTTTACCGCGCCCGCGCCCTACACATTTGGCGATGCCGGACGCAATATCGTGAACGGGCCGGGCATCAATATGTTCGATATGGCCCTGCACCGCCGGTTTCGGCTGCGCGAGCGCGGCGCGCTCGAATTCCGCGCGGAAGCGTTCAATATTTTCAATCATCCGAACTGGGGTGTTCCCGGGACCTACGCCGATTTCAGCGCGCCTCTCTTCGGAGGCATCCTGGGCGTGGGAAACCCCCGGCAACTGCAGTTCGCCATTCGGTACGATTTCTAAGTGACACCCCGGGTCCCGCGCGCGGTGGCGGCGGTAATTTCAGCTCTGCAAGTGGGGCAGGCACCCTGCCTGCGGCGGGCTCTCAGCCTGCCCGATCTGGATTGGAAGGCAGTGCTGGATTTCTGTGACCGCACCTCACTGACCCTCATCTTCGGCGAAATCGCCGGCGATGCCCTGCCCGATTGGGTGCGGGAACGCATCGCGGTAAACCTGCAGGAGAATACCGAACGCCTGAATCGCACGCGCAACCTGCAGCTTCAAATCGGCGAATGGTTAATAGGAGCGGGCATCGAATACATCTTTCTGAAAGGCACCACACAATCTCCTCATTTTGTTCCGGACCCGCGCCTGCGCGCGCAGTTCGACCTGGATCTATTCTGCCCGCCGGAAGACGCTCTGCGCGCCTATAATCTGCTGATCGAGCACGGCTACGATCCCATCGAAAAGCCCGGCGCTCACCCCACCGATCATCTGCCGGCCCTGGTCCGCAAAACCGGATGGGAATGGCGCGGCGGCAGCTTTTTCGATCCCCAGATCCCGCTCGCGATCGAAGTGCATAATCAGTTCTGGGACGGCCGGACGGAACGGCTGCGCGCCCCCGGCGTGGATGAATTCTGGGTGCGGCGGTGTGGGCACGCCCTGGACACCGCGGACGCGCTGGCCTATGCCGCGCTGCACCTGCTGCGGCATGTGCTGCGGTCGAGCGCGCGGGCGTGTCACGTTTACGAAATCGCGTGGTTTCTGGAGAATCATGCGACGGACACGCTGTTCTGGAATCGCTGGCGGGACCTGCATGCACCCGAATTGCGGCGATTGGAAGCTATCGCATTCCGGTTGTCGTGTGCGTGGTTCGGCTGCGCGCCAGGTCCGGTGGCGGAGACGGAAATGTCGGCCCTGCCCGCGCGAGTTGCGGAATGGTTCGACGCATTCGCATTCTCGCCGCTCGAGTCCGAATTTCATCCCAACAAGGACGAACTTTGGCTGCACCTGGCCCTGCTCGATTCGGCGCGCGACAAAGTAGCGGTGATCCGGCGGAGGATTGTGCCCACGCAGATGCCAGGGCCGGTGGATGCCGTCTTCGTCCCACGTGAGCAACTCACGCTGGCCCGCCGCGCCGTCCGATTCGCCCGCACCACGCGGTTCCTGGCGCGGCGTGCGGTGTTTCATTCGCGCGCGTTTGCCGCACTATTCCAAAGCGGCTTCCGTTGGCGGCTGCGCTCCAGCGGCCTGAGCGGCGGTTACTGGCTGTTTCTGGGCGCCAGTTCGTTTTTCGTGTTGGGCATGTTCATTTACGTACTGCTGTATAACCTGTACCTGCTGGATCTCGGCTTCCGCGAGGACTTCGTCGGACAGGTGAACAGCGCATCCACCGCGGGCATGGTGGCGGCGATTCTACCGGCTGCGGCTCTAGCTCGCCGTTGGGGTTTGGGCCGGCTGTTGTTCGTTTCGTTTGCGTCGGTGGGCGCGATCTCCATTGCGCGGGCCCTGGTTGCTACTCGTGCGCCGCTGCTGGCCCTGGCGTTCGTAAGCGGCGCGGCGTTCTCACTGTACGCGGTGTCGCTGGCGCCTGCCATCGCGCGGCTGACCAGCGAAAAAGCGCGCTCCACCGGCTTCAGTTTCTCGACTGCCAGTTCCATCGGGCTGGGCATCGTGGGCAACTGGTTGGGTGGACATTTTCCCGGCTGGCTGGGAGGCAAGCGTCCCGCCATGCTGGCCGGCTGCGCGCTGCTGGCGTTGGCGCTGTGGCCTGCCTCGCGGCTGCGCATCGGACCCGCCCCCGCCGAAGGCGCCAAGCTGTACCCGCGCAACCGGTTTGTGGTGCGATTTCTGATCGTGTGGGCGATCTGGAATCTGGCCACGGGGTCGTTCAATCCGTTCTTCACTACTTTCTTCGCCCGCTTGCACACACCGGTGGAACGCATCGGCTTGATCATGTCCGGATCGCAGTTGGGGCAGGTCCTGGCGCTCATGCTGGCGCCCGTGGTGCTGCGGAAAATGGGGCTGGTAAG
This sequence comes from Bryobacterales bacterium, assembly GCA_963818855.1. Lineage (GTDB taxonomy): Bacteria > Acidobacteriota > Terriglobia > Bryobacterales > Bryobacteraceae > Bog-159. Next base: position 85,893 of record CAWFUH010000019.1, on the reverse strand, counting down.
TGGCACGGCGGCCATGCTGATGGCGACCGCCCTGGCGCTGGGCGGACTTGCCACCAGCCCAAGCGGTTGGGCCGCGGCGGCCGTGTTCATGACTTACACTGCGTGTCAGTGGATGACCGATCCCGGCGTCAACACACTGGTGATGGACCGCGTGCGCGAGCAGGAGCGCACCGGCGCCGCCGCACTGATGATGCTGGTCGCGTTCGCGGCACAGTTGGTGGCCTCGCTCGCCGGCGGCGCGACGATTGCCAGGTTCGGATACTCCGCGATGTTGGCTTGTGCCGCCGGTTTCGCCGCGCTGGCGGCCGTGGTGTTCCGGGCATTGCCGGCGGGGCAAGCGGTGGCAACGACTGCCGAGGGAGCGATAATCGAAGCGCCCGTGGTGGATCGCGTTCGGAAGTGAGAGGCCGGGCCAATGCGCGGCGTGGAGGAGGCGTTATCTCGCGACCCAATCCTGATTTACGAGCAAGACGCTGATGGCGAGGCCCGGTACGTGTACTACGGATGATCCGCACGCAACCGTCTACTGGCAATCATACTGACGGAACGTGGCCACAAGATCCGGGTGATTACCGCTTACGGCCTGGATGCCGGGCAAAAGCGCGACTACGTGGCGCGTCGGGAGCGAGGAGAATGATCTGATGAATAAGGCGAGAGAGCGACTGACGGAAATGCCGAAATTCAAGAGCGAGGGAGAGGAAGCCAACTGGTGGGCGGGCGCCGCGGGACGGGAGTTCCTCAAGCAACAGTCAGCTGCGGGAACGTCCGGGAAGAGGAGGGGGTCTCCTCTGGTGGCCGATCTGGGCCGTGCGGCAAGTGTGCAGATCGCTTTACGCTTGCCCGCGCCGGATTTGGCCCAAGCGCGGAAGCTCGCTGGGCGTAAGGGAATCGGCTACCAAACCCTTCTGAAGATTCTCGTGCATGAAGGGCTGCAGCGCGAAGCGAGACGGAGATAACCGGGGACTGACAAACCGGTTACCCGCGATATCAAATCCCCACCGCCGCCTCCATGGCGGCCACCATCTGCTTCTGATAACGCTCCATGCTGAATTCGCGGCGCGCCTTCGCGCGGGCCCTTTGGGCGACCTCGCACAGCCTGCCCGCGGATTCCAGCGCGTCCAGCATCGAAAGGGCCAAGGCTTTGGGCGATCGCTCTTCCACCAGGAAGCCGGTTGCTCCGTGCTCCACGATTTCGGGAATGCCGCCCGAGCGGAAGGCCACCACCGGCACACCGGCGGCGAAAGCTTCCAGGATCACGCGCGGCGTCGCGTCCACGGCCGTTGAGGGAACCACCAAAAGGTCTAAGGCGCCCAGAACGCGGTCAATGTCTTCCGTCCAACCGGTGAACTCCACGGGTAGTCCTTCCGCCAGGGCTTCGAGTGATGCCTGATATCGCAGCGCAGCCTGATCGGAAAAGAGAGGCGCGCCGCAAATCAGAAAACGGCACTGCGGCGCGGCACTGTGGAGAATGCGGGCCGCGCGCAGGAAGTCCGCTTGCCCTTTTTCCGGCGAGATGCGGCCGATCAAGCCTATGTGGAACTCACCCGGGGTAGGCGCTCTCGTAGGCGTACATATTCGCCGCACCCCGTTGTATACGATCCTGATGCCGCGCTCTCCGGAATAGGGCAGCAGCGGCAACGCCACGAAACGGCAGGAGGCCACCATGGCGGCCCGCGCGCGATCGAGTGAGCGGCCTGCCAACCGCAGCGGCCACCCGTCAAGCAGACTGTGCGCATGGAACAGCACGGGCGGGCCCTTGCGCGCCGCCAGAGCTACAGCCGGCAATAAGCGCGGGCCGTTTACGTAAATCAATTGCACGTCGTAGCGCCGTGCCAGCCGCCGGATTTCGCCCGCCAGGTACGGCAATTCGGTCGCAAATCGCAGCATGTCCCGCGGCGTCTTTTTGCCGGAAGAATACGGGCCGCACCGGATATGGTCCACGGTGGCATCGAAGGCGGCCGCCCGTTCCATGAGCTGACCGTCGCCCGGCGCAGCCAGGTGCACGTTCCATGCGCGGCTGGTGAACGCGGGCATCAGATCCAGGAGACACCGCTGCGCCCCACCTAACTCGCTGAACTGGTCAAGACACAGAATGTTCATGGCGCACCGCTACCGCTAACACCCAGAAGTACAGCGGTAACACCCGCCAGTAAGTCAGTAAGTCGCCGGTGAACATCTGCACCATCTGGCCGGTCCAAAATGCAAGAATCCAACTGCCGAAAAAACGTCGTTGCGCATCGGGCGCCGCCGCCGCACGCCGCGCGGAGCACAGAATCCGCACGCTCAGCCATAGCATGGCACCCAGGCCCACAAGGCCGGTTTCCGCCAGCAGGCTGAGGTACATGTTATCGGTAACCACGGTTTGCCCCAGATATTCCGAATAAGGCAAAGTCTTGTATCCCACGCCGAAGAACGCGTGCCACGGATGCTGCGCCAGAAATCCAACGCACGGTCCGCCAACTCGCCAGGCGGCCCGAAAGCAGGCCTTCGGTTTCCGAGAAAAGGTATTCGAGAGACGTGGAGATGCGCATCCAGTAAGCGCCCGCGAACGATGGCAGGAGCAACCGGACGGCCAGCACGGCGGCCGCCGCCGTACCTGTTAAACCCAGGAAGAATCTGCCCAACCGGATGCGCTGCCGGTTTAAGATCACCAACACGGCGATGGATACCGCGGCATTCAGCAACGATCCGCGCGAGTAAGAAAGCACCAGCGCGGCAGCGAAAACGATCCCGCCCAGCGCGAGGCCGCGGCGTGAAACGGGAGCCTGCCGGCGCGGTGCGAGCAGGGCAGCCACGATCATGGTCAGAAAAAACGCGCAGAAGTTGCCCAGCGTGCTGGCCTCGTAAAACAAGCCTTGCGCGCGGCGATAGACGCCGGAGCGCAGCCAGACGAACTGCGCGCCGTATCCGGCCGGGGCTGGGAATTGGAAATAGAAATCGACGCACGCGAACAAGGCTGAAGCCACGGCTATCCAGTAGAGCAGCCGCGTCTGGGCGAACACGTCCTGCGTCCCGCGCGACCCCGGACCGTGCGCGGCGTAAAAAAAAACGTACACCGAAATGCCGAATAACAGCACGCGCATCAGGCTTCCCAAGCCCACGACGGGCCCCGAATACAGCATAGCTTCGGCCGCGCTGCCCAACAGGACGAGGAAGAAGACGCCGAACGCGCGATTGAGCGGTTCATTCCGCACGCGCCAGCCGCGCGGATTCAAAATCCCCGCGAGTACGCCCAGTATCACGAAGACCAGCGCCGGATGCGGCCCGGAGTTGCCCAGTGCCAATGGCAGCGGCGGCAGCAAAAGCGCGGCGGCAAAGAAGAGCGTCAGCCAACGGTCGCGCTCAAGGATCGCCCAGTACGCGAAGGGGATGGCCACCAACGGCGCGCCTAGCGCGAATGCCACGGCCGGTTTGGGCGCCAGCGTGATCGCGGCCGCATAAGTTCCCGCAAGCGCCGCCGGCGCGAACCGCCATGCATGCCCCTGGTGACCAGTCGCGCGTTCACTCATCCGCGGTACCGGTGGCACGCAAGGTGCGGGTCGGCGCGGACGGCCGCGTAGCATGCGCGCGCTGGACCCGATAGCTCAACTCCAGCGTCAGATACACCACCGGAACCACCAGCCCCAGCAGGAGCGCCGCGAGCAGACGCAGCGGGAGATTCGGGGCAGACGGCTGCTCGGGAACAATGCCCGGATCGATGATCTTCAATCGCTCGCTGCGGTACCCCCGATCCGCGCGGACCTGATTGAGCCGCGTCTCCACCGTGGTATAAGCATCCTGGCTGGCGGTGCGTTCCGCGTCGACGCGGTCGCGTTCAGCCAGGCGCTGCGCCGAGTAGTGCTTCCTTGACGGCTAAGTCCTGCTCGACTTGCGCAAGTTGCTTGCGCAGCGTATCAGCTGCGGGCACGCGCAGCGCCGGCTTCACCCGCCTGGCCTTCTGCCGCGTCCGCCTCCGCGCCCAGCAGTTGGTGCTCCAGGCTGCTCTTCAGATCACCGCCGCTCTGAATCTCCTGTTGCAAACGTTCAACGGGTTGCTGCGCAATGGTGTGGGTCCACGCGGCCTCGCTCCGATCCACGCGCGCCTGCGCTTCCGCTTCCTGCTGTTCGATGGTTTGCGTCAAGTCCTGGTCCGCCTCCTGATCTACCGAGCGGCTGAGCTTCACCGTTTCCTCGGCCAAATACTGGGCAAGTGCTTGCGACGCCTTTGGATCGGGCAGCGTGACTTTGATCTCCAGAATCTTCGTATCGCGCACCATGCCTACCTTCAGAATTCCCGATTTGAGCGATTCCACGGTCCGTATGTGGAAACCGCCGGCGCAGCGCGAATTTGTCCAAGGCGGCCAGAAACAGGCTGTCGCTCGCCGCGAAATGTTCATAAGTCTTAAGCGACTCCAGATAAATAGGACTTACTCCCAACGCGCTGCGGATGTCAGTGCCGGCGGGCGGCTCGATCAGGATGCGGCAGGTGGCTGTATAGAGTTTGGGCTGCGTCAGAGTCACACCCAGCGTGAGCAGCACCGCGATCGCGCAGGACGCCGCCAGAAACGGCCAGCGCGACCCCAGGAAGCTGAGATAGCGATAACTGTTTACAGATTCAGACGTGCCAGTAAGCATGCCTGTGAGATAGTGTAGCCTATATGGCCCTGCTGCTGGCCGCCATCCTGGCATTAATTCCGCTGGCAATCGCTCCGGGATATTTTTTTTACTTCGATGTTACACCTAAGATCGTCCTACTTTTGGTGGGGACGGCGGCGGCTGTGGTCTGGTGGGCGGCGGCCGGCGGCGGTGCCGGATTTTATCGAGCTTCGCGAGAGGCGCGCTGGTTTGTGGTGGCATTGTGCGGCATGGCTGTGTCGCTGATCGTCTCCACCGCGGTTTCGGTGAATCCGGGCCTGTCGCTAGGCGGCAGCAACTGGCGGTATTGGGGCCTGGTGACGCAACTGGCGGCGTTGGGATTTGCGTACGTCCTGGCCGCGTGTTGCGCAGGACAGCCCAGCCGCTTGCGCGTGGTGTTACGCGGCGTCGCGGCCAGCGGACTGGTTGTGGCGGCCTATGGCATCGCGCAGTACTTCGGATTCGATGCGTTGCTGGACGCGCGCACTTATCACGCCGGCGAAGGCATCTGGACCATCGTGCGCCCGCCCTCCACGCTGGGCCATGCGGATTATTCAGCCAACTGGCTGCTGTTCGTGGTGTTCGTGGGCGCGGGGCTGGCCCGATCGGAAGCACGCTCGGAAGCACGCTCCGAATCGAGGCCTGCCTGGAAATGGCTCGCGTGGGCTGCTGCAGCGGCCGCATCCGTGGCCATCGTATTGAGCGGCACCCGCGCGGCGATGATCGGTCTTCTGGCTGGCGCGGCGTTTCTGGCTGTCCAGCGCAAGCTTCGATTTCGGCTGCGATACATGGCTGTGTTGGCCGCGATTGCCGCGGCGTCCGCGCTCTTCTATTTCTCTCCAGCGGGCGCAGCCTTGCGGGCCCGGGTGCATTGGGCGCTTGACGAACCGGCCGGCGGGGCACGCCTTCTGCTCTGGCGGGACAGCTTGCGCATGGCGGCCTCGCGGTGGCCCGTGGGATATGGCCCGGAGACTTTCATACCTGCCTTCGCATTGCATCAATCGCCGGAACTCGCCCGTGCCTTTCCGGACTTCTACCACGAGTCGCCGCACAACGTCTTTCTGGATGCGTTGGTGGCACAGGGAGTCGTGGGACTGGTGATGCTTCTGGCGCTGGCTGGCAGCGGATTCGCGGCTGCCTGGAATGCGCGGCGGAATCCGCTAGCTGGGGCGCTCGCGGCTGGGCTTGCCGCTATGACCATCAGCGAGCAATTCACCTGTTTCACGCTGCCCACCGCCTTGGCGTACTATGCGGCGATTGCCATGCTGGTGTCGCTCAGTATCCCGGCTACACTTGCGGCGCGGCCCACGCGAAGCCGCTGGCTACCCGCGGCCGTGGCGGTGCCATGCGCCGTGATTCTGGTATTTTTCGCCGTGCGCTTGTGGGTGGCGGAAACGGCACTCGCGGCCGTGCGGCGCGATTTGGATTCCAACCTGGTTAGCGACGCAGCCGGCCGGTACGGCGAGTATGAGCACTGGCGCTGGCCCTCCGCGAGCGCGGACCTGTGGTATTCGCGCCGTCTGGCGCAAATTGCCGCGAGCAATGCCACGCAACTGGTTCGCATAGAGGCCTATCAGCAGGCCGGCTCGGCCGCCCAACACGCCACCCGGACCACCGAAGCCGCTTTTAATGCTTATTACAACCTGGCCGCATTTTACGCCCGCCGCAACGACTTTGCCCGCACCGAAGAGAGCCTGCGCACCGCCATTGCGTACGCTCCCAACTGGTTCAAGACGCATTGGATGCTGGCACAGGTGCTGCAGGCCGCTGTGCGCCTGCCCGAAGCCGAAACAGAGGCCGCTACGGCCGTTGCCCTGGACGGCGGCAAGCATCATGAAGTTACACTTACGCTGGAAAATATCCGGCGTGCCCGGCGAACGGCGTCAATAGAACGGCAGCACAAGTAAATTCTTGCGTTTGCGCTTGGGTCCAAGTAAGTGGATCGACTAAAATCGGAGCAGAGGCAAGTATGCAAACGGTAAGGTGGATTCTGGGATTGACTATGATGTTATCGCTGGCGCGCGCCCAGGCGCCGATAGTAAATGCCGGCGGCGTGGTCAATGATGGAAATTATTCCTCGCAAGGAGTCGCGCCGGGGTCGATTGTGGCTATCTTTGGCTCGAACCTGGCGAGCAAAGTAGCCATTACCGATACCATCCCGATCTCCACCGGACTGGATACTGTCACATCTGTAACATTTAATGGCATGCCGGCCGGGCTGTACTTCGTCGGCCCGCAGCAGATTAACGCGCAACTCCCGTATGAGTCACTGCCGAGCGGTAGTTCAAGCGCAACGGTGAACGTGATAGTTACTACGAATACGGGGGCATCCACAGCCCAGACGGTGAATGTGCTGCCCGCAGTGCCGGGCATCTTTACCGCGAATCAGTCCGGCTCGGGACAGGCGATCGCGACGGACAATAACACTAATATCGTCGCCGCAGCCCCTGGTTCGATAGCCGGCTTGACCACCGCGCCCATATCGATCAGTTCAGGGCATGCTCTCATCATCTGGTGTACCGGTTTGGGCGATGTAACGCCGTCGATTACCGATGGCGCGAATTCTATTAATTCTGACGGCACCACCACCCTGCGCAATACTGTGCTGAAACCCACCGTGACGGTCGGCGGCGTCGCCGCGCAATTTGTTTATTCCATCCTGTCGCCGCAATACGTCAGCGAGTACCAGGTGGCCGTGGTGCTGGATCCTTCCACACCAACCGGAAATGCCGAACCGGTACAAATCACGATCAATGGCATAACCACGTCGAACACGGTGACCATCGCGGTAGCGCCGTAGTGCGCCCAACTTGTCAGCGACGGTGTTCGAGATCCTTTACGGCGGCTGGCCACTCCGGATATTGAAATGTGAGGCCCGCGTTCATCAGCCGGCCCGGAACGATCCGCAATAACGCGGCCCAGCACCTCCGTGGCGCGGAGGCGAGACTCCAGGATCTGGCGCCGGTTTCGCTCGTTGTAGCGGCAGTTCACGCTGGGGCCGGCCAAAGTTGATCAGCAGGTCCGCTCCTTCGATCTCGTAACGCCAATCGCCTGCATCGCAGCCGTTCCAGATTACCGTCCGCCACGCCGAATTCCCCGGTTGCCGCGACAGGTGGCGCCGGTTTCGCTCGTTCATGTTTCTTCCATCACCGTTTGCACCAGGTCCACCACCAGGCGCCGCACAGGCCGCATCGGCGGAAAGGCCGCCAGTTTAACCAGCCGCTCCACAATCGCCGCGCTCTTGCGGATTAAGGTGCGCGTGCGCGCCTGCGCCGGCGAACGGTCGTAGATCCAGAAGAGAATCAGGCCCATCTGGTACATCCACAACAGGCGCGGCAAATAGGGCTCCAGGTCGCGCGGCACGTGGATGCCGCTGGCTTCCAGCGCCCGCGTAAACCAAACCACATCCCGCCCGCGAATCTCGCTCGTGCGGGCGCCAAAGGGCGACAGCGGATGCTCCGGATCGGCGTGAGCCGCAAGCGCTCCCAACAGCCGCCGGTTCGGCTCGAAGTATTTCAGCTTGGTCTCCAGAATCGCGCCCAGACGCTCGTCGAGATGCTTTCCGCCCGCCAGCGCCTGCGCGAGCAGCGGATCCAACTCCTGCCCGGCTTGATCGTAGAACGCGAGCACGATGGCGTCCTTCGACGCGAAGTAATAATACGCGGCGCCGGTGGCCACACCCGCCTCCGCGGCGATCTCGCGCATGGTGGTCCGGTCGAATCCCTGGCGCCGGAACAATTCCATGGCGGCTTCGAGAATCCGTATGCGCGTCTCCGCGCTGCTGGCGCGCATTACTCAAGCACCTTGCCCAGCGGCGCGCCTTCCGGGTTCCAGCCGCCCGCGCCATGAGCGTGCGCCTGCCGCGCCGCTTCGCGCCCGCGTTTGCGCAGCCGGTGGAGTATATAGAGATTGAAGAAGTGCATGCCGCCGAGCACCAGCAGAACCACGCCGATCTTGTTCGAAAGCAGTTCCATGGCCGCACGCGGGCCATCTAAGTTGCCGGAAGTGCTGAGAGCCAGCGTCACGTAACCCACGTTGATCAGGTAGAAGCCCACCACCAACAGCCGGTTTACCGAGTCCGCCAATTCCGCGTTGCCCTGGAAAGCATCCACCAAAAACACCCGTCCATTGCGCTCCAGCGTGCGCGCTACCCAGGCCGTCAGCGCCAGGCTGGCGGCGGCGTAAACGGCATACGAAATCACGATATACATCGCGCCCTCTTTTCTGAACATGTTCAAGTTTGAACGTGTTCAATATCAGATTACGGCCGAATGCGCCGGACTGTCAAGGGAAATATGAACGCGTTCAAAATAAACCCGAGCGACTGTTTTCCGAGCCGCGGCCGACTGCGAGCGGGTTTCCCGGAAACGCGCCTGTACCGGGCTTTGTTACCATGAATCTATGCAATTTCCCCGCCTGTTCCTCGTGCGTCAACACTTTCCCGACCGCCGCATCCCCGATGTGGCCGCCGAAGTCCAGCGGCAGCTCCACAACTCCAGTTTCGCCGCGCGGCTTAGACCCGGCGCAAGCGTCGCCATTGGGGTAGGCAGCCGCGGTATCGCCAACATCGCCACTATTACGCGCGCGGCCGCCCAATACTGGCAGTCGCAGGGCATGCATCCTTTCGTCTTTCCCGCCATGGGCAGCCACGGCGCCGCGACGGCTGAAGGTCAGGCCGACGTTCTGGCGCATTACGGCATCATCGAAGACACCATCGGCTGCCCGGTGCGCAGCTCGCTGAACGTGGTCGCGTTGGGCAAAACGCCGCAGGGCATCCAAACCTACATGGACCGCAACGCCTACGAAAGCGACGGCGTCATGCTGTGCGGGCGCGTAAAATGGCACACCGATTTCATGGGCAAAATCGAAAGCGGTCTCTTCAAAATGATCGCCATCGGATTGGGCAAGTTTGCCGGCGCGCAGCATTACCACACGTACGCCTACAAGCTTGGCCTCGAAAACACCATCCGTGCCATCGGCCGCACGGTGCTCGCGTCCGGCAAGGTTTTGGGTGGTCTGGCCATCCTGGAGGACGCCCATCACAGCACCGCCAAAGTGGAAGCGGTGCCGGTGGACGGGATGGAGCAGCGCGAAGAAGAGCTGCTGGCGCTAGCCAAATCCTGGATGGGAAAGATTCCCATGGATCTCGATCTCCTGATCCTCGATGAGATCGGCAAGAACATCAGCGGCGCGGGGATGGACACCAAAGTCGTGAACCGCAGCGTGCTGGGCGATTACAACCCGTGGCCGGATACGCCGCGCATTGAACGCATTTTCGTGCGCGATTTGAGCGATCTCACTTACAACAACGCGGTCGGCGTCGGCATGGCCGACATCGTCACCGACCGGCTGGTGAATCGCATCGACTGGGTGCCCACGCGCGTGAATTCGCTGACCGCCTCCACGCCCTCCGCCATCCGCACGCCGATCCACTTTCCTAGCGACCGCGAGTGCCTGGAAGCCATTGCGCCCACGGTGGGCAAGTTCGACGCGCGCGAGATCACCGTCGGCTGGATTCGCAATAGCATGGAACTGGCGCAGTTGGCCATGAGCGAAAACCTGCGCCCGGCCATCGAGCGCAACCCGATGCTGGAAATCGTGTCCGCCGCGCGCGAGATCGAGTATGATACCGCAGGCAACCTGGTGCCGCTGGCCGCCGTTCCGGAACCCGAGCATGGCCCGCCGGCCCTGGTATCATCGCGACTTTAAAAATACCCGTTGGCCTGTATTTTAATCGCGGCGCTCTCGCCGTATCCTTAAATTAAAAGGATGCCTGGAAGCCGTTGGAGCCAGTCACAGATCGATTCGCTGGTCGATCAGATTGTGCATTTAAGCAAGCCCCTGCCGGAGATCGAGATCCCCGGCAAGACTCGCGCGGCCATCAACAATCAGCGCAAGAGACTGCAACGCGCCGGCGTTCTGAACGGCTCGTTCGCGGGCCGCGCCGTGAAGCCCTGGACGTTCCCCGAACTCAAACGGCTCACCGCCCTCACGCAGGATTACGGGTTCAGCGCGTCGTTCATCGCGCAGATGGGCCTGCTGCCGGGACGCACCAAGGATTCCGTCAGCAAAATGATGGGCCGCCACGGTCTGGGCGATCCTACGATAAAAGAACGCGCCCGCCACGCCTGCCGGTTCGATCGGCGGCGGCGCGAAGAATTCCAGCGCTTCCTGGTGGGAGAAGGCCGCATGCTGCCCAGCATGGCGATTGCGCGGCAATGGGGACTCGCCCAAAAAACGGTCACCGCGTACCGGCGGCGACTGGGCATTCAACTGTCGTGGCGCGAAGCGCGCTCTTCAGAGGACTTCCGGCGCCAGCAGCGCAAACGCGCGGCGGCCTTCGTGGCGCATACGCGCGAGCGTTGGGCACATTGGCGCGAGCGCAAGAAGGCGGCTTGGGAAAAGCTGCGCCAGCAACTCGCGCAGCGTCCCGATTGCCCGCCAGTGCGCGTTTGCCAATGCTGCGGGGAACAATGGTACGCAGCGCGGGAGTTCTACCACGTGCGCACGCGGCATTCGGCGGGGGGCGTGAAGCTCAGCTATTGCCGGGTCTGCCGGCTATGCCGCGCCGAGCGGCGGCGCAATCGGTCTGCTGATCATCCTGCAACGCTGACCAGCGCGGCAGCTAAGTGGACGGCGGGCGCCCACGCATAGCCGGCTGGCTTCGGCCGGCTTCAGCCGACAGCACGGCGAACTGAAGTTCGCCGCGGCAAGCTGAAGCTTGCGCCACAAGTGCTTCACCCGTTGGCCAGAATCCCCAGTTTTTTCCCCACGCGCGTAAATACGTCCAACGCGCGGTCCAGCTCCGCGCGCGTATGCGTGGCGGCCACGATGGTTCGCACGCGCGCTTTGCCTTCGGGGACAGTCGGAAATCCGATACCTGTGGCCAGCACGCCTTCCTCAAACAGGGCAGCCGACAACGCATGCGCCGTGCGCGCCTCACCCACGATCACCGGTGTGATGGGTGTTTCGCTGACGCCTGTATTGAACCCGGCCGCGCGCAGCCCCTGCTTAAAGTAGCGCGTGTTGTCCCACAGCTGCTGGATGCGCTCCGGCTCTTGTTCGAGCACATCGAACGCAGCGATGCAGGATGCCGCCACCGCCGGCGGGTGCGAGGTCGAAAACAGGAAGGGGCGCGCCCGGTGATACAGATACTCGATCAGCGCGCGGCTGCCGCACACATATCCGCCTAGCACTCCGATGGCCTTCGAAAGCGTGCCGACCTGAATGTGCACGCGTCCGTGCAGACCGAAATGATCGATGGTGCCGCGCCCGTTACGCCCCAGCACTCCGGATGCGTGCGCATCATCCACCATCATGATAGCGCCGTGCTTTTCGGCCGCCTCCACTAAGCCCGGCAGCGGACCAATGTCGCCATCCATCGAAAATACGCCGTCGGTGATCAGCAGCTTGCGTCCCGGCTGCCCGTCCAGCTCCGCCAGTTTGCGTTCAGCGGCGGCGGTGTCTTTGTGCGGGAAGACATGTATCTTGGCGCGCGAAAGGCGGCAGCCGTCGATGATGCTGGCGTGATTCAATTCGTCGGAAACGATGTGATCTTCCGGCGTAAGGACCGCCGCCACCGTGCCGGCGTTGGCGGCAAAACCGGATTGAAATACGACGCAAGCTTCAACGTTCTTGAAGCGCGCGATGCGCTCCTCAAGCTCCATGTGCAGCGACATGGTGCCGGATATGGTGCGCACCGCTCCCGATCCGACCCCGTAGCGGCGAGTAGCCTCCAGCGCGGCTTCCCGCAGTTTGGGATGGGTAGTCAGCCCCAGATAATTATTGGAAGCGAGATTGATAACTTTCTTGCCATCGAAGCGCGCTTCGGCGGCGCTCTCGGATTCCAGAACACGCAGGTGCTGATATGTTCCGGCCCGCTTCCAGGCTTCCAACTGCTCCCCAAGGTACGCTAGCGGATCGCTCATATAAGCCAGTCTAGCGCCCGTCCAGGCCCGTAAAAGCGGCGGGTCTGGAGACCCGCTGCAGGACTGGAGTCCTGCCCCACGGAAGCTATTGCTGCGGCTGCGTTGTCCGGGCGGTGGCCGACATTCTCTTGTTATTCAGTTCATCCATGCGGGCCTGCCGGGCGGCTGCGGCGTCTTCGGCATTCTGGAAGCGAATAGCCGCGGCTACGTCTCCCGGTTCATCCAGGTCCTTTCGCGGCGCCGCACGAGTCACGGGTGTCGGTACGCCCTGGCGCGCCGCCTCGATTCGGGCTTGCCTGGCAGCGGCGGCTTCCTCCGCCTTTTGGAAGCGAATGGCCGCGGCCACGTCTCCGGGTTTGTCCTGGTCATTTGGTCCGGTCTGAGCGGTTAAGGATGGCAGCCCTGCCGCTGCGCTCGCCAGTCCGGCAACTAATGCAAACTTACTAAATCTGGTCATGAGCCCGTCCTCCTTTGCCTGAATTGTAGAGAGCACCTTGGCTGCCAAGCTATCGCGGTTCACAATGCGACAATCGGACGAATGCCCAATCGCCAGCATCTGGTCGCCGTCGCGCGCGGCGATGCGCCGGCCGACAGGTTGATTCGCGGCGCGCGCGTGGTAAACGTCTACTCCGGGGAAATCCTGGAGGCGAATGTGGCGCTGGCCGGCGGCCGCATCGCTTATGTGGGCCCGCGCCAGCCAGGCGCCCGAGATGTGCTGGATGCTACGGGTCTTTATCTGGCGCCCGGATGGATCGAACCGCACGGCCACCCCTGGCTGCTCTACAACCCTGTGAGCATGATCGAGGGTATCCTGCCCGGCGGCACTACCCTGGTCTTCAATGACGACCTGTTCTTTTATCTACAGGCCGGCCCAGACGGTTTCGGGCGCATGCTGGACGCGTTGCGCGGCTTGCCCCTGCATTACCGCTGGCTGGTCCGGCTGCTTTCGCAATCGCAATACCCGGGTGAAGCGGCGGACTTCGCACTCGACAAGCTGCGCGCGCTGCTGGCGAGGCCGGATGTGGCCGGTACCGCCGAACTCACCCGTTGGCCCGAAGTCATGCGCGGCAATGCTTGCGTGCTCGAAGGCATCGCGCAGGCGCGGGCACTCGGCAAGCGGGCGGATGGCCACACGGCCGGCGCATCTTATGAAAAGTTGAATGCCATTGCGGCGGCCGGTATCAGCGCATGCCACGAAGCCATCACGGCGCGAGAAGTCATGGATCGGTTGCGCGCGGGCTTATGGACCATGCTGCGCCATAGCTCGCTGCGCCCCGATATGCCGGAGCTGGCGCGCGCTATTACCGGCATGGGCGCCGATACGCGGCGGCTCATGCTCACCGTGGATGGTCCCGCGCCAGGTTTCATCGCTCAGGCGGGCTTCATCGACGAGGCCCTGCGCCGCACCGTGGCCGCGGGCGTAGCGCCCGTGACCGCTATCCAGATGGCCACCATCAACCCCGCAACTTATTACCACCTGGATGAAGAAGTGGGTGGCATCGGTCCCGGACGCCGCGCCGACCTGGTGCTTCTGCCGGACCTGGAGCATTTTCGTCCGTTGCGCGTGATTGCAAATGGCATTGACGTATTTCGGGATGGCCGCCTATCGATCGATTTGCCTCCGGTCGACTGGGATGCGCTAGGCATGCGGCCTCGCTTCGCACCCGCCATCCGCGCACATCCCTGCTTACAGGCGGACTGGGAGGCGCCCACCCAACTCCCCGTAATCGAATTCGTGAGCAATGTGATTACGCGCGGCGGCGGTTTCGAAGCGTGGCAGGGGGGCGCCGCGCCTGATGGGCTGGCGCTCGCGATACTGCTTGATCGCAGCGGCGGCTGGGCCGTGCCGTGCTGGTTGCGCGGTTTCGCGCCGGCTCTGGACGCGTTGGCGACGACCTATAACACCACCACGCATTTGCTGCTGATCGGCCGCGACCGGCCCGCCATGCGCCGCGCCGCGCAGGCAGTGATTGGTATGAATGGAGGGATCGCCACCGCGGACGGCTGGCAATTTCCATTGCCCATCGCCGGCATGATGTCACCTGAACCCTTCGCCGCAACCGTGCGCGCGCAAGCGGATCTGGAACAGCGCGTGCGCACCGCCGGGTTCCCATTCGGCGACATTCTATACGCATTGCTCTTTCTGACATGTGATTTTCTGCCCGGCTGGCGGCTCACGCCGCGTGGCGTAATCGACGTGAAAAGCGGAGATGTGGTCGAACCTCCGATACGAAATGCCGCTGCGCATTGATTGTGGGGCAGGACTCCAGTCCTGCGCGGGTCCTCCAGGCCCCGCCCTTCGCCCGCCGGGCCACGGGCCGACGTGCATCTTGTGCAAGATCGACCGCAGGACTGGAGTCCTGCCCCACGACCGATTTTGCACTACGATAGATTTCGGAGGCAGCAGACGGCAAGCCGATTTAGAACCGGCGATCGCCCCAGCCGCACGGCCGAATACATGGCCCTGTTTCGCGCGGTCGAGAGCGCGGGGCGCGCCGATCGCCGGCTGTTTAATGATCCGTATGCGCCGGCGCTGGTCAGCGGCCGCCTGGAAAAGCTGGCGCAGTTCGCCCGCGTGCCTATCGCCGGCCGCCTGGCAAGCTGGTTCCTGGATATCGGATGGCCGCGCACGCGCAGCTCGGCGGTGGTGCGCACGCGGCTCATAGACGATCTCGTTCGGCAAGCGATGCAGGGCGGCGCGCGCCAGGCGCTGCTGCTCGGCGCGGGATTCGACAGCCGTCCCTACCGGCTGGAAGAACTGCGCGGCGTACCCGTGTTCGAGGTGGACCATCCCGCGACGCAGAAGGCCAAGCGGGAGCGGCTGGAGGCGCGGCTCGGGCAGTTGCCCGGCAATGTTCGTTTCGTGCCCGTGGACTTCGAGAAGGATGACCTGGAAACCACGCTGCTGCGCATGGGCTTCGATCCGAATGTGGAAGCCGTGGCAGTTTGGGAAGGCGTGGTGAGCTACCTTACGGCCGCGGCAGTGGACCAGAACTTCCGCATGCTGGCGGACATCCTGGCGCCGCGGAGTCAACTGATTTTCACCTATGTGCATCGCGGCGCGCTGGATGGTTCCGTGGCGTTTCGCGAAGCGCGGCGTTGGAAGTCGTCGGTGAATTCGACTGGCGAGCCGTTCATATTCGGCTTCGATCCCACCGCGCTGGCGGACTATTTGCAGCCGCGGGGATTCGCGCTGGTGCGGGATGTTTCTACCGCGGAGGCGTCTCAGGCCTACTGCGCGCCGATACGCCGCAGGGAGCCTGGGTCGGAACTCTACCGCGTGGCGGCCGCGCGGCGAGCCTGATACAATTCGGATCGCCATTGTATGCAAACCATGATCTCCGATCTTCGATTCGCCGCGCGCATGCTGCGGAAGAGTCCCGGCTTCGCGATGGTAGCCATTGTTTCGCTGGCCTTGGGCATCGGCGCGAACACGGCTATCTTCAGCCTCATCGACGCGGTGCTGCTGCGCATGCTGCCGGTTTCCCGTCCCGAGCAGTTGAAGTTCGTCTACACCAACGCGATTGCCACGGGCGATGCGCAAGTGACGCAGTCGATGGACATAGGAACGCTGAAGGCCATGCAGGATCGCGCCCACACGGTCTTGGGCTTATGCGCGACCAAGGGGGGCGACCAGTTCAGCATCGGCGTGAACGGGCAAGCAGATTTGGCTACGGGTGAATTCGTATCCGGAAACTACTTTTCGATGCTGGGTGTGCCGGCATTCATCGGGAGGACGTTCGGGGCCGCCGACGACACGCCGGACGGCCGCCTGGCGGTGATCGGGTTCGGATATTGGCAGCATCGGTTCGGCGGAGATCCGGGAGTGATCGGGCGCGCGATTACGGTGAACGGGGTTCCGTTCCGGATCATCGCGGTGACGCCGCACGAATTTTATGGCACGTCGATCGATTCCGCCGCTGAGATCATGATGCCGCTGGAGACGATGCCGCAGGTGGCGGACGGACGGATTTCGGACAAGGCGCCTAAGCCGACGGATTCTGCCGGATTCGTCTACGCCCGGGTGAAGCCGGGGACGGAGAAGCGCGCCGCGGACGAGTTGACCGCAATTTTCCGGCAGGAGGCCGTGAGTGAAGCACCGCAGGATGCGCGCGCGCGCGAGTCGGCGCAAAAATTCTGGATTGAGTTTACGCCTGCCAGCCAGGGGTTCAGCATGATTCGCTCGCGGTTCTCCGAGCCGCTCAAGGTGCTGATGGTAGTGGTCTGGCTGGTGATGCTGATCGCGTGCGCTAATATCGCCAATCTGCTGCTGGCGAAAGCTAGCGCGCGGCAGCGGGAGATCGCCATCAGGCTGAGCCTGGGCTCCACGCGCGAGCGACTGGTGCGGCAACTGTTAACCGAGAGCGCGCTATTGTCGCTGGTGGGCGGCGCGCTGGGACTGCTGTTCGCGGTGGGGGCGCGCTATGGAATCATCCTTTTGGGAACACCGCCGGGGAGCACGACGGCCATTCCCACGGGTTGGAACTGGCGCGTGCTGGGATTCACGGCGGGCGTTTGCATTCTAAACGCGCTGCTGTTCGGGATGGCGCCGGCGCTGCGGCTGACGGGGATCGGTTTCGCCGAGGCTCTGAAGGGCGGTCGTACGGGGCGCACCGCGGGCCGATTGCCGCTGGCACGAATCCTGGTGGCGGCACAGATGGCACTGTCCCTGGCGCTGCTGGTGGGCGCGGGGCTGTTTCTGGGAACGCTTCGCAATCTGGACCGCGTCGATTTGGGTTTCGATCGCGACCGTGCGCTGATGGTGACGGTGGATCCCTCGCTGGCAGGGTACCAGGGGACCGCACTAAAGGAGATTTACCGCCGGATTCTGGAGCGGACAAGCAACGTGCCTGGCGTACGCTCGGTATCGTTCATGCAAACAAGCCTGATCTCGGGAAGGGTCAGCGCGGGCACCGTGTTTGTGCCGGGATATACGCCGCGCAAGGATGAAGATGTGAAGAACTTGTGGGTGGCTTCCAATGAAGTGACTCCGGGATTTTTCGCGAACGCGGGCATGCATCTGGCGGCCGGGCGCGACTTCACGGATCGCGACACGGAAGGCGCGCCGCGGGTGGCGGCGATCAACCAGACCATGGCGAAGCATTTCTTCGGGGCGCGAAATCCGATTGGGGAGCGCATCGCGTGGGATGCCGGCAGTGAGCCGCCCATGACGATTGTAGCGGTAGTCCGCGACTTCAAGATTTTCGGCGTGCACCCAAACCGCACGGATGCGATGTTCACGCCGTTTTTGCAATCGAAAGCCGAGCCGAGCGCGACGCTACTGGTAAGAACGGCGGCCCAGCCATCGCGCGTGGCGGGCGAGAATTCGGGCGGCCATCCGCGCGGTGGATGCGAAGATTCCGCAGTTCGATTTGGTCACCATGGACCAGCAAGTAGAGAACTCGATCGCACAGGAACGTCTGGTGGCGATTCTGGCAAGCGCATTCGGCTTGCTGGCGTTGGGGCTGGCGGCCATCGGTCTCTACGGAGTGCTTTCGTATGGAGTGGCGGAGCGGACCGGTGAGATCGGTGTGCGCATGGCGCTGGGAGCGCAACGCGGACGGATTGTCCGGCTGATCTTAGGCGAGACGGCGCGGCTGGTAGCGATCGGGATGGGCGTGGGAATCGGGATCGCGATAGCGGGTGCGCGCGCGGTGGAGAAGATGTTGTACGGCGTGAAGCCGGCGGATGCGTGGTCGATCGGGATCGCGGTGGCCATACTGTCCGGCGTGGCGCTGATCGCGGGCCTGCTGCCGGCGCGTCGCGCTGCGCGGGTAGAGCCGATGGTCGCACTGAGGCACGAGTGAGGTTAATAAGTTAAAAGTTCGGCACAGTGGAATAGTTTGTCCCCTCGAATCACTTTTCCGGTAAGTGGAGCCGGTAAGTATTACTAACCAGCGGCTCCCAAGGAAAAGGAACATCACCATGAAACGTTTGATTACATACATTGCAATTGCCTTAAGCGTCCTCCTGCCATGTCTGCCGAAGGCCGCATTCGCACAGATTCCGTCGGCGGAGACAAATGCCGCTCCGGCTTCGGCACAACTATCCCAAACTGCCTATGTGGTGTGGATGGGAAAGAATATGCCTGGTAGCGTTTGGTTTACTACCTCGAATGGGTCGGGGGGATGGAACTCGCAACAGGAGATCAGCAACACTCTAACTACGAAGGCCCCGGCCCTGGTGTCTATCAACGAAAACGAGTTGTATCTTGCTTGGCGAGGGCCGAGTACCGGCGCGACCGACCAGATTTATTTCACCACCAATACCGGTTCAGGTTGGTCATCCACGCATTCCACGATTTGCAACAGCAGCATTTGCGCGGCGACCACTGCCGCACCGGCGTTAGCTGCCAACGGATCCACCTTGTACGCCGCATGGACTACGGCCAGCAACACGGTCGAATTTGGTACTTATAGCGGCGGCGCCTGGACCTTCATCACGACGCCGGCAGCTACCAACGCGAACACCGCGCCCGCCCTGGCCGTGTATGAAGGCAATGTATTTCTGGCGTGGGTGGCTGCCGGGAGTTCGCAAGTGATGTCGGCGAGTATGCCGGTATCAGGCGGTACCTGGTCGGCGCTAGCGGCTACGCCCGCGGTCACCACGGTTGCGCCGGCACTCGGCGTTTTTGTCAACGCAGGAACAACGGACGGGCCGGCTCCCGGGCTGTATCTGGCCTGGACTTCCGGCGGCAGCATCGATTACGCCGACTGGGATGACGGTTGGAGCGCTGCCGTGCCCGTTCCCGGATTACCCAAACCTCCTGGCCCGCTTAGTCCGGCACTTGTAGATACCGCTATGCTTGTGACGCCTGGCTGCACAAAAACTGTGAATGCCTTCACGGTCCTTTACGACTATACGGCGTCACCTACTTATCAAGGCATCGACTATGTCACCCTTTCGGAGGGCGTCTCGGGTGGATGCGTGCCGCCGTGTCATGGAACGGCATGCTTCTGAACCACTCAAGTTCGGCTCGTGCGCGCTGACATCCGGCGCGCACGGCTCGCGATCCGCGGCGGCATCCGGCGAGCCGTATAATGAATTTTATGTCTGAAACTGTACTCGACCGCCGAAATTTCCTGCGCGGCGCTTCGGCCCTGACGGCGCTTTCCTACTCCCGGGTGTTGGGCGCCAACGACCGCATCCAACTGGGCGTGATCGGCTGTGGCGACCGCGGCCGCTACGATATGGGAAACTTCCAGAAAGCCAAGGCGGATGTGGTCGCCGTGTGCGATATCTACAGCGCGCAGATCGACAAAGCCCGCGAGAAAGCACCGCAGGCGAAGGACTTTAAGGACCATCGCGCGCTGCTGGACCTGAAGGAAGTGGATGTGGCGCTGATCGCCACACCGGACCACTGGCATGCGGCTATCGCCATCGATGCGCTGAACGCCGGTAAAGATGTGTACGTCGAAAAGCCGTTGACGCGTACGATTGAAGAAGGTCCCCCCATCGTGAAGGCGGCGCGCGTAAACGAACGGGTGTGCCAGGTGGGCATGCAGCAGCGCTCCGGCAAGCACTATCTGCAAGCCAAGCGGGAGTATTTCGATACGGGCAAGCTGGGCAAGATCACGCTGGCGCGCACGTGGTGGCACGGCAACGGCTATCACCTGCGGCGAGCGCCGGAAGAATTACAGAAGCTGCCCAGCAATCTCGATTGGGCGCATTTCCTGGGGCCGTTGAAGTGGCGGGATTATGATCCGCAGCAATATTTCAACTGGCGCGCCTATCTGGATTTTGGCGGCGGCCAGGTGACGGACCTCTTCACACACTGGATCGATGTCGTACACATGTTCATGGGACAGGAGGTGCCGCTGTCCGCTTCGGCCGCGGGAGGCGTGTACAAATACAAGGATGGCCGCACGGCGCCGGACACCATCAACGTGCTGCTGGAGTATCCGGCGGAGTTCACTGCCACCTTCGAGGCGACCTTGGCGCCGGGTATTACGGGCGCGGCGCTGGAAATTGCCGGCACCGACGGGCGCCTCTGGATCAGCCGCGAGCGCTACGAGTTCCACCCGGTGGGCAGGGGCGCGCAACCGGTGATTGTGAATGCGTTCAGCAGGATTGACGAGGACCACGTCAACAATTTCCTGGAGTGTGTGCGCTCCCGCCAGCGGCCCAACGGCGACGTGCTGATCGGGCACCGTTCGGCGCAGGCTTCGCACCTGGGCAATATCTCGTACATGCAGAAGCGGCGGATCGACTTCGATCCGGTGCGCGAGGAGATCCTGCCGTTCTAAATGCTGCTACGGAGATGAAGGTTGCGCTCTACGAAATCGTTGACGGCCTGGAAATGCAGTTCGAGGAGCAAGTACAGGTACTGGACCGGCACACCGGGCAAGTGGAAGTGCTCCCGCGGGAAGTGATCGCCCTGGCCGAGGAAGACGGCGACATTGATGAGTTGCCCGAATGGGAGCGACCCCTCTTCGAGCTCGCCAAAGAGCGAATCGTGGATCCAGATCGTTTCGTGCGGCTGCCTACGAAATACGATGTCGACGAGTGTGAGATCATGCGCGAGTTCGCCGAGTCCGTCGCACCCCGGCCGTTCAGCGAAGAACTGCAAAACGCCATTCGAGGCAGCGGCGCGTTTCGGTATTTCAAAGATACGCTGCGGCGCCATGGACGCGAGAACGAGTGGTACGCGTACAAGACCGCGGCGTTGCGGGACATCGCGATCGATTGGTGCGAGGAGAATGGCATTGAGTGGGAGGATCGCCCGCGCACTTTGGAGGCTGGTTAATGCTCACTCTCCGAGTGTTATACTGGCACTTACACCTGTAGCGCCAATATTTACAGGATGGAGAGAGTATGATTGCGGCAACACAAATGCGTCCGGGCATGGTGATCAAGTTCAATAACGACTTGTTCTCCGTGTTCAGCGTGAACCATCGGACGCCCGGCAACCTGCGCGGTTTCGTGCAGGCCAGGATGCGCAACCTGCGCAGCGGCACGATGATGGAGCATCGGTTTTCGTCGGAAGATCGCGTGGAACGCGCGGCGCTGGAAGAACAAGAGATGGAGTACCTCTACGACGACGGTGAGTACTTCTATTTCATGAACACCGAAAATTACGAGCAGATGCATCTGACCAAGGAACTGCTGGGCGACGCGGTGGGATACCTGGTTCCGCAATTGAAAGTGGCGGTGGAATTCTACGAGGGCAAACCCATCAGCGTGGAACTGCCGGCCACAGTGGACCTGACCGTGGTGGAAACCGAACCCGGCATGAAGGGCGCATCGGTCTCGAACGTGACCAAACCCGCGAAACTCGAAACAGGACTGGTAGTGCAGGTGCCCCCCTTCATTGCCGAAGGCGAGAAGATTCGCGTTAGCACCGCCGAAGGCACGTATCAGGAAAGGGCCTGAAGGGCCGCCGCCAGCTCCGCCTCTTCTTCCGGAAGCACTGTTCGCAGATCCACCACAACGCGCTCTTCTGCGATGCGCGCGATCACCGGCGGATGGTGCGCGCGCAGACTTGCTTGCGCGGCGTCCGCATCGGTGCAGGCGATGGCGATCAGGCAGGTGGGAATGGATTGTTCGGGCGTGGCCCCGCCGCCGATTACCGACTCGCCGGGCGTAAGTTCCGCTTTCAGGGCCGGCAGCGAACCCACCAGGCGCTCGGCGCGCGCGCGGATTTCGGCGGCGCTTTGGCGGATCATACGCAGCGCCGGCACCTGGTCCCATTCTTCCAGAAGCAGGTGGCGAAGGGTGGTTTCGAGGACCTGGTAAATCATCTTATCCAGGCGCAGTGCGCGGAACATGGGATTGCGGCGCAAGCGCGCGATGATGTCCGGTTTTCCCGCCAGGATGCCTGCCTGCGGTCCGCCCAGCAGTTTATCGCCGCTGAATGAAACCAGGTCTGCGCTCGCCCTCAAGCTGTCGGCTACCAGCGGCTCATCGATGCCGAAAGGGCGCAAATCGACGAGGCAGCCGCTGCCCAGATCCTCATAAACGGGAATGCCGCGCTCGCGGCCCAACGCGACTAGCTCATCGAGCGACGGGCGCGCCGTGAATCCCGCGATGCGGAAATTGCTGGGATGTACGCGCAGCAGTAGGCGCGAATCGGCGGTGATGGCCGCCCTGTAATCTTCGATAACGGTGCGGTTGGTGGTGCCCACCTCGCGCAGCACGGCGCCGGAACGCTGCATGATATCGGGGATGCGGAAGCCGTCGCCGATTTCGATCAGTTCGCCCCGCGATACGACGACTTCGTGGCCGGCGGCGAGTTCGTTGAGCGCGAGGTAAATGGCGGCGGCGTTATTGTTCACAGCAATGCCGGGCGCGCCTAGCAGTCGCTCGAAGAGCGCACCTGCATGGACGTCGCGTTTGCCGCGCAATCCGGTGGCGAGGTCATATTCGAGGTTGGTGTAGCCGGCGTGGATGGCGGCGGGGCCTAGCGGCGCGCGGCCCAGATTGGTATGCAGGACGACGCCGGTCGCGTTGATGACGGGCCGCAGCGACGGCGCGGCCAGGTTGCGCAGCGCACGCTCCACGCGCGCTTCGACCGATAGACCGTTGGCCGCGCTCGCGCGGATCTCGCGGCGGGCATCATCGAGCGCCCGCCGGATCTCCGCCACGACGAGATGGTGCGGGATTCCAGGCGCCGAAATGCGCCCGGCGACTTCATGCACCGCCGGTAATGCACGCAGTTTTTCGCTCTCGCTCACTTGCGGGCCACTTGCTTGATGGTACAGAGCAGGTGCGCTACTTGTCCAGGAGGTCACAACCGGCTACACTAGTAGTTTCGGGGCGTGGCTCAGCCTGGCTAGAGCGCCTGGTTCGGGACCAGGAGGTCGGTGGTTCGAATCCACTCGCCCCGACCAACCTAACTTGTTGCAATTGCACCGAGTTAATCCTTCCCTTGGGGAGTGCTACTCCCATCGCGCTCGGGGAGTTGTCCCTAATCTTGTCCCTACTCTTGGACTCCTCCATAGCCTGGCGCGCGCGCTCCACAGCCGCTTGTGCTCGGCGGTCCACTTCCTTCCGGGCCTGCTCCATCGCTTGGCGAGTCGTATCGTCCTCAGGGTGGATATCTCATTGTCGTTGCCATGTCGCGGTGGCCGGCCAATCGCATGAGCGTCCACGGGTCCATATGCGGCGCCCATCGCGTGAGACAGGTATGACGGAGCGCGTACAGATCGAAGTTCTCAAACTGAATAGTATGAAGGCCGGTTTGCGCACGCAAAAGCTCAGTGGCTCCTTTGAGTGCTGTGGCGTGCTGCTTGCGCAGACTTGATTTCTTCGATATGGCTCTGGGTATCCGCCGGAAAGATCCACTTGCTGCCGCGAAGTTTATCCAACCGCATTTCCAAATTGCCTTAACCCTGGCGGTCATCGGGATGCGTCGCCTCGCCGCGGGAGTCGTCTTGCCATAGTGGATCTCGATGCCGTCGTCCACAATGTTCGCAGGGCGCAACCGGAAACACTCCTCCGGTCTGAGGGCGCAATCGATCAGAATTGTGTCCACATCTGCAAGTAGCGTAGGATCCATGTGCTTCTGCATCTCGTTCGAACGGGCAGCAGCAAAAATAGATGTTCTCCTCAACCGGACTCAATACGCGATCCCGTCTCCGCTCGCCGGGAATCATCTTCACCTTCTGGGCGCGGCAGGCGAATTCGAGCGGTCACTGATCCGGGACCGGACCCAGGCGGGGCGGCTTCGCTATCTACAGAGGTAGAAGAACGAGCTACCGTAGATAGGACGCACGTTGGAGAATCACATGCCGACAAAGCTCACCGCCGGAATCATCGCCGCCGCTACCGAAGGCTTCGAGTCCCAGAAGCACCGGATTGACGATCAGATTGCCGAACTCCGTGCCATGCTGTCTGGTGGTCCCGCAGAGACCGGCACCACGCCGGAAGTTAAACCACCGAATCGCCGGAAGATGGGCGCCGCCGCACGCCGGAGAATGGCACTCGCACAAAAAGCAAGGTGGGCAAAGATCCGGGGCGAAGCTGGGCAGGCATCGCCGACCAAACCGGAAGCGCCCAAGCCGAAGCGCCAACTCAGTGCCGCAGGCAGGGCTGCTATCATCGCCGCCACGAAAAAGATGTGGGCCGCGAAACGGGCCGAGGCGGCGAGGGCAAAATCGGCAGGAGCGAAGATGGCGACACCGGCGCGAAAGATAATTGCTGTCAAGAAGGCGGCAACGAAGAAGACTGCAAAGGCTGGTGCGGTCGAAGCGGTTTCCCAGTAATTTTCCCGCCCTAATCGAAAAAAGTGATTCCCTTTTCGTATTGCCGGCATCAGGCTGCGCGAATCGCCTCGTGTGCCTCCATCACTGTTAGCGGATAACGGGGCCTGCCGTGCCCCTTCCGCGATCTACGCCGGCCGTCCCGCCACTCCTCGAGTGGCCTATCCGGGAGCGCCGACGGCCTCGGACCGGCGCCAGCCGCCCGCGCCGGCCATAGCGTCTATCTGCGATGCGCCGCCCGACCATCCTGCCACTGACGTGAACCACCTTGACCGCCGCGGTTGGCGCTTCGCGCCTGCTGGCGCGCATTGGCCATGAATGTAGAGATGGCAGGGAACGCCAGGTTTGTCGCGCGGCCCCGCCTGGGATCCGCCCGGTGGCGCCATGATGAGGGGGCAAGCACCGGGCTGGTTTCGGTCGCCGCGTCGGGGTACGCTTGGATTGTCGTCAGTCAAACGTTTGGCACCCGACCAGAAGATGCGTCGCCGCGGGTCTCGCCGCTTCCTGCAGCCAGCCTCGGATGTCGGGCTGCATGGTCATTCTTGCCCCCTTTCCACGAAACGAAAAAATGCGTCAAAACTGGGAACTTTGTGAACCGTTAGGACCTACGGGCGTTACCATCGCTAATATGCGATGTGTTCTGCTGATGGCTGTATGGACGGCAATGGCGAGTCCCGCTGATCTGCCCGCTGATCTGAAGGTGGATCATGTCACTGCGGCCGGCAGCAGCCTGAAACAACTTCAGAGCAATCTCTTGGCGATTGGGATCGAGACCGTTTACGGAGGTCGGCACAGCAATGGCGCGACTGAGATGGCGCTGGTCAGCTTTCCCGATGGGTCCTATCTGGAATTGATGGCTCCTCAGGCCAACGCGAGCCGGCAAATGTTGGAACGCCAGCCTTGGACAAGGTTCATGCTGAGCGATGCAGGCCCATGCGCGTGGGCGGTGCGAGAGAAGAATGTAGAAGCGGAAGTCCAACGGCTCCGTGCGGCCGGAGTCACCGTTGCGGCGCCGGTGCGAAACGGGCGGCAGCGGCCGGACGGCGTGCATCTCGATTGGGAGACGGCGCAAGTGGGGACGGACATTTCAGGCACCTTTTTTCCTTTCCTCATTCACGACTTCACTGCCCGCGAGGCCAGGGCTTTCCCGGGCCGCAAGCCTGTCAACAAGGATTTCGGCGGCGTGATCAAGGTGGTGATTGCAGTGCACGATCTGGAGGCTTCGGTGAAACGCTACCGCCAGGCTTACGACGTGCCGCCGCCCATCAAGGAGGTGGATGCGGCGTTTGGAGCGCACTTGGCCTTGCTGGGCGGCACGCCGGTCATACTTGCCCAACCGTTGAACCGCGACTCCTGGCTGACCGCGCGTTTGGAGCAGTTCGGCGAAGCGCCCTGCGCCTTCGTGCTGGATCAGCGCCATGGCCACTACAGAGCCGCATCGAAGACGCCCTGGTTCGGGACGCCGATCTCGTGGTTCGATTCCGCGAAGCTCGGCTGGCGCCTGGGATTTGAGTCCCATTAACTCGTGTGGACGTTGAGATTCCTGCCCGGCTCCTCCTCCCGATCGCGCGCTTTCGAAACTATGGACCGTGCAAGCCTACACCAATCGGCGAGGTGGACGAGCTGCAGGCGGCCACAGCTCGTCGGCCCACAGACCCGGGTCCAATCGGTGTTGAGGTCCCGCTCACTCGTGGCGGAACGCAGTGACCGGATCCACCCGCCTGGCCCGCCTGACGGGAAAGTACGCGGCCAGCATACCCGCCATCACCAGCAACGCCGCCGATCCGCAATAACCCATGGGTCGGCCGGCGTCACACCGAACAGCATCGACTCAAGCCATCGCGAAACCAGCCACGCCGCCGGTATGCCGAGCGCCACGCCCGCGGCCAACAGCCCGAGTGCCCGCCGAACGATCATCCACCGAAGCAATTTCTGGTTGAAAGAGGTAGTACCATCATGCGAAGAACGTGACACCCTGACCGCCGCGGTTGGCGCTTCGCACAGACTGGTGCCGTGGCTTGTCGCGCGCTTCCGCCTGGGCTCCGCCCGGTAGCATGATCAGCGGGTCAAACGCCGCTGGTTTGCTAGCCGCGCCGGGGTGGGCTGGATAATCGTCGCAGTCAACCGTATCGCACCCGACCAGAAGATGCGTCGCCGCGCGTCTCGCCGGCTTCCTGCAGCCAGGCTCGGATGTCGTCCCGCGCCGCCCTTTTTGCCCCTTTCCACGAAATGAAAAAACATGGGTCAAAACTGAGAACTTCTGGCTCACTCGCGCCGCGCCTTCGCCGCCACGCCGTCCGGCCCGCCGAGGCGCATGCCGGCAGGCGCGAGAACCAATCTGCGAGTACCCGACAATTCGCTCGAAACTTCCGGCAAATGGTACGCCGGAAGAAAGATGCGGCGTTGGGACGCGAGCTAAGCTAGGCATATCGGTGATGAGGGCTCGTTGCGCCCACACCGACCTGGCGAGTTCCAGACGCGAATGCCGAAACTCCTCCTGATTACCGCATCCTCGGACGAAATTCGCAGAGCGCGAAGGTCCAGGTTCCTTAACTTCCAGCAGATTACCATGCCGTATTTGGCCGCCAGGGTTCCTTCCGCCTGGCACGTAACTCACGTCGATGAAGAAGCCGAGGACATCGACTGGACGGATCAACCCGATGTCGTTGGCATTACTTTTCACACGCCGAGTGCTTATCACGCCTACAACCTTGCGGCACGGTTCAGGTCGCGAGGAGCATGCGTGGTTATGGGCGGCCCGCATGTGACGTTGCTGCCGGAGGAGGCCGGCCGGCACGCTGACGTGATCTTTGTGGGAGAAGCCGAAGGCCTTTGGGAGGAGTTTTTGAATGGTTTTGTAACGGGGACCTATCGTCGCGTGTACCGGCAAGCCGGCCCGACGTCTCTGGAGGGTATCCCCATGGCGCGCAAAACGCTCTTTCACCGGAACGACTTCACGAGCGGCGTCCTATTTGCCACCAGGGGATGCCCAAACCGCTGCGATTTCTGCGCGATTGTCGTGATGTACCAGTACGGGTTGCGTAAGCGGCCCATCTCCGAAGTTGCCGCGGAATACGGTTCTTTCCACGGGAAGAGAATTATCTTCTGGGACGACAACATCGCCGCGGATAGGGAATATGCAAAACAGTTGTTTGGCGCCATCGCGCCTTATCACAAGTGGTGGAGCAGCCAGGCCACTATCCAAGCGGCCCAAGATGACGAACTTCTGGACGCGGCAGCCAGAAGTGGATGTAAGCAGTTGTTCCTGGGCCTGGAGTCGATCTCCCAGTCGAGCATCAAGGAGGTTCGCAAAGGCTTCAACCGAGTGGAAGATTATGCCCGCGTCGTCCAACGCGTCCATGCCCATGGGATTGCGGTTCAAGCCGGGATTGTCTTTGGTTTTGACAACGACACTCCGGCGATCTTCAAGGATACTCTTGATTTTCTGGAGGAGGCGGGTGTTCAGAACGCGACGTTCAATATCCTGACGCCATATCCAGGCACGCCGCTCTTTCAAAGAATGGACGCTCAGGGACGCATATTGACGCGAGACTGGCGGAAGTACAACGGACGCACGGACGTGGTATTTCAGCCGAAGCAAATGAGCGTAGACGAGGTCCTGGCCGGGTTTCGATATGCGAATCGGCGATTCTATTCTCTCCCCAGTGTGGCCAAACGGATGTGGCGGTCGCCTGTCCAGATATGGTGGACTCTGCCGTTGAACCTGACGTACACGGTTTCATGGGCCAGCGCGCAATGGGGCGCTCGCCAGCAGCGGGCCGGCGCCAGACGCAGGTCTCCGGCACCTCGGAACTCTCCTGTCGGGTGACGGCGTAAGGAAGAGGCAACGAATAAGTATACTCGACTAGTGTGTGGAGGGATTCCTGGGCGGTTGACGGCACATCCGTCCCCTACTTTTTCAACTTCGGGGTTTGGCGTGGGGCCGGGGCTCCGCCAAAAGTAGGGGAAGAGTGCCCGACATTACCCGTCACTTTGCAAAAGATCTGGCCTAGAAGTTTGCACGCTATTTGGCGTAAGCCCGCGCCAACAGACGCGAGACGGTGGCAGGATGGATCTTGAAGAGCCGCGCCGCATCGGCGGCCGTCTTGCCGCCCTTCGAGACCATCTTCTTGATCTCAGCCTGCTGCTGCGGCGATAGCTTTGGCCGGCGTCCCCCAATGCGCCCGTCCTGCCGAGCAGCATCCAGCCCGGCCTTGGTGCGCTCTTTGAGCATGGCCCGCTCGAATTCCGCAAACGCCCCGACCATCTGCATCATCATGCGGCCGGCCGAAGTGGTGGTGTCGATGGCCTCGGTCAAGCTGCGAAATCCGGCTTTGGCCTCCCTCAGCTTTTCCATGATCCTCAGAACATCCCGGAGCGAGCGCGACAGCCGGTCGAGCTTCCAGACCACGAGCACATCGCCCTTGCGGAGATGATCCAGTAACCGATAAAGTGCGGGCCGGTCCCAGCGTCCGCCGGAGGCTTTCTCACGATACATGCGCTCGCACCCGGCGGCTTTGAGCGCCGCCATCTGGACGGCCGTGTCCTGGTCGTCGGTGGACACTCTGGCGTAGCCGATCAGCATTGCACAAAGGTATCGCAAATCGATTTGCTAATGCAATACCTTTTTGCAACGCGAGAAGCCCAGCAAAACCGCACGATGCCCAGTTGTTGCAAAACCGTTCGTTTGTGCGATGCGCCAGGCGCGCCGCGCCAAGTTTTCGATAACCCCACTCCTCGTTCCCTCTTGGAGCTTCCGGCGTGGTTAACTACTCAAGCCTGTCACCAGCGTAGCCGTGGCCGTCGTCCCCTGAACGGCGATATCGGAAACTGAGTGATTGCAGCCTAGTTCGCCACTCTCTAGACCTGCCCAATCACCAGCTCTCGCGGGGGGCTTCCACGACCGTCTTGGTCACTTCATCCAGCGCGTTGATTTCTAGAATTCGCTCGATTTGTGTCAACAGACGATTGAGCAACCGGAAGTTGCCGCCGGTCATGCTTCACACCGGGAGGCGTCCAACGCTGTCCCAACAGTCGGCGAATCTCTGCGTTACCTAGAGGCCGCAACTCGTGGACGAAACCGATACGGGGGTAAAACTGCGGATAGCTTTTCGATGCCTGGCATTCCGATCAGAACCAGCCCGATGCCCCCATGCTCAAAGATGTTCCGCACTTGCTCAAGCCCCGCCATTCCGAAAGTGCCCTGGTCCACGCATCCTCACGCTGGCTGCGGTACCCATGCAGAGCGCCGGATCGGAGGACGCGACCTCAGCGGCCCACCGAGTTCACGATATGACTACGTCGCAGCCACAAAGCCGCTGCGCACACGTCCCAAGTCAAATTTGACGTCAAATACCCCGCGCGGCTACAAAACGAAAAACAAAGCGCGGACTGAGAAGAACTCATTGTCCGAGCTGGCAAACTTCGTGGTCGTGTCGATTTTTCCCGTGAGGAATCCCTGACCCAGCGGGCTCCAGAGCACAAAGCCGATGCCGAGTTCCTCGCAGACCGGCAGCACTTCCGCTTCCGGATCTTTGGTCCACAGCGAGTATTCGCTTTGAATCGCGGCCCACCGGCTGAACAGCATGCGCACGGCGGATTGTTATGGCACTCGCCTCGGACAGTCCGAAATGCTCCACCTGGCCCTGTCTAATCAGTTCCTTCACCGCCCCCGCCACGTCTTCAATCGGCACGTCCTGGTCAACGCGGTGCTGATAGATCGATCCGGTCGGTCTTGAGACGTTTGAGCGAGGCCTCCGCCACGTCTCTAATATGCTGAGGGTCGCTGTTGAGGGCACCGAGCCGCTCGCCGGCGGGTGAGATATCGAAACACTACGCGAACGTTTCCCCGATACGCCGATCTACATGACCGCCGCGGCGCTTGAAGAATTCAGGCGTCGTGTCGCAGAAAGAGAGCGACCGCGCGAGTTTGAGCGAGCTGGTCGCCGCGTCCGGGACGAGCGGATACGGCGGGGGCGGTCGCTCCAAGTGCGGCCTAACGCGCCCTCGGCAATTACTCTCGGCTAGGCACGCAGACGCAGAAGATGACCTTTCTGAACCCGTGGTTTTAGGCCGCACCTGATCCGTTTCGATCACGTCGCGAAATGCGTGAAAGGCCCGTCTGGACGCGCTGAAAGCGCGACAGAGCGCCTAAGTACAAGTGCGGCCCAACGCGCCCTCGGCAATTTCCGGCTGGGCGGTTCAGGTCTTGTCCTGGTCAGTGATGCAAGATTTTTGTGAAATTATTGCATTGCGCGTGGCCCGTTTCGCCTGCCTGATCGCCCATTAGTCCCTAGAAAGGAAGCTGTCATGCCAACGATCGATATGCAAACGCAATACGCGCGTCACAAAAGAATCATGCCCTGGCTGACCGTGGTCAGCCTGAGGCGGTCGCTAATTCACAAGCCCCTCGCCGTACTGATGTCCATTCTGCTGCTGCCTGCCCTTACCTGGATGGAGAGCGGCGGCAGCAGTGCGCGGCCGTTCACGGCGCAGGCACAAGGCATCCAGGGCTGCACATCCACCACCAACAGCATCATCCAAAGCTACTGCGTAAACGGCGTCGTGTACTACACCGATCTCGTCCAGTTCGAGAGCGATTCGGTGAGCGCGTATCTCGCCCTGCACAACCTGCCGCAGACCGACACCCAGTTGATCTATAGCGCTGGCCGAACGGACCTGCGGACCGCGGTCCGCGGGGTCATGCTGTCGAGCCTTTTGGGGATTATCCAGACGGCGCCGGCAACGGCCACTTGCGGTCCTCCGAATTGCCGGTCCACGCATCAGCAGAACCTCTTCAACTGGTTGCAGGCACTGGTCCAAACCAACGAAACGAACCTGTACACCAACGCCATCAATCAATTCCAGACCTGGGAGGCGGACCCTTGTACGTTCGCGCTCGATTCCGCGATCGCCACTGCCTACAACCTGTCTTACGACGGGAGTCCTTATTGTTTTCAGAACGAGAACGAGGTAATTGGCGCGAAGGTCCCGTCTGAAGACTATTTCACCGCCTACGGCCTAAAAACGTCTTACGGGGCTCTGTCATCCACGCTTACATATTTCGGCTCGCTAGTGACTAACACGAGTTTAAATGTAGGGGAGGTGGTTGGAATCAGCAGCGCGGCGTCGGCCGTGGTAACGGCCGCAGCGGCAGCCGTGAGCGCCCCTGTGTTCACCGCCGTCAGCGTTGCAGTGGACGCATTCGTCGTCGCCGGGTCCACGGGCGTCGGCCTCGCATCTGAGGCTGGCATAGCGACGATAGTGAGCGGCGCAACGGCATCAGTCGTGGGCGGCGCCGCCGTGGTGATTGCCGCGCCCGTTTTAATCGTTCTGGCGGCCGTGGCGATCGGCATTACTGCGGGCATCGAGCTGTTTGACAACATCCAACAGATCAATACGATCAATACCGACCTGACCAACGGTTTGAACAACGCCAAAAACCCGCCGGATTTGCAGGCCATGGCTATCGACACTAGCGGCACTGGGTACTACAAGCTGGAAATGACGCTCGATTCTCAGACTACTCCCGAGCAGGCCAGTACCGCCACGCTCCCCGTCCATCAGCCTGCAACCGATTACGCCTTCAACATCAGCGGTACGATCTCCGACACGCTCACGTATCAGGACTGGGTCGGAAACATCTGGACGGCGCAAACCTCGGGCGGATGGTTTGTCCAGACTTGTGCCAACGGGACCGGCGGCGAGACCTGCCCACAGCCCGACAGCCTGATCGGATCGTTTTACTATGTCGACGGCTCCGGAGTGGATTGGACGGCCTCGCGGGTCGGCAACACCTTCGTCAGCACAAAAGCATCGCCCAACTCGACGGATGTTCCCTGTCCCGCCAACCTGTCTACCGGTGTTACCCCCAACCCAAACCCGGCGACGTGTTCGAGCTACGTGTCCAGCACCATCCCGCTAAAGGACGGAAATGGAAACCTCCAGCAGGTTTCGCTTTCGGTCTTGACAGTGCCGGTCTTTACGGGGCCGACAACATTCTCTTTTGCGCCGGACATTTTATCGACGCAAACCATCACAGCGGTAGGTAATCCTACGCCCAACATTAGTTTCACGAGCGGCAACCTGCCATCCGACTTTAAAATGACTGGCGGGAGCGGGACCTTCCAACTGCAATTTGACGGGAATCCCTTCGCCCAGGGGAACTTCACACTGGTTCTCACCGCGTCGTCCAGCTCCGGCAGCGTGCAGCAGACTTTCTCGATCAACGTAACCGAGACACTGGCGATCGTATCTCCGAATTCGATCAATGTTGGCGCAGGTATGCCCATCACACCGTTCACCGTGGTGACAACCGGACAGCCTACCCCCAGTCTTTCCATCGACAGGGAGCTAAACCTGGGCGGACTGACGTTTACGGATAACCACAACGGCACGGCCACCATCAGCGGGACCTGGACGTCGCCCTTGAGCGGCCCGAACTCCTGCATCAACCCCAACGGCGGCAACTGCGGTATCATCGCATCCAACAACTCAGGCTCCGTCGAGCAGCAGTTCACCATTAATGTCGCGCCGGCCGCACCGGCGGTCATCACGGGCTGCCCGCTGATTGGCAACTGCACTGTCGGCGCGACTTTCATCGCCGGCATTTCCAACACGGTCCAGCTTTCGGCCACCGCACCCACCGGGATTGCCTTTTGGGAACTCGATACATCCAACCCGACTCCGCCAAGCTGGATAAACCTTGCAGATAACGGCAACGGAACCGCGCAACTGTTCGGCAATCCGCCGGTGGGGACTAGCGGAACCTTCTATGTCGGCGTTTCGGCGTTCGCCGTGGGCTCCGCGGGTGGCGGAGCTAATTATCCCATCACCGTGGTAACCCCACCCGTCTTCACCAACGGGAATAACGCCGCCTTCACAGTCGGAACCAACAGCTCGTTCGGGGTCGAAGCCACCCAGGGGACGATCAGCCTCAACGGCACGCCGCCCCAAGGTCTCTCATTTACGGCCGGGAATACCGGGACCATCAGCGGAACACCCGCGGTTGGAACCGGGGGGCAGTATGACCTCAGCGTTACCGCCAACGCCGGTGCCGCGGGATCGGCTACCGAAGCCCTAACGGTAGATGTGTACGAAGCGCCGCAGATCAGCAGCGCGAACTCGGCCACCATGTTTGTGGGAACGCCAGGCATGTTTGCCGTGACTACCACGGGTTTCCCGAGCGCGTCGAGCCACGCGGTTCCGGGCAACCCGGCGCCTCCTACGGATCCCTCGCAGGGAGACGGCATGTACTTCACCATAACTGGTCTGCCCTCCGACCTGAGCTTCAGTAACCTCAATGCGTCCGGATTCGCGACGGGAACCTTGACTATCCAGGGAACTCCGTCGGCAGCCGATGTCGGAACCCACACGGCACAAATCACCGCGACGAACGCTGTGGGCACGACGGCGCAGCAGACGCTGACGCTCAAAATCGTCAAGATCACCGGGGCCGCGCCGGCCTCCGGCACGAAGTGCAATGGCAATTACAACGGTACGTTCAAAGGCGCCATCACGGTCACGTCCGGCCAGAACTGCGCGTTCTACGCCGGCGGCGTGACCGGAAAGATTACGGTGAACGGCGGACATCTGGCTCTGACCAATGCCACCGTGACAGGCGGTATCTCGATCCAGGGTTCCTCGGGTTTCTCGATCGGCCCCGGAAGCACGATCGGAGGAACTCTGACGATTGAAAGTGTGGCTTCGGGATCGGCGGCCAGCCGGATGTGCGAGACAAATGTGAACGGGAATGTGCTGGTCTCCTCGAATGCCATCCCAATTTTGATCGGTTCGCCGCAGAATACCTGCTTCGGTAATACC
The DNA here is from genome assembly GCA_963818855.1 of Bryobacterales bacterium. Lineage (GTDB taxonomy): Bacteria > Acidobacteriota > Terriglobia > Bryobacterales > Bryobacteraceae > Bog-159. Next base: position 51,329 of record CAWFUH010000019.1, on the reverse strand, counting down.
ATTGGGGGCAGCGTGCAAATCCTGAGTAACACCAGCGCCGTCAGCTTCTTCGACAATACGGTCACCAAGAGCGTGGCGTGCTCGCTTAACCATAAGATCAGCGGCGGCGGAGACACCGCGCAGAAGTTAGGGGGTCAATGCGCGGCGTTTTAGCGGCATAAGCGCAGGAAATCTGGATCCTTTGGGAGAAGGGCTCCGTCAGGAGCTCTTCTCCTTTTCTTCTTGTTCGTCAGAAAAACTCGTGGGTTGATTCGGGCTCGGGCAGTTTGCCAAGTGAGTGGTAGAGCGCGAGTTCGAGGCGGCGGAAGCAGCGGACCCGAAGGGTTTTCTCATAGTGACGCAAGTTCAGATCGGGATGATCGGGCAGGTCGGATCCAGTCGCCGGAGATCTTGCGGATCGCTTGTGAGGATGCGGTCTCCTCGCCCCCTGGCTAAAATCACGACCGAGGCGTCAATGATATCGGAGGTATTGGTGGCGCCGCACAGTTCTCCACAGGCGCGTGCGAGCTGTTCATCGAGAGGGATGATCTCGACCTCGTCGATCCGCAAAAAACGCGCCAGTGTGACCTGAACACGGCCGTCCCGCCAGGCTTGCCCCACAACACCGGAAGGTACTCGGAACGTGAGGTGTTGCGCCAAGGCCCGTTCCAGCAAGGCGATCAGCCGCTTGTCGCCACGATCCAAGGCGATCAAAGCACCGGTGTCCAGGGTTATTCCCGTTGGCGCGGCGGCAGCATGCGTTCTGCCCATTCGATGTCCTCCGTCCCTGGCTTTCCATGTTGCTTGATCAGATCGCGAAGAAGTGCCCGAAGGGAGTCGCGCTTCTCCTGCTCTGCAAGCACCCGGGCGATATAGCCGGAAACCGAATCCGCTCTTCCGGCACGGACTTCCCGGTGGACTCTGGCGAGTTGATGCTTCGGCAAGCTGATGGCAATCTTCGCAGTGGTCATACCGCTATCATACCGCCTGTCGGCCGGCGTAAACAAGCGGTCATCACTCCTGTGCACTTGACGTTTCCTGCCCTGCGGGCAGGCCCTATGGAGCCTCAAGAAAACAGCTCTCCCAGAGTCCGAGTCGGCGACTTATCCGGCCAATCTCTGCCCGTTATTCGGGCGGGCTGAGTTTGCGGGCTTCCGAGAGGATCTTGGTCAACCGATTGGAGAGCCGGTCGAGGCAGTTTCTCGAAGGGCCCTCCGGCATAGATCGACGGAACATTTCGATTGCGTGTTGAGCAAAGAGCAACGAGTCCACAATGCCATCTAAGCCGGCGCGGGGCGAGAGCGTTGGCGCTTTCGGTTGTGGGGCCAGATGTCGAGGTTGCGAGCGGGCCAGATGGAACTCGCGCTGGAGGTCGTTCCCGGCAACGTAGACGTACCGCATCGTCATCCCTGGATCCTTGTGACCGAGACATTTCATGAGCGCGGGTACGGTGAGGCCCGAACGAATCATTTCACTTGCGTAGGTGTGTCTGAGCTGGTGCGGAACGATGCGGGTGGTAATGCCGGCCGCCGCACGGACTTCGTGCAGGTAGTAGCGCAACTGGCGGATCAAGGCGGTCTTGCCGTGGGGTCGGGCGAGCAGGTGGCCGTCGGGAGGCAGGGGGTCGAAAGAGCGGAAGAAGCGTAGGCGTTGCACGAGCTCACAGACAAACGAGTCTACCGGCACCATGCGTTCCGTTTTCAACTTGCCGAGGGGCACGTGAATTGCCCAACGATCCGGAGCGACGTTGCGCAGGCAATCCCAGGAAAGGTCGACACATTCACCGATGCGCATACCGGTGTGGCGCAGCAGCAAAAAGATGTTGGCCGCCAGATCGTTGCGGCGGAGCAACTCCATTTGGATGGATTGATCCTGCGGCACCGTCAAGGCCCGAGCAAGACGTTGCGGAGGCCGCGGAGAATCCTCGCGACGGATCAAATGGGCCAGATCGGGAAGCTGTGCGGTCCAGGCAAGTTCCTCCAGGATGCACCGCAGGCGCATGAGTCGAGAGATGTAGACCGCCGGCGCCAATGAGCGCAGGTGGGTGAACCAGCCGAGGATGTGCGGGTCGCGGCGCAACTGATTTAACGAAGTAACATCAGGATGGTTTTCACCAAGATAAATCAGGAAGTCGCGCGCGGTGCCACGGTATTGACGAGCTGAATCCCACACTTGGGCGGCAGTGAGGGACTCGACGGCTCGCTGGAACTGGAGAGCCAGTGGATGGTCCACAGGAACATGGCGAGAGAGTTTCACGGCGGGGTCACCGGTACAGGCCTGATGAGCTGGGCGACCGCTCGCGCATATTGCTGATAGACTTCCAGAGGCGTGACCTGCATGTAGACCAGCGTGGTCTGGATTTGCGCATGTCCCATCAACTGCATGAGGGCGGGCAGGCTCACGCCGGCGCGCACCATATCTGAGGCGAAGGTGTGTCTAAAACGGTGCGGGTTGGCAATGTGGACGCCGGTGGTCCGACGATGATAGCGAAACAGTGAGCGTAAACCCGCGGGTGTCATCCGGGCGCCGCGCGCGGGACCCTTGAGAGAAACAAACAAAGGATTCGTCGCGGTAGGCGGCCTCTCCAAGCGCAGATAGTGATCTAGCAACTGAGCCGCTTCCGGAGCTAACGGCAGGAAGCGGGTCTTGTTGCCCTTGCCGCGCACGCGGATCTGCGCTTCCGGCAACAACAGATCGTCCCGATTCAGATCCAGGACCTCTTGGGACCGGAGTCCCTGCAGCAGCATCAAACCCACGATGGCCAGATCGCGTGAGGTACGAAAACTGGACCAAAACCGTGCCACTTCGTCTACCGACAGCGGTACGATGGTTCGTTTGGGGGTCCTTACCCGCAACCGGCTCAATGCCAGCCGCGGCCTGCCGATGCCCATCGGTGCACGCTGCCAGTAAGTCTGCTGGAACCCAGGAGCAATCTGCCCCGGAGCGTCCGGGAATACGATGCGCAAGGCGCGATCGACAATGGCTACGCGCTGGTTGATGGTACCGCCGGTGAGCTCGCGTTGTTGACTGGACTGGATCGCACATAGTCCAGCAGTGTCGATTCGGTGAGTGCATCTTTGTGGATCGCGTCGGTGTGATGAACACTCTCCCACCAACGGAGAAAGTGCAACAACTCGTGCGCATAACTTTTCAGAGTATTATCTGCCAGGCGGCGCAGAGTCTCGTAATCGAGATACTGATTGATCCAGTCAATCTCACGTCCGGTGGCCTGCACGATGACGCGATAAGGGCATCGTGTCTGATTGTTGGAGGGCTGGTGGACCACACGAAACGTCATGGCCGGGCAGCCTCCAGCAGCGATTGGAACTGGCGGGCATCGCCGCCTTGGACGAAGAAGCTGTTCGGGTCGTACCCTTCGGGCAAGGAAACTCGGCAAGCGTTCAATCCTTCTTCCCTGAGTCGGCCTACCAGCACTTGGGCCGCCTGCTGGCCGCTGCCATTGCAGTCGGCATCAAAGGTGACATAGACGGTTCGCGCGCGGCCGTCGCACAGTTGCCGAAACTGGTGTGCATTGAGATGGTTTCCCATCCCACAGGTGACGTTGTGAAAACCGGCCTGCCACAGCGCGGCGTAGTCGAACAGACCCTCGACGAGAATCACTTCTGGAGATTGCCGGACTGGCTCCCACAAATACAGCCCACCCTTGGCCCCTGGCAAAAACCGGTGCGGCGGCGCCGTGGCTGACAGACTGCGGCCATAGAGGTTGCCTTCCAGCGGGAAAACGATGCGATGCATGTAGGTGTCGTATCCCACGGCGGAGACCAGACCGGCTTGATGCAGATGGGGGAGCGTATAACCCAACCGTGTCAGCCAACCGCGCAGGCATCCGCCAGGCGCGTAACCGATGCGCATGTGCTCGATCAGTTCCGGCGAGCGGAGTCCTCGGTGGTGCAGATAAGCAATCGCCTCGGCGTGACGGTGTAACTGCATGCGATAGAAACTCGCGACTTCGTGCAGCAAGGGTGTTCCACCACGCCATTGGTGCAGCAAGGCCAAGGCTTGCGGAAACCGCACCTGATGGTAGAGCTCTGCAAAGCGGATCACATCGCCGCCGCGGCCACAGCCGTAGCAGTAGAACAAGTTCTTGCCGGGATCCATCAGGAGGCTGGGCTGGCGATCGGCGTGAAGCGGGCACAACCCCATCCATCGGCCGCGGCTGAGCCGCCGCATCGGCCGCCAATCGTGTGCTTCCAGGTAGTCCCGCAAGGGAATCTGCTGTTTGAGTTCATCGAGTTCTTTCCGGCTCACGGACTGCTCGCCTCCAACAGCAGAATACGGCGGATCGCGGTCCAATCCCAGGCAAGGATGGTGGGTGAGATCGAAAGGCTCCAGCCGGCGGCCTGCCAGAGCTGGGCTGCCAGCAGGGTTCCCAGATGCAGCAAGCGTCCCGCCCACCGTCTCACCGTAGATGGGTCTGGCGATCGCGACGCGTCTGCGACGTCGGGGATGGATCGCTCCCAGGTGCCATCCGTTTGGTGCAACAGCTCCCACGCTTGATGCCGGCAGTGGAGGGTGTAGTGCCCGGACGGCGGCGACCAGTCGGGCAACACCGTAAATGTCTTGTGGCATGGGCGACAACGGCCCCGGCGAATCCAGATCCGCTGGTGCCGTTCGTCGTGCGCATTTTTGAGGCGCTGTCCGTGACCGATGATGGTCCGCTCGCCGCAAACCGGGCACAGCCGGGGGAGCAGTTCCAGCGGGATCTCGGTCACCCCGGGTCGGTCTTGTTTTCTGGCTCAGGCAGTGCGATAAAGAGAATCACGGCTGGTGTGAAGGCCGGCCCTGACCGTCGCTGCCAAGTCTCGATCTGGTGGCTGGCCTTCACCCTCCAGGTAAAGTCAGTTCCGAACGAAAAAAGAATATCGCGTTCTGCCTATTGCCCGCACGACCTCGTTTCAACATTGGCCGGTTTAAAACGACGACACGCCCCGAGACGTCGGTAAATGCTACGGCGTTACTCTCAGCCTAAAGTTGGAGGTTTCCATTGGTGTGACGATCCCGGTCCTCAGGTCATTTGCCTGACACGACGCAGCGCGCGTCTTGCTAAGGGAGGTTGCCGAGAAAGAAATTCATCTCGCGCAGCACATCGTCCTCATTCGACATGAAAACGAAGTGATTCGCGTGCGGCAATCGTCAGTCGTCTCATAACTTTATCTCCTTCCTCGCAGGTGTGACAGTAAACCGAGCGGCCCTACCGGCTGTTGTCGCTCTCCAGATCGTTCAACTCGTCGATCTCGCGCTTGAGCTCACGCTGTTCCCGCACTCTCATGACGAAGTATCCGAATATCCAGGCGACGACCATAGCCAGGAAGGGAAGCCCATTCGGGAATAGTCCCCGGTCTCTTGGTCCCAATCATCGCCAGCGCCAGGACGAACGCTCCGGTGGCTAGCAGCACCGGCCCGAACGACCACAGCAGAACCCGGCGCAGGAGGCAATGTCGCCGCTCGATCTCTCGCCGGCAAAACTCCAGACCAGTGCTGAGCCCCGCATCTCCCGGCATTACCGTGGTAGACCACATTCCCCGGTTAAGGAAGTACGGCCCCACAACACTCCAGTTGAGTGCGAAGGCAATAGCGGGTGCAGCAGGCGTTGCAGTCGTGGGAATTCTCTTATCCCGAAACCGTAGAAGAAGGCGGTCGCGAGCGGCCCAGCCAGCGTCCCCAGCAGCTGCCTGCGCGTCTTTGCGTGAAGTTCCCGCGCCTTAGATCGAACCAGTTCTGATGTCATCGTGGCGTCCTCGTTGGCTGGTTTTGCCAGATTGCTTTTGCATCGTTGCCCGGCAACTCGTTACGCATAATCTTTTCCTTCATGGAACTGTTTCGCCAGCAGGTTTTTAATTCGATGAATCCTTATGGCGACGTTCCCTGGTGACAAACCGGTGATTTCTCCTATGGACGCCGCGTCCATATCCTCCAGATAACAGACGATGACCTGGCGATCGAGCGGTTTGAGCCGTCGAATCAGCGCCGAGAGCCGATCCAGATTTATGCGCTTGTTGGCGGCCTCCTGCCCCTCTGTTTTGTCCGGGGAGGTTTCGATCTCTTCCAGCGTTACAAGACTCGAAAAGATGCGGGGCTCACGGATGACGTGCGAGGCGGCCACATGGTGGGCAACGCGGTAAAACCCACGTCCGGAGGGAACAACGGCCATCGTACTGCTGAAAACTCCGCCACAACTGGAAATGAATATCCTGCCTCAGGTCGTAGCGCTTTTCCGGGTCAGCTTCGTAGGCCCTCGCGAGCCGCTCGAGGGAAGATCCGAATTTCTCCACCGCGTCACCGTATAGGGCATCCTGATTCTCTTGTTCAGCCGGGATGGATTATTTTTCTCCCACACTTAAGGTAGTCGCTGGAATCAGAAATTTCTTACACCCCTAATCGAAAGCGCCCAGGTTGCTCTTCGGTTGGTTTGCCGGCGCCTGCCGGAACAGGATACGACCTTCCTGGTCGGGCAGTGTTGACCGATAATTGACAACAGCCCTTCCGTTCAACCGCCGTTCGCATCCCCGGCTTCCGAAACGTTTGGCGAGTGCGATGGGGATTTATCAACAGTGATCGACGGCCGGCGGAGGCCCTGAACCGCTATGGCTTCCCGCCGCCACCCGAGCCACGCCGGCTTGATATTGATGCGGTCAGCCTCCTCAGCATTGTGATAGTCACGCTAAATTGCGCTCGGGCTGCTCACAGAGTCAGGGGCCGTGAGTTGGCTCGCTTTACGCAACATTCTCGGAAGGAGCAGCAGCGCACCACCGTAGAAAACAAGCGAGATTACTAAGGCCAGACTCCGCTCGTTGACAAAATCTCGCGTCGCCAGTTTCCAAGCGCCAAGACCCATGAATCCATACACCAGCCAGGCGAGTTCCCTTTTCGACCAATGCGCGCTGGCCCAAGCAAGTGCCACCGAGAAGATCATAAGCACCACGGTTCCGAGAGTGTCCGCGGGGATGCGCTCGGCCCAGCCCTTCGCCACTCCCATCCAGATCAGGATGAGCGTGTGGCAAGCGATCCCTGACAGAATCCAAGTGATATTCGCCGAAATCGCGAGCAGCGACACCTGTTTGCGCCAAAGGGACCCTTCGCCCGGCCAGCTCCCTGCAATCGCCGCCAACGATGCCATGGCAGCGGCTAGGACACCCACGGCAACAAGCCATTGAAATGGAGCTCTGCCACCGCCAAACAAAATCGACAATGCTTGACCCGCGGCACCCGAAACCGCGGCGCCCAGCGTCAGATAGATAGCGCCATGCAGACCCAGGGTGGGCCGCCGGGCACCCATAGCAGCCCAACAACATACGACGGCACATCCGCACCACAGGGCCCAGAATCCAGCGTCGGAAAAGGGCAGGAAGGTGCCAGCCAGTACCAGAGATAGCCCGAAAGTCGCCCAGGCGCGGAAGTTCCACTTGTCGCTCCGGTCAAAACGCAGGAAGGAGATCAAGTAGCAGGCCAGGCCGCCAATCAGTCCGGAGATCCCCAGTGCCAGCATGGCGCCGCCATTGCTTTTGAAAACCCACACCACGCCTCCAATGCCAATAAGAAGAGCAGACGCTGTTTGAGCTATCTCAAAGAAAGTAAGGGTCCGTCGCCTGACCACCGATTGAGTAACGGCCGTGGCGACGTAGATCAGGATCAGTAGCAGTTGCGCGGCAAGCACGGCCCGTGACGATGTCGGAACGTATCCCTCGGGAAGACCGTTTTCTCGCGCCATCAGCCAGGAAAATACGATGACGGCAGCATCGGCGGTAAGCGCGGTGAACCATCGAGAGCCGGTCGGGTGATCGCGCCAGGCCGCAAATTCCAGCACGGCGGCGATGGCCAGCAAGGCCAAAGTGAACGGGAGGAGATCGCGGGTTGCAAGCAGGAGTGCGGCGGCAATTAGCGTTGAGGACACGCATGCGATTCTGGAAATGAGGACTTGACGCCTCCGCCAGGAGACGCCCAGCGCGAGGCCAGCGAAGCCCACAAGTACCGCGGCGCCGCCCCAGGCAGGCATAACCCTTAGACGTTCCAACGCTTCCCAGATCACTGAACCCATGATGAACATCGAGGTACCACTCGTCACGACAGTCGGAAGTTCCTGTTCGGCCGGTTGTCGTGCTGCGATCAACAGCCACACCACCGCGTATAGAAGGCCGATAGCTACGCCCACGGTGGGAGGCATCGCCCCGAACTCGGTGAGAGCCCGAAGAAGATAGGCGCCCGCCATGGCAAGAAGGGCTCTGCCGAGCGCTGGCAAGACACTTGATGTCACCCGCAATCCAGGGGCTGCTTCGGAAATGCGAGCCGCTGCCAGAACCGCAGCCTCAGCCTCGACGGTACCGGCCGCGCTTTCCCTGCGATGCTGTTCGAGGGTCAGAACGCGTTGTTGCAGGTCCCGCACCTGCCGCGTCAACTCGCTGAGATCCTGTAGTGATTTGGAATTCGGCGTAAGGGATGGGGCCGACATGGCGTCCTCCTTGAGCGGCCTCGAAAATTGCTTAAAGGTGACCATGGCCTAGCACGTTTTGCGCCAAGCCCTAGCGGTGTCAGAGCCTGCGACGTGAGTAACGATTCTCGTGGCTAACTGCGCGAATTTCCACAAGTGACCTGCGCGATCTGGCGCTATTTGGGCGCAAAACACTGTAGGGCTCTTCACCAGTTTTCGGCTCTATTAAACAGTCAGTTGTGTTTGGAACGAGGCTTGCACGGGTTCCGGCCATTCATATATGGAACAAGCCCGCCGCAGTCTCTTGCGCTGGTTGCTGGGCTGCGGGTTCTCCGCATCCATCATTTCCTTTCTTTATCCGGCATTCAAATTCATGTCTCCTCCGGACCTGCCTGAGGCCTCCGTCGATGAGGTCTCGGCCGGCAAGGTCCAGGATCTCAGGCAGAATCAAGGCAACATCGTAAAGTTCGGCAACCTCCCCGTGCTGCTGATCCACACCAGCGTTGGTGAATGGCGTGCCTTCTCCGCCGTCTGTACACACTTGAATTGCACCGTGCAATACCGGGAATCGAGCAGACAGATATGGTGCGCCTGTCATAACGGCCTTTATAACCTTAACGGGCAAGTGGTATCGGGGCCGCCACCTCGCCCGCTTAATGAATTCTCCGTTCATATTCGGGGCGATGAAGTAGTGATTTCCCGCAGGGCTTGAAAGGCGCAACATCGCAGGGGTGACGGTGACGGAACAACGTAGAACATTGGCATGGTTTGAAGAGAGGCTGGGACTCGCGTCAATGCGAGAATTTCTCGCGCACAAGACCGTTCCGGTGCATGCCGGAACCATGTGGTACTACTTTGGCGGGATCACTCTTTTCCTCTTCATCATTCAAGTGCTTACAGGCACACTGCTCTTGCTTTACTACCGGCCGTCACCAGGAGAGGCGTATGAGAGTGTGCAGTTCATCATGACGCGAGTACAGTTCGGCTGGCTGGTACGCTCGATTCATAGTTGGTCGGCCAACCTGATGATCCTTGCGGCGTTCATCCACATGTTCAGCGTGGTTTTCCTGCGCGCGTTTCGGCGGCCTCGCGAGCTGACCTGGCTAAGTGGGATCGCGTTGCTAGGTCTGGCACTGGGTTTCGGTTTCAGTGGGTATCTGCTGCCTTGGAACACGGTGTCTTACTTTGCCACAAAGGTGGGGACTGACATGGCGGCGGCCGTGCCCGTGATGGGGCATCCGCTCGCCCGCTTCCTCCGGGGAGGCAACGACGTTGGAGGCGCGACACTAACCCGATTCTTCGGTTTTCATGTCGCGGTCCTACCTGGCCTGACAACCCTGCTACTGCTAGTCCATCTGGTATTGGTCCAAAAGCATGGCATCAGCACGCCGAGGTGGGCTGAAGAACACTATGCCCGCAAACACATGCCGCTACCGCAGATGCCATTTTTCCCGAACTTCTTTTTGCGGGAGTTGATGGCCTGGTATGCCGCGCTGGGTGTGCTAGGCTCGCTGGCGGCGCTGTTTCCGTGGGAGCTGGGCATCAAGGCGGACCCCTTTGCGCCGGCGCCGGCGGGCATCCGTCCAGAATGGTATTTCCTGGCGCCGTTCTACACGCTGAAGCTGATCCCCAGCCACGTATGGCTGTTTGAAGGTGAATTGGTCGGGCTGCTGGGGTTCGCGTTACTGGCCCTCTGGTGGGTGGCTCTTCCGTTCTGGGTCGTGGATCAAAAGGGCGAAGAGCGGACACGATGGGTGACAGGGGCGGGTGTGCTGCTGCTGGCGTACTTGACCACCTTTTCCGCTTTGGGGTACTGGAGATGAAGCGCGCTTTGGTGGTGCTGTGCTTTGCCATTTCCCTCTCCGCCGCCGACACGTGCGTGGAATGTCATTCCGTGCTCGATGGCAATCTGCAGGCGCCCGCCAAAGCGTTCTCGAACGACGTCCACTCGCGCTTTGGATTCAGTTGCGCGGATTGCCACGGAGGAGACCGGACGGCATCTGATCCGGAACAGTCCATGAGCCGGGCGCACGGCTTCATGGGCAGGATCCCGCGCACGGCTATACCCGAGAGGTGCGGCGATTGCCACAGCAACGCGGCCTTCATGCAGAAATACAAGCCCCGGCAGCGAGTAGACCAACTCGCGCAGTACCGGACCAGCGTGCATGGCAAGCGCCTGGCGACAGGTGACACGGCCGTGGCTACTTGCATCGACTGCCATAGCGTACACGATATCCGCGAGACCAAGGATCCGCTCTCGCCGGTTCATCCGCTCCGGCTGCCGGAGACTTGCGCGCGCTGTCACGCCGACGCCAGCCACATGGCAAAGTACAAGCTGCCCACAGATCAGTTTGCAGGCTATCGAAAGAGCGTGCATTGGGAGGCGCTGGCCCAGCGAGGCGACCTGTCCGCGCCGAGTTGTGCATCCTGCCACGGCAACCATGGTGCACAACCGCCGGACGTCGCGTCAGTGGCCGCGGTTTGCGGCACATGCCACGTGATGATGGAAGACCTATATAAGGGGAGCCCACACGCGCCTGTGTTCGCCAGCATGGGTGCTGCGGGATGCGTCGTGTGCCATGGCAATCATGAAATCAAACAGCCGTCACTCGGAATGCTGGCGGGTCCGAATGCGGTGTGCAGGCAGTGCCATGATAGCGACTCGGCCGGCGGGAAGGCTGCGGCTGAAATGGCCCAGCAGATGGCGCGTCTCGACAAGGCTATCCAGAAATCCGACCAGGTTTTGGCGCTTGCGCAGCAGTCGGGAATGGAGGTATCCGAAGCATTGCTGCGTCAGCGCGGGGCGAAGGAAGCGCTCGTAAAGGCGGCCGTCGCGATACACGCATTTCAACCGGCGGCGGTTCAGAAGCCGGTCCAGGAAGGCCTGGCGATTACTGCTGAGACGTTCCACGCCGGTGTGAGTGCGCTGGACGAACGAAGATACCGCAGGATCGGTCTGGGAGTGTCCCTGACGGCCATCCTGATCACCATGCTAGGTGTGGGGCTTGCCATTCGAACCATTGAGAGGAGGAAGCATGATGGCAAAATCGCCTGAGACCACCTTCGTTCAATTTGTCCCCCGGCAACTAGGAATCGCCCAGCAGTTGGTATCTGGCCGCTATTCACAACCCGTTGCGGTAGCTTCCTCCACACATCCCCCAGCGAGACAGATTCCTAAGAGCCGGGCCGCGGTGCCCGTGAGATAGGCATCGATTCAGTGTGGTTTGATCTCATCGCCAACAGGTCACGGAACGGCAGTGGACGAGGTTTGAACCGCTAATGGCCGCTCAGCCAAGGCACGCAAAAACTATCTCGGCCCGGCGTTAGAGAGAGCCGGGAGATAGCTGCTGAGGAAAGCCCTTCCCACCAGGAGTCTCGCCTGTGGTCGAGGAGAGGCGGCCGGATTAGTACCCGGAAGTCGGCTTGGCTCCCGGACGTGCCGCCATCGCCCACGCTGGGGATGCAGAAGCGTGATACGCCGGTCACGGGAAACACTTCGCTGCTTTGTGGTTTGCGCCGACGTGCCTCGAGAGCACTCTTCCGATGGCGATACATGACAGTACGGGGCCTGTCGCCGAGAGGATCAGCCGGGTATGTCTGGATGAGCGCACGGCAGCCCACCCGCTCGCGTTGACTCCGCCGGTCCACCGTAGGAGTCCAGCCCGTTTTGTTTTCGGTACGCAGCCCAGCCTTTGTCGAGTTCCTTCGCGTCCTCAGTCGGCGCGATGCCGAATCGGCCAAGTGAGAGAATCATGGCCCGCAACGTGACATGGGGTTCGGCGGCTTCCCCGACATGGCCGCACTGTGGGCACCGGATAACGGGGGCAAGGATGTGCCGTTCAGACCGAATCCGGTGCAACATGGCTCCCAACTCCTGGCGCAGTTCGATCAGATCGGCGAACGACAAACCGGCGTGCCATCGAGTCCTGAGAACCTCCAGCATCTCCGGGAACCACGTTCTTTGAGCATCGCCAGCAGCCATTCCTGCTCTATTCTAAGTCCTCAAGAGCGGCTGGGCGCCGGTTGAGTGTCACTCTCGATTCCGGCCCGAAGCCCTGGTATGGTACGGGGCAGATCTGGGGTGACGCCTCACCTGTCAAGGCGATCCTCCGCGCCCGGTTTCCGGATCGCGCGTGATTCGCCCGAAGCACCCATATTGGGAAGATGGCCTTCGATGTGCCGCGATGGATATTGCCGAAACCGTCGACGACAAGAGCCCCCGGCCTACTCCTCGCGTAATACTTTGATCGGATCGACTTTCGATGCTCGGCGCGCCGGGATCCAGCAGGCCACGAAGGCGATCAGCGTCAACAGCGCCACGACCTCGGCGAACGTCGCCGGATCGGTCGCCGTCACGCCATAGAGCAAATTCTTGAGCGAGCGCGTGGCCGCCCACGATCCCGCCAGCCCGATTACAATCCCGATCCCCGTCAGCGCCAGTCCGTGACGCACTACCATCGCAACCACGCTCGATCCGCTTGCGCCGAGCGCCATCCGCAATCCGATCTCGCGAGCCCTCTGCGTCACACCGTACGACAACACACCATATAATCCAATCGACGCGAGCGCCAGCGCCAGCGCCGCGAACGCACCCAGCAGCATCATCTGCTGCCTCCGATCAACCACGTTGCGATCGATGATGTCGTCCATCGTCTCGACGTTCGCCACCGGCACATCGGGATCGATCGACGCCACGATCCGCCGGATCGCCGCCACCGGCGCCAAGGGATCGCCCTTCGTCCGAACGGCCAGATAATCCGAATCCGACGGGGGGTACACCTCCTGCGTCGTCGGAATATAGAACCCCGGCTTCATCCACAGATCGTAGCCGCGCTCCTGCACATCCTCGACCACGCCGATGATCGTCCGCCATTTCACCTGCGCGCCGTCGATCGAAATGCGGTGCCCAACGGCCAACTGATTCGGCCAGTAATGCCGCGCGAACGTCTCATTGATGATGATGACCGGCTGCGACGTGGGCGTCTCGCTGCCATCGAAGAAGCGTCCTTCGCGCAGCTTCACGTGCAGCGTCTGCAAGTAATTCGACGACCCCGCGCGATACAGCGCGTCGGGCGAGAAATTCAAGTCCTTTTCTACGTCTTCCATTCGATAGCCTTGCGTGTTGCCGCTCGATTGGAAGGGAAGCGTGGACGCGTACGCCGCAGCCTCCACGCCCGGCAGAGCGCGCACCTGATCGAGCACGCGCTGCTGAAACTCCAGAGCCTTGACGCTGTCGCTGTACAGAGACCCTTGCGGCGTCCGCAGCGTCAATAAATGATCCGGCCGGAACCCGAGATCGATCGATCGCAGCTTCGCCATCGTTTCGATCATCAACCCCGCGCCGGTAAGGAGCACCAGCGCCGCCGCAACTTCCATCGCCACCAGAGCGTCACGAGTTCTGCGCCCGCGGGTGTCAGCGCCCAATCTTCCGCCTTGCTTGAGCGCCTCATTCACCGATGCTCGCGACGCTTGGAGGGCGGGAATCAAGCTGAAGATCACGCCCGTCGCGAGCGACAGCGCGAAGGTGAACAACAGCAATCGCGCATCAATCCCCGGTTTCGCCGTCGACGGCAACCCTAGCGGCACGAGTCTCGTCAACGCCTTCATCCCTGCGAGCGCGAATCCCAATCCCAGCGTGCCGCCCGCAAGCGAAAGCAGCGCGCCTTCTGTCACCATCTGCCGGATCAACCGCATTCGTCCCGCGCCCAACGCCGCGCGGATCGCGATCTCGCGCTTTCTGGCGACCGCCCGCGTCAGCAGCAGACTCGCCAGATTCGCGCACGCGATCAGCAACACGAATCCCGCAGCGCACATCAAGACAACCAGAACCGTCTGCATCCGCCCCAGCAAATCTTCCTTCATCGGCATCACGACCGCGCCGATGTCGCGATCGTCATCTGGATATTGCGCGCGCAACCGTTTAGCGATCACGCGCATTTCCTCGTTCGCCGCCGCGATCGTCACGCCAGGCTTCAATCGCGCGACGCAATTCAAAAGGTGGCTGCCACGCGCCGCGCGCAGCTTCGGCGTCACGTGCATCGGAATCCAGAAAACCCGCCGCGTATCGCGGTACACGAAATCGCGCGGCATCACGCCGATCACGCGATAGGTTTCGCCATCCAGCAGAATCGTCCGGTTGGTGATATCTCTCGCGCCCGCGTAGCGACGCTGCCAGAGCGCGTAGCCGATCACCACGACCTTCGCATCATCGCGATCCTCGGCGTCGGTAAACGTCCGCCCGATCGCTGGCGCGACTCCAAGGACCGGAAAGAAATTCGCAGTCGCCTGGTAGCCAAGCAGTTGTTCGGCGGAACCACCGCCCGTGATCGCACGCGTGCGCGTCCGTGTCGCTGCGATATCGGTGAACACGTGATTCTGCTCGCGCCAATCGAAATAATTCGCGGGCGCGGGCGTGTTGTGCGAGAATCCGATCGAACTCGCGTCCTCCCACACCATCACCACACGATCCGGATCGGCATACGGCAGCGGCCGCAACAACACGGCATCAAAAGTAGAAAAAATGGCCGTATTGGCACCGATCCCCAGGGCCAGCGCGAGGATCGCAATCGTAGTGAATCCCAGTGATTGCCGCAGCAGTCGAAATCCGTATCGCAGGTCTGCCACAAGCGTGTGCATCGTTCTGTATATCTATACGCGCGACCGAGGTTACGGATAGGCAAAAGAAAGCCCGGGGCGCGGAAAAAACACGCTACTCTTCGCGCAAGACCTTTGTCGGATCGACGCGCGACGCTATTCGCGCCGGGATCCTTCTGAACGTTATCTCGCGATCAGTAGCGATTGGGGCTGCAGGGCGCTACGGTTTCCCATTCGTACGGAAGTACGAACCTGGTGGCGGCTTTCTTGTGCTACTCGGTTCGAGCTGCGGGAAACAGCATCGCTGGAGCTTCATCGCCCGAAGCGGCTACCTTCAATTGGACAAGATCTGGCTGAAGCAAGGAAACCTGCAATGCCATCCTCTATGAGGCCGAAATAACGCCTAAACTCCTTCAGCGGAAGTGCCCGGATCGCCATCCGAGTGGATTGTCGGCCACTTGGAGAGAAGGATGAGCCCTTAGCCGGAAGGGATTGATACGTCGGCTTATGTCCCGCGATACCGAATGGATCAGGTCAGATCTGTATCGGAAGTGCTCACGCCCTAACCGGAACTGAAACACGGCGCGATCCGCTGCCAGCCGCCACAAAACGAATGGACCGGCCTGACGCCCCTGGCATGCCTCTTGTTGATGTGCTTGACGGCGCGTACATTCAAGATTCTTTTCAGACTAGCCGGTGGGTCGTTGCGCTTGGATTATCACCTGCTCTGAAGCGAGCTTACAGCCATGCGGTAGACACCGTCAACGGACAATACCCCGGGAGCCCCACGGCCGACCAGGCACGATCAGGTCAGGACGATTGCTAAAGGGCCACAAGGCTGCCGCGCATTAGGCGCGAACTGGATCATTTGTGTGGCTGCCACTCTCCTGCGCCACGGATCTCCGCCCATTCCCCCGGGCACGCGTACAGTCCGCGTGGAAGTGTCGAACATAGTAGTGAGCCCGCCAGTGAGCTCTCAAGAGCGGATCCATCAGGGCGGGCCAAGGAGCAGAAGATGAATGATCTAAATCAACCTAGGATGCCCACCAACCAAGTCGGGCACTCCACGCTCATTGACAAGAAAACCTTATCCTTAAGGCCAATTGGGTAGCCGAGCGATGCGCGGTCAGGCAAATTCCAAAACTTTGTATTTCCTTTGTTTTCAATGAAGACCCGCGAAAAGGCAGATTTCGCCAAAAAAGCCCTCCTGCAGCTGTCGAATACTCCCAGCGAGGTGCCGGTTCAGGCCGCCAGGGTCAGCTGCGAAAGCGGCGCAGGCAGCGGACCGGAACGCTCGACAAGGATGAGGAACTGAATTTTATGAAGCTTAACAACCGACAGCATCCGCCGCGCCGACGGCGGGCAGACCCCTGCGACCAGCCAAGCGGCGGTCGTGCCGGAAGCCGCCACCACATTGGTCTGCTGCGTGAATGCGTGGGGGCCGCAGAGCAAAGCAGGCCGCCCAATGCCATAGTGCCGGCCATAGGACTGGATGTCCGTGGCCAGACTCGGGGTCCGGAACCCCACCAACCACCGCCGAAAATGCCAATTCCGGCCGGGCGCCGTTGCGCCAAGCCCGCCGACCTGTTTTTTAACCTGTTATTTACACGCCCGATGCCCGTCGAGAACGGTCCCGCCTGTGGTTTTGTCAAGGAGAATGAGCATGCCTAACATCACGCAGATAACCGCCAACCGAGAAAATGCCAAACGATCTTCCGGACCGAAGACCGCCGCCGGCAAGGCGCGCTCCGCACGCAACGCCGTGCGGCATGGGCTGCTGACAGTCGGCGTCCTTCCGCTTTCCTGGGAATCCGCCTCGGACCTGAATCGTCTGCGGCAGGCGGTCCAACAGGAGTACGCGCCGCAAACGGTCATGGAGTGTGCCTTCGTGAACCAAATCGTGGACCATCTTTGGCGATTGACGCGGCTGTCCTATGTGGAATCCGGCATGGAAGTGAACCATAGCATCGAGAGCGCCCGTACCAGGGCAGAGGAGGAAGGATATGCGGACCACCCCATCCAATTCAGTCGCCGGATGGATCTCCAGCCGCCCAAACGCATAGATCCGGAGCCGGCAGGGGATTTCGAGTATGCGGATGAGACTACGGCCGGTAACGACGAGGAGCCGTACCTGTACACCTTCAATCTGGCGGACCAAGGACAAGCCTTCCTGGACGATGCCGCTTGGTGCAACGCTTACACCAAGTTCCAGCGCTACCGGACCGGGATTGAGAACAGCTTGCATAGAGCGGTGCACGAACGGGAGCGCTTGCAAGCCAACCGCCGCGAGGTGTCCGGAACCGGCACGGGACCGTTCCGGAAACCGAGGGGCGGTCCGGCCCAGGAGGCGGTATGAAGCGCCCTTCGGTCTGCCCTCTCGGATCGGGCGCCGGTGGTTTGTCCACGGCGCGGCCAGCGACCAGCCCATGGGCGATGCCGACCCGAAAAATGTGGTTGCTGGCTTTCAGACCCGCGGTGTGCCGCAAAGACCGCATCATCACGCACTGGCGGGAGCACTACCGGCGCATTGAACCAGGAAGTCGGTGTAGGGTCGGCACACGGGGCGGCCCGTGGATCGTGTTTTGCGAAACGAAGCCAATTAAAGCTAATGATTTGTTAGAGAGCTCAGCTGACATGTGTGCGGGAGCTTCGCCGGAAAACAAGATGAGTGGGAAGTCCCCAAGACCGGGCGGCTCCCCCGGCCAGCGCTGCCATGACCTGGCGGTCGAGCCCGGCGAAACGACCGCCGAGATAGTGTCGAACATTATCGTATGGGTATACCTCAATGAAGAAATCACCAAAACAATTCCCGGGTGGGAGACCCGCGAGAGCTGCGGCCAGTCGAGCAGATGTCCGGCATGCAGCCAGCCCCTTGTTCGAGAGGGCCAGAACCGCGCAGCCTCAGGACGAAGATGGGTTTCAGGGAGCCCGCTTGCTCATCACCGACGCCGTGACCGAGCCGCCCGACGAAGCGATACAAAGCACTCTGCCGCGGGAGTGCTGTGATCAGAAGACCTCGCCGCGGAGCGCGGAGGGCCGCTTCCGGTCTGGTTGGAGCGGGAATCCCGCAGGTCGGCCTCCCGGCAGCCTCAATAAGATGACCCTCCGGTTGCGGGAACAGATGGAGCTAGAGGGTCCCACGATCGTAGGTAAGCTGCTGGCAAAGGCCCTGACGGGCGACATGCAGGCGCTGCGCCTGTGTCTGTCCCGGATGTATCCAATCCAACGCGAGCGCGCCGTGTTTCTCGAGTTGCCCAAAATCCATACGGCCCATGACGCCACTGATGCCATATCCGTGGTCTCAGACGCCATCGGCGACGGCCGCATTACACCCCAGGAGGGTCAGACTCTGGTAGGGATCATCGAGGCCCAGCAGCGGGCGATGGCATGCAGGGACCAAGATGGGCGCCAGCCGAAGCCGGAAGCGCCGGCGCACGACCCACGGGAGGGTGACGTATGACTGTCCAAGAGCGGCTAGGAGCGGTCTAGGCTATGGGTTTTGCCGCAACGATCGGCGGGTGGGAGGCGGAACCAGGCGGGCAGATGAGTGTGGGTGACGCCGGCACGCCGCAGGAAGGTCGGATAGACGGGTGGAGAAGGTGACACTGCGGGCCAAACGGCGAATATGTGCCTTGTAGGGGCAGGGCTCTCCTGTCGCTCATAGGAGCGGAGATGGGTTGGGCGTGTGGGAAACAGCCACTCGTTTAGGCGTTTCCAGCGCCAATAGGACCGTAGCAGATCCAGCAGCCTGGGAGGCAGCAGGGTTTGGCGGTGTTTGTGGCCTTTGCCGCCGCGTATCCAGAGGACGTTGCGGGCGCTATCGATGTCGCCCACTTTGAGTTTGGCGACCTCGGAAACTCTGGGTCCGGCGGCATACATGGTGGTCAACATGACGCGATGGCGCAGGTTACGAGGTGCTTCGAGCAGAGCCTTGACATCTTCCCGGCTCAGGATGAGCGGGAGCTTCCGCTCCTTTCTTGGAAACGGAATCCGATCAATGCTCACCTGCCGGTTCAGTGTTTGCGTATAGAGGAACCGAAGCGCAGAGACGACTTGGATGTATGTGGACTGCGAGAGCCCACTTTCCTTGACCAGAAACAGTTGATAGGCCCGGATGTGTTCGGCTCCAAGCTGGTCGGGCGATTTGCCAAAATGCTTGGCGAACTGAGCGACTCGAGAATGTACCCCCGGATGGTGGTGGGGGCGTAATTGCGAATCTGGAGATCCTCCAGCATTCGTTGGCGCAGTGCGGTCATGACGAAAACCTCCTCGTTGGAAAGGAGATCACAACACCGCATCAACCGGAAGCCGCGTTTTGCAAGCCGTGTGGCGCGACGCGCCAATCGTCGCCTCACCGTCGGCCGCGATTCAAGACACCGCCACGATGATATTCTTGCCGAAGTAGTTCATCACGTCATAACTGGCCACAACTGGGAGGGGACTTTGGAAGTTACGACCCCAAGTCAAAGCGGTGTCCATTTCTCTCGATACCCAATTTCTGGCCCGGTCAGCCAAACAGAATCCGGAACGCCACGGCGTGTTCGCTCGGCCAGTTCCCAGGCGATTCTATGTGTAGGCCGTCGCGGGCAAGCTTCCACCGCACCGGCTCCTGAGAGCCCAGCAGTTCGACGCGCGCGATCTTGCGCCGTTCCAGGCCGCGCCCGGGAGCCAGCGCGGCGATGCGTGTCTCGCCCCGATTCCAGCCCATGGCGAAGGCGTAGAGTGTGCTGCCCTTCGTCGTGAAGCGGATGTCCTCGCCCGTGAGGTCGACACGCTTGCTCTCGTTGAAGTGCTCCGGCGTGCCGTTGAAGCCCTCGCCAGGCGCGCTCTTGCGGATGCCCGGCCCTTCGCCGAATATCTTCCAGGGCCGCGTGGCATAGATCGCGTCGGAGTTCACTTTCATCCACGCCGTGATGGCGGCGAGGATCTTGAGTTCCCGGTCGTCGGGCATGCCGCTCGCCGGCAGCGGGATGTTGAGCAGCAGATTGCCGTTGCGGCTGACAATATCCACCAGCAGATCGATGACCGTCTTCGGCCGCTTGTAGACCGCCTCGCGGTTGTAATGCCAGTCGCCGATGCAGGTGTCGGTCTGGAAAGGCCGCGCCTCGATTTCATCCACCACGCCGCGCTCAACATCCAGAACGCACCTGCCGGCCGCGCACTCGCTGCGCCGTTTGCCGGTGTAAACCACGTCCACCTTCCCGTGACGCCAGCGCAGGCTCTGGTTGTAGTAGTGCGCCACCAGGCTGCGGCCCCATCGGCCGAAAGGAATGCCGCCGTCTTCATAGTACAGGTCGGGCTGGTGCTGATCGATCAGATCCTGCGCCCGCAGGAACCACTCGCGCTTCCACTCCTCCGGCTCGTTGCCCTGCTCGGCCCAAGCCTCCCGCGCCGGCGCGTGCGGCGGAAAGTAGAGATCGCGATAGGCGGGATCGTTGCCGTCGTAGGGCACCCCCGCGTAGGGCCCCTGCTTGTCAGCGCCCTTGTTGGTCTGCCACCAGTTGTAGCTGCCCCAGACGTGCTCGCTGACGCCAAAGCGCAGTCCTTCGGCGCGCGCCGCCTCGCGCCACTCGCCGACGATGTCGCGTTTGGGACCCATTTTGACCGAATTCCAGCGGCGGCTGCGCGAGTTCCACAGGTCGAAGTTGTCACAGTGGACTCCCATGCTGACGAAGTACTTCGCTCCCGCCTCGCGGTACAGACGCGCCAGGGCTTTGGGGTCGAAGCGTTCGGCCTTCCACAGCGGGATGGTGTCCTTATAGCCGAACCGGGAGGGGTGGCCGTAGGTCTTCAGATGATACTCATACTGGTGGCTGCCCTGCATGTACATATTGCGGGCGTACCAGTCGCCCACGCCAATCGCAGAGGTCGGTCCCCAGTGCGCCCACAGGCCGAACTTGGCGTCGCGAAACCACTCGGGGCAGGAGTACTTGTCGAGCGAATGATCTTCTGCCTGGAAGGGCCCCGGCCGAATGGGGATGTCTTCGTCGGGCCCGGCGCGCGCAATCGTCGTGAACATCGCCGCGCCAGCAATCTTGAGCGCGTCTCTGCGAGTCCAGTTCATAGGGATCATCGTCCGATTATAATCGGCTGACCAATGATGCTGAGCGGGAGTGCCGCGCTCGCCGTGAGATCATTCGTCTGAATCTGCCAAATGGTCAGAGTTCTCGCGCTGCGATATTAGTCTGACATCAGTCCGGCCCAGACCTCTACCAGCAGCGGCAAACATTCGAGGACAACAACTGGCCATTTCGCGAATCTACTTGGATGCAGCCTGCTGCGAGCCAACGAAGCTTCTGGCGTGGGCGAGTTCGGGGCGGGCCGAGTCCTGCCCGTTGTTGGTGGATTTGAGCAACGTCGCATAATAGAACTCCGCCTTCGCCGGCTCGCCGGCCGCCTCTGCCGCCCGGCCCGCGTTGTACAGCCCGTTGAGCCGGTTGGGGCTAAGCTTCAGCGCTACCTCATACTCGGACAGGGCCTGCTTCGGACGACCGAACTCCAGCAGCATGTCGGCGAGCATTTCGCGCGCTGGAATGTCCACCTCGGCCTGCCCCACCTTGCCTTGCAAATCGGCCGCCGTTCGCATGTTCGTCAGCGCATCCTTCTCTTTGCCTTCAGCGAAAGCGATCCACGCCAGCATCTCGCCACGCTCAATCTTCGGACCCGTCCCCTCGGCCATATACGCGTGTTTGCCTTTTCTGACCTCGACCATCAACGCGTCGTACCGGGCCAGGTCGGCCCGCGCCTGCTCGGCGCGCCGCAGCCGTCCGTCGGCCACCGTTCGCGCCCAGTACACCAACGTCGATACCTCCGGCGGTGAACCCGCTACCGTTTCTAGCGCCGCCGCCGATTTCCAGTCCCGCATCTCCAGCGCATAGAACGCCGGCAGCTTCGTCCGATAGTACGGAGCCATCCCCGTCATGCGGCCCGACCCCATGTCCGGCATCGAAGCGATGGCCTTCAGCGGCGCTGCACTCTGTTCCAGCACCGATTTCGCGCGCGCATCCTGGCCGCCTTGAAGGTAGGCATACAGCAAAAAGTCATAGGAGTGCGGCTCGTCCATGATGCCGCTCTCGCCGCGCGCCTCGGCCGCCTCCGCCGCCGCCACGGAGCCCAGTTGCGAGGCAATGTCCTGCCGCCACATCCCCAGCCGCGCATAGATGTGGCCGGGCATGTGGAAAGCGTGCGCGCCTGACTGCGCGATTTCGCCATAGTGGTCGGCCGCCGCCAACCCTTCGGCAGCCATCAGCGGGTTGTCACAGGCGTGGATGATGTAGTGCACGACACCTGGATGGTCCGGATACTTTGCGAATAGTGGCTTGAGTACCGCCATCGCTTGGCGCTCCTGTGTCACGTTCGTATTATCCGGGGCCTTGGCTGCCAGCAGGGACAACGCGTAGAAGGCGCCCGCGTCCACATCGTCTGGATATTCGGCGTGCACTTTAGTCATCGCCACCGAGTAGGCCGCTATGCGGGCCGGATAAGTTTCGGCGCCCGGATGATAGAAACCGGCGAGCGCGGCAATATAGGCGCCCTCGCGGGCGGTGCCTGCGCCTCGGGATTGCGCTTTCTGCGTCTCTGCCCATCCCAGCTTCATGGTCTCCCCGTCGGGGCGGTCCCAGATTTGGTGGAAGAAGCTCATTGCCACGCCCCAGTACGCCATCGCGCAGGCTGGGTCGCTCTTCGCCAGGCGCTGGAACTGGGCGCGCGCCTCCTCATACCAGAAGTCATGCAGCAGAGCCACGCCGCGGTCGAAGGGCGCTTGCGACGCCGCTGCGCAGGAGACTGGGAACCGGACAGTGCCCAGCCGTTCCTGCACCGGCTGTGCTGCCGCCGGGAGCACAACCAGCATAGTCACCAGGGTGGCCAGTGTTTTCATCGTCGATCAGTATAACAGCTGCGCCAACCGAGTCGAACGGTCGATCTCACGCGAACTACGAGCCGGTGCAAAACAACTCCTGCTGACAGCACGCACATGGCACGATCAACGAATTGCGGTCAAAGCGACCAAACTGCGATAAAATTCGAGGGATTCATCAGAAGGTCCTGGGTTGTCGCGCCGGAAATAATCCAGACAAAAAGATGCCGCCCCAAAACAGATGCCGATAACACTGGACAACGCCGTCCTTCGTTGATCCGAAACAGACGGGCTCTGAAGCACGATTCAGCCGAGTAGCCTTGTAGGAAACCGGCAGATCCGCCATTGTTCGCGTATAAAGGGCGTGCGATACTTCGTGAAGTACGAGCTGATGGCACGGAGGCAGTGCGGATGGGCCACGCCTGTATTGACGAGGAAGCGTGCGGATGACTCCCGAGCGCTGGCAGCGTGTCAAGTCTCTGTTCGAGCGGGCGCTCGACCAACCGGCGGCCGCGCGCGACGCCTTCCTCGACACCGCCGGGGAGAGCCCCAGCGTAGTGGCTGAAGTGCGTAAGCTGCTGTCGGGCGACGCGGCGGCTGGGAGTTTCCTGAAGGACGCAGCCAGCATGGAATCTTCGGCGCCGCTCCTGTCTCCCAGCGACGTCGTCAGTGGGCATTACCGGATCGTGGGCTTGTTGGGACGCGGTGGCATGGGCGTCGTCTACCGCGCCGACGACTTGGTGTTATCCCGCTCCGTGGCGCTGAAGTTTCTCCCCGGCGGTCAGCCGGAGACATCGCAGGCCATGGAACGTATGAAGCGGGAAGCGCGCATAGCCGCGGGTCTGAACCATCCGAATATCTGCGTGGTCCACGAAATCGGCGAGCACCAGGGGCAGCCGTTTATCGCCATGGAACTGCTGGAGGGGCAGACGCTGAAGCAGAGCATCGGGAACAAGCCGCTGAAGACGGAAGATCTGCTGGAGTGGGCCGTCGAGATCGCTGACGGGCTAGAGGCGGCGCACCATGCGGGGATCGTGCATCGCGACATCAAGCCGGCGAACATCTTCATCACCACGCGCGGGCACCCGAAGATTCTCGACTTCGGCTTAGCCAAGCCCGCGCCTTCAGCCAAGGTAGCGGACCGCACCAGCCTGCCGACTGAGGCGTATCTCACGACGCCCGGCGTCGCGGTGGGGACAGTGCCTTACATGTCCCCGGAGCAGGCGCGCGGCGAAGATCTGGATGCGCGGACGGACCTGTTCAGCTTCGGCGCGGTGTTGTATGAGATGGCGACGGGCAAGGCTGCATTCGCGGGCGCGACGACGGGGATCATTCACGAGGCGATTCTAGGCAAGGCGCCGTCGCCGCCGAGCACGGTGAATGCTCGGATTCCGCGAGAACTGGACGGCGTCGTCGGCAAGGCGTTGGAGAAAGACCGCGACCTGCGCTATCAGCATGCCGCGGATATGCGTGCGGACCTGAAGCGGGTCAAGCGGGACGCGGAGTCGGGGCGGTCGGCGGCTGGCACCGCCCCTGCACCGCGATCGAAGCTTCGCCCATGGCTCCTCGCCGCTGCCGCAGTGATCCTCGTAGCGTCCGCCACCGCCTATCTGGCATCGAGGCCCGCTGGACCCTTTCGCACCGCGTCCCCTCCGGTCCAACCCACACACCGTCAGATCACGTTCGTGGGAGACGCAATCTGGCCGGCCCTCTCTCCCGATGGCAAGTCCGTCGCCTTTGTGGCCGGCAGACAATACCAAGGGCAACGGCTGATGTTACAGGATCTGAATGGCGGACAGGCCATTGAACTCTCCAAGGCTTCTGTATTCTGGAACCCGAGATGGTCGCCGGACGGCACGGAGCTCACCGCCGAGCGAATGGATCCGCCGCAGCAAGGCACATTCCTGATCCCCCGTCTCGGGGGGGCGTCCCGATTTCTCGCCGGAGGATTTTCATGCTGGTCGCCCGACGGCAGTCAGATCGCGGCGGCCTGGCAAATGGAAGTAGGTTTCAGGATAGTGGATAAGGTGACCGCAAGTGCCAAAACCATCCGCCTGACTGGCTTTCAAGAAACCTTCGACCTGGATTGGTCGTCCGTACCCAACCTTCTGGCTCTTCTGACATCGGGAAACGGAAAAAACACCATTTGGACGGTTCGTACGGACGGAAGCCAGCAGCGTAAGGTGGTCGAAGGGGACGACCTTGATTCACCACGATGGTCTCCGGCCGGAGACGGGATTTACTTCCTCGACGGCCACGGCCCGACCAGCGACCTCAGGAAGGCCGCGATTGATCCAAAATCCGGAGAGGCAAAGGGGACGGCGTCCGCGCTGCTGCCCGGTTTGGACACCGCCGGCGGTTACTTTACAGTTTCCGCCGACGGTACGCGCCTCGCCTACGGCAAGGGCCACTCCTATTCAAATCTGTGGCTGGCTCCGCTCCGGACGCCCGGCGGCGGCGCGTCACCCACAGAGTTGCAGAAGCGGCCCCTAACCACGGGCACCTCGACGCTTCTTACCCCCAGCATTTCACCCGACGGCAAATGGATCGCCTACGCCAGCGCCGGCGGGCACATATTCAAGTTGCCGATCGAGGGCGGCGCGCCCATACAGGTGACATCCTCTAGCGCCAGCGAGTTCAGCCCCGCCTGGTCTCCGGATGGCAAGCGAATCGCATTCGGTTCCAGCGAGGGCGGCGCTCACACGGTCTGGGTTGTGGACGCGGACGGCGCCAACCGGCGTCAGTTTGCCAAGGCCCAGTTGAACGACTGGAACTTCAACAATGTCGTGTGGTCGCCGGGAAGCAACATCCTCTACCACGGGCCGCGGTGGAGCGTCAACATCCTTGATCCGGATACTGGGAAAGAAAAGCCGCTGATACGGAATGAATCGCTCGACGTGCTCGCCATGGCGTATTCACCCGACGGGACTAAGGTGGCAGCGGGCTGGAGCCGGCGGCCGCAACTCGGCATCTCGGTAATTTCCCTGGTCGACAATTCGGAGACATTTCTTTGCGACTGCAAGTGTTCCCCACTCGGATGGTCGCCGGACGGAAGTTCCATATACGCGGCCTGTTCGGATAAAAAAGTGGTGTCGATACCCGCGGGCTCCAATGGGCGTGGCGCTCCGCACACCCTTTTCACGGCCCCGGAGAATGTGGGTTCCTCCGGCGTGAGCGCGGATGGGAAGAAGATTGTGTTCGTGGTGTGGGAAACGAAGTCGGACGTGTGGATCGTGGATAACTTCGATCCGGCCAATACACGAAAGTGAATGATGACCAAGAGCAGCGGGTGGAGTCGGGGACGTGATCACCGCACGTGCGGGCGAACTGCGCGCCGCTGCCCGCCGCCGAGTTGCCTACCGATATTGACGATTAAGGCCTGCATCGATCAGTGCGCCGCGACGCCAGTGGGAACGAAGGCGAGCTTCTCGCCTGAGCTTGCCAGCTCGTCGATCGACAAGAACACCAGACGAACAATTTTCGTCACTTTGGGATAATTGATCCGGTCCCAGGTGTCGTGATCGGTGTGATAATCCGCATGCAAGCCGGTCTGAAACTCCACCTGCGGAACGTGCAGCGTCGCGAACCAGAAGTGGTCGCTGCGGGACCACAGCGATTCCGGGTCCAGGACGTCCATCTTGTAATCGAGCTTCAGGCCCACTCGATCGTTTTCGTGATCGATCACCTTGCGAAGACCCGGATTGTAGCGCGTGCCCAGCACATTCACCATGTTCACGTTGCCGTCGGGCGGCACTGGCCAGTTGGCGTCATTTTCATTCCGGCCGATCATGTCCATGTTGATGTTCGCCACGGTCAGGTCCAGTCGAATGATGGGATGCGTGATGTAATAATAGGAGCCAAGGAGGCCCTGCTCCTCGCCGTCATAAGCGATGAACAGCACGCTGCGCTTGGGATGGACCTTGCCGCGCACGAATGCCCTCGCAATTCCAAGGAGCCCGGCGACTCCGGAAGCGTTATCGTCCGCGCCGTTGTAGATATGGCCGCTCGCTAGGCCCATGTGATCGTGGTGCGCGGTGACGACGATCGCCTGCGATTTGAGATTTGGATCCGAGCCTTCAAGCAGCGCCACGACGTTGCGGCCCTTGCGCGTTTCGAGGTTGTGGAACGCCTTTGCCATACAGGCCGAGCTTTCGGACACTTCCACCGAATCCGGCCGGAGGGTTCGATCGATTTCGGCTTGCAGCGCGTCGGTGGTCTTACCGCTGGGTGCGAGAAGCTGGTCTGCGACTTGGCGCGAAATCCTGAAGGTGGGGATATCCCACATCTGGCTGGCGAGCGCGAAACGGGGGCTGCCGGGAAAGGCAACAAGCGAACTGGGGCGAGTTTGCTTCACGTCGCGCATGACGCGATCCGTAACCAGCAGCAGACCGGCCGCGCCGCGCCTGCGAAGCTCCTCGATTTTTTCATCTTCGAAGGCGTGGTAGGTGTCCAAGGCGCCCATGAATTTCGAGTTGGCATCGCTCGCTTGAGGCTCGCGGCCGAGCACCAGAACCACTTTGCCCTTGACGTCGATGCCGGCGAAATCGTTGTAGCCGTATTCTCGAGCGTTGATGCCGTATCCGGCGAACACGATTGCGCCGCAAGCCGAGGCGGGATGCAGGCTTTGCCGGAATTCGGGAACGAAGCGGTAGGCGTGCTCGACGCCGGCAATTTTCGCGGTGAGGGTGGTGTGTTCGCGATCCAACCCGGCGGTGTTGAGATCCATGTTCTGGAAATACGTGCCGCCGTCGCCCACCGGCTTGAGGCCGAGCCGCATGAACTCCGATGCGATGTAGTCGGTGGCGATGTGGTCTTCGGCGCTGCCCGCATTGCGGCCCTTCAGATCGTCGGAAGCGAGAAAGGCGATATCGGCTTGAAGATCGTTGGGCTGGATCAGTTCGGCCGCATGCCTGGCGTTCTGGGCGAGAAGCACCGCGGCAAGCAGTGGGAGCAGCGTGGCGTGATGGCAGGCCTTCTTGAGATAGAGATTCGTAAGTTGATGGCTCACGTAGTTGGCTTGAGAATATCAGAGTTGAACGCATGCGTGCCTGGCGCGGTCGAGCTGACCAAAGGGGGACTGGACAAGTTGGTTGCCAGCTTTCCGGTGGAGACCCTGTGAGATCCGTGGTCTCCAGACTGGCGCCTGGGCGCCCGTGGTGGCGGACCTGAACGGCGACGGCATTCCGGATATCTCAGTTCACCATCGGCACTGCTCGCAAGCCGGACATCGTCGCCCCGGACGGCGCCGGCGGCGTCATGGTGCTGCTCAACCTGACCAAATAACCCATGCCCTACCCTGGTTAACGGCCAACTCGTCCCCGAAGAGCTCGTCCGCGAGCAATTCGGGCGCGTCGTCTCTGCCCATCCCAGCTTCATGGTCTCCCCGTCGGGGCGGTCCCAGATTTGGTGGAAGAAGCTCATTGCCACGCCCCAGTACGCCATCGCGCAGGCTGGGTCGCTCTTCGCCAGGCGTTGGAACTGGGCGCGCGCCTCCTCATACCAGAAGTCATGCAGCAGAGCCACGCCGCGGTCGAATGGCGCTTGCGACGCCGCTGCGCAGGAGACTGGGAACCCGACAGTGCCGAGCCGTTCCTGCACCGGCTGTGCTGCCGCCGGAAGCACAACCAGCATAGTCACCAGGGTGGCCAGTGTTTTCATCGTCGATCAGTATAACAGCTGCACCAACCGAGTCGAACGGTCGATCTCACGCGAACTACGAGCCGGTGCAGACAACTCCTGCTGACAGCACGCACATGGCACGATCGACGAGTGCCGGTCAAGCGACCACACTGCCATAAATTCGAGGGATTCATCAGATGGTTCTGGGTTGTCGCGCCGGAAACAATCCAGACAAAAAGATGCCGCCCCAAAACAGATGCCGATAACAATGGACAACGTTCTCCAATGCCGATTGACCGCCGCTGACACGGCAGCCCGTGGAAGCAAGACAACCATCAGGCACGGCGAGGCTTATGCTCGCCTCAGGCTTGCCCCCCAATGCGAAGCCACTGCGCTTGTCCGCCTTGACTGTCGGTCTGCGCGATGTCTACGTCGATCCCGATTCCGTTGGCGGTGATCGCTGGAAAAAGCTGCAAAAGCTGGTAGCCTCGCACCGGTATGTCCGGCACATTGCTCTGCGATCTCCAGTAATGCTGAAAAGAGAGACTGTACAACTGCTGACCGTTAAGGATCGCGGCGGCCCCGACATATAGGCCGGGGATGTATCCCGCGGCATTGACCGCGGCGAACCACGCATTGCAGTGATCCGTCACATCCTGCACGGCAGCGCCGTTGATCACTCCTTCCAGATCACACCAGATATTGACGTCGGGCGGGAAGCCGACCAGTTGGGCGTTGGCGACAGCCTGCGCGCCGTCTTGTTGGCCGAGCGTCTGGCTTGGGGACCAACCTGGTTTGCGCACGTGTTGGACCGCCATAAGCGCCAAACCCGAGTTGAGAATATCGGCCGCCTCCTGGCTGCTGAGATCCCCCTGCGACTGCTGATCCAGCAGCGTAAGATATCTGACGCAGAATTTGTATCCCTGGCCGAAAAACTGTTGCGCCACGGCCGCGGTGACGACTGTGTCGGAATCGAATCCCGGAGCAAATGAGAGCGCGCCTTCTATCTGACCCGGCAATGCCACAATCTATCTCCTCCCTATGGAGTGTACAAGAAATTACGGCGCGTACAAAGTCCAGGTCCTGCGGAGTGTCGGTGGCTTCGGACAGCGTCAGCGCGCGTGGGCCGACGGGCTTCCATGCTGTCCGGTTCCGGCTCCTCGTTTTCGAACGTGTTGAGGATACGATATAGCGGGTGCGAGATTCTTGAGCCGACACGTCCGCGCAGGCTGGTGCGGGTAGCGCGGAGTTCCCCAGCCGCTTCTGGGTGTCCTTATCGAAGGCCTCCAGAATTAGACTGGCGCCGAAGATCACAAGACGCGGCTGGCGGCGTCTGGAGCTGCAAGGCTGTGCGCGCCGCACCGAAGCAGACGCCGATAATAACGACAAGGTCCACGTGCGGCCGGCAGCATTCCTGGTCATCAGCCGGATCGCTCGATTCTGCTAGCTTGGAGTTTCGATGATTTCTTTCTCCAACATCAACAAGCAATATGGCAACCAACTCGTTTTCGTCGACGCCTCCTTCCAGTTGAACCCTGGCGAAAAGGTCGGCCTCGTCGGCCCTAACGGTTCCGGCAAAACCACCCTCTTCCGCATGGTGGTCCGCGAGGATTCGCCCGACGAAGGCGAAGTCTCTGTCCCCAAGAAGCTCACCATTGGCTACTTCCGCCAGGATGTCGAAGATATGAAGGGGCGCCCCGTCCTTGAAGAAGCCATCGCCGGCAGCGGACGCGTAGGCGATCTGCACCACGAACTCGAAGATCTGCATCAGGCCATGAATGATCCTAAACGCGCCCACGAGATGGATAAAATCCTGGAGCGCTTCGGCGAAACGCAGGAGGAGTATGAGCATCTGGGCGGCTATAGCCTCGAAGCGCGAGCCCGCGAGGTTCTGCATGGCCTCGGCTTCGAAGACGACCAGATCGATGGCGACGCCGGCGCTCTATCCGGCGGCTGGAAGATGCGCACCGCGTTGGCGCGCGTGCTGCTCGGCCGCCCCGACGTGCTGCTGATGGACGAGCCCACTAACCACCTGGACATCGAGTCCATCATCTGGCTGGAGCAGTTCCTGAAGTCTTACCCGGGCGCCATCCTGATGACTTCGCACGATCGCGAGTTCATGAACCGGATCGTCTCGAAGATTGCGGAAATCGACGCTGGCGAAATCATTGTCTACTCGGGCAACTACGATTTTTACGAGCGCGAGCGCGCTGTCCGTGAAACCAACCAGCAGGCCGCATTCGCCCGGCAGCAATCCATGCTGGCCAAGGAGCAGCGCTTCATCGAACGCTTCAGAACGCATGCCGCCAAGGCTGCGCAGGTGCAGAGCCGGATCAAAGCGCTTGATAAAATCGAGAAGATCGAACTGCCCAAAAACCGGCAGGTAGTGAAATTCGAGTTCCGCACCCCGCCGCGCTCGGGCGACCAGGTCGCCATCATCGAGGATCTGCACAAGAGCTACGGCGCGCGCGTGATCTATGACGGATTCAGCCTCATCATCCGCCGCGGCGAACGCTGGGCCGTCATGGGACGCAACGGCGCGGGGAAGACCACCCTGCTAAAAATGATCGCCGGCGCGAGCGCACCCGATGCCGGGAGCGTGCGCCTCGGCGCCAGCCTGAACATGGGCTACTTCGCTCAGCAGTCGCTCGACGTGCTCGATCCCGATCTCACCATCCTGGAGCAGCTCCAGCGCGATTTTCCGCAGGATGGCATTGGCGCGCTACGCACGCTGGCTGGCGCCTTTCAGTTTTCCGGCGATGATGTCGACAAGCGCATCGGCGCGCTATCCGGCGGCGAGAAGTCGCGTCTAGCCATGGCGCGCATGCTCTACAACCCGCCAAACTTTTTGGTGCTGGACGAGCCCACTAACCACCTGGATGTCGCCACTAAGGAAATGCTGGTGGATTCCCTGAAGAACTTCGAAGGCACGATGATCTTCGTTTCGCACGACCGCATGTTTCTGCGCGGCCTTGGCTCGCGCGTGCTGGAGTTGGGCGGAGAAACCGGCAGGGATCGCCATCCGCGAGTCTATCCCGGCTCTTACGTCGAATACGTGCAGGCAATCGGCTATGAAGCGCCGGGCATCTATGCTTAGGATTACCTGTTGAGGCTTGCCGTAGTCGCTTGTGCCTCCCAATGCCCCACACCGTTAAGACATACGCGCGGCATGCGCCGGACCTTGCGCGGCAGACTGCGGCCGAGAGGCCAGCGCCCATGCCTAAACGCGGTCGCTGGCTGCCAGAACATGCAAGCCCGGAACCCGTCGCCGCGGTCCCCAGCCATCGGGAAGGTCGCCGTTGTCCTCTCGCAAGTAACTCCAGTGCTGCGGCTTGATGGTAGCCAGTAATTCCTTCCGACTCTTGATCCGCAGAGGTTGGCCGCAGTAGATCTTGCCGAACTTGGCCATCAGCCATTCGGGAAGCGCACTGGAGAACAACAGCAAGGGCCAAGTAAAGTTCGGCCCATTCATCTTGCGCAGCTTCCAGAGCCACACGAACAGCGCTCCGAGCCGCCACACCATCGGGCCCCACCAACTGTGAAGCGCGGGCTGCAGACTCATCTTCCAGCACTTCATCATGATCTGCCACTGCAGCCTTGTCAGCTCGCGGCTTTCCACCACCCCTTGTTGCGTCCCCAGTCGCGTGTCCTGCAACGGAGTGAAGATTGAGGGAACGAAGAACGCAAACAGCCCGCGCCGCTCTACCTCGTACAGCAGATCCAGCGTGGCCCGGGAGTCGGCATCCGTCTCGCCGGGATTCCCGATCATGAGCGTCAACACGGGGAACCAGTTGTTGCCGTTGAGGGTGGTCAGGCCTTGGATCAGCACGCTCGGCCACTCCTCAATCGGAAAAGGCACGGCTTTGCCAGGCATGATCTGCCTGGCCATCCGTACGGAACCCGTCTCCATGCCTATCAGCGGCGAAAGGATGCGCCCTTCAGGATGCGTACTCACTGCCGGCAGCTTGACCGGGCTCTTGTCCAGCAGTATTGCAGACAACTGCTTGATGAGCTTCGGATCCACGACGGAAGGCGCCATGGTGCAGTGGCTCAGCAGGTGGTGTTGCACGCCGGGCGTATTCACCACGTCGCTAAACAGATCCACCAGCGCTTCCCGATTGGGAAAATAGAACGGCGTGTCCGTGTGTACCTGTCCCCAGATAAACATGTCCTCCGTCGCGAGCGAGATCTGGTTATTACCCTCGCGCACGTTGGCGCGCACGGCCTCCATGATCTTCTCCTTCGGAAAATCGATCTGCGGGTTCAAGTCTGGCACGCAGAACTGGCAGCGCCGGCCGCATCCGGTGGTCATCTCGACTACCCCGAAAGTCGTGCGCTTGCCCGGAGTCAGCAAGCCAGACCGTCCATCGGGATGGCTGACTTCCACGAGGCGCGGCAACGGCTCGCTGCGGACCGCCCTACGAAACAGTTCCAGCGCATCCTCCGACTCGCTGCGGCCATTCACCACGCAATCCACACTCAAATCGTCAAAACTATCTGTCTTCGAGATCTGCCAGCTGCCCGAGCCGCCGACGATCACCTTGAAATTCGCACGGAAGGGGTTGTCCTTCAACATCTGGAACAGTTGCTTAGCGTAGTGCGAATTGATGGGCTCCCGCGAGGAGCCGAAAATCGAGGCGTAGACACCCGCCGCGAAAGTCACTCCCAGCGGATTGTGGGTCGAAACGCCGACAACCCGCGTCCGAGTGCCGATGAACCTCGGCAGGTCCTCCGGATAGCAGCAGACCACGTCCTCCGCGGTAAACTCCCGCAGAATTGACGTCTCCACGAGCCGCACTCCCGCGGGCATGCAGCGGGCCGAGCCGTCCTCGTTGCGCTCCACCTCGCGCCACCTCGGGTACTTCTGGTTGATGATCCCTTCCATGCGCTTTGGCAGAGACGCCAAAGCCATTTGAATAAAGTAGCCTGCGTGGTCGATTGTCTCCGTCAGCGGAGCAGTGAGCACAATCAACTTGCCGGCATGCGGCGCGCCATCTTCAAGTGCCGCAATGTTCCCCTCTTGAGGATCTCTCATCTCTTTCCCCCCCATTCTGCCGGGTCATGGAAGTCCAATTCTCTGATCGTACTACCATACAGCCCTGGCCGTAGAAGCCCCGCGCCAGTTCCGGATCCCATCGGGAACCGGGCCGCTCGACAGCACGGGCGCAGTTGGGAAACGCAGGCCGGATCACGGCCACGACCGAGTGGGGAATGGCAGACTGCTTACCGTAATTGTCGCGTTGCGCCCGTGCGCACCTCACCGACAAGGACTTGGAACAGTTCGTTCAGAGCTGTCCGATCCGATAGAGGCCGATCTACCTGACAACGCTTGTGCGAGCCTCGCCGAGGCGCCGATTATGTTGCAGGGCAGCAAGTCTTTAGTGTTGCCCGACCGATTCTTGCCACGCGACGATCGGGGATCAGCAGCACACGATGTTCATTCGCAAGAATGCCTCCTTTGTCCGAATTGCGATATGCAATTTGCTGAAATCCATGACCTGGAGGTCCACGTGATCGAGGAGAAGATGAGTAGTGGCTTCCATCAGCCTTGGTTGGTTCCCGACGAAACCGACCTTGAGGATTGGCTGGAAGACCCGGAATTTTGGGAGTGGTGGATGGAGGCGGTTTCGTCAGGGGTTCCTGTAATCTCCGATTTCGACCCGGCGCGCCAAAGAATCTGTCTCCCGGTCCGGTATCCGATTTTCAGGCCGAAGCGATCTGGAACGCGCTCGCCAGCGAGAACAAGTGAGTGATGTAGAATACGAGGTGGCTCAGGCCTGCCAGCGGCGTGCCCAGTGGCGGTTGATAGTGCGATATAACACAGCCGCTATTCGGCAATGACACTCGTGGTCAATGTTTGTGCGAACAGCGCAGAACGTCGCCCAAGCCGTGGTCTTATGCAGAAACTAATCGCCCATCCTCGCTCGAACGTGCGCCAGGAATCCAGTATGCCATTCCCTTTCTCGTTGCCGAACCAGATCCACGGACCCATCGCACACCGTCTTCGCTGGGAAACGAGGTGGTTTGCTGTGCGGCCACGAGCGTAGTAAGCACGAGGGCGAGGGGCATCCCGCAAAGGACTGACATGCGCGAATTATACAGCGTCTCTGCCATTTCATGAAGGAATTGCCCCAAAGAGTCTGGATTCGTGCGCCGGCCCGCATCACACGCTGCTGACATCTGCGATCCCACCATTCATCCGCGCTGACGCCGTAGCGCTTAGGTTCGCGCGCCGGCGACGTCCGATTCTAGGACCGGCCGTCAGGAGTCCTCTACACCGAGCTTGTCGTTGACCGCGTGGCGAAACTTGCTCGCAGCCCAAGTAGCGCTCGGTCGTCTGAACCGATGCGTGGCCGAGCAGGAACTGTATTTGCTCCAGTTCCGCCCGCCAAGTGGCACAAACGCGCGCAGGTACGCCGAATTTGCCGCGTCGGTGATCGTAATCGGCAATGGGGCAAAAGGGAGACGCCCGGCATCAACGGTCACATGGCTGGCGCGCCTCGGGTTTCACGGGGCCCCGCGCCTCGGGTTGCTCATGAACCGTCATATGATGTCACCATGGCTCCCAACATGCTGGGGGCGTATGGGGAATGGGCCGCCCGGTTGCTGCCCGATCCACCGCGGCTCTCCTTCAGACAGCCCATGTTCCGCAACGTGGACTCATGGCGCGCCATAGCCAGGGCGCGTTTTCTCGACGCGATACAATCTCCAGGACAGACCGCGACCCCCATAGCGATGTTACAGCATGAGTTGGAGTTTGACGGCCTTACAATCGAACACCTGCAGTGGCAGTTGCCCTTTGGACCGCCCACCGAGGCGCTGCTGCTCAAGCCCGCCGGGATCAAAACCAAGCTGCCCGGAATTCTGGGCCTGCATGACCATGGCGGCAACAAGTACTTCGGTCTACGCAAAATCACCCGCATGTCGCAGGAGCCGCATCCTGCCATGCTGCGGCATCAGGAGCAGTATTACGGTGGAGCCGCATGGGCCAATGAACTGGCGCGCCGCGGCTACGTAGTGCTGGTCCATGACACATTTACCTTCGGCAGTCGGCGGGTGCGTCTTGGCGACGTGCCCGCCAATATTCGGAACGGCCTGGTGGAGTCAAACCCCGAATCCGAAGACGAGATCGAGCGCTACAACCAGTTCGCCGCCAATCACGAGCACATCATCGCCAAAAGCCTGTTCAGCGCGGGTATGACATGGCCGGGTGTTTTCGTCTTCGACGACCGCCGCGCCCTGGATTACCTCGCCTCGCGGCCCGAGGTAGATGCCACCCGGATGGGTTGTGCCGGCCTCTCCGGCGGCGGTCTGCGCACCGTGATGCTCAGCGGTGCCGACGAGCGCATCCGTTGTGCCTGCTGCGCGGGTATGATGACCACGTGGCGGGACTATCTTCTGAATAAGTGTTACACCCACACCTGGATGTGCTACGTTCCTCATCTTCCGCGCGATCTGGATTATCCTGAAATCCTGGGACTCATGGCACCCAGCCCGGTCTTGGTATTGAACAATCGACAGGACCAACTATTTACGATGCCGGAAATGGAACGGGCAGACCAGATTCTGAGCGATGTCTACCGGAAGGCGGGAGCCTCCGACCGCTACCGGGCGTCGTTTTACGATGGGCCCCACAAGTTCGATCGCGACATGCAAAAGGAGGCCTTCGCTTGGTTTGACAAGTGGCTGAAGGGATAACCAAATCCGGCCCGTGCTTCCGGGCCAGAAGAATTCGTTCGCGACTCTACCAACCAAGACTTTCGTTCTGGAGAGCCGGCTAAACCCTCCATGGAAACATTCTGGCGAGACCTCAAGCACGCCTTCCGTGCACTCCGGCAGAACCCAGGCTTCACTGCCACGGCAATCACCGCACTGGCCCACGGAATCGGCGCGACACCGCCATTTCTCCGTCATTTCTCCGTCATCAACACTGTCCTGCTCAAACCTATTGGCATTCCCGCAACGGCCGCAACCGTCAGGGGTTGCTCGTGCACGCCGCGTTTTCTCGACTCGAACTCTGACATTCTCTGTTTAATACCACCCGGCGGTTAACAGGATGGGCCATGTTGGGGCGGCTGGACGGCGTGCGAAACTTCGGCGCGTCGGAAGTCGCGCCGGTCGAATGGTGCTTAAATGATCTCCATGTACTCGCGCAGACACTTTGGCGTCCTCGCCGCCGCCGGCGCGGCTGCTGCGGCAACGCCCGAGCCCGCCATGCAGCTGGGCCTCATCGTCAACGCTGGCAGTGATCCCGAAGCGGCCATCCGGAAAGTCCACTCCTTCCGCTTTCCTACCTGCCAGGTGGGCGTGGGCGCATTCGATGCGGAGATGCCCCGACGGTTGCGCGCCGCCCTCGACCAATACCACATCGAGGCCACTGCGCTGGTCGCGGGCGGTCCGGGCCCCGAATTCTACGATTTCTACAAAGGTCCGCCGACCATCGGTCTGGTACCGCGCGCATACCGCGAGGCCCGCATCGCCCAAATCAAGAAGGCCTCGGATTTCGCCCGGCAGTGCGGGGTATCGGCTGTGCAGACGCACTGCGGATTCATTCCCGAAAACCCAAGCGATCCGGTTTACCAGGAAACCGTCGACGCCATCCGGGCCGTGGCCGCATATTGTAAGGAGAACGGCCAGAACTTTCGCTGTGAGACTGGACAGGAAACGCCCATCACGCTGTACCGCGCGATCAAAGACGCCGGACTCGACAACATCGGCGTGAACTTCGATGCCGCCAACCTGATCCTCTACGGCAAGGCGAATCCGGTGGACGCTCTTGATATTCTCGGTCCGCTCGTCCAAGGAGTGCATGCCAAGGACGGGCTATATCCCACGAACCCTCGTGACTTGGGACGCGAAGTGCCCATCGGGCAAGGTAAGGTCAACTTCCCAGCCTTCATCAAGCGGCTGAAGGAGGTTGGATATCGCGGCCCGCTGACCATCGAGCGCGAGATTCCCGGCGCCAAACAGGCGGAAGACATTCGCGCTTCCAAAGCTTATCTGGAGAAGCTCCTATGAGTGACCATCCCAAACCGGACCGTCGCGGATTTCTGGGCGCGGCGGGCGCCGTGGCCAGCTTCATGATCGTGAAGCCGCAGCAGGTGCGCGGCTCGCAAGCCAATTCCGCCGTGACTATCGGATTGCTGGGTTGCGGCGGGCGGGGCACCGCGGACGCTCTCAGCATAGCCACTAACGGACCAGCGCGCATCTTGGCCTTGGCGGACTTATTTGAGGACCGCCTGATGGCGGCCAAGAAGAAGACCGACGACCTGGCGAACCAGCAGCGACACGCGGGTGTGCAGCCTTCCCAGATGTTTCAGGGACCACATGCCGCCCAGCAGATCATGTCCGCCCATGTCGACGCCGTGGTCATTGCCACGCCGCCCTACTTTCATCCCCAGCATTTGGCTGCGGCGGTCCACGCAGGAAAACACGTCTATTGCGAAAAGCCTGTCAGTGTGGACGTTGCGGGCGCGCTGCGCATCGTCGAAATCGGGAAGGAGGCCGAGGGCCGCCTCAGCCTGGACGTCGGCCTTCAAATCCGCCACGCGCCGCCGTTCGTCGAACTGGTGCGGCGTATCCGCGCCGGCGCGCTAGGTGAAATCTCCTGCGGTGAGGCGCACTATTATTGCCCGTTCTTGCCCATGCCGGATTACCCCAGTGCGTCTCCGGCCGAGCTTCGCTTGCGCCACTGGCTGCACGACCGCGTGCTCTCCGGCGATATCCTCGTGGAGCAGAACATCCATGCTATCGATGTCTGCAATTGGGTGCTCGAATCGCATCCGGTGAAGGCCATCGGCACGGGCGGCCGCAAAGGAAGAACGGAATCGCCCGGCGACGCCTGGTCGCACTTCGACGTGATATTCTCGTATCCCCACGACGTTCACGTCAACTTCAACTCGTGCCAGTTCGGAAAGGGCGGCTTCGACGTGAGCGAGCGGTTCTTCGGCACGCGCGGTAATTCCCAATCGCCGTATTCCGGCCCGCTCGGGATCGCTGGCGACGAGCCATGGACGTGGAGCGGCAGCGAGAAACCCAGGACGGGCGAATTCTCCGTAACGGGCAACTTCTCAGACAACCTCGCGCAAGCTGATTCCGAGAAGCACGCGGATTTTATTCAGAGTATCATCGGGGCCAGCTTTCACAACCAGGCTGCGCTGGGAGCCGAATCTGCTCTCTCGGCGATGCTCGGACGCACCGCCGCCTACACAGGCAGGGAGGTGACCTGGGATGAACTGCTTCGCTCGAATGCAGCCTGGGATGCGCGGCTGGATATTGAAAAGCTGTGAACTCCATGGTTTGATGGCGAAGACCGTACAACCCCACAGCGCCTTGCGTCTTGCATGGCAGCTGAAGACTTCGGGTAAGGCCGGAGTCGGGCACGCGGTATTTCACCAGGACGCAAGCGACGCCGGCCCGAATTGAGCCAATTGCACACTTCGGTCCCTTCGAGGTCAATGGCCAGGATGCGAAAACCACCTCCCGGAAAGACAGGCCCGGCCAGCAGCCCGCTACGCGAGCGCTATTTCAAGCAAAAGGATGTGGTGGAGAACCATCTCACCGCACAGGTGAGGAGCGAGAACATGGATCTCGCTGAAGCGCAGAAGCAGATCGGGCGGGACTGGACGCAGGTCCTCGACACCCGCCAAAGGCTGGTGCGCCACGCACAAGTGTCGGGGTGACCACGAGGGCCAAAAGGAAGAAAAGCCGCCACACGTCGCGCCACGTTCCCCACGTCGCGCCCCCTTGCAGGCACGGACTCGAAATATTTCGCCACAAATGTGTGGCGCGTTCGGCAAAATAGGTTATCGTGCGTTACGAGGTAACGTGTTTATGGTAAGACGAACGAGATTTCAAGCGATTATTGCGGTGATGTGCGGGCTCGCCCTGGTTCCTTCCAATGCCTTCGGCTGGTCGGTGGAGGCGCACCAGGCGATTGCTCTCATCGCGACGAACCGGCTTCAACCCGCAACGGCTAAGCGTATTGCAAGTCTCCTTGGCAAGCTCAGTCTGGTAGACATCGCCGTCTGCCCTGACCAAGTCCGCGAACTGGAGGCCAACGAGATCAATGCCCTTAGCCCGGCCTGCGCGACTATCTTTCCGGACCCTCCGAAGGGAACGGAGCAATGGCACTTCGTCAACACGCCCGTGACGGACCCCTCGTTCACGCCGACTGCGAGTGATGTCAATACCGCATGCAAGAACGTCTGCGCCGTAGTCCAGATTCCGCGCTTTCTAGCAATGCTTGCAGCGTCGAAGGCAACCGATACTGGCGCTAAGAAAATCGCCGACCAACAGGCGCTCTCCTTCGTCGTGCATTTCATCGGCGATATCCACCAGCCACTGCACTCCGCCGATCGGAACGGAGATGCTGGAGGCAACGCGGAGCACGTGAGTTTTTTCGGAACCGACGATAGCAACGAGCTAGTCCTGCATCATATTTGGGATGACCAAATCGTTGCCAAAATCCAGAAGACCTACACGGCACTGCCGGGCAGCTTAACGGCTCAAATTGCAGCAGCGGCGGCAGAGCCAAAGTCCCAGCCGATGGACTGGGCACTTCAGGCGTACCTTCCTGCGCGTGATGTAGCGTATAAGGGAATCCGCGCCGCAAACGGAAAGACTGACGTGGCAAATCTCGGGCAACCCTATCAGGATGCCGCGGCGCCCGTTGTGAAGCTGCAGATTGCCCGCGCCGGCGTCAGACTGGCCGACGCGCTTAATACTGCTTTTGCTAGCCAGTGAAGTCCAAGGGCGAAGAAATCTTCGCGTTGAAGCCAACACGGTTCGGTGAAGGCCGTTGGAGGAGACTTTGAGTGCAGCCTGGCAGTCGAGCGGCGCAGCATTACCCGTTGCAAAACCGCTCGGGACGTCCCGCTTCCACCAGGTGCGCGGCGGCAGGGTAAATAGCTCGGCGCTGCGCACCGGTGAGCGTCGGCGTCAGTACGCCTTTGCTTCCCGCCATGGTGATCTTCAACCATCCCACAAGTATCTTGTAACCGCCCGGGATCAGGGCCCTGATGACGCTCGGATCGGGCCTGTTCCTGATACGCCCTGTTCCGGCTTAATGCGCTGGGAGTGTTTCTTACATGCAAGTTTTATGGAATGTGTAGAGTAGCTTGCCGAGGGTGACACCGGATTTCCTGTTTCGTCCCTGTATTACAGGGACGGCAGGGATGCGTTTGATCGGAGCATTCCGTCGGCCGCGCCTCGCCCCAGAACACTAACTCGCCGTGCACAACTCAACCCCGCGCCTCCCCTTGTCCACAGTCGAAAAACACTGTCCCAAATCGAACACCGGCAGCCCGCGGGGCCGGCTTCAGCCCCTGCTCCATTGTGCCTTCCACTGGTTCTGGGCGACGCTAGCCGGCCGAGGCGACGAGATCCGCATCCAGGTTTACCGAGAGCGGAAGCTTGAATCCGCCCGACTGCAGCTAGAGACGGCTACCGACATCACGGGATAAATGCCGAGGTTAAGTGTGGGTCATCCTTTTCTCAGTTGACGGTGAATGTCTCTTTGCTTCTGGCGGAGCCATTGGGGGTGACAACTTCGACCTTGCCCGTGGTTGCGCCCACCGGCACCGTGGCCTGGATCAGCCCCGGAGTGAGCAGCGTGACATTGGCCGCTGCGACGCCGCCGAACGTTACCTTCGTCGTTCCCGCGAATCCGCCGCCCACGATGCCCACCGGCGTGCCCACCGGGCCACTTGAAGGATCGAGGTTGGTGATCTTCGGGAGAATGTGCACAACCTGCTGGCTTTCGATTTGCTCGCCGGTTGCCAAGGTCACGGTGACGAGGCCGTCGATAGCAGCGCTCGGCACCTCCGCTATGAGATAGGTGTCGGAACCAGGCCGGAATTGTGCCTGTACCGAGCCAAAGTAAACGTTGACGACCCCCGTCAGGTTCTGGCCAAGAATTGTCACCGGTTGGTCGAGGATTACCCACCAGGTACAGCATAGTGCGATGTGGCTCACGGGGTTTGGGGGAGTGAAGGTGTAAAAAACCCCGCCTAGGTTTGCCCCCCCGGCGGTCGTTAGTCCATAGAACAACCCGTTCCCGAAAAATCGAAGAGCGGAATAAAAGATCCGCCCGCCTGCATCTCGAAAATGGTGCCGAAGTCGTCTGCCCCGCCGAGATACGTTGTACCGTAGAAGTTCCCATCCGACGCGGCCAGGAGGCCGGTATCAGGGTCGGCGCCGCCGCCGGCAGCCCCCTCGAATGCGTTGATAGTTGCAAACCCGTAGGACGGCAATGTCAGCTCAAAAATCGTACCGTCACCGTAAAAGCCCCCGGCACCGGCGGTTCCGTACAGGTTGCCATCCTTTCCTTGGGCGAGGGGGGCGTTGGGGGTGGCGCCGTCGTCGCCATCGGTGAAGGTGTAGATCTTCTTAATCGCTCCAGTCGTTGTCATGCTGAAGACCGTTCCCGCATGTTTGCTTCCGCCGGTTAAGGTGGTGCCGTACAAGAACCCGTCCGATGCCAGAAGAAGAGGACCGCTCGGATCGCCAGGTACTGTTTTGGGAAGCAGCTCAAACATTCCCGTCGAGACCGTCAGGCGGTAGGCTGTTCCAGTGCTTTCTCCAATACTGTTCAAGCTGTCCAGGCCGTAGAGGTTTCTATCCTTGGCCTCCACCGGAGGACCCACGGGGATGCCTTCCGTGCTACTGAACGTATGCATGACGTTGAAGGCGTTGGTTGAGGGGTTGAATTGAAACAGAGTGCCCGGGACGCTGGAATTAGTTGTGCCGTAGAAATTCCCGTCGAGCGATGCCAGGGTCAAGCCCAATGCCACTTGGTTTGCTTGCTCGAATTTTGCAGAACCCGATGTGCGGAAGAGTGTCTCATTGGGGCCGTCTAAGACAGGCGTAGCGGAAGCGGTTTCGAATCTGGCTGTTGAAGTAGCAGCCCTTTGAGTTGGCGGCGAGCAGAGCTTGGTGGATAGCCGC
This sequence comes from Bryobacterales bacterium, assembly GCA_963818855.1. GTDB lineage: Bacteria > Acidobacteriota > Terriglobia > Bryobacterales > Bryobacteraceae > Bog-159. The sequence goes on along the minus strand of CAWFUH010000019.1, from coordinate 8,886 downwards.
TGGAACAGCGAAGTAAAGGTAAATTGCCCCGTCGCAAAACGCCAACTGGAGCAGCGACGCGCTGACGTCGTAGGTCACACTGGCTAGTAGGGTAGAGTCCACCGGAACGGTCGCAGGTGCGGTGAGGGTCATTTCGTTTGCCCTCCGTTTTCGGCGCTTCTCTGGCGCCGCGGAAAGTGACCGCCCCGCCCCCAGACTTCGCGGGGATAAGCTCGGACGCGGGAACGATTCGGCAATTTGCCCTGCGCTGCGTAGCGCAACATGCGCTCCAACCGCTGCTGGTATTCCTCGTCGGTGGCGGCGTGGTCTAAACCCGGCAGGGCCGCGGCGACCACGGTTTGCACAAAAGAAAAACTGAGCTGCCGTGGGGTGATGTGGGCGCGCCGTGCCGCCAGGCACATAACCGCCCGCACCAGGTTGTAGGCCGCTATCGCCAGCAGGAGTTCTTTTTCCACCATATCCGGACTCTTGCAGTTGAGTTGGTGCAACCCCACCGTGCGCTTGAGGGACCGCAGATCGGTCTCCACATTCCAGCGCAGCTTGTAGATCCCCAGGATCTCCGCCACCGGCAGATCCAGCGTCGTAAACAGATACAGCAGTTCGTGCGGGCGGGACGGATTTGTACACACTATCAGTCGTCCTTCCACCGTCGCCTGCTCCGGCAACTGCGGGTGGGCGCCGCGATCCCAGCGACTAGCCCGCCAGGCTACCCTCCGCTCCGTGCCCTGCAGCAGGGCGCCCCCCATGATCTTTTGTGCGCGCGCCTGGGTCAGTCGCAAGATCATGCATCGCTGGCTCTGCTGGGTCGCATAGGCGAAGGCGAAGATCCCAAAGTTGCCATCGCCCAGCACCACCGCATCGGCCGGTAACCTTCCCAGTGCCTGTTCGGCCAACCCCTGCTCGCTCACCGCCTCATCGCCATACATCGCTCCCCAACTCGGTCGCAGAGCCAATCCGCTGAACACATCGTGGAATACCACAATCCGCATCACCGGCCAATGGTTCTCCCCATGTTGATTGTGCCCGGGTGAAAACCTCCGCACCAGTTCCGGGGAATGCTGCAACTGGAGGCTCGATCCATCGATCAGCATCACGGGCCGCTGCAGGCCCGCCCATCCCTCTTGCATTTCCGCCCGGAGCTGCTCGACCATGCGATCCATGACTTCCCCGACTATCAGTTTCGGTAATTTTTGCCGCGCTTGACAATAGCTCCCCGTGGCCGCGGATACCTTCGCCTCGGTCCACCGTTTGCTGTCGCTGACCAGATCTTGGGCACCACCCTGCAGCAGGTGCTGCACCGCCGCGGCTAAACTTCGGTTCCCCTGTAGGCGCTGCCAGATCATCAGCCATATCACCACGGCGGCACTGTAGACCCCTTCCCGGAACACGTATCCGTGCTTGCGGCTGAGACTGTGGAAAAACCAGGCTGGTGCGACCTTTTGGAACAGCCGCAATAATTGAAACGTGTCGGCAGAGTTCATGTACAAACATAACTCGACTATTTTGTTTGGGCTGCCCTCCTAGGCCGACCGACATACAAGGGGCCCTCCTTGGTGCGCAAATGGGGTTCTGCATAATTCGCGCAAGAAAACCAAGCGGCATTGGGGTCAAGCCTCCGCCACCGGCGCCGGTAGTTGCGTCGAAATTCCACAGAACGGTGTATCCGGTGCCCGCGGGATTCACCATGAAGATCGTCCCCAAGTTGTTAGAGCCTCCGGACTGCGTAGTTCCGTAGAGGTTGCCGTTGCGTCCCTGCGTCAATGTGCCATAGTGTGAGCATCCCGACAAGGTACAGTCGAAGTCGTACAGGTCCTGGTAAGACTGGGCGTGGAGCGGAAGGGCAGCCAACACCGCCACCAGAGCGCTCGCGAGCCGGAGCGAACCGTTCCAATTCGTTTTCAGAACATCGAGAATTCGTGCAGCTGACATAGTTTGTTCTCCGAAATCTGAATCGGATTCGTTTCGTTGTTGTGACATTTTCATGCCCTCCTAATCGAACATGCGGAGTACGAAGGAAAAATGTACAGTCCCGCGCGGAAAAACACTGGGCGGCGGCTTCCGAGGACTATACTGCGTGGCGTGAAAATCGGCGCGCCGAAGCGCCGCCAAGGGTATCCGCGAGAGTGAGAGCGTTACCGCCGCTCTGAACGCCAGGCGGGAGCGCATCCGAAGGCGCTATTGCCGTTGCCGGTGCAGCCTGTTGAATCTTTCTGGCGCTTCCCTTCACTATCCGTCAGTGGGGGGTAGACCCTGATGGGGCTGGCCACCAGCCGTTGGCGTTATCGCCAGGACAAACGTTCCGCCTCCGTCCCCACGGGCAAGCAGCATACTGCCGGGATAACGCGAAAGTGCCCCTTCGACTGGGCCGCCGATGCCGATCAGGCTCGGATTGTGCTCGTGTTCCATGGGCCGATTTTCTAGCATAAGCGATTCCTATCCGGTCAGATAGGTACTATCCGATTGGATAGGTTTCGGCCTCGCCCCGAGCCTGTACGCTTTCCGCTTTCGATTCGCGATTGGTTGGATTATCAGGGGCTTGCGCGAAGAGCTCGATCTGGCGGGCTTTGGCGGAGTGCTTGCACCTGCAGGCGACTCGGTCTATCGCGAAGCACTTTGTAGCAGGACAGAGGGGACCAAAAAGTTGGACGACAAGTGGAGAGGGAACTTATGACGAAACGGCGAATCTTAGTAACGGTTGTGCTAACGTGCCTCTTGGGCACAGCGGGTTTACGGGCGCAGTCAGGCCCGGCGGGCGGTTCCAGCAGTGACGGCAGCGTGGTGCCCCGCCTGATCAAGTATAGCGGCGCGATCAATTCCGCGATCACCCAGAGCGGAACAGATGGCAGCGCAAACGCGGCGCCAGGCATAGTTAGCCTCAGCTTCTCCCTTTACGAAGTGCAGGAAGGCGGTAGCCCGCTCTGGTCGGAATCCCAAAAGGTCCAGTTGGATCAACACGGCCACTACGGCGTGTTTCTGGGCATGGCAGACTCCGCTGGCTTGCCGCTGGATTTATTTGCGTCGGGCAAAGCCCTGTGGCTGGGAGTCCAGCCGGAGCTGCCTGGAGCGGTCGAACAACCGCGCGTTTTGCTGGTGGCCGTGCCCTACGCCCTGAAGGCGTCCGACGCGGACACCCTCGGCGGCAAGCCGGCTTCGGCCTATGCCCTGGCGGGATCGTCCGGCCTGAGCGCCGCCAACGGAGCTGCATCCAGCGGAGCGAATGCCCCGCCATCGACAGGAGCGAACGCGACCCCAATGATGGCGGCGCCCGTCGCAGCCTCGATCTCTATCTCCGAGTCCGCGACTACCTCTCCGTCTCCCATTAAGCGCGGTGCACAACCGGCCGCTACGACCAAGGGTGTCAACAACACCGGCACCGGCGTCGATGCCCTGGTCAACGATACTTCGGGCTCCAACAACACCGCTGACGGCTATGGCGCGCTCTACGAGAACACCACCGGCTACTTCAACACCGGCACAGGCGAGGCTGCCCTTACTACTAACACCACGGGCTACTACGACACCGCCACCGGCGGCGCGGCCCTCTTCTACAACACCACGGGATCCGGCGACACCGGAACCGGGGCCGGAGCGCTGCAGTACAACACCACGGGCTCGGGCAACACCTCCACAGGGGCGTTGGCCCTCTTCACCAACACAACGGGATCCAACAACACCGCCACCGGATACAATGCCGGCCTTAATCTAACCACCGGAAGTTCGAACATCATGGAGGGATCGCTGGCAGGCCAGAACTTCAAGTCGACCGAAAGCAACAACATCGATATCGGGAACCAGGGCGCAACGGGAGAGTCGGGCGTGATCCGCGTTGGTACGCCAGGCTCTCAAAAGGCCACGTACATCGCCGGAATCACGGGTGTGACGCCTTCGGGGAGCCCTTTACCGGTGGTGATTAACGCCAGCGGCCAGCTTGGCACCGGCGCTTCGGCGGTGGGCACGATCACCGGCGTCACGGCAGGCGCGGGACTCACCGGCGGCGGCGCCAGCGGCACCGTCAGTCTAAGTGTTCCCAGCGCGGGTGTGACCGACGCCATGCTGGCGAATGGCTACTCAGGCGTCGGAACCTGCACCACGGGCAAGGTGGTCTCGGGTCTAACGCGTGATGCCGCGCCCACCTGCGTAACGCCGGGCAACGGCACGGTGGCCAGTGTTGCGACCGGCGCCGGCTTGACGGGCGGGCCCATCACCACCAGCGGCACGCTAAGCATCGCCTCGGCTGGCGTCACGAACTCCATGCTGCAAAACCCCTCGCTGACCGTCAACACCGGCTCCGGCCTCTCGGGCGGCGGCACAGTGACGTTGGGCGGCACGTTGAACCTGAGCAACACCGGCGTGCTGGGCGTGGGGACGACCGCCGGCTCGGGCGTTCTGGTGGGCGGCACGGCAGCCAACCCTTCGCTGAGCGCGGACCCGACCGTGCTCGCGACCAACAGCAGCGTCACTTCGGCGGTCTCCGGCGGCGTGATCACCGCGGAGGCCTTCGCCACCAGCGCTGTCAATACGGCCAGCGGTGCCATCACGGGCAGCAGCCTCACCTTGAACACCGCCGCCCCGCTTACCGGCGGGCCGGTGACCTTCAACCCCGGCGCCACCACGAGCGTGACACTGGGACTGAACACCAGCGCGCTGAACACTGCCTATGCGCAACTGGCGGCCACTAACACGTTCACCCTGGCGCAGACGTTGAGTGGCGGCGCGGTGCTGCCGGCGACGGGTACCGCTACCGGCGGGACTCCTTCGAGTTCCAATCCCCTGGACTTCTTTGCCTCATCGTGGAACGGTTCGAGCGCGGTGAACGAGCAGTTCCGTTGGCATGCGGAAGGAAGCGGGTCGGCGGACGCTGGCAGTCTGAACTTGCTCACCGCCACCGGAGCCAATCCTACTTTGGCCGAAACGGGTCTGGCGATCGCTTCCAACGGTCAAATCACGTTCGCACCCGGGCAAACCTTCCCCGGATCTGGATCGGGAACCATCACGGGCGTCACGGCAGGCACCGGACTCACGGGCGGCGGCACGAGCGGCAACGTCAGCCTGAGCATCCCGGCGGGAGGCGTCTCCAACAGCATGCTCGCCTACTCCACCGTGTTTGTGTCAGCCGGACCGGGGTTGATGGGTGGCGGCCCTGTGCCATTGGGCGAGAGCACCACAATACAACTGGCGAGCTATTCCTGCGCCAGCGGCTACGCCCTCCAAGGGTTGCCGGCGTCATGCACGCCTCTGGCTTTCCTGCCGCTCGCGGGGGGTACCCTGACCGGCGCACTGGCCGGTACGACGGCAAGCTTCACTGGAACGCTCACGGGAGCCACAGTCAACTCCACCAACCCTTATCAAATCGGCGGCTCGAACGTGCTGAGCGTGGCGGGCACCGATAACGTTTTTGTGGGCAAGGGCGCCGGCGCTGCCAATACCACGGGCACCAACAACACCGCCATCGGGGCCAGCGTCCTCCTATCCAACACCACGGGTTACTCGAATACAGCAATCGGGCTAATGGCCCTCCAAAACAACGTCTCGGGGCACGACAATTTCGCCGGCGGGACCAATGCACTCACCGGCAACACCGTGGGCTTCAGCAACGCCGCCAGCGGAAACAACGCCCTCCAAAACAACACCTCGGGCAACGCCAACACGGCCAGCGGACACGTGGCCCTCTTCTTCAACACCACGGGCAGTAATAACGTGGCTGTCGGGAACCAGGCGGGAGTTAATTCCGGGACGACCGCCGGTTTGACCACGGGAAGCGGCAATATCCTCCTCGGGGCCCTGGCCGGGTCCAACTTCACCAGCAGTGAAAGCAACAACATCGATATTGGAAGCGGGGGTGTCAACGGAGAGTCGGGTGTGGTCCGCATCGGTACCGCCCAAACCGCGACGTACATCGCAGGAATCAACGGCGTGACGCCTTCCGGAAGCCCGCTTCCGGTGGTGATTAACGCCAACGGGCAGCTCGGCACCGGCACTGCGGCGACGGGCTCCATCACCGGCGTCACAGCCGGCACCGGACTCACCGGCGGCGGCGCCGGCGGCAACGTCACCCTGAACGTCGACGAGACGGTTATCGCCACGAACAGCAGCGTTACGGCGGCAGTCTCGGGTGGCGTTACGGCGGCGGAGAGTTATGCCAACAGTACCTTCCTGCCCCTGGCGGGCGGCACCCTGAGCGGTCCCCTGACCGGTACGACGGCGAGCTTCAGCACGGTCAACTCCACGAACCCTTACCAGATCGGCGGCGCCAACGTATTGAGCGTGGCGGGATCGAATAATCTGTTTGCAGGCGCCGGGGCCGGCGCCGCAGCCACCACCGGCAGCGGCAACACCGCGAACGGCGGGGCAGCCCTCTCGCAAATCACCACGGGCGCGAACAACACTGCGCTCGGGCACCAAGCGGGATTCAACTTCACCGGCGGCGAGAGCAACAACATCGACATCGGCAACCAGGGCACCGCGGGAGAGTCGGGCGTCATCCGTATCGGCGGAGCCAGCCAAACGGCAACTTATATAGCGGGAATCAATGGCGTGACCCCTTCCGGAACCCCCCTTCCAGTGGTGATTAATTCGAACGGCCAGCTCGGCACCGGCACTGCGGCCACGGGCAGCATCACCGGCGTCACGGCAGGCGCCGGACTCACCGGGGGCGGCACTGGCGGCAACGTCACCCTGAATGTCGACGAGGCCGTCATCGCCACGAACAGCAGCGTTACGGCGGCAGTTGCGGGTGGCGTTTCGACAGCGGAGTCCGCGGCGGCGAGCTATGCCAGCAGTACCTTCCTGCCCCTGGCGGGCGGCACCCTGACCGGCAACCTTGGGGGGACTACAGCAAGCTTCAGTGGAACACTCGCGGGCGCGACTGTCAACTCCACCAACGCCTACCAAATCGCCGGCGTGAACGTGCTGACCGCGTCTGACTATAGCAACACGTTTGTGGGGCAGGGTGCCGGCAGCAGCAACACCGGCGTCAACAACAACACCGCCAGCGGGTACCAGGCACTTTTCTACAACACCACGGGCAACGCAAACACCGCCAGCGGCTACCAAGCCCTCTGGTTCAACACCACCGGCATCGGCAACACCGCCATCGGATCCCAGGCCCTCTATTCGGCCTACGCTGTCGGCGGCAACACCGCCGTCGGGGACGCCGCCCTCTTAAAAAACAACAGCGGCAGCAATAACACCGCCATCGGGTACGGGGCGGGCGCCGCGCTAGGCCGCGCTAATACGTTAGGAGGAAGCAACAATATCATGGTGGGAAGCACCGCCGGCGGCAACTACCAGTTTAGTGAGGGTGGCAACATCGCTATCGGCAATATAGGTGTGACAACAGAGTCGAACCACATCCGCATCGGCAACACCTATAGCGTAGATTTGTGCACCCTCCCTTGCCAAACGGCAACGTACATCGCGGGAATCTATGGCGTGACCACGGAATCCGGCGGCGCGGTCCAGGTTCTCATCGACAGCAATGGCAATCTCGGTACAGTTTCGTCTTCGCGACGCTACAAGGAAGACATCCATGATATGGACGCGGCGAGCGACGGCCTGCTGCGCTTGCGGCCGGTGACCTTCCGCTACAAGAAGCCCTACGCCGATGGTTCGAAGCCCATCCAGTATGGGCTCATTGCCGAGGAAGTGGCGGACGTTTATCCGGACCTGGTGGTTCGCGGCAAGGATGGTCAGATCGAAACCGTGCAGTACTACAAGCTGGACGCGATGCTCCTCAACGAAGTGCAGAAGCTGGCCAAGGAGCACACCGCCGACCAGGCCGAGATTGCCAGGCTCGAATCGCAGGTGGCCGAGGAGGCGAAGCAGGGCCAGGAGCAGCAGGCGGCCATGAAGCAACTGCTGGCCCAGGTCCACGGCATCCAGATAGCCATGGCCAAAGGGAGGCCGGCGCACCGTCACTCGCAGGTTGTCCGGGCTGCGGCGCACCATCCAGCTAAACCCGGCGTAAAGAGTCCCTCGGACCAGCCCGCCCGGCCATTGGTGGCCCAGGTCCGCTTCTAAGAGTACGGTCGACGCCGGCCCGCAGCCTCCGCATGCGGGTCCGGCGTGCAGGCCGAGTTAGACTACTTACCGGCCAGCTCCGCGGTCCAATTCAGCGTTGATCCGGGCGGCGGGCGGCTCGCCGGCGCTTTCGACGGACAAGAAGTGCTGGCCGTCCGCGGAGACTGTGGGGCGCCGGGTTGGAACAGCAGATGCGGTACACCGATTTGCGGCGCATCGCCGAGCTTCAATTCCACGGCCATCTGCCCCGGATTCGCGAAGTAGAATAGCTCCCTGCCGTCCTTGCGCCAAAAAGGATCGTGTCCGCCGGCAGCGGAAATGCGCAACGTGGGCCCCGCGGTCCGCCCAGCGCGCCCGGAGGAGACGGACGAATGTAGACCTCTTGGGAGCCAGTCTCGTTCGACAAGTCCGCCATCACTGACGCCCCCGGCCGTCCATCACGGGCGACAGTTTTGCCTCATCCACGCTGAACCCGGCGTTGAGAAACGGAATCGGTTTGCGGTCTCCGTCCATCGGCAGCAGCCAGGTACTCCGTTTCGTGTCACCGTCGCCGCTTTCGGTGTAAACCAGGAACTTGCCATCGGCCGACCAGCATACTGGAAGCGGCGCGCTCTGATCACTTCTTTCGCTTAATTCGCTTTTTTCGCATTCGCATTGAGCTACACCACAGTTCCAACCCACAGGAGAATCCTAATCAAGAACTATGAATATTTTGGCGCACTATTTGAAGAAGCGAATCCAAGGAAAGAACAAAACTGTGGTATGGACCTGACGGGAACGAGTGAGACAACTTCGGCGGGCCAGAATTGGAACCAATTGGAACCAAAACCCGAAAGGGAAGGTCTGTAAGTGTTTGAAAACATGGTG
>CAWFUH010000018.1:0-227855 GCA_963818855.1 Bryobacterales bacterium | reverse complement strand
TTATTTTTATGGTGCGCCCGGAGGGACTCGAACCCCCGGCCTACTGGTTCGAAGCCAGCCGCTCTATCCAGCTGAGCTACGGGCGCACTGAAAACGATTTTACCGCGAACAGACCACTAACAAATAGCGTCCATCCGGGCTGGGGACCTCTTCCAGAACGCGCAGGCCGCCGCGTTCGGCCAGCAACTCGTGCAGAGCTTCCGTAGTGAACCTGTAACTGAAATTCAAATTGATGTGCTCGCCGCGCTCCACCAGCACTTCCCTGCCCGGCGTCGCGATACGCAGGTCGCGGTCCGGCCGAAAATACGCGGCCATCACATGCAATCCCGCGACGCTCTTATCGGTTTTGTGTTCGAAGCGCACTTCGCCATCGTCGGCGGAGACGCCCAGGGCAGCCAGCGGAGCGAAGGTAAACGGCTGGAGTGAGTCAATACGCGGCGCGCTGCCGTTGGTCTGGTAAATCTCGGCGTCCAGGATCAGGCGGTCGTCGCCATGCAGGCATTGCGCCAGTTGCTTGATATAATCGAGCGGATCGAAGCCGCCCAGCGTGTTGCCGGACATCAACAGCAATTTGGGCGATTCGGCGGCGTCGCTGGCGAAGACCAGGTGCATGGGGCTGGAAATATCCGCCTTGATGCCGCTGGTCTCGATATCCATATCCTCGGCGCCGGCGCACGCCATTTCGAGCAGCATCTGGCTGGCATCCACGGGATAATATTTCAATTCGCGGCCGGCGTATTGGATTACATCGAGCAACAGGCGATCGGTGGCGCCGTCGCCGGCGCCAAAGCTGATTATCGGCAGCCGATCCGGGAACGGCTCCAACAGCCACTTGGTCTTGGCCGCGAGTTCTTTCCAGCAGCGGCGCAAGCCGGCGAATGAAGGGTCAGCCGCGCGCTCCAGCCAGGCGCGTGCCGGTAGCGGGCCCCAATAAAAGAATTTCTCGGGAAGATCGCGCGCCTCAACGGCCTCGGTAAGCTCTTGGATGATCTCCGCTTCCGTCAGGACGACTTCAATTTTCATGGGTCAATTTCACTATAAACCCATGATCTGAATTCCCGCATCGACGAAGATAGTATTGGCGGTGACACCGCGGCCCAAATTGCTGGCCAGGAACACGGCCGCGTCGGCGACTTCGGCGGGATCGGTATTACGGCGCAGAGGAGAGCGCTGCGCGACGTAATCGAGGATGCTGGTGAAGTCCTTAATGGCGCGCGCCGAAGCCGTTTTTACCGGACCCGCGGAGATAGCGTTGACGCGAATGCGCTGGGGCCCCAGATCGCTGGCCAGATAGCGAACGCATGCTTCAAGCGAAGCCTTAGCCACGCCCATGGCGTTGTAGTTGGGAACGACGCGGGTGGAACCGAGATAGGTAAGCGTCATCAGCGCGCCGCCGGCCGTCATCACGGGAGCTGTGGCGCGGGCCACGGCCACCAGCGAAAATGAGCTGACCTCCTGCGCCAGCAGGAAACCCGCGCGCCCGGTCTCGACGAATGGGCGCGACAGGTCCTCGCGATTGGCGAAGGCCAGACTATGGACCACGGCATCCAGCGGGCGGCCCAGAGCGCGCAGCGACTCGGTCAACGCCAGCAGGTCTTCCTCTTTGGTCACGTCACAGGGCCAGATACCCGCTACGGGCATCCCTTGCGATAATTCTTCGATGGCCATCTTCTGGCGGTCGCCTAAATAAGTGAGCGCCAGAGTGGCGCCTTCGCGCCAGAAGGCCTGTGCGATGGCGTATGCCAGGCTCCATTTGTTTGCGATTCCGAGGATAAGGGCTAGTTTGCCCTCGAGCAGGTTTGGCATGATTTATTATGAGGCGGCCTGCGAGGCCGCCGCCCAGTTCTATCGTAACTGCATTGGCCTTCCGCCTTCATCTCTACTGCGCTGGGCGGCATCCATGAAAGCAAAGATTTCGAGGGTATCCCGGTTGGGCACGGGCGGCTCCCCGGTTTCGAAAAACTTCATTACCTCCACCACCAGGGGGCGATAGCTGTCGGCCGGCCGCGATGGGCTCTCGATGATCTGCTTGGGGCGAAAGACCACCGCGCCATAGTCGCTGTAGGGGCGCAGCGCGCGCACCGTGCCGATACGGCCGTCTTTCCAGCGGCCCACCAGGACATCGGTATTTGGTGTGAACGTGCGGCTCACTTCTTCGCAGCCTGGGCCCATCAGCGTGTAGAGCAGCTCGATGGGATGGATGGCGTACCACGCGAGGTCGAGCTGGTGGTGCGGCTCGAGCGGCCCCGGACCCCAGGTTTCCACGCCCGTGGCATCGGCGAACTTCATGGTCGCGGCGATTTCGCCGAAGCGCAGGCTGGAGGAACTGAACCACGGCACACGCGCCGCGGCGGCCAGCCGCGCGATCTCGCGCGCATCCTCCAGCGTGGCGGCCAGCGGCTTATCGATGAACAGGGGCTTATGCGCCGCGATCACGGGACGCGCCTGCTCCAGGTGGACCCGGCCATCCACACTTTCGAGCAGCACCGCGTCTACGTTCCGGCAAAGCTCGGCGATGCTGCCATAGAAGCGCACGTTCCATTTGGTGCGCAACTCGTCGGCGTATTTGTCCACGCGCGAGGCGCTCGATTCGATGTCCGGGCTGCCGCCTTTGTACGCAGCTACGACCTGGCCGCCGGGCACGTGGTCGGGGGAAGATTCGTCGTTCAGGATTGCGGTGAACGCGGTTGCGTGCGAGGTGTCCGTGCCCACGATGCCCAGACGAAGAGCCGCGGCAGCGGGGATAGAGAGCAAAAATAAGACGACGGTTAGCTTCACTTCCGGCATTGTACACTGAAAGCGCAGCCGGGCGGCCTGCGGTACCGCTTCCTGACGGTCGCGGCTCGGTAACGCATGGATCTGACTACTTCGCTCACTTACATCAAAGGCGTGGGACCGGGGCGCGCGGCCATGCTGGAGGCCAAGGGTCTGCGCACGGTTGAGGACCTGCTGGCCTACGTTCCGTTCCGGTACGAGGACCGCAGCAATCTGAAAGCGCTGGACCAACTGGCGCCGGGCGAGATGGCCACCGTGATCGCCGAGGTGCGCTCGGCGAGCCTCTCGGGTTTCAAGCGGCGCAACCTGGGGCTGTTCGAGGCTTCATTCACGGACCGCTCGCGGGGCATCCTGGTGGGCAAGTGGTTTCACGGCGGCTACCTGGCCAACGTGTTTGCGCCGGGCCAGAAAGTGGCGCTCTACGGCAAGGTGGAGTACGACAGCTACACCGGCCAGCTGCAGATGCTGCATCCGGAGTACGAGATCCTGACCGATGAGGACGACATGGCGGAAGCCGCACTGCACGTGGGCCGGGTGGTCCCGGTTTATGAAGCCGTGGCGAAGATCAGCACGCGCTTGCTGCGGGCGCTGGTCAATCGTGTGCTGCAGGAGCTGCCGCCGGTAGAGGATCAACTGCCGGAGGAAGTGCGGCTCCGCTTGAAACTGCCGGATCGCTGGACCGCCATCAAACAGACGCATTTCCCGCCACAGGACGTAGATATGCGCCTGCTGAATGCGTTCCGCTCGCAGGCGCAGTTCCGGCTGATCTTCGAAGAATTCTTCTGGCTGGAATGCGGCGTGGCGCTGAAACGCACCAAGGCCCGCACCATGCCGGGCATATCCTTCGAGCTGACCGAGCGCGTGCGGGAAAAGGTGAAGGCCATGCTGCCGTTCAAGCCGACGGGCGCGCAGAAGCGCGTGCTGGGCGAGATCGCGCAGGATATGAAAGCGCCGCGGCCGATGAACCGGCTGCTGCAAGGCGACGTCGGCAGCGGCAAGACCATCGTGGCGGCTGAAGCGGCGGTGATCGCGATCGAGAATGGATATCAAGTGGCGGTGCTGGCGCCTACCGAAATCCTGGCGGCGCAGCATTATTTCTATTTCAAGCAATTGCTGGCGCGGCTGGATTACGTAGTGGTGCAGCTTACTGGATCGTTCACCAGCCGGGAGAAGATGCAACTGAAGAAGCTGATCGGGGCGGGTCTCGCGCATGTGGCGATCGGCACGCACGCGCTGCTCGAAAAAGACGTGGAGTTCGCCAAGCTGGGCCTGGCCATCGTCGACGAGCAGCATCGCTTCGGCGTGATGCAGCGTTTCGAGCTGTTGCAGAAGGGGCTGCATCCGGACGTGCTGGTGATGACGGCGACGCCCATTCCGCGCACGCTGGCACTGACGCTCTACGGCGACCTGGATGTTTCGGTGATCGACGAAATGCCGCCGGGGCGCAAACCGATCGTCACGAAGCACGTGACGGCCGATCACGCCGAAAGCGTCTACAGCTTCCTGAAAAAACAGATCGACGAAGGGCGGCAGGCGTACGTGGTCTATCCGGTGATCGAGGAATCGGAAACCGGCGCGATGAAAGCGGCCGAGAAAATGCACGAACATTTATCGCAGGAAGTGTTTCCGGGAATCGTGGTGGGCCTGATGCATGGACGCCTGCCGGCGGAGGAGAAAGAATCGGCGATGGAACGCTTCAAGAAGGGCGAGACGAAGATTTTGGTTTCGACCACGGTGATCGAGGTGGGCGTGGACGTGGCGAACGCGACGGTGATGGTGATCGAGCAAGCGGAGCGCTTCGGCCTTTCGCAGCTTCACCAGTTGCGCGGGCGCGTAGGGCGCGGCGCGGCACAGAGCTACTGCATCCTGATCACGGAGCGCATGGGCGAGACGGCGAAGGAACGCATTCGTACGCTGGTGGCTTCGACCGATGGATTCCTGATCGCGGAGATGGACCTGAAGCTGCGCGGGCCGGGCGAGTTCTTCGGCACCAGGCAATCGGGGCTGCCGTCGCTGCGGGTGGCGAATATCCTGCGCGATAAAGAGATTCTGGAGGCGGCGCGGCGGGAGGCTTTGGATTTCGTGAGTCATCCGCCGAGTGAGGAAGAGTTGCGGCGGGCGGTGGCATATATTCGCGATCACTGGCAGCGGCGGTATGGGTTGGTGACGGTGGGCTGATGCGGGTGATTGGGGGAGAATTCCGGTCGCGGCGATTGAAGAGCCTGCCTGGGTTGGCTACGCGGCCTACGCCGGACAGGCTGCGGGAGACGCTATTCGACGTGTTGGGGCCGAGGATCGAGGGCGCGGTGTTCGTGGATGCGTACGCGGGTACGGGCGCGGTGGGGATCGAGGCACTGAGCCGCGGCGCGGCGCGCTGTGTGTTCTTGGAGAACGGCCGGCGCGCTGTTGAAGCGATCCGGGAGAATCTGCATGCGTTGGGGATCGCGGAACGCGCCAGCGTAGTGGTGGGGAAGGCGGCCGTGTCACTCGGGCGGCAGCCGGCCGATATCGCGTTCTTAGACCCCCCGTATGAGTTGGAAGCGGAGTACGCGGCGGGATTGCAGCAGGCCCATGCGACGCTGGTAATTGTGCAACATTCCGTGCGGTTCGATCCCGACGATTTGCATGGGGCGTTACGGCGGGTGCGGATACTCAAGCAGGGGGATAATGCTTTGAGTTTTTATGAGCGAATTTAAGACAATCAAAGTGCAAGTTGTTGAATAATGGAGGGCGCATGCCTGTAATCGACACCAGCAGTTTGCATGTGGTGGAGCGTCTGCCGGGCTGGTTTGGACGCTACTTTCACTCGGAGAACATGACGTTCGCGCACTATGACTTCAAACGCGGCGCGTCCATCCACGAGCATTTCCATCCGCAGGAGGAAGTGTACGAGGTGATCGAGGGCGAACTCGAAATAGCCATTGATGGTCTAGCTCAGATCGCCCGGCCGGGTTTCGTCGCGATCGTGCCGGCGAATGCCCGCCATTCCGTGAAGGCCATCACCGATGGCCGCGCCATTATTGTCGACTATCCGGTGCGGCGAGAATTCAATTAGGAAAGTGCTCGTGCATCTCGTGCTGGCACAAAGGGCAGTGCAGGTGGCACGAACTTTTCCATCTCCACGAGCATCACGTGGCAGGGCGTGCAGTAGAGGAATTCCTGTGACTCAATCGAGGCGTTCGCCAGTGGCGTCGCGCAACACCGGGCAATTATGCGATGCGGGGCCCATTACCACCACGCCGTCTTCATCCGCTCGAGGCGCGGCCTGGCTGCTGCAATGGTCGCAGATCATCAAACCCTGGTCACGAGACAACCGCATAGGGGCACCACAGTTTCCCCACGTCATAGGAAATTCAATCGGCGATGTTGCGGCAGCCGTGCAGGTATTTTACACAAACAACCCGATGCACAACGCGTCCCGGTACATGAGATGCGGTTGCTGCCGCCACGGTTGATTCAGGAACTCGCGCAGGCGTGGAGGGCGTTGCGGAGGCGGACTTACAGTTCTGCGAGCAGGGTGTGGATGTCGCTAACAACCTCGCCGGGTTTGATGCTAGTATCGGCCATATCACCCGCAACATGGTGAAAATGAAATGTGGAACACAACATGAAACGAGAAATCATTCGGGTAGAGCCCCTATCGACCTATCTGGAACGATGGAAGGCACCCGCATCTGCCGTGACCCGCCATGGTGACACGGTTTATGTCTCCGCTTTCCCCCCCTTCGACGCGGAAACCGGTGAGATCATCGCCCGTCCGATCGAACAACAGGCTGAAATCGTCCTGCGGCAAATGAAGCTTTGCCTCGAGACGGCCGGCTCTTCTTTGGATCACGTCCTAAAGTGCAACGTTTACTGCACGTCCGTCGAGAAGTTTGCCGCCGTGAATGAAGTTTACGTTCGGTTCTTTTCGAAGGACCCGCCTGCGAGGATTTTCATTAACGTTCCTGCTTGGCCGGGGCCGTTTGATATCGAGATAGACTGCATCGCAGCGATTTCCTGACTTAGAAACGAGGCGGAAGAGAATCATGTTTTCCGTTCTTTTTGAGGTCCGTCCGAAGTCTGAGCAGTGGGATGCGTATCTGAATTACGCGCAGATGGTCCATCCCGAATTGGAAGTTGTCGAGGGTTTCGCCGACAACATCCGGTATAAATCCATGACCCGCTGGATCTTGTCGCTTTCCAATTGGAAAGACGAAAAATCTGTTGTGCGCTGGCGTACGAAGATGCGTCATCACGAAGTACTGAAGTGGGCGAAGGAACGACCGTGACGCTGATCGACGCCAAGCGTCCTGCCGACTGGCGGCCGGCAAATAACCCCGCTGATTGCGCCGAGTGGCTCGGTCTTTCTCCGTCTACCGGGTTTCTCTCGTGGGACATCTTCGACGCAGTCTTGACACCTGGTGTCTGATTCTCATGCTCACCTGGAAAGACAATGCGTTGGCCGAAGATTTTGAGGGTTCCGCCGAGCTGCCAGAAGGCGCGCGTATACGCCGCGTGCGGATCGCCCGCGACTACGGTATATATGATCGACGCGAGGCGCCTCAGGAGCCTTGTCGATGAACACCGAGCCAACGGCGAATGACGCGGGAGCCAAGTTCAGGATTCTGTTGATCACGTCGCTGGTCTCCTCGCTCATCGTGCTCGACACGAATATCGTGGCGGTATCTTTACCCGCGATCGGCCAAGCACTGGGCGCATCCTTCACAGACATCGAATGGGTAGTGAGCGCTTATCTGCTGAGCTATGCGTCGCTGCTCATGGGCGCAGGCGCATATGCGGATTTGCAGGGCAGAAGAAAAGCGATGACAATTGGCCTCGCTTTGTTCGCTATCTCTTCAGGTCTCTGTGGCACTGCAACATCGTTGCTAATGCTAAACACCGCGCGCGCCCTTCAGGGCTGTGGTGGAGCACTTCTGCTCACGGCCGCTCTTGCGATCATTTCGAACACCTTCACCGGTGATGAACGGACAAGAGCCTTCGCCATTTGGGGAGCCTGTCTTGGCATCGCTTTGACCTCCGGCCCCATCATCGGCGGCTACATTACCAATGCGCTTGGCTGGCGCTGGATTTTCTTTGTGAACGTGCCCGCTTGTGTTGCGCTCATCTTCGCCACATTTGGCGTCATACCAGAGTCACGTGATCCAAGGGCGAAACGCCTCGACCTCATGGGCATTTTCTCTTTCAGCCCGGCGCTTCTCCTGCTTGTATGGGCTTTGATCGACGGCAACACGGCCGGTTGGTCCTCGCCTTCCGTCATCGGCAGATTTGCGGGAGCTTTGGTTTTGTTCGTCGCATTTTGGATTGTGGAGACCCGCCAGGAGCGACCGATGGTCGACTTCAGCCTGTTCGAAAATCGGACATTTCTCGGCTCCGTTTTTGCCATGGTGGGGTATGGCGCAGCGGCGCAGGTGATGGTTTTCTATCTACCGCTCTTCCTTCAGAACGCCTACGGGTTCGATGCCACGCGAGCTGGTCTCGCCATGCTGCCTTTCGCTCTGCCCATGGTTCTGGCGCCGCGCGTGACCGAGCGTTTTGCCGGGAAGATTTCAGGCAGAGTGATGCTGACGACAGGCCTGCTTATAACGGGTATCGGCAACGTTCTTTTCTGGGCGATTGCTCATGCAAACCTCGGCTACCTTTTCTTTGTGATCGGGATGCTGGTGGCGGGATCCGGTGCCGGCATTCTAAATGGCGAAACAGTCAAAGTTCTGAGCGCGTCGGTTCCTCCGGAACGTTCCGGCATGGCTTCGGGTCTAGCGAGCACAACCCGCTTCATCGGTATTCTCATGGGCGTTGCAACCTTGGGTGCAATCCTGTCTGATGTGGCGAGGAGTTCGTTCCTTGCGGCAGCCAATGCAGCCGGCCTGAATTCAGAGACCTCAGCTACGGCCGTAAAGCATGTGATCTCTGGTGATTTGAATAGGGCACTCGATATCGTCCCTGCCGTGCTTAAAGATAAAATCCACTCAGTCGCACTTGCTGCTTTCGCGGACGGTTTTGCCTCGGCAAGCTTGATGGCTGCATCTGCTGCTGTAATCGCGGCTTTCCTTGCTTGGCTCTATGTTGCTGCTGAACCCGCCAAGCTCGCGCAGGCGGTCGAGAAGAAAGATCGCCTCTGCATGGTAGTCGATTGTCGGCACCCCATTTAACTTGCGGAGAACTGAAATGACTTAGAATTCTGCGAGCAGGGTGTACAGTCTCACGGCCTACAACGCGGGACCTGAGCTAGAACGGGATTTCCTCTCCGGTATAATAATTGAAAAAGGACCGATCATGTCTCATCATTTCGATACAAAACTTGCGAAGGACGAGCAAAGCATCAATGTTTGCGATTTCTACTTGTTCGGCGGCGTTCCTGGCACTACCGTGATGGCCATGACTGTGAATCCCGATGTCGGCTTGTCTGTTCCGGATATTCTTCACACCGAGGGCCTCTACGCGTTTCGTTTCGATTTGAACGGCGACGCGCGTGAAGAAGTCGCGTTCAAGTTCCGCTTTAGCGAGCCTCGGCATGCCGGCAACGACGACCACGCGCATGTGCAGAAGTTTACCGTCCGCCGGGCAGTCGGCGAATCGATTCGCGGCGGCGCCGGAGACCTGCTACTCGAAGGTGAACAGAGAAAGTCCACTCAGAATCTGGCGTGCGGGTGTTCGTCGGCACGACGCCGGAATTGTTCGCGGTTGACGCTTCTGCGCTGCACGCTTTCTTGAATGCCTTTTATCAAGAGCATCGCTACCGTGCCGATGCGTTTCTGCACAGGCAGGATTTCTTCGCGAAGCGCAACATCATGGCACTGGTGCTGGAAGTCCCTAATCATCTGATCGGGAATGGCAAGATCCATGGCTGGGCGACGACATCGCTTTACGGGCACGCACCCGAGGTGCAGATCCAGCGCTGGGGACTGCCGCTGATCACTCACGTCTTTCTGAGCGCGAGCGATCAACTGAAAGATAAGTTCAATACATCGTCGCCATCGGAGGATAGGGCGCTGTTTGCGCAGCCGATCGCCGCTTTCATTGAGACAATGTCGAGTTACGCGGGGTCCGTGACGGATCATTCAGCGTACGGAGAGCAAATTGCCGCACGCCTGTGTCCGACGATGTTGCCCTACGAGGTTGGCACGCAGGCGGCATTCGATCAAGCAGGTTTCAACGGACGTGCGTTGGGCGAGGACGTGACGGACGTGATGCTGACGCTAGCCGGGAATAAGCGTTTGGACGATGGCGTGGCTCCCGACCGTGCACGGATTCGCGGCGACTTCCCCTACTTTGGAGAGCCATATAGCAAGGCGGAGCAGGCCGGTGTGATACCGGAGCCGCGGCCACCCAAGAAGTGACCGGGCCAGCCGTCAAGTAGTTGCACGAGGGCTACGATACACTGTTTTTCAGGCGTCGTTAGGATGCAGGGTTTCCAGGGCCGCTGATACGGGAACAGCAGAAGCTCTTTTCAGAAGAGGTTCGCGCGGGCTTCAGATCGCTTCAGCTAGGGTTCTTCACAAAAGAGGAGGAAATGCGCCATGCCTGACCATTCGCAGTTCAACACCGACCGAACCTATCCGGGCCGGTGGACGATCACCTTCAGCAACCCGCCGATCAACATGTTTGTTCCGACAACGATCGTCGAATTGGGAGCGCTAATGACCGACCTCGAGGCGCACCCGTCCGTGAAGGTCGTAGTGTTCCAGTCGGCGAATCCCGATTTTTTCATCGCCCATCTCGACGTAGCCAAGGCAGCTGAACGGCCGGAGGTGCTGGGCCTTTGGCGCGACTTTGTGCTACGCCTCTCGTCCACCCCAGTCGTGAGCATCGCCAAGATTCGCGGCCGCACGCGCGGCATCGGTAACGAGTTCGTGCTGGCCTGCGACATGCGCTTCGCCAGCCGGCAAAGCGCCCTATTCGGCAACCCCGAGGTCGGCGTCGGGCTGGTCCCAGGCGGCGGAGCGCTGGAATGGCTCCCGCGCTTGGTGGGCCGCTCGCGGGCACTGGAGATCGTGCTCAGCGGCGACGATTTCGATGCTGATATCGCCGAGCGCTATGGCTGGGTGAACCGCACGCTGGACGATGACGCCCTCGACTCGTTTGTCGATACTTTCGTCCGGCGTCTGGCCTCGTTCGACCGTGAAAACGCTAGCCGCGGCGAAGGCCCAGGTCAATCGGTTCGGGACGCCGACAGCTACCGAGCTTCAGTCGAGCATTGACCTGTTCTTCCCGCTGCTGGCCTTGCCAGGTGCGCAGGCGCGCCGTGCCAAGATCCGTAATATCGGTTACGGTCTTCGGAGCGACTTCGAATTGAACTTCGGCCGGTACCTCCCTGGCTGCGGGCGGGCGGACGACGATGACACGGATAAGCGGCCCGACTGATCGTCGCTGAGAAGGTCGTTACACAAAAGAACACGAGGGCCCGGGCGGAGCGCGCTTATCCCAACCTGACCCGCTACAACAAGGTCGCAAAAGGCGGCCACTTCGCCACCTGGGAACAGCCCGGCTCTTCACGAACGAGCTTGGCGCGGGTTTCAGATCTACGGTTTCTTTGGCTCCGGCTTAGGCTGATCCTTGGACTTATCATCCACTACATCGCCGAAGTGGATGGTGGACTTACCTTCGAACTTCTTATAGTCTTTGTAAGTCACCAGCATCCTGATCTTTATATCCCCTACCTTGAAGTGCAGCGTGTCGTCGGCGTGGGTGTAAGTGGGGAACCAGTACTTACCGTCGATCTGCTCGCGCAGAGTTTCAAACATGGGGAACTGCTGGTCTCCGGCCTTCCCGACGCCTTTGCCGTAGGTCTTCACAATCTGGAAATCGCGATCGTCCACCCAGATCTGCCCTTCAAAATACCGTTTGCCGGCCGCCAGCTTCTTAGGCTTCACCGCGAAGACGTAACAGGAGATTTCATCCACGTTTTGTTTTCCGAGGTAACGGATGAAGTAGTCGGGAACCTGGTCGGTGGTCAAGACGAAGGGCTGCGTGTAGCGCAAGTCCTGCATGTCTTCCGGCGTCAGCAGCAGGTTTTTCAGAGTGGAAACAGGCGCGTGCACTACGTGCTCGGTTCGCTTGCCATCCTCCGTAAAAGTAATATCGGAAGTGATCTCCCACTTCCCCACCGCTTCACCCGATTCATCGAGTTCCTGAACCTTGGAGGTTTGCCGGTAAACGTAGTTCTCGAGCGCTTCGGAGAACTGCTTCTCTTTGGCGGCGAACTTGGTAATGATCTCATCCGGGTTGACAGCAGGCGCAGCCGTGGTGGCTACCACCGGAGTTGCCGGGGTCTTGTTCCCATCATCGGCCCAAGCAGGCAGACCAAGAGTCCCCAGCAAAGTCAATAGAGCGAATCGATGCATATTCCCCTCTCGAAAATGACGCTCGCCAGGACCCGCCGGTTTCCCTACTTGCCTAACAGCTTCTTGGCGATAGTCAGCAACTGGATGTTGCTGGTGCCTTCATAAATCCGGCCTATCTTGGCGTCCCGGTAAAGCTTCTCCACCGGGTAATCCTTGGTAATGCCTACGCCCCCAAATACCTCGATTGCCTTCGAAGCCACCCTCTCGGCGATCTCGGAGCTGTAGTACTTCGCCATGGCCGCCTCGGTTTGAAAGGGTAGGCCGGCATCGCGCAAACGTGCGGCGTTGTACACCAGCAGGCGGGCGGCTTCCACCTCCGTGGCCATCACCGCAAGCTGAAATTGTACGCCCTGAAACTCGCCGATGGCTTTGCCGAACTGCTTGCGTTCCCGCGCATACGCCACCGCGTGGTCCAGCGCGCCGCGCGCCAGGCCAATCATCTGCGACCCGATGGCGATGCGCCCTTCATTCAGCGTCTCGATGGCGATCTTGTAGCCCTTGCCTACCTCACCGATCACGTTCTCTTTCGGCACCCGGCAGTTGTCCAGGATCAGCTCGCAGGTGGACGATGCGCGTATGCCCAGCTTGTCCTCTTTCTTGCCCACCTGAAAGCCTGGAGAGTCGCGCTCGATCATAAAGGCGGTGATGCCGCGGTATCCCGCCTCCGGCGCGGCATTGGCGAACAGCAGAAACAGACCCGATTCTGCCGCATTGGTGATCCAGAGCTTGCGGCCGGTGATCAGGAAATGATCGCCCGCATCATGATCCAGGACGGCCCGGGTGGCAAGGGCGAAGGCATCCGACCCGGATCCGGCTTCGGATAAAGCATAGGAAGCCACCGTATCGGCAGCCAGGCGCGGCAAGTACTTCTTCTTCTGCGCGGCATTGGCCCAGTGCAGAATGGCGTTGTTCACGATGGTATTCTGCACGTCGGCGATGACACCGGCCGACGGATCCACCGCGGACAATTCCTCCACCGCCAGGATGCACTGGAAGAAACTGCCGCCCGAGCCGCCGTATTCTTCGGGGATCTCGATGCCCATGAGGCCCAGCTCGAAGAACTGGCGGATAATGTCTTTGCGGAAGACGCCGGCCTCGTCCATTTCGCGGACGTAGGGGCCGATCTGCTCGCGCGCGAACTGGCGCACGGTGGACTGAAAGAGCTTCTCTTCTTCCGTCAGCGCGGTGAGAGGCTGGGGTGGAATCTCGGCTTGCTGCGCGATCGCTGGCATAACTTCACTTCCTATACTACACCGGCTAATTCACGCCACTGGCGCCCTTGCGACTCCGCCACGCCGGCATGGGTCACATAGCCGTTATAGGTGTTGACGCCTTCCCGCAGGCCCTGGTGCTCGGTGCAGGCGCGTTCGAGGCCTTTATTCGCCAGTTCCAGAAGGTACGGGAACGTGGCATTGGTCAGCGCGAAGGTAGAGGTATACGGCACCGCGGCCGGCATGTTCGAGACGCAATAGTGCAGCACGCCTTCGACATAATAGACCGGCTCGGTGTGGGTGGTAGCGTGGGACGTTTCGAAACAGCCGCCCTGGTCGATGGCTACGTCCACCACGACGGCACCGCGCTTCATGTTGGCGATCATCTCGCGCCGCACCACTTTCGGGGCCGATGCGCCGGGAATGAGCACTGCACCTACCACCAGGTCGGCGCTCCGCAGCGTTTCGCTGATGGTCCATGAGTTGGAAGCCAGGGTCACGATCTGACCACCGAAGATATCGTCCAGTTGACGCAGCCGATTCAGATTGCGATCGATCATGGTGACATGCGCGCCCATGCCCAGCGCGATCTTGGCCGCGTTGGTGCCAACCACACCGCCGCCGACGATGACGCAGTTGGCCGGCGCCACGCCGGGCACGCCGCCCAGCAGCACACCGCGCCCGCCGTTGGGCTTTTCCAGATACTGCGCGCCCACCTGCACGGACATGCGTCCGGCCACCTCGCTCATGGGCGTGAGCAGAGGCAGCGAGCCATCCGCATCGTGTATGGTTTCGTAGGCCACGCCGTTGATCTTGGCTGCCAGCATCCGGTTAGTCAATTCCGGCAGCGGCGCCAGGTGGAGATAGGTGAACAAGATCAGGCCTTGCCGCATCAGATCGTATTCCTGCGGCTGCGGCTCTTTGACCTTGACCACCAGGTCGGCACGCTGCCAGACTTCAGCCGCGTCAGGCAGAACGGACGCGCCGGCCTTTATGTACTCAGCATCGGTGAGAGCGCTGCCCTCGCCGGCAGTGGACTGGACCAGAACCTGGTGGCCCGCCTCGCGCAGCGCCTCTGCGCCGCTGGGCACGAGGCCTACGCGCGTTTCATGATCTTTGACTTCTTTAGGAACGCCGATGATCATCGGGGGTGCTCCTCGATTGGGTGGTGCTTAAATGGAACACGCCACCGCGCACCAGCGTATCACCGCGCACAGTGGATTGCTCGGATTGGGAAATCGGATCGGCCGCAAGCGGCGGGCGGTATAGCGGCCTACCCCTGCCAATCCATGGCCAGCCGCACCATAGTCCGCAACGGCACGCCGGTCGGTCCCTTCGCCAAGAACGGCTTGGCATCGTCCAGCCACGCCGTCCCCGCGATATCCAGATGCACCCAGGGCGTCGGGTCGGCGAACTCTTTCAGAAACATCGCCGCCGTCACCGCGCCTCCCCAGCGTCCGCCCACGTTGGGTATGTCGGCATAGACGCTTTTCAAGTAATCCTTGTAATCGTCTTCGAGCGGCATGTGCCACATCTTCTCGCCCTCCGCGTGCGCCGCCAGCATCACCCGCTCGCGCAATGCGTCGTCGTTCGCGAACAGGCCCACGTTCACATGCCCCAGCGCCACCACGATTGCGCCTGTCAGCGTGGCGGCATCCACCAAATGCGTGCAGCCCAGCTTCTGCGCGTAAGTGATGGCATCCGCCAGAATCAGGCGTCCTTCCGCATCCGTATTAATAACCTCGATGGTTTTGCCGGAGTACGACGTCACGATATCGCCCGGTCGCTGCGCCCGGCTGCCCGGCATATTCTCCACCGCCGGTATCAGCGCCGTAACCGGGATGGACGGCTTCAGTTGCGCCAGTGCGCGCATGGCGCCGATCATCGCCGCGCCGCCGGCCATGTCGTATTTCATCTTCTCCATGCCGTCCGCAGGCTTGATCGAAATGCCGCCCGTGTCGAATGTAACCCCTTTGCCCACCAGGCCCAGATGCACGGACCCGCCGGCCGCGGCCTCCGGCCTGTAGCGCAGCACGATCAGGGCAGGCGGTTCCGCGCTGCCGATCGCCACGCCCAGCAAGCTGCCCATCCCCAACTGCGCCATGCGGTCCCGGTCGAGCACCTCACACTTGAGGCCGAACTCTCCGGCCATGCGCCGGGCATGCTCCGCGAGCCCCATCGGCGCCAGGCGATTGGGCGGCTCGTTCGCCAGCTCCCGCGTGAAATTCTGCGCTTCGGCGATGATGCGCCCCCGCTCGAGGGCCGTATCCAGATGCGGGCCGCCCCCGGCTACCGCGACCGCGCAGCGTTCCAACTTCTTGGCTTCTTTCTTGTCGGTCTTGTAGCGATCCACTTCGAAATCGCCCAGGATGGCGCCCTCCACCGCGGCGGATACGTAATCGGAGGTGGTCTCGGCCGCGTCCAGCCAGATAGTGGCCTCTTTAATCGATTTTGATTTCAAGTGCCGCACCGCGGCGCCCACCGCGCGGCGCAACTCCGCCGGGCTGAACTTCTCGGGCTTCCCCGCGCCTACGGCCAGCAGCCGCTTCGCGCGCATCCCGGGCACATGATGCAGCAGCGTCATCTCGAAAGGCTTGCCGGAAATCTCACCCGCATCGCACAACTCGCCCAAGCCCCAACGCTCCTCGCGCCGGTCCTGAAGCACAGGTAATATCACAACTTCGGATTCTATACTCTCGATAGGCTGGCGTAACAAACTGACCTGCATTCTGTCTCCTGACTCCTGTCTTCTGTCTTCTGTCTTCTACTACTGTCTCGCCTTACTGGCCCGTACCGCCGCACGCGCTTCGGCCTCGGCCGTCTTGGCGCGCTCCGTCTCCCGTTTATCGTGCAGTTTCTTGCCGCGAGCCAGAGCCAACTCGCACTTGATGCGGCCCTGCTTCAAATAGACCTTCGTCGGGATCAGCGACAGCCCTTTCTCGCGCGTTTTGCCCAGCAGTTTGTCGATCTCCTGCCGGTGCAGCAACAGCTTCCGGTTGCGTACCGGCGGATGGTTCTCGCGATTGCCGTAAGCGTACTGGCTGATGTGCGCGTTCACCAGCCAGGCTTCGTTCTTCTCGATCGCCGCATAAGCCTCTTTGAGCTGGATTTTGCCGGCGCGCGCGGCTTTTACTTCCGTGCCCGTCAGCACCAGGCCGGCCTCGAAGCGCTCCATCAGAAAATAATTGTGGCTGGCCGCGCGGTTGTCGCTTAGAATCTTGAAATCGGCTTCTTTTCCGGCCACATTTTGCTCTCCACGCTGGCAAGCCCCGCTGCGTCAATCTGATGAAGTAGCCTGGAGCACCGGTTGCGTTCTATAAATCTTACCATATGCCCTTCAGCATGCCTGGAACTCAGAGTAACAGCCGCCTTATCAGATACTTAGCAGTCTTGCTAGGATTCCTCGCGCTGGCCGCGAGCCTGGCGGTTCCAGCCGCGGCGCGCACACGCAAAGGCGACAAGTTCCTGGCCCAGGGCAAAGAACGGGAAGCGCGCAAAGATCTCGACGGCGCGCTCGACTTCTATGAGAAGGCACTCAACGAGGATCCCTCCGAGCCAGGTTATCAGCTCGAAGTGTACCAAGCCCGCTTTCACGCATCCCAGGCCCACGTTAACCAGGGCTTGAAACTGCGCAAAGACGGGAAGCTCGCCGAGGCGTTGCTGCACTTCGAAAAGGCCTTTGGCATCGACCCTTCGTCAGCAGTCGCCCAGGAGGAGATCAAGACCACCACCGAAATGATCGAGCGGGAGAAAAAAAAGGGGAGAATTCCGATAGCCGCGGCCTGACGCCTTCCCAACTCGCGAAACGGGACCTGCAAGAGAAGCTCGACACCATGTTGCCGGTACCGGAATTGCGTCCGCTCAATCCCCAGCCGATCAATCTGAAGATGAATAATCAACCCGCCAAGGTGCTGTTCGAGACGGTAGGCAAGCTGGCCGGCATCAATGTCCTGTTCGATCCGGAGTTCAAGGGCGAAGGCAACAAGACGCAATCCATCGAACTCACCGGAGCTACTCTCAACGAAGCCCTGGATTATCTGGCCATCATCACCAAGGCCTTCTGGAAGCCGCTGTCCGCCAACACCATCTTCGTCACCCAGGATTCCCCCACTAAGCGCCGCGATTACGAAGAACAGGTGATGAAAGTTTTCTATCTGAGCAACGTCACCACGCCCCAGGAACTCCAGGAGATTGTCACCGCCGTGCGCTCCGTTGCCGACATCCAGCGCCTGTTCGTCTATAACGCGCAGAATGCCATCATCGCGCGCGGCGAGTCGGATCGCATTGCGCTGGCGGAAAAGATCATCCATGACCTTGACAAGCCCAAGTCGGAAGTGGTGGTCGATATTCTGGTCTTGCAGGTTTCGAGCGATATGACGCGCACTTTGGGCGCCGCTCTCAGCAGTTTGAGCATTCCGGTGAATTTCACGCCGCGCACCAGCATCAGCACCCCGAGCACCACGACCACTACCACCGCCGCCACATCCACAGTAAACAGCAGCACCACAGCGACAACACCTACAGGCACCACCGGGACGACCACCGGCACCGCGACTTCCATCCCGCTCGCTTATATCGGTAAGGTGAATACGGAGGATTTTTCCACCGTCTTGCCGTCCGGGATGCTGCAGGCCGTGCTCAGCGACAGCCACACGCGCGTCCTGCAATCTCCTGAAATCCGGTCGGTGGACAACCAGAAGGCCACGCTCAAAGTCGGCGAGAAGGAGCCGATCGCGTCAGGCAGCTTTCAGCCGGGCGTCGGCGGCGTCGGCATCAACCCCCTGGTGAATACCCAATTCACGTTCATCGATGTAGGTGTCAACGTCGATCTGACACCCAAAGTGCACGAAAACGGTGAAGTATCCATGCACGTGGAAGTGGAGATTTCGAGCGTGCAGAGCTATGTGAACCTGGGCGGCATCCAGCAGCCCATCATCGCCCAGGAAAAGGTGATTCACGACATCCGCATGAAAGACGGCGAAGTGAACCTGCTGGGCGGACTGAAGCAGGAGCAGGACAGCACCACGGTGAGCGGCATTCCGGGGCTCTCCAGCATTCCCGTGATCAAGTGGCTGTTCAGCAGCAAACAGGTGGACAAGAGCGCGCAGGAACTGCTGATCGCCTTGATCCCGCACATCGTGCGGCGGCCCGATTACAGCGAAGAGGAGATGCGCGCCGTGCGGGTCGGCAATCAGACGGTGGTGAAACTGAGCTATGCACCGCCCACGCCGGTGGATGGCGAGCCGGCCCCGAAGGTCAGCGCTCCGGCGGCCGCGCCTGCAACCCCCGCGCCTGCCAAACCGCCCGCCGCTCCCGCGACCCCGCCGCCGGGCAACACGCCTCCAGCCGGCCCTGCGCCGACTGCCTCGACTTCGACCGTGGGCATGCCGCCGGCGGCTCCCGCCACCGTGCCCGCGGCGCCGGCGGCCCCGTCAGCCCCGTCCGTGCCGTCCGCTAATGCTTCGGTCAACTTTGAGCCGGCCCAGGTGGATACCGTCATGGGGCAGACGTTCAGCGTGAACCTGGTTATGGCGAATGCCACCGATCTCTTTTCGGCGCCTTTGCAGATCAAGTTTGACCCCAAGTATGTAAAGCTCAACGACGTGACCCAAGGTAATCTGATGGCCAGCGACGGCCAGCAGGTGACTTTCACGAAGAACATCCAGAACGATAGCGGCGAGGCGGACGTCACCTTGAACCGCCTTGCGGGCACCGGCGGCGTCACGGGTTCCGGCATGCTGGTTTCGCTTTCGTTCACTACGCTCGCGCGCGGCGCAACCAGCATTTCGGCTCCGGCCTTCAGTCCCAGTAACTCGCAAGGCCAGCCCATTTCCAACTCCTCGCCGCTGATCACGGTTAATATCAGGTGATCGGTATGCAACGTAAGAATCAACGCGGTTTGACCCTGGTGGAGCTGGTGGTGGCCTTCTCCATCATGATGATCCTGACCACCATGGCTGTGCCCCTGGCTCGTTCCAGGGTGCGCATTGAGCGCGAGAAGGAACTGCGCCAGGCGTTGGACGATATGCGCCGGGCCATCGACAAGTATAAGGACTATGCCGATGCCGGCTATCTCGGCCAGTCAAAGCTGGATTCCGATAATTACCCCGATAAGCTGGAGACCCTGGTGGAAGGCGTCAAGCTGCAAGGCCAGGTCGACAAAAAGATCCGTTTTCTGAGACGCATCCCCAGGGACCCCTTCACTAACTCCACCGACTGGGGTATGCGCAGCACTAAGGATGACCCGACCTCCAACAGCTGGGGCGGGCAAAACGTCTTCGATGTTTTTACGAAGAGCACCGAAAAGGCGCCCGATGGAACGAATTATTCCGACTGGTAGAAAGCGCGAGTTCGGCTTTACGATGGTCGAACTGATGATCGTCATGGCGATCATCGTCATCCTGATATCCATCGCCATTCCGCAATATCAGAAGGCGATCATCCGCGCCAAGGAAAGCGTACTGCACAATAACCTGTTCACCATGCGGCAGGTGATCGACGAGTATACCGCCGACAAGAAGAAGGCGCCGCAATCGCTACAGGATCTGGTCGCCGGCGGTTACCTGCGCGATATCCCGATCGATCCGATGACCGGTTCGAATCAGACCTGGCACGTCATCATGGAAGACGTGCTACAGGCCGTGGATCAAACCGAACCGGGTATCTACGACGTGCAGAGCGGGTCCGATAAGACGGGCCTCGACGGCCGCGCCTACGCCGAGTATTAGTTTTTCCCTACGCCCGCGCCGCCTTAGCCTGCGGCGGGCCTCCTTCAGTCCCGCTTCTCGCCCCCGCGCACCGTTGCGGCGCTAAAGCGTTGCGTGGGCCGAAGTCCATAACCGCAACTTTAGAGCGATCGGCTCGCCGCTCGGTTGGTAAGCCGCCTGGAGTGCTACCCACCAGGAGAAAATCGTGATGCTGACTTCTGGACTGACTCGCCCAGCACTCACAAAGGTTAAGTTTTGAGAACGGGTAACAGTGCCGCCGCGCTCAGGGTCCGCCAGGCGGATTTCCGCGCTTGACAAGTGTTAAGCTACAGGCTACAGTCCACCGATGAAAATTCGCAGTTTCGCACACAAGGGCCTCAAACGCTTTTACGCCGAGAACAGCGCCAAAGGCGTTCCGCCCGATACGGCGGACAAACTGCGCAAGATGTTCGCGTTTCTTGACGCGATGCAGGAGGCCGACGAATTGCGGGCGCTCACGGTCTGGAAGGTGCACACGTTGACCGGCGACCGCAAAGGCACATGGAGTTTAAGCGTTACGCGCAACCGCCGTTTGACGTTCGCTATCGACGACGAGCGCGAAATCTGCGACCTGAATTTAGAGGATTACCACTAAGCAAAAAGGGAGTACCGAACTATGCCCATGAAGAACCCGCCGCACCCCGGCGATTTCATCCGGACGGAGATCATTGAACCGGCTGGCCTGTCTGTCACCGCAGCCGCCGCCGCGCTTCAGGTGTCGCGCCCTGCCCTGTCTAGCTTGCTGAACAGCAAGGCCGATCTGTCTGGGGAGATGGCGCTACGCATCGAGAAGGCTTTCGGTGTGAAGATGGAAACGCTCATGCGGATGCAATCCGCTTTCGATATTGCCAAGACCCGCAGCCGTGAGAAGGAGATCCGCGTCCGGCGGTTTCACCGGCCTGCCGAAGTTCACCCATAGATTGTTTACTTTGGGGGCAGCAGCGGCGTCGCCAACGACCTTGGGCTTGCTCACCGTGGTGGATGGCGCCGGCACTGCTTTTTCTGCGCGCTTTTCAGCCTGTTCTCGCTGGGCGCCCTGCGCGGCTATTTCAGTCCATGCCTCTATAGGACTTATGAGCCGCTCCTCGGATTTGAGACCCCATTGACCCTGCCAAGTATGGCCGCGCTCTTGGTCGAGAAGCATAAAAGTGAAGCTGTTGCTTGTGGGATAGAGCGTAAATCGGCCCGGTTTCGACTCGCTCGCTAGGCGCGTCGAGTTGCAGGCCCGCTTCTTTCGCTTACGCCCGCGCCGCCTTAGTCTGCGGTGTCTCCTCGGCGGCCAGCCACGGATAAGCCAACCCCGCGATGGATGCCCCGATGATCGGCACCACCCAGAATAGCCAGAGCTGCTGCAAAGCCCATCCTCCCACGATCACCGCCGGACCGGTGCTGCGCGCCGGGTTCACCGACAGGTTCGTCACCGGAATGCCAACCAGATGGATCAGCGTCAACCCCAGACCGATGGCAATCGGCGCAAACCCTGCCGGCGCCCGCTTATCGGTGGCCCCCAGAATGATCATCAGGAACATAAAGGTGAGCAGGCCCTCCGCTAGAATCGCCGACTCCATCGAGTATCCGCCCGGAGAATGCTCGCCAAAACCATTAGCCGCGAAACCGCCCACAGTGAACCCGGGCTTGCCGCTGGCGATGGCGAACAATACGCCGCCCGCCACCATGGCCCCCAGCACCTGCACCGCAATGTACGCCAGCACATTGCTCCACGGGAACCGCTTGGCTACCGCCAGGCCCACGGTCACCGCGGGATTCAAATGGCATCCGGAAATGTGCCCGATCGCAAACGCCATGGTCATTACGGTGAGGCCGAAAGCCAGCGCTACCCCCACGAATCCGATACCCGTCTGCGGGAATGTGGCCGCCAGAACTGCCGCGCCACAGCCGCCGAAAACCAGCCAGAACGTGCCGAAAAACTCGGCGCTGATCCGTTTCATTAGTGACATCGTTTGCCTCCGCGGAGACCCATCATCGCACACCTCACCGCCGGCTGCACAAGCATTTGGGCCAACCAGAATGCTAGAGTATTTTGGGAGTAATCGGCAATGACCGGAAAATTACGCCAATTCACGTTATGTACAGCGGTGCTCGCGTTTTCTGGGACGGTGTCGCTATACGCGCAGGCCGCCAGTGCCCCACCCAAGCCGCAGCCCGACGTACTGATATTCACCGACGGCGAAAAGCTCATTGGCCAGTTGAAAAGCGCCAAGGGCGATTCCGTTGTGTTCAAGAGCGACATGGCCGGGGAGATCACCGTCGCGTGGAGCAAGATTCAAGAGCTGCACACATCCCAGCCCTTCGCCCTGATCGGCAAGAACGTGAAAATCCGTCGCCATGGGGATGTCAGCGCCATCCCGGAAGGCAAGGTGGAAATGACGGATCAGAAGATCGCCGTCCAACCCGCGGCCGGCCCGCCCACAACCGTCCCTGTGGCCAATGCCAGCTTCATGGTGTCGCAGCCCGATTTTGATAAAGCAGTCAACCGCGAGGGCGGCTTTTTCCAGGACTGGAGCGGCATCGTCACCGGCGGAGTCAGCCTGGTGGAGGCCACCCAGAACGCGCGCACGTTCACCGGTGGAATTGCGCTGGTGCGCACCGAGCCCACCGAGAGTTGGATGGACCCCAGTAACCGTACGCTGCTCAATTTCGGCGCCGCATACGGCAAGGTGAGCCAGCCCGGCGTGGCCGACATCAAGACGGATATCATTCATTTCGGCGCGGAAGAAGACTTGTACTTTTCGCCTCGCCTGTTCGGCTTCGGCCAGGCGACTCTCGATCACAACTATTCGCAAGGCCTCGACCTGCAGCAGAATTATGGCGGCGGAATCGGCTGGACCGTCTATAAAACTGCCGCCTCCGAGCTCGATCTTAAAGGCGCTGTCTCATATATTCACCAGGCCTTCAGCGAATCCAGCTCCAACGAGAGCCTGATCGGTTCCACCTTCGCCGAAATCTACACCGAGAAATTCGCGCATGGCATTCTGCTCAACGAACAGATCTCCGCCACACCTGCCTGGAACGACACCAACGCTTATTTCGCGAACGGAAGCATCAGCCTGGCGATGCCGGTGAGCAAACGCCTGAGTATGTCGTTAACCTTGCTAGATACTTTCCTGAACGATCCGCCGCTCGGCTTCAAGAAGAATTCCTTCCAGTTCACCGCCGGCCTCAACTACGCGCTCAAATAGTGGGGCGGCGAAGGCGGGTCTGGAGACCCGCCGCAGACCTGGAGGTCTGCCCCACGGCGCAGTTAATGGTGCTCTGGCCGTCCCGGAGGCGGCGCCTGCACGTGCGGTAGCGCGCGCGGAGGCGCAGGAGGCCGATGCATCGCCTGCAAAGTCTGTTTGCGCGGCACCGCAGGCGGCGCAGCGTGGTGTGCAGTTTGCACGTGAGCCTGCGCATGCGGGGCGGGCACCCGATGTACATGCGTTGCAGTTCGCGCCGGACTCTCAACGGCGGGACGCCCCGTCACAATCGGCCGCACGGCCGCGGGCGCCGCGCGACCAGCTAGTTCGTGCAATTGCCCCCCCGCCAAAGGCCGGCCCGGATTGCGCTCCAGCGCCGCCTGCCGCTGCGCAAATGCCGCCGGACGCGGCGGAGGCGCGATCCTGGATACTACGCCGCGGCTCAGAATCGCTGCCGCCGGATGGGATACGTTTCCCTCGGCCGGGCGCCCTAGGACGCTGGCCACCTGCGGCGCTACGTGCGGCGCCGGGTCCGCCGTCCGGATGGCCGCAATCTGATTCGGCGCGATATGCAGAGCTGCCTGTCGCACCGGCCGCGCATTAACGAAAGCATTCTGCGGCACCACCGTCACCGCCCCCGCAACCGTACGGTTCATGTAACTCGACACCGGAATCGACCGGGTCCGCATGTAACTGCCGTACACATTATTTACATAGCCTGCGTTGATGATCCGGCTATCCGCTATATTGAGGCGAGCTACATACGCGACACTCGCCGTGAACGCCGGGATATATACATCGCGCGGCCCCAGTGGGAACCACCCGACTGCCGGTCCGCCGATTCCTATCGACACGCCCACGCCGCCGCCGAAGCCCAACCACGCGACCAGCGCCGGCGCATACACAGGTGCCACGGCAACCGGACCTGGGCACCACCCCCAATACCCGTTCACGAAAGCCCAACGCCCGTAGTGGAACGGCGCAAAGCCCCAGGGCTCCGCATCCACCCACGTCCAACCCCAGGGGTCGACCCACGACCAGTACCCGTCCTGATAAGGAGCCCATCCAGCCGAGACGCCCTTCGGTACCCACACGTCACCGTAATCCGGCGTGGCGCGCCAGGTGCCATACTCGCCCAGGTCTTCGTATCCGACCGTTTGTGGCGATACGTAACCGCTATGCGCATAGCGGTCATCGCGGCTGTTCCGCGCCATCACCCAGCGGTCGAATGCATCGAATCCCGGCGCGGGATTCACTTTGTATTGCGCCGACTGGCCCTCCCCCATCACCACCGCCTGCTGATTCATATGCAGCGTGAACGACCCGCCGCCGGCCGCCACCTGACCTTCGCCGTCGCGGTCGGTAATCAGGGTTTGCCCGCTGTTCGGGTTTACATCCAGCCGGTACTCGCCCGGTCCGCTAACCGTGAATGCCACATTCGGCGTATCCACTTCTAAGTTTCCGTAAAGCTGCCGGACGCGCACATCCAGCGTCCCTTCCGACAGACGAACCTGCACTGTGCGGTCGTCGAGATTCAAAAACTCGAAGGCTGTCTGATCTCCCAACAGGAACGCCGTGCCCGGCACGTGTACCGCGGCACGCGCGCCACTATCCGCATAAAGCTGGTCGCCCATGGTTAGCGGGCGATTCACGGCCGCGGGCACCCAATTATCCACCCCGGCCGGTTCAAAAGAGACGGTACCGCTGATATAGCTGATTCGCCCCGCCCGCGATGGCGGATCCTGTGCACCCAGCACGCCGGCGGCGGCGACCGCAAGAACAAGCAAATGTCGTGACATTTTCCCCTCTACCGCGAGGAACCTGCACGCAGTTTGCCCTATGAAGCGCTATAAAGTGCCGTCGCGCACGCTGGCCCGCACAATCACCTTTCCCCCGCCGGCCACATGATCCTCGCGATCGCCCCCGTCATCTGTTTCCACTTCGACTCTTCAGCTAGAAACTGCTTTCTACCTTGCGAAGTTAGCCGGTAATACTTAAATTCTCGCTTTAGGTCTTTAGCGGCTGGTTCCCATTTCGCCGCGATCCAGCCTTTGCGCTCCAGGCGGTGCAGCGCCGGATACAAGGAGCCATGCTCCACTTGCAGCAGATCTTCGGTCGTCCGCTGAATGTGCTTCGCGATCTGATGGCCGTGTGCGGGTCCCAACAGCAGCGTGCGCAAGATCAACATATCCAACGTCCCCTGCAGTAGCTCGATGCGGCCGGACGATTCGTTCGCCATATGACAGTAGATATTCTACCCAAAATTCAACTCATTTGACAGGCATCCGCTCCGGTGGCATACTCTAATCAGAACACCACCGCACTGTGGTGTATTTAGGTGCACATGGCTACTCTGACCACGCCTTCCACGGCAATCTGTATTTCCCAGGAACAACTTTCACTGGACGACATTATCGCCGTGGCGCGGCATGGCCGCCCAGTCGCGCTGAGCACCGACGAGGAATTCCTGAGGCGCATCAGCCGCAGCCGGGAGGCGCTGGCACGCAAGATCGAGGCCGGCGAAGTGGTCTACGGAGTCAACACCGGGTTCGGCGGCAACGCGCGTTACGTGATCCCGGCGGATGAACTGGCGCACCACCAGCGAAACCTGCTCGAGTTTTTGTCGTGCGGCGTGGGCGACCCGTTGCCGGAATCCGCCGTACGGGCTGCCATTCTTCTGCGCGCGAACGCTCTGGCGCGCGGGTTTTCGGCGGTCCGGCTGGTGGTACTCGAGCGGCTGCTGGATCTGTTGAACCACCAGATCACGCCCGTGGTGCCGCGCTACGGATCCGTTGGCGCAAGCGGTGATCTGTGCCCTTCGGCCTACATCACGCGGGTCATGGCCGGCCGCGGCGAGGCATTCTATCGTGGCAGCCGCGTGCCTGCCGCGGAAGCGCTGCAGCAGGAAGGCATCCCGCTGTTGGAACTGGAAGCCAAAGAAGGCTTGGCCCTGCTCAACGGCACCACCGTGATGACCGGCGTCGGTTCCCTGGTGGTGGACGACGCGGCATATCTGTTCCGGTTATCGCTGGGCGCCGTGGCCATGATTGCCGAGGCGCTGGGCTCGTCGCCCGATTACTACCATCCAGCCATCCACATGGCGAAGCATCATCCCGGCCAACTGGCCGTGGCGGAGATGCTTAACTCGCTGCTGTTCGAGTCGAAACTGGCGGTCCCGTTGGACGAGATCCGCACCCGCGTGGAAGAAGCCAACCGCCGGGCCAATGGAAATCACGGCGTGGCGGCAGCCGACGAGTCTATCCAAAGCCCATATTCGCTGCGCTGCGCGCCGCAGGGCCTGGGACCCATGCAGGAAACGCTGCAGCAATGCCGCACGGTCGTCGAGCGCGAGGCCAACTCCGTGAACGACAATCCACTCATCGATCCGGCCGCAGATCGCGTCTACCATACCGGTAATTTTTACGGAGCGCATATCGCGCGCGCCATGGACGGCTTGAAACTCGACCTGGCGAACCTCGCCAACTGGCTGCACTCGCTGATGGCGCTATTGATGGACGACCGCTTTTCGGGCGGCCTGCCGCCTTCGCTCAGCCCGCATGTGGGCCTCTATCAAGGCTTCAAGGGCATGCAGATCGTACACACCAGCCTGGTAACGGCCATCCGCCACTGGTCCGCTCCCAGCCTGATTCACACGCTGCCCACCGAACAGTACAACCAGGATATCGTCAGCCTCGGTACGCACGCGGCTCTGACCGCCATGGATGTGATTGGACTGCTGCGCAACGCGGTGGCCATCACGCTGCTCTCCGCCGCCCAAGCCATCGATCTGCGGCAGGGCGGCGAACGCCTGGGCGCAGGCACCCGGCCGATCTACCGCGCCATCCGCACGGGCAGCGCTTTTGTGGATGCCGATCGCGCCCTCGATCGCGACATCGCGGCGG
This sequence comes from Bryobacterales bacterium, assembly GCA_963818855.1. GTDB lineage: Bacteria > Acidobacteriota > Terriglobia > Bryobacterales > Bryobacteraceae > Bog-159. The sequence continues at coordinate 200,680 of CAWFUH010000018.1, read as the reverse complement.
TATGCGCGCAGATTGACCGGCGCGAAATTCCGGTGCTCAACGGCTGACCAGCGTTACCAAACAACCGGGAGCGAGTATTAACATTATGCCCGCACTCTGGAAAGATACCCGCTACGCCATTCGTACCCTCGCCAAAGCCCCTGGTTATACAGTGGTGGCCGTCGCCACTCTCGCGTTGGGAATCGGCGCCAACTCCGCCATCTTCAGCGTAGTGAACCAGGTTCTGCTCAATCCGGCAGGCGTCGCCCACCCCGAACGCGTCGTGTCGCTCCGCGTGCGTTACGATAAGCTCGCGCTGCATAATATCGGCGTCTCCATCCCCGACTATGCAGATGTACTGCACAGCACGCAGTTATTTGAGTCGGCGGCGCTCATCCAGACCAGCGACTACAATTACACCGGTGCGACCGTTCCCGAACGCCTGCGCGGCGCCGGTGTCAGCTGGCGCTGGTTCGATGTCTTCGGTGCGAAACCCACAGCCGGTCGCGTATTCCGGCCCGAAGAGGATCGCCCCAACGCTAATCAGGAGGTGGTGCTCTCCTACGCCGCCTGGAAGCGTCTCTTCGGCGAGGACCCCGGCGCAGTAGGCCGCACCATCGAACTGAACCAGATTTCCTACCGCATCGTGGGCGTGATGGGGCGCGAATTCCGCTGGCCGGCAGACGTGGATCTTTGGGTTCCGCTCGGCATCGCCGACAGCCAATTCACGGAGAACAACCGCTTCAATGAGAGCTATGCCGCCATGGCGCGCCTGCGGCCCGGCATCGCGTTCGCATCCGCCAACGCTTTCGTCGAAGTGCTCAGCAGCCGCACGCGCAACAACGGCACGCAAGGCGGCGCCTACGCCAAAGACTCCGCCTGGGGCATGTTTCTGCTACCTTTCACCGATTTCATTGCCGGCAATACCAAGACCCCCATGCTGGTATTGCTAGGCGCGGTCGGCTTCGTGCTGCTGATCGCCTGCGCCAATATCGCCGGCTTGATGCTGGCGCGCGCATCCGGGCGCAGCCGCGAAATCGCCATCCGCGCCGCACTGGGAGCGGGCCGCTGGGATCTCATTCGCCAGTCGCTGGCGGAGAGTCTGGTATTGGCGTGTGGCCGGCGCGGTGGCCGGCTTGGCCGTGGCGTTTGTCGGGCTGAAGGGACTGCTGGCCTCTGGCGCCGGAAGGCCTTCCGGTGGTCGTCGGTGTGCGAATAGATGCCACGGTGCTGGTTTTCACCGCCCTGGCGGCCGTCGTGGCGGGCATTCTCTTCGGCGTCGCGCCGGCCTGGCAGATCTCCCGTCTCGACCGCTACGAACTCTTGAAGGAAGGCGGCCGCGCTAATACCGGTGGCTTGGGCCGCCAGCATCTGCGTGCCGCGCTGGTGGTAGCCGAAGTTGCGCTAGCGCTGGTGCTGCTGGTCGGCGCAGGATTGTTCCTGCGCAGCCTGGCCGCGCTCCAGGACGTCAACCCCGGCTTTCAACCCAACGGCGTGATCACCGCGGGCGTGTCACTGCCGCCGGCGCAATACGCCGATGCCGGCAAGCGCATCGCGTTCTATCGCGCCGTGCTGGGCCACATGGGTGCCCTGCCCGGCGCGACCTCGGTGGCTGCCGCGATGCCCGTGCCATTCAGCAACGCCGGCGGTTCGGCGTCGTTCGCCATCGAGGAGCATCCGACCCCTCCCGGCGATCCGGGTCCACACGGCGACATCGGTTTCGTCAGCCCGGACTTCTTCGCCGCGTTGAAGATCCCGATCCGCAAAGGGCGCGTCTTCACCGATCTGGACCGCCAGGAGACGGAAAAGGTCGCCCTCGTCGATGACATCCTCGCCCGGCAATACTGGCCGGACGAAGACCCTGTCGGCAAGCACATTCGCCGCGGCCGGTCGGCGCAATGGGCCACCATCGTTGGCGTAGTCGGCCACGTCAAGAATGCGGACCTCGGCGGAGAAGATGTCAAGGGCAAATATTATTTTCCGCTCTACCAGGTTCCGCCGCCGATGATGACCTTCGTCGCGCGCACGCCGTCCGATCCCGCGGGCCTGGCCGGCGGCATCCGCGACGCCGTGCGTTCGGTCGACCCGACCCAGCCGGTATCCCAGGTACAGCTGCTGCCCGAAATGGTCTCCAGTTCACTCGCGCCGCGCCGCTTCGTAGTAACCGTGCTGGGCGTCTTCGCGGGGATGGCGCTGCTGATGGCCGTCATTGGCCTGTACGGCGTAATCGCCTACGCAGTCACGCAGCGCACGCAAGAGTTAGGAGTGCGCATGGCGCTCGGCGCGCAATCCGGTGAGATTTTCTCGCTGGTGCTGGGCCAGGGCATGCGGCTGGCATCGACGGGGGCAGCTATCGGACTGGTGGTTTCTCTGATATTCAGCCGGCTGCTGCGCAACGAGCTGTTCCACGTCAGTTCCTTCGATCCGCTGACTTTCACCCTGACCGCGGCTTTGCTGATCGCCGCCGCGCTGCTCGCCAGTTACATTCCCGCGCGCCGCGCCACGCGCGTGGATCCCATGGTCGCGTTGCGTTATGAATAGCTAGTACCGGTGCGCGGGCCGGAGATGTGAGAGTATGCGAAACTCTCCCTAAGGAGGGCCGGCCATGTTTGTGGCGCGGAAACACCTGTCGCGGCGCGCGGTGCTGCGGGGAATGGGGGCCAGCATTGCGTTGCCCTTTCTGGACGCGATGGCTCCCGCGCAGACATCTCTGCCGAAGATCGCGGCCACGCCTCCGCGCCGGCTCGCGTGCATTGAGATGGTTCACGGCGCGGCTGGCAGCACGGAGGAAGGTGCGCGGAAGCATTATTGGAGTCCCGAAAAGGACGGCGCCGATTTTGAGTTTTCCTACTCGCTGGAACCGCTGGCGCCGTTTCGGGAATACATCACCGTAATCAGCGGCACGGATGCCCGTCCGGCGGAGCCGGCCATGCCGTCGGAAGACGGTGCCGATCATTTCCGGTCGAGCGCGGTGTTTCTGACGGCCGCGCATCCGAAACAGACCGCGGGGCCGGACGTTCTGAACGGCACGTCGATCGATCAGCTCTATGCACAGCGGTTCGGACACGATACGCGCCTGCCGTCGATTCAGCTTTCGATTGAGAACATCGGCTTGAGCGGTTCCTGTGGATTCGAATACAACTGCGTTTACTCGGAGACGATCAGTTGGGCGTCGCCCACCGAACCCTTAGCCATGGCGGCGAATCCACGTGAGGTATTCGAGAATCTGCTTTCCGAACCCGGACGCGAGCGTACCGCGCGGCTGGCTGCAAGGCGAAGCGTTCTGGACGGAACGGCGCCCTACGCCAGCCGGCTGCAGCGAAACCTGGGCGCAGCGGACCGCGGCAGGCTGGACGCCCATCTGGCCGAGATTCGCGAGATTGAGCGGCGCATTCAGGCCGTTGAGAAGCGCAACGCGAGCGCCACCCAACGGGAACTCGCGGCGCCGCTGGGCGTGCCTGACTCCTGGGAGGAACACGTCAAACTGATGTTCGACCTGCAAGCGCTGGCGTTCGCGGCCGACATCACCCGCGTCTCGGCGTTCAAAATGAGCCGCGACACCAGCAACCGCATCTTCGCGGAAAGCGGCGTGGACACGCCGTTCCATACTCTTTCGCATCACATCGAGCGGCCGGCGTTGATCGCCGAGTTCGCCAGGCTGAACCGGTATCATGTCAGCATGGTGCCGTACTTCCTGGAGAAGCTCAGACGCACTCCGGACGGCGACGGCAACCTGTTAGATCATTCCCTCGTTCTTTACGGCAGTCCGATGGGCGATTCGAACTTTCACAATCATCGGCGATTGCCCCTGTTCCTGGCGGGGCACGCGGGCGGTACGCTGCAGGGGAATTTGCATCGCGTGTGTGCCGCCGGAACGCCGCACGCCAACTGCCTGCTGACGGTGCTGCACAAGCTGGGAGTGGATATCGGAACCGTGGGCGACAGCACGGGCGAGATCGAGATTTAGCTTCGTGGGGCAGGACTCCAGTCCTGCGGCCGGCGTCTACGCCGGCCCGCGGTCCTGGAGGACCGGGCCCACAGCATAGACGCAACCAAAACGATGCTAACAGCGGGGCTGAAGCCCCGCGCCGGCTAAAGCCCGCCCTCCAAGACCCTGCGTGCACTGCGATTCTGACAGTTTGTAATACATGGCGCCGGCGACGAACTTCAGTTCGCCGTAGGTATTGTTAGCGCCGTGTGGTGGGGTGTGGGGCCAGCGGCGAAGCTTCTACCCGATCATAAGGCATGGGGCGCGCGCGCAACAGCTCGCGCACGCGCTGCAGCACGACTGGCGCAGTGAGGGGCCGGGTGAGCAGCGCCTGGGCGCCCAGCAGGTCGGCGGCGCGCAGAGTGCCGGGGCTGGGCGAAAGCGCCGTCACCATGATCTTCAGTTGCGTACGCTGCGTTTGCATCCGGCGAAGTGTTTCACGCCGGTCGGCGGCAGCACCCAGGTCCGATATCACCAGGTCGATGGGATGCGCAGTCGAATACTCGAAGGCCTGCCGGTCATCCGCCGCGGCGAACACATCATATCCCGCGCCGGCCAGGAACTTACGCAGCAGGTTGCGCGCGGCAGGCTCCGCTTCAATCAACAAAATCTGTTGCAGCGCTGGCCGGATGGCCATGGTCACGCCGTCAGGGCTACGGGCGCTGCCCACCGTCAGCACCAGGGGAACCTCATCGCCGAGCGGCGCCTTGGGCGGCACGCGAAAATTCACCTGCAACAGGCCCTTTGCAAAATGGGGAGTTTCACCCGCATAGACGATCTGGGCGGGCTCACCACCGACGGTGACTTCGACCGGGAGTTTCGGCACCGGGTAATCGGTGACTTTGGCGTACGCGGAAACGGTCCCGTCTATTCCCGGCGGGTTGGTTTCGCCTTCTCCCGTAGCATACAGCACCGCGATGGCGCCTCGCGCCGCAGGGTTGCGCGCGGAGTTACAACATCCGGTTTCATTCAATATGGACGCTTGTCCTTTGCCGGAGGAATTCAGGGTGTATAGTGCCGGGACGCTCGCCACGACCGGGAGTGTCACGGGAGCCGAGCGCACGCCTTGATACTCGACCACGACTTCGGTGGCCGTCTTGTTTGCGACGGCGTAGGGGACGATGGCGCTGGCTTCCCCTTTCACGCTGTAGAGCATGGGCGCGGCGACGCCATCGAAGAGTACCCGCGTTTCTCCAAGTGCGGTGGTCAGCTTCCCATCGGCATCAAACTGCGCGCCGGCGAGTGTGTCCGGCCCGGCGTTGGATGGAAACAGGACAATGATTTCGCCAGGGGAAATCGCTCCGCTGAAGCGGCCGGCTGCGTTCAGGATATCGTGCGCCGATAACGCCGGTCCGGTGACGCCCGCCTGGACGGTCACGCAAACGGAAATGCATAGCAGCGTGATTCGCACCCATTGGCAGGGCATGCCAAAAGTATGCTGGTAAGCCTGGCGCGTGTCAAATTGACCGGTACTACATCAGGCAGCTCCAGCCGCGGCGGGCAAGCGGTCCGGCACGCGGCAAATGGTAAGCGAGTCGGTCTGGACTTTATCCCACTCGCGCAGCACAAAGCCGTGCCCTTCAAAGAACTGGCGGATCCGCAGCGGAGTCCACTCCACGATGGTTTCCAAAACGGGCACCAGCACGCTCAGCGCATCGTCGCTCAAGACCGTCCGCTGCGCGATTTGATTGATGTATTTGTTTTCCGATACCGCGATGGTGAGGCCATCCAGGTGATTTACGTGCATCATCACCTGCACGTCCGAGCTGCCGTCGCCGACATACACGATGCGATCGCGGCTGAGCGGCAGCGCGGCGCGCAACTCGTCGAGCACGGCTACCTTGCCGTACCCCGCCGGCACCCGCGCGATCGACTGGATTTCGCCCGTTTCGGGATGGTAACGGAACTCGGTGCCGAAGATGTGGTCGTCGGGCACGATGCCTTCAAGCGCCGACTGGATCACTTCCTGCGGCGCCGCTGACACCACATAGAACGAGAAGCGGTGGCCATCCAGATCAGCCAACAGTTGCGAAAGCAGCCGGATATTCTGCTTCAGGCGGATGCGTTTTCCGGCCTCAATCAGATGCTCTTTCCGCACGCGGCGATATTGTGGATCGTGCAGCAGCAGATAGGCGAGTTCCCCGCCTTGCTGCACCAGGTGGATCTGTGAGAGACCCCGAATTCTTTCGGCAAAGCCTCCCGCGCCGATCAATTCGCTCAGCACGATTCCGGAATCGTTGAAACTCAAGGTCTGGTCGAAATCGCTGAGGAACAAATAGTCTTTGGTGCGGACTTCCTGCTCGATTTGCATAGCGGTCACCTCTACTGGTTGGATGTGCCGCAAGAGACCAAGTTGCTATGCATTGTTATAATATGGCGTAAAAGCTGTAATATCAAGTATGCCTCGCAAACTCAGTGCCGAGCCGCACGCGCCGAAGTACCGGCAGGTCTTCGAGAACCTGTCGCGCGAAATCCTATCGGGAAAATATCAGCCGGGTCAGAAATTCCCCAGCGAAGCTGCGCTGGTACAGCAGTTCCGCACGTCGCGCATCACCATTGGGCGGGCACTGCGGGAACTGGTCGAGCGCGGGTTGGTGGAACGCTTTGCCGGCTCCGGCACCTACGTCCGGCAGCGGCGCGCGGCTGGCGACGGCCTGCTATTCGGTCTGTTGATTCCCGACTTGGGGGAAACAGAGATCTTCGAACCGATCTGCAAGGGCATCGCCGGCGCACCGCAGTCGAGCCGGCACGCGCTGCTGTGGGGGCACCACGATCCGGCGCACTCCGCGCCCGCGGAACAGGCTTTAGCGCTTTGCGATCAATTCATCGAACGCAAAGCATCGGGGGTGTTCTTCGCGCCGCTCGAGATGGCGGCGCTGGCGCACGAAACGAACCTGACCATATTGTCGCTGCTGGAGAAGGCCCGCATCCCTATCGTGCTGCTGGACCGCTGCGTGCTTCCATATCCGAACCGCAGCCGGCACGACCTGGTGGGCATCGATAACCGCCGCGCCGCGTACATGGCGACCGAGCATTTGCTGCGGATGGGCGCGCCGCACGTGTGGTTCCTGGCGCAAACCGGAGGCGCGCCTACGGTAGAAGCTCGCGCCGCGGGATTCCGCGAGGCTCTGTTCCGGAACAGCGCGGATCGCAAGCGCGGGCGGATTTGCCGGGTGGAAGCGGTTACGGAAGAGAGCATCCTGCCGCTGCTGAAACACACCAGCCGGGGCGATGGGTTTGTGTGTGTAAATGACCGAACCGCGGGGCAACTGATGCGGGTTCTATTGGCGGCGGGACACAGGATACCGCAGGATATTCGCATCGTAGGCATCGACGATGTAGAGTACGCCAGCTTGCTGCCGGTGCCTCTGACGACTGTCCACCAGCCCTGCCGCGAGATCGGCGAAGCGGCCATGGCGGCCATGCTGTCGCGTATCGAACGGCCCGCTATGCTGGTGCGGGATATCTTGATCGATTGCCGGCTGGTGGTGAGGGAATCGTCCGGGGTTGAGGTGCGGGCCGTTTGACCCGCACCCCACTGGAGTCGCTTATTTCCCGATAGCCGGAATCGAAGTGAAAGCCGATGCCGGATTGAAGCTAAGTCCCAGCACGCTGATCTGCCCGCCGGCCGGGGTATCGAATTCCAGGGTACCCCGGGCGTTTTCCGCCAGCGTAAACGATGTATTCGCCGGCCATGTCGAGGAAGCCGCCAGATCGAAGGACGTGTGCCCCGAAGCGGGCAGCGTGATCGTTTGGGTAGACAACTGATCTCCAGCGTCGTTGCGCATCACTACCGTGATGTTCGCCGCGACTTCGGCGTGGCGCGTGTGATTGATAGCGACCTGCAAGCGACGCGCCAGACCGATCTGGGACAGCTCATCGGCACTCTCGACTACATGAGCCCCGAACAGACGTTGGGCGACCCGCTCGCCATGGATGTTCGCAGCGACATCTACGCGCTCGGCGTGATTCTGTATGAGCTGCTGGCCGGCAAACTGCCTTATGAAACGAAGCTACGCGCGCTTCCGGAAGTCGTGCGCGTCATCCGGGAACACGATCCGGAGCCGCTCAGCACGATTCACCGCGGCTATCGCGGCGACATCGAGGTCATCGCCGGGAAGGCGCTGGAGAAGGATAAGGAACGCCGCCACGCGTCCGCGGCGGAGCTGGCCGGTGACATCCGGCGGTACCTGGAGGATGAGCCGATTGTGGCCCGGCCGGCAACTGCAACGTACCGCGTGGGCAAGTTTGTCCGCCGATACCCTGCCCTGATTGCGGTTTCCAGTTTGACGGTCCTGCTGATCCTGGCTTTCGGTATCAGCATGGCCATCCTGGCGGCCAGGTACGCGCGCCAGCGCGACGCCGCCGAAACCCAGCGTGTTCGCGCCGAGCAGGTTTCCGGCTTTTTGTCGGATTTATTCAAAGGCTCCGATCCTTTCTACGCGCAGGGCCGCGCCCTCACCGCGCGCGACCTCCTGGACGCCGCCTCCGCGCGGATTGCGAAAGGTCTGCAGACGCAACCCGCAGTCCGCGCCGATCTGCTGGAGGTGATGGGCGACGCGTACCAGCGCCTCGGCATTTTCGACCGCGCCGAAGAGATGTTCAGCGCCTTGGTTGCCGACCGGGAACGGGTCGATGGACCGGCCAGCGTCGCGGCCGCCCAGGCCCATCGCGAACGCGGAGACGTCCGGCGCGCGCGCAGCGAGCTTGCGGAAGCCGAAGCGGACCTGCGCACTTCACTCGCTGTTTTGGACAAAAATCCCGGCACGAACCAAAACGAAATGCCGGATACCATCAACAATCTCGGTCTGGTGCTGCAAGCGGAAGGCAAGATCGGCGAGGCCCGGCAGTTTTTTGAGCGGGCTGTAGGGTTGTCCAGAAAATCTCCCAACCAGCTCCGTACGCTGACACTGATGAGCAATTGGGGCGGCGTTCTCAGCGATCAGGCTCTGTATCCCCAGGCCGAGCAAGTGATGCGCGAAGTCGTGGATCGGCGGCGCAAGCTTCTGGGGGAGAACCACCCGCAGGTACCCCACGCCATGATGAACCTCGCCTGGACGCTCGCGCTCGAGGGCTCCTACGCCGAGAGCGAGGCGACCTCGCTGGCTGCCCTGGCTGGGTTGCGACGGACCCTTGGCCCCGGGCATGCCGACGTCATCGCCGCCACAAATAATCTCGGGCGCATGTATCTGGAGATCGGACGCCCCAAAAAAGCCGAGACCTGCTTCCGCTCAGCGTTGGAACTCGGACGCCGGCAGTTCGGCCCGAGCCACAGCGCCATGGCCCTCTACCAGACCAATCTGGGCGTGGTCCTCATGGAGAGAGGCGATCTGAATGCCGCCGAGCCGCTCTTCCGCGACAGCCTGGCCATTTGCCGCGCGCACCACACACCCACACGCCAAACCGCTACCGTGCTGGCGGCCTACGGACGCCTGTTGACTGCTAAGCGCTTTCGGGGCGGCTGAACCGATGCTTACCGAATCGTTGGCCCTCCGCCAGGCGCAGTTCGGGAAATCCCATCCCTCTAGCGCCGACTCGTTGTTGAGACTGTCCGCATTGCGCGTTGCGCAGCGGCGCTGCGGCGAGGCCGTGCCGCTTTCGCGCGAAGCTCTGGCCACCACCCGCCGGTTCCTACCGGAGCGTCACGCGCTCACGGCCCCGGCGGCGCTCGGCCTGGCAAATCGGCGAGGCGAGCCGGTTCGTGTCGCGAACACCCAACTGAGCGAGCCGTACTATCGTTCGAGCGCTGGACGATTCCACTTCGCCAGATTAGCGGCAGCCGCATAAGTCGTCTGGAGGAATTCGAGAACTGTCTGATCCGGCGACTCTGATTGCCGCACGGTTTCGTACGGCAGAATGAATTCCCGAAAATCAGCACTGTAGAACGCGGCTGCCGGCTGGATTGCGAATTCGGCGAATCCGGGCGGCTCCGGATAAGCATAGGAATAGAACGCAGGGTAAGGGATCGCCCCACCGCCAGGCCAAAAACCGCAGCTACTGACTTCCTGCGAGTACGCCTCGCGCGTGACTGCATCCGGCAGGTTGGGTATGCCTCCCGGATGTGGGGGAGCGCTACGCCCGGAGAATCGCGTCACCGCAAGATCCAGTGCGCCCCAAAACAGGTGCACCGGACTGCACTTACCGATGAACCGTCCGCGAAACTCCTTCAGCACCCGATCGGCCTGTACCAGGATGCGCCAGAACCGGTTGGCGTGGTCCGGGTCGTAGGCTCTGTGCGTCTCGTCCTGGTCGAACCTGATCGGCTGGGAAACTTCGTTAGGTTTCTTGTGAATGGCCACATGCAGGTCGAGTCGCCCCATCTCCTCCATCAGCCGATGGTAGAACGCGGCGACGGATTGAGGCCGGAGTGGAAGCTCTGCGGGCGTCCGTCGCTGCTTTCGATGGTCAAATGATGATTCAGGAAATCGAAATCGATCTGGAACGTACGCAAGCCATACGGAATCGGGGAGGTGGTTAGCCCTCTGCAGGTCACATACAATGTGACGCCCCAGGAGTGGTTGATCCAGGGACCTTGGGCGAGTCGGATTTTGCCCACGATCTGCGTCCACATATGCAAAGTGGCGCACGTGTCGCTCCAGGATTCCAGCGCCAGGCTCGGCCAAGGTTCGTCGCGTGTAGCAGACGGTTGCATTCCAGATTCCTCCTTCTTCGACGCAGGGTGCTTGACCCTCGTTATCAAAGGCTACTGCCGCCGGGGACTGCAGGTCAAGCCCACCAACATCTCAGCCAGCTTCCGCGACTGCGTCACATCGCGGCGTGTGCGGCCTGCCTTATCGCGGCGTTGCGGATCTCCTCCCGCAGCCAGTTACTGCGATGGCTCGATCGCGCCCAAAGTTGAGGTGGTGATGAAACGCTCGTGCGCCAGTATTTTTATGGCGACAACCCCATCGGCCGCATGGTGAGCTTCGGCGACGAGAAGCGGCCAGCGTGCGTCGGCGCTCACTGCGAAACGAATAATCCTTCCCGGTGCTCAACCATTTTTGGCAGCCGCCCTGCGCCACATGCACGGCGCTACAATCGCACTCTTGAGAACATCTCGTCTGGCTGCTCTTTTGATCTCGCTTGCCACCCTCGCACCGGGTGCGCCGCCGGATTTCTATAAACGCATCGGTCACGTTGTTTGGCTGGTCGACACAATGGATGGTCCCCTGCACGCCTGGACAACCCTCGGGCTTTCGGATGTGCATGACTTCGGCAAAGTCGCTTTCAAAGGCGAGTATGGCGGCCGGCCCATCACCGGGCGCGCGCGCATGGCCTGGGGACATTTGGGAGGCCTGGCCGTGGATATGCTGGAGCCGCAAGGCGGCGACAGTGCCTTCAATGCGTTCCAATCGATGCACGGAGACGGAATTTTCTCCATCGTTTATGAAGTGGCGAGCCAGGATGAAATGGCCGGGGAAATCGAGCGCATGGGTGGAGCGGGTGTGCAAGTGCTCCAGCGCATGCAGTTGGAGACCGATCGCGGCCCGGCCGTCTTCACGTTTTTCGATACCGCGCCAAGGGGCAAGTACGTACTCGGCCTGGTTCGCTGGCCGGGCGGGGCGGCGCCGGGCGGGGCACCGGCCGTAGTCTCACATATTGCGTTCGTCATCCGCGAAGCCAAGCCGGTCTCCGATTATTGGCAGCAGATCGGGTTCCCGGCCATGCCGGTGGCGCGCGCCAGCCCGCGCGAAGATTCCCGCTACAAGGGCATGCCCCTTTTGTTGCCGTTCGAGGTCGGCTGGCACAAGTACACGCAGCCGACGTTCGAGTGGATCATTCCGCCGCAGGAGCCGGCTAACTGCTATGCCGATTTCCTGAAGGCCCACGGCGAAGGCATTCACCACCTGGGCCTGCCCGTGGACGATCTCGATGGCGCCATTGCCCGGTACAAGAGCTTGGGTTACGGTGTAGTGCAATCGGGCGCCTGGGGCGATGTGGGCAAGAAGGGTTCGGGACGGTACGGCTACATGGACACCGATCCGATCGGGGGCGTCACCGTGGAATTGATTCACGCGTATAACTGAGTGGAGCGTGTTCGCGGCCGCTGGAGTTGCGCCCACTGACAATTTGCAGAGCTGAAAAACGACGAGCCTTACTCGTGCCGTATTGCTATCATCGGATCGATCCGAGACGCATTACGGGCGGAAACGCCAGCGGATCGGTCGGTTTCACGCCGAAGAGAAACGACTCCACTACCTTTGACGCCACGAGCGCCGTGGGCACACTAATGGCGAGTCCGACGGCCGCCCGCACAAAGACCTCGCGTAGAACCATCCAGACCACCCGCACGCGTTGCGCTCCGAGCGCCATCCGGATTCCGATCTCGCCAGTCCGGCGGGCCACGTTGTAGGAAATCGTGCCGTACAGGCCAACGCAGGCGATCGCCAGCGCGAGGATCGCAAACGCAGCGCACAGACGGGCAAACACGATCTCCTGGTTGATGGTCTGGTCGATCCACGCGCTTTGGCTTTTCACCTCGGACAGCGGCAGGCGCTGGTCACTTCCTTGTCCGGACGCCGCAGGAACCAAATCAATTTTCGTAAGAACGATGTCATTGCCCCTCCTGATCCACCGGGTTCAAGATCAATCCCATGGCGCGGGAGAACGCTTGCCACTTGGATTGTTCGCTCGAAAGCTGTGGAGGCGAAGGGCTGGATCGGGGCTTCCTGGCAACTGTCCGACAAAGGCAAGCGCGCCCGGTGGAGGGCCGGGTAGAGCGAGCCCGTCTCGACCTGTAGCAGGTCTTCGGATGTTCGCTGGATGTGTTTCGCAATCGCGTGACCATGGCTGGGCCCTGCCATCAGCGTGCGCAGGATGAGCAGATCGAGCGTGCCCTGCAGGAGATCCACGCGTGCGGGCTCTTCGCAATTCATTGTGTAGACATTCTACCAGCTTTTGTGTAGAGTGTCTACTTGGGGTCCTGTTCTGCCCCACTGGGAGCAGTATAATGACTAACGAGAAGGATGTGCTTCGATGCCGACGAGCATCTGGACGCGAGGTTTTGCGGGACTGACGGTGGCGCTCGCCTTTTCCTCCCAATGCTTTTGGGCGCAAGGGCCGCCGCCGGCGGCGGAGGGAAATGGGAGCCGAGGTCAGCTACCCCCGACCTTCGCCATAATGTCGAGGGCGTGGGGAACGGGATCGGTGAATGGTATTTATTTGACCGGCAAGGTCCTGTTGGACGACGGCACGCCGCCCCCGGGTGCGGTGACCATTGAGCGCGTCTGCAGCGGCGCGCCGCGGGCGGAAGGCTACACGGATCAAAAAGGGCATTTCAGTTTTCAGATCGGCCAGAAAGCCACAGTCACGCCGGAAGCCAGCGAAGACTCGTCCCGTACACCGACCACCGCGAGCCCGGATGACCGGCGGGCTGCGATGGGCCCACAGCAGCCACAGCAGAACACCACAATTGGCATGCAGCTTTCGAACTGCGATCTGCGCGCGGTGCTGGCGGGCTATCGCTCGGATACCATCGCGCTGGGGTCGCGGCGTTTGCTCGACGATCCGGACGTCGGCACTATCGTGTTGCACCGTTTGGCCAACGTGGAAGGTGCGGCTATCAGTCTGACCAGTCTTCAGGCTCCCAAGGAGGCCCGCCGGGCGTACGCCAAGGCCTTCGAAGACTTGCAGAAGAACAAACCGGCGGACGCCGCCAAGGAACTCCAGAAGGCCGTGGACATTTATCCCAAGTATGCGGCAGCGTGGTACGAACTGGGGCGGATCGAGCAGCAGGGCGCCGACATAGCGCAGGCGCGCAAATCCTTCGCCGGCGCGATCGCCGCGGATGCCAAGTTTATCAGCCCATATTTGAGCATGGCCGCACTGGAGACCAAGGCGGAAAACTGGGCCGCCCTGGCCAGGATCGCCGGCGACCTGCTCAGACTGGACGCGGTGGACTACCCGCTTGTCTATCTCTACGATGCCATAGCCAATCTGAACCTGGGCCAAATCGATGCGGCGGAAAAGAGCGCGCGCGCCGGGGAGAAGTTGGATACGGCACACCAATATCCGGCGCTCGAACGCGTGCTGGCGAGGATCCTGCAGCGGAAGAAGGATTATGCCGCCGCGGCGGCGCACCTGCGCGCCTACCTGACGCTGGCGCCGTTCGCGGAGGATGCCGCGCGGATAAAGAGGGATCTGGCCGAATTGGAGCGGTTATCGGGCGCCAACGAGCAGGCCCGGGCGCCGCAGAAATGACCATGTGCCGGACCGCCTCCGACGGGGAGATTGGCGGCTTCGGCACGGCAACGGCGGTCATCGGGCGGCAGGTGTGAGCAAGTAATAGAGCGGCCGCTAGTTGACCGTGAAATCCAACGTACTTCCGGCGTGTCCGCCCTTGGTTTTGATTTCAATCTTCCCGGTCACCGCGCCAGTCGGCACATCAGCCGTCACTTGGGTGTCGGAATTCACCGTAACTTTAGTCGCCGCCACTCCGCCAAATGTCACTTCGGTCGTCTGACTGAGTCCTGTTCCGGTCAGCGTGACCGGTGTACCCACAGGCCCGTCGGGCGGGCTGAAGCTGGCAAAGGCCGGCGTGACGCGGAACGCGACGTTACTTGTCAGCCTGGTCGCGCCGGTGGTCACGGTTACTTTTCCGGTCAGCGCTCCGGCAGGAACCGTGGCGCTGATGAAGGTCGTGCCCTGGCGAGTGAAGGAAGCCGCTGCTACTCCGTCGAACTTCACCACCGAGGAACTGCCGAAGCCTTGGCCCAGGATACCGACCTTGGCGCCCTCTTTGCCGGACGTGGACACCAGTCCGGCAAACGCCGGCGCGCCGACGTCCAGACTGTAGAAGACCCCGCAGCCATAATCGTCGCAGAGGCTCAGGTCGCCCCCGCTCACCGTGGCGCCATACAGCAGGCCGTTGGTGTGCTGTCTCAAAGGGGACTCCGGATTGTCGCCGTCCGTACCGCCTGTAAAGCTATAGAGAGTAGTGAAAGTCCCGGTGGTGATATCGACGCTGTAAATGGTGCCATAGTGTCCGGAGTTGACGGATCCCGTCACTCCGTACAACAGCCCATTCGAGGCCTGTATCAGGCTGGAGCTGGGGCCCTCCCCATCTCCGTCAGGGTAACTAAGATTGTGCACAACGCTATAGGTGCCGCCGGGCGTGATTTTGAAGACCACTCCGTTGTTGCCGCTACCTCCTGAGTAGGTAGTGCCATAAAAGTTGCCGTCGCTGGCTTGTATCAAGGCGTAGTAAGCCGCGTTCCCGTCGGCGCCTGTGAAGTTGTGGAGCACGGTCACGTTGCCGGCGGGACTCATCTTGAAGACAACTCCAACGTTGCTCGTTCCTCCGGCAACGGTGTCGCCATAGAAATTACCATCGGTGCCCTGTACCAGAGACCCGTATGCATTCTGGCCGTCCGGGCCGCTGAACGCGTGCAGCGTCGTGAAGCCGCCGCTGGAGGTGACCGAGTATGCGGTGCTGGTGGCATCAAAGGAAGTAGAGGGTGTCGTGCCATAGAAGATGCCGTTAGTTCCCTCGACCGGCGCCGAGACGGGGAAGCCACCGTCGCCGCTGCCGGTGTAGTCGGCCGTGAAATTGTGCAGAACGGTCAACACGCCAGCCGGCGTTAGCTTGAACACCTGTCCGCAGCTGAAGTATGCGCAATCTCCATTGATGCCCCCATCATAATCGGTGCTGTAAAAGCTCCCATCCGTGCCCAGAGTGACACCGCCGTAAGGGAAAGAGCCAACGTCATTCACCACGGTTACCGTTCCCGATGGCGTGATCTTGAACACTGTGCCGGACCCTCCCACGGCATCGGATCTGGACGTCGTGTACAAACTGCCGTCGCGTCCCTGCGCTATGGCCGAGCCATTCGGATTTTGCGGCCCGGAGCCGGAGCAGCAGCCGCCAGGAAAAGCATAAATTGCGGTGGGGGTTTGGGCCTGCGCCGGGATGGCCACACCGGCGAGGGTAAGTACAACCATGCCTGCCACAAATGCCGCCACCGTCGTAACGCGTAGTGTCTTCATTCGAATTACCTCTGTCATTCACTGGAAGACCAGCAGCAGTAACGGTACCCTTATTACCAAGATCCGCTCCAAGGTTCACCGTTTATAACAGGTCTGCCGCGAAGTCCTCGCTTATAATGAGCAGAGTCGCCTCGCCGGGCAAGGTATTTTAAGCGGCCACGAGCGGCCATTTCCGGCCAATGGGACCGAAACGTTATCCCCAGCCCATCAACCGCCCTCCGGAATCCAGCCGCCGCCTGGATTCCTGGAAAGAAATAGCGGAATTTTTGCGCTCCGGCGAACGGACTGTCAGACGCTGGGAAGACGAGCGAGGCCTGCCCGTCCACAGGATGCCTGGCAACGGGCGCGGCAGGGTATTCGCTTACACGGCCGAGCTGAGCCGTTGGTTAGAGGCCGGCGCGCCGGATGCTGGCGCACTGCCACCTGTAGTCATTCCTCGCCGGCGTCGCTTTCTCCGGAGCATGGTTGCTTCGGTAGTGCTGTTGGCTCTGCTAACCCTGCTTGGCGTGGTCGCGGCCGCGTACCGTTGGACCCGCGGGTGGGATCGCGATGCGCTGCAGCCGGTCCTACGGCAGCTTACCGCCAATCTGGCCGAAAACTGGGGGGTGGGCGCGCCTATTTCCCCGGACGGCAAGTATCTGGCTTTCCTGGATCGGACCGGACTATTCGTGCGTTCGGTCGCTTCCGGCGAAAACCGCCCGATTGGCATGCCGCCGGAGTGGATCGGTAACATTACCGGGCTGCGTTGGTTTCCGGATGGCGGCAGACTGATCGCCTGCGTACGCACTTCAATAAGCTACGACATTTGGGCGATCGCCACTATGGGCCAAGCGCCGCCGCGCCTCATCCAGCGTAATGGCCTTTGGCCGGCCATCTCGCCGGACGGACGGTCCATCGCTTTTCAGAACGGCGATCCCGCGCTGCGGGGAAAGGATCTGTGGGTCGCCGGTGTCAACGGCGAATCGCCGCGAAAGCTGCTCGCCGCGGACGAGGGAGAGAAGGCCCTGAGCCCGGTCTGGTCGCCTGACGGACGCTGGATCGCCTACCTGAGGGGTCGCGAAAGCAAAACGGAAGGCGGGCAGTTTGATCGCACCGCGGCCATTGAAATCCGGCCGGCCGGCGGAGGGCCGCCTCGCACAGTTGTCCTTGGCGCGAGTTTGCCCCCAGCGACCTCGCTATTCTGCATGAACGGCCGGGGTTGTCTAAGCTGGTCGCAGGACGGGCGCCTCTTCTTTCCCGCCAGCGACCGTAGCGGAACCCAACTGACACGCTTCGGATACAGCATCTGGGCAGTCCCGGTGGGGCTTCGCAAAGGCAAAGGTGCCGGCAAGCCTGTGCGGCTGGCACAGTGGGCGGACTTCTATCCGAATTGACCCTCACCGCCGACGGAAAGCGCCTCGCGTTCCTGAAAGGCCGCATCCAGCTTGACGTGTATGTGGGAGAACTGGACAGCCATGGCAGCAAACTGGCCCTGTTAGGTGATATGAACTCAAATCCGATTGAGACGTCGGTATGAATAAACCCGGAGTCACTGTCGATATACCCGGCTTTGGCAAACGACGCATCCTGATAGCCGTCAGTGATTATACCGGAACACACTCACTTGGTGGGACAGTCGCGCCGGATGTTAAGGATAGGTTAGGAGCGCTAGTGACTCTGGTGGACCTTCACATTGTGACTGCCGACTCATTTGGCACGGCTGAGAGAGAACTGGCGGGCATCACGGTTCCACACCATCTGCAAACCAGGCGGCATGACATTGAGAAGCGGGATTATGTGAGTCAGTTCGAGCTGCCGCACGTAGTAGCCTTTGGCAATGGCAACAATGACCGGCTGATGCTCCAGGCCGTGAAGGAAGGTGGCGGTCTGGCAATTGCCGTCGATAATGGCGAAGGCTGCGCCATGGATGCGATGCGCAATGCAGACTTGTTCGTGGTAGGCGCGGCAAACGCTATCGATCTGTTGCTCGATCCTTTGCGGCTAAAGGCCACGCTGCGGTTCTGAACGGGATCCGGCAGTGCCCACCCTTAGAACGACCAGGTGACGCTGGTGTATCCGGTGTTGGCGTGATAGCCCTGGTAAAAAGTTTCCAGGCCGAACTGCTCGTGATAGTTGTAATACTGCCAACCCGCGTTCCAGCGCAGCTTCTCGCGCAGCCGGATGGAAAGGCGCGCCAGCGGAGCTTGATAATCCAACGGGAAGGTCTGGACCGGAGCGAAGATCAGGGTCGTAGGATCGGTTGCGCCCGGCGGCGCGGCGGAACCGCGGCCATCGCCCGTATCCAACGTGATCGTGTATCCCAGATAAAGGTCGACCCGTCTGGCTATGACGAATCGCGCCAGCAGATTGGCGGCGTGAATGTTGCTGATATAAACTTGATTGCTGGTCAACGCGGAGGCTGCCTCGGGGCCGGCAAAGAACACGACGCCGGAAAGAGAGTCCACATGCAACTTCGAGTAGCTGGCGTCCAGCATGAACCAGTCAACCGGCGCCCAGGACGCATTCGCGCTGTAGTTCCGTGCGTGCGCGCTGTAAGCAGTTAGGGTCACTGAGTTATTGTTGTAATTCTCTTTGTAATTTGCGCCCAGAGTCAGTTTCCTGAGACGGTACTCGAATCGCCCGCCGAGCGCCAGGTAGTTACGCTCACTTACCGGAGTGAAGGGATGATCCGCGCGCCCGATCTCGCTTTCCAGGTTGATGGTCATGGCTTTCATGGGCTT
Source organism: Bryobacterales bacterium (assembly GCA_963818855.1). Taxonomy (GTDB): domain Bacteria; phylum Acidobacteriota; class Terriglobia; order Bryobacterales; family Bryobacteraceae; genus Bog-159. The sequence goes on along the minus strand of CAWFUH010000018.1, from coordinate 182,008 downwards.
CACCCGCACCCCCAACAGGCCGGTCTGCAAGTGATTCGCCTGCTCGTACATCGCGCCGCTGAACGGACCGGGCACGGCATAGTCTTCGATATCTTCGATCCTGCGTTCCGAGTAATGATAGCCGCCATAGAACGACAGCCAGCTCTTCAGACGATAGTGCAGGTCTGTAGCATTGGCGATGGTACGCAATCCCAGGTAACGGAACGAAATAAAATCGGCCGTTTGCGTAGCCAGGTTAAACTGCGCGTAGTCGGACGTGCCGTCGATGCGCGTATTGTCGACGGACGTGTTGTTTACCACTGTCAGGCGCGAACTGGGAAACAGGCTGATGGAGAGATCCCCAGTTAACTGCGGGCGCGCCGCATCGCCGCCCACCATCACCTGCTGATTCTGCGCGCCCACCGGCGTGCCGCCGAACGCATTTTCATCCAGGATGAAGTTGCCCTTCCCCTCGGAGTAAGTCAGCCGGCCGTTCACTGCCAGCGTGTTGCCGCTGCGATTGAGGTTCGCCAGCCAGTAGGGATTCGACCCGTGATAAGGTTCGGAACGCTGAAACTGGTTGAGCGTGACTCCGGTTGACGGATTATCTCCCGTGAGCAACCCGTTCTCCTGATAACCCGTATCGTCTTTGAAGAAGATCCACGAGTGCAATAGCGTCAGCTTGAAGCCCAACAGATTCACGTCCGCGCCAAGGCGGTATTCGTTGGTTTCGCGCCGCACGTTTTCGAATACCGGAAATTCGTTGCCGGCAGTGCCGCAATAGATGTTGCCATCGAAACACAACTGTACCGTCGAGAGCGCGGGTCCGTCCTGCGTGTTGCGGCTGTAGCCCAGGTGAAACTGCACGTGCGATAGCGGCAGCAGGGTCAGATTGTGGTCTTGCATATGGCGGTTGGTGTCCATCAGGTGCAGGCCGCCCGCCACCGGCAGGCCGGGATTGTAGTAATCGTCCAGGCGCCACAGCATGTCGTAGCGGTAAAGATTGTTCTTTTCCACGCGCAAAGTGACTGCCTGATAGGGATCGTTGCCCAGCCCGATGGTGGTGAGCACGATCTGGTCGAACCAGCGGCCGTGCCCGTCGCGCGAATTCACGCTGAGATTGCTGTCCAGCAACCGGATGCCGTTGCCATAATTGACATCGCTGCGATAAGTTCCCACGCTGCCATCCACGACCGCGAAGCGATAGCCGGTTTCGAACGAATCGACCACGTTGTAGTCGCTGGTGTTTTCGCCGCGCGGGGAACCCGCCTGGTCCGGCGTGGGAGCCGCCACCTGCTGCGCGAGCAGCGCCGGCGCCAGCAGGACCGGGCCCATCAGGGCCAGTCTGAGCTTGCCGGATAACGATATTCGAAGCGTATTCCGCATGGCTGTCCACTACCGGAAAAAGTAACCGTCGCTGTTCGAACCGTGAATCCGCACGTGACATAACGTGCAGCGCTGATATCGCGGATCGAGCATGTTATGCGTGTTCGAGAGCGCCGGAATGCCGTTGTTGCGCGTGCCGAAGCTGTCCGCGCCGTTATGGCAGCGCAGGCAAAGCGTGAACACCACCGGCCGTACCAGTAGCTTGGCGTTAGTCGATCCGTGCGGCATATGGCACACGCCGCAACCTTCCACGCGCACCGGCGGATGCTCATACGCGAAGGGGCCGCGTTTGTCCGCGTGGCATTTCAGACAAGGCTCCTGATTGCCTTCGGCGCGCGCGGCCATCGCCGTGCCATCCGCCATTCCCCAGGTAGGCGCGAAAGTTCCGTGCGGATTGTGACAATCCGTGCAGTTCATGAACCCTTCATTCACGCGGTGTTTGAAAGGCATGGAAAATTGCGCGCGCACATCCGCGTGACAGCCGTAGCACAGATCCACCTGCTTCTTCGCCAGCAGAAACTGCGGCGCGGGCGACTTATGAATCGAGTGGCAACTGGTGCAGACTACATCCGCCAGGGAATGCTGCGAACGCCGGATATTCGATTTTGAAAAATCCCCCGCATGGCAATTCAGGCAGGTATCCAGGACTGCTTTGGGCTCGAGCAGCGAAAATGCCCGCGGAATGGTGGTCTTGCCGCCGTGCGCCTCTACGTGTGCCTTCGCCGGACCGTGACAACCTTCACATCCGGTCCGCTCGGGCGGCTGATCGCCGCTGGCAATACTTTTGTAGTGCGGATTCTTGTAGAAGTTAAACCAGACGTCCGCGTGACAAGTCTTACATACGGTGCTGCCGACGTAACCGTCGGCGGCCATCAATGGAACGCACGCGCAGAATACAAGGAACAACCGGAACATACTGAGAGAGCGGGCGAACACTCTCCCACTATAAAAGAAAAATTGCTAAACACCTGCAAATTCTGCGGGTGAACGGACCGGCCCATGCGCGCCCGTCAGCTAACAGGCCAATTGGATGATCTTCTTTTGAATCGCGTACTGTACCAGCTGCGCCTTGTTATGGATATCCAGCTTGCGCATCAGATTGAACTTGTGCGCCTCGATAGTTTTTACACTTAGGTTCAAGGTGCATGCGATCTCCTTCACGGAATTGCCCTCCGCCAGGAACTTGATTACTTCCAGTTCGCGCCGGGTGAGGGTATTGAACCGGGGTTGCCGTCCGCCGGAGTGTGCTCTGCTGCGGAAATCGTCAACCAGGTGCGAGAGCATGCGCGGGCTCAGGTACGTGCCGCCGTGATGCACCTCCCGTATCGCAAAGACCAGTTGCTCCGCCGGACTATCCTTCAGCAGGTAGCCGCTGGCGCCTGCCTCCATGCTCTCGGCCAGGTAATCCTCGTCGGAATACATGGACAAGAACAGCACCTTAGTCTCGGGGCGCTCCTTGCGAATCTGCCGCGTCGCTTCGAAGCTGCTGATTCCAGGCATACTGACGTCCATCAGCACAATGTCGGGACGCAGCTCGGCAGCCTGTGCGATAGCATCCGCCGCATTGGCAGCTTCGCCCACCACTTCCAGGTCCGGGGCGGCGGCAAGTAAGGTCTTGATTCCCTGGCGGAACAGGGTATGATCGTCGGTCAGAAGCGTTCGAATCGCCATAGTCGTCTCATAAAACACGCAGGCCGCCGGGCGCAACTCAAGGCGCCCAACTGAACCTGGAGCTGAGGATCGCTATGAGCGGGGGATCGGCAGTCGCATGGAGACCTTGGCGCCGTGGCCGGGGGTGCTGGTGATCTCCAGGCTGCCACCCAAAAGCGCCACGCGCTCGCGCATGCCTTTCAAGCCGAAAGATTTCGCTTGAGCCATCGCGCGCTCCACCTCGAATCCGACGCCGTCATCTGCGACGTTCAGTTCCAATAATCTATCGGTGGATCGCATGAGAAGGTTTACATGCGAGGCCCCGGAATGTTTGGCGATATTCTGATAACACTCCTGGACAATCCTGTAAATCGTGATTTCCGCTTCGCGCGGCAGGCGCGCGCCGTTAGCCGTTAGCCGCAGGCGCAGCTTGATGGCATTGAGTTTACGGAAACGGGCGCTCAAGTGGCGGATGGCGGCGGCGAGACCCAGTTCCTCCACCGCCGACGGAGTCAGCGCGGCGATGATCCTCCGTACTTCCGCGATAATCCGCTCGGTGACGCCGCGCGCTTCGGCCAGCTTCTGCCGCAGCTCGGGCGGCGCGCTTTTCTCGATCATCTCCAGATGCAGCCGTAGGAACAGCATGGATTGGCCGGCCTCGTCATGCAGCTCGCGGCTGAGGCGGTGGCGTTCCGCCTCCTCGGCCTGCAGGAGATGGGCGGCCAGGGAGCGTACCTGCTGCTCACGCGCCGCCAGTTCCTCCATCAGGCGGGTGCGTTCGGCTCCGCGCAGACAACGCTCCGCGAAAGCATTCAGCAGGTCCAATTCGCGCGGCAGCCAACGGTAGCCTGTGCGAAAACCGAACTGGATGAGTCCCGCCAGGCGTCCATCCGAGAAAAACGGAATGGACCAGTAGGATGCCAGAGCGCCCCGCATGCCTTGATCCAAAATCAACTCTTCATCCGGACTCCCCGCAGCGATGTAAACAGGACGCCCCAGCCGCTTGAGCAGCCCGGAGGCGAGCGGCGGCCGATCCGCAAGCGGGATCAAGCGCCCGGCCTGCGCCTTAAATGTGCGCGTGAGGATCACGATGAACCGGCGCAGCATATCGTCCAGGCTGGTGGCATCCATTTCGGCGCGCAGCAGGCTATAGAAAGCCTGCGTCTCACTCTCGCGTACCTGGTAGTAAGCGTTGTTGATGGCCAGCAGAATGCGAAAATGCAGTTGTTGCCGCACAGCTTCGAGCGACACCAGCTGCCGCGGATAATGCTTCCCCAGCAGCCGGTCGAGCTCGCTGTCGTATGCGCCGAGCGCGTCCACTACTTCAACGGGCGGCACATTCAGCTTGGCCAGGCGCCGGCTGTTGTAGGCCACCTGTTCAAAGAAATCGGCCGGCGCGCGGCCGAGCGAGACCAGGCGTACCGCCGCGCCCGCCGTGATCAGGGACAGGGCCTTCTGTTGCCGCGGATCACGGGCCGCCGTTGGCGTTTTGGCATGCAGGTGGCGCCGCAGAACGGCATCCAGACGCGCCACGTGCGGCTGGGCGAAACGGGCGAAACGCAGCAACTGTGCCGCGATCGGCTCGCGGAACATGTTGGTGGTGTCCGGCTCGATGGAGGCATTCTCGGCGGGATGCGTGTGTGCCACAAGTAGAGGTGGCAGCAGGGTGGAAATCTTCTCGCCGTGCCGCAGCCGTGTTAAACCAGAAAGGGATGCTGGTTCGAGAACTGCGGCCACGGCCCCAATCCTGGTCCCAATACACGGCGAATTGCCGGCCCTTCACGCTGCCGTTCCGCGCGCTCGAATGGAGCCTGGAATGGTCCGCCTATTATTTGAGCCGTTGGGCGCTGCTCGAAGTGCTTGAATATCTCAGCGTCTTATCCGTCCTGTTCGCCGTTGTCTTCTATTTCGCCGAAGCCGGCGATCGTCAAAAACAGAAACACTACCAGGCGTGGCAAGTGATCAACACGGCGCAGGGTAAGGGAGGCAGCGGCGGCCGCATCGAGGCCCTCCAGGAACTGAACCACGACGGCGTTCCGTTGGTCGGTGTAAATGCCGCCGGCGCTTTTTTGCAACACGTGCAGCTGCGCGGCGCCAATCTACTGCGCGCCGGCCTGGCAGGCGCCGACTTGCGCGACAGTAACCTGGAAGCGGCCGATCTGCGGTACGCCGATTTGCGCTCGGCGAATTTCCGGCAGGCTGGTCTCAGGCGCGCGCGGCTCCAGGACGCGGATCTTTCCGACGCCGACCTGGTAAATGCGGACCTCAGCGGGGCCGACCTGACACATACGAATCTGGAAAATGCCGACCTGCGGAACGCCGATCTCGCCGGCGTGCGCTGGAAGAACCTCGGGAGCGTCGCGCGGGCCAATATTCACGGCGTGCGGAATGCGCCGGCGGGCTTCGCCACATGGGCCATCCAGCAGCACGCCGTTTCAATCCCCGGCGGAGAATAGCGCCCTGTGGGGCAGGACTCCAGTCCTGCGGCCGACGTCCACGTCGGCCTGCTAGCGTTGGGTCGAATCCTTCGCCCCGCCCCTACTCATCCCGCAGCGCAGCCATCGGGTCGATCCGGGACGCCCGCCGCGCAGGCGCCCAACACGCCAAACCCGCGACCAGAAGTAGCATGCAGACCACCGTTGAAATCGCAGCGGGGTCGCGCGGTGCCGTACCGAACAAAAAACCGCTGATCAGTCTCCCCGCCGCCAATGCAGCCGCCACCCCGACCACCAACCCGCCCAGCACCGGTTGAATTCCCTGCCGCAACACCAGCACCGAAACTTGCGACGCTTGCGCGCCCAACGCAATTCGAATCCCGATCTCGCTCGTCCGCCGCGCAACGCTGTACGAGATCACGCCGTAGATCCCCAGGCACGCCAATAGCAGGGCCGCTCCCGCAAAGGTGCCTGCCAGTAACGTCTGGAATCTTCGCCGGCCAATCGACTCCGACAGGATCTCCCGCATGGTGAGCACGTTTGCCAATGGCAGATCCGCGTCCAGTTCGTGCATCGCCGACCGCAGCGCGTTGGCCATCGTCGCAGGATCCTGCGCGGTCCGTATCACATAGGTTGCATTGCCCCAGACGCTTCCCTGCCAGTACGCTCCGTCCCAATAGGGAACGTAAACCATCGGGGCAGGCTGCTTCTCCAGACTGTCCGTGCGCACATCGGCGACCACACCGATCACCTCGACCCACTCGGGCCTGGGATCGTTTCGGATCCGCTTCCCGAGCGGATTCTCTCCCGGCCAAACCTCGCGCGCCGCGCTCTCGGAAACCAGTGCTACTTTGTGAGACCGGTCACCGGCGGTTGGGAAGCGGCCTTGCCGCAGCGCGACACCCATGGTTTCGAAGTAACCCTCACTGACAAAACGGTAATCGGCTGGTGGCCGCTCTGCCCTGGGCCGCGTGTCGCCTTCCTTGCTGATCGCATCGCCCCACACTTGAGCCTTTAAGGGCAGCGAGCTGATCAGCCCGGCTGAGCGCACACCTGGCAGCGTCTCGATCTTTTCGAGTGCCCGCTGATGAAACAATGCGCGTTCGCCGTCCGTCTGATACCGCGCACCCGGCAGTGAGAGATCGGCGGTGAGAATGTGATCCACACGATAACCCCGCTCGACATTCGTGACCCGGAGGAAACTCACGCCCAGAAGCGCGGCCACCACCAGCAGCACCGTGCTCAGCGCCACTTCCAGCCCCACCAGCCATTCACGCGATCGCAGCTTTGCGTGGTCCCCGGTGTACCAGCGGGAGCCGGATCGAAGAGCGTCGGCAGGCTCCACGCCAGTTGCGCGGATGGCCGGCCATATACCGCAAAGGATGCCGCAGCCGGCAGACACGCAGAAAGCGAAGAGCAGCGTCATGAAGCTGACGTGCACTTCGTCCAGCCGTGGAATGTCGATCGGAGCCGTGTTCACCAGGACCCGTAATCCGGCGTATGCCAGCAGCACCCCGAGCATTCCGCCACTGAGCGCAATCAGCAGGCTCTCGCCCAAAACGGGCCGGAATAATTGACCGGCGCCCGCGCCTAAGGCCCGGCGAATGGCGCTGTCGCGCGCCCGTTCGTTCGCGCGCACCAGCATCAGATTGCCGAGATTAACGCAAACGATCAGCAAAACCACGCCCACCGCCGCCAGCAGCATTGTCAGCGCCGCGCGCGCCCCACCCGTGACCTGCTCCTGCAGCGGGACCAGATGAGCACGCAAATCGATCTTCATGTCGCGCCCCGCGTCCGCGACCGCGGCGGTCATCTGCGCCTCCGCTCTTGCCGGATTCGCGCCGGGTCGCAAACGGATCAACGCAGCAAAATTGAACTGGCCGAGGCGGCCCAATTTTGCCCAGTTGAACCCCATCGGCTTGAAGATCTCGGCACGCTTCGGAAATTGATTCAGGGGACCAAGCTGCTCGCCGGAGGGAAAACGAAAGTCATGGCCCAGCACCCCGATCACGATATTGGGCTCGCCGTCGATGCGTATCGGTTTTCCGATCGCGCCGGGATCGGCCCCCAGCCGCCGCCGCCAGAATGAGTCGCTAACCACCACGAAATTGTTGGTGCCAGGTTGATCGTCGGCTTCCACGAACGTCCGGCCCAGTTGCGGTTCCACTCCCAGGACCGGAAAGAGCTCCCAGGTACACGTGGCGCCCTCTATTTGTTCCGGGTCGCCTTCGCCGGTCAGGTTGAATGTCGCCGGATTTAACAGCGCACCGGCTTCACAGGAATCGCATAGCTCCTGCCACGACCGGAAGTGCGCCGCGTTCACAGGGAGTCTCGGGTACATCGAAGACAGTTGCGGTGCTGACTCCGCGGCCGCAAAGAGCCGTCCGGGCTCTTTATATGTAAGCGGCTTCAGTAACACGCCTTCCACGACGGAGAATATCGTCGTAACCGCGCCGATTCCCAACGCCAGGGTCAGAATTGCAAATGCGGCGAATGTTTTCTCGCGAGAGAGGACACGGAGTGCATGTCTCATATTCCACTAATACGCTCCGTCTCGCCCGAAGTTACAAATTTATTCTCGGCAACATTCGTTAATTCGGGGTAGGTCTCTCCACATGATCGATGACCAGAACTTCAACCGGGCCTTTGGCCGGCACGAGCTTCAACCCGAGCTGTTCCTTTAGTGCGGCGAAGATGTTTGGGAGGTCTGGGTTGGTCGGGATGCCGGCCCCGCCCGGATCGCCCGGTCCTCCGGAGCCCGGCAATCCCATAGTGGCTTCGTCCGCGGTGAAACTCAGATTGAGATCGAATGCACCGGTGAATCCTGTTTTATCCAAGACCGGCCGGTCCAGCACCAATGCAAGCTTCTTTATGAAGTCTGCCATATGGACCCCGCTTCCTTCGAGTCGCAGCCCGCTGCCCCCCAGGGGACCCGCTACATAGCCACAGTCGAGTACCGGACCCGATTCAGACGGCGGCGGCGGCGTGGGCGCATCGGGCCCACGGGAAACGCAGTTTACTTCCTTCGGCGCCGCCAGTTTGGGGCCTCGCTCTGCCAGCGTCAAATTGTAAACAGGGAGTTCTCTCGTCTCCCGATGGAGCCTCAGCTTGAACCGGTCGGCCAGGAGCGTTTCGAGCATCAGCCACATCTGCTTTCTATTGGTGTCGCGCTCCGGTTTGGCCTCGATATCGTAACCAGGGGAATTGATCCAGGCCGGACCACCTGCCACTTGAAAAGCCTGCACTCCGTACGCTCTTTGGATGAGCAGCGTCAACGGCGCGTTCTGCGCGGTCAGCCGGCCGCCGGCTTCCGGGTGAACGCCCATAGGGTGATGGGTGGGTTCACTCCAATTAGCAGGATTTAGTTTGATCGACGCCACTTGAAAAGCTGGACGCGCGGTGGACTGGCCGAACAATCCGTATCCCGCGCTGACCAGTAGAATAGCCACCGCGAGCACACCCGGTCCCAGACTCGCGCCGGCTGGCTGTGATTGGCCCAGCAGCCTTCCGATGCGGCCGGAGAGAGATCCGCCGTTAGCGGCAACGGCCGCCCCGAGATGCGCCGGGCGGTACGATTCCAACTCGGCAAGAGCGCGCGCATACGTGAGTCGATCGCCCGAGACCGACACGGCCACATCGTCGCAGCACAATTCGCGCTCGACGCGAATGTGCGCCGACACCCACCAAACCGCGGGGTGGTAGAACAACAAAGCTTCGGCAATGCTCTGCAGCATGTTGACCAGATAATCGTGCCGCCGGATGTGCGCCAGTTCATGCAGCAGCAGCGCCTCCAGATGCTCCGCAGGCAGACCGGCGAGCGCCCCTACCGGAACCAACACCACCGGACGCAGCCAGCCGACCACCGTCGGCACCTGCACCAGCGCGGAGATCAGCAACTGAACAGGATGAGACAGACCAATCCGGGCGCCGAGCCTTTCGAGGGTCTGTTGCCATTCCGGGGGCGCTCGCCGCACCAGCATCGACCGCATGCGGGCGGCGACCACCCATCCACCCGCTAAACGTACCCAGAATATCGCGGCGCCGAAAAGCCAGACGATCACCGCCCAAGGCAGGAACTGTGCCGGGCGTAAGCTGGATACGGTGCTGCGAACGGAAGCCGGCAAAGTGGTGGCGTTAGCGAAACCAGTGGTGGAAGCATTCGGGGGAGTATTCCGGATGCGATAGGCGTCGCCGGCATCTGTGTCCGATTGCCCCATCAGCCCCCAAGTCGCCAGCGGCGTGGCCAGCTTCGCTCCCAGGGCCGCGCAAGCCAGCATGTACCGCGTGTTTGGGCTGACCCTGCCTGCGATCCCCCTGCGTACGGCCGCATATAGGGCGGCGATCAATAAGCCTTGCCAGAGGAAGTGGACCAGAGTCCACCCCAGGCGTGCCACCCACGGCTGCGCTGAGAGAATATGGATCAAGTTCATGAGGAGCGTCCCTTCTGTTTGGCAAAAATGTCTAACATCCTCCGGATTTCCGCCAATTCCTCGCGCGACGCCGGCTGCGCCGACAGCGCCCCCATCACCAGGCTCTTGGCTGAACCGCCGAATGCCCGTTTCAACAGGTCGCCCGCGATCTGCTGCTGAGTTTGCTCTTTGGGTACACTGGCCTCGTAGACGTGCGATCCAAAGCGCTCGCCGCGGATCAGCAGACCCTTTTCCATCATCAACTGCATCTGCTTCAGCGTGGTGGTGTAACCGTTGTCCTTGCCGAGCTCATCGTGCACTTCCCGCACGGTGGCCGCTCCCAGCCTCCAGAGAACGGCAAGGATGTCCAGCTCTGCCGCGGTCGGAAGTGCCGTAGGTGGTCGGTTGCTGCGCGAAGAAGCCATCTGCAGCAATGGTACTACGAAATAAAACGTATGTCAACGATAAACATCGTAGTACTTGTAAGTAAATGCACCGATGCCGGTCATTCTTGACTCCTGGCTCCTGTCTCCTGTCTTCTGTCTTCTGTCTCCTGTCTTCCATATCCCGCAGGGATATCAAGGGCGCAGCCCTTGGCTGGCCGCACGAAGGCTGAACTCCACGTAGGTAAACACTTCCGGAATATGCGAGTCGTAGTGCCCGTGCCGGTTCCACGTCCAGCCGGCGCTCGGCTCCAGCTTGCGCCCGGCGCGGTCGAACTGCTGGAACCGCGAACAGTCGATGCGCCATACATCTCCATCGCGAGGCGGCAGCGCCCGGCCATCCGCCAGGTCGCGCAAACCCTCCCAGGGCATCGCCAATTCCACGGTCCAGCCCGGAGGCTGCACGTGTACCGCGTGACGCAGGCCCGGAAAGTCCCACTCCAGAAAACCCCAGCGTTCGCCGCGCGCATGCACATGCCCGCCCACCCCGTCGAGTACCATGGTGCGCTGGGTTGCCGGATCGAACTCCGCCCGCCCATAATAGGGACTCCCCGGCCGCAGCGCGTCCTTCCAAATCCAGAAGACTTCGTAGATGGTATTCAGCGCGTTGATCTCAAATTCGTAATATGCGTTCTCGCCCGAGATGAACACCTCTACGTCGTTATCTTCGTAAATACGCGCATCGCGCTCGGTCAGATACCCGCGCACCTCCGGCTCCTCCGCGGTGAAGCCGAAGTACAGGCAGGCATCGTCCCACAGCATCGCCACGCGTGTATCGAACCAGGCAGGCGCACCGGTCACGATATCCACAAACGGTTCGGACTTGGGCGCCATCCGCCAGGACGGCTCATCCAGCTTGCCATCGACGCAGATCGGTCCCGCCGCGCGATAGCAGGTGTAATGCGCCACTCCGTCCGGCATAGCTACCAATCTTCGCAAAATGGTGGGGCAGGCGTCCACGCCTGCGGCGGGCCTCCAGGCCCGCCCCCATCACCCAAAAATCGCGGCCAACTCCTCCGGAGCAACCACTTCCAACTGCGCATAAGTGCAATCGCGCGGCTGCTTGTCATCCCGCCACCTGCGAAACTGCGCCATGTGCCGGAAGCGCATGCCTTGCATATGCTCGTAAGCGACTTCCAACACCAACTCCGCCCTCAGCGGCTCCCACGAAAGATCCTTGCCCTGGCTCCAACGGCTCTGCCCCCCGGGCATCCGCTGCCCGGCTTCACCAGCGCCACCCGCCCACGCACCCCACGGATGGTTCCGAAGCGCATCCCGCCGATAAGGCGCCAGATATTCCACAAGTTCCGCGCGCCTCTCTTGCGTGAAGCTGGCGCACACGCCGACGTGCTGCAGCGCCCCGCTCTCATCATATAAACCCAACAGCAGCGACCCGACGGCCGTGTTCTCGCCCTGCTTGTGCCAGCGAAAACCGGCCACCACGCAATCGCAATCGCGCACGTGCTTCACCTTCAGCATTACCCGCTTGTCCGGTTCGTAAATCCCCGACGGCGGCTTGGCCATGACGCCATCCAGTCCGGCTCCTTCGAAGCGGCGAAACCAATCCGCGGCCACGTCCGCCTGGCGGGTCGCCGGAGTCAGATGGATGGGCGGTGCGGCGGCCGACAGCATCGCTTCCAACTCGCGCCGGCGGTTTTCAAATGGCTCGTTCCGTAAGTCCCGATCGCCGATGCAAAGCACATCGAAAAACACCACGGAAGCCGGAATCTCCGCGGACAAACGCTTGACGCGTGACGCGGCGGGATGCAGGCGCAGTTGTAACGCGTCGAAATCCAACGCACCGTTCCGGGCAATGACAATCTCGCCGTCGAGCACACAGCGAGCCGGCAACTGACTCTGGCATGCTTCGATCAACTCCGGGAAATACCGGTTCAACGGCTTTTCATCGCGGCTCTGCACCAGGATCTCGGCGCCATCGCGGAAGATCAGCGTGCGAAAGCCGTCCCACTTCGGCTCGAAGATCCACGCGCCCGCTGCCGGAATCTCGCCGGTCCGCTTGGCCAGCATCGGCAAAACTGGTGGATTTACCGGCAGATTCATTGAGGTCCCGACGCACTTAGTCTCTCACAATCGGACGTGCGCCGTCACCCTCACTGAATATTGAGCACCACCGCATTTGAAGTTACAGTGACATTGTCAACTGTATCTTGCACGCTCATCACCACGCTGACATCCCCGCTGCCCGCCAGGCTATTCGGCAGTTGTACGTTCAGTTGATCCAGCCCGATATCTCCCTGCGCTCCGGCATACTGATATGGCACGCTCTGCCCATTCATCAGAACCGTCAGTGCGCCCGGCGACGAGACATGCCGAAAGCCCGTCCCGAAAAACTCCAACACCACAATATCGGATGCCCCCCAGCTCAGCGGCTGTGGCGTGCACCCCGCACTGCCGCCGCAGGTAAACGCATCCTGCATAGACTGCCCGTTGGCTTGCCGGTTGGGCCAACCCGCGCACGCACCGGCGCAAATCGCAAACGCGGAAGCCGCGCCCTGGCCGCTGGCATTGGCCGTAAATAGGCCGGGAGCCACCGGCGCGATCAGCACGCTGCCGCTGGTCTGGGTGCCGTCTCCGCTGGTCGCCGTAATGGTCGCCGGACCGGCCTGCGCATTGCCCGGCACATAGTAATTAATCTGATTCGGCCCCACATAGTACATCTGGACCGCATACGATGTGTTCGTCGAATCGACCAGTGTCATCGTGGTGCCGCCCAGGCTGGTGGGAAAAGTGCCGTCGAGCGCCGAAGTGGTCGCCAGGTCCGTCCCAAAAGCCGACATCAGCGAATCGGGAGCCACAATCGACTGCGCGTTGCACGGATTCGCACCGGTCCCGCAAGTCGGGTTGAACACCGTCGGCAGCGTGCCATAACTCGCGCTCGAAAGATTGGTCAGCCGCCCGGCCCCCATTTGCTTGCTGTCCGCCAGGTACGCCTGGCCCGTGCTCGAAAGCTGACCCTGTTGGATGGCTTGCTCGTCCGCGGCTCGGTAACTCGGGTTGTCCGGCGTATCTTCGCCCGCCGGTCCGTACCAGAAAAAAGCTTCCGTCGGAAACGCCGTCATCGATTCCATGTGGTTCGCGGCGGCGAACAGCGCGATCCCATGCAGCCAATTCGCATCCAGAACGGCGAAATCCGCGTCCACCGGCCCGATCAGAGAGATATCTGCCAGTGACTCGCCGGTATACGGCGGCAGCGGGTCCGGTAAGTCAAACGGCGCCCACACTTCCTCGATATACGCTCCCTTCCCGTTGCTCTGCGCCAATTGCGCCCAATCCGTGAACTTATCGAATGCCGAGCTGTAAATATCCATGGTCATGAAATCCAGCGCGGTAATCGTCACGAAATCCTGGTAATAATCGTCTTCACTCTGGTAATCGTTGAGTTGGATGTTATACGCGCATCCCGCTCCTATGCGCGTGTGCGGTGAAGCCGCTTTGATGATGGGAGCCGCCGCCAGTATGAAATTGTGCCAATCCGATATCTGCGTGGTAAATCCCATGCGCGCCGCCATCGTGTCCGGCTCGTGTACGATCACGAAGTTATCCGGCTGATACCGCGCCGCCAGTTCCTGATACTCCGCCAGCGCCGCCGTTTGAAACTCCGCGAAGTTGGTAATCGGTGTCGGGTCTGCTTCCCCGGTCTCGTATTCCGGATTAATCGCCAACTGCATGCCCAGTTCCCGAATATGCCGCACGATCGCGTCATAGCTGGTTACATTTACCGGATGAGACAATGTCGAAATAGATGGATTGATCTCCACCCGCTGCACGCCGGCCGCTTTCAACCCATCCACCCAAGCCAGCACGACCGCCAGATTTTCGTTCCCGATGCGCGTACCATAGGCGCCCACCAGGTTGCCGCCAAAGATAATGCGCTGCGTGGGAGTCCCCAGCGTCGGCACCAGGCCGTCGATCGCACTATTCACCGAAGCCATATATTGCTGCTCGGTCTGGTTCTGTGCGGCCAAAGGCAGCAGAGCGAAAACTCCGCAAAGCAAAACGAATCGCCAACTCAAATAAGCCACCTCATAGACTTCGATACCAAAGCCAGCCACGCCCGATCAAGCTGACACTAGCCATCAATAACCCGTCCCATAACCCATCCATAACGATAGTTAGCCCAATTACCACCAATCACAATCTTCGCCGTGCCTGGAGGGCGGGCTTTAGCCGGCGCGGGGCTTCAGCCCCGCTGCTAAGCATATCGGTCACAAATCAAAAAAATAAACCCAAATCTCACAATTACCAAAATCCAAACCACTTACTGAATCCTCAGTCCCCATCCAGCCCGGTTCCCCGCCCCCATCCCAATATCATCAAAACGGAAGGTAAATCCAATCTAAAATCCAATGTTGATATCCGAAAAGCAACAACAAGCCAACCAGCAAAATGCCCAGCATTCCACCGGCCCAAAAACTGCCGCCGGAAAAGCCGCCGTGCGCCTGAACGCCCTTAAATACGGCCTGCGCGCCCGCGACCTTCTCCTCCCCCATGAAGACCCCGCAGAGTACCAACAGCTCTGGGACGATCTCGAAACCGAGTGGAAACCCCAAACCCGCAGCGAACGAACCTATCTCGTACAAATGGCCACCTCCGAATGGCTGCTAGCCCGCCTCGCCCGTGGCGAGAACCTCATCTACCAGGCCGATCTACCACTCGAAAAACAACTCGCGCTGCTCCGCGAAGTCTCCACCCAGCGCGCCCGGCTGGAGCGATCCTTCACCACCGCCATCCACGAACTACAGCAATTGCAAAAGGACCGCCAAGCTCACTCTCAGCCGAAACAAGTTACCCAGCCGCGCGTGCCGGCGAAGCATCCCACCTATCCAATCGAAACCGAAGCCGATCCACCCGTCTACCGCGCCCAAGCCGCCACCGAAACCCCTTAGTAACTTGCCCCGCTCTTTGACAACCGAATCCCCAGCCACAACGGATAAACAATCAGTGTCTCGAACCCATGGCCCTTTTCCCCTCACCCAGCCCCGCCACCGAAAACCAATCCCCAGTCACCCATAACCCAAAAGCCAGCCAACCCAGCAAACTCAACCAAATAGGCTCAGTTCGTCTTAACCCACCACCCACCACCCTCAACCCACCACCCCGCACCCGGAACCCACCACCCACCACCCACAACCCCGCCAGCGTTACAATGCCTCAAGTGGTAGCCAAACTAGCCCTGCTAATACCGCTGCTCCCCGCCCTCCTGGCCGCCGCAGCCGTCGAAGGCGTCGTCAAAGATCCCAGCGGAGCCGCCATCCCCGCCGCCGCCGTCATCCTCAAAAACTCCGAAACCGCGCACGCCGAGAACGCCCTCACAGATAATCAAGGCCACTTCCTCTTTGCCGACGTCACTCCTGGTAAGTACTCTGTCACTGTCCAGCACGATGGATTTGAAGATACCGAAAAAGAAATAGATGTTACTGCCACGGCGCTAACTCTGTCCTTCGCGCTCAAGATCGCCGCCCAGCAAACCACCGTCGAGGTCGCCGGCAAGCGTTCTTCATTCGCTAACTCCGATCCGAATTACGTAGCGCTGCGCAATGCCAACCCCGGTGCGCGGTTCCGCGTCGCGAATCTCACACTCAAACGCGACAACGCCACATTTACCTTCACCGCCGGCGACTTCAGCTTTCTTCCGCCTGTACTCGGCCGCGTCGTAGCCGCCGTCTTCACCGGCGAAGGTACCTTCCACTTGGAGCCTGCCGTCTCGTTCGAAACAACTTACCTGCGTCAGATCTCCGGCGAACAGTCCGTTAACGAAACCTTCCGCTCCGTAGTCCTCTGGTTCACCGATGATACATACGACGAAATTAAGCGCCAGGCGCAGGCCACCGATGAAGCTTCTCCACCGGCCGGCGCCTGGCGCGACTTCCGCAGAACCGCGCGCCATCGCACCGACACGCCGCGCAGCCTGCTCGAATATTGGCTCCAGGACGAGGACATCACCAATCATGAGGCGGAAATACTGGGCGAGCTGTACAACCCCAAAGAAGCCGGGTCATTCAGCGCCTATATTCACGGCAACAAACATTCCGATCTGCGCTTCCTCGTCAACGCCCGTGGCGCCATGCCCTACATGCCTTCTCCCGAAGAAGTCGCACTGATCAATTTCGACCCTGGCGGTTCCGAGGATGGCATCTGGTATCTCACCCATTTCGCATCCGAATGGAAGTCCGGCACCGCGCGCTCCACCGAAAATCGCCATACCGTGGCGGCCGAACACTATCGCATCGAAACCGTCATCGGCAAGAACGATCGCCTGTCCGCCACCTGCTCCGTGCAGGTCAAAGTACTAACCGCCGGTGTGCGCGTCATTGGCTTTGGCCTGCTGCCGTCGCTGCGAGTTACGCGCGTCACTTACAAAGATAAGGAAATTCCCTTCATCCAGGAGGGCCGCAAGGAAGACGGCTCGTTTTACGTAATCATGCCCGAGGGGCTGGCTTCCGGCCAAACCTATACCATCGGCATCGAATACGAAGGGAACAAGGTAGTTCAGAAGGAAGGTTCCGGTAACTTTTCGGTCGAGGCCCGCACCAGTTGGTATCCCAGCTTGAACACATTCGCCGACCGCGCCACTTACGATCTGACGTTCAAGGTTCCCAGGCAATATACGCTGGTAGGTGTAGGCAAGCTCGATAAAGAATGGCGCGAAGACGATTATGCAGTATCTCACTGGGTCTCCGATGTTCCCATGGCGGTGGCGGGTTTCAATTACGGCTTGTTCAAAAAGAAGTCTGTTTATGACGACAAAACCCACTATCAAATCGAAGCCTATGCCACCGCCGAAGTGCCCGACTTCCTGAGCCATCACAATCTGAATCTGACTCCCAGCGCCATGGCCGAGAGCGCCATGGTTGACGGCGAGAACGCCATCCGCCTCTACGCCGCCTGGTTCGGCGACGCGCCCTACGGCCGCATTGCCATCACCCAACAGCCCGCTTTCAACTTCGGGCAGTCCTGGCCCACACTTGTCTATCTGCCCGTTAGCGCGTTCCTCGATAGCACTCAACGCTGGATGCTCATGGGCGGAAGCGCGTTCCGTTTCGCCGAGTTCATTCAGGAGGTCACACCGCACGAAGTCTCTCACCAATGGTGGGGTCACATGGTGGGCTGGGCTTCATACCATGACCAGTGGTTATCCGAAGGCTTCGCCGATTTCTCCGCCGGCTTGTTCTTGCAGCAGACCGAACGCACTCCCGACAAGTATCTGAAGTATTGGGAACGCGCCCAGGAAACCATCCTGGCGAAAAATAGTTACGGCAACCGGCCGAACGACGCCGGCCCGCTCTGGATGGGCCTCCGCCTCAACACATTCAAAACCGGTGGCGCCTATAACCGCCTGGTTTATCCCAAGGGTGGCTATGTGCTGCATATGTTGCGATACTTGATGTATGATCGTGAAACAGGTGACCATGATTTCGTCGCCATGATGCACGACTTCGTCTCCACTTACTTGAACCAGAATGCTTCTACCGAATCCTTCAAATCCGTCGTCGAAAAGCATATGAAGCCATCACTCGATCTCGAACACAACGGCAAAATGGACTGGTTCTTCCGCCAGTGGGTCTACGGCACCGAGATCCCCAGTTACCGCATGGACTATTCGCTGGCGCCTGACGCCGACGGCAAATTCCTGTTTACTGCCAAGGTTACTCAAAGTGGAGTATCTTCCCGGTTTGTCATGGGCGTGCCCATCTATTTCGATTTCGATGGCCGCGTCATGCGCGCCGGCGAGGTCGCGCTTCTCGGAAATATGACTTCCACCGAAGTCAAAATCCGCTTGCCCAGGAAACCCAAACGCGTCCTGCTCAACGCCAATCACGATGTGCTGGCCGCTGAAACCACTGTAAAGGTTATGTGACACCCATGCTGACCCGCCGGACATTGCTTCAACTTGCCGCCGTCTCCCCTGCCCTGGCGTCCGCGGCAAATCCCGCCCCACTCTCCGTCTTCGACTATTCTCAGGTGGAACTCCTCCCCAGCCCCTTGCGCCGCCAGTTCGACACCAATCACGCCTTCTTCCTGGGTCTCAGCGAAGACCGCATGCTCAAGATCTACCGCCAGCGCGTGGGCCTGCCTGCTCCGGGGCCCGATATGGGTGGCTGGTACGACGACTTCTGCCCCGGCGCCCACTTCGGCCAATATGTCTCCGCCCTCGCCCGTTTCGCCGGCGCCACTAACTCGGCCCCCACCCGCGCCAAGGTCCAGCGCCTGGTGCGCGGTTACGCCCAAACTCTCGACCCATCCGGTAAGTTCTTCGTCGATCTGCGCTACCCGGGGTACACTTACGACAAGCTGGTCTGCGGCCTCTTAGACGCGCACTCATACGCGGACGACCGCACGGCCCTCGACGTGCTCTCCGCCACCACGCGCGCCGTCCTGCCCCATATGGCGGATCACGCCATGACTTCCGAAGAAATGCACCAGCGCCCACACAAAGACGAGACCTACACTTGGGATGAAACCTACACGTTCGCCGAAAATCTGTTCCTCGCCTATGAGCGAACCGGCGATCGCAAGTATTATGACTTAGGCAAACGGTACTTACTCGACAAAGGTTTCTTCGATCCGCTCTCCGAAGGCCAAAACGTCCTCCCCGGACTGCACGCCTACAGTCACGTAAATGCACTCAGCTCCGGCATCCAGGGCTACCTAAAGCTCGGTGACGCCAAGTATTTCCGCGCCGTCCGCAATGCCGTGGATATGATCCTGAAAGATCAGAGCTACGCCACCGGCGGCTGGGGGCCGAACGAGGCCTTCGTCGAACCCGGCAAGGGCGAGCTCGGCGCCAGCTTAACCAGCACCCACCGGCACTTCGAATCCGGCTGCGGCGCATACGCGCATTTCAAGATCATGCGCTATCTCCTGGCGATCACGCGCGAGTCCCGCTACGGCGACAGCATGGAACGTATGCTCTACAACGTCGCCTTGGGAATCCTGCCCATCCTGGAAGATGGTTCGACATTTTACTATTCCGATTACCATCCTTCCGCCCAAAAGAGCTATATCCGTATCATCCCGGATGCTACCTATCGTTGGGATAAAGATGACCACTGGCCCTGCTGCTCCGGAACTTACCCCCAACTAACCGCTGATTATGGGATCAGTTCCTATCTGCGTGCCCCGGATGGCATCTATGTCAACCTATATGTGCCATCGCGGCTGACTTGGAAACAAGGAGCCGCGCGCTGCACGATCCTGCAAGAGACAGACTATCCGTCCACCAACGCGATCGTCCTAACTGTGACCGCGCAGACTCCAACTGACTTTACAGTCTATCTCCGCATCCCGAACTGGGCCGGCAAGAATACCGAAGTCTCCATCAACGGCCGCCGTATGCACGAAGACCTCGCCCCCGGCTTCTTTCCGATCCACCGTCAGTGGAAAACGGGAGACAAGATCGAGTTCCAACTCGATCAAACCCAACGCTACGAGCCAATCGACCCGCAGACGCCCCGCCAGGTAGCCCAGCTCCGCGGCCCCCAGGTAATGTTCGCCGTAGCCGGCGGCTTCCGCCCCTTCAGCGCTATAACCAATGAAACCTACCAAACCTATCGGCAGGCGACGTAGACGCTATCGCGCCGTCTGGCTCAGTTCACGCGCCGCCGGCTCCGGCCGCCCCACCGGCGGATTCGAAAATTCCAGCGCGCCATTGTCCACCGGGCTCCATTTCAAACAAATCGCATCGCGAATGTAGTTCTGATAAACGCGCCACGGCGCCTTGGCCCCCTGCTTCGGCCAACCCGCCAACGCCCGCTCGATGTAACCCGGCGAGAACTTCTCCACGAAAGGTGCCACCGCCGCTTCCCCGCGCCCGGCCGGTGTCGCCTGGCGCACGCCTTTCCGGTCCATCAGGTTCAACAGCCGGCACACCCAGGTGCAGATCAAATCCGCCTTTAGAGTCCACGACGCGTTGATGTAGCCGAAAACGGAAGCCAGGTTCGGCACGCCCGACATCATCACGCCCTTGTATGCCAGCGTTTGCCCCGGATCGACCGTGTTCCCGTCTACCGAAACCTCAGCCCCGCCCAGCGCCTGCATCACCAGCCCGGTCGCCGTCACCACAATGTCGGCTTCCAGTTCCGCTCCCGACGCGAGGCGGATACCTCTCTCCGTAAACGTCTCGATCTGACCGGTGGCCACGCTCGCCCGCCCCGCTTTAATCGCCTCGAACATGTCACCATCCGGAACCAGGCACAGCCGCTGATGCCACGGGTTGTAGCGCGGTGTGAAGTGCGTCGCGACATCGTAATCCGCGCCCAGTTGCTCGCGCACCTTATTGATCAGGCCGGTCTTCACGTAGTTCGGGTAGTGCTGCGCCAGCTGGTAGATATACATCATGAACCCCACGTTCTTCCAGCGGCTCAGCCTGTATGCCCATCGCTCCGGCAGCACGCCGCGCAGCCAGTTCGCGATCTTGTCTTCGGCGGGCAGTGAGACGATATAGGTCGGGGACCGCTGCAGCATGGTCACGTGCGCGGCGGTCTTGGCTATGGCGGGCAGCAGCGTCACCGCCGTTGCCCCGCTGCCGATGATGACCACGCGCTTAGCGCTGTAGTCCAGATCTTCGGGCCACGCTTGAGGGTGCACCACCCGGCCCGCGAAGCGGCCGATGCCCGGAAAGTCCGGCGTGTGACCCGCTGCGTAACGATAATAGCCCGCGCAGGAAAACAAAAAATTGCAGCTCAGCGTCACCTTCTCTTCGTGGCCGTCGGGCCACGTACGCACCGCTTGCACCGTCCACTTCGCCACTGCCGACGACCATGCGGCGCGCAGAATCTTGTGGCCAAAACGGATATGCCGGTCGATTCCCTCGTCGCGCGCCGTGGCGGCGATGTATTCGCGGATGTCTTCCCCCGGCGAAATCATCTTCGGACTGGTCCACGGGCGGAATGAATAGCCCATCGTCAACATGTCTGAATCCGAACGCACGCCCGGATAGCGGAACAGGTCCCAGGTGCCCCCGATGCGCGCGCGTTGCTCCAGGATGACGTAGCTCTTGCGCGGACAGAGCTTCTGCAAGTGATGCGCGGCGTCAATACCCGAGAGTCCCGCACCCATAATCAGTACATCGAAATATTCGGTCGCCATACGTATCACGACGCAGAATACCACACCCGCAGGGCAGGCTCTCAGCCATCAATGCCACTTAGTTTTCGCGCGACCAAACACCTGCATAAATTGTGGGGCAGGACTCCAGTCCTGCGGCCGACGTCCACGTCGGCCTGCTCGCGTTTGGAACGGCGGTCTGCCCCACAGATTATGCAGCATTCCCAATATTGGGAAAACTAAGTGACATTGACGCTCTCAGCCTGCGCGCGGCCCGCGCGTTGTTAGAATTAAGGCGAGCCAGCCATGTCGGCAGAAAAGCCGGGAAGAGTGCCGCGTGTAATTACATTCTTACTGATCCTGGCAAGCTCGTTCCCATCAGCCTCCCCGCTCAGTCGGCGCGATAACCGGATACGCCCGCCGCGTCTGGCATGTCGAAGATGGATTGCCTGAAGATATCGTGCAGGCCTTCGCCCAAACGTCCGATCATTTCCTTTGGATCGGCACCACCGGTGGACTCGTCCGTTTCGATGGCGCGCAGTTCGTAGTCTTCAACCGCGACAATACGCCCGCGTTTCACGAGAACAGCGTCTTCTGCCTGCTGGCTGCCTCCGATGGCACTCTATGGATCGGCACGGAAGGTGGCGGCGTGTTGAGCTATCGCAACCGCGCGTTCCGGCAGTGGTCACGGGCGGACGGCCTGACGAACGGCTACGTGCGCGCCCTGCATGAAGATCATTCCGGCGGAATCTGGATGGGAACCGACGACGGGCTGTTTCTGTGGCAGGCCGGCAAGATCGAGCGCATGGATGCCCGCTACGGCGTGCCTGCTATATCGGTGCATGCGATCTTCGAGGACCGCCAGCAGCGCCTGTGGGTCGGCGGGTATCACTTCTTCTGCATCGATGGCCACGGCATGGTCGAGTATCATCTGCCGGGAGGCATAACCGACAACGTGAAGTCCATCCTCCAGACACGCGATGGAACGCTCTGGGTGGGTACAGTGACAGGCTTGCAGCACAGCAGTTCCGCTCCCGGTCCTCCAATTTTTTCGCGGGTGACCAGCATTCGCAGCACCGTGCGCACGCTGTTGCAGGATGACGACGGCACGTTGTGGATCGGGACCATCGGCGAGGGTTTGATCCGCTACCGCGATGGCCAGTTCGCCACGCTGCCGGCCAACCTGGCGCTGCCCAGCAACACCATCCTGAGCAGTTTTCCCGGATCCGAGCACAACGTGTGGATCGGCACCCAGGCCGGACTCGTGCGGCTGAATAAGACGGCCGCCAGTACCGTGGTTCTCCCGGATTTTGCCGATGCCGACTTTGGCACGATCTCTGCCGACCGCGACGGAGCCTTGTGGGTATCCAGCAGTCACCTGTTCCGATTGGTCGGCCGCCGCGCTCAGATACGCCGCTTCACCGGCCCCCTGGCGAACGTCCGCATTCGCAATGTCTTTCGCGATAACTCCGGCACGCTTTGGATGGGAACGGAGGGCGAAGGAGCATTCCGCTGGGTCGACGGCGCGCCGCGCCAGATACCGGAGGTGCAGCCCTACATACGGGCCTTCGCGGAGGATCATGCCGGTGGCATCTGGATCGGCACCGACGGTGGCTATTGCCGCTGGCTTCCCGGCGGCACACGCTGCTTCGAACCGCACGAGAGCGTACGCGCTCTTTACGTCGACCGCCAGGGCGATGTTTGGGTGGGCAAGGATCGCGGTTTGACGCGGCTGCGCAACGGCGGGGATGTCCCGGACTCGCCCGTCCCGGGTCTGCACGATGTCAAGGTGTGGGCCATCCACGAGGACCCTGAAGGCGCGCTGTGGTTCGGCACGCGCACCAGCGGCTTGTTCCGTTGGAAATCAGGCAAACTGACGGCCTTCACAATCGCCGAAGGTCTCGTCAATAACAGCATCTATCAGGTCCTCGAGGATCCCCATGGCACGCTGTGGCTCAGCGGACCGAACGGGATATCCTCCATCGGGCGCCGCGATCTCGAACGCACCGCCTCGGATCCCACCTACCGGCCTGCCGTGAAGCTATACGGGGCTGCCGATGGCCTGGAAAACACGGCCATGTACGGCGGCGTGCAGCCGGCCGGTTGCACTACGCCGAGCGGTGAAGTCTGGTTCCCGAGCACCGCCGGCGCCATCCGCATCGGCGCGGACCCCGAAGGTCCCGTGGCCGCGCCGCCCGCCGTCATTTACAGTGTCATGGCGGACGGGCGCGAGGTGGGCGCCGGCAGCGACATCGTGCTGCCTCCCGGACAAGGCAAGCTGGAAATTCAATATGGCGCCATCCAGCTCCGGTCGCAGGATCGCGTGCGCTTCCGCTATCAATTGGATGGATTCGATAGCGGCTGGACCGAGACGCGGGCGCGGCGGGCCAGCTACACGAACATTCCGCACGGCCACTATCGGTTTCATCTGCAGGCCTTCGACATCGCCCAGCCGGCCGCTACCTCCGAAGCTTCCGTCGCCTTCGAATGGCGTCCCCATTTCTATCGCGCCTGGTGGTTTTATGTGCTGTGCGTGGCGGGACTGGCCGGTGCCGTCTGGTCGATTTATCAGGCGCGGATGCGGCAGGCGCACGCCAGGTTCGAGGCGGTATTGGGAGAGCGCAATCGTCTCGCGCGGGAAATGCACGACACCCTGATTCAAGGATGCACGGGCGTATCTGCGTTGCTCGAAGCGGTCGCCTCCATGACCCCGGAACAGGCGCCCGCCGCCGAAAGCCTGCTCGAGTGCGCCCGCACGCAGATGCGCGCCGTCACCGACGAGGCCCGCGCGGCGGTGTGGAATTTGCATCGCGGCGGCCGTTCCGAGATCAACCGCCTGGTGGACCAGTTGGCGCGCCAGGCCTGCGCCGCTTCGCAAGTGCCTGTGCGGGTCGAGACATCCGGCAAGCCGGTGGTGCTCGATCCGCTGGTCGAGCACGACGTCATGATGGTGGCGCGCGAGGCCGTGTATAACGCGCTGCGCCATGCCCATCCACACGAAGTCCTGCTGCGGTTTCAATTCCAGCGCGGCCGCATCCGCATGAGCGTACAGGATGATGGCTGCGGCTTCGAACCGGACGAAGTGCTGCCCGAAAACGGCGGACATTTTGGACTGATCGGCATGCGCGAGCGGACTGAGCGGCTGGGTGGCCATTTCGCGGTGCACAGCGCTCCCGGAAAAGGCACCGAACTCTGCCTGGACGTTCCCGTGCGCCCGCCGGCCAGCGAAAAACCCCGTGAAGAAAAAGGAGCGCTCAACGGATGACCGTGACAGATAGATTCAGCGTACTGGTGGTGGAGGATCATCCCATCACGCGCCTGGGAATCGCGGCCATCATCGACGCGCAGCCGGATATGACGGTCTGTTTCCAGGCGGAGTCCGGCGAGGCCGGCGTGCGCGGGTTTCGCGAGCATCACCCCGACATCACGCTGATGGATCTGCGCCTGCCGGGGATGAGCGGCTTGGAGGCGCTGCGCATCATACGCGCCGAAGATCCCCAGGCGCGCTGCGTGGTCCTGACCACTTATGAAGGCGACGAAGATATCCATCAGGCGCTGACTGCCGGCGCCGCTGCCTACGTGATCAAGGCCATGTCCTATGAAACGCTGGTGGACGCGCTGCGCTCGGTGCATGCCGGCAGACGCTATCTTCCCCCGCCGGTGGCGCGCAGCCTGGCTAATCGCACGCCTAATTCCGATCTGAGCCCGCGCGAGCGCGAGGTGCTCGCACTCATGGTGCGCGGCAAGACCAATAAAGGCATCGCCGATGCGCTCAAGATTACCGAGGCGACGGTGAAATGCCATGTGAGCGTGATCCTGCAGCGACTGGAAGTAACCGACCGTACGCAGGCCGTAGTCGCCGCGCTGCAGCGAGGCCTAGCGCATCTGTAAGCTTGGAGGGCGGGCTTTAGCCGGCGCGGGGCTTCAGCCCCGCCGCAACCCCCGCCCGCATTATCCTAATCCGAGGAGGGTCGTAATGCAGATTGGCATCATCGGTGCCGGCCATGTGGGAGGCGCGTTAGGTACACGCTGGGCGCAGGCCGGCCATCAAGTTATTTTCGGATCGCGCAACCCCGCATCCGACGAGATACGTCAGTTGGTTGCCAAGACCGGTGCGGCCGCACGTGCCGCGTCTCTAAAGGAAACTGTGCAAGCCGCTGAACTGTTGTTGTTGTCCACGCCCTGGAAGGCGGCCCAGTCCACGATCGCGGGGCTTGGCGATCTCTCGGGCAAGGTGCTCGTCGATGCGCTCAATCCGCTGCTGCCCGACATGTCCGGCCTGGAGCTTGGCACCACCACATCAGCTGCCGAGCAAGTGGCCGGTTGGGCGCACGGCGCGAAGGTGGTGAAAGCCTTCAATACGGTGGGCTACAACATCATGGCGAATCCGGCGTTCGGCGCCGACCGCCCCGTGATGTTCTACTGCGGCGACGATGCCGGCGCCAAGCAGACCGTGCGCCTGCTGATCGATCAGCTGGGCTTTGACGCTGTAGATGCCGGTCCGCTCACTCAAGCGCGGCTGCTCGAGCCATTCGCTCTGCTGTGGATCTCGCTCGCGTACGCCCAGGGGCAAGGCCGCGAGATTGGATTCAAGCTCCTGCACCGGTAAACGCCGCGCGCGCTATCATAGTGCGCATGTGTTCCCCATGGCACGCGGCGGTGCTGGCCCTGACCCTTGCGGCGACAGCCTGCGCGGCTGACCTGCGGCTTCCCCTACGATCGCGCGTGGAAGTTTTCAAGGGCAGCGGCGTCTGGGAGGCAGTCGGGTTCGAACAAGCCCTGCCTGCTGCGGAAACCGCCGTTCTCATCTGCGACATGTGGGACAAGCACTGGTGTTCGGGCGCTTCGCGGCGCGTGGACGCCCTCGCGTTGAAGATGGCGCCGGTCCTCAACGCGGCACGTGCGGGGCGCATTCAGATCATCCACGCGCCATCGGAAACCATGGATTTCTACAAAGACTGGCCCCAGCGGCAAACCATCCTGCGCCTCGCCTTGATCGATCCGCCGGCGCCCCTGGGATTGCCCGATCCGCCTCTGCCGATCGACGATAGCGACGGCGGCTGCGATACGCGCGACTCGTTCTACAAAGCCTGGACGCGCGAAAACGCCGCGCTCTCTATCGGCAACGCGGACGTCATTTCCGACGATGGACCGCAAATCTACAGCTTCTTGCGCACGCGCGGCATACGCAATCTGCTGGTAATGGGCGTGCACGCAAATATGTGCGTGCTGAACCGTTCATTCGCCATCAAGCGAATGACGAATTGGGGAATGCGCTGCATCCTGGTGCGCGATCTCACCGATAGCATGTACAACCCGAAGGCGCGACCTTTTGTAAGTCACGAACAGGGCACTGCGCTGGTGGTTGAGCACATCGAGCGTTACTGGTGTCCCTCAACGCTCAGCGTGGACCTGATCAAGGCGCTCGACGCTGCCAGGTAACATGAAGAGATGCTCGTGTTAGCCTCCCGCTCTCCGCGCCGCCGTGAGATCCTGCAGCAAGCCGGCATTCCGTTCGTGGTGCGGCCTGTGGAGGTGGATGAAACGCCGCTTCCCGGCGAAGCCGCGCGTCCCTATGTAACGCGCCTGGCGCGCGAGAAAGCCATGGCCGCCGCCTCCGCGCCCGGGGAGATCGTCCTGGCCGCCGATACCACGGTTGTGATCGACGGCGAAATACTGGCCAAGCCGGTAGACGCCGCCGATGCCCGCCGCATGCTAAGCATGTTGTCCGGCCAAAGGCACGAAGTCCTGACAGCCATCTGCCTGCGTTCATCCGGCCGCATCATAGAAGACTGCGCAGCTACCAGCGTATGGTTCGCGCCCCTCTCGCCCGCTGAGATCGATGATTATGCCGCGAATGGGGAGCCTATGGACAAGGCCGGCGCCTACGCCATCCAGGGCTTGGCCTCCAAATTCATCCCGCGCATCGAGGGCTGTTACTACAACGTGATGGGTTTACCTGTGGCGATGGTGTACAGCCATCTAAAGGCACTGGGCAACAGCTAGCCAACTATTGTTAACTAAGTCTATAGACAAATGCGCTTTTCTATGGTACCATTCTGTCCTGCCTGACGAGAAAGAGGCCTATAGTTTTCATGAACATCGGGATTGTTGGTGCGGGTTGTAGCGGTTCGCTGGTAGCCATCCATCTCTTGCAGCATCCAGGTAATGTATCGGTGCATCTGGTTGAGCCGCGCCGCGACCTTGCCCGTGGATTGGCCTATTCGACTACCTGCCCGGATCATCTGCTCAACGTGCCTGCCGCCAACATGAGCGCGTTCCCCGCACATCCGGTGCACTTCTGTGAGTGGCTCAATGTCAATGGCTATCCCGAGGCTGGTCCGGAATTTTTTGCGCCGCGCCAGGTCTATGGCAGGTATCTCGAAAGCCAGTTGCAGTCAGCGGTCGAATCGAAGCCCGGCCGTTTCCACCGTCATGTTACCGGCGCGTGCGATCTGCGATGCGAACTCGGGGGCGGCATCCGCCTCTTGCTCCGTGACGGAACTTCACTGGTTGTCGATCGCGCCGTCCTAGCCGTGGGAAATCCGCCGCCTGTGTCTGCCGCAATCCGCGGGCTGGCCGCCGCCAACGGACAATACTTTTCTTCGGTATGGGAGGAGGGCGCATTGGACTTGCCCGCCACATATCCCGTGCTGTTGATCGGCTCGGGACTGACGGCGGTGGATGCGGTAATCGCGCTGCGGTCGCGAAGTCATCGCGGCACCATCTATATGGTTTCCCGCCATGGCCAGGTCCCACACGAGCATGTGCCGGGTCAGACAGGCTGCGCACAGGATGACGTACCGGCTAATCTGCCGCTCGGGGCTATGGTTCGGACGCTGCGCACGGCCGCCAAACGCGCGCCGGAATGGCGCATGGTGATCGACCGGTTGCGGCCGTACTCAGATCAAATCTGGAGTAGATTCACCGCAGCCGAGAAACACAGGTTCCGGCGGCATCTGAAGTCCTATTGGGATGTGCATCGACATCGCATGGCGCCGCGGATCGCCACTGAGTTATTCCGGGCGCAACAGCAAGGCGAGTTAGAAATTGTCGCCGGCAGACTGCGGCAGGCCGAAGTCAGCGGGAGGTGTCTCGTAGTCGAAATTGCACTGCGCGGCGGCGGCGAACGGATTATTCCAGTAGGGCGCATCATCAACTGCACCGCCCCGAATTGCGACTATCGTCGCGTGGCGAACCCCATCGTGCAATCTCTTTTTCGGCAGGCATTGGCGTCGCCGGGCGAAGCGGGTGTAGGTCTTCGCACCAACGCCCACGGTGCTCTCATCGATGCCGCCGGACGTCCTTCGGACCGGCTGTTTACAGTCGGGCCGCCTCGGGCCGGCGACTTGTTCGAGAGCATCGCGGTGCCCGAAATCCGGGTACAGGCGGAAGCTCTGGCGGCCTATCTCGTAACTGGGCGGTAGTCTACCGCTGAGTACGGCGACAGGCGGGGCGGGCGCGCATCCGGCTCGAGCAGCCAGACGGTGCGATCGGGATAATAGCGTCGCAGCTTTTCGTTCTCGGCCGGGCCCAGATCCCGCGCCCATACCACCCGCGCGCGGTCGATGTCCGCGGCGTTGTAAACCCACTCATCCTGGAAGATATGCCATGGCCAGTAACGCACGAAAACCAATTGCTTGCCGGCCGCCTGCGCAAGCTGGCGATTTATGGCGACGCGACGCGCCGGGTTGCGCAATGCCAACGACCACGGATCGGAGCTGGCTAAGTGCAACCCGTACTCGAAAACAAACTGCGCGATACACAGTACAAAAATGATACGGGCCGCCAGGGCACTGAAGCGGCTGAGCTGTTCGAGTCCGATTAAGCTCGCCAGTAAAAAAAAGCAGACCACGCCAGCCATATAATGATACTGAAATGCCGGAAAAAAGTTGACTCCCAAAGCAAAAATCACGGGGAAAACGATCACCCAGACCAACTGGCGATCGCGTAAGGCGAGACAGAAAAATGGCAGCGCCAGGTAGAGCGGCGGCATAAAAAAGAAGCGGTAATAACGGATACGGTACGCCAGGCGCAACAGATAGCTCCCAACGGTTTCCGTCCGGTCTCCCCGGAATGAAAGCTGCATCTTATAGTCAAGGTCCTGTTCACGGGTAAGTTCATGATGCGGTACCGGATTCGCCTGAAAGGTAAGAACTGCGGGGACGCCATAGTGATATTGGCTGAGCGCATATGGCAAAGTAGTCCAACTGCCTGTAACTTGCTTGTTCTGCAGTAGCGTCAATCCAACCGCCGGCAGCGCCACTAAGGCTGCCATCGACAAAGGCTTGACTGCCACCCGCCACGCCGGTAATAGATAGAGGAGAACGCACAGTAATAAGAATACAGACTCATATGGCCGGCTTAGTAAGTGGATCGCTAGGCCGGCGCCCAGAAGGGCAGCATCGCGTAGACGCTTCCTGCGCCGCAATCGCGGCAGCGCACCAAACACCAGACACCCGGCCGCGGCAGGCAGCGCGCCTCCCCAGTAGCTATTCATCCACTGGTTCAGCGGTCCGAACTCCATGACGGCCAGCAAGCCGCCCGCCAAGGCCCAAGCAGGCGTGGTCCACGCGCGCAGCATCCAATAGCAAAGCGCGCACAGCGCCGCCACCGAAAGGACCACGCCGGCCCACGGTGAGCCGAGGACCACCCAGCCGAACGCCAGCAGCGCGCCTTGGCCGACAGGATAGATCGAGCTATAAGTCGGTTCTTGCAGAACAAAGAATGTCTCGAAGAACTCATGCAGCGGATGGGCCGGATTCGCCAGGCGCCCATGCCGCAGCGTATCGGCCACCAGCAGATGGCTGAACTCATCGTAGATATCCGGTACTGGTGCGGGATGCAGCGGCAGAAGCAATAGCCGTAGCGCCACCGGAAGCACAGCCACCAGCAGCATGCACCAGCCAGTATGCGGCGCGAGCCGTACCGCATAGGGTTCCCACCACGGATGCCAGGCCAGTGCGACGATCAGCAGCAGCGCCGCCAGCGCCAGCACGATGAGATCGCCGGGCCCCATACCGAGCGGATTCGCGAAGGGCAGAAACTGGGCCAGATGCGCCGGAAACATGCGGACTCTTAGAATAGGATTCTAACAGCCTGTCACAATGCCGCCGGATTACATGATCGCGGATCTGGAACGTATGGCGCGGGCCACCAACTATAGCGCCTGGCTGCAGCGGCTGGTAATGCCGGAGTTGGGTCAGCGGGTGATTGAGGTGGGCTGCGGTATAGGCAATTTCACCGGGATGTTGCTCAGCCGCGAAGCAGTGGTGGCGGTCGATATAGATCCTGCGGGCGTTGCGCGGCTCGCACAGCGATATCCCGGCCAAGCCAATCTGCGGGCCTTCGTCTGCGAACCGAGGTCGCCCGCCTTTGCCGATCTCGCGCGTTGGCAGCCGGATTCCTGCGTCTGCCTGAACGTGCTGGAACATATCCCGGACGACGCGCGCGCGCTCCAGGCCATGGCTTCGGTGCTGGTTCCCGGCGGTGCGATCGTGCTGCTGGTGCCCGCATTTCAGGCCCTCTACGGGCCAATCGATCGAAACTTGAGCCACTGCCGGAGGTACAGCCGCAAATCGCTGGTCAAGCTGGCGCAGGTAACCGGTCTCCGGATAGAAACGCTTCATTACGTGAATGCGATCGGCTTCTTCGGCTGGTGGATCAACGCGAAGGTTCTACGGCGGGAGGAACAAAGCGCCGCACAGATTGCCATCTTCGACCGCTATATCGTGCCATGGCTGTCGCACGCGGAAGCCATTGCGCCGCCCCTGTTCGGCCAATCGCTCTTCGCGGTTTTGCGGAAGCCATGAAGGTATCGATC
Organism: Bryobacterales bacterium; assembly: GCA_963818855.1. Taxonomy (GTDB): domain Bacteria; phylum Acidobacteriota; class Terriglobia; order Bryobacterales; family Bryobacteraceae; genus Bog-159. The sequence goes on along the minus strand of CAWFUH010000018.1, from coordinate 150,816 downwards.
ATAATTCCGGTTTATAACGAATTCCATACGTTCAGCCAGGTGCTCGAGCGCGTGCGGCGCGCGCCATTGCCCGCGGGCTGTGTGAAGGAGATTATCGTGATCGACGACGGTTCCACCGATGGAACCGGCGAGATCCTCGCGGATGTTACGCATCGGCGCATTAGTCACTCGGGCAAAGGATCGGCAATCCGGGCGGGCATTGCGCTAGCGAACGGAGACGCGATCCTGATACAGGATGGCGATCTGGAATACGATCCGAAAGACTACGCGCGCATCCTCGAACCCATCCTGGATGGCCGGGCGGACGTTGTATACGGCTCACGCTTTCTGGGCAAGCGCGTCGCGATGCCTTGGAAGAATCGCCTTGCCAACCGGGTATTGACGGCGGCGGCAAACGTGCTTTATGGCGCAAATCTGACCGATGAGGCCACCGCCTACAAAGCCTTTCGCGCGCCAGTCCTGCGCCGCATGCGTCTGAAATGCCGCCGCTTTGAGTTCTGTCCGGAAGTGACTGCCAAAGCGCGCCGCTTCGGTTATCACATACACGAAGTACCCGTCAGTTACAACGCAAGAGGCGTGGCGGATGGCAAAAAGATCCGGGCACGCGATGGTTGGGAGGCCTTATGGACACTCCTGCGATACCGTTTCCCACCACGTGCCAGCCTTTAGTGGGGCAGGCGTCCACGCCTGCGCGGGACGTCCACGTCCCGCCACATGGCGGGTCTGGAGACCCGCCGCAGGACTGGAGTCCTGCCCCACATCTTACATCGTGGAAATGCGAATGTAACGTCGAATATCGTTCAGATTAAAAATAATCCCAGCCACCACTGTGGCTAACGTCGCGTAACCCAGTGCCTTCGTAAATTTCATAGAGTCCCTCGCGCACTTGCTGCAGGCACTCTAGCTACCAAACGCGCAAAAACTTCTTTCAACGGCCGCCAGTTTTGGATCGTGTCACTCGTTGGCTAATGCCCGAATGTATTAGAATACCCAGTCAGGAGTTCGGAACGATGTCGAACGATCTTAAGCCGATCACCGAGATCGATATCCTGTGGATCACCGCCGGTCTCGGTTGCGATGGAGAGACCATCGCACTCACGGGCGCCACACAGCCCAGCCTGGAAGAACTCCTCAGTGGGGGACTGCCATGGATTCCCAAGGTGCGCTTCCACAATCCCGTGCTCGCCTATGAAAATGGTGATGATTTCCTCAAGCCCTTCGTCCTCGCCGCGGAGGGGAAGCTGGCGCCCTTCATCCTGGTCATGGAAGGTTCCGTCCCCAACGAATCGAACAAAGCAGAGGGTTATTGGGCTACCTTGGGCACCGACAGATTCACAGGCCAGCCCATCACGACTTGCGACTGGATCGACCGGCTGGCGCCCAAAGCCTGGGCGGTGGTCGCTGCGGGAACTTGCGCCACCTACGGCGGAATCCACGCCATGGAGGGAAATCCCACCGGGTGCATGGGTCTGCCGGATTACCTTGGATGGGACTGGAAGTCGCCGGCCGGCATTCCTATCGTCTGCGTGCCGGGATGTCCGACGCAGCCCGATAACCTGATGCAGACGCTGTTGTACCTGCTGCAGCAGGCTGCCGGGAATGCGCCGGCCATTACTCTTGACGAAGCGTTGCGTCCAGTGTGGATTTTCGGACAGACACTGCATGAAGGATGTAATCGTGCAGGCTATTATGAACAAGGGGAGTTCGGAGAACAGTACGGAGAGAAGACGTGCATCGTGAAACTGGGTTGCTGGGGCCCGGTGGTGCAATGCAACGTGGGCCAGAGAGGGTGGATGAACGGAATTGGGGGCTGTCCGAATGTGGGCGGCATCTGCATTGGTTGCACTATGCCGGGATTCCCCGATAAGTTCATGCCGTTCATGAATCAGCCGCCGGGATCACTGCTATCGTCGCAGGCGGTGATGACCTACGGGCGCGCCATACATGCTCTTCGCCGCTTCACGCAAGCGTCCTTGAACAAGGAACCGGCCTGGCGAAAACCGCCCGCGCGCAAGGGACCGGATCGATGACGGCGGCGAGCGGCCAAGGCGCTTTCTGTTTGGGTGCGGAGCCTACGGTGGCCGAGGCACAGTTGTTGCTCGAGGAGTTGGCCGGCGTATTCCTGCGTAGCACCGATTCCGGCCGGCAGCCCCAGAACGGCCAGACCCGGCTGCTTAACGTGGATGCACGATACCGGACTCTGGTCGAGCAGATTCCCGCGGTGTTATTCATGGTCAACCTGGACGGCGGCGCGGGCGAGGCGTACGTCAGCCCCTACATCGAGGCCGCGCTGGGTTTCTCGCAGGCCGAGTGGCTGGAAGATCCCATCCGCTGGTACCGCCAGATCCATCCGGACGACAACCTGCGCTGGAATGTGGAAGCGGCTGAGATGTTTCTGACCGGCAAGCCTCTGCGGTCGGTGTACCGCGTGATGGCGCGTGACGGACACGTGGTCTGGTTCCACTGCGAAGCGAAAGTGGTGCGGAAAGACGATGGAGAGCCCTGGTTCATACAGGGTGTGGCATTCGATATCACCGATTTGAAACAGGCCGAAGAAGCTTTGCAGGAGGAGCGCAATTTCGTCTCGACGATTCTCGACACCGTGGACACCCTGGTCATGGTGCTCGATCCCGCCGGACGCATCGTCCGTTTCAATCGCGCGTTCGAGAAAGCCGCGGGACAATTCCTGCATGCGTCGCAGGATCGATACGCCTCGGAACTCTTTGTCAAGCCGCAAGATCTTGCGCGGTTCCGGAGTGCCTTCGCGCACCTGCTGGCGGGGTCGCGGCCGAGCCCGTTTGAAAGCCATGGGATGGCGGGGGAAACCGTAGCGCGTCTCGTCTCATGGTCGGGGACCGCGTTGCGCGATGGCCATGGCAAGGGGCGGCATGCCATTTTCACGGGCGTCGATATCACCGAGTCGAAGCGCCTGGAGAGGGCCATTCTGGATATCAGCGCGCGCGAGCAGCGGCATATCGGGCAAGACCTGCACGACGGTTTAGGGCAGCACCTGACGGGCATCGCCTTCATGAGCAAAGCATTGGAACACAGGCTGGCGGACCGTTCCCTGCCCGAGAGCTCCGATGCCGCCAAGATCGTGAACATGGTCAACCAGGCCATCCACCGGACGCGGGAGCTCTCCCGCGGTCTGCTGCCGGTGGTTTCCGATGCGCGGGGGCTGATGTCGGCTTTGGAGCAGTGGTCATCGGAAGTGCAGGATTTGTTCGGCGTCTCGTGCCGTTTCCGCTGCGATCGGCCGGTACTGGTGTACGATAACGATGCCGCCATGCATCTGTATCACATCGCGCAGGAAGCCGTGAACAATGCCCTTAAGCATGGCCGCCCGAAACACATTGTGATCACCTTGAGCGAAGCCGGCGGCGCGGCCGCGCTCAGCATACTGGACGACGGGACCGGCATTCCGGAAGACGTGGGCCAGAGCCGGGGCATGGGTATGCATATAATGAACTACCGCGCCAAGATGGTTGGCGGGACATTGGAGGTCGACCGCGCGCGGGCTGGCGGGACCGAGATCATTTGCCGTTTTCGCGCCGGCGGCGCATGAGGGGGGAGACTCAATATGAACGGTCAGACCAACGTTGCTCTGTCCGGAAAAACCAGAATTTTTGTGGTGGACGACCATCCCATCATACGGCAAGGCTTGGCGCAACTGATCGACCGGGAGCCGGATCTGACGGTTTGCGGTGAGGCGGAGGACGCTCGCACGGCGCTACAGGCGATCGATTTCCTGCGGCCGGATATTGTGATTGTGGATGTATCTCTGAAGGGGCCGGACGGCCTCGATCTGCTGAAAACGATTCGCATGAACGACACCCGGCTGCCGGTTCTGATCCTCTCCATGCACGATGAGTCCTTGTACGCGGAGCGCGCCCTGCGCGCCGGCGCCAATGGCTACATCATGAAACAGGAGGCCACGGAGAGGGTGCTCATCGCGGTCCGGCAGATTTTGAAAGGGGATGTTTACGTCAGCGAAGGTATGGCCAAGAAGATGGTGCAACAGTTCGTCAGCCGCACCGGTGTCAAACACTGTACAGTGGAAGACCTCACTGACCGCGAGTTAGAGGTTTTCCGGCTGGTGGGGAAGGGCCGCAGCACACGCCAGATTGCAGAAGAGCTGCACCTCAGTGTGAAGACCGTGGAATCGTATTACGCGCACATCAAAGAGAAGCTGTCTCTTAAGAATGGGCGCGAGCTGCTGCAGCATGCGGTCGAATGGTTCCTCTCGGAAAAGGGAGCCGCGACGCGTACCAGCGAAATTTCGGATAGTAACTCACAGTAACTCCATGAATCGTGGGGCAGGACTCCAGTCCTGCGGCCGGCGTCCACGCCGGCCCGCCGAGCGGGTCCTGGAGGACCCGCGCAGGCCTGGAGGCCTGCCCCACTGATCAGGGAATCCCCGATAATCTCAGCAGGAATAACCGGAGCGCGAAAACCTGCCGTTCCCGATTGAGACCCACTCCAGGCTTTTCCTACAATTGGCCCAGGGATGCACATTTAACCGCACTGAACAGATGGCGCGTTGTGTCTGAAAAGACACTAAAGGAGGGTGAAATATGCCAACGGAAACCGTTCCGTATGGGCGAAAAACTCAGAGGCCGTCTCCGGTCGCCGAGATACATGTTCTTTGGATCACTGCGGGCTTGGGCTGCGATGGAGATTCCGTTTCCGTCACCGCCGCCAGCCAGCCCAGTGTGGAGGATGTTCTCTTGGGAGCCATCCCCGGGCTGCCCAAGGTCCATCTTCATAACCCGGTCCTCGCCTATGAAGTAGGCGATGACTTCATGAAATATTGGTACCTGGCCGAAGAAGGAAAGCTGGAGCCGTTCGTATTGGTAGTGGAAGGATCTATTCCCAACGAGAAGATCAAGTCCGAGGGATATTGGGCCGGACTAGGTACGGACCACAAAACCGGACAGCCCATCACCACCAACGAATGGATCGATCGCCTGGCCCCCAAGGCCCTGGCAGTGGTCGCTTGCGGCACCTGCGCCACTTACGGCGGCATCCATGCGATGGAAGGGAATCCTACCGGTTGCATGGGCCTGGCCGACTATCTGGGCTGGGACTGGCGCTCCAAGGCGGGCTTGCCCATCGTCAATGTTCCGGGCTGCCCGGTGCAGCCGGATAACTTCATGGAGACGCTGCTTTACCTGCTGTACCAGGTGGCCGGCCTGGCGCCCATGATCCCGCTCGATGAGCAATTGCGGCCGACATGGTTGTTCGGCAACACCGTGCACGACGGCTGCGACCGCGCGGGTTACTACGAGCAAGGCGATTTCGCCACCGAGTACGGTTCGCCTAAGTGCATAGTGAAGATCGGATGCTGGGGGCCGGTGGTGAACTGCAACGTGCCCAAGCGCGGTTGGATGGCGGGCATCGGCGGCTGTCCCAACGTCGGCGGTATCTGCATCGGTTGCACCATGCCGGGTTTCCCTGATAAGTTCATGCCGTTTATGGATGAGCCGCCCGGCGGAAAGGTATCTACCGGCGCGGTCAATTTGTATGGCCGGGCCATCCGGACACTGCGGTCAATTACTAACTCAACGGTCAATAAAGAACCTAAGTGGCGGCACGCCCGCCCCGAGCTGACTACCGGGTACCACCCGAGGAGTTACTGATCGGTAAAAGGAGATACCATGAGCACAATCACTGAATCGATAACCTCGACCCCCAGCAAGCAAAGAAAGCTGGTGGAGATGAATTGGGACCCGATTACCCGTATCGTGGGCAGTCTCGGAATTTTCACTAAGATAGACTTTGAAAACCACCAGGTCGCGGAATGTCACAGCACCTCGTCGATCTTTCGCGGCTACAGCATTTTCATGAAGGGCAAGGACCCGCGTGACGCCCACTTCATCACCAGCCGCATCTGCGGCATTTGCGGCGACAATCACGCAACCTGCGCCACATACGCCCAGAACATGGCCTTCGGTATCCGCCCGCCGGCCATGGCGGAGTGGATCGTCAATCTCGGCGAAGCGGCCGAGTACATGTTCGATCACAATATTTTCCAGGACAACCTGGTGGGCGTGGATTTCTGTGAGCAGATGGTGAAAGAGACCAACCCCAAGGTCCTGGCCAAGGCCGAGACTACCCTTTCGCCGCACTCCAACCTGCATGGCTATCGCACCATTGCCGACATTATGCGCGCGCTCAATCCGTTCACCGGCGCGTTCTATCGCGAAGCGCTGCAGATGAGCCGCATGACGCGCGAAATGTTCTGCCTGATGGAGGGCCGTCACGTGCATCCGTCGACGCTCTATCCTGGCGGAGTCGGTACCGTGCCGACCGTGCAGCTCTTCACCGACTATCTGGTGCGCCTGATGAAGTATGTGGAGTTCATGAAGAAGGTCGTGCCGCTGCATGACGACCTGTTCGACTTCTTCTACGACGCCTTGCCGGGCTATGAAGAAGTGGGGCGGCGGCGTATCCTGCTGGGCTGCTGGGGTTCGTTCAATAATCCCGAGGTTTGCGACTACACTTACAAGAACATGAATGAGTGGGGTAACGCCATGTACGTAACCCCCGGCGTGGTAGTGGATGGAAAGTTAGTCACTACCGACCTGGTCGATATCGGGCTGAACATCCGTATTCTGCTGGGTAGCTCATACTATGATGACTGGGAGCAGGGCGAAACGTTCGTCAAGAACGATCCGTTAGGCAACCCCGTAGATCAGCGGCATCCCTGGAATCAGACCACCATTCCGCGCCCGCAAAAGCGGGATTTCGGCGGCAAATATACCTGGGTCATGTCGCCGCGATGGTACGACAAACGCACCAAAGATTATTTGGCCTTGGACACTGGCGGCGGCCCCATCGCCCGCTTCTGGGCTACCGCGCTGGCAGGCAAGGTGGACATCGGCTACTTGAAAGCCACCGGCCACAGCGTCAAGATCTATCTGCCAAAAACCACCATGCTGCCCGAGGTGGAATTCGAGTGGAAGATTCCCAAGTGGAGTAACGCCATCGAGCGCGACCGTGCCCGCACTTACTTCCAGGCCTACGCCGCGGCGGCCGCTTTGCATTTTGTGGAGCAGGCCTTCAAGGAACTGCACGCCGGGCGCACCCGTACCTGGACCGACTTCAAGGTGCCCGATGAAGCCATCGGCTGCGGCTTCCACGAAGCCGTGCGCGGAGTGCTCTCGCATCACGTGGTCATCCGCAACGGCAAGATCGCCAACTACCACCCCTACCCCCCGACGCCGTGGAATGCGAATCCGCGCGACGTTTACGGCACGCCGGGACCTTACGAAGACGCGGTGCAGAACACGCCCATCTTCGAAGAAAACGGGCCGGACAACTTCAAGGGTATCGACATCATGCGCGCCGTGCGCAGTTTCGATCCCTGCCTGCCGTGCGGTGTGCATATGTACCTGGGCAAAGGGAAAGTGCTCGAAACTGTCCACTCGCCCATGTTTGGAGCGCATTGACGATCGCAGGCCAGCCCATGGATGAAACGGCAGGTGTTCCGGGTCAGGCCCGGCGGATCGAACAGCTGTTGGCGAAACTGCAAGCTTCCCGCGATCCGTCGCTGGTAGCCGCCGCGCGCGAACTGGTGGAAGCATTGATGGACCTGCACGGCGGCGCGCTGGCGCGCATGCTCGAAATTGCGGAGCAGAGCGGCGCCGCCGGGCGGGACATCATCAACGGGTTCGGCCGGGACGATCTGGTCGGCAGTCTGCTGGTGCTCTACGGGCTGCATCCGGAGGATATCGAAACCAGGGCACGGCGGGAAATCGGCCGCCTGGAATCGCGCCTGGCCAAGCATGACTACTCGGTTCAGTTGCTGGGCGTAGAAGACGGCGTGGTGCGGCTCGCGGCCCGCGCGACGGCGCAAAACGGCAGGACCTCGCCCGCTTCCATCAAGACCGTCATCGAAGAGGCGATTTACGGCGCGGCGCCCGATGCGGTGGATCTGATCATAGAGGGACTCGAAGAAAAACCGGCAGCCGGTTTTGTACCCATCGAGATGCTGACCGGCTCCAACGCCCAGCCCATTCTGGTGGGCGCGAAGGGCGGCGCATGACTCCCAGCCCAACCAACACGCTGGGTGCTCTGCGCCGGTTCGTCCGCCGCAATCGCCCGCTCGAAAGGTGTGAGCTGTGCGGCACGGATCTGGCCCCCGATCATCCGCACCTGCTCGAACCCCATAAACGAAAGCTGGTTTGTGCCTGTGGCGCGTGTGCCGTTCTCTTTGCCGGACAGGGCGGCGCTCGTTACAAACGTGTCCCACGCCGGGTACGGTTTCTGCAGAATTTCGGACTGACCGACGCACAATGGGAGGGCTTGCTCATTCCCATCAACGTGGCTTTCTTTTTCGAAAGCAGCCCCGCCAACCGCGTGGTCGCGCTGTATCCGAGCCCCGCGGGCGCACCCGAATCGCAATTACCGCTGAATACGTGGAGCGAGATCGTGGAAGCCAATCCGGTGCTCGAAGAAATGGAAGCCGACGTGGAAGCCCTAATGGTGAATCGTCTGGGGCCAATGCGCGGTTATCCTGCGCCTGAGTATTACCTGCTGCCGATCGATGAATGCTACCGCTTGGCCGGCCTGATCCGTGCGCACTGGCGTGGATTCTCGGGCGGCTCCGAGGTGTGGGAAGAGCTGCGCATTTTCTTCGAGGGCCTGAAGGAACGGGCCGGTGCAACCGCGGGTGCGCACTATGCCTGATCTGACCTTCCAGGTTGAGACAGCCGCTGCGGTTCCGTTCGCCGCGGCCCCCATGTTGAGCTTTCGCCTGCGCATCGCCAACTCCGGAGAGGAAGCGGTCTACACGGCCTGCCTGCGTTGCCAGATCCAGATTGAGGCCGCCCAGCGGCGCTACAGCAGCGCGGAACAAGCCGGCTTGCAGGATCTGTTTGGGCATCCGAACCGCTGGCATCAGACCCTGCGGACTTTCTTATGGACACATGCCAGCGTGGTGGTGCCGCAGTTTTCCGGCAGCACTATTTTGGATTTGCAGATCCCCTGTACGTTCGATGTCAACCTGGCATTCGTGAAATATTTTGGCGGCCTGCAGGACGGCGACGTCCCGTTGTGCTTTCAATTCAGCGGCACCGTGTTTTACGAAGCCATTGACGGAGGGCTGCGCGTGGCGCCCATCTCCTGGGATGCGGAATCCAAATTCCGGCTGCCGGTAAAAACCTGGAACGAAATGATGGATGCCTATTATCCGAACAGCGCGTGGCTGTACCTGCGGCGCGACGTCTTCGAGCGGCTCCACCGATACAAGATCGAGCGGGGGGTTGCCACTTGGGAGCAAGCGGTCGAAGATCTGCTCGACAACGTCGCAGAAGAGGTGCGCCGGTGAATCTGCCGCTGGTGGAGCGCATCGCGAACGCGGTTCTGTACGAAGGCTACATGCTCTATCCGTACCGGCCGTCGGCGGCGAAGAATCAGCGGCGTTTCAATTTCGGAGTGCTGGTTCCGCCCGCCTACAGCGCGCGCGAATTGAATGAAACATCCGAAATGCGCACCGAATGCCTGGTGCTCGGAAGCGAAGATGCTCAGCTCGAAGTGCGAGTAAAATTCCTGCAAGTGGAGTGGGGCAGGACTCCAGTCCTGCGGCCGACGTCCACGTCGGCCTGGGGGTTGCATGATTCAGCATGCGAAGGGCGGGTCCTGGAGGACCCGCGCAGGACTGGAGTCCTGCCCCACGAAGAATGGCGCGAAGCGATTGAGCGAGAGGTGCGTGTATTGAATTGCTGTCTCTCCGATCTGGCCGCTGAACCCCGACGAGAAGCGTTCCATTTCCCGCCGCTCAAAGGCGAGGTGGAAATCGGCGCGTTGCAGTTAGAGCCGGGAGTCTATCGCGCCAGCGTGCTGATCTCAAACCTGACCAATCGGGGACCTGCAACCTCAAATCCGCGACGAAATACTGCCGTATTCGCTGGCATCCACACACACCATCCTGGCCGTCCACGCTGGCGAATTCGTTTCGCTGATCGATCCCCCTGAGCGGTTCCGGGATGCCGCCATCCAATGCCGCAACAGCGGCACCTGGCCTGTATTGGCCGGCGAGCCGGGCGCGCGCGATGCCATGCTCTCGTCCCCCATCATCCTCTACGACTATCCGCAGGTGGCCCAGGAGAGTCCCGGCGACCTGTTCGACGGCGCGGAGATCGACGAAATCCTGACCCTGCGCATCCTCACCATGACGGATGAAGAGAAGCGCGAAATGCTCCAGGCCGGCGATCGCGCGCGCCACATTCTGGAGCGGACCGAATCTCTTCCCGAGGAGCAGTTCATGAAGCTGCACGGCGCGCTGCGTGGTCTGCGCCCGTCAACGGAGACCGCATGAACGAATGGGAATGGCAGCTTCTGGAAGATAAATCCCCGGTAGACCAATTGCTGGTCGAAGGCGTGGCGGTAAAAGCCGGCGACCGTGTCCGCCTGCGCCCGCGCAGCGGCGGCGATGTGTTGGACCTGGCGTTGGCGGGAAAGATCGCGGTCATCGAATCCATCGAACAGAATTACGAAGGACAATTCCACTTCGCCGTTGTTATAGAAGACGATCCCGGACGCGACATGGGCCTGCTGCGCCAACCGGGACATCGCTTCTTCTTCGGTCCGGATGAGGTTGAGCCCGTGCGGGCGGAGGTAACATAAGGCATGAGGCGGCCGCACATTCTGGTCGCGGGGATCGGGAATATTTTCCTCGGCGATGATGCTTTCGGCATCGAAGTGGTGCGCCAATTGAGCTCGCGCCCATTGCCGGAGGGAGTCCGCGTAGAGGATTTCGGCATTCGCAGCTTCGACCTCGCCTACGCCCTGATGGACAATTACGACGCGGCCATCCTGGTGGATGCTACCGCGCAAGGCGGCGATCCCGGCACCGTATACACCATCGAAGTCGAAAGCGGCGACGATAGCGGCCAACCTGGACCGGTCGAAATGGACGCGCACACCATGAACCCCATGCGCGTGTTGGAAATGGTGCGCGCGCTCGGCGGAAAGCCGGGACGGGTGCTGGTGGTCGGCTGCGAGCCCGCCACGCTTGGCAACGAGTTCGAAGGCGCACAGGGTTTGAGCGCTCCCGTCGCCGCGGCCGTTAATGTAGCGGCTGGCGTCGTCGAGTCACTGGTGGTGGCGCTGGCGACCGCCTGAAGAGTTTTGAAAGGAGAAGATGGCATGTCAAGAGAAGACGCAGAAGCCAGGGATACTTTGCTCATGCTCGGGGGCGTGGCGATGGTCGTCTTTGGGGCAGGACTAATTTTGTCAAATCCGATTGTAAGAAAGTTCATGGGGCAAGCCGGCGTGGGCGGGTTGAACCTGTTGACGGCGGCGATTCCGGACTTCGAGCGGTACCTGAAGTTGCGAAACATGTAGGCGCATATGAGTGCCGCCCAGCTCGGGGAGGAAACCATAACCGTATATACGATCGATCCCGTGGTCAGCCGAATCACCGTGCGCGGATTCGTCGGCGGGATCTTAGCCGGGTTCGGTCACAACCCCATAGTCGGCATTCGCGACGTAACCGGCGAAGCGCGTATCGATCCGCAGGCCCTGGAACTCTCCTCGCTGACCATGCGGATCCGCGCTGCGTCGCTCGAGGTGCAGAACAACGCCAGCGAGAAAGACCGGCGCGAGATGAAGCGCGTGATGGACGAGGAGGTCCTCGAAACCGCGCAGTATCCGGATATCACGTTCGAAACGACTTCGGTCGCTACGAAGGGAAACGATACCGGCAGTTTCCAGGCCGAACTCGAAGGCAAGCTGACCTTGCACGGCGTCACCCGCGCCTTACGCGTGCCGGTGCAAGTGGCCGTTTCGGGCGATATGCTGCGCGCCCACGGCGAATTCACGCTGAATCAGACCGATTACCGCATCCGTCCGCCGTCGGTGGCGGCTGGCACGGTGAAGCTGAAGGACGAACTCAAATTTACGTTTGACGTGGTGGCCCGCCAAAAATCGGCGTGAACAGCGGCGGGTGGAGGATTTAAATGTGTCTGGCAATCCCGGGTAAGATTATCGAAATTCTCCCGGAACGCGAGAATCTCGCGATGGTGGAAGTGGCCGGCGTGCGGCGCAGAATCGATACGGGCCTGCTGGCCGACGAGCCGGCTTTGGCCGGCGATTGGGTGCTGATCCATGTCGGTTTTGCCATGAGTAAGATCAGCGAGAAGGACGCGCAGGAGCAGATGCAGATCCTGGCCGTGCTGGGAGAGAGCGAAGCGGCCATGCAAGAGATAGAAGGTTACGGCTTGGGTGAACCGGACGCCGATGCGCGCGCGAAGGTGCAGACATGAAATATGTAGATGAGTTTCGCACTCCTGAACTCGTCACCCGGACCGCCCAGGAGATTGCCCGCCTTGCCGATCCGCAGCGCCACTACCGTTTTATGGAAGTCTGCGGCGGCCACACGCACGCCATCTATCGCTTCGGCTTGAAGGATCTGCTGCCGCTCAATATTGAGTTGATTCACGGCCCCGGCTGCCCGGTCTGCGTGCTGCCTATGGGCCGCATCGACGACGGCCTGTCGATGACGGAACAGCCCGATGTTGTTTTTGCGGCGTTCGGCGACATGATGCGCGTGCCCGGAACGCACGGCAGCCCGCTCGAATACAAGGCCCGCGGCGCGGACGTGCGCATCGTCTATTCGCCCGCGGATGCATTGAAGCTGGCGGAAGCCAATCCCGGCAAGCACGTGATGTTCTTCGCCATCGGTTTCGAGACCACCGCCCCCTCCACCGCCCTCACCCTGATCCGCGCCCGCGCCATGGGCCTCCGCAACTTCTCGGTCTTCTGTAACCACGTCACCATCATTCCGGCGATTCGCGCCATCCTCGATTCGCCCGACATGCGCCTGGACGCATTCATCGGGCCCGGGCACGTCTCCACCGTGATCGGCTGCCGGCCTTACGAATGGATTGCGCGGCAGGAAGGTAAGCCCATCGCGGTCTCCGGTTTCGAGCCGCTCGATATGCTGCAATCCATCGTCATGCTGCTGCGCCAATTGAACGAGGGCCGGGCCGAAGTCGAGAACCAGTACAAGCGGGTGGTCCCCTGGGAAGGGAATCGCGCCGCTCTCAAGGCCATGCAGGAAGTGTTCGAACTGCGTCCGTACTTCGAGTGGCGCGGCCTCGGATTCATCTCGCAATCGGCATTGCGCCTGCGCGACACTTATGCCGAATTCGACGCCGAGCAGCGCTTCCAGGTTCCTGGCGTGCGCGTTACCGATCCGAAAGCCGCGCAGTGCGGCGAAGTGCTGAAGGGTGTATTGAAACCGGCGCAATGCAAGCTGTTCGGCAATGAGTGTACGCCCGAGCGCCCCGTGGGCGCCCTGATGGTTTCATCCGAGGGTTCCTGCGCGGCATACTATAACTACGAGCACCGTAAGGCCGCGCTGGTAGGCATCGACGCGGCATATTGAAGGCGGGAAGCACATGCAGGCCACCGTGCCAAAGATCCGATTCCGCGATCCGCAAATCGAAATGGCGCACGGCGCCGGGGGCAAGGCCAGCCGCCGCTTAATCGAGGGGCTGATCGTCCCGTTGCTCTGCGATTCCGCCCCTGGACCGCTGGGCGACGCCGCCCACGTGATGATGAACGGGGCGCCCATGGCGATCACCACGGACAGCTTCGTCGTGACTCCCCTGCGGTTCCGCGGCGGATCCATCGGCGAACTGGCGGTCAACGGAACAGTGAACGATCTGGCGGTTTCCGGCGCGCGCGCCGAGACGCTGGTGGTCACGTTCATCCTGGAAGCCGGGCTGCCGTCGGAAATACTGGCGGCTGAAGTCCGCGCCATGGGAGAGGCCGCGCGGCGGGCGGGCGTCGCCATCGTGGGCGGCGATACCAAGGTGGTGGAGCACGGCAAAGCCGACGGAATGTACATCAGCAGTTGCGGCATCGGCCGGTTGATCGATGGCGTGAACGTGGCGCCGCAGTCGGTGCGCCCCGGAGATCGCGTGCTGCTGTCGGGCCCCATCGGCGACCACGGTATTACCATCCTGCTGGCGCGCGGCGAACTGGGCATTGAGTCGGATCTGTGCTCCGATACCCGCTCCGTGTTGCCGCTGGTGGAAGCCGTCGCGGCGGTGGCAGCGACCGGCATTCGTTGGATGCGCGACCCCACGCGCGGCGGCGTGGCTACCGCGCTGAACGAACTGGCGCGCGATTGCGGCCTGGCCATCCACCTTCAGGAAGATAGCATCCCGGTGCGCGACACCGTGCGCGGCGCGTGCGAATTGCTCGGGCTCGATCCGCTGCACATCGCCAACGAAGGGCAGTTTCTGGCCGTGGTGGCCGCCGAGTGCGCGGATGCTGCGCTCGCGGCATTGCGCGCAGCGCCCGGCGGGGATGCCGCCCGCATCATCGGCGAAATCCGCGAACAGCCGGCCGGTACCGTGGTCGCTTCCACCTTGTATGGCGGAACGCGCGTGGTAGATATGCTGACCGGCGATCCGCTGCCGCGCATCTGTTAGGAACGCCCATGACCGGAAGCTGCGAACTGACCAGGCGCGTGGAAGCACAACTCCTCGAGCGCAACCGCATCTACGGCGAATTTTTCGCGCGTGAGGCGCATCGCCTGGCGGAAGCCTGCCGCGAAATGTCGGAGCGCTTTCTGCGCGGCGGCCGTCTGCTGGCGTTCGGCCGGGGCTCCTATGCCACCGATGCGCAGCACGTCTCGGTGGAATTCGTGCACCCGGTAATCGTCGGCAAACGTGCCCTCCCCGCGCTCGATCTATCCATGCTTTACCGTCCGTGGCTCGAAGCCCTGCTCACGGCCGACGACATGGTGATGGGCTTTGGCCCGCCGGAAGGCGACCCGGAGGTGTGGGCCGCGCTGGACGTCGCGCGCGCCGCCCGCGCGATGACGTTTGCCCTTCCCGGCCTCGTTGGCGATTACGCCGTGGCTGCCTGTACGGACCATCCGTTCATGCACCAGGAATCCATCGAGATGCTCTACCACACGCTGTGGGAGACGGTGCACGTTTTCTTCGAACACCGCGAATTGGGCCTCGATACGGGTGATGCCGGATTCCTCTATCCATTCCTCGGCCGCCAGAAACAAGAGACGGGCGACGTGCTCACCGAGGTCGCGCAGTCTATTCGGCTCAAGGTGGAGGATGATGCCAAACTGCGCGAACAAGTTGCGGCCGAACAGGCGGACGCGATCGGTGCAGCCACTCAGGCGCTCTGCGATTGTGTCCAGAAGGGCGGCAAGCTGATCCTGTTCGGCAACGGCGGATCGGCTACGGATGCCAACGATTGGGCGCTCGACTGCATCAATCCGCCGGAGGGTTACCGCCCCGTTCCGGCGGTGTCGCTGGCGCTCGAACCGGCCAACATCACCGCCGTGGCCAATGATGTCGGCGTCGAAGTGATCTTTCTGCGGCAGCTCATCGCGCAGGCGCGTCCCAACGATGCGGTCATCGCGATTTCCACCAGTGGAGGCTCGCGCAACATCGTAATGGCGCTCGCAGAGGCGCGCCGCCGCAAACTCGCCACCGTAGCGCTGCTGGGCTACGATGGCGGCGAGGTAGTGCGGCGAGGTCTGGCGGATTTCCCGATTGTGGTGCGCGCCGATTACATCCCGCGCATTCAGGAAGTGCAGGCGTCCATCTATCACATCATCCGCGAGGCCATGCATGGCTAGCAGAGGAGGGCGGGCTTTAGCCCGCGCGGGCCTTCAGCCCCGCTGCAGCGAGCGCACATGGTGACCGCCCGCACCATACGCGTGCGGGGCGTCGTACAAGGAGTAGGCTTTCGCCCTTTCGTCTTCCGCCTGGCGCACGCCAACACCCTATCCGGCTGGGTGCGGAACGGCGAGGATGGAGTCGAAATCCACCTGGAAGGCGCCGAACCCGCGCTGGACGCCTTCGTCCGCGACCTTGGCGCGCAGCCGCCCCCCGCCGCCCGCATCAGCGCCATTGACGTACTCCCCGCCACTCCCGCCGGACTCACCAAATTCACCATTCGCGAAAGCCGCCGCGATCACACACCCACGGTGCGCATCTCGCCCGATCTGCCCGTTTGCGCCGCGTGCCTGGCGGAGCTGTTCGATCCCTCCGACCACCGCTACCGTTACCCATACATCAACTGCACGAACTGCGGGCCGCGTTACACCATCGTCGAGTCGCTGCCCTACGATCGCAGCCGCACCACCATGAAAGACTGGCCCATGGACGCGTCGTGTGCCGCGCAATATTATGATCCGGCCGACCGCCGCTTTCATGCGCAGCCGGTAGCCTGCCCCGCGTGCGGTCCGCACTATTTCCTGCGCACTCCCGGCGGAAACGTCACCGGCGACCGGGAAGCCATCCGCCGCACCGCCGAAATGTTGCACGCCGGCGAAATCGTGGCCATCAAAGGTCTGGGAGGCTATCACCTGGCCTGCGACGCACGCCACACCGCGGCAGTCGCGGAGCTGCGCGAGCGCAAATTTCGCAAAGAGAAACCGTTCGCCCTCATGGCATGCGATCTGGAACAGGCGCGGCGGCTGGTGAGGCTGTCACCCGCCGCTGAGTTGGCGCTGACGGCCATCGAGCGCCCCATCGTACTCGCCCCGGCGCGCGTCCCGCTGGAAGGTATCGCGCCCGATAACGACGAATTCGGCGTCATGCTCCCCTACACGCCGTTGCATCACCTGTTATTCGCCGAAGGCGCGCCCGGCCCGTTGGTCATGACCAGCGCCAACCGTTCGAACGAGCCCATCGCCTATCAGGATGACGACGCCCTCGCACGCCTCGCCGGCATCGCCGATGCGTTCCTGATCGGCGAGCGCCCCATCGCCCGCCGCGTAGACGATTCCCTGGTGCGTGTGGATTCGCGGGGGCCCGTCGTACTGCGCCGTGCGCGCGGCTATGCTCCCGGCGCCGTGGCGCCGTTGGCTGCGGGACGGCCGATTCTGGCCGTAGGTGCTGACTTGAAGAATTCCGTGACTCTGGTGGTGGATGGCCAGGCCTTCGTCAGCCAGCACATCGGCGATCTGGAGCATTTCGAATCGTTGCGCGCATTCACCGAAACCATCCGCGACCTGTCCGCGATGTACGAGGTCGACGCCCAGCAGCTCCTGGTGGTCCACGACTGTCATCCGCAATACGCTTCCACGGCGCACGCGCTAGACCTGCCGGCCGCGGAACATCGCGCCGTGCAGCACCATCGTGCACACCTCGCCTCAGTCCTGGCCGAACGCGAAGCCTTCGATGAGCGCGTGATCGGTGTCAGTTTCGATGGCACCGGCTATGGCGACGACGGCAGCATCTGGGGCGGCGAGCTTTTCGTGGGCAGCGTGGCAGAGGGTTTCACGCGCGTGGCGCACCTGCGTACCGCATTGCTCCCAGGCGGTGACGCAGCCGCGCGTTTTCCGGTCCAGGCCGCGGCGGGCTTCCTCGCCCAAATGGACAACCTTCCCGATTTCAAGGCCGCCCCGTTCAACTTTCCCGAACGCTACAGCCAGTCGCTGCAACTCGCACGCCAAGGCGTGCGTTGCTTCACCACCACCAGTGCCGGCCGCCTGTTCGATACAGCCGCCGCGCTCGCCGGTTTCACGCGTCCTATTACTTTTGAAGGCCAAGCCGCTATGTGGCTGGAGCATGTCGCCCGCAGCCATGCTGGAACATCCGGCGCGTATCCGTTTCCTTTCGCTGACGCCGAACTCGATTTTCGCCCGCTGCTCCGCGCGTTGATCGATGACCGGCTGCGCGGCGAAGATCCCGGCGCCATCGCGCGCCGCTTCCATCGCGGTCTGGCGCAGGGCTTGAGCGCCGCCATACTCGAAATCTCCCGCGCCCACCAGGTACAAACCGTGGTCCTTTCCGGCGGCGTGTTCCAAAACGAATTACTATTGCAGGATCTGGAAGCGCTGCTCGAAGAAGCTGCCTGCCGCGTCTGGACGAATCGCGCGGTTCCGGCCAACGATGGCGGCATCAGCCTGGGACAAGCCGCCCTGGCCGCTTTCAGCCGCTTTGATAAAGTCTATGCATGAGCTCTCGGTGGCCATCAGCCTGATCGAAGCGGTGGAGGAGGAGGCGGAGCACCACGAGGGCCGCGTGCATACCATTCACCTGAAGTTGGGGCCGCTTTCCGGCGTGGTAAAGGAAGCGCTAGTGTCGGCGTTCGAGATGGCTCGCGAAGGCACGCCGATAGCCGAGGCGCGGCTGGTGGTGGAAGAGACGCCGGTGGTCGTCTATTGTTCCCGCTGCCAGGCGCGCCAGCCTATCAAGTCGATCGAGTGGTTTTGCTGTCCCGTGTGTGAGACGCCGTCTTCCGAGGTCGTCTCGGGAAAAGAACTTGAACTGGTGGCACTGGAGATTGAATGATGGCTCACGAACCGCGATTGGTCGAGGTCCGGCGCAATGTGCTGAAGCACAATGACGAAGTCGCGCGCGCTCTGCGGGACCGCTTCCGCCAGGCGGGAGTGACGGTGGTAAGTTTGGTCTCCAGTCCCGGCTCTGGCAAAACTGCCTTCCTCGAAAAGACTCTGACCCTGTTGCAGCCCCGCTATCGTGTCGCGGCGCTGGTGGGGGACCTGGCCACCGAAAACGATGCGCAGCGCCTGGCGCGCAGCGGAGCACTGGTCCACCAGATCACGACTGGCACGCTCTGCCACCTGGAAGCCGAGATGGTCTGGTCTGCCCTCGAGCCATGGAGTCTTCCCGATCTGGATTTCCTGTTTATCGAAAACGTAGGAAACCTGGTGTGCCCCTCTTCTTACGATTTGGGTGAGGAACTGCGCCTGGTGCTGCTCTCAGTGACTGAGGGGGAGGACAAACCCCTGAAGTATCCGACCATCTTCAACAGCGCGGATGTGGCCGTGATCACCAAGACAGACCTGGCGCAGGCGGTCGAATTTGACTGGCCGGCCATGGAGCGGAACATTCAACGGGTCCGCCCCGGCATGCACATCCTACAGGTTTCAGCCAAAAACGGCGCCGGCATGGACCAATGGCTGAGCCGCCTGGAATCATTCCGGAGCGCGCAAGCCAGAGTATAACCAAGTTACTTCAAGACTACCCGCGTATGATTCAACGCCGCCAACCCCGACCACAACAGCGCCGCCGATCGTCGTAGTTCCTGTTCGCCCTCCCGCCGAATGGCTTCGTGAACCACCGAAGCGCTCGCCGCGCTGCGCCACTCAGCCTCTTTGATTTCCCTTCTGGGTAGGTTCCAGTTTGTTCTCGATGACGTCCTGTGGCATGCGCTCCTCTTAACGCCGGAGAGTGGCGCACGCCAAAGCGTGCGCCACACGCGTTGGCTAGTGCGAAGCGGATCCCTTCACCCGCGCCGGCTTTTCCTCGTCGGCCTCTTCACTCTCCGGAACGTTGGCCAGGAACTGGCTCGCGAGTTCAGCGAGCTTCTGGTCGGCTTCGTTTTCTTCGTCCCAGGTCTGCTGCAGCAAATCCACCACCTCGCCGTTTCCAAGGTGCTCGGCAATGGTGCGGGCCGCGGCATATCCGGCCATCTCGTAATGCTCTACGCGCTGCGCCGCACCCGCGATCGCAGTGTCCAGCAACGCCTCCACGGCGTCCTGTTCAATGACCTCCTCGCCTTCTTCGATGATGCCTTTCATCCCGGCACATGCCTTGGCCTTCGCCGGCACGCCCAGGATCTCAAAAATGTTCTCGAGCCGGGTCACATGGTTCCGCGTCACCTCAAGATGTTGGTTGAGGGCGTCGCGCAGTTCTTCGGACGAAGCGGCCTTGGCCATCTTGGGGATGGCACGGACCAGGCGCTTCTCCGCGTCGTATAGGTCTTTGATTTCTTCCTGCAAAAGAACTTCGGCTGTATTGATTTTCATATGATAAGTCTCTCCTTATGTGTTAGCTAATTCGTGCGGATTGTCAATACGCGGCCCGCGCCCACCGTAGTGCGCGCGAACAGGTTCAGCATCTCGCGATTGAAGGCCGGTAAATCGGAGGGCTGGCGGCTGGTGACCCAGTTGCCATCCAGCACCACTTCCTGATCGGTAAAGGCGCCGCCGGCGTTCTGAATGTCGTCGCGAATCGTATGGTAAGCAGTCAGCTTCCGCCCGCGCACCAGCCCCGCTGAAACCAGTTCCCACGGCGCATGGCAGATCGCCGCGATGGGCTTTCCTTCCTCATCGAACGAACGCAAGAATTGCTGCAGTTTCGGCTCGAGGCGCAGCCGGTCGGCATTCAAAGCGCCGCCCGGCAGCACCACGGCATCATATTTTTCCGGCTTTAACTCGTCCAGAGTCTTGTCTACTTTCACACTGATCGTCTTATCGTGATGCCGCATCCCCTGAATCTCGCCAGCCTTCAGCGACACGACATCCACTTCCGCGCCCGCCTCCTTCAGCGCACGCAATGGCTCAGTAAGTTCCGTCTCTTCAAAACCGTCCGTCGCAATTACTGCTACGCGCAGCCGATCTAACTGCACATTATTCCGAATATTATTCCGGGAAGTAGAATTTTGCATGGATTTACCCTTCCTCTCCGTGAAGCAGCATGCAGCGTGCCATTTCTTCTTGTACCTGTCGCTATGTGCAGCCATGAACAAGGGAGGAGTACGTGCTCCGTTGCACGTTGTGAGGCTTCCATTCTTACTGGGCCGCCTGGTGTGTGGCGGCTTTTTCTTTTATAGCGGGATCGACCATTTCCGGAACCAGCAGAAGTTGACCGAATACGCAGCATCCAAAGGCGTACCTTTTCCGGGAACGGCCGTCACCGCCGCAGTCATGACGTTGGCCGGTCTGAGCAGCACGAAGATCCCGGACAGCGCACCACCGAACTGGCGCAGTTCTCCAAGAACATGGCTCCTGTTGGGAGCAGGTCTGGGTCTGCTGGCCATCGAAGAACCATGGCCCGTGAGCGTGCCGGAACAACAACAGCCGGCCGCGTTGCGGCGCCTCAAGCGCGCGGCGCGCAGCCTCGTGGCGGCCTAAGCGATTGCGTCAGAAACCAGCGCAGGGATCGTCTAGCACGCGGGCCAAATCGGCAACTCGGCTGCCTCCCGCACGCCGCCCTCCGTCACCCCGCCGATCGCCACATCCATCAGGCGGTTGGGCTCCGACTCGCGCGCCAACTCCACCTTCAGATAATTGCCGCTCAGCGCCGTGCGCGGTTCGTTTAGCGTGACTACCGAAAGCGTCCGCCCTATGATTGCCCGCCGGAATTCCAGATTCTTCCGCGCGGCCAACTCCCGCAATAGACGATTGCGTTCCTTGCGTACCGGCATCCGCACCTGGTCCGCCATCTCCGCGGCAGGCGTACCCGGACGCTCCGAATAAGTGAACACGTGCAAGTAAGTGAACGGTAGGCTGTCTATAAATCGCCGGCTCTCCTCGAAATCGGCGTCTGTCTCACCGGGAAATCCCACCATCACATCCGCGCCCACGGCGCAATCCGGCATCAGCCGGCGCGCCTGCGCAATGCGATCCGCATAGTGACGCGGCCGGTACTTGCGATGCATCCGCCGCAAGATGTGGTCGCAGCCGCTCTGCAATGGCGCATGCACGTGCCGCGCGATCCGCGGCGACCCGGCCATCACGCCCAACAAATCGTCGGAAAAATCCATCGGTTCCACTGAGCTGAGCCGCAGCCGCTCGATCTCAGTCTCATCCAGCAGCCGCCGGATCAGATCCGCCAGCCGCATGCGGCTGCCCGGTTCGCGCCCCCAGCGCCCCAAGTTGATGCCGCTTAGCACCACTTCGCGATAGCGCCGGCTTAAACCGCGCACCTGCGCCATCACCTGGTCCACCGGCGCGCTGCGGCTGCGCCCTCTGACGAAAGGAATAATGCAAAACGAGCAGCGGTTGTTGCAGCCATCCTGTATCTTCAGGTTCGGGCGCGTGCGGTCGCCCGCGGCGTCCTCCACCGGCGCGGAAAGGAAATCGTGCTGCGCGAAAATATCGCCCACCAGGATGTTTCCGTGATACGGCGCGGCGCTCACCAGTTCGGCGATTTGCGTCTTGTGCGAATTCCCCACCACCCATTCGACGCCCGGCATGGCGGCCAGTTCGTCGGGCGCCCGCTGTGCATAGCAGCCCGTCACCAGGATGCGCGCCGCAGGGTTCTCGCGATGCACACGGCGCACCGTCTGGCGCACGTCTTCGTCCGCGGCTTGTGTCACCGTACAGGTGTTCAGGACCACCAGGTCAGCATGGCTGCGCTCCGCGGCCGCTTCCAGCCCTTTCGCCGAAAGCAGCGTCTCCAGCGCAGCGCCATCCGCCTGCGTCGCCCGGCAGCCAAAATTCTGGACGAAGAACTTATCCACTGGCTCTATTATAGTGGTCCGCGGCGCGCCGCCCGATGCTATCGTCCCGGTACCTCAAACCCTCCGATACGCGAACGCTATTTCGCTTTAGTCAAGGCGTTAGCCGGCGCGCCGCCGGACCATCGTTTGTCATCCTCTAAAGTGCGTGACGACTGAATCTGCCCTGAGTGTATGCAACGGGCGAGAAAGTCGGAGCGATCGGCCATTGCCCGTAGTGCATTTACCGAATGCCCGGCATCGTAAAAGACCACCTTCTGCGGACGTGAGATGGAGTTGGCCAGGCGCTCAGCGGCCGCGCGCGGTACGAATTGATCGAAGCGGCCGAATTGGAACAGAATCGGCGCGCCCGCCCAAAAACTCGTGAAACGAATAGGATCTACCGCGGATATGGAGGCCCGATAGCGGGCAAAGCGCTCAGCTCCCATGGAAAAGCGCAGGTTTGCCATATCCGGGTCGTCACTTTCCATCAACTCCGCGAGGCTGGGAAATCCTGCCACTAGAACAAAGGCGCGCAGACGTGGTTCGACGCTGGATAATATGGCGCCCCAATTCGCGCCATAGCCGTGACCCACGTAGGCGATGCGGTTCGCATCGACGTCGCCCCGCTGTGCCAGCATATCGATCCCACGGCGGATATCGATGACCGCTTGAATGTGGATGTCCCGATCGTTGTCGGTGTCGCTCAGCGCATTGAAACTCCGCCGCCAGCCAACTGGTCTCTCCTGCGGTCCGTCGATGATCAACGAAACAGCCGGTGGCGTGGCGCCGGCCAGCAATAGCGCCTCGGGGAGGAACTCATCGCGCCTGCCATAATCCGCGACGAGGATTATCGCCGGGTATTTCCCTTTTCGGGAAGGAGTCACGAGGGTTGCCGAAACCGGGCCTCGGGAACCCGAAAACGAAACAGCCGTCACCAGCGCACTGTCTGTTCCCTCCGGCTTTTCCAGGCGAGTGTTGAGCGGGGCGGCCGCATCATACGAAAACATGGCTGCCGGATTCGGCGGTGAGGGGGCCGGCTTGCTTGGGGGATCTGAGGCTGCAATCCCGGTAGGATTATTGATCGATTCGGCTCCGGACGGCGGCACCACCCAAAGATAGATCCGGTCGTCCTCCAGTTTGATGGTCTTCGTGGGGAGCCAGGTCCCCATGTCGAACCGGTGCGAGACGATGCGGGTTCCCGGTCTCAGCTCGTTGAGAAGCTTCGCGCGTAAGCGCAGGTTGACACCCGGCGTCAGAAACATCGTCACTACAGTTGCCCGGCGCAAGTCGTACGTGAACAGGTCCGCCTGAACGAAGCTGGCCTTCCCGCCGAGACCGTCCTGATTGGCCAGAGTTTGCGACTGCCGCACGAGGTCGGGATCGAGCTCGACCCCCGTGGCCTGAATGCCAAATCGCTTGCAGGCAGCCATCACAATCCGGCCGTCGCCCGAACCGACATCGATCAGAACGTCCCCAGGCTTGACGTTCGCCAGATCGAGCATGGCATCCACCACATTCGTGGCGGTCGGGACGAAAGGTATATCCGTGACTTGCGCGCCATTCTGAGCGAAGAGCATGACGGGCATGGCGAATAGCACGACTGCTCGTAGCGGCATGTACAGCACCATCTAGAGAGACGCGCCGGAAGCCTTTAGCGTGCAGAATTCAGTGCAATGGATCGTCATCGGGGCCGCGATAGCGCGGCTTCGACAAACCCACCACCCACAACCAACCACCCACAACCCGCCGCCTCACCCCGCCATCCGGTACCCCAGCCCGTGCACCGTCAGGATCCACCGCGGCTGCCGCGAGTCTTCCTCCAGCTTCTGCCGCAGCCAGGCCACGTGCACGTCCACCGTCCGGCTCGACGTCACGCCGCCATATCCCCACACCTCGCTCAACAGCGTCTCGCGCGACACGGTCGCCCCCCGGTGCTCCACCAGGTAGCGCAACAGTTGAAACTCCTTCGCCGATAGCGTCACGGGTTTGCCGTTGCGCGTCACTTCCGTGCGCCGCAGATCCACGCGGATGCCGCCGAACTGGTACACGTCGCCGGTAGCGCCGGGTGCCGGCGCGCGCCGCAGCATCGCCTCCACGCGTGCCAGCAGTTCGGCCATCTCGAACGGCTTGGTCAGGTAGTCGTCGGCCCCGGCCTTCAACCCCGCCACTTTATCCACCGTCTGCCCGCGCGCGGTCAGCATCAGGATGGGCGTCGCCACACCCCGCTGCCGCAGCTCGCGGCACACGTCCATGCCGCTCTTGCGCGGCAGCATCAGGTCCAGCACGATCAGATCGTACACCGCGCCGCTGGCCATCTCCAGTCCCGTTTGGCCGTCCAGCGCGGAATCCACGGCGTGTCCTTCGCTGCGCAGCCGGTCGCGCAGCGCTATTACCAGTCCCGGTTCGTCTTCCACCAACAGGATGCGGCGCTCCATTTTCAGGCCATGGCTAAGCGGTGCGCGGCAACGGTTCGGCGGCGGCGGGTCCGGTCGCTGCCGCGGCCAGGTTCAGCGTAAAGGTGCTTCCCTGCCCCGGCTCGCTCAATACTTCCAAGCGCCCGCCCATACCCTCAGCGATGTCGCGTGCCAGGCTCAGTCCCAGGCCGGCTCCATGGATCTGGGCCGCCAGCGCGTCCTTGCCGCGATAAAACGGCTCGAAAATGTGCGGCAGGTCCGCCGGATCGATGCCCGCCCCACGGTCCTCCACGCTGATGCGCACGCGCGACCCGCCCTCCATCGCCGCGGCGCGCACCCGCGCCCAGCGCGCCTCGCCGCCGTATTTCATGGCGTTCGCGATCAGGTTCTCCACGCAATGGGTCAGCGCCGCGGCATCCGCCTGTACCGGCGGCAGGTCCGGATCGATCTCGCGCTCCACGGTGAAGCCTTCCGCTTCCGGCAGCGCCGCGAGATTCGCCAGCACGCGCGCAATCACATCGGCCACTGGCACCGGGCCCAGCTCATACGTGGCCGGCCGCGATTGCCCGGCCGCGAAGCGCAGGATCTGTTCGATCATCCCCGCGAGGCGCCGCCCTTCCCTGCGGATCAAGGCACCGTATTCCTTCACCTGGTCCTTGGCGCCCACGAAGCCTTCCGCCAGGTTGTCGGCCGCCGAACAGATCACCGCCACCGGCGTGCGCAGCTCGTGCGAAACACCAGCCACAAACTCCATCTGCAGCCGCGCCAGCCGCCGCGCGCGTTGCGCCGAAATGATGATCAGCCCCATGCTCACCGCCAGCACCAACAGCACGCCGAAACTCAGCAGCAGATTGCGGCGCCGGTCGGCCGCCACCACGGCTTCGAGCGAGCCGCCTTTATGGCGCGCCAACAATTCCCAAGGCGCTTCGGCCGCCGACGGCAGAATGAACGAACCGCGCCCCCGCGACAGGAATGTTCCGCGGCCGGAGCCGCCGTTGCCACCTCCACGGCGTGCCCCTCTTCTGCGCAGCGTGGGAAGCTCGCGCGGCGGCGCCCCTTCCATAGTACGATTCTCCGCCGGCGCGACCGGCACCAGAGCGGCGCGCGCATCCGGTGGATTCAGAGATGCGGCGCTCAGTTGCGCATCGGAATGATAGATGACCTTGCGGTCCGGCGCACCGCTAACTACCGCCACATTGTAAATGAATCCGTCGGGTCCGGCGAAATAGCGCTGCGCTAATTCCCCGAGCATACGGTCGAGCGCGGCGCGGTTGAGTTCCACGATGACGAAGCCCAGCACCACGCGCGGCGGCGGTCCGGGGTTGCCGGCGTCGGGCGGCTGAGCGCCACCGCGGCGCCGGGCTGATCCGGCGAAGCTGAAGATGGGGCGCACCAGCGCGGGGATGCGCTCTTCCAGACTCCAGGCGAAGCTGCGCAGAGGAGCTGGATTCCCCTCGGGACCCGGCCCCGGCCGTTGGCGTGCCTCTTCTTCAATGTGAGTGCGCAAGTCCGCAAGCGAGACCGGCCACTCTACCGGATCGAACTGTCCGTCCGCGGTACGAAGCTGCAACAGGTGCGAACCTGCCGGCGCATCCGCCCGCCAGACGTAAACGTTCGCCACCAGGTCGGGGCGCGCGGTGCTGCGCGCCCAATCCTGATAGCGGTCCGCGTAGCTGGACCAGAAGTCGTCCGGATCGGCTGTCGCGTCGCTGTGAAATGCGGTGGAGACCTGCGTCAGCTCGCGATAGAATTCCTGGCGAAACTGGTTAACGGAAGTGTTCAGGGCGGCTTCGATGCGTGTGCGTTCGGCGCGGCTGATTTCCAGGCTCCAGCGGTATTGCAGTACGGCCAACAGCGCCAGCACGGCCGCCAATACGAGGACAAGGGCGATGGGCAGGAAGGCCCGCTTGGCTGGAGACGCCATAATCGCAGGATAGATAGGTCGGGGGGAAAATGCAATTGCGTGGGGCAGGACTCCAGTCCTGCGGCGGGTCTCCAGACCCGCGGCGTTCTTGTCAACGGCTGTGCCCGCAGCGTCCGCGCTGCAGCCCACCGAACAACGCAAACGCCAATCCGTCAGCAACGCCCGGCCCGATTCGCGAATCGAGCGGCGCGGCGGAACAGGCCAGCGCCAGAATGAAAGCGGGACTGCGCATGGCTAAAAATTGTACCAGCCGCGGGCCGGGCTGCGGCGGCTTCGGGTCTGACCGGCAGCGCCAAGTGCTGCAAGCCGGCCCATACACGAAGATATAGCTGCCCAAACTGGGGGGCGCCAACGGGCCGTTCGAAATATGAGCTTGCTGTTGGCTGTTATGGTGCCGAGGCCGTATTTCCTGTGCCACCATCGGCGCTGGTGACGTTGTCCTTGGTCCCGGCCGGTGGGGCCGATCACGCCGACTGAAAACTTGCACGGAGCGCCGGCCGTCAACGCTTGGCAGCGGATCGGTGAAGGCCACGCCGCGCGCTTGTTTAGTAAGTATGCGCGATAACCCCTATTGCCGCATTTGCTGCAGGCGGGCTATACGATCTTCGGTAGACGGGTGCGTCGAGAATACATTCATGAACCACTGGCCGGTAAATGGCTTGATGATGAATAAGTGCGCCGTGGAGGGGCTGGCTTCCATGGGGATGCGCTTCGAGTAAGTATCCAACTTACCCAGTGCGGAGATTAGTTCGTAAGGCGCGCCGGTGTACTTTGCGGAAGCTTCGTCGGCGGAGTATTCGCGCGAGCGGGAGATGGCCATCTGAATCAGCAAGGCGGCGATGGGCCCCAGGATCATCATCAGGAAGGCTCCGATGGCGCTGCCGCCGCGGTCTTCGTCGTCGCTGGAGCCGCCGAACCAGAAAGCCATGCGCGAGATGAACATGATGGCCGCCGCTATCGTGGCGGCCACGGAGCTGATCAGGATATCGCGGTGCAGCACGTGGCCCAGTTCATGCGCCACCACGCCTTCGATTTCGCGATCGTCCATCAGGCGCAGGATGCCTACGGTGAAGGCCACCGAGGCGTGCTGCGGGTCGCGCCCGGTGGCGAAAGCGTTGGGACTCTCTTCGGGGATCAGCCACAGGCGCGGCATCGGCAGACCCATGCGCTGGCACAGACCTTGCACGATGGGCGCTACGCGGCGATAAACTTCCGGGTTCTCCGTCTCGGTGACCGGCTGCGCGCTGTAGGATGCCAGTGCGATCTTATCCGAGAAGAAGTAACCCGAGAAGTTCATTAACACTGCCAGACCAAGGCCCATGTAGAGGCCCTGGCGGCCGGCTATGGCCTCTCCCGCAAAGAGTAACATGGCGCTTAGCAGGCCCAGGAGGAGGACGGTTTTTACTGTGTTAGTGGTCGTCATTTGGGGTTAATTTGGGGGCGGGGCTGAAGCCCCGCGCCGGCTAAAGCCCGCCCTCCATTTCACGCTTCTACTGGGACTAGTTTCTGGAAGCGCAGCTCGCTCGCGGCGGGATCGGCATCTACTTCTACTGTGTCGCCGTCCTGGAAATCGCCGTTGAGCAGCTTGAGCGCCAGCGGATCTTGAATCAGCCGCTGGATGGCGCGCCGCATGGGCCGTGCGCCGTACTGCGGGTCGTAGCCTTCTTTGATCAGCAACTCACGGGCGGCCTGGGTCAGCTCCAGGCGGATGCCGCGGTCTTTCAGCAGCTTGGCTACGCGCCGCAACTGGATGTCGATGATCAGGGTGAGGTGCTCGCGGCTGAGCGAGTTGAATACGATGATGTCATCGATGCGGTTGAGAAATTCCGGCCGGAAGGTGGTGCGCAGCGCATCCAGCAGGCGCGTGCGCGTGGCTTCGTTGGCGGAGTTTTTGGTGTGCACGGAGAATCCAATCGGCCCGACTTCGCGCATGTTGCTTGAGCCGACATTCGAAGTCATCACGATCACCGTGTTCTTGAAGCTCACGGTGCGGCCCTGTCCGTCTGTCAGGCGTCCGTCGTCCAGGATTTGCAGCATCGAATGGAAGACGTCCGGATGCCCCTTTTCGATTTCATCGAACAGCACCACGGAATATGGCCGCCGGCGCACCTGTTCGGTGAGCTGGCCGCCTTCGTCGTAGCCCACGTATCCGGGCGGAGCGCCGATCATGCGGGCGACGGAATGCTTCTCCCCGTATTCGGACATATCGACGCGGATCATGGCCTTTTCGTCGTCGAACAGATACTCAGCCAGGGCGCGTACCAGTTCGGTCTTGCCGACGCCGGTGGGTCCCAGGAAAATGAAACTGCCGATAGGGCGGTTGGGATCGCTCAGGCCGGCGCGGTTGCGCAGGATGGCATTGGAGACCAGGCGTACGGCTTCGTCCTGGCCAACCACCCGATCCTTCAGGTGTTCGGGCATGCGGACCAGCTTTTGGGCTTCGCCCTCCAGCATGCGGGTGACCGGGATGCCAGTGGACTTGGCCACAATGCGGGCGATATCTTCGTCGTCGATTTCTTCTTTCAGCAAGGCGGAATCCTTGACGGCTTCCAAGTCGCGCTCGGCGGCCTGAATATCCTTTTCAATTTGCGCCAGGCGCCCGTAGCGGATTTGGGCAGCTGTCTCCCAATCGCCCTGGCGGCTGGCCTGCTCTTCGTCTTTGCGCAGCTGCTCCTGCTCTTCCTTGAGCTGCCGCACTCTGTGAATGGCGGATTTCTCGCGGTTCCAGCGCTCCTTCAGAACTGCCGTTTCGCCGCGCAGAGTCTCCAGTTCGCTTTCCACGTGGCGCAGGCGCTCCCGGGAGGCGGCGTCGCGCTCCAGGCTCAAGCGCCTGGCGCTCGATCTCCAGGTGCGTGATGCGGCGGTCCTTCTGATCGATTTCAATGGGCATTGAACCGATCTGCAAGCGCAATGCGGCGCCGGCTTCGTCGATCAGGTCGATGGCCTTGTCGGGCAAGAAGCGATCAGTGATATAGCGCTGCGAAAGCAGGGCGGCGGCCACGATGGCGGCATCCTTGATGCGCACGCCATGGTGAATTTCGAATTTCTCCTTGAGGCCGCGCAGAATGGCCACGGTATCGTCGACGGTCGGTTCGCCTACGAAAACAGTCTGGAAGCGGCGGGCGAGGGCGGCGTCTTTCTCGACCTTCTTGTATTCGGAAAGGGTGGTGGCGCCGATGCAGCGCAAGTCGCCGCGGGCCAGCGCCGGCTTGAGCATGTTCGCGGCATCGATGGCGCCTTCGGCGGAGCCGGCTCCCACCAACGTGTGCAGTTCGTCGATGAAGCAGATGATCTCGCCGTTCGAATCGGTGATCTCTTTTAAGACGGCCTTCAGGCGGTCTTCGAACTCGCCGCGGAACTTGGTGCCGGCGACCATGGAACCCAGATCGATGGCGACCAGCTTCTTGTGCTGCAACTGATCGGGCACGTCGCCTTTCACGATGCGCTGGGCGAGTCCTTCGACGATGGCGGTTTTGCCGACGCCCGGCTCACCGATGAGCACCGGATTGTTTTTCGTGCGGCGGCTGAGCACCTGCATCAGGCGGCGAATTTCGTCCTCACGGCCGATGACGGGGTCGAGTTTGCCGTCACGCGCGGATTTGGTCAGGTCGACCGCATAGCGCTCGAGCGCTTGGTACTTGGTCTCGGGATTGGGATCGGTGACGCGCTGTGTGCCGCGGATGGAAACCAGGGCTTTCAGGATAGCTTCGTGGTTGGCGCCGGCGCGTTCGAGCAACTGGGCGGCCGGGTCGCGCTTCTGGGCGGAGATGGCCAGCAGCAGGTGCTCGGTGGAAACAAACTCGTCTTTGAAACGGCTGGCTTCGTCGAAGGCGCGTTCCAGCACTTCGTTCAAAGGTTGCGAAGCGTACAGGCCGGGCTGGGGCGGCATGCTCACCTTGGGAATGTTTTGCAACTGGTGTTCGCCTTCGGACACGATGGCGTCGGGCTGGACGCCGCATTTTTCCAGGACGGGCCGCACGATACCTTCACGCTCCTGCGCCAACGCGACGAGCAGATGCAGCGGATAGAGCACCTGGCCGTCGGCTTTGCCGGCGATTTCCTGGGACTGCTGCAGCGCCTCTTGAGCTTTCTGTGTAAACTTGTCGAATCGGATCACGAGATTTCCTTCTTTCCTTATTATCAGCCTGGGGAACCGCTCACCGGAGCGCATCCTCGCCGGTCCAGGCGGGTCTGGAGACCCGCCGCAGACCTGGAGGTCTGCCCCACGGCCCTTAAGCACTTCAGCCGCCAGACTGCGCCCCGATTTGGGGCAGGCTGGCGGCTGACGGCAGACGACTGACTGCTAATCTCTGAACTGGCTTATTGCTTTACGTCAATCTTGACTTGCCGCGGTTTGGCAGCCGCCTTTTTGGGCAGCTTCACCGTGAGGACGCCGTTGTGATATTCGGCGCCAACCTTCTCCGTATCAACGGTAGAGGGGAGCGTAAAGCTGCGCGTGAACTGGCCATAGGACCGCTCGATGCGATGGTAACCCTTGTTGCTGTCTTCGTTTTCGAACTTCCGTTCGCCGGACAGCGTGAGTGTCTGATTTTCGACGCGGACGTCAATGTCTTTCAGCTCGACTTCGGGCACGTCGGCTTTGAGGACCAGGTCATCCTCGGTTTCGAAGATGTCCACCGCGGGCGACCAGGGCCGGCCTGCACGCGGCTCGCTGAGCAGACGGTTGAAGGCGTCTTCAAAGAAACGAATATTGGCCAATGGATCGACATGGGTGAGGGACATTTTGTGTTGGTGCTCCTTGTTTAAGAGAATGTTGGACTAACTTCATCCGATTACAATAATAAAATATTAGCGTGTAATTGTCAAGTATTTTTGAGCACAATTGGTTTGTCACAGTATTTCGTTGATTTTGCACGGCTTATAGACTAAAGAGCTTGCCAGCAGAGCTGTACGCCCATGCAGGTAAGCCAGGCAGAGAGAGCTACACGGAGCGGGCGGGAGGGGACGACGGCCAGTAGATTGGCGCCGATCAGAGCGCCTACGATGCCGCCGATGATGAGGTGGATGAGGATTCCGGACTGGAAGTGCCCCGCGGAGAGGTGGAAACCGCCTCCGACCAGGGAACAGGCCAAGCCAAACATGACGTCGGTGCCGACCACGCGGGCGGGCGACAAGGGAGTCAAATTGAGGAGCGCGACACCACCCAGAGCGCCTGCGCCGGCCGAAGAGAAACCAACCTCGGTGCCGATGCCGAAGGCGATGGCGGGCAACCAGCCGGAGCGGTCGGTCATGGTGCGGGTGTGCGCGCTGCGACGGAGGGTACGAATCAGGTTGTAGAGCGCCATGCTGGATACCAACCCGCCGATGCCGAGGAACAGGACACCGCGATGGTGCTTGGCATCCAGTAAACCCATGGCAAAAAAGCCCAATAGGACGCCGGGAACACCGCCGCAGCAGAGCCGCAGCAGAGTCGGATAGTGGATTTGCTTGCGGACGATATAGACAGGAGCGATGGTGAGTTTGATGACAGCCGAGAAGGCCAAGGCGGTGCCGACGGCTTCCGCGGGCGGAACCTTGAAGAAGAGCATGAGTACGGGGGCCAGAAGCGAACCCGCACCCACGCCGGTCAGCCCGACGCCCGCAGCTACCAGAAAACCAACCAGGATTTCAGTCATCCCAACCGCTCTAAGTTTACTTCGTTGATGGTCTAGCTATATTAGCGCGGATCAATCCACCGTGTCTATGGAAATTGGTTAGCGTGAGAAAGATTTTCAAAGAGGGCGGGCGCGTTTTGATCAGCGCCCGCCGGGATTTGGGTGGTGGAATCTACTGACCTGGAGTGGCGGCGTTCGCACCAGCTAACGCGTTTCCGATGGCAGTGCCGTTCGGCGAGCCGAAACCAGTGCAGGCATCCCAGCCAGGACCGGCCGAATAGCCTCCGATTTCGCCCGTGATATCGTTGCTGCCCTTGGTGATATCGTTCAGGGCGTTGGCGTTGACCACCTGCCCGTACAGCAGAGGGTTGAGGAAACCGACGGGCGTTCCCAACTTCTGGTTGACGCGCGCGATCAGGCCGGCCCAGAGCGGGGCGACGGCACTGGTTCCTCCTACGACTCCCTGCTGCCCATCGGCCAGTACCAGGTACCCGGTTTCCGGATCGGCGTTGCCGGCAATATCGGGAACACCGCGGCCGATGCGTCCGCCGGGATTAACAGAAGCCGGGACTTTGGCATTGGCCTGCCAGGTGGGCAGATCGATGGAGTCGCTGATGCCGCCGCCGGTAGCGCCGCCATCCGGACCGTCATTCCAGACCGTTTCACTGGTGATGTTGTTGCCGTTGAACTGGAGCGTAGTCCCGCCGCAGGCCAACACGAAGGCGCTGGATGCCGGAAAATCGCAATGCGCCAATCCGTCGTCGATCTGATCCCGCGAGCCATCGTCACCGGCCGCGCAGCAGACGGTAACGCCCATGGTAGCGGCGGCTTGAAAGGCTTCGTTTACGGTTTGGATGGCTTGGGCAGACCAGATGGACTGGCCTTCCGCAAACCCCCAACTGATGGAGAGCACCGAGGGCGTGTGCACGTTGTCGTGGACGGCGGTGGTGATGGCATCCACCCAGCCCTGCTCCGTGAAGTTTGAGAAATAGACCACGATGTTGGCGCCGGGCGCGACCGCGCCGGCCACTTCGATATCCAGCATAACCTCCGTATCGGGGCTATCCTGGCCGGGAGTTGGCTGGTTGGTCGCGCCGTCCACGGACATAGCCGTGACAGACGGCGTCGTGATTCCCAACTGCCCGAAGTAGGTGTTCAGGTCGTTGGTGTTGTAACCGCCGCCGAACTCCAGGATTCCTATGGTTTCCCCGTTCCCATTCTGCGGGGTGGGGAAATTGTAGAGCTGCGCTATCTGTAGCGGAGTGTTGCCGGACGGGGCAGCCGTTTTGCGACGCTTGCCGCTGCGGAAATGCGGCCTGGCTTGCGGGCGGTTATCGAAGCCGAAGACGCCCTGCACGATACCCACGAGGTCCGCCGGGATGAAGATGGGGCCAGTGCGGCCGCGGAAGTTCCCCTCCGGATGTTCGTAGTTGGCGAGGTACACGCCGAACGCCGCGCTTAATGCGCCGATGGTTCCGGAAAGGACCACGGTGCGCCGGGGCTGGCTGACTTCCATAACGGTTAGCTGATGCTGGTGGGCGAACGCTTCGACCAGGGCGACGTCCCCGGGGTTGGCGCCGTAGGTGGCGGCGAACTGCTCGCGCGTCATGTACTTGCGCTGGTGGGGTGGGGTGGCGGTCAGTTCCCGGGCCGTCGTCAGACTCTGCATGGATTTGCGCGGCCGCAAGATCACACTGATCCTGATTTGTTCGTTTGGATCGGGCGCGCCCACGGCCCGGGCTCCCCGTCGAGCGGAGCGCTCGCTGCCGGGAAGGGCTACGCGATTCTTATGTTCTGTCATTAGTTGCTCCTTTTGTTGTGATGGTGACACGAACGCCGGCGGTTACGATGCTTGCGAGGACGGCGCTCTTCCAACTCGGTCTGTCACCTGCTGGTATCTAGTGTGCGGCAGGTTGTGAAATTGTTTCAAGTGAATTGCGAAGTTGTCTCCGCCGATCGCCCACTCCTGGTCGCGCCATGGGTTTTTCCGCACAATGGCCGCCGCGACCCGCTTACTTCTTCAACTCCTCCGCCGGAATGACAGGCAGCAGCACATGGGAGGGGTGTTGCTGGTCATGATAAACCACCTGGCGCGCGGACACGAACTTCGTCTCCGTCTCACTATGTCCTCCTGTATTCAGGTTCCGGGAAAACATTGGGAAGACGGCGGAGGCCACTTCCACCCGCAGGCGATCACCAGCCGGGACGGTAATGCCAGTCTGCCACAGGTCGAGCTGGTACTCGTAGATCTCGCCAGGAGTGAGCAGCTCCGGCGAATGCACGCTGTTGCGGAAGCGCGCCCGCAGCTTGCCCGAGGCGAGCGAAAACGTCTTGCCATCCTTCTCGATTTCGACCAGGCTGACAAACCAGTCAGTATCGCGCGCAGAGGAAGACGCGTAAATAGTAGCCGAAACGGGGCCGGCAAAGGTCAATGGTTCTTTGAGTAGTTCCGTCTGGTAGACCAGGATATCGGGACGGCCGGCGGTAACCTGCTCGTGATGCACCTCGGCGTCCTTCTTCTTCTCGTCCGCCGATCTGACCTGTTTATCCTGCTCTTCGGTAGTTTCGTAAAAATCGGGATCGGGCGTTGGGTCGCCAGGGTCATAAATATACTTGTCCGGCGGCGTGCCCGCAGGCGGTTCGTCGAAGGTGAGGCGCCCATCACCCTGCGACGTATTCGCCTTACCCGCTCCGGAAAAATATAACTTCGTGAACTTAGTAACAGGCAGCGGATAAGTGTCGCCGTGCAGCCACTGGTTCGTGCCCATTACATATATATTGACTAACGGCTCCTTAGTAATTCCGTTCTCGACGCCTTTCAGCCAATAGTCGAACCAGCGCAAATAGTCCCGCTGCAGATCGATGATGGCCTGCGGTCCGAAATCGTGATCGCCGAGCTTGCGGGATGCGGTGTCTGTATGGCCCCACGGACCGATGGTCAGTTTCTGGTTCGCGTGTCCGTACTCTTTCATCTGCAGGTAATTGAGCTTGGTGCCGATGCCGTCGCCGTCGAACCAGCCCGACTGGTGAAACGCCGGAATATTCACCTCTTTCAGCTTGTGGAGGAAGTCGGCCGGCGCCCACCACGCATCATCAACGGGGTGTTCGATCCACTTGCGCCAATACGGATTCTCCTTGCCCAGCACCGCTTTATCCAGGTCGATGACGGGCAAGGCATGCAGCATCCGGCCGTACTTCTTGTCGCCTATCTTACTCAGGGCCACGCCGGACAAGTCGCCGGTGGCTTTGGATTCCAGGATATCCGCCCACCATATGGCGCCAAAGATGAAGAACGCGCCGTGTTCGTAGGGAATGTTATAGAAGGGATCGGGCGGCGAGACGTTCGGAATGATTGTGACCAGATGAGGCGGGCGCTCGCTGGCCGCCCACCACTGCACCCACCCCACGTAGGAACCGCCGATCATACCGATCTTCCCGTTGGACCAAGGCTGCGCGGCGAGCCACTCGATGGCGTCGTAGCCATCCTTCGGCTCGTTAATGAACGGCTCCCACACGCCTTCAGATCCGAAGCGGCCGCGGCAATCCTGAATAGCCACCGCGTAGCCACGGCGCGTGTAATAGCGTGCCTGCATCTCACCCATCTCTTTTTTGTAAGGCGTACGGATCAGAATCACCGGCACCTTGTCCGCGGTCCGCGGCAGGTAGATGTCTGTGGCAAGTTTCACGCCATCGCGCATTGGGACCATGGTGGCCGGCATGACACTCACATCGAACTTCGGCTGGGAGATCAAGGGATCAGAGACCGGCTCTTTGCGCAGCACCTCGTATCCCTCGCGAACGTAGGCGGCATGTTGGGAGGGCACCTCACCGAGGTAGAGCCGTCCGTCCGCGTCCGCCCATAGGATGATATCGATGCCGGTTAGCGAGTAAGTATAGCGGAAGAATGTCAGATCCTTACCCGCCACGCTGCTCTCTACCTGGTCCTTGAATTCGAGCGACGCATCCATCGCCACGCCGGGCAGGATAATCACCGGGAAGGACTGCTTGCCGCCCTTCCCGCGGTCGTAAAGGCGCACGGCCTGACTCATCAGCGTAGGCCCATAGTTGTCGAACAGGCGTGCGCCGGGCTTCACATCGAACGTTGTGGTCTTCTCTTTCAACGTGCGGCGCGCGGTGGCGCCCTCGCGCACACAGGTGGTCGTCCCAGTCGGCGCGGTGAAGGCGATCTGGTTCCATAGCCCGTCCGCGTCTACCGCGATCGAAGTTGTCATAGTCGTGCTCTGGCCGGCCATGGCGATGGTGGCCTCGTTCAAGTAAGTCCCCGCCGGCAGCCATTTCACTTTAATCGTGCCGACCTTGTCCTCGTTCAGGTACAGGAGAAATGTGGAATCCTCGCCTAACCCTTTCAACGATGCAGGCTGATTGGGGGCGGGGGCCGGCTGCGCCCAAAGGGCCGCAGTAACCAGCGCGAAGAGTAGCAGCCCGGAGGTACGATGCGTGAGCGTCATATGCATTCAGACTCCACTGTCTGTGTTATCACATGGTGCGCGGTTGCGCGCAGGCTTGCCGCGCCGGCTTATCATAGTGGGAATGAACCGGCAACAGGCGTTGGACATTCTGCACGAATTCACGAAATCGGAAAACTTGCGTAAACACGCGTTGGCGGTGGAAGCGTGTGTTACGGCGTATGCCCGCAGATTCGGCGCGGACGAGGAGCAATGGTCTGTCACCGCGCTGCTGCACGATTTCGACTGGGAGATTCACCCTGAGCTTCCGGACCACCCCATCAAGGGAGAACCTATCCTGGCGGAACGCGGCGTGAGCGAGGAAATCCGCCGCGCCATCCTCTCCCATGCCGATTTTACCGGCGTTCCACGTGTGTCACAACTGGAAAAGACACTCTTCGCTTGCGATGAATTAGCGGGCTTCATCACCGCTGTATCTTACGTGAAACCGCACCGTAGTGTCTTCGAAGTGGATGCGCCCTCAGTTAGAAAGAAGATGAAGGACAAGGCGTTTGCGCGGTCTGTCAGTCGTGACGACATTACGAATGGCGCGCGGGAATTAGGTGTGGAACTTGACGAGCATGTCGCCTTCTGTGTGAAGGCCATGCAGGATCGCGCCGATGCACTGGGCCTAAAGGGAAACATTTAATGGTGGGCCGGCGCTCAGCCACCCATAAACAGGCCTTGGCCGGGTGAAGGGGGCAATGGCAAGCCATAACCAATCAGACAGCATTGGTCCAGTGCGAAGAGCACTACTGATTCCACGCTAAGTCCCTCCGCGGTGCGTATTTCTTTCTGCCAAGGCGTCATGTAATTTCCTATGCCCACCAGGTGCGCGCTATTCGCGGGGGCAAAGCCCAGCTGCATCGGCAGGTCGATCGAGGTTTGTGCCGCATTTAAATTGCAATTACCCGTATAAGTGAAGTTTTCGGTCTTGAAACAATTCAGGTTAGTTGGGGACCACTGCGTGGGCAAGTTAATCACACCAGTTAGAGGAGCGTTGTTTGTGTCCGGCGGGTACAGCACTTCAAATTTCGCGTTCGGGTAGGTTTGCCGCACGAATGCCATAATGGCAGCGGTATGCTGGCCGATCAGACCAGGCAGGAAAGCCGATTCGTCCGGATATGCGGCGGGGCTGTTGCTGGGGTCGGTAAATACGTGCATCGGCCGCCCATATTGAGATTCGAACGTAGCCGCCGTATAGGCATCGTAAAAGGGCATGCCTCCATTGGCGATCGGGGTCCAGTTATTATCAGCCGGATTAACGGGCGGGCAGAAGTACCACCACTGAATCTCACCGAACTGCAGATATGGTGTCACGCCGGCTGCCGACATCAGGTTCGCCATTTCGAGGTAGACTTGCTGCCAGTAGGCCAGACTGGTAGGCGAGAAGTTCGTCTGTAAGGCCGGTGTGTTCACCATACACGGGCTGCCGTCCGGATAACGCTGCGCAATGCCGGCCGCAGTTGACGGATCGCCGTTTCCCAGCTCGGTGCTGAATGAAACCGTCACCACGATGCCGTAGCTATCGAGCGCCATGAAGAAGCTCTGGCTCCAGTCCCGGGCGGCCCGGTTTATGGCAGGCGTAGCGGTGAGATCGGTGAGCCATGTGCCGTCTACGCCCCCCGCCAGCGCGCCGCTGGTCTGCGCTTGTAAAGCCGCACCCGTGCCGACGTCCGCCCTAAGAGTCAGTCCGTTGCCCGCACTGCCCATCACGCGGGCGGTGATCGTGAGCACTCCGGCATCGGCCTGCGCCCACACGCCCGTGGCGCCTTCGTTGATCAACAGCGCGAAGGCCTGCGCCAGGCTGGCCGGCGTGTCGCCTATCAGGTTCAGGTGCGTGAAGTTAGTGGGCCCCAGTGCGATCTGGGTAATCGCTCCAAACGACGACGTGCCTGAAAACGTAATCGTTCCCGTTGCGTATTGTTGCCCGGTGCAGGTCAGTTCGTAGAACCACAGCGCACCGGCATAGTGATTGGCCCTGCCCGTAAATCCGAGTGATTGGATCTGCCACGCGGTCCGCTCCGGGGCCAGGGCCTGCGAGTTCAAGGTGTCCCAGTCAGTCGCCAAAGTCGTTTGCGAATCCGTGGCAAATACAGGAAGGTTGGTGGTCGGAATGGCAATTTCCAAAAAATCGAAATAAAACGTGGCGCCTTGGCTTCCCGTATGCGTAACGGTGACGGTGTGCTCGACCCCACCCGACATCGTTCCCAGTGCCCACCGCACCAAAACATCTTCGCCTGCCAGCGCCAGGTTCAACACTTGCGCTGGATTTTGGTCCAACTGCACGGTCACCTGTGCCGCAGTAGGAAAGCGGCGCGTCCCCAGATTTAGGATATGATCTTGCGGCGATTTGTATGTATGGCTGACACTCGCACCTGGTACGTTTGCATAACTGATCGATCCGCCTGAATAGTTACCAATAGCGCTGGCCCATTGACGAGTGTAGGCGATGGAGGTATCGTCGTCCTCAACGCGCCAGCTTCCTACGCCCGCCACCTGGTAGTTACGGTTCGATCCGTTAACATTCCAATTCGATACGGTAACCGCAAACTCGCTACGCACGAAGTCGCCTGCTTGCAGGTCGGCAGCCCACGTCCACCGCATCTTGCGGACCGCATTCATAGGCACGGGGACTGTGGCGCCGGTGTGATCCAATCCGCTAATCGAGCTGAAGTCCAGATTGATAAGCCATTGACTTGGCGATGTGCCGCCGCTAAGGACCTGCCATCCGGGCTGCCAACTCTCCGTAGGTGAGTTAGGCGGCGCGCTATATGTATTCCCATACACACCGATCCGGTTGCCGTTCGTCCCGGTATTGGAGTTGGTCAGGGTCAACGTGATAGTGGCGCCGTTTGGCGACGCCAGCATCGTTTGCGAAAACGTGTTGATGCTGTTAGCCAGTGCGGCTACCGCCGACTGCAGAGTATCCGCGCCGTAGAGTTGATATGTGTAGTGTTCTTCATCCCATGCCAGTTCGATATAGTCTCCACCGGTTGGGGCGCCTTGTAACTCGAAAGTCGCCGATGCGGGTGTATAGCTTCCGACGGCTGCGGCGGCGTTCGCAAACAACGGAATCCTGTACACCTGTTCGCCGGTTCCGGGATCCGCCCACACACGCAGGTACGGCCAGTCGACGGTCGGATACAGTGACGAGTCGAGCGGAATGCAGTTTGTGCGAGCCTCCTGGTAAGAAAGCTGCAGCCCGCTGAGATCGCTGTCCGGCAGGTTGCGGAATACCGGATGCTCAAAAACATTGTCTCGATTCCATTCGATGACTACCCAGTCCGACTGGGTGCGCCAGGAGCCTGACACGGTGAAACCTGTAGCACTCGTCGCACTTAACGCTGCTATGGACGAAGGCTGATAGAAATAGCACTGCAGGTCTTGATTGGGAGTAAGCTTCTGAAGTAACGTCATAGCGGTGGGCCGGTCCCGGTCACAGCCGCAGGATGACCGTGAGGTCCGAGCCAGGGCTGGTTTGTCCCACTCCCGTGATCGCAATGCTCAGTTGTGCCTGCGCCGTCAGCGGCATGCCGAACCCGTCGACGCTGGGCGAAACGGTGGCTCCATCGGGAATTGTGAGAGTACAATATGGCGATCCGTTCTGGCTCAGAGAGATTTGAATCGGCCCTCCGACAGGCGCCTGCTTCACTATCGCGTAGACGTCTTCGACGGCATGCGCCGCTTCCACAATTACATTAGGGGCAGGGTTGCTGTCCACGGCCAGGAATCCCTGCACCTGGAAGGAGTATTGTCCGCCGGACAGTGTGCGCAAGCCATAATCCACCGACTGGGTCAGATTGATCGCATTAGTCTGGCTGTTTCCCCTCGAGTTTGTGACGAACAGCTCCGCACTGGCTACCTTGCTGTTTGGCAGTGAAATCGGATAGCTCCAATTGCCGCTCAGTGGACTACCAAAGAAATCGAGGGGGAATGGAACGACAACGACGGTGCTCGATAGCTGATAAACCGGGATCTGCGCGGCATGCGATACCGCAGTCGTGCCGTGCATGCCACGCGTCACCTGATACTCGAGTCCATTGCCGATAATTCCGGTCACCTGCATGACTTCTTCCTCAATTTGAACGAACGACTTCGCCGTGGCCGTACCTGCCGGAGTCAGGTTCACCGTCGTGTCGGTTGCCGCCATCGCCGCTGACAGCGTGAAGGGAGTAGCTCCGCTGAGTTCGTTCCAGTAATATATCGTGAGAGTGCCGGCGGTCACAGTGTAAGTGTTAGTAAGCGTCGGAAAGGCTACACCACTCAGTTGCACGGTACCCTTTTGCAGGACCGATGTGCCCAGGCCGAACGCCGGCAAGGGGGGAGGCGCCGTGTCGCCAGAGCCACCGCCGCCTATGGTCCAGCGGGTCAAGGTCGATAACAGGGGCGGCCCTTCCAAATTGTTCACGTTCGCCCCCCTGCCTTGCACGTGGAGCGTGACGCCCGTCTCGTTTGGAATCGCGAACTCAACCGGGCTGGTCTTGGAGGTAGCCGCGAAATGCCAGGCAGCTTCCGCCACGACGAACTGGCTGGTGGAATCGGGTTGCACACCCCACGCTTGTGCCACCGTCAAAGTAGTCGCGGTGTTCGACACGATCGGGTACTCCTGGTCCGCGCCCGTGCCGCTGAGAATGCGCACGGTCATTCCGTTGTAAGTGACATTGCCCATCTCGGCTGTGCTGTTGCCGACCGTGGTGGCGGTCGCGATAGTCGCGGCGTAGGGGGGCTGCAGTTCCGTCCGCCAATAAAAGTTCGCGTGGTCGAAGTTCGGGTCTGGCGGGGCCCAGACCTGATCCGGAAGTCCCGTATCGGTGAAGGTCGTGCTCAGCGCCTGACTGGAAGCGATGCGTCTCAACTGTTGTGGATTTGGCCCCCGGTAAACGTTGTAACTTACTGTTTTGGTATCGAAACTTAAGCC
Source organism: Bryobacterales bacterium (assembly GCA_963818855.1). Lineage (GTDB taxonomy): Bacteria > Acidobacteriota > Terriglobia > Bryobacterales > Bryobacteraceae > Bog-159. The sequence continues at coordinate 109,294 of CAWFUH010000018.1, read as the reverse complement.
CGTGAGAGTGACACTGTTGGTATCCGTTCCCGAAGGAATGCTGGCAAGTATCATAAAGGACATAGTGCTTTCGTTTCCAGCCGAGTCGAGAGCGCTTACCGCGTAGTACAGTATCTGGTTACCCGCCAGCGTGCCGCCCACCGCCGCGATCGTAGCCGCCAGACTGACAAGTGGAATACCGGGCCCGCCGGGCACCGTGGTTGGCGGTACGAAAAAACCCACCGTCAAGTCTTCGGTTGTCCCGCCGTCGCTCTCATTACTGGAACTCTCCGTAATCTGATACTCCGGATTACCGCTGGAATCGATAATATTGCCCAACAGGGGACGCGGGACGGCGATTCCCGAGTTGGGCTGCAGACCTGAGCCAGTTCCTCCCGGTATCTGGCCGTTTGTATCCAGGTACCAATCGTCGTCTTCTATCTGCGCCGTGATGGTAGTGATTCGGTAATTGGCGCCCGGCGCGATTTTGGTAATACGGAAGGCCTGGCGTTCGAATCCTTCTTTGAGGTATGTGACGGTGATGATGTCGCCTGGCCGCAGGCCCAGCGCCTTGACGCTGGTTTGAAACGCAATATAAGTGTTCCCGCCGACGGCTTTGTCCAGGGTAAACTGAGAAATGCGCGCGGCCTGATCGTAATTCGGAAGTCCCAGCGCCATGAGCGCCGTACTAATCACCTGACCCGTGAGTTGAACATCATTTACGTCGACCGTAAGCAGACTGTCCTGCTGATAGGCGTTGAACGCGTCCTGAAACTCGATGGTCACCTGGTTCGGCGTGTCCGCGATACTACGTGAAGACACCTGAACGCTGGGCTCGCCGTTGCTCTTGCGCAAAATGTTTGCCGTGCCCGTGGAGCCGTCACTGAACTCATATGCCGGCCACCCGCCATTGAGCGGTTCCGTGCTGTTGCTCCAGGCCGGCTGGGTCGGTTGCTGCAGCGCAATCGAGTTTTCCACTTGCAACTGCAGCAGCCCGCTCATGCTGTAAGTGAATAGCAGCCTGGACGCGTTACGGATTCCACGGATCGTATCCGCGGCATTGCGCCGGCTCTGTAAACATAGATTGCATTGAAAGCGGGGAATCATGATCGCGTTCCCGTTCAGGTCTTGTGTCTGGATCTGTTGATCGCAATATGCCGCCGCCGCCGCAAACGTGGTGAGATCGATATTATCGGTACCCCACCCGCTCCGTTGCAGAATATCTAGGAGGATCCACACGGGATTCGCGGTGAACTCCGTGTTCTGGTAGGTACCGTCCGAACCATAAATAGGCAGCTGTAACCCGTCCGCCAGGACCTGCACGGTCGGCAGAGACTGGCCGTTGCTGATCTGGTTCGGAACGACAACTGACATGTATGCCATACTGCCGTATGGGTCGCCCGCCGGATTACCTGCTGCATCTTTGAAATCCGGGTTGAAAGCTCCGTTCCGTCCACCCAGGCTGATCACGTTGTACCAGCCGGTGGATGTCATGTTCTGACCGGATTGCCCCACCGCAATCTCTATTTGGTTCACTAATACCTTTTGCACGTCCTGGATCGGACCCATACCCAGCAGCACTTCCATGTGCGTCAGGTTACCGTCGTTTCTGGTAAATACAATCGGCGGATAGTACCATGCCGTGCCGTATAACAAGGGGACAAAGTCATTATAGATTGCGAGATTGTCGTCCACCGGGGCGTACTGCCAACCACCGCCGTAACTTCGCACCTGAATAGACGACGGCACAAACTCCAGTCCGCCGAAACGCATCGGCCCGGAGAACATGCCGCGAGCTTCGCAATCCGTGCGCGTGTATGAACACGACGTATACGGAACGCCGCCTACCATAGCACCGACGCCACCGGTCTGATCGGGTGAATAGCCGCAAGGGTAGAATAGCGAGTACTGGCCGCTGCTGCCGCCGCTGACTGCCTGCTGCCTCTGCTGCGGATTAGTTGGAAAGAGCCAGGGACAGCGCCGTTGGATCCGGACGGGCGGTAATAACACGCTCTGCATGTTCATCCAGTTCACGGCGGAGAGCTGGAATAACGACTCAGTGCTCTGGTCCGGGGGATTCACGATGCCCTGAAACAGCACCGCCGCGTCCGAGGTGGCTGCACCCTGAAGCAGGTTATAAAACAGGAAGGTCACGGTCAAGGTGGCGCCCTTCCAGCCGACCTCGCGTTCCAGTTCCGAAAAGTAGGAATCGGCATTGGCCATCGACACCGATACGCGCGGAATCGCGTCCACGCCCTGATCGGATGATGTCTGGATCGAGAACAGATTGTGTTTCATTACCCGCGCGGCATAAGTATTGCCGCAGTAGGTTACTTGGTGTGTGCTCCAGTATTCCGTGCGCCCATTCTGTAACACGCACTGGAACAGCAGGAGCGGCGTATCCGTGACCGCCAACTCTTTGAGATCATAGATACTCAACATTGACGATATCCAACTCGCAGGAGTAGCGGCCCGGTCCGATTGCGGTGATGGTGAACGTGTCGTCGCGAAACCTGGCATTTGGGTAAATGCCGCCGGTCTCTGCCGTTTGCTTGTACAGTGACGCCGCGATCTGCGCTTCCACCTGGAATCCGAAGATATTCACCGCGGCACCGGGGTCAAGCGCGATTCCGAAGCTAATCGAATCGGCAGTGTCCGGCAATTGCCCAGCGGACGTCAGCCGGGTCCACAGCGGGCCGACTGATAGCACCTCGCTGGCCGAACCGCGCACCAGCCACACGCGCGGGCTCTGGCCGCTGGACGCATAGAGACTCAGGCAGTAGTCAAGGGACGCTGGTGCGTTGATCGATTGCTGGAGCATCAAGGTCGCGCCTGTCGGGTTGCTAAGTTGATATGCGGATGTGCCACCCATCGGATCGGCTACACCACCGGTCAACATCAGTAATGGATCAGCCTGCCACACGGGTTGGTTCTGTTGTCCACTCCACGCCAGCAGGTTAGCGGCCGGATCCAGAAAAGTGAACGGCGTCAGACTCCCCTCCACTGCCCGAAACAGAGCTTCCAGCGCGGCCAGCTCCTGGTCGCTGATTTCCGTGAATGAGAGGTGCCATTCCGTGATAGCGGCGCCTGGATCGGCCAATTTAACTTGATAGCCTTGGCAGCTCTGATTGACAACCGTCCTGGCTGAACGCTGCCAGGTGATCGGGAACTGACCGGTGGCACCGGATGCGAGTTGCGGAAAGTAAATCATCTTAGGTCCTGTTCTCGCAAACCATAAGTGTCGTGTTACCCCTCATTTCACCGCTCAGTTGAAACGCGAAAGTGTCCTTTGCCAGACTGCAGTTCGGGTAGACGGTTCCGTCCCATGGGTCGGTAAAGGAGAAGCTTTCAAATCTGCCTTGGTTCGTCTCAAAGAACTGATCAATCGCAGCAAGCTCCGTCTCGTCCAGCAGTTCAAGTTGAATCGTCCATTGATGGAGAACGGAAGGATCATCGCGGAACCGCTGCTCCGTCCCGTCCAGAAAGCGGATTATGTCAGTACTAAACTGCAGCGTTCTTTTCGCCGGATACTGCATCACGGCGCCGGTCTTGAGCGTCGGAAACATGGCGTCAGAGGTTGGTAATAACGTCGTTGATCGAATTCATGTTCAACATCGCCTGCCGTACGGCCTGGGCGATATCGTCACTATGATCGAGAAACGACTGGCTGTCCATCGCTTGCACCTGGACGGTGATCTGCTGCCCTCCGTTCGAGCCGCCGCCACTTGGGACGGAGCGGGGCAAGCCGTTTTCTCCCCAGGATACATTTTGATTGCTCGTGGTCGACTGCAAGTTTAGTGATGGCGGGAGTGAATACGGCACGAGTGGCGTTTGTTGAGACTCCCCTCCGCCAAACAGGCTGGTGAACAACGAAACGATGGGCATCAGACTGAGACCACCGCCGAGAATCTGACTGGCTGTGTTGAGTACGTCCGTGACGCCCCCGCCGCTGCTGCTGGAACTTCGTGTCTGACTGTTTTGTGCCACGGCGTCAGTATTCGCAGAGGTCGCCTGCGTCTGGGCGTCCATTACTTGCGTGGCTTCGGTCAGCGCATCAGTCAGCCCCTGATCGGCTGTCGACGCCGGTGCCCCCGAACGACTCCCCGCCGCTTGGTTGAAGGCAGTCAGCAGAGTCTGTTGCGACGCGCTAGGCATTTCGTCCCCTTGGGCTGGAACCGCCGCGCGGACCGGCGGTGGCTGCCCCTCTGTTTGCGGCTGCCAGTTCGTGCTCCAGAATCACAAAAGCTTCCACTTCGCGCGCTCCCAGGCCCTCAATTCCCTTCTGCTCCAACTTACGCCGGACCAGATACTCTTCAAGCCATGCCATGCTTTGTGCCGAGATGTAGGATTTCGGACAGATGGTGACCGCCGTATGGCCACTGGCCCACACCACACGTGCGGGTGACTCCAAAGCGTGAGGTATCCAGCCACAACGTCGTTTGATTTCCAGGCCGGCTTTGCGGCAGGCAGCGCACTCCCAGCCAGCCTGGTTGGAGAATTGAAAGTGGAGTGCGACGATCAGTTTTTTCTTTCGGCTTCCGACAACCCACACTGATGCTTGACGGCCGCCAAGGCTTCACGGAACAGCTCCTCAGGCCCGCTTTCGGCAAGTGACTCCGGACTGGCGGGCTGCCCATCCAAATCCAGACCCGCGACCTCCCGTAACCCCCAGAGCAGGTAGATCCGGTCGATCTCCGAGGCGAGCAGCGCGGCGTCCATTTTCTCGTTTGGATGCTCACCCGCTTCCAGGAATTCTTTCCTGGCCGCCAGTTCCCGGATGCGACGAGTCAATTCCACCCGCCGCCCAAACGAGATCTTCGCCACGGTATAGCTTACTCCGGGCGCCACACTGGATTTGACAATCTCGAAGCTTGTATACTCCATCAGGCTACTCTGCTCACTCTATCCAAACGCAACCACGATTTCGTTGTTAGCCGTACCCTGCGCCTTCGAGCCCTGGAACTTCCATTGCAAGCGGTTGTCGCTGTCGTCGAACTCAGGCACAACCGGCACCACACTGGTCATATACACCCCCATAACCTGGCCGGCCTGTTGGCCAAGTTGGAACATTACACTAACCGGCGACTGCTGCCGCGCCGCCTGGTACAGGCCTTGGGTAGCGGCGTCATTGAGTTCGTACAGGCTGAAGTCCGCCGTTACCGATCGCGGCCCGGGGGCGATCGCCAAGGGAAGGTTGCTGCCGAACTCTTTCGACCGCATGTCCAATCCATTGTCCAGTTCGAAAGTTCCAGTCGTGATTGTGTAGAACTGGTTTGGCGTGTTGCCGATCCAGGCCTCACCCATGTTACCGGGCACGATCGAATAGTTGAAGGCGCCAATGGCCGGCTCCGCGGGGAAGTTACTAAGCTGGCCCATTCCAGATGTAAAACTGGAACTGTCGATCAGGTCCTGCGCCAGCCCCGCAAACTCAAACTGGTGAAAGTCGCCGTTTATTTTTATGGTCATTTGGTTTACCGCAACCCCGCAAAGTACCCGCTGCAGCGCCGTGCTAGGATCCCAGTAATCGAAAATGCTGACGCTGGGCAATTCCGTGGCCGGAAAATAGGAAAGCGTGGGAGCAATCTCGGTGCCCGGGCTGGGAGCGCTGGAGAATGGTGCATTCAGTTGCACGGCCGTGGAATTCGCAATGGACGCAACGAACCGGATCTCGCCGTTACACGATACAGCTTGGGCCGCCACGAGCCCATGCGGCGCCGCGAAGATTAGCGACGCGCCGCTCGAGCCCGCGGCGGCTGCCCCTCCCGGGTACATCAGCGGAGCGGCGCCCAAGCTGGCCTGAAAAAGCGGACCATAGGACGGACCCGAGCTCTGTCCAGCCCAGCTCGTCATGTAAGTTGTCAGATCGAAAGTGGTGTTGCGCCGCAGCCCTGCGGGAATCCCTGCGAAAGTTCGGCTGCCGGTCTTGTCCCGCCGGTCTGCTTTCTCCAACTGGTTCTTGGCCGTCAACTTCACAGCGGGAAACCGGTTTTGCGCCGTAATCGCCGGCGTTTGGCCGTAGCTGCCTTCCAAACCGGTATAGAAACGATTGGCAATGGATAATACGTACGAGGCCATAGCACTAATCACTCACTCCTACTTCAAAAGTAACCTTACCTACTTGTATGAAGTTTTGGCCGCCATGCTTCACAGGCCCTAAAGCCGCTTCGTAGCACCCCGCAAAGTACATTCCTTCGCCCCAGTCGCCGCGGCTCTGGTCGAGCACCTGGGTCACACCGTCAACGTACACTTGCAGTTGATCTTCGATTCCCCCGAGTCTGTCCTGTGAAACCCGAACCTCAATCGCCATAACAGCTTTACCAGAAAAGTTCCGGAACTTTTCCTTAAGCTGGTTAACAATCTTCTCGCAGTAAACATTGACCGCCGGATACTGTACGTCCACGCTGCGCTCCGCGAGTTCGATTGATACGTTCTGCGCCAGTATTTGATTCTGCCCGAGCTGCGTAAGAGTTAGATTGACGGCTTCGGCCAGCGTAGATACACAGGCGTTCAGGCCCTGCGGTGCGTTGAGGAGAGTAACCACTTGTGCGGTAACTGTGCTGCCGACCCACGCCATTCTCTAACCCCTCTGTATAACCCGCGGCAAAGCGCGCAGGTAATCCGGCGGCTGGCCCGTGCCCGGCGGCGGTCCCAACGTGGATACCGGGCCTGCTTGCACCCAGACCTGATCTAATGCCAGCGGCACTGTGTTCTGCAGCGCCATGGCCGTGGGCGACAAACCTACATAAACATTCCATGCGGTTGTGTTGGCCGGCTGGTTGACCGGCTGTGCCACGAGTGTATTCCCGGCTGCTACGGTGAGTATACTTGGATTACTGGCCTGCCCTTCCTCGTTTTCCTGGTTCAGCCACGATACACTCACAGAGTAGGTCATCGCCGGCTGACCGCCGGCAATGGGTGTCAGTTGAGGCGGAGCCGCCTGTGGAATAGGTTCGGCGACAACGCCCAACCCGGTCTGAATCAGCTTATCCATGGCCCATTTCGCCGACTGTTGAAATTGATCACGCTTGCCTTTGTAACGGTCGTTCAGCTGGTTGAAGTACGCATCCTGATAGACCAGCATCAGCGTCAGGAAGACGTGCCAGAGCTGCAAAGGTGGCGTAACCACAATGTTGTTCAATTGCGGCTCTGGTTGGAGCCAGAACTGCCAGTCGTATGTATTGCTTCGCTGCAGGAGCGTTGTAAGTTCGATTCCCAGCCCTTCTTGCGCTAATGCTAATTTCACACTGAGGTCGATGTTTTCCGTTTGCGAGGTGGTCAGCACGGAGGAATCCTGCCCCATCAGGTCCTGGATCGTCGATATGCCATCCGTAAAAAGCGCCATCGCTCGCCTAATCCTTACCGGACAGCGCACCGGCCTTCAGCTTGCGCAGCTCACTAGGTGAAATGACGGCGAACTGCATTCGTGATGCCGCCGTCAGCTGGTCCGCCAGGCGTTTCGCCTCTACTTTCTGCTCCTGGAAGTCGCGCATTTCCTCGGGCGTTGCCAGCCGGGCGCTGCCTTCTACGATCATCTTGGCCGCGGTTCGCCGGGGAACTTCGGTACGTACGCCCGGCCGTCCGCCATCCGGCGTTTCGAGGCTGACCACCACGATTGACGGATCTGTCAGGCTGTCTTCCAGCGCCCGAATTTTCTTGTAGTAAACCTGTAAGTCCATAGTTGCCTCATCTTCGCAATCGAATAAATTCTTGGGCTGACCCGTGGGGCAGGCGCCATGCCGGAGTGGCCTGTGGGCCCGGCCTCGCAGGCCGCCTTATCGAGCGATCCGCGCAGGCCGAAGGACTGCCCCACATGACGCGTGTGCCGCTAGGAATTCACCTGCACGCCGAAGCTGTTGCGAATCACAGCGCAACCGTAAAGAACGTCCACCGTGAATTGCTGCGCGAGCGTATTGGGCTGATAACTCATTATCACGCGCATGCCGAAGTTACCCATCTCCGCATAGTGCGCAACGGCACCAGTCCCGTAAAGCGGCTGTGGCAGTCTTCGGATGACGAGGCCGATGGCTGGCTTCGTAAACGCGATGTTGTGGGTCGTCATCGGCGAGCTACCCGTATACGCAACGTATTGCGAGCGCATCACGAAGAAGTCTTTAATCTTGCCTACAGTGCCCTCAATCAAAGCCCGTAACCCGGCTTGGCCGGCTGTCTCATATTCGCTGAAGCGTTCGATCTGCCGCAACTGCGAATATGTCGCCGCATCCACAATCAGGTATTTTGACTCGGACGGCGGCACCTTCGCCGTGAACAGCTCGCTTTCTGCCTGGTCGATCACGGCTTCCACTATAGGCGTCCCCGGCGTGCCCACAGGCGTGTTCGCCGTAAGTCCCGCATACAGGTTCAGCAGGCTGAGCTCGATGCTCTCGGCGATAGCCACTACCGCCGGTTGCATATAGACCCTTAGTAAGTCGGGTACCGCTAACACCTTGGTCACATCGGGAATCTGGAAGGTCGCTTCAGCGTGCGTGTTTAGCACGATTTGCGCGTTCCCCAGGCTCGGGTTCTGCGCCATGACTTGACCGCCTTCTGCTATGTTGTTGGCGACCAGCACCGGAGGAATCGGGATATTTACCGTGTCCCCCGCCTGCGCCAATACAGGTTCGTAATCGCGGTTGACCAGGTTACCCATGACCAGGTTCCCGACCAAGGCGGGCAGAGCGTCTGCCGCCACCAGCTTCACGATCGCGCTGGCCACATTAGCTGATGTAATTGCCCCCATTTAGTTCTCCTAAGTTGAGCAGGCAGTTTCGCCTCTCTTTTTGAAATCAGGCATACTTGCCTGTCGTACCTAAATGCCGCGCAAGTTCTGCCCGGCGACGCGCAGAATTTCCTTCCGCACCCGTTCCATTTCGTCGGAGCTCATTCCTGGCCGGATGCCCTCGATGTTCACGCTTTCGGAACTCTCGCGCGGCGCCTTATGCGCAGCGGTGATTCCCGAGCCGCCGGCGATTCGCGCCGGCAGAAACTCGGGGTTCTCGCTCACGAAGTTGCTCAAATACTCTTTCAGCGGTACTTCGCCCGCATCCCCGTGCCCCAATAGGCGGCCGTCTTCCGCGCGGAACACACCGTCCTGCACCGCGCGGTACGCCAAGTCTACCTTGGCCACGCCGAGCCGCTGTAGCTCCGCCCGAATGGTTGCGCTTCTTTCCGCCTGTTCCGCCACCTGCCGGCTGCGTTTGCTTTCTTCTTCCACCTCGCCCAGCCGCCGTTCCAGTTGCTCGCGGCGCCTGCGCTCTTCGATAAGTTCGGTCTTGTAAGCGGGCTCACTCTTGGCCTGCTGCTCCTCCAGAACTTCCTGAATTGTCTGTTTTACGATCGCTTGTACGTCTGTCTCTTCCATAACCGTCCCCTTACCAGATCGCCCCTGACCGCCTAACTCTGTGCGTCAATCTCCTGCGCTATCTGGGTCTTGATCTCCTGCCGCACATCCGCCAAAAACTTGAAGGCTAGTTTCTTGAACACCTGTTTCTTCAGCGTCTCCGACTGGATCCCCAGACTGAGCAGCTTTTGGGCATCGTCTAATTCGTTGCTAAAGTCCGCGATGTCGAACTCATCCAATCCGGAGACATCGATCGAAATGTTATCCTGTCGTGCAGCCCCGATGGCTCTGAGGACCTGACGCATCGTCTCCTTCACCGCGTCGCCGTACGCCCGCAGCACCTCTTGCGTGATGCTGAAGTCCCGCTGCTTACTGGCACCCGATTGGCGCTGGCTCGAGGAGTCCGCTCCAGCGGCGTGCGCGATCAGATAGCAGACCCGATAAATCTCGTCCTTCAGTTGAACCAGGTTATCGGCGGCGATCTGATACACTTTGCCTTCCGGCTCGGCCCACCCGAAACGGTCCCCAGGGGCCAATTGAATAAAATAAGATTCGCCGACGATCTGGTTCCATTCGCGATCCGAATAAATCACCGGCGAAGCGAATAAGCCCATGGTCAAAGCCCAGCTCAGTGCATTCGACTTGTTGAAGTGCTCTAACTGCAGCAGTGCTGCCTTATTCATCAACCAGAGTCCTTCGCTCACCCGCATGGGAAAAATCGGCGTCCGATTCAGGCCGGCCAACCCGTGCAGCCCTTCATCGATCAGCCGTATTTCTTTATCCTTGAGCTGCTGATAGACTTGATAACGCTGCCGGTCGTAATGGATCCATCGAGTCTCACGCGTCCATTCGTTTTCGGTTACGGCCGACTTACGCAGCGAAGACGTTCGGATTACCGCCCACTCCAATCCTCCATGATCGTCGTAGCTCCAATTGATCACTTCCTCCGGCGAGTAATCCACCAGGTATGCGCGCGAACGGCCTAAGGCGTCCTCCTCCGCGCGGTTGCTGGCCGAAACGGACGTTCGGGGAAAGTCCACTACGATGTAACTGCGCCCGTGCACCAAAGTGTGCACGAACCGTTGCCGAAAAAACTCGGCTAGAGACGTGCCCTTCAAGTCACAGTCGTCGGCGAACAGATTGTAGAAGTCCTTGGCCGCCTCATCGGGGCCGTCCAGCACCAGAGCTCCTTCCCGCCGCATCAGGGTCGCGGCGTACCAATCGATGATCGAACCGATATAATTCTCATAGAACACCCGGGTTAGCCGCTCGGCATATATGTCGTTAGGCTCCTTGTGTCGCCGCACCAGGTACTCGAAGGCCTGCTCCCGAATCTGTTCGCCGCCGGCATAGAGATCCCTATACTTCTTCCACATCACCTTCTTGGCGACATACTCAGGGTGCTCGCGGTCGATGTTCAGCATCTGCTCCTCAAATCAGCCGTTCCCGGTGTTCGCCGGCCGTCGGTTGCGGTCTGCACTCCTGCCATAGCAGATAGCCCAGTGCGTCCGAAAGGTGCGTCCTGCGGCGGTCTTTCTCCTTATCGATTGCGTTGCTGTTCGCCTGATACGATACCTGTTCGAAGTCCTTGATCAATTCCTTGCACTTGACGTCCACCAGCATTTGGATCTCGCCGCTTGCGGTCCGCAATTTGGAGTTTGCCAGCATAATTCGTTCGCGCACGCTCGGATTGGCTTTGGGCACTTTGTAAGTCACCCGTGCCCCGTAGTTCATCCGGAAGTAGTCGCGCACAATCTGATAGTCCGATGTGCCTGTGGTGTGTTGCGTGTTGCCGGATGCGTCGCCATAGATCACCAGCCCGCTTAGGTGATTGGGGAAACGCTTCTCAAATTCCTCGCAGGCTTCATGGGTGCTGGCGTGGCGCAGCGCGATCTCATCCAGCACGAATATCGTCCGTCCCACAATCTGCGCCACCACCGACGACATCGGGTCGACGTTGAAATCGAGGGCCCAGAGCAGCGGAAAGTTGGGATTGACGGGCAGGCTTTGTACATGGTCGCGGCGGCTGAAGGCGCTGTACACAAGTCCGCCTTGCAGGCTTAGGTACTGCCCCAGCACCTCCTGCTGATAAAACGTTTCGTCGTAGCTGTGCTTCAGCCTTTCATAGAAGTCTGGGACTTTTTCCAATAGATAACGGTTTTCGTTCGGTTTCGCTATGATCGCCGTGTATCCAGCCACCGTATCGGCGATGAATTTCTGGTAAACCCAGTCATAACCCTTTGGTGTCCACACCGCAAAGCCGCAAAGAGTAGTGGCTTGCGGGTCGCGCAGGCGTCCCTCCAGGCGGGACCATGCGCCCTCCGGCGAATAGGTCAGTTCATCAAGCCCGAACCAGGCTAAGTTCGTGCCGCGCAGCCGTTCGAAGTCGTCCACGGGCCGGAATATGATCCGCGATCTTGTATCTTGCAAGGTCAGCATGCTTTCGGCCTTGTTGTAGTCGTACGGAATGTCCTGACTGTCTAAGATCTCGAAAAGCGTCGTCTGCGTGGCGTCCCTCAACATTGGATAAGTCGGAGCGCCGATCAGGCCCATCCGGCCCTGGTTACAGTAAGTGAGCCGAAGCGCTTCCTGGCAGAGTGCCTGGCTCTTGCCGGAAGCAATCGGCCCGGAAAAACCTTTGAACCGTGAGTTACATTCGTGAAATGCCTTTTGTGATGGAAGCGCCCTGTAGACTATTCTTTGGTCAACGATTCCGTCGGTTCTGATTCTACCCATCGCACCCTGACTTCGCGCGGCTCGTCTGTTTCCAGTTCCTTTTCGATTTGCAGTAACCGGACCAGGTCCGCCACGGTCGGCTTGATCTCTTGCGTGCCTAATCGCGTCTCGATGTTCTCGATCGCTTTCCTGACGATCCGTGCTCTGCGCTGTTGTTGCTCTGTCATTCGCAACCCTATTCCCGATTTGAGACTAGCATCGGAAGGTAAGCGTGTCGTCTCACGCCATTGGTAAGTGACAGATTATTAACGTGCAGATTATCTTTTCGAACTTGTGACCGGGTATCTGGCAGGTATCGGCGCCGCCGGGACCCGGCCACGGAGACCAGCCGGCAAGCCGGTGTCCCGGTGAAACCGTATCATGAAAGAATCATGTTGAAACGTCGCCTTGTCTCGCTGGCAGGCCTGCTGGCCCTATTATCTGCTTCATATGCCGTAGCCGCCGGACCGCCTAAGCTGGTGCTGGCCATAGTGGTGGACCAGTTTCGTTACGATTATTTGACGCGTTTTCGCAGCGATTACCGCGACGGGCTCAAGCGCTTGCTCACACAAGGCGCCGTTTTCACGAACGCCCGTTACGAGCAATATCCAACCGTGACTGCCATAGGGCACAGCACCTTTTTGTCCGGCGCCACACCGTCGATGAGCGGCATCGTGGGTAACGAATGGTACGAGCGTGAAACAGGCAAGACGGTCACTAGCGTAAGCGACGATACCGTGAAGTTGGTGGGTGCAAGCGGCGACGGCGCCGCACCCAGCCGCCTGCTGGTCAGCACCGTCGGGGACGAACTGAAAATGGCTCGTGGCGGCAAGGTGATTGGCATCTCACTCAAAGACCGCAGCGCGATTCTGCCCGCCGGTCACATGGCCGATGGCGCATACTGGTTCGATCCGCGCAGCGGAAGTTTTGTCAGCAGCACATATTATTTTTCGGAATTGCCCGCGTGGGTGGCCGCCTACAACGCCGTCCGGCCCGCTGACCAGTACCGCGGCGCACACTGGCTGAACCACACCTTGCCCGCCGATACATCCGTGTATCCCGCGCTCGAAGGCAGCCCGTTCGGCAACGACCTGGTCGAGTCATTCACCGAGCGCGCCATCCAGACTGAGAAGCTCGGGCAAAGGAATATTACGGATCTGCTGGCGGTCAGTTTTTCCGCGAATGACTATGTGGGCCATACCTTCGGCCCGGACTCTCCGGAGGTCAAGGAGGTATCGATTCAAACGGATCGCGTTCTAGGCAAGCTGTTCAGCACTGTGGATGCCGCGGTAGGCATGGGCAACGTGGTGGTCATTTTCATCGCCGATCACGGTGTGGCTCCCGTTCCCGAAGTAAATGCGGCGCGCCGGATGCCGGGAGGCCGCATGCCGCAGGGAGTGGTGAATCAGGCCGTCGAGTCGGCGCTGAATGCCAAGTACGGCGCCGGTAAGTGGATGCTCACCCCTTCGGAGACGGCGTTCTATTTCAACCGCGATCTCATCCGTCAGAGAAAGCTCGATCCAACGGAAGTGGAGCGCACGGCGGCCGAGGCGGCGCGTAATGTACCGCACGTCTTTCGCGTGTACACCCGCGAGATGCTATTGAACGGAATGGTGGATTTCGAAGTGGGCCGGCGGGTGATGAATGGGTTCTATGCGCCGCGCAGTCCGGATATGTACGTGTTGCTGGAACCCTATTGGCTCTATGGCGCCAAGGGTACCACGCACAGCACCACCTTCAGCTACGACGCGCACGTACCGGTGATTTTCATGGGTCCGGGAATCAAGGCCGGGCGTTTCGATGAGACGATTTCAGTAAACGACGTGGCGCCTACGCTGGCGACTTATCTGGATATCGAAACGCCCGGCGGCAGCGTTGGACGGTGTCTCTCGGAGATCTTTTGATTCCGCAACGCACGCCTGAGCGTTACCGAAACGCATCAGTTGCGGACGTACTGCATACAAATGGCGAACAAATTCCAGGCCACTACTGCCGCGAACCAGAAGTTAAGAAACACCAGGATGCGCTTGCGATGGAGAAACATCGCGATGGCCGCCAATCCAGCCGCCAGGATTTTCGAAACCAGAAGTCCGCTGAGCGGTCCGGTTTGCAATAGATGGCCGATGAAGGCGCTGCCTTCCTGCGCGCCCAAACGCAGTCCGATCAAGGTGGTCAGGACGTCCAGGATTTGGAGGCCAAGAAATAAACCGACCGCCGTTGGAAATGCGATGGAGATTCTCGTGGGCGTGTGATTGGCTTCTGAAATTTCCTGCGGCACGATATTCACCGATTATCGAGGGACGCGCCGCGGAACTCCAGTCCTCTTTGGTTATCCGCTATTCGTCGCGCAACGTGGTGACGGGATCCAGACGGGTCGCGCGGCGCGCCGGTAGATAAGCCGCGGTGAGCGCCACGACGAGCAGCAGCCCGGCTACGCCGCCGAACGTAAGCGGATCCGCCGGTTTGATCCCAAATAGAAGAGACTTCATCAGCGAAGTCAAACCTAATGCGGCCGCTGTCCCCGCTATCAGCCCCGCCGCCGCGAGTATGGCGCCCTGCCGCAAGATCATGCGCAGCACGTCGCCGCTTTGCGCGCCCAGCGCCATGCGTACGCCGATCTCGCGGCTGCGCTGCAGGACGCTCTGCGCCATCACGCCGTACAGTCCTACGGCGGCCAGCAGCAGCGCGATCGACGAAAACGCGGCGAGCAGCCACGCAGCGAAGCGCCGGTTGGCGAGCGACTCCGCGACACGCCGGTCCATGGTCTTCACATCGAAAATGGGCACGTCTTTGTCGATGCGCGCCACTTCGTGCTGGATGCCATTCACCAGCCGCATTGGATCGCCCGCGGTGTGTACCACGAACTGGATGGATTGCGCGGGCTTCTGCAGAAACGACCAGTAGAGGGTCGCCTTGCGCTGCGTATTATCGAGGGCGCTGTGTTGCACGTGTCCTACGATGCCGACAACCGTAGCCCACCCTTCGTCGCCGCGGCGCACGTGCTGCCCGACGGGTTCCTGGTTCTTGAAGTATTCCCGCGCCAGGGCCTCGTCGACGAGCACCGCAACCGGTGCGCCTTCGCCGTCTGAATCGGTGATGAGGCGGCCTCGCAGCAGCGGAATTCCCATGGCTTTGAAATAGCCTGGACTGACGACGCGCTGATCGACGTGCGGCGGGGTCCCGCCGGCAGGTACCTTATAACCTTCGATCTTCAATGATCCGGAGCTGTTGCTTCCGCTGAAGGGCAGCGGGTTGACGGCTCCGGCGGTGGAGACGCCAGGCAGTCGAGCCACGCGTTCCAGTAGCGCATGGAAGAACCCGGAAGTCTGGGCTTGGGTCCTGTAATTGGCGGGCGGCAGCGAGACGCCAAAGGTAAGCACGTTTTGCGCACGGAAGCCGGGGTCCACTTTCGCGAGGCTGGCAAAGCTGCGCAGTAATAGGCCCGCGCCAACCAGCAATACCAGAGACAAGGCGACTTCGACAATAACCAGCGCGCTGCGCGTGCGATGACGGCGCAGGCTGCCGGAAGCGCCGCGTGCGCCCTGCTTCAACAAGTCGTGCAGGTTGCCCGCGGCCACTTGCATCACCGGCGCAAGCCCAAACAACACGCCCGTCAACAGTGCGATAGCGGCGGTGAACGCCAGCACACGGCCATCGATCGACACTTCATCCAGGCGCGGCAGTTGCTGGGGTCCGCTGTTAACCAGAAGGCCCACGCCCCAACTCCCGAGAAGGACGCCCGCGGCGCCGCCCAGCAGACCGAGCATGACGCTTTCAGTCAGCATCTGTCGCGCGATGCGCGACTTGGCTGCGCCCAGCGCCGCGCGGATGGAGAGTTCGCGCATTCGCCCGGCGGCGCGCGCCAGCGACAGGTTCGCTACATTCGCACAGGCGATCATCAGCACAAAGCCGACCGCGGCCAGCAGCACGAGCAGCCCGCCGCGCACGTCGCCCACCAGCAATTCGGTCAAAGAATCTACGCGGATGCCCCAACCGGTCGACGGCGGGTATTCAACGGGGAACTTTTTCGCCAGCGCGCGCCCAAACGCGGCCATTCCCGCGCGCGCCCGTTCGACAGAAACGCCGGGTTGCAGCCGGGCCAGGATGAACAGGAATTGATTCGTGCGTTCGGCCGGAGACATCTGTTCGGGGGTGAAGGCCGTGGGAATCCAGGCGTCCAGCGGGGCGAACCATTGCAGTAGGGAAGGCACGATCCCCACCACCGTGTAAGGCTTGCCGTTCAGGTGAACCGTGCGGCCGAGCACGCCCGGATCTCCGGCGAAGCGACGCTTCCACAGTCCTTGCGTGAGCAGGACCACCTGGTTCTTACCCGGTTGATCTTCTTCGTAGGTGAACACGCGGCCCAGGATAGGCTGGATACCCAGCACAGCAAATAGTCCCGAGGTGGCTTCGCCGCACTGCAGGCGCTCCGGCCGATCGACGCCCGTGAGGTTGAAATCGTCGGTGCTGATGGCTGCGACCTCCGAGAACAGATGTCTCTGTTTGCGGTAGTCGATGTAATCGGCGACCGAGGCCGAGGCATCCAATCCGAGAGTCTTATATTGGTTCTGGAGGTAAACAATTCGCTCGGGATGCGGGAACGGCAGCGGACGCAGCAGAGTAGCGTTCACTACGCTGAAAATGGCCGTGTTGGCGCCGATGCCCAGCGCCAGGGTGAGCACTGCGGCGAGCGTAAAGCCAGGGCTGCGGCGCAGAATCCGCACGGCATACCCAACGTCTTTCAACCAGGTCGTCAATTGTCCACCTCGGATTCAGGTCACAATAAGCAATCCGACTGCCCGCCGAAAGCGTGGCAAAGGCTGCCCGCAGCAAGATTTCGCTGTCCGGATTTGGGATGGGACGTCCGATTCTGTCGCCCGTGTGTTCGCTTCACCCTGCTTAATCCGGCTTGCGCGCCAGAAAACCTACGTGTCCGGGCGAGAAGCGGAAGCGCCCGTAGCCACCGAGCAACCGTGCTGCAAAGCCCGCGCGGGTTAACTCCGCCAGCAGCTCCGCGCCCGCGTACAAGCGCAGGCAATGTGTCTCCTCACTGCGCCGGTAAAGCTTACCGACGCGCCGGAAGCTCACGATCCGCCGCGTCAGCATATGCTGTTTGCGGTCCTCTCGCACGTCCAGCAGGATCGCCCAATCGGGGCCTTCGACAAATTTCTTCCCCGGAGCATAATCCGTCACGCGCGGTTCCACGATGTCGAAAATGAGCAAACCGCCCGGACGCAAGCTGCCATATGCCCGGCGGAAAAATCCGCCCAAAGCCGCCTTCCCGCTGCGTGGATCGAACGCGTAATTGACGCATTCTCCGATGGCAGTCACCGCGTCGCACGGCGGCAGGTCGGCGCTCAGGAACGATGCCGTACAGAATTTGGCGGAGGGCGCCTGCCTGCGCGCCAGGCGGATCATGTGGGCCGATATATCGATGCCCAGCACCGCGTATCCACGCCGGCAGAGTTCCCCCGCCCAGACCCCGCTGCCGCAGCCGGCATCCACCACCAGACCGTCTCGCACCCGGTTTCGCCGCAGCAAGCGCAGCAGGCCGGGCGCGGCATTGCGGGCGAAGCTGGTAAAACCGGTATCGTGGATGTAGGCCAGATCGCGATCATAGGCGGTCATGGACTACTTACGAAGGAATTCCTGATCGATCTTAGCGGCCAGGATAAAATCGCTCTCGGTCAGTCCATCGATCTTATGTGTATATGTCTTCACATCCACTCTTCCCCAACTTAGTGCTATATCCGGATGATGCCCCTCGGCCTCGGCGACCGCGCCCGCGCGATTTACGAAGGCCAGCGCAGTCTTAAAATCTGGGAACACGAACGTCTTAGTGATGTGGTGTTCCGCGATTACTTTCCAATCCGGTAACTGAGCGGATAACTTCTCTAACTCTTCGCCTCGCAATGGAGGCACGTCACCCTTGCAGGGAATACAATGCTTCTGCGTCAGGATGGTTCCAGATTCACCCATAGCTCTCCTTCTCTGATTCCCACCGGATAAGTATCCAGAGGCTTCACCTGCTCCTGCAGCTTGCGCACGTCCTCGGGATACATATTCCTGGGAAAGTGATTCTCTCCGGTCCTTACATCATACTGAAAATGATGCCAGGGCAGTCGAGCAGATGGTCCTATAGCTGCCCGCCCTCCAGCGGTTTGTGCTGACGATTACAGATGGAGCCGCATAGTTGGCGAGGATGATCGGCATTCCGCGGGCACATACGAACCTGGTGCGGCCGGGCGGAACCTTCTCCGTCCGGTAAAGTTTGCGGATTGGAACCCGATTTGGAACATGGCCGGCAAATCCCCCGGCAAATCGTGGCAGGCGAGGCGCGCGGGTCGGCCCGATTGATGGCGCGATAAACTTGTCCGGAAGTGTAAGCTGCGATGCCAGATTGGACAAGTTTCTAGATTCGAAGAATACTAGTTAGGGTAATGCGTCAAGTGCTTATGGCTCCGCTCCTCCGGTAAGCGGCCACACCCCACCGGGCGATATCCTAAAGGAATGCCCACCAATTCGTTTGGAACCGCGTCCCCCCTCCGCGCCGGTACTGCGGATTACCGCATCCATAGCCTCCACACCCTGGAACAGCAAGGCATCGGCAACGTCGGCCGATTGCCCTTCGCTAGCAAAATTCTTCTCGAAAACCTGTTACGCCACGAAGACGGCCGGCGCGTGACGGCTGCCGATATCGAATATGTTGCGCGCGGTGCGGACGCCTCCACCGCGAAAGAGATCAGCTTCATGCCGGCACGCGTGCTGTTGCAGGATTTCACAGGCGTGCCCTGCGTGGTCGATCTCGCCGCGATGCGCGATGCCCTGGCCGCCATGGGCGCCGATACCAGGCGTGCCAATCCGCTGCTGCCCGTCGACCTGGTGATCGATCACTCCGTGCAGGTGGATGCCTACGGCAGCGCCGACGCGTTCGATATCAACGGGCTGCTGGAATTCCAGCGCAACCGCGAGCGTTACATCCTGCTGCGCTGGGGCCAGAGCGCGTTTCAGAATTTCCGCGTAGTGCCGCCGGATACCGGCATTGTGCACCAGGTGAATCTGGAATACCTTGCGTCGGTGGTGTTCCGCCGCCAGACGGCTGCGTCCGTTTGGGAAGCATATCCGGACACGCTCGTGGGCACGGATTCGCATACCACCATGGTGAACGGACTGGGCGTGCTCGGGTGGGGTGTAGGCGGCATCGAAGCCGAAGCCTGCATGCTCGGCCAGCCCATCTCGATGCTGCTGCCGCCGGTGGTGGGATTCAAACTGCATGGCCGCATGCCGGAAGGCACGACGGCGACCGACCTGGTGTTGACCATCACTCAAATTCTGCGCAAGAAAGGAGTAGTTGGCAAGATCGTCGAGTTTTATGGTGCCGGTCTCAGCGCGTTGAGTCTGGCAGATCGTGCTACCGTGGGCAACATGGCGCCGGAATATGGTGCGACCGCAGGCTTTTTCCCCGTCGATGCGGAGACCCTCGCTTATCTGCGCTTCACGAATCGCGATGCGAGCCTGATCGAACTGGTGGAGGCGTACACCAAGCAGCAGGGCCTGTTCCGTACCGATGACACCCCTGACCCGGTATATGCGGAAACCGTCGATCTGGATCTGGCGGCGGTCACACCATCCATGGCCGGACCGAAGCGCCCGCAGGATCGCGTCAATCTGCCGGACGTGAAGAAGAATTTCGAAATGGCCTTCGGCGGCGCACATAAGCCTGTGGTCATTCATATGAACGGCAGCGCCAAAAACGGCGGCCCCAAGGACACCAGCGAAGTCACGCTCGATCATGGCTCGGTTGTAATCGCCGCCATTACCAGTTGCACGAACACCTCAAACCCGTCCGTCATGCTGGGTGCCGGCCTGCTCGCCAAGAATGCCGTGGAGCGGGGGTTGAAGTCCAAGCCCTGGGTGAAGACCAGCCTGGCTCCCGGCTCCAAGGTGGTTTCGGATTATTATCGCGAAGCCGGCTTGATGCCTTACCTGGAAGCGCTCAACTTCCACCTGGTGGGCTACGGCTGCACCACCTGCATCGGCAATAGCGGACCGCTGCCCGAGCCGGTGGCTGAGGCCGTACAGCGTGAGAACCTGACGGTAGCTGCGGTGCTCAGCGGCAATCGTAATTTCGAGGGCCGCATCAACGCCCAGGTGAAGGCCAATTATCTGGCGTCGCCGCCGCTGGTAGTGGCGTATGCGCTGGCCGGACGCATCGACATCGATCTTACGACGGAACCGCTGGGCGAGGATCCGACGGGCGCCCCCGTGTACTTGCGCGACATCTGGCCCAGCGACGAAGAAGTACGTGCAGTGGTGCGCACGTCGATCAATCGCGAGATGTTCCAGCACGAATACGCGAAGGCTTTCGAAGGCGACGCCAATTGGCGCGGCATGCACGCGCCCACGGGCGACATGTTTGTCTGGGAGCCGCAGTCCACTTACATCAAGCGCCCGCCCTATTTCGACCACATGGTAGATCCCGAAACCTCCGTGCAGGATTTGCGCGGCATGCGGGTGCTGGCGCTGCTGGGCGACTCGATCACCACCGATCACATCTCGCCGGCCGGCTCGATCGGGAAGGACACCCCGGCGGGCCGCTATCTGATCGCGCAAGGCGTCCAGCCCAAGGATTTCAACTCCTACGGTGCCCGGCGCGGCAACCACGAAGTGATGGTGCGCGGCACGCTGGCCAACGTGCGGCTGCGCAATCAACTCGCGCCCGGAACGGAAGGCGGCTGGACGCGCCATTTGCCCGATGGCGGGCAGATGTCCATTTACGATGCGTCCATGCGATACCAGCAGGAGGGCGTGCCGCTGGTGATCGTCGCGGGCAAGGAGTATGGTTCCGGATCTTCACGCGACTGGGCTGCCAAAGGCGTACTGTTGCTGGGCGTGAAGGCGGTGATCGCGGAAAGCTTCGAGCGCATCCATCGCGCCAACCTGGTGGGGATGGGGGTCCTGCCGCTGCAATTTGTCGATGGCCAGAGCGCCGCCAGTCTCGCGCTTACGGGACACGAGCATTTTAGCGTGGAGGGCGTGAACGGCGCCCTGCGTGACGCCGCCCGCCATGCCCGCGTGCATGCAGTGGACGACGCCGGCGTGGAAAAAACGTTCGAAGTGCTGGTGCGCGTGGATACGCCGCAGGAGGTTGAATACTACCGTTACGGCGGCATCCTGCCATATGTGCTGCGGCAGATCGCCGAGTCTCCCGTGGCCGTGTGACGCGAGGCAGGTGCGCCTGCCTCACCGCTTCAACATATCCTCCACCCAAGGTGGAGTCGCCTCCATCAGCCGGCCCAACTCCGGCTCCAGTTGCTCCATCTTGACCTTCATCTCCCACGCCACTTCCCGATAGCTGAAATGGCCCTTCACGCCGCTGCGCACGCGCGCGATGTACTCCGCTTCCGCAAAGTCCATCTTGAACAGGAACCGCCCACGCGCGCCGAACGGCAGCAGGTAATGCGCGCCCGGCGACGGTAAGCCCTTCATGGCGGTCAGCGCCGCCTCGATCGCTTCCCGATACACCTCCGCGGCCCCGGCTTCCTCTACCAATGCCGGCGTATCGTAGCCTAGCCGCCCGGAGTAGCTCTGACGGAATTTGTGGCAGCGCCGGTGACGGTGCAGGTCCCGATAGGCGCCGATATCGATGGCTAAATCGTAAGCATAAAGCCCTCCGTGGAAGCCGGCCAACAGATCGTCACGCCGCGTGCGGGATTCAAGAGCCACATCCAGCACCTCGGCACGCTGCGCCGCGCTCCATGCGCGCGCCATCTCGTAGAGTTCGCGAAAGGGCCGGTCCGACACCGGATACAACAGCGTGGCCACAATATCCGAGGCCGTATCGGACGGACGAATCAGATCCACGCGCACGGGCTCGCCGCCAACGGAACGTGGCAGGTTCTGATCCGCCCATTGGCGAAGATTATTGCGCGCACGCGCGGCGTATTCATCCGCATCGGCGTGCCGGGCCAGCGTGGGCGCCAGCGGCTCGCGCGCCGCACCCGCGTCCCAAATGCAATCCGGCTCCGCGGCGCAAGCCCTTGCAATCTCGTCGCCCAGCTCGCGCAGTTCCTGATACTCGGCCGCTTTCAGCCGCCTGATCTGCTTCTCGAGTGTGCGAATGCTGGTGACTTGTCCCACTTGCGTCGGGATGCCCCAGAAAAGCAGGTAGCGCGCGACATCGAAGGCTCGCGCCGCCAGGTTGCGCCGGTACATTGCCGGCGTCATGTCGTCGGGCCGCGGCAGGCGCGCCGCTAGACAATCGAACGCGCGCGCATTCACATCCGCATAGGCGGCCAGCAGCCGGCGGGCGGCTGCGCAATAACACTCCGCCATTTGGCCGGTGAGCTCCGGCGGCGTGACAAACCCGGCGCGCGAGAAATCCTGGTAACGCGACGATTTCGCCTGTCCATCCCACAGGGGCTCCTCTTCGATTTCCGTGGCCGCCAGTTCCGAAAGCCCCTCGAAGCACACCACCGTGTGTCCCAGGTCGGCAATCGATGCGTGACCGTACTGGAAATAGAAGCTCTCCAGGAATTTTTGCGAGTCGTGCGTGCGCACCCACGCGAGCGACTCGCGGATCGAATCGGGCGAGCGGCTGTAGCGCGCCAGGGCGTACGCGCATTTTTCGGGCGGCATCGGCGACACGGAAATGACGCGGGGTTTGGATTCCGGCATGAAACAGATATGATAACGGATTCAATGCGAATTCGAATACAACGATTGCGAGACGATGCCGTGCTGCCTACCTACGCGCACGGTCCGGACGAAGATGCCGGCATGGATTTGCGGGCGGTGGAACGCGCGGTGCTGGCGCCAGGTAAGCCGCAGCTGGTGGCGACCGGTTTATCCATCGAGCTGCCAACTGGCTACGAGGCGCAGATCCGCCCGCGCAGCGGACTGGCCGTTAAACACGCCATCACGCTGCCAAACAGCCCGGCGACTATCGATCCTGGCTATCGCGGCGAGATCCGCGTGATCCTGCTCAACCTGGGCCAGGAGCCGTACGAAATCCACCCGGGCGACCGGATCGCACAGATGGTGATTGCGCGCTACGAGGCGATCGAATGGGAAGAGGGGGCGCTCAACGAATCGCGCCGCGGCGAAGGCGGTTTCGGATCGTCGGGCCGGTGAGGGCCACGCGTCGAGGCGTTATACCTGCAGCAACTCCGCCAAGCCCGCCACTGCCACTCGCAAACCTACATAGAACGTGCCGAACAAGGCATAGGCCGCGCTGACTTCGTCGAACCGCATCTCGTAAATCAGCTTTTTAAAGACCAGCGGATCCTCGGCGAACAAGTCCACGCCCCACTCCCAATCATCGAAGCCGATCGATCCGGTAATGATCTGTTTCACGTCGTCGGCATAGCGGCGGCCTATCATGCCGTGATCGTGCATCAGGCGCTGGCGTTCGGCCATGGGCACCTGGTACCAGTTCACGCTTTCGCCGCGGCGGCGGTCCATCGGATAAAAACAGATGTATTTGCGGTCCGGAATAGCCGGCCACAAGCGCGGCGCCATCACTTGCCGCTGGCGGGCTAGCTGCACTTCGATCTCCTGGTTCCATTCCGGCGAGTGCGGCTGGATGCCACGTTCGGCGAGGCCGGCATACAGCTTCAACGTGGAATCGTACAAGCCCAATTCGACCATGGATAGATACGATGTAGTGGGCTCCAGGAATTCCGAAAGCCGCAGGCGTGCCAACGCGATCTCGGCTCGGTTCAACTCCTCAAAATCCTTGCGGAAATGCACCAGCATCAAATCGCCTTTATGGCCGATGAGTGAGTACATCGCGCTTTGCTCCATGGCGCTCAGAGTGCCAGCGGCTTCGGCGAGCACCGCGTCGCGCTCGGCCGGCGCCAGAGCTTTCCAGGCTGTCCAGCGGAACCGCATCATCTGGTGCAAAACGCTGGCCCCTTCGAGGGTTAAGGGAACGGCTGGCAGAGAGGTCATGGCTATTTCATTTTGGCACAGGACGGATTGGTGCGCAGCGTGCTCAATCGGACGTTGGAAGCACGCATAGAGTAGCCGGTTGGGGCAGTTAAGTAATTTAAATTCATTAAGTTAGAAAATCGGATGGTAGATGCAATGCTAGATCATTCCACAAGCCTGAGTCAAAACCCCCAGTTTCACCCAGTCGTCAGGATAGCGCCGGCAAAGATGCTGGACCGCGGTATCCGCACCCAGGCAAACGCGCAATTGGCAGCCAGACGAGACGTTCCGTCGAGGCGACTCTCCTGCAAGACGTGTGAGGGTAAATGTTGCGTGGGCCGTTGCCGCTTCTAAAACCAGCGGCGCTTGGACCAGCCGATCGCTGCGATGCCCGCCAGTACCAAAGACCAGGGTCCGGGCTCTGGAACAGCGGATCCAGGCGCGTAATCGAACCCGGTGACTAGTCCACCGCTCTGATTTCCACCGTTGGTGGTACCGAAGTAAGCGCTGCTCGATACCACCGATACCCCATTAGGGCACGTAGTCTGTGGACCGCACTGCGCCTCGTTCAGGAAAAGGGACGGCGTCGAGCTCGACGCACCATTCACCGTGACTGTGAGCAACAGGTTCCCATCGGCTGGATCGTACACAAAAGGAGTGCCGGTGATGATTAATTCGTCGCCGGTGCCTTTCGGGGTGAGGGAAGGCAGCGTGCCCGAGAAGAATTCCTCGTATCCCCAGCCGACATTCGCTTCAGGGTTGGCGAGGTTGAGATCACCCGGCGCGAAAGATGTGTAGGAAAAGCTCAGAGTAAACGATCCACTCGCAGGCGCTGCGCCATTTACAACCTGTGCTTCGAAGAATGTGAGGCCCTCGATCGAAATGGTGTCGGGAAACGCCGAACTCAGATAGACCTGCTGGTAGGTCCCCAAGCCGAAAAAAGTCGGACATCCAAACGGATCGCAATTGCCCGTGCCCTGCGTGGGAGGATCACCCAAGATAAGGCTCTCAGCCTGCAAACTCAAGGTCGCGAATGCGAAGCATGATAAGCACAGCACTCCACGGTAAGCCGCCCGCTTTATCATTAGGTTGTTCCGCGCCTCATAGTGAGCATAGAGCGATTCGCTTCAGATTGCAACCCGCGTTAGTTTACTTTGGTTAACTGCCAGTCTCATTTCAGTATCATTGCGAACATCCAGTATCATGGCGAACATCAGAATCTGGAAGCTACGGCGCGGCGCGCCTCCTGCGCCTCCGCGGAAAACCACGTATCGAGGAACTGGTCGAGCGTAGTGCGGTCGCTGCATATATCGGGGCGCGCGGCGAACTCCTGTAGCGAACGCTTCATCGCGCGATAGGCGGCCGGCGGCTTGGCGGCCAGGGCGCGGGCGCAAGCGACGGCCCGGTCTCGGACTTTTTCGGCCGGCGCCAACTCCCGCACCAGGCCAATTTCTAGCGCGCGTGCCGGCGTAAGCGGCTCGCCGAACAGCATGATCTCCCGTGCCGGGACCAGCCCCGCGGCGTTCATCAGCATACTGCGCATGGTGGGTGAAAGCGCCAGCCCGAGATTGATTTCGTTCATCGCGAAACCGAAATCGCCCTCCGCCATAATGCGGAAATCGCAGGCGATCGCCAGGATCGCGCCGCCCGCGAAAGTGTGCCCGCTCAACGCCGCCACCACCGGTTTCGGGCAATGGTACAGGCCTTCGTATAAGTCGATAAAGCGGCCGAAGAAGGCCGACATGCCCTCGCGATCGTACCCGAAGACCTCACGTATATCGAAGCCACTGGAAAAGAATCGCGGCCGGTTACTGGCCAGCACCAGCCCGCGGACAGCGTCATCGGCAGCCGCCGCGGCGACTGCACCGCATAGTTCCTCGACTAATGCGAAATTCAACGCATTGGCCTTTCCCCGTGACAGAGTCAGAATGGACAGATTACCGTCGCGCTCGGATTGAATATTTTCCATTTTGGGTTACTGTAGCATTACTGTAGCGTGGCGAGCGCTAAGTCCCCCCGATCATGCACCCGGTAGTTTCGTCGAACTGTGTACGCGTGCAAGATGCACGAACGCTTCGGCGGCGGCGCAGCCGGACTCACGCCCGCGGTAGTTTTCCATCACCTGATGGTATTCGCTATAAATACGCTCTCCGTCCTGGCTCTTGTGCGCGAATAGCGCGGCTTTCTTGGTTTCGCGCACGCCCGCGACATCCACATAGTCGGTAGGATGAAATCCCATGGTTTGCGCGCCCAGATCGACTTCGTAATAATACAATTCAAATCGCCCGCGGGCGGCCAGCCAGGCGCGAAAGGTCAGCGTGCTGGCAGCCTGGTGGTCCAAGTGTGTATCGATCGGCCATTGGGTGAATACCACGTCAGGATTTTCAGCAAGAATCAGCTTGCGCAGGGATTCCGCGGCGTCGTGGTTCACCACCGTGGCGCCGTCAATCTGCCCGGCGAAGACGGGTTTGGCGCCCAGTATCCGGCAAGCGGCCGCGCATTCGGCCGAGCGGATCTCCGCGGCCTCGGCGTGGGACTTGCCCGGAATTCCCGCTTCGCCGCGCGTCAGATAGATGATGGTTACGCCGGCGCCCAGCGCGGCATAACGCGCCAAAGTGCCGCCGCAGCCGGATTCAGGATCGTCCGGATGGCCTCCTACACAAACAACCTTCATGGCGCGGCCGGAAGAAGGCTGGCCCGCGGCGAGGGCAGGCAGAGCAAGGAACTGGCGGCGCGAAGGCATCAAGAACCGGCTCTCCCGGCCCAGTGACTCAATTGCCGGGCGAACTGCTCGGGGTCACTCGCCTGGTATAGAACGAAGGCGCCATCGCCTTTGGGTGGAATCAGAACCAGCCGGTTCCCGCCCGCGCGATACAGGCGCACGGTCTTGCCATTCGCCACGCGAAACCAGCCGGATTGATAATGTGTATTCGCAAAGCCATTCGTGCGCAAGGTCGGCCGCCACGCCGCATCCTGCGCCAGGTCTATGATTCGGACGCCGCCCGCATCGATGGCCTCCGCACGCAAGGTGACCGGATAGAAACGGTCGTGGATGGTCATCGCATTGGCAGTGAGAGAATAACCAGCAGGGCCGGGCGAGTACAAGAACACCCATGTCATGAAAAGGAGCGCCAACCCGGCGATGCCGAAGCCCACGATTTTGCCCAGACTACGGCGAATTTGAAGCCCCGGCGGATCAGCCGATGATCCACTGGATGATCCACTGAAGGAAGGCCGGCCCACCGCCGCTCGAAATCCTGCCAGGTCGTCCGGGCTGAGCACGAGCACTTTGTTAGCGGTCGTTATGATTGCGGTCTGGTCGCGGCGCGTCACATACCAGTGAGACTTGCCCAACTTGGAGGTGCTGAATAATCCGTAATAACCGAATAACCCTCCATTGCCCCACAATCTAAGACAGCCCGTGAAGTCATCCGGAGTGCCGGCGCGCACCTCGCGAATGTCCGCCAGCGGAACCCGGATATTTCCGATCAGGCGCCGGATGACGAGGGCATCGGGCGACAGTTTGTACCCGCGTGGAGAGTAGGCATAGGCTAGAAAGATCAGTAGAGGAAACAGCAGCACGATATAGACGACGTGCACCATCCAGGCGACTACGGCCAGCAGCAAGCAGACTATCACAGAAATAGCTTTCGCTGTGGAATCGTATGAAGCAGAAAACGAGCGTTCCGGCATCAATTGCCCGCCACGAACAGATGTCCGTCGTTCTGGGAATAAATTTTACCATCAGCGCCGATGGAAGCCGGCGTATACGCCGCGCCCAGGGCCAGT
Source organism: Bryobacterales bacterium (assembly GCA_963818855.1). GTDB lineage: Bacteria > Acidobacteriota > Terriglobia > Bryobacterales > Bryobacteraceae > Bog-159. The sequence goes on along the minus strand of CAWFUH010000018.1, from coordinate 81,543 downwards.
TGTTGGAAGATCTCACTCACCGGCGATCCACCTTGGGGGATGGCGAACAGGTTACCGTCTTCGCTATTCGCATAGACGACTCCGTTCGTGTCGATCGCCGGGCTGTTTACGCACCACTCGAATCCATTCGGGTGATCTGACACGCAGGTCAGTGTACCGTCTGCGTTGCGAGTGCAACTCTCGGTATTCGTATTCTGAAAGCTCCATTCGATATTCATGTTGGAATTGAGCTGGGTCACAAAGTACTGCTCAGGTGAAGCCGGGTTGCTGGAGTTCCGGTCAGCGGGACACATTGTCGTATCATCGCAGTAAGAGCCGACACCGCCATAGTGATTGTTCTTAGTCACTGCCGACCAGGTACCGTCATGCGTGTAGATGGCTGGTGTAGTGTCCCATCCAAAACCAAACGCCCCAAGGTAATTTCCGCTGGCGTCGAAGTGCATCAGGTGGCCCTGGGAATAATTGTAACGGCTCCAGGACCCATAGAGGACGGTCCCATCGGGCGCCACCACAGGCGTGGACGATCCATCGTCGATCACGCTGCCATCGCCCGGCTGGTTGGTCAGCGGATCTACGCCCTGCAGCGATCCGGCGCGGCATCCGCCCGGACTGCCGTTGGCTGGCAGCCAGCCGCCATTAGCCACGGAAACGCCGCAACCATCGGTGAAGCGATTACGCAATGACGCAAGCCACTTCAGGCTGAGATCCGGATTCAGCGCGAGCAGAAAGGAGTAGCGATCGTTGAACTGCGCGCGGCTGACAGTGTAAATGGTTCCATCGGGAGCCACCGCCGGCGACACATTCAGGCCCGCGCGCTGGCTGCCGCAGGTGCTGGTTGCCGGAATCGCGGTCGTGCTGGGTGGCCATGGCAATTGCGAAGGGTCAAAGGACGTGACGCACTGGCCGGTCGGGCTGGGCGCCTGGGTTGCTGTCAGGGATGAATAACTTGCCATGCTGATAGAGCCTGCCGCGGCGATTTTGACGATCCAGGAGTTAGTCGAGTCATTTCCGTAGAAACCGTTAGTGGTGACTACCTGGATCGCGTTGTAATACAGGTTCCCGCCGGCGTCCATGGTTATGGGTCCGGTCTCATATGTATTCGGATCGGTTCCGAAGGGGGCAAAACGCTGGATGAAAGCGCCAGTCGCCTTGTTCAGCTCAATGACGCTGCCGCTGGCTCCCGGCAGATAGACCACGCCGTTTCCCAGCGCGGCATGGAAGACCGGCTCCCAAAAATCGTTACTCGACCCCGGCGCTTTCCAGTCGCTGGCATAGCTCCATTGCAAAGTGAGTACGTTATTCTGCCAGGTAAACTTGTTCTCGCCCCAGATTTCGCTGGCGAAGCTATTGGAGCTGTAGCTACCAGACTTATATTCCATATACATGTCGTTCGCGTCAACCAGCGGCACCTGGTAATGTGCCACTAACTCATTGTAATTGGCAGACTGCTCCTGCGACACCAGTGGATCATAAATAATATTTGCCAGGATCTGGTTCAAGCTCTGACCAGCTACGCCCAGACTACTGGTGTGCTGGGGGTTGTGGGCCCATTGCGGCCAGCCCGCACCAATGGCCGTTGTCATCGGAACGGTACTGGTCACTCCACCGGCCTGAATCTGCACGGGCGCCGTGTTAGTGGGCGATGCGGTGGATGGCATCGTGACATTAATCTGGTAAACGCCGACAAACTGTGGTGACAAGCCCGCGAAAGTGACCGGGGCCGCGATGCCCGCGATGGTCACTACAGGCACATTGACCGCGTTCCGCAGGGTGTCGAGCGAATTATCGCCCGTAACGGCCGCCGGGTTTACCGGTCCAAAGCCGCTGCCCCAGAGAACCAGCGAATCGCCGGGTGTGGCCGGGTGGCTCGCCACGCCGGGAATCGCGCCGGTGGGCGCGGCCAACGTGCCATCCGGATTGACGGCGACTGCGTAGCCGCCGACGGTGAACAGGCCGGGCGCGAAGCTGCCCACTTGGACTGTCTGCGGCGCGGAGGACGCCGTGCCGTTGGTGACGACGATCGAGAGCGGACCGCTGGCGGGCACCTCCCACGGAAGTTGGGCGTTGATTTGTTGGGGGGAAACAAACAGCAGGGGAGCGTCGATGTTGTTGAAAGTGACCGATACGGTGTTCAACGTGAGAGGCAGAGGGACGGCGCCGGCATATGCGGCGGTGGGGGCCAAATTGCTACCGAAAATTGACACCAGCGATCCGGGGACGACCGGCGCGGTAAAGGAAGCTGCGTCGACGACTCCTCCCGGCTCGACCACCGGAGTCTGGGCTGCGGCCATCGCCGCATGAGCCAGGAATAGAGCGGACCAGGCAATGACCCTCATGCGCGGAATTCTACCACGCGCTGAAGCATGCGCCGCGGGGCGTCTCACCGCTGACCCAGCCCGCCATCCACCGCCACAATCTGCCCCGTAATAAAGTTACTCGCCTGCAGGAAATAAACGACCGCGCCGGCGATTTCGTCAGGCGTGCCGCCGCGCCGCGCGGGCGTCACCTCGATCATCTTGACGGCCTCCGCCGTTAGCTCGCCGAACGGAATCACGCCCGGCGCTACCGAATTCACGGTGATCTCGGGCGCGAAGGCCTTCGCCAGCGAGCGCGTCAGCATGATCACGCCGGCCTTGGATGCGCAGTAGTGTGCGTGGTCCGCCCAGGGCCGCAGGCCGCCCAGCGAACTGATGTTCACGATGCGGCCGCCGCCGTTCTTGCGCATCAGGCGCGCGCCGTGTTGGCAGCAGAAGAATAGCGCCTTCAGGTTTACCGAGTGGATGAAATCCCAGTCGGCTTCGGTGATGGCCAACGGATCGATAGTCGCGAAGCGGGCGGCATTGTTGACCAGGCCATCCAGCCGGCCTAAGGTGTGCTCGATCTCGCCGAACATGCGCGCAATCTCCGGCACGCTCTCCAGATTGGCCTGGAATAGCGCCGCGCCGCCGCACTCCGCGGCAGTCGCGCGCGCCTCGGTTTCGGATTTGCCATAGTGAATCGCCACGCGCGCCCCTTCCCGCGCCAGGCGCAGAGCGATGCCGCGCCCGATGCGTTTGGCCGCGCCGGTCACCAGTACTACTTTACCGTGCAAATCAGACTGCTCCATGCACCTCCGCTGCTTCCGCCGTCGTCGATATGAGCACGCCCGCCACGGCGCCGGTCGCGCGTGCGTCGGAATATTGCGATGCGATGCCTGGCCGCATCATCGAAACCATCATGGTAGACCAACCATCCATTCCAGGGGGTAATAGCCGGCGCGGAGTTCCTTCGCGGTCCGAAGCCGCTTGACACTCCTTGGCCAGTCTTGGGCCAGTCTTGGGCCAGTCTTGCCATAGCGGGTCAACGCATGGAGAATGCGCATGGCAGTTTCGCGATCCAGGCGGCGTAGATCAGATCGCGCGGCTGGCTCCCAAACAAAGTGCCTCACATACCAAACTCCCGCAGAATTTCCTCATGCGGGATTCCGGGCGATGGATGGGCGCGCGCCGCGTCGACGCGTGCCAACATTTCCGGGTCGACGGGCTGTTCCTCGTGGCTGATCAGGAACTCCAGGTATCGTGCGGCCGGGATGACTTCCGATTCCGGAAGGCGATTGACAAGTTCGTGCAGTTGCTCTTTGCTCATCGGCCGGCGCCTCTGCCTCTAGTGGAATTCTACCGCGATCTGGCCCGCGCCGCGGTGTGCCCGAAAGCTGCGTTGAGTCAAAAACGTCCGGTTCGAAATGCCGCGCGCGGCATACCAAGAGTCCGAAGTCAGATGATTCGTCTTTATTCCAATCGCCACGTACCTATAGTCGAGTCGAGCACCAAACCAGTCTCCACCCCAACCCACACTACCAGTTTCACCCCGCGCAGCAAGGATTCAGCCTGCGTTTTTCGGTATGCTCCTGAAAAGCACGGAAAATCTTTTTGCCTCCGCTTGTGACCGGCCTTATTGGATCGTTCGCTTTCCGCGTTTAGTTAGCCGCGCGGTCACCAGGACGGCTTTGCCGTCGAAATCAGACTGTGGGTTCGCCATGCACCTCCACGGCCTGCGGATCTACGCCTTCTTCGGCGGGCTCGGGCAGGCGGCCGGTCCAGTGCGCCCAGCCCCAGAATATCGCCGTGGTCGAGCTGAGCACACCCGCCACGGCGCCGATCGCGCGTGGATCGTAATATTGCGATGCGATACCCGCCAGCATCATGGAAATCATCATGGTAGACCAGACCATCGACTCCATGGTGGCGAATACCCGGCCGCGGAATTCGTTGGCGACGTGGCGCAGTAGCTGCGAGTAATTCAGCACTGAACTGATGGCGACGGCCGCGCGGGATAACGCGATGCAAACGAGCGCGGCATGAAAATTGCGCATCTGGCTGAACAGCACATAGGTGCCACCGTGAATCACGTAGCAGACGACTACGGTCCGCTTATAGCCATCGAAGCTGAGCCGCTCGCCCAGCCGGTGCCCGATCACGCCGCCGATCAACAGGCCGATGCCGGCGCAGCCCCACACGATACCGATGCCGGCCGGCCCGCGGTTGAAGACGATTTCGCCGAAGATGCTGAACAGGATCTGCGCTGCGCCGCCGCCGGTCGCCCAGCCCACGCCGATGAGGGCAATACCGAGGATGAGCGGATGCGCGCGCATGTAACGCAACCCTTCGGTGTACTCGCCCCACGGCCGCACCACATCGGATTCGGTGAGCGATTCGCGTCTGGGCCGAAAACCATCGCCCGGCAGAAACAGGCGCGAAATGCAGATGGCGGAAATGACGAACGACAACGCATTCCCCACAAATGCCCACTGGTAGCCGAAACTGGCCACGCTGGCGCCGGCAAGAAACGTGCCGATGGTCAGGGTGGCCCAGCCGGTGGTTTGGGTGAGCGAGTTGGCCGTATGCAACTCGTCGCGCGTGGCGATGCTGGGCAGAATCGACGAACGGCCGCTGGTGAAAAAGGGCGACGCGAACATCAGCAGGGCGCTGAAGAAATACAGCAGCCAGGTACCGTGGCGGTGGATCGTCAGGATGAAACCGAGCGCCAGCACTGCGCGGATGGCATCGCTGGCGATCATGACATGCTTGCGGTTCAAGCGGTCGAGCACGACGCCCGCGATCGGCCCCGCCAGGACCGCTGGAATGGCGCGCGAGAGCATCACGCCGCTGACCACCAGGCCGGAACGAGTATTGGCCAGCGCCAGGCTGAAGACCGCGATGTTATTGAAGTGATCGCCGATCTCGCTGACCACCTGCCCGATCCAGGTATAGCGATAGTTGCGGTTGCCGCGCAGCAGTTGGACGAATGAGGCCATCAGCCGCGCTCCGCCATATATACGCCCGTGAGGATCACCGTGCCGCCGGCTATCACGGGTGCGCCCAGGCTCTCGCCCAGGATGACGACGCCCATGATGGTGGCGAACACGGGTTGCAAATAAGAGAACGCCGAGACGCGCGATGCGGTCATGTGGGCGAGGGCATGGTAATAAATCAAGTAAGCGATCACCGACGGAAACAGCGCCATGTAAATGGCGGCCAGCCAGGCACTGGTGCTGGCATGGGAGAGGGGCTGGCGTGCCGCCGCCCACAATGTCACCGGCAGCAGAGCCAGTCCGCCGCCCACATAGGCGTATGTATTCACGGTAATGGTGCTGAAGCGCCCGGTGACTTCTTTGCCGAACACGGTGAAAAGCGCGAAGCTCAAGCCACCGAGGAGCACGATCAGGTCGCCGAGCCAGGTAGCGCCTGAACCGGTGGCCGGCTCGAATAGCTTCAGGATTGCCACGCCCGCCAACGCGACGGCCATACCGGTGGCTTTGCGCGCGGTGATGCGTTCCTGGCCGCGCAAGCCGGCGATGATCAACACCTGCATAGGCGTGAGCCCGATGAGTATGGCCGCATGCGCGACGCTGGTGCGGCTCAGGCCGATGATGAAGAATAGCTGATTGAGCGTAACGCCCAACAGGCCGAGCAACAGGAGTTGGACGACGTCGCGGCGGGTGTGGGTTTCGGGCGGGGTGCGCAACCGCTCCCATGCATATAACGGCAGCATCGCCGCGCCGGCCATGCCGATGCGCAACCCGGCCAGGAACGGCGCCGAGAATTCACGCAGCGCGATTTTTCCGGCGATGTAATTGCCGGACCAGAACACCACCATCAGGAAGATGAGGGCGTACAGTATCGCGGTGCCATTCAACCGGCGGACTCCTCGCGAATGGTGATCGACTGGATGTAGTCGCGATCGAGGGCGTAGCCGAAGCCGGGCTCGCTCGAAACCCGGATAGTTCCCTGCGGCGTGGTCTCGACCGGCGGCATGATGATATCCCGCGCCCAGTAGCGCTTGCTGGCGGACACATCGCCGGGCAGCACGAAGTTCGGCAGCGTGGAGAGCGCGATGTTGTGCGCGCGGCCCACGCCGGCTTCGAGCATGCCGCCGCACCATACCGGAATGCCCGCGGCCTGGGCCACGTCGTGGACGCGTTTCGCCTCGCGAAAACCACCCACGCGGCCGAGCTTGATATTTATGATGCCGCACGCGCGCAGGCGGATGGCTTGCTCGGCGTGATGCGCGGAGCGGATGCATTCATCGAGGCAGATGGGCGTATCGAGCTTCGATTGCAGCACGGCGTGATCGATGATGTCGTCGTGCGCCAGCGGCTGCTCGATCATCATCAGGTAGAACTCGTCGAGCTGTTTCAGGCGCTCCGCGTCCGCCAATGTATAGGCCGAATTCGCATCGGCCATCAGCTTGATGGCCGGGAAACGCGCGCGCACCTGCCGGATCACATCCACGTCCCAGCCGGGCTTGATCTTCATCTTGATGCGCTGGTATCCGGCGGACAGTTCGTGCGCGATTTTTTCGAGTAACTGCTCAACGGAATTCTGTATGCCGATAGAGACGCCGCAGGGAATTTCGCGGCGGGCGCCGCCGCCGATGGTCTGCCACAACGGCTGACCGCCCAGCCGCGCGGCCAAGTCCCAAACGGCCGCTTCCAGGCCGCCGCGCGCCATCTGGTGGCCGCGGATATGGGCGGTGAGCGGGGCTACGTCGTCCGGCGAGGCCAGATCGCGGCCCAGCACGCGCGGAATGGCGTAATCGCGCAGGATCAGCCAGGCGGAATCGGTCCACTCTTCGTTGTAGAACGGGCTCTCCCCGGCAGTGACTTCGCCCCATCCGGAAGCGCCTGCACCCGCCACTTCCACCAGGATGATATCGCGCTGGGTGGTGCGCCCGAAGCTGGTTTCGAAGAAGTGCACCAGCGGCATGCGGATCTGCCGGAGGGTTACACGCTCGATCCGCATTCCCACCTCCCCAGCAGGTACGTACCCAAGCTTTCCGACCGCTCAAAACCTATTACGGCCAGGCCACGATCGAAGGCGGCCATCAAGCGCGATCCCAGCGATTTCTGGATTTCGCGCGCGCGGCTCGGCTCGGCGCGGCGGATGGCGGCGATGTCGGCGGGCACTTCGATGCGGTCTTCCACCGCTAACGCGGGCGCACGGCCGGCCAGCACCGCTTCGGCATGCGGGCTCGACAGCCACCATTCGGCTACGCACCGGTCCGTGGGCAGGCCGCCGTGCAGGGGGCTGCTGGTGGTGCCGTACTGATTTTCCACGTAGCGCCGCACGATGGCGCCCAGCCGCTCGATATTGAAGAACGCGTTTTTCAACTCGAGTGGGTCGAACGTCCACTCGATGAGCTGGATGCCGCGGGCGATGGCATCTTCGCGCTGGTGCAGCTTCAGCATGCGGCCTACGCCGCGATTGCGGTACTCCGGCAGGACCCCCAGCATGTGACTGTGCAGGTACGATGCGCCGCCGGGCTTTAGTCCGGGAATAGATAACAGGAAGCCCACCATGGTGCCGCCATCATAGGCGCCGAATGCCTGGCCGCCCACTTTCAAAGCGACTACAAACAGACGCATGGGCAGCAGTTCGACGTCGGCAAATCCCCAGATCGTTTTTTGCAGGCTGACAGCATCCTGGAATTGCCGGGCTTCCGTCAATGCGCGCAGCTCGATCATCGCTTGGACTCCTCCCAGAGGGCGTCCATTTCCGCCAGCGTGGCGTCTTCCGGCGTTTTGCCCTGTTCGGCCAGTTTGCGTTCGATATAGCCGAAGCGGCGGCGGAACTTGGCATTGGTTTTGCGTAGCGCCTGCTCGGGATCGACTTGGACGAAGCGGGCCAGGTTCACCAGCACGAAGAGCATGTCGCCCAACTCGCCTTCCAATTCCTTTTGCGCGGCCTCGCCGGCGGCGGCGCTGCGGGCGGCCTCGAATTCGGCGAGTTCTTCGTGCAGTTTTTCCAGCACCTGTGCGGCGTTCGACCAGTCGAAGCCGACGTGCGCGGCGCGTACGGTGAGTTGCTGGGCTTCGACCAGCGCCGGCAGCGTGCGCGGGACGGAATCGAGCAGGCCGGCCGCGCGCTCACCCGGCGGTTTTTTGGCTTTCTCTGCCGCCTTCACTTCGCCCCAGATGCGGCGCACATCGCCCGCGGTCTCGGCGGTCTGTTCACCGAAGACGTGCGGATGGCGGCGGATCAGCTTTTCGTTGATGGCGTCGAGAGCGTCGGCGACGGTAAACAGATTCTGCTCGGCGGCCATTTGGGAAAAGAAGACGGACTGCAGCAGCAGGTCGCCCAGCTCGCCGGTCAGTTCCGGCCAATCGCGTCGATCGATGGCGTCCATCACTTCGTAAGTCTCTTCGAGCAGATAGGGCTTTATGGTGTCGAAGGTCTGCTCACGATCCCACGGGCAGCCGCCGGGTGCGCGCAATCGCGCCATGATATCGACGAGTTTTTGGAACCTTTCACCGGCGGTGGGGGGCAAGTTTTCAATTTAGCACGCGCGGGTTGGGAGCATGGCGTTTTGGGGAGACCGCTCCCTGACGGTCGCGGCTCGGTAACGAGTTCGGTAACGGGTCGGGAGCCTAATGCAGGCTGGCGACTTTCTTGCGAATCTCGGCGGCGTCTTTGGACTCCGGCTGCAGCTCCAGGTATTTGGTGTAGGCTTCCTTGGCATCCTCGCGATTCTTACGTTTCTCTTCCGCCTCGCCCAAACGCAGCCAGGCTTCCGCGAGGTTGGGATTCCACTTAGTGGCTTCGCGAAAACGTCCCGCGGCTGCCTTGTAGCTGTGCCTCTTGAAGTATTCGAGGCCAACCTGCAACTCTTTGTTGGCCTGCAGCGGATTGAAGGCGTAGTCCCTGGGGGCCTTGAGATTCGCGTCTTCTTCGGGAGGCTCCTGCTCCACCTTCTGCTGTTTGGGCTGGTCCTGGGCGCGGGCCGGCATGGCGAGCACGCTTCCCAGAGCTAGAGCGTAGAACCAGCGTGTCATTGGTAGATTATGGCGCGGTTCCAGCGTTTAGCGCTGGCCCGTTTCCATCAACCCCCTTTCAAACCGTGCTTGCGGTTTTCCCGCACACGGCTTAACGATGATCTTCTTGATGTGGCGTGCGTGACGCCCCATAACCGTCGGAATCGGGCCTTTCACCGGGATGTCACGCCGGTTGTCCATGCCTTCGCCGTATCCCACGAATGCGGGCCGCACTTGGCGCACACCGATAGCCGGACAGCCGAGTTGTCGCGCTTTTACATTGAGGTTGTTGGCCGTTTCCGGCATGCCCTCACGCTTACCTCGCCGCCGACGTGACCAAAGCAGGGTCCCTTCCCTCCGGCGCGTTATAATGCGCGCCTTCATCGGTATTACGGACCCCTCGGACTCCCTCCTGGCTCCGCGCGACTTCAGCCGTCCGGCCTTATACGCCCGGTCTTTGCCCGACAAGGCTGCCAAGTAGGGTCTCTCCTGTTCCGCATTGCTCTGTCCCAACGTGCCACCGCCTGAGACCCCGAAGAGGTCCAGCATCCATTCCGGCTCATGATGCTGTCTGTTGCCTTCGCCGTGATATGAGCGGCTCGGCCCTCCCAAACACCTTTCGGCTGATAATCTGACGAGGCTGCAGCGTTCACCTGTTGTTGCGGCCCGCTGGTTTGCTCCCCTCTCTTTCAAGGGCTTCCGACGCTCCGCTCGGCGCGGGCGGATTACTCCGCTCGGCTGGAGCCTGCTACCGGGCGCTCCGGCGCTTACCCGGACAGGACTTGCACCTGCTAGAACAACGCGTCTTTCAGGACGCACCATATTTCGATTATAACTTTTCACTGGCGGCGGCTCCGAATTCACGCGCGTCTGCCACCCGGTCTGCATCGAGAAGGATGCTCCAGGAATGGCCGTCGCGATGCGCAATTTCGAGGATTTCTTGCCCGCCGATACGGACGCATCGCACGGCGGCGACGGATGACAAGCGGGCCGAATGGCTGACAGTCCCGTATCGCAGATACCCTCCTTTGTGCCGTTCCGTGATCCAGAGCAGCCGGCGCGCAGTGAGCCACAACAGATCGCCGGGGCGCCGCTGGCTACGGCCAAACCACCAGCGGCGCATGCGGCGATCGGGAGACTGGAAAAGTTGCGCCAACGGCGTTTCGCCAGCGAGCAGTTCAGCGGAGCCGGCATTCTGGAATTTCAGGTCGAGCGCTCGACCGAATGCGAGTGCGGAGGACTGCCGGGGAGTTGATGATTCCGGCAGCCAGCGGTCCTCGATCGTTCGGAGGCACTTCTCGATGGGGCCTCGCGAGCGCGTATTGTAGGGCAGATGTAACTGGCCGCCATTCCAGGTCATGCCGAACCATCCGACCAGCAGAATGCGGCCCCACTCCGCCCGCTCGACGCGGTCCAAAATCACGCGGACCGGCTGGTCTCCGGCCGACGGATGCGCGATCACCAAGGCTTCGCGGCCGCTCAGGAGCAGAACTCGCGCGGGATATCCGCGCAGGCCCATCCAACCGGCATCGTCGCGCGGCAGAAACACGCCGGCATCGAAGGCCGCGAAATCCGGCGGCAAAACGAAATCGGCGGGAACTTGCGAGAGCGTTTCGATCGGGAATGCGATCCGGTATTGCCGGGAATCGACGCCAAGCGGGCATGGACTGATAGTGGAATTCACGCGGCTAATTCTCCCGCGATGCGGCGTGATTGCCCGCTTGATCCAGATGTTGCAGATCGTCCAGGATGGCCTGCCGCTCATCGGCCGCCACGGCCGGCGCGGATGCCAAGCGCGCCATTTGCGCGCGATAGGCGTCTGCCGCGGCGTCGAATCTCAACTGGAGCGCCGACAGCGCCGCGCGGGCCCAGTTCTCGACCAGGCGGCCATACATGTTGAAGGCGCCTGCGAGCGATTCTTCGATTTCCGCACGAAGCTGGCCGTGTGCCCGTTTTCGCGCCAGTGTTCTGGGATACCGAATCCAGGGGCGCGCGAAAGTCTCCAAGACCGGAAAATCGAAGCGTGGCATCTCCGGCAGGGCGCCTATGAGTTCCTGCTCCGGGGGCGCGTCATTACTACCCAGCGCAGCGGCCACGCGTTCGAGAGCCGCCGCCAGCGTGCGCGCGAGTTCGAGGAGATGCGCGTGCACCTGAGCGGCCGCGGTTGCCGTTTTGGCAATCGCCTGGGCGACGGCGGAGCCGGTTGCGGTGCCGTTCCCGGCGGAGGCGACCCAGACTTCGACCAGTGCCTCAGCCGCGGTGTGCAGAGCATGCGGCGCCAGGCCGCGAATTTCGTTGGCGGCACGCAGGCAGAAGACGCGCGCCTGTTCGAGTCCGCCGGCCGCGTCGCGCAGGCTGCGTTCCAGGGTGCGGAGCTGGTCCTCGTCAAACGCCTTGCCCTTACCGCAGCCATTTAGCTTGGCTTCGAGCGCAGCGGCTACGGCATCGCGCAGGCTTGCGGTTTTGCGGCCGCCGGACTCCAGCGCGAGTTGTTGATGCTTTTCATAAAGCGGTGCGATCTCCCCGATGAACCATTGTTCCAGCAGATCGGCGTGCGACTGGGCTGTGCTGACGGCGTGGAGACCGATGTCCGCACCCAGCACGCGCTGCAGCTGGCGGGCGGTGTAATCGAGCGCGGATGCCAGATCGGCAGGCGATAACAGATCCGCCTTGCTCAGCAAGACCTTCACGGGAATAGCCGCCTCGTAGAGACGCAGGATGGTGGAGAGGTCCTCGTCGTTCAGCGGGCTTCCGGCGGCGATCAGGACCACGCCTAAGTCGCATTGGGGCAGATATGCCAGCGTCTCCGCGGCTCCGGCCGCCGCGCACGCGCCCAGGCCGGGCGTGTCCACCAGGGCGATACCGGTGCGCAAACGGTCGCAAGGCAATTCCACTACGAGGCGCGCGACTCCCTTAGAGTTGGCCGGATTGTGTATCTCGCTGACGAACTCCGGCAGGCGTTCGATGGGCAGTCTCTCGACGCTGCCGCCGGCGAAGGTCGCGGTCAACAAAGCCTGGGGGCCATGCACGAGGCGGGTGGGGACGGCCGTAATCGGGTTCACGCCGACGGGCAAGGCCTCGGTGCGCAGGATGTGATTCAACAGTGACGATTTTCCCGAACTGACCCGGCCGAACATCGCTATCTCGAACCGGTTGGATTCCAGGCGTTCCAGGATCATGGACAGGCGGGGGCGCAGTTCCACCAGGCCGCGGCCGGCGATGATCCGGTCGAGAAGGCGGAGCATTTCGACACTGCCGCCGGTTTGCTGGAGGCGCGCGAGGCGGGCGGGCAGGCTGGACTCCGGAGATTCGGCCAATGCTGCGCTCAGCCGCTCCAACATGCCTTCCAGTTCGGCGCAGAGACCTTCGAGTTGCGACACCGCCTGCGCAGCCACTTCGCCGTAGCCGCGCAGATAGTGGGGCGCCATTTCCTGGACCGCCACGCGCACGAAGCTGAGCGTCACGCGGACCGAGTGCAGCGCGCCGAACGAGGGCGCTGGGGGAAGGATGGCGAGGCCATCCAGCGCGCGCGCGAGCTGCGTGCGGAAACGGGCAAGATAGCCGCGTATCAACTGCACCTGCGCGGGGGAGAGATCGGGAACAAACTTGGGAAAAATTGTTTTTGATTCCGCGGCGGTGAGGATGGCTTCGATATCGGAGAGGAGCTTGTCGGCGTGTTGGGAATTGCTTAGCAGCCGGCGCTGCTGCGCCTCGTTCAACAGATTTTCGGTCGCCATTGGGCCTCTGAGCAGGGATCCTTAGTAGGAGTCATCTGCCCAATGGGCGGTTCAAGGTGAACTCCAACACCTATTGGTTATTATCGCGCGAAAGTGGTTCGCGGCACGGCGGCGCTGAAGCGCCGCGCCGGCTGAAGCCCGCCCTCCATTTGAGTTAGGCTGAAAACAGGTCGTATGCATTTGTTTATGGGTCTGGCCCTGCTCGCCTCCGCGGCGCCGCAAGCAGTCGTTCTGAAGCCTGTCGCCAACATGTACGCGCAGCCCTCGGACGAGACCGAAGTGGTGTCGCAGGCGATCTACGGGTCGAATATCGGCATCGTGGAGACGCGGCCGGAGTGGCTGCACGTACGCACGGCCGACGATTACACCGGCTGGATGCGTGCGGCAGATGCGCGCCGATTGAGCACAGGCGATAAGCCTTATGGCTGAGCCGGCATCCGGCGGGAAGGTGGCGCGCATCGAGAGCCTGTTCGCGCACATCTATTACGAGCCCAGCGTGACCAAGCGCCAGCCGCTGATCACCGTGCCTTTCGACACGCGCCTGGAAGTGATTGCCGAACCGGAAGACAATACGCGCTGGCTCGAGGTCCGGCTGGTTGACGATCGCGCGGGCTGGCTGCAGCGGGGCGATGCGTCGTTTGAGAACCAGCCGCTCCCGATCGCCGCTACGATCGAGCTGAGCCGGCGCTTTCTGGGGCTGCCGTATACGTGGGGCGGCACATCCAGCTTCGGGTACGACTGCTCGGGTTTTGTGCAAATGCTGTGCCGGCGGCGCGGCACGCTGCCTCCGCGCGATGCCGATCTGCAGGCCGCATGGCAGGGCGCGACTCCGGTGAAGCGCGAGGATCTGCAACCCGGAGACCTGCTGTTTTTCGGCAGCGCCGCGGATCATATTACGCATACCGGCATGTATATCGGCGAGGGAAAATTTATCAACGCGACCACGTGGATCCATCCGGTGGTGCAGATCTGCGATCTGGGCGACGCGCACTGGACGCGGCTGCTGGTCGCGTGCAGGAGGCTTAAATGAATCGCCGACACTTCCTGGTGGCGCAGGCCGGATGGCCCGCCGTGCTGGCCGCGAGCGCGCCGCGGGCCACGGTGCGCACGGAAATCGAACGCTTGAAGCTGCGTCACACGTGGACCACCACGATGTCGTCGAGCGACTACCGCGACACGCTGTACGTGGCATACAGCAACGGCGGCATCACCGGCCATGGCGAAGGCGCACCGATCGTGCGCTATCGCGAGAACGCGGAGGGCGCGCGGCAGGCCGTGGAATCGGTGCGCGAACTGCTGGAGACGGCCGATCCATGGCAGTTTGCGAAGCTGATGCAGCAGGTGTTCGGGCGCGTGGAGGGCGAGTGGGCGGGCAAGGCGGCCATCGATATCGCGCTGATGGACTGGGTGGGGCAAAAGCTGGGCGTGCCGCTCTACCGCTATTTTGGGCTGGACGCGCGCGATGCGCCGGTGACCACGTTTTCGATCGGCATCGACAACCCCGAGACGACGCGGCAGAAAGTGCGCGAAGCGGCCGATTTTCCGGTGTTGAAGATCAAGGTGGGGCTGGACACCGATGAGGCCACCATCGCGGCCGTGCGCAGCGCCACGGATAAGCCGCTACGGGTGGACGCCAACGAAGGATGGAAGGACAAGGAAGAGGCGGTGCGCAAGATCAACTGGCTGGCGGGGCAGGGTGTGGAGTTTGTGGAGCAGCCCATGCCCGCCGAGATGCTGGACGAGATGCACTGGGTGCACAGCCGGGTGCACGTGCCGCTGATTGCGGACGAGGCTTGCCGGCATGCGGCCGATATTCCGAAGCTGGTGGGCGCGTTTGACGGCGTGAATGTGAAGCTGGATAAAGCGGGCGGGATTCTGGAAGCGCATCATATGATCCAGGTGGCGAAGGCGCTCGGGTTGAAGACGATGCTGGGCTGCATGGTTTCGAGTTCGGTATCGGTTACGGCCGCTGCGCATCTTTCTCCGCTGGTGAATTATGCGGATCTGGATGGGAATTTATTGATTGCCAACGATCCTTTCCGGGGGGTGCGGGTGGAGAAGGGCAAATTGATTTTGCCGGACCGGCCGGGGTTGGGGCTGTTGGCTGGATAAGGAGCGGGTCTGGAGACCCGCTGCAGGCGTGGACGCCTGCCCCACAACAATGGTTACTGTGTTGGAGGCGGTTCCGTTGACCGAGATTACCACGGGCACGGCGCTTCCGGCGGCTACGGTGGCCGGCACCAGCGCATTCACTTGATAAAGACCTACGAAGCCGGGCGCTAAGCCTGAGAAACTCGGCGTAGTATCTACTCCGCCGATAGTTACTGTTGGCGTAAGTACGGTCTTAGCCAGTAGAGTGGCGGATGCGGGCGCGCCGTCCGCCGGCTGATTGCTTACCGCGCCCAGACCCATACAATAAATCTGTAAGTAAGTGCTGCCTGGTGTAGCTGGATGCGATGTGTCCACTAATTGGTAGGCGGTGTCCAAGATGGCGCCCTGGCCGCTGCCGGATGAGTTAGTGGTAAAGATGGCGGGGGCCGCGGCAGATATAGTAAGTGACTGGAAGGCACTAACACCGTTGTTGTACACACGCAGAGACAGCGACGAGTTGGCGGTGGCCTCGTACGGGATCTGCACATTCAACTGACTAGGGGAAACGTAGTAAAGCGGCGAGGGGACATCGTTGATAGTGACTGACGCGCCCGCCAGCATAGTGGGTAACGGCAGCGTTACGGCGCTGGCGGTGACGGGCGCGAGCAGCGAACCGAAGATGCTCAGAATTCCGCCCGGTGCGAAAGCCTGAGTGAACGACGCAGAGTTCGAGGCAGAGGCGATCGAGGGCGTGCCGTTGGTGGGCGAGGTTTCGATGACATTGGCGGTGGACGATGCGCCGTTATTCGCGGTATCGCCGCTGTATTGCGCGGTAATGGTGTTGGCACCCACGGCCAATTGCACGCCGCCGATGGTCAGCGTGGCTACCCCACTGGAATTCAGAGTGGCGGCGCCCAAGGTTTCGGACCCTATCAGGAACGTTACGGTGCCAGTGGGTGTGCCGCCGCTGGTGCTGGTTACGGTTGCACTCAGCACGACGGTGCTTGACGTACCGGTGAAGGCCACCCTGGTGGGATTAGCGGAGAACGCCATACTGACGGCCGACTTCGTGACGATGCCGCTGCCGCGCCAGGCAGTGAAGAGGTTGTTGACATCAGGGGTACCGAGGCCCGTGACTTGATCGTAGCCGATTCCCGCGTTGTAGCCCACGGCGGGACCTACACACGAGGTGGCGCCACAGGCAGGCGCGTCATTATTGCCGGTGGTGATGTCGTGAAAGACGCCGCTGGTGCGGGCGAGAGTATAGAGCACCGGATTGATGTTGCCGAGACTGGTGCTCGACTGATAACCGTTGGCCACCAGGTATTGGCCGAGTAATACCGCCAGTCCGGCGAATTGAGGCGGACCGACCGAGGTCCCACCGATGGGGGAAGCCTGCCCGCCGGTGTAGATCACGTAGGGGTCGTGCTGCGGGGAGGCGGATATGGCGACGTCGGGGACATCGCGGAAACCGTCGTTGGGGACGCCGGTGCCAGTCTGCCATGAGGGTTTGGAAAAGTAGACACTCACACCGCCGCCGCTGGCGTCTATTTGCGGGCCGCCTGACTGGCCCGTCAACACACCATCGTTCCAGGCGGTTTCAGGAATGTAAGACAGGGCCGAGGCACCGTTAGTGGAATTGCTTGCACTCCAGAAGTTACCGCTTCCGTCGACTAATTCCGTGCCGCCCACACCAGTCACTTCCGGAAGGGACGCCGGCATGTCCACCGAGAGACTGTTATTGGTAGCCGTATTGTCACCGCCTGAACAATCCAATGCGCCGGTATCGCCGGAGGCGGCGAAGATGGTCTGGCCCTGGGCATTGGCCTGCTCGGCCACACTTTCCAGAGCCTGCACCTCGGAGGACGGCATCTGCAATTCGCAGCCGCCGTAGCTGATGCCGATGACGGGCGCGAGGTTTTCCTCGATGACATATTGGAACGAGCCGAAGGCATCGGTGGAATAGACGAACAGAATGGTGGCGTTGCGCGCCACGGCACCGGAGAGTTCCAGATCGAGATCGGACTCCATCAGATCTCCGGAGCTGCTCTGAACGCCGGGATTCGGGCTGCCGGGGACCAATAGCGTAGTCGGGTCGTTGGCGGGTAGACCGAATTCACTACGGTACTGCTCGATATCGGCCATTTCGATCTCGGTTTGGCCAACGATGGCGAGCTTTTGGCCGGCGCCATCGATGCCGGCGTCGTAGAGAGGCGTGATGTCGTAGATGGCGGCTATATCACCCGGCGCCAGAGCGTGCGAGCCGTCGATGTCATACCGGGGCTCGAGAGCGCGCCGCAGCCGTGGCTTCCAGCGGAAGTCGTCAAGCCCATGGATGGCGAGCACGAGGCCCTCGAAGGCAGCGGGCACGGTGGGATCGGCGTTATTGGCGTAGTGCAATTCAGTCCCTACCAGATAACGATGAATGGCGGCGCCAAACGCATTTTGGACTTGACCGGCGGTACCCCCGAAGGCAATCGCATTGCGCCCGCGCGCGGCGGATTTGACCGTAAGACCGTGCCGGCCGAGCCAGGCGGTGATCTTGTCTATATCGGCCTGACCTGCGCCGAACTGGGCGGCGTATTGATCGGGGGTGAGCCAGCGATGGTAATCGGGCGACGAGGCATCCTGCTGTTGGGCCAACAACCGGGTGAGCGCGGCCTGCTGGCTGGGGGAAGGCTGCAGCATCATCAGGATGTAAGGCAGGGGCATGGACGCATCGACGGGACCTTGATCGACCGCGGCTTTGATGCGTGGGTTCATATGGCCGGGCAGGGTGGCACGCTGGCTATCGTCGATGGGAAGGGTAATGCGGTCTTCGGCCGATAGCGTGGTGGCGAGCGAGAAAATCAGGGCCAGTAGAGACACCGAAGCCGGCCGAACGCGTTTGCCGATGGCGGGCGAAGATACGGGTACACGCCGAGCGTCCCGGCTGCGAGGGTGCATGACCATTGAGACGGTCTGGGGCCGCGTAGGGTTTCCGGGCGGGGTCTGCAGGCTGGTGGTGGGTTATGGGTGGCCCTTCGGTTTTTGGGTTTGAATGGAAATTTGGCGGTTCAGGATCAGGTTGGGGCCCAGGTTCGGGCGTGGCGGCGCGGCGGATCTCCTGGTAGGCTTTCAGCCGGCGGAGGCAGCGATCGACGGAGCGCTCGATGGAGGTCTCGTAGCGGGTGAGATTGGTGAGGGAGTGGGGACCGGCGCAGTCGACGTTGAAGGCGCGGGCGAGGAGGTCTCGGGGATCGGGTGCGGGAGGCGGGGGCGGGGCGGGGTCGCCGTGGGAGGCGGAGTACTTCTCGTCCTCGGCGTGGAGCCGCCGGCGGCGGGCGTCCTGTTCGGCGACGGCCATGAGGCGCTCGCGGTAGATGCCGGCTTCGAGGGTAAACGTGCGACCGAGGCGCCATTCGTCGGCGGCGATGCGGAGGACCAGAGCTTCCTCGGCTTCGCCGACGGGTTGGAAGCGATTGATGTGATCCTGGAGCAGGAGGAGGAACTCGGCGGGTTCGTCGTCGGGGAGGATATGTTTGTTGGCGCGCAGGCCGTGCACCAGGCGGTTGCGGCTGGATTTATCTTTGCCTTCCGGTGTGCGGGGGCCGGTGGATTTTTGTGCGTTGCGGCGATTGGCCTCGATTCTCGCCTGACTGATGGGGCGAGGTTCGGTGGAATCTTCCATAGTTGTTTAGCGGCACGCGGGTGCCGTTCCTTTCGTTTACATGCTACGAGGCGGGGGGCGGGGGATCTGATGGTTTTGCGGGCAAACCTTTGAAATCGCGGCGGGAGAATTTTTCTTTGGGTTGTGACCGCTAGAAAAAACCATGGCGGCGGGGCTAAAACCCAAGGTCACTTAGTTATCCCAATATTTGGGAATGCTGATAATTTGTGGGGCCGACGTGGACGTCGGCCGCAGGACTGGAGTCCTGCCCCACAATTTATGCAGGTATTCGGTCGCGCAAAAACTAAAGCAGCATTGTTGAAAAAAGAGATTTACTTGCGAAAGCGGCGGATGGTTAGTGTATGGCGGTCGGATCGATAGAACCCGATCACGTAAACGGTGGCCTTGCCGCCCGTGGAAAAGAGCGCCTGCCGGATACGCAGCACCGGCGCGCCGGGATGAATCGCCAGCAGCTCCGCGATGCGCGCGCTGGCGGGGGTGGCATCCACTTCTTCATCCGCGTAATGCAATTCGATGCCGTACTCGCGTTCGAGCGTGGCGAACAGAGAGCGGCGTTCCAGCGGCAGGTTGAGCAGACCCTGAAACTCATCGGCGGAAAAATAGCAGATCTCGACCGCGAAGGGCTGCTCGCCGGACTGGCGCAACCGTTCCAGTTTCACCAGCCGGCTGTGCGCCGGCAGAGCCAACCGCGCCACGGCTTCCTGCTCGCCCTCCACGATGCCGGCGCACAGAATCCGCGAGCGCACGGGCAAGCCGCGGCTGGCCATCTGCTCGGTGAAGCTGGCCAGGCGGTTGAAGTGGATTTTGGGCAGCGATACGAACGTGCCGGCGCCGCGCCGGCGGTCCACCAGCCCCTCGTGTTCGAGTTCCGCCAGGGCGTGCCGCGCGGTCATCAGGCTGACTTCGTGGCTGCGCGCCAGTTCCCGTTCCGAAGGCACGGCATCCCCGGGTTGCAACTCGCCGTCTTCTATGCGTTTTCGTAGGGCGTATTGGATGCGGCGGTACGCGGGCGCGCCCGCATCGGTATTCTGCAGCATCAGTGGTCCGTTTCCACACAGCTTCGGGCAATGTTACCAATCACTTGCGAATGTACGATGTGCTATAGAGCATCCCGGCCCGTGTGCTATAGAGCATCAACTATGGTATTTTACACCTAAGTCGCGCGGGATTCCAGATTTTCATAGATTTTTTTCTCTTGACGTATGGTTACAGGCGGATTTATACTTGCCCCATAGCAGGTTCATGCTATATAGCTGTGGCATACCTGTTACGTGGGGTTCTTTAGCGGGAAAATAGGTGACGACATAGCACTATCCCGCGGTGGTGAGAGAGGCCGGAGAGGCGCACGCTTCTCCCTAACAAATGGAGGTTATCTCGTGAATCTTCGAATGCTGTTATGCAGTTGCCGAACGTTGGCAATCACGGTGGCCGTCTGCGCGCTGGCGAGTTCCGCCTGGGGCCAGCAGGTGACCGCAACGATTACAGGAAGGGTTACGGACCCATCGGGCGCCGCGATTTCAGGCGCCAAGGTGACAGCCACATCCGTGGAGCGCGGAATTCCATACACTGCAACCGCGAATGGGGAGGGCTACTACAATCTGCAAAACCTCCTGGTTGGCGAATACAACGTGAAAGTGGAAAACACCGGTTTCCAGACGGCTACGCAGTCCAACGTCACGCTGCAAATGAACCAGGTGGCCAAGATGGATTTCCAGCTTCAGGTGGGCAATGTCCAGACCACGGTGGAAGTGACTTCGGCGGCGCCGGTGCTGCAGACCGAGCAGACCTTAGTAGGACAGATCATCGACTCGCGCACCGATACCACTCTGCCGCTGGCAACCCGCAATTACGTGGAGTTGACACTATTGGCGCCCGGAACCGTCCACCCGGATCTATCCACATTTGAGAATGGGTTCACCACCGGCAACGGCGGACGCCCCTATGTGAACGGCAACCGCGAACAGGCCGACAATTTCATCCTGGACGGCATGGACAACAACCAGGTCTCCGACAACCTGGTGGGCTATGCGCCCAGCGTGGATGCGATTCAGGAATTTAATGAAATCACCCAGAACGGGCCGGCGGAGTTCGGCAACTTTATGGGCGCGGTTATCAGTACGTCGATCAAGTCCGGAACCAATGAATACCACGGCGATGCATTCGAGTTCTTTCGTAACAACGTTCTGAATTCGAATCTCTGGACATACAATTTCGAGGGCGCGCCCAAGCCGGCACAACGATGGAACGAGTTTGGCGCTACGCTGGGCGGCCCTATCAAGAAGGATAAGCTGTTCTTCTTCGTGGATTATCAAGGGGAGCGCTTCGACACGCCCACAACGATTGGCGCCACCAGCATGCTGACGGCGGCCGAGCGTGCCGGCGATTTCTCCGCGCTGCTGCCCAACACCATCATCTACAATCCCTACGACGTCACCGGAAGCGGTGCAAACGCCCAGCGGGTGCCCTTTCCGAATAACGTTATTCCAACGAACCTGCTCAGTTCGGTGGCGTCGAAAATCGCCGGCGATACCAGCGCTTATCCGCTGCCCACGGGGCCGGGACTGGTCAACAACTTCCTGTTCGCTTCCCACAGCGACATCCAGTCCGACCAAGGCGACGCGCGCGTGGATTGGAACCTTTCCAACAACGACCGCATATTCGGCCGTTACTCGCAAAGCCAAACGACCAATCCCTCGACCAACAACGTCCCGATCTTCTATAACTCGTTTAACAATTACCCCACACACAACGGTGTGCTGGATTGGGTCCATACGGTGTCGCCAGCCATCGTCAATGACGCGCGGATCGGCGTGAATTACGTGTTCATCAACGACGGCGCAGCCGGAAACGGGCTCACCAACCTGAACAGTACGGTGGGACTTCCCGGCATTCCATCGAGCATCCTGCCGGCCATGAGTATGTCAGGCGGCTATGCCGCAACCATCGGCAATTCGGACGTCTACGAGTTGTTCGCCGACGCGGTGATTCAGTATGAAGACACCGTGACGATCAGCAAAGGCAGCCACACGTTCCATCTCGGTTTCCAGGGGTGGCGCGAGCGCATCGATACTTTCTACTCCGGCAACAACGGCGAGGCCGGCTCGTTCAGTTTCGGCGGAGGCTACACCACGGCAGTTCCGGGCCAGACGTTCGGGACCAAGAACGCGGCCGGCATTGCCACGGGCCAGCCGGAAGCGGACTTCATGCTGGGGTTGGCTTCCTCGATCGGCGGCGGCGTGAATGGCGGCACCTGGGGCCAGCGCTCCAATGTGTTCGGCACGTTTATCCAGGATGACTGGCACATTACCCCCAACTTCACAGCTAATCTCGGCCTGCGCTGGGAACTGCACACCCCCTGGTGCGAAGTGCATAACCGGCAGGACAACTTCGGGCTGTTCTCCGGCCAGATCGAGTATCCCGATCAGAATGGAAACAATTGCGCGCTGTACAACCAGTACAACGGCATCACCAATTTCCAACCGCGCGTGGGGCTGGCATGGAACGTCATGCGGAACACCGTGGTCCGCGCGGCTTACACGCTGTCCAACTATCTGGAAGGGACTGGCACGAACCTGCGCCTGCCCATCAATCCGCCTTTTGCGCACGAAACTTCGGCCAACTATACGACGTCGCAATATTTGTCGGATTCTCTCCCGCCCACCACGCTCGATCAGGGACTCACACCGATTCAGTCGAGCACCGGGTTCGCAAGCGCTACGTTGCGGGTCTGGGATCCGAACATCCGGCCGGCGGTCGCCAACCAGTGGAACTTCACGATCCAGCAGCAGTTCGCCGGTTCCACTACGTTGCAAGTCGGCTATGTGGGCCAGCGCACCACCCACTTGATGGTGCCGATGCCGTACTTCCAGGAGCAACTGATTTCACCTGGGGTAACCGCACCCAGTCCCTATCTGGCGGGCAACCCGACTCTGACCAGCGAGATCAGCCAGATTTCGGGCACCGCGACGAACGGCGATCAGAGCTATAACGCGCTGCAGGCTGTGTTCCAGAAGAGACTGAGCAAAGGTCTGGAGTATTCGGTAGCCTACACTTACTCGAAATGCATGACTAACTCCAGCGGTTACTATGGCTCGTGGGGCGGTGCGGCTGTTCCTACGTCGCCGTACTTCCAGAACCTGTACGACATGAAAGCGGAGTGGGGACCCTGCTACTACGATGTCAAGCACACGCTGTCGAGCTACGTGACCTATGACCTGCCCTTCGGCAGAGATCGCCAGTTTGGCAAGAGCATGAACCCGGTAGTCAATGCCATCCTGGGCGATTGGCAGGTGAATGCCATCGTCCTGCTGCACACCGGATTCCCGCTGACCACCCAAGCTGCAGACGATACCGGAACCAACTCCCGCGGTTCTCGCGCCAACTGTCTTGCGCCAGTGCAGAATTACGGCGAACAGAATTCGCCGCTGGGCGGCTATCAATGGTTTAACGCGGCCGACTTCGGGCCGGAGACTGGCGGCACGTTCGGCACTTGCGGCGTAGGCACGATCCGCGGTCCCGGGCTAGCTACTATGGATGGCAGCCTGGCGAAATTCTTCAACTTCACGGAACGCTTTAAACTTGAGTTCCGGGCTGAGGCTACCAATCTCACCAACACACCGATTCTGAATGCGCCCAACATCGGAATCGGCTCTACGATGGGCCTTCTTCAGGGATCCGCCGGCGCGTACGGCGTATTCGGCAGACAAATCCAATTCGCGATGAAGTTCCATTATTAGCAGTCACTAATCCGACCTATATGTCAGAGCTCGGGGAGCCGAAACGGCGGCTCCCCGTTTTTATTTGCGGCGTACAATGAGGGTAGTGAAACTCATTCTTTTGGGTGTGCTGGCAGCGGCTGTGGCGGCCGGCGCGTCATCCCAGCAACTTGCGGAATCGGGCCATTGCAAGGAAGCGCTGCCTTTATTGAAAGCGGATCTGGCCAAGGCCACCGCCGCTGAGCAGAAACGTCTGGGCGCGGATGGCGTGCGCTGCGGCATGACACTCGACGACCTGGATGCCGCCCTCGATTTTCTGCGTGTCCTCGATAAGAATTTTCCCAGCGATCCTGAAGTGCTGTATCTCGCGACGCATGTTTTCTCCGATCTGTCCATACGCGCTTCACACCGATTAATGTTACTGGGTCCGTCCTCTTATCAGGTGCACGAGCTGAACGCGGAAGCCATGGAGACGCAGGGCAAATGGAGTGAAGCCGAGGCGGAGTATCGCGAGGTGCTGAAGAAGGACCCGCAGGTGCCGGGCATCCACTATCGCATCGCGCGATTGCTGCTTTCGGCTCCGCCGGCGGGGAGCACCGCCGACGTCAAAACCGGCGCGCGCCGCGAATTGGAAGAAGAGTTGAAGATCGATCCGCGCAATGCCGCCGCTGAATGTATTCTCGGCGAACTCGACCGGCAAGACGGCAAAGACACGGTGGCCATCGAGCATTTCAGCCGCGCCACCAAATTGGATGCCGGATTTGAAGACGCTTACATCGGGCTGGGCCGCACACTGCTCAGCGAGGACCGCGCCGCCGATGCCATTCCGCCGCTCGAAATCGCGGTCAAGCTCGATCCGGATAGCCCAGTGGCGCACTTCAATCTGGCCACGGCTTACTCCCGCATGGGACGCAAGGAGGATGCAGCGCGGGAGTTTAACCGGCTGAAGGTGGTGTCGGAGAAGTTGAAACAGACTAACCAGCAGGTGCGGGAGGGGATTGCGGGCGCTCCTCCGCAGTAGCCCCAGGGCAGCACGCAAAACGAGGCTGCGGCGGGGCTGAAGCCCCGCGCCGGCTAAAGCCCGCCCTCCTCAAGCAGCGGAGGTTCTGACCAGGTTGTAGCAGGTTTTAATAGGTTGTAAAAGGTTGTGATAGGTTAGCTGGGCAACAATTGCCGGCGGAAATCATCGATCACTCGCACCACCGGCGCACCTGAGAACTGCGGGTGCGGGAAGGCATCGCCCCAACGCACGCCCGGCGGAAAGACGGCCACCCAATCCCACACCACGTGCTCCCGCCGGATGGCCCGCGATAGCGCGCGTTCCCGATCCCAGAACTGCGTGACGCGAGCATCGGGAAGGCGCCGCAGCGCGCCCGCCCCCGGCGCATGCCAATCGGTAATCAGGACCGGCTCCCAAACGACGAATACGCGTACGCTGGGATCGTTGACATCGTGCAGCACCGACTCGACTGCGGAGGCCCCCCGCAGGCATGTCCCTCAAGTGGGCGAGAACAGCGCCACCACGCGGGTGCGATCCGCCGCCCGGTTAAAGGCTTCCCGGAAGCCGGCGACCTGCAGAGCGGCGACGGGGGGCTGACCGGCGGGCGCGCCGGCGGGCACGTAGCCGAACAGCATGGCCGCCACAAAGCCGGTGGAGCATGCGAGTACGGTCAAATTCAGCGCGCGGCGTCCGCGTCCGCACTGGCGGGTGCGCCAGGCCTGCACGAAACCGACGGCCAGCATCAGAACCGAGAATGCGATCAGATATGGCTGGAGCGGCAAAAGGAATCCGGCAGCGCCCGCCGATCCCGCCGCTAACAGAAACGGACCTAAAGGCAGGCAGCAACTGAATGCCGCGAGCGCGCTGGCCACTGCCGCTGCCGAAGATCCCAGCGCACCGGCTTTCATGGAACATACACCCGCAAGAATCGTGCTGCGTCGTTGGCGTGAATGTGAAACGCGGCGGCGTGCGCGGGAACCACCCAAACCTCGCCCGGCGCGAAGGCTTCCTCGCCGAAACGACCCGCACCTTCCAGGCAGATCAGCAACTCGGTACTCGCCGTAACGGACCAAGCCACGCCGCCATGCACCGACATCGACTCTGTCCGGAAGTATGGGCACTCCACCAGCAATCGGCGTCCTTCGCTTAAGTCTACAGGCGCGCTGGCGCCCGGATGGCAGCCCAGGTCCGCCACAGCCAGCGCGGCATCCAGATGCAACTCGCGTGGACGGCCGTAGTCGTACAGCCTGTAGGTCACGTCGCTATGTTGCTGGATCTCACAGAGCGCCAGTCCCGCGCCGATGGCATGCACGGTACCGGCCGGCACGAAGAAGGTATCGCCGGGATGCGCCGGATACCAGCGCAGCAGCTCTTCGATGGCTCCGGAAACCGCCGCGGCGCGCGCCTCATCGCGTCCGAGTGGCCGCTTGAATCCCAGCGCCAGCCGTGCTTCGGGCGCCGCGCGCAGCACGTGCCACATTTCGGTTTTGCCGGGTCCATTAGGGGAATCGCCCGGATGTACTTGCACGGAGAGCTTCTCCGAGGTGAAGAGAAACTTTACCAGCAAACTCGGCTCTTCCGGCGCGGTGAACCACACTTCGCCGGTTTTGCCCGCACTGTGCGGATACCAGGGCTCCGTGTCGGGCGTGCCCCAGACTTTTTCGAGTGCCTTGCCTTCTAGGCGACGAATTTTCACGGTTCCTACTGCTGCGGGGCTTAAGCCCCGCGCCGGCTAAAGCCCGCCTTCCAATACTATGCGGACTGTTCTACGATGAAGCGGTGCAGGCGATCCAGGCCGCGCTCCAGTTCGTGCATGGAAGTGGCGTAAGAGATGCGCACGTGGCGGTCGGTACCGAACGCCTCACCCGGAACCACCGCGACGGCGGCTTTATCGAGCAGCCGCTCGGCAAAGTTCACGCCGGTCGAGATGCCGTTCCGAAACGCCACGCCCACGTTCGGATAAGCATAGAACGCGCCGCGCGGCTCGGCGCAGCGCACGCCGGGAATCGCGCGCAGCCGCCCGATGACGAAATCGCGCCGTTTGGCGTATTCCGCCAGCATGGTGGCCACGGAATCCTGCGGACCGCGCAGCGCTTCCACCGCGGCCTTCTGCGCAATCGAAGTCGGATTGGAAGTCGCGTGGCTTTGCAGCTTGGTCATAGCGCCGATCACCCGCGCGGGCGCCAGCGCGAAACCGATACGCCAACCGGTCATGGCGTAGGTCTTCGAAAGCGACCCGGCCACCAGCACGTTCTCCTTCGCCCCTGCGAGGGATGCGACGGAAAACGGGTTGCTGTCGTACAGGAAGCGGCAGTAGCACTCATCGGTCATCAGGAAAATGCCGCGCGCGGCCGTCATGCGGTAGATCTTTTCAAACTCGGCGCGGTCGAGCACCGCGCCACTGGGATTCGAAGGCGAATTGATCAGCACGATCTTGGTACGCGACGTCAGGTACGGGGCGATCATGTCCGCGGTCAGCGTGAAGCCTTGCTCTTCATCAGTGCCGACAAATACGCACTTGGCGCCGGCGTAGTTCACCACATCCTTATAAGTCACCCAATACGGCACCGGGATCACGACTTCGTCGCCCGGGTTGAGCAGCGCCTGCGTCAGGTTGAAGATGGCATGCTTGCCGCCCACGGTAATCAGGCATTCGGCGGGCTGGTAATGCGTACCGAAATCCGCCGCGTGCCTCTCGCAGACTGCCTGCCTCAGTTCCATTGTGCCGGCCGCGTTGGTGTACTTCGTGAAATTCTGTTCCAACGCGCGGATGGCCGCGCGCTTGATATTGTCGGGCGTCGGAAAATCGGGCTCGCCCGCGCCGAAATCCACGACGTCCACACCCTCGGTGCGCAGCTTCTCCGCATCCGCCGCCACCTTCATGGTGGACGACACGCTGATGAGAGAGATCCGTTCCGCGATTTCCTGATTCGTTTCGACTACCATCTGACTTTCTGCCTCCTCCTGATTTAGCTTCGTCCGAACCGCTTCCGCAACCTGACTTCGACCGGCGGCGGCACCAGCCCCGCGATGTTGCCCCCCAGCCCAAACACTTCCTTCACCAGGCGGGAGCTGATGAATGAATGCGCCTCGCTGGCCATCATGAAAACCGTTTCGATATCCGGATGCAGCCGCCGGTTCATCAAGGCCATCTGCAGCTCATATTCGTAATCCGAAATGGCGCGTATGCCGCGCAACAGCACGGTGGCGCCATTGCGCGCCGCGTAATCCACCAAGAGCCCATTGAACGAGTCGACCGCCACGTTCGCATAGCAGCCGACGACCTCGCGCAACATCTCGATTCGCTCTTCGACGGTGAACAACGGCTGCTTGGTTTCATTGCGCAGAATGGCCACGGTCAACTGGTCGAAAAGATGGCGCCCGCGCACGATCAAATCCAAATGGCCATTGGTGATCGGGTCAAAAGAACCCGGATAGATGGCGGTCACTCGGGGCGGCTTCGTGGCCGCGCGCACGCTTTCGGTTTCGTTGGTTATTCTACGATTCTACCCCGAGAGCGGTGGCTGGCGGTTGGTGGCTGGTGGCTGGTCGCGGACAGACGGCCACCGTGGACTCGCTCCGCGGACGCCGCCGTTTGGGTTCAGTAGAGAGCCGCCGGAGTCTGAACCCGGCGCGCGGCAGGTGAATGTCTACCGAACGTTCACCATCACAGGCTGATCGCGGTGGCGTAGCCGCAACCAAAACGATGCTGCAGCGGGGCTGAAGCCCGCGCCGGCTAAAGCCCGCCCTCCAAAGCTGTGACGATTTTTCAGGGGTTGTTAGTACAGTTCATTGCGCGGCCGCCCCGCCGCACGCGCACCGGTGCGCCACACCATGTGAAAGCCCGGGGCGATACGGAACCGCGCGCCATCGATAAAGAAGACTCCCGCGTCCGGGATGCTCTTATCGATCATGGCCGTATCCTTGTGGCCGTCGAAATACGTAACCGGACGGCGCGCACCAGCCGACTTGCGATCGAGATCGAAGAGCTCGCCGTGAAATGCCGCGCGCGCGCCCTCCCACTCGATTTCGGATAATTGAATCCCCACGGCGGAACGCGCCGCACCACGCTCCAGTTTGCAGAGATGACCTGTCACCGTTGCGCCTGGCGGCACCAACAACTTTCCGTTGTACAGGACTTCCCGGGCGACCCGTCCGCGCAGCGCATCGCCCACCACCGCGCTCTTCGAATCGATGGCGGCATCCAACTCCACGTGCACCAACAACCCATCCGGCAGATCCACCTCGCGCACCTGCGGTTTGGGCGCTTCCTGCACATCCGGGGAAGGCGCATCGAAACGAATGGTCGATTCACTTTGGTACTCGCGGCAGTTGGAAAAATCCATCGCGTTGCGGCTGGCTGCGCCGGAAAATTGCGTCATCGTCAGCTCGCTTCGTTTGGGCAGCAACGCATCGGTGGCGCCTATTTGCATGCGGGCGTAATTTGTCCAGAAGACGGATTCCTCGAGGTGCAGGTCGTCGGGCATGTGGTCGCCGTAGACCTCCACGCGCAGCAGGTCGAGCGAAACCGGATCGAACCAGAATGATCCTTTCGCGGCCACCGTTTCGGACGCCCCCGAAGTGGTTATCTGCATGCCGGTCTGGCTCGCTGAGAGGTGATAGTCGTAACGCGCGGCCGTACGCCCGTCCAGGTTCTCCTCACCCCGGTATTGCCAGGCGCTGTTTGGAGTGGTAAAGAGGTGCGGGGCAAACATGGAGAACATGCCGGTGCCGATGGTGCCGTTGGTCACCATGGCACTCACATCTTCATCTGAGAAGCGGCGCGACCCTGGCCAGGCGAACATCTCTTTCCCGGACACGCTCGAAACTTCCAGCCGGATGGTGTCCACGGGTTTGAAGGTTCGCGCCTTGGGGTCGCGGGTGGCACGCTCGATGGTCTCGAGACATGTGTAATTGGGAATGCCGGTCAGGTCTTGGCGGACCTTTTCAGTAAATCGATCCAGCCGGCTTTGGTCCGGCTCCTGGCTCCCGAGGACGCCTGCGAGCACTGCGATATTGGCCGCTAGCTGCCATGCCCGCCACATTCCATTGCGCATCTGCCGCCATGATAACGCTCTTTGCGGGATAACGCTCCGCACCTGGCGCGCGGAATCCGTGCGGGGCTGAAGCCCCGCGCAGGACTGGAGTCCTGCCCCACGCTAGCTTGCCCAGGTAATCAAGCCCGGCACAAAACGCGCGGCCAGATCGGGATGATGCGGCAGCACGCGGACGGTGTAGCCCTGCAACCCACCACGGCAACACGGGACGCCAGTCGATTCGAAAAGGTGTTCGCCCGCGCCCGGACTGCCGGCATGGCGCATGGGGAAGGTGGCCGGCTGGGTGATTTCGCCGGCGGCATTCAGCGCGCCTAAGTAGAGCTCCACAGTCACGTCGGCCGGGCACAGCGCGCCCAGGCGCAGGCGCGCCCGTACACTCAACAGATCGCCTACCTGGGCCTGCGCCGCGGGACCTTCTTCGAGAGCCTCCACGCGCACCGCAGGCCATTCCTGGCGGACCTTACTCATCCACGACGCCAGTGCGCGCGCCGCTGCGGCGGAATCCGCCTCCAGCCGGCCGAACCGTTCGAAAGCCGGCACGTAGATACGTTCGGTGTACTCCCGCACCATGCGGTGCGTGTTGAAGGTGTAGCAGAGATTCTTTAGAGACCCCTTCATTAGTGCAATCCAGCGCCGCGGCAAACGGTCTCGCCCCAGGTCGTAGAAAGTGGGGACCACATCCCGTTCCAGCAGATCATAGAGAGCTTCTGCCTCCACTTGATCCTGCTCGGCAGGATCGTTGTAGATTTCGCCATTGCCGATGGCCCAACCGATGGACTCCGCAGCGGGCCGGGGTGTGCGCCAAGCTTCGTCCCACCAACCGTCCAGCGTGCTGAGATTGAGTGCGCCGTTGGCCGCGGCTTTCATCCCGCTGGTGCCGCTGGCCTCGAGCGGCCGTAAGGGCGTGTTCAGCCAGACGTCGCAGCCCTGCACCAGATACCGGCTGGTGGCCATGTCGTGATCTTCCAAGAAGACGATACGGTGGCGGAACGCAGGATCGCGCGCTAAAGCCACGATGCGTTGGATCAACTCCTTGCCGCCGCCATCGCGCGGGTGCGCCTTGCCTGCATAGATGATCTGCACCGGCCGCTGGGCATCGCCGAGAATGCGCTTCAACCGCTCGAGGTCCCGCAGCAGAAGCGTCGCCCGCTTGTAAGTAGCGAAGCGGCGGGCAAAGCCGATGGTTAAGGCGCCCGAGTCCAGCACTTCGCCGGCCGCTTCGATTTCAGATTGCGGCGCGCCGCGGCGCTCCAATTGATCGCGGAGTTTGCGGCGGGCAAATGACACCAGCCTCTCCCGCCTGCGTTCATGGGTGCGCCAGAGTTCTTCCGCCGGAATGGTCTCGATCCGTTTCCACAGATCGCCATTCGCCGCATCCCGCCATTGCGGACCCAGGTAGCGGTCGTATAACTGGTTCATCTCGTTGGAGAGCCAGGTACGGAAATGTACTCCGTTGGTGATGTGTCCGATAGGCACTTCCTCCAAGGGCACACCGGGCCACATCCCCTGCCACATACGCCGGCTCACTTCGCCGTGCAACTTGCTGACGCCGTTGCTGGACGCGGCCAGGCGCATGGCCAGTACGGTCATGCAGAACTGCTCATTAGGGTCGCGCGGATTCCGCCTGCCCAGCCCCAGAAAATCTTCGCGGCTGAGTCCCAGCGCCTGATAATACTGGTTGAAATAACGGTCCATCAAGTCCGGAGCGAAATAATCGTGCCCGGCTTCGACGGGCGTATGCCCAGTGAAAATCAGGCTCGGCGAAGCCAGTTCGCGCGCTTCATGAAAGGAAAGCTGGTAGCGCTCCATGAGCCGCCGCACGTGTTCCAAAGAAAGGAACGCGGAGTGACCTTCGTTCATGTGATAAACGGCCGGCAAGACGTGCGCGGCCTCCAGCGCCCGATACCCTCCAATGCCCAACAGGAGCTCCTGCCGAAGGCGCATCTCGTTGTCGCCGCCATAAAGCTCGCCGGTGATCTCGCGGTCCGCAGGGCTGTTCACGGCCAGATTAGTGTCGAGCAGATATACGGGCACGCGCCCGGCTTGCACCCACCAGACACGCGCGGTGACCATGCGGCCGGGGTATTGCACTTCAACGCTCAGCGGTTTGCCGTCGGGCCGGGTGAGTGGACGCAGCGGCAGATTATGAAAGTCGTTGGTGACATACTCTTCCTGCTGCCAGCCGGCCCGGCTCAGATATTGGCGGAAGTAGCCTTGCTGGTAGAGCAGACCTACGGCCACCAGCGGTACACCCAGATCGCTGGCCGACTTGACGTGATCGCCCGCCAGCATACCCAATCCTCCCGCGAAAATCGAAAGGCATTCCGTGAGGCCGAACTCGGCGGAGAAGTAGGCAACCAGCAGCTTTGCGGCGGGCGCATGTACGCGCTGGAACCAGGAATTCCGGCCTCCCAGGCGAGTGGCCAGCGCATCGGAAACGCGCTCCAGGTGCGCCAGGAACGAATCGTCAGCGGCCGCCGCGACCAGGCGCATCTGATCAACGGTACCCAGCATCTTGACTGGATTGTGTCCGGTGGATTCCCAAAGGTCGGTATCCAGACGCCGGAATAATTCAATGCTGTCGTGATCCCACGCCCAACGGAGGTTATAGGCAAGTTCCCGCAACGGCTCTAACGGCTCGGGCAGGGACGGGACCACATGAAATACGCGGACCGGTTTCAAAACTGTTCCATCCTAAGCATTTATCGGCAGGATGGCCAACCCTGATTATAGCGTCGATTATAGCGTCGATTATAGCTTCAAAGCTTGCGGGGCTGAAGCCCCGCGCCGGCTAAAGCCCGCCCTCCACTCGTTATTGTAAGATCACCGTAGAGGATAATAAGTGACACGCCGCAATCTTAGTTGGGTGTTGTACTTGATGGCACTATGTGGGGCTGGCGCATATTCGGCCGACCTCGGATTCCAGGTTAATGGCAACTGTCTCATCGGCAGTTGTCCAGCTACGCAGCTTCCCGAAGATGGGGCGGCGACTCTATCCATTGCCAATACGGTCACACTGGCCAATGGCGACGTTTATAGCATTACCGGTACTATGGCCGCCCAGGACAACAGCAGCGGCAGCACCTTCGGCTTGATTCCGGTCTTCCAGGTCGTCTACCTGGGCAACGGCAGCGGCGGAGCCTCGCAGGCGGACATGCTGACCATAGATCTGTTCTCGGCGTTTCAGAGCAATTTCGGCACGGGCGTCTTCACCGATGGCATGGCGGGGGCCTTCAGCACCAACATCGCCAGCACCAGTTCCGTTCAAACTTGTGTGCAGACGGCTTGCTCGAGTACGGCGGGTCCGCCGTCGCCGTTTAACCTTACTGTACAGTTTTCCGAAGCGCCATCGAGCGGCGGGTTTTCGTTCGACTACACCGACATCGCCTTCTTCGGCGCCGGTTCGCCGGCGGGCTCCTACATTCTGTTCGGCCAGCTTACGCAAGGGCCGCAAATTTTTGGCGTGGTGAGCGCCAGCGCTTTTGGCGAGTTTTCGGCCATCTCGCCCGGCTCCTGGATCGAGATCTACGGGACCAATCTCGCGGTGGGCACGCGTACGTGGGGCAGCAGTGACTTCAACGGAGTGAACGCGCCGATCACGTTGGGCGGCACCAGCGTAACTATCGGCGGCATGCCGGCGTACGTTGACTACATCAGCCCCGAGCAGGTCAACGTGCTGGTGCCCGGCGGGGTGAGCACGGGCCCGCAACCGTTGGTACTCGCCACGGCTGCCGGCGCCAGTTCCCCCTTCACCGTTACGGTGAATGCCACCGAGCCGGGACTACTCGCACCCAGTAACTTCAAAATTGGCGGCACGCAGTATGTCGTCGCCCAGTTTCCCGACGGTACTTATGTTGCACCGCCCGGCGCGATATCCGGCGTAATCTCCAATATCGCGCAGCCGGGCGACACCATTGTGATTTACGGCATCGGATTCGGCTCCGTAGATCCCAGCGTTCCACCTGGTCAGCTTGTGTCGGGGGCCAATACCCTGGCGCTACCATTTACGATCTCGTTTGGCGGCGTGGCGGCGGCTAGCATTGCCTACGATGGACTGGCGCCAGGGTACACCGGTCTCTACCAGTTCGACGTGGTGGTTCCCGCAGTCCCGGGCGGCAACGCGGGGCCTTTGACGTTCACCCTGAACGGTGCCGGCGGCGCGCAGACTTTGGCGACTGCTATCGGAAACTAATTCCCGAGCGGCGGCCCGGCAGCGGCGCTTGCTCTGCGCGCCAATTGGCCTATAATTGTCCTGTGGGAGCGAACGAAATAAAAAAGAAGCTGCAGGACGAGATCACCACGCTCGAGTACGAATTACGCAATGAACTGCCGAGAGAAATCCTGAAGGCGCGCCTACACGGCGACCTGAGTGAGAACGCCGAGTATCACGCCGCCAAAGACCGGCAAGGGTTCGTCAACGCGCGCTTGAACCAGTTGAAGCAGAGGCTGGCCGAGATGTCCATGGTGGACTTCTCCAAGATTCCCCACGGCAAAGTCGGTTTGGGTTCCACGGTTGTGGTTTTGGATACTAAGAAGGAAGAAGAGATTACCTATCTGCTGGTCACGACCGAAGAGGCCGATGCGCCCAGCGGCAAGATCTCGACGAGTTCGCCGATTGGCCGTGCTTTGCTGGGCAAGGAAGTGGGAGATGCGGTCCGCGTGCAGCTCCCGGGCGGGTTCCGGGACCTGGAGATACTGAAGCTGACCACCATCCACGAGGCCGCCGGCTGAACGATGACTTACACGCGTGTCATCGGTATCGTTTTCGGCGCTGCCATAGACCGCATTGTGCGGTGGCTGGCGTTATCCCGCATTCACCCGAACGTGCTCACGTTCCTGGGGCTGGTGATCAATATCGTGGCTGCGTACCTGTTCGCGGCGGGTAGTTTTCGCTGGGCCGGCGCCGTGGTGATCGGCGCAGGGCTGTTCGACATGGTGGACGGGCGAGTGGCCCGCGAGACCAATCGGGTCACCCGCTTTGGCGGCTTCTTCGATTCGGTTCTGGACCGCTATTCGGATCTGGCATTGCTGATGGGTCTGCTGGTCTATTACGCTTCCATCGATCGCTTTTTCTATGTGGTACTGACGGCCATCGTAATGACCGGGTCGGTGATGGTAAGTTACACCAGGGCACGCGCCGAGAATACCATACCCAAGTGTAAAGTAGGATTTCTGGAACGGCCCGAGCGCGTGGTATTGCTCATCATCGGCGCGCTGTTCGACAGGATGGCGCCGGTGTTGTGGGTGATCGCGGTGCTCTCCAATCTGACTGTCATTCACCGCATGATCTACACCTGGCAGGAGACGCGCCGGCTCGAGGACGCGCAGTTACGCGCAGTCCCCAGATCCTCGAAAGTCTGATAGCGGGCAAGTCGGTTCTGCTCCTCGATTAACGGCAGGGGACGATGGGATTTCCGTTACATTCATGCCCAAACGATACACGAGCCGGTCCAGCTGGCCAAAGGGAAGAAAATCGGACTGGAGATCAAGTAATGCGATTTCTGATCATGCTGGAATAAACCGAGACGGGATTTGCGGTGCAGGCACCCGATTTGGCTATCGCTACCTACGGAGAGACCATCGAAGCAGCGAAGCGAGCGGGAAGTGAAGCAATTCAGATCAACCTCGAAGCCTATCACCAGGCCGGACAACAGGTACCTGAAGGGCAAAGCGTCTCAAGCCATCTGGAGAATCGCCGCCTAGCTCTCCAGAATCACATGCGCCATCCCCAGTTCCGCTGTATGTGTCAGCGACAGGGCGACTGACTTCACGCCTAGCGCGTCCGCGAAGAGGGCAGCCTGACCATGAAACCGTAACGTGGGCTTGCCGGACGGCAAGTTAGTCACTTCGAAATCCTGCCAGCGCACACCTCGCCTCCAGCCTGTACCGATGGCTTTCATGCCGGCCTCTTTGGCGGCGAATCGGGCGGCAAAACGCTCGTAACGGTTAGCCTTACGCTCGACGTAGGCGATCTCCGCAGGCGTGTAAATGCGCTCGATGAAGCGTCGGCCGTAACGCTCGATCGCAGCCCGAATGCGCGGGACTTCGGCCAGATCCACTCCGGTGCCCACGATCATTTTAGTTTTCCACCACCCAAGAGTCCCCCTTCTGTGGAAGGGCGGACTTTCCAGGCGGTCCCTCTAGCTCAGGTGTGAGCGCGGCCCGTCTGCACGGGCATCCAAGGGTTAACTAAGCTTTAGCGGCGGCCGCTTTCTTGCGATGTTCCGCCCAGCGTTTCTTCTGAGCGGCCGCGATGCGCTTGCGCGCAGCGGCACTCAACACCCGCCGCTTAGGCCCACCTTCGCTCGGCGCCGCTGGTGTCCCGCCTGATGACTTTCCGCCTAGTTGCGATTGAATCTCACGTATCTTGGCTACAATGCGTTCTTTCTCCAGTTCGTACCCTACAAGAGCCATTTGCAGGGTAGTCTGGTCCGGTTTTGCAGCTGCTTTACCTCTCGGCATTGGTTTCTCCCACGGCCACTATAACATAGGTTTGTCAACCGTGTAATTACCAAACAAGTATAATATTTCGCCGGCTAGACTGCTCTGTGAGTGGACCAAGTCTGGTAGCCTCGAAGCATGCGAGTCGTGATTCAACGGGTGAAACAGGCCCGCGTTGAGGTTGACGGACGAATAAGTGGATCTATCGGACCGGGGTTACTTTTGCTGCTCGGCATCGCGCGCACAGATTCCGAGACAGACGCGCGGTACCTTGTCGAAAAAGTACTACACATCAGGATCTTCCCTGACGACGAGGGCAAAATGAATCGCGATATCAGCGAGGCTGGTGGAAGCTTGCTGGTGGTTTCTCAGTTCACATTATACGGCGATTGCCGAAAGGGCCGCCGGCCAAGCTTCGACTTAGCCGCCCGCCCTGAGGACGCTATCCGGCTCTACCAATACTTTGTCGATACTGCCCGTCAGACCGCCGTTCCCGTAGAAACCGGCGTCTTTCAGGCCGCAATGGAGGTGCACCTGGTCAACGATGGCCCAGTAACTTTGATCTGTGACTCACCCGACTGACCGCATAAATCGAATTACAACCAAGGTCGGAGGGCGGGTCTGGAGACCCGCCGCAGGACTGGAGTCCTGCCCCACACTGTAATTGGAGATGCTAGCGGGTGAGATACTTCTCGTAAAGCCGGTGGTGCTTGTTTTCCAGATCCACCGCGGCTCCCTTGATAAACACCTGCTTGATTTGTGTGCGCGTTTCCAGCGGGTCGCCGTCGGTCACGATCAAATCGGCCCACTTGCCCTTGTCGATAGAGCCTAGTTCGTCACCCACACCCCAGATCTGTGCCGGATAGAGCGTAACGGCCTTCAGAGCTTCTTCCTTCGGCAAACCGAAACCTACAGCCGCCGCAGCTTCGTATGGCAGGTTGCGCGGGTTATCCTCCGCTCCCGGTCCAAAGCTGGCGAATGCGATCTTCACGCCTGCCTTCCATAACTCGCCCGGCATGCTGAACGGTTTATCATAGGGGTCGTCTTCTTCTTCCGGCAAGCGAAGAGTGGGTGGCAGCACCACGGGGATGTTATGCGCCTTCAATTCGGGCGCTACCTTCCAGGCCTCCGCCCCGCGCTCCAGGATCATGTGTACTTGCTGTTTGTCGGACCACGCGATGGCCTCTTTGATCGTTTTTTCTTTCTCCGCGCGGATCAACATAGGCAGCTTGCCATCGAGCACCGGAATCATGGCTTCCAGTTTCAGGTCGGTCTCGAAGTCCGGACCCGCCGCGGCTTTGGCCTGCCGGTAGCGCCGCGCGGATTCCATGAAGTCATTCAACTCGCTGAGCTGCTGCTCGTACTTTTTCTTCGCGTCCGTGTAGGCCGATGACCCCGCCCGGCCGGGCGTTTCCGCGCCACCAAAACGACCGGGCATGCGGATGCGCGGGAACTCCAGCCGCATGGCGGCAGGCGCGCGTATAGCCATCTCTTCCATGGTCCAGCCGTTCAGGTGCATCAGTACGCTTTGACCGGCTACGATTCCGCCGCCCGGGCTGGTGATCACGCTGGTGATCCCGTTAGCGCGGGTGACCGGGATGTGTTCACTCGCGGGATTTACGGCCGTGGCGGCGCGCAACTGGGGCTTGAATAATCCGATATCGGATATGTCGCTCATCTCGCGCACGGCTTCAATCTCGGTCAGTCCGATCTCGGTAGCCGAATCGATCATACCGGGATAAATGTGCAGGCCCTTTAGCTCGATGACGCGCGCGCCCTTCGGCAGGGCGATGCGCGCGCCCACTTCGGCGATCTTACCGTCGCGCATCAACACCGCACCATCGGCTATATCCGCACCGGATACCGTATGTACAGTGGCGCCGCGCAGCAGAATCACTTCGGAGCCAGCGGCGCGCACGGACGCGACCGTGAGGAAGACAGCCAGACAGGTTCTCATTCGCCACCTCCGGGTTCTTCGCTCTTCTTGTCATCCGCCGCGTCGGGCTTCTTGCGTTCTTTCTTATCTTGTGCCTTCAGCTTGTCGACCAAGGCCTTCTTACGAGTATCCTTGCCAGGACGCTCCTCCAGATCTTTGTCCCGGTCAAAATAAAGCTGGCCGTCGATGAACACCTTTGTGACTTTGGCGTAATTGGAAAGCGGATGCTGATCGTAGATTGTCAGATCGGCATCCTTACCTGGCTCGATAGATCCCACGCGCTTCTCGATGCCCAATTGCTTCGCCGGATTGATGGTCACGAGAGAGAGCGCCTCCGTTTCGTTGAGACCGCCATACTTCATGGCCTTTGCCGCTTCGGTATTCAGGTGGCGCATCAGCTCCGCGGAATCCGAGTTAACCGAAACCAGCACTCCCTTGCGCACCATCAGCGCGGCGTTATAAGGAATCGCGTCGAACGCCTCGGCCTTGTAGGCCCACCAATCGCTGAAAGTGGACGCGCCCGTGCCGCGGGCCGCAATCTCGTCGGCCACTTTATAACCTTCCAGCACGTGTTGCAGCGTCCGGATTTTGAAGCCGAAGTCATCGGCCACGTGCAGCAGCATCATTATTTCATCGGCGCGGTAGCAATGCGCGTGTACATAACGCTTCCCTTCCAGAACTTCCACCAGCGGCTCCAGTTTCAGATCGCGGCGCGGCGGAACGGCTTGCTCGTGGCGGTCCAGCTTGGCCTGATAGTCGCGCCATTCTTTCTGGTAAGCGCGCGCTTCGGTAAAGGCCTCGCGAATGACATCCTCCACGCCCATGCGGGTGGCGGGATAGCGTAAGCCGGGCGATGCGCCGAAACCGCCGCCGGGCGATCCCGAGCGTTTCACGTTCTCTCCCAACGCAAACTTAATGCCGGGCATGGCGCCTTCAAAGATCAGGCCCTGGGCGTCCTTGCCCCAGCGCGTCTTAATCACCTGGCACTTGCCGCCGATCGGATTGGCGCTGCCGTGGAGTATGTTGGCGGTAGTTACGCCGCCGGCCAGCGCGCGATAGATATCCGGGTCGTCCGGGTTGAGCACATCTTCAATGCCCACCATCGACGAAACCGCCACCGCGCCCTCATTGATGCTGTCCGCCGCGATGTGCGAGTGGCAGTCGATAATGCCGGGCATCACGTACTGGCCGCCCGCGTCGATGACCCGCGCCCCATCCGGGACCAGCACTTTTTCGCCGGCTTCCACGATCTTGCCGTCGCGGATCAGGATGGAGCCTTGGAAGGTTCCCTTGGTGACGGTGAGGACTGTGGCGTTGCGGATGACGGTGGTATCGCCGGCCGCCAGCAGCGTTGCCGGGAGCAGCGCCGGCAGCAGCACGCAGAAAAGAGTACGGCGTTTCATTCCACACCTCCCGGGGCCGGGCGCCCTTCGCGATCGCCCGAGGGCGGCGTCTCCGCTACGGGCTCGTACTTCACGCCATCAATGTAAATGGATTGTATCTTGGCCTTCTCATCGAATAAGCTGCCCTTCACCACCAGCAGATTGGCGATCTTACCCGGTGCGATGGAGCCTACGCGATCGGCCACGCCGTAGATTTCCGCGGGGGTGAGGGTCAGGGCGCGCACGGCGGCGGCTTCGGTCAGGCCCGCGTCCACCGCGCGCTTCAGCGCTTTGCGCACGTCTTTGGGTGACGTCCCGCCAGCGTAGAACGCGAAGTGCGCGCCGGCTTTTTCGAGAGCCGCCGGCGTGGAGGGCGCGCGATCGCGCAATTCCAGAGTACGGTAGCTCTCCTCCTCATCCGGGTCGGCATCTTTGGGTTTCTCGGGCCACTTCAGGCTCACCAGCAGCGGCACGCCGGACTTCGCGATCAGATCGGGCACCTTGTAAGCCTGATGCCCGCCGTACAGCACCGCCGGGCGCTTCAACTCCGCGGCGAAGCGGATCATGCGATCGAGTTGCTTGGCGTCGTCGGCCGGCAGCAGCATGCGCGGCGATTCCAGCAATCCTTCGACAGCGCGATCGTAATTCGGCCGCTTCTGTCCCGTGGGATGGCTGGCGTAGGCCGCGAGCGCCAGTTGATAGTGATCGGCATCGAAAGACACCTGCCGGATGTACGCGATCACACCCATCAGCGAGCCGGGATATGTACCGAAGCTATGCGTGGCCAAAGTGACATACTGGCCGACCGGGGAGGCTACCACCATGCGCCCTTGCTTTTCGCCCGACAGGTTGAGAAACGCGCCCTCGCCCGCGAAGATGCCG
Source organism: Bryobacterales bacterium (assembly GCA_963818855.1). GTDB lineage: Bacteria > Acidobacteriota > Terriglobia > Bryobacterales > Bryobacteraceae > Bog-159. Next base: position 41,343 of record CAWFUH010000018.1, on the reverse strand, counting down.
GTTGAGGGGAAGGTCACCACCGAAGCGAAGCCGGCGCTGCGGGTTTCTTCAATGCGCCGGTCAGCCGGATTCACCAGATCGGCCGCGCGCACCCACGTGGTGGTGAAGGGGCGGAACTCGGGACCCTGCTCCACGGGCACGGGAAGATCACCGCCTCCGAACCGGGAGGGCGTCGCGGGAGTCTCGGCGCGCGGCGGGGCGGACGACGCGGGAGTCTCTGGCAAGCCAACGGTGCTCAGGGCATCGATCAGGCCGGGGTAGATGGTGAGTCCCTGGCCCTCGACAACCCAGGCGTCTTTCGGTAAGTCGATGTTTTCGCCGACAGCCTCGATGAGGCCATTGCGCAGCAGTACAGTGCCCTTTTCGAGCACCGGACCGCTGACCGTGACGACGCGGGCGCCGCGAAGCGCGATGGGGCCGGGCGCTTGGGCGTAGATGAAAGATGCCGCGGCCAGCAGCATCGTGGTGACGTGTTTCATGCCTGTTTGGATAAAGAGGCATGATATTACATTTGAGGCGGCCAGTGGGGTGGGACTCCAGACCCGCCGGCCACGATATACTGAGGGCCTATGTCGAAAGCAAAACGCGGCGGACTCTGGCTTCTCCCATTGCTCGGATGCGCGTTAGCTGCAATGACGACAAGGCCCGCGCCAGCCCAGCCGGCGACCGAAATCGTTCTGCACAGCTTCAAAGTCGACCCAAACGGAGGACCCTCTGATACGAACTTGACCCGTGACCCGGCTGGCAACCTGTACGGGACGTCGTACCTAGGTGGAACCGCGGGCCTCGGTATAGTCTACAAAGTGGATACGGCCGGCCACGAGAAAGTACTGTACAACTTTACAGATCAATGCTTCCCGTCGGCGGTAGTCCTCGACACGGCCGGCAACCTATACGGTGCCTGCTTCGGGATAGCGTCGACGTACGCGGGCGTGGTGTTCAAGCTTGATAGCACCGGTCTTGCAACGGTGTTGCACACCTTTACGGGTGGCGCCGATGGAGCAAACCCGATCGGAGTAATCCTGGACTCAGCCGGAGATCTCTATGGCGCCACTCAATACGGCGGCGCGGGGGGCGGCGTGGTGTACAAGATGGACTCAACCGGAAATGAGACGGTGCTGTACTCGTTCGTAGACGATGGGTTCTATCCCAGTAGCCTGGTTCTTGACCCCGCCGGCAATATTTATGGAACCACGCTGCAAGGCGGGATCTACGGCGCGGGAGTGGTCTACAAACTGGATACGGCCGGCCATGAAAGGGTGCTTTACACCTTCACTGACGGGTTCGACGGAGGACTTCCGTATGACTTGGTGCGCGACGACGCGATGGGCTTTATCTGGGGCCTTGCCCGCGGCGGACCCACCAACGGCGGCCTTTTGTTTACGCTGGATGGATTAGGCAATTTCAATGTGGCGCACTTTTTCGGCGCTGAAGCCGGGGATGGCGTAGACCCCAATCCGGGTTTAACCCTGGAGGGAGCCAATCTCTACGGGACCACTATAAGTGGAGGCGCTTACGGTCTGGGCACAGTGTACTCGGGCGACGGGGGTATCCTGTACAGCTTTCCTGGCGGCGTTAACGGGGAGGGTCCCCATGCCGGTGTAATCCGCGACCCAGCCGGTAATCTGTACGGGACGGCGTCTGAAGGTGGCGCGGAGGGTCTCGGTGTGCTGTACAAGCTGGATGCTGCTGGCAACGAGTCAGTGTTCAATGTATTCACCCCCGCTCCCTCCGGGAGCCAGCCTGCCGGTCCCTTGATCCGGGACGCGGCCGGTAACCTCTACGGCACTGCCGTGGGAGGCGTGTGGAATGCGGGCGTAGTGTTCAAGATCGATCCCAGCGGCGCTGAGACCGTGCTTTACACCTTCAAGGGCCAGCCGGACGGGAACAATCCCACACCGGGGTTGATCCGCGACTCGGCTGGCGACCTGTACGGAACCACCGAGGCGGGTGGCGTTTACGGCCAGGGGACGATTTACAAGCTGGATGCGAGTAGCAATGAGACGGTGCTCTATAGCTTCACGGGCGGCAGCGACGGGGCCATGCCGTTCGCGGGTGTAACACTTGACGCGGCAGGCAACCTTTACGGAACAACCTCCGAAGGCGGCCTGAGTTCTGGTTCTGGCGTGGTCTATGAGCTGGAACCCGGCGGCAATGAGATTGTGCTGTATAGCTTCACGGGCGGTGCGGACGGCGGCTCCCCTTTCGGAGGAGTAGTCCTCGACGCTGCCGGCAACCTTTACGGGACTACCTACGGTGGCGGCCTGGCAGAGCCCTGCACATGTGGAGTCGTCTTCAAAATAGATCCGAACGGCAATGAGACAGTGCTGCACAGTTTTGAAGGCGATCCCGATGGAGCGAATCCCGCCGCGGGTGTGATCCGCGACTCCTCCGGCAATCTGTACGGGACGACTTTTGATGGTGGTTCTAAGCAACTAGGTGTGGTTTACAAACTCGACCCAACGGGCGCTGAGAGCGTGCTGCATTATTTCAGGGGGAGAGACGATGGGGCCTCACCCACCAGCGGTGTGATTCGCGATGCGGCGGGAAATCTCTACGGAACTACGCAAAGCGGCGGCGCGCCTGGATTCGGGGTGGTCTACGAGTTGGGGGCCGGTCACGAGGATGTACTGTATTCGTTCACGGACGGGTCCGATGGGGGGAGCCCGAATGGAGGTGTGATCGCCGGGCAGGGCGGCATCCTATATGGGGTTGCGCGAACTGCCGGGAAATATGGCGGCGGCGTAGTGTTCGAGATCTCGCGGCAGTAAGTAGCAGTAAGTAGAGGTTACTGCGTAGCCGGATAGCGCACTATAGTGAAATTGCGTAGCGTGACCGTATCGGTGGTCGTGGCGGCCATCTGCCCCTGGAACGCCACTATGATCGGATACGACAACGAATCATACGCATTCATCACGCCGGCGGTGAAACCCAGCACTGTACCCCACGTCTGGATCGACATCTGGCAGGCGGACGTGTTGGCGCCCGCTTCGGCCCACCCCGAGATGAACGCCTCCGTCGCCGCGCCATTGCGTGTCACCAGCACCGTATTGCCCCAGTTCACGGCGAAGGTGAAGCCGGTCAGCGTGCCTTCATGCGAGAAGTCGAATCCGATCTTCACACGATCGCCAGGCTGCACGGTGCCGGCGGTAATCGCGCATGTAGCCAGACTCGAAAGCGTGGTAGCTGAAGTGGCCGTGCCCATGCCGGCGCAAAGGACTTGGGGCGCGGGCGCACCTTGCGGTGTCCCCGCAGGAGTCACGCGATAGGAGGCTATCAGTGTATCGCCGGCCTGCGGAGTGGAAGCTGCCATAAACTGAATGGTATTTCCCGCCAGCGCGTAATCATGGCCCGCCGCTTGCAGCACTCCATTGCGGTACAGCGCGATGCTCGAAGTGGGCACCGGCACGGCGCTCAGCGTGAACGATGCGTTCGTTCCATTCACTAAGCCGGCGGGAACTTCCGCATCGGTGAAATTGGGCCCGGCCGCGCCGGAGGCAGCGGTGCCGCAAGGTCCGGACGAACCATCCACACGCACGCAATCGGAAACGTTGCCGGTGACGGTTTCAAGAAAGCCCGACCCGTCAATCATGGCGAGGCCTCCGGCGGTATACGCGGGTCCTTCCACCGGACGCGCGGCAAGATCCGCCAAGAGGCCGACCACGTTAGATTCCGCTATAGGAGCACTTCCCGTTATCAGCGACGATGGTCCCGCGTTCGGAGACATCAGTACGGCCGCCACGCGCAGTGCCACCGTGCTCGGCGGAACGGCCCAAGTCTCGGTGAACTGGTCGTTGCCGGAACTGGTGAACAAAACCGTGTAATATCCGGCGGGTGCGGCATTGGTGGTGGGCACCAGCTGGACGTACAGATTGCCGGCCGTGATGTTCACCGTCACCGGCTGCGTGCCAATCGGGGACGTGTTTCCCGCCACGAAAGGCGTCCACGTAATGACGGCAAAGCCGTTGTACGGGATGCCATTGGCGTTGTAGATCACGTCCTGAATGGTGGTCAGGGTGGGACCGGCCAGCAGCGGGACCGCCAGACCTACGGCGAGAGCGGCCGACAAGAGTTTCCGGGCAGACATTTTTCCAATCCTCATAAAAAAAGCCCGGGCCCAGAGTGAGCCCGGGGGAATCCCAGAAGGCAAAGCAGCAAGACACTTACCGCCTACAGTGTAATCGCGGCGGGGAGGGCCGCGGCTCCGGAGAACACACACCCCGCGCGCCAAGTTATACTCTACGCTTGCCTTGCCCGGACGGCAGGGTAATTTCTAAACGTGTGACTGGAGGAGTATGAGCAAATCGGACCGGTGCGCATTCATTCGCGGCGTCGCGCTGGCCGCGGCAGCCGCGGGCGGGTCCGCGCCTGTACGGCGTTGCAGTGTCGTACGGCAACCGGTTGTTTATCCAGTTGTTCCGGAAGTGCAGCGTCTTCCTGAACGATCTGAAGGACTACAAGGCTATGAATGAGGTGTTCATGGGCCGCTTCGGCGAGAATCCGCCGGTGCGCACCACCATCGCCGCGGCCGGCGGGATTCCGGGCGATCCGCTGGTCGAGATGGATGTGATCGCCAACATCTGAGGCGCGCGGCCACACGCCGCTATCCCATGCTGCCCTACCATCTTGTCTACCACGACGGTTACGACCTGCGGTTGGGAGACCATGTGTTCCCATCTCAGAAATATCGTTTCATCCATGATCGCTTGCTGCGCGACCGGTTTGCCACTGAGGAAGATTTCGTCCGACCGGAGCCAGCTCCGGATGCGGATATCCTGGCGGTGCACGAACCAGGTTGGGTAGACCGCCTGCGTTCGGGAACTCTCGGCTATCACGAGATGATGCAGCTGGAGGTGCCGTACAGCCGCGAGTTGGTGGAAGCCTTCTGGCTGGCGGCGGGCGGCAGCACACTGGCGGCGCGGCTAGCGCTCGAACAGGGCGTCGGGTTCAATATCGGCGGTGGTTTCCATCACGCCTTTGCCGGACACGGTGAAGGGTTTTGCGCCATCAACGATATCGCGGTGGCCATCCGCCGCATGCAGCGCGATGGGTGCATCGAGCGCGCCATGGTTGTCGATTGCGATGTGCATCACGGCAACGGAACGGCCGCCATTTTCGCCGGCGACGCTTCCGTTTTCACGTTGTCCATTCATCAGTTCAACAACTATCCTTCGGAGAAGCCGCCGTCCAGCCTCGATATTCACCTGCCGGACGGCACCGGCGACGAAGAGTATCTGCATCGGCTGGGCGAAGGATATCGCACTGCGATGAGCCTGTTTCATCCGGAGCTGCTGGTGTACGTAGCCGGGGCGGACCCCTATTGCGAGGATCAACTGGGCGGGTTGGCGCTGAGTTTTGACGGCTTGCGGGAGCGCGACCGGCTGGTGATCTGGACTGCGCTGCACAGCCGCATCCCGGTCGCCATCGTGCTGGCCGGCGGGTATGCCATGAGTGTGCTGGATACGGTGACCATCCACGCCAATACGGCGCGCGTGGCCAAGGAGGTGCTGGAGAAGACCGGCTGGAAAACCGCTTCCTGACGGTCGCGGCTCGGCAACCCGACGGTCGCGGCTCGGCAACCCGGCAGACGTTAATGGCCAATCCCTTGACCGCAGCGATCACCGACTCCGTGCTTCGCCGCCTGGCAGACAAACAAACCTACCAGCGCGGGCTGGATTATTTTACCCATAGCCACGTCGTCTCGCTCGCGGAATCGAACGCCGGCGCATCGGCGGTGGTACGCGGAGAACAAGACTACACCGTCGAACTCACCGCCGATGAAGGCGTGCTGGAATTCTCCTGCGATTGCCCGACGGGCAGCGATGGGGCCTTCTGCAAGCACTGCGTGGCGGCCGCACTGGCCTGGCTCGAGCGCCCCGCCGCGCAGACCAAATCCGCCCATCGCGGCAAAGCCAAACAGATGACTCTGGCCGATGCAGGCAAGGTCCTGCGCGGCGAAGATAAAGACGAGATCGTGCGGCTGGTGCTCGAATGGGCCAAGGGTGACAAGATTCTGCGGCAGAACCTCGTCCTCTATGCCGCGCGCCGTATCAGCCCCGAAACAGGTGCGGCGGCCGTTGCGCGAGCCTTTGAGCGGGCGGCGCGTGTGCCCGGTTTCACGGGCTATTTCGAGGCGCGCGGCTGGGCGCGCGGAGTAGATCGGGCCATCGACGGCATCGCACAATTGTTAGAGGATGGACAGGCGGCCGCGGTCATCGAACTGTGCGAGTCGGCGTTGCAGCAGTTGGTCGGCGCTGTCGAATCGATAGACGATTCCGATGGCCATTTCGCCGGTTTGCGGGATCGTCTGCAAGACATTCACTTCCAGGCTTGCCTGGAAGCGCGGCCCGATCCCGCGGCTTTAGCAGAACGCCTTCTCCACTTCGAACTCCATGCCGGCTTCGATGTGTTCTACAATGCAGTAACTCAATACGCCGATATTCTGGGCCCCAAAGGTATGGAGGCTTACCGCAAACTCGCGGAAGCCGTATGGGCCAAAGTGCCGGCGCAGAAAGCTGACGATGGGGATTCCGGATGGGGTGCGCGCTTCCGCATCACTCAAATCATGAAATCGCTGGCGAAGGCGTCCGGCGACATTGAACAACGAGTAGCGGTGATCAGCCGCGATCTTTCGAGCGCCTATTCGTACTTGCAAGTCTGCGAGGTTTATCGCGAGGCGGGCCTGCACGATCAGGCCCTCGCATGGGCCGAAAAGGGCCTGCAAGCCTTTCCCGAAAAGACCGACACCCGGCTGCGCGAGTTCGCCGCGGCCGAATATCACCGCCGCGAGCGGCACGGCGAAGCCATGCAATTAATGTGGGCCGAATTCTGCGGCCAGCCGTTGTTGAGCAATTTCGAGAAGCTGCATCATCACGCGGAGCAGGCGGGTGAGTGGCCGGAGTGGCGCGAGCGCGCCCTGGCCGAGATCCGGCGGCGCATCGCCAAGGCCAAAGCAGACTCGCACGGGAAGCGCCGCTTTCCTTGGATGCTGGCCGTCGATCATTCCGCGCTGGTGGAAATCTTCCTGTACGAAAAGAAGACCGGGGAAGCGTGGCGCGAAGCCCAGGCCGGCGGCTGCGCCGATCGCTTTTGGCTCCGGCTGGCGGGTTTGCGCGAAAAAGATCATCCGGAGGATGCCGCGGCGGTCTACTGGAAACAGGCGGAAGCGGAAGTCGCGCGTATTCGCAACGGCGCATATGAGAACGCTGTGGACATGCTGGTAAAGACTGCCGCGGTGATGCGGCGGCTGGGGCAAGGCGCGGAGTTCGTACGCCGTCTGGAAACTTTGCGCACGCAATATAAGGCCAAGCGCAATTTCATGAAACTGGTTGAGCAGAACCGAAAAGTGCTGTATCTTTCGTAGCAAAAAGACTGCATACAACGGGGCTGACACCTCCGCGCCGGCTAAAGCCCAATGCCTAGTTTTCGCGCACCTAACTCCTGCATAAATTGTGGGGCAGGACCCCAGTCCTGCGGCCGACGTCCACGTCGGCCTGCTCGCGTTTGGAACGGCTGATTCCAAACGCGAAGGGCGGGTCCTGGAGGACCCGCGCAGACCTGGAGGTCTGCCCCACAAATTATGCAGCATTCCCAATATTGGGATAGCTAAGTGGCATTGTGGCTAAAGCCCGCCCTCCGGATCGGCCGTCTTAGAAGGGTCGCGGCGGATATGCGCTGACTGTGGTGGGGAAGCCATTGGCCGAGTTCGGATTGACGAACGGCGAGCCGCTCACTTCCACTGGACAACCATAGGACGAAATCTGCATCAGTGCGACGGCGGATGGATTGCCAACTTCGGCGACGTACAGATAGCCGCCGTTTCCCGTACCAGCCGCCGTAGCCAACCCCACAGTGTTGTAAATGCTGCCACCGGCCGGGCTCTTCAGCTGGGGGCTGAGACACGCGAACTTGAGCCGGTGCCCGGCGGCGTTCGTCTCCGTGTACCTCAGCGTGGTGATCTGAAGCGAAACGTTGCTACTGACATATAGGATGGTCTCGTCCGGACTAAGCCAGACATTATTGGAATCACCGCCCCCGCCCGCAATGTTGTAGTAGTCTTCGCTCCCTAGCGAGCTATCCGATTTAATCGGAAAGATTTCAACCTGGGTGAGGTCAAGGCTATAGTCGCCTATTATCGCGAACTTACTATCTTCGGTGATATCGATGCCGGCGGTGGGTCCATTCGTATTGTAAGGGCCCATCGCCGTCAGAGCCGTTCCGGAGATCGCGAATGCACCTACGCCGGGGTTCGTCTGGCCATAGGTAGCGATGAGCGTGGCGCCATTTGGCGTGACAGCCAGATCGTTGACCGGCGCGGGCGTGGGGGTATTGCTCGCCGAACTCCCGAGAGTTAGTGAACAATCGGCATTGATCGCCCACACGCCGATGTTGACCGACGCGGAATATCCGGCGAACAGCGCGCTGCCGCGCGCCGCCAGCGCGATGCCGGTGTAAGCGCCGGAACCGGTGGGATCGTCGTAGTTTCCCACTTTCACTGGGCTGGTGAAGCTGGTGGTATTGAAGGCGGCGATATCATCGCTTCCCGGGTCACCCACATACGCACACACACTGGTTCCAACTTTGATTACGGTCTGTTGATTGGTGCCGTAGTATCCGGCCGCGATGCCCCAACCGCTGGTATCGAGCGCGGGTGAACTAACCAGGGACGAACCTGACAGCCGGAAGACCGTAGCGCTGTTGGGCGCCCGGTAAATATCATTGGCAGTAATCACGTAGTGGGGCGTCGCGGCGTCCTGCGCCAGCATCTGAGACGCGCAAAGTGCGGAGGCCGCCAGAATCATGGCAGTGGAAAGCAAAGTTTTGGTGGATTGTTTCATCGCATTTCCTCCGGATGTCAGTTACAAACCGCGGGACTTGAGTAGTTGTTGCCGAAGGTATACCAGCCATTCACTGAAGTGGATGGGACGGCACCCGAGAACCATGGCAGGAAGGTCAGGTCCTCCGGATGATATGTGTATCCGTTCAGGACCACCGGTCCGATGCCAAGGTCAGATACGGGATCGCCGACTTCGAGCAAATCGCTGCAACTGCCGGGCGACTGCGGGTTATTCCAGTTCGGGACGATGTTATTCACGAAGGGATCGTCGGTGGATTCCCCCATTTCGTGGCTGAGGAAGACGATGTCACCGCCATAGCTGAAGATATCCTGGTCGTAGAAGCCCGCTGAGATGTAAACCTGCGCCGGGCTGCCGAACGCCGTGTGATAGCCGGCATAAACGAAATCTTGCGAATACTGCTCGATGTTGTAGTTCAGGAAGAGAGGCAACGTATTGGTTTTGATCTTCAGTTTGTACAGAAGCACGCCCAATTGGCCGTCCCACCAGTTGTAGTAAATATATCCGAGGCGGCTCCCTGGTCCGGGCTCCGTATATCCGAAGTAGGCCGGTACGGTGAGGACCTGAACCGGCATCGTGGTGAGATGAAATTTGAGGTGATATGCGGCGGCGGAGGTGCTGACGTAGGGCCAGAAGTTGGCCCGCTGAAAAGCGTCGATGTATTGGGTTGTCCCCACGTGGGTGCCGCCGGGTTTGAAGGAGTACGGCTGGAACAAAGGAGACTGTTGGGTCAACTCGGTGGCGGATTTTGTCTCACCGAACACCGGGCTGGTCGCATCGAGCACAGTGCCATCGGAAAAAACTAGTTTCAGCGGAATCAGAATTGCCTCAATGGTGGTGGTTGCGGAGCCGGCCGCCGGATCGGTCCCCAGCATTGTGTAGTTGTAGGTTGTGCCGTTATCGATGAACGAGCCGGACCAGTTGGCAAGGGTGGTGCCGGCGGCAGCATCACGGGCGAGCGACGCCGGATCGATGCCCCGGGATGGCACCGCGCCGGCAGTCACCGGCAGGGACTTATTCGCATGCGGAGGCGGAGTGGGAGGCACTTCGCCCGCCGGACTTTTCACGGGCGACTGCGCCCGGACCAGGGCGCCACTCGCCAAGGCCGCCAGTAAAGCGAACGCAGGCACAATACGTCGTACAAAGATTTGCATTTGAGTTATCTCTCCTTTGCCAGAATCTCCATCGTGGACCTCCGGAGGCTCATCTACAATACTCCAGGTGGCCTCTATTGTATAGTCGCGGTTGCCAATTTTTGTGCGTAACGGCACTGAGGACCAGGCTCCGGATAGCGGGGCTCAAGCCCCGCGCCGGCTAAAGCCCGCCCTCCAAAGGCCGCGTCCTCATCAGTCTGAATATTACGCTTATATAGCGTGAGGGCCAGCGCGCTGCCCAAAAGACGCCAATAAGACGCCAATAAGACGCCAATAAGACGCCAATAAGAAAGGTGTGACAATGAAGATTCACGGTGTTTTGCCCATGGTCTTGTTTGGGCTGTCCCTAGCCTACGCTCAGCAGGATCCTTTGACCGTAGCGCTCAATACCGACCTTAACGGCGAGTGCACGACGAACTTCTCCCTATGTGTCAGGGTCTTGAAATATAAGGGCGAGGGCAAGGATGATTACGCGCTGGCACAGCTTATCTCCGGCGCACCGAGCGACGCTGCCAGACAGCGCTACAAGATCGCACAATCGAGGCCAAAGGACCAGTTCTGGATCCAGGTTGCTACCGGCCCCTCCTACCCCGTCCCGCCTCTGCCACCTCTGCCGCCTGCGATTGACTGCGCGGTCGACCTTGCCAATGTCCTGAACGCACATTTTGCCGCCATACCCGAAGATCTTGGCAACGCCGCCAAAGACGCCGATACGAGCAGTTACCTGGCGCTCTATGATCTGCTGCGGCGCGTTCCGGCCGGCGGTTTCCCCGGAGCGCCGCTGGCTGTGAACACCTATCGCGCCTGTTTTCGCGACCCCGCCAACCTTGTGTTACACGTGAAGCAGACGCTCGGCCAGACGCCGTAGCGCCTATTGACGGCATAAGGAGAAAGCATGCTCCGCTTCACGTCAAGAATACCGGGCCGGCTGGTGCGCGCGAGCGGCCCCGCGGTCGTTCTGGCGGCCTGCCTGGCGCTTCCATCTATCGCGGCCGGTCAGCCCGTCGGGCCGATTCCGGTTCCGGTTTCGGTCAAGGTCCAGGAAGTATATCGGCTCCCGTTCTTTTGCGTTGAAGAAGGGCTGCAGGCCGGCCGCAAGATCCGCCGCTGCCCCGGACCCGCTGCGCCGCCCGCCACCACGGCGGCTACTAACCGGACGATCTACGTGGCGCCCGCCAACGCAGACGACATCGCGAAACAGCTTCAGCCTGCAGCCGCGCCTGGCACACCGGGCACTGCCAGCGTCACCGCCGCCGCGGTGGTCACCGGCACCGCAACCGCTTCCGCCACGGGCACCGGGACCGCGCCACCCAATCAGTTCGTGCTCACCGCTACGGCCGATAAGCGGGCTGAGATTATTTTTTGCCGGGATCTGATTTGCCCTCCATCCGCCTTGAGCCGGTTGGAACAAGCCATCTACGATCTGGCGAAACCGAAGTACGCCTACTTCAAGGATTATCCGATCGACACCGAAAAGACCGGCAAGCAACTCGCCAAGGCAATCCCATTCATCAACAGAAAGCTGAGTGGCGACGTGATCGGAACCACGGCCATCCGTGTGGAATCCGACCAGCCCCTGAACGATGCCGAACTGGCCATTTTTGAAAAGCGGCTGGCCAAGGATCAAGCCGCGATCGTAGCCCACGACGTGCACGCGATACCGATCGACGATAAGGATGTGAAGAAGGATTTGCAAGGTCCGGCGCCGGACGTCGAAGCCGCCGCCCTCGATCTGCCGCTGTTCTGCCAGTCCAACGATCTGAAGACTCCTCCGACGCCATTCGATCCCGATAACGACACTTGTGCGGCGCCTTCCCGAACTGCACAGGCCGGCAATTTCGATGCGATCATGCAGGCCGCCGGAAAGGCGCTGGGCAACAGCTCTTCGAAAATCGCGCTATCGAGAGACGGATCCCGCATCCTCATCGCATGCGACGGGAAAGTGCGACGCTGATGCTCTGCAACTGGTCGAAGACACCATCTCGACGACCGCCCGCCCTCTTCCGCTGTTCGTTGCGGACCTGGAGTTTCCACGCGGAACATCCGCCATCGCTGCCCGGGTACTGACCTACCCGCCGCTGAAGGCCACCGAGCTCACCGATACTCGGGTACGAGTCACCAGCGACACGCCGATTGCCGACGGCGATTGGGCAGCCCGCTTGGAACGCGTGCGCGAGCAGGGTTTCGGCGCGCACGAGTTCCCGCCGTTGCAACGCATGTTCTACCGTTCGGCGCAAGATGTCGTGGGCGATCTGCTCTCCACGCCACCGCCGGGATCTCCCGCTATTCTCGGCGCAGACGCGGCCACGGCACCGGTTACCAGCGTGGCTCCTTCGGGTGGCGGCGCACCGCCGGCGGCCACCGCCAGCAGCACCACCACCACGCCCGCGACTGGAACCAGCATCTCCATCACCAACAATCCAGCCGCCGCTGCGCCCGCCGCGACCACCCCTGCTGCACCTGCACCGGGTCCCGCTCCGACCGGCACTGTGGGCCAGGGGATGGCCGCGGTGGACGATAACGTGGTCTTCACCGACACCACATCCACGAACGCCGTCAAGCAGCGCATGCGATTGCTGACCATGCTCGACATGCCCCGCCCCGAAGTGCTCATGAATATGTGGAGCTTCCAGGCCAGTTCGCCCGACGGCCGGGAGATCGCCCGCACCCTGCAAAAGGTTCGCGATCTGGTAAGCGCCAATAACGACGCGTTGCAGCATGCCATCGACTACGGCTGGGCATACTTGAGCCGGCAGATGCGCAGTCCGGAATTCTTCGAACCCGTTTTCTACAACTATGTGACGCAGCGCTTTGTCGCGGATACGGAGGCATGCGAGGCCCACGATCCTGCCGCCGCCGGCTGCCTCAGCGACGCACAGCGCGCGCTCTGGGGCCTGTGTCCCGCCGGACAATACTGCCTGGGTTACGAAGGCGCATTTCAGCCCGTGCGTCCAAGCCTGACCAGCATCCTGCTGGGTATGATGGCCGCCCGAAACACCGGCCGCACTGTGTTAACCACCATTGGCTGCATGGAAGGCAAATTCGAGGTGTACGGTGCGCAATGTTTTCCCGATCGCGACGCTTTGAAGTCGAAAGTCGACCCCACCCAGTCGGACGAAGTCACACAGAGTTGTATTAAAAAGAAGCGCGCCGAATTCCTGGAAGACAACGGCGCGGGCGTAGCTCGTGGAGATGAAGTGATCGCCGATACCAGGAGCGAAAAAAGCAACACGCTCAGTTGCGAGCTTCTCGACCGCGCTGCCGTGGCAGCTCAAAGGGCCTGCGGCCTGCCGGTCACTTTGCCGCTCAGCTGCTTTACCCTGCAAGCGGCCAAGAGCTTCCTGCCGGACAATTCTTTTTCGACTTTCCCGCTGCAGCGGCTCAACTCGCTGGCGGAACAGAATATCGCCGATCTCGAAGAGTCGCTGCCACCGCAGCAGCAAAACTATAGCACCACCAGTCTCGGCCTGCTGCGCAGCGCCGTCGCCGATTTTCTTTTCAATTACAAGGTGGCCATCCAGTATCCCAGGGATCTCGGCACCTATGCGCTGCCGCACAGCGCGCAGGAACTGAACGCCCAATTCAACCCGCTGGTAGTGGCCTTCAACCAGGATGTGGGCGCCTTCAGCCGCACTCTGCTGGACCAGGCCCAACGGGATGTTCCGAACCAAAATAGCTTCTTCCAGTTGTGGCGGCACAATAAGTCGTACATCGCGAATGGGCTGATTACAGTGCGCGGGATCAGCGGCGTGGAGAGCCTGGTGGACACGGATACGCAAAACGCCTTCGACGCCACGCAGGCGCAAACGCTCAGTTCGGTTCTGAGTTCGATCATGGGAACTTCCGCTCCTACAAACACCACCAGTGCGGGCGGAAATACGGTTACCGTGAATGCCGAGGGAATAGCTACTGGTCCACCCGCGCCAGCCGCGGCCGCCCCGGGAATTACGTGCAGTAACGGCGCGGCGGCGGGCAGCCCGCTTTGTGCGGCGGCGGCCTTGTTCAGAGGCGCCAGCACGGCCACCGGAATCGCCACGGCACTGGCGGCCATCGCGCCCACGCAAACGCATTCCATCATCGGCCGCCAACTGACGCTGGACGTGATTCCGCACACGCTGCCCGGCGCATCCTCCGCCGAACTGGATGTCCGCCTCTGGGCGCAGGAAGATTCGGCGCCCACCATTTATTCGGAAACCGGCTCGACCGACAACGACTATGTCTCGCGCATCGCCCGGCACAATGTCGCCACCCGCGTGCGCGTTGAATCGGTAAAACTATTCGACGTCTCGACGTTCACCGCAATGATACAGCGTCCGCGCACCAAGCTGCCCATCGTGCCGCCCTTTATCGAAATCCCGCTGGTGAGCAGCATCCTGAGCGTACCTTTACCCGCCGCCAAGGTCTATCACGCATCCAGTGCCATCGTAAGCGCCATCATCGTTCCCACTGCCGCGGACCTTGGGTACGGGATTGTCTTCGAGGAGGATCGGGCCGTATTCCGCGAAGACAAGAACTTCTCGCGCCTTGGCTTCTCGCTGCGGTCACTAACCTCGCATCATCAGCTTCCTGAAACGGCACCGATTTACGCCTTCCACGGCGCTATGGTGAAGTGCCTCGCCACCAATGGCGCGCTGGCCTTCACGGGTACAGTGAAGGGCTTGCCATGCGGCGAGCTGACTTTCGCCAAGCTGCCGCCGGAGCGTTGAGCTTTGTGGGTGCGGGCACCCTGGCTACGGCCAAGCGTTGACGCCACCGCGTAATAAGCCACCGCGTAAGAAGCTGGACAATTCCCTGGGGTTTGGGCTACAATGTAGCTCAAACGAGGAGATTACGCGATGCCTGACAATTCCGTCGTTCGCGCCCGCATCGATGAACGCACCAAGAGGGAAGCCGCAGCGGCGCTTAAGAAAATCGGCCTGACGGTGTCCGATGCCTTTCGGCTGCTGTTGGTGCGCGTTGCGGCTGAAAAGGCCCTTCCTTTCGAACCGCTCAATCCCAACGCCGAAACCGTCGCAGCGATGAAAGCCGCACGCCGGGGCGAGTTAGTCAAGGTCGGTAAGCCGGACAAACTGTTGCGAAGTCTGAATGCGGGAGACTAAATATACCACCCGTTTTCAGCGCGACTACAGGCGAGAAAAATCCGGTCGGCACAGCAAGAAGCTGGACGCCCTGCTGATGGAGTCGTCAACCTGCTCGCCGCAGATACGCAGCTGCCGCGCCGGAATTTTGATCACCCCCTGTCAGGCGAATGGAGTGATCACCGCGATTGCCATATCACGCCAGATCTAGTCCTCATCTACCGCAAGCCGGATGATGACAGCCTCGAACTTGTACGCCTCGGCTCGCATAGCGAGCTTGGGCCGTGAGATTTTTCCCGAAACAGTTCAAAACCTCACCGTACGTATTGGACCGCGCCAGCCGAGATATCCGCGGCAACACGGTTCGAGATTCACTTGCAGTTCCGGGTGACAGGCTTGGTCGCCCGTCAAAACGGAGCATCCTGCCCGTACCACCACTCCGCATGCTCCGCACTCCAACCGCACCATGGCGCCGGCGCCAGCCAGTCCATTCCTGTATCTCCGCCAATGGGCGCGCCCGGAGGCGCGGCTGGCGCGGGCATGGGCCGCCCCGGTTCGGCCGGACGTTCCAGAAACCGTCTGATATCGGCCGCCAGCAAAGCGTGTTGCGCCTGCTCCGCTTCGCCCGCGGCGGCTTCGCTCTTCAGCCTGCCAGCCAACTCCGATAGCTTCCACGACGCCACGGCGCGCACTTGGCTATTCGTCGCACCGGTGGCCAGCCACATCACGCGATCCACCAGCACGCGCTCCTCGGCCCGTCGGATCTCGGCTTCGTATGGCGATGCCACCGGCGCGCTAAAGGTGGCTTTCGTCAGCCGGTCGATCACTTCCTCCAACCCCGGCAGCGACGGATCTACCGCGTGCTGCGCCACCATCCGCGCGGCGCGATCCAACTGCAGCACGAACCCGATGGTCACATCCGCTGCCACGGTCGCCGGACTCAGCGGATCGAAAGCGTCGCCGGTCGTGCGCGGAAACAGTTCCCGATGCCGGCCAAATCCCGGCGGCCGCGGCGGGATAGCGTCCAGCACCTGCTTGGGCACCCTCAGATCCGCGGGCCGCAGCGTATTCGCCAGCGCCTCGAGCGCCTTTCTCTGATTCGCCGCCGATTCCCATTTCACAGGCGTACGCCCATCGCCGCGCATCGCGTAGATAAAATCCTGGCCGCCCAGGCTGGATGCCGCCGATTCCACCGAGTAGCGGTGATACATGAAAATGGGCGCCAATGCCTCTTCGATCGTGGCCATGGGCGCGCCCGCGCGAATCGTGCGTTCGCCCATGCGGTCGAGCGCAGAGCGCCGAATCTTCATGATCCGGTTCAGTTCATCCGCCTGGTTCACGCCGTTCGACCACTGGTCCACGCGCGGATGGATGTCCGTGTCCTGGTTGGTGAAGAACCGCAGATCCTTCGCCCAAGCCTCGTCCAAAATGTGCGCCAGCGCCGCGGATTCGTCGCCCGGCGGAAGCTGGCTATACCCGTATTGAATGGCTACCTTGTCCCACTCGCCAATCCGCGCCGCATACGCCTGCGACAGGTCGATAGTGCCATCCGCCAGCAGCTTCTCCTGCGGATGCGGATAGTCCATCACCGAAATCCATCCCTGCGTGCTGTCGTAATAATTGTGCGAGAGGCCGAGCGTGTGGCCCACCTCATGCGCCGCCAGTTGCCGTATCCGCGCCAACGCCGTCTGGTACAGAATATCGGGCTTTTCGCGGCCAGTCGTATATGGCGAAAGCAGCCCTTCGAATATCAGGTAGTCCTGCCGGTCGCGCAGCGAGCCCAGCGTCACCGTGCCTTTGATGATTTCGCCGGTGCGCGGATCGCTTACCGTGCCGCCCATACTCCAGCCCCGCGTCGAGCGGTGTACCCAGTTGATCATGTTGTAGCGGATGTCCATCGGATCTGCGCCCTCGGGCAGCACCGCCACCTTGAACGCGTTCCGGAAACCGGCGGCTTCAAACGCCTGATTCCACCAGCTCGCGCCCTCGATCAGCGCCTGGCGCACGTCCTCCGGCGCGCCGGGATCCACCCAATACTCGATGGGCTTCACCGGCTCGCTCACCGCCGCCGCGGAATCCTTCTTCTCCAACCGGTGGCGGTGGATATACCGCCGCACCATCGGGTCGCCGATGGGCACGCTGTAATCCACAAAACTGAACCCACCGTAGCCCGCGCGCGGATCGTCGACACGCGGCCGGAAATTGTCGTCGGGCAATTCCACCAGCGAGTAATGTTCGCGCAGAGTGACCGCGTCGGCCGTGGGCGTGACGCTGGCCACCGTGCCGGAGAACAATCCGCCGCCGAAGCCGCGCCCGCCACCGGAACCCGCGCTGCCCGGCGCGCCCACCTGGATCGGCGGCGGCCCTTGTGTAGGTATCAGTCCCTCCCCGCGTCCGCCCGCCGATTCACTGGTGAAGGTCAGCGTAACTTCGACCTCTGTGTTTTTGGGAAAAGCCTTGGTGCGCGCCAGATACACGGCGCTGCGCGCGCGATCCACCTTGTAAGGGGCGCGGCCGGATAGCGCGCTGCCCGCGCCGCCACCGTCGCGTACGAAGAAATCGGTGGCATCCACCAGCACGCGGCCGCTCGTCTCCGCGCCTACCGCGAAACCCCATAGCACCGACTTGGCGAACGAATCCTCTACCGAACGCCGCTCGGCCAGATTGGCGCTTGACGAGCGGAACGCTTGGTTCCCCTCGGTCAGCAGGACCTTCGGACCCACGCGCTCAAACCGTACTACCTTGCCGCCGCCCTCCTGCCCGCGGTCCAGGCCGATATCGTTCGATCCCAGTCCGGCGGCGAGGCCGGTGGTGAGGAGGAAATCGCTATCGAAGCGCCCGATTTCCAGCCACAAGCTGCCCGTGCGTTCATCCCAGTAGAGCGGGAGATATCCGTCAATCTTGCGCATGCCGGCAGTTCGCTCCTCGATGGTGGACAGATGTTCCGGAGCCGCCGCCGGCATCGCGAGCGAAGAGCAAATCACAAACAGACAAAAAACTCGAACCATCGGTCCATTGTAAGTGGAGGGCGGGCCTTAGCCGAATGCCACCTAAATTGTGGAGGGCGGGTCCTGGAGGACCCGCGCAGACCTGGAGGTCTGCCCCACAAATTGGGATAACTAAGTGACATTGCCGGCCCCCGCTCCTCTCGACCGGCGTTTCGGATTCGTTATATACTGGCACAATCCAAAGGAGGCACCCAATGTCAAATTCAACCTTAGCCGTCTGCGCGGCCCTCGCGGCGCTGATCGCCGCCCCAGCCATGGCGCAAGAAAAGCCCACCACAACCCGCCTGACCACCGAGCACTATTTCGATCTCGAGCGTCTCAGCAACGCGCAAATTTCCCCCGATGGCGCGCGCATCGTCTACACCCGCCAGCAGGTCAACAAGCTCGAAGACAAATGGGAATCCGCGCTGTGGATCATGAATGCCGACGGATCGCAGAACCGCTTCCTGGCCAAAGGCTCCAATCCCCGCTGGTCGCCCGATGGCAAACGCATCCTCTATCTCGCAGACGGCGAACCGCGCGGCGCCCAGATCTTCGTCCGTTGGATCGATATCGATGGACCCGCCACCCAGGTCACCCACACCACCGACAAGGTATCCGACGCGCGCTGGTCGCCCGACGGCAAATCCATCGCCTTCGCCATGTTTGTCCCGCATAAGAATACCTGGACCATCAGCATGCCTGCCGAGCCCCAAGGCGCCAAGTGGACCGCCGCGCCCCGCATCGTGGAATCACTCCACTACCGCCAGGATCAAGTCGGCTTTCTGGACGACGGCTACACCCACCTGTTCGTCGTGCAGGCCGATGGCGGCACGCCGCGTCAAATCACCAGCGGCAACTGGAGTGTAAGCTCCGGCGAAACGCGCGGCGCGGTAGTCATCGACTGGACGCCCGACAGCAAGTCCATCGTCTTCAATGGCGACCGCAGCCCGGATGCCGACCTCCGGTATAAGAACACGCAATTACTGATCGCCGATGTGGAGACAGGCGCCATCCGGGACCTGGTCTCGAAGCCCGGCTCTTGGGGAAATCCAGCGGTTTCGCCGGATGGCCGCACTGTCGCGTTCACCGGGTACCCAGAGTCCAACCACACGCACTCCGTGGCCGATTTGTATGTGGTTCCAGTCGCCGGCGGCGAAGAGCGCAAGATCAGCGGCAACTACGATCGCGATCCGTTGAATATGCGCTGGGCGCCCGACGGCTCGGGCTTATACTTCGATGCCGACGACCACGGCTCGCGCAATGTCGAGTACGCGTCCCTAACGGGCGGCGTGCGCAGCGTGACGTCCGGAACGCATGTACTGACCATGGACTCGGTTTCGAGCGATCTGATGGCCGCCGGTACCACCAGCGATCCGGACAATCCGGCCGAAATCGTGCGCTTCAATCTGCGGCGTCCGGAAGATCTGGTGAAGCTCACCAACGTGAACGCAGGTTTGCTGGCCGGCAAACACCTGGCCAAAACCGAGGAGATCAGTTACACCTCGTCAGGTAACGCGAAGGTGCAAGGATGGATCGTCAAACCGCCCGATTTCGACGCTTCCAAGAAATATCCGCTGATTCTCGAGATCCACGGCGGTCCCTTCGCCATGTACAACGTAGCGTTCAACTACATGTTCCAGAATTTCGCAGCCAACGATTTCGTAGTGCTCTACGTGAATCCGCGCGGCAGCACCGGCTACGGCACCGATTTTTCCAATGGCATCGACCACAACTATCCCGGGCCGGATTTCGACGACCTGATGGCCGGCGTCGACACTACCGTCGCGAAGGGTTTCGTGGACACATCGCGCATGTACGTTTCCGGCTGCAGCGGCGGCGGCGTGCTTTCGAGCTGGGTGATCGGCCACTCCAACCGCTTCGCCGCGGCAGCCGTGCGCTGTCCTGTCATCGACTGGTTGAGCATGGCCGGCCATACCGACATTCCGCTCTTCACCGCCAGCTTTTTTGACAAGCCCTTCTGGGACGATCCTTCTGCCTGGCTGGCGCATTCGTCGCTGATGTCGGTAGGCAAAGTGACCACCCCTACCCTGCTGATGACGGGAGTCCTCGACCGCCGCACGCCCATGCCGCAAACCGAGGAATATTACGCCGCCCTGAAGGTGCGCGGCGTGCCAGTGACTCTGCTACAGTTCGAAGGCGAATACCACGGTACCGGATCGAAGCCATCCAACTTCATCCGCACCCAGCTATATATGATGAGCTGGTTCAAAAAATACACTCGCTCGCCCGAAGGCAAAGCCACAGCCATAACCGCCGAAGAATAGCGCCGCGGTGGGACAGGACTAGAGTCCGGCCCCACCTTCAGTTGGCGGCCAGCGCGGCCGCCAGCACAAACACCAGCGGCGCATTCCAATTGATGGCTACCTCGTTGCTTGCGTAAGAAGCCTGCTCATCCAGATACATCCTGGCAGGCGGGCCATTGGGCAGCTTTCGCATGGCACCGTCCTGGCGACCGCGGTTGGGACCCCCCGAAAGCAGACCCGGCCAGGGTTCCGCCAGCCCCACGGCGGCGCTCGGACGATGGTGCGGATGATGAAACGGGTTAGCGCCTGCCTGCGTGACCCAGGATAACGAAAACGTATTGCGGCCCAGCAGGTAATGCAGATTGTCCAGCGCCGCTTCCACAAATTTGGGATCGGGCTCGAGCGCGTTTGCCACTAACAGCTGCAGGCTGTAATTGGCGGCCACGCCGTTCGATCCCCAGACATAGTCCGCCGGTGTCAGGCTGATGCGGTACGGGTGGCGCGCGGCGCGCTGGGCAATTTGGCGGGCGGCGTTCACCGAATCGTGCGTGATGGCAGCCACAGCATCGGCATTCTTGCCGTGGCCCAGAGCGTAAGTCCACAGTCCCAGCGGCGCCACGTCACTCCACGAGGGTGGGCCGGCGGCCTGAATCGTCTTGCGGAATTCGCCGTAGTGGTCCAGAAAATAGCGTTCGTAGATTTCGTCGCCGGTGGTGCGCGCCAGTTCAGCCGCGGCCCACAGACGCTCGTCCGTGCAATGGTCATCGCCATATTCGCCGGTCGATACGCCGGCCGGGTTCCGGAACAGCACGTCGGGATACTTCTGCAGCCACTGCCACGCCTGCCGCGCGGCACGCAGACACTTATCCGCGTAAGCCGCATCGAGCGGCCGGTACACGCGCGCGGCGATGGCTGCGACGGCCGCGAAATCCCCCGTGGCGCACGAACTCTTGTGCGGCTCCTGGCCGGTCCCGACGACGTAGCTGATCAGCGTGTCTTTTTCAGGCGAGATGAAACCGCAGAATCGTTCGCTGGTTTGCTTATGCCAAACCCCGCCGTCATCGTCCTGCATGGAGAGCATCCAGTCGAGGTTCCAGCGGATTTCGTTCAGGATGTCGGGCGTGCCGTTGCCGGATTCCGGAATGTGGAGGTTCACCGGCTTGACCCGGTCGCCGAAGATCTCCCAGGTCCACAAAAGCGTGCCCGTGGAGATGCCGGAGTTGACGACATAGCGGCCATAATCGCCGGCATCGTGCCAACCTTTGGCGGAGATGTGCGGACCGGTTTTTCCCGATGAGGCATGATAGGCGCCTTCCAGGTGACAGGCGGCGTGTTTGTAGCCGGGAAACTCCGGGCCCAAGTCCACCGCAGTGCCGCAACGCTGCCCGTAGTAGGATCGCATGGCCAGGTAGAACGGGCGCGCGAAGGCATCCGAGCCGATGCTGAACTCCCAGCTCCGGCCCACGCCCGGTACTTCCAGATAATACTTGCCGGGTTTGTCGAGCTTGCTGAAATCCGCTATTTGGACGAGATCACCGGAATCGGGATCGTTGGCAGGTTCGGCCAATTTGCCGCGAAAAACCACCGCGTCCTTGTCTGCGCGGTGCACGGAAAACTCCTTCGCCAGCGTGGGAGAAACTACCATGGCCAGCTTGGAAAAACCGGGCAGATAACCTGCCTGGTCCACTTTAATTTCGGCCGTGGGCGCCGCCGCGAAGGCGCACATCGAGATCAAGAATATGGAGACCCTTTTCATTGAAACCGAAGTATAACGCGGCGTGCGCAGTGTGCGATAATCTGCCAAACGGAGGGGTGTGGATGTTTCCGCTGGCCCACCCCGCTGGTCCACCCCTTGCATGTATGCGGCGGGTCTGGTATAAGAACTTACTGACTCAGTCGCCGGTGGTTTGGGCTCCGTAATGCCCGTTAAGAAGACGAAACCGATGCCGAAGAGTTCCGACAAGCGCCATACTGCCGAAAATGCACCGATGCAGGAATTGAGGAACGGCCAGCCGGCGCGGGCGGCTGCGAGCGGAAGGACCGGGTCCAATGCGGGAGCGCGGGAGACCGGGACCAGCCAGATGGAGTCCTTCCAGGACGGTATGCGCCTGTTTCACGCGCGCCAATTCCAGCAGGCCAGAGAATGCTTCGTGCGGGCGATGGGAGGAGCGGATCGCGCGGTCGGGCACCGGGCCGGATTGCACGCGCGCATGTGCGAGCAGCGCCTGGGATCGGGCGGTGTGGTGCTGAACACCCCGGAGGAGCACTACAATTACGCTGTCACCCTGATCAATTCGCGGGATTTACCGAAGGCTCAAAAACACCTGCGCGCGGCTCTGGAGATGGACCCTGCGGCCGACCATGTGCTTTATGCGCTGGCCGCCTGCCAGAGCCTGGCTGGAGATTTGCAGGCGGGTTATGAGAACCTGAAACGTGCGATCGATCTGCAACCTCGTAACCGGTTGGCTGCCCGCCAGGATCCCGATTTCGGAGCGATGTCTGAGCACCCGGCGTTCATCCGGCTGCTTTATCCGGACCGAAAGTCATAAGATTTGCGGCTACGCGCCGGACGGGCTGAGAGCCCGCGGCAGCAACCAATACGTTCGGCGCTGCGGGGCTGAAGCCCCGCGCCGGCTGAAGCCCGCCCTCCACGGCCCGCGCGAAGTGCAGAGGAACAATGCCTAGCTCCGAACCGCTCCGCGTGGTGGCAATTGGCGGAGGCACGGGCCTGTCCGCCCTGCTGCAAGGCTTGAAACAATACACCGCGCCGGGGCGTGGTCCGTTGTTAGACATCACGGCCGTCGTCACGGTGACCGACGATGGAGGCAGCTCGGGAAGGCTGCGGCGCGAGTTCGATGTGCTGCCGCCAGGCGATATTCGCAACTGCATGGTGGCGCTTTCCGAAGACGAAGCCCTGCTTTCCCGGCTGTTCCAACACCGTTTCCAGGCGGGGCTGGGACTGAAAGGCCACAGTTTCGGTAATCTCTTTCTCACCGCGCTCACGCAGATCATGGGCGACTTTCCGGACGCGGTCAAGGCATCCTCGGAGGTGCTCAAGATCAAAGGCCACATCTATCCTGCCACCGCCAGCAACGTGGTATTGGAGGCCACCCTGGCAGACGGCACCCGGGTCATCGGAGAAACCAAAATCAGCAAGAGCCGCAAACCCATTCGCACGGTCCGCTTGCGTCCCCGCAAGGTGCGGCCCATGGCGGACGCGCTGGCGGCCATCGCCCGCGCCGACCTGATCACGCTGGGTCCCGGTTCGCTGTTCACCAGCGTGATTCCGAACCTGCTGGTGGAAGGCATCTGCGCCGCCATCAGGCGCTCGCCAGCCCTCAAGGCGTATCTGGTAAACCTGATGTGGCAGCCGGGCGAGACCGTGAACTTCAGCGCTTCCGATCACATCCGAGCCATTCACAAGCACGCGGGCGGCAAGCTGCTCGATTGCGCCATTGTCAATGTGGCTCCCATTCAGATGGCCGCGCGGAAGCGGTACGAAAGGCAGCAGGCTTCGCCGGTAGAAAACGACTTGGATCGCATCATCAAAATGGGAGTTAAGGTGGTGACGGGCAGACTCTTGCAGCAGGAATCCAGAAAAATACGCCACGATCCCGGATCGACTGCCGCGCTGACGGTGCGGCTGGCGTACGAGGGCCGGCGGCGCAGGCTCCGGGCCGGTGGGAGGAAATAGTGGAAACGCCCCTTACGGTAGTGGTTCTGGCCGCCGGGCTGGGTACCCGCATGAAGTCGCGCAAAGCCAAAGTGCTGCACCGCGTCGGCGGCCGATACCTGATCGAGCATGTGCTGCGCAGCGCTGGGGCTCTGGCGCCGCCGGAGCGTATTTTCGTCGTGGTGGGCTATCAGTCGGGCGAGGTGCGCGCGGCGATCGCGTCCGCCGGCGTCGGCTTTATCGAGCAGGCCGAACAAAAAGGCACGGGCCACGCATTAATGGCTGCGGCCCAAACGCTTTCGGGTTTGGACGGACGGCTGGTGATTCTATATGGCGACTGCCCGCTGGTCCGTCCGCAGACTCTCGCGGGCCTGACCGAGGCACAGCAGTCCTCCGGTGCGGCAGGCGCGATCCTGACAGCTGTTATGGACGATCCCACGGGTTACGGGCGAGTGCTGCGCGAACCCGGTGGCGGCGTCACGGGCGTGGTGGAGCAGCGCGCCGGCACACCGGAACAACTCGCCATCCGGGAAGCCAATATGGGGCTGTACTGCTATCAGGCGGCGCCATTCTGGCGGCACATTCAGGAACTCCGGCCCGACAATCCGGCGCGCGAATACTACCTGACCGATATGGTCGAGATTCTGCACCGCGCCGGCCACGCCATCACTGCTTATAGAATCGACGATCCGCGCGAGGTCCTGGGCATCAACGATCGCGAAGAGCTGGCGGTAGCGGACCGCCTGCTGCGCGCGCGCAAGGTTCGTGAGCTCATGTTGGCCGGCGTCACCATTGAGAAGCCGGAAACCGTAACCGTGGATGCGGACGTGACCATCGGCATGGACACCATCGTGGAACCGTTCGCGCAGATCCTGGGCCGCACCACGATTGGAGAGAACTGCCGCATCGGCGCCTGCGCCATCATTCGGGATTCCGAGTTGGCCGGCGAGGTGGAAGTCGGGCCGTTCACCATCATCGGCACGTCGCGACTGGAGCGCGGCGCGCAAGCCGGACCGTTCGCCCGCCTGCGCATGGACGATCATCTGGAGGAGGGCGCCCACGTAGGAAACTTCGTGGAGCTCAAGAAGACCCGCTTGGGTGCCGGTTCCAAGGCCATGCATCTGGCTTACCTGGGTGATTCCGAAATCGGACCGCACGTCAACGTGGGCGCCGGCAGCATTACCTGCAACTACGATGGAACGCGCAAGCATCGCACCCGGATCGGCGCAGGGGCTTTCATCGGCAGCAATTCCACGCTGGTGGCGCCAGTCCAGATCGGCGACGGCGCTTACCTGGCGGCGGGGTCCGTCATTACCAGCGACGTCCCGGCGGATGCTCTGGCGGTGGGCCGCGCGCGTCAGACTAACAAGGAAGAGTGGGCCAGAAAGCGCCGGGAACTGGGGAAAAAACCATAGTACTGCCCGGTTTCCGTTTCGCGCCAGCCGATGATATCATGTCACCTGACTGTGTCTATGTTCCGTACTTTCCACTTATACGCCATACTTGTTACTTTTTCCTGGGTATCACTGGCTTCCGCACAGGTTGCTGTGACCACTTACCACAACGACAACTTCCGGTCAGGCCTAAACCTTAACGAAACCACCCTTACGCCTGCGAATGTAAACGCGGCTTCCTTCGGCAAGCTGTTCACTTATCCAGTCGATGGCCAGGTTTATGCACAGCCGCTGTATGTGCCGGGCTTGGCGATCGCCGGCAAGGGCACGCATAACGTGGTGTTTGTGGCGACGGAAAACGATTCCGTATATGCATTCGACGCGGACAGTAACACGGGGGCCAACGCCGCGCCGCTGTGGCAAGCAGCCTTCGCGAATCCGGCAGGCGGAGTTACGGCCGTGCCGGCCACGGATGTGAACTGCGGGAATCTCACGCCGCTGATCGGCATCACCGGAACTCCCGTGATCGACCGGGCCAGCGGCACAATCTACGTGGTAGCCAAGACGAAAGAATCCCCAAGTGGCTCTGTCCACTATTACCAGCGGCTGCATGCGCTCGATATTACCTCCGGCGCCGAGAAATTCGGCGGACCTTTTCCGATCGAGGCCACGGCTCCGGGAAACTGCTATCCGAACCAGAACGGCAATGTGATCTTCAGCGCCCTGCATCAGAACCAGCGCGCGGGCCTGGTGTTGAGCAACGGTGTGCTGACGGTGGCGTGGTCCTCCAACTGTGACAACAACCCCTACACCGGTTGGGTGATGGCGTTTTCACCAACTACCGGAAAGCGGCTGGCGGTCTTTAACGATGCTCCCGATATGGGAATGCTTTCCTACGAATGCCGCGGCGGCATTTGGCAAGGCGGAGCGGCGCCCGCCGTGGACGGGGATAATAACATGTACCTGGCCACCGGTAATGGCTATTTCAACGCCGACACCACCGGCGGAGTGGATTACAGCGACAGTGTCTTAAAGCTGCAACTGGGCAAATCCGGGTTCACCGTCGCCGATTACTTCACGCCTTTTAACCAGGACACGCTTGATGAGCAAGACCTGGACTTGGGCTCCGGCGGTGTGATGGTGCTGCCCGGTCAGCCCGGACCGCATCCCTACTTATTGGCCGCGGCTGGAAAAGGGGGTACCATCTATCTGCTGAATCGCGAAAATCTGGGGATGTATAATGCGCGCGGCGACACGCAAATTGTGCAGGAACTGCCGAACGCGATCGGGGGTGTCTGGGGCACCAGCGCTTACTTCAACGGGGCCGTTTATTGGGGCGGCGCCAACGATTCGCTAAAGGCCTTTACCCTCACCAACGGCCTGTTCGGCACTAGCCCGTCTTCACAGAGTGCGCACGTCTTTGCGTATCCGGGAACAACCGCCAGCGTGACGTCGAACGGCAAGACGAACGGCATCGTTTGGGCTCTGGAGATCGGCGGGTTTAGCACCGGCGCCCCTGCCGTGCTGCATGCATACGCCGCCGTGAACCTGGCCCAGGAACTCTATAGCACGGCGCAGAACCCGTCCCGCGACCAGCTCGGCCCCGCGGTGAAGTTTGCGGTGCCTACCATTGTGAACGGCAAGGTATACGTCGGCACGGGAAATTCGCTGGCGGTTTTCGGGCAATTATAAGCGCGCCGCCGATTCGTGCGGATTTTACCTAAGCTTAACAAAGGCGGCGAAACGGATTGTCGCGCACATACGCCTCACGTACTTGCTGGAAACCCTGACCGCCGCTACCACGCTACCCGACTCAATCCTAACTGACACCAACGCTCTACCGGCGCGCGTGAAGAGGTACTTCGGCGCGCTGGATACTCTGGATGCCGATGCGGCGGCATCTTTTTTTGCTTCAAGCGCAACTGTCAGATTGCCGGGTTTGCCCCCGATATTGGGAAGAACCGCTATTCGCCGCGCGCTGGTGCAGTTCCTATTGACCGTCGACGACCTGCGCCATGCCCCCGTGCAACTATGGACCGGCGTCGGCCTGTCGGTGTTCGAAGCCGATATGACGCTGACGCTGGCGGACCGCACCACGCTGGTTTTTCCCGTCACACATATCATCCGCTGGGTGGACGGCTTGATTGCGGAAGCACGCGTCAACGTCTATCTGGAATCCCGCATGGCGGTAGCCATATCCGCCTTCGATCGCCGCAATTCTGCATAAATCACGGAGCAGTGATACGCTCCGCGACGGGCGGAACGCCAGACTGATTCGTCTCGACGGCGCGCAATTCCCGCCGCAAAATTTTGCCGACCGGCGTCTTCGGCAGCGCGCTTCGAAACTCGACGATCCGGGGGACCTTGTACCTGGTCAGATTCTGCCGGCAGTGAGACACGATCCGATCGGCCGTAAGGCTCGGATCCGCCGATACCACGAACGCCTTCACGACCTCGCCGGCGATCATGTCCGGCACCCCGATCACGCCGCATTCGACCACACCGGGCACAGCTGCGATGATGTTCTCGATCTCATTCGGATACACGTTGAACCCCGAAACCAGAATCATGTCTTTCTTCCGGTCAGTGATCCGCATGAAGCCGTTCTCATCCATTATGCCGATATCTCCGGTGCGGAGCCAGCCATCCGGCGTAAAGGCGGCCGCCGTTTCACCCGGCATCTGCCAATAACCGGCCATCACTTGTGGACCTTTCACACAGATCTCACCCTCGGCGCCTATGCTCAGATGACGGCCCTCTTCATCCATAATGGCCACTTCTGTGGATGGCAGCGGCAATCCAATGGAGCCCGAGAAGGCCTGGTCCAGCGGATTGCACGACACAAAGGGCGACGTTTCGGTCAGTCCGTAGCCCTGCAGAATATGCTTACCAGTGACGGCTTGCCAGCGCTCGGCCACCGTGCGATGCACCGCGGCGCCACCGCCCAACGCGAATTTCAGATGACTGAAATCCAGGTTTTCGAACCCCGGCGTATTCAGCAAGCCGTTGAACAGGGTATTGACACCTGTGGTCACAGTCCAGGGCGTATGACGCAACTCCTTCACGAATCCAGGCATGTCTTTAGGATTGGTGATCAGCAGATTCAGGCCGCCCAGGCTGATGAACAGCAGGCAATTGGTGGTCAAAGAAAAGACATGATACATGGGCAGGGCGGTAACCACAATTTCGCGCCCCTCTTCCAGGATGCCCCGCGACCAGGCACGCGCCTGCAACATGTTGGCCACCAGTCCACCGTGCGTCAACATGGCGCCCTTGGACATTCCAGTAGTGCCTCCCGTGTATTGCAGGAAGGCGATATCGGTGTGAGAAGTCGTGGCTTCGACGAACTGCGCCCCGGCGCCGCGTTCGAGCGCAGTGCGGAATCCGATAGCGCCATCGATATGCCATTCGGGCACCATTTTCTTCACGTGCTTGACGGCGAAGTTGACCATCAGGCGGCGCGGCGGCGAGAGCAGATCGCCAACCTGCGTGGTTACCACATGCGAGACCTTCGTTGCCGCCAGAGCTTTCTCCAGCACGTGCGCGAAATTCTCCAGGATAACGATTACCTCGGCGCCGGAGTCCTTTAACTGATGCGCCACCTCGCGTGCGGTGTACAGGGGATTGACGTTGACAACGATCATTCCGGCGCGGAGCGCGCCGAACAAGGCGACCGGGTACTGCAGGAGATTCGGCATCATCAGAGCCACGCGCGCTCCCTTCCCCAGGCCCAGGCTTTGCAGCCAGGCGGCGAAGTGGCGGCTCAAACGGTCGAGGTCGGCATATGTAATGGTGGTGCCGAGATTGCTGAAGGCCGGAAGATCCCGGAATTTGCGGCAGCTCTGGGCGAGCAGGTCATTGAGGGATGTATATTCGTTGAGGTCGATCTCGGCCGGCACGCCAGGGCGGTAACTTTTCAGCCAGATCTTGTCCATGCGCTAACCTCCTCCGCTGCGGACAATCCGGGCTCATCGTTTCGCGCATGCCTGAGCCCGAATGCCGCTCGCGGATAGACTTCAATTGTATAGTTTAATATCTTATTTAGTGGAAATGCAAGGCGAGCTTGCGGAAACAGGGAAGAGCGCGAACAGTATCGAAGTCGTCATCCAGGATTGAAACCTTCATTCGACCCGCTCCGGCCTGAACTTCTTGAGAAGCTCAAACCCGGCGGCCGTGACGTGAACGGACGATCGGCCATTCCGGTTCTCGGTCGAGACTAAGCCCAGCTCGTTAGCGTCCTCCCAGACCGGAAGCTTCGGACAGGATGTGCGCCAGGCGTCCATGGTTTCCTCATAGGACCGATCTTGGCGGGAGAGCCACTCCAGCAGATCAAGGACCAGAACTGCGACGGTTTGGGTCACGGCAGTTATTCATTTTATCCGGCGCCGGAGTGACCGGCAACGCGCATGCCCTTGCGGGACACTATCATCGGCTTATCATCAATGATACGAGGTGTCCTTAATGAGAACGTATCGAGTGGGAAAACATTTCCTGCCGCTCGTCGCCGCCTGTCTGAGCGTGACGGCGCTGGGCGGCCAGGACGATGCCGCGGCGCTGATTGCCAAGATCGAAGCCGCCCAGACTGCGGATCGTCAGGGACTTGACGGCCTCACGCTCGCAGAGCTAATGCATCGCTTCCACGTCCCCGGTCTCAGCATAGCCGTGATTCGGGACTTCAAGATTCACTGGGCCAAAGCGTATGGCATCGCCGATGCGGAATCGGGCCGCGCTGCCGGGACGGACACGCTGTTTCAGGCGGCCTCCATCAGCAAGCCGGTGACAGCGCTGGCGGCGCTGCGGTTGGTGGAGGAGCACCGCTTCTCGCTCGACGACGACATCAACACCATCCTGAAATCGTGGCACACGCCCGCTCACGGTGTGACGCCGCGTTCGTTAATGAGCCACACGTCGGGTGCGGACGATGGGTTTGGATTTCCGGGATACGATCCGCCGGCGCCGCGGCCCACGCTCGTCCAGATCCTGGACGGAAAGCCGCCGTCGAACGTGGGTCCGGTGCTCTTCGCGCGGCCACCGTATCAAGCGTACAAATATTCGGGCGGCGGTGTGACCATCATGCAACTGGCGCTCATGGATCTAACCGGCAGGCCGTTCGCCGAATTCATGCGCGCGATGGTGCTCGATCCGCTGGGCATGAGTGACAGCTCCTACGAACAGCCGTTACCCGCCGCGCGCGCCAGTCACGCCGCCAGGGCGCATGACGGACAAGGAAAGTCGATGGGCCCTGCGTGGCACGTTTATCCCGAGCAGGCCGCGGCGGGCCTTTGGACCACGCCGAGTGACCTGGCTCGTTTCATCATAGAGGTGCAGAAAGCGGTGCGCGGCCCCAAAGGCGCTGTGCTGACGCAGGCTTCCGCAAGCGCGATGGTTTGTCCCGTAGGAGTGGGACCGTTCGCAGTCGGCCTGTCCATCGAAAAGCGGGGCGAAGGATGGTATTTCAATCACGGCGGCTCAAACTGGGGATTCCGAGGGGACATTCTCGGGCACGTGCGCAAAGGTTATGGACGTGGCGATTCTTACGAACGGGGACAATGGCGGCCCGCTGATCAAGGCAATCGAGGATCGCGTCGCCGCCGTGTACCACTGGGATTCGCTCGATAAACCACTGCCTCGATAGGAACTGGCGGCACGTCTACGGACACGGCAATTCCGTGAATATGAATCACAGATGTAGCCGCCGGTTCCGCTGCGGCCCTCTGTGCACACTTCGCAAGTCCCTTTCGTCATTAGAAAAGAATCTCGCCTGGTTAGTGGAAGGAAAACTGCCGAGAGGGCATTTCGTTGTAGCCGGGCATTTTGCGGCCATTTTGAGGGCAGGATGGAGAGGAGACCATATGAGATCGAGAAGGATACGTGTGCTTGCAGCCGGCATAGCGGCCATTACCCTGGGCGTCTATGCCGAAACCAATCTTTCGCGAGAGAAGGCGCTGTCCAAGGATGATCCCGTCGCGCAGGCGATCGCGAAAGGCGAGAAGTGGCTGATTTCGGTGCAGGGGAAAGACGGAGGCTGGGGACAAGACGGCGGCGAAACATCATACGTGCGCCAGGGGGAGAGACTGGAATCGACCGGCAATGACGTTGCCAATACGGCCGTGGCTGCCGAGGCGTTGCTCCACACCGGCAATACGCCGAACGCGGGCCCCTACCGGGACTCCTTGCAGCGCGCCGTGCGGTTCATCCTGGCGCACGTCGATAAGAGCCCGGCGGAGGGACTGGCGGTGACGGACGTGATGGGCACGCAGATCCAGCGCAAGCTGGGACCCTACATCGATACGTTCCTGACCTCCAAACTGCTGGCCGAACTGGATGGCCGGATGGGCGATGCGCAAGCCAATCTGCGCGTGCGGCGGAGCCTGGAGAAATGCGTCGCGAAGATCGAGAAAAACCAGCTTAAAGACGGAAGCTGGAATGTAGCCGGCGGGTGGGCGCCCATCCTGGGCACCTCGCTGGCGTCACAAACCTTGTATGCGGCCCACGCCAAGGGGCTGGCGGTGGCGCCGATGGCGATGGCCAAAGTGGACACGTACACGACGGCGACGGCGATGCCGGCGGGTGTGGGCGGTGTCGGAGCCGGTATCGGCGCCGGTGCTGGAGGTGGCGTCGGGGCCAGTGCGGCGGGGCTTCGGCGGCGGAATGGTTTCCCGCGACGCTGTGCGGAGCTTTTCAGCCCCGCGCGCGGAGGTGTCAGCCGTATCCGCCGGTGTTCCGCTCTACAAACGCGCGCAGGAAATGGAACAGCTCAGCCGTACCGAGGCCGACCGCAAAAAAAATGCCACGACCATCAATGTTATCGAGAAGGAGCTTTCCGATCCGCGCTTCGTGGCGGGCTTTGGATCTGTCGGCGGGGAGGAATTCTTCTCCTATCTGAATATCAGCGACAGCCTGCACCGCGCCGGCGGCGAGCCATGGCACAAGTGGAATCAGGAGATGACCGCGAAGCTGCTGACGATGCAAAACGAGGATGGCACCTGGGCCGGACACCATTGCATCACGGGCCGGGTGGCGGTAACCAGCGCGGCCATCCTGATGCTGAGGGTGGATCGCGAGCCCGCCATGGGGATCGTCAGCGCGAAGAAAAAATGATATCCGCGCGACATTGGATGGCGGTATTGCTGCTGGCGCAAACCGGCTGTATGCAGACCGGGCAGCCGGCTCTCGCCAGGGCGGCGGCGTACCTGTGGCGGAAGCAGGCCGATGATGGCGGGTGGCACAGCCACACCTACGGCCTGCTGCGCTCCGGGCAGTCGCTCACGCCGTTCGTGCTGGAGGCGCTGCTCGAAGTGCCGGAGCGGGTCTATCCGCTGCCGCGCGCGAAGGCCGTCAAAGCCATCGGGTTCATTCGGAGCAAGACACGAAGCGACGGCGCGCTAGGAATCGAAGACCCAGGCATTCCGGACTACCCCAATTACGCGACAGCCCTGGCGGTGAGCGCGCTCTGCCGGGCGCGGATCGCCGGGTGGGAAGAGCAGGTTCGTCCTATGGTCGCGTACCTGCGCGTGCAACAATTCACGGAGCAGAACGGCTGGGACCGTCAGGACCCGGTGTACGGGGCGTGGGGCATGGGCGGCGAACGGCGCACCAAACCGGGTACCGGGCATGTGGACCTGTCCATGACGCGGCATGTTCTGGAGGCGCTGCGCGCCGCCGGAGTGCCGGATTCCGACCCGGCTTTCGAGTGTGCGCGCGTGTTCGTGGAACGCTGCCAGAACTACGATCCGAGGCGTGCGGACGATGGCGATGGCGGCTTCTTCTTCTCCACCACCGAGTTTGATACGAACAAAGCCGGCCATGACGGCACGCATTTCCGCAGTTACGGCACCACCACTGCCGACGGCATTCTGGCGCTGCTGGCGATTGGGCGGCCGTCGAGCGACGCACGGGTCGCGGCGGCGGCACGCTGGTTGACGAGCCATCACCGGGATATCGAGGTTCCCGGCTTCGTGGGTCCGGCGTACCAGCGTTGGCCCCACGGTCTGGCGTTCTACTACTCGGCCGCCAGCAGCCAGGTGTTTCGCGCGCTGCACGTGGATGCCGGCGCACGCGTGGTGGAGAGCTTACGGCGAACTCAGCGCGCCGATGGCTCCTGGGCAAACCCCGAGAACCTGGTCAAAGAAGATGATCCGCTAATTGCGTCGGCCTTTGCCGTACGCGCGCTGATCGCGCAACCGTGAGCTTTTCGTTCTATCAGGACCGAATCGCCAAACTCATGGGTCCGGTAGTTCATGGCGCCCAACTCTTTCGCGGCTCGGCGCAGGGTGGCGTCGTTTGTGAATGCTTCGAGCAACTGGTGATGACTGGTGCCGGGCTCATGCACTCCCGTAAGAATCGCATCGACAATGCGGAGTTGGCTTCCCGGACCGATGCGTTGGGTCGCCAGCCCATCGCCGGCATGCACGCGGCCATCCTGGCTGGCAGCGTGTTCCAGTGCGCGCACGACCGTCGTGCCGATCGCGATAACGCGGCCGCCATGCCCGCGCGTGCTCTCGACGGCGGAGACGGCGGATTGTGAAATACGGTAAGGTTCGTCGAATGGCAATTTGAGATCGAGTTCGATGTCGCCAGTGGAGGAGATACCGGCGGTGTGTGTGAGGGTGACGAATGCGGCGCCCCGGGAGCGGATTCTGTCGACCGCACGCCAGTCCAGCGCGAAGCCCGCTGAGGGCGGCTCGAAGGCGACGGGTGGTCCTGCAACTGGTGGCCACACATCCCACAGCTCCAGCGCAGCCGGCATATAAGCGTATTGGATGGGCCGCCCGTGGTGCGCCAGGCCGGCCCAGATGGCGTCGGCCGGCCCATTCAAATGAAGCTCCACCAGGCGCGGGTGATCCAGCAGCCGCGCAATCGTCGCCGACAGCGGACCGAGCGTCAGATGGTCACCTGCCTTGAGGCGGGGAGGTGCAGGCCGGTCTTCCGTGCGCGAATGAAAATCGCCCCCGCCGAAGACGATGGCCGTAAAGTCGCGCACTTCGTCCAACGAACGGCGGCCGGCAAGTCTTACTTCGAGTGGACAACCGGTGGCCGAATGCACACCCCGCAGGCTGGCCGGCAAGGCCGCCGCATCATTCGCAATGACCAGGTCACCCGGGCGCACAAATTCGGCAAAGAATGTGCGCGGCATGTGCGTGATGGCGCCGTATTTGTCGATAACCAGGAGTTTAGCGTCGGGCGGCCGCTGCGCGGGCTGGGAAGCCGGGATCATCGCGCGTTCCCCGCGGCGGCTCCGGCCAGCAGACCGCGCCGGAGTGTCGCCGTGATCGCGTCGGCTACTTCGCGCGCAGCCGTTTCCGGACGTTTCAACGAGGCCGGGTTGCAGTCCGGGACGGCCAATGCGTGCATCGGGGTATCCATATCGCCGGGGTCGAGCGAAATAAACCGGACGCCATCCGACTCCAATTCTTCGTTCCAGATTCGAGTCAGGTGCAGCAACGCGGCCTTGCTGGTCCCGTAGGCTCCCCAACCGGGATAGGGATTGGTGGCGGCGTCGCTCGAGATATTCAGCACCACCGCGGCGCCATTCTCACGGGCCGAAGCTGCGAGCGCACCGAGCAGCGCCTTGGTCAGGCGAAACGGGCCAAGCACATTGGTGGCGAGCGCGCGCTCGAAATCCAGGCAGTCGGTGTCGCCGAGTAAAGCCAGCGGCGCCGGCCCGAGATCGGAGGCGTTATTGATGAGAACGTCAAGCCCGCCCAGTTCACCGGTGATCTGCAGTGCCATCGGATAGATGTCGTCTTTGGCCGATACATCGCCGACAATGCCGTGCGTGCCGGGATGCTCCCCCGCTACGCGCTCAACGCGCTCGGCCGCGCGCGCGACGAACGCTATGTGCGCACCACGGGCGAGGAATTCCCGAACCAGGGCTAAACCCAGACCTGAAGTTCCTCCCGTGATCGCGACGCGAAGGCCGGCGCCCTGGTGAACAATCGTTTTGTCCTGCATAAGTCCATCACCTCAATTCCAGACTACAAGTTAAAGTTAACTTGAAGTCAAGGGCTAAATGTGATATTTTTTGGACTATGGCCGACCTACTCACCATCAGCCAGGTTTCGCGGCGCAGCGGCGTGGCCGCATCGGCCCTGCGTTTTTACGAGGAGCGGGGCCTGATCAACTCCGAACGGGCCGGTTCGGGGCATCGGCGGTATCCACGGGCTGTGCTGCGGCGGATCGCGTTCATTGTCTTCGCCCAGCGGATCGGGCTGACCCTGGAAGAGGTGGGCGCGGCGCTGGCTAAGCTGCCGCGAGACCGGGCGCCGGAGGGTGCGGACTGGGCTAAGCTTTCAGGTGGGTGGACCAGCCGGATTGACGAACGCATAGCCGAGCTGGAGCGCCTGCGGGCAGGACTCACCGGGTGCATCGGCTGCGGCTGCCTCTCGCTCGAGAAATGCAAACTCGCAAACCCCGGAGACCGCGCCGCGCGCTACGGCCCGGGCCCGCGCTACTGGGTTGGAGACTCCCGTCGCCCGCACTAACCCGCGCGAAACTGTGAGACCGTTCGCCGGATGCCCTCGTGCTGGTGCACAATGGAAGTGGCGCCCCTTGACGCTCGGTTCAGCCCGATGATCGACTCGGTCCTCAACCTGATTTTCCGCTGTCCGCACAAACGCCTCACCCGCCCCGTCACGCCTATCAGCATAGACGGCAAGCCGCACGGGGATACCTACGTGGTCTGCCTGGCCTGCGGCAAGCAGTTCTCGTACGACTTGAAAGAGATGCGCATCGGCAAGCCTCTGCCAAGTTCGGCGGACTTCGGAGTCTTGCCGCCGGGGATGCCCGATCCTGGCAAATCAAAGATCAAGCTGGCGCTAGGCATTGGGGTGCCACTCGGGATCGTTCTCGGATCAGTCCTGTCATCGCGGCGGAAGAAAGCGCCCCAGCCGCCGGACGCCGCAGAAAACAAGCCGGCTAAGCCCGGCACTGATCAACCCAGCTAAACTTGTTGGCCCGTTCAGACGTGCTGATCGACCAGAATCGGGTTTCCGTCGGGATCCACCGCGACAAAACTGGCGGGGCCCGTGGTAGTTTCGTCTGCCTCTTTCACTATTTTCACGCCTTGCGCCTTCAACTGGCGCTGTAGTTGGCGCACGTCGGTGAATGCAGCGAGCTTTTGAGCGTTACTGTCCCAGCCCGGGTTGAAAGTCAGTATGTTCTTGTCGAACATGCCTTGAAAGAGGCCGATGGCGTGATCGCCGTTCTTCAAGATGAGCCAGTTCTTTGAGGCGTCGCCGGCGAAGGCCTTGAACCCGAACTTCTCGTAAAACTGCCGCGACGCCCTAATGTCCTTGACCGCCAAGCTGATTGAAAACGCACCGAGGTCCATGTGTCCGCCTCCACTGTCAGTCGTTTTTTTCGATTGACTCCATGCGGTCATCGCCGCGGCGGCCAGCGTTAGAGCCGCACGACGGCTATACACGTATGCAGATCGAATGTCTCCCATCCTATTTCCTCCGGAAGCCGTACGAACATCTCCATGGCCGGCAGATCCGCCGGATCGAAGGCCCCCGAAGGAAGCCAGATCCGGTACAGATACTGCCAGGCGCGGCCCACATGGTCAAGGTCGCCGACGCAGTGGAAGGCGACGACCTGTTGGGACTCGAAATCGCGAACCGTAAAATCCCGCCGCATCGCATTCGGACTGATCAGGCAACGATACAAGAGGGGCCGTCGCCCGTCCCCGCGAGCGGACAATCTCGCCCAGCATGCTGTCCGGCACCTTCGGGAAGGCGATGCCGAGATCATAGCGGCAGTTTTCCGACGGGGTGATGGACGGATCATCGAGCGACATGCCAATGACAACCACATCCCGGATGCCGGTACGCCTCTGGGCGAGCCACGCGGTGAGCGCGTGGTAGCAGTCCACCAATCGTGTGTTGCCGTAGGGCGCGTAGATCCGACTGTAAACATAGCGAAAGGCTTCGAACCGGCACGCCGCACATGGCTGTTCAGCGTCTCGCCCGTAACACCTTGAAAAACGCGATGGAAATGGAAAGGGGAGAAACAGCCGATGCCGGACAGCCGGATCAGCGAAAGTTCGCCGTCGAGATTTTCAGAGATGTAGTCGAGCACGCGATTGACCCGATCGTGATAGTGCTGGTTGCGCCGCATGCTGGGAGTCACCAATATGTACAGCCTAACAGTCCAGGACTCCGCATGCGGAGAGATCTGAGCCGCGGCCGTTCGCCACGAACCGCGGTACACCCGCCCCGAAGGCGCGAGCCCCACCTCAACGGCCTGCCTTTCACCGTCATCGGCCTCATAACTCGCTACAATCTCGCTACAATAAGGTTATCGGACTAATCGGTATGGAATTCCTCCAAAGCAGCCTCCTCGAACTAATCACCCAGACTTCCACCAACCTGCCGCCGGATGTGCGCGCGGCTATGTCGCTGACCGCTGGCACGGAGACGCCCGGCACCCAATCCGCGCAAGCGCTGAACATCATTTTGTCCAACATCGACATGGCGCATGACGACGAAGGCCCCATCTGCCAGGACACCGGTATGCCCACCTTCGTGGTCCACACGCCGGTTGGCGTGAATCAGATGGAGATCCAGCGGGCCGTCCGCGCGGCTGTCGCCGAAGCCACCCGCCGCGGCAAGCTCCGCCCGAATTCGGTCGATTCGCTCACCGGCGCCAACAGCGGCGACAATCTTGGCCCCGAAACGCCTGTGATGCACTTCGATCAGTGGGAGCGCGACGACATCGAAGTCAAGCTCATCCTCAAAGGCGGCGGCTGCGAAAACAAGAATATCCAGTATTCTCTGCCCTGTGAGCTCGACCATCTCGGCCGCGCCGATCGCAACCTGGAAGGCGTGCGCAAGTGCATCTTGCACGCCGTCTGGCAGGCGCAAGGCCAGGGTTGCGCACCGGGCGCTCTGGGCGTCTGCATCGGCAGCGATCGCGCGCATGGCTACGAACTCGCGAAAGGCCAGTTGTTTCGCACGCTCGACGATGTGAATCCGAATCCCGTGCTGGCCAAGCTCGAGGGTGAGATCATGGACCAGGCCAATCAGTTGGGCGTCGGCGCCATGGGCTTCGGCGGCAAAGCGTCCTTGATCGGCTGCAAAATTACCGCGGCCAACCGCCTGCCGGCCAGCTTCTTCGTCTCCGTGGCCTACGATTGTTGGGCCTTCCGCCGCCTGGGAGTGCGCCTCGATGCGCGTGACGGCGCTATCACCAATTGGCTGTACCGCGATCCCGACCGGCCCGTTGCCCGCATGGCTAAAGCCGAGGGTTTTCCGCTCACCGGACGCGAAGTGGTGCTCACCGCGCCGCTCAGCGAGGCCGCCGTGCGCGCGCTGAAGGTCGGAGACGTCGTGCTCATCAACGGCGAGATGTTTACCGGGCGCGACAACGTGCACGCCTACCTAATGAAGAACCCGCCGCCCGTCGATCTGCACGGCGCCGTGTTGTATCACTGCGGCCCCGTGATGCTCAAGCAGAACGATCGCTGGATCGTGAAGGCCGCCGGTCCCACCACCAGCAGCCGCGAAGAACCCTATCAGGCGGACGTCATCAAGCGATATGGCGTGCGGGCCGTCATCGGCAAGGGCGGCATGGGGGCAAAGACCCTGGCCGCGCTTCAGGAGTACGGCGCCGTATACCTCAACGCCATCGGCGGCGCCGCGCAATTTTACGCGCGCACGGTCCAGGATGTGCCAGCCGTCTATCTGATGGAATTCGGCATTCCCGAAGCCATGTGGCGCCTAAAGGTGAACGGCTTCGCCGCCATCGTTACGATGGACGCGCACGGCCACAGCCTGCACGCCGATGTCGAGAAAACTACGGCCGAAGAACTGGCGCTGGTCGCGCGCTAACAAACGAAGCGCCTCCGCCGGCCCTCTGTTACAATAGCCGGTTGGCGGCCAGGTAGCTCAGTCGGTAGAGCGCAGCCCTGAAAAGGCTGGCGTCGGCGGTTCGATTCCGTCCCTGGCCACCATAAAATCAATAACTTAGAAGTGGCCAGGAACATCGGGTTTCAGTCAAGGGAACAATAAGGGAACATTCAAACCGCAGTTCCCTGAACCTGTTCCCGCCTCTCTCCTTCCATTAGCTTCCACATCTCGCGGGCCGTACTCCCCGTCTTGGCAATGTGACTTCGGGCTAGCTTGGCGTACCGCTCCGTCATTTTGATGTTCGCGTGGCCCAGGATCTTGGCCAGTTCGTAGAGGTCGCCCCCGTTCATCATGTACCAACTGGCGAAGGTATGCCTCAGATCGTGAAACCGGAAACCCTCGATACCGGCCAACTCCAGGATGGTTTCGAAACTCTTGTCCACCCTTTGGCGTTCCCGCTTGGCACCCGGTTGCGGCGGGAAGATCCGATCCTCCCCCAGGATCACCGGATACCGCTTGAATTCCACGACCAACTCCGGGCACATCGGCGCGTACCGAACCTTGCCACGCTTCAGTTTGGCCCGGACTGCAATCAGTTCTTCCCGGAATAGCAGGTCGCTCCATCTGAGCGAGAAAATCTCTGCTATCCGCATGCCCGTGGTCAAAGCCGTGAGGACGATCAAGCGCAGATGAAAAAACGTCTGGTTGATGCCCTTGCCAGCCTTGCGGTACATCTTCTCATCGAGAACAGCCTTGAGCCTGACGATCTCCTCCACACTCAGGTACCGCTCACGTTGGTCATCCGGCCGCTTCACTTCCACGTCATCAGCCGAATTCCGGTCTATGCCGGTTTCCTTGCTCCAGATCGTGGCGGCCTTCTCCATCATGTGGTGCATGACGTTGAAGTGCCGAACGGCCGTGCCCGCTGACAACCCCTTCGCCTCCGAGAGACCTTGGT
Source organism: Bryobacterales bacterium (assembly GCA_963818855.1). GTDB lineage: Bacteria > Acidobacteriota > Terriglobia > Bryobacterales > Bryobacteraceae > Bog-159. The sequence goes on along the minus strand of CAWFUH010000018.1, from coordinate 1,130 downwards.
ACCAGCGTTGAATGCTGGCGCCGTCAACCTCTCGGACAAACAGGTCCCCGAGCTGGCCGCGGATTCCCTCCAGAACAGCTTTCTCTCGGTCCTGAGATTTTTTCTTACTGGCGTACTGCTCCCAGTACCGATCGATCAGCGCGGACATTCGGAAATTGACCTCCCGCTTGATATCGAGGTGGCGGTTCTCATCGCGCGCCAATAGCCGCTTGCGGAGGATCTTCTTGGCCAACTCGTGCGAGCCATGAACGCTCAGGCTTCGGTTCCTGCCTCCTTCCCTCCAGCGAATTTTGAAAACTCCGTCTTCAACTCTGTGAATAGACACTCTGCGTACTCCTTTCAGTCGATGGTTTTGATTGTGTGCTGTTCGATCAGGCGATCTAACGCCTGTTTGTCGAACCGCAACGCTCGCCCCACCTTGACGAAGGGAAGCTCCCGGAGCCGGGCCTTCTTGTAGACCGTGTCCACCTTCAGACCCAGGTATCCGGCAGCCTCCTCGACATTCAGGAGCCGCTTACCGACGCCACCATTAAACACCATTGCGGATGGGACTGGCAAGCTACTTACCTTTCTCCGAAGAATCTCCGGCTCAGGTTGAGAAGCATATCATCCAGGACGCCGTTCTGACGGGTGTCATCGTCAAGTTCCGAAAAGGATCGACGTCGTCCCTCCATCTCGTGCGACCGATGGCAACTGCTTTCTGGAATGCAGGGTGACGTCCACATCCTGTAGGCCGCCAGGTGCCACGGCTGTGACATCCGCAAGGTTAATGACAAGCGGTACGGACCGGGAGCCACCCGGTAAGTTGCTTACTGGAATTGTCGGCCACGGGTTCTAATCCGCACGCCGCGAGGGGAAAGGGTGCGCGACAGTTTATCTCAGCAATTCACCACAAAATCCAACAAAAGTTTCACATGCGCGGCGATCCAACGAAGAATCTACAGAAAGTCTCAGATTTTCACCAAATTGTCTCGCCCGCAACAGGCAACCCCCATCATCAGGCGCGAAAAAACACCGGTAGTGGAACATAAAGGAAACGCAACACATTTGTCCGCCCATTGGATCTTATGAGATGCACCGTGAGTAAGTTCCAGCGGGCACAGTTTAAGCCGTTTCGTGCACATTTGTGC
>CAWFUH010000017.1:0-975533 GCA_963818855.1 Bryobacterales bacterium | reverse complement strand
TGGGTATCCCCTTGACTCAGCCGACCCCAATCTGTAGATTTGGGCAGTGGAGGATTACCCGCGAACGATCCAGGAGTTCGAGGAGAGGTTTTCGACCGAGGACGGTTGCCGAGCATACCTGGTGAGCCTTCGGTGGCCAGATGGCTTTCGGTGCCCGCATTGTCAGGGATCGAGGGCTGTCATAGTTCGTACCACTTTGTTCCAGTGTTGTGGGTGCCGGCGACAGACCTCGGCGACGGCGGGCACAATTTTCCAGGACACGCGGAAGCCCCTGGTGATGTGGTTCCGCGCGATGTGGTATGTGACGAGTCAGAAGCACGGAGCCAGCGCGCTAGGGTTGCAGCGTGTCCTGGGACTGGGTAGTTATGAGACTGCCTGGACGTGGCTGCATAAGTTGAGACGCGCCATGGTGCGGCCGGATCGGGATCGGCTGAAGGGCTGGGTCGAGGTGGATGAAACCATGATCGGTGGATTGGAAGAGGGTGTCTCCGGCAGGCAGACCGAAAGCAAGGCCTTGGTGGTCATCGCCGCCGAGGCCGATGGTCCGGGCATTGGGCGGATTCGCATGCGGGTGATTGAAGACGCTTCTGCCGCCAGCCTGCACCCCTTCGTCCAGGATTGCGTCGAGCCGGGAAGCATGCTCCACACCGACGCCTGGCAAGGCTACTCGGGCTTGGACAAGAAGGAGTATCAGCGGGAGATCACGGTGCTGCGGGGACGGAGGAAGGAAGCCTCCAGGCTGATGCCGCGCGTTCACCGGATCGCAGGATTGTTGAAGCGGTGGTTGCTCGGTACCCACCAAGGCGCGGTGGCACCTCAACAGCTGTCCTACTACCTGGATGAGTATACTTTTCGGTTCAACCGTCGGAAGTCGAAAAGCCGCGGCAAGCTCTTCTTCCGCCTCATGCAACAAGCAGCCAGCACCTCTCCGAAGACCTACAACACCTTAGTCGGCCGCATCAAACCTCCACAGCAGGCGGCACAACAGGTTGGGGTCGGCTGAGTGAAAGGGATACCCAGTTCACCGCATTTCTGCGCGAGCGGCTTCCCATTGATCGTCGCGCGAGCGAACATACCTGCGACACCTACGCGCACGCGTTCCGCCTGTTGTTTCAGTACGCCGCCTCGCGATTGGGTAAAAATCCATCGCAACTGGACCTGGAGCAGATCGACGCACCCTTGGTCGTCGCATTTTTGCAGCACATCGAGACCGAGCGCAAAAACGGACCCGTGACGAGGAACGTCCGGTTGTCCGCCATCAAATCGTTCATGCGATATGTCGAGTATCAAGTCCCATCCGCGTTGGAACAGGTACGACGGATTCTCGCGATACCGCTTAAGAAGACTGATACGAAGTTGGTTGCGCACATCACGCTCGACGAGATGCAGGCCGTACTGAATGTCCCTGACCCGCGGACTCGGTTCGGAATCCGCGATCGAGCCATGATGGACGTTTGCTTTGTCGCAGGTCTTCGAGTCTCCGAGCTTGTGGGTCTGAGGGTCGATAACGTGACCTTTGAGCCGCGGCCCTTCGTCCGAATCCTCGGAAAAGGCAGACGCGAACGAGTGCTGCCAGTCTGGACGCGGACCGGTGCAAATCTTCGTGCATGGCTTGCCATCCGTGGCGAGGCGGCCGTGCCCGAACTCTTCCTCAATGCACGCGGTAGCGCCATGTCACGGACTGGATTCGAATACGTGCTCAAATGCCATGTAGCGGCTGCGAGACTGAGTTGTCCCTCGTTGTGCAACAAGCGCGTTTCACCACACACCTTGAGGCATGGCTGTGCGATGTTGATGCTCCAAACCACACACGACATTCGGAAGGCTGCCCTCTGGCTCGGCCACAGCAGCGTGCAGACCACCGAGATGTATCTTCGGGCCGACCCGACGGAGAAGCTGGCCGCTGTCAGCGCACTCACCCCTCCCGCCCTTCGCAGAGGGAGATTCAGTGCGCCGGACCAACTTGTTGCTACCTGACTTATGCACAGAACTGCCCTGAGGAGCAGCCTGAGCGACTGACCTGAACCTGCGGCGAAGACGATCCTTATTTCTTTTCAAAGCGTCCTGTGTGCCTGAGCCGATTTCCTCCGCTTGTAAGTTGTTGTTTCAGCAAGGCCGCGTGTGCATAGAATCCTATGCACGCCTCAGCAGCGCAGGGCGACAGCAATCACCGGGGCGAAGCCGTGTTCCGCCGCGGCGATGGCCCGGAGCCGGTTCATCAGACGCTGAATAAAGACCTTGTTCCGGGTAATGATCGCTGTAGCTGACTCCCACGCGGCCCGCGTGCCGCCAGATCCTGCGCCGCCAGAAACAGAAACTTCAGCCGGGTTGTGGCGAGTGTGGTGTGGCCGAGCGCGCTCACTTTTGGCTTCCTCTTCGCGGTTGAACAGCATCAGCCAGCAGTTGAGGTTATAAGCCAGCATGGCCAGTTGAAAATGAATGCAGTTCATCGCCCATCGCGCCGAGGGATGCGCGGCCAGTCCCGCGTCGTTATTGGCTTCCTTGATCAGATTCTCCGCTCCGGCCCGCTGTTGTAGAACCACGCCAGCAGCGCGATCGCAGTCCTTCATATTGGTGACGAACACGCGATAGCTGTACTCCGGCGTGTCGAACAACTGATATTGTTCTGGCTCGTCCAGCCGGGCGCGGTTTCGGCTTTTTCTGGTAGCGCAGGGCGATGAACCGGTGCGCTTTGCCCCAGCCGTCCGGCTGATAGCGGAACTCGCACTGGCCATCGGCGTCGGTCTGTGGGGACCGTTTCCAGTCCGCCGCTTTCAACTCATCGACCAGGCGTGACGTCTTGCGCGCCGAAATGATGAACTGCACACCCGCCTTTTCGTATGCCTCCACCGCCTCGGCACAATAGAAGCCGGAATCGGCGCGGGCATAAATGGTCTCGACGCTCGGTGGCAGGCCGGCGAACACGCTTTCCAGATGCCGCGCGATCTGGGCGCCGGTGGGCCGATCGCCATTGCGCAACTCGCCCGAGACGTACTCCCGCGTCTCGGCCAGAAACGTCAGGATCGGCTGGAAGCTCTTCTTTCCCCTGTTTTTCGGGTTGTAGCTCTTGCGCCCGCCCATCTGGTTGCCGAACAGGTGTGCACGGTGGTGTCGGTGTCCAGCGTGACCACCTTCAGTTCAACGTGCGCCGCCTCCCACACGCGCTGCCGCATCATGCGCTGCATTTTCAGGATCTGCCCGGCCACGCTCAGATGCAGCGAGGCCAGAAACCGCCAGAAGGTGGATTGCGGCGGCAGTCGAAGCACCTTCAGAATGCCCGGTCAGCATCGGCTCCCGCTCCAGAAAGCGCAGATGGTTCAGCCGCGCAAAATCCGACGTACAGCGCCAGCACCATCGCCACGACGAACTGGTACACCGGCATCGCCCGCGTCAGCCGTTGGATCTTGAGCGTCTCCTCGACCAGCTGCTGGAACCCGAGTTTCTCCAGCATGGTCGCGATGGGAAGCAGTCCGCCGTAGGCGGTCAGATTTCTGCCGGTGAAGTCATAGGGCGTGGAAGCCCCGATTTTAATGGGCCCCGGACTAACCGCGCCATCCCCTTGCATGGCGCGCCTTTTCTCGTTATCCTCTCGATTGTTATTCACCTTTTGGGTGGCTCCTGAGAATGAGTTTGCGAAGCGCCAACTTCGCTTCTCTACCTGTTCTAACGCAGGATTCTCAGGGTCCCCAAACGGTTGCCCGCCTCAGGCCACTGTCGGCGGATCAAATCTTGTGCATAAGGCGGGTGCTATGCTGACCGGCGGACGAAAGGACAAAGATTATGCAAAGGAGTCAACGGAACAAACGCCGTGGATAGGTCCAAGGAGACGGCTAACTGTGCATAACCAGGAACTGCGCTGATAAGGGGCGCTCGACGCGCGCGGAACGGTTCGCATTCCCAATCGCGTGCGCCACGAACTGAAAGCCCAAACGCTCTCCAAAGGCGGCCATCTCCGGCACCTGAACCATCTCGCGCCCGCTGCCGCGCAGCACCACTACGTGCGTGTTATCGATCATGACCCGGGTCGGGGCACCACCTGTATAGCGCAGCGCCTCGTGGAGAAATACCTTGCAGTCAAAACGCCGGAAGGTGGGATAGCACTGGAAGAACAGCATCCGCGAATAGCACAGCACCGCCGAGGCGGTCTGTACCCGGCGTTTCTTGCCGCCCAGTTCGAGCTCGTGGGGAGACGTGTCGTGCTGCAGTTCCTGGCCGGGCGCAAAGTCATACTGTCCCGCCGGCGTGGGTGGCGCGTAGCCGATTCCGTGCCGCCGACAGAAAGCCGTTAACGCGGCATACGACAACGCCGCGCCGCCCGCCAGCAACTCCTCATGGACTCGCACGAGATTCCCCTTGCACTGCTCGAAAAGCTCCAGGATCTGTTGCCGGTGGGGTGCGGCTTTCTCCGCACGCTGCAACTCCGGCACGGTGGTGGAGTTCGCGCGCAAGACTTTGCGGACAGCCACGCGGGAGATCCCCAGTACCCGCGCGATTTCGCGTTTGCTCACCTGCTGCGTATGCAGTTCCAGAATCGTGGTGCGTTGCGCTTGGCTCAACATGCGGTACTTGCTCCGGTAAGAGTTTTTCGTCGATGCGGCGGAGTTGATTTTGAATGCGAGCGATCTGTTGCCCTGCGGCTTCGCACTGCTGGCGATCCAGTTCCAGCGCCGCCGCGCCGGCCAGCCGCCGCTGCGCGCGGTTCACGATGGCGGCCAGCATCTCCAGATCGCGCAACAGTTCGGCTCCGGCCTCGGCCGGGGCTTTCTCCTGCGCTTGCCGCCGCGTTTTGAAAAACAGCTCCGGCGCATCCAGGATGCGTTTGCGAATCGCGGCCGACCCCTGGCGCCAAGCGCCATACAGTTGGCTGGCTTCCCGCGTATCGCAGTGATGTTTGGCGAAGATCGCCGCCATGCGCTGGCAGTCTTCCAGGTTTTGGCGGGCCACCGGCACCAGAAACCTCAACGCCACTTGCGCCAAGATCTGGCCCTCGCGCACCTGCTGTTGGATGGCTTCCGGCAGGACCTCCACCAGCGCCAGCCGCCGCGACACCCAGCTCACGCTACGATCAAACCGGCGCGCCAACTCGTCGAGGCTATAGCCGAAGCGCTGCTCCAACTCCGCCAGCAGCCAGCCCACCTCCAGCGCGGTCTCGTGTTCGCTCAGCCGCAGCGAGCGGTCCAGCAGCACGGCCGCGGCTTCGCTCATCGGCCATACCACCGCTTCCACTGTGTCCCGCCCCAGTTGTTCCAGCGCTGCGATCCGCTTATAGCCGTCGATGACCACGTAACGATCCGCCGGGCCCTCCGCCGCTACCACCACGATGGGCGATTGCTGCCCACTCTCGGCCAGCGACGCCAGTAGCCGCCGCTGCCGCGCCGGATGGCGCACGCGCAGGTGTTCCCATCGCCGGTCGAGTTGGTGAAACTCCAGTTGCATCAGACAGGCTGAATGTAAGGCCCGCGCCGCCCGCGGATCAATATCTCCGGATTAAGTGCGCGCCTGTTTCCAGCGCCGCTCCCGTTCTACGACGCGCTCCAGCGCGCGCCGGCAGGCGTGGGAACAGAAGCGTTGTAAGGGACTTCGCCGCGCACGCACGAATCTCTCGTAGCAACCCGGCCGGTCGCAGCAATGGTCGAAAAAAATGTTCTGTAGTGATTACCCTCGCGGGCGCGCTAACCGCTTCTGGTTCTGGTGGTTTCCGGCTCCGGACCCGCTCTCGGTAATGACGGCTTTGGCCGTTGCGTTTCTGTTTGCCCGCCACCGTCGCCCGGTACGCCTGCTGGGCCTTCCAGCGGGACCACTTCCGCGCTGCGTGCCGGCAGCGCTCGCTGCAATAGCGCTGGCGTGCTTGCTGGGGATGAAAGCGTTGCTCGCATCCTTTAAGCAAACAGCGCCGCATGCGCGGCCGAGGCGCCAATCGCTTCCGCCGGCTAGCCGCTTGATTTTCGGGATGGACTGTAGGATTCTCGAAAGGGCCCATGGGAGGTGATGACTCCCAGAAGCTCCTGTCCTGGAGGGGACCATCTCCCCTCCGGGGCGCAAACCTCCGGCTCAATTACAAATCAACAAGGTAACTGAACCTGCCGTTGGAATCTCGCGGGCGCCACTATTCCCGGCGATGGCCTCAGCTACCGCCCGCCTGGGTCATTATTGGAAAGTACGGGTGGGTCATTTTTGCCGCGCGCCGAAGGCCGTCACAGCCCGCAGCCGCGCCATCAGCCGCTCGAATAAAGATTGCTCGGGATAGTGATCGCTATAGCTGACACCCACGGTTCCCGCGTGGCGCCAGATGCGCGCGGCCAGAAACAGAAACCGCAACCGCGCCGTGGCCAGGGTAATATGGCCGAGTTGCTCGACGTTGGCTTCCTCTTCTCGATTGAACAGCATCAGCCAACAATTGAGGTTGTAGGCCAACATGGCGAGCTGAAAGTAAATGCAGTTCATCGGCCATCGTCCCGACGGATGGTCTGCCAATCCCGCGTCGTTTTTAGCTTCCTTGATGAGGTTCTCCGCGCCCGCCCGCTGGCTGTAGAGCCACGCCAGCGCGGCAATGCCGTCGCTCATATTGGTCACGAAGACGCGGTAGCTGTACTCCGCAGTGTCGAACAACTGATACTGTTCGGGCTGGTCCGCCGGGGCCGCCGGCTTCTTCTTGATGTAGCGCAGGGCGATGAATCGATGCGCTTGGCTCCAGCCCTCCGGCTGATAACGAAATTCGCACTGGGCATCGGCATCCGTCTTCGGTGAGCCAGTCCAGGACGCCGCCTTCAGTTCGTCGATCAGACGGGAGGTCTTGCGCGCCGACACGATGTACCGCGCCCCGGCCTTCTCATAGGCCTCCACCGCTTCGTTGCAGTAAAAACCGGAATCGGCGCGCGCATAGATGGTCTCCACGCCCTTGGGTAAGGCGGCGAACACACTCTCCAAGTGGCGGGCGATCTGTTTGCCGGTGGGCCGATCCCCATTGCGCAACGCGCCCCCCACGTATTCCCGCGTTTCCGCCAGGAACGTCAGGATGGGTTGATAGCTTTTCTTGCCCCGGTTTTTCGGGTTGTAGCTCTTGCGCCCGCCCATTTGGTGGCCGAACAGAGTGTGCACCGTGGTGTCGGTGTCCAGGGTGATGGTTTTCAGTTCCACATGCGCGGCTTCCCACACGCGCTGCCGCAGGATCTGCTGCATGCGCAGAATCTGTCCGGCCACGCTCAGATGCAGCGAGGCCAGAAACCGCCAAAACGTGCACTGCGGCGGTAGACGCAGCACTTTCAGAATCCCGGTCAGCATCGGCTCGCGCTCCAGAAAGCGCAGGTGATGCAGTCGCGAAAATCCCACATACAATGCCAGCACCATGGCCAGCACAAACTGGTACACCGGCATCACGCGGGTCAGCCGTTTGATGCTGAGCGTCTCTTCCACCAACTGCTGGAACCCGAGCTTTTCCAGCATGGTCGCCACCGGCAATAAACCGCCGTAGGCCGTTAGATTGCGCGCCGAGAAATCAAAAGGCGTGGCAGCCCCGATTTTCAAGGGTTCTGCCCTAGCCGCTTCCGCCCCTTGCCTGACGGTCGTTTGATTGGTATGCTTTCGATTGTTATTCACCTTTTGGGTGACTCCTGAGAATGAGTTTTGCGAAGCTTCACCTTCGCTACTCCACCTGTTTTAACGCAGGATTCTCAGGGTCCCCAAACGGTCGCCCGCCTCAGGCCACTGTCGGCGGATCAAATCTTGTGCATAAGGCGGGTGCCACAGTAAGGCCGTATTCTTGGCGGTAGTGGTAATCCACCAGGTATACGATTAGCCGTTCCGCCTCTGAGCAGCCGTCAGCATCGCCATCAACCTTCTGCAGGCAATCGATGAACCGCGCAACTTGCTGGGTGCTGTTTGGTGTCATTTTGGCGACCGATTCTTTGATTATTTCTCGAAGTTTCTCGCGGATCGCATAGTCTCCCTCGGGCGCGCAACACGGGATTACGCTTAGAGGATCGCTTTGAACCTTAGCAGCCGCGACTTTCGGCGCCGTTGGGGCAGCGTGTATGGTTTTCTTCTTTGTGGCCATGGTCTAGGCGCTCCTTTTGGTATGGATCATCGCGGATCTGGCGCGTATGAGCTGCCGGCGAAATCTAGCCGAAACGGCATCCGTGAGCTTTACGGCGAACTCCAGATCACCGATGCGCTCTGCTGGATTATCTAGTACGCCCTTACGCTGCCCGCGGGTTGGGGGATCAAAATTGAGCATTCGACGACCGCGCAGGCCGTCACGCTCGGAGACCAACTTCGCCAGACAAAGGACTACATCGTCTGCTAATCCGGCTGCGTACCGGCTCAGCATTACGGATTCCTGCTGTTGCGATCCCCAGATCGGGCTACACATCTTGGTTTTTAGGCCGATCTTTCTCGTGTCAATTCTTGTTGCTGCCTGCATTCCTGCTTTCTCCCTTGGTTTGAAATGGTGCTACTTCCGGGAAGCCAGCCGCAAGTGGCTGAGTCCCGGAAGTTGTGATGATATACCCGGCGCCGAGTATAGGTCAATGGCAAAAAGTACCGATTCACCAAGGGTAGTACCTACAGTTCCCGGCGCCGAGTATTGAGTTTTGCCAGATTCGTTGGTATCGTCAGTCTGATGCGCAGTTTACGTAAAAAGTTTGCGCATTTACGTAAAGCGAGCCTATGCCGAAGAAAAAGAATGCAGCCGCGGCGGAACTCGGGCGCCGAGGTGCGCGAGCGCGAAACAAGAACTTGAGTCCGGAGCAACGGTCTGCGTTGGCTCGGGCGGCCGTAATGGCACGGTGGAGCAAGCGAAAGCCGAGCGGGGAATGATGGCCCGCCCCACTCGCGGGAATGCCCAACCCGCGCGCCCTGGCGCCCTGTAGGCTGCGTTAGCCCGGCGGGGAAGGGGTATGCAGGCGGCGAGCGTGGCGGGCAGGGCAGAGAAGGGCCGAAATGAGCATATATCGACCGAAGTACAAAGACCCGAAGACGGGCGAACTTGTAACGTCCGCGTTCTGGTGGTACGAATTCAGTTTCGCCGGAAAGCGCGTCCGCGAGTCCACAAAGACGCACCTAAAAACGCTCGCGAAAGAGGCCGAAAAGCAACGTAGGGCCGAAATGGAAAAGGCATTTGTGGGCGCCCCCGTCGAGAGGCGGGAGGGCCGCGTCAATTCCGTCGCAGAAATCGTGAAGGCGTATTCGTTGCGGTATGCACTGGATCACCGCGGCCGGCAGCAATCAATCCTGTTTTCGAAAGGGCGCCTGGCTCACGTGACGCGGCTTCTCGGGGCAAAGATACTTTCAGATCTGACCGAAGATGCGATCCGCGGCTATATCGCGACGAGGCTCGACGAGGGTGCCGGCGGCCGGACGGTCAACATGGAGATAGGCGAACTGTCCAGGGCCATCGGTATGAAATGGTCCGCGCTGTGGCCCAAGGTCCGGAAGCAAGAGGAACGCAGCGACGCCGGCAAGGCGCTTTCCCCAGCCGAGGAAGCGCGACTATTGGAAGCCTGCGACAATACGAAGCGCTCGAAGGTGGCGGCCACCATCGTCCGCGTGGCGCTTCTGACGGGAATGCGGAGCGGAGAGATTACGGGCTTGACCTGGGATCAGGTGGACCTTGACAAGCGCGTGCTCACCGTTGGCCGCGCCAAAACCGAATCATCGACAGGCAGACAGATTCCGCTGAGTGCCGAACTGTTTAGCCTCCTCTCGGGGCACGCTGAATGGTTCACGGGGAAATTCGGGACGACGCGACCCGAGCATTACCTGTTCCCGTTCGGCAAGCCGTCGCCGACAGATCCAACACGGCCGATGACGACGCTCAAGACCGTCTGGGGCAGCATCCGCGCCGAGGCCGGCATAAACTGCAGGCTGCACGATCTGCGCCATACGGTGGCCACAAAGATGGCAGAGGCGGGCGTTCCAGAGAGCACCATGCTTGCCCTGCTGGGCCACATGAGCCGCGCGATGCTGGAACGGTACAGCCACGTGCGGATGGCGGCCAAGCGTGAAGCCGTCGAGGTGCTCAGCCTGAAGCCAAAGGCCGAAAAGCAGAAAACGCCACCCAAAGAATCCCCCAAAGTGGACGAAACTCCCACGATTCAGTAGTCTGTAAAGTATTGATTATAATGGTGAGCGCGGTAGGAATCGAACCTACAACCTAGTGATTAAGAGTCACTTGCTCTGCCAATTGAGCTACGCGCCCGCTGGTGGTCTTTCTGGCAATTTGACGTCGTCCCCGCTGACCAAAACCGCGCGGCGCGCCAATTCGAAATTATACCATCGCACGCCCCGCCGCGGTCTCGATGGATGCCGCCGCAATCTGCGCGATGTCCAGCAATTTGGGCGGCGTCTGGCTCAGCGTGCCGAACGCGTCCCGAAACATCGTCTGGCAGAAAGGACAGGCCGTTCCCACCACGCCCGCTCCGGTCGCGGCTAGTTCCGTGGCGCGTTCCACGTTGACGCGCCGGCCCTTCTCCTCACCCAGGAACATCTGTCCGCCGCCCGCGCCGCAGCAGAACGACCGCTCGCGCGCACGCGCAGGGTCCGCTACCTCGCCCGCGCGCGCGATGACTTCCCGCGGTTGGTCGTAAATGCCGCGGTAGCGCCCCAGGTAGCACGGGTCGTGGAAGACGACGCGCTCCCGACCGTTCATCTGCCGGGGCAACTGGGCCTGCAAGCGCGCTAATAATTCGCTGTGATGCTCGATGCGAAAATCGGCGCCGAACTCTTTCCAGTCCTCTCCAATCGTACGCACGCAATGCGGGCAGATCGAAAGCAGCTTGGTCACTTTAGCGGCTTTCATCTGCTCGATGTTCGCCTCGGCCAGTTGCGAAAACAACAGATCGTTACCCAAGCGCCGCACCGGATCGCCCGTGCACTTCTCCTTGCGCAGCACCCCGAACGTCACGCCCAGGTGGCGCAACACCGCGACCAACGCCAGCACGATCTCGCGACCCTGCGGATCATATGAGCCCATGCAGCCGAGCCAGAGGCAATACTCCTGTGTGCCATCGTAAATCGGCAGTTCGTTTTTCTCGATGAATTTCAGCCGCTCGCTCGACGCGAAGCCCAGGGAATTGCCGTTGCGCTCCATCGCCAGAAACATCTTGCCGCCGTAATCGTCTTCCCACTTCCCGGTATTCACCGCGCCGCGGCGCAGCCCGATAATCACCGGCAGATGCTGGATGCCCACCGGGCACTGAAACTCGCAGGCGCCGCAGGTGGTGCATTGGAAGGCGGCCTCCATAGAGATGTGTTTACCCAACAGCGGCGCTTCGTTGCCCGGTCCTTCTTCGTTCAGATACTGCCGCAGCCCCAGTATGATTTCTTTCGGATTGAGGATCTTCCCCGTATTATTGGCCGGACAGTGCTCCGTGCAGCGTCCGCACTCCACGCAAGAGTAAGCTTGCAGCGCGTCGATCTTGGTGACGTCCTTGCCAGTATCCAGGCCGAAATCCTCATCGCCCACCAGCGGCGGAATTTTGCTGAACCCATCCCGCCGCAGAAACACGGTAGCCGGGCTGATCAGCAGGTGCAGGTGCTTGGTATGCGGGATCAGCGGCAGAAATGCGAGCAGCGTCGCGGTGTGCAGCCACCAGTTCGCCCGCGCCGCCAGTGTGGTTTCATCCAAGCGCATTCCGGCCAGATAGGTGACCATCAGAATGAAAATGAATAGCGCGATCACGCCGGATTCCGGCGACACACTACCCAGCCATTTCGGACGCGTTATGAATCGGCGGATCGCCAGGCCCGCAATCGATACCGCTACCGCCACGGCGAACGCGGCCACCAACGCCAAATAAGCTTTACCGAATCCACCGGCGCGGCTCAGGAACGGAAAGCCGAATCCGGCGGCCAGGTGATTCACGGTGATCAGCGCGAACGCACAAAATCCCCAGAAGACGAAGGCGTGCGCCAAGCCGGGCAGGGGACGCTCCCGGATCACCTTGCCTTGCAGCATCACTTCCCATATGAACTGCCGAATGCGCGGCCCCAACGGCCGCAGTTTGAAATCGGGATTATCGCGGGCGCCGCGGATGGCATCCAACGGCTTGCGGAAGCGGCGCCAGAAAAGCGTTCCGGAGATGCATAACAGGATCGCCAGGATCGCAGTTTCCAGCCAGGATGGGTGGACCATGCGGTAACCTTGAATGTAGCACTTGAGCGGGCGCAATGTCCGCTGCAAAATCATTTTCACGGGGTATTCGCTTGCGCATCCTGGTTACCGGAGCTGCGGGATTTATCGGGTCGCATATGTGCGACCGGCTGCTGGCGGAGGGCCACTCAGTTATCGCTGTTGACAATTTCCTCACTGGTTCGAAAAGGAATCTGGCGCATCTGGACGGTGACTCGCGATTCCGGTTCCTGTGTCACGATATTACGCAGCCACTGGCGGTGGACGGCTCGCTTGATGGCGTGTTGAATATGGCATCGCCCGCCAGTCCCAAGGACTACATGCAGCACGCCATCGCCACTCTGGACGTGGGCAGTGCGGGCACGCGTAACATGCTGGAACTGGCGCGCACGAAGGAAGCGCGCTTCCTGCTCACTTCCACTTCGGAGTGTTATGGCGACCCGCTCGAACATCCGCAGCGCGAAACCTATTGGGGCCATGTGAACCCGGTAGGGCCGCGATCCTGCTACGACGAAAGCAAGCGCTTCGCCGAGGCCCTGACGATGGCTTACCACCGCACCTACGGCCTGCGCACAAATATCGCCCGCATCTTCAATACCTATGGGCCGCGCATGAAGCTGGACGATGGCCGGGTGGTGCCGGCCTTTCTGGATCAGGCTTTGCGCGGCGAGGCCATTACTATCTTCGGAGATGGATCGCAAACGCGGAGTTTCTGCTACGTGAGCGATCTGGTGGATGGCCTCTACCGGCTCATGCAGTCCGATGAACCCAATCCGGTGAACCTTGGCAATCCGATCGAGATGACCATCCGCGAGTTTGCCGAGCAGATCTTACGCGCCACCGGTAGCGTGTCGCCGTTGGTGAATCACGATCTGCCAGAAGACGATCCCAAGCAGCGCCGCCCGGATATTTCGAAAGCGCGCCGGTTGCTTGGCTGGGAGCCACGTGTGACGCTCGAGGAAGGCCTGCGCCTCACCCTCGATTATTTTCGCGGGCAATAGTGACGCGGAGCTCCAGCCTGCGCCCCTTTACTGCGCTGGCACGTATACCTTGGACGGCCCCGCAACCTTCACCCGCGGTTTCTCAGTCTTGATTTTGACCACTTGAAATCCCGCCTTATTTTCCGGCCTGGCCAGGAAAGTAAGTAAGTACTGTGCGTTCAAGCGCTCACTGATATCGGAGAGATAAGGCGCCAGTGACACCGGATTGATCGCGCCCAGCCAATATAACTCACCGCCAGTCTCGTCACTGAGCTGTGCGAGATAGTTCTGACCCCAAAAGATCTGGCGACCGTTGTGTCCCCAGCGTCCTGCGCCTGAGTAAAAGATCGAATACACCACAACTCCAGCGCGTTGCGCGACGTCGACAGCCTCGTTCACATAAGGATCATCGGGGCCAGCGCCGTATTCAGGATCAATGCCGCTCGAAACCATCACCACTTCCCGCGGGCCGGAACTGGCGGGCCACTTGTGAATCAGCGAGGTCAACGCCAGGTACGGGCTCGCCGAAATACCAGCTATACCGGTGGGCAGGCGCATGGCCTTCGCGGCCAGTTGATGGTCGGTCGTCAGCGGCTGCACAACCTGAACCCGGCCGTAGTTCATATAGCCGACGCCCACCTGGGTATTGGCAGGCAGGTTTGATACGAAATTCTTCAGGTCTGCCAACTGTGTGCCCAGGTTAGTCGTGGTGCTGTCGTCGATCAATAGCCAGAGTTGGCGACCGCCCTGCGCGCGCAATGGCTCCAGTCCGGTGACCTGCAGGTGCTGCTTGTTTTGCGAGACGAGAATGTCGTCCACTGTCAGCGGTGGGGCCGGGGCGCCTTTTTGTCCGGTAACGGTGACCACCACATTAACGGGCAATGCCGGTTCCGGCACATCGCGCGCGGACAAACCCGCTGCCATCGTAACCGCGATAACAATGCCGATGCGTGTCATAATTTCTGTCCATCCTAATCTATTTGACGTATCAGAGCCAGCCAGGGATACAAGACGGTGCTGTACGCCACATCTGCCTGTCTCGCGACCTGCTAAAATCCAGCAAATGCACTCATCGCGGCGCGTGTTCCTGGGAGCAGTCACGGCGGCGTCGTACAAACGGCTGTTAGGCGCCAACGATCGCATACAAGTCGGCTTCATCGGTTACGGCCTGATCGGCCGCCAGCATGTCCACGATTTCAAAAACCAGAACGATGCGGACCTGGCCGCCATGTGCGAGATATGCCAGCCGCGTCTGGAGGAGGGAATAGCGGCGTGTGGTTCCGGTGCCAAGGGCTACAGCGATTTCCGCAAGCTGCTCGACAACAAAGAGATTCAAGCCGTGGTGGTGTGCACACCAGACCACTGGCACACGCTGCTGACTATTCTGGCGTGCGCGGCCGGCAAAGACGTCTACGTGGAAAAGCCACTCACGCTATTTGTGAAGGAAGGGCGCTGGATGACCACGGCCGCACGGCGCTACCAGCGCGTGGTGCAAGTCGGCACGCAGCAGCGCTCCGGCCCGCATTACCAGAAGGCCCGCGAATTGGTGCAATCTGCCTATTTCGGCAAGGTGCTGAGTGCCCGCATGGGCGCCTTTCGCAACGTCATGCCGGGCTTCGGCAATCCGCCCGATGGGCCGCCGCCGCACGATCTGGATTACGACATGTGGCTGGGACCCGCACCGCAGCGGCCCTATAATCCGCACCGGGCACTGTATCATTTCCGCTGGTTCTGGGATTACTCCGGCGGCCAGATGACCAACCTCGGCGCGCACGATATCGACATTGTCCAATGGTCCATGGGCGTGAAGGGTCCGTCGGCGGTCTCGTCAAGCGGCGGGCGATTCGCCCTCCAGGACAATGGCGAAACTCCCGACACGCAGGACTCCGTTTTCGAATATCCGGGCTTCACCGCGGTGCATTCGATGCGCGAGGCCAGCGCTGGACGCCGCGCCGGTTATGGCCTGGAATTCTTCGGAACCAAGGGCAGCATGACGGTTACCCGGGGCGGATACGAAGTGATTCCCGATATGAAGATCGACCCATCGAATGCCATCCCGGTGTTCGAGGGACAGCCCACCGGAGGCCCCCAGCATTCCGCCACGAAACCGGAGCCATGGGTCGACGCGCGCAAAGAGCCCGGCTCGTCGCCGCAGCAGTTCGACCTGCATGCGCGAAATTTTCTGGATTGCATCAAGAGCCGCCAGCGGCCCATTTCGGACGTCGAAGATGGACACCGTACGGCGGTCGCGTGCCATCTGGCAAATATCTCGCTGCGGCTCGGCCGCAAGGTCCGCTGGAATCCGGAGAGCGAGGAGATCGTCGGCGATGCGGAAGCTTCCGCCATGCTGGTGCGGCCTTATCGCAAACCGTGGGATGACGTGCTGCGGAGCCTGAACTTATGAATCGCCGGACGTTTCTGATCACCGCCGCGGCGGCCGGGGCCCTGGCCAGCGAGACGCGCTCGCAGATGGGGATCGCCGTTACATCTTATTTGAGCTTCGCCAGGCCAAAGGATAACCTCGAATTTCTGGAACACTGTGCCGGGCTGGGTGCGGGCGGCATTCAAATGCAGTTAACCTCGCGCGAGCCGGACTACATCCGCAAACTGCACGCGCGCGCCTCCGAACTGGGCATGTATTTCGAGGTGATCGCCAGATTGCCCGAAGCCCGCGACACTGCGGAGTTCGAGAGCACAGTGACCGCCGCCAAACAAGCCGGAGCGCTGGCGATTCGCGTCAATTGCCTGCCCGGGCGCCGCTATGAGAACTTCACCAACCTGGCGGATTGGCGCAAAGCCGTAGCCCAAGCCCGCGAGAACATCGACCGGGCGTTGCGCATCGTTGAAAAACAGCAAGTGCCGCTGGCCATCGAAAATCACAAGGACTTCACTGCCGAGGAAATGGCGGCGCTCATGCACGAGAAGCAGAGCCGCTGGCTGGGTGTGTGCCTGGATACCGGCAACAATATCTCGTTGCTTGACGATCCCATGGCCGTGGTGGAGACCCTGGCGCCCTACGCCGTCACGACGCATATAAAGGATATGGCCGTCGCGCCATACCCCGATGGTTTCCTGCTCTCTGAGATGCCGCTGGGCACAGGTATGCTGGACATGCGCCGGATCGTAGATACCATCCGCCGCGCGCGGCCGGAGACGCGTTTGACGCTCGAAATGATCACTCGCGATCCGCTGAAGGTGCCCTGCCTGACGGACGCTTATTGGGCGACTTTTCCGGAACGGAATGGAGCTTACCTGGCCCGCACCATGCGCATGGTGCGAGATGCGCAAGGACGCCCGCCGCTGCCCGTGCTGACGGGCGTGGCGCGCGAAGAGCAGGTGCGCCGCGAGGAAAACAACGTGCAATTGTGCATGACCTACGCGCGAGAGCGCCTGGGGCTATAAGCGACTACTTCACCAGACTCAACGCGCTTTTCTGCATATCGTCTGTCACCTTGATGCTGTCCAAATTCGCCTGGTAACTGGCTTTGCCTTCGAGGAGAGAGACTGCCGCGTCACTCAATGAAACCTGATCCTGCGGCTCGCCTGTGCTGAATGGCGAACGCGCTAATAGTGACCCGGTCCGATTCACCTGATCCTCGGCTTGCTGCAGTCCTCCCAGGGCCGTATAGGTAATTTGCATGGCGTGATTCCTTTGTCTTCTCATCGGCCACGCGCGGCATTTCTTGCGCCAGTCAGCACGCTGAAACGTGCGCCACAGCGATACAATCGGGATGCATGCGCTTTTTGATCGTCCTGGCGATTGCCTCGGCCGCGTGGGCACAGGTGGAGCAGCCCGCCGCCGAACCCGTGCAAATCCAGCCGCTGGTGAATGCGGGCAAGCCGATGGTCGTGGATTACCAGTGCGGCGAGGAAGACATCCGGTTGTCAGGTCTAACTTGCACGATAGAAGATCCGTGCCCGCTCTATCTGGAACTGGCGTCGGTGGAGACCGTAGGCAATCGCATTTTCCTGGCGGGCAATATTCATACATCCTCCACTACTCTCACCGCCGTGCTGCTCTCCAGTGACGATGCCGGCAAAACCTGGCGTGAGCCGCAAGAACGAATCCGTCTGGCCGGGCTTGACCGCATCCAGTTCATCGATTTCGAGAACGGCTGGATCAGTGGTGAGGCGCTTCACCCGCTGCCGCATGACCCGTTCCTGCTAGTCACTACGGACGCGGGCAAAACATGGCAGTCGCGCCCGGTCTTTGGGGACTCGCAATTTGGAGCGATCCTGCAATTTTGGTTTAGCTCGCGAACCAATGGCAGCCTGGTGATCGATCGTGGCCGGGCGAGTGAGTCAGGCCGTTATGAGTTGTATGACACGTCCAACGCGGGCGACACTTGGACGCTTCGCCAAGCCGGCGAGCGGCCTGTTCCCCTGAAGCGCGCCAGTGAAACGGCGAATGCGGACTGGCGCCTGCGTGCGGATGCCGCCAGCAAGTCGTACCACATCGAACGGCGCGCGGGCGGCGCCTGGCGCAGCGTGGCGGCTTTTTCGGTGTCGATCGGCGCATGCAAGCCACCCGAGATGCCGCCGCCGGTGGCCCCTTCGGCCGAGCCTATAGTCGATCAAAGATGGCGCTGATGGGGGTGCTGAAGCCCGGCAGGCCGTCGGGATCCTCGAGAATCTGGTCTTGTTCGAGAGTGACGGTGTGCCCGTCCGGGTGGCTGACCTGAATCGTGCGCGTCTCGAGAAATATCAGCCAAACCGCCTTGGCGCCGTGCTTGAAGTACAGCCTGATTTTGGTTTGCAGTCGGTTGGCGGTTTCCGACGATACGATTTCAATGGCAAGGTCCGGAGCGCCGCGAAGCAGGTCTTTGCCGCTCTGGTTGATGCGTTCGAGGTTCAGCACGCTAATGTCCGGCGCGAGCAAAGAGCGTTCCGCGAGCCGGTATCCTGATTCGATAAATACTTTTCCAACCCCGTGCTTAACGAGCCAAAGCACCAGGATTTCATTCAGATTCGACTTTACCCGCTCGTGATCGGGGCCCCCAGTAGGCATGTCAACCACCTCTCCTTCGATCAGTTCGACCCGCTGCTCCTCGATATCGGGCAGGCTCAGGAATTCATCGACTGTCATCGGAGAGGTGGTGGTGCTCAAATCGAGATTATACGTTATGCTTGCGCGCGGGAACGGATGATAGGCCTACAAACCTTCGAAGATTGCACTGACGGGAATACTGAAACCGGGCAGGGCAGCGCGGTCTTCCAGCGCATCCGTACACTCAAATATCGCAACGTGATTATTTGCGTTGTGCACTTCCACCAAAAGCTGTCCCGGATAAATCGCCCAAACGCCTTTAGTGCCGTGCTTGAGGTAGAGCTGAATCTTGGAGCGCAGATGGGCGGCGGATTCCGACGAGACAACCTCGATGGCAAGGTCTGGCGCGCCCGTCGGCAGATCGCCGGTGACTGGCGTCAGGCGCTCGTTGCGCAGCACGCTCAAGTCGGGCATGACGGCCACTTCGGCGTCCAGGCGGTAGGTGGTTTCGGCGAATAGTTTGCCGAGTGCCCGTTGGCTCAACCAAACGGCCAAGATCTGGATCAAATTGGACTTCACGCGTTCATGATCGAATCCGGCATACGCCATGGAAACTACCTCACCATGGATCAACTCATTTTTCCGCCCCTCGACCTCAGGCAGCTTCAGGAATTCGTCGACCGTCATCGGCGCTGCGGTGGTGCTCATAATTCAGATTGTACGCTAAACTCCCTGCACGGTAGCCCGCCGCTCCAGCTTGCCCCAGCCGACCACGCGGCCGCGTATGGCATAGATCAGCGACTTGGCCACGACGTAATACATCAGTTCGCGGTAATAGATGCGCTGAAAGAACAGCAGCGCCAGGTCCCACGGTTTTTCGCCTTCCAGCCAGTACGCCACCAGGCCGGTCAGAAGTTCCAGTACGAAGAAGCCGAGATAGAACACCAGCACGATGCGCCAGTTGCCCGCAAACAATGCCACGATCATGGCCAACTCGGCGAAAGGCGAGAGCGCCGACAGCAGCACCTGGAAGATCCAGATGCTGGGTAGGGCCACGAAACCGAGCGATCCGTACTTGGGAACAAACAGCGCGTCGCGATGCTTCCAAGCCGCCTGGAGTGTACCGAACGCCCAACGGAAGCGCTGCTTGGCCAGCCCCCGCGTATCTTCGGGCGCTTCGGTGAAAGCCACGGCTGCCTCTTCGTAGCGGATCTGGTAGCCTGCGCGGCGCATCTGCAATGTCAGGTCGGTATCTTCGGCCAGCGTGTCGCCGCCGAATCCACCCAACTTCTCGATCGCCTCTTTGCGCCACGCGCCCACGGCGCCCGGCACCACGGTGATGGCGTTCAGCAGGTCGAGCGCCCGGCGATCCAGGTTGAAGCCGTAAATGTACTCGATAGATTGGAAGCGCGTGATCCAGCGGCGCCGGTTTCCCACGCGCGCATTGCCGGAGACCGCACCCACGCGTGAGTCGGCGAAATGCCGCACCAGCTTGCCTATCGTGCCGGCGCGGAATATGGTGTCCGCATCCAGGGCGATCAGGATGTCGTGGCGCGCATGCGCGATTGCATTGTTCAGTGCGGCCGACTTGCCGCCGTTTGGCTGCGTCAGGATGCGTACCTCGCGCCGCGCGCCAAAATTCCGCCGCAGCACATCCAGTGTGGCGTCCCGCGAGCCGTCATCCACCACCACCAGTTCCAGATCGTCATACCCGTTGCCCAGGATGGACTCCACCGTGCGCACGATCACCTTCTCCTCGTTGTACGCAGCGATCACTACCGACACCGGCGGCCGAAATGCCGCATCGAAACGTCGATACCGCGTGCGCCATTTCTGCGCCAACGCCAGAATTCCGTAGAATAGCGAGCGCGCCAAGGTCAGATAAATAGCCCACAAAAACAGCATGCCGATGATTTTCTTGAATGCTCCCTGCGAGTCGAAAGCGCCGCCCTCGATGCGCGCCCAGCGCATCTCCGCACCGGATGGCCGCGGCATCAGTTGCGCGCGAGTTTGTCCCAGCAGTTCGCTCAGCGGAACGAACCGATAGCCTTCCGACCGCAATCCATCCAGGATGCGCGGCAGCGCCGCCACCGTCGCCGAACGGTCCCCGCCCGCATCGTGCAACAGAATCACGTGGCCGGGGTCCTCAGCGGATGCCAACTCGTTGCGCACATCAGACTCAATCTCATCCGCCGAAACACCCTTCACCCAATCGCGTGGATCGATGCGCTCCCCTACCGTCACATAACCGGCTTTTTGCGCGCGCAGCACCGGCAAGATCTCCTCGGGCGTCTGGGGCTGGCTGTCGGCGTTGTACGGCGGCCGGAACAACACGGTGGAAACGCCCAGCGCATTTTCGATGATGCGCTCCGTCGTGCTCAGTTCCAGGGCGGCCCGCTCGTCCGACACCAGCGCAATATTAGGATGCGTGTAAGTATGGTTGCCGATGTCGTGGCCTTCGGCGTACGCACGCTGCACCAGTCCGATGTTCTGATCGGCATTCGCGCCGATGACAAAAAATGTCGCCCGCACGCCGCGGCTGCGCAGTACGTCGAGGATCGCGGGAGTGTAGCGCGGATCCGGACCGTCGTCGAAGGTCAGGCACAGAACCTTACGATCCCCTTGGCCCCCGGTCGCTTCGATCGTATAGTATGACGGCGCCTGCCCATACTGCTCGGCGTAACGGCCATCCGCGGCGCGCCACACCTGGCGACTCCCATCGCGCGGCGTTTCCACGATGCGCAACACATCGCCATTCCCGTATTCGTCCACGGATTTTTGCGCGCTCAGGACCGCAAGTTGCCGGCCATCGTAATCAGCGCCGGGCCACCCGTCGGGTCTGAGCACGTTCCACAGGTCCGGATCCTCGGCGCCCAATCGCCACAGCGCCACGCCGCGGAAACCGCCGTCCGCCACACCGCGCGCCTCGTTCAAACTGGTGACCGCGTCCAGGAACCAGACTTCGTGCTGCCGGCCGCCGGATCGGTAGCGAAAAACCGGATTGGCCATTACCGAATCCCATGCCACAGTCACGCGATTGCGAGCGGCCTGCGACATCACTTCGCCGAATTTCACCTCCGTAGACCCCCTGCCGCCGATGGTCCAGTCGTAACCATAATTGCCGATCCCAACCACCATCTTCGCGGGCGCCGCGATCCTGCCCAAACGATCGATCTCTTTCTGAAACCAGGCCTGCGACGCAATGGGACCCGGTTCACCGGACTGGTAGTGCTCGTCGTAAACCATGGGCACCAGATAATCGTTCACCTCCGCCAGTTGCTTCAGGTCGTAACCCGGGTCGTCGATCGGGACGCTCTCGGTGAGCAGCAAACCGGCCGGCGCAAGTGTCGCACGCAACTGGCGCATGAAGGCCACGAAGGGCCCCCGATCGCGCGGCCCCAACTCTTCGAAATCGATATTGACGCCGGCGAAATGGTGCTCCGCCAGATTGCTATAGATGCTGTCGACCAGATCGGCGCGCGCGTCGGCATCGTGCAGGATCTGGTGCACGTCGCGCGCCTGCCAGCCATCCCGGTAGTTGGTGACCAGGGCCAGGATGGGCAGCTTCGCCTGCGTGGCAATGGCCATCACGGTGGGGTCGCTCTGGTCATCCAGATCGCCTTTGTTGTTGCGCAGAATCAGCCACTCCGGAACGAGATGCGTGAGATGCGTGACATGCATACGCAGCGAGACCATACTGGCCGGATCCCAGTTCACGTAGAATCCGAACACAATCGGACTGTCCGTCTTCACGCGCGCGGCGGTTTTGGGATGCAGCACGGGCGAGGCGGACCGCACGTATTTGATATTGCCCGCGGCCCGCCGCAGCTTGAACGGCACGTTGCGTATGGGCCGTTCACCGCGGATGATGGCGGGGACATCTTCCAGACCGGGGATATGCTCGACCTGCGGCAGCCCTAAAGCCGGAATCTGCGGGCTCACCGCCATGCTCAGCACGAAAAGCACCAGCAGGATGCCGACGAAGATCGCGCCCGTCTGCAGGCTGCGCCGGAAGCGTTGCCAGCGTTTGCCGCTCGGATCGTGGAAAACGAAAGTGCGATGATTTCCCGCCACGTGAACTTGTTTTTCCAGTCTATCCTACGCTCGCCGTGGGGCAGGACTCCAGTCCTGCGGCCGACGTCCACGTCGGCCTGGGGCGGATCCTGGAGGACCCGCGCAGGATTGGAATCCTGCCCCACACCCCCAAGCCGCCGGCGCCGCAATTTGCGCGAAAATTGGAGAGGAGGGGAATTCCACATGCCAGCAAAACTGCTCTGGCTTACCGCCGCCTTGCTCGTTCTGTTCAGTCCGGAAGCCGCGCTCCCGGCAGACAGTGTTAATCCCCCGCGCCAACCGGTACTCGTCGAGCTATTCACCTCCGAAGGCTGCTCCACCTGCCCGCCCGCCGACGCCCTGCTCGAGAAACTGGACCGCGACCAGCCCATCGCCGGCGCGCAAATCATCGTCCTCAGCGAACACGTGGACTACTGGAACCACGATGGGTGGACCGATCCCTACTCGGCGGCGCTATTTACCACCCGCCAACAAAACTACGTCCGGCGCTTCGGACTCCCCGATCCCTACACACCCGAGATGGTTATTGACGGCAGTGCCGAATGCGTGGGCGGCGATCGGCAAAAGGTCGAAACCGCCATTCGGCAAGCCATCGGGCAGCCAAAGGTCGGCATCCGCATTCTCCCTGCGCCGTCTGGCGATGGTAGCCTGACCCTGGAAGTCGATCCTCTGCCCGCCGGCAAGACGCATAAGGCGAGTGTCTATGTAGCCTCTGCCGCGGATAGCGGGACATCGAATGTCCTGAGCGGAGAGAATCGCGGCCGCCTCCTGCATCACGTCTCGATCGTGGCGGACATCCGGCAGGTAGGCAGCATCGGCACCGAGAGTGTGCTTCGAACCAGGCTTTCGCCGCGCGCATTCAAAACGCCGGCTGGTTCCCGTCTGATCGCCTTCGTCCAGGAGTCCGGCGATGGCCGCGTCTGGGGCGCCGCTGTCTATGCCATTCCCGCCCAGTCCGGCCACCCTCTTCCGTAATGATTCGCTTCGATCGCGCCGCCTGCCGGAATCTCGATGTAGCCCTACGCCGCGAATGGCTCCAGACTAACGGGCTCGGCGGGTATGCGTCGTCCACCATCATCGGGCTGAATACCCGCCGCTATCACGGCCTGCTGATGGCTGCCACCAAACCGCCCGTAGGCCGCATGCTGCTGCTTTCCAAGCTGGAAGAGACGCTGGTCGTCGACGGCCGCCGCTACGATCTTTCCGCGAACCGCTACCCCGGCGTGGTTCATCCGCACGGTCACCTGCTGCTGAAAGAGTTCCGCCAGGAGGCTTTTCCCGTTTTCGTCTACGAAATCGAAGGACTCGAATTCGAAAAATCGGTCTTCATGGCGCCTGGCGAAAATACGTCTATCATTCGTTATGAATTGCGTACACCCGTCCGCGCGATCCCGGCCACGTGCACGCTCGAGTTGCGGCCTTTGATCGCCTTCCGCGATTACCACGCCACCACACACGAAAACGCCGCGCTCAACCCGCACTTCGACGTCGCTGCCGGCTCCGTCAAGCTAACCCCCTATAGCGGCCTTCCATCGCTCTATCTGAATCACTCAGGCGCCGACATTCAGCCGTCCGGCTGTTGGTTCCGCAATTTCGAATATGACCGCGAACGCGAGCGCGGCCTGGATTTCCACGAAGACCTGTTCAACCCGCTGGTCCTGGTTTTCGATCTGCGCCGCGACCGCTCAGTTTCCATCGCGGCCTCCACCGCGGCGCGCCCGGCCCGCGCCGAGATCCCGGCGCCCTCCGCCATCCCCCTGCTGGTGCGCGCCGCCGGTCAATTCATCGTGCAGCGCGGCAGCCAAACCAGCGTAATCGCCGGCTATCACTGGTTCGGTGATTGGGGACGCGACACCATGATCGCGCTGCCGGGACTCACCCTCGCGACCGGCCGTCCCGATATCGCTAAAAGCATTCTGCTGGCGTTCGCCGCGCACGTGGATCGCGGCATGCTGCCCAACCGATTTCCGGATGCCGGCGAAGCACCGGAATACAACACAGTGGATGCCACGCTCTGGTTCTTCGAAGCTGTGCGCGCCCTGCTCGAACATACCCAAGACTATGATTTCGTCCGCACCCATTTGTACGACGTGCTTTCCGAAATTGTCGCGTGGCATGCCCGCGGCACGCGCTACGGCATCTATCTGGACCACGACGGACTGCTCCACGCCGGCCAACCAGGCGTACAGTTGACTTGGATGGATGCCAAAATCGGCGATTGGGTGGTGACGCCGCGTACAGGTAAGCCGGTCGAAATCCAGGCGCTCTGGTATAACGCCCTGCGCGTGATGGAGGATCTGGCGCAGCCCTTCGGCCACGCGGACGATAGCGCATATTATCGCGGCCTCGCCGATCGCGCGCGCGCCAGCTTCGTCGAATTGTTCTGGAACCCGGCGGCTGAGTGCCTCTACGATGTGTTGGATGGCGATGCGCGCGATCCTTCCCTCCGGCCCAACCAGATCTTCGCCGTGAGCCTCTTCCACAAAATGCTTCCGCCCGATAAAGCCAAGGCCGTGGTCGACGCCGTCGAGAAGCATCTTCTGACGCCATATGGTTTACGCACGCTGGCCCCCGGCGACCCGCGTTACCGTGGCCGCTACGAAGGCGATCCCGCCAGCCGCGACAGCGCTTATCATCAAGGCACAGTCTGGCCCTGGTTGATAGGACCGTTCGTGTCCGCATACTCTCACATCTACGGCCGGGCCCCGCAATGTCTGGATGAGTTGCACCGTTACGCCGCGCAGGATGGACTCGGCCAGATTCCCGAAGTCTTCGATGGCGACGCGCCGCACCGTCCCGGTGGTTGTATCGCACAAGCCTGGAGCGTAGCCGAGCTCCTCCGCGTGAGCGTGGAAGGCGGGCTTTAGCCGGCGCGGGGCTTAAGCCCCGCTCTGGAATAAATCTCCACAATCTGTCTTCTATAATTGAGAATATATGCTGGTCAAACGAGGGGATGAAATCCGACATTCGGAATTAACGCCGAAAAACGTCTATCTCAACCGCCGCCGATTCCTAGCCACCATGCCCCTGGCCGGCGCGGCGCTGTTCACCACCCGCGCGGGCGCCGCCGCTAAGCTTTCCGCGGTCAAAGGCCCTTTCAGCACCGACGAAACCATCACCCCGTTCAAGGACACCTCCAATTACAACAATTTCTACGAATTCGGCACGCGCAAGGATGACCCGGCGCAGAACGCCGGTAAGCTGAAGACCTCGCCCTGGAGCATCACCGTCGAGGGCGGCGCGGCCAAGAAGCAGGTTTTCGATCTCGATGCCCTCATGAAAATGGCGCCTCTTGAAGAGCGCATCTACCGGCATCGCTGCGTGGAAGGTTGGTCCATTGTCGTACCCTGGATCGGATTCCCGCTCAACAACCTGATCAAGGCGGCCCAGCCCAACGAGAAGGCGAAGTTCGTCGCGTTCCAAAGCCTCTATGATTCCCACTACATGCTTTCCGAGCGCGAGGCCGGCATCAATTTGCCGTACGTTGAAGGCCTGCGCATGGACGAAGCCATGCACCCGCTGGCTCTCCTCTGCTTCGGTATGTACGGACAGGTTTTGCCTAACCAGGACGGCGCTCCCGTGCGCCTGGTGGTGCCATGGAAGTACGGTTTCAAGAGCATCAAGTCGATCGTGAAAATCAAGTTCGTCGAAAAGGAACCGCCCACCACCTGGAACATGTCCGCCCCGCGCGAGTACGGCTTCTATTCAAATGTGAATCCGGAAGTGGACCATCCCCGCTGGAGCCAGGCCACGGAACGCCGCCTGGGCGAATTCGGCAAACGCAAGACTCTCATGTTCAACGGGTATGCCGATCAGGTGGCCAAGCTCTACACTGGCATGAATCTGGTCAAGTATTACTAAGGCCGGCATGCCAGCGACGCGCTTCCTCTCCAGGCGATGGCTGAAGATTCCGCTTTTCGTGCTCAGCCTGGGGCCGGCTCTGCTGCTTGTCTGGAAAGCTCTTCACCAGGACCTCGGGCCGAATCCCATCGAATTCATCACCCACGCGACCGGCGATTGGACGCTACGCTTTCTGGCCATCACGCTGGCGGTCTCGCCCCTGCGCCGTCTGCTGGGCCTGCCCGACCTGATCCGCTTCCGCCGCATGCTGGGCCTGTTCGCATTCTTCTACGGATGCCTGCACTTCATGACCTACCTGTGGCTGGATAAGTTTTTCGATTTCCACGAAATTGTGAAAGACGTGTGGAAGCGGCCCTTCATCACCGCCGGGTTCGTGGGATTTGTGGCGATGATCCCGCTGGCCCTTACCTCCACCGCCGGTTCGATCAGGCGCCTGGGCGGACACCGCTGGCAAATGCTCCACCGCCTGATCTACCTAAGCGCCTGCGCGGGCGTTATCCATTACTACTGGCTGGTGAAGTCGGATGTCCGGCTCCCGCTGCTCTATGGCAGCATCGTGCTGCTGCTGCTGGCGGAACGGGTCATCGCGGCTTGGCGGAAATCGGCGGCCAAACGTTTGCGAAGCACCCCCGCCGCCGTCGCAAAATAAGAAGGTCCGCTCTTGGGTCCGCTCGGCCCGCAACGTGGGCGTTCAGATTAACCCTTCCAACGCAAGTCTCTCGCCGAAGTTCGATATGCGATTCATCGGAGCGGCCTTGGGTCTTCGGCGCAAATCCACTTATGCGGATTGCGCGTTTCCCGTCAGCTTGACGGAACAGTGTTGCGAAGCCGACTCTTGGTTACCTATCGGATCTCGGTGAGTGCCTTGGCGATCATGCACGGTCACCGAGATCCGCCGATTCAGATTGCCGAGAAGCCGCCGTCCACAGCCAAATCCACCCCATTCACGTAGCTCGACTCGTCTGAAGCAAGAAACAGCGCGGCCGCCGCAATTTCCTCAGGACGACCCATCTTTCCCCGGGGGATCAGGGATTCGAACATCTCCCTCGTCGCCTTGTCGAGTCGCTGGGAATCCGGTGTGTCGACCTGCCCCGGGCTCAGCACGTTCACCCGGATATTCCTGCCTTTCAGTTCGTTGAGCCACGTGCGTGCAAATGAGCGCAATGCCGCCTTGCTCGCCGCATACACGCCGAAACCAGGAAAACCTTTCACCGAAGCAACTGACCCGGTCATGATGATCGATCCGCCATCGTTGAGCAGCGGCAACGCCTTCTGAACCGTAAACAGCGTTCCGCGCACAATCAGGTCGAAGCCCGCATCGAAGTGCTGCTCGGTAATCTCGCCCAGTTTGGCGGCTTCGCCCTTGCCTGCGCTCGCAAACAGGACGTCGATCTTGCCCTTTTCCCGCTTGACTGTGTCGAACAGACGGTCGAGGTCGTCGAGATTGGACGCGTCGCCGCGCACGCCGGTCACGTTCCGCCCAATCAGCTTGACGGCCTCGTCCAGCGCCTCCTGTCTCCGGCCCGTGATGAAAACGTAGGCGCCTTCTTCAACGAACCGCTTGGCGCTCTCCAGCGCCAAGCCGCTCGATCCACCCGTGATGACTGCAACTTTTCCTTCAAGCTTTCCCATTAATTACTCCCTTCGGTAGATGTGTAGCTTCAGTCGGTACAGTAGAGTAGATTCTTTGGCAGTGGACGAGAACTGCTCAGGAGTCCTAATCTTCTGTCTATTCGTCCAAAAGAGGGAAGCTAAGTTGGACCCGATAACAGAAATCTTCAGAACGATGCACGTAACCGCGTTCGGCTGCACCGGCTCGAAGCCACAGCACCGTGGGGCGTAATACAGGAGAAGCAGACCGAAGAAAAAGTCACGCCGGCCGACAAAAAGACGTCTCCCACCGATTTTGCGCACTTCGCCATGCTTTCGCGTGGCACGCTGTTTATGGTCAGGAAGGCGTTGTCGCTGTTCAACGTATTCGTTAGACTTTACGAATCGTATCGTGTGGTGTCGGTGTCCCTGCGTCAGGGCCTGGGCCTCGCGGGCATCTCGGAGGCCCGCGCCAGTGCTTGCGTGTCGATGTACTCCTTGATGTGCGCCACTTTGCCATCTCGAACGGTAATGTCGAAGACCCACTCGTCCTTGTACGGCTTATTCGTGGCATAGATTTTTCCCGTAGCAACGCCGATGACCAGAACCCGGTCTCCCTGCGCCACGAATTCGGGGGGCTTTGGGTATTTCATTTCCACCTCTTTGGACGCCTTCTTAAGCACAGCCGCCAATTCCGCGTGCCCGCGGTACGTGCCGGCCAGCGGCCAGCCCTCGCCTGGAATGATCCACTCAATATCTTCGGCAGCCAACGCCAGCAAGTCTTGCTCATTGTAGCTGCTCATTGCTGCAAAAAAATCCTTCACAATCTGGACATTCTCTTGTGTGCTCATCGAAATCTCTCCATTTCCCATACATCGGATCGCGTCCGACCCAATCGGACGCTTTGAAATCCTTCTACTCGGGCCAAATCACACGGTCGACGGTCGATTACTGCTCCTTCTTGAACAGATCCTGGAAGATGAGCTGACCCCAGGTGCGGCCGCGTGCGTGCACCAGCGCGCCACCCTCGTTGAGCTTTCCCAGCTTGACAGGGGCGAACCCGAGTTGTTTGGCCAAATCCGCCACGGGAGCGGTCGCGTCCTCGTCGTCGCTCGACAGAAAGACGACCCGATGGCCCCCTTCGATGACCGGATCGGTCGCTAGGGTGGCCACAACCAGGTGATTGAAACCTTTCACGAGCTTAGCGCCGGTGAACGACTTCGCGACGAAGGCGGAAGACAGGAGGCCGTCCAGCTCCTCAGGGAGAACTCCAAACGCGTTCATCGCGTCGATGACCGTTTTGCCTTTCCAGCTCGGCAGGGCTTTCGCAACCTCGCGATGCTGCCCGAACGGAACCGCCAAGATGATTGTGTCGGCCTCAAGCGCATCCCGCAGCGACTTGGCGGCGACCGTGGGTCCAATCGCCTGAGCCTGCGGCGCCAAGACTTCGGGCGGCCGCCGGCTCGCGACGGTCACCTCAATGTTTTTACGGGCGAAGGCGTGGGCGAGGGCCTGGCCTATCTTCCCGAATCCTACAATTGCATAGCTCATATATTCTTCTTTGGGTTTACAACGCCCACGGGCTCCGAATATCGAATGGAGTGACCCGGGCGTAGGGAGTCAGAGTTGCGCTAGGCCCCCGTCGACGGCGACCTCGCTGGCGGTCATGAAACTGCTGTCCTCCGACGCGAGAAAGGCAGCCACGGCCCCTATCTCCGCCGGATCGGCCATGCGCTGGAGCGGAGTCATCGAGGCGTAGACCTTCTGGCCCTCCTCGCCGAGCGCCGCCTTCGCGAGTTCGGTCGCAGTCGCCCCGGGCGACAGGACGTTTACCCGGATGCCGGTGCCCTTCAGGTCCTCCGCCCAGGTCCGCGCTAGGTTGCGCACTGCCGCCTTGCTCGCGCTGTACGCGCTCATTCCCGGGGCGCCCGTGGTGCCGGCGCTCGATCCGGTCAGGATAATCGAACCGCCCTGGCCCATCAGCGGCAGCGCCTTCTGGACCGTGAAGATCGTACCCTTCACATTGGTGTCGAAGGTTTCGTCAATGTGCTCGGCGGTGATCTTGCCGAGCGGAAGCGGGCTTCCCGTCCCGGCATTCGCGAAGACGATGTCGAGGGTTCCGCGCTCGGCCTTCACCGCCGCGTAGAGTCGGTCGAGATCGGCCAGATCGGAGACCGAGCCCTTCACCGCGCGGGCTTTTGGCCCGAGGTCGGCCACAGCGGCGTCGAGCTCTTTCTGCCGGCGGCCGAAGATGAAGACGAGGGCGCCCTCCTCGATGAAGCGCTTTGCTGCGGCGCGGCCGATCCCGGTAGCGCCACCCGTGATGACTGCAACTTTTCCTTCAAGCTTGCCCATAATTACTCCCTTCGGTAGATCTAAAGCACTCAGTACACTAGAGTAGAGTTCTTTGGCGGTGGGCGAGAAGTGCTCGGGAGTCCAAAACTTTTGTCTATTCGTCCAAAAGAAGGAGGGCTAAATTGGACCCGATAACAGACATCTTCAGAACGATGCACGTAACGGCCTTCGGTCTGCACAGGCTCGAAGCCACAGCCCCGTGGGGCCTAGAACAGGAAGAGCAGAGCGGAGAAAAAGTCACGCCTTCCGGCAAAAAGATTTCACCCCCAGATTTGGCCCACTTCGCCATGCTTTCGCGCGGCAACTGCTGGCTGAGTGTTGAAGGGATTCCGGAGCCGATTCCCCTCACCGGTGGTGATTGCTTTGTGCTGGCCCGGGGGACTTCGATTGTTTTGCGCGACTGCCCGCGAACACGTCCGATGTGGAGTTTCCGCGAGATCGGGGTCAAAGCTAACAACAATGTCATTCATTATGGAGGGGGTGGTGCACCGACGACAATCGTCTGTGGGGCCTTGAGTTTCGATCGCGCCAGCCTGAAGCCGATCACTCAGTTGTTGCCAAGCTTCATTCTGATTAAGGCCGAGCAGGCACGCACTCTTGCTCTTCACATCACAATGCAGGCGCTGGCGTCGGAAATGGCAGAACAGGCGCCGGGATCTGAAGTAGTCGCGACTCGGCTAGCTGAGGTCCTATTCATCCAGGTACTCCGGGCGCATATTGCGTCGGGACCGGAACGCAACAAAGGATGGCTGCGTGCCATTTTCGATCCTCAAGTGGGCACTGCCCTGAGTGCCATTCACGACAGCGTGCATACACCCTGGACGGTCGAATCCCTGGCCGAAGCGGCGGGCATGTCTCGCTCCGCATTCGCAGCACGTTTTAAAAAGCTACTCGGACAAACACCACTGGAATATGTAACCGAGTGGCGGATGCAGAAGGCGATGCAGTTACTACAACAGCGTGATAAAAAGCTCATAGACGTCGCTCGGTCGGTCGGTTACGAGTCCGACGCTGCGTTCAGTAAGGCGTTCAAGCGAGTTGTCGGGGCCAACCCTGGTGAATACCTCAAACGTGGTTTTGAAGGCCACGGTAATGCCGGAATGGCGCACGCTTCTTGAAGTGGAGGATTCTGACTTTGGCGGCGGTGCCCGGGTACCAATAAGTGTGTTCGTCCACTGAAATGGGGGTGCCAGGTGCCTCACATTTGGGAACGTGAGACCACGGACCTAAAACCGACCGAAGCAGACTACGATCAGTCCCGGTAAACCGCCAGCGTTCGCCAATCACTTTGACGGTTTGTCATGTCGGACCTTTGCCGCCGCATAGCCCCAGGGACCTGCTTGTGCCCCACCGCGTTTAATTAACGTTCGGCGCCATGCTGCCGTAACAACTCCGCGATTCCCGCATGCCCCATCTTCTCCGCCCAAGCCAGCGGCGTGGCCCACGGGTCGGCATCCGGCTCACTCACCGCGGCTCCCCGCTCGATCAGCAACTCCGCCATCTCCCGCCGTCCCCAGCGGCAGGCCCACCCCAGCGGTGTCGACTGCAACAACTCGTCCCGCACATCCAGGCGCGCGCCGCGATCGAGCAGCATCGCCGCGAACCGCACGCGCTGCGCCCCGGTCGGATTGGCCCGCGCGGCCGTGTAGTGCAGCGCCGTCTCCCCCCGCCGCGTTACATTCGGATCGATCCCGTGCCCGAGCAGCAGCGCCATGCACGCAAAGAAATCGGCGTCGTCCTCACGGTCGCCCACGCTGCGAATGGGCTGGATTAAAATCCAGTGCCATCGCGGATCGTTTGCCGCCCACTGCAACCGCGGCAGCGCCAGCTCCACAATGGCCGGACATCCATTACAAGCGGCCGACCATACGAACTCCCGCGCCAACTCTTCGCCGCTGTCCGCCTCCAGCATGCGGCGTGCTTCGGCCACGTCTTGCGCCATGGCAATAGTCCATGGTTGCGGGGTCGCGCCGTGCTCGAGCAGCAATTGCTTCATGGCCTCGTCGTGGCGCCGGTACGCGTGGTCGATCGGCCAGCCCGACGCGTAAACATTTCCGTTAGGATCGGCGCCGCGATCGAGCAGCAACCCGGCAATGTCGTGCCTCCCACTCCGCGACGCATGCCAGAGTGGACTTCCCCAGCTTAGCGTGGGCTCCTCCAACTCGGCGAGCGTGGTGCGCTCGTCCACATCGGCTCCCAAATCGAGCAATAGTCTCACCATCTCGATGTGGCCATGTTTCACCGCCAGGGTAAGCAGTCCGCCCGTCTGCCATCGGATTTCGCGTAGCACGCCGGGATCGGCCTCGACCAGTTCGCGTACGCGCCCCCCTTCCTGCAAGGCCACCGCCGCGCGCGCCGTCAGATCCGCACCGTGCGCCAATAGCAGGCGTGCCACTTCAGGAAAGTGCTTCGCGCCATCATCCCACGCGCGGGCTGCTAACGCCGCTCGGTCGAGAGGGGTGCAGCCATGCAGATCCGCCTTGCGCGCGTTGGCCTGTCTGTGCAGCAGCCACCCCACCATCTCCGGGTTCATCGCGGCTGCGGCGGCGTGCAGCGCCGTGGCGCCGTCGCGGTCGCACGCCCGAATCAGCGATTCATCCGCTTCCAGTAAACGCATCGCCGCGGTGTTGTCGCCGTCCCGTATTGCGCGATTGATCTGGTCCTGCAAGGGCGAAACAGTCGCGTTAGGGCAACTCATGGTCTCGCGGCGGTGCTGCTCTTCTTCCTCGATCGTGCTCACGATATCTTCGTAGCCGCGTTCCCGCGCCAGAGCGAACGCTGTGGTCGCATCGCGATGCGGAAAAATCCCCTTGCGCGCATCCGCGCCGCCAGCCATGAGTAGACGCACCATCGTCCGGTCGCGCCGCAACACCGCGTAGTGCAAGGCCTGGTGCTCGTTGTCGCCGGCCATGTCCATGGTGGCCAGTTCCGGACGCGCGCGCAGCAGCGCCCGCGCTTGATCCACATCGCCGGCCTGTACGGCAGCCGCCAGCCGGGCGACGTTCGCGCCATCCACGAATGCTTTGAGCCTGGCCCAGCTCTGGTAGCCGTACGCGCGCGCCAGCACCCGTTGGGCATCGTGCAGGGCGAATGCTGCCGGGTCGGGATGGCGCTCAAACTGGCGCACCTCTTCCACGGCCGCCGGATTGCCGGCGCGATATTCAAGCAGCAGGTCTCTGGCCTGCTTGCGTAACTGTTCCAGATTGGGTTGCCGCGGCAGACGGCGCGCGGGATTTGGCTTCTCGTTGGGCATGACGATCTCCTTTAGTCAATGCCCGTTGTCCGCGTGTCGGGCGAAAAAGAAGATTCGTCGTGTAGCCGGCAAAACTTGGTGATCGGTGGGCTCAGCCCTTCCCGCGGACTCGGTGGCGCCCGGTGCGCTCAGTCGGCATCATAACACGCAGCCGTCTAATCTAGAGGATGGTCATGAAGCCCGCACCTCTAATCCTTCTATTGCTGCTCCCACTTCTGGCCGCGCCCGCAAATGCCGGAGATGTACCACGCGGTAAACCTGAGGACGCCGGGATGTCGTCCCTGCGCCTGCGCCGCATCCACGAAGCCATCCAGCCGCACATCGATGCAGATCGAATCCAAGCGCCCCATGGAAAGGAAGCCATCTTTCGCATCGTCTCGATGTCGAAGCCCATCACCGGCGTCGCCGTGATGATGTTGGTGGAGGAGGGCAAGCTGCGGTTGAACGATGGTCTTGGGGCGCGGATGTATCGAGTGCCGGCGAAGACTTCGCCGCGATCGTGCAGCGTTCGGCGCAGGCAAATGACCGCGACTGGGCGGCGGCTCCCGGCTTTAGCTACCGCGAGGCCGATAAAACAGAACGAGGCACCCGAACTTATCAGGTGCTGACGATCGGCGGATCCCCATACCGCAAACTAATCGCTATCAATGGCGAACCCCTGGCTCCTGCTCTGCGCACGCACGAGGAGCACAAACTTACGCGGACCATTGCGCAGCGGCGGAATGAAACTAAGTTGGAGCAGGATGCGCGGGTAGCCGTCTATCAGAATGGCCGCAGCCGCGACCATTTGCTGATTAGCCAGCTGGTAAGCGCCTTCAATTTCGAACTCCTGGGTCAGCAGCAGCCCGGCCCGCGTCAGGTCTATGTGCTGCAGGCAACTCCGCGGCCCGGCTAGATACCGCCGAACCGCGATAGCAAGGTGTTGACCGGCATGCAAGGAAGCCTTGGATAGACACTCAGACCTATCAACGGGTGAAGGTCGAGGCGCAGGTGATCCGGGCCGTATCCTCCCGCCACGGCGAAGCGGACGAATCTTTTTCCGATTACCAGAAAGAATCCGCGCAATAAATTGTGGAGGCGCCCAGCCGGCTATTGCACGGACCAGTAACCCTGGCGCGTTTTGGCCTGCAGTTCGGGCCGATTCTTCACCGCCACGCGCAGCGCATGAAACTCTCCGGGCTCGCCGCCCTTCGGCTCGAATGTGAGGATATACTGGCGATGCACTTCTGCGCCGACCAGTTGAATCGCATCTTCTAAAGCATTTTTTTTAAGGAATCCCAACGTGCGCCCACCGGTAGTGGTGCTGAAAAGCGCAGAAAGGTCCGGCTTATGCAGCCGGCCCAATTCACCCAGGGCGTACATCGGTCCTCCCGGTCCCAGATTGGGCGGAACCGGAGTGTCGTCCGGTTCCGGGCAGAGATCGCACTTCCTTACCGTGATCCGTTCCGCTATGGGTTTAGTATCTTCTACAGTCCGCGGCCTGGTGGTGAACGGCTGGAGGAACGGCGAATAGCTCAGCCAATAAACCGCCGCATTCAGCCGTTCGACGCGCTCCATCACCTCCGGCAGCTTCACTTTGCTGGCGCGGTCGCGTTTCTCGGCAATCATGAGAATGATCCGCCGCCGGGCGGGTGGCCGTTGTTCGAGCATCCCGAGCGCCTGGCGCATGGCATCCAGGATGTGCGCATTGCCGCCTTCCGGACGCAGCATCTGCAGCGCATGCGTGACCGCATCCGGCTTGTTAGTGAAATCCTGGTGGACCTTTACGTCGTCGCTGAACGAGATCACGGCCGTTTCGCCGGCATCGGCTGCCAGCAGTTCCGTGAAGAGGATGCCGCTGCCGCCCAGTTTGTCGATTACGGCCAAAGAATTTGCGCTGGCCTGCACGGCGACCACCAGTGAGATCGGATACGTCATCCAGTCCATGCGTATCGCCTGCGGCACATTGTTGTCGTAGAGGATCAGGTCCGCAGTGGTCAGGCCGTCCACATAATGCCCTTTGGAATCGGTAACGGTGGTGGGTGCGACGACCAGCGGAACAGTGCTTTTGAACTGTGCCCAGCCTATGCCGGCAATGGCAAGGAACCCCCACACGACACGCATCGGGGCCAGCGCTGCACTTCTGCTGCCAACAGGTAAGGCGCGTACAAGCGAAGCTATAGCTCCGCGCCGGCTGAAAGGCTGCCCTCCCAGCCGGCTAGATTTCTCCCGGCCGGTAGGTACGGCGGGGGACGGCCGGGAATGCGGCCACCGGAGGGGGAGGGGCTGGCCGGTCCACCGGCCTCTCGAGCACCAGCGAACGCAAATTGGGGATGGGCGCGTTGTTGAGCCGGCTGGGCTTCTCCGAAGGCTGCGCGTGCCCAGCCGTAAGGTTCTTTAAACCGAACAGAGCCAGCTCAAAGCGATCTTTCACACCCACCTTTTGGAACAAACGGGATAAGTAAACCTTTACCGTGCCCTCGGAAATCTGCAGCGTGGAAGCGATTTCCTTGTTTTTCAGGCCGTGCGACAGCAGCGTAATCAGTTGTCCCTCGCGCTGGCTCAATACCACCCTCTTGGCCGCCAGGAAGCTGTCGGTCAGCGCCTTTTCAAACCAGAGTTCGCCTTCCTGGACCTTCTGCAGGCACTTCACCTGCAAATCGGCGGGCAGAGTCTTGCGCAAGATGCCGCGCACACCAAGTCCCATGGCCTGGAACGCCAGCTCGGTAGAGATGGTATTCACCCATAACACCAGCTTGGTTTCCTGCACCACGCGCTTGATGTCGCTCAGAACGCCGAACGTGACATCCGGAGTCAGGTCCAGCAGAAGGATATCGGGGGCCTCGGTTTGCAACCGTTCCACCAACTCCGGTATTCCAGAGTACGAACTCTCTAATTGAAAACGCCCCGTAGCCATCAGAACCGCTTCCAAACCTTTGGCCAGGATGGGTTGATCGCTATATAGATAGACGCGCGTCATACCGCCTCTTCGACCTTGCGGCCGCTCTCCCTTAGATTTCCACCGGTCAAGGGGCACCGGGGGACGACACCTTGTTGGGGGTACCTGATATTGAATTGTTACGTTTGGTTGGCCGATTGTCAATTGAATTTGTAAAAAAAACTGAGATTTTTATTACACTCCGCAAATAGCGGCACAAACCGGCCCGGAAGCGCTGCTGAATCGACGTTTGGCCCGATTTCTTGATCCATTTGCAGACACCCTCCGAATTAGAATGCGGCGCGTAATTCCGCCGGCGTACCCTAACGATCGTTAATTTGTGCCGCTAATGCCGCTTCCAGAAGTGCCCGTAAGCGCCTATTTAGGCCGCTTCGGCATATTAACTTCGGAAAACAGATAGTTATCTCCTATTTACGGTATTGCGAGTTGCCGTGTGGCGATCTAAAGTCGCATCGTGTACCCGGAAAGCATTTCGAGAATGAATCGCCGCGGCAGCACCCGCGTCGCGGTACGGCTGGCATGCCGGGTGATTTGGCTGGAAGGCGGAGAACGCAGCACCATGCTTACGGAGAACATCAGCCGTGACGGCATGCTGTTGCGGTGGGAACATGCCGGCGGCCGTCTTCCGAACGTGGGAGAGATGCTGATCGTCGAGGTAGAGCTGCCGGAACAGGAGGGTTTCGAGCGGCGCTGCATCCGTTGCCAAACCACCGTGGCCCGCGTGCACGCGGAGCCGGCTGCCACTTTTACCTGGGTCGGACTAAGAATTCACGCCATGGATTTCCGCGTGGCGCAGGAAGAGCAGGTGCGCCGTGAACCGGTAAGCTTCAACGGGCGTACACGGATGTTCTAGAGCAGCCATGTCGAATACCAAAACCAGTCCGGTGCTCCGGTTTCTGCCTTCCATGACGGATTTCGCATTTCTAATGCCCCTCATTTTTATTTTCGAAGGCATGCGCGGCGCCAAAACCCTGCTGGGCGATGGCGACACCGGGTGGCACGTGCGTACGGGCGAGTGGATCCTGAGCCACGGACGCGTGCCCCACACGGATCTGTTTTCATATACCAAAACCGGACAGCCGTGGTTTGCCTGGGAGTGGCTGTGGGATGTGATCTTCGCCTGGCTGCACCAGCACTGGGGTATGGCCGCGGTGGTGGTGGCCAGCGCCCTGGTCATCTCGCTGACTTCCGCGCTGGTTTTCCGCCTGGCGTTCCGCAAGTCGGGCAATCCGCTGATCGCCATGGCGCTCACTTTTCTGGCCGTGGCCAGCTCTTCCATTCATTTTCTGGCGCGGCCGCACCTGTTCACTCTGCTGTTTACGGCCGTGTTCTACACCATCATCGAGCGGGTACGGGAGCGGGTACGGGAAAACCAAAGTGCGCGCTTGCTGTGGTGCCTGCCGGTGCTGACCGTGCTCTGGACCAATTTGCACGGCGGATGGTTTATCGGCATCGTCCTGCTGGGGTTGTATGGCGCCGGTGAACTGGCCAGCGGGCTGTGCGACGGCCGGCCGGGCGCCTGGATGCCGGCCATCCGGCGGATGTTGCCGTACGGGGTCTGTGCGCTGGCCTGCCTGGCGGCCAGCCTGATCGGACCATATACCTACCATCTGCACGTACATATCTGGAGCTACCTGACGGATTCTTTCCAGCGCGAGCACATTCAGGAGATGCTGCCCATCAGTTTCCAGAATCCGGCCGCGCGCTATTTCGAAATCCTGCTGCTGGTGGGCGGCGGGGCTTGCCTGTGGCATCTGCGGCGGATGCGTTTCACCGAGTGCCTGCTGCTGGTGTTTTTTGCGCATATCGGCCTGATCGCATCGCGCAATATTCCGATTTTCGGGATCGTCGCCGCGCCGGTACTGGCGCTGGCAGTCACGGAATGGTTCAAAATGCTGGAGGATGCGCCGGTGTCCCAATGGCTGCGCAACCTGGCAAAAGCGCTCGCCGGCATGGGCGAGTCCCTCGGCAGCTTGGAAGGCGCCTGGCGCACGCACCTGTTGAGCGCCGCCGCCGTCGCGCTGGTCACCGCCATCCTGTACGCCCCCGCGCCGCCGGCGAATTTCCGCGCGCGGTTCGACGCCAAGGAGTTTCCGGCCAAGGCGCTCGAGAGTCTGGGCGGCTCGGCGGCCCACAGCCGCATCTTCACGTCGGACCAGTGGGGCGATTTTCTGATCTATAACCTGTATCCCCAGAGCCAGGTCTTTATCGATGGCCGCAGCGATTTCTATGGTTCGAAATTCGTGGACCAATACCTCGAGATTGTAAGTGTCAAGTACAACTGGCAGCAGCATTTGGATAAATACGGTGTGGACACCGTGCTACTGCCCACCGATGCGCCGCTGGCCGGCGCACTCAAGGAATCCAGCCGATGGCATGTCGTCTACGACGACGGCGATGCCATTGTTTTCCGTACGGCCGCTCGTACGGGAGGCTCCCCAGTTTCCGCCGCTGATCTTGGCGGGAAGGATCGTGATCGTGAGATCACGAGTAAACAACCCAGTGATCGGACGATCACCAAAACCAAAACCTAGGAGAAAGAACGAACAATGACGACGTTATTGCGCAACCTGTGGAACGACGATCAAGGCCAGGACCTGATCGAGTATACGCTGCTTATGGCTTTCGTGGCCCTGGCATCGGCGGCCCTTTTTATCAGCTCGGGCACCAGCATCAGCAAGATCTGGAGCACGACCAACATCAGCTTGAGCCAAGCGGCCAGCGCCGCTTCGGCCGGCAGCTAGAAGCAAAACGGCGTCAGGAGCGCCTTTACCGGGGCGCTCCTGCCGCTTGAACTGTGGCGCCGCTCGAGAGAATCGGTAGGCGCGGGCGTGAGCTCCCGCGGCCGGAATAACAATGAAAAAACGAATTGAGGAAATAGATGAACCAGCGATTAATCTCGGTATTGGTATTCGCATTCCTGGTGGCCGGCTGCGCCAGTCTGCTGCTGTATAGATTGACGGTCAACCATCCGACCGCGCAAGCCGCGCCTACGGCCAAGGCGCTGATAGCGGCCAAGAACCTGGAACTGGGCGTCATCATCAAAGATCCCGACGTGAAAGACGCCCCCTGGTCCGGCACGCTGCCGCCTAACGCGGTGCTGAAGCGGGAAGACATCATCGGGCGCGGCGTCACCACCACCATATACGAAGGCGAACCCATCCTCGAAAACCGGCTGGCTCCCAAAGGTGCGGGCGGCGGCCTGGCAGCCATGATCCCCTCGGGTATGCGCGCGGTGGCCGTGCGCGTCAACGACGTGGTAGGCGTGGCCGGATTCGTAGTGCCCGGCATGCGTGTGGACGTGCTCATCTCCGGCAGCCCGCCGGGTCAGGGCGCGGCAATGCAAGGCAGCCTGACACGCACGCTGCTGCAGAATATCGAAGTGCTTTCCGCTGGACAGGATTTCAAAAAGGACAACGAAGGCAAGCCGCTGGGGGTGGGTGTGGTGAACCTGCTGGTCACGCCCGAGCAGGCCGAGATGCTCAGCCTGGCGAGCAACCAGACCACCATCCAGTTGGTGCTGCGGAATCCGCTGGATACGCAAGTGGCCAAGACGCCCGGCACGGCGGTGGTGGAACTGTTCGCCATCAACGGGCCCAAGAAGCGGCCCGATCCGCAAAAGGTATACGTGAAGGTGGCGGCTAAACCGGTGCCGCCGCCGCCCGCGCCGGAAGTGAAACCAGCGCCGCCCATGCGCCAGACCTTCGTCATGGAAGTCATCAACGGCAACCGCAAGACCGAAACGAAATTCGACACTACGCCGGAGGTTAAATAACGTGTCACGCGAACGCATGCTTCATCATCAGGCCGTGACGCGTAGCTTAATCGCAATATTGGCGGGAGCCGGCGCCCTCTCCGCCGTGGAATTGCAATCCCAGAATACGCCCCTGGTGGTGACCGTGGGCAAGTCGCTGGTGCTCGACAATTCCATGAACATCCAGCGCATTTCACTGGCCAACGGCGATCTGGCCGAG
The DNA here is from genome assembly GCA_963818855.1 of Bryobacterales bacterium. GTDB lineage: Bacteria > Acidobacteriota > Terriglobia > Bryobacterales > Bryobacteraceae > Bog-159. Next base: position 935,394 of record CAWFUH010000017.1, on the reverse strand, counting down.
GCCGTCGCGGTGAATCCGCGCGAGGTGTTGATCAACGGAAAGATGGCGGGCGAAACATCGCTGGTCATCTGGCAGCAGGGCGGACCGCGACTGCTGTTCGACCTGACGGTGCGGCCCAGCAATAGCCGGCTGGATAATGTGCGCGGTCAACTGGCGCGCGAGTTGCCGGCCCAGGACGTCAGCGTATATCTGGAGGGCGATACTGTATTCCTGCATGGCACGGCCAAGGACATGGTGAGCGCCGATCGCGCCGCGGCCATCGCCGCCACGCTGGGAAAGGTAGTCAACCTTTTGCATGTGGTTACGCCTGCTGAGGAGCCGCAGATCCTGCTGAAAGTACGCTTCGCCGATGTGGATCGCAGTGCCAGTTCGCAGCTCGGCTTAAACGTCTTCAGTACGGGTGCTGCCAATACCCTCGGCACAGTCACCACGCAGCAGTTTCCGCCCGCAAACGTGTTGGTTCCCAGTCCCGGCTCGCCGGTCTCCGCCACCATATCGAATGCCCTGAATATTTTTCTGTACCGCTCGGACCTGAATCTGGGCGCCTTGATCGAAGCGCTGGAAGCCAAGAACCTGCTGCAGATGCTGGCGGAGCCGAACGTGCTGGCTATGAACGGCAAGGCGGCCAGCTTTATTTCGGGCGGCGAGTTTCCGGTCCCGGTGGTGCAAGGCGGAGCGAACGTCGGCGCGGTCACCATCCAATTCCGGGAATTCGGCGTGAAGTTGAATTTCCTGCCCACCATCACGCCGCGCGGCACCATCCGTCTGCAGGTAGCGCCCGAAGTCAGCACGCTCGATTACTCGAATGGAATCGTGCTGAATGGATTTACAGTTCCCGCGCTCGACACGCGCAAGGTGCAAACCGAGATCGAGCTGGATAACGGCCAGAGCTTCGCCATCGCAGGATTGCTGAACAACACCTTCAACGAGACCATCGACAAGATTCCGGCTTTGGGAGACATTCCGCTGCTGGGCAAGCTGTTCCAGAGCCGCACGCGTACCAAGAGCAACGAAGAGCTGCTCATCATGGTGACGCCGGAACTGGTGCGGCCCATTCCGGCCGGACAGCCGCGGCCGGACGTGCCCATGATCAAGCCGTTCCTGAAGGACACGCTGAAGGAAGCGCCGCGCAATCCCGGTGTAGATGTCACCGGCCCGGTGCCGGTAAAACCGCAGCGCGAAACCCTGCCGCTCGAGGAGTTGCAGCAAATACAGCAGAAGGAGCAAGGACCGGTGCCCGGCAGCGGACAGCCGACTCTGCTGCTGCCGCTGATGATGAATCCGGCGGGCGGGCAGGCCGGCCCCGGGACACCCGCACCCCCAGCCGCAAGTGCGCCACCCGGCGCGACCGCCCCCGCGCCCGCTGCTTCGGGATCGGGATCAGGGCACTGAGCCATGTATTCGCTGACGCTAGGCCTGGCAATCGAAACCAAGCAGCTCTGGGACGAAGTTCAGAGCTGCTTGCCGAACTTGCCCTTGCGCCCGGTCATCGAGCATCAGGACATGTCCACCATCGGCTCCTTTTTGGAGCGGCTGGAACGCCTGCGTCCGGAGGTCGTGCTGCTGGACGTGGCCTTGGCCAAGGAGCCTTTGAGCGAACTGGTTCCCATGATCCGGGCTAAGGCGCCGGATGCCACCATCGTGGCTCTGCACATTTCGCCCGATCCGGACGCCATCCTGAGCGCCATGCGTGCCGGCGTAAACGAGTATGTTTATCCGCCGATCGAGTCGTCCCTGCGCGGCGCGCTGGAACGCCGCGCTACCGACGGACGGCGCCACAGCGGCATGCGTTGGGGCGGCCGCACCGTGGGCTTCTTTTCTTCGAAGGGCGGCTGCGGCGCCACTACGCTGGTGTGCCACCTGGCCGTGGAGCTGGGGCGCAGCGGCCAGAAGGTTTTGCTGGCGGATCTGGATCTGGACGCCGGGCTGATTGGCTTTCTGACCAAAGCCAAGCCCGGCTACTCCATCCTGGACGCCGTCAACAACCTGCACCGCATGGATGTGAGCTACTGGAAGGCGCTGGTATCGAACGGCATTCCGGGCGTCGAGATCATCGCCGCGCCGGCCGCCACCGCCGACAAAACCTATCCGCGGCAGGAGCAGTTGCGGCAACTGTTCAGCTTCCTGAGGTCCTGTTACGACTTCACCCTCATCGACCTGGGGCGCAGCCTGACGCGGGTGGGCGTAGCGGCCCTGGAAGAGATGGATGAGGCTTACCTGGTAAGCACGCTGGAGGTCCCGGCGCTGCACCAGGCTAAACAGGTACTGCAAATCCTGATGGACGCGGGTTACGGCAGGGACCGCCTGAAACTGATTCTGAACCGCGTGCCGAAACGATCGGAGCTGGCCCCCGGCGAGATCGAGAAGATTTTGGGATTGCCCGTGTACGCGGTGCTGCCCAGCAGTTATCCGGAGTTGCACGAGTGCTATTCACTCGGCAAACTGCTGCCGGAACGCAGCGTCCTGGGGAAACAGATCCGGGAATTGGCTATGCGCATGGCGGGCGTGGATCAGCAGCCCAAGAAGAAGAAGTTCAGTTTGTTCGGCTAATGTGGGGCGGACCTCCAGGTCTGCGCGGGTCCTCCAGGACCCGCTGGGAGCTTAATAAAAGTGGCTACGACCATAAACGGATCGCTAACGAAAAACGGTGAAAAGGAAGCGGGCTGGGTCAGCCGGCTGTTCACGCAGGATCGCGCCGCCCTGGAACACCAGGAGTTGAAATTCGCGATTCACCGCAAGCTGCTGGACCGCATCAACCTGGAAGCACTGGCGACTCTGGGCGGCGAGCGCGTCCGCACGGAAGTACGTGGCGCGGTCGCCAAGCTGCTCGAAGAAGAGAAAACACCGCTCAGCCTGCTCGAAAAAGAGCGCGTGGTGGAAGAGGTTCTGGACGAGGTCTTCGGACTCGGTCCGCTGGAGCCTTTGCTGCAGGACCCCACGGTATCGGACATTCTGGTGACCACGCCGCGTCTGGTCTACATCGAGCGCAACGGCAAACTGTTCCGCACGCCGGTGGAATTCAAGGATAACGCGCACCTGCTGCGGATCATCGAGAAGATCGTTTCCCGGGTCGGGCGGCGCGTAGACGAATCCTCGCCCCTGGTGGATGCCCGCCTTCCGGATGGCTCGCGCGTGAACGCGGCTATTCCCCCCATTGCGGTGGATGGACCGCTGCTTTCCATCCGGCGATTCGGCAAGAGCCTGATGCACGGCAAAGACCTGGTGGCGCGCCTCACGCTTACCGACGGCATGCTGGAGATGCTGCGCGCGGCCGTGCGCGCACGCCTGAACATTCTGATCTGCGGCGGCACCGGCGCCGGAAAAACCACCCTGCTGAATGTGCTCTCGAGCTATATCCCGGAAGACGAGCGCATCGTCACCATCGAAGACGCGGCCGAGCTGCGCTTGCAGCAGACGCACGTGGCGCGCATGGAAACCCGCCCGCCCAATGTGGAAGGGCAGGGCGCTGTGCGCATCCGCGACCTGGTCATCAACGCCCTTCGTATGCGTCCCGACCGCATCATCGTCGGTGAGTGCCGCGGCGAGGAAGCGCTGGACATGCTGCAGGCCATGAACACGGGTCACGATGGCTCGCTGACCACGGTCCACTCCAACAACCCGCGCGACGCCATGTCGCGCCTGGAAGTGATGGTGGGCATGGGCAACTCCAATATGGGTGTACGCGCCATCCGCCAGCAGATATCCGCCGCCATCGACCTGGTGGTGCAGGTGTCACGCTTCAGCGATGGCACCCGCCGCGTCACGCACTTGACCGAAGTGACCGGTATGGAAGTGGACACCATCACGTTGCAGGATATCTTTCTATTCGAGAAAAGCGGCGTGGCCGAAGATGGCCATGTCACCGGACGTTTCCGCGCCACCGGCATTCGCCCGCGCGCTTACGAGCGCATCAAGGCGTGCGGCATCCAACTCCCGGCCTCGCTGTTTCAGACGATCGTGGAGATCAATTAGCATATGTCACTTCTGATGGCAGGCATCTTTCTTCTGGTCTTCGCCATCGTCATGGCCATTGCCGTGTTCGGCTTTCTGTACAGCCAGCAGCACCGGCAAAAGATCGTCAAAGATATGCTGCAGACCGTCGCGGGCGCCCGCCCGTTGCCGGTAACCAAGCTTTTGAGGGACATTCAGCCGGAAGTCGCCGGCTTCGCTAAACTGCTGCATTCGATGAACCTGTCGAGTCATCTGCAAACCACGCTCAAGCAATCGGGGCTCAGTTGGACGCCCTCCACGCTGTTCATGGCGAGCGCGGCCGCGGCCCTGCCCGGACTTCTCGTTGGACTGCGTTTTCCAGTCCTGGTGAACGGATTTCTAACTGCGTTGCCGCTGGCGATTGCCACCGCGTCAATTCCCTATTTTTTCGTGCGCAAGAAGCGGAGTAAGCGGTTGGATGCCCTTGAGGAGCAGTTCCCGGAAGCGCTCGACTTCATGGCCCGTTCAGTGCGAGCCGGCCACGCCTTCATGATCAGCCTCTCCATGGTAGGCGAGCACGTGCCCGAACCGCTCTCCACCGAACTGCGCACGGTCTTCAACGAAATCAACCTGGGCGCTCCTATGGGCGCCGCCCTGAATAACCTGACTACGCGCGTGCCGCTGCTCGATTTTAAATTCTTCACCTCCACGGTGATGCTGCAGCGCCAGACGGGCGGCAATCTCAACGAGATTCTGGGCCGCCTGGCGCATGTCATCCGCGAGCGGTTTCGCTTGAAAGGAGAAGTGAAAGCGGCCAGCGCGCACGGACGGTTGACCGGCTTGATCCTGACCATCCTGCCTGTGGTGACGGCCTTTCTGCTGCTGGCGGTGGCACCCGGGTATCTGCAGGGAATGGCCAAGGACCCGGATGGGAAGTATCTGATCATAGGCGCGGGCGTATCCGTGCTGCTGGGCAATTATTTCATCCGGCGCATCATCAAGATCAAGGTATAACCCATGCCCATTTATGCGATTGTCGCGTTCTTCTTGCTGGTGATGGGAGCCATCGGCGTTTTCGGCTATCAGCGTTACGCCAAGCCCGGCCAGGTCTACGAACAGCTCGGCGAGCCGGTAATCGAGGCCCCCACGGCCGGTAACCAGGAAGACGCCGAAGTGCGCAAGGCGCGGGAGTTCAAGTTCATTCAGAAGGTCGGCGAGTTGATGCCGGTGTCCTCCGACGACAGCTCGGTCACCCGCACCATGTTGACGCATGCCGGCTACCGTTCCGACAACGCCGTGAAGGTCTATTACGGCATCCGCCTGCTGGCCACGGTGATCTTCGGACTGATGGGACTTCTCCTGCGCAATTCCATAAGCGCTAATCCGTCGCTGCACATCGTATTTCCGGCGGCCATGGCGCTGGGCGGATGGATCGGGCCGAATTTCATGCTGGAAAAGCGCATCAAGAAGCGCTTGACCATTTTGCGGCTGGCGCTGCCCGACGCCCTGGACCTGATGGTGATCGCGGTGGAAGCCGGCCTGGGCCTGGACCAGGCTATCCAATATGTCGCCACGGAATTGCGCAATGCGCACCGCGAACTCACCGAAGAGTTCATGCTGACGAATCTCGAGATCCGGGCGGGTAAGCGGCGCGCGGACGCGTTGAAGAACCTGGGCGAGCGCTCCGGCGAACCGGAGTTGCGCAAACTGACCGCGATCCTGATTCAGAACGACCGCTTCGGCACCAGCGTCGCGGAGTCGCTGCGCCAACATTCCGATCACCTGCGCGTGCGCCGCCGCCAGGAGGCCGAGGAACGCGCCGCTAAGGTCGGCGTGAAACTGGTTTTTCCCATTTTTTTCTTTATTCTGCCGGCCATGATGCTGGTGTGCGCCGGGCCCGGTGTGTTGGGTGTCGTGAAGTATCTGCTGCCGCTGATGAAAGGCTTCTCGTAAGCCGGAAAGCGGCCGAAGCAAACAAGTTTTGAAGTTCGAGTCACTCTTAAGAAAGGAGACAAGGTCATGAATAGCACCATGATGCAGGTTCTGATCTGGGTTGCGGCTGGCGTAGTCCTATTGCTGCTCTTGCAGCGCCGCCGGCGCCGCAAAGTTGTACGGTAGTTGCCCCCTGTAGTTATTGGCTCGCAAGGCATGTGGCGCGGCGCGGCGCTTACCCGTAGCGCCGCCGCGCCTTTTACAACTGCCTCAAATCTTCGCAGCGTGCTCGCTGCTTTTGGAGGGCGGGCTTTAGCCGGCACGGGGCTTCAGCCCCGTTGTGGTGGCGGACTAAGAGGTTACCTGTTTTGGAAATCGATCACGGCGCGCTCGAAACGATCCGCGCGTCTCAAAATTCGGATGGAGGCTGGCCGTATCACAAAGGCGGCTCGTGGACCGAACCCACGGTCTATGCGTTGCTGGCCTGCCAGGCAACCCGCACCACCGCGCCGCGGAAACCGGATGCGCTCGCCTGGCTCGAATCGGTGCAGGGTGCGGACGGCGGATGGAAACCCCGGCGCTCCGTCGATCGCAGCACCTGGGTGACGGCCTTGGTAGCTCTGCTGCCCCCGGAATCCATTGGGCCCGCCAGGCACGCGCGCGCCGTCCAGTGGCTCACCGGTTTAAGCGGCAAGGAATCTTCGGCGATTTACCGCTGGGGCTGGTTTTTGCGCGAGGGCAAGTTTCCAGATGCGCAGGGTCTGGACGGCTGGCCCTGGTTTCCTGGCACGGCCGCGTGGGTCACCCCCACCTGTCTCGGAATTCTGGCATTGCAGGCGTGCTGCCGGCGGCAGCCTTCGCGCGACTTGCGGGAACGCATCGCTCGCGCGCAGGCTTTCCTGCTGGCACGACGGTGCGCCGATGGTGGATGGAATCACGGCGCGGCGCGCTCTCTGGGGTACAACTCGGATTCCTACCCGGAGACCACCGGGCAGGCTCTGTTGGCGTTGGCCGGTACGGACGCGGCGAAGCTGGGAGATAGCTTTCGCCTGGCACAGCGTTTTTTACGGGAGCAACGGTCCTCGGGCGGAGCCGCCTGGTTACGGCTCGGCTTGCTGGCTCACCAGCAAGTTCCGGCCGCTGCTCCCATTTTTTGCATGCCTTGCCGCACCTTGCCGGACACCGTGTTGACTCTGCTCGCGGCCGCGGCCGAGCAGGGCCGCAACGTCTTTCTGGAATAGGCACTGGAATAGGCAAATGATAAGGAGTTGGCAAACGGTAGCTTGTGCTGCCGCCGGCCTGGCGGTGGCGGCGACGCTTTTCCTGCCGCCCATCTGGGAACGCGTGAAGCGCGGCGATAACGACTTCCAGGTTTCCTATGTCTCCGGCCAACTCATGGCGCGCCGCCAACTTTACAACGCTACGCAAGTCCTGGAGGCGGAGCGCGCTGTTTCCGGAAGCATACATCCGGATCTTTTGGACACCCGCCTGCCATTCCTGGCGCTGGTCTTCTGGCCCCTGGCGCAGCTTCCTTATCAGGTGGCTTGGCCCTTGTGGGCTGCCCTGCTGACCGGCGCAGTGATCGGATTCGTCTGGCTGTGGCCCGACCGCCGCGCCGCTGCGCTGGCGTGCTGCTGGTCCGGCGGCGTCATCGTGGCGCTGAGTAATGGCCAGGACCTGTTGCTGCTGTTACTGTGGATCTCGATTGCGCTGCGCATTCGCCGCACGCGCCCGTTTCTCACCGGACTGGTGCTGGCGTTATGCGCGGCCAAATTTCACTTGTTCCTGTTCCTGCCCCTGCTGCTCTGGCGGCATCGATTGTGGCAGGGCTTTGTAGCCGGTGCCGCGGCCCTGTTGGCGATCTCGTTCGCCGTGGCGGGGTGGCATTGGCCGCTCGAATACGCCGCGACCTTGGCGGCTGAAGAGTCCGTGGCGCAGACACACGCCGCCATTATGCCCAATCTGCACGGCCTGTTCACCGCCTGGCCGCATGCCAACGCTCTCGAGATCCTGGCCGCCTTGGGCGTAGGCGCGGCAGTGCTCTTCGTGATCGCGCGCGCGGATTTTCCCACTGGTCTGGCGGCAGTTCTAGCCGGCGGCTTGCTCGTCAGCCGGCATGCATATATGCAGGATTGCGCGCTAATGCTGCCTGCATTGCTCATCGTGCTGCCCACCGCCCGCGGTGCGGGTCTGCTGCTGCTGGGCTGGCTGCTGGCGCCACTCTCGGGACTGGCGGTGCTGGCCGGTCACCCTGCCGGCGATATCACCCGGCTGGCCATACTCGCTTTTCTGGGTTATGTAGCGGTCGCAGCTCTGCCCGCCGTGCAGCCTTATCGGGAGGCCCATGCCGTCTAGCCGCCGCGATTTTCTCCTCGGAACCACGCTCGCTCCGGCGGCGCTGGGTCTGGCCGCCTGCAGCCGTGCGCGCACGCCGCGCCCTCGTGCGCTGGTCAATATCACGCGTGCCGCTGCCTACTCGCAGGATCTTTACGACACCATGCGCCGGGTGCTGGCCGCGCACCAGCTTAACGTGCGCGGACGCCGCGTGCTGCTGAAGCCCAACCTGGTGGAGTTCGAGCCCGAAAGCACCATCAACACACACCCCATGCTGGTGCATGCGGCGCTCGAAGCCTTCCGCGCGCTGGGCGCATCGGTGGCCATCGCCGAGGGCCCCGGCCATCGCCGCGGCACGCTCGACCTGGCCGACGCCGCCGGATACTTCCGCACCATTCCCCATTTCGAAGACCTGTTTACGGACCTGAATCTGGACGAAGTATCGCCCGTGGAATTGCCGCATCCAGTGTCCCGCCTGCGCTCGCTTTACCTGCCGCATACGGTGCTTTCGACCGATCTGCTGGTCTCCATGCCCAAGATGAAAACGCACCATTGGGCCGGCGCCACCCTGTCCATGAAAAACCTGTTCGGCATCGTTCCCGGCGGAGTCTACGGGTGGCCTAAGAACGTGCTGCACTGGGCCGGCATCCACCAGTCGATCGCCGACTTGCATTCGCTGTTTCCCCGGCACTTCGCCATTGTGGACGGAATCGTGGGTATGGACGGCAACGGGCCTATACAAGGACAGCCCAAGCCCGCGGGCGTCATCGTAACCGGGCACGACCCCATTGCGGTGGACGCCACCTGCTGCCGCATCATGCAGATCGAGCCGTCGCGCATCGCTTACCTCACGATGGCCGGAGGCTTAGAAGGAATAGCAGAGGAAAATATTCAGCAAATAGGCGAAAAGCCGGATTCCGTAGAGGCCCGCTTTGAACTCATAATGGAGCTGCGAGGGTTGCGGAGAGAACGGGTGTGAATGCGAGTGTTCGGCCGTCCAGTTGCGTAATCGGCCTGTCCGGGCTGCTGTTGGTGCCCTGTTTCTGGCAGCCGCGCATCCAGGCCGGCGATCTGTCGAGTCACCTTTACAACGCCTGGCTGGCCCAATTGATCGCCCGCGGGCAAGCGCCCGGGCTGACCCTGGCCGCGCAATCCAACAACGTTTTATTCGACTTGATGCTCAGCGGCCTGATGCGCGCGTGGGGCCCGGCCGCGGCGGAGCGCATCGCGGTCTCGCTGGCCGTGCTGATCTTCTTTTGGGGCGCGTTTGTCTACGTGTGGTCCAGCTCGCGCGTCCGGCCCGCTACGGCGCCCTGGCGCTGGGCGCCTTGCCTGGCCATGTTGGCGTATGGCTGGGTCTTCCACATGGGCCTGTTTAACTTTTATATATCGCTGGGCCTGTGTTTCGGCGCGCTGGCGTCTTTTCGCCGCCGGGAGCGTTGGGCGATGGCCGGCGCGGCAGCCCTGTTGGCTCTCGCATTTGTAGCGCACGCCTTGCCGGTGCTCTGGGCTCTGGGCGTGCTCGTTTACGGGCGTGCCGCGCAAGCTCTGGCGCCGCGGCGGCGTTTGTGGCTCCTGGCTGCGGCCATGGTGGCACTGGCCCTCGCAGGAGCGATTCTTGGGTCGAACTTCGCCACCAGCCGGGGGCCAAGCCAGTTCATGGCCATGACCGGAGCGGACCAGGTTTGGATCTATGGGCGAAGCTACATCGGCATTGCCATTGCCGTACTGGCCGTGTGGGTGGTGTGCTTCGAACGCATCATCGCCAGCCGCGGCGCCCTGCGCACGGTGCTCGACACCCGCTTTCAACTCTGCCTGCTGAGCGCCGCGGCGATGGTGCTGCTGCCGGATGGCGTGCTGTTGCCCGGCTTCCGCCACGGGCTGATGTTCCTGGCTGAGCGCATGTCCCTGGCCGGCGCAGTGTTATTCTGCGCGCTGGCCGCTGCGGTGCGGCTGCCCAAACCGCTGGTCGGCAGCCATGGCGGCGATTGCGCTGGTATTCTTCGGCTTTGTCGTATCGTGACGAGCGCGCGCTCAACGCGGTGGAAACGCAAATGGAGCAGGCCGTGGAGCAACTCCCGCCCGGCCAACGCGTGGTGAGCGTGCTGGCGGATCCAGCCAGCCGCGTAAACCCGCTGGCGCACCTGGTCGACCGCATTTGTGTGGGCCGGTGTTTCAGCTACGCCAACTATGAGCCATCCACGGCTCAGTTCCGTGTGCGCGCCAATCAGGAGAACCGGTTTGTGGTCTCCCGGTACGACGAATCCTGGAGCATCCAGACCGGCGGGTATGTGGTGAAAACGCGAGATCTGCCTTTATACAACATCGATCTCTGCGCGCCGTCGAGCACACGTATCTGTGTGGCGTCTCTACGCGCCGGAACTACGCTCCGCCCCACAGTTCTCGGCGGAGGATAATTCGCCATGACGAAATCGATTCAGTGGAAGCGGTTGGGTGTAGATGCGCTGCTGCTCTTAGGTTTCATGGCAATTGCGTCCAGCATGCTGCTCCGTTAGGCAGGCCCTCAGCCCGCCTCCGCCAAATCCCAAATCCCGCCGGCAAATCGCCGCTGCACCTTCAAACATATCGCCAGCGTCACAATCACCAGCCCCCACGAAACCGCCGCATGCAAATTCCCATACCGCAGCACGGCCAGCCAGATGAAAACCATCCCTGCACCCACCGCCAGTGGGAATCTCCGATCGGGCGCATTTGCCGCCAGCGCAAAAATAGCCAGCGAATAAGGTACCGCAACCACTAAATCGATAAAGTAGTGCTCACCCATGCTCATGGTAGCCAGCGCGGTCACAGCACAAATTCCGCCCGTGAACATCCGCAGGCGCGGCCATGGACGCGACAGCCAAAAAACCATGAGCGTGCCGGCCATATGCAGAGACGGCATGGCGTTGGGAATGCCTTCAAATCGAACGGCTCCGGCGCGCACCCCCGCGGGCAGATTCGGGAACGCGGGAAATGCGTACCTCGGACCGGCCGCCGGAAAAACGAAGTAGAGCGCCACGCCGACAAAAACATCGGCGATCAGAAGAATCAGGATGTTGATCCGGTGTTTGCCATGTGCCCCGGTATGCGCGGCATAAACGATGCAGAACCACAAGCCCAGGCCGTTATAGACCATTGCGGTCAGCCAATCGAGCGGCGGCACCGCCCGCACCAGCTTGCCGGCCACAAAGCTAGGCTCAAACCCGAGCGATCCGTCAAACGCGTACAGGAAATAGTCCAGTTTATGCGGCAGCGCGAGTTTGGTAAATGATAGGAGAAAAATCGCACAAAATCCCAGGTAGTTGAATGCGGCAATCACGCCCAGAGTGCGCAAGAGCAAGACACGCCGCGCGGTCTTCACCCGCATCGCCTCGATCAGCAGCACCATGATACTCGCCAGTCCCAGGTACGTGCCCGCGGCGATCCAGACCCCGCCCGAATAACCGCTGTCACCCGTCGCGCCGGCGTAGAGCAGGCGGATGCACAGCCCCAGCGCCAGCGTGGCGCCGATCTCTTTACGGCTGGGGCGCGTGGCCATATGCACCACGAACGTACCCCACATTCCCATTCCCGAAATGATATTGAAATGGATGGCCCGGTCTACAAACGAATCGTATCCGACGCGCCAGGCAATCAGCAGCGGAACCAGCACCAATGCGCCGACGCCGATTCGTTTCAGCACGGTTTCCGGACTGACAGATTTTGGCTTGGCCTCTATGATGCCGATGGCGTGCATGTCCGCTGCAGAACCCCAGTATCGCATTCGACTCCAGGCGGTTTCCTGCTGCCGCGGCCGATAGCTAACCAAATGCAGTACAGACGCCGCTGGCTGTCCGCCTGCATAATACGGAAGGAGGCCCCCATGCACGATGGAACCGCCGCGGATTACGGGCTCGACCAGATGCCGTCGGCGCTAGAGACCCTAAGCCAAGCCACCAGGACGCATTGGAAAACGATTCCCTGGGGGCGGGTCGTGGTCGACGCCATTCTAGTAGCCCTGCTGATGCTGTCCTCGGCCAGCTTCTTGACCGTCAGATAACCGCGGGTGATCGCCGGCGCCGATTCTGCCGATCATCAATGAGTGGCGCCCCTTCGTTTGGTAGGCAAGCTGATCGCTGCCGCCGGATTCTTCGCTTTCCTCGCTGGAGTAATGCTCCACTTTCAAATTGCGACGTAACCCTATCTTAAATAGGCTGTTGTTGGTGTGCTCGCCATCTATCTCTGGACCCGGCTTAAGGTCCTGAGCCTGGCTGGCACGCTGTTGTTTGGCGCCGTTTTTGCGGCGATCGACGCCGTCATCGAGGGCAGGGAAGTGCTGGACGCGTCCCTCGCCTTCCTGGGCTTAGGGGTCTGGAAAGTCTGACTTTGGTTCCCCACTCTTCCAATCGTTTCGGGCTTCTCCATGGCAGCCACAACTGTCACGCACCCAAAGATCTACGATCTATTTTTATATGCATTTGATGAACAACCGTGCGTCCAGCCGAGCTTCCTCATGGGCCAACGCTTGGCACGCCTGGGCGCCCTTCGCAAGGTCTGCTATTTTGCTTACGAAGGGCTTCCTTTGGCGATAGCCATCGTTTTTGCCATGACGCGGAGCGGACGCACCAGGACGCGGAGCGGAGGCAATATGGACCGGAGCGGACGCTGCCGGCAGACGTCGCGCATCCTGGCCGCATTCATGGTGAGCGCCGCGGGAGGGCCTACAACTTTTATCCCGCGGTAGGACTGGTGCATACCTTCGGGCCGCGATTTCCGTACGCGCCTCCAGCGGCTGGCGTGCCGCCTTTCGCCCCCCCTCGCCGCGCTGGCGGACCCATCGGCGGCGCGCACTGGTAGACCTGTTCGTGGCCGTGCCTTTCGCGCTGGCCGCTCAGGGGCTGGCCGCGTCCGGCGAGCCCTGGCGCCACCCGGCGCGGATCGCTTCCGTCGCGGCGGGCGCGGTATCGGTCGTGGGGCGGCTGATCTATCTCCGCCTGCCGGCGCCGCTGCTCGGGACAAGCGGACTGTCCGTCTGGAGCCTGCTCTTCGGCACCGCAGCCGCATCGGTTTGGCTCGAATCCCGCCTATTCCGGATCCCCCCGTGCACTGTCGTTAACAAACGGGAGCATGCGGAAGCCCAGTGCTTGCCGGGATAATGAGTGCTGTGTTCCGCCTGACCTGCCTGATCGGAGCGACTGTCTGCCTTTGGATGGGGTTCAGCCTCTTCGAACGTACCACCGACTTTAACCAGTTCTATTGCGGGTCGCAACTGGCCGGCAGCGGCCATCTATACGACTGGGATCGCTTACAGGAACTGGAGCTGCACTACGGAACACACCCCGTCCCCTTCGGGCGCTTGCCGGTTTATGCGATATTGATCAAGCCCCTGACAGCGCTGCCATACCAGTATGCGCGGGTCGCCTGGATGGCCATCAACCTGGCCGCGATGATCGGTTTTGCGATGCTCTGGCCGGTGCGCCGGCGCCAGGATCTCATCATGATGCTGTGCTGGTCGTGCCCGGCGGCCATCCTGCTTTCGACCGGTCAGGATACCGGGCTCTTTCTGTTTTGCATCACCGTGGGACTCCGCCTGTTGCAGTCCAAGCGGGATTTCGCGGCTGGCCTGGTCTTCTCGTTGTGCGCCGCCAAGTTCCATCTGGCGCTCGGAATTCCGGTGTTCCTGCTGGCCCGGCGCAGGTGGGGCGCATTGGCCGGCGGATGTGCGGGCGGCGCGGTCCAATTGGCAATTTCGTTCGCCGCGGAGGGGCGCGATTGGCCGGCGCGACTGCTGCGGCTGGCGGCAATTTCCGATTTCAGCCCGTCACCCGCCAAGATGCCCAATCTCTGCGGACTGACGCACGCGCTGCCATATGGGGGCCCTCTCGAGGCCGTGCTGGCGTTCCTCGCACTGGCCGCGGTCTGGATCGTCGCACGGCGTTCCCCACTCGCCATAGGAGCCACCGCCGCAGTGACCGGCGGATTGCTCGTCAGCCATCACGCCTACGTCTACGATGGGCTGCTGCTGCTGCCGGCCTGCGCCCTGGCCCTACGGCTGCCGGTTCCAAAGGCGCTACGCTATGGTGCGCTCCTGCTTTGCGTCCCTTTTCCTTATGTGCTGCTGATGCAGGAGCATGGCGAGTGGATCGCCGCCCAAATAGCCATCCAGGGGTTCACGCTTTCTCTGTTGGCCATGCTATCAAGGAAGTGGGGCAGGCCCATGGCCTGCGGCGGCCTCGTAGGCCGCCCCTCCCGTCAAGTGAAAATTACCATTTGAACCCAAAATATGAGGGTATTGATCGGCACGCAGATTAAAGGTTGACACTGCCGCGCACATGTGTTAACCATAGTTAAGCTCATTCCCGACACCGTGATTAGCACCGCGAATCCCGCCTCCCGCTCCCTGGCCGATGTCCACTCCACTGTGGACACCGCCGACATGCCGGTCTGGCGCCGCCTGTTCGCCTTCGCCGGACCCGCTTACCTCGTCAGCGTCGGCTATATGGACCCCGGCAATTGGGCCACCGACCTCGAAGGCGGCGCGCGCTTCGGCTATACCCTCATCTGGGTGCTCGTCATGTCCAACCTGATGGCCATCCTGCTGCAAACCCTCAGCGCCCGCCTCGGCATCGTCTCCGGCCGCGACCTGGCGCAGGCCTGCCGCGAAACCTACCCGCGCCCCGTCACCGTCGCCCTCTGGGTGCTCTGCGAAATCGCCATCGCCGCCTGCGACCTGGCCGAAGTCCTGGGCGCCGCCATCGCCCTCAATCTGCTGTTCCACATTCCGCTGCTGATCGGCGTACTGCTCACCGCCGCCGATACGCTCTTGCTGCTCTGGTTCCAGGGCCTCGGCATCCGCTACATTGAGGCGTTCATCCTGGCGCTGATCGCCGTAATGGCAGCCTGTTTCTGTATCGAGATCATTCTCGCCAAGCCCGACGCCGGGCACATTCTGCGCGGCGTGATTCCCCGCATCAGCGGCCAGACCCTGTATATCGCCATCGGCATGCTGGGCGCCACCGTGATGCCGCACAATCTCTACCTGCATTCGGCGCTGGTGCAGACCCGCCAGATCGGACATACCGAGGCGGGTAAGCGCCGTGCCTGCCGCTACAATCTGGTCGATTCCGTCGTCGCGCTGAACGCCGCCCTGCTGGTGAACCTGGCCATCCTGATCCTCTCCGCGGCGGTCTTCTTCCGCCACGGCGTCGTCGTCACCGAAATCCAGCAGGCGCACCTGCTGCTGGTCCCGCTGCTGGGCACCGCCTTCGCCGGCATCCTCTTCGCCATCGCGCTGCTATGTTCCGGCCAGTCCTCCACGCTCACCGGCACGCTCGCCGGCCAGATCGTGATGGAAGGCTTCCTGAATATCCGCATGCGCCCCTGGCTGCGCCGCCTGATCACCCGCACCATCGCCATCATCCCCGCCGCCATCGTCATCTACGTTTCCGGCGACAAGGGCACTTACCAACTGCTCATCCTCAGCCAGGTGATCCTCAGCATGCAGTTGCCGTTCGCCGTCATTCCCCTGATTCACTTCACCAGCGACCGTCGCCGCATGGGCGCCTTCGCCAATAAGACCTGGATCCAATGGCTCTCGTGGGCCGCGGCCCTGCTGATCCTGGCCCTCAACATCTGGCTGCTCGTCGATGGCCTCGGTCAACTGCTCGGTTCTTCCGCCAGCCGTCCCATCATCTGGTTCCCGCTGACCCTGGTGGGGACCGGCATCGCCGGCCTGCTGCTCTGGATCTCGTTCGAGCCGCTGATCGCCCACTGGGCGCGGCACGGCTTCGGGCGCGCATCGCTCAGCATCCCAGAACCGGGCGCGGAGCCGCCCGCCGCCATCGGATACCGCCGCATCCTGGTTCCGCTCGATCACACCGAGCTCGACCGCCAGGCTGTCGGCCACGCCGCCGCCATGGCCAAACTGCACGGCGCCAAGCTGTACCTGCTGCACGTGGAAGAGGGCGTGACCAGCCGGATTTATGGACCGCTATCGTCCACCGCCGAAGTGGAGGCGGGCGAGCACTACCTGGACGGCATCGCCCAGGCGTTGCGCGCCGAGGGCCTGGAAGTGGAAACCGCTATCCTGCATTCACCGCGCCCGGGCCGCCAGATCGTGCAGTACGCCAATCAAGTCCACCCTGACCTGATCATCATGGGAGCGCACGGCCACCGCCGCTTGAAAGATCTGATCTTCGGGGATACTATTAATCCAGTGCGCCACGAGCTGCGGGTACCTTTATTGATCGTCAGAAAATCATAACTGCGTTTTCCGTGCCGCACGCGCACTTCCGAACCGCGCGCGCAATTCCGAGCCGCGCGCGTGAGCAAGCGGTTTCCCGGAGTTTAAAGCTGCAGGAGTTCATGGTGCGAAATCCGGCGGCAGGCGGGTTACGTGACTGCACAAACGAGAGGCCGGCCGTAACATTTGGCAAGAGGTTCTCGAAGGGGAACGAAATAAAAGCCGGGCGCGGCAAGCGGACCACCGTCGAGCCGCATTCACCCATCACGCGAGCACGGCTCAAGTCCGGCCTGACGCAGGCGCAGTTCGCGGCCCTGCTGGGCGCAGGGCGCCGCGCGTCGAGTGGGACGGCCAAGACGCTGATTCGGGTCGCGGAGCTGCATCCGGAAGTGCTGCGCGAAATCGCGGCGTAGCGGCGCCGAGCCACGGAGGGTGCTCGATGAGAAACGCGGTTTTTGCTAATTCTGTGCTGTAGCGCGCTCGCCGCACCCACTATCACGCAACCCAAGTTTTTCGCACGGCGCGACTATCCCTCTGGAGGTGTGTATGTATCCGTAGCCGATGTCAACGGCGATGGCAAACCGGATATCATCGGGGTCGGCGGTTTTCCCACCGTTAGCGTCTTGCTGGGAAATGGCAACGGCACTTTTCGGGCACCTACTAACTCGGACGTACAGTGGGAGGTTATCAACGGTGGAGTACCGGTTGATCTGAACGGGGATGGTAAGGTGGATCTGGTTATCGGCGGGGGACCCGCCGGCTTGCGCCCCGGGGCAGGAATCGGCGTCTGTTTTGGCAACGGCGATGGGACCTTCCAAGCGCCAATTTTGTATTCAGCGGGTACCGACGTCACGGTTGGGAACCCGGTTGTGGGAGACTTCAACGGTGACGGCATTCCAGACGTTGTCGCTTCAGGCAGCAGCGGCATTTGGTTGTTCGCTGGCAAAGGGGGTGGTGTTTTTAGTTCTGGCATGCTCGTCCTGGCCATTTCTGGCGATGCCTATTCTCCGCCGGTGCGTGCTGTTGCTACGGCAGACTTTAACGGAGATGGCAATCTCGACCTCGCACTGACCTACAGCCCAACCGGCAAATCGAATGGAATCCTGGTGTCCTTCGGCAATGGCAACGGTACCTTTCAGACTCCGGTATTTTATGGCGGCAGTTCCCCAATCTTCATCTCGGTCGCCGATGTAAACGGCGACGGCCATCCGGATATCGTAGTGCCCGGCGCCACCATCTATTGGAATGACGGACACGGAGGATTTCCGATCCATACCCAAATCTCCATTACGGGCAATCAGGTCGCTGTCGGCGACGTAAACGGAGATCACATACCGGATCTGGTGAGCAGCTACGGCGATGTCGCACTCGGCTTGGGCGACCACAAATTCGCGCCGCCGATTAATTATCCTGTGGCGAACACCAACGGGTGGTTCAGCGTGGTGGTAAAGGATCTGCGCAACAATGGCGTGAACGACATCGTCACTGGGCTGAACCAATCCGTGTCCGTGCTGCTCAACCAAGGCAACGGCACGTTTATCGACGGCAAATGGACTTCGGTGCCAGGCGCCGGCAACTGCGGCGCAGCGGCGGATTTCAACGGTGATGGCAAGCCGGATTTGGCGGTTCCCACCACGCAAGGGATCACCGTTCTATTGGGCACCGGAAACGCCAGTGCCCCTTACGCTACCGGACCATCGTTTGCGGTATCTGGCGTGGGCTGCCCGATCACGGGGGACTTGAACGGCGACGGCATTCCGGATCTGCTGGTCGGGGCCAGTGGGCTGGGAGGAGTAGGCGCCTACTTGGGCAACGGAGACGGCACCTTCCGGCTGGCGAGCGTTATTCCGGTCGGCCCCACCATTAACATGGTGCTGGGCGATTTCAACCACGATGGGAAACCGGACTTCGCGGACTCCTCTAACGAATTGGCTCTGGGGAACGGCGATGGGACCTTTCAATCGCCAGTGACCATCAATCCTGCGCCGCCATACCCTGGTTACAGTTGGATCGCCGCTGGGGACTTGAATAATGACGGATGGACTGACATTGTGGGCGTGGAATGGAGTGTTGACGGGGGCGTAAAGGGCGCGCTATACGTTCTGCTGAATGACCAGGAAGGCGGCTTCACGCTTACCACGATCACCGACAGCGGCGGACCGATTGCGATCATGTTACGCGATCTGAACAGGGATGGAAACCTGGACGCCATAGCTACCGAAGATGGCAACGCCACGGCCAGTGTTTATCTCGGCAATGGAAAAGGAGGGCTTAAGTTGATCCAGCAGAACATTCCATTCCCGTTTGTCGACGAACTCCCCGCCCAGATCGGGGATGTGAATGGCGATGGAATCCCAGACCTCGTGCTGCCGGCGGACGGCAGTATCGGGATCGCGCTGGGCAAGGGAGATGGCACATTCTTGGCGCCGTTCGCCGTGGGAGCGGGTGGCGGGTTGGGCCAAGTCTTATTCGAGAATCTGCACGGGCAGTCGCCGAAAGCCGACCTGCCGGACTTGGTCGCGCCGGACAGTAACGGCGGCGTGACGGTGCTGATCAACATTACCAAGTGAGATACAGGTGTGCGGCGGTCCGGCCGACTGTCGCAATTGCGAAATTGCGGCCATTGTGTCATACTTCAGTTTGGTGGTCGAAAGGCCATCGCAGTCTATCCGCTACGCTCGTAGGCGAGCACTATACGAGGCCCATTGGGTTCCACCCTTTGGGCCTTTTACTTTTATGCCCGGCAAGATCGCGGTCATGCTCGACGGCGGCCACGTCCGTGTGCACGCCAGACATGCGGGGAAAACTTACGATCCAGCTTACATAGAGAAAATCGGACTGGCCTGCGCCATCGCGGGCGAGACCATCCACCGGATCATGTACTACGATTGCGCGCCGTATAACGGTACCGCCGTCCTTCCTGTCTCCGGCCAAAGCACGACGTTCACGGGAAGTGACGCCTGGCTCAAGACGCTTTCGTACAAAGACCTTTTCTCGGTACGGTTGGGAGTACTCAAATTTCGCGGCTTTGTCATCAACAACAACCGAATCCCTTACACTCCGGGCCAACCGCTAACAGATGCCGATTTTCACCCGGAATTCGAACAGAAAGGTGTGGACATGCGGATCGGCATCGACATGGCGAATCTCTCGTCCAATCGCTCTGTCGATCTGATTGCGCTGGCAACAAACGACACCGACTGCATCCCAGCCATGAAGCACGCCAGACGATCGGGCCTCCAGGTCGCGCTCGTCACCTTTCCTGGCTATCAGCCGGTACCGGAACTGCTGGCCCACTCTGATTTCCGCCGAATCGTCGCTTGGCCGGTCTAAGTCGCTGCAGACTGGTATATACTGGACATACTGTGACCCACGTAAGTGGGCAGTATCTCGGAGGTGACCGCCGATGAGAAGCGCCGTCCTGCTTTCGATTCTGTGCTGTAGCGCGCTCGCCGCGCCTACGATCACGCAACCAAAGTTTTTCGCCCGGCGCGACTATCCCTCTTCTGGTGGGCATGTATCCGTAGCTGATGTCAACGGGGACGGTATGCCGGACATCATCGCGGTCGATTGGACGACGACGGTCAGCGCCTTAGTAGGAAACGGCAACGGCACCTTCCGCGCACCGGTTACCTCAGGCCTAGGGTGGAACTACATTACTGGTGGAGTGCCGGCTGATCTGAACGGGGATGGCAAGGTCGATTTGGTTATCAGCGGCGGACCTCGCGGTGTGGTGTCCCCGACTGGAATCGGCGTCTGTTTCGGCAACGGCGATGGCACCTTCCAAGCGCCCATTTTGTATCAAGCGGGCACCGACAATTACACGATCAGCCCGGTGGTTGGGGACTTCAACGGCGACGCGATTTCAGACGTTGTCGTGGCCGGCGAGAGCGGCGTTTGGCTGTTTGCGGGCAAGGGTGGCGGCGTCTTTAATCCAGGTACGCTTACTCCCATTGCGGCCTCTGGGGCTGTCTATTACTTGGCTGTGGCCGACTTCAACGGAGATGGCAATCTCGACCTAGCGTTGGCCTACAGGCCAACCGGCCGCCCGAACGGAATCCTGGTGCTCTTCGGTAACGGCAACGGCACCTTTCAGGCGCCGGTATTTTATGGCGGCAGTTCGCCAGTTTACATCACCGTGGGCGACGTAAACGGCGACGGCCATCCCGACATTGTGGTGCCGGGCGCCACCGTTTACTGGAACGACGGCCACGGAAGCTTCCCTACTCATACCCAAACTCCCCTAGTCGGCAACGATGTCGCCGTCGGCGACGTGAACGGGGATCATATCCCGGATCTCGTCAGCAGCTATGGTGATGTTTCCCTCGGCTTGGGTGAGCACAAATTCGCGCCGCCGATAAATTACCCTGTGGCGAACACCAATGGGTGGTACAGCGTGGTAGTGAAGGATCTGCGCAACAATGGCGTGAACGACATCGTCACTGGGCTGAACCAATCCGTGTCCGTGCTGCTCAACCAAGGCAACGGCACGTTTATCGACGGCAAATGGACTTCGGTGCCAGGCGCCGGCAACTGCGGCGCAGCGGCGGATTTCAACGGTGATGGCAAGCCGGATTTGGCGGTTCCCACCACGCAAGGGATCACCGTTCTATTGGGCACCGGAAACGCCAGTGCCCCTTACGCTACCGGACCATCGTTTGCGGTATCTGGCGTGGGCTGCCCGATCACGGGGGACTTGAACGGCGACGGCATTCCGGATCTGCTGGTCGGGGCCAGTGGGCTGGGAGGAGTAGGCGCCTACTTGGGCAACGGAGACGGCACCTTCCGGCTGGCGAGCGTTATTCCGGTCGGCCCCACCATTAACATGGTGCTGGGCGATTTCAACCACGATGGGAAACCGGACTTCGCGGACTCCTCTAACGAATTGGCTCTGGGGAACGGCGATGGGACCTTTCAATCGCCAGTGACCATCAATCCTGCGCCGCCATACCCTGGTTACAGTTGGATCGCCGCTGGGGACTTGAATAATGACGGATGGACTGACATTGTGGGCGTGGAATGGAGTGTTGACGGGGGCGTAAAGGGCGCGCTATACGTTCTGCTGAATGACCAGGAAGGCGGCTTCACGCTTACCACGATCACCGACAGCGGCGGACCGATTGCGATCATGTTACGCGATCTGAACAGGGATGGAAACCTGGACGCCATAGCTACCGAAGATGGCAACGCCACGGCCAGTGTTTACCTCGGCAATGGAAAAGGAGGGCTCAAGTTGATCCAGCAGGGCATTCCATTCCCGTTTGTCGACGAACTCCCCGCCCAGATCGGGGATGTGAATGGCGATGGAATCCCAGACCTCGTGCTGCCGGCGGACGGCAGTATCGGGATCGCGCTGGGCAAGGGAGATGGCACATTCTTGGCGCCGTTCGCCGTGGGAGCGGGTGGCGGGTTGGGCCAAGTCTTATTCGAGAATCTGCACGGGCAGTCGCCGAAAGCCGACCTGCCGGACTTGGTCGCGCCGGACAGTAACGGCGGCGTGACGGTTCTCATCAATATAACGAAATGAATATCACCCGATGGGGCATGCCGCCACGAGCGCGTGTCCAGGCAACCCAGCCGACTCCGCCCATGCTATAATAAGTCTTTTAGTATCAACTAATTGTAACGGTATGCCAATTGCCTCCCCCGACAATGTGCTGAAATCCGTGCGCGCGGCGCTGTGCCTGGCCCTCTGGGCTGCACCCGCTTGGAGCGCCACCTTAGAGCTGCTCAGCCTCAATGACCTGATTTCAAAATCCACCACCATCGTGCAGGCACAGGTCGCCGCATCTTCGGCCTCCTTCACCGGTTCTTCCATCTACACGCACTATACGGTGAACGTCGTGGCCCAGTGGAAGGGCCCCAGCCAAAGCACCATCGATGTGCTGGTCCCCGGCGGAACCGCCAAGGGCATGCGGCAGATTTGCCCCGGCGTGCCGCAGTTGGTCACCGGTCAGCAATACGTCCTGTTTTTGTGGAAATCGAGCCGCGGCCAGACCTATACAATGGGCTTCACACAAGGCGTGTTCAACCTGCTGGGCACGGCGGGCAATCTGACCGCCGCGCAGATGCCGTCCACCGAAACCGTGTTGGCGCCGGCCACCGGGCTGGCGGTCCAGAGCCAGCCCATCAGCATGCCGCTTTCGCAATTGATCTCGGCCATTGCTGCGGGAGGCACGACGTAATGTTGGTGCGGCTCAAGCGATGGTCCTCCATAGCGGGCGTGCTCGCTATCGCGGTGACCCCGTCGGCGGCCTACTATCACTACGTCCATTATCTGACTTCGTCGCCGCAGTACTCGCTGGCCTTTGAAAAATTCGATTTGACCGCGCTCCCGGACAACACGGTTACCTTCTTTGTCTCGAACGCCGGCCCCAGCAGTTTTACGGCGAATGACAGCTTTCCTTCGCTTCTGCAGCAGATTCGCAATGCCACACAGGTCTGGAACGCGCTGCCCAGCTCGGCGCTGCGCGTCGCCTTTGGCGGGCTACAGATCGCCGGCACGAGCCAAAGCGTACCGGGCGGTGAAGTGGCATTCACCGATCAGATCCCGCCGGGAGTGCTGGCGTATGCCACACTGCAGGTGCCCGTTAACACCGTAGCCACCGCAGCGGACGGAACCCAATTTGTCCCGATCCAGTCCTCCCAGATATTCCTGAACAGCAACATGGTGCCGCTGCCGGGGGCGGCCGCCAACGGTTATGAAGGTTATACGGGGCCAAGTTACTCGGAATCCTTCTTACTGACTCTGATTCACGAGATCGGGCATGCCATCGGCTTACAGCACACTTATACATCCGCCACCATGTCCACGGCGGTATCGCGGGCTACTAACCGCGCCCGGCCGCTCGATGCCGACGATATCGCCAGTGTCTCGCTGCTCTACCCCGCGGGCGGTTTCCCGGCCGGATATGGTTCCATCAGCGGGCAGGTGACCATGGGCGGCCAGGGCGTACATATGGCTTCCGTGGTGGCCATCGAGGCCAACGGATCGGCGGTCAGTAACCTGACTAATCCGGATGGGACATATGAGATAGACGGCTTGCCTCCGGGAACTTACTACGTTTACGTGCACCCGCTGCCCGCGACTGCTAATATCGCCGGCCCCTGGGATATTAACGATAGCCTGGTTCCCGCCAGTCCGCCCTTCGTGAGCACTTTCTATCCCGGAACGCGGGACTCTTCTCAGTTCACATCCATTCCCATTGCGCAAGGCGCCAGTGTAAGTGGTATTAACTTCTCAGTGCAGCCCAGATCGGCTGTGGAAGTATTCGATGTTACTACCTACTGGTACCCTCCTTATCAGTATCCGGCGAGCCAGCCTGGTTACTTACAGCCTGCCTATTTGAACGCGGGTAATCCCAATGTGCTTCCGCAGGTGGTGGCACGGGGCACGGGAATTACATACGGAACTAACTCGACGGCGGTCCAGAGTGTCGCGGCGCTAGGCGCTCCCGGCGGCTGGTTGGCGGATTACGGAACCAACGTTTATCAGGATATCCAGGGTTCGCTCGACGTGTCGCTGATGGCTATCTTCTTCAACTATCCCTCGACGCCGGCCGCTGGTCCCGAGCATCTGTTGTTCACGCTGCCCGACGATATCTTCGTGCTGCCGCAGGCCATCCAGGTGGTCCAGAATCCGCCGCCCGCAATCACGTCCGTAAACGTGAATGCCGATGGCTCTGTCACGATCAACGGAACCGGCTTAAGCGCGAGTAGCCAGGTCTACTTCGACAGCCTGCCGGGGCAAGTTACCGTGGCTTACGCCGCCAACCAATCTGGTTCCACAAGCCAGTCCGGGTCGGTCACGGTGATGCCGCCGCCGGGCGCCAGCAGCCAGATCGCCACCATCAACGTATATAATCCGGACGGCCAGAACTCGACCTTCCTGGTTTCGCAGACACCGGGTAGCTTCACTTACTCCTATCCGCAGGCCAATCCGCCGCAGGCTAACATATCAATCTTGCAACTGCCGCAGGGAGTTTCGGCCATGGTACATGTCACCAGCTCAACCATGCAGTTCGCGAATGGCATGACTACCCTCGGGTTTGGCTCTGGCGATGTCGCGGTGCGGCACTTATGGGTGCTCCCTCCCGTAAATGGCATCTCCCATGCCATCGCCAATGTCACTGTGTCGCCATCCGCCCTGCAGCAGTCGAGCGTCGCCAGCGTGATCTCGGGCTTCCAGGTTTATCAGCAAACTTCCGGCTTCCAGGTGGTGCCGGCGAGCCCCAGCCTCCCGATCATCAATCTCCCGGTCAGTAACGCGTTCTACCCCGTGCAGAACAGCCTTTATCCGGGAGCTAATGCCTACATGTTCGGCCAGAACCTGCTGGCCTCCACCGGCGCTCCGTCGTTGACCGTGGGCGGCGCGAACGCGCAGATCCTGTACGCTTCGCCAACGCAGATTAACTTTGTAATTCCGGTAACTAATGCGAACGGACCTATGCCCATCGGACCGGCGGTGATGACCTTCTCGAATGGCGCCGTCCAGGCGTATTCGATCATCTTGCAGATCGATCCCCCGCCGCCGGCCATCGTGAGCATCCTATCGGCCGCGGGAGTTCCCTTGGATGTGGCCCAGCCCCCGGCGCCAGGCGACACCATCACGTTGGTTGTAAGCGGCACTGCACGAGGAGTGGTCTCGACTCCCAGCCGCATCGGAGTGGCTGAAGGCGGCGTGAGCATTCCGGTATTCACCATCCAACAGGCGCAGGACGGGTCGGGGAATGTGCTGATACAGTTCGCGTTGGCCGCCTCGGTTCTGGGCCAGCAGGTGCCGGTAACAGTGTCTCAGGATGGCGATCTAAGTATGCCGTTCTACATCAATATTGCCGCGGCGCAGTAGGCTTCGCCGGCTTAATTAGTGGGGCAGGCGTCTACGCCTGCGCGGAACGTCCACGTTCCGCATAGCCGCGATCAAAAGGGTTCGGTCGGAGCTAGAGCAGGACGGGGTCGAGACCACCGGCCGCCTGCGCCGGCGGCGCGCCACGCAACTCGCCCTCAAGAAACTGCAACAGCTCGTGCGAGGAACTCTCGAAATACGAATCCAGAAACTCCTGCAGCGCCAGACGGCGCATGGCGTCGCGCGACACCGCGGGATCGTAGACAAACGCGCGGCCAGCCTTGCGCCGGGTGACCACCCCGCGCCGGGCCAGCCGGTCGAGCACCGTCATCACCGTCGTGTAGGCCAGCGGACGGCTGGGGGCCACCAGTTCACGCACATCTTTCACGCTGCCTTGCCCCAGCGACCACAGCGCGTTGAGACAGAGTAATTCGAGCGGCGGGGGGACGGGGCGCGTAGCAGCTCGACGCATCAACCCTCTCGCTTAACTTCGACGGTGTGCAAAGCTTCGAGCAGCTTGTTGCCGAAGGGGGAAGTCCGCTCCTGCGACAATACGGGAGCCGGTTTGGGAGCCTGCGCCGCCGTAGCCTTGGTGGGCGGACTGGCCGCCGGAGTGGCCGGCGGGCCGGCGGTCGCAGATCCGTTTAGAACCACCGGACCCGCCAGGTACCGTTCGGTCTTCAGCACCACACGTTCGAGGCTCTGGCTATAGCTGGTGAAGTTGCCCGCCATCTGGCGATCCGTCTCGACCAGGTGGCGCATGCATTCCATCTTAGAATCCATATCGTCGAGATAGTGCAGCATCATGGCTTCTGGAAAGACCGGCGTCTTGGGCGAACCGTACTCCAGCTGGCCATGATGGCTGATGATCATGTGCTCGACCAGTGAGCGCAGCCGGGGGGGGAAATCGGGGATATCGCGCAGCTTATCTCCGATCAGCCGCACCGCAATCAGCATATGTCCGAGTAACTGGCCCTCGTCACTGTAACTGAAGCCGCGCTCGTAACTCAACTCGTACACTTTGCCGATGTCATGCACGATTACGCCGGTTAGCAGTAAGTCGGCATCGATGGCCGTATAGTGGCTGGCGGTCAACCGTGCCAAGTGGCAAAGCGAAAGCACGTGTTCGATCAGTCCGCCCAGATAAGCATGGTGGATCTGTTTGGCCGCCGGCGCCAGGCGATAACGCCGCGCGATGTCCGCGTCGTCCAGCAGCGCCGCCACTAGTTTATGCAAGTGCGGGTGCACGATCGCCGCGGCGAATCCGCGCAGCTCCCGCCACATCTCCTCCGGGTCGCGCTTGGACGCCGGGAAATAGTCGGTGAAATCGACCTCGCGGTCATCCAGCCGGTGGATAGTATGCATGGTCAGCTGCGGCCGGTTATGAAAGATCTGGAGCAGCCCTTTGACTTTGACGAAATCGTCGCGCTCGAAAGTCTCCATGACATCGGCGACGTTGTCCCACATCTTGGCATCCAGCTCGCCGGTGCGGTCGCCGAGCTGCAGAGACAGGTAAGGATCGCCCTTCTTCTTCTGCCGTATCTCTTTGGAGCAAACCAGGAAGCTGCTGGTGATGACCTGGTCCAGCTTGAGTTCGTTCACATACGGCGACTTCATGGTGGCCCGGCTCTAAGGATTCGTGGGCGCCGCCGGCTTGGGAGCGGCCGGGGTGGGGGAGGGAGCGGCAGCGGCATCAGGCGTGGGAGGCGTTCCGGCCGAGGCGCTGACGGGCGTCGCCGCAGTCTTGCTGGCCGGCGGCTTCTTGTCGCCCGTGCCCGGAACCGGGATAGCGAACAATAGCCGCTTGCGGCGATGATGCGCCGCTACCTGTTCCTTGGTCACGGTCTGCGGCCTCAACTGAGCCACATCTTTCCAGGTGGTGTCTTTGCCGGGCGCCGCGCCGCTGTCCAGAAAGCCCGGCTTGATCTCCAGAAAGGCTTCCTGGCGCAGCGTGGTCAGATACGTCCGCACCTTGGCGTTCATCTGCGGCATGACCAGGCGCTCATTGATCTCGTTTTCGACCTCTTCGTAAGTGGCCTGTCCCTTTTCGTAGCGGTCCTCGATACGGAAGATCACAAAACCATCCCCAACGCGAATCGGATCGGTGACGTAACCTTTCTTCTGCGCGAACACGATGTCGTCGATCTGTTTCAGAAACTGGCCGCGCTTGAAGGGCGGCATGTCACCGCCGGCGCGCGCAGTTTCCAGATCGTCGGAATTGGTGGCGGCCAGGTCGCCGAACTTCTCGCCTTTGCGCGCCCGGGCTACCAGGTCCTTGGCCTTCTGCTCCGCGGCGGCCACCTGATCGGGCGTTTTCCCTTCGGTGGAGATAAAAATCTTCCGCGTGAAGACTTCCTCGTCGCGCACGAAATCGGCCTTGTGCGCGTCGTAATATTTCCGCTTGTCGGCCTCCGGTATGGCGATGCGCGAGCCGATCTCCTCGCTGATGACGCGCTGCGTGAGCAGCTGATTCTTGGCCTGCTGCTTGAAATCCTCGAAAGACATGTTCATCTGCTCGCGGATGAAGTCGTGGAATTTGTCTTCATCCACGATCTTGCTCTGCACCTGCATGGCAGCCAGACGCTTGGAGATCTCCGTGTCCACGTTGATGTTGAGGTCTTTGGCCTTTTCCACCAGCAGGAGCTGGTCGATCTGATCGCGCAGGGAGTCGGAGGCCTTTTCCTGGACGGCCTGTTGCAACTTAGCGCCGGACAATCCCTGCTGGTGTAGTTCCGCCTCAATCTCCGAGCGGGTACGGGCCAGTTCGCCGCGGGTGATGACATCGTTGTTCACCTTGGCGACGATCTCTTCGACGATGTGTACATCGGCTGCAGCAGCCCCGGAGATCGAAGCCGCGAGAAGAATAATAAGCCTGCCAGACATATATGCGCCATTTTAGCAGCTTGTGGGACCGGTCTCGCGGACTGGGCCCGCGCTACGAGGAACTGTTTGATCTCCGATGTCCTCAGACAGCCCTAATCTCATCGTCATCGCCGGACCTAACGGCGCAGGCAAAACCACGGCAGCCGCGGACGTCCTGGTGGGCGCGCTGGCCGTGCATGAATTCGTGAATGCCGATATCATCGCCAGGGGTCTGTCGTCGTTTCAACCCGAGAGCGTGGCCTTCGATGCCGGGCGCATCATGCTGCAGCGCCTGCATCATCTGACCGCGCAGCGCGCCGATGTGGCGTTTGAGACCACACTCGCCAGCCGCACGTTCGCCTTGTGGATCGGGACACTGACGCCAGATGGCTACAGATTCCGGCGGCTCTTCTTTTGGCTGCCGTCGGCCGACATGGCCGTGAAGGTGCGGATACGCGTCCTGGAAGGCGGCCATCACGTGCCGGAGGACGCACCGTGATGGCAACGCAGGCCAGCCACTTCGTTTTGCTTTGTGTGCGCGTCGCTGCATCTCTTACGGCGTAATCTTGTACAGTACTCCGCTGTTGGCAGTGCCGCCGAATCCGGTGGTCCCGTAGAGGCTGCCGTCCGGGCCGAGAGTGGGACCGGCATATGGTCCGGACCCGTCGGCGCCGCCGGTGAACGTGTGCAGCACGCTGAACGCGCCGCTTGGGGCCAGTTTAAACACAACGCCGCAACCCAGGCCGTCAGCTTCGCACTGGCTGTCGCCTCCAAACTCGGTTGTGCCGTAAAGGTTGCCGGCGCGGTCGCGGGCCAGCGACTGCGGAGCACCCCCGTCCGTGCCGCCGGTGAAAGTATACAGTACGTTATACGCGCCTGCGGTGTCCAATTCGAACACTACACCCGAGCCGAATTTGCCGGTGCCTAATGCTCCGTAGCCCGAAGCAGTCCCGTAAAGGTTGCCGGACGGGTCGAGGATCACGCCGAAAAGCGGATAGCCGCCGTCAGCCTCAGCCGTGAATGTGTAGAGCACTGAGAATGCCCCGGTGGGTGTGATCTTGAAGACGACTCCGGCTCCAATTCCGCCTCCGCTGGTCGTGCCATAGAGATTGCCAGCCCGGTCCGGGGTCAGTCCGCTGTTCGGCTCGAGACCATCGGCGCCTCCAGTGAAAGTGTGCAGAACTGTGTACTCGCCGGAGGAGCTAAGCTTAAAGATCAGGCCATCACCACGGCTGCCACCAGCCGCCGCTCCATAGAGGTTGCCCGCAGAATCGACAATTACCCCGCCCGTACCATCCCCGTCAGCAGCGTACGCACCGCCCGGAAAGGTGTACAACGTAGTGTACTGGCCGGATCGCGAAAGTCTGAATATGCTTCCCACCTCATGACCCGATGGCACGACCACGTTGATCCCCCCGTAGAGGTTGCCCGCCGAATCGAGGGTAAGGTTGCCGCCCCCGCCGTACCGGAAATTGAGCAGCGGCGCTTGGCGGCCGTTCGTGGCCCGCTGGTAGAGGATACCCCAGTTTGCAGAGCCCCCAAAAGCCGCAGTTCCGTAAAGATTCCCGGCCGCATCCATCGTGACGGGCCCCGACGCCACGGTGCCTCCGGCGGCCGGCGCTAGGGTGTATAACGTCGTCTCGGCGCCTCCGGTGGGCAGCTCAAATATGATACCGCCGAGGCCGCCGTATGGCGTAGTGCCATAGATGTTGCCGGCCGCATCCAAAGTTACGGCTCCGGTCGGGCCCGTAACCCATCCGTTGTTGCCTGGCTTCGGCGCACCCGGGAAGGAGTACAGCGCCTGGAATTGACCCGCGGCAGTTAGTTCGTACACCCCCCCCAGACCGGCCTGCCCGCCCGATGGCGTTGTGCCGTAGAGGTTCCCGGCTGCGTCCACCGCCAACCCTGTCTCCACTGCATGGGTAACACCGAATTCGTGCAGGCGCTGGAAAGCGCCCGAAGGCGTGATCTTGTAGATCAGCCCGGCAGCCGGGACGTTCGCGGTGCCATAGAAATTGCCCGCCGAGTCGCGGACCAGGCTCGAGTATGGCTCTCCCCCGCTCGGACCGCCGGCAAAACTGTACAGCACCGTCTCTTGCCCCGCCGGGGTGATTTTGAATATGGCGCCGTACGTCCAGGCGCCTGCTCCGGGCGTGGCGCCGTACAGATTGCCGTCGGGGTCGAAGATGACCCCGCCATAGGGGTTGGCTCCGTCCGGTTGCCCGGTGAAGCTGTGGATCACGGTTTCCTGGCCTGTTGGGCCGACCTTGTATACTACGCCCAGGTTCGCCGCGCCCCCCTGATACGTGGTGCCGTACACGTTGCCGGCTGAATCCAGGGTGACGCCCGCGTAAGGATAGGATCCATCAGCGCCTCCGGTAAATGCATAGAGCACCGTCTCCGTAGCATCCGTGGCTATCTTGTACACGGCTCCCCGATTGGCCGGCCCCCCGTCATACGTGGTCCCGTAAAGGTTTCCGGTGGGATCGATGACGACGCCCGCGTAAGGATTAGCTCCGTCTGCTCCGCCCTTGAAGCTGTGCAGGATTTTGTAGCCTGAGCTGCTCCACTCGAACACCACGCCCAGACTGAATTCACCACCCTGATAGGTTGTGCCGTAGAGGTTACCGGAGGCACCGCGGGCCAACGTCCCGTATGGATTCAGGCCATACGGGAAGTTGGCAAAGCTGTACAGTACGGTCTCGGTGGTTGCCCGCGCCATCTCTGGGAACGCGAATATGCACACCGCACATAAGTTGCCGATAAGTTTTCTGGTCTGCATTGCTACCTCCTCAGTACGGAGTCGTTGTCGCGTTCGATTTGACCGGCACCGGCGTGGTGGTCTGCGTGCTCAGGTTCGACTGCGGATTCTCGACCGTGATCGTGAGATTGTCCCCGTGCGGTGCGGTGTAGGCTATGGGGCACCCTGTCCCAGAGCTCGAGGACGCGGCCATAAACGTGAAGGGGCTGACGTCGCTCACCGGCGACAACAGCAGCAGGTTGTTTGACGGGTCAGCGACCGTTGGCAGGTTGGCAACCATGGATATCGTGCTGTCTGTCCAGTTGGCGATGTAGACCTGACAATTGGGGTTGGTGTTGGTGTCCCAGGTCGAGTGAGATTGCGAAGCATCGTCGTTGTGAATATTGAGGTAAGCGAACGGCGAGCTCGCCGACCCCTGGATCGCGGCGGGGAGGCCCGGCAAGTATCCAGAGCCGCTCCCCTGGATTGTGATCTGCACCGGCGGCTGCCAGGTGCCTCCGCCTGCCATTTCGGTATACTGAAGCGCCTGGGCGATGATCTGGCTGCAACTATTGTCGGCGAATGTCGTATTGCAATTCGACGGGCTGCCGCTGTAAAACGAGTCATCGACTGGCGTGGGGAACTGGGTTGCCACAAAATCGATCTGCGGCGAGCCGGCGCTTGACATGCCGCAGTTCAGCGCCCGCGAGCCTCCCGGCCAGGATTGGCTCGGCCAATCGAGCGGCTGTGAAACTGTCGGGGCGTTCAGGCTCGGGCGGCTGAGCGGCAGCGAAACACCCGTTGTGCAGTTGCTGCCGCTCGGCAGCGGAAGCTGCGTTAGCGAGGGAGGCGATGCCGGCAGGCTGTAGGCGTCACCGGTCTGATCATCGGGGTTCAGGTAATCGACCAACGGAACATAGGGCCCCAGGAGACCGCCTGCGCCGATATATTCGGCCGTGGAGAAGGGTACGACCGCGCCGGAGCAGTAGAAGTTACTGGCCGGCAGGTTTTCCCGGATCGTAAGCAGGAGCGGATAGATGGTCGAAAACGGGTAGGGAAAATTGGGGTTGTTCATCGCCGTGAATCCATTCATGTCTACTACGTTATAGCCGGCGTGGCTGCTCGCCGTGGTCCATGCGGAGTAGTAGTAGAAGGAGTTTGCGCCCGGCGCGACGCCCTGCACCGTTCCGGTGCCACTGGCCAGCCTAAGCCACGATGGAAGGTTGCTGGTCTTGCCAACGTTTACCAGCAGCGTGACGTAGCCATTCGCGACGGTGAAGGCCGAATCTGCCATACTCACGAACGACACTGCTACGGCGCTGCCCGTCGGGTCGACACCGTCGATATCGCCAATGCCGCCGCTGTCGGCAGGCTGCTGCTGCCCGAAGGTAAGACTCAGATACCTCAACTGCTCACCTCCGCTCAGCTCGCACCCGGTGCCCTCGCTGCATGTGTTCGGCATGGTTGGGAGTTGGAAGCGCAAACGGATGATGCATTGTGTCGAGGCGCCGCCGCAGGCGCTCCCATCGAGTATGTTGGTCAGGTCGGTGGTCGATATGGCCCCGCCGACGTAGCTGTCATCGGGTCCCGGCTGTCCATTATACTGCGGAGCGCGTGCCCAAGCCACGCGGTTGTAGAACGTGGGGGAGCCGCTACTTGGCGGATTGCTCTGGGTGGGGTCGCCGTTCACGTAGCATGCTTGCGGCGTGATGTTGGCGGCGGTGATGTGGTCCTGCTTCTGGGTGGTGTTGAGCCACCCGCTGACGGATTGGCTCGGGTCCGAGGCGGAGACAATGGCGCTGGTTTCCGGCGCGGTAGCGCTGGCCGCGGGATCGTTCAGCAACGTGGATTCGATGTAGCTCAGGGTGTACGGGCAGCCCGTTGCAACGTCGCGGAAGAACAGGTACGGCGTTGCTACGTTTGGGTTCGGTGCGCACTTAAACGACGATCCGCCCTGCGTACCCCCGCAACTATATGGCGGGAGGTAACCTCGAACGATTATACTTCCCGCGCCGTTCGGACCGGCAGTCAGGCCGTTGCCGAAGGTGTGGGCCAAGTGCGTGGGGGTATCGACGGTGTGAGGATCCAGGCTGTTGTCGGGACCGTCGGGCTGCTGGATGTTCGTGTTCCAGTCCATGGAGAGGTGGCGTTGCGTCGCATCCAGCAGGTTATCCTCCTCGTATGGTGTGATACCGCATCCCGCGGTCCCGGCCGGGTATGTCGGCACGGCGCCAAAGCTGATGGGCAACAGGTACGACTGATTTCCCGTGTTCGGCTCGTTCGGGGTGAACGGATTGGTAGTGCCTGTGTTCTCTGGGTCCACGTCGGCGTCGGCAATGTGCTGGGCGAGGGCGTAGTGTTCATCGCTCACGGCAACAGAGAAGTAGCGCACATCAGGAAACACCCCCCCCACGACCAATTCAAGGCAATACCCTGTGCTCGCCATCCAAGCGGCGAGGTTGTTGAGGCTGTAGAAGACCGGAAAGTAGCTCGAGTTGACGTCTCCAGAGTAAGTCGCTGCGGTAGCCAAGGTCATCGGTACTGCGTAGTTTGCGATGACGCTGGGCGCGGCGAAGTTTCCGTAAAAGCCGCCGCCGCCGTTCGGCGACGCCAGAATGCTCGACGGCGGCGTCGCACATGAGGCGTGCGTTATATTGGGACCACGCTGGCGCGGCGGCCAGGAGGCCTAGGGCAACGACGCAAGCTGGAGGTAACATGCGCTTGCACCGAGCTGACCGGAAGCTAATCGCATGAGCGAGTGCTTTATTCCTGCTACGGATCATAATAGGCTCCGAAGGATAGTATAGTAGTTTAAGATCTGCAATACTAGTTAAAACAGAACAAAAGTTAGTGACGACTGGATTACAGGCTAATTAGCGTTGATCCTGCGCCGCGCTAAGATGAAGCTCTTCGATCTCCTATGCCCCGGGGCACTCCGAACCTCATCATCCTCGCCGGCCCGAACGGCGCTGGCAAAACCACGGCGGCCGCGGACGTCCTGGTGGGCGCGCTGGCCGTGCATGAATTCGTGAATGCCGATATCATCGCCAGGGGTCTGTCGTCGTTTCAACCCGAGACTGTGGCCTTCGATGCCGGTCGCATCATGCTGCAGCGTCTGCATCACCTGACCGCGCAGCGCGCCAACGTGGCGTTTGAGACTACCTTGGCCAGCCGCACCTTCGCCTCGTGGATCAAGACGTTGACATCAACCGGCTATGCATTCCGCCTGCTCTTTTTTTGGCTGCCGTCCGCCGACATGGCCGTCGAGCGGGTGCGGAGGCGAGTCCTCGAGGGTGGCCACCATGTACCGGAAGATGTCATCCGGCGGCGTTACGAAGCAGGTTTGAGGAACTTCTTCCACATCTACCGTCCATTGGCCGCAAGCTGGCGTTTCTATGACAACTCTGTCCACGGAGAAAGGCGTTTGATCGCTAGCGGCGATTTGAATCAACCTCCGATGGTCTTCGACCGGGATTTGTGGAACAATGTGAACAGGGAGTGGGCATGAATACGGAAAAGTCGGAAGAGAAGGATATTGGTCAAATCTTTCGCGATGGCACAGCCATCGACGAAGCCGTCGAACGGGCTTATCGCCGCGCAGTCAAGCAGCATCGCCAAAACGGCGTCCCCATGGTCTTCTGGGAAAATGGAAAAATTGTTGAAATTCCCGCCGACCAACTCCCCGATCTTCCCATCGACTGACGAAAATTTCAGCACCCGTTACACATAGAACCATTTCACAACCATTTCACAGCCAGCCGCGCACAATTCGCGGTAAACTCCGACTGATGACACCTATTCGCCATGTAGCGGTGCTGGGAGCCGGCACTATGGGCGCGCGTATCGCGGCCCACTTCGCCAATGCGGGCATCCCGGCTCTATTGCTCGATATCGTCCTGCCCAATCACCCGAACCGCAATGCCGCGGCGCTGGCCGGATTGGACGCTGCCATCAAACAAAAGCCCGCCGCCTTCTTCACTCCCGAAACCAGGTCTCTAGTCACACCGGGTAACTTCGAAGACGATCTCGCCAAGGTACGCGATTGCGACTGGATCGTGGAAGCCGTTACGGAGAACCTGGAGATCAAGCGCGCCCTCATCGAAAAAGTTCTTAAGCATCGCAAGCCTGGTTCCATCTTCTCCACCAACACCAGCGGCATCCCTCTGGCCAGCATCGCGGCAGGATTCCCGGGCGAGTTCCGGCAAAATTTCCTAGGCACGCACTTCTTCAACCCGCCCCGTTATCTACATCTGCTCGAAATGATTCCCGGTCCGGAGACTCTGCCGGAAGTGCACGATCGTGTCGCCGATTTCTCCGACCGTCACTTAGGCAAAGGCGTAGTCCCTTGCAAAGATACGCCTAACTTCATCGCCAATCGCATCGGCAGCTTTCTCGGCGCCACGGTGCAGAACCTGACTGTAGAGATGGGCTTCACCATCGAGGAGGTCGACGCGCTCACCGGCCCGCTCATCGGACTGCCTAAGAGCGCCAGCTATCGCCTGCTCGATATTGTCGGCCTGGATATATGGGCGCATGTCACTAAGAATCTCTACGAACTGGTGCCTGACGATCCGTGGCGCGAGCGCTTCGTGCTGCCGCCCTTCTTCGCGCACATGATCGAACGCGGCTGGCTAGGCGAGAAGCGCGGGCAGGGCTTCTACAAACGGACCGGCAAGGGCGACAAGAAGGAAATTCTGGCACTCGACCTGAATACGCTCGAATATCAGCCGTCCAAGAAAGCGCGCTTTGCTTCCGTCGATTCCGTGCGCAATATAGAAGACTTGCCGCAGCGCCTGCGTGCCTTGATGGCGCTCACCGACCGCCCCGGCACTTTTCTGTGGAAGCTCTTCAGCGACCTGGTGCTTTATTCGGCCAGCATGGTGCCCGAAATATCCGACCGTGTGGTCGAGATCGACCGCGCCATGCGCTGGGGCTACGCCAATTCACTTGGACCATTCGAGTTGTGGGACGCGCTGGGGGTGGAGGAAACTGTCGCGCGCATGCGCAAAGAGCAGCGCCAGATTCCGGAAAACGTAGAGAAGATGCTCTGCACCGGCGCGAAATCGTTCTACCAGGCGCCCGACCATGATCGCCGCCCGCACCACGAATACTTCGATTTCGCCGCGAATAGCTACAAGTGGCTGGAAGACCGGCCCGGTATCACGGTGCTTAAAGATGTCAAGCATGCCCACGGCGTGGTGAAGAAGAATGGCGGCGCATCGCTGATCGACCTCGGTGACGGTGTGCTTTGCCTGGAGTTTCACAGTAAGATGAACTCGCTCGGCGACGATCAGATTTCGCTGGTCCGCGCCGGCATCGAAGAGACCAGCAAGAATTTTGCTGCCATGATCATCGCCAACCAGGGCGAGAATTTTAGCGTGGGCGCCAACCTGATGCTGGTGCTGCTGGCGGCGCAAGAGGAAGAGTGGGAGGAACTGGAAGCCGCCATTAATCGCTTCCAACAAGCCACCATGATGATCAAGTACGCGCCCAAGCCAGTGGTGACGGCGCCGTTCGGCCTGACGCTGGGCGGCGGCTGCGAAATCGCCATCCATTCGGCGCGCGTGCAGGCATCCGCGGAAACGTACATGGGCCTGGTGGAGGTGGGCGTGGGTGTCATACCGGGCGCGGGCGGCACCAAGGAGATGCTGGTGAGATTCGGCAGCGCGCAGAAAGCCTTCGAGCTGATCGCGTACGCCAAGGTCGCCACCAGCGCCGCCGAAGCCCGCAGCTTCGGGCTATTGCGTCCGCAGGATCAGATTTCAATGAATCCGGAGCGGCTCATCGACGATGCCAAAGCGCTGGCGCTGGCCATCGCGCCCGATTACGTGGCGGGTGTGCCGCGCACGGATGTGGAAGTGGGCGGCGCCGAAGATCTGGCGTTGTTGAAAACGGGCGTCTATCTCGCGCGCCAAGCCAATTACATCTCAGATTACGATACTGTGGTAGGGCAGAAGCTGGCATACGTATTGAGCGGCGGGCCACTGACTGGGCGTCAAACAGTCTCCGAACAGTACCTGCTGGATCTGGAGAGAGAGGCCTTCCTCAGCCTGTGCGGCCAGCGCAAGACACAAGAGCGCATGCAGCATATGCTGAAGACGGGAAAACCACTGAGAAATTAGGTTGTAGGTGGTGGGTGATGGGTGATGGCAACCGCCGCAACCGTTTGCGCTGCCTTGGCCACCACCCAAGACCCACCACCCACCACCGCCTTTGGGAGTGAACATGCAAGAAGCCGTTATCATCGATTGTCTCCGCACCGCCGTGGGCAAAGCGCCGCGCGGCACGTTGCGGACTTCGCGTCCGGACGATTTGGCCGGCGCGGTCGTCAGCCGCCTTTTGGAGAAGCATCCGCAAGTACCCAAGGATGAGATTGAAGATATCATCCTGGGCTGCGCCATGCCGGAAGCCGAGGCGGGCAATAACATGGCGCGCTGCGTGGCCTTGCGGGCGGGCCTGCCGGATACCGTAACCGGCGTGACGATCAACCGGTTTTGCAGCTCCGGTCTGCAAGCCATTGCCATGGCTGCCGATCGCATCCGCTCGGGCGGCGCGGATATCATCATCGCGGGCGGTGCCGAAACCATGAGCCTGATGCCGCGCGGCGGCCATAAGGTCGCGCCCAGCCCCTGGTTCGTGGATCATCGCCCGGAGATTTACATGAACATGGGTCTTACCGCGGAGTGCGTGCAGCGCAAATACAATATCTCGCGGGAGGAGGCGGATGCCTTCTCATACCGCAGCCATCAAAACGCTCTGCGCGCGCAGGCGGAGGGCAAATTCGATGAGGAGATCGTACCGTTCGAGATCGAGTGGGTCACTCCTAACGGCAGGAAGCCTAAAGTCACCAAGCAGGTTTTCGCCAAGGACGAAGGACCGCGCGCCGATACCACTCCTGACGCGCTCGCCAAGCTCAAGCCGGTGTTTCACGCCAATGGAACAGTGACTGCTGGCAACTCGTCGCAGACCAGCGATGGCGCGGCGGCGGCCATCGTCATGTCCGAGCGCAAGGCGCGCGAACTCGGTCTGAAGCCCATGGCGCGGTTCGTAAGCTTCTCCGCCGGCGGCGTACCTCCGGAAAT
This sequence comes from Bryobacterales bacterium, assembly GCA_963818855.1. Taxonomy (GTDB): domain Bacteria; phylum Acidobacteriota; class Terriglobia; order Bryobacterales; family Bryobacteraceae; genus Bog-159. Next base: position 897,448 of record CAWFUH010000017.1, on the reverse strand, counting down.
CATGGGCATCGGGCCGGTGGTGGCGATTCCCAAGGCGCTGAAATTGGCGGGCCTTTCGCTCGATGACATCGGCGTGATCGAACTCAACGAGGCCTTCGGCGTGCAAGCGCTGGCCGTCATCCGAGAGGTCGGCCTCGATCTGGAAAAAGTGAATGTAAATGGCGGCGCTATTGCCTTAGGACATCCGCTGGGATGCACCGGCGCGAAACTGACCGCAACCATTCTGCGCGAGATGGCGCGGCGCAATGTGAAGTATGGCTTGGTGACGATGTGCGTAGGCGGGGGCCAGGGCGCCGCAGGAATTTTCGAGCTGGGTGCCGGGTACTAGGTGTTGGGTGCTGGAGAAGCCCGCTATATCGGGGAGCAACGATAAGCCCAAAGCCCGCCTAGTCAGGAGCCGGTGCAACAGTCCGCGGGCAACCAGAACCCAGCACCCAGGACCCGATCCCCGCGGTCAGTGTACCGGCTGCTGGGGAGATTCCCGCAGCAGGTGCTGCTCTACGTCGGCGAGGCTCCTCTGCGGATGCCAGTCAGCCTGCGGGGTGGTGGATTTTCGTTTCGTTATGCAGCAGTCGATATGCGCAGCCTGGACGGCGATCGGCTGTTGGAGAGCGAGGAGCTTAGCGATAATGTAATTGCAATCCTGGCGCACCTGAGCGACTATGGTGAAGCGGTGCGTAGGATTATGGCGCGGCTTGCCGAATTGGAGCCGGCCAGGCGGGAGACAGTTCTGGAGCAGTTGCTGATTCTGGCCGGGTTGCGTGGGCTCGAAGAGACGATAGAACGGGAGGCGCGGAAAATGCCGATTCATATCGATATTCTGCAGAACAAGGTCTTAGGACGCGAGTTTAAAAAGGGTTTGCAGGAAGGTCTTGAGGAAGGTCGCCAGGAAGGTCGCCAGGAAGGTCGCCAGGAAGGTGAACGGACGATCCTTCGCCGCCAGATTGAAACTCGCTTCGGCCTGCTCCCTTCCTGGGCCGAGCAGCGCCTGGCTGGCGCGACCACCGGCGAATTGGAAGAGTGGGCGACGCGCGTGCTGAACGCCGCAATTCTGGACGAATTGCTCCGTAGTTGAGAGACACGAGAACACGAGGATCATATGGCCACGGCAACAACCGCAATATCATTACCAAAAACGAAAGGCGGCGCCTTCCTGATCGAAGAGCGCGAGCCAAACGAAATCTTCACCCCTGAGGATCTCACCCCCGAGCACCTGGCGATCGCGCGCACGGTGGATGAATTCTGGGCCAAGGAAGTCGGCCCCAACGTGGATGCCATCCAGCACCATGAGCCCGGCGTGGCGCGTAAGTGTCTGGAGAAGGCCGCCGAACTCGGCCTGACGGGCATCACGATCCCGGAGCAGTACGGCGGCATGGAACTCGACATGGCATCGGCCATGGTGGCTGTGGAGCACATGGCCGGCGACGGCTCCTTTGCCGGCTGGTATGGCGCGCACGTGGGTATCGGATCGCTGCCCATTCTGTACTTCGGCACTGAGGCGCAAAAGAAGCACTACCTGCCCAAGCTGGCCAAATTGGAAATGCTGGGCGCTTACTGCCTGACCGAGCCGCACGCCGGTTCCGACGCGCTGGCCGCCCGCACCCGCGCCGATCTCAGCCCGGATGGCAAACACTACATCCTCAACGGCCAGAAAATGTGGATCACCAACGGCGGCGCGGCCGATTTGTTCACCGTGTTCGCCAAAGTCGGCGGGGAGAAGTTTACTGCCTTTCTGGTTGAGCGCGCATATCCCGGCGTCTCCTCCGGCGGCGAAGAGAAAAAGATGGGCATCAAGGGCAGTTCCACCACGGCGGTCTATTTTGACAACGTGCCCGTGCCCGTTGAAAACGTGCTGGGCGAAATCGGCCGCGGCCACATCATCGCTTTCAATATTCTGAACGTCGGCCGGCTGAAGCTGGGCCCCGGCACGGTGGGCGGCTCCAAGAACGTGCTCGCGGTTTCGCTGAAGTACGCCAAGGAGCGCAAGGCGTTTGGCCAGTCCATCGCGGAATTTGGCATGATCCAGCATAAGCTCGCCGAGATGGCTATTCGCACTTATGCGGCTGAGTCGATGACCTATCGCGTCGTGGGCATGATCGAATCGCTGCTGGAAGATTTTTCCTGGTCACAGCCCAACGCCGCGCAAACCATGCTGAAAGCGGTAGAGGAGTTCGCCGCCGAATGCTCCATCATTAAGGTTTACGCCTCCGAGGTGTTGGACTATGTGGTGGACGAGGGCGTGCAGATCCATGGCGGCTACGGCTATCACATGGACTATCCGGTCGAGCGCGCCTACCGTGATTCGCGCATCAACCGCATTTTCGAAGGCACCAACGAGATCAACCGTCTGCTCACCACCGGCATGCTGCTGAAGCGTGCGGCGCGCGGCCAACTCGGCCTGGTGCAGGCTGCCACCGAAGTTTTACAGGAGATTCTGGGCGGTCCGCGCGGCGGCGAGAACGAACCTAGCGGTCCGTTTGCCGATGAGACCAGGATTCTCATCAACGCCAAGAAGATCGCGCTCATGCTGATGGGCGTGGCGTACCAGAAGTACATGCTTGAAATGGAAAAGCAGCAGGAGATCCTGGCGGGCATCTCGGACGTCATCATGGATATCTTCGCCATGGAATCGGCTGTGCTGCGCGCGCGAAAGCTCGCCGAATCGGGCAAAGGCGCCAACGCTGCCGATATGACCGCGGTGCTCGTGCGGGATGCGATGGCACACATCGACGTGACCGCGCGCATCGTGCTGGCCGCCTGCTCGGAAGGCGATTCGCTGCGCACCAACCTGGTGGTGCTGCGCCGTTTCGGCAAGTACGAACCGGTGGACGCCATCGCCCTGCGCCGCAAGATCGCACACCGGCTGCTGGACGCTGAACGCTACATCGTGTAAGACTTGGGCAGGCGGTCCGCATACCCGCCCTGCGATGCGCGCCTTGTTACTAACAGCATTGGCCGTGGCGGCTCTTGCGCAGGAACCGCGCGACCCTGCGATCCGACTTTTACGCGCGCGGCAAATCCTGACAGAGAGAAACAAGCGGCTGCCCGATTACACATGCGTCCAGACGGTCGATCGCCGCTACTTAAAGCCGCGGAAGGCGCATCATGCGGCCCCGTCCTGCGACGAAGTACGCGCACGCAGTCCGGATGAGCTGATCCTCGAAAAGACTGACCGGTTACGGCTGGAAATCAAGGCATCCCAGGGCGAAGAGATCGGATCCTGGAATGGCCGTCCGTTCAATTCGCGCGATATATTCGAACTGGTCGGCGGAGGACCGTACGGAACCGGCGCCTTAGGCGGCCTGATATGGGATGTATTCATCAACGGCGGCGCTACCTACCAATACATAGGTGAGGAGACCAGCGGAGGCGCCCGTCTGGTGTCGTACAGTTATGCCGTACTCCTCGCGGCCAGTCACTATCGCCTCAAATCAGGATCGAATTGGGCGACCGTCCCCTTCGCCGGCGTTTTCTGGCTCGATGCGGATTCGCTCGACCTGCAGCGGCTCACGGAACAGGCTACCGAACTCCCGACCGTTACCGGCGGGTGTGAGATCGACACCACTATCGAGTACCAGAAGGTGAAGGTAGGCGGTACGGAGTTCCTCTTGCCACGGCAAAGCAGCATGCGCCTGGCGATGCAGGACACGAGCGAAACGCAGTCGACCGCGGTCTATTCCGGATGCCGGGAGTATCGCGGCGAATCCACCATCCGTTTCGATGAGGTCCCGGCACCCGGCGAGACCAGGCGCGGCGTGATGCCTCGGCCTCCACTGCCCGCAGGATTGCCGTTTACGCTGGCGCTGACCGCGCCCATCGACACGGATATTGCGGCGGCTGGTGACATCGTCAGAGCCAGGCTTCGCAACCCGATACGCGATGCGCAATCCAAAGCGGTTCTGGCGCCCGCCGGAACCGTCATCCAAGGCCGCATCGTTCATCTGGAGCATTGGATCGAGGCGCCGCGGCATTTCACGATTTCGATTGTGTTGGAAAAACTGGAAACTGGCGGCGTGCCGCAGCCTCTCGACGCAAAACCTATCCGCCATTATCGGGAAATGCTGACGTCAGGACCGGTCGAGATTCCGCTACCTCCGGACGCGAAGTCGCCGTCTGCAGCTGCGTTTGCTTTCAGGACGGATAAAGATCGTTATTTCGTACCGGCCGGTTTTCAGTCGGACTGGATGACGGTGGCGCCGCCCTCGGAAGACAAGGAGTGACCGCCCAAACATCCATCCGGATTGAGAAAGCGCTGTACTTGCCTGTTTGCGCGTCAGACGCGGCCGCCGCCGGTCGGCTGTGACCGTCAAGTAGATCGCGCTCGCGATGGTGGTAGAGTAGCTTCGTGCACCGCCGGACCTTCTTTCGTTCACTGGCTGCCGCGTCGGCCGCCGCAGCCGCAAAGCCGCCGCGCCTGATGGCGGCGGTTCCCAAAACCAGGATCACGCGCGTCCGTATCTATGCGCCGCCCGAGCGCAATCCGCTCTTCAACCAAAGCGACCTGATCGTGACCGTGGAAACCGACGCGGGCATTACCGGCGTCGGCGAAGGCGGCTCCGCTGAAATGCTGGAACAGTGCGCCGGCCGCCTGATCGGCGAAGATCCGCAATATATCGAGCGCCTCTGGCAGGATATGTCGCGCGCCTTCTTCTACCCGCCCGGCCGCGAGAAGGAGCACGCACTGGGCGCGCTAGACCTCGCCTTATGGGACATTCGCGGCAAAGCGCTGGGCGTGCCCGTACACGCGCTGCTGGGCGGTGTGGTGCGTAACTATTGCGAGTGCTATAACACTGCCGGCAGCATTCCGGGCGTCCGGCCCGGCATGTCAATCAAGGAACGCGCGCAGTTGACCATCGCCGCGGGCTACCGCGCCTTTCGCATGGGCGCCGCCGACGCGCCCGCCAACACCACGTACAACACCCGCGAACGCCTCAATCAACTCTACGACGATTGCGTCCAGGCCCGCGAGGGCGTCGGCAAGAATGGCGACTGGTGCGTCGATTTTCACCAGCGCTTCGATCTGCAGGAAGCCGTACGCGGATGCGGCCTCATCGAGAACCTGGCGCCGTTTTTCGTTGAAGACCCGGTCCGCACCGAAGCCTTTCAGGAGGATCTCCCCCTCCTGCGCCGCATGGTGAAGGTGCCGATCGCGGCCGGCGAAGAATGGGGCAATCGCTGGGACTTCAACAAGCTGGTGGAGAACCACGATATCGATTACGTGCGCGCTACCCTGCCGAACGTCGGCGGCATCACCGAAATGATGAAGATCGCCGCGATCTGCGAAACCCACTTCGTGGGCATCGTGCCGCATTTCACCGGACCCGTATCTACCGCCGCCCTGGTTAACTCTCTGGGCACTTTCTCCGGCCCTGTCCTGATGGAGTACAACTTCCAGGGCCGCACGTTTCCATACCTGCCCGTATGCCTGGATTTCAAGGACGGCAAGCTCTATCCCAACAGCCGGCCCGGCTTGGGCGTGGAGGTGGATCTCAAGCCGCTGCGGCAGATTGACGAGGTTACTGAGCGCGTGACCAATCGCGCACAGACTTACTTCCGCCCCGATGGCTCCATTACGAACTGGTAGTCACTCCCACCCGCTTGCGGCCTGCGCAGCGCCAAGTTATGATGCTCGCCATGCAGCAGATTCACGGAACATCGCGGAGAACCTTTCTCCAATTGGGCGCGGCTGGACTGGCCGGCGCCGCTTATCTCAGCGCCAATCCCCTGGGCTTCCCGATTGGATGCCAGACTTGGCCGGTCCGGCAAACCATCGGCAAAGACCTGGACGGCACGCTGAAGGAACTCGCCGGCATGGGATTCGAGAGGATCGAGATGTGCTCGCCGCCCGGATATACACAGATGGGCTTCGGACCGCTGGCGGCCATGAAACCCGCGGACCTGCGCGCCCGCATCGAGGCCGCCGGATTGCGCTGCGAGAGCTGCCACTTCGGCTTTTCGGAATTCAAGGATCACCTGGACGAGCGCATCGCCTTCGCCCACGATCTCGGTCTGAAACAAATAATTATCTCCACGTTTTGGCTGCCCAAGGAAGCCAAGATGGCCGACTGGATGCGAGCCGTGGATGACGCCAACAAGTTCGGCGAGCGGACGCAAAAGGCCGGCATGCAGCTCGGCTTTCATAATCACGATTTTGAATTCCAGAAGATCGACGGCGAACTAATCTACGACAAGCTGATGGGGGCGTTCGACCCGAACCTGGTGAAAATGCAGTTTCAGGTGAGCGTGATCCGGCTGGGCTATCAGGCGGCGGACTACTTTGAGAAGTATCCGGGCCGCTTTCTCTCGATCCACTTACAGGACTGGTCGCCGGTCGAGAAGAAAGAAGTCGCGCTGGGGCAGGGAACAGTGGACTGGAAGAGATTGTTCGCCGCGGCTAAGAAATCGGGCGCGCGGAATTACTTCGTGGAGACGGAACGCGAGGACCTGCGGCCCAGCGCGCAATTCCTACGGGGTTTAAGCTGACATCGCCTGGCATCGCGCCAAGGCAACTTCCGGAGCCCGCCACTTAGGTCCAGCCCATCACACGCGGTGCGGAAACTTTCAACAAAGGAATTCACCTGAGTGGAGAGTCAACTTATAACTATTAGCAAAAGAGATTCGTCAGAAAAATCTGTGGGTGAGTTCCGGCTCGGGCAGTTTGCCAAGTGAATGATAGAGCGCTAGTTCGGTGACTCGGAAGGTTCGGAACCCGTAGGATTTTCTCATTGTGACTTTTGCTTTGTTGTTTAGACCCTCGATGACGCCGCTGGAGAACTCTTTCCGGGCTCGAAAATAGTTGAGGATGAGCTCGCGGTGGGCGCGTAATGTCCTGGCGACTTTCTTCATCGGCTCGATCCGCGAGCGCATCACTTGGCGGCACCATTGGTCGAGGAACTTGGCGGCAAGCGGTGGACTGGTAATTCCAGAGTTGCTGGAAGTCTTCCTTGAGCAGATAGGCGCGCACGCTCTGGAGGTTGTAACGCACCAGATCTTTCAGTTTCACCTTCTGATTGGCAGTGAGGTTCGCCGGCCGCTTGAGAAGGCACCATCGGGACTTGGTCAGGACCGGTTCGTATCCGTCCCCCTTCATGCGTCTGGCCTCTGCGGAGCGGATGTCGTCGAGAGCCTTGTTCACCTTGGCCACGATGTGGAACCGGTCAAGGATATTGAGGGCCTGGGAACACTTCTCACGAATCACACCCAAATACGGTTTCCACATGTCCGAGCAGACGAACTCGATCTTCGCCGACACCTCCGGGCCGATCAGGGCAAAGAATTCCTTGAAGGTTTTCACCGTCCGCTCCTTGCCGATCCACAGCAGCCGCGTGGCGCCCAGGTCGATCTGATACACCAAGGTCAGGTATTTGTGCCCTTTGCCTCGCTGAATCTCATCCACGCCAATAGCACGAATCGCTCCCAGGACGCGGTGCTCCAGCCCCCAGTTGACCAGGTACTCCACAGCGTCGTGGACCTTATCCCAGGAAGTGCGAAACTCTTCGGCGGTTTCCTTCCAGGAAAGTTTGCGCGCCCAATGCCCCAGGAAATGCATGTGAACCTTGGTGGAATTGTGTTTCCCCATGCCCCATGGCACCTCTTCGACCACGACCCCGCATTGCGTGCAGTTGACCCGTCGCATGCAATAGACCAGAAAGACCAGGTAGCCCCAGAAGCCGATGAACTCAAACCGTCGCGGTGTGGGAGACTGGTCGTAGCCGGGCGCGGGTTGATGACAGCCCGAACAAATTGCCGTGGATCGTTTCCGCGGCCGCACCGGGATGAGGATTGTTTGCGCGTCTTCGGCAAAGCTGGCTCGCCCGTAAACAAATCCCGGAATGGGATGGCATTGGTTTAGAATTCTGGGAAGGCGCATGAAGTGACTGGATCGATAGGAAGATGAAGACGAATCCCGATTCTCTCCCATTGACGCCCGCCGTGCTATTGCCCTACTGCCGCGATTGCCGCGACCTTTCGGAGTGGCCGGAGCGTTGGATGGGCGAGGAAAAGGATCTTCCGCCCGGCCGTAAACTTGTCGAATACTTCATGCCCTTCCTGCTTCACCTCGCCCAGTCCGGCCTGTCGAAAAGAACCATCCAAAACCATGTCGACAATATGTGGATGCTCGGCGGGGAGATCATCCGGGACGTGAACGAGAACCCTTCTCTGAGAAAGGTGTCCGCCGAAACCCTCGTCCGCAATGTGATCCGCGAGGACGGCGGGCCGCTGATCCATAACGGATGGGAAGACGAGCAGCGCACCTTTGACTCCACGTGCCGGAAGTTCCACCGTTTCCTCGCTCAACCCCAGCGCTGAGCCAGCCAGTTACCCACGGATTCCCCGGACGAGCCGCAAAAGAAAACTCTTGCTTACCAGTACATACTCAGGTATAGTTATCGAGATTACTATTTAGAGGGCAGGTTGGCTTGGGGATCCAACCTCCAAAAGGACGAGACGGATGCTCAGGCTCTTGAGAAAAATCGGGGGGGCAATTGTAAGGCCAGTCTGTGCGCCGCCCTGCTCTCCCTGCCGCTAACCGCCACTATCTGCCGCGCGCAATGCTACGCTGGGCCCCTTTCACCGGCGCCTCAAATATCCCTTTCACCGCAGTATTACGCTCCGGGACAGACCTATAACGCCGTCCTCACGAACCCCCAGGGATACTTTGTCCCTGGGCCGGTGGGAGGCAGCTTTACGCCCGCGATTTATATAATTACGGCGGAGTCCTACAACGAAGGGATCTATTACCAGGAAGACCCATACGTGGCCACGTCCAACCTGGCGTACGTCAACTCGACCACGATCACGTTCACCATAACGGTTTCGCCCCTCGCTCCTCTTGAGTCCGATGGCTTTGGGCTAATTTGTCTGGAACAGCTATACGGAGCCCCTGGGTACGTCGACGTCACGCCCTGCGCCGTTCCAACCACCCCAACCGTCGCTTCTATTGTGCCCGCTGCCTGGTTCGCGGGACAATCCACCAACGTCACCGTCACTGGAACTGGCTTTATCCCCACAAGCAATGCAAATTCGTGCATTCCCAGCGCGCTTTCCGTGACCGTGGGGACGGGAAGCGTGGCGCTGTCCAACGTGAACGTCGTCAGTTCAACCCAGATCACCGCCACTGTAGTCCCCCAGGCCGGAGATCCCGCCGAGCAGGCCACCGTCACGGTAGCCAATGCAGTGTATGACCCCCCACCCACGAACCTGATCGCAACCACGCCAGCGGCAGTTCTTCCCATTCCCAAGATCGTGTGGAACGGCGACGTCATCAGCGGCAATAGCGCCCCCACCCAATCCGCGGTTACTGGTCAGCTGATCAACCTGACCACGCATCCGACGGTACTTCCCAACGGCATCGGGATCTCCCAAAGCACCTGGGACGTGGGAGGGACGAACGTCGGCAGCTACGCGCCGATGACCAGCGGGGCGGCGGCACCTGCCCCAACCGATCTGACGCAAACTACCCTGAACACCTACTGGGCTTATTCATCGGGCACCGGCGACAGCTTCGAGGTACGGTACCAGTACTGTGTCGATGTTGAGGGTCTTGCAAATCCATGCAGCCCCTTGTCTACCGCGACGTTCAGCGTGGCGGGAGGTGGGCTAATGTTAAGTGTCCCGTACTCCCTTTTGACCATTGACTATCTCCAGGTGTGTGGCAGCCCGGCTGGCACCATGGAGAATTTCTTAGTTTACGGAAATATAATAGGATCAAACTGCGCAATGACCATCCCGGGCAGCACGCCCGGTATCGAGTTTACACCGTCAGGTGCACCATCGGCGGGCACTTACACATACGCGCAGCTAATCGACAGCGACACATGGACGATTGCGCAGAAATGCGTATCAAGCCAGGGGCTGGACGGAAACTACCCCTACAGGGGTATCATAGCCGGCACGAATCCTCTAATCGCCGTAGACGCTCCTAATAGCCCACTGCCGAACGGCTACGTGGTAAGCCGATCCTTTACTGCAACTATGTTCCTGCTTTGGACCCCGAGCATCGCGAATTCGATCCCAGTTCCGATTGGTTACCAAACCTGGGAGTTTGCAGGAGGAGCGCAACAGAATTTGCAGGGAGTCTGGATCGCATCGACCGCCTCGGCCGGGACGATAGGCGGGTTTGTAAGCAGCAGCGGGAGCCAGCAGAGCGATGGATACACCCTCCTGCAAAGCGGATTTCCTTACTGGGGCGGCCAGGCCACCTCGACCTGTAACTAGCGAGAGAAAAAAGGACGATTTTATGCGAATTCCGCTCGGACTGTTGACGCTCGGAGTGATCGGCGTTGCGTACCCCCAAACATCGCAAGAACCGTTTTCGGTCACTATCAGTACGCGAACACCTCAGGCGCAAGTGGGCGCTCATTTGAACATCGAGATGGCAATGAAAAACACCTCCGGTCAGCCCATAGACTGCACGGTTTGGAACGTTGCCCACAGCTGGGACGGCAACTATAAGTACGAAGTTTTCAGGGAAGACGGCCAACCTGCGCCGAAAAAAGACAACCACCCGGAGCTTTTGCCGAGCAGCGCATCCCCCCCCTGCATCCTCAAACCAGGAGAAACATCGGTTTCGGGGGCGGCGATCGCCCAGCTTTTCGATTTCAGCCGCCCGGGCAGATACACCCTTCAGGTTTCGCGTCGTATTTTCATCGAGAGGCCAAATAGCCCAGTCGTCAAGTCAAATACTATCGAAATTACAGTGCTCCCTGCGAAAGCCCTCACTGCTGCGCAGGTGGACGCTACTGCCTCTCCCGCATCCGGCGAAGCGCTTCCAGACCGCGGCGGACGGAAAGATCTTTCCGCTCCAGCGAAAGCCACCGCCGCAGCGGTCCCCGAAGCCGAAACGCCAAAGCCCGAGTTTACTCTTACCATTGCAGAGGACAAGGACGCCCCGCGCAAATCCCCGAGCCTGCATCGTGTGCTAGTGAAATACACCAGGGTCGCGATCGGCGTGGAAAGCTACGAGTTCCACAAAGAAGTCGAAGGCATGTATAACATGATCGTGCTGCGTGACGGCGCCCCAGACGCTGAGACAGAAACGATGCGGGAACTTAGAAGGTTCCGAAAGGTCGACCATGACCCGGAAACACTGCGCGCGCAGCCACTCAAACCAGGAGAAAGCTGGACGCAACCTTTGGATGTAAGCGACTATTATGACATGACCAAGCCGGGCGCGTACCAGGTTACTGTCACGCGCGAGTCTCTCCCGTTAAACCTACGCTACAGCGTACCGGTCAGTTCCAATACGATCACCGTCGTGGTCCCCCCGGGAACCGGCGAAGCGGAGGAGGCGACCGAAAAGCCGGAGCCCAGATTCGCGCTGACCATCTCCGCTCCGGATTCCGGCCCATCGCCGCCGCTCATGATTCGGGCGGAGATGGAAAACACTTCGGACAGCGTCATCCGGGAACGCAAGTGCTGGCAGTCTTCGCTGTACGATGTCTCCCTGCTGCGGGACGGCGAACCGGTCGAGCCGAACAACCAGACGCGCATGCTGCAAAAGGGCAGGGCAGCCGGCGAGTGCGCGGGGAACGCGACCCTCAAGGAGATCCAGCCGGGAGCGGTTGACGTGGAGGGAGTCAATATTCGCTATTTGTACGATATCTTCGAACCCGGCTCATACCTGGTGAAGATCAGCCGTGAAACATATCCGTACAACCCGGCGAAAAGTGTATTAGTCGAGTCCAACACCCTCGGCTTCACTGTCTCACCACCGCCACCGCGGCACTAGCGACGCTGACAACCTACTTCCTAGGCTCCAATTTTAAATTCACCACAGGCTGCTTGCGTGAGTCGAACGAACTGAGGGTTTTCGCGTGGCTGGAGGCGCCATCAAAATCCGCCCGCAGTTCGTAATCCACATCCGTGTTGAGTCCGTGAAAGTAATAAGCGCCATTATCCCGCGTGATGAACGAACGGATCTGCAGGGTCTTAGTATTTTTCAACTGTACCACCGCGCCGTTCACCGCCTCGCCCTGCGCGCTGGTCACCACACCCTGCACAGACCGGATGTTGGTGTCTTCCTTCTTATCCGCCCACGCGGCGCCCGCGGCCAGCAGCAGCACACATGCCGCCGCCCGCAGCCGGCGCAACCCGCGATGGCTTACATTCCGTGACATGCGCTACTTCCAATCCTCTTCTTCTTCCTCTTCCGCGTCCTCCGCGAAATCTTCGTCTTCGTCCTCTTCCAGTTCCTCGGCGGATTCCAGTTCGAGAGGGTCCGTCCCGATCACTTTAAGATCCGCCCCGCACTCGTCGCAACTGATGGAGTCGCCTTCGTCTACGTCCTCTTCATCGACATCAATGGCCCCGTCGCATACCGGGCATGTAACCATAAAGAGAAATCCTCCCGAGCACTCAACAATTACATCCAGCGAAAGTCGCCCACACTTGCAATTGTATTGTACAGCCTTTGGCGCCTCAGCGAGCAGCCTGTTTCGCCAGCCGGCGGCGGGTAGTGGCGGGCACCATTCCCTTCATCCGCATGTACAGGAACAGCTGCGCTCTGTGGGTAAGCTCGTGCTCTTTCACAAACTGCAACATTTCCAGGCGCGTGACCCGCGCGCCGTCCACGCGGGTGATGATACCGGAATAAAACTCGGCTGGCCGCACGGCTAGTTCCAACGTACGCTGTTCCACCGAGGCGCGCAGCTCGCGCGCCAGATCGGCTGGATTGGCGTCCGCCGGCAGCAGCGCGAATCGCGCCATTTTCTCGCGGAACTGTGGACCGCCAAGCACCTCCTCGCCTTCCAGCAACAGCCCCGTCAGGCCATGCCCGGCCACCAGAATATGACGAGCAATTTCACCGAATGTCATGATGTCGGCGGCGGGCTTGTAGTCGAACTCAGCGGCCGGAAATTCCTCCACGGCCGCAGCCGTATCGGCGCGCACCGCCCTCCACGAATCCAGAACCTGTTCCAGTCTCACCATACGTTTCCATTGTACTCACGCATCGCCGGGGCCGGAATGCCGCCGCCGGCAGGGTTACGCCGCCCACGGCGGCCCATCGACTTCTCGCGCTACTTCTCGCGCTACAAGGAGCGAAGGAAATCCAGCACGTCCTGCTTCTGCGACGAATTAAGCCGATTGAAGTTATTGATCACCTGGTTAGCCTCCGAGGCGCACGTCCCACCGCCTCCGCCGCCGTTGTTCGCCGGGATGCTCGAGTTGCCGGCACAGCTGTACCCCTGGCTGAAATGATCCTCGATGGCCTGGAGGAGATCGGAGGTGCGCCCGTCATGCAGAAAGTACAGACGCTGCCCGACGCCCCAGAGCGGCGCTGTACGGAACTGGTCCGGTCCGGCCGCGCCCTGGTAAATGCCGTCGGCGAGCGTGGAGCCCATGTGGTGTAGGGCGAAATCCGAGAATGGGTGGTCTTGCATGCCCGATAGGGCAGGGAAGACGGACTTTCCCGTGGTCAGCGAGGTGGAGTGCCAGCTCGAAGGACGATGCCGTGGTCGGTGCAGGAGGCGCCAGCATGCGGGCGGTGGCGAAGTTGATCACTATCGGATGACATAACCGACGCGGTACCGTTGGTGCTTCCGGCGTAGGTAATGTTTGTGGAGCTTTCCGGTGTGGCGTTGAAGCTGCAGCCGGCGATTACCGACGCCGGGGTGCCGGCCGGAAAGCGCTCGTTGGGAAAGTTCTCGTTGCTCACGCCCTGTTCCACGTTGTACGCTTCGCCGCCGATACTTAGCGCCGCCCGCTGCGAAGACGTGCCGGCCAAGTTTGCTTCGAGCGTAGCATCGGGGGTATCTTCCACCAAGCCAAGCCCGAAGAGCGCGGTTGGGATTCGGAAGATCACGTTGTTCTGGGAGAGCGCCGTGGCAAAGTTGTTTTGCGGCGGAGTGCAACCTGGCGCATCGGAGCGGCCCGCAATGGTGTAGAGGTCGTGGACGCCGCCATCCAGTCCCCGGCTTGGATTGCTGGAATTGAGATAAATAAAACGAGCCTCGCGTACGGGGCCATTGGCAGTGATGAACGATGGCAGCGTGTTTTTGGCGCCATCTAATGTTGCCAGGGCCACCTGCGGGTTGGGCATGGGGTTCTGCGGACTGGCCAAGCCGGGACTGCTGCCCCCGATGGCCGGCTGGAGATGACACTGGGCGCAGCTATTCCCGTTGAAGGTCGGCCCCAGACCCCTGCCAGGCTCGATTGTTCCATACACCGAATCGACTTCCTGAAATCGCAGCAGCGCCGCCGCGAAGAACGCCAGATCGTTTGCATTCAGGGTAGCGCTGGTGTTATCGAGGACGGGAAACGTGCCGCCGGCGCCCGCCGGCCCCCCTCGCGGACCCGGGTCGGTTTGAAGCCCGGCAACAGAGCGTCGCGCTTGACAAACATACCGGCAAACAGCCATTCACCTGGTATCCGCATAGGCCGACCCTCGCCCCCAAGCGGGGGTTGGCCACTTCACGTGCGCACTCCTTCCTAGTCGCCCCGCATGTCATTTAGTATCGCGACTATGTTGTTGTTTTTCGGCTGCGCAGGCAGAACAACCGGAAATTTGACCCTGAAATTGTTGTAAAGCTTACACAATCGCCCTGGAAGAAAACGCCCGGTAGCCCGCCGGCTCTCGGCGGGGCCCGCGCCAAGCTAAAATCGACACATAAATGCTGGAAAAAGTCGATCTGACTCGCGCCATACCCAAGGAAGAATACAAATCGCGGCTGCCGGCGTTGCAGGCGAGTCTCTACGACCTGCAACTACGCACGTCGGAAGCGGGCCTGCCCAGCGTGATCGTTTTCGAAGGCTGGGACGCGGCCGGCAAAGGCACGTCGATTAACGTGCTCACCAGCCGCCTGGAGCCGCGCGCCTTCCGCCTGCACGTGATCCAGGCGCCGCGCACGCACGAGCTGCACATGCCCTGGCTTTACCGCTTCTGGCAGCGCATCCCGAATTACGGGCAGATGGCCATCTTCGACCGGAGCTGGTATCGGCGCGTGCTTGAAGAGCGCGTGGAGCGGATTACACCCAAGAGTGAATGGCGCAAAGCCTATCGCGACATCGCCGATTTCGAGCGCACCCTGGCTGATGACGGCTACACCATAGTGAAGCTCTTCTTCCACATCAGCCAGAAGGAGCAGAAAAAGCGGCTTCAGAAACTGGAGAGTCATGCGCTCACGCGCTGGCAGGTGCAAAAGGCGGACTGGCGCCGCCACAAGGAATATGGCAAGTATCTGCTAGCCGTGGAAGAGATGCTCGAGCGCACCGAATCCGAATGCGGACCGTGGACCATCGTCGAGGCGACCGATCGCTACTGGACGCGCATCGCCGTCTTCGAAGCCATTATCCGGGCGCTGGCGGCCGCTGCCGAAAAGCGCGCGGCACGCAAGCCGAAGGCCTGATTATGCTCGAAACACTGAGTCTGGATAAGAGCCTCTCGAAGGCGGAATACGAGCGCGACCTGCTGCGCTACCAGGTGCAGTTGCGCGAGTTGGCTTGGCAGCTTTATCAGCGCAAGCGCTCGCTGGTGGCTGTGTTTGAAGGGCGCGACGCGGCCGGGAAGGGCGGCACCATCCGGCGGTTGACCGAGAAGCTCGACCCGCGCGGCTACGAAGTCTTCCCCATCGCCGCGCCCGAAGGCGAAGACAAGACCCATCATTATCTGTGGCGTTTTTGGCGCCGGCTGCTGCCGCCCGATGAGAAGCAGATTCAGATCTTCGACCGAAGCTGGTACGGCCGCGTGCTGGTGGAGCGCGTCGAGGGGTTCTGCAGTGAAGACGCCTGGAAGCGCGCCTATCGCGAGATCAACGATTTTGAGCGGCAGCTTGTGGATGCGGGCGGAATAGTGGTGAAGTTCTGGCTGCAGATCAGTCCCGAGGAACAATTGAAGCGCTTCGAGAAGCGCCAGGATACGCCCTACAAGCGCTGGAAGCTGACGCCCGAGGATTGGCGCAACCGCGAGAAATGGGGACGCTACGACGAAGCCGTGGAAGACATGCTGTTGAAGACCAGCACGCTGACCGCGCCGTGGACGGTGGTGGAATCGAACTTCAAGTGGTTCGGGCGGGTGAAGTGTTTGAAGACGATTGTGGAGACGGTGAGTAAGACACTCGACTACAAGCCGGCCGACCCGGTGGCCCAGGTCAAGGCGGGTAAGGCCGTCAAGAAGGTGAATAAGGTGAATAAGGTGAATAAGGTACGGGCTTGAGTGCGGGATACCGTACAAGAAGTCACCTGGAGGCTACTCCGATTCCACTTACCCGCTTCATCCGATGCGTGGGCCTGCTATGTGCGGCTATGGGAAGGCCGGCGCACAGACGTTCACAATCCTGGATACCTTCGATTCCGCCGTAGCCGCTAAAGTCGTTCAAGTTGGCGTCGCACTTGTTTCCGAAAAAGTCCTCCTCGTGCGCACTCAGCGTGGCGTCCTGGTACTCGGTCGATGCCGCCAGTCTGGATATGGGTGCCCAGGCGCGGACGCCGCCCGAGACTGGAGTAATAGTCCCAGGGCTGCGTTACCCGGCGCCGAGAAGACGATGTCAATCATCCCGCTGGTCAGCGGTCCGGGGGTAGCCGGGTCGGAGGCGAGGTTTGCGCGCTCCAGGACAGCGGGCAGTGTAAACAGTAGGGCGCTCCACTCACGCCCCCAGCCTGCCGCTTTCAGATGGATGGAAGACTTGGTGCCGTAAGCATGCAACGGGCTATTTCTGCTATTTTCAATTTCACGCGGGGCGCCGGTCAATTCGGTTTCACGGGCGCCACTACCGCGTGAAAGTCTTTCTTGAACGCGAAGGTCTCGGGCCTGGGAAAGACGTCGAAAACAACTGGCAGGCCGGCCGGCGCGCCATCGGGCGCGACATCACTCAACGGCACGAAATCAGCCGGCTGCGAGGACCCCAGCGCACCGGGGGGATCGGGCGCCGGAATTGCGATTGCGCGTGCCGGTTTCGGCGGCGCGGTCTCGTCCGCCGGATGCCCCTCCAAAAAAACTTTGACGTCTTTCACTAGTTTGTCTTCGGTGTTCCGGCGCCCCAGTTTCCGTAAAACATCGCGTAGGGCGAGGGAAAGTACGAGGCCCAGCAGGGCGCACCCCAGTATCCACAGCACTCCTGTGCGACCGGCACTGCCGCGCACAACAAAGATCAGGCCGGCGCCGCTGAGCAACAGTAACCACGTGCCCTGGTGCAGCCACCGTGTTGTACTCTTCAGGCCTCGCTCGGCGGTCAGCGGGTTGAAACCCATGTTCCTCCTTCGGTCGGTCAAGTTCCACTCGCACCTTACGAGCCATCTCGCTGGCGACCCATCCTAGCGTAAAGTGAGTGAGTTTCCGCAAACCTGAGTCGCGCCCGGTGACAGGGTTGGCGCAAAACGCGTCTGTTGTGACACGGCTGTCACAATGCTGTCATTTGGGGCAGGGAAGGCCGGTGGTAAACTGCAGAGAGGCGATCTATGGCGTCTAATCCGGTCCCAAAGATGACTGAGGAGCAGTATCTGGCCATCGAGCGGGCGGCTGAGTTCCGCAGCGAGCTTCTGGATGGCGAGATGTTCGCCATGGCGGGGGGTTCGAACCGCTACGCCCTACTACAGAGTAATTTGCTTGGCGAACTGTACATAGCATTGCGAGACGGCGCCTGCTGGCCGGTCGGCTCCGATGCACGAGTCAGGATTTCGAGCCAGATATACGTCTATCCGGACGTGTCGGTGGTTTGCGAGCCGCAAAAGACCGCTGATGAGTATGACGATTATCTGGTGAACCCCGTGGCGGTATTCGAGGTGTTGTCGCCATCCACCGCAAAATACGAGCGG
This sequence comes from Bryobacterales bacterium, assembly GCA_963818855.1. GTDB lineage: Bacteria > Acidobacteriota > Terriglobia > Bryobacterales > Bryobacteraceae > Bog-159. The sequence goes on along the minus strand of CAWFUH010000017.1, from coordinate 879,697 downwards.
GGTACGAAGTTTCAGTATTACCGTACGATGGATTCGCTCCAGGATTATGTGCTGGTCAGTCAGGATCAGGTTCGTATCGAGCAGTTCACGCGGCAGCCGGATGGGACTTGGTCTCTTCGCGATCACCTGGATTTTGACGACCGGTTAAGGATCGATTCAATTGGGGTTGCGATTAACTTGCAGCGGATTTACCGTGGCATCAGTGAACTAACTCGCGCCTAGGGCGGCCTGGCCCACTCTCAGTACATTCTCTGACCTGATATGTAAGTCGATTGAATACTGATGGACAAATCAGCCGGGTTAAAGGAAAACTGGATCAGATCAGCGCGCTCACCGGGTGCCAGACCCAGCGTTCTGGCGGGAACCCGCCCGGCACGTGCCGCGTTGGTGGTGGCCATGCTAACCGCATCCGCCAGACTGAGCCCCGCGATGCGCATCAGATTTTCCACTCCGCGGTCCATGCGCAATGCGGAGCCTGCCAGGCGCTCCTGGCCCACCAGCATCACGCGGTTGTCTTCCGTTAAGACCACAGCTTGTTCGCCCAACTGGTAGCGTCCCGGAGGACAGCCGGCAGGGGCCGCGGCATCCGTCACCAGCACCGCTCGCGCGACGGTCTTCGCGCGCAGGGCAACCTTCAGGAACGATGGCGGCAAGTGGATGCCATCCACGATAAAATCCGCCATCAGGCGATCCTCCGCCAATTGCTCCCACAGGTAGTTTGGATGACGCCGCATCACGGCATGCGCGCCGTTGCCCAAGTGCGTGGATAGCGTGGCGCCGGCGCTCACGGCATCGGCCAGTTGCTGCGTAGTAGCGTTGGTGTGGCCGATGCTGGCCACTACGCCTGCCGCGGTAATCGCCTCGATATAACCTAGCGACTGCGGCCAATCGGGCGCCAGCGTCACGATGCGCACCTGCCCGCCTGTAGCTTCCTGCCAGCGGTGGAACTCGTCTATATCGGGCGGCCGCACCCAGCGGCGCGGATGCGCGCCGCGCGGGCCATCGTCCGGTGAAATGTGCGGGCCCTCGACATGAAAGCCATCCATAGCCACGCCTTCGCGCAGCGTTTCCTTGGCGCACCTCAGGTTGCGCAGCGCGTCCAGCATCCCGGCTGGCGATCCGGTAATTACCGTAGGATAGAACCGCGTCACACCGGTCGCGAAGAGCGCCCGGATGGCGCGCGCGATCTGCTCCGGCGTGCATTCCGGATCGTTGAAATCGACTCCCAGGAAACCGTTCACCTGCAGGTCGATGAATCCCGGACTGAGATAGATTCCATCGGACTGGCTCACCCGTTCGACGGCGGAAATGGTGTCGTCGAACGTCACGCGTACCGGAGTTCCGCCGAAAGTTTCAATTCCAATACAATTCATCGAGCCTTTGCTTTATACACAGGATAGCCACAGCACGCGCGCGGCAACTCGAAGATTCTGCAATTCGATAAAACTGTTGAAAAGGGACGCAAATCTCAAATTGTCTCTGGCAATCGCCGGCGCGCATACGCTAAAAAGAGATAGTCCATCGGCTGCGGCGCATCCTGGAAAGCAAATCTCGGGGGAGGTGGCTTTCTGGGATGTGCGCGCGGCTTCCTTACTTGTCAACGCCCACTGGCTGTCGCGCGTGTACCGGCGACAGCCAGCCAAAACGATCCGGCGCGTCGCCGTGGATCAGCGCAAAGAACTCCTTTTGTAATTTTTCCGTGATGGGCCGATGATGGCCGTGGCCGATCGGAATGCGGTCAACCGAGCGGATGGGCGTAATCTCGGCCGCGGTGCCGGTAAAGAACACCTCATCGGCAATGTAAAGCATCTCCCGCGGCACAAGCGACTCGACGGCGGGAATATTCAGGTGCTCGGCGAGGCGCAGAACGCTGTCCCGGGTGATACCGGGTAATACCGACGCTCCGAGTGGCGGCGTATGCAGGCGGCCGTCGCGCACCAGGAAGATATTTTCGCCGGAGCCCTCGCTCACATAGCCGGCTTCATCGAGCGCGATGCCTTCCGTATACCCGTTGGTGATCGCTTCCATCTTGATGAGCTGCGAATTCATGTAATTGGCGCCGGCCTTGGCCAATGCGGGCAGGGTATTGGGGGCGATCCGCTTCCAGCTCGAGATGCAGACGTCCACGCCCTCGGCCAACGCTTCCTCGCCCAGATACTTGCCCCAGTTCCAGCATGCCAGATAAACGTCCACCGGGTTATGCAGCGGATTCACGCCGATGTCGCCATATGCGCGAATGGCGATGGGGCGGAGATAACAGGAATCCATCTCGTTGACGCGGACCAGCTCCTGCAGCGCCTCGGCGAGTTCGGCACGCGAATAGGGCAGATCCATACGATAGATTTTGGCGGAATCCGCCATGCGCCGCACATGGTCGTGCAGCCTGAAAATCGCTGGACCGGCCGGTGTCGCATAGCAACGTATCCCTTCGAAGACGCTGCTCCCGTAACTCACGACGTGGGACAGTACGTGGATGTGGGCCTGATCCCAAGGGATGAATCGTCCGTTATGCCAGATTTGTTGGGTAGGCGTGAGCATGGCTTAATTATAACGTGTCCGTTTGCTCGGCGTTTGCGAACTGACCTACTGATGTCTGAGCGCCACCATAGGATCAACTCGCATCGCTCGCTGGGACGGCGGCCAGGTCGCAACCAGTGCGATCGCCAGGAACAATACGGACGCACCGGCGAAGGAGACGGCATCGATGGTGTCGAGTCCATAGAGCACGCCGCGCAGGAGATGCGACGCGCCGGCAGCCAGAACCATGCCGACCAGCAATCCGGCAAAGACCGGGCGGGTGCTTTCGCGCATCATCAGTGCGAAAATGTCTCGCTTTTGCGCACCCAACGCCATACGGATGCCGACTTCGTGTGTGCGCAGCACGACGATATAGCTGACGGTGCTATAGATGCCCATCGAGGCCAGCAGCAGCCCGAACAGACTGATGGCGGAAGCGATCGCGGCCGAAAGGCTGTCGATGAGAAACGCGTCTGTCTGACGAAGCATGTCCTGGAGAGTGGAAATGGATGCCACCAGGCCGGGATCGACGGCCGAGATTATCGGGTCCATCGCCCGCATCACTGGCGTCGGATCGGAGTGCGTCCGGACAAGAATGGGGTAATCCTGGAGCCGGTCTGAGGGTAAGGGCAAGTAGACCTGCTCGGAGTCGCTGCCGTCCAGCGTAACGCCGCGGGTGTCCCGCGCAACGCCGATCACCTGCCAGGCCGGTCCGTCGGGCAGAAGTTCATTCATGTTGTGAAATTGCTCGCCGGTACCCAGGCGCAGGCTGCGGCCTATGGGGTTCTGTCCGGGCCAGAGCCGCTGGGCAGCCGATTCGCTGAGGATGGCGAAGTGCTCCGGTCGGCTGGCCTGCGATTGAAAGCCACGGCCCAATAACAGTGGAACGCCGAGCGTCTGGAAGTAGTTTGCCTGCACCCACGTGTAGTAAAGGGTCGCGTACATATCACGGGCCGACGGCTGTTCCCCATTGAGTGAGACGGCGGCTCTTCGCCCGCCATTGTCATCGGGCGCCCGCGCACTGGTGATGGCAGCCACTTCGGGCAGTGCCGCGAGACGGGTGCGAAGGTCGCGGACGAGGACGGCCTGATGCTCGGCGGTGTATTTGGATTCCTCGGGAAATTGAAGAGTCAGATCCACGATGCGTTCGCCGTCATAGCCGGTATTCATCTTGAGCGTGTGAATGGCGCTGCGAACCAACATGCTTCCGGCGATCATGAGCGCGAGCGACACGGCGACCTGCGCGGCGATGAGGAAATTGCGCAGCCGACGGCTGCGAATGGGCGACGTTCCCGCGCCTCGGACCGTAGCGACGAGCGCGGCCCCGGAACTTTCAATGGCCGGCGCGAGCCCAAACAGGATGCCTGCAAAAACAGATATCGCCAGGACGTATGCAAATATTTCGAGGTCGGGGTTTACGTTCAGGACCAGCGTGCCATATTCGGCAGGCAGAGCTTCGGCGGCTTTGGTTACCGCTACACGCAACAGAGTCCACGTTAGCGGCAGTGCGATGCATCCGGCCAGCATGCCCAGCAGTGCGCTTTCCGTCAGCAACTGCCGGATCAGGCGCGGCCGGCTTGCCCCAAGCGCCAGACGCATGCCGAGTTCTTGCTGACGGCTGGTCGCGCGGGCCAGTTGCAGACTGGCGGCATTGGCGCAGGCGATCACCAGCACCATCCCCACAGCGACCATGATGAGCAAAATCGTAAGTCTCAAGCCGGCGTTCATCCTGCCGGGAAACGGAGAGCCTGGGGAGATCAACGCGGTAACGTCTTTACTCTGGTCGGAGTGCGGATCGTGCAGAGTGCGCAGGTGGGAGATCAGCAGGGTAGTCTCGGCCTGCGCCCGCGTCATGCTGACGCCCGCGGCGAGGCGGCCAAACACACGACAACACAGGTCATCGCGGTCATGCAGCCGGCTGCTCATGGGGTGAACTAACGAATAAAGACTGAGCGGCAGCCAGAAGTCGGGCGCGGCCACGCTGGTACCGATGAAGTTGTGAGGCGTAATTCCGACGATCGTAAAGGCGGCGTCATTGAGGCGGATGCTTTTTTCCCAGCACCGCGGGATCGCCGGCAAACCGTCTCTGCCAGTAATTTTCGCTAATGAGAACCGACGGCGAGGCCGCCAGATCAGAAAGACCCGTGGATTTGAAGGTGCGGCCGCGCAGTGCGGCCACCCCGAGGACCGAGAAGTAGTTTTCCGAAACGATGAAGGCGCTGGCGAACTCAGCATTGTTCGCGGCCGGGCGCAGCAGCCCCAGTCTTCCCATCAGCGACAGAGCCTCCGCACCGCGCGCACCCGAGATGCCGCTGCTCGAGAGGCGCAATTGGTCAATACAAAACGCGATGACGCCGGTAAACGAATGGAGATGGTCCCGATAAGCTTCGTAATCGGGATAGCTGAATCTGGCATTGGTGGCGCCGGACTGGAGACGCTCCGCGAAGTTGACCACCGTGCTGGGGTCGCGCGCATCGAGGGGCCGAGCGATAAATGCCTTGTAGGCCGTGAAGACCGCGGTGTTGACGCCAATACCGAGCGCCAGGGCAAAGACCGACACGCTAGTGAACCCGGGAGTGCGGAGCAGGGTGCGTGCCGCGTAACGCAGATCCTGAAGTAAGGTTTCGAGCACGATCATCATACATCACTCACGGTTCCTATGGAAGACGATCGAGAGCGTCGACCATTACAACGGGTCGCGATCCTGGTGGATGTTTAGGCCTTGGGCGCTTGCGGGGGATGCTCGCGGATGTAGCCGCCCATGGCGGAGATCATCGTTTCAATCGGCTCTCCGAGGCGTCTGTCGGTTTCGGCAATGCTGTCGCGCAGGCGCTGATCGGCGGCGCGGGATTCCTCGGCGATCCGAGTGACGCGATCGCTCAGGTCGGCGAGTTTGCCGGTGAGTTCGTTGAGTTGGCGCTGGGTGTCGCGGCCTAGCAACTTCCCATAACGAATATTATGTCAACTTTGCTTATCGGATGCTCCAGCCGCCCCAGAAGCTCCTGATTCCGCAGCAAAAAAAAACGGGCCCGTAACCACCTAGCACCGGTACGGGCCCGAGGGAAGAAACTGACCTTGTTACCGGTGGCCTCCGCCACCGCCATGGCCGCCGCTACTCGCGTGCGCTGTGCCGCCGGAGGAGTGGCTGGTGCTTTGGGTGCTGCGTGGCGCGCTGCGCGTCGAACTGCCCCCGCTCTGGGTCGACTTCTCGCGCACCAGCGAAGGCGCCACCCGAAGCGGTTGCGGACCGGTGCCGTTGGCCGGCGCAGGCGTCGAGTACGAACGGTATCCGCCCGGCTGACTATAACCCGGCTGGGATGACGTATTCACAGTACGCGGCTCTCCAAAGCGCTGCCATCCGCTGCCCGTATTCGCATTCGCCGGCGCACTCTGAGCCGGCTCGCCCACCGGACGCCACCCGCCGTTATAGGGAGCGGAGGCGCCTGGAGCTACGCTGCGAGTCTGCCCCGCCCCCGACGGTGCTGGTGTGCCGTTGCTTCGCCAACTGCCGGCTGCCGCGCCTCCAGGTGCACTGCGCGTCATCGTGGAAACGGCCGGTTGCCGGCTGAACTGCTGCATGGCGCGTTGCTGCTCAGCGAAAGGCACCCGCTGCACGGGCGCTACCGTACTGCGGCTGAAAAAGTGCGCGTTATCGGCGCTGCGCGGAATGTTGGCCACGGCTCGGTTCGAATACCGGAGACTGGCGGCGGTCGGTGCGACTGGCAATTGGCCGCGTACCAGGCCGGCGTCATGAATCTGCGCTCCCGTGAACCGCCCGATGCCGCCAAACCTCCCCTGCCTGAAATCGGCGGCAGTTACGGATGAAATGCCATTGGCCACGCGCGCATTACGGTATACGGCTGCGACATTTACGCTGGTAACATTCACACCCCGGTTGAAGTATGCCGGATTGCGAAAACCGGTGTAGACTCCGCGACCCCACCACGCATACATCGGTTCAAATGGCGCCAGCGACACCCAGCCGACATTCCCAAAGCCGAAACCCACGCCTATGCCCGGTCCAAATCCGAAGAAACCCACCAGCGCCGGCGACCAGTAGTGCGGACCAAAAGCCCCGGGATACCAGCACCAGCCGTATGGCGCGGCGTACAGCCAGCGGCCGTAGTGAAACGGCGCCCAACCCCAGGGGTCGTAACTCACCCAGGTCCAACCATAGTAGTCTTCCCAAGCCCAACGCCCATTCTGGTAAGGCGCCCAATCCGGATCCACCTGGGGACTCCAGACTTGGCCATATGAGGGTACGTCCACCCACTGGCCATGGTTGTCCAGATCCTCCGCGCCGTACATATCGTGCGGCACATTGCTGTAGCTGGACGAACTGAGCATCTCGCGATCGCGCCGTTCGTTCCAGTCGTCCCATGAATCGCGCGCGATGGCGGGCACGATCTGAAATTCCGGATCGGTAGGACTGCCCCGCGCCAGCATGGTCTGTCCGGCCTGCAATTTTTCGCTGCCCTTGGGCGTGGACACTTCCGCCGCCCCCAACCGCACTGTGATTTCCGTTTGACCATCACCTTGAACATAGATACGGTAAGCGCCAACCTGTAATGGCTTTACCGACACAGTGGGCGTGTCCAGTTCCACCTTGGCTTGGGACTCCCGCAGTACCCTGAAGCTCACCGTGCCATGCGCTACCTGCAGGTGAAAATGGTTCTGGCCGAGTTCCGCCAGGCGGATTTCCGCGTTGGCGCCTAACCGGATCAGGTTCGCGGAATCGAACTGCACTTCCGCGCGTGCGCCCGCCCCGGTTGAAACGCGATCTTCAGCCATGAGCGGCGCATTGACTACCGCCGCGACCCAGTCGCCGGAATCGCCCCGCCGTACCGAGACCTCACCATTAACGATGCTGACGCGCGCCACGCCACGCTCCGGGGCTCCGGGATCCTGGGGAGGAGCCCCCGGCGCGTTCTGGGCGCGCAGGCCGGGAACCACAGCGGCTAACAGGGCAATCGTCGCTACGAATGCAAAACTCTGCGTGTGGCGTCTCATCATCGTTCCGGCTGCCGTGGTTCCTGGCAATTCACAGTCCACTATTCAACTTGCGCCGCAGCAAGGGCTTACGTTTTTTAACACGCGCCACGCGCATGGCTGAAAACCACCAACGGTGATTGGAATCGAGCAACGCCGATAGTTCTATACCGAGTTCTATTCCGGCCGGCAGACCGAAAGGGTTATAATCAGGGGCCATGGATTCCCCCGCGCCCCGAGGCAGCATTCCGCAGCAGATTCTGGTTGCAGATGATAGCCGGGTCTTTCGCGACCTGCTGCATGACCTGCTCCTCGAATGGGGCTACGAAGTGATCGCTGTGCCAGACGGTCAACAAGCCTGGGATCTCCTGCGCCAGGAAAACGGTCCCCGCCTGGCGCTATTGGATTGGATGATGCCCGGCATGGAAGGGGCCGAGATCTGCCGGGAAGTGCGCGCCGCCATCCGAGACCGCTACGTTTACATTATTCTGTTGAGTGTCCGCGCGGGCCTGGAAGACGTTGTGAAGGGCATGGAATCGGGTGCCGACGATTACATGGTGAAGCCTTTCCAGACTGACGAGCTGCGCGCTCGGTTGCGTGCCGGAGAACGTGTGCTGGCCTTGCAGCAACAACTGGTGGAAGCGCGCGAAGCCTTGCGCGAACAGGCCACCCGCGATGGGCTTACGGGATTGTGGAACCGCACGGCCATCTTCGACATTCTGCAAAACGAACTGGCGCGCTCGGGCCGGAGCGCCGAACCGCTGATCGTATTGATGGCCGATCTGGATGGGTTTAAGCCGGTCAACGACCATTTCGGCCACATGGCCGGCGACACGGTATTGCGCCAGGTGGCCGCTCGCATGCGTGCGGCCGTGCGCCGCTACGACGCGGTCGGCCGTTACGGCGGCGAGGAATTTCTGATCGTACTGCCGGGGTGTGAGCTTCCCGGGGGCTTAACGCACGCGGAGCGCATCCGCCAGGCGATTGCGGCCGAGCCGTTTCAGTTGGGCGACACAGAAATCAGCCTGACATGCAGTTTGGGCGCCGCCTGTGTGATGCCGCCCCTTATCCCGCGCGCCGATGACCTGGTGCGAGAGGCCGACATGGCCCTCTACCGTGCCAAGCACCAGGGGCGCAACCGTGTGGAATCCGCAGCTGCCGCCGGGCTGATACCGGGCTAAAGTGTACTGAAACGTGCGCCCTCAAAAATCGATATAAATTCGCTTGCATCGGCGCGCATCCGGGTTATAATCATCCTCGCCTCCCGAGTTCACGCGTACATGCTTACACTGACCCCTCCGCCCCAGTCCGGCGTTTGGTCCGCCATGAGCGGCCTCGCCCACGATCTCCGCCAACCCCTCAGCGTAATTGAGGCCTGCGCCGATTATCTGAATCTGGTTTTGCCGCCGACCGATCATCGGGCGCGGCAGCAGCTGCAGTTGTTAGAACAGCAGGTCGGTGAGGCTAACCGCATTCTGCATGAAGCCTTGTTGAAACTGCACTACAGCGACGAGCCCGCGGAGCCCGCCGCGCAGCCCGCCACCAGCCGGCCGTTGACGAAGGCGGCCAGCGCCGCCGTTACGTACTGAGGCGGGTGTGCGCTAAAGCATAGCTTGTCCTGCCAGGCGTCGTGTGCCACACCGGTCCAGTTCGGCGGCTGCCCGCCGCGCTCCACCAGAATGCACGCGTCCGCCCGGCTGAGCAGGCGCCGGCTGGAAGCCTTGAAGTCGCTCTGGGCGAAGTCCAGCACCACCAGGTAGAGATCCGGTGCCAGAAGCTCGACCAGGCTGTTGGATTCGACAATCAGATTGCGGCTGTGGTTGCGGATCTCGCACACGGAAGGAAGAGCCTCCTCCAGCCGGCCGGTGGCCGTGCGCACCCAATACGAGTGGCGCGCACCGGCTTCGAGGAAACGGCCCGAATCGGAATCGTTGGCTGAGCGCTCCTCGGCGATGGCGTAGGGATGATCGGGCGCCAGGCAACAATCGCACGCTTCCCCCGATGCGGAGCAAATCCCATGGCCAAACTGGGTGATCTTCATGGCGGTCCACTCCCATTGCGGCAAGGCCTGAATCAGCCCCGCCACCACCGAGGTCTTTCCCACGCTGCGAGAATGTCCGCCAACTACGATCAGCATATGTACCAGCTCATGTGGCGCAAGCTTTAGCTTGCAGCGGCGAACTTCAGTTCGCCGTCCGGTCACCGGTCGCGGCTCGGCAACGCCGCCTCCAGCCGCGCCAGGCGTTGCTTCAAATCTGCAAACTGACGGCGCATTTCGGGCAGCCGCGCCAAGTTGGCGAGCTGCTCCAGGTGCTCCTTTAACGGCCGCGCCGGCGTGCCCCAAACGGTCTGCCCCGCGCGCACAATCTTCGACGTCAGTATGCCGCAGCCCGATCCCAGCACCGCTCGCGATTCGATGCGGGCCTTATCGCCGATGCCTACCTGTCCGCCGATCACGGCGTAATCCTCCACCACCACGCCGCCCGAAAATCCAGTCTGTGCCGCCACCACCACATGCCGTCCAATGCGGCAGTTGTGCCCCACATGCACCATGTTATCCAGTTTGGTGCCCTCGCCGATCACCGTCACGCCCAGCGCTGCGCGGTCCACGCACGAATTCGCGCCGATCTCCACAAAGTCGCCGATCTCGACCCGCCCCACCTGCGGGAACTTGTGGTACCGGTCGTCTTCTAAGACGTATCCGAAACCATCGGCGCCGATCACGCAGCCGGAGTGCAGGATCACGCCGCGTCCAATATCCACGTTGTCGTAAATCGTCACGTTAGCGTGCAGCACGCACCCCTCACCCAGCACCACGCGCTTGCCGATCGCGCAGCTTGGTCCGATACCGCTCGCCAGGCCAATACGCGTGCTGTCGCCGATGGAGGCGTGTGGCCCGATAGCCGCAAGCGCGCCGATCTCCACATCCTTCCCGATCACCGCCGTGGGATGGATTCCGGGCTTCATCTCCACGGTCGGATAGAAGCGGTTCATCGCGCGCGCAAACGCCGTGCGCGGTTCCGGCGCGCGAATCACCGTGCGGCGGCTGGGACTGGGATATTCGTGGGGCACGATCAGGCAGCCGGCCGCGGAGGAGTCCGCCTGCTGTAGAGCCTTGCGGCTGCCCAGGAACGACAGCTCGCTGCCGCCCGCCGTTTCGAGCGGCGCCACACCGGTCAGATCCTTCTCACCATCACCTTCAAAAGTGGCCCCCAGCCACTCCGCCAGTTCTCGTACGCGCATGTCTTATGATACAAGTCTATGATTGCGTCTACCGCTCGTATTCACCCGGACGCCAGGATTGGGCCGGACGTCACGATAGGTGATTTCTGCGTTGTCGAATCCGCCGTGGAGATCGGCGCCGGTTGCCAGTTGGAGCCTTACGTCTACGTGAAGCGCTGGACCACGCTGGGAGAGCGCAACCGGATTTCCGCGGGCACCGTTTTAGGGACCGATCCGCTCGATAAAGCCTTCGACGGCGCGCGTAGCTACCTGCGCATCGGCCACGGCAATCAGATTCGCGAGCATTACACCATCTCGCGCGGGACGCAGCCGGAATCCGTTACCGAAATCGGCGACGAGAACTACATTATGACTTCCGGACACATCGCGCACAACTGCAAGATCGGCAACCGCACGGTGATTTGCAGTTGCGCGCTGGTGGCGGGCTACGTGGAAGTGGAAGACCAGGCGTTCATTTCGGGTGGCGTGGTGGTGCACCAGTATTCGAAGATCGGCCGGCTGGCGATGATCGGCGGCAACACGCGGGTGAACAGCGACGTGCCGCCGTTCTTTCTGTATTCGGACTTCAACGTCGCCGCCAAGGGATTGAACCTGGTGGGCCTGAAACGCGCCGGCTATAAACACTCCGAGATCGCCCTGTTGAAGAAGGCGTACCAGATCCTGTACCGCTCCGGGCTGAAGCAGGAAGAAGCCCTGGCGCGCATCGAGACGGAAGTCCCCAGTCCCGAAACGCGCCACCTGGTGGAGTTTGTGCGCCGCAGCGAGCGCGGGATCTGCCGCGAGTAGGCCTCCGCGAGTAACCCCTGCTATGACATTCGAAAAGCTGAGAAACTTCATGCAAGAGATTCCCTTCAACGCGCTCGTGGGACTGCGCTTGGTGCGGCTGCACAAAGACGGTGTAACGATTGCGTGCACCTTGCGGCCGGAGTTGATGAACGGCTCCGGCGTGCTGCATGGCGGAGTGACGGCAACGCTGGCCGACGTGGCGGTGGGCATGGCGCTCGCGCGGCACTTAGGCCGTCCGCGCGCCGCGACCACGGTGGAGATGAAGATCAACTATCTGCGGCCGGTGACGCATGGCAAGATCACGGCGCGGTCCCATCTGGTGAAAGTCGGCGCGCGTCTGTGCTGCGCGCGGGTGGAGATTTTCGATGCCCAGAAGCGGGCGGTGGCCGCGGCGCTAATTACGTATATGATTCTTGATGAGCGTGAGTAACTGAGGTGCGGTGAGTTCAACTCTCAATTCCTCTCGCCTCGCGGAAATGCAAGCGTAACTGGGTTCCGCGGTCCGTTCGTTGCAGGGGATCATGTGCGGCGTTTGATGTGGCTTCTGGCCAGCAAGACGAGAATCACATTGGCTGTCGCGGCAGTTGCCGTTTTCGAGTTCTTGGTGCTTTTTGCCAACGGCCGGCCGGGCCTTGCGCACCTCGAAGCCACTACGCCAAACGCAGCAATCGTCGTCGGACCGTTCCTGATCGCGCTGCCTGTCTTCGTACAGATATGGGCCCGAAGGGATGCGCGGAGAAAACCCATAGAAAATGCCGCGTATGGAATGACATTGATCTGGCTCATGTCTTATGGGTTCTTGCTTTTTGTCGTGCTCCACCGGTATCGGTAACGAAACGGTGTTCCACCCCGATCGTGGCTAACTGCCATCAGGGGCCGGCAAATGACGTCGAATTCTGGTCCTCTGCGGCATCCTATCGCATTTGTGTCGAATGCGCTCAAAATGCTTTCGACCCAATCATTTCTTCTCATAATGCTGGGGTTTGTTTGTGCCATCACCGGAGCTCTATCGCGAAGTTACATGTGGGGCAGACTGCGCGAATCCGGTGCTGCCCTGCCGCGGTGGAGCGTGGCTGACGATCTCCGCGCCGGTGAGCTATATTTCCGGTTTGCCAGGGAAAAACGAGCGCCTGCCTGTCCTCTTGTCCTGACTGTGGTGGGCTTGCCTGCGGGATTCCTGCTGATGGTCGCTGCCGTGCTTCATCGCAGAATGTCGCAGCTGTCAACTACGAAAGGTTTCGGAGCATGGCTCACCCCCGGCAATTCCCGTGCGGTTTCTAATGCTGCTTGTCGCTGCCCATCGGTTGGCGAAGCCGTCGCCGCGTTCCGCCTCGAGTGTCTCCTCGCACTCAGCGGGCATAGCCGGCTTCCTTAACTGGAAAATTCTGCACAATTTGGTGTGCGCCGAGCCTCAGGTTTCCCGCTTTCCCCGGTCTTTAGTAGGGGAAAATCTGGTATCATGGAATCGAATTTGATTTGCCCGCAAAACCTGGCCGAGAATTGCGCCTAGTCTGCTCGCTTTCAAATATGAGGAGATCACGTGAAGAAGATTTTCGTAGGCAACCTGGATTTCAAGGCGACGGAAGAATCTATCCGCGCGCTTTTCGAGCAGCATGGGACCGTGGAGCGTGTTAGCCTGATGACGGACCGTGATACCGGCCGGTCGCGCGGTTTCGCTTTCGTGGAAATGACCGATGCCGCCGAAGCGGAACGCGCTATTGCTGCCCTGAACGGGTTCAGTTTCTCCGGCCGGGCGCTGAACGTGAACGAGGCCCGTCCGAAGGTAGAGGGCGGTGCACATGGCGGCGGCGGAGGCTTCCGCGGCGGACGCGGAGCGGGCGCCGGCGGCGGCGGCGGACCCCGTCAGCGCCGCGAGCCACGCTGGTAAAGCGGCGGCAGCCGCTATGGCTGCAACGGGCTTGAGTTCCACGGAGGAAGTGAAAGACGAATCTTATGGCCATGAGATCACGTACTACTTTTAAGAAACGGCAGAAAGAACTTGCCCGCCAGGAGAAGCAGCGCGACAAGGCAGCGCGCCGGGTACAGCGTAAGCTGGAAAAGAATCTGCCGGGATCCGGGAACGATGCTGCGGATGACGCAGTGGATGATGTCGCCGATGACGTCGACGATTTGGAACCGGTGGCGCCGACCGCCGCGGAGCCGGACGAGGCGCATTAGCCCCGGCCGGCGCGTGGCTGTAGGTTCCCGCGGGCCAGTTACTCGGCCAGCGCTTTTTCGATCGCAGCCGTTACTTTCAGATCGTCAGGCTTCACGGGCGATTCAAAGCGTTCCAGGATAGCGCCGTCTTTGCCAATCAGGAACTTGGTGAAATTCCACTTGATGTCGCCGCCCTTGGCTTGCGTCAGGTAGGCATATAGCGGTGCGATATCCGCACCCTTCACTGAGATCTTGGCGTACATCGGAAACGTCACATTATATTTGCGCGTGCAGAACGTTTTGATCTCTTCGTTCGTGCCGGGCTCCTGCGCGCCGAAGTTATTTGCTGGAAAACCCACCACCACCAACCCCTTGTCTTTGTACTTTTCGTAGACTGCTTCCAGCTCCGTGTATTGCGGTGTAAAGCCGCACTTACTCGCGACATTTACCAGCAGCAGCACTTTGCCCTTATAATCACCGAGCGGCGCGGGCGCCCCATCGATGGAATTCAACGTAAATTCATAAACGTTCGAGGCGCCGAACAAAGCAGCCGCGAATACGAACAGCGAGGCAGACAGCAGCGTTTTGACCATGGAACCAGTATACGATGTCTCGTAGGCAGGACCCCGGTCCTGCGGTCGGTCTCCTCCAGACTCGCCAATCGAACTCGCCTAGCTGGTGTGGTCGTGGATGATCTTCCAACCGGATGGCGTCTTCCGCAGAATCAGCGTGTAGCGTCCAGACGCGTCTCCCCCGCCGGCGGCGCTGCGCGTCAGGTGGAACTCGCCCATCACCAGCGCCACGTCCGCCGCTAGCATGCGTACCTCTACGTTGGTGAACGAGAGGGTGCCCATGGCGTCGCGTGTAGGATAGGCTTTACGATAACGGTCGAGAATCGCCTGCACGCCTCCGCGCACCACTTGCCGGCCGATGAATGTCGTATCCGGCGAATCGTCGTAGTAAGACGCGAACGCCGCTAGGTCGCCGCGGTTCCAGGCTTCTTCGGAATGCGTCAGCACCGCGCGGACATCGTCGCTCTGCGCGAGCAACAGCGGAACAAAACAAATCACCGTACACCAGCGAAGCATAGATATAGCATAGTAGATACAATGGGTCTCGCATGGACGCCCGCCCATCCTCTTCATGCCCCACACCCACCACCCACCACCCGACCCTGTTTCGTATCGAGCGCGACGAAGATTCGCGCGGCCACGCGTTGTGGGTGGCGGACCTGGCGGATATCATCAAGAGTAAGAGGGCAGCGGGCCGTCCACGCGATCGGGCGGTACTGGAAATCCTGGAGAAGGCGCTCGATGAAAAGAAGAAAGCTGACGAAGCGTGAAGCGCGCGAAAGCGACCGGGTGCTGCGCGCTCGGATCCGCCGGCTGCTGGCCAAGCCGCCCGCGGAACGGACCCACTTCCTGCGCCAGCGCATAAGTTTTACAGCTTCGTGTTTGTAACTGTCTGGGCCGCGGTGGCGCCCTTACGATGTAAAATCGTCGATAATAGTGCAAGGAGTCCAGCATGCGAAGCCGCTTCGAAATACTTGGTTCGTTTCTGTTTCTTGGGGCGGCCGTTTTCGCGCAGGATGCCATCAGCGTGGGTCCGGGGTCCTTCACGGGATCGGTCCACTTCAGCGCGCCGTCGCCCATAGCGCGCGGGCAAGTGGTCGCGGGACTTCCTTATTCCGCCGACGAGACCGAGCAGACGGTGCAGACATTAGCCGATGGCACGCACATCACCCGCGCGAATTCGACGCGTAAGCTTTATCGCGATTCGGCGGGCCGCACGCGGATCGAGCGTCCCGCGGTGCAATTTCCACCCGGAGGCCGGCACGCCGCGGTACCGGTGGTCATCGAGATCACCGATCCGGTGGAGCATGTTAAATACACACTGGATCCCGTAAATAAGATCGCGCACAAACAATCGCTGGTCAATATTGCACAGAATTCGGCTATCAGGCGGCCGGCCCCTAGCGCGCCGGCGGTGGGCGCGCCTGCCCTGCCCGCGCAGCCTTCCGGCGACGAGGGTCCGCAGGTCACTAGTGAGAAACTGGAGAGCCAGGGCATGGAGGGTTTGCAGGTCCGAGGCCATCGCACGACGACTGTTTATCCGACCGATTCCGTGGGCAACGACCGTCCAGTCACCGTGGTAGAAGAGGATTGGCGTTCGCCGGAACTGAAAATAGACATCCTGCATACGAGCAATGACCCGCGCTTTGGCGAAGTCACCCGCAAGCTTACGAATGTTGTGCGGAGCGAACCTGACGCAAGCCTGTTCCGGCCTCCCGCGGATTACTCCATCGTCGAAGAGAATGGAGATTTTACAATTAAGTGGGGGCCGGCAAATTAGCGCTCTTGGAGGGCGGGCTTTAGCCGGCGCGGGGCTTCAGCCCCGCCACTCCAATGTCAATGGTCGCGCTCGGTGATCAATTCCGTCACGCTATACAGTGCTCGCTGATAGGGTGACTCCGGGAATTCGCCCATAATAGCGCGCGCCTTTTCGGTAAACGCCTGGGCCCGCTCCTTCACCCGCGCTATGCCTTTGTATCGCTCCACCATCGCCAGTATCTGGGAGAACGGCACGCGGTCGTAATTCCCCTCCCGCAGGATCGTCTCCACGCGGCGGCGCTCTTCGCCCGAGGCCTGCGCCAGCGCGTACACCAGCGGCAGCGTGACTTTCCCTTCCCGCAGATCGTTGCCCACCGGCTTGCCTAACACGGTTTCGCGCGAAGTGAAGTCGAGCACGTCGTCCACCAGTTGAAACGCCATGCCCAGGTTCCAGGCGAAGTCGCCCAGGCGCTCCTCGGTCTGCGAATCGGCGCCTGCCACCAGCGCGCCCAGCTTGGCGCACACCGAAAACAAACAGGCAGTCTTGCGGTCCACCAGCTCCATGCAATCGGCTTCGGTGACCTCGATGCGGCCTATGCGCTCGAGTTGCAGCAGCTCGCCTTCGACCATCATCTGGGTCAGTCCGATCAGCAGATCCAGCACGTGGAAATTGCGTTCGCGCAGCGCCACCTGGAAGGCTTCCATGTAGAGCCAGTCGCCCGCTAGCACCGACGTATGATTGCCCCACTGCGCATTGGCCGAGGGCCGTCCGCGCCGCGTGCGCGCGTCGTCGATCACGTCGTCGTGCACCAGCGTGGCAGCGTGGATGATCTCCACCACCGCGCCCAAATGGATGGCGCTCTGGTTGGGGGCCGGTCCGCCGATCAGTTTCGACCCCAGCAGCAGCAGCGCCGGACGCAGCCGTTTGCCGCCGCTCTCCTGCAGATACTGGCCGATCTGGGTGACGACTTCCACCGACGCGACCGTTTCCAGGCTGATCTCCTTTTCCACGCGCTCCAAATCGTCGTGGATCAGGTCGAAAATTTCCTTGCCGGTGATGGCTTGCCCGAGCTTGCCCAGATTCATGGGAAGTTTCAGTTTACCCGTTACCGTGTGAGGGGCGCAAACAGCAGGCGATCGAAATTAGCCGTGGTCACTTCGGCGATGCGTTCCGGCGCGACGCCGCGAACTTCGGCCAGCTTGCGCGCGGTCTCCACGATATACGCCGGCTCGTTGCGTTTGCCGCGTTTGGGGACCGGCGCGAGGTAGGGCGCATCGGTCTCGATCAGCAGGCGGTCCTCGGGCGCCAGGCGGGCCGCCTCGCGCAGCGGCTCCGCCTTCGGAAACGTGATCACACCGCCGAAGGCCAAGTGAAAGCCGAGGTCCAGCGCCTGGGCGGCTTCCGCCGGTCCGCCGCTGAAGCAGTGTATGATGCCGCCGCCGGTCCAATTTTCGCGCAGCAGCCGCAGGGTATCGTCCCACGCTTCGCGGGTATGAATCACGATAGGCTTCCCTGCCCTGCCCGCCAGCTTCAACTGCGCGGCGAATACCTCGCGCTGCACATCGCGTGGTGAAAAATCGTAGTGGTAGTCAAGGCCGATTTCGCCGATGGCCAGCACTTTGGTTTCGACGGCCAGCGCCGCCATCGCCGCGAATGTTTCAGGCTGCGCTTTGGCGGCGTCGTGCGGATGCACCCCCACGGTCGCGTAAATGAAGTTGTGCCGGCGCGCCAGGCGCAGGGCGGCTTCCAGATCCGGCGGACCATCGCCCGTGCCGATAGCCATCATCCGCTCCACGCCTGCCTCGCGGGCGCGCGCGATTACTTCGTCGCGGTCGGGGTCGAATTGTTTATCGTCCAGATGGCAATGCGAGTCCACCAGCTTCATTTGCGGGAGCTTCACTTCAAGCGCGCCCCAATGGGAACCTCTTCCAGAAATCCCGCCAGCACCGGCTTGCCCCCTTCAAGGGACCCGGCCACGATCATCCCGTTCGATTCGATCCCGCGCAGCTTGCGCGGCTCCAGGTTCGCGACGATCACGACTTTGCGTCCGATCAACTCCTGCGACGTGTAAGCTTCGGCGATGCCTGCCACTATGGTACGCGGCTGCGCTTCCCCGATGTCTACTTTCAAGTGCAGCAGTTTATTTGCGCCTTTAACCAGCTCGGCGGAGAGCACTTGCCCAACGCGCATATCGACCTTCCCAAAGTCATCGATAGATATGCGCTCCGACACCGGCGCCGTCGCGGCAGCGGGTTCCGAAGTCTTGCCCAACATGCGGTTCTGTTCGGCCGTCACTTGTATTTCAAGCTCTTTCATCTTCGCGATGGCTTCCTTGGCTTCGATGCGCGGGAAGACCGGCGAGACATCGCCGATCTTCTGGCCGGCAGGCAATTGCCCCCATGCCAGCGTGTCGAGGCGCACGGATTCGAGTGGTTCGGTCATGCCCAATTGTGCCCAGATCATCCGTGTCGATTCGGGCAACAGCGGAGCCAGGAGCACCGTCGCAAAACGTATCGCCTCCGCGGCGGTGTTTAAGAGGTTATCAAGTCTGCGAGGCGCCTCGGGGTTCTGAGCCTTAAAAAGCATCCAGGGCGCTTCTTCAACGATCAGCTTGTCCAGCGCAGAAAGGAAACCCCAGACCAACTCGATTCCGCGCGCGAACTCAAACGCGTCGAAGGCCGCGATGACGTCCGACTTCATCCTCTCGGCGAGCTCGGCGATCTGCTTATTCGCCCCTTCCGGTATGGTGCCTGCCCGATACTGACGGATCATCGCCAAGCTCCGGCTTACCAGATTTCCAAGCCCATTAGCTAGGTCCGAGTTATACCGCCCGATCAGCGCGTCGTAACTAAAGCTGCCATCCTGCCCGAAGACCACTTCGCGCAAAAGGAAATAGCGTAGCGCGTCCGCGCCCATCACCTTCTGAATGGGCTCCGACCGAACGATGTTCCCCCGCGACTTGCTCATCTTGCTTTCTTCGAACAGCAGCCACCCGTGCGCGAAGATTTTCTTGGGCAGCGGCAGCCCGGCGGCCATCAGAAATGCCGGCCAATACACCGCGTGGAACCGGATAATCTCCTTGCCGATCAGGTGCAGGTCCGAGGGCCACAGGCCGCGCTCTTCGACCGCCGTTTTATATGCAGTGAGAGCATCGAACCACACATAAAACACATGCGGCGCTTCACCGTCAACCAGAATGCCCCACTTGACATTTGTGCGTGTAATCGAAAGATCTGAAAGCCCCTGCCGCACGAATGCCAGCACTTCGTTGCGCCGCGTCTCGGGCCGTATAAAATCGGGTTGCGCATCGTAAAGCGCTAATAATCTTTCAGTAAAAGCGGAAAGCTTAAAGAAAAAGTTTTCTTCAGTGACCGTCTCGGTAGGCCGGCCGCAATCCGGACAGGGATCTCCCGGCTTAGCTTCGTTCACATACAGGTTGTCGAAAATACAATACTGGCCGGTGTACGAACCTCTGTAGATATAACCGTTTTGCCTGCACCGATTAAACAGATCGTTGACCACGCGCGCGTGCTTCGGATCCGTGGTGCGCTGAAAGTAGTCGATCCCCAAACCGAGCATCTGCCATTGCCGCTGGAACTCGGCCGCAATCACGTCGCAGAACTCTTTGGGTGTCTTGCCGAGGCGTTGCGCGGCCCGCTCCACATTCACACCGTGCTCGTCACTGCCCGTGGTGAGCACCGCTTCATAGCCCTGCATCCGCTTAAAGCGTTTGATGAGATCGGCGACGATAGTCGTATAAGCGTGGCCGATATGCGGCGCAGCATTTACGTAGTAGATCGGAGTGGTCAGGTAGTATGTGTTCATCTCGAGTTTTTCAGATACGCGAAGTTGGCTTCCGCAATGACATGCTTCAGCGGCACGCCGGATTCCTGCGCGATGCGGCGGCAATCTTCATATTCGGGCGCATAAGCCCCTTCGCCCGCCACCTTCATGCGCACCTTGCCGTGCGGCGTTTCGACGTGCACCCAGTGGCGCGCCTGCACGCGGCGCTCGGCGGCGTAGGTGCGCAACCCGAGCGTGCTGGTCTCGGCGAAGATGATCTCCGCCATGCGCTCGCGGTCCTCAATGCGCGCCAGCACACGCAGCAGCGTGCCGGGACGGCCCTTCTTCATTTCGATCGGCTGCAGCGTAACGTCCAGCGCGCCTTTTTCGAACAGGCGATCCACCGCGTAGGCCAGGATCTGCGGGCTGAGATCGTCGATGTTGGCCTCCAGCACGGAGATGGTAGTGGCCTCCACCGCGCCGGTTTCTTCGCCCAGGATCACCCGCAGCACATTCGCGCGGTTCGGAAAATCGTAGCCGCCTGCGCCATACCCCACCGCCGAGATTTTCACCGGCGGCAAGGCACCGAATCCGCGCGCCAGCGTGACGGCGACGGCCGCGCCAGTGGGGGTGGTCAGTTCGACGGCGGGCCCATCGGAATAAATCGGCGTGTCGCGCAGCAACGCGGCCGTGGCCGGCGCAGGTACCGGCAGCACGCCATGTGCGGTAGTAGCCGTGCCGCTGCCCACGTTGAGCGGCGAGGAGACGATCGACGTCACTCCCAGCAGTTCGAACCCGACGCACGCGCCAACGATATCCGCGATGGAATCGGCCGCCCCTACTTCGTGGAAATGCACGTGATCGACCGGTACGCCGTGCACGGCCGCCTCCGCTTCGGCCAGGCGCTGGAACACGGCGGCGGCGTTCTGTTTGGCGCGCTCCGGCAGAGCCGCTTTCCCGATCATCTTCAGAATATGCGGCAGATGCCGGTGCGTGTGCGTCTCCGCGACCGCCACGTGAAACTTGGTGGCGGCAATCCCGCAGCGCTTCACGCGTTCGAACGAGAGCGCCGCGCCAGTCTCGAGCGACGCAAGCGCCTCGATGATAGCGGCCTGGTCCGCGCCGGCATCCGCCAGCGCACCGACAAGCATATCGCCGCTGATCCCGGAGAAGGCGTCCAGATAGCAAAGCAAAGGCACGATCTCTTTATTATGTGGGATATTGACCATCATTGCGACCAGCCGGTGCACCCGGCGCGAAGCGTTACGATGAAGCGTTACGATATTGATATGCCGAAGCTGTACGAAACCGACTATTTCGCGTGGACGCAAAGGACCGCTGCAGCTCTGCGCGACGGCCGCGTGCGCGATCTCGATCTAGCAGAGCTGGCGGAGGTAGCGGGGGAGATTGAAGACTTGGGCAAATCAGAACGCCGCGCCTTCGAGAGTGCGCTGAGCCAACTGTTCCTTCACAAGTTGAAGTGGGACTTCCAACCTAACCTGCGAGGCCGCAATTGGGAGGTCTCGATCGAAAAACAAATCAGGAGCCTGCGTAAGATTTTACGCGAGAATCCGAGTTTCGCGCCGTTGCTGGATGACGCCGGTTTCATCGCAGAAGCTTACGGAGACGCGATGCTCGACGCGATCGGCGAAACAGTTCGTGCATGGGAAGGGAGAATAGCCGCTGCATTCCATCCGGCTGAAACATGATCACGAACGACTCAAGAGCCCCGTGCAGTTGTAATTCGACCCGGCGATATGTCTGCGGACCGACAACCACGACCGGCGGGGATTTCCGATATATCCCTTGCCCATAGACGAAAACATGCATCAGATCGCCGAAATCAAACTCGATCATCGTCGCCGCGCGGGCGGGCACGGGGTGGACAATAGGCGCGCCGCGAATCCGGACCTCACGCTGGACGTAGAAGCGGACAAATTGTTCGAGGCCCGGCGCCGGATTGTCGAAACGACTTCGCATCATAGCCCGACTCCTTTTCGCGGCAGCTTTCCAGGACGGCCGGGAAGAGCGCTTGTCAGGCAATTGTGTCAGAATGCCAACCTGATGTCATTGGCGAATTTCCGCGGACCGCCCTAACCCTGCGTTCTATCGAGCCAGCCAGTGAACAAAGTGGTGCCAGGCCGCGCTCGAACCAATTGGACCCGCCTCAAAAAACCCCGAAACCATCCGCTGAATCGCAACGCCCCAGGTAAGCGGGTGAATTCGCCTGGCCACCAGTAAATCTCTCCCGATCGCGGCTGCCACAAAAGCCGTGAGGGGGACCATGATGATCGCTGGAGGTAGCGACGCAAGCCATGGCGTGTGGCCAATCAGGTGCGCAAGCGGGGCGGGCATGAGCTCGATATTCGCGAACAGCATCAGTCGCCTGTGAATCTCCGGCCTCCGGCGAAACGCCACTGCCGCGATCGCCAGTGTGGAGAAAATGACCAAGTTGGACAACGGAAAGACAGTCTGATGGCCCAGTTCGTTGTTGATCCCGACGCTGAGATCCCCACTTAAATCGTAGCCTCGCCGCACCATTGCAGTGGTCGTGGTGTATGCCAAAGGGATCATCAACGCAAGGATGACAATGGATGCGAGGCCAAGCCGCCGGTGAATCGCCACGCGATGGGTTGCGATGAGTCTGCTTTGGACTAGAAACAGGAGAAGCCAGGCGAAAAATACGACTCCGTGGGCAGCCGCGAGCGCCGTAAGCGGCGCGCGGCGTTCAGCGGGATGGGTAATCGACGGGAGGAAACCGATCAGCGGAATGGCGATCATCGCCAGCGCCATCCCGGTAAAGAACCAGCGTTCGACCAAAGCGTTGTTCTGCGGTTTCGATAAGGTCTGGTAGGGTGCCGTGGCCAATAAGTGATCCTCGTTCTGCTCACGAGTCTAGCCGTATTCGGAACCTCGGAATAGTAAATATGCGACATCTCAATTGGTGTGATCCCCGGCAGCAGGGAGATCGCGGCCCTGGTCAATTGACGCCAATCACGAGCTCAGGCATCTAATGCGCGACGCGAACGAATTGTCGACAGGTTGTTGTTAGAGTATCAACCGTGAATTACCGACGACAGTTGCGGGAGGGGTTATAAACGATAACCACATTCTCCTCGAGCCGAGATGCGACGGCCGGTAGACAGGTCAAGCGCAGCTTCGAGACGATATTTCGACAGATTGATAACCGCAACCGCGCCGCGGATTTGAGTAACGGGCTTCTCTGTTAACCGCATAAGAAAAATCTCACAGTGGGGATTCACTTGCACAAATTTGACGCCGTCAAGTTCATGGGTAGTCCCACTAAAGGAGGAATCACTATGAAAGGGATCACTTTGCTGCTGGTTGCCGTTGTAATACTCGCAGGTATTGTCGTGTTTACGGGGCCCGCGCGTCTACACGCCGCTGACTCGGCCACCCCGATCTTCGTAACACAAATCCCCCCCGGATACCGGGACTGGAGGTGGATCTCCGTCTCCCACGAAGCAGGCAACCTGAATAGTATTGGCGCCGTTTTGGGCAACGATGTCGCGATCAAGGCCTACCGCGATGGGAAGCTCCCATTCCCGGACGGCACGATCATTGCCGCTTTGCACTACGGTCACGACCCGTCGGCGGAAAACAACAGAGTCTTTGGCCAAGCCCAATCTTTCGTCCCTGGCCCCCCCACGAACATTCAGTTCATGGTCAAGGACTCCACGAAGTACGCCGCGACGGGCGGCTGGGGGTTCGCTACCTTCATAGACGGAAAACCCGCCGCCGCGGCGTCAATGAAAGGCTGCTTTCCCTGCCACAGTCTGGCCAAGGCTACCGACCTCGTCTTCACGCATTACGCACCCTAGATGCCGGCAACAGCTTTCAGAGGCCCATCAACGAAAAAGACGATCGGGCCGCTGCAATTAAGATCACCCCGAAATTGGACTCATGTCCAAGCCAAGCTTAGTTTTGAAGATCTCGTGTATTCGGCAGGCTGAATAGACCTTACGCGATCGCAAGAAGCCCTCGGAGATACCGATCCCGCCCTCTCCTGTGAAAACCGGTCCCAACAGCAGCAGGGGCAACAGAGGTTCCGCATAAACCGTGGTCTGGCGAAACCTCTCCTCCAGGTGGTCTGCGTGGACTTGATAGATGCTGATACGCCTGGCTTCCAGCATGGGGCGACCGAGTTGCAACACCTTCATCGACATGGACGTGCGTGGTGTGGGCGACCAGGGCAATAGGTATGGATTCACCTGCACGATGATGTCGGCCTCGGACAACGACGCCGGCTCGGCGATCAGACATTTACCAGCGGCGATCTGGCCCAATACGTTGCGTTCGCTTGCTTCGTCGCCCTGCTGGATGAGTGGATCGTATGCACCCAGAAAAGAATCGCGCAAGTGAATACTTACATCCGGGCACACGTCGCGCCGCTCAATACCAAACCGGGTCGCGCTTTCCGCCAGACCGGGCGTGAGATCGCCGACGAGTCGTGAGACCGAGGTAACGAGAACGCTGTCGGCAAGCCCGTTGAAAAGAAGATGGAGGCAGAGGCCCCCGCAGTAATCATCCGGAGTGCGCTTTCGGATTGTATCCGATTCGGGTTGGCGATGCCGTTTCGGCTTTCGACGTGCGGGTCGACTTACGGGATCGAGGCGATTGGCAGTCACAACCCGTATCGCGATATGGCGCGCGCCGCCCAACGTTCCTTGTAGGTCGTGATCATCTCGCGACAGTTCCTGTATTCGTGTCTGGATCGGGTGGTTGAAGAAAGCGGCCGCCCCGGCCGACGCCAACAAATAGGCGGCGATAAGCACCCCGGTCACGGTGCGTCGGCCAGCACCGTCGGCCCGTGGGAACAGGAGACGGCCGGCAAGCACCGTTGCGCTTACGAGAAACATTTCCGGCGCACAGGCCAGGATAAGTCCGGGAACGACGACAAGAAAAGTCGCGATGACGAGAATGCCTGGAATGAAGGAAATGAGGCTCAGTACCAACATGACCGCGCAAAACAGCCATAACTTCCTCGATATTTTCCGCCGGTGGGAGCCTGCGGGGAAGGTGTCGCCACTTGCAGTAGTACTCACGCGCACAATTTTCTGCGTTCCAAATTCACAGTCGCCGCGCCCGAAGTACATAAGCAGCCAGATGCAAGCGTTCTGGTCGGCGAGGGCGGTCTACCGCTGCACAGCGACTGCTATGGTAACACCCGTTGCCAGGTGTGGGCGCTATCTTCATTTCACTGAGGCAGGAACGATAGCGCACAGTTCACATTCACACCGCGAGCGGGCGATCCACAATTGTTGAGAGGATGCTCGATGCTGAATAACCTCCGGATGCGCCGCAACCTCAGGAGGAATTCACAGAAACTGCCGAAACGATTGTTCGGTCCCCCGCTTCCACAACTCTAAACAAGAATTTCCTTGATCACCGTCCCCGAGACATCCGTCAATCGGAAATCCCGCCCGCTGTATCGATAGGTCAGCTTCGTGTGATCGATGCCCATTAAATGGAGAATCGTTGCGTGCAGATCGTGTACGTGCACCGGCTTCTCCACTGCCTTGAACCCGAAATCGTCCGTAGCCCCGTAAATCGTGCCGCCCTTGACGCCTCCCCCAGCCAGCCACATCGTAAATCCGAACGGATTGTGATCGCGGCCATTCTGCAGGGCTCCGCCCCCGCCCCCGATCTCGTGTACCGGGGTCCGCCCGAACTCCGACCCGCATACCACCAACGTGTCCTTCAACAGCCCGCGCGACTTCAAGTCTTTGATCACCGCCGCAAACGGCTGGTCTGAATCCATTGCATTTTTGCGGTGCGCGTTGATATCGGTATGCGCGTCCCATGGATCTCCCTTGCCGTAATAAACCTGCACCATCCGGACGTTCCGCTCAACCAGCCGCACAGCCATCAGACATCCCCGCGCCGTGCTGCCCGTACCGTATAGCTTCAGGGTCGCCTCCGACTCCTTGCGGATATCGAACACCGACGGAGCTTCCGTCTGCATCCGGTAAGCGACCTCCATGGATTGGATGGCCGCCTCCAGTTGGGGATCCTTCACTTGCTCGCGCTCCGTCCGCATCCGGTCGAGCTGCTCCATCAAGTCCATCTCACGCCGCTGTTCGTTCAGCGTGAAGTTCTCGTTGTGAATGTACGGGATCAACTTCTGCGGGTCGAACTGCTTTCCCACGATCTCGGCCTGCTTCTCCACTTTGTCGGAGATATAAGTGCCCTGGTGGATCGCCGGCAGGAACGCATTGTTCCAAAGGGGCGGCCCTACGGTTGTCGGCACATCCGGGCACAGCACCACGAATCCGGGCAGGTTCTCGTTCTCCGTTCCCAGCCCGTACGTGAGCCACGAACCGAGCGACGGTCGTCCTACCTGGCTGAATCCAGTGTTCATCATCAGCATGGCCGGCTCATGGTTCGGAATATCGGTGTACACCGACCGGATGAAGCAAATGTCGTCCGCGCACTCGCCTACGTGCGGAAACAACTCGCTCACCTCCATGCCGCACTGCCCGTACTTCTTGAACTGAAATGGCGACCGCATCAGCGTCCCCGTCTTGCGTTCGGTGGCCACTGACCCGCCCGGCAACGGCTGCCCATGATACTTATCGAGCATGGGTTTCGGATCGAAGCTGTCCACTTGCGACAGTCCGCCGTTCATATACAGGAAGATTACGTGTTTCGCCCGTGCGGGATGATCCAGGCTCCGGCGATCCGAAGCTGCCTGGGCCAGCGACCGCCCCACCATCCCCGCGAAAGCCAGCATGCCGAATCCATTGCCCATGCGGCATAAGGCATCGCGTCGCGTCAAAGGTTGTGGAGCTTTGTGCTGCGGCATAATTAATCGACAAAGACGAACTCGGCCGAACTGAGCAGAACCTTGGCGTAACGGCCCCAGGGAGTCACCGGCAGCATCTTCTCCTCAGGTTTCGGCGCGGCACCCGGAACCACTCCGGACATCATACCATCCGCCTTCACGCTTCCCGGCCTCGCCGCCGCGTCTTTCGCGGGCTCCGGCTTTGGCTCCGGCTTAGCATCCGGTTTCGAGTCCTTCTTGTCTTTCTCCTTTCTTCGCTCGTCGTAAGATGCGAGCGGTTCAGTCTTCAGGAACTGTTCTCCGGCGCGCAATTCGTTTTCGTCCGGGTCGCGGCCAAACACCAGCCGGTACATCGCATGAATGCGCGCCCTGTTGTCCGGCTCCCCGTCTGTCCGCTGCGCCAGCAACTCTCCCTGCTGTTCTACGAAATCGCTGTTCATGAAGAACAACCGTTGCAGCGGCACGGTGGTGATATGGCGCTTCTCCGCGCTGAAGCTGGGGCTGGGAAAATCGAACAACTGCAAATACTGGTCCAACCGGTACCGGCTCACCTTTCCGTAAATCGTGCGCCGTTTGTACCCCGGCGTCAACTCCGCGGAAGGCCCGCCCATCTTCGTGTCCAGCGCGGCGGATACGAACAACATGGAGTCCCGAATTTGCTCCGCGTCCAATCGATGCCTGTTGAAGCGCCAATACAGCCGGTTCGCGGGATCTTTCTCGAGACCGGCCGGCAGATCGCGATCGTTCATCTGGTACACGGCGCTCAACATAATTTCCCGGTGCAGTTTCTTGACGGACATCCCGTTGTCGATGAAGCGCTGCGCCAGGTAATCCAGCAGATCCGGATTCGATGGCCGCTCACCCATGATGCCGAAGTTACTCGGCGTATCCACCAACCCCGTACCGAAGTGTCCCTTCCATACGCGGTTCACGAACACGCGCATAGCCAGCGGCTGTTTCACAATCAGGTCGGCCAATTGCAGCCTGCCGCTACCCTGATCGAATGGCGGCGGCGTGCCGTCCGACAGCACTGACAGGAAATGCCGGGGGACCTCATCGCCCAGATTGAACGGGCTCCCGCGCACGTGCACCTTCAAGTTCACCGGTTTCTCAGCGTCAATTACCCCATGCACGTAAGGGAAGTGCGGCGGCATCGACTTTTCCATTGCTTCGATATCGTCTTTCAGCGCGTGCACGTACTCCAGGCGTTCAGCGCTGAGCCGCCGCTCGAGCGACCATTCCCGAAATACCAGCAGCCCGGGCGGAACGTGCATGTCGAAAACCTGGGAAGGATCGAAGCCCTCCTGCAGGTCTCGCGAAAAAACATCGGTCCAAAGATTCATCTGCTCGATGGGAAGCGTTTTCAACTCCAGCCCGCAGCCGGGGCAGAAGTCGTCGTTCGTGACGAACTCGTTCGGCAGGTTTGCGTACTTGCGCGGCTTAGTGGTGGGCAGGGCCTTTGCCTGGATAATCTCGTTTTCTTTCTTGATGTCTATCGCGGCGAACATCAGTTCCACAAGCCGCGTTTGAAAATCTCCAGCCAGCTTCCTGGCCTCCGCCTCCGTCCCGCCGCTCTGGATCATCTTTTGCCAATCCGTCAGGAATGGATAGAACTTCGGCGCCTTTGCCAGAAACTTCACCCATCGTTCTAGAAGCTCGTAGTCCAGCCTGGACTCCTCGGCGACTACGCCCAGATTCTCTTTTGGCTCGCCAGTCACCTTCCAGGCCGCCACCATGTACCTCGACGCCTGGAATACCAGGCTTTCGGCAAGCTGCTTCCGCTCCGTGTCGAGGAAATCTTCGAGGAGCTTCTTCTTGTTCTCCAGCTGCTTTTCCTGTTTCTTGTAGTCTTCCGCCACCGCCTTGGGAACCATCGGATACTCGTGGTAAACGGCATTCACAAACACGCCCGCCAGTCCGTAATAATCCTTAGTCGGAATCCGATCGTACTTGTGGTCGTGACAGCGGGCACATGCAACCGTCAAGCCCAGGAAGCCGCGTGTCACTGCGTCGACACGGTCGTTCCGCTCGTCCGCTTTGGTGATCTCGACCGCTCCGTTGTCGTAGAACCAGGGTCCCAGACCGAGAAAGCCCAGCCCCGGCAGCATCCTGGCGCGTACTTTTTCATCCATGAGATCGCCCGCCAGTTGTGCGCGCACGAACTGGTCGTAGGGCAAATCGTCGTTGAATGCCTGGACCACCCAGTCGCGGTATAGATACGCATTGGGATACGGATTGTATCCGCGCCGCTGCGGGTCGAGACTCCGGTAGTCGTCCTCGGCGTAGCGGGCCACATCCAGCCACAGACGGCCCCATCGCTCGCCATAACGCGAGGACGCCAGCAACCGGTCCACGACTTTCGCGAAGGCTTCGGGGGACTGGTCACTCTCGAAACTCGCGACTTCTTCCGGTGTGGGCGGTAAGCCGGTCAGGTCCAGACTGGCGCGCCGCAATAGCGTGCGCCGACCCGCTGGCGGCGCCGGTTTCATCTCCTGCTTCTCCAAGGCCGCCAGAATGAAGCGGTCGATATCCGTCTTCGCCCAAGCCGTGTCTGCAACCACCGGGGCGGATACCTTGCGCAAAGGCGCGAACGACCAGAACTCCCGCTGTTCTCGAGTAATGACGTACTCGCCCGATGCCGGAGCCGCGATCGCGCCCTTGGGAGTCTCGGGCCACACCGCGCCGCCGCGCACCCACTCCGTGAGGGCATCCACTTCGTCCTTCTTCAACTTGCCGCCCATCGGCATTTTCAACTTGTCGTTAGTTTGCCGGATAGCAGTAATCAAAAGGCTCTGCTCGGGATCGCCTGGCGCGATCGCGGGGCCCGATTTGCCGCCCTTCAGCAAGGCTTCGCGCGAATCCACCCGCAGGCCGCCCAGCTGGGAACTGGTGTGGCATGCATAGCAGTTGTTCGCCAGAATGGGCCGGATTTTCGTTTCGAAGAATTCGTCCGCTGCAACCAGCGGTAGACTCAGTGCCACCCAAATCGCGCTCAAACGCCTGCAAGTCCGCAGCACCACCCCTCCAGTTCCCCTGTATTCTACACGATTTATCGTCGAAAAGACTTGCCAAGCCATGCCCAACCGATGCGGACCCGGTAGCGGGCGCGCTATCATCATACGATACGCGTGAGACCTCTAATTGCGCTGCTCGCCGCCACTGCCGCAATGTGCCAGAACGCCAACCATCCACCCAAGCCCGGAGTGACAGCGAAGGGCGTCCGCATCCCCATCGCCCGACTCAAACCGGAAGCGGTCTTCCCGATTCCTGGAGCACCCGATTGGATCGCTGTTGACGAATCGGTGTGGATCTCAAACTACCCCAAAGACAGCGTTACCAGGCTGGATGCCAAAACAAACCAGGTGGCCGCTACCGTCCCAACCGGCAAACAACCCTGCTCTGGCCTGGCCGCCGGATTCGGTAGCCTGTGGGTTCCAAATTGCGGCGATCATACCCTGTCCCGCATCGATCTGAAGTCCGGCAAGCTGGCCGCCACTATACCTGTAGCAGTAGCCGATTCCGAAGGCGGCATCGCCGCCGGCGCGAACAGCATTTGGTTGCTGACCGACGCGCGGAGCACGCTGGCCCGCCTGGATCCGGACACGAATAAGGTGGTCGCCGAAATCCGCGTTCCCGCCGGATCGTTTACGGCAGCCTTCGGAGAAGGCGCCGTCTGGGTGACCAGCACCGAAAACAACTTCCTGACGCGAGTCGATCCGCAAACTAACCTGATTGTCGAGACCATCGCGGTAGGCAAGTCGCCCCGGTTTCTGGCCATTGGTGAAGGAGCCGTGTGGGTACTGAACCAGGGCGATGGCAGCGTGTCCCGGGTCGATCCGAAGACCAACAAGCTTGCCGCAACCATTGAAGTGGGTGTGCCCGGCCCAGGCGGCGATATCGCAGCCGGCGAGGGCTCCGTATGGGTCACCTCCTTTGATTTCCCCATTTCCCGCATCGACCCGGCCTCGAATCGGGTCGTCCAGCAATTCACCGGAGACGGAGGAGACTCCATCCGCACAGGCCTGGGTTCAGTTTGGTTGACGAACCTTAAAGCTCAAAACGTTTGGCGCATCGACCCCAAACGTATCGAAGCCATTTTTCCCGACTAGAGCGGTCCTGAGGGGGCGCGATTTGCGGTTGCGGACCCGGCGTCCTTGCGCCAGTGGTAGCCGCCGGTCAGGTTGATGTGCTCCCAGGTAAACCGTGTTCCAAATCACGATGGCGGCCGCCACGAGATTCAGCCCGCCGGCGCGATGCCTTTGGTTTTCGTGGGTCCGGTCCCGCAGCTCGCCCAGCCGGTCGAAGCCCCTTGGCGACAAGGCTGGACATATTTTCGAAATGACCGTGGTCCTGTAGAATTGCTTTACTGCTCCGGATGGCGTCGGGAACATGAGACAATCACTCATAGCTTGTTCCCAACGATTAAGAACGCGATTCTCTTGGCCTGCGTTCTTGCGACTGAGTCGCTGGCGCAGAACGAGCCGGCATTCCGTTCGAATGTTGAGATCGTGGTCGTCCCACTCACCGTGCTAGATGCAAACGGTGTTGCCGTTGGGGATCTCACGCGCGACGAATTCCATGTGTATGACAATGACGTTCGAAGGCCCATTGAGAATCTTTGGGTCGACAACGATCGGCCGCTCAGTCTCGGAGTCATCATCGACGCCAGCGAGAGTCAGAAAGACCAGATTTCGGAACACCGCCAGACCGCAATCGAATTATTGCAACGAATTCTGCGACCCGGCGATCGCGCTTTCGTGATCTCCGTGGACGAGGATATCAAGTTGTGGGTCGATCTGACCGAGGCGGCCGCCGATCTTCGCAAGCAGATGGCCGGAAGCCACGCTGATCTGTTTGGAGATCCCTGTGCAAAGCAAACAAGCAGCCTGCCGGGTTTAAGGCCAGTGTCCATGTGCGGATCGAGTCCACTGTGGGATGCAATGTATGATGCTGCCCGACTCAGACTGTACTCGCTCACCGGGAACAAAGCAATGTTGATTCTCACTGATGGTTTCGATAGCGGGAGCACCCATAGCTGGCATCAGGCCGCGGACGCGGCAAACCGAGCTGATGCCTTTGTATATGCAATTCAGTATCGAAGCGGATTCGGGCGGAGTTTCGCGCCCGACCTTTACCGGCTCGTTGCAGAGGCGGGAGGCACCTGGTTCCGTGCGCCCGATGGCGAATACGGGCCGATTGTTTCCCGCATCGAAACCGATCTGCGCCATCGTTATGTCCTCGGATTTCGACCGGAGCGCCTCAGTGGCAAGGTTCGACACGCCATACGAGTTGAGGTGACCCGCCCAGATCTGACCGTCAGGGCCCGCAGAACGTACTTCCAGGAGCCACGGTAGGGCACGGTCCGAGGCTGATCGGAAACCCCTTGCCAGCCGGGCAAGATTGCAGGATATTGCTCGCGAGTAACGCCGCAGCGTAGAGTTTCAGTGCCCCGGCCTACGCGAGCCCCAATGTGGCGCCCTCCAGGGCGTCAGTTTCTTTAACGTGCAATATTTGACCAATGGAGGAGTGACCCCATGGTGCCGTACGCACCGCTGGCAACATTCCACCGAAGGTCTCCCAGCTTTCTCCAAACTCCATCCGCTCTTCATTGCGGGGCACACTACTCCGATCAATGCCGCGCGTCCAAGCCGAAATCTTTCAACTCCCAGATGGTCGGGTTCGCGACGGCGTAGTTGACTACCGCCGGACTTAAACAGGAGCAATCGTTGCAAAGCTCTGTACTGGCTCCGCAGGTAGGACCGGGTGTATTTGTGTAAGCGGCTGAGAATCACCGAGGCAGAAGCCTCGATCAGATGATTAAGCCTGGAATTAAACTTGGGCGGGCGCCCAGTTGTGAGGGAGGAGTTCGGTGATGCGGTTGAGCGTCCGCTGCCGGACGGCTACTGGCATAAGACCAACGTCATCACTGGCGATGAATACCGCTTCGTCGCTGCGGAGGATGGATGTTATGTTTTGTTGCTGATCAATTGGGACGAGGAACAGACGGAGGTCACGGTTGACGCAGCGGTCTGGGAGGGGGGATAACAGTCCATCATGAGCCGACTTCAGCGCGTAGCCTCTGCCAGAGCGCGCGCTCTCGCTGATGCGGGTCGTTCGCCAGTTGCCGCTCTTCTTCAGTCAGATTGAGCAGAAATCGGTATCCCCTGACGCAGTCGGCCGTGATTTTCTCGCGGTCAATAGCCAGGGAGCGGCGCACAAGCTGGCCGAGGTCCTCCCAGTCGAAGGCTCTGCCATCCTCGAATTTCCTCAGCAAACGCGCCGGATCGAACGTATCGCGCGCCTGCCAGAGTTTCAAGACCACCAGGCGGCGGATGAGCGGCTGGTCAAGCGGCTTGGTCGCAAACGTGCCTAGATCGTAGATGTCGCGCGCCTTGTTTCGCTGATAGCAGGCACGGATTTTCTCAGCGATGATCTCGGGCAGCGCTAGACAGGTGATCTCGGCGGGCGCGAAGGGCATCAGCTTGAAGTAGCTTTGGTCGCACTGGGACCTGCGTTCCGTGGCAAGCGTCGGCGTCTCGCGCCTGCTGATCTGGAGCCTCACCTCGCTCTCTCCGCTGCCGTTCCAGGCGTGGGTATAGGCGGGGTTGACGCCCCACGACAGACCGTCTTGCGTTTCGTAGTAGCTCTCATCGGGAATGCTGAATTGAATGCCGTGAAAGGGCTGCTCGAAGGCGGCCATCATATCGAGGATGATCGTCTCGTGGTCGTGCTCCTCCAGGGCCGTGAAATCCAGATCGGTCGAAAAACGTCCCTGGCTGCCGATGACCATTTTGCGCAGGCAGGTGCCGCCCTTGAACGCGAATCGATCGAGCAGGCCGCGCTCTGAGAGGAGTTGAAGCAGGAACGTCAGGATGATTTCCTTCTCGGCGATCATGATGTCGCGGAGGCCGGATTCAGCGGAATAGCGTTGCACCTGAGGTCGCGGAAGCATTCCTACGTCTCCTTCTGGATGGTTCGGCGGCGACCGAGCCCGGCGCTGCCGTTCAGTTCTTCAGGCGTCACATTGACAAAGAGGCGCCACGTATCGTCATAACCTATTGCGCCTTGCACTTCCTTCCGGGGGCCGAGGAATGACTTGCGGCTGTGACCGGCCAACCGGAGTAAACGGTCCCGGTCGGCGGCCGGAATATCGGCGCCGGCGTGATCCGCCAGCCAGCCGAATCGTCGGACAAGGGCTGTTGAACCGATCCGTTCGAGGTAGTCCGCCGCCTTCCCCCAATCGAAC
This sequence comes from Bryobacterales bacterium, assembly GCA_963818855.1. GTDB lineage: Bacteria > Acidobacteriota > Terriglobia > Bryobacterales > Bryobacteraceae > Bog-159. The sequence continues at coordinate 845,840 of CAWFUH010000017.1, read as the reverse complement.
CGTCGGCTCGCGGTCGCCAGAATATACGCCGCCTCCCCTGCTCCGCCAGCCAGTTCAGGACGGTCGATACAGTCGATAGTGGTCTTTTCGCGGTCGGAGATGATGACCTGGTACCCGAGTACATCGACCGGGCTGAAACCGAAAAACTTGTGTGGCACGGGATTCACGATCTTGACCTCGGCGTCGCCGACCCTTCGGTCGCGCAGATGCACTGGCGTCACGAGCCAGATCACGTTGCGGTGCTGCGTTGTCAGCCCGTAATGGGTGGCAGCCGTACCGTAGCCAATGTAGTATGGCTCAATGATTCGGCTGGCGAGCGCCAGGAGGTTGCTCTCGCCCAGCGCCTCGGGTCCCTGATCCGGCGGGATCAGCAGGTACTTCCCCCAGCTCGCGCGTTCCAGCCAGCCTTTTCGGCGCAGTGAATGGATGATATGGTCAGCGGCTTTGTCGGTTACCCCGAGCAACTGGACGATTTCCGGGCGTGCAACCTCGCGCCGCCCCTGCTCGGCCAGTGCAAGCACAACGCGGCTTTCCTGCGGTGATAGCGAACGGGTGGTAAACTCCATGTCTCTATCCATCACAAAACCCCGGAAAACAGGGGGTTATAATAAGAATCATAGCAGCCAACAGCACGCTTGTCAATATATTTCACAAAACCCCTTAAAACATTGGGTTTCGTGATGAATATCGTCACAGCCTCAACTCCTTGTTCCGGCAGGATTCGGTGGCCACGAATGCCCCACCAGCGTGATCCCCAGCTCGGTCATGTGCGTGAAGTCCGACGCACATAGCCGTCCGGCGCGTGCTTCTGGCCGAAGTATACTTCCTGGCAAGGTCCCTCCGTCACCCGCCAGAGCTTGATCCGCCGTTGTAGCGTGCGGATCTGTCCGTCGTTGAACCGTCCCGGGTATTCCCGCTGCAGCCACTCAAACAGTGTCTTGGCCTCCAACCCCGGACTCTCTTGGATCTGCCGCTGCACGGCGTCCCACACTTCGTTAAAGGGATCCGCGCGGGTCCGCCACGGACGTTCCTGCTTCCGTTCGCTGGGCAAGCGTTCCACGCCCAGGTACCGCCGCGCCGTGGTCGGATCCATGCCCGCCTTCGACGCCGCAATCTCTTGATTGTTTTCCGTATTCGACAACTTTCTCAGCCTCCTCACCTTCTCGTCTGTGACCATCCCTTGACGCTACCTGAGCACCATTCTCGATGGTCTTTTTGGGCGTCGCCGAGCGGGAGTTATAGTTGTCGTCGACCCGGAGGTTTAGTTGTCGCCAGGCCGGAGATCTAATTGTCGCCGATCAATGGATACCCCGGACGGTCGTTTTTCCAGGATTTCAAAGCTACTCGTCGATCGCGACGAAACCGCGATTGAGACCGCACTAGAGCGCCGTCAGGGCTATAGCGTCAGGTTGTGTTGCGGTAGCGATGTGGCGCGATCATACACGCTGCAGCTCGCGGCGCTCACGGCTGCGAACATCGCCATCCGTTGCTTTCCGGGTGCCGTTCGTGTCTCTCTGGATGCTGATCTGGCCGACGCACCGCTCCTGCTCTGGCCGGCTCTTAAGTGGTCATTTGGGCAGGCGGTTGTATCCATCGTCGGGCCAGACGCCTTTATCGACGGCCGCGCCGACATCCAGGGCAGCGCCGTTATCTTCGGAAATGCCGACCCAGCCGGACGCGCGTTGCGCGCAACATTTGACGGCTGGACGGCAAAAGTCGGTCCCATCAACGCGGTGGCGCGGCTGCCAGAGCGTGAATACTGCTCACTCGCCGGCGTCCTCGCGGGAGCCCTCGCAATCTCGGAATTGTTTCTCGAATTTGCAGAAGTAAGTATCGAGGCCGCCCGCCGAACCGTTGCGCTTTCTCTCTGGCGGCCCGAGCTTCCCGTTTCTGATCCTGCGGCCCTCGGCATTCCGGTTGAGTTTCTGCCGCGCGAGTTTTGGACGCTGGGCTTGGGTCATCTCGGAAACGGTTATCTCTGGGCGGCGGCAACCTTACCCTACGCCGATCCGGGAAAGGTCGAGATCTTCCTCAACGATTACGACAAGGTCGAAAGCGACAACGTCGAGACCTGCTTGCTCCTGAGCGAAGACAACATCGGTCAATACAAGACGCGCGCTTGCGGAATCTGGCTGGAGAGGCGCGGTTTCCAGACCAGGTTTATTGAAAGACCATTCGATGGCAATTTCCGGTGTCGCAGCGATGAACCTGGGCTGGCGCTCTGCGGTTTCGATTCGAACCCGGCGCGCCGGGACCTTGCCACTGCCCAGTTTCTACGCGTGGTCGAAAGCGGCCTTGGAGGAACAACAAACAACTTCGATACCATCTCCCTACATACATTTCCGAACCCGCGTTCGTCAGCCGAACTATGGCCCGATCTGTCTCCCGCTGAAATTTCCAGAGCGGCAGCTCATCAAGAACGGGTGGCGCGTGAAAACCCCGCGTACGCGCACGTCGGCGGTGACGAGTGCGGGCGATACGAACTTGCCGGCAAGTCGATAGCAGTCCCATTTGTGGGGACGACCGCAGCAAGCCTTGTTGTTGCTGAAGCCATCCGCCTATTCCATCGCGGTCCGGCATACACCGATATAAAATTGGCGACAGCCGCGCTTAACGCACGCGCCGCTCAGACTTCTTCCAGCTACGTTGATCAAGACACTGCGGGATTAACGTATACCACGCCATCCTCGCGCATTGTTGAGCAGTGAGCTAATCGGATCTAGTGATGGGTGCCCTCGTGTTCACCGTCAGGACCTCACTGCTCCTTAAGAAGCCCGGTCAGAAAATAACTCGTGCTCCTCCTACCTTCGAAACTTTACCCGTCCTAACGGCACGAAAGCGTAACTCTAGCGCGATCCGTAACTGAGATCATTGCACACCAATCGCTTTAAACACGGCATCGATCGGATCTGAGTAAAAGCTCGTTTGAAACTTGGCGAAGAGTTCTCCCGGTATAGTTGGGATATCGCGCACGCTCGCCATCGGGAGGAGAATACGGCGGGCGCCCGAATCAAGAGCAACCTGAAGGGACTCGGCGAGATTCTCGACTGGGATGATGTTGCCGCCGAGGCTCATGCTTCCGAGGACAACCATTTGCTGCTGGATCGGTCTGCCCATGACCCCAGAGCAGAGCGCGACGAAAGTCGAAAGGGTAAGTGCCGCAGTTGGGCCCGAGTTGTGTAGCTCAACGATCTGTAGGTGGACCAATGCGGCGAGCTCATCAATTGCTGTGCGCACAGCGTCGAAGGTTTTCTCTTCAGTTGATTCCCCAACTGCATCAATGGTGTTGTGGTAGACGTAGACTACGCGCTTCTCTTTGACAAAGTCCCGTCCCTGGTCCTTCTTCAGCGCCAACAGGTAAGTGGCTTTACACGCCATTCCCTCAACGGCTTTTAGGATCTCATCACGCTGCTCGGTCAGAGATGTCGGATTGCCATCAACCAGCACGTCACCGTTCGACTTGTACGTTAGGCTTTTATGCGGCAGCAGACTAGCCATTCCCAGTGCCGTGTATGATGGCAGCACACCCAGTTGCGAGGTCAAAGTCGCCTCGAAGCGGTATTTGCCATTCAATTCTCCAGCAAGTTCGTGCGCGGCTTCGTAGCGAAACGCGTCGCTAATGATGACGTAGACACGGCGATTATCAGCCTCTTTCAAGCGAGGCCGGACGTAATATTCAAAAAAGTCTTGCTGCCTTGGCGTCTTGTCGATCTGCCAATCGGTGAGCAGGTGAGTCGGCCCTTGTGGCTCTACAAACTTTCCCCAAACCAACGCCAAGTTGGGCACGAACCAGTTCGTATAGCTGGCTTCGATCAAGTCCCGCAGCGGTTTGAGAATGTTCCACCCTTGCGTCTCAGCCTGATCTGCGGCCTCGCAGAAGTGTCGGTAGAACTGGTCGAACCGATAAAGCTCCCGTTCATAACTCTGATACATCTTGGCCGGATCTTCAAAATCGAATCCGCGCTGGTACTGGTTGCGAAGAGAGAAAAACTCCGCGGCAGCCACCAGGGCGTCATAAACAGCATGAAGCGCCTTTCGGGGAACTTCCGGGGCACCAACTGCATTCGGCGATGCCCAATGGCCCGCCTGCCTGCGAGTGGCAATGGTCCGTACATCTTCGCTATTAACTATGTCGGCAGTGCTTTGCACTCGCTCGCGCAAGCCGCTGGCAATGCTCTTCTCGACTGCCAGGAATGTCATGATATCGGTCAGATCGTTGATCTCCAGGCCAGTGAGGTGGCCCTCCAGGTTGATGAGTGCCGCCACTTCTGCAGAAAGTTTGTCGTAGCTACTTCCTTTACTGCTGCTGTCCCGCCATTGAGCGAGACAGACAACCGCATTGCGGCGACCTGCAGGCAATAGCACAAGATGTTCGAGCGGCCTTGGTAGATTCGCCTTCAGGTGATGGGCGTAATCGGTGACGAACAGGCGGATCAGGAGGTTCTTGAGGCTGGGAGCATCGTCGGCGTACCCAAAGGTCGCCCTGACCATGTCCCAAAACGGCCTGTCCAGCTCGAATTTCTCGATCTGCTCCCAGGTTGCCGGCGATGAATCCAGGTCAATTTCGTCCTCAGACTCGGTGTACGAGTGAAAAAGGGTGCAGAGGATGTTGAACAGCTCCGGCTGGTCGGCCTTGGCCACAACGGCAATCATCTTGCAGTCAAGATCAGCGCCCATGTCTTCACGCTGCACGATGGTTTTAAGCTTGAGAAGCCGTTCCCTGCTGTCGAAGAACTTCCTGCGATCAGCGATATGTTGGCGCAGGTATTGATTGGCCAGGCCGAGCTCGTCAAGCAGAATTGAGGCCCGATCCGCCCGGAAGCTGCGACTGTAGAGACGAATATCAAGCAGCCAGTCGCGCTCATAGTCAGGCTCTTCGGCCGGAGAGTAGAGCAGATATCGGCCCGCGGGGTCGTCCCGCTCGACGCGGAGCTTAACTTCTAAGGCGCCGGTTTCGTCCAGTCGCAATACTTTTACGTTTTCGAGCAACAAGAACGGCAAAACGTTCTGAAATTCACGCTCGGGATCGTTCCAAAAGACAATTCTTTGCTTGTCTTCGTTAAAAACACGGTCCAGAGCGTCGTTGATCTGCTTGATGTCGGTCAATCGTCGCTCCCTCCGGTCACAGCCTTCACCTCGGCCAAAAGGTCACCGAACTTGCCGTAGTTCACCTTCACTCCATCGTCAAGGTTGAGCTGGATTCGCTGGTCGGCATAGTGACGCAGCTTTTCGTCGAATGCCTGGAGCTCAGTTCGTTGCTTGAGCAGCCTATCCCTCTCCTTCTCCATTTTCTTGCGGTGAGAGGTTGAGGTCGCCTTCTGAATATCTTCGGCCAGTTGATCGATCCGTGATGCGATTTTTCCTTGCAGCGGAATGACGTATTCCGTTCGCATACGGGATAGGGTGCCCTCGTGGTAGCAATGCAGGTAGACCAGGGCCTGAAACGCACGCTCTTTGCCGCTGGAGAAAAGCCAATAGATGGGGCGCTTCTTGTAGGTCTGGAGGTGATCTTTGTAGAACTCAGTGAGGAAGTACTTGCGCAAGTTTTTACCGATCGATTCGTCGATGAAGCGCAGGTTTCCCTCCAGTGTAGCCTCGCCGAAAGTGGCGCGAAGGAAATCGCGGGTACGGGTTACGATATCGTTCTCGAACCACTCGCCATTGAGCACGGGAATGATGCCGTCGGCATCGGGCGCAAAGTTGAGCTGATCAAGCGGTTGCCCGACATTGGCCAGATATTCGGCCAGCGAGTCACCGGCGTTGGCAAGGATGAGGCCGGGCTTAGCCTATTCGGGCTTTTTCTCGTCGTTGTGCTTGTGGTGGGTGCGCTTCTGGGCGTGCTCGCCCTCATAGCCCAGCTTGGCGAGCTTCTCGTCGAAAGCCTTGATGGCGGCTTCCTTCTGCTTGAGAAGTTCCTTGATCAGTTCGTGCCGGTGAGCTTCGAGCGTCTTCTGCTCAGCAAGGAATTTTTCGACATCGTCTTCCGCGGGTTCCACCGGTCCCCCGGCTTTCGCCGGGGTCTTCGTCGGCTCTTGGGGCATATCGTTCATGATGCCATACCCAGCTTGCCGGCGGTGGCTGCTCTGGTGGCCCGGCGATAATCCCTTTACGGAAATCTGCTACCTGGCCGGCGGCGGGAATTTGTCCTTCACCACCTTGACGATCACGCCTTCAATTTGGATCTTGGAAAGATCGACCTTGCCGTCCTGCGCCAGGCTCTCCAGCGCGGCCAGCTCCACATAGAGACGTTCCATCCCCTCCGACAGCGGCTTGCCGTCCATCTTGCGAGCGAACCAGGTACGGACCGCCTGCGCCAGTTGCGTGTTTTGCGCCCGCAGATCCGTGGTCATCTTGTCAATGAAGGTTGCGACATAAGCGGACTGCTCTTTGTCGGGCGTCGCATTGAAATCCTTGAGGCTCATCGCCGATGCCGACAGAGCGAAACCGAGGAAAAGAACCGCGATCAGGAGGCGCATGACTCATTATACGATGAATCGAATGAATCAGTTACAGCCATTTTCAGGATTTTTTCTCGCCAGCGGGCCGCCCAACGAGGCGGCGCCCCTCCCCTGTCTTTCACACCCGGTTCGCCGTCTGTCGCGCTCTTCTTCCGTGCGTTTTCCAAACCTCCATTTTCCTCTTGAACAGAACAGGGGTTTTCGGCAGGACGACCCGAAGCGTTGTCAAGGGTGCGGCTTGCCGCGTTCATCGCAGACCCTTGACTGCGAAGGGCGTCCTGCATGCTCGACCTTGAGGAAAATGGAGTGGTGAAACGCTTACGTCTGGACTTTGGGCAGGTCGGGCCGTGACGGCTCCGGCCTTTTTTGTTTTACAGTTCCTGCCTGCCCTTTCGCTGCGGGCGTGAAGTTGGCGGCGAGAGTGTTTCCGGCTCCATCCTGGGTCTTGGCGTAAGAGGTCGTCCTGTCTGCATCCGGGCCGGCGCCATAGAGGTCGCTGTAATCAGTGCTGTACGATGCCGTCAAATCCGTCTGCGATTTGCTGGTGATGTTCGCGCGCTGCGCTTCGACCTTTTCATTGAATTCCTTTTCATAGCCCGACATGCGTTGGTCAGCATCCGTGCGCTGTTGTTCTAGTTGGTCAGTGCTGAGATTCTGTCCGCCTCCTTCCGCTTCATACCTGTCCCGGATGATTTTTTCTTTCAGGCGCTTCGCCTCATCGGCGCGGCGCTCGATCTCCCGCTTGTCCTCCCACGTCGAGGCGTCAGGTTTTTCGCGGTGGAGTACGCTGGCTTCGTCACGGTCCCTGTCCGCCAGCACGCTGCCCTCCTCGTCGCGGTATTGATCGCCATCGACGTAAACGCGGCGGCCATCATGCAGCCTGATGGCATTGTCATCGATCTCCTTCCGGCGCTTCTCGATGATCCGTTCCTGTTCCTCGATCCGCGCCAGCAAGCGGTCGCTGCGCTCGCGGATTTCGCGCATGGCTTCCTCGTAGGCCAACCATGATTGGCGGCGTTGTTCTTCCTCGCGCCTGCGTTTTTCTTTCGGGTCCTGGTCGCGAAAAATCATGAAGGGCCGGCCGGAATCACCGGCCCGCTCAAGAGCGAGTTCGTCAACGTCGCGCTGATGAAGGATCGCGGAATGCCGAGCCCACAGCCGTGACAGATTCCCCGGCGCAACATTGAACAGCGGCATCGCCAGCAGTTCCGTTTCCGGCATTGTTTTAAGATCATCTTCCGTGGTCGCAGACATCACACTCCCCCATCCTCAACATCAGCCTACACCCACAGGTTTAATATTCTGTAAATACGCAACCTTGGTTTGAGATTTTGCTTTCCAGAATATAGGTCGATTCTGGGGGCAGATTTGAGGCTACAGGGGCTTGTGACGCGAGCGCGTCTGAAGAGTGCCTGAGCTTCAAAACGCATTGGCACCACTCCCAGATGAAATCCAGCAAGCCTTTTGAAGACGGGAGCGTGATGGTTACAAAAACGGTTACAGTCGGGAAAAACGAAGGGCCGGGATTTTCGCCCAGGCCATGTTAACTGCTTTGTTTTCTATGGTGCGGAGAGGGGGACTTGAACCCCCACGAGATTGCTCCCGCTAGCACCTCAAGCTAGTGCGTCTGCCAATTCCGCCACCTCCGCAGGGGCGCTCACTTCTTCGATTGCCCCGGGGCCTTCGCCGGCTGGCCGGGGGGCCGCGCGGGAACATTCAGCGGTACCGGCTTTCCGCTGGGGAGTTGTATAGGCGGCGCCTTCGCTGGAACCGACCCTGCAGAGGACGGCTTGGCCGGAACCGTCTGGGAGCTGCCCTGCGAATTGTCCAGGACGGTCTTCGCGGCACCCGCACCACGTGTGGCCAGAATCGAAAGCGACAACGACGTGATCATGAAAATGATCGCGGAGACCGTGGTGGCCTTCGAGAGTAGCGTTGCCGAGCCGCGCGGACCGAAAGCCGTTTGCGATCCCATGCCGCCAAACGCCCCCGCCAGATCCGCGGCCTTCCCGCTTTGCAGCAACACCACAATGATCAGGAAGATACAAACTAAAACGTGAACAATCGTCAAAATAATCAACATCGCGTTCTTTCAGTATAGGAAACCGCATGGGCGCAGGTCAAACCCGGCATGCGGCGGGAGCGGTGGGCCGTCGTGGGGCGGCGAAAATCGGCGATGCTACATGGCGCGGGCTTTGCGGGACTGACGGTCCACTTCGGAGCGCGCCGGCTTCTTCATAGCCTGCGAGAGCCTGCGCACCTGGTCGCTGACGCACACCAGAAACATGGGCTGGCGGGCGTTCTTCAGCAAATCAATGATGCGGTCCGGTGCATCTTCCAAATAGATAGACCGGCCGTCAGTGAGCAGATGTGTTTCCGCTTCGCTCTGCAGGGCATCGCTGAGCCGCCTGCCCATGTCCTTCTGCAGAAAACGCAGCACACGGCGGATCTTCTGCAGCGAAAAGCCTTTGCGCCGGAGCTCCGCGATTACGGAGACTTCCAGAACTTCCTGAGCGAGGTAGACACGCTTATGACCATCCTGGCGCGGAGAAACGACGCTCCGCTCATCCCACCATTGCAACTGGCGCAGGCTCACGCCGCAAATCCGGGCCACGTCCGTGCTGGTATATTGGTCGCTGTCGGGCAGGGCAGCAGGCCGCAGTTTTTTTGTTTTGAACATTTCGCGCCGCTTTCGGTTTAGAAAATCACCGCCATTCTGGATTGTACTTTAGTCGCGGGCCGTGTCAATAGGAAATCGACCGATCTTTTGCGGGTAACACGGCGTGTCCCGGCGGCACCGCGTGTCCGGCAGGAGTCCACGCGCGGCGGCAGGCGGCTCGGGCGTGGTAACATAAGGGTTTCCCAACCTGAGGTTTTCGTGGCCAGAATCACTCGCAAAGAGCTGAAGACCGATAAGTTCGCCGTCGAAGTCGGGCATACTGTCGATTTTTTTGAAGAGCACCAGACCGAGATCCTCCGCTACGGTGCGGTCGCGCTCGCGGTAGTGGCGATTGTGGTAGTCATTTTTGTCTACCGCGGCCACCAGCACTCGGTACGCCAGGAGGCCTTGGCGAAGGCCATGGCGGTCGAGGATGCGCCGGTGGGACAGGCGGCTCCCGGAGCGGCAGTCAGTTTTCCTACGCAGGAAACCAAGGACAAGGAAGTGGGCAAAGCTTTCGGCGAACTGGCAGCCAAGTATTCCGGAACTGATGAAGGCTACATAGGCGAGTATTATTTGGGTTGCAGGGCCGCTGACGAAGGAAAATTGGGCGAAGCGGATAAACTGTTCAGCTCGGTGGCCGACTCTGCCGGGAAGAGGTATGCCTCGCTGGCGAAGCTTTCGCTAGGGCAACTCTATTTTGCAGAGGGCAAGCCCGCGCAGGGCGAGCAGATGCTGCGATCGCTCATCGAGACCCCTACGGTCTTCGTCTCCAAGGACCAGGCGACCATTGTGCTGGCGAAAATGCTGGCGCCCACCAAGCCGGCTGAAGCGCGAAAGCTGCTGGATCCTTTGCGCGCCAAGCCTGGCCCGGTGAGCCAGGCCGCCGTGCAGGCATACGGCGAACTGCAGACCCAGTAGCGCAAGCCGCCATGCTCCGCCATCTCCGGTTCCCCGTGGAGCGTAGCCGCGGGCGGCGCTACCCGGAAGCCGCCCATCCGTATCGCAACGCATTCCAGCGTGATCGCGACCGCGTCATTCACGCGCGCGCATTCCGCCGGCTGGAAGCCAAAACACAGGTGTTCGCTCCGGGGCTGTGCGATCACTTCCGAAATCGTCTGACACACACTATCGAGGTGGCGCAAGTCGCCCGCACTGTCGCCGCCGTGCTGGGGCTCGACGAGGATCTGACCGAAGGTTTGGCGCTGGCGCACGACATCGGCCATCCGCCGTTTTCGCACGCCGGCGAGGAGGCCTTGGATCTGCAGATGAAACGCTTCGGTGCGCACTTCAACCACAACCTGCACGCTGTGCGCATCGTGGAAACTTTCGAGCAGCGTTACGCGCGTTTCCCGGGGCTGAATCTCTCTTTCGAGGTGCGGGAAGGCATCGCCAAGCATTCGCGCGATTTCGGACCTGGCGAGAACCCCGAGTTGGAGGAGTATCTGCCCGGCCTGCGGCCGCCGCTCGAAGCGCAACTCATTGACCTCGCCGACGAGATCGCCTACAACACCGCGGATCTCGACGATGCCATATCCGCCGGTCTGCTGCACCCTGGCCAGGTGGCCCACGAGGCGCCTTACTATCGGGAACTTTACGAGGCGGCCGAAACGCAGTTTCCCGGCGTGCCGGAGAGCGCCCGCTTTCACGAGACGCTGCGCAGCCTGATCGACGCGCTGGTGTCCGGCCTGATCGAAGGCACCGCGCGACGCGCCGCCGCCGCGGGAGTTGCGAACGTGGAGGACGTGCGGCGGCATCCCGTCCGTCTGGCAGCCTTCACGCCTGAAACAGAAACAGCCAATCGCGATTTGAAGCAGTTCCTGCACCGGCGTGTATATACCGCGCCCGCATTAGTCGAGGAGCGCAACCGCACGGCCGCAATGATCGGCGAACTCTTTGATTTCTTCCTGGAGAATCCCGACCGGCTCCCGCCGCCGCACAACGAACTGATTCCGGCTGAACCTGCTTATCGCGTAGTCTGCGATTACATCGCGGGCATGACCGACGTTTTTTTCCGGCGCACGTATGCGCAAATGCTCGGAGGGTTGGAGGGCGGGTTTTAGCGGGGCGCCTTTGGGCCGGGCAGAGGCGGCCTGCCCCACGATTTGCGCGGAATTCCCAGCCATGCGACGGCACAGGGAGAGACCGGAATCCGCGAGCCGGCAGTTCCCGCGCCCAGCAGGATCGCATGCGCAGCCAATTGCCGTTACCAGCCGGTGTGGACGACTACCGCTTTGCCTCGCAGGTCCAAATCGCCGAAAGCGCCGCGCTCGATGGCGCGCCCGGCATGCCGCACCACGATGCCCTCCACTCCACCAGCGATGCGTGAGCGGCGGCCGGGGGAGATCCACTCGATCCGTGCACCCGTGAAACGGCGAGTCCCCGTACCCGGGCGCCAGGAAGTCGCGGATAAGGCCGCGGGCAACCATGCGCTCAGCGTATCAGACAGCCGCGCGGTACATTGAATTAAATGTCACGCGCAGTCGCGGAGGCAAGCACGGGACCGCTGGCGCCGGCAGCCTGCCGCCGCTTCAGCCATGCCGCATGGGGTGTGCTCGCGTATAACATGTTGGTCGTGCTGTGGGGCGCATTCGTGCGCGCCACTGGTTCGGGAGCCGGCTGCGGCAACCGTTGGCCGCTATGCAACGGTGCCGTTGTGCCGCGCGCGCCGCGCATCGAAACCGTGATTGAGTTCTCCCACCGCGCAACCAGCGGCCTGGCGATCGCGAGCGTTGCCGCGCTTTGTCTTTGGGCCTTCCAGCTCTTTCCACGCGGACACCGGGCGCGGCTGTTCGCGGCGCTCTCGGTCGTGTTCCTGCTTTTGGAGGCGCTGCTGGGCGCCGGCCTGGTTTTGTTTCAATACGTCGAACACAATGCATCCGCTGGTCGCGCCGCCTATCTTGCGGCGCACCTGGTGAACACGCAAGTCCTGCTCGCCATGCTGGCACTGACGGCGTGGTTTGGCGCGGATCCGGTAGCGCGGCGGTGGCGCAGGGCACCCGGATTGGTGCTGTCTGGGCTGCCTGTTTCGATCGTGGTGGCGGTCAGCGGTGCAATTGCGGCATTGGGCGACACCTTGTTCCCCGCCGCTTCGGTGGCTTCCGGGATACGGCAGGAGTTCTCCAGTACGGCGAGCGTGCTGCTGCGCCTGCGCGCGGTTCATCCGGTGATCGCGGTGATTGGCGGCGTTGTCGTGCTGTTTGCCGCCGTGACCACGATGCGCGCCGGACCCGCGGCGGCGGCACGTATGGGCGCCATCCTCAGCGGCCTGGTCTTTGTGCAACTGGCCGCGGGCGCGATCAACATAGTTCTGCTCGCGCCGGTGTGGATGCAGATCGTGCACCTGCTGCTGGCCGACCTACTTTGGATCGCCCTGGTAGTGATGACACTGGAAGCCGGCCGTGAAAATCTCTTGCAGCGCTGAGTGCTGAATGGCCGAATGGTCGCCCATGTCGTGGAAGACTAAGCCCGCCGGGCAGCAGCCGGTGTACCCGCGCGAAGACGAAGTCGCCCGCGTGGTCGACGAGATTTCAAAATTGCCGCCGTTGGTCACATCATGGGAGATCCACGCGCTGCGCACGCATTTGGCGGAAGCGGCGCGCGGAGAAAGATTCCTGCTGCAAGGCGGCGACTGCGCCGAGCGCTACGATCATTGCGACTCCGGCACCATCGCCAACAAGCTGAAAATCCTGCTGCAGATGAGCCTGGTGCTGGCGCTGGGCGGGCAGCGGCGAGTGATCCGCGTGGGACGTTTTGCCGGCCAATACGCCAAGCCGCGTTCCGACGAATTTGAAACATCGAATGGCGTAACGCTGCCCAGCTACCGCGGCGACCTGATCAACAGCCCTGAGTTCACCGCGTCCGCGCGCACGCCCGACCCCCACCTGATGCTGCGCGGATATGAGCGCGCCGCCCTCACACTCAACTTCATCCGGGCCCTGGTCAGCCGGGGTTTCGTGGATCCCGCGCGCCTGGACTATTGGAATCTCGACTGGGTGAAAGATTCACCCATGGCGGAGGAGTACCAGCGCATCGCGCGGCAGATCGGCGAGTCCATCCGCTTCATGGAGAGCCTGATGGGCGTGCACCCGGGCGAACTGCAGTGGATCGATTTCTTCACCAGCCACGAGGGGTTGCACCTGCCCTACGAGCAGGCGCAGACCCGCCGCGTGCCGCGCCAGGAAGGCTGGTACGACCTATCCACACATTTCCCCTGGATCGGAATGCGCACGGCCGATGTGGGCGGCGCGCACGTGGAATTCTTCCGCGGCATCCGCAATCCGATTGGCGTGAAGGTTGGGCAGGGCATGCAAGCCGGCACTCTCAGACAGCTCATTGAAATCCTACATCCGGATGATGAACCCGGCCGCCTCACGCTGATTCATCGCTTCGGTGCGGACTCCATCGCGCGGTATCTGCCGCCGCTGATCGAAGCGGCGCGCGCCACTGGCCGCACCGTCCTCTGGTGTTGCGATCCCATGCACGGCAATACGCGCACCACGGCGAATGGCATCAAAACCCGCCATTTCGAAGAGATTCTGAGCGAACTGGATCAGGCCTTCGACATCCACGAAGCATGCGGAAACCGCCTGGCCGGCATTCACATCGAGGTCACCGGCGAGGACGTGACGGAATGCCTTGGGGGTGCGCGCGGGTTGCGCGAAGCGGATCTGAAGCTCGCTTACAAATCCGGTCTGGATCCGCGGCTGAATTACGAGCAGGCGCTGGAAATGGCACTCTTCATCTCGCGGAAGATGAGCCAGGACGCTGCTTCAAAGCCGTGACGGCGCTTCAGGCCACTAGATGAATGCGGTTGCGCCCTTCGCCCTTGGCGCAGTACAAGGCCTTGTCCGCGGTATGCAGCAACTCCTTGGCAGACCTTTCATGACTCTGCTGGACTACCCCAAAACTGGCGGTCACGGAAAAGACGGACCCATCGGGCGAGTGGTATGCGAGGCCCTCCCAGGCTTCCCTTAAGCGCTCAATTAGAGGACCCGCTCTGTCGGCCGTGGTATTCGGCAGGACGATACAGAATTCGTCGCCGCCGATCCTGCCGGCGACGTCGCCCTTGCGGATACCGTCACGCACTAATCTGCCAAATGAAGCCAATATTTCGTCGCCGGACGCATGTCCATGCGTGTCGTTTATGGATTTAAATTTGTCGATGTCGCAGATGCAGACCGACAACGGCTGGCCGGTGCCCGCGGCGTGCGCGATAGCAAAGTCCAGCTGGACCATCAGGCTGTGGCGGCTGGCGAGGCCAGTTAGGGTATCGTGGGCCACGCGGTAATTCGCCTTGCGAAAAGCCGCCTCCACCGTGGATAAATCCTGGAGGACAACGGCCAGCGAGACGCAGAGCAGGAACAACGCGGCGCCGCAGCTCAGCAGCACCATCCATTGCAGGCGCCGGCTGCTGGACTCCTGTTGCGCGAAGCGGGAGGCCAGCACATCCTGCTCCGCACGCTCCATCTCCTGAATGCCCTGCCGAATCTCATCCAGGTATTGCGGGCCACGGTCGAAGACGAGGACCCGGCGGGCCGCGGCGAAGCCTTGCTCATGTCCGATCTTGAGCAGCGCATCCAACAGGTCGAGGCGGTGCAGAATCAAGGGCTCCAGCTTGTCGATGCGGGCTTGCTGGCGCGGGCTATCGGCGGTAATCTTGCGGACCGCCTGCAGCCGGCGGCGGGTTTCGGTCAAGGCGGCGGAATAAGGCGCCAGGTACGATTCCCGGTCGGTGAGGAGGAAGCCGCGCAGTTCTGTTTCGGCCCCGGTGACACCGGTGGCCGTGGCTTCGAGCTGCGTAAGAACGTCGTGGGTGTGCGCGACCCAATGGGCATTCTCCAGCAGCTTGGACGAAGCACGATACACCGCCGCACTGATGCCGAGCAGGCAGACGGCCAAGCCGGCAGCCGCGGCTTTGACTTCGTAACTGGCAAGCAAGCGTTAAGAATCGCACGTTCTGTGCCCGGTTTCTAGGCTGATTTTGGTTAATCAGGAAATGGATGATGCGTTGCAGCCCCTTGATTCTACGGGGATTCTACGGGGATTTTTAGAGGAGCGTTGGTACCACCTGCATCTCGGGTACGCAGACGCGCGCCGGCAGTCTGGCGACCGCAAGCACCGCTTCCGCCACGTCTTCGGGCCGCAGCGCTTTGGCGAGGGTCTCGGGGGATGGCTTGACCGGCCGCCTGTCCAGGATTTCGGTATCCACCAGGCCAGGGCAAATCACGCACGTTCGAATGCCATTCTCCTTTTCCTCGACGCGTATGGCGTGGGCCAGTCCCAGCAGCCCGCGCTTGGAAGCCTGATAGGCCGCGCCGGATACATCGGGGAAGAGTCCGGACACGGAGGCAATATAAATCAAATGACCGGCGCGGCGGTCGCGCATCGCCGGCAGCACCGCCCGCGTGACGTAGTAAGCGGCGTTCAGATTGACGCTTAACAGCGTATCCCATATTCCGGTGGTGAGGCGTCGCATGGAGCGGTCCGGCGTGTTGGTGCCGGTGGCGAAGACCATGATGTCGATATCACCTAACCGCGCGCGGGTGTGCTGCGCGAGCATCTCCATTTGGGACGCATCCGCGGCATCCCCGGCGAATATCTCCACCAGTCCGCGTTCGTGCGCGAGAGATTCCTTCAATTCCCGGAGGCGCTCTTCGCGTCGCGCGGAGGCCATGACGCGGGCGCCCGCACGCGCGAACAACACTGCGGTTTCGCGGCCAATCCCGCTGGACGCGCCCACTACCAGAACCACTTGATTTTCGATTGTCACGGACATGATGATTCACCATCATACTGCGCCGATACCTTGCCGCCGGGCGCGGGCCGTTATGGCTCCGGTTTGGGAAATGGAAACCGCGACCGCACCGCCAGCACCAAATCATGCTCCGCGCCCTGCTGCGCGCCGCTGTAGAAGCCTACAGTGGCATTGAGCCGGATGAAATAGGCATCGCCCTGGCTGGCTGGATAGCGGCCTTCATTGCCGTCCGCGCCGCCGCCCGCCACCATCTCGCCCTGGCCTCGTAAGACGTAATAGATCTCTTCTTCCATCTCGTGGTGATGCGGAATGTTGGTGCCGCCGGGCGTGAAATCCATGATGAACAGGCTCACCATCTGGCTGGCGGCTGCCAGCTTGTCGCGGCGGCTGGCCGTGGTTCCCATCAGCAATTTAAACCGGCAATCCGGACCGTGGCCGGCCAGCGTCACCGGCTGCACCTCATCCGCATTGGCCAGCATCAGCCGCGGCGTGGGCGAAACATGCACGCCCGCGGGAATGCGGAAGCCCATCACTAACACGCGTAGCGGCTCGCTCGATGCGTTCGCAATGCCGTGTTTGACGCCGGGCGGAAGATAAGCGAAATCGTGGCGGCGCATAGCGGCCTGCTCGCCGGCGTATGCCAGAGCTCCGTCGCCGTCCAATACAAAATAGATCTGCTCCTCAGCCGGATAACTGACGATGGCGCTCCGGCTACCCGCCGCTGCCGTGAGCAGCCCGTAACGCGCGACGCTCTTCAACTGTCCAGCCTCAGGATCGCCCGCGCCGAAGATCGGCTGGTAAGACACGCCTGCCGCGCCGGCTGTCAGCTCGTCCGCGTGCGGGGCGATCTGAGGAATCGAGCGCCGCAGGAATGTCGGGTCGGCGCCGGCCGAGGGCCATGCCAGCAGAAGCAGTGCAGCCAGAGTTGCGGTCCTATTGATCCATGCCACAGTTGCGCTCCTCAATCGCACCTATCGTAATTTTAACGGGAGTGTAGCATGAAAAACGACCACATCAGGCTACGCGATGGGGCCCGACTTGAAAGGGCTTGGGGCCTCCGTTGAACGGTACGAGGCGATCCGCGGTGCCGTGAAAGACGATGACCGGAACCAGGCACGGTGGGCGGCTTTCCGGTCCGAGAACTCGCAAGTTAGCCGGCAGGAGATCATGGCGCCGTTTGAAATGCCGCCAGGGCGTCTATTTTGTTACAGAGCGCGTGACTGCAGCAATTGCCGGCGTTCCAGGTGCGCACAGCCCAGGGCCGCGGGATAGGCGGCCACGACGAAGGCGGGCTTCCACTGAAATCAACGCCAGTCCTGCGCGCCATGCCAAATGTAAAGGATTTCGGCTACGTCCTCTTTTAGCCGGTAGACGATGACATACGGCAAAGAAACTAATTCGCGGGTACCTTTCCCTTCCCCTGCTCTGCCTAAGCCAGGAAATGTTTCAAGACCGGCAATTCGGCCCAATTCGGCCAAGGATGCCTTGAGCTGAGGACGTGTGCAGCTTCGGGACTATCCTCGCGGATATGGTTTACGATAGCTTCGAACTGGTCGGCGGCCTCCGTTGTCCAGCGAATCCGCGTCACGACTCAAAAGCTGATCGATGCGGTTGACCACCTCTGCGTGGTCTGTGAGGTGGCCACGGTCGGCGGCTGCAATGCCTCGATTCACGCCTTCGATGAATTGTGACTGGTGTTCGAGCATGCGAGCAACGGTTTCATCCACCACCTGAGCGGCTTCCTTGTTTTTGCTGGTGGCAAACTGTTTAAGGAGTGCTTCCGTATCGGGTGCGAAATGAACTTGTGCCGCCCCGATGGCACTATTCGAGGGTGCACCAAGTTGGTAGTCACATCATTCTGGAAACCGCGGTGCCGATTCACCACCGTATCGCGATCCCGGATCACCATCCACTCTGGCTCGGTACGTTCAGTTCAACGCTCCGCGCTGTCGCCGGGGACAAGGCGTCCCGCGTGAGACGATCATCGCGGACCTATAGCGAATCGGCGCTCAGAAGCGATTCGCTCTCGTTGCCTCCATTGATGAGTTTTCTGCAGATAAGATGAGGCGCAGTTCCAAACTTGCAGCATATCCGTTGTCTGCGCGGTAGGAATCGCGCTGTGCAGCCCGCGCCAGTGTACGGGCTGGTGGCTAGAGGCTGGCCCGCGTTGCACGTTTCCCCAAAGACCGCTACCCGCTGGACACACCCGCGGGTCGGGCGTTACGCGTCAGTTTGCCGGTTCCAGTAACGCAGCATATCGAGCGATCACCATCGGCCCCCCTCAGCACTCGTATATTCGTGTTGCATCCTATCCTTATCCGCAATGCTGAACACGAAGACAGAAGAGCTCAAGGAACTTTTGGACGGAGTGCGCGAAGCTTATGGTGCTCACTCCATCGAACCGTACGGCGACTGGGATGATCCACTGTCGGTCGGCTTCCGGATTTGCGGCATCTCTGCGACTTTCTCAGTCATCGTCGAGGACCGACTTCCAGAGCGACACTACAATGTCCAAATTGAGTCGCATCCGCCACAGGATTTGGACTATCTGTACGACGAGCGGGCGGTCTCGCTGTGGGGTTTTTTTGGAGTTGCTCAGACTCATTTCCGGGCCGAGAGAAAACTGGCCCACGAGGACGCCCGCGCTGACCGGGCAGCCAACGCGTCCATGTGACGCCAGGTAAACGGCGTCACTGGAAATTGACCAATCGACATGAGCGTAACGTCGCCAAAACGCCGACGTGCGACGTTCGGCCGAAGCTCACACCCAGGAGCGCGTAGCCGCGGCGATTCCGGAGCCGCTGGTCCCAAACGACTGCCGGGAGCCAGCGACATACGATGCCTAACAATTCTACGCCACCGACCACTACCGCCGGCCACCAGCCACTAGCCACCAGCCAACGCGCCTCCCCCACCGCCCACGCTACAATCGAGAAGAACCATGCCCGACCCGCACAGACTCCGGCTGGCCAAGGTCCGTATCGCGGTAGTCTTCATGTCCGCCCTCGCCGTGCTTTGCGTGCTGGTCTATCTGCTCAGCGGCGGAACATGGCTGCAGCCCAAAGCTTATCTCACCACGCACATCCCCGATTCCACCGGTCTCGATCCCGATGCCGATGTCCTGCTGAATGGCGTGAAAGTCGGGAAGGTCGTGTCCGTCCAACTCTCCCGCTCAAGAGATCCAAATCGGGTGGTCGAGGTACGCCTTGAGATCAACAAATCGTTCCTGCCTTACGTGCCGGCCGACTCGGTTACTACCGTGGACAGCGCCAACGTGTTGGGCGTCAAGTATATCAACATCAACATGGGGAAAGCTCCGCAACCTGTCCGGGAAAATGATGATCTGCGCTACGCGGTGCCGACAAATTTAATGCAGAACATCGACCTGCGGCAGTTCGACGCGCAGTTGCGGACCATCGACCAGATTATCCAGGACATTCAGGCCGGCAAGGGACCGCTAGGCCAATTTGTCGTGAGCGCCGATCTGTACCAGCAGTTTCTGGACGGCGTCATCAAAATAGAAACGGAGATGCACGCCGCCACCGGATCGCAGTCTCAATTGGGGCAGATGTTGTACAACGCCGACATGTACGACAACCTGCGCGCATCCATAAAGCAGCTCGACACGCGGCTGGCGCAATTCCAGGCGAACCCGCTCCTGCGCGACCCGGCGCAGTATGACAGTATTCGCGACCAGCTTGCGCAGGTGCGCCATACGCTGGAGGATCTCAATGCGGGCAAGGGCGCGGGAGGCGAGTGGATCGCCAGCGATGCGGCCTATATCGAGTGGAATCGCAGCGTGGCCGCCTGGATCGAAAACGTGGATGCGCTGAATTCCGGCGAAGGCGCCATGGGGCACATGCTCTCCAACGCGCAGATGTACGAATCGCTCAACGGCTCGCTGCGCGAGTTCGCTACCACTTTACAGCAGTTCCGCCAAGATCCGCAGAAGTTCCTGCGCGTGCGCTTCAAGCTGTTTTGAGTTTGTCGAACACCTGGTCGAGCAACGTGCGGCTAGGCAGGCTGCCTTGCGCCATCCGCGGGTTGCCGCCGCCGCGCCCGCCGGCCTCGACCAGTGCGGCTTTCAGCACTTTTCCGGCATCCAGGCCACTATCGGCGGAAGCGGCCAGAAGAACCGCCGGGGGGTCGTCGAGCGCGGCAGCGAACACGGCTCTTGCCTGCGCCGTGAAGCTCTGGGCGATCGCGCGCAAATCCTCCAGGTTGCCGGATGGCATGCGCCGCCACACGCGCCGCACGCCGTCTGCGTCCGGCGCGGTAGCCGAATACAATTCCCTGCCGTGAACCTGCGCCAGCTCTGTTTCCAGTTTGCGGCGCAGCTTTTCGGCCTGGCGCGCCGCCTCGAATTGCGCGGCTACCACATCCGGCGCTTCATCGAGCGAGACGGAGACCATTTGCGCCACTCGCGAGAGGGCATCGAAATCGGCGCGCGCGCGGCGCACGGCCCGTCCGCCGCACAGGAATTCCACGCGCACGCTGTTGCGCACCCGCTCGGTCTTGCGCAGCAGGATGGGCCCGATCTCGCCGGTGCGCGCTACATGCGTGCCGCCGCAAGCGCTGCGGTCCAGCCCTTCGATGCTGACAATGCGTAGCGTGCCTTCGCGCTCGGACGGCTTGCGCAGACCGCGTGTTTGCGCGGCATCTTCAAACGAAACCGCCAGCAACCGGTTCTCGCAGACCACCTCGTTGGCGCGCCGTTCCGCTTCCAGTATGCGCGCCGGCTCGAGCGCAGTGGTATCCAAGTCGATGGTGGAACTTTCCTGGCCCAAGTGGAAACTGACGGTGGCGACGCCGAAACGCTCGACGAACACCGCGGAAAGCAGGTGCTGTCCGCTGTGCTGCTGCATGTGATCGAAGCGGCGGTCCCAATCGACGCGGCAATCGACCTCATCATTTTCGACCGGCGCCGCGACCAGGTGCGCGATGGCTTCCCCTTCATCTTCGACCGCCACCAGCGGCACGCCGCCGATCGAACCAGTGTCGTGCGGCTGCCCACCGGAAGTAGGATAAAAAGCGCTGCGCTCCAGATAAATGCGGCGGCCATCATCGGCGCGGCCCGTCACCCGTGCGCGGAATTCCCGCAAATAGGGATCGGTGTAATAGAGTCTCTCGGTCACTTCCACCAGCTTAACGCGTGTGGCGGGTTGGCCTCGGGCGGCGACCGCTCGCAATGTTATACTCCCGAAATGCCGCACTACCGTTTGCTGGTTCTCACGACGGCGCTGGCCGCCACGGCCTTCGCACAAAGAACTCTGATTCGTGCCGGCCACGTGCTGAACGTCCACACGGGCGAGGAGCCGGCCGATCAGACCATCGTCGTCACCGGAGACCGCATCACCGCGATATCTGCCACCGCATCGACGCCCGCGCAACCTGGGGACCGCGAAATCGACCTGCGCGCCCTGACCGTCCTGCCCGGCCTGATCGACGTGCATACACACCTGACCTTCGGCAACGAATTCGATCCGTATGCGCGCCTCTCGACCGACGCCGTGCGGGAAGCGCTCAACGGCGTGCGCTTCGCCAAGATCACGCTGGAAGCCGGATTTACCACGGTGCGCAACGTAGGCGCATCCGGCTACGCGGATGTGGCCTTGCGCGATTACATCAACGCCGGATACATCCCGGGTCCGCACATGCAGGTGAGCGGGCCGCCGCTCTCAATAACCGGCGGCCATTGCGACAACAACTTCCTGCCGGCCGAATACCACGCGACCACCGAGGGCGTGGCCGACGGCATCGCCGCCGTCCAGCAGCATGTGCGGCAGAACATCAAGTACGGCGTGGATCTGATCAAGGTCTGCGCCACCGGAGGCGTATTGTCGAAGGGGGACGATCCGCAAGCCAGCCAATACAGCCTCGAAGAATTGAAGGCCCTGGTGGCCGACGCGCACCGATTGGGACGCAAGGTTGCCGCGCACGCGCATGGCGCGGAAGGCATATTGTTCGCCACCCAGGCGGGCGTCGACTCGATCGAGCACGGCACGTATGTCGACGCCGATGATATCGCCGCTATGAAGCAGCACGGCACCTGGCTGGTGCCGACCCTGTACCTTATCGATTGGATGCGCGAAAACGGGCACTTACCCGCCATGTTCCAACAGAAGATGCTGGATGTGAGTGCGGTGGTGCTGCAGAATCAGAAGAAAGCCGTGGCAGCCGGCGTGAAGGTGGCCCTGGGTACCGACGCCGCGGTCTATCCGCACGGCCTGAATGCGCACGAGGTGGAGGTCTACGTGACGAAGCTGGGCATGACGCCGCTGGCCGCATTGCAGACCGGGACGATCAATGCCGCCGAACTGATGGGCTGGACCGATCGCACCGGTGCGCTCGATGCGGGCAAATGGGCGGATGCAATCGCCGTGGAGGGCGATCCGCTGCGGGATGTGCGCACACTGCAGCACGTGCGGTTCGTCATGAAGGCCGGCGTGGTGTACAAGCAATAGCTTGGTGGGCAGGCGGTGATTGCCACCCAAGCGCGCGGCGTTTTATGATGTGCGGCATATGGCAAAAGCGTCTCAACCGGTTCCACCGGGTTTCACCACCCTTACTGTCCATCTCACCGTGCCGGGCTGCGCGGATTACATCGACTTCTTGAAACGCGCCTTCAATGCTGTAGAGATCAGCCGCTCGCCCGGCCCCGGCGGCAAGCTGATGCATGCCAACGTGAAGATCGGCGACACCATCATGATGCTCAACGACACATTTCCGGAAATGGGCTCGCCGCCCATCGCCGAGGGCAACTGGCCGTTGCGGCTCAGCTTGTATGTCCCGGACGCCGACGCCCTGTGGGCGCAGGCGATAGCGAACGGCTGCCAGGTTGTGTTTCCGTTGCAGGATCAATTCTGGGGCGACCGGTACGGCCAGTTGCGCGACCCGAAGGGATTCGTGTGGGGCATCGCCACGCACGTGGAAGATCTCACACCCGAGGAAACCCAGCAGCGGGCCGCGGCGGCTTTCGGTGCTGGTAACGCCTGAGGAAGCGGAGTCGCGCGACCAGGCACTGATATCGTATGATGAGGGCGTGCCGGAGAGCCCGCACATTCTTACCATCGGCCATTCGAACCATCCCATGGATCATTTCGTCGAATTGCTCCGGCAGCACGCGGTCGAGGTCGTGGCGGACGTGCGTTCGAGCCCGTATTCCAAGTACGCCACGCATTTCGATCGCGAGCCCCTGGCGGAGGCCCTGCGCCAAGCGGGATTTCAGTATGTCTATCTCGGCAGCGAACTGGGTGGCAGGCCCCGCGGCGACGCCTATTACGATGCCGCAGGGCATGTCTTGTACGACAAGGTAGTCGCGTCGCAAAGTTTTCAGGGGGGCGTGGCCCGGCTGGAAGACGGGTTGCGGCGCTACGTAGTGGCTGCACTGTGCGCGGAGGAGGACCCCGCCGGCTGCCACCGCCGCCTGCTGGTGGGGCGCGTGTTGGGCGCGCATGGCGTGGCCGTGGATCACATTCGCGGCGACGGCCGGCTGCAGCCCGAAGCCGAACTGGCCGCTGCCGATCCTAACCACAACCAACTGAGTTTGTTCGACGACGATGAGGCGCCATGGAAGTCTATTCCATCGGTTTCACCCAAAAAACGGCAGAGCAGTTCTTCACTCTTCTGAGAGGCGCGGGCATCCGGCGGCTGCTAGACGTGCGGCTCAACAATGTATCCCAATTGGCCGGTTTCACCAAGCGCGACGATCTGCGGTTCTTTCTGCAGGAGATCTGCGGCGCGGACTACCACCACGAGCCTCTGCTGGCGCCCACCCAGGAGATTCTGGATCGGTACAAAAAGAACAAAGGGCCATGGCAGGATTATGAAAGAGAGTTTCTCGCCCTCATGGAGGAGCGGAAGGTTGAAACCAATCTTGACCGCGAATTGTTCTCGATCCCCACGGCATTGCTTTGCAGCGAACCCACGGCTGAGCACTGCCATCGCCGCCTGGTGCTGGAATACCTGCGCGACCATTGGGGCGATCTGGGAGTCATACATTTGTAGGATGTTGCGGTGCCTCTGGTCAACCTGATCTGCCTGGCGAATTCTTACAAGCTGAATTACCGGTGCGTCGCCGGCCTGCGGGTTGACGGAGGCGGCTGGGTCCGGCCGGTCTCGAACCAGGAACACGGTGAACTCGCGTACCGCCAATATCACCTGCCCGATCACACGGAGCCGAGATTGCTGGATGTGATTCGCGTCGGCTTATTCCATCAGCAGCCCTTAGCGCATCAGCCGGAGAATTGGGGCATGGACAGTTCGCCGTGGATGCTGATCGAACGTCCGGCGGCGGCGGATCGTGGGGACGTCGTGGCCGCCGCCATTCATCGGGGACCGCTGCTATTCGGGAACGCGCGGCGGTCGGTGCCCTACACGGAGTTGCGCAGGCATCCGGCGCGGGAGTCGCTGGCGCTGGTCAAGCCGGAAGGAGTTCGATGGCGCTGCGAATTCAATACCTTTATGCTGCGGAATATGCCGCGCGTCGTATTCCAGCTCGGGGATGTCTCTTACGATCTGCCGCTGACTGACCCAGCCCACGCCGGACCGCTGCAGCGCCGCGACGAGGGTGAATACCGCTCCTCCGATCTCGGCATCCCGGAAGATGGCCGTGTCCTGTTCACCATCAGCCTGGGCGAGCCACTCGATGGGATTTGCTATAAATTGGTCGCGGCCGTGGTCGTTATTCCGCGTGAGTGGATGGCCGCTTTCCACAGTCACAAGCCTGCCATAATTCCGCAAGCTTCTGCCAGCCAAGCAACTTAGGCCCCTTGCCGTCACTGGTTGCGGCTGTCGCGGCACGCTTGCGGAGTAACATCTAGACAGGAGTAAGTCACCGATCATGGCAGCATTTGAACCAGCGGTAACTATCACCCTGGACAAAGAAGGTGGTTTCCGTCATAACAACGTAACGGGGGAAGTTGTTAATCACGGGATAACTTTGAATTTTGTGCGCAACTCAGGCTACCACCCGGATGCAGATGAGGCTTTCATCCGGAATCTTAGCGTTGCCGAAGCCACAGAAATCTATCGGTGTTACTTTTGGAACCGTTATTCGATTGGCGCCATCAACAACCAGGAACTTGCCAATAAAGCATTTGACACGACCGTGAAGATGGGACCGGCCGCCTTGACGTTGCTGCAATCGGCGATGAACGCATTGGGCGGCCAATGTGTAACGGATGGCATGTTGGGCCCGATTTCCATTGCGCAGATTAATTCGCTCGATGCGCGGCCGCTGCTGGCCGAGTTCAAGCGACTGGCCGCTGAAAGGTATCAGCAGATCGCCGCGGGCAACCCGGATTTGGCCGGTTGGCTGGCGCGCCTCAATTCGTGAGTGTGGGGCAGGACTCCAGTCCTGCGGCGGGTCTCCAGACCCGCGACTTGCCACAACCTACAGCACTTCCAGTATCAAACACTTCAGATAGTGGGTCTCGGGAACGGTCAGCAAAATAGGGTGATCCGCAGCCTGCGTGCGGCGCTCCAGCACACGCAACTCGCGGCCGGCATCCAGGGCCGCCTGCGCCACAATCTCCAAAAAAGTCGCTTCACTCACCCGCTGCGAGCAGGAGCATGTCACCAATATGCCTCCTGGCCCCAATAAGCGCAGGGCCCGCAGATTGATTTCCTTGTAGCCGAGGAGCGCGCTGTCCACCGTACTGCGCGATTTCGCGAAGGCCGGCGGATCCAGAATCACTGTCTGAAACTGGCGCCGTGCGGACGCGTAGGCCGCCAGCACCACGAAGATATCCGCCTCCCGGAATTCAATATTAGTAATGCTATTCAGCGCGGCGTTGCGCGTGGCGGTGGCCAGCGCCGCCCCCGAGCTATCCAGCGCTTCCACCGATTCGCAGAGCGGCGCGGCATGCAGGGCAAACCCGCCGGTGCAGGTGAAGCAATCCAGTGCTCTCCCCCGCGCGTGGCGCGCCGCCGCAAGGTAGTTCTCCCGCTGATCGAGAAATGCGCCGGTCTTCTGGCCGTGCAGCAGGTCCGCCAGCAGCCGCAGTCCATTTAAATGGATCTCCACCGTTTCGGGCACTTCGCCATACAGCACGCCGGCTTCGAGCGGAAGCAGTTCCTTCTTGCGCACGGCGGCGTCGTTGCGTGCCGCGATACCGCGCGGCGACAGCAGTTCGACGAGGCAGTCCACGATCCAGCCGCGCGCGGCGTCCATACCCTGGTCGAGGGTTTGCAAGGTCAGGTAGTCGGCGTAACGATCCACCACCAGGCCCGGCAGGAGATCCCCTTCGCCGTGCACCACGCGATAGGCATCCGTGCCGCTCACCACCCGGCGGCGATGCGCCTCGGCCGCAGCCAGGCGCTTCAAGAAAAATTCCCGGTTGATCTCTTCGACGCGGCGCGAGAGCAGCCGCAAGGCAATCTGTGAAGACGAGCTAAAGTGCGCGGTGCCCAGCGGCCTGCTCTTCAGGTCGACCACCGTGACCACGGTCCCGCCCTCCGCGTCGCCCTTATCGAGCACGTCACTCTCGAAGATCCAAGGATGGCCCGAAGCAATCCGGCGGGCGGCCTTGCGGTTTACCCGCACTTCAGACATGGACTAGAGGCCGTGCCGCAGTTCCGCGCCGCTGGGAATTTCCGACGCATCCCAACCGCCGCCCAGCGCCTGGATCAGCAGTACGCTCGAAGTCAGGCGACGCGTCAACAGATTCACGGCGGTGATTTCATCGGCCAGGTAGGTGCCCTGCGTGGTGATGACCGTCAGATAATTGACCGTACCCGCTTTGTATTGATACGTGGCGATATCCAGCGAGTCTTTGGCGGCCTTCACCGCCCGCTCGGTGGCGATGGCTTCGTCGGCGAGAATCCGGAGCGCGGCCAGATTATCCTCCACCTGCTGAAACGCGGTGAGCACGGTCTGGCGGTAGGTCGCCACCGTAGCATCGTACTGCGCTTCGGTCATATGCACTTCCGAGCGGCGCTTGCCGACCTCGAAGACCGTCTCCGGCAACTGCGCCCCCAGAGCCCAAAAGCGACTCGGCAGCGAGAACCATTTCTCGATGTTGACGGACTCAAAGCCGCCGGTCGCACTCAAGCTCAGCGTGGGAAAGTACGCGGCCACGGCAATACCGATTTGCTCATTGGTAGCCGCCATGGTGCGTTCCGCGGCGGCGATATCGGGACGGCGTTCCAGCAGGGCCGAAGGCAACCCAGCCGGCGTGACCGGCGGAGGCGTTTTCAGTGGCGCGGGCGTGATCGTTACGGCGGCGGGCGGCTTGCCGGCCAGAATGGCGATGGCGTGCTCGTATTGCGCGCGCGCCACGCCCAAGTCGATCAACTGGGCCCGCGTGGTCTCCACTTGTGTTTGAGCCAGCGCCACATCGCCACCGGAAGCCACTCCCGACTTATAGCGATCCTGCGTCAGCTTGAGATAATCTTCGTACGACTTGACTGTCTCAGTTAGTAAAGTGACCTCGCCATCCGCTCCATGCAGCGCAAAGTAGTCTTGCGCTAACTCCGACTGATAGGACAAACGGGCATTCTCCAACAGTGCAAAGTCTGCCTGGGCCGTCTCCTCGCCGGCCCGCACGCTGCGCCGGATGCTGCCCCAGATGTCCGGTGACCAGGACGCGGTCGCCGGTAGGCTATAAGTCGTCACGATACTCGGAGCAGCCGAGACTGTAGACCCACTTATGAAGCCCGCCGAGGCTCGCGACGTACTGATGGATGGCCCGATCGAGGCGGTCGGGAACAGAGCTGCCCGTGCGACACCGATGGCGTAGCGGGCTGCGCGAAAGTTCGCTTCAGCCGCCAGCACGTTCTGATTGGAGATACTCACCTGCTCCTCGAGCGCGTTGAGATCGGCGTTGTTGTAAACCTCCCACCATTTGCCTTTCAGCGTGCCGTCGCTCGGCTGCGCTTCCTTCCAGCCCTCGGGCAAGGGCTCTTTGAAGGCAGGCGTTATGGGCGCGGATGGACGCTTGTAATTCGGGCCCACCATACACGCACTGGAAAGAAGCAGCACGGCGGCTGCCAGAACAATGAAGAAGCTTCGCATCAGATTTCGGATCCCAGCGGCTGGTTTTCGGGCGGCACCTTATGGCGAACGTGATACCACCAGTGTTGCAGCCGGTCGAAGTAGAGATACACCACCGGCGTAGTGTAAAGCGTCAGCATCTGGCTCACCAGCAGCCCGCCGATAATGGTGATGCCGAGCGGACGCCGCAGCTCCGATCCGGTGCCGCCGCCGATCGCCAGTGGCAAAGCCCCCAGCATGGCGGCCATAGTGGTCATCAGGATGGGGCGGAAGCGCAGCAGGCAAGCTTCAAAAATCGAATCGCGGGAGTTTTTTCCTTCAATGCGTTCCGCGGCCAGCGCGAAATCAATCATCATAATGGCATTTTTCTTGACGATGCCGATCAGCAGAATGATGCCGATCATGGCGATGATGCTGAGATCAGTGTGCGTGATCATAAGCGCCAGGAGCGCGCCCACACCCGCCGAGGGCAGCGTGGAAAGAATCGTAATCGGATGGATATAACTCTCGTAGAGAATTCCGAGCACGATATATACCGCCGCAAGTGCGGCCGCGATCAGGATGGGCTCATTGCCGAGCGAATCCTGGTAAGCCTGCGCCGTGCCGGCGAAGCGCGTCTGGATGCTTCGCGGCAGTCCAACGCTAGCCGCCGACCGGGTGATGGCTTCGACGGCGTCTCCCAGCGCCACGCCCGGCTGCAGATTGAACGAGATGGTGGTGGCCGGGCCGAGGCCCTGATGCGTGACCGCCAGCGGCGCGGTGGTTGCGGCATAACTGGCGACGGCGTTTAAAGGGACCTCCGTACCATTCGGCGACCTGACGTAGATGTCACGCAGCGATTGCGGATCCTGCCAGAATCGCGGCGCCGCCTCCATCACTACGTGATATTGATTCAGCGCCGTATACATGGTGGACACCTGGCGCTGCCCGAATGCGTCATAGAGCACGTTGTCCAGCAATTGCGCGGAGATGCCAAAACGCGCGGCGGTCTTGCGGTCGTAAACCACCATGGACTGCAGTCCGCGGTTCTGCTGGTCGCTGTTTACGTCCGCGATTATCGGTATCGTTTTCAATTCCGCCAGCATGCGCGGCGCATACGTCGTCAGGTCCTGCAGATTATCGCACAGCATGGTGTATTGATAGAGGGCGGCGCTCGAGCGTCCGCCGACGCGCAGGTCTTGCGAAGCTTGCATGTAGAGCGTGGCGCCCGGGATGCGCGCCAGCTTAGGCCGCAGCCGCGCGATGATCTGGTCCACCGAAGCCTTTCTCTCCTGCAACGGTTTCAGATTAATAAACATGCGCGCCTGATTGGCCGTGCCGCCACCCGGGCCGCTGCCGCCCGTAGATCCGTTGACCGTGTCGACGCCCGGATCCTTATCCACGATGTCCACCATCTGGCGCACGATCCGGTCCATGTCTTGAAATGAAATATCCTGGTCGCCCGTAATCTGGCCCATCATGCGGCCGTTGTCCTGCTGCGGGAAGAAGCCTTTCGGCACCCGCACAAACAGATAGCCGTTCAGGGCGATCGTGCCGAGCAGGATAGCCAGCGTAATCGGCGCGTATTTCAGCGCTACGGAGAGCGTTCTCCCATACAGATTGATATTCCAGATGAAGAACCGCTCGCTGGTACGGTACAGCCAGCCGTGTTCCTGGTGCTCTTTCAACAGGTGGGCGCACATCATGGGCGTGGTCGTGAGCGATACCACCAGCGAAACTGATATGGCGACCGAGAGGGTAACGGCGAACTCACGGAAGAGGCGGCCCACAATGCCTCCCATCAGCAGCAGCGGAATGAAAACCGCAATCAGGGACAAACTCATGGACAGAACGGTGAATCCAATCTCCTTGGCACCCTTGAGCGCCGCCTGAAACGGATGCATGCCCTGCTCCAGGTAGCGCGTGATGTTCTCGATGACCACGATCGCATCATCCACCACAAAACCGGTGGAGATGGTCAGCGCCATTAGCGAAAGATTATCGATGCTGTAGTGCAGCAGGTACATGACGCCAAAAGTACCGATCAGCGATACTGGAACGGCCACGCTGGGAATCATGGTGGTCCGCACGTTGCGCAGGAAGAAGAAGACCACCAGCACCACCAGCAGAACCGAGATCATCAGGGTCCTTTCCACGTCGTGCACTGAAGCGCGGATGGTAACCGTCTGATCGATGGCTACCTGAATATGAATGGCTTGCGGGATGGACGCCTGCAATAGCGGAATCATGGCGCGGATGCGGTCCACCGTATCGATGATGTTCGCTCCGGGCTGTTTGAATATGACCACCATGACCGACGGGCGGCCGTTGGCATAACCGGCGTTCCGCAGATCCTCCACGGAGTCCAGCGCTTCGCCCACATCCGAGACGCGCACCGCCGCTCCGTTGCGGTAGGCAACGATCAGCGGCGAATAGTCGACGGCCTTGAAGATCTGATCATTGGCGCCGACCTCCCAGATGTGGTTAATGTCGGAAAAGTGCCCCTTCGGGTTGTTGGCGTTGGCCGCGGCCAGCACGCCGCGCACTGTTTCCAGCCCGATGCCGTACTTGTTCAACGCCGTGGGATTCAGTTCCACGCGCACGGCCGGCAACGCGCTTCCCCACACCGACACCTGGCCCACGCCCTGTACCTGCGCCAGTTTCTGCGCCATGATGGACGATGCCGCATCGTACATCTGGGCTTTGGAAAGAATCGGCGAGGTCAGCGCCAGCAGCATGATGGGCGAATCCGCCGGATTCACCTTCCGGTAGGTCGGGTTGCTGGGAAGATTGGCCGGCAGATAGCCGCGCGCCGCGTTGATGGCCGCCTGCACATCGCGCGCCGCCGCGTCGATGTTCCGGTTCAGATCGAACTGCATCGTAATGCTGGTCGATCCCAGGCTGCTCGAGGAGGTCATCTCGGTCACAGACGCGATGCGGCCGAACTGCCGCTCGAGCGGCGTAGCGACCGAAGATGCCATGGTTTCGGGACTGGCACCGGGCAAAGATGCCCCTACGGATACTGTCGGGAAATCGACCTGCGGCAGCGGCGATACGGGAAGAATCCGGAAGGCCACCATTCCGGCCAAGGCTATCGCGATGGTCAGCAGGGTAGTGGCAACCGGGCGCCTGATGAAGAGCTCGGAAATATTCATGGCTCAGTCTCGGCGCGCGCGGCAGAGCTGTGGGGCAGACCTCCAGGTCTGCGCGGGTCCTCCAGGACCCGCACTGCGCGCAACGTGATCAGCGTACCCGAGGGCGAGGAGGCCGGCGTGGAGGCCCGCCGCAGGACTGGAGTCCTGCCCCACAGGCTGAGAGCCGGCTCCACGAGAATCTGTCATTGGGCCCCCACGGGCTCCGGCCCCGGACCAATCTCCGGCGCCTCCCGGTGCGCGAACCTGCGGGCCAGACGGTCAAACCAAAGATAGATGACCGGCGTGGTGTAGAGAGTCAATGCCTGACTGAAAATCAGTCCGCCGATCATGGTGATTCCCAACGGCCGGCGCAACTCGGAACCCACGCCGCTGCCGAACGCCAGTGGCACGGCGCCCAAAAGAGCCGCCATAGTGGTCATCATGATCGGGCGGAAGCGCAGCAGGCAGGCCTGATAAATCGCCTCCTCCGGTGGCCGGCCCTCCTTGCGCTCCGCGTCCAGCGCAAAGTCGATCATCATGATGCCGTTCTTCTTCACAATGCCGATCAGCAGGATGATGCCGATGAGCGAGATCACGCTGAAATCCTGATTGAACAGCGAGAGCGACAGCAGCGCGCCGACGCCGGCGGAAGGCAGCGTGGAAAGAATCGTGATGGGATGAATGTAGCTCTCGTACAATACGCCCAGTACAATATACACAGTCACCAGCGCGGCCAGAATCAACACCGGCTCGTTCGCCAGAGATGCTAGAAAGGCCGCCGCCGTGCCTTGGAACTCAGCCTGGATGCTGGGTGGCATGTTCATTGCGGCCTTGACCCGATTTACGGCGTTTACCCCGTCTCCCAAGGATGCGTCCGGCGCCAGATTGAAGGACAGGGTAATCACTGGAAACTGACCCTGGTGATTGACTGTGATAGGTGCACTGGTCATCTCCAGATGGGTAAAGGCGCTCAGCGGCACCTGCCCGCCATTCGGAAATGCGCTGACCGATTGCGGCGTGGCGCCGAACACATTGCTCGAAGCGGTGCCCGCGCCGAAGACGCTCGAAGCCGTGGAGGCGCTCGCCAGAGAAGAGGAAGCTCCGGCCTGCGGCCCGAACGTCTGGGTGGCCGCCGATCCGCCCGACACCAGTCCCGTCGCGCCGGCGGACGTCCCCATACCCGTCCGAATATAGAGGTCCCGCAGATTCAGCGGGTTCTTCTCGAATCTCGGATTCAATTCCAGCACCACGTGGTATTGGTTCAACTGCGTGAACATGGTGGAGACCTGCCGCTGGCCGTAGGCATCATACAGCGTCTGATCGATCTCCGAAGGCGTGATTCCCATCCGGTAAGCCGTGGACCGGTCGTAAACCAGCTTGGCGCGCAGCCCCAGCACCTGCTGGTCGCTGGCCACGTCGCGCAATTCCGGCATTTGCTTGAGTTTTTCGATCATCTGCGGCGCGAAACTGTTCAGCTCATCCGCGTTTGCGTCTTCAAGAGTGTACTGGAATTGCGTGCGGCTTACCCGGTCTTCCACGGTGATGTCCTGCACGGGCTGCATGAACAGCGTGATGCCGGGCACTACCTCCAACTCCGGCTGCAGGCGCCGGATCACGTCACTGGCGCTGATCTTGCGGTCGTCGAGCGGCTTCAGGTTGATCTGAATGCGCCCGCTGTTCAGAGTGGTGTTGGTGCCGTCGATGCCGATAAACGAGGACAGGCTATCCACCGCGGGATCTTTCATGATGATCCGGGATAACGCCCGCTGTTCATTAGCCATCTCGGTGAACGAGACCGTTTGGGCCGCTTCGGTGATGCCCTGGATGACGCCGGTGTCTTGAATGGGGAAGAATCCTTTGGGAATGCGGATGAACAGGAGGATGGTCACCACCAGAGTGGCCACCGCCACCAACAGCGTGAGGGTCTGGAAACGCAGGACGAACTGCAGAGTCTTTCCGTAGAAAGCGATGATCCCGTTGAAGGCTCGTTCCGAGACGTGATAGAAACGTCCCTGGCTGCCTTCGGGAACGTGCTTCAGCAGCTTGGAAGCCATCATGGGCGTAAGCGTCAACGAAACCACCGCGGAAACGAGAATGGTGACGCTGAGGGTCACGGCGAACTCCCGGAACAACCGGCCCACGATATCACCCATGAATAACAGGGGGATGAGCACGGCGATGAGCGAGATGGTCAACGAAATAATGGTGAAGCCGATCTGCGCGGACCCGCGCAACGCTGCTTTCATGGGCGCCTCGCCCTCTTCGATATAGCGGGTGATATTCTCGATCATCACGATGGCGTCGTCCACTACGAATCCGGTGGCGATGGTCAATGCCATCAACGTGAGGTTGTTCAAGCTATAGCCCAGCAGGTACATCACACCCAGCGTACCCACCAGCGACAAAGGCACCGCCACGCTGGGGATAATGGTGGCAGACACGTTGCGCAAGAAAAGGAACATGACCAACACCACGAGCACCACCGTCAGACCCAACTCGAACTGCACATCCGATACCGAGGCGCGAATGGTATTGGTGCGGTCGGTCAGGATCTTGACATCCACCGCTTGGGGCAGGTTGATGGTCAACTGCGGCAACAGCAGCTTGATGCGGTCGACTACCGCGATAATGTTGGCGCCGGGCTGCCGCTGGATGTTCACGATCACGGCCGGCGTGTCGTTCATCCAGGCCGCCTGCCGGATGTTTTCCGTATCGTCCACCACGTTGGCGACATCCGTCAATTTAACCGGAGCGCCATTGCGGTAGGCCACGATCATGGGCTTGTAGTCGGCGCTCGAAAGCAACTGGTCGTTGGCGCCGATCTGATACGCCTGGTGCGGGCCATCGAAATTGCCCTTGGCCTGGTTGACGTTGGCGGCTATAATGGCGGTGCGCAGATCCTCCAGATTCATGCCGTAGGCGGCCATCGTGGTGGGGTTGGCTTGAATGCGCACGGCGGGCTTCTGGCCGCCCGAGATGCTCACTAGTCCCACGCCCGGCAATTGCGAGATCTTGGGCGCCAGGCGTGTGTCCGCCAGATCCTCGACCGCCGATAGCGCCATGGTCTTGGAACTCAGCGCCAGCGTCAGGATCGGCGTATCGGCCGGGTTCGACTTGCTGTAAATCGGCGGCGTGGGAAGATCCACGGGCAGGTAAGTTCCCGACGCGTTGATGGACTGCTGCACTTCCTGCTCAGCCACATCGATATTCAGGCTGAGGTTGAACTGCAGCGTGATGACGGAGCTCCCATCCGAACTGGTTGAGGTCATCTGCTGCAGGCCCGGCACCTGGCCGAACTGCCGCTCCAGCGGCGCGGTAACCGAGGAGGCCATCACATCCGGACTGGCCCCCGGGTAAGCGGTGATCACCTGGATCGTAGGGTAATCCACCTCCGGCAAGGCTGAAATCGGCAGTTGCTTGTAGGCCACCATGCCGGTCAGCATAATGGCCACCATAAGCAAAGACGTGGCGATGGGCCGCAGAATAAAAATGCGGGACGGACTCATCTAGTTTGCCTTGTGGGTCGATTTATTCGAGCGTTGGCCGGCCGCCGGAGCCCTGCTATTGGCAGGTGAGGGCGGCAGCGGGGCACGGCTTCCACCAGGCGCACCGGCAGCCGTGCTGCCGGCCAGGTGCGCCGCAACCTTGGTGCCTTCGGTGAGCTTCTCGACTCCGGTCATGACCATCATGTCACCTGGGTTCAATCCGGAGGTCACCTCGCTGTCATCCCCTTCTACGGTGCCGATCGAGATAGTGCGCACGGTCACGGTCGAATCCGGCTTCACCAGAAATACGTACGTGTCGCGGGAGTTGCGCTGCACCACGGCGGAGGGAACCAGGGTGACTCCCTGCTTCAACTGCACCAGCAGGCGCATGTTGACAAACTGGTTCGGAAAGAGCTTGTTGCTGGGATTGTCGAAATCCGCCCTGAGGCGCAGCGTGCCGGTGGTCGGATCGATCTGATTGTCCTGCGTGGTCAGCTTTCCGTGCGCCAGGAGGATGTTGGATGCACGGTCGAAGGCGTCTACAGCAAGGTGTTGTCCGGCGTTCAGTTTATCGAGGACTACCGGAAGTTGATCCTCAGGTAGGGTGAAGATCACGCTAATCGGATCGATCTGGGTGATCACCAGCATACCGGTAGTGTCGGCGGCGTGTACAATATTTCCCGGATCCACCAGGCGCAGACCCACGCGCCCGGTGATGGGCGCCGCGATGTGGCTATAAGTCACATTGAGCTTGGCGGTGTCAATCACCCCTTGATCCGTCTTGACGATTCCCTCGTCCTGCATAACCAGCGCCTGTTGCGTGGCCAATTGCTGTTCGGGAATGGCATTTTGGGTGAGCAATACTTTGTACCGCGCCAGGTCGATGCGCGCATTATCCAGCAAGGCCTGGTCCCGGATTAACTGACCCTGGGCCTGCATCAGCGCGGCATCGTAGGGACGCGAGTCGATCTCGATCAGAGGCGACCCCTTCTGCACGATCTCGCCTTCTTTGTAGTGCACTTCCATCAGTTCCCCGTCGACCCGGCTCCTCACGGTGACGGTATAGATAGGCCAAACCTGGCCGAGGGACGTGTAATAGACTGGAATACTGCCTTTGAATGCTTTGGCCGCGACCACGGGAATGGCGCCGAATCCTTTCTTCGACGCCGGGCCGCCTGCCCCAGAGGGGCCGTTGGGGCCCGCACTGGTATTTCTCCTCGACCAGAGATAGAACGCACCAATGGCCAGGACCAGTATCAACAGCCATACCCATCGCCGACTGGACCGTGGTGGCGTGCGCGGCGTCTGCCGGGGCGACTGCACTGGCGGTGGAGGCGCATGCTTGGTCAGACCTTCTGCGGGGGCCGGGTGAAGGGCAGACGGGGATTCCTGATTCATATATCTCAGTATAAGATGCTCCAAAGACCGGCAAACGTTACACTGGGCGCGTTACTGAGCCGCGACCGTGAGGGGGCTTTGTTCATAAGGCAACGCCCAGGCGCTTGCGGAGCGCCAGCATGGTCAACAGGGCGACCACTAGAAACCACGCGGGCCAGATGACGGCGAACCCGAACACATTCAGATTGGCCGCCGGACAGGATACGTCGATCGAAGGCAACTTGTCCCAAGGGCCGGCCGGCATCTCGAGCGCCCGCCCGCATGGGATGCACTCCGCGATCGCCACTCCGCCCGCATCGAGCACCACGCTGCCGGGTACCTCTGCCATAGTCCGCACGCGCCAGCAGACCTCGCGCGCATCGGGTAAATGGACACCCGGTGTTTCCACCGACACACCACGTCCTTCCAGGGTTGCGGCCGCCATGTGCGCTGCCGCCGCGGCAGGAAATCGGGCGGTGACTATAGCCGATTCCCCTGGCGCCAGCGGGCGGTGCCCATAAGCGTTCTCGAGCGGAGGGAACAGCAATAGAAGCGGCACAATCGCCACCGCCATGGGGCGCAGCGTACCCGCCAGATAGCGCGCGATCCAGATCAACAGCTGCCCTTGCGCCCGGAAGACAATGGCGGGTTCGTCCGCATACAAGCGCATGGCGTAAAGCTGGGCGCGCATCCGCCGTTTGGCCCGCACGATGCGTTCCTGGTTGGAAAAGCGCTTCCAGATCAAGAGCAGCATCACGCCGGTGATGACCGCGATAACCGTCAGGCTCCAGGTGTGTGCCGCCGACAGCATCAATCGATGTAGCCGAGCCCTTTGAGCCTGCGCATGACTTCCTCGCTCGGCTGGTCGTCCGCGAGTTTGGCCATCTCGCGCTCCAGCACGTGCTCGACGAATTCCTCGGGCGAACTGTATCCGCCGGCACGCGCCGCCTGTGCCACCTTGGTCCAAAGCTCTTTCGTCAGTTTAATGGCCGGCATGCGCTCATCATATCTTCATCAGACGGATGCTGCCGTTCGACGTGGAAAGCTCGATTTCCGGACCGCCCGCGCCAATCTTACCCTCCAGGTGGTGCTTGTCGAGCGTACCCGTGGTGGACACGTCGAATTCGGTCGAAATCGAGGAGTTGGACGCGTGCGCGGCCAGGTCCGCCCCGATCCCGCCGGGCAGATGCACCGTGATTGCGCCGTTAGAAGTGGTGGCGTGTATCTCGTTCTGGTTTAACGATTCCATGGTTAGCTCAATAGGACCGTTGGACGTCTCCAGTTTGACCGGCCGGCCAGCCTCGGGCTTTACCAGGCGCACGTGGATGCCGCCATTGGAGGTGTCGGCTTCAAGCGAGCCGCGCACTTCATCGGCATGCACGCGTCCGTTGCTGGTGTGCAGCGACGCGCCACCATCCAGGTTCTGCACTTCAATACTGCCATTGGATGTCTGCACGTCCAGGTTACCGTGCAAGTTCTCCGCGCGCACCCCGCCGTTGGAGGTCTTTAGCCGCGCCGCTCCCTCTACATCGAATGCGTGTATCGTACCGTTCGAGCTGGCGATACGTTCCAGTTCCGTGCGCCGTGGAACTTTGATGATGTACTTGGCCCCCATATTACCTCGCCGGTTGGAAGGCCGGACCGTGCGTATTTGCACGGAGTCCGCGGCGTGATCGATCTCGATCCGCAGCGCGTCGCGTAACTCCGTCGTACGCGCGTACTTGGTGCCGCTGATGTCTATGGTGTTCTGGTCCCATCCCGAAATCTCGATGGAGCCGTTCGAATTGTCAACCGATAACCGCCCGCCCGGCTGCAGCGGGTAGCTGTAGTGGAAGTCCTGGGTATAGCGTTCCGAGCCGCCTATATCCAGATCCTCGATGTCGCACGCGACCGATCCAAGCAGTCCGGCCACCAGGGGGAACAGGAATATGTGCAATCGTTGAGAGCGCCTCATAGCAGCTAATACGATGATATACGACCGCTTGTTCCAGAAAGTGTGGCCGCCGGCTGGCCGCTAGTGCGCCACCCACTGGCCCTCACGCATAATCCGCCCGGCCTTCCGCAAATTGCGGATGTCCTCCACCGGGTTGGCCGATAGCAGATAAATATTGGCGCGCTTCCCCGGCTCGATGGTGCCCTCCAGGTCGAGTTCGCCGAGCGCTGCCGCCCCGTTGCGGGTCGCTGCCACCAGCACCTCCGCCGGAGTGAGACCCGCTTCCACCAGCAGTTCCATCTCGCGGTAAGGATCGTCGCCGGACCCCACCGCGATGGGTACGCCGCCATCCGCCAAACGTTTAGTGTTGTGTTTGGCAACGGCTAACTCCGCCGGGTTGTGTTCCGCGGCGAGCATCGGAACGAATACGATGCGCAGGTCGCGCAGATGCGCGATGAACGAGGGATCGATCGTTTCCGTGTCGCGGATCATGTGCAGGCAGCCGGTCACCCCGCGTTCCACCATTCTGCGCACGTCGTGCAGGGTAGAGATTTCGGCAAACAACGGCGTGCGGTCGCGCCGTACCTGGTCCAGGACGGAGTCAGGATCGCCGGGCCGGACGGTCGTGTATGCGGGTGTTCCGGCCCCGCGCGCGAGCACATCAATCGGAGCCGGCACCAGGAATTTTCCGGCCCCATCGATCTTTTCGGCCTCCGGCGGCACCAGCAAGCTGGAGCGCGACCCGGCGGCGCGGATCCGCCCGTTCTCGACCGTCACCACCGAGTCGGAAATCGGTGGACCGCCCGTACCATCGATCAGAACCGCGCCCACAATGGATATAACCACGGGCTGTTCCGGCGGTTTACAACCCGCCAGCAGCACCATTGCGACCAGCGGGAATCGAAGCGAACATAGAAGCGAAAATATACGAAACGTCAACGGACCATCATAGCTGCTCGCCGAAGGCTGCCGTCGGGGCGCCCGCCCGAGCCCGTTGACAGCAAGGAACCTTCATGCCACCATTAGGATCTCGTCACGAACAAGGTGAAGCCGAATCCGCTCAGGTCGCGGCGGGTCGAAAAAGAACGCCGACGTCACCTCGATCACATTCTTGCGCAACTGGTCCCACGTGTCCGCTTCCGTGAAAATGCTTTCCGTTAGGCATGCAGCGCAATAACTGCCCTCCGACTCCTGGACAACCTCGAACACCAATTCATGCATACGTCTATGTTTCGTCATGCTTTCAGCCCGCTTTCAGCCACTACCCCCGCGCGCCCCCAGCATGCCTTCGAGCGTATGCAGCTTATCCGGCTGCCCCATCACGATCAGGTAATCCCCGGCGGAAATCGACGTATCGGCCGGCGGGTTGAACACCATTTCGCCGTCGCCTTTGCGGATCGCCAGCACGATCACACCGTATTGCCGGCCGATTTGCAACTCGCGAATGCTGTTCGATACCAGGTCACTCTCTCCGGAGACGCGCACCTGCTCGATCACCACCTTCAGCCCGGCGGCCTGTGTGGTGAAGTCGAGGAACTGCACCACGTGCGGACGCAGCATGGATTGCGCCAGGCGGTGGCCGGTTATGGCATAAGGGGCGAAGACCGCGTCGGCGCCGGCGCGGCGCATCTTGTCCTCGGCGCTCTCTTCGGCCGCACGGGTAGCCACGTAGATCCGCGGATTGAGAAACTTCGCCGAGAGCAGCACGAAGAGATTGTCGGCATCGGTGGCTAGCGCGCAAACCAGCCCTTTGGCCCGCGTCACTCCCACGGCGCGCAACGTTTCATCGTGCGTGGAATCGGCGGCCACCGCCAGTATGCCGGCGGCGATAGCCTTCTCCACGCGGTCGTCTTCAATCTCTACCACCACGAAGGGCACGCCGGCCTGTTGTAATTCGGACGCGGCCCCGCGGCCCACGCGCCCATAGCCGCAAATTATAAAGTGATCTCGTAATTTATCGATCATGCGCTTGTTCCGCCGTTTACCTATTAACTCGCCGAATTCCGCTTCAATGACAGTTTGCGTGATAGCGCCGATCGCCACCAGGATGGTAGTCACCCCCACGATCAAAAGGAACGAATTCAGGATGCGCCCCGCGCGGTGCAAATTGTCGCCGTAGCCGACCGTGGTCATGGTCAGCAGGGTCGTATAGAACGCCTCGAAAAACGAGTAACCTTCGATGAGGATGAAGCCCGCCGTACCGATAGCCAAAACGGCCACCAGCGCCAGGGTGACAAATAAGAACCGGCGCGCCAGGCGGTGCCCGCGGTCGATCGATGGAAGCGGCCCGATCACATCGCGTTCTTCCGGAAGATGAGGATGTGTTGCCGCGGCAGGCTCTCCAAGGTTTTCTCCAGCCGGAAACCCTCCGGCTCGATCTCGGCTTTCACCTCCGCCACGCTCATCTTGTGTGCCGGCAGGATGGGCACATTGGGATCTTCCTTGCGATATTCGAGCAGCACCATGCGGCCGTCCGGGGCGAGTGCCGCCCGAATTGCGCGCAGCATTTTCTGGGGCTGCGAGAACTCATGGTAAACGTCGGCCAGCAGCGCCATATCGATGCGGCCCGCCGGCAGGTGTGGGTCGTCGACGGCGCCCAGGATCGCCAGATAATTCGGCAGCTTGCGCGCGGCCATATTCTGCCGCAATTGGTCCAACATGCCCTGCTGAATATCGACGGCGTAGACTGTGCCCCGCGGTCCGACGCGAGCGGCCAAACGCCAGGTGAAGTAGCCCACGCCGGCGCCGATGTCGGCTACCATGGCGCCCTTGGCGATGCCTATCACATCCAGCGCGCGATCGGGAGCTTCTTCGGCCGCGCGTTCCGGGCGTACCAGCCACGGCGCGCCTCCCATGCCCATCACCGGCGCGATCTCGCGGCCGCTCGCCGGGTGGACTTCCTGGCACCAGGCTAGCGACTGGATGGTGAGCAGGGCGGCCAGCAACTTCTGTGACATTCCTTACAGCATAGCGCGCGAATTGAGACGGGAGTTACAATGGAAATAGAGAGTTGATTAGGAGGAAATATGCTGTCGGGAAGGCTGATTCGACTGATCGAGGATCACCAGGAGCAGATCGCTGCCAATGTGATTCGAGAGATCCGCCGGCGGCCCGATCTTGCGGCCATGCGCCGATTAGCTGACGCGGAGTTGCGCGAGCGCAGCCAGGAAATTCTGGAAAATCTGGGCCATTGGCTGAGCATGGGTCAGGAAGATGAAATTGCCCACGTCTATGAGGGGGTTGGAAAATCACGCTTTGAACAAGGTATTCCCCTGCACGAATCCGTGCGCGCGCTGGCGATTATCAAGGAAAAGATGATCGACTTTGTCCATTATCAGGGTTTCGCCAGAACGTCTTTGGATCTGTACGCGGAAGAAGAATTGGA
Organism: Bryobacterales bacterium; assembly: GCA_963818855.1. Taxonomy (GTDB): domain Bacteria; phylum Acidobacteriota; class Terriglobia; order Bryobacterales; family Bryobacteraceae; genus Bog-159. Next base: position 804,678 of record CAWFUH010000017.1, on the reverse strand, counting down.
ACGTCGTATCTGGAAGTTTTTCGACGAATTGAACGTTCATATGGTGCGCGGCTACGAAACTGCTTGGCGCCGCGCAGCCGCGCACGCTGCTTGACGCTTACTGCTTCAACGTCCGGATATACGCCACCAGGTCCGTTGCCTGGGCATCGGTAACGGATTGCGCTTTCATCTTTCCCACACCGCCGGTAATGTCTTTCTTCAGATCGGCGTCTGACTTGGCTTGCACTTCGGCAGATCCGAGCGGGCGCATCTTCATGGCTGCCATCCCGGAACCGTCGGCTTTGTGGCATGCTTTGCACTTGGCGTCGTAGACCGCCTTGCCATCGGCCGCCGCTCCAAAAACTTGGACGCAGCCCAATGCCAACAAAATAGTACAAGCAGGTAAGAATCTCATGTGCACCTCCTGGGGCGTATTGTAGCGTAATTCAACACAAACGCCCGTTGACTGTTGTAATTCACAGTCGCCGCGATATATTAGCGCACGGCCCAAAAAGAGAAGATCGCCATCCTGGGCCCGGACGTGGGGTGCCATTACCGCTGCGCTTGAACGGACCAACGTGCCTGGCTCGCAGGAGCGCCACGAGATCACCGTCTACCAGATGGGTTAACGGCAGGGCGGCAAGGGTGCAGCGGCCGTGACCGGAAAGTGAAAGACCGCATTTACGAACACTGCGGGCGCCCTACGCATTCAACCCGCTCCGATCGGCCATCCTGTTGATCGGGGCGAGAAGACCGGCGACGACCGCAGGTATGACAAGTTTGTGCCGATCGCGGACCGGCCTTCGAACGGCAGCTGCCCGAGCTCAAGAAGGAGGGAAGCATTTAGTGCCTACTCGCAATTTTCGCGAATTACTGGACGATGCCGCCTGATCGGCAGCGGAGGATTGAGAACCGACGCCGAGGATTTCGGGAGGTTGCAGTTGCGTCACCTGCCAGACTCTTCCGCCTCGCGATTCTCCATATCTCGTCCGCGCTTCGGAGCCGCTATTTTGTTGCGATCTCTGTCGTAGTTATAGCCTCTGGATGTGCTCAATCCTTGGGTTTTGCCAAACTGAGGATTGACCGATGAGACACAGTCTCGCTCGCTTACGATCGGTGCTGGTAGAACTTGCGGAAACAGATACCGCGGCGAAGAAGGAAGATAGTCGCCCGGACAAAGGGTCCAGTCTGACTATAAGCACTGGCGCCAAAGAAGACGGTTAGGTGCTCAGGGAATTCGCCACGCACGGCGCCACTCAAGATGCGACCCTGGCAGCCACGCAATCCGGTGAATGTGTTCACGAAAAGCGCGAATCACTTTAGCGAGTCAAAGGCTCGATGCCAAGGTCAGTAGCGATATGTCGGCCTCACTGCCGGAGAGAGGGCCCTCGTGTGCGAGGCGGTTAGTCCGTGTCGCAACCTAGGGAAAAACGCAGCGCTGCGCATACCTCCTGCATGCGCAGTGGAGCGAGGTGAGCCACGCGCTTACCCAAGCGCTGCTGCGACACGGTAACCGTATTGTGAAGATTCACTGTGCAGGGGGTCTTCATACCATCTTCCTCGTCCAACCTCACTTCGGAGGGAACACCTCGTATGGTAGACGTGATCGGCGCGACGGTCGCCGTCGACAAGTATCCAAGGGCGCTGTCGCGGGTCAGTACCACGACTGGCCTCGCCTTATCGGGAGGAGCAAAACGGTAAAGCCGAATGTCGCCTCTGGCTATTCCTCCGGCCAAACCGCCTCCGCTTCCCAACCGCACAGTTCCCCTGATTCTCTCCTGCCGGCTGCATAGCCTTTCCGATCGCGCAGCTCCCGTTCCCTGGTCGCGAGGTTCTTCAGGTGCGCTCGAAGGGCTTCCCGAATCAGCGCGGAGCGATTCAACTTCGTTCGTCGCGCCGCTGCTTCTGTGGCTCGCAACAGCTTGGAATCTAGAACGACCTGGATCGTTTCCATATGTGGAGCCTATTCCACAGTATACTCCACAGTCGCCCGCCAGGCTCTTGGGAAAACCGGCGCAGCCCACGTTGTGCGCTTCGTTGGACCTCGCCAGCATAAAGCGTGTAGCGTACGTAAGGTTTTCGGAGACCCGGCCGTTTTGCTGGAACGAAATGCGCGACATGGTATCGATGACAGGCCGGTAGAACGCCGGGAAAAGCGGAAGCAATGTTCGCGGGGCCGTCTATGCGTTCGTTGCCCAGATCTGGAATGCTGCGGGCCTTGCCGCCTGGCGTGTCATCCGCTCGTAGAGAGTGACCGCGAAACCCGCTCGGCCAACTCATGCGCGACCATCAGCCCGTCTACGCCGCCACCCAACACTACCACGCGCTTCTTCATATATCGCTTATGATGATCGCGAAGCCTGCCCTGTGGCGTAGGCTGATGTGTGCGCACACGATCAGCGCGCCAACGGGTAGTCCACACTGCGCAGCAGCCAATCGCAGTTGGCGCGCACGTCTTCGCGCAAGCGCTCACAGAGTGCCTCGCGCTGGTCGTACAGGCGATAGCCGTCCCTTTTGGCCTGATTGTCCAATAGCGCCTTCACCAGGAACGGCATCACCATCGAATAATCCGCCTGCATGCTCTCGGTGGTTTGCAGGTAAGTGTCCTTATCAACCTTGCCCCAGGTGACGGCTTCCGCGGGCGGACACGATGATAGCGAGCCATCCGTAACCGGCGCGGTCACGATCTGCACGTCGAATTGGTAGCCGCGCACATTGGCGAGGCCCAGCACCTGGCCCAGCGCCGGCTCCGGCTGCAGATTGTAATTCTTGGGCACGCCGCCGCCCAGAATCAGGGTAGCCAGCGCGCGCGCGGGGCTCTCGAATAATCCCCAGCGATGATACGCGCAGGCCTCGAACACTTCGGCATGCAGGTCCAGGTCGAAGGCGTATTCGGGCAGGACACCTGCCTGGCGCATCGCCCACAGCTTCATCGAATTCAGGAACACGCTGCCATCGGCGGGCGCTCCTACCAGCACGGGGATGGCCAGGCGATGGCAGGTGGACATCAGGCCGGCCGGCACACCGTTGCGCCGTTCCTGCGCAGTGTAATACGCACCCAGGCGATACCGCAGTTCTGTGCCGGTCATCTTCTTTTGAAACTCGGGGCGTGACAGGCAGGCGCTCAGGAAGCGGTCCTGGTCGAGCAGCACGGCCTCGTCGAACGCCATATCAGTTACGCGGATGGTGCCTTCCTCGCGCAAGGCGGCATCGTCGCTGTGGATGGGTACCTCGTGAATCGGATCGTCTTTATGCTCGTCCAGGCTGCGATGCCCATCGTGATAGCAGACCGCATCGGTGGTGCTGATATAGGCGACCCAACCGGTTTCGAGTAGCGGAATGAGCCAAGCCAGGTGCTGGCCGGAGACCGTGACCGGTCCGGAGATAGCCAAGGTCAGCGGGCAACCCTCGCCGATGGCGCGATCCAGAATTGTATAGATGCGCCGTAGACAGGCTCCGCCAAAGGCCGGCAGACAGTGCCGGAAAATCTCGTCGAGGGTGGCGCATTCGTCGACGCGCCGGACGCGCACGGGCTGGCGATGGGACATCGATTCTGACGATAGCATGCGGTCTACTCTAGTGTGATCGGGTTGAACCAGCGCAATCCCGGGAAGCGGGCGAAGTCTGCATCCGTGGATACCAGTTCCGCCTGGTATTCGATGGCCAGTGCCGCCAGGTGCGCATCCGTCGTCAGGTTACCAGCGCTACCCAAATGTTCCAGCAAGCTGAATAATATTTCCGCATGCCGGTCGCCCGGCGTAACAACCTCCACGTGCGGATGATCCAGCCACACGCGGACCGTCCGCAGCGCATCCTTGGCCCGCATGGGTGAATACAGGATGCCGCGATGTGTACTGATCCGAATGAATCCGAGGGCCGTGATCCACGGCATGCCCACCGGGCGGACTTCGGTGAGCGTACGCTCCCACCATTCGCGCGCGCGCAGGTGTTCACGTGCATCCGTGTTATAGGCGTGGACCAGAATGTTAATGTCCGGTATCAACACGTCTGCTTACCTGGGCATTTTCTTGAGAAACTCCTCGGCTTCCAGATCGTCGATCAGTTGATTGAGCTTATTTGGGTCGATTCCCGGCTTAAACCCGAACGAGTGCGGCTCCACTTTAAAGCGTGCTTTGGATTCCCTAGCCGTGGACGACAATCCCACGCGCAGCGCCTCGTTCACCACCTGCTTGAGCGTACGCTTTTCCTGGGCCATGCGGCGGCGGATTTTCTGCGCCACATCGGGTTCGATGGTGAGCGTCGTGCGCATAACGACATCATATCATGGCCATAAATTGATGCCTAAGCATCAGGTCGGGGGCCTGCTAGAATCAGCGATGCATGTCCCCGTGGCTGACGCTGCCCAATCTTTTCACGCTGGCCCGGCTGGCGCTCGCGCCGGTGGTGGTGTACGAGATCCTGCAGCGCCGCGCTTTCCTGGCTTTGTGCATCTTTGCCGTGGCGGCGGCCACAGACCTTATTGACGGGTACCTGGCGCGCCTTCTCAGCGCCGCTACGGCTTCCGGCGCATTTCTCGACCCGATCGCGGACAAACTGCTGCTGACGGGTGTATACCTGGCTTTGGCGCTGGCGGGCAGCGTGCCCTGGTGGCTGGTGGCGGTGATCTTCGGTCGCGACCTGCTCATTCTGGCCGCCGCGGCACTGGCGCTCCTCACTACGAAGCTGCGTGCGTTTCCGCCCAGTGTATGGGGCAAGGCCAGTACCTTTTTTCAGATCTGGACCGCCGTATTTTTCATGGCACGGAACGCCCTCAGATCGCCGTTTTTGGGCGCATTAGCGGGAGCATTTGTCTGGCCTACTTTGGCCCTAACGGTCTGGAGCGGGATTCACTACGGTTGGCGTGGCGCACGGCTCTTACGAATGGATTGACGGGCGTGCGCCGTGGGAGTAGTCTAGAAGTGGACGGGTTTGAAGATGACTCGGTACACCGCCGCGCGGCATTATCTCACACTTGGAATTATGGCCGTCGGCCTGGCAGCGTTTTCAGTTTGGCTGGGGCTCAGCTGGCCGCTGGCCTTTGTTCCGGCCGGACTGTTTCTCCTCACCGCCGTCCTGCTTATTGCGCTGGCCTTCCAGCCCGCTGTCGAGATCCACGAGGGATACCTGGCGGTGGGGAAGCGCATTGTGCCATGGATGGATATTCGGCGCCTGGATCGAGCGGGAAACTGGCTGTCGCTCTTGATCGTGCGCATTACGTTGTTCGACGATTCGCACATGGTATTGATTTACCCGGGTGACCTGGACTCGTGCAATAGCCTGTTGCGGCACCTGCGCCGTATGTCCCGCGATGCCTTGATCGACGGCGTTCCTTATCGCCAATACTGGGGTGAAGTCCTGGAGCGTGGTGCTGACCGGCGGCAAATCGCGCCGCCGCGCTATCGCATGCTGCTGCCCGAGGACGAGGCCGAGGTCGAACGGCTTTATCAACGTCTAAAGACGGTTGGCCATCTCGATCAAAAGAATTCCGCGGACGAGAAGTAGTCCGTGACTCGATTTCCTTCGCTTTCTCCGGCGGAGTGCCTGCCTTACAAAGAAAACTAGGCCATGTGGGAATCTCTGCGCACTGTGCGCGTTTACCTGTGGCGCTATCGCCGCGGTCTGGCGCTGGGCCTGGGAGCGCTGGTGGTGAAGGACCTCGCCGGCGGTGTGCAGCCGCTGGTGATCCGTGCCGCGATTGATACGCTGTCGCGCGCGCACGGCCTAGCCCGGTTATTGCGCTATGCAGGTCTGCTCGTCGCACTGGCTGCCGTCAAGGGCTTATTCCAATACTGGATGCGCGTGATCATCATAGGCATTTCGCGCGATATCGAATACGACCTGCGCAACGACCTGTTCCGCCATCTGGTGGAGCTGTCGCCGGACTATTACGCGCGTGTCCGCACCGGAGACATTATGGCGCGCGCCACCAACGATTTGAACGCCGTGCGCATGATGCTCGGCCCGGGCATCATGTACTGGACCGAGACCAGCCTGACGTTTCTGCTGGCCATCATTATCATGGTCACGGTGGATTGGCGCCTGGCACTGCTGGCCGTATTGCCGGCGCCCCTGGTCAGCCTGGCGGTAATTTTCTTCGGGCGCGCCATTCATACGCGGTTCGAGCGCATCCAGGCCATGTTTTCCGATATCAGCAGCCGCGTGCAGGAAAATCTGGCCGGCGTACGCATGGTCCGGGCTTTCGTACAGGAACGCGCCGAAATACGCCGTTTCGAGGAATTGAACCGCGGTTACATTGCGGAGAATATCCGGCTAGTGCGAATCTCCGGCGTCTTCCAGCCGCTGCTCGAAGCGTTGATCGGGCTGACCTTCCTGGCGGTGCTGTGGTATGGCGGCGGGCAGGTGCTGGCGGGACGCATTTCGCTCGGCAGCTTTGTCATGTTCAACACCTATATGGGCATGCTGGTGTGGCCCATGATCGCGCTGGGATGGGTAGTGAACCTGATGCAGCGCGGCAGTGCATCGCTCGCGCGCATCAATCAGATATTCCATCAGGAGCCCACCATCGCCGCGCCGCCCAACCCGGTGCGGCTGGCGCAGGTGCGCGGCGAGATTGAATTCCGGAATGCGTCGGTGGCGTATCCCTCCGGGCGGGCACTCGACCGTGTGAGCCTGACGATTGACGCGGGATCGACCCTGGCCGTGGTGGGGCGCACCGGTTCGGGAAAGAGTACGCTGGTAAGTCTGGTGCCGCGCCTGATGGATCCGACCGCGGGGCGCGTCTTACTGGACGGCACGGATCTGCGCGATCTCGCGCCCGCCGACCTAAGGCGGCACATCGGCTTTGTTCCGCAGGAAACATTCTTGTTCAGCGCGACCATAGCCGGAAACATCGCGTTTGGGGTGGAGAACGCCGCGGAAGACGAGATCCGCCGGGCCGCGGAGTTAGCCGGATTGGCCGGCGAGATCGAATCGTTTCCCCAAGGGTTACGAGACCATGGTGGGGGAGCGCGGCATTACGCTCTCCGGCGGCCAGAAGCAGCGTACCGCGATTGCCCGCGCACTGCTACGCAATCCGCGCATCCTGATCCTGGATGACGCTCTTTCGAGTGTGGACACGCTGACCGAGGAGCGCATTCTCGAAGGACTGGAGGAAGCCATGCGGGGGCGCACCGTGATCCTGATCTCGCACCGTGTTTCGACGGTGCGGCAGGCGGATCGCATCGTGGTGCTGGAACACGGCTGCATCGTGGAACAGGGTACGCACGCGGATCTGGTGGCGGCGGGCGGCTACTATGCGGAACTGTGGCAGAAGCAGATGTTGGAAGAGGAACTCGAAGCGATTTGACAAATGTGCGGCAGACTGTCAGGCTGCCCCGCTACGACTCCACAAATACTCTATCTGACGTTCAGCAAAGTGATCGCACCTGACTTATTTGTCCCACCGCTGACCAGGCCCGTCACCGTTGTTAGACCCGTTCCCGTGGGCACTGGAACGGTAAAAAAGACCCCATTCAGAAAGCCGGCGGCACAGCCACCCGGAAACGGAAACGACCCGGAAGTGACCACTTTGCCGTCTTGCTTCGGCAGCAGACCGGCAGTGCAGGGCCCGGTATAAGTGGTCGATTCGAACCATGTCGAAATAGCCAGGGTCTGGCCCTGCTTTACAGTAAAACGAGGCCACGGGAGCCCGATGTTGGGAGTGTCCGCGCCACCGACACAGTTACCGCAAGGCAAGCCCGGAGTCGCCAGACCAACGCTCACAGTGGCTTCCTACAGGCCCTTATAGTTGGAGTCGCTGGGCTCGGCGGCGTTTGGGCTGGGCATGGAGATCATGCGGGTGGTCGCCGAAACGTCGACAGGTTGGTCATCGGCGGCGGCGGGAACTACCGCAGCGAGCCCGGCAGTTATCAACGAAAAAACACACAAATACAGTCTTCGCATTCGAAATCCTCTTTTCTTGGGCGGTGGAGTTTAATTTAGCGGAAGGCGCAAACCGTCACCGGGGCAGCCGATGTTCGCACGGTGCAATCCGGGAGTCAATCGGGGAAACGCGGCATCGTCGTTGGCGACCAACCACCCGCTGGTATCTAAAATGCAAAGGAAATGCGCGCCGGTGCCGGAACTTAAAAGAAAGGGGTCTATTTGAAGCGGGCTTGCGGTTTACGCCAGTACTGCGTCAAAATTTACCTATGCGATGGCTACCTATCGCGGTGACGGTGTCCTGCCTGGGCGCGGCCGTCCCGTTGGCTGCACAATCCACGCAGCCCGAAGATCTCGGGGCAGGAAAGTTGCTGGTCGCCAGCCCGGATCTGCCCGATCCTAATTTCGCCAAAACGGTTGTTTTGCTGGTGCAATACGATGAAGATGGTGTCGTCGGGCTGATTCTCAACCGCCGCTCGAAAGTTCCGATTTCGCGCGTGCTGGACGAACTTACCGGCGCAAAGAACCGGCCGGACCCTGTCTATGCCGGTGGTCCGGTGGGTATGACAGACGTCCTGGCGCTGGTGCGCTCGCCACGCCCGCCCGGCGGAGCCCAAAAAGTGCTGGGGGATGTCTTTCTGGTTTCCACCAAGGAAGCTCTGGAAAAGACGTTCGCTTCCACGGCGGCTGCCGACGCGGTGCATGTGTATCTGGGGTATGCCGGATGGACGGCGCCGCAATTGGAGCACGAACTGGATCTGGGCGCCTGGTATATTTTTCAAGGCAACGCCAAGACGGTGTTCGATGCCGATCCGGACTCATTGTGGCCGCGGCTGATTCGCGAAACGGAGCTGCGGATCGCGTTCATGCCGCGCGCGGCGGGCGGGGACCCGCTCCGGCCCGATTGACCGGCGCCGCAGTGGACCGGGCGGCCTGGCGGGTTTCGAGTGGGGTACCGGTGTAAATGACACTAGAGAACAGTTCGGTCTGCATAAACTCGTAGATGCGCTGTAGGCCAACGCATTCCGGGCATTTGCCCTTCGCGGTGCTGCATTGATGATCCAGCAGCAATTCCAGGTAACGTCGAAGCTCGTGCATCACTGTGACCTTATAGTAGGCCGCGCGTGCCCGGCTATCAATTACATCAAAGGTTAGCAGGGGCCGCGCGATTTTAGGGGGGAGAGAAGCCACGCCGGCCGTCGGTGATCCCGATGGCGGCCACCGCGGATATCTCCGAACTTTCCTGGCTGGTCCGCTCGTGGATCGATGTACTCTCGAACCCGGTAAGTTCCCGAATCTAAAACCTCTATCCCGCTCGGAACGCGTCTTATGCCTGCCGAATACCCAACCGAGATACGAAGTTGGTTCGCGCATCCAAAATGCACTTGCGAGAAGGGGATAACAGGGCCTGAACAGATGGTTTATCAGGGCCCTGACACGGCTCTTTATTAGCCCTGTTATCGCCTCATACTTGAAAATCGTTCTGCGCCTGCAAATTGCGGATACATAAGGGTGTTAGCCCTCGCGACGTGCTATCGTTCTTCTGTTCGGTCTTGGCCCTGTAAGACAGAAGCCGGTTTATCCAGCACGCCCCAGTTCTATGCCGGCAAGGGCCTGGACGCTACTCGTCTCGCTCGCCACGACGTGCGGGGCCACGCACTCTAATTCCGACAAAAACGACAAAAAGTGGATAAACTATTATTTGGGCCCGCTTCCCGCTGGGCCGGAGGCCTTATGCACACGCGGCGTGCTTGGATCATGGGTTTGGGTTCGATCGGGCTGGCGGCTATCCGGCCGGCACCGCGCGGCCCGGACTGGCCCCAATTCCGCGGGCCGGACCGGACCAACATCTCCAAGGAAACCGGCCTGCTCCGCACCTGGCCAACTGGCGGACCCCGGCGGCTTTGGTCCGTCCCGGTTGAGCAGGGCTACGCCGGCGCCTCCATCGTTGGCGGCCGCGTCTACCACCACGACTACGACATAAAGAGGTCTGAATGGCTGGTGAACTGCCGCTCGCTCGCCACCGGCCAGCAGATCTGGCAATATCGCGAGCCGCGCGAGATTCGCCCCAACCACGCCATTACGCGCACGGTCCCGGCGGTGGACAGCCGCTTCGTCATCTCGCTCGATCCCAAGGCGGTGCTGCACTGCCTCGACGCGAAGACCGGCAAACAAGTCTGGCGCAAGAGCCTGGTCACCGAATACCAGACGACCATCCCCTCCTGGTACAACGGCCAGAACCCGCTCCAGGAAGCCGACCGGGTGATTGTCGCCACCGGCGGAGCCGCCATTCTGGTAGCGCTCGACAAAGCCACCGGCAAAGAGATCTGGCGCACGCCGAATCCCGGCCGGCTTTTAATGTCGCACACTTCAGTAATGCCGGCCGTGCTGGGCGGGGTGCGGCAGTATCTCTACGGAACACTTGCCGGGCCACTGGGCGTCTCCGCTCGGGATGGCGCATTGCTGTGGTCCTTTCCGCGCAAATTCAACGTGGCGGTGGCGCCCTCGCCGATCGCCGTCGATGGCGAATGCGTTTTCATGACCGCCAGCTACGACGCGGGGTGTGTGATGGTGCGGGTGCGCCGCGCCGGCAGCGCCTTCCATGCCGAAAGCGTGTTCGATATGCAGCGCAACGAGTGGAATTCCGAGGTGCACACACCCATCGTGCACCAGGGCCATTTGTTCGCCGTCGGCAAGAAGAAGCGCGGCCTGTTCAGCTGCCTCGGGCTGGATGGCAAGGAGGTTTGGACCAGCGAAGGCAAAGCCTCGTTCGGCCTCGGCAGCTTCCTGCTGGCCGACGGCATGTTCTTCGTGATGGATGGCAACACCGGCACGCTGCATCTGGTCGAGCCGAACACCACCGCGTACCGCGAACTGGCCAGCGCCCAGGTCCTGACGGGGGACGAAGTTTGGGGGCCCATGGCATTGTCGGAAGGCAAGCTGGTGTTGCGCAGCCTGATCGAAATGATCTGTCTTGACGTGCGCGGGTGACCCAGATGCAATACCGGCACAGCGCCACGATCAGCCCGCAGTTCAAAAACACGCTTACCGGCGTGGCTATCGATGCGCACGGCCAGTTCTACGCCGCCGGCGATTCGTCGATCAAGCTGTTCGATGCGGCGGGCCAAATGCGTCGCTCGTGGACGGCTTCCCAGCCGGTCCTTTCCGTCGGCGTGGCGAGCGACGGTGCGGTGTACGCGGGCGAAGCCCGCCAGATCGAGATTTTCGAGGGCGCCGGAAAGCTCGTCCACACCTGGCGCAACCCCAAGCTGGCCGGGCGCGTGACTGCCATCGGATTCACCGGCGATAGCGTGCTGGCCGGCGACACCTGGGATCGCGCCATCCAGCGCTTCGATCGCGATGGCACGTTTCTCAACAGCATCGGAAAAGACAATCCCGTGAACGGACTGCTCATCCCCAACGGCGTGGTGGATTTCGGCGTGGCTGCGGATGGCGCCATCTATGCGGCGAATCCCGGGAAACATCGCGTGGAGCGCTATGCGCCCGGCGGCCAAATGCTCGGGCACATCGGCCGGTTCGACGGCAACGATCCGGCGGGCTTCACGGGGTGCTGCAATCCGACCAACGTGGCCATCGGCGGCGCGATCTACACCACGGAAAAGGCCGGACCGCGCGTGAAGATGTACGATTTCGAAGGCAAGCTGTCGGCCGTGATCGCCGCGGACTTATTCGATCCGAACTGCAAGAACATGGATATCGCAGTTAACTGGAACGGACGTGTCTACGTGGCCGATACCGTGAAGCTCGCCGTATTCGTCTTTGAACCGGTGAACGCATGAACCAAGACCCGAGTAGACGCGACGTCCTGCACACCGCGGTTCGCGGCACGGTTCTGGCCGTGCTGGGCGGCGGCGCGGGCTTTCTGGTCAGGAAAGCCAACGGACAGATTGTCTGGCAGGTGGATGCGTCGCGCTGCATCAATAGCCGGCTGGGTGATACGGGCGTACCGGTTTGTAGTCTCTGCACCACCGAGTGCGTGGTGGCGCTGTCGGCGGTGCGCGCGGTGAACGAACACGCCAAGTGCGGCCGCTGCAATATGTGCCCGGCATATTTCAAGATCACCAGCCCGGTGAATGACCGCGGATACCCCAGCGAAAAGCTGTGCCCTCGCGACGCTATCACGCGCCGCCCCATCGGCAAAGCTGATCCCGACGATCCGGCCAACAATTTCTACGAATACGTCATCGATGAGAGCAAGTGCGATGGCTGCGGCAAGTGCGTCATCCAGTGCAAGGAACCGCTCGGTTTGGGATCGATCACGTTGCGCGTGCGCTACGACAAGTGCGTAAACTGTAACCGCTGCTCCATCGCGAAGTCGTGCCCGCAGAGTGCCGTCGTGCAATTGCCGCGCGCGCAGGCCATATGAAAATCGTTGCACGCGCAATGCTTTTCCTAGCGCTTCTTAGCGCAGCCTCCGCCCAGGTGATTCCGTACCAGCGGCCCGTCGAAACCGCCCCCCAACCGGATACGATCGGCGGCGGATACCACACTCCCGCCGCGCAAAAGCCCTTGCCGCGCGATTACTGGCTGCAGGTCATGGATATCGCGATGCTGGCCGCGGCCATGGGCGTTTCGGTCTGGCTGGTGCTTGCGCGGCGCAGCCGGAAATGGCTGGTGGCCCTGGCTATCGGGTCGCTGGCGTATTTCGGTTTCTATCGGGAGGGGTGCATCTGTCCCATCGGCTCCATCCAGAACGTCACGCTGGCACTGGTCGATCCCAAGTATTCGATCCCGGTGGTAGTTACGGCGACGTTTTTTCTGCCGCTGGTGGTGGCCGTGTTCTTCGGCCGCGCCTTCTGCGGCGGCGTCTGCGCCTTGGGTGCGATTCAGGAACTGGTCGTGATCCGGCCCGTCGCCGTGCCGCATCGCCTGGACCGCGCGCTGGGCCTGTTGCGCTACGTTTATCTCGCCCTGGCGATCCTGTACGCCGTGCGCCCGGCGCTGGCGCGCGATTTCCTCATCTGCCGGTTCGATCCCTTTGTGGGACTGTTTCGCCGCACCGGCGCTCCGCACATGCTCGTGCTGGGCGGAGTGTTTCTGGTAGCAGGCATGTTTGTGGGCCGCCCTTATTGCCGCTGGCTGTGCCCCTACGGCGGCCTGCTGGCCTGGTGTACACGCCTCGCGCGACGCGGCGTCACCATTACGCCAAATAAAGAATTGGATTGCGGACTCTGCCGCGATGCCTGCCCCTACGGCGCCATCGAGAAAATGCGCGCAGTGCGCCGGAATTGCCTGTACTGCGCCCGCTGTTATGCGGCATGCCCGCGCGAGCGCAAGCTGGTGCAGATCTCATGACCGTGCGCCAGGCAACTTGGACCACCGGCGCGCTGGTCACCCTATGCGTGGCAATCCTGCTTGCCGATTACTTCATCGCCGGGCCCAACTCCACTACGGTCGCCCGCCTGGCGCGCAAGCGCCGCGACAACGCCGTGGCCTGGGTGCTCATCGCAGCCGCAGCCGTGTTCCTGGCCTGCACCAGTAGTCCTGCGGCGGGTCCTGGAGGACCCGCGCAGACCTGGAGGTCTGCCCCACGACTGCATCCAGCACCCAGAACCCAGCACCCAGGACCCGCGATAGCACCTTCGACGTTCGTCGAAGACGCTATCGCCCAAACAGGCCGAACCAAAGAAGCCGCCATCCCGCTGCTGCAGGCTATTCAATCCCACTATCGCTATCTGCCCGACGAAGCTCTGCGCCGCCTCTGCGAACTCACCGAAATCACTCCCGCCGAAATCGCGGGCGTGTCGTCGTTCTATGCGCGGTTCCGCCGCTCGCCGGTCGGCGAACATGTCGTGCGCGTCTGCCATGGGACCGCTTGCCACGTGGCGGGAGCGCGCCAGATCACCGAAGAACTGCGGCGCTACCTGGCGATCCCCGAAGGCGCCGACACGGACCCCACGCGCCAGTTCACACTCGATGAAGTGGCCTGCCTGGGCTGCTGCAGCCTCGCGCCCATGCTGATGGTGGACGGCCATCCTGCCGGCAAGCTGACGCCCGCCGCCGCTTGCGAGGCGCTGCGGGCCTCAGTATGATCGAGATCCGCATCGGCCTGGGCTCTTGCGGCGTGGCCAGCGGCGCCGAGCCGGTGCGCGCGGCGCTGGAACAGGCGGCCGCGAAGCTGGGCGCACGCTCCGCAGTCAAAGCGGTCGGCTGCAACGGCATGTGCTATCGCGAGCCGATGGTGGAAGTCGCCGGGCCGGACGGGCGCATCGCATTGTACGGCAATGTCACGCCCGAGACCGCGCCGTCGATCGTGCGCAAGCACCTGCGGCCCGGCTGGTTCCTCACGCGCTATCCCGCCGCCGATGCGCTTCCGGACGCCGGCAAGCAGAAGCGCATCGTGTTGGAGAATTGCGGCGAAATCGACCCGCTGCGCATCGATGACTACCTGGTGCGCGATGGCTACCGCGCGCTGGCGGATTGCATTCAGAACCGCACGCCGGACGAAATCATTGGTTCCATCTCCGATGCCGGCCTGCGCGGACGCGGCGGCGCGGGATTCCCCACGGCGCGCAAATGGGCGATGGGCCGCGCGCAGGCCGATCCGATCAGATACGTCATCTGCAACGGCGATGAAGGCGATCCCGGCGCGTTCATGGACCGGCTGGTGCTCGAATCCGATCCGCATCGCGTGCTGGAAGGCCTGGCCATCGCGGCGTATGCGGTAAACGCGGTGGAAGGCTATTTGTACATTCGCACGGAGTATCCGCTAGCGGTCGATCGCGTGCGCGGCGCGATCCGCCAGGCAGAGTCGCGCGGCCTTTTCGGCACGCTTGCATCTCGAAGTTCGCGAAGGGGCCGGGCGCCTTTGTCTGCGGCGAGGAGACCGCGCTCATCCAGTCGCTCGAAGGCCGGCGCGGCATGCCGAAGCTGCGGCCTCCCTATCCCGTGGAGCACGGATTTCGCGGGCATCCGACTATCATCAACAACGTCGAGACGTTGGCTTGTGTCCCGTGGATCATGCGCCACGGCCCCGCCGCGTTCGCCGCCCTCGGCACACGTACCAGTCGTGGCACCAAGGTCTTTTCGCTAGCCGGCAAGATCAATCGCGGCGGCCTCATCGAAGTCCCCATGGGCATCACCATCCGCGAAGTGGTGGAAGATATCGGCGGCGGCATCCGCCACGGCCGGCAGTTTAAAGCCGTGCAACTCGGCGGACCCTCCGGCGGCTGCATTCCCGCGCGCCTGGCCGACACGCCTATCGATTACGAAGCGCTGGCCCAGACCGGCGCCATTATGGGTTCGGGCGGTCTGGTGGTGCTCGACGACCGCGATTGCATGGTCGATATCGCGCGCTTCTTCCTGAAGTTCACGCAAGCCGAATCCTGCGGCAAGTGCACCTTCTGCCGCATCGGCACCAAGCGCATGCTCGAGATTCTGGAGCGGCTGTGCGCAGGCAAGGGCCGGCTGCACGACCTCGGGGAACTCGAAACGCTGGCCGATTACGTCAGCCGCGCCAGCCTGTGCGGCCTTGGACAGACCGCACCCAATCCGGTTCTGACCACGCTGCGCTATTTTCGCGACGAGTACCTCGCGCACATCGAAGGGCGCTGCCCGGCCGGCCGCTGCCCAGCGCTCATCCGCTACCGCGTTACCGACAACTGCATCGGCTGCACCCTCTGCGCGCAAGCCTGCCCGGTGGGGGCCATCGCTTATCGCCCGTACGAAAAACACGCGGTGGACGCTGCCCTCTGCACGCGCTGCGACATGTGCCGACAGTCCTGCCAGGACGACGCCATCGAGGTGACGTAGCATGCCGGCTCTTACCATCGACGGCCGTCACATCACGGTGCAGCCGGGCACCACCGTCCTCGAGGCGGCCGGGTGGCTCGGCATCCGCATTCCGACCATGTGCCGCGTGCCGGGAATCGAGCCGGCCGCATCCTGTTTTATGTGCGCGGTGCAGATCGAAGGCCGCCGGACGCTCTCGCCGGCCTGCGCCATGCCCACGGCGGATGGCATGGTGGTGATTACGGATAGCCCGGATATTCGTACGGCGCGCAAACTGGCGCTCGAGCTGCTGCTCTCCGATCACGCCGGCGATTGCGTGGCGCCGTGCGCGGCCCAGTGTCCAGCCGGGCTCGACATCCCCGGCTTCGTTCACGGCATCGCCACCGGCGACCATCGCCATGCGGCGCAAGTCATCGCGGAACGGCTGGCGCTGCCGGGTTCGCTGGGACGCATCTGCCCGCGCCTGTGCGAACAGCATTGCCGGCGCTGCGATCTCGACCAGGGCCTGGCTATCGGCGCGCTGCATCGTTACGTGGCCGACCTGAATTACGAAACCGTGGCGTGCGCGCCATCCACAGGGAAATCCGTGGCCATCGTGGGAGCGGGTCCGGCGGGCCTGGCTGCCGCTTATTATCTGCTGCGCCAGGGCCACGCCTGCACGCTTTTTGATGCGCACCCGCAGCCCGGCGGCATGCTGCGCTACGGCATTCCTGCCTACCGCCTGCCGAAGGACGCGCTCGATCTGGAAATCGGCGCGATCCGGAAACTCGGCGGGCAGTTCCACATGGGCCAGCGATGGGGCGAGCACTTCACCCTGTCCGGCTTGCGCCAGGAGCATGATGCGGTGTTCCTCGCCATCGGCGCGCAGCGTGCGCAGAAGCTCGGCTGCGTGGGCGATGAGCATGCGTTACCGGGCATCGCATTATTGCAGTCCGTAGCCCGCGGCAACGCGCCGGCGTTGGGTAACGACGTGATCGTAGTGGGAGGCGGCAACACGGCGATCGACTGTGCGCGCACCGCGGTCCGCCTGGGCACGCGCAACGTGCGCGTGTTGTACCGCCGCAGCCGGCAGGAGATGCCCTGCTTGCTGGAGGAGGTGGAAGCCGCCGAGGCCGAGGGCGTGGCGCTGGATTTGCTCGTCACGCCGATAAAGCTCGAACCAATCGGCCGTGGCGTGCGGCTGACCTGCCAGCGGATGGCGCTCGGCGAACCGGATGCCTCGGGGCGCCACCGTCCCGTGGCCGTGGCTGGCTCCGATTTCGATACCGAATGTTCCACTGTAATCGCGGCCATCGGGCAGTCCGTGGAATGTGCGCTGGTGGAGCGCGAAGGGCTGGGCGTAACCGCGTGGGGCATCGCTGCCGATGCCCGTACGCTCGCCACCAACCTGCCCGGAGTCTTCGCCGGGGGAGACGCTGTGCTGGGCCCGGATTTGGCCGTGCGCGCCGTGGCGGCGGGAAGAATTGCGGCGGCTTCGATTGGTCAATTTCTGTCGGGCGCGGACGTCACTGGCGAGCCGCATATCGCCGGCATCGCCATGCATCCGGTGGATGACGCCGAGCGCGCCGCCCTCTTTCGCGCTATCGAGCAAGCCGCGCGGGTCCGGCCGCCGCAAACCCCGGTGGCGCGCCGCCGTACCAGCTTCGACGAAGTGGAACATGCCCTGCCCGATGCTGATGCGGTCCGCGAAGCGCGCCGCTGCCTCACCTGCGGCTGCCGCAAAGCGGATTGCTGCCTGGTGCGCTCGCTGGCCACCGAATACGGCGCGGATGTCTACCGCTTCGCGGGTGCGCGCCGCCGCTTCACGCAGGATCTTTCGCACCCGGAAATGATCTATGAGCCGGGCAAGTGCATTTGCTGCGGCGCCTGTGTGCGCGTCGCGGCCGCCGAAGGCGAAGAACTGGGTCTCGCGCTGGTCGGCCGCGGCTTCGATGTCAGTGTGGCGGTACCGTTCGGTATGCCGCTTTCGGCAGGCTTGCGCCAGGCGGCCCAGCATTGCGCGGAAGCCTGCCCGACTGGCGCCCTGGCGCTGCGCAGCGCGCGCGTAGTGGGCGAAACTGCCACTTCTGTCGCCCCCGGGGGGGCCTCAGACGTGCTTTGAGCCCGTCCAGACAGGCCTTTCACGCAAGTAGCGAAGGATTTTTGGCTGAATATGAATTTGCGTTTTTCTGGATCGTCGTTAGCATTGCATAACCAGCTTAGAAGCTCGAAATCCTCCGGCCTATACTCCACACCTTGAAGCGAGGGCTGTAGAGCGAGTTTGGCCTCCACCAAGCTCATTAATGGCGCGAGTGTCTCGTCAGTGACCGCATCCTTGGGCGCGATGAAATTCTCAGCGCCAACTTCGACATAGAGCCCGCGCAGCCGATTGTTGTGGATGATGGTTGCTGTCCCACGAAGCTGATCCAGCTCGTTTGGGTCCGGACGCTTGCCAAAGACATCACCCCAGATTGCCCAGAACAGCTTTTTTGACGTGGTCGTCAAACTGCTTGCCATACCAGGAATCAGCGTCGTCCTTGGCGAATGATTTCATGTCGATGAGTTGGGTTTTTCCCAATTCTTCTAACGCCAGGGTCGCCAGATGGTAGGCAAGGCTAGGGAGAGATGTTTCTCTCAGAAGTTTTGCCCCATCAAACAGGTCTCGCGCATGACTGCGACAGGCTTCCATGGCTTGAATCGCTTCTGGTTCAAAAGGCGTCATAAAGTCAGGATTGATCTACCGCGAGGGCTTGCCGTCTATCGCCTGATTATAGAACGGCTACTTGGGCAGGGGATCGGCTGCCGCCCGGAAGATCTCCCGTTTGTCTTTATTCAGCGGCCCAGCCAATTGCCGATGTAAGCTGGCGTGTTGCGGAATATCTGCCGGGATGCCCAACTCGCCAGCAATGAAGGCGCCGGAAAGCCCCGCCCGAAGCTCGCGCGTGTTTCTCGTTACCGATCCGGCCCGACCGGTGCCCTCATACGGCTAAGCGGCCTACGCTTGCATGAGCCGACGCCGCTCCGAGCGGATCGTCGGCGACTCGTACAGAGCCTCCCGCCTTGTAGACCTCGGAGGATGAGCTTCTTATTTGCCGCTCACAAGCCGGTTGTATACGGCGTGGGTCCCTACCCAAAACCAAACCATCACGTTCGCATGCTCCACGGCAAGCGCCCGGTAATGCAATCCGACGCGAGCGGACCAAAAGCGTCCCAGCCTTTTGAAGTGCAGGGAGGGCTGCTTCGGATCGCGTCGCAAGAGTTGGTAAGACAGATCGGCCAACTGGCGCACATCGTCGCGGAGTTGCCGATAGCACGCCCAAAATCTCGGGTTAGCCCAGTGCCTCACCGGTCTGTGCAGCGCCCCGCCCTCAAATCATCGAGGGCTTCGTCCGCGAACCCGTCCAGGCGCCCGGCAGCGACATCATCTTCCATTTTGGTGGTCCCAGGCCGCGGCGTCAAATTCCGCAAACCACGCCCTGAATACGTCAAGTTCGGCTGGTGTGAGCCGCAGAACGGCGTCCTCGATCTCATTGAGACTGCTCATCATCTTCAGCTTACCGTACACCCTAGTATTAACTTGCATAAATAGCAGTTAATAGAGATAATCGGGTATGTCCCGATCAAAGACGGCTGAAATACGCCTGACCGAGCAGGAAGAGCAGGTGTTGCGCGCCTGGACACGCAAGGGCAGCGGAGAGCAACGGCTGGCGGATCGCGCCCGGATCATTCTAATGTCGCACCAAGGCGTTGCGGTTGTGGAAATTGCCAAAAGGTTGCACACACGACTGGCGCGTGTTTCTAAATGGCGGCAGCGCTTCGTGCGGGACCGTTTGAATGCGCTGTCGGACGCCCCCCGCACCGGCAAGCCTCGGCGGTACGACCGGGAAACCGACCGGCGCGTGCTGGCGCTGCTCGATCAGGACCCGCCGCGCGGCTATGCGCAATGGAACGGCCGCTTGTTGGCGGAGGCTTTGGGCGATGTCAGTGCGGCGCACACATGGCGGATTTTGCGCAAGTACAAAATCCAGTTACAGCGGCGACGGAACTGGTGTATCAGCACCGATCCCGAGTTTGGGCCCAAAGCCGCCGATGTGGTGGGGATCTATCTGAATCCTCCGGAACACGCGGTGGTGCTGTCGGTCGACGAGAAACCGCATATTCAGGCGCTGGAACGCGCGCAGGGCTTTCTCCGCCTCCCAGATGGCAAAGCGGTGAACGGTTTCAGTCACTGCTATAAGCGACACGGTACCACGACCCTTTTTGCCGCCCTGAACATCCTGACCGGCCAAGTGCAGACTGGCCATTACCCGCGGCGCCGCCGCCGCGAGTTTCTGGACTTTATGAATGGCATCGTAGCGGACCATCCGGACCGGATGATTCACGTGGTGCTGGACAACTTGAATACCCACAAGCCCAAGCGGGACAGATGGCTGCAAGCGCATCCCAACGTCCACTTGCACTTCATCCCCACCTACAGCTCCTGGCTCAACCAGGTGGAGTGCTGGTTCAGTATTATGAGTCGCGCGGCGCTGCGCGGCGCCAGCTTCACCTCTCCCCGCCAGCTCAGGGAGGCCATCGACGCCTTTGTCGAGGTTTACAATCCGAAAGCTTCGCCCTTCGAGTGGACTAAGGCTGTCGTCCACCAGACCAAGCCCCAACGTATTTACTCTAATTTATGCAAGTAGATACTAGCCGCGTACAACCTGTCTTGCTTGCGCGGCCTGCACTCAAGCTCCGGCTGGATCGTCGGCGACTCGGAAGTTGGTACGCAACCGCCAATCCGAGAGCGCACGACGCCTCCTTAACCGAACCGTATTGTTCGGCTAGGTCCGGTTCAGCGCTCGCTTCGGCATGAAGAAGTCGTCCCTTTTCAAGTTGCATTTCTTTGCAATGTATTTGCAGTAGTCGAGGCGGCCGGCCTTCTGATCGCGGGTATCGGAGCCGAAGGTGAATTTCAGCCCCTGTTCTTTCGCCATGAGGATGAATCTCTCATGCGGCGTATGGGCAAGGTCGTTTATCTCGACCGCCAGACCTCTCTTTTTCAGAGCCGCGATGATCTTCTGCATTCTGTCCTCGGTCCACAGCGTATAGTAGTCACGCGCGATGCAGACCGGCAGGAATAACGGCCATCCGAAGATGTTGATCGGTTCATTGTTTTCGATGACCTCGAGAGAGTGCGTGACATATGTCTCCATGAACTTCTGCGGGTCATCAACGTAGGTGTCGAAATTCCAGATGCGCAGCGTCTCTCCGTACCCGTTCCCGTTGGGAATGGTTTGCGGGTCCATCAAGACGTAATCCACCAGCTTGATTGCTTCGGGCGAAAAGTTCTTGGACCAACCCGGACTCATCGGCTGCAGCCCGTAGTAAACCGGGTACGGCTTCAGCGAATCGATGAACCGCCGCAGGCCCGCGTCGTCATTTACGGCGCCTCCAGAATTCACCATGATGCCGAACTGGACACCCGTCTTTTTGGCGATCTCCATCACCTGGTCGATCGTGAAATTTGGGGTCAGATGACAGTGGAGATCCATCAACGGAAACCCGTCATCATCTGGCCCCCCGAAGCTTAGGGACAACGGCAAGGCGGTCAACAGTCCGCCTGCGATACCAGCGCTTTTTAGAAATTCTCTTCGTTCCATGACAATACGCTCCTTCCAAGTAAGCCGGTCTAAAGGCCGACCGTCTCGAGTACTGAAGACCTCTTCAGGGCGACGCGCGCCCGAACAGGCCTTGCCGCACCGAACCCTTGCGTTCGATTCAAACCTTCAGCCATCGCATCGACGTCGCCACAATCAGCATGCTCGCCGCCACTGCCATAAACGCGGTGGTCAGGCCGGCGGAACGGGCGACAAAGCCGATCAGCGCTGGTCCTGCCAGCACACCCGCATAGCCCATAGTCGTGATCGCCGGCACCGCTAGGTTTTCGGGCATGTCCTTCTGCTGTCCAACCAGGGAGAACATGACGGGGACGATATTGGCACAGCCCAGCGCCACCACCACATAGCCGGCCAGGGCCCCCTCCCACGCCGGCACCAAGGTCGCCATCAGGAATCCTACAAACGCGCAAATGCCGCCCAGCACGACGGTGCGCACCCGACCGAGGCGTCGGACCAGACCGTCGCCGAGCAGGCGCGTGACGGTCATCGTCGACGAGAACACCGCGAAACCTATACCCGCATGGGACACCGCTACGCCGCGCTGCTCGTGCAAGAAAACCGCGCTCCAGTCCACCATGGAGCCCTCCGCCAGAAACATGATCAAGCACAGGGTGCCGATGAAGAGCACCACGCCTCTTGGCACAGCGAAGATCGGAACGTCCTGGGTGACTCGATCCGTGCGCCAGTGACGTGAGAACAGCGAGAACAGGCCCAGAATCACCGCGACCACTGCCAGGCACGCAGTCCATGGCGCCACACCCATGCTCAGCAGCGTGGTCATCGCGGCTGCGCCCGCGAAGCCGCCAACGCTGTAGAACGCATGGAAGCCGGACATCATCACCTTGCCGCTATCGCGCTCCACCATTACTGCCTGCATGTTCATGGTGCAGTCCATCGCCCCCATAACAGCGCCGAAGCAGAATAAGGTGGCTCCGAGCAGCCATGTCGAACTCACGAGGGACAGCACGGGAAACGTCGCGCAGATCAGCAGGGTCGTTGCGATCAGAACCTTCTTGCAGCCATGGCGCGCGGTCAACGCGCCGGCCAAGGGCATCGACAGCAACGAACCGGCGCCCAGGCAGAGCAGGACCATGCCGAGGACCGCGGCGTCCAAACCGGCCCGCGCCTTGACATACGGGATGATCGGCGCCCAGGCTGCCAGGGCAAAGCCGGGGATGAAAAACACAGCTCGCGTCGAGCGCTGCTGAGCGCGAAGGGAATTATTCATGCTGCGAATCCGTGGGCGCCGAGAAACGCAACTCGAGACCGCGTTTCTCAAAAGCCTGCACCTGCGCGGCCGGAGCGTCATGCTCGACTACCAGGTAGTCGATAGCATGCAGATCGGCGACCTGAAATGGAGCCGGCGTTTCCAGCTTGTCATTGAGCACGACGACGACACACGTACCACTGGCCTCGATCATGGCGCGCTTGAATACGGCCTGATCGCTGTCCATGCCCCATAAGCCGCGCGCTGAGTCGATCGCGCAAGCCCCCGGAAAACACACATCGGCACGTATACGGCGCAACTGTTCCAGCGCCTCCGCACCCACGCTTCCTCCGGCGCTGATATCAATGCGGCCGCCAATCAGCATAACCTCGAAGCCCTCGCGCGCCATCAGTTGCTGGGCGATGCTCGGGGCGTTGGTGGCTACGGTGAGTCCATGCCGTTCGGGCAATCGAGCGGCGATCGCGTTATTGGTGGAGCCGGCATCGATCAATAGCACCTGGTTGGGCTGCACCAGACTCGCGGCCACTTTGGCCAACGCCTGCTTGCGAGGAGCGTTCTCATCCTGACGTTGCCGAAAGGGCGAGTGTGGGGGCGACGGCAGCAGCGCGCCTCCATAGACGCGGCGGCACAGGCCCTGCGCAGCCAGTTCGCGAAGATCGCGGCGGATCGAATCTTCGGAGATATCGAACACGCTGGCAAGTTCGGCGGCGGATACTCGTCCCTGAGTACGCAGTCTGGTTAGGATCGCATGCTTGCGTTCCTGTGGCAGCAGTTCGGAATGTGCGCTCATTCCGGAGCCTCCATGCTACGGATGGGCAGACCCAGGGCGATCAGGTTCTGCCGCAACTGATGGGCGCCGACGAATCGCAGCGCTTGAAGCCCCACGCCCTCAGCGGCGGAAACGTTGCGGGGCGAATCGTCGATGTAGACCGCGCGCGAGGGTGGGATGTCGTATCGCGTCAACAGCCGATTGAAGATTGCCGGGTCGGGCTTGACCAGCCGCTCCTCTCCCGACACGACAATGCCCTCGAACCAGTCGAGGAAGGCGAAACGGCTGCGCGCGACGGGAAACGTCTCATGCGACCAGTTGGTCAGGGCGTAGAGCCGCAGCCCCTGCTGTTTTAGTTCCTTCAGCAGTTCAACCGCTTCGGGGATATCGCCACCAAGCATTTCCGGCCAGCGCTGATGGTACGCGGCGATCATTTCAGCCTGATCGGGATGACGAGTGGTGAGTTCGGATACGGCCTCGCGCCAGAGCCGACCTGCGTCCTGCCGCGTGTTCCATTCGGGCGAGCAGACCTCGGAAAGAAAACGCCCCATCCGGTCGTCGTCGTCGAAGAGCTTGCGATACAAGTAGCGAGGATTCCAGTCGATCAAGACACCGCCGAGATCGAACACCACCACGTTGATTCCCGCCCGCCTCGCCGCGGAATCCATATGACTGTTCCTCTGGGAAGCCGCTCTTTGATGATCCGGACAATATTTCACGTTTTGTCGTGTTTATTTCTGTAGTTTAGCAGATCAGGCAAAAACGTGCAAGATCACGAAGGCGTAAGCCACCTCCCGGCCTGCCTTCCGGTCAGCCGACCTCAAACTGGCTTCTAAGATGGAAACTGCTGTTGCCGCCCGACCATCCGGCCACTGACGTGACACATCGTGACTACTGTCGTTGGCGCTTCGCACAGGCTGGTGCGCGTTGGCCATGAATGAAAACGCCGGCTCGGCGCGCGCATCCGCATGGGATCCGCCCCGGTAGCGCGTGATGAGAGGGTCAAATGCCGTGAGTTTGGCTGGCTGCCGGCTAGGAGTCCGTCCGAGAAATAGCTTGTTTTGTCGATTCTTCTCTGGCGCTCTGAAACAGAATCGTCCCATAATGTGTATGGGAAAAAGCTACCGTCCCTACTACCCGGATGAAGAGTTGCTGCTGCCGCCCAGCTTGCGCGACTGGCTCCCGGAGAAGCATCTGGCGTATTTCGTCAGCGATGTCGTGGACAACCTGGATCTCTCGGCGATGGAGGCGGTCTACGGGAACGAGAAACGCGGGCAGCCGCCGTACGACCCCTGGATGATGACCAAAGTGCTGGTATACGCCTACTGCGTGGCGTTTTCAGCTCGCGGCGGATCGAACGGCGGCTGATAGAGGGCATCGCGTTCCGGGTGCTGGCGGCCGGCAATCAGCCGAACTTTCGCACGATCTCGGATTTCCGCAAGATTCACTTAAAGACGCTGGAAAGCTTGTTTGAGCAGGTGTTGCAGATCGCGCTGGAAGCTGGGGCCATGAAAGTGGGGCGCGTGGCGTTGGACGGGACGAAGATGAAAGCCAATGCCAGCAAGCACAAAGCCATGAGTTACGACCGGATGAGGGAGAAGCAAAAGCAGTTGAAAGCGGAAGTGAAACAGTTATTGGAACAGGCCGAGGCGGCGGATGCGGAAGAAGACGCCCGCTACAGCCGGGAGCGGCGCGGGGATGAGTTGCCGGCGGAGTTAGAACGGCGCGAGACGCGGCTGAAGAAGATCCGGGAAGCTAAACGCGCATTGGAGGAAAGAGCGCGCCAGAAGGCGACGGACGAGGGCACCGATGCGAAGCAAGCGAAACCCAAAGACAAAGACCAGTACAACTTCACCGACTCGGAATCGCGCATCATGAAAGGCACGGATGGCTTCGTGCAAGGCTACAACGCCCAAGCAGCCGTCGAACCGGACTTACAGTTGATCGTGGGCCAAACGGTGACGCAGGCAAGCAACGATAAAGAGCAGTTGATGCCGATGGTGGAAGTGATCGAGCGGCAAAGCGGGCAAAGACCGGAAGAGGTGTTGGCGGACAGCGGTTATTGCTCGGAGAAGAACCTGGAGGCGCTGGAGTCGGCGGAAAATCCGGAGAAGCGCATCGCCGGCTATATCGCCACGGAGCGGCAGAAGCGCGACGAGTATCGGGAAGCCTGTCCCAAGGGGCCCCTGCCGAAGGGCGCGACGCGGGTGGACCGGATGAGACGGAAGCTCAAAACCAAAGCCGGAAAAGCGGTGTACGCGGCGCGCAAGGCGATCGTAGAACCGGTGTTCGGTCAGATCAAGCACGCGCGTGGGTTCCGGCAGTTTCTATTGCGGGGCATCGACAAAGTGCGCGGCGAATGGTCACTGGTGTGTCTGACGCATAACATCTTGAAGTGCTACCGGCTCTGCTATGAGTAACAAACCGCTGTCGGAGGGTCTTTTCCGTACTTATAAGTACAGATCGCATGATCCAGGCCCTACGCGGCTCCGTCGCAGCGGTATTCAAACGTCAACTCACTGCGGACCAGATCGGCGCCGACGGTTTCACTCTGCGGTGAACAAGATTTCTCGGACGGACTCCTAGTACTAGGCTTCGCGGCGCGCACCAGCTCGTCGCGTCGCGCGCGGAAGTCGGGGGACGTGTAGTCGCCGATGCGGCGCGCCACCTCTCATTCCCTTGCAGATTCGGGCGATGAGGGAATACACCACGGCCCCCTCGTTCTTCCGCGATGGCGATTCATTTGTGTTGGCGGTTGCGGTCGTCCCAAGCGAGCATAATACCCGGCATCGGGGGTGTTCCCATGATCTCGCCGTCCGGCACGTTCGATTACCTGGTAATCGTTCCCGAAGCTCGAAGCGAAGGTGGCTTCGAATACCGCGCCGAGAGTCGAAGGTACGTGTCAGGCAGCCCGCTGTTGAGCATCGGGTGCGTATGAAAGACTTCCGCCGCTGGCTGGATTCGAGCGGTAAGTCACCGGCCGAGTGCGCACTCAAACGGAAGCTGTCGGCGTTGGCGAAAGGCGAAGGACGGGAACGGTGACCTGCCGTGGGGACTGCCGCGTCGGCCCGGACCTTTTGTGCCACCGTTGGACGGCCCGGCGGCCAACAACATGGCGTGCACTGCGCCCAGCCTGGTGCCCGCCCCAGTGCCAGCCAGCCGGCCGTTTTCCGTCGCCGCAACCGCGAGTGGGTGTGATGCGGGCCGCGCCGGAGGCGCCGCATTCTTCCCATCCTTGAAGCGGTGGCCCTCCGCGCGGTTGGCGCTGCCGGTGTGCGAGCGGTATGCCGCGCGCGATGCGCCGTCAGCGGCGGCGGCCGTGCCGCTTCCCCTATGTACCACCTGTTTGCCGGGCAGGTATGTAGTGAATTTTCCGCTACCCCCGGGCCGGAATCCGCAAAGACCACCATCGGTCCCGACGAGGAATTCGCCGGAGCGGGTCTCCAGGAGAGTGTTCACCGACCGGTTCGGAAGTCCTTCCGCCACGCCAAAGTTCTTGAAGCGATAACCGTCGAAGCGCGACAGCCCTTCTGGCGTGCAGAACCAAATAAAGCTGCGGGAATCGGTGACGATTTTGTCGATACGGTCCGACGCCAGGCCGTCGGCTGTGGAATACCACCGGATCAGCAGCAATTCGGCAATCAGACAAAGCGGCAGGGCAATAGCGGCAACCGGAACTACCCACCGTCTCACGTTGCCTCCGGTCTCCAGTGTATACCCCTCCTTGCCGGCATCGTGCATTGTGATGCGCCGGACGACCGAGACGCGGGTCTCTTTCGCCCACACGGGCGCGGCTCGCGATTCGCGCCGCGCCGCGTCGCGCTCGTGGGAATCCCGGCGCAAACCAGGCGCTTTGCGGCAAAAAACCGGCGAAAACTCCGCACTTTTCACGTCCAAGTCAGCGCGACAACTACAAACCGACGTTCGCCGCCGCCTAATTCCTGGCGGCAGACCGCCGTCCGTCGCCCCGACTGCAAGTGCGCGCATCGAGACGCGCGCCGCGGCTGGAGGCGCTGCACTCTTCCCATCCTCCTTGAAGTGGTGACCCTCCGCGCGACTGGCGCTGCCGGAGTGCGGGCGGTATGCCGGGGCGTGATACACCGCCCGCGGCCGCGGCCGTGGCCCTTACACGATGCTGCACTGGGCCGGCGGCTCGACGTGGTCCTTCGTGAGCGCTGCGGCTCGGCCCGGCGAGTCCGGCAGCCCAGGAGCGGACCAAGCGCTTCGCGCAGCCATGTGCCGGCGAGTCGTTCCGGCACCCGGCCGCCGCGGTGCCCGCCGCCGCGACCGCCACGTGTCCACTGGACATAATCCGGACTTACCAGGACTTATCTCCCAGAAAGCCGTTTAACCGGCCAAAGTCTGCCAATTATCCGGGTGGGTCAATACGACGGAGTTCCGCCAGCATCTTCGTGAGGCGATTGCCGATACGGTCGAGGACTCGACGAGCGTGGCCTTCGGATAGCGTGCGGCGGAACATCTCGAGGACATAGCGCGCCGTGTCTAGGGAATTCACCAGGCTGGGCAAGTCGGCGCGAAACGAGGCGGGCGAGCGCAGTGCTTGCGGGCATGGGACCTGATGGCGGGGATGCTCGCGCGCCAGATGATATTCGCGCTGCAGATCGGGTTGAGTGATTTCGAGATACAGCAAAGTCATCTCAGGACTGGTGTGTCCGAGCAACTCCATCACTCCGGTGAGAGTGACGCCTGAGCGCAGCATCTCCGTCGCATAGGTATGTCGACTTTGATGGGGCACCAGCCGGGTATTGATTCCAGCCGCAGCCACGACCTGTTGGAATGAGGCGCGCAGATTGCGGATTAATGTTTGGCGGGCGCGATTCCGCGGTAACAGGAAGGAACCGGGATTTACCTTACCTTGCGAACGCAAGTTGAGCAGACGTTCGATGATCTGGCGTACGAATGAATCCACCGGGACCAAGCGTTCTTTTTTGAGTTTGCCGAGCGGCACATGGATAGCCCACTGGTCCGGCCCAACGGGACGTAGACAGTCGGCGGCCAGGTCGACACACTCACCAATCCGCATACCGGTGTGGCGTTGCAGCAGCAAAAGGTTGCTGGCGAGATCGTTACGGCGCAGGAGTTCCTGCTGAATCATCTCATCCTGTTCCGGCAGCAACGGGCGGGGCAATCTTTTCTCGCGGCGCGGAATATCCTCCCGCCTGAGCAGATGAGACAAGGCGAGGATTTGTTCACTCCAAGCCAGTTCTTCCAACAGACCACGCAAAAAGACAATGCGCAGGATGAGCGTGGATTTGGCGAGTGTTGGGCTGTGCGAGCGCAATTCGGTCAGCCAGCCGAGAATATGCGGATCGCGTCGCAATTGTTCCAGGCGGCAGACCTCGCGGTGCTGCGCGCCCAAGTAACGCAGAAAACTGCGGAGGGCAGTGCGATAGGCTTCGAGGGATGCGGGGCTGAGCGCGGTGGTGAGGGATTCGGCCGCACGCTCGAACAGCGGTTCCAGCGGATGGCCGACAGGGTATCTCATGACTGAGCAGCAGGAAAACGCCGGATCTGCTGCGCGACGGCCCGGGCGTACTGCTGAAAGACATCCTGTGAAGAGATCTGAACGTATGCCAGCGTGGTTTGAATCTTGGCATGCCCCATGAGTTGCATCAGCGCCGGCAAACTGACGCCGCCACTGAGCATGTCGGTCGCGAAGGTGTGTCGAAACCGGTGGGGATTCGCCTTCGACACGTTGGTGATGCGGCGGTGATGGCGGAACAGCGAACGCATTCCGGCGGCGGTCAGCCGCCTTCCGCGTGCATGCCCTTTGAGACCGACGAATAAGGGTTGGCCGCAATTCGGTGGGCGTTCCAGAAGCAGGTAATGATCCAACAGTTGGAGCGTTTCCGCAGCTAGTGGCACGCAGCGGGGTTTGCCGCCCTTGCCGCGCACGCGCAACTGTGATTCGGAGAGCACCAGATCGTCGCGGTTGAGCGCGCGTACTTCGCACGAGCGCAGACCGTCGAACAGCATCAGACCCACGATGGCCAGATCCCGCGAGGTTCGGAAGCTGGCCCAGAACTGCTCGACTTCTTCCTCTGATAGTGGCAGGATGACGCGCTTGGGTGTCCTCACGCGTAACCGGCTCAAGGCCGGAAGCGGCCGTCCGATGCCAAGCGGGAGCGGGCGCCAATAGCCGTACTGAAAGCCAGGGACGAAGGAAGTTTGTGTGCGGGGAAACGCGAGCCGCAAAGCCCGTTCTGCAATACCCACGCGGCGATTGACGGTGGCGGCGGCGGGTTGCGGTTGGCGATTGGTCTGGAAGCGAATATAGTCGAGCAGCGTGGATTCTGCCTTCTCCGTGATAGCCGTGGTTTGGTTTACCTCCACCCACCAGCGTAGGAAATCGAGTAAATCGTAGGCATAGCTGCGCAGCGTAGTTTCTGCCACGCTACGGACTCTCTCTTGATCCAAGAAGCGATTGACCCATTCCACTTCTTGGCCGCTGTCTTCTACGACACGAAAAGGGCTGCGCGCATTCTCCAGGCCGCGTTGTTCAACCACGCGAAAGTTCATGGTGTTGCCTCTTCCAACAGGTGCTGAAACTGTCTGCCATCTCCGCCGCGGGCGAAGAAGCTATTGGGATCGTGACCGCCGGGCAATTCCACCCGTAGCGCTGTCACTCCTTCTTGCCACAAGCGCCGCGATAACTGTTGCGCGGCTTGTTGGCCGCTGCCATTGACATCGGAATCGAATGCCAGGTAAACGGTTCGGGAAACGCCGTCACAAAGTTGTTGGAACTGCCGTGCGTTCAAATGACTGCCTATCGCGCAGGTAACGTTGCGGAATCCGGCTTGCCAGAGTATAGCCAGATCAAAGAGTCCCTCCACCACAATGACTTCCGGTGATTGTTTCACTCGCTCCCAGCCATAGAGTCCACCTTTGGCGCCCGGCAGAAAACGATGCGCCGCGGCGTTCACAATGCTGCGCCCATATAAGTTCGACTCCAAAGGAAAAACCAGACGCTGGCTGAAGGTGTCGTAGCCTGCGGCGTTCACCAGTCCGACTTGCTGAAGGTAGGAGAGCGAGTAACCCAATGTCATCAGCCAAGGCCGTAGGCAGCGGCCCGGAGCATAACCGATGGCTAGCTCCTCGACAATTTGCGGCTGTTGTATCCCGCGTAGCTGTAAGTAATGGGCGGCCTCGGGGTGACGATGAAGTTGTATCTGGTAGAAACTCACCACATCTTTCAATAGGGATTCGCGATCGGGGGAGCGAAGAAGTGTCATCGCATCACGAAATCCCACGGCGAAGTAGAGTTCGACGAAGCGAATGAGGTCGCCGCCGCGTCCGCAGCCATAGCAGTAGAAAAGATTCTTGGCAGGGTCCACCAGGAAGCTGGACTGGTGATCATCGTGCAGCGGACACAATCCCATCAGTCGCCCGTGGGAGATGCGGCGGACGGGTTTCCAATTTTGCGATTGCAGGTAGTCCAGCAAGGGAATCTGCTGTTTGAGTGTGTCGACGGCCGGCCACGTCACGGCGAGTTTGCCTCTAACTGCAGATTACGCTCGACCGCAGCCCAATCCCAGGCAAGGATGGTGGGCGCGCGCCAAAAAGTCTGCCAGCTAGGCCAGCGGAACCAGAAGGCCTTCACGCTACAACATAGACTCAGCAATCTGCGACAGGCCCAACGCCGCAACGTGGCTGGATCTGGTAATCGATTGGAATCCTTGCACTGCGGAGCAGTTTGTTCCCAAGCGCCGCCACGATTGCAACTCGATTCCCAAGCCTCTCGCCGGCAATTCAAACTGTACTGTCCGTACGGCGGCGACCAAGCAGGAAGGATGGTGAAGGTTTCGCCACACGGGCGGCAGAGACCGCGCCGTACCCAGATCCAGTCGTGGTGTTCGTCGTGGGCCTGTTTGCGCCGTTGGCCGTGGCCGATGATGGTGTTGCATCCGCAGCGCGGGCAGCGTCGTGGAAGCAGCGCCAACGGGAACGCGTGCAGCTCGAATGCGGACTTGTTTTGCGGATCGGGCAGTGCGATAAAGAGAATCAAGGCTGGCGTGAAGGCCCGCCGCTGACCGTCTCCCGCCAGGTTCCGATCCGTGGAGGGCCTTCACCCTCCCGGCATATCCGTTTCAAACGAAAGAAGAATACTGCGTTCTGAGGCTAACCGCAAACCCTACCACTTTAAACTTTGGCCGGTATAAAGCCGTATCTGGCCAGGACGCTTCCCACACCGAGTTCACTTTTCTCATGACAAAGGCGAGCCAGTCGCAGGCCCCGGTTAGTCCGAACGGCGTTTCTCAACAAGTTCCAAGAGTATTTGAGCGATTGCTGCGAAATATGGGCAGCCCCACCGTGCCCGATCAAAACATTCACTCCGGGCGGAGAGCTTCCAGCGGATCCACCTTCATGGCACGCAGGGCCGGAATGTAGCTGGCGGCGACCGCGGCCGTGATCAATACAATTGTGACCGACGCGTACGTCAGCGGATCGAGCGGGCTGACGCCGAATAGGGATGAGCCTAGGATGCGCGTGAGGGCTGCGGAGGCAGCCAAGCCGCAGGCGACACCAGTTAAGGCGAGCACCAGACCGTCGGCGACGAAGATGCGCGACAGGCGGCGCGGCGGTGCGCCCAACGCCATGCGGATTCCAATTTCCCGGCGGCGGTGCGACACCGCGTAGGAGATCGCGCCATAGATGCCGACCAAGCCGATGAGCAGCGCCATCGCCCCAGCGATCGTCAGCATCACCAGCGTGAAGGACGCACGTTCCATCGATTTGGAATAAATCTCGTCGAGCGTCCGGACTTCAGCGAGCGGCAAGCTCGGATCCACGTTCCAGACTGCGCGCTGCACGTCGGCCAGCAGGCCCGGCGATCCCGCGCGCCTGCTTCGAATGATGTAGGCGACTGTGCGAGCACCGCTACCGGTTCGTTGTTGAAGTGGTACATCAGCAGCGGATAGTAAGCGCTCGCGGGCGCCTGCTGCTGCATGCCTTCGCTGCGCTCGTCGGCGACCACGCCGATCACCGCCCGCCGGGGGTCCTTCTGGTTCGGAGTGATCTCCTTGCCGATGGCGACGCGCGGATCGCCCCATAACTCTCGCGCGAGATTCTCACTGACCATGGCGATGGAGCGGCGCTCGTAGACGTCGGTCCAGGTAAATTCGCGGCCGGCGACCAGGCGACTGCCCAGCGCGGCCAGAAGCCCCGGTGAGATAAACTTCTGTCGGCGCAGCGGAGGCACTTTGTCATACGTCTTATCGCGCGCGTAGACCCGGTAAAGGCTGCCGCCCGGATCCGTGGGAATGAAGGCGGTCATTCCCGCGGAGACGACGCCCGGAATCTCGCGGATCTTATCGAGGATGGATTGCTCCAATTGCGCGACCGCGACTGGGTCCTTCACCTGTGCGTCCGGGATGGCGATGGGCATTGTGAGAGCGTCATTGGGATCGAATCCAGGGTCGACGTGACGCAGCGCCTGGAACGTCCTGGTCATCAGGCCGGAGCCGACGAGCAGGACCACCGCCAGCGCGACTTGCACGACGACGAGCATGCCGCGCGTCAGGCGCCGCTAGCGAGTCTGAGACGACGTTCGTCCTCCGCCGCGCAACGCGGCCGAGATGTTCGGGCCGGCGTACTTGAAGACAGGTATTATCCCAAACAGAACGCCGCTCGCGAGCGCCGTGAGGAAGGTGAAGGCGAGCACCGCGGGATCGACGGAGATCTCGTTGAGGCGCGGCAGGTGGGCCGGGGCCATAGCGATCAGCAAGCGGATGGCGGCATCGGCGATCGCCAAGCCGAGCATGCCGCCCTTTCCATCAGCAACTCGCGCGCGATGTCGCGCCGTCCCGCTCCGAGAGCCGCGCGGATCGCGAGTTCATGCTGGCGGCCTTCGACGCGAACCAACAGCAGGTTGGCGACGTTGGCGCACGCGATCAGCAGCACGATTCCGATCGTTCCCATCAGCACTCAAAGAGTTTTTGAGAGATCGCCGACCAGGTTGTTTTTAAGCGTTTCGAGGCGCGGCGTAAGGCGGACGTCTTCGAACGCCTTTACCGTGAATCCGGGCTGCGGAGGATAGCTGTGCAACGCAATGGGGATGAGGCGCGCCAGGTCGGCGGCGGCCTGGCCGATGGTGACGCCCGGTCTCATATCGATCCAACTGCTGATCAAGTTGCGCGGCGAATCCCTCCAGACTCTGCCCATCTACGCCTCCACTGCCCCGGTTGGCCTTCACCATCTCCCAGGCCATCTCCAAGTTCCGCTGATACACCTGGTCAATTAATGAATGGACCTTCCTTGCACCCGTCGGGTTAATCCAGTCCAGCAGTCTCCTCGGACGAGAATGTACGGGTATTTCACTCATGGAACTGTTCCACCTCCCCGCCCTTGCTCATCTGGTTTCCTTTCTCTTCCCAACCGCCCTCGCCAGCTGCCTTCCCCGGCCCGCTTCGGCCGCCGGTTCCCCGGTCACGCGGCTTTCACCGCGCTTGTGGTACTACACAGCCGTCCGTCTACTGACAGAGCATCGCTCGCCACTTCGCTCTCGCTTATAGGTCTGCTTACTCCGGGTGCCACCCAGAGACCCTGTCAGTCCTCCTGAGGTCACGCGCTGTTCTTCCGTACCGTGCCGTCCGCAAATACCTTGGTGCGGTGGGTGAATGAGAATGCCTTCGCCTTCATACTGCAGGCTCGACCTTGCCCCACCTTTGGCCGACCAGTTCATCTTCGGGGTAGCCCCCATCGATTACAGCCCGATACTTCTCCTCATGCCCTTCGGATTCCACCTCACGATGGACACCCTGCCCTCCGGGTACTGCGGAGCAGCGGCTCCAGGTCCGCCTTGGTCTGTTTCCGGCTTTCGCCTTCGTGCCCGTTTAGGCATCTCCATACCTTCCACTCTTCCCGGCCAGCGAGGCATTACCCCCGCTTTTGGATACGGCGCTCCTCATTCGAGCGCCGGAGGGACTTAAACCCTCCCGATCAACGCGCTGCTCAGCGCACAGTACGGCCACCTCCGACTCCCTGCTCGGCATCGTTGCTGCGCTTTCGGGTTCCGCCCTTATACGCTTCCCTACCGGACGAAGTCGCCTCCGCCGGACCGAACAGGGTCTCTCCGGTTGTGTCGATGCGCTGTCTTTGCGTGCTACCGCCCTGTACACCGTCCCGGCGGTCCAGATTTACTCTCGAGGCATGCTGGACCGTTGGCAGACTTCGCCTCCAAGGGACAGGCTCGCCCCGGGAAGAACTCCAGCTGAATTGGCGTAATCGCCCGCAAGGTTATACAGATGATCGGACCTTCAAATGGCCTTTGCACGGGGCGCGGGCCACTACACGGTCGAGTCCGAATCAGATCATGGCAGAGTTGTGGCGGGACTTTATGACTCATGCCGGGTTCAAGGCGTCCAGCAGATCAGCGCACTGGAAACAGTTCCGCTGCAGTTTCAAGGAGGATCAGAAAAGAAGACTGGGGCGCCGGCCTTGATTCGGCTGCTCGCTCGCGTAACGCCGGCCGGCTGCCGCGTGCAGGCGGCGAGTTCATCGGTGATACCCATGAAAAGTTTGTTGTCCGACGGCGCGGCGTATGCAAGCTGAACCCCCGATCAGCCTCCACATGTCTAAGACCCAGCAGGTCAGTCGAATAGCGCAGCGCTTGTGCCATCCGTGTGCCGACCGCAGCGGACGTGTCTCTATGTCGGTAGTTCGACATCCGCTAGCCTAGTAGGTGGTGCAGATCATTTTGCTCGCACAGGGCGGCCTTTGAATTTGCCATTCTGGCACGTTCCGAGTGTTTGGGCTCCGGACTTTCTGAGGGGAGGAATTCATGAGGCGGCGCGTGATCTTTTTGTCCGGTGCGACCAACTTCGGCAGCGCGGGCGATCTACACAAGCCTTGAGAACACCTGGGCAAGCCCCATTCCACCGCCGGTTAGCGAATGACAACGTCCTTTATCATACACAAAATAAGGGGCTTAGTAATTTAATTATTTAGAGTGTCTAATCATGCAATGCTATGCATTACCAGACGATCTGGTGCAATGATCTTACGGTCGGTGGATGTGGATATGGAACAGCTTACGCGAATTCTCGCTGAGGCGACCGCCTCCGTTGGTCGGAGTATTTCCTTCTGCCGATCGACGGTGCTGATCCTATTTACCGGGAGCGCGTCTATTGCTACGAGTTCTATCATCAGATGAGGCATCGCTTGCCCGTCGACCGCCGGTACATTCTCAACGGCGAAGTTGACAAGAGCGCGCATCCTACTTTCGAATAGGCGGCCAGGGGCCGAAGCCAGATCTGCTCGTTCATCACCCGGCTGTCGGAGTTGCTCGACACGACCGAGCGCACCGTCACCGTCAGCCATGCCAGCGTTATAGCCACCTGGGCGCTCACTCTCGACTCTTACGCAAAATCCAACGTCAGCAACACCACGGCCTCGGGAACGCCGCGGGCGCTGGCGTCCGACCTGATCGATGACGCGCTTAACGGACACACGCCCACCATTTACGGCTTCAGAGGTCCTGGGGACCATCCAAAGCGGCAGGACTCGATCTGCTTTCGACCGACGAAATCGACGCCGATATTGCCGCCGCTCGAAAAGCGCGATGTGAATCCCGGCTCCAACCGGACTCATGATCCGCGTCGTTTTCGACATGAACATTCTCGTCTCGGCGTTGTTGGAACTTCTCGGGCCACCCGCCCAGGTCTTCATGCTCGCCCTTAGCGGCTCCATTCACCTGTGCGTCAGCGGAAGCGTGTGTGCGGAATACGAGGAAGTCATCAACCGGCCGCCCGTCGCCCGCAGCGCGCAGATCATCGCCGCGACGCTTCAAGCCATCCAAGAGAAGTGGGTTTGGGTGCGCCCAACCGAGCGCGTGAGGGCCTGCGCCGACCCGGATGACGATATCTTTCTGGAATGTGCTCAGGCGGCAACAGCGGATTTTCTGGTGACCGGAAATCTCAAACACTTTCCCGTATCGTGGGCGGAAGCCGGATCGTGACGACGCGCTGGTTACTCGATAACCTGTCAGCGGAAAGATCGGAAGGCACGCCGGAGACTCGTTCTCAAGCGGCAGCGTGATCAGGACGAATTGGGCCGAGCAGGGCAGGGGTGTGAGGTCAGTCGGTGAACACCGTTTGAACACCGCTAAGCGTTCGCCCGATGCTCAGAATGAAAACTGGCCAAACCCAATCGCCAGAAAGAGGCCAACAAAAACGCTATGTTCTTTGTTTCTGAAAGCAAGTATGCGCTGACTGTGTGCCGCCGACAGATCAAGCGGAGATCTTCACGTTTCGAGTGACCTGGTGCGGCGCTGAGATTGGCTTACGAGAAGTCGTTTGGACTCACGCAGCATTCAACAAAACGCGTTGGATACACAGGTCGCCCCTAAGCGAAGAGAGTAAGTGGTGCAGGTCGCCATCCTGGGCGCATGCACCGGTAAAAACGCCGCATTATGTGCGAACGGACGCCCAGCAGGCGGATGCGGCGCAGTTCGAGCGCGCGGCATGCCTTCCTTCGCTGAGTTGCACGCCCCGCAACGGGATCGGCAGTCGGGCCGTGTCCCGGCAACGTGATCGATCCCGTCGTACCTCTTAAGCGCGGTGGCGCGGACGAATATGGCGTGGCTGAATGTGGATCAGGCGAAGATTAAAGACAGGACTGAACACTCCGGCTGGGAACGCTGGAGAAGCCAGTGGCGCGCGGGCGGCCGCTCCTGCTATACTTTGAAAGATTCAGGTTCGCAACGATCCAGGAACATCTATGCCCAAGCTGAAGACTCACAAAGGTGCGTCCAAGCGGTTCAAGAAGACCGGGACCGGTAAGGTGGTGCGCAATCACGCCTTCGCCCGGCACATCTTGACTTCGAAGTCGCGCAAACGGAAGAGAAAGCTTCATCACAGCGTGTTGGCCGATGCGGCCGACCAGCCGGTGTTGAAGCGCATGATCCCGTATTAAGCCAGCCGCGAGTGGACGGAGCGCGTGGCACGTGCCCGATCCGCCGCAATCGACAATCGTCAACAAGGAGAAAACGTGCCTAGAGTAAAACGAGGAACCAACCGCCGGGACTCGCGCCACAAAACGCTGGAGCGCGCATCCGGATTTTTTCTTACCAAGAGCAAACTGAACCGCGCGGCGCAGGAGGCGGTGGAGAAAGCGCTGCGGTACGCCTACGTGGGGCGCCGCAACAAGAAGCGCGAATTCCGCGCCCTGTGGATTGTGCGCATCAACGCGGGCTGCCGGCAAGCCGGCATATCGTATAGCAAATTCATGCACGGTTTGAAAGCCGCGGGCGTGGTTTTGGACCGCAAGGTGTTGGCCGAGGTAGCGGCCGGCGATCCGGCGAACTTCAGCCTGCTGGTTGAGAAGGCCAAGTCGGCCCTGGAGCCGGCGGCTTGAGTCCCGTGGAACAGGAAACCGATTCGCTGCAGGCGCTGGAGCAGCGCATCCAGCAGGCGGTGCAGCTGGTGGTCCGGCTGCGCCAGGAAAAAGACGCCGCCGTGCACGAGGCGGCGGAGGCGCGCGCCGAGGCCGCCCGGCTTTCCGACGAGTTGAAGACCCTGCAGGCCGAACGCAAACAGGTACGCAGCCGCATCGAAAAGCTGCTGGGGCAGATCGACCAGCTCAGCGCCGGCTAAAGCGGTGGCCGCCAACTCGCCTGAAAAACGCCCGGTACGCGTCACCATCCTGAGCCAGTCTTACACGCTGCTCACCGCGGGCGATCCGCGCGAAGTGGAGGAACTGGCGCGACATCTGGACGAATTGATGCTGTCGATCGCAGCCAGGTCCCCAAACGCGGATTCCACGCGCATCGCGGTGCTGGCTTGCATGCACCTGGCGGACCGGCTGCACAACCTGGAGCAGGATCTCAATCAACTGAAGGAGCGCGTGGACCGCAAGAGCGAAGAATTCGCCGGACTGTTGGCGCAGGCGCTGGAGGGGGAAAAGTGATGCGTGCAGGCGTGCCGGTTCTGCTGCGGGCCTTCGCCGCTCTGTTGGTGCTGGGCGCGATTTTGTGGCCGGCTACGGATTCGTACCGGAGCGGGATTGAAGAGTGGCGAAAACAGCGGGTATCAACCCTCACGGCGGATGGCGGCTGGCTGACCGTCACCGGATTGTTTTGGCTGCATGAGGGCGTCAACAGCTTTGGCCCGGCTTCCTGCGGATCCACCCCTTGCGATATCGTGCTGCCGGACGATCCAGCGCTGCGAGAGGGGGCCTTCGACTTACATAACGGCAAAGTCGCTTTGCGGCAGGATGGACAGACACGCGAGTTGCATCCGGATGCCACGGCGCAGCCGGACGTAGTGACGATGGGTGGTCTGACGATGTTTGTGATCCGGCGCGGCGACAAGGTCGGCATCCGGCTGAAGGACAACAACAGCCGACTGCGCAAGGAATTCACGGGTCTGCATTATTTCCCGGTGAACCCGGACTATCACGTTGCTACGCGGCTGGTGCCGGATGCGAAGCAGATTCCAATTTTGAATATCCTGGGCCAAGTCGAAAATACGCCGAGTCCCGGGTACGTGGAATTTGATCTACAAGGGCAGAAGCTGCGGCTTACGCCTGTCCAGGAGGTTCCGGGCGAGCTGTTCTTCATCTTTCGCGATTTGACGAGCGGTAGAGAGACATACGGCAGCGGCCGGTTCCTGACCACGGAATTGGGGAAAGACGGCGCGGTGGTGCTGGACTTCAATAAGGCATACAATCCGCCGTGCGCGTTTACGCCGTTCGCCACGTGCCCGTTGCCGCCGAAGGAGAACCGGCTGGCGCTGCGGATTGAGGCGGGTGAGTTGAAGTACGGGTCACACTGAGAGGGAATTGGTTCACTGCTCCCAGACGCGGTGGGGCACTCCGCGATCTCTATCTTTCACGCGGTCGTAGAGGTAATAAGTCGAAACCGTGCCCAGCGATTCGTTGTACAGGCTCACCTGTCCCAGACCTTCCTTGAGATCCTCCTCGAATTCGTGCAGCGCCTTCAGCTCGGAGGCCAGCGCCGGCTTGGTTTTCCCGGAGGGTGTGCGGAAGAACTTCTGGTAGCCGCCATCCACCAGCGAACCGATTTCATTGCCCATCAGGATGCCGGCCAATTGCGCGCGCTGGACCTGACCGGCAGTCTCGCGCAGCGCTATGGCGCAGTCGCCCTTGCTCACCAGGACCGTGCCATCGGTTTGCGGCGTCACCGTGAATCCCGTGCGCTTCAGATTGTCGAGCCGGTCTTGGAACGTGGGTTGCGTGGGGCGCGGTCTGCGAAAGAACATGTAGACATTATAACGGGGCTCAAGCCCCGCGCCGGCTAAAGCCGCGGCGTGGTCTTATCCTTCGCGTAACACAGCGGATCGAGCAAACACTCGGCGCAGCGCGGCTTACGCGCCTGGCAGCGCGCGCGGCCGTGGTGAATAATCTGGTGCGAGAACAGAATCCAGCGGTCTTGCGGCACAATCTTCATCAAGTCCCGCTCGATTTTGGCAGGCTCGGTTTGTTTGGTCAAATCCAGGCGGCGGGAGACGCGCTGCACATGGGTATCGACTACCACGCCCACGGCGATGCCGTAGGCCGTGCCCAGCACCACGTTGGCAGTCTTACGGGCCGCGCCGGGAATAGTGAGCATTTCCTCCATAGTTTCGGGAACCTTGCCCCCGAAATCTCGTATTACCTTCTGCGCGGCACCCACAATGGACTTGGCCTTGTTGTTGAAGAAACCGGTGCGGTGAATATCCTGCGCCAGCACTTCGGGACGGACCGCGGCAAAATCGCGCGGTGTAGGATATTTGGCGAACAATCCGGGAGTGACTTCGTTGACGACCTTGTCGGTGCATTGCGCGGAAAGTATGGTCGCCACCAGGAGTTCCCATGGGTTGCGGTAGTGTAGAGCGCAGGCGGCGTCGGGGTACATCTGGTCCAGCCCGCGCAGGATCTGGTCCACGCGCGCGCGGCGCTCAGCGGCAGTCTTCGGACGTTTCACTTTGGAGGTCACCGGCTGGTTAAGCTGGTAGCATATCATGTCATTCCGCGGAACGTTGGTCACGTTAGGAGTGTTAAGTGCGGCGGTTACAGTTTTGTCCGCGGCCCCACCACTGGTGTTTCGCCACGTGCGGGTGTTCGATGGCGTACGCGTAATTGCGCAAACGGACGTGCTGGTGCGGGACGGACGCATCGCGGCGGTCGGCACCGATATCACCGTGCCCGCCGGCGCGCAAGTGATCGAAGGCAGCGGCAAGACACTTCTGCCGGGACTCACGGACGCCCACGCGCACGTGTGGACGCGGGACGGGCTCAAGCAGCAGCTCATGTTCGGCGTGACCACCGTGCTGGATATGTTCACCGATTTTCATTTCGCCGCCCAGATGCGTAAGGAGCAGGCCGCGGGACCGGTCACCGACCGGGCGGATATGTACTCGGCGGGCACGCTGATCACGGCGCCGGGCGGGCACGGCACCGAGTACGGTATCAGGATCCCGACGCTGACCAATGCCTCCGACGCGCAGGCTTTCGTTGATGCGCGCATCGCCGAGGGGTCGGATTACATCAAGCTGATCCTGGACGATGCCACCGTGTACGGCGGGCACCGGCCCACTTTGAGCCAGGAAACGCTGACCGCCGCGATCGCCGCCGCGCACCAGCGGGGCAAACTGGCGGTAGTGCACATCGCCACGCTGCAGGATGCGGAGGAGGCCATTAATGCGGGGGCAGATGGACTAGCGCACTTGTTTGCCGGACCGAAGTCCGATCCGGATTTCGGACGCCTGGTCGCGGCGCATCACGCGTTCGTGGTCCCCACGTTAACTGTGCTCGAGAGCGTCTGCGGCACGCCCGGCGGTGAGCCGCTGGTCAACGATGCGCGCCTTGCGCCCTATCTGGATGCATCCGACATCAGCAATCTGAAGAAGGCCTTCACCCTGCCGAACAAGCTGAGCTGCGCCGGCTCGATCGAGGCGGTCCAGCAGTTGAAGGCCGCCGGGGTGCCGATCCTGACTGGTGACGACGTGCCCAACCCGGGCACCGCCCCGGGAGCCACCGAGCATCGCGAACTGGAGCTGCTGGTGGAGGCCGGATTGACTCCGACCGAGGCATTGATGGCCGCCACCTCCACACCCGCGCGCGTCTTTCATCTGGAGGACCGTGGCACAATTGCGCCCGGGAAACGCGCGGATCTGTTGCTGGTGGATGGCGATCCGACGAGCGACATCCTGGCCACGCGGGCGATTGCCGGCGTGTGGAAGGACGGCGTGGCCGTGGACCGCGCCGGCCTCCGCGACGCCATCGAGAAAGAGAAGGAGCAAGCCAAGGCGCAGGCGGCCACGCCGCCTCCAGCGGGTTCCGAGAGCGGACTGGTGAGTGACTTCGAGCAGGACAAGCCCGAAGCCAGATTCGGCGCCGGCTGGATCGTTTCGACCGACAGCTTCATCGGCGGAAAATCTACGGCACAGATTAAGATTGCCGCCGGCGGCGTGCACGGCAGCCGCGGCTGTCTGGATATTTCGGGGGAAGTGGCGGCCGGCAATGGGCCGGCGGCATGGGCGGGCGCCTTGTTCTCTCCTGGGAAAGCGATGATGACCCCGGCTAATCTTTCCGCGAAGAGATCCATATCGTTCTGGGCCAAGGGCGAAGGGCGGGCTTATACAGTGATGATCTTCGCCCAAAGCGGCGGGTATCAACCCGCGCAGCAGAACTTCACCGCGGGGGCCGACTGGAAGCAGTTCACTTTTCCGCTGAAGGCATTCAACGCCACGGACGGGCATGATTTGATGGGAGTCTTCTTCGGCAGTTCCCCCACACCGGGTAAGTTCGAGCTGCTGATTGACGACGTGAGATTCGAATAGGCGTCACGATCGGGTGCGCGACATAGTTGTGGATGATTTTAGGCGGCCGCCGAGCGAGACGCCCAGTAGTCCTCGAATTTGCCGGACAGCCGGTTGCAGCGTAGGGCGATGATGGCATTGGCGCCGCGCACTGTCCAGAACATGCCGGACTGCTTGAGGCGGGACCCGATCACCGTTCGGCATCCTGCCTCGATGACTCCAGAGCCTATGAATAGACCCTGCTTGCGGAATTTGGGGTAGCGCATGCGATTTCGGTTCCGTTCGAAGTAGTCGGCTTGGATACGAAGCTCACCGCGTAACAGCGCGTTGCGTGTGGGGAAGCTGCGCAGTTCACTGACGACGCTTTCGACCCTGCCTCGGTTTAGCTTTTGGATTAGCTTCTTGGCCCAGCGCTTCCGTTGCTTTTCGTCGGAGGGAAATAACTTAGCGGCTAGGCCCCAGAGATGCTCGCGGGCGTGCCAGACGTCGACGATCTGCACGGCGCCGACAAAATGCTGGTTGGCGATATTCCAGATCCACTCGGCGCCGTCGCCCAGCACCACTCTCAGTGTGGCCCGATCCCATCCCCGCTCGAAGGCTTCGGCGTAGAGCCGACGGCCAAACAATTCGGCGGTTTCGATCGCCCCGGTATAGGTGGTGGAAGCGGCATCCCGAATGGGGCGGCCTTTCGCATCGGTGGTGGTGTGGGTGAAGACACACCCCAGTTTGACTTCCCGGGTGCGTGCCGGTTGCCCCGGGGATCTGCCGGCACGCCCTTCCAACTCGGCGCGCACCATGGGCACCTGGGCGCCATCCATTTCGACCACCAGCACGGGAACGGCAGCGCCCAGAATATCGGGAAATTCTAATTGGACGAGGCGATCTCGCTTGGCCTGTTCCCGTTCGACGATATCGGCGCCGATGGCTTCGGCATGGCGTTCGACAGCCTTGGTGGTGACCTCCAGGCCGGCCAGCAGATGCAGTTGTTGGCGGCCACTATCGAAGCTGGCCTCGCTTCCTACCGCGGCCATCATACGCCGCACGCCGGGGGAACACTCCGTCCCGACTACGTCCAGCTCCCGGTCGCGGGGACTGTGTCCTTGATGGCAACTCAGACAGAGATAGTAGGCCCGATCATAGACCACGGGCCCCAGCATGGTCAGGATCTGTTTCGGGCGCGTTTCGTGGTATCGAGCTTGCTGACCGCAGCCGCAGGGGACCTGGCGGTCGTGCGGCGCCGGCATGCACAACAACCGCTGCATGGCCATTGCCCCGGCGTGGTGCATGGAGTCCCGCACCAGTGTCTCGACGGCCTCCAGATCCATCGTGCCGGTCTTATGCCAATCGCCGAGGACGATCTGTACCATCCGGCCTACTCCCAGCCGTTGCATGCGGTCACGTTTGCGCCTACAATAAGCGGAGCCATGGAACAACACGTCAAGATACTCGGCGCCCTGCATATCGTTTTCGGATCTTTGGGATTATTGCTTGCCTTGGGTATGTTAGTCCTTTTCGGCGGCATAGCGGGACTGGTGGGCGCCACCGACTATTCCGGTAACGGACATTTCGCGGTACCCGTCATCGGCGCCGTCGGCGGGATCGTCTTCTTCTTCCTGGTGGCGATATCCCTGCCCGGTGTGATCGCCGGCATCGGACTGCTGCAGTTCCGGTCTTGGGCCCGCATCCTGACGATTGTTCTCTCCGTGTTCGACCTGATCCACGTACCGTTTGGCACCGCGCTGGGCATTTATGGACTTTGGGTCCTGCTCTCGCAGGGATCGGAGCGGCTGTTCCGCACGGCGTAGATTGACAGTTTACGGGTTACATGCCACACTGACATAGTCTACCTATGGCAGAGCACACGAGACGGGACGAAATTCCTCCGGGCACCTTGTACATGCTGATCCTGAAGATGCTGGCCCGTGATGGCCAACTTCACGGATTCGAAATCGCCAGTGCCATTCGGGATGTCTCCGAGGATATCTTGCAGGTGGAAGAAGGCTCGCTCTATCCGGCTTTGCAGCGCATGTTGCTGAAGGATTGGGTCACCGCGGAATGGGGAGTGACGGCCGGCAACCGGCGCGCGCGGTATTACCGGCTCACGCCGACGGGCCGCAAGCAGCTACTGACCGAGGTGGAGCAGTACCAGCGGGTGAACGGCGCGATTCACAAGATACTGCAAGCGGTGTGAGCCGGCCGCAGCTTCTTATTTCAGCGGTGAGAAATCTGCTGGCTCCATAAATACGGATTCCACCTTGCTCACCAGCTTCCCGTTGGCTTCCGATTCCTTCTGAACTTTTTGCCACTCCGGATCGTTGCGGAATTCCTCCCAGTTCTTTTTGGCGGCTTCACGGCTGGGGTGCGCAAGGATGTAGATCAAAGTATTCTGCGAGGCGGGCGC
Source organism: Bryobacterales bacterium (assembly GCA_963818855.1). Lineage (GTDB taxonomy): Bacteria > Acidobacteriota > Terriglobia > Bryobacterales > Bryobacteraceae > Bog-159. The sequence continues at coordinate 760,250 of CAWFUH010000017.1, read as the reverse complement.
GTCCTGCGGCACCCAATAGGCGATGCTGGTCATGCCGTGCTTATCGAAAATGGCGATGGTGTGGTTGCGGAAGCGCGCCAGCAAATCCGGCAGTTTGCCTTCGTTACACGTGTACGTGCGGAGTTCGAAGACGCGTCCGTGCTCTTGCGCGGCGGCGGATGTGGTCAGAGTGACAGCGGCGAGTACCGCCGCAACGGATAGAACGGTTTTGAGCACCATGCAGCCAGTTTACAACGCTGCACGCGCGGCCCGCTGCTTACAGTAGCGCCTCAATCTCAGCCTGGCAGTCGCTTTTGCGCACGACGCCGTTATGCGCGGCAGCGATGCGGCCGGCTTTATCGATAATCAGGGTGACCGGCAGGGACTGATCGGCGCCGTACAGGGCGGCCATAGCGTCGGTGCCGATCATCATCCGGTAATTGATCTTCTTCTGGCTGATGTAGGGCCTGACGGATTTCCAGCCATCGTCGTCGCGCGATACGCCCAAGACGACGAGTCCGCGATTGCGGTAGGCCTGTTGAAACTCGACAAACCAGGGAATTTCGGTCTTGCATCCGTGGCACCAGGTCGCCCAGAAGTTGAGCAGCACGACTCTGCCCCGCAAGTTGGACAGGCGGAGCAATTGGCCGGAGTCGTCGGTCAAGGTGAAATCCGGTGCCAGTTTGCGGGATTTTTCAGGAATTAGGTTGGCGCGTGCAGGGCCCGCCGAGGCGAGGCTCTGCCATAGGGCGACGGAGCAGTTCAGACACCGTTGGGCAAGCGCGCGGGGTGCGGGCAGCGCGACCAGGCCAACAGCTGCGGCGCTGCTTAGTGCGGCGGCCCAGAACCAGCGTGGACCGTGCCCGTGCCGCGCATCACGCCGTGAGCGTAATCGGGCGAGCGCCGCGTCCAGGTTCGGCTTCCAATGGTCCTCGGTGCGGAGCACGGCCATGCGTTCATCCACCCACGGGCCGATCTGCATTTCGCTATTGACTGCCATATCGCTTGATATACTCCTTTCGGAAAGCTTGCTGCGCGCGCCGGAGCAGAGTTCCAATCGACGCCTGATTCAAGTCGAGGGCCACCGCCATCTCCTGGTAACCGAGACCCTGGCTGCGCAAAACCAGCAATTCAGCTTTATGCGGCGGGATCGCGCTCAAAACCAACCGCACGCGTTCCTCTTCCTCGGCTGTGTTGCGGATGTCCTCGGGCGTGGGGACCGGCCTGGCGAATCCGAACAGCCCCTCGTAACGGCTCTGGCGTGTTTGCCGGCGCAGTTCGTTCAGGCCTGTGCGGACGGCGGTGCGGTATAGCCAGGCCTCCGCGTGCACGCCCTGGGCTGGCGGAGTCCGCCACAATTTCAGAAAAACCTCCACCGCCAGTTCCTCGGCGCGGGCGTGGTCGCGCACCACTCCGGCAATGATGCGCGCGATACGCACGTATTGGGCGCGGAAAACCGCCTCCAGATCGAAACGGTCCCCGGCGGCGTTCAGCACTGCAACGGTGTCGTCTGCCGCGCTCACAATATGAGAACACCGCTCAATACTTAATTGTGACAGCGGAAGCCCCGCGCCGGTTAGAAGTCGAGCCGGGCCGAGATTTGGCCTGTCCGGTAGCCGCCAAAATCCGAACCGCGGGCGGCGGTAATCTGGCCGAACGACGGGTTATCGATGGCTAGAACGGGATCGGACAGGTTTACGTGGTTGAACAGGTTCGTGAACGAGGCCTCGATCTTCAGTTTCACACGCTCGTTGATCGCGAAAGCCTTGCCCAGAGCGGTATTCAGGTTTACTGTTCCAGGACCGGTCACGATGCCCACGCCCGCGTTGCCGAACCGCCCGATCGGGGCCAGATCGGTGGCCGGATTGTCCCCGATCGTACAGGCGCTGCCGATGGTCCAACCGGGCGTGCCGGGGCATGTGAAGGCCCCCGGATTCACCCATTGGGCGGCCGTGGGATTCGAAAGTGACGGGTTCCCGATCAGATCGGGGTGCTGCGGACGTCCTTCAAACACTCCCGAACCAGTGCCTGACGGATCGCCGCCCGAAAAATAGGCGGTCTCGAAGGGGCCGCTCTGAATCAGAAAGATGTTGCTCAGCCGCCATCCGCCGATTACGGCGTCCGCAAAGCGGCTGGCGTTGGACATGAATTTTTGCCCTTTTCCGAATGGCAGTTCGTAGACCGCGGTGGTCAGCCAGCGATTGCGGCGGGTACCCCAGACCGGCCCGTATTCAGCCTTGAGGTCATAGGCGTCCATGCTGCGGCCGCCGGCGTTCTCGCCCGCGAACGATCCCTGCGGAGCGGGTCCCTGATCGTCCGATAGATTTTTGGCGAACGTGTAGGTAGAGTCGAAGGTCAGCCCGTGCTGAAAGCGGTGATGGATTTCGATCTGTGCCGAATTGTAATTCATGGTGGCGCCCACGGCTCGATCGTTCACGACGCCCCAATTCGGATAGGGACGGGTGCTCAAAGGCTGCTCCGCGTAAAACGTAGTGGAGTAGCCGGATTGATTCAGGTCGGGGGCATATACCAGGTCGCGCGTGCCCTGGCCGATGTAAGAAACGCGCAGTCCGGTATTGAAGCCCAGATCCCGGTCGACGGAAAAGTTCCATTGCATCGTGTACGGCTCCTTCCAGTGGGGATCGTTCGCGGTGCCGAAATAAGCGGTGCCGAAAGGCGCCACCGCGCCAGCCGCGCCTGTGGTGATCTGCGGCCATTGGAACAGCGGGCTGCCGTTCGCCGCAATATTGGTGTAAGTCGCCGTGTTGGATTGCAGGGTCCCAGTTAGTGCGTAGTAAATGGAACCCATGCTGGGCGTGTCGTACACACCGAAGCCGCCGCGCAGCACCGTCTTTTCATTGGCGGTCGGGCGCCAGGCAAATCCTATGCGGGGCACCACGCGCTGGGGCGCCGTGCGCAGGCCTTGCGGCAGTCCAGCCTGGCTGGCATCCAGCACCGGCGTGCAAGGTGCGCCATTCTCGGTGGGACCGCTGGTGCTGCCGAGGGTCGGGCAGGCATTGAACGACGCCAGGAAAAGAGGCGCCAGCGTGCTCTGAGCGCCATCCGGATATACAACTTCGCCCGATTTCGGCACCTGCACGAAGTTACCGATATTGCCATACTCGTCGGTGTATCCGGGATGGTATTCCCAGCGCAGACCGTACTCCAGGGTCAACCGCGGACTCACGCGGAAGGAATCCTGGATATACACGCCATATTGCATGGAAAGACCGTAATTGTCATGCACTACCTGATCAATGCCGGTGTTAGTTGGCAGACCCAGCAGGAAATCGCCGAAGGCATTGCCGGTGAAGCCGCCGGTGAAATTGAAATTGCCATAGTTATCGCCGCCGATGAAACCGAGCGCGGAGACCGCCTTGATGCGCCGGATGTCGAACCCGAACTTGATGTTATGACGGCCTAACGTCCAGGTAGTATTGTTGTTCCACTGATAAGTATTATTCTCACTAAGCGAGTTACCCCGATCCGTACATAGACAAGTGAAGCCGGTCATGTCGATCTCGGAAAGGCCGTTGAAGGGGAAATTCGGTCCCACGCCCTCTAGACCGAGCCCGTTGGTGAATTGAGCGCCGTTGAACGGCAGTGTCTGGGTAGTGGGATTCAAGGTAAAGCCAAAACGGAATTCGTTGATCAGATTGGGCCGAATGTTCCAGTTCCATGAAGTGGCCAGCAGCTTGTAATTGATGGCGAAGGTTTCCGAGGGCACCTGCAGCGCTTGCGGGCTGTCTTGCGAGATGTTCTTGTAACTGAAGCGCCCCATAAGAGACATATTGGACTTCAGGTAATGATCGATGCGCGCATCGAACTGATCGGAGTCGACGCTCTCATTCCGGTTGGTGATATAGTTCGCCGCATGCGGAGTATTCAAATCGCCGGCGTTGGGCAGCGGATATAGGGCCAGAAAACCGCTGGCCACCGAGTTGATCCGGTTTGCGGGAATCATGTCGTTGGGGAAGGGAGCGCCGGTGGTCGGGTCGGTCACGGTAATGCCGGAGGCGGAGAAATCGCCGCTGCGCATGGCTTGGGTAGGTACCTGGTTCTGAATCGACTCGGAGCGCGGCAGGCGCAGGCCTTCGTAAGTGCCGAAGTAGAAAGTCTTATTCCTGCCGTTGTAAATGTGCGGCAGGACTACGGGCCCGCCAGAGCTGACGCCGAAATCGTTGCTGGTCAAGGGGGGCTTGGTGGTCTGGCCGAAAGCGGTCGCATTCAGGGCAGCGTTCTGCATGTACCAGAACAGGGAGCCATGAAACTCGTTCGTGCCGCTCTTGGTAATGGTGGTGACGTCGCCTACTTCAGCGAACTCGGCCGTGTTGCCTGCGCCCTGCACCTTGATCTCCGAGATGCTTTCCACCGAGGGGAACGCATCACTGAGCGGATTGTTGCCGCCCACGTTGGTGATGGAGATGCCGTCGAGCGAGAATTGCGCCATGGATTGGATCCCGCCCTGAATTGAGAAATTGCCGCTGTCATCCGGCTGCACGCCGGGCAGCGCCGCGATCAGCGCGTACGGACTGGTGCTGCCGTTCATCCCGCGCACGTTGCCCGGTAGAGTGGTCAGCGCGTTTCCATCGAGGCTGGATTGCACTGTTTGCGTGTCGGTAGCGATCACGCCGGCGCGGGCCTCGACTTGCACCGCCGTGGCGACCTGGCCCACTTGCATTGCCACATCCAAGCGCAAGGTTTGACGCGCCACCAGTTGCAGATCGGTGGCGACAGCCATTTGAAATCCGGGAGCCGCGACTTCCACTTTGAAGTGGCCGGGCTGCACGTTCACAAACTCGTAATCTCCCTTAGCGTCCGCCGCAGTCGTGCGGCTGACGTTCTCGTCAGTGTCGGTGAGCGTGACTTTAGCCTTTGGAATCACGGCGCCGGAGTTGTCTGTTACGGTGCCTAACACGACACCCAAAGTCGATTGGGCCAATGCGGCGATCGGCGAAAACACGAATACCAGATACACGAATAGCTTGGTCACAAAACCAACCTCCTCTAAAGGTATTTTTTGCAGTGTATCGTAGTGATGGTAACCCCGCAAGGCTTTTTTGATAATTACAGCGGCGTTTCGATAGGGTTAAGAAACAAAGTCTGGGAAAATCGGCCACAATCGAGGAAATAGCATGCAAGTTAAATTATTGTTTATTCTTACCGCACTCCAGGTCGGTGCCGCGGCCCAGGATCAGGCCACCTATACACTTAAGGCGACTCCCAAGACAGTCGCCTGGGGATACTACGCGGCTAACACGCCTCCAGTTCTGCGCATTCACGCGGGCGATACGGTCGAGATCGAAACTTTAATCACCAACAGCCCGGCGCGCCTGGAAGCCGCGGGTGTGCCGCCCGCGCAGGTCGAGCCCGCTTTGCGCGACATTTACCGCGAAGTCATTGACAAAGGGCCCGGCGGCCATATTTTGACGGGACCCATCTACGTGGATGGCGCGGAGCCCGGCGATACGCTAGAAGTGCGTATTCGATCCATCCAGCTTGCCATTCCGTATGCTTATAACGGCTTCCGCCCAGGCGCTGGTTTTCTGCCTGACGAGTTCCCGTACACGCGCATCAAGATCATTCCGCTCGACCTGGATAGAATGATCGCGCGATTCGCGCCTGGCATTGAGATCCCGCTGCACCCGTTCTTCGGCAGCATGGGCGTGGCGCCGCCGGAGAATCTCGGGCGGATCAGCAGCGTGCCGCCCTGGTTTCACGCCGGGAACATCGACAACAAGGAGTTCGTGGCGGGCACTACGCTGTTCATCCCGGTGCACGCGCGGGGCGCGCTGTTTCAGGTGGGCGATGGCCACGCCGGACAAGGCAACGGCGAAGTGGATATTACGGCGCTCGAAACGTCGCTCACCGGCGTGTTTCAGTTCGTGGTGCGCAAGGATCTGCATTTGCGCTGGCCGCGCGGCGAAACGCCGACGCATTATCTGACGATGGGGATACATGAAGATTTGCGGGAAGCCACCCGGCTGGCGGTTGAGGAGATGATAGATTTCCTTGTTACAGAGAAACACTTGTCGCGGGACGACGCTTACATGCTAACCAGCGTGGCGGCGGATCTGAGTATTACCCAACTGGTGGATGGGAACAAGGGGGTACATGCCACCATTGCGAAAGCTATTTTCTTGAAATAGCATTTCACCGCGCCACATTAGGGAGCGGATGGCTTGGCGAATTTGGCATCGTCGACGGGCACGTTTTGCTGCGCCTCGTGGATCTGAATCGTAAATCGTCCGTTGATGCGCGCCAGGGTCCATCGGAACGGCACCTTGACGCCGTCCACCTCGCGATAATCGGCGTAGTCGATCTGCGTTGGATTGCGTCCGATGGGTGTATCGGTATAGCGCACCTGCCGCACCAGCAGGCCCGATGATTGATCGAAATAGAGCCGTACGGGCGGTTGACCCTGGCGCATGCAAATCAACGTGAAAACAGCCTGGTCGCCGATCTTATCGGGCCGTCCCACGCGGAATCCGCTGAAGATCTCCTTGATGTGCGTGGGGAAGTAGAAATCGGCATCCAGCCGGGCCGCTTCGGCTTCCTGTCCGGACATATCGCGCGCCGGGTGCCCATTGCCCCCGCCAAGCCATCCGCCCTGACCATCGAAGGCGGTGATGCTTTGGGTCGCCCCGTGCGTCACGGACATGCGCTTGTCGGGCGCCTTCGCGAAGACTTCGATGGCTGTTTCGTGGCCCATGACGGTGATGCTGCCCTTGGAGACGCGGCTGGAGATTTTGTGCAGCGCTTCGGCTCCGCCCACCGCGGCAACGTACTTCTCTAACAACTGATCGGCAGTGGGCGGGGCGGCCGCAGGGGCGGCAGCGGCCTCAGCGTGCGGGGGCTCCGCGTCGCTCGTTACCACGGGCGGAGTTCCCACCGGATCGTTATTGCCGCGATGGCAGGAGTAGCACGTCACTTCTTTGCGTCCGTTGAAGCTGTCCTTATTGATGGCAAGCGTCATCGTGATCATGTGCCGCGCGGTTTTCTTCTCCGGCTTGTCGTCGGCATCGAATTTATGTTCCACGTGGCAGAATTCACATTCCACGCCCAGCGAGGCCGCGATGAATTGCATGGCCGGCAACACCTGATCGGCCGGCGTACCCTGCAAAACCTGAATGTTTTTGAAGGCTTGCTCGGCGCTTTTGCCGGTGGTGGCGGGCTGCGCATTTGCCGGCGGCAAAAAAGCGAGAGCACAGGCCACCAGGGCGGCCGAAGACAGCTTTCTGGAGTGCATTCCTAGAGACTACCACTAGAGTCGGTGCTCGACGCGAGCCAGCTATAGCCGTTGACAATATATCCACAGCGGATATAATAAAGCATGCGAGAAAATCCGCAGCCGGATGCGCTGCTGCCTCTGCAGCCCGCGACTTTCCATATTCTTTTAGCCGTAGCTGAAGAGGACCGGCACGGCTATGCCATCATCCAGGACGTGGCCGCGCGCACCAACGGCGAGGTCAAGCTGAGCGCGGGGACCCTTTACCGCTCGATCCAGCGCATGCTCGAACAGGGATTGATCGTGGAGAGCCGGGAACGTCCGGCGCCGGAGTTGGACGACGAACGCCGCCGGTATTATCGCATCACGCCGTTCGGAACGGCGGTGGCGCGGGCGGAGGCGCGCCGGCTCACCCAACTGGTGCGCATGGCGCGCGACCGCGGATTCGCTTCGGGAAGGGCATGATGGGCGTTTACGATTTTCTTCTGCGGCTCTATCCGGCCTCATTCCGCGCGGAGTATGGCGCGGAGATGCACGCGATCTGGACCCGGCGCCGGCGTGACGCCGGGGGGGCCACTGGCGGTTGCGGCGCTGTGGGTCGCGATGCTGGGCGAAGTTCTAGCAAACGCCGCGGCAGTCCACTGGGATATTTTGCGGCAGGATCTGCGCTACACCGCGCGCACGCTGGCGCGCTCTCCTGGATTTGCACTCACCGTGCTGCTGGTGCTGGCGCTGGGCGTAGGCGCGAATACCGCGGCATTCTCGATAACGGATTTCGTATTGATCCGGCCGCTGCCATTTCCCGAGGCCGACCGTCTGGTGGCCTTATGGGAAAAGGTGCCCAGCTATTCACGCATGGAGCTATCGCCCGCGAACTTCGTGGACTGGAAGCGCATGAGCAAGTCCTTCGCAGGCATGGCCGGGTATTGGGACAGGTCGGTGAACCTGGTCGGGCAAGGCGATCCGGAGCATCTGGAAGGGGCGGCGGCTACCGCGGATCTGTTTACGGTGCTGGGCGTGCATCCGCTGATGGGGCGTCTTTTCACGTCCGTGGAAGACCGCGAAGGCGCGTCCGGCACGTTGCTGCTGAGCTACCAGTTATGGCAGGCGCTATTCGGCGGCGATGCCGGCGTGATCGGCCGGCGGGTGAATCTGGACAACGAGGCGTTTGAGATTATCGGTGTGATGCCGCGGGATTTTCATTTTCCCAACCGGTATACCGAATTCTGGATGCCGATGCGCTTCCGTGAGCATGACGGCGATTTTCTGGACCGCACGAATAACTACATCAGCGTGGTGGCGCGGCTGAATCCCGGCGTTTCGCTGGACCGGGCCAGGGCGGAAATGGGCGTAGTGACCGGGCTGCTGGAGAAGCAATATGCGGATAACAAGAACACCGGCGCCACGATCGGCCTCTTGCGCGATGAAGGGTTGTCACGCCAGTCCCGCCCGCTGTTGATCGCGCTGAGCGGCGCGGCGATTTGCGTCCTGCTGATCGCCTGCGCGAACTTGGCGAATCTGCTGCTGGCACGCGGTCTGGCGCGCCAGAGGGAGTTATCCGTGAGGGCGGCCATGGGCGCGGGACGCGAGCGGCTGCTGCGCCAGATGCTGACCGAGAGCCTGGTGCTGGCCGCGGCGGGAGGCGCGCTGGGCGTGCTGCTGGCGGCCGCCGCCTTGCCTCTGCTGGGCAAGCTGGTGCCCATGTCGCTGCCCATCGCACAGGCGCCGGCGATCGACTTGCGCGTGCTGGTTTTCGCGGGGCTGATCTCGGGCCTCACCGGAATTGGGTTTGGCGTACTTCCGGCGTGGCGCGCTTGCCGCGACGAGGATTTCACGGCGCTGCGGGAAGGCACGCGCGCGGGTGGAGGTCGCAAGGAACGGCTGCGCTCCGCGCTGGTAGTCGGGGAAGTGACGGCTTCGGTTGTGCTGCTGGTATCCGCGGGCTTGCTGGTGAAGGCGCTGTGGCGGATCCAGGCGACCAATCCCGGCTTTCGCGCGGATGGCGCATTGACGCTGCGGACCGCGCTGCCAATCCCGAAATACAACGATACGGCCCGCCGCGCGGAGTTCTACACGCAGGTGCTTTCCGGAGTAAAAGCTCTGCCGGGCGTCTCGAATGCCGCGTATATCAGTTTCCTGCCCATGACCATGCGCGGCGGCATCTGGCCTGTCAGCATGGCTGGCGAGCCGGAAGAGACACAGAGATCCGGGACGCACAACGCCAGCCTGCGTTACGTGACTCCGGGATTCTTCGCCACCATGGGCATACCGGTCGAGCGCGGGCGCGACGTCAGCGAAGCGGATAGTTTCGATGCGCCGTGGACCGCCGTAGTGAGCGAGTCATTCGCGCGCCGTTATTGGGCGGGCCACGATCCACTGGGCCGGCACTTCAAGATAGCGCTTTCGGACCGGACGGTGGTGGGAGTGGTGGGCGATATCCGCGTGCGGGGACTCGAACAGGACAGCGAGCCGCAGGTGTATTTACCCTACCGGCAGGTGAAGGATGAGTGGTTGATCGGGTACGTGCCGAAGGATCTGGTGATTCGTTCCGCGACACCGCCGGGAGGGCTGCTGCCGGCCGTGCGCGGGATCATTCACAACGCGGATGCCGAGCAGCCCATCGCGGACGTGCGCACCATGGAGAATATTGTCGCGGGCGAGACGGCATCGCGCACCTCGCAAGTGCGCGTGCTTGGATTATTCGCGGCGATCGCGTTTCTGCTGGCGGGGGTGGGCATTCACGGCGTACTGTCGTTTGCGGTATCGCGGCGCATGCAGGAGATTGGCGTGCGCATCGCGCTGGGCGCCCGCCCGGGCGGGATCGTCAAAATGATCGTGGGGCGAGGGGCGGCTCTGGCGGCTATGGGAGTGCTGCCGGGGGTCGTCCTGGCTTACGCCGCGGGGCGGGCCATGGAGGGTCTGCTGGCGGGCGTGCAGCCGGGCGATGCCATCACGTTCGCGAGTGCCATCGGGTTGTGCCTGTTGATGACCGTACTGGGCAGTTTTCTGCCCGCCTGGCGGGCGGTACGGATCGACCCGATTCAGGCGATCCGGTCGGAGTAAGGTACGGCTTCGTGGCAGGCGGCCTGCGAGGCGCCCTCTTCCGGAAACAAGATCTGGTTTTCCAGCAAAAGGGGTCAGCGAATCGCTTGGAAGCCCGGTTCTTATGGTGAAGGGGGGTTGTAATTCTGCGCCACGGCTGTCTGGTTAGCAGAGATACTTCAACGGCGACAGCGCCGATCCACTGCACGACATACGGTCCGCGAACAGGCATCACAGCTGTGCTGATGGGGATCGCCATCTAGCGCGGCTACATACGCAGTGTTGGCAATTCGATCGCTGAATATCCGCCTAAGCTGCCGCATGACGGGAAACAGTAAATCACTATCCGCGATCTGCTGAACATTCGGTCCAGATTGGACACAGATGATGAGGACCCCAACTCACCCGCAATGAAGACAAACTGGGTCAGTCCGCGGACTGGAGACGGCCATTGGCCAAGTCATTCTTAACGGTGGCCAGACCGGTGGGCGGCAGATTGTCCCGCGTGCATGGGTGGAGAGGTGTTTGGAGAGCCAGGTGCCGATTTCGTCGGATGACCTTGATGCCGATTATTACGGGTACATATGGTATACGAAAGCCGAAACGGCGGGGGCCCGTGCGGTGTTGGTCCAGTTCGCGTCGGGGAACGGCGGGAATAAGATCTATATGTTCCGGCGCTGGACATGGTGGTGGCGATTACTTCGAGCACGTACGGTTACGGATATGGCCAGCGGCGGTCGCAGGAAATTTTGCTGAGGATTTTAGCTGCCACGCAGCCGCGAGCGTCCGCCGCCTGAGAGGGCCCGCCCGCTGTGTTTTCAGGATTTCGACGCGCGGATCAGATCGGCGAGATCGTCGATTTTCTCATCCAGCAGGTTCAATTTGCGTCCCAGGCCTTGTATTTCAGTCTCCGCGCGGCGATTCACTGCGAAATCGAGTTCTCCGCGCAGGCGGTCCTTCTCGTCCTGGCGATTCTGGCTCATCATGATCACAGGCGCCTGAATCGCCGCCAGCATGGACAGGAACAGGTTGAGCAGAATGAACGGATAGGGATCCCAAGCCTTCCTGTCGAGGGCCACGTTGATGGCCGTGTAGATGGTCAGGCAAATCCCGAACAAGATGATGAATGTCCAGGACCCGCCAAATTGAGCGACGGAATCGGCGATGCGCTGGCCCAGTGTACTTCGCTCCTCGATCAACTCGTTGGGATTTCGGTTGGCCCGGATGCGCACCAGGTTTTGGGCCGCATGGAATTGCCGGCCGAGCGTGGTGAGCAGATCCATTCCGGCATGCGGCTTCCGCTGAAGCAGATGCGCAATATCGTCACGGGATACTTCCAGACAGGATGATTCCTCGAGCGCAAAAGCGCTGGTCTGATGAGGAGTCTGTTCCAGCATGGACGCGAAGCCGAAGAACTCACCCGTTGCGGGTTCATCGACGATCACTTCCTGTTGATCCTCATCGACGGTGCTGACGCGGACCTTTCCGAAGAGCAGTACATAGGCTTGCGGCGCCGCATCGCCGATTTTATAAATGCGCTCGCGGGGAGCGAAGCTCTTCAGATCGACCTGGCCGGCTAACACGTCGATTTCGTCGTCGTCCAGTAAAGCAAAGAGGGGGACATTCTTGAGCAATTCCGGATTGGCGCCCATAGTTACCTCCTGAGATAGAAACCGATCTTAGCAGATGGGTGTCTCAGGATAACCGGGCGGCACCGGGCGCCGAGGGCGGCCTGGGAGGCCGCCGCAGGCTGAGAGCCTGCCCAACGATTCATGGGTTAGAAATTAAATTTGGCGGCGAACTGGAACGCGCGCGGACCGCCCGAACCGAACACGTTCCCTTGGGCGCTGGTGGCCACGCCGAAGCCGGCTCCGGACGGACCCAGGTTGTAGCTGTACCCGCCCAGGTTGGCGATATTGAAAACGTTGAAACACTCGCCGATGAGGGACAGCTTGGCGCGCTCGGTGCCAAGCTTAATTACCTTGGTTACGCGGATATCCTGCGAGTTGAAACTGCGCGGGAGCGACCAGTTAGCGGGCAGCACAATGGGAGAAATCACGCCGGTAGTAGTGGTCTTGCCGGCGTAGGTTTGGTTGAATTCGTTCACTGCCTGTATCAACGCGGCCTTTCCGTCATTGACGCCTAGTTGATTGTAGCCAATGCCCGGCAGCGGCGATCCGCCGGCTTCTCCGTTTTCGATGGCACCGTTGCCGTTCAGGTCCACTCCGGAAAGGATGGGCTCGATGGGCCCCACGCTCTGGAAGGAGGTGATGCCCGAAATCAAAATACCCCAGGGCAGGTCCACGACCAGCGATCCGGTGAGGATCTGATGGCCGGCCTGCGGTCCCCAGGTAGCAAACCAGTTACTGTCATCCACCAAGCCGTTGTAACCGACCTGGTCGGAGTAGGCATACGACAACTGCCCGCTGGTGCGATGCGAAAAACGCTTGTTGGCTTTGAGCAGGAGCCCCTTGTAATGGGAGCGCGCGCCGCTGATAATCGCCTGGATGACGCCGGTGGAACATTCGGCCAGGGGGTCGGCGGCCTGCGCTCCCGTGCACGCCGGAATCACGGGGCCAGCCGCGCTGTAGAAGTGGTTCAGATCAGTGTCGCGAATCATCTGGTGCATGTATTGCCGGAACACGAAGTCGGCGCTGACGACGAAGTCCGTTCGCAGTTCGCGCTGGATTCCAACGCTGGCGTGCTCGGAGTAAGGCGCCCGGAAATTATGGGCCAGCAGCTCGGTTCCGGTTTTGAAAATATTGATGTTGCGAATCGCGAGGCTGGTATTGCCCGGAGGTCCGAGCTCGGCCTGGGCGCCGGCGTACAACTGAGGAATGAGTTGGACCAACTCGGCGCCGGTAAATGTGGTGGGCTGGCTTTGCAGCGAGGTGGGCTGCAGCGGCTGCGGTAATTGATCGAAGCCGTTCGCCTCAGCGATAGTCGGGAAGAAGACGCTATCGCCCAGCAGCGTCCGTCCAGTGCCGGCGGGCCCGATCATACCGCGCTCCTCCAGGCGGACCTCCAGGTTGATGGTGTCGTAATAAATGCCGCCGCCCCCACGAATCACGGTCTTGTTATCGTTGCCCACGGTCCAGGCAAAGCCCAGCATGGGGCTGAAATTGTGCGGGGTGTGCAGTTCCTGCCCCAGGTTGCCGGCGCCGAAGACCGGCGCCAGGTACGCGGGTTTGGTCAGATCGTAGTTGAGCGCGTTGCTCTCGTAGGTCCAGGCCAGCCCATAGTTCAGGCTGAACTTCGGTTTCACGCGCCAGGCATCCTGCCAGTAGAAGTGCATGGTGTTGTCGTGGTCGGCGTTGGAATGATCATAAGTTGGCGGTTGGTTGATATCGCCGACGCCCATCTCAAACAGGTACACCGGAAGCTGCATGATGTCGTTAATCGTGTTGAACGTGGAAGGAATGGAGATTTGAAACGGCGCCGGCACCTGGCTGTTGAAATACTGCACGTACTCCGGCGACCATAGAGCGCCCGCCGCGGGCGCGGCATATGCGTACGTGCCGGTGCCCTGCTGATATTCCCAGTAAGCGCCGAATTTCATGTTGTGGGTGCCTTTGGCTTTGCTGATGTTGTCTGCGAAGATGTGCCGCCGCAGGACGCGGCTCTGCGGCGCATTGGTGGCATTGCCAATGTCGAAGTTCGAGACGCCGATGATTTGCAGGTTCGGCCCGCCCAGCCCTATGCAGGGCGCCGGACATTGGGAAGCTGTGGGCGGGTTGTTGGTGTTGGACCAGTAGGTGTAGGAGTAGCGGAATTCGTTGGTGGTGGTGGGGCTCAGCGTGCTGGTGAGGGCGAAGACGCCCGAATCGGCCCAATTCGTGTTCACGACCCAAGCCGATGGCATTTGGCCGCCCCCGGGCGGGGCGTATCCGTTGTTGCCGTCGTGAGAATAGCGGAGCGAGGCGCTGTGCTTTGGGCTGATAAGCCAGTCCAGCCGTTCGTTGATTTCGTTTTCGTGGAAGGGGCTGGAGGCATACGACGCGAACTGTGCAAAATACGGGTCGCTGGGGACCGAGCTATAGACGCCCACTTGGTTGGTGTGCTCCAGCGAGGAGAAGAAAAACAGCTTATCCTTCTTAATCGGTCCACCAACCTCGAAGCCTGATTGACGCCGCGCAAAGAAAGGGCTGGCCGGCAGAGTGGGGTCGCGCTGCAAATACGGATACGCGGAGAAGTCGTGGTCCCGATCGAAGAAGAAGGCTTCGCCATGAAAATCGTTGGTGCCGCCGCGCGTGACGATGTTGATAGCGCCGCCCGCGCCGATGGCGTTGGAGAGGTCCAGGTTGGTGGAAGAAAGTTGAAACTCCTGCACCACATCCTGCGAGAAGTTCTGCTGGGTGCCGCCGGTCACCGAGTCGGCGATAGTGGCGCCGTCCACAGTGATGCGCACAGAGCCGTTGCCGGAATCCGCGCCCAGGATATTTACGTCGAACAGGCGGTTGTATTGGCCGACGCTGTTTGCCGAGACGGTCACGCCCGGTTCCAGCATGGCCAGGTTCAGGAAACTGCGGCCGTTGAGCGGCAGGTTTTCGATCTCCTGGCGGGTGATGACGCCGCCGATGGTGTTACTGTCATAATCGATTTGGGCGGCCTCGCCTTGTACGCTTACAACTTCGGTGGCGGCGCCAACCTGCATGGCCAACTCGATGGTAGTGGCTTGGCCCACCTGCACGGTAGCGTTCTCGATCAAGGTGCGGAACCCCGAGGCCGCGGCCTTCACCGAGTAGCGTCCTGGAAGAAGAGGCGAGATGCGGAACGACCCGTCCGGCCCCGTCACCACCTGCCGCTCCCGCCCTGTATCCTTGTTGGTAACGGTAACGGTGGCGCCTTGCATCACGCCGCCGGTCTGGTCATGCACGCTACCGTTCAAGGTTCCGATGGGCACCTGGGCCGGGCTTTGGATCATACTCCATACTGCAACGCATAATAACGACGGACACAGTCGTGCTCGGCTAAGCATGTCTCCCCTCCAAAACGTGGTGCGCCTTGAACAACGCACGTCGCGTTAGGTTAAACATGGTTGGGGCTCGTTGTCAAGGGGGTCACGCGGAGAAACCTCCCACGATGGGCCTGCGAGCTTGTGTCCGTTCTCACGGGCCCATTGATGGATCGCCTTGTGAACTTGGCTCATTTGATCATACGGACCCAGGTAGACCGTCGTCGCGACTGTCCCCGCGGGCATCGAAGAATTGCTCCCGCTTTCGACCTCCACGCCGCACTCGATCTCAAATTCGCCGGCAACGTCCAAGCCTGGATAGAGGACGATGTTCAGACCGCCCTTGCCTTTGAAGCCGGCGTAGAATTCGTCGGACAAGGTGCGGATTCTGTTGGGGAGATTTGCCATAGTTGTATGTCCGCGTACGACGGCGATCGGTCGTGCTGGAACCTGCCGGATCTCGACCGTATATGACAGGATTGCATCTTAGGCCGAATGTACACAAATATGCAAGAATGCGCGCTCAATCGCGGCTTAAAGCGACTTACCACCGCACCAGCTTAAATCCGTCCCGTCCTTTAGGGCGAGCCAGATTCACTCTCCAGATTCACTCTCACGAAGCAGCCGCCGAATCCATTCGACTGGCATTAACCCGTCGGCTTTTGAAGGGGATCTAAGCCTTCACGGCGAGCGAACCGGTCTCATCCGGCGAACGCTCTTGAATGTGACCTCAGGCAGCACTTGGAACAACGCCTTACTCTACCTATGCGCCCCGAAGGCCAGGAATGGTCGGCCACAAGGCACCTCCGTTCCTTAATACGGGGGATTCCCGACCAAAGCGCAGCGCATCCAGTTCCCGTTTGGCTGGTCGCGCTTCGCCGATCAGCCATCCGATTTCCGGCCAGTCTCCTTGGAGCGCCCGCGCCGTTCCACAAGATGCGTCTCAACCCTAGCAAGGGAACATCTGTTCTGGGGCTTCCAACCGTTCTCGCGTGGTTTGCAACTCTGTCGGCGTGAATAACTGATCGGCGTAGTCCAGATCCGGAATCATAACCTCCATGGTGAGCGCGGGCTTTTTAATTATTGCAATAGCCGTTGGAAGCCTCATAGAAGAGCCGCTCGAGCGATTCAGGCATCCCAAGCGTTGTACCCCGGCCGCAAGCAGAATTGCGCATACCAATCGGTCTAAAACTGCTCGATGCAAGGATCCACTTGTCCAGTTGATGCGCGAACGGCTGTCCCGGCTGCTGGACGTGGCTCATATGCGAGCGCGGCGCCTCGGACGGCGCGATCCGCATCCCTGGGGCATCCGCGCCAGTTCGGGCGGCAGGAGCGCGTTGTCCGTCGCGACGACCGCCGGCGCGCCGTGTTCACGCTGGCGCTCGTCGGAATCATTCCGGCGTAAACCAGGCACAGGTGGGGTAAAAAATTCCTCGAGAGCGTAACTTTCGCCTTAGCCGCGTGCCCAGGGCACCCGTTTCCTCCGCTGCATGCCGCGCGAGATCCACGCGACTTCGGCGGCCGCCGCCGCGAGCTTCACGCCGGACCGTCTCTCCATAGCAGCCCCAGTTTCACACCCAATAAAACGCGGTCAAAGTGGTCGGTTTGGATAACATAGGCGACTTCCATCGGACCCGCCCCTGGCGCGCAGGTCGCCCCACGGCAGATTGGTGTGCCCGTTCCCACATTTCAGCCTGCGCGATGTGAAACTCAAACCAGACACCGCCCGTCAAGGCAAGGCTGGGGCCTTTCTTGCGGCTCGTCTGCTTCCGGCTCGTCTGTAATTCGATGGAAGGCTTTCATGAAGAAATTGGACCTTCTGCGCGTGTGGGGACGCGTACTCCGAGGGCACACTCCGTTTCTCTCGATCGAGATCACCAGGGAATGCCCGCTCCGCTGTCCAGGCTGCTACGCTTATTCGGCGGACCATCTCGGCCCGGCTACCACGCTGTGGCAGCTTTCGGACTACCGGGGACAGGACCTGGTGACCGCGACAGTGGCAGTGGTACGCCGCGTCCGCCCAATTCATGTATCGATTGTCGGCGGTGAACCGCTGGTCAGGCATCGCGAACTCGGCGCGCTTTTGCCCCTTCTGGACCGCATGGGAGTCGAAGTGCAACTGGTTACCAGTGCGGTGCGTCCGATTCCGGAGGAGTGGATCTCGCTCGGGTCCCTGCACCTGGTGGTCTCCATCGACGGTTTGGCCCCCGAGCATGACCAGCGGCGGGCACCGGCGACCTACGATCGCATTCTGAAGCATATCGCCGGGCATCTCGTGACGGTGCACTGCACGGTTACCAGGCAGATGCTAGGGCGTTCCGGATACCTGGCCGACTTCTGCCGGTTCTGGTCGGATCGGCCCGAGGTTCGCAGAATCTGGTTCAGCATCTACACTCCACAGGAGGGCGATGACTCTCCGGAGCGCTTAAGGCCGGCTGACCGGCCGATCCTCTTCGAGGAACTATCCGCCGCTGCCATGGAATTCCCGAAAGTTCATCTGCCGCGGGTGGTGCTTGAGGGCTACCGCAATCCGCCCCGCTCGCCTGCGGAATGTACTTTCGCGCGGCTGACTACTTGTCTTTCGGCCGACCTGAAGACACGGGTCAGCCCCTGCCAGTTCGGTGGCAAGCCGGTTTGTGCGGAATGCGGCTGCCTGGCCTCGGCTGGGATGCACGCGCTGGCAGGCGTAAAGCTGGCTGGCATCATCCCGCTCTCCACCATCCTGAACGCATCGATTCAGCTCGGTGCCCGCGGCACTCTGGGATCGCCTTCGGTCGAGCCACAATCGGCTTAGTAAAATGGCGTGCCACCGGCCTCGCCAGCCAGACACCGCCAAGCGAGCGGTCTTGGCGACATCCCAGCCCCGATGATTTCGGTGGGCGGCGTTTATTCGAAGAAAGTCCCCGAACCCACGAGCGTCGCCCTCACCCCTTTGGGCGTTTCTGCTATGGTTGCGTTGCGGCGACGGCAGGTTCTTCCGGTGAGGACGAGCAGCGCTGTTCTTCCTGCGCGTGAGCAGCGCGAGGTTGCCGAGCTTGTGGAGCCCTTGATTCGTATTCTTCCCATCCTTGAAGCGGTGACCCGCCGAGCGACTGGCGCTAGCGGCGTGCGAGCGTTATGCGGCGTGTGACGCCATCCTCGCCGGCGGCCGTGCCCCTTACACGATGTACCACGCCATCCGGCCACTCAACGGGAGCCATCGTCAAGTGCCGACGATGCGGGTTTGCGGCACGCTTGGACCATAATCGGTGCGCTGGATTCCGAGTGGCTTGACGGAAATTCCGACGCCATGGTGGATACGCCCGGCGCCAGTGAAACCGGCGCGAGATGCGGGAACACCTCCGCCACTCTTATTCGAAGGGAAATAATATGATTCGACGGCGACATGAATCGGATTCGGGCCCTTGCGAGGGAGTTGTGCGCCAGCTCCTGAATTCAGCCAGGTACCAACGACTTGTATGGAGTAATCCTCAACGCAGCAGCGGACCGGGAACGGTTAGGTATAATGGCGCGATACGCCTGCGGTTCTTCCGCGCAATCAGGCGACAAGGAGGGGAAGCATGTGTGATCAGGATCATTTCGAAGAGGACCGGCAGAAGTACGTAGCTCACGGCTTGGTGACGCGTAAACAGTTCGGCGTCATGTTGGGAGCAGGGGTTGCCATGATGCTGCCGAAGGTAGCCAATGCCGTCACAGTCACCGAAACGGACGTAACCGTGACAACGCCGGACGGCAGCGCCGACTGTTACTTCGTGCATCCGGCGAGCGGCACAGCTCCTGGAGTTCTCGTTTGGCCAGACATCTTCGGGCTGCGCCCGGCCTTCCGCGGCATGGGCAAGCGACTCGCCGAATCGGGGTATTCGGTGCTCGTGGTGAATCCTTTCTACCGCGTCAAGAAAGCCCCGACCGCGGAAGCCGGGGCCGCAACTCCAATCCAGGAACTGATGCCGCTCGCGCGAGCTCTGAATGAGACGACACAAATCACCGATGCACGAGCGTTCATCGGTTGGCTGGACGGGCAAAAATCGGTTGCGAAAAGCCGGAAGATCGGCACACAGGGCTATTGCATGGGTGGCCCGCTTGCGTTTCGTACCGCAGCCGCCGTACCCGATCGTGTCGGCGCAGTCGCCTCATTCCATGGCGGTGGACTCGTGACCGACGCGCCCAACAGTCCGCACCTTCAGGCCGCGAAGTCCAAGGCGCAGTTCCTCATCGCGATCGCCGAAAATGACGACGCGCGCTCGCCCAACGACAAGACCGTCCTCAAGGAGACGTTTGCTAAGGCAAACCTGCCAGCGGAAATCGAAGTGTATACTGGTGCCGCGCATGGCTGGTGCCCCCCGGATTCGCGGGTCTACAACGAGCCACAAGCCGAGAAGGCATGGAGCCGCTTGCTCGCACTATACGGAAAAGCTCTGGCCTGAACATCGACGTCTGGGGACTATTACGGGTTCGTGAGTGTTCGCCCAATCCTTAAGCCGGCGGCCGGCGGAACGCCGCACAATTCGGAACTTTCGGCGAAACGCTGGCCGACTGATCGTTCCTTATCGGTACCGCTCTCCTCGAACTGCTTCGGACGCTTGGCTTTTTCTTGCCAATCCCTTCAGAACAACGGCGGACCCGGCCCTTGTATTACGAGTGCCGCAAGTGGCGTCCGACGTCCATTCAACGGACTCGGACTGCCCCATAAACTCAGGCTTTAGCCATCGGCTAGCATAGTCCGCTGGCGGGTGGGGGTTACGTTGCTCCCTATACCACCAACTTGAAGTGCCGGACCTGATTCGGTTGGGGAGCGCCTTCCGTGACATCGCGCACGCGCGGCCGATCCTGCAGGAACAGTGCCACCAGCCACTTCTCAGCCAAAGCCTCGTTCCACGGAATTTGATCGTCCAACCCGGCGAAGAAAATCTCGGCATGCCAGTTGCCCGTTGTGTCGCGCCTGAACGTCACCGTGACACCAGAAGGGAGGTGCCGGGCCCACGTCCTCCGCAGGTAGTTCTCGCCGATCTCCCGCAGGCCGCCAGTTAACGGGCCCGCACGCACGAAGTCCTGGCCGGCGTTGAAACGCAGCAATTTCGCAACATTTGCAATTGTCCAATCACTGCCAAAAATCCGGCCCAGAGTAAGCTGCGGGTCGAGTGAAGCGTCCATGACTCTTCAATGATCTCACGGTTGCGTGCTTACCCCACGGAAAACATAATGCCGTTTTCCGAAGAGACAGACGGAGAATTGCCGGGCGCCCCGATGGGCGAAGTCCAAGCGCGACGCGAAGATCGTGGCAGGGAGGGCGTTGCGGTAAGATGGCTACCACGAAATGACGCCGTGCGCAGGTTGCCTGGAAATGGGGTCTGCCTGTTCAGACCGCATGGCAGTTTCGGGCTCCATCTCGCGTCTCTTTTCAAGTAACACCCGCCCGGCTGGGCACGTCCAAATCCCGGCGGAAGATCTACTCCGCGTTATCTGGAGGTTCTATGAAGCTTGTAGCCGCTTTCGTATTCGTCGCGTGCTGCGCGTTCGGGGAAGACCGGGCACTCGCGCCCAATGTCGAATCCGCCGCCTGCGGTCCGCGAGACGTGAAGTTGGCAGTAAAGATCGACCAATCACAACATCCCACACCGGCCCCGCCGGAGGGAAAAGCGCTGGTCTACGTGGTGAATCAGGAGATCCACGACAATATCGGCGTGGACGGAAAATGGGCCGGCGCAAACGACCGGGGCACGTATTTCTTTGTGGCGGTCGACCCCGGAGAGCACCACCTGTGCGCCTATGCAACTTATTGGGGAGCATCCTGGCTTTCACTGCATTCGCTGCAAGCCAAAGCAGGTGAGACCTACTATTTCCTGCCGATTCCCATCGGCAATGGAGGGCGGGGTGGTAGATACGCACTAGAGCAACTCGATCCCGATGAAGGAAAGTACCTGGTGTCGAAGGCCAGATTCTCTACGTCGCAGCCGAGATAGGCTGATCGACAGGCCGATGGGGCAGGAGCCCCCCGTGAGAGCCGCGGGACGCACGTGCCCGCCAAGACCCGGCCACACTCAGGCCTGACCTGACGCTGAGCATCGAAGAACAGTTGCGCTCACGACACGAAGCAGAGCCATCAGGCTAACCTTCGTCGCATGGCCCTGCGTTCCTGCGTGGTCTCCTGTCGTGACCTCGCCGGCATTGAGCACGCTGTCGAGGTGACCACGGAGTCGCTTTATGTGGCGGGGGCGCAGGCACTGGGAATCCTGCTCGGGAACAATCTGGGTAGAGGAGATCGGCGAGGACTGACGGAGTTGAAGGTATGCATCAGGCAGGCCGCCGTGGTGCTAACGGCTCGTTGCCAAAAACCGAGAATCACTCCCTTGCGAGGCCGAGACGATAAGATAGTCGCATGCGACGACTTCCTGGTCTGTGTGGCTGGGCAGCTGCGTGCTGCATTGTATTGAATGGACAGGTTCCGGTGCCGCATGAAGTGGCGGAAGGCTACGCAACAATTCAAGAGTCTGCGTTGCGTAGCGACCTGGCTTATGTAGCAAGCGATGCGCTGGCGGGCCGCATGAGTTTGCAGCAGGGCGACGAAGCTGCGGTACGGTGGATTGCACAGCAGTTTTCAAAGACCGGGTTGCGGCCGGCGGCGACCGATGGGGACGGCCGGCCCAGCTTTCTGCAGGCAATGACGCTTGTGGAGTACCGGCCGGACCGCAATGAAAGCTCCGTAACCCTGACGCGAGGGGCAAGAACCACAGTGTGGAGGGCGCCTGCGGCGTTAGGCAATTACCGGCATGCGATCGACCTGAAGGCGTCAGTGGTCTTCGCGGGCTACGGGATCACCGCGCCGGAATTGGGCTACGACGATTACCTGAGGATCGATGCGAAGGAAAAGATTGTGTTGGTGTACGATCATGAGCCGCAGGAGGACGACCCGAATTCGATCTTCAACGGCACCGGCAACACGCGCTACGCGACCACGCGAGTGAAGCTGCTGAACGCGCAGGCGCACGGAGCCGTGGCGCTGGTTGTGGTGGCCGAGCCCAACCGCAAACACCCGACAGCCGCCGAGCGGATCGCCCGCATTGGCGGGAGCGAAACGAGGGCAGTGCCAATTCCGTTGCAAGCGATTGCCGACGATGAAGTGCATATTCCCAATGTGCTGGTGCTCGATGACGTGGCGGCAGAACTGCTGGCAACTGAGGGCGTCGCTCAGGGCAGGAGCGGGAAGCAGGAAGCGTCCGCGCTTCAAGCCGCTATCGACAAGGACCTGACGCCGCAGAGCCGCGCGCTGCCGGACACGAGCCTGACCCTGCACCTTCACAACACGACGGAGCGCATGGGCACGACCTGGAATGTGGCTGGATTGCTGGAAGGATCGGACCCGGCGTTGATGGCCGAGACAGTCATGGTCACAGCACACCACGATCACAACGGGTCCGCCCCGTGTTACGCGCCAACCTCAACGACGCCGGGCCAAAATGGACCGTCGGCGCAGCCCGACTCCTTAGGTGGCGTGGACGATCATGGCCGGCCGACGCCTCCCGGACCGGATTGCATGCAGATATGGCATGGAGCGGACGACAATGGCTCGGGAACGGTGGGCGTAGTGGAACTGGCAAAGGCATTTGCGGCGAACGCTGTGCGGCCCAAGCGGTCAATCCTGTTTGTCGTGTTTGCCAGCGAAGAGCGCGGTCTGCTCGGTGCGTATTACATGGCCCAGCATCCGCTGCGGCCCCTCGCGATCACGCGCGCGCAGATCAACTTTGACATGATTGGGCGTGACGAGAAGCCGAGCCCGCAGACTGAAGGGCTGATTGCGATTCCAGCGGATACATCGAACCGGCTGAACCTGATCGGCGCGCTCTACTCGCCCGAATATGACGCGGTAGTGAAGCAGGAGAACGCGCATGTGGGTCTCGTTTTGGACGACCGTTTCGATCACGAGAATGCACTAAACGTCTTCTTTCGCTCCGACCAATTCCCGTTCGTTCTGCACGACGTGCCGGCGTTCTGGTGGTTCACGGGCTTCCACCCTGACTATCACCACATTACGGACACGGTGGAGAAGATCGACTACGCGAAGATGAGGAAGATTATTGGCCTTGCATACCTTTCCGGGTGGCGCTTCGCGAACGATGCAAAGACGCCGGCATTCGTACCGAATCCCAAGCCGGCGGGGGCGCACCGTTGAAGCGGCGCCGCCGTGCCAATCTCGCCCAATTCGAGTTCGTCCCATCGCTCAGCCGGCAGTGCCGAGTTCAAATCCTGCTCAGCTAAAGCGCGGGTTGATGGGAAGGTGGCACACCTGAATGTCGCCGGCCCGGGCCGTCCGCAGCAGCAAGCGATCCCGCCGTCGATTTCGAGGGGCAAAACGGGTGATCGGGTTTTCAAGGCGATCGGCGCCGAATTTACAAGGGACACAGTGCATTCTGGAAGCGACCGTGAGGAATCCACGGATTCAGCGTTTCCCCGGGCAGGGCCGCCCAGCGTTTCATTACCGTTCTCTCGACGCCATTCGGTAGGCGGCCGGCATCGACTATCTTAGCCACAATGATCATAGTCCTTTCGTCCGGATGGCACCCGTGAGCGACGTACCAGCGTCGACGTGTCCCTTCCGTGAGCGCCGCGACGTCGGACCGGCGCGGCCCCAGCCCAGCAAACGAGGACAGCGCTTCGCGCGGCCCGGTGTCCGTCCGCAGTTCCGGCGCCAGCAGTCCGCAGCCCCGTTATGCCGCTTGGGACCGCCAGCGTACGGATGGCCGGCTTGATCGGCGATTAGATCCGGTCTAAGACGCTTCCATTCGCCGCGAGGGCGCACGGCTCCCGAACCGATGATTTAGCCCGAGTGACAGGCGCCGGAGGTTTGTGAGCGGTCGGCGCATACGAGCCACCGGTCGCGTCCGCCGGGCGTCTCGCACTCGACGTGGGCCCTTCTGAGCCTGCCCCTCGGACCGGCGCCGCGCTGCCGCCCAGCAGCATGGCCGCGCTTTTCCCCATCCTGATGCCGGCGGCCTATTGTGTCGCCGGCCTCGCTTGTCCGTCGCCGCGATCGCTAACGTGGCGATAGGGATGCGCGCTGCACGGAACCATGCTGATCAGCTTCAGGCTCGCGTGGATTGATGCAGATCCAGGGTCGCGCGTGATGTGTCAAACGACGTGACTGGGCTTCGAGGGCGTGATCCCCTATAACGCCCTATCCGAGGCGTTGACTTCGCATTTTGCGCCCTTGACACCACTAGTCGGTTTCGAGTAATAGTATATACTCGCTTGTACTAATATGTCTGTCAAGGACCGGTTCCCTGCGGGCGCTCTGACGCCGCTTTCAAATGCCGTCTTCCACATCCTTCTATCCCTCGGCGAGGGCGAGCGCCACGGTTATGCCTTGAAGCGCGAGATCTCCCTGCGCACCGGGGGCAAGCTGAAGCTTGGGCCTGGCGTGCTTTACGGATCTATCAACAAAATGCTGGATCTGGGGCTGATCGAAGAGTCCGAAACCCGGCCCGACCCGCACCTTGACGACGAGCGTCGTCGCTACTACCGAATCACGGCCTATGGCCGCAAGGTCGCGCAAGCGGAAGCGGCTCGCATGCGCGAGTTGGTGCAGTTGGCCACGGCAAGGTTTGGAGTGCCCAAGCATGCCTGACGAACCCTTCTCATTCAGGCTGTACCGGCAGCTTCTTAAGCTCTATCTGGCCGGGTTTCGTGAAAACTATACGGAAGCATTGGAGCGCGAATTTCGCGACGAACACAATGAATCGATCGGGGGCGCCGCCCTGAGCATCCTTTGGATTCGCATCATTGCGGACTTGGCGATCTCCGTCCCTTTGCAGTTCTCTTGCGAAGTGGCGCAGGATGCGAGGCACACGATCCGCCTTTGGGCCCGTCGCCCATGGCACACCGGCTTCGCGATTCTCGCACTCGCCATCGGCATTGGAGCGAACACAGGCGTCTTCAGCGTCGTCAATGCACTGTTGCTGCGCTCGCTACCACGCATGCCATCAGCACCAGCCAGCCCTTTCTTGCCGGCCCGGCAAGTTCGTCTCTAAGCGCGGTTATGCTCGAAGGGTACTTGATCCTCTGAATATAGGTGCGGTTGGGCCAGAGTCGATCGGCTTCGGCGGCGAATGCCTGACGGGCCTGTGGCCAACTGATGCCGGGTTTCTGATCCTCCTGATCGCTTGCACGAACGTCGCGAACCTGTTGATGGCGCGTACCGCCGATCGTGCCACTGAGCTTTCCATCCGGTCCGCACTTGGCGCAAGCCGCGCGCGGATCTGGCAACAGTTGCTGACGGAGTGCTTGCTGCTTTCGCTAGTTGCTTCCATCGTCGGGATTTTTGTCGCCTTCTGGACTACGTCAATCGCCGCAAGACTCCAACCCGCGCCACTTGCGTCACAGGCTTACTCAATTCTGGATGGTCGCGTGCTCATTTTTGCCATCGCGGCATCGGTCCTCAGCGGGTTGCTTTTCGGCGTTCTGCCGTCGTTGTACGCCAGTCGTCTCCACAGCTTCGGAACTCGCGGTTCCACCGGTCAGCGTGGCTCGCGACTGCTGCGCGAGGCGTTGGTGGCAGCGCAGGTGATGCTCACGATCGTCCTTATGGCGGCGTCGATTTCGGTAGGCCGTGCATTTGTGAAGCTGATGAACAGCGATCGCGGGTTTGACTCTCGCGGCCTGATCACTGTGAACGCAGCGCTGGAAGGGACCACCCATCAACTGAACGATCGCCGCCTTGCCTATTTCGAGGAAGCGCTGGCCCGAATCCGGCGAGTCCCCGGAATACGCAGCGCCAGCGCGACCGAGTTCCTCCCGATCTATGCCACGAGCTTCATGGGAGGGCTATTTGGGATGGACGGCGGTCCAGCCAACGAGAATTCCATGGTCGTTCCGGTATTCCCGGATTACTTCCGAACCATGGGTGGACGCATTCTGCGGGGACGCGAATTCACCGAGGCGGAAGTACAAAGCGACGCTATTGAGCTTCGCATAATATAGCGCAACTATTTCGACGGGATGGGGTTGAGTCCTGTATGGGAAACCTAGCAGGAATGCGACGGGACTTCGATGCTCTCGAACGCCGGCGGATGCAAGCCATCAAGCTGCTACGACAAGGGTTGAATCAGTCTGAAGTAGCTCGCCGTGTGAAGGTTTGTAGCCAGACCGTGAGTCGATGGAACCGGACTTTGTCGGAACAGGGGGAGGCCGCTTTGAAGAAAGCCGGCAGAGCGGGCCGCAAGCCAAAACTGGAGGCGGGTAAGTGGCAGCGCCTGGAGGAATTATTGCTCCGTGGGCCGGAAGCGCTGGGCTACGAAACGCCTCTATGGACTGGTCAGCGGGTAGCCCACTTGCTGGAACAGGAGTTCGACATCGACTATCACCCCGGCCATGTGTGGAAGGTGTTGGGGGCCATGGGGTGGAGTTGTCAGCGGCCCGAAGGGCGGGCCCGCGAGCGTAGCGCAGGTGCGGTCCAGCATTGGCAAAAAGTGCAATGGCCGGCCATTAAAAAAAAGCCCAACTTGAGGGGCGCACGATTGTCTTCCTGGACGAAAGCGGTGTAACGCAGCGCCCGCATCGCTGTCGCACCTGGGCACCCAAGGGACAGACGCCGATTCTGCAGTACAACTTCAACTGGGACTTGCTCTCCGTCATTGCCGGAATGACCTGGTGGAATTTCTACTTCCAGTTCTGCAAAGGTTCCATCCGGGGTCCGCAGGTGGTGGAGTTCCTCCGCCACTTGATGCGGCACATCCACGGTCCTATCATTCTCATTTGGGATCGACTGCCGGCGCACCAGAGTGGCATGGTGCAGAATTTCATCGCCCCGCAGGAAGGCCGCATCCACACGGAGTACGTTCCGGCCTACGCACCCGACTTGAATCCGGTGGAATACCTGTGGGGCTAGTGGAAACAACATCAACTGCCGAACATATGCCCGCAGAACTGGTGGGAGATGAGCGAGCGAGCGCGGATTACCTTACGCCGGATGCGGCGTCGGCCCCGATTGATCACGGCATTCTGGAAGCAGGCCGAACTGTCCTTTTGATTACGCTATATTATGCGAAGATCAATAGGGTCGCCGTCGTCAATGAGCTGTTTGCGAGCGAATTCGGGTTACCCGCCGAGGCGGTGGGCCACCAAGTTACGGCAGGCAACAATCCTTCCTGGAGAATTATCGGTGTCGTCAAGGGGATGGACTATATGGCCGACGAGCCAAACGCACCTCAGATTTTTGTTCCCGCTCAATCGCCCGGCGGCTTCTTCTCGACCTTCGTCGCTCGCGCAAACGGAGGCGCGGAAGATCGTTTCGCCACGATTCGCAATGCGGTCCAGTCGGTTGATCCGCAGGTACCGGTGTTCGGCGCAAAAACCATGGAGCAGCGGTTGGCTGATGCCCTCGCCCGACCACAATTTTATAGGACGGCGGTTCTCTGCTTTGCCGCATTCGCGTTGATTCTCTCGATTATCGGCATTTATGGCATCGTGGCCTATACGGTTGCCCAAAGAACGCATGAAATGGGCGTGCGTATGGGTGACCCACCCCCCTTCCGTCCACGGACATTTCTCCGTTTCATCGGTACTACGAGGCGGTCCGCCCCTGACTGGCGCATCGGTACTTTCGGCCTCGCGGATGCTGCCGCTTGGGCCTTGTCCCTTATCATCGCCAACCAGGTTCTCAAGTTCCGTACCGAAAGCCCGGATGAGATTCACGCTGCCTGAACACCGGACACCGCATGGCCCGTAAGTAGGTACCCACCATGCTCCATCCCGAAGCAGAGACGCTCTCCGGTTTCGGCGTCATCTGATGAATTTCGGCACGTCCTCAGCAGTTCGCTTTCGCACGTCTCCCTCATCCCCACATGACGTGATCAAATGCCACGCCTTTTAACCGGAACGTTCACCACCGCGGCTTTTGACCGAAGCAGCTTCCGGCAGTTTGGAACCTCCCCCTACAGGGGACTCCGAAGGGCCTACCTTCATCTTTCGCACAGCATGGCGCCTTCGCCTTCTTGACACAACGTCTCCGCTTCACCGGGAACCCGAGTTCCACACGTGCCCCGCGAGCCCTGGGGAAGGGGACATTTCTACTTTACGCAATGGGCGACGTTTCTACTTTGCTTGGCACTCTCCGTGTGACACATCGTGGGAGGTTTGCGGCCACTGGAGCGACGATCCTGCTAAACTTCGAACCGATATTTTGTATCTGCTTTCCCAATGAGCCTTGGAATCTGCGGTCAGGCGGCGCACCCGGTCGAAGTCGCTGCTGTCCAATTTATGGAGAGCCACGCTCCAGCCACAGTTCGCCGAATAGTCGCGCACGACTCGCGTCTGCAAACGCCGGAGTCTGCGATTCATGCGCGGAGACGCGCGCATGAAGTCCGGCGCGAAACATTTTTGCGGTCAGGCGTACCCGGCTGAAAACCCTCGTCGATTTTGCTTGCGAGATGCCTATTTGGCGGCCATTTCAGAGTGGCTCCATCGCGAGGCCGAAGAGGTTCCTTTGGCAGGTTTCGGTGGGCGTGCGTAAGTTAGAAACGGTAGCCCTGCGCCACCCAGTAATGCCAGTCGGCTATGGCTTCTGCGGTCGAGTCGTCGGGACCAACAACCGCCAGTTGTGACAAAGGGACCGCCATTGTTCGTCCTTGCCAGCGGATCAGCACGAGCATGTCGGCGGCGCAAGCCTCTTCCGGTGCCCATCGCTACCAGAGGCTGACGGTAAGTGCATTAAAATCCGGAGAGCCATTTTTTTCTGGCGCCGACGCCGCGGCGGTCATGAGCAAACCTGATCGACGGACCGAAAGGCTCCTTCTACCTGCGGACCGTGAGCGGCGCCTGGTGGTGACGGTGGGTTGTTCCAATTGCAGCCTCCGGCATCTCCCTGCGGGCGCCTGCAGGGAAGCTGTAGTTCCCGCCGGCGTCCGAGAGCGGGAATTGCACCTACACGATGCTGAAAAAAATGCCGCTCATTCATCAACTAGACCGTTTTGGTGGAAACCGCTCCCTCACGGTCGCGGCTCGGTAGCGGTCGCGCTGATTTCGCATCGACCGG
This sequence comes from Bryobacterales bacterium, assembly GCA_963818855.1. GTDB lineage: Bacteria > Acidobacteriota > Terriglobia > Bryobacterales > Bryobacteraceae > Bog-159. The sequence continues at coordinate 731,024 of CAWFUH010000017.1, read as the reverse complement.
CGCCGGCTCGAACAGCGCAAGGGCCAGAGCATTTTCAATCGTAGAATGAGCCTGAAATTGAAACTTCATTCTGAGCGTCCAGATACGCACAGACAGAGAAGCGACTATACCTGACCGCGCGCCGTTGTTTTCGATTTCGACAACACGCATTTCCTGAGGCTGCTGGACCTTCGGCCGCTCGCCCGGGTCACGCAACGCCTCCGTGCCGAAGTACTATTCGGTTCGGAGGATCCCGCGATGTCGAGCCGTGCAATGGGACGGGTGGCCATCCAGGTGCCTGCCGCTGCAATCAACGCGATGAAAAGAAGACAGGCTACGTAGGTCGTGGCGTTCACGGATTTCGCGCCGTCGACCAGGCTTTCGAACAGGCGTCCGCTGAAGACGCCTCCGGCGATTCCGGGAATGGCGCCTGCGGCAATCGGGATTAAGCCTTGTCGCATTAGGCATACCCTTAGCCGTGCCGGCGTCGTGCCAAGAACCACGTCGGGGTCGATTTGGTCAACTTGCAACAGGAGGAACCGGCTGATTTCGGCGGAAGGCGGCAGCTTTCAATGGGTGGCACGAGCCGGATGAGTCGAGAGGCTCAAGTCCGGATCTGCGAGCGCCTCGGGGTGCAATTCCCGGGGCGACTCGGCGGCTCTGCTGGCGAGGCAACCCGATCAAGGAATAGCCGGCCGGTACTCATCGGGGACTATGGGTAGGGCCCGCGCCTTCCGTCGCGCTTTGGTACTGGGGGCGCGGGGCTGACCAACGGGAGGCGGTACCCCGACCCAGGGTTTGTCGGTTTTTTGTGCGGAGACGCATCGGACGAAGTGGCGGGGAAGGTCGCGGCGCAAACTCTCTGGGGACGATAACAATCCGGCCCACATGGAATCCGGTCGTTTGGAGAGTTTCCCTGTCGCATTGGAAATGGCGATCGCCTGACCTGGTCATAATCCGGGCATCCTTCAGAAAGTCCTTCATCCACGCCTTCTGGGCTTTTGGCATACGCACCCTTCTTGCGCACGGAGACCACCTTGGCCGCGGCGGCCGGCTGGGCCCGCTCGCCGACCTGGTAGCACAGGTACATGTCGCGGAAGCGGATGGCTACAGTTCCATCTCTGCGCTGTTCCACGCGCACTGCAGCACCCCGCGGGCCAGTGCCGCGTCTGCCCGTTTCTATGCCGTATATCTTTCCCGCAAACTGGATCGTGTAATCGTTTTGCTTGTCGGCTCTCCACATGCGGATCGCCGCCAAGTTTTGATGCTTCTCCATGGGCCGGTGGATGGGTCGGTGGGCATCACCGTCATTGGCTGGCGCCACCGACTGAAAGCTCAAACTTCGCCACCTCCACGCTTAAGCAGCATTCCATCTCGCGACGTAAGTCGCGCATCGACATGGTCAATTTGCATCCTGCGGGCTTAGGGCCGCCGCTACCGCATCGGCGAGCCGCGCCGCCGTGTAGGGTTTCTGCAAGAAGTGTCCGGGTTTGAGCGCCGCGAAGCGCCGCTCCGCCTCGCTCTCATCAAATCCGCTGGATAGAATAATGGGAATATCCGGGTCGATCTGTCGCAACAACGCCAGGGCCTCTTCGCCGCCCATCACTGGCATTTGTAGATCCAAAAGCACCACCGAGATTTCCTGGTTGTGTTCCCGAAACATTTCCACCCCGTTTTTTCCATTCTTCGCCAGCAATACCCGTATTCCCGCGCGGGTCAGCACATTTTCCGCGAGCATGCGGATGGACACCTCGTCTTCGATCACCAGCGCCACGCTGCCTGCGGGGATCGTAAGCGTGGAGTCCGGCGCCACGGCCGCGGGCCCCGCGGCATGCCCTCCGGACGCCGGCAGCAGTATCAGAAAGGTCGAGCCCTTCCCCGGCCTGCTATAAACACTCAAAGCGCCATGGTGCGCGCGTATGATTCCCAGTACCGCGGCTAAACCTAATCCGCGTCCCGTGAATTTCGTCGTAAAGAAAGGATCGAAGATGCGCGCTTTGGTGGCTTCATCCATCCCCTGGCCGGTATCGGTTACCTCCAACTGCACATAGGTACCCGGCGCGGCGGGGTCTGCCTGGAAGAATTCGGCGGCATCCTGTTCGCCGATCTCGCGCACCGACGTCCGTATGGTCACGCGGCCGGGCGTGCTTTCGCCGACGGCCTCCGCGCCGTTGATCACCAGGTTCATGACTACCTGCTGGATCTGCACGGTATCCGCCTCAATGGGAGGCAAGTTGGGCGCCCGTTCCAGCCGCAGATCGATTGTCCGCGGAATGGAGGTTCGAACCAGCGTCGAAATCTCCTGCACGAAATCTCCCAGGTCGATCTTACTGACGACGAAGCGGCCTTTCCCCGCATAGGCCAGCAGTTGGCGCGTGAGAAAGCCGGCGCGTTCGCATGCATCCACAATCTGGCGCAATCGCGCGCGGGCCGGTTCATCCGCAGAGGTTTCCAGAAACGCCAAACTGGCATTGCCCAAAATCCCGGTGAGCAGATTATTGAAGTCGTGCGCGATGCCCCCGGCCAGCAGTCCCAGGCTTTCCAGCTTCTGGGTTTCCTGAAGCTCCCGCTCGAACCGTTTGCGCTCGGTGATATCCCGCATGTTGAACTGTATCGCGCGCCGGTCGCCGTCGGCATATACGCTGGCGATCATCTCCACGTGAATATCCCGGCCTTCTTTGGTGCGCAAAACCGAGTCGTCGAATCGCAAATCACCCCGCTCCCGAATCTGCTCCACGGCCGCGCGGATGTGGGGCACCGGCTGCATCGGTTGGATGTCCCAAAGCTTGCCGCCCACCAGTTCCTCGCGGCGATAACCCAGCAGACGCTCGGCAAACGGATTCAGATCCAGGATCTCGCCCGAGACCGCATCGACCAAAAGAATCCCATCCCGGGCCGACTCGAACAAGCGCCGGTAGCGGGCCTCCGCCGTGCGCTTCCGCTCCGTAACATCCTCAAACACAATCAGGATGAGTTGTTTCTGATCCAGCCAACGGACCCGGCTGGCATTGGCGACCAGCGTACGAGCGCCATAGCGTTCCTGGTCGTATTCGATCTCCACATCGCTGATTTCCGCCGCTCCCGATTTGAGCGACTTGATCAGCGCGCGCAGCGGCGGCAGGTCGAAACGGCGATGCGCCACTTCAAACAGGTGTTTCCCCAAGACGTCCGTACGGGGCAGTTCCACGATATTCAGAAACGCCGGGTTGGCATTCTGGATGGCGCCATCCTCGGCGAGCACGGCTAACGGCTCGCGCACCGTGTTGATGATCATCTCCGCGTAGTCGCGGGCGTGCTTCACTTCTTCCAGGCTGCGCTTGAGATCGGTCACTTCCAATAATTGCAGGACGGCGCCGTCAATCCGATTGTCGGCCGTCTGGTAAGGGCGGACGCGTAGCAAGTAGGAACGGCCTTCCTGGTCCTGGACTTCCTGCTCGTATGGCTGCAAACTGTCCAAAACCCGCCGCAAAACATCATCCAGATCGGGAACGTTGATGCGGGGCTTCAGGTCCGCGATGGGCCTGCCGACGTCGGTTGAAATCAGGCGTAATACACTCTCGGCGCTCGGTGTGAACCGGCGGATGCGCAGATCGCGGCCGGTCATCACAATGGGCATGTTCATCGAGCCGAGCAGGTTGAGTAAGTCGTCGTTGATCTGCTTCAGCTCCAGATTCCGGCTCTGCATCTCCGTGTTGATAGTGTTGAGCTCTTCGTTCGATGATTGCAGCTCTTCCTTCGAAGTCTGCATCTCCTCATTGGTGCTCTGCAGCTCCTCGTTCGCGGATTGGGCTTCCTCATTGGCCGAGCGCAGCTCTTCAATGAGCGCCTGCAGATACTCGCGGGTGGATTTCAGCTCCTGTTTAAGGTGCGCGTTCTCCACATCGGGTGGAAGCGGATTTGCCGGCGGGCTGCTGGGCACCGTGAACTCAGAAGGCTCTGGTTCTACGTCGTAAGTGCCGCGCCCTATGAGAATCAGAAAGTGCGGTGGGATTCCGGCCAGCGACAGCGGCACCACGGTGATGTCCCCCGGCCGGTCTTCGCCGGGCAGCGCGATGTTCCCGGCCAACACCGCCGTTTCCGTGCGGCGCGCCTGTTCGATGGCGGTACTGGTGACGGCGCGCAAATCCGGGTGCAGAACAGCCATCAGGTCCGCGTGCGGTTTCACCTCCAGCGTCCCCAGGTATTTCGTAACATCGCCACGCAGCTCGGTGATCTGCAACGTCTCGTCCACCACCATGGCCGCCGGACCGTGGCGCGAAAGAACCGCTTGGCCAAAGTCCCCCGGCCGGGCATCACGCCACTCGCTGGGCGCGAAGGCCGGCGCTGGGGGGAGCAGATTCGCGTGCGTATACTCGCTGTCCGGCGCCGGCAATTGAAAGATGTTCTGCGCGGCGTTGGCCTTGCGGCAATAGATTTTGTGCGGCTCATCGAGCGTCTGAAAGTACTCCGAGAGACTTCCCAAACTCTCCGAGGGCCCCAGAATGAGGCAGCCGCCCGGCTGCAGCGCATAGCCGAACGTGGTGAGGACGCGGCGCTGCAAGGTAGGCGCGAAATAGATCAGCAGATTGCGGCAACTGATCAGATCCATCCGTGAAAGAGGCGGATCCTGCGCCACGTTGTGGCGCGAGAAGATGCACATGTCCCGAATCGTCCGGCTGATCTGGTATCCCGAATCGGCGCGTTGAAAAAAGCGCCGCAGCCGTTCAGGCGAGACGTGCGTCACCGCACTCTCGCTGTAAATTCCGGCGCGCGCTTTATCGATGGTGGCGTCACTCAGGTCGGTGCCGAACATCTGGATGCGATGCGGCAGGTCCTCGGATTCGAGAAACTCCACCAGCGCGATCATCATGGAATACACTTCTTCGCCGGTAGAGCAGCCCGGTATCCACGCCCGAATGGTTCCGGCCTGCTTGGCATCCCGCACCAGCGAAGCAAATGCCACCCGTTTGGCCGTTTCAAAGACTTCCGGATCGCGGAAGAAATCGGTGACATTGATCAGCAGATCGTCGAAGAGCGCCTTAATTTCAGTGGATTCTTTCTGCAGGAACTCGAGATATTGGTCGAGGCTGTCCACCTTCCGCAGGACCATGCGGCGGTTCAGCCGGCGCAAAATCGTGGGCTGTTTGTACTGGGCAAAGTCGACTCCAGTGCTCTTGCGCAGCAGCAGCAGCAGGCGCGAAAGCGACGTGCCGTCGCCCGCCAATACTTCTTCCGGGGGCGTCAGCTGCACCGTGCGGCGGGCGATTGCCATCAGTTCTTCGGCGATGCGGCGCGGGGAAAGCACAAAATCCACGGCCCCCGCGGCAATGGCGCTGCGCGGCATGCTATCAAACTTGGCCGTCTGGTTCTGCGCAAACGTGATGCCGCCCGCGGCTTTGATATTTTTGAGCCCCAGCGTGCCGTCGGAAGCGGTTCCCGACAGCACGATGCCGATAGCATTGAAATGCAGTTCGTCCGCCAGCGAGTTGAAGAAGACATCCACCGGCTTGAAGGTCTCTTGTACAGCGGACGGCCGTGACGAGAGCACCAGTACGTAATCTTGAATGCGCATCTGTGCATTTGGCGGGATCACGTAGACATGGTCCGGCTCAATGCGTGTTCCGTCGTGCACCTGCAGCACCGGCATGCGCGTCTTGGCGGCTAACAGGTCCGGTAGCATGCTCTGATGATGTGGGTCCAGATGCTGCACCAGCACGAACGCCATTCCGGTGGTCGGAGGAAGAAACCTCAGCAGATCGCTGAACGCCTCCAGGCCGCCCGCCGAAGCGCCCACACCGGCGACTATCAGGTCCCGCGGCGCAGCTTTGCCAGCCGCGTCATTTTGTGAGTGTGCTGATTGCCAAGCGGGCATACCCTCGTCCATTGAAACCTCCCCACCAAGTCTAGCCAGAGCAGCTGGCGAATCGGCGAGACAGGACCATCACCTTAAATATACGCCATATCCCTGGGGGTTTCCCGTGACACAGGTCATTGTAACGGCAGGCTAGTTACCTGAGGTACGGACGAATACACATGAATTATGCGGCGCCGCTAACCAGGACCGCAGACTTACTCGGCCGCCTTCGGTCGCGGGGCCGCATCGCCCTGCGTCATACCCATCGCCCACCTCACCGCCTCCGTCCACATCTGTTGAATATCCGGACGATCCCAAATATCCTCGCGGTGGCCGAGCGAGGAGTAAAACACGCGGCCCTTCCCATATTGGCGCACCCAAGTTACGGCGAAGTCCTTGTCGGTGCGGTGCACGCGCGGGTTAGTCAAGTCCACCGACTTAGGATCGATACTCATTAGTACCCGCACTCTATCGCGCGAGTAGGGTTCCTTGAACTGGTAAATCTCATCGTAAATGGGGAAATGCGGGGGAAAGTGCCGGGTGGCGGGAAAGTCGCGATCCTCTACGTCGATCACGGCGTGCACCTGGCCCCAGGGGTGCTCATTGAAATAGGCTCCAATAATGCCGCCGTAATCCAACCAATGATAGAAAGTATCGGTAGCGCTATGCGTACCGAGAAAGCCCTTGCCATCCTCCTTAACGAACGAAAGCAGCGCGGCTTTTTGCTCGTCATTCAAATCCAGATCGCCGGTGGTATAGAACATGACGGCATCGAAGTAATTCAGGTTCTTGGCATTGTTCCCGAGCTTCAGCTTGGTCAGCAGTTCGGAATCGGTGCGCAGGTAGGTATCCCAAAGGCCGCTCTGCTGGCCGAGTTTTTCGATGGTCGCCATGGCGTGCGACACCGAATCGTGCTCGAAGCCCTTGACCTCGCCGATGAAGAGCAGCTTCTTCCGGGGCGGCGTTTGCGCCTCTGCCGCACTCGCAACGCCGAACGCAACCAACAACACTCCAAAACAGGACCAGTTCTTCATAAAGTTTTCCCGAAGGGCAATGATCCCACCGAGTGCGGGCGCAACGCAACCGCGCGGCTGGAGGGCGGGCTTTTAGCCGGCACGGCGCTTCAGCGCCGCTGCAGCTATCGTCTCGGTTGCGGCTAAGCTGCCTTGTGGGGCAGAAGTTTTCGACGGCGCCCCACAACTAAATTACATCGGCGTATATTCAATAGAAGCTATGACTCTCGACTCCTCCAGCATTTTCGCCGCGCTCGGCCTCATCGGTTGCCTGCATTTTGCGCCCATGGCTCGCGCCGCCCAGACTTGTGAATCGCTCGCCAAGCTGGAACTCCCGGACACATCCATCACGCGCGCGGAGTCCGTGGCGGCCGGCAGCTACACGCCGCCTGTGGGCAAAGTGGTGCCCAATATGCCGGCCTTCTGCCTCGTGGCGGGAACCATCAAGCCCTCGCCGGACTCGAACATCTATTTCGAAGTCTGGTTGCCCGCTGCCAACTGGAACGGCAAATTCCAGGGCGCCGGTAACGGTGGTTTCGCCGGCTCGATTGGCTACGACCAACTGATGAACGCCGTGGCGCACAATTACGCCACCGCCGCCACGGATACTGGCCACCGTGCAGGCGGGACCGATGCCGCCTGGGCGCTCGATCATCCCGAGAAAATTACAGATTTCGGCTATCGCGCTATTCACGAAACCGCCGTGAAAGCCAAGGCCATCCTGCACGCATTCTACGGCGAGGACCCCAAGCGCTCCTACTTCAGCTCATGTTCCAACGGCGGCCGCCAGGCGCTGATGGAAGCCCAGCGCTACCCCGAGGATTACGATGGAATCCTGGCCGGCGCCCCCGCCAACTATTGGACGCACCTGCTGGCCAACGCCGCATGGGACAACCTGGCGCTGCTGGGCGACAAAGACAGCTACATTCCAGCGAAGAAGCTGCCCGCCATTCAGGCCGCCGCGCTGGCGGCTTGCGACGCGCTCGATGGTGTGAAGGATGGTGTTATCGAAGATCCGTCGCGCTGCCAATACGATCCCAGCGTGCTGCTGTGTAAGGACGCCGAGACGGATAGCTGCTTGACGACGCCGCAAGTGACCGCCTTGAAGAAGCTGTACGCGGGCGGGAGCACCTCCCACGGCCGCCTCTTCCCCGGCTACGCCCCCGGCGGCGAGGCTGAGGCCGGCGGCTGGGCCGCTTGGATTACCGGGCCGGCCCCCGAACATAGCCTCATGTACATGTTCAGCACACAGTTCTACAAGAACATGGTTTTCGACAATGCGGCTTGGGACTATCGCAAGTTCGACACGGACCACGATACTAAAGCCGCCGAAGACAAGCAGACCCGCAATCTCAACGCCACCGATGCCGATTTAAGCCGGTTCCGCGAGCGGGGCGGCAAGCTGATCCTGTATCACGGATGGAGCGACGCGGCCATCGCGCCGCAGAATACGATCGATTACTATAACAGCGTCGCGGCGCGCATGGGCACTGACGAAACGGCGTCGTTCGTGCGGCTCTTTATGGTGCCCGGAATGCAGCATTGCGGCGGCGGCTCCGGCACCAGCAGCTTCGGCCAGTATCCAGGCTCCTCCGGCGATCCCGATCGCGGTATGGACGCGGCGCTCGAGCGCTGGGTCGAAAAGGGAGTCGCGCCGGAGCGCATCGTGGCCGCCAAGCGGAAGAACGACTTCGATCCTGCCAGCGCGGTCTCGCGCACGCGTCCCTTGTGCGTGTACCCGTTGTTGGCGCATTACCAGGGCAGCGGCAGTACCGACGATGCCGCGAATTTCGTGTGCGCCAAACATGAGTGAGCATCGCGGGGCGTCTGCCTTCGCCGCCGCTCTCACGCTGGCCTTCCTCACCGCAACCGCCTGGTGGAGCGTACTGCAGATCTCGCCGCCGCCCACTGTGCCCGACACCGCACCGCTGGCAGTCTTCTCCGCCGAGCGTGCCATAGCCTATTTGCGAGACTTCGCACGCGTGCCGCATCCGGTCGGCAGCGCCGCGCATGACCTGGTGCGGGACTACATCATTCGCCATCTCGCGACGCTGGGCGTGCAGCCCGAAGTGCAGCACACCACCGTGGTCAGCACGCGTTGGGGTTCGCCCTACAACGCCGCCACGGTATACAACATCGTCGCGCGATTGCCCGGCCAGGCCAGCACCAAGGCGGTCATGCTCGCCGGACATTACGACTCCGTCTCGGCAGGTCCCGGCGCCAGCGACGACGGCCATGCGGTTTCGCTCGAGCTGGAAACCCTGCGTGCGTTGCGCCGCTCACCGCAGTTGCGCAACGACGTTATTTTTCTCTTCACGGATAGCGAAGAAGGCGGCCTGCTGGGCGCCAAAGCGTTCGTGGAGCAGCACCCGCTGGCAAGGCAAGTCGGCCTGGTGATGAACTTCGAAGCGCGCGGCACCAGCGGCCCGGCCATGATGTTCGAGACCAGCGAGCAGAACGGCCGGATCGTCCGCGAATTCGCCGCCGCCGCGCCGCACCCCGTCACGTCTTCGCTCAGCTACGAAGCGTACAAGCTGCTGCCCAACGATACCGATTTGACGTTCTTCAAGAGCGGTGGCCTCGCCGGGATGGGTTTCGCTTACGTGGACGATGTGGCCTACTACCATACGCAGTACGATGATGTGGCCCATCTGGACCCGCGCAGCTTGCAGCAGGATGGCGATTATGCCCTGGCTCTGGCGCGGCACTTCGGCGATCTCGACCTGCGCGACCTTAAGGGCCCCAATGTCACTTATTTCGTCTTACCGATCCTCGGCTGCATCGTCTATCCGGCAAGCTGGAGTGTACCGCTGGCGGTCTCGGCCGCGCTGCTCTTTGCGGGCATCGTGGTTCTCGGAGTATCTAAAGGATGCCTCACTCTGCGCGGTACTCTGGCAGGTTTCGGCGCGTTCCTGGCGGTGATCGTAATCGCCTGCGTCGCGGTGACGCTCATGTGGACGCTCGCCAAAGGTCAGTCCGCGGGCGTCTGGCAAGCCTTCGCAGGCGATCCCTATCATCCCGGCGTATACCGTTTGGCCAGCGTCGCCTTGACGGTCGCTTTCGCCGCCGTTATATATGCGTTGTGCTTCAAACGCGCGCGCATGCCGAACCTGTGGGCCGGCGCCCTCTTTTGCTGGGTACTGATCGCGCTAGCCACCAGCGTGTACATGCCCGGCGCAAGTTATCTATTCGTCTGGCCCGCGCTGTCCTCGATGCTCGCGCTAGGAGTTTTGGAATGGAGGGCGGGCTTTAGCCGGCGCGGGGCTTTAGCCCCGCTCCTAATCCTGGCCGCTTCCGTGCCCGGCCTGATCATGCTTCCGCCCACCATCGCCCTCCTGTTCCAATCCCTGACCATGCGCATGGCCTTCGTCGGAGCGTTCGCCACCGTGCTCCTATTAGGCTTGTTAATCCCAAGTCTCGAACTGATCGCCAGGGCCGGCCGTTGGTGGCTGCCGGGCACCGCCACCCTGGTGTGCGCTGGTTGCCTTATCGCCGGCGTCTCTCTGTCTGGCTTCGACCGCGATTCTCCGCGCACCAACAGCATCTACTACGGGCTCGACGCGGATGCCGGGAAGGCGGCCTGGTTCAGCCTCGATCAGCAGGAAGACGACTGGACCGCGCACTATCTGGGCGCCCATCCGCAACACATCGCGTTGTCACCATTCGTGCCGTTCCTGGAGTGGCGCTATCTGACACACGAAGCACCCGTGGTGGCGCTGCCTCCGCCGCTGGTCGAGCGTCTGGCTGGGCCGCCCAACGAGCTGCACCTGCGTGTCAGTTCGCCGCGCCAGGCCCCCCGCATCTATCTCTATGGCGACTCGCGCAATCCTGTGATCGAGTCCAGCGTGGATGGCACCCCTATCGATGCCACCCAAGCCTACGTTGGCCTGAAAGTCGGTCAAAAGGCGCACGCCTTCCGGATGCCGCGATGGGGACTGTGTTATTACAACGTGGGGCGGCCGGGGATCGAGCTGCGCATGCGCCTGCGCGATCCGGTAGACGGCTATCGCCTGGAGATAGTCGATCAATCTTACGGCATCGCCGGCCTGCCCGGCCTCACGCCGCGTCCGGATAGCATGATCCCGTTCCCGATCATGATGGATTCCGTGTGGGTGCGAAAAGTCTATACGTACTGATAGAAGCACGACGGCTGCTATGCTGATGAAAGAGGCCGGTGCGGCGGACTAAGTCTGCAGAAGGTCAGCAGGCGAGGCTTGCCGGAAGCGCAGGCCGCCGCGATCAAGGAGCCCTCTACAGACCCTCTACAGAAAGGAGAGCGGCGTGACTGATACCAAGCGGGTCCGCGCACCCGATCTGGAAGCCAAGAAGAAGCGCGGCGAAAAGATCGCCATGCTGACGGCCTACGACTACACCATGGCCAGGCTGCTGGACCGCGCGGGAATCGACGTGCTGCTGGTGGGCGATTCGCTCGGCATGGTCGTATTGGGATACGAAACCACGCTGCCTGTGACCTTGGACGACATGGTGCATCACACGCGGGCCGTGAGCCGCGGTGTGCGACGCGCGCTGCTGGTGGCCGACTTGCCCTTTATGACCTACCAGGTCAACCCAGAAGAAACGCTGCGCCATGCGGGGCGCCTGATGCAGGAGGGCGGCGCCGCGGCCGTGAAGATCGAAGGCGGTGGTCCGTCCATCGAGGCGGCATCTCGTCTGGTCGCCGCCGGAATTCCGGTGATGGGGCACCTGGGACTCCTGCCGCAGTCCGTGCACCAGCTTGGCGGATTCCGCCAGCAGGCCCGTAGCGACAAGGATGCCGCGCGCCTTCGGGCTGATGCGCTGGCGCTCGAAGCAGCCGGAGCGTTTGCCGTGGTGCTGGAATCCATTCCGGAGTCCGTGGCGGAGTTCGTTACCGCCGATCTGCGGATTCCGACCATCGGCATTGGCGCCGGTCCGCATTGCGACGGCCAGGTGCTGGTCTCGAATGACATGCTGGGGCTCTCGGTCGATGCCGTGCCGCAGTTCGTGCGGCGCTATGCGGAATTGGGCGAGCTGACCGTGGCCGCTGCTCGAGCATATGCCGAAGACATACGCTCGGGCCGGTATCCAGGCGGCAGCCGTCACGCCGCGGCGGACCTGGTCGCCGAGGCACAGTAGTTGTTAGCCCTCGATGCGATCGCCGATTTGCGGAAGTGGCGGGCGCAGGCACGGCGGCCGCTCGGCTTGGTGCCCACGATGGGCGCTCTGCATGCAGGTCATGGGCGGCTGATAGAGGAAGCCCGCACGCAGTCGGCTTCCGTGGTGGTGAGCATCTTCGTCAATCCCACTCAATTCAACCAGCGCGAGGATTATGCGCGCTATCCGCGTCCCCTGGCGGCAGACCTGGAGTTCTGCGCGGCGCGCGGCGTCGACCTGGTATTCGCGCCGGCGGTCAAGGAAATGTATCCGCAACCGCAGGTGGCTTACGTGGAAATGGGACGGATCGCGGATCACATGGAAGGGCGCTTTCGGCCGGGCCATTTCCGCGGCGTGGCGACGGTGGTCCTGAAGCTGTTCCAGATCGTGCAGCCGGATGGCGCTTGGTTTGGCGAAAAGGACGCGCAGCAACTGGCGGTGATTCGCCGCGTGGTCGCGGATCTGAACGTGCCAGTCGGGATCGTGGGCGTGCCCACCGTGCGCGAACCGGATGGCTTGGCCCTCAGCTCGCGCAACCGGCATCTGAGTGAAGAAGAGCGCATGATTGCGCCCAGGCTTTACCAGGCTTTGTGCGCGGCTGAGCGGGCCATTGCCGCCGGGGAGCGTGATGCGGAGGCGGTGAAGCGCGCGGCGAGCGAATTGCTGGATGCTGAGCCGCGCATACGGATCGAATATCTGGAAGTTGCGGACGATGCCGAAATGCGGCCAGTTCCACAGGTTGCTGGTCCCGTGCGCGTGGCGGCCGCTGTGTGGTTGGGCCAAACGCGGCTGATCGATAACATTCACTGCCAGCACTGCCAGGCGCCACTGAACCCGCCGATCTCTCCGTTCAACTCTAAATGCAACTGAGTTGCTGCTGAAACTTGACGCCCCGTAGCGGTTCCAGCTATGCTGCTAAAGTTATATGCAACTCATTTGCAATACTGTGCGATGGCTCGCAATTGCCTTTTTCGCCATGGCGGCACCGCTTTTACTGGCCGCGAATGGCGGCACGCTGTTGGGGACCGTCACGGATCCCCACGGGCGAGCCATCCCCGCCGCCCGCGTGACGGCCACGCAAGTCGGCACCGCGGTCAAGCAGACTATCGTCACCGACGGCCAAGGCTTCTACTCCTTCCACGATCTGCCGGTCGGCCGTTACGATGTCGCGGTGGATGCCGCCGGCTTCGCGCCTCTCCGCCGCGCCGGTGTCGCCATCGACATCGACAGCAAAGTGGTGGTGGACATGTCTCTGGTCATCGGCCAAAGGGCCGAGACGGTTACGGTTGCGGACTCGGCCCTGCACGTCGCAACTGCGGATACCCAACTGGGCGAGGTCATAACGGGCCGACAGATGACGGCTGTGCCCCTCAATGGCCGCAGTTTCACCGACTTGCTCGCTTTGCAATCCGGGGTCGCTCCGCTGTCCTCCCTCACTGCCGATACTACGCAGGATGTGGGCGTTTCCGCATTTTCTCCCTCAGGCGATTTAAACCCCGGCACAATTTCCATTAACGGCCAGCGCGAATTCGCCAACAGCTTTGTGCTGAATGGCAGCGACGTGGAAGAAGATGTCAACATGGGCGCGGCCATTGTTCCCAATCTGGACTCCATCGCCGAATTCCGGATACTCACCAGTAACTTCGACGCGGAGCACGGCGAGTTCAGCGGAGGTCAGATTAGCGTAGTTACTAAGTCCGGGACTAATTCACTTCATGGCGATCTTTTCGAGTTCCTGCGCAACACGGACCTGGATGCGCGCAATTACTTCTCACCCACGCGCGGGGAATTCGCCCAAGACCAGTTCGGAGGCACGCTGGGTGGACCTATCCGGCGGAACAAGCTCTTCTTCTTCGCCGACTACCAGGGGACGCGGCTGACGCAAGGAATCGATACGGGCGAGATTCCCGTTCCGTCGCTCCAGGATCGCGCCGGGAATCTGTCGGATGTGGCCGGTGCTTTCACGACTATCGGCCAAAACGGGATGCAGTCGCCTACGACCGTCAACGGCCCGTATTGGGCCAGCCAGCTTTCGCAGAAGCTCGGCTACAGCGTTACCGCGGGTGAGCCATACTATTTCCCCGGCTGTATAACTCCCGCGCAGTGCGTGCTCCCGAACGCCACCATCCCAAAAAGCGCCTGGGCCGCGCCGGCTACCAGTCTTCTGCCTTATATCCCTGCGCCTGATAACCCCAATGGCACTTACTCCACTTCGTCCTATAACGAGGCGTTGCGAGATGGCAAGGGCGCGTACCGGCTCGACGGCAGCTCCCGTTTGGGAATGCTGTCAGCTTATTACTTTCTGGACGGCTGGTCACAGAACAATCCATACCCAGTCGCGCAGGGCGGCGCGAATGTGCCCGGCTTCAACGCTCTGAACCTCGGTCGCGCCCAACTGCTTGCACTTGGTGACAACAAGACCATCGGTTCGGCGGCGGTCAATGAATTTCACCTTAGCTTCATGCGCGATTCAACTCATCTGGGCCAGCCGATCGGCGGGGTTGGCGTCAGCCTGGCCTCCCAGGGCTTTGTGGTCGGGCCCGATACGCCCGGCATCGTCCCGCTATCGCCGAAGACGGAGGGAGTGGAAAGCGTCAACTTCAATAACTTCTCCATCGGAACCAATACGAACGAGCTCAAGCAGGCCAACAACACATTCCAGGCCAACGATAATTTTTCTAAAGTCGCGGGAACCCACACGATTACAGTAGGTGCACAGTTCCACTACGATCAGGTCAATGTGGATCCCATTGCGCAGCTGAACGGTAATTTCATCTTTTACGGCAGCGAGACGGGCCTCGATTTGGCCGACTTTCTGCTGGGCATTCCGAGCCAATACAACCAAAGCCAGCTTCAGCCGTTCTATGGCCGCAACAAATATGCCGGCCTGTACGCCCAGGATGGATGGCGCATCCGGAAAGATCTGACGTTGAATTACGGGCTGCGCTGGGACCGCATCGAGCCCTGGTATGAGAAATACAACCAGATCGCTACCTTCGAGCCGGGTCGCCAGTCGACCGTTTTTCCGGGTGCGCCGGCTGGTATCCTGTTTCCCACCGATAAGGGAGTGCCGCGCACGCTGGCGCCGGCGGGCAATCTGGATTTCGCGCCGCGCATCGGTTTGGCCTACGCGCCCGGTAGCGGCAAGACCAGCGTGCGCGCCAGTTATGGCATGTTTTACACGGCCATCGAAGCGTTGACCATTGGAGTAATGAGCGCCAATGCGCCTTATGGGACTACTTACACCAGCCCGGCTCCACCGCTTTTTGCCACGCCCTTCATTGGGGCGCACAGTGGCCAGAATGTCGGTCAGTACTTTCCGGTGCAGCTTGCGCCCTTGAACACCAGCGCCGGCCATCCGGACCCGAATGTAGACTGGTCGCAGTTTGAACCGATTAGCGGGGTGCCCGCCTATCCGGCCGATAACAAGATTCCGTACACCAGCGAATACATGCTCTCCATCGAGCATGGTTTTGGGAACAACACCGTGCTCAGCGCCAGTTATTTGGGCAGCCAGTCGCATCACCTTCTGGTGCTCGAGGAGGCCAATCCTGGCAACCCGGCCCTCTGTCTCGAACTCAGCAATCCGGCCGATTTGGCGCCGGGGCAGGCGCCATGCGGTCCGTTCAGCGAAGGCAATGTCTTCACTACGGCACGCGGCCAGACCATCGAAGGAACGCGCGGACCGCTCGGGCCTAACTTCGGCAGTGATACGCTCGAAACCACCATCGGCAATGCCAGTTACAATTCTTTGCAAGTAACAGTGCGGCACTCGAGCGGCCCACTCCAGTTACTGGCCGCCTATACATTTAGTAAGTCGCTCGATGAATCTTCCAATCTTGGTGAAGAGGTTAATCCGCTGAATCCCTCGCTGAGCAGAGCTTTGTCTGCTTTCGATATAACTCAGAACTTTGTCGTGAGTTATAGTTACCAGATCCCGGTTGAGCGGGTGCTGCACGCTTCGAACCGTTGGAGCCGCGGCTGGGAGGTATCCGGAATCACGCGATTTAGCACCGGCTTTCCGGTGACCCTGATCAACTATGGCGACAACTCCCTGTTGGGTGCGGAGCCGAATGGCATCAACAATTTTGGCGTGGATGAACCGGACATTGCGCCGGGATCTCTCAATCTGAATCGCAATCCGCGGAACGGGCAGCCGTACTTTAATACTGCACTGTTCACCGCGAATGCGCTGGGGACGCCAGGTGATGCTTCCAGGCGGTACTTCCATGGTCCAGGGATGCAGAACTTCGACATGGCGCTGCTAAAAAATCTGACGCTCACCGAGTCGACGTCGTTGCAGTTTCGGCTGGAGGCATTCAACGTTTTCAATCACGCCCAGTTCTTTGGACCGCAGTCGGTCGAAGGAAATATCAGCAGTGGGACGTTCGGCCAGGTGGTAAGTGCAGCCGCTCCACGGCTGGTGCAAGCCGGCGTGAAGGTCACATTTTGAAAATTCCCGGACGACCTGCCGCGACGGGTTCATTCGTACGGAAATACTTCTTGTAAGCGGCTACCCAATCCCGGGAAATCTCGCGTTGGGCCGTCGTCAAGTCAAGCTGGCCGTTGCAAACCATATTATGCAGGCGGTCTTCCAGAGCGTCCTTTACACGCGCATTCCAGACGGTGTGCAAAGACGGTTGCGGCCAAAGGTTGCGAATATTGGTGGCGCCGCCCAACTGCGGAGTCACCAGATAATCGATCTCGTAAGCCGTGGCCGATCGATCGTTGAGTCCGTATTCTTTCAGGACTTGCCGCTTGAGATCGTCAGGCACCGCCGGATCGTTGTTCGTAGGCGGAACGGTGCATACGTCCTCTAAGCCGATGGGGATCGTCGCGCCGGGCGTGAGAGTTACATTTGGGATGGCGTTGCCTCCGCGCGGAGCGCCGCCGCGTGGCAGCATTACCGCGATGCCGGCCAGCAAGAGAAGCGCCGCTAAAGCGACCGCCGTGCGACCCGGCCGCTCCCGCCCGAACCAATGATCCGATCCGGTGGCGGCGGAAGCAGCGCCCTGCGCCAGGCGCGCTTTTAACAATGCCCGGGGACCTGCCACCGGTGGCACTGCCGCCTCGAACTCACGCCGGTATACATCGACGAAGCCGGCAATGGTCCGCTCCAGCTCCTGCATTCGCGCGCGGCACGTCCAGCAGGCGCGCATGTGCCGCTCGATCTCCTCGGCGCGCAGCGGCGGCGCTTCGCCGTCCGCCCAAAGCAGCAACTCTTGATCGGTAAGATGAGTAGGTTCGCGCAACATGGCTTCACCTTTGGTCTGCACGCGCAAAGCGAGCTAATGAGCGTGCCAGCGACTCGGATACGGACCCGAGGGACATACCCAAGACTTCCGCTATTTCCCGGTAGCGTAGCCCTTCGGCGCGCAGGTAAAGACACCGCCGGTCCTGCTCCGGAAGGGCATGTAATATGGACGACAGGCGTCGCAGTCTCTGGCTGCTGGCCAGCTCCTCTTCCGGATTCAGGGCAGGATGGGGCAAGTTTTCCAGAGCCGCCGCGCCCGCCGCAAGCCCGTTGGTTTTTATCTCGGCGATTCTGAGCTTCAGGGCCAGATTGTGCGCGACGCGAAACAGCCAGCCCCGGAGATTGGTGCGCGCTTTATCCTGCTGCAGGTGGGAGAACAGCGCTAAGAAAACCTCTTGCACGATCTCTTCACGATCGTGCGCCGTCAGGCCGAATGTCGCCAGATATCGTAGAAGCGCTCCGCGCCATTGCGAAAACAGCTCGGTAGTTTCCTCTTCGGGATGCTGCCTGCCACGCTTCTCGCGCACGGCGGCAGCTAAGAGGCGGAATTCCAGAGTGGAGTCTACCGGTATGTCGGACATGGCGTTTCAAGCGACGTGGTTTTCTTCAGTGTATCCCGTACGGGCGGACCTCGCGGGGCTCAAGCCCCGCGCCGGTTGCAGCCCGCCCTCCATTCTAAAATTCGAATGACAATCGGGCATCCACGCTGCGGGAAATGCCGATCGCCGTACCGGAAAACAACCCCGCGAAGTCGATCACATTAATTTCGTTGGTCAAATTCATGCCATCGACCTGTAACCGGACCGCATGCTTCTCCTTGTTCCGCAATATGACTCCCACGGACGCATCGAGCGAAAACAGCGGGCGCGGCCGGTAATTCGAGAAGTTGACGCGATTGAGAATCGCCTGGCCATATTGCGCGGCGGCCTCCTGATAGGTGCCCTCGAAATCGATGGGCAGGCCGGTGTCATAGGTCGCGCCGACTGCCATCCACACGCGCTTATTGATGTCATACCGCCAGCGGGTTCTCACGGTGTTGCGCTGATCCTGAGAAACGGGAAAGACGCCGCTGGTGGCGCTGATTGCCTGCGCCGCATCGTCGCCGATAAACAATCCGCCGGTAACGGGAAAGTATCCATTGCCGCGCATATTGGAATAACTTGCGTAGCCCGAGAAAGGGCCCCAGCGCGGAATATCCAGCTTCGCCTCCGCGCCGTATATATTCGCCAACGCGAAGGTAATCGGGAAACTGACTCCCGTATTTAAGAGAAGATCATCGTCCGGATAATTATGATAACTTCTCCAATAGAAATTGCCGTTGATTTTCACCTTGCCGAAAAAGCCGCGTCCGAAGCCGGCTTGATAGTAATTCCCGCGCGCCGGTTCAACCGGCAATCGCAGAACCTGGTCGCTCAAGCTAGTCACTGCCGGCGAGCTGGATACCAGCAGGTTCTCAAACGGCGGCGTTTGAAAAATCCGGTCATAAGAGCCGCGAAACATCATCTTAGCCCAGGGCCAGTAAATCGCCATTCCGACCCTGGGACTCCAGGCTGTCTGATTCACCAGCAAGTCGTAATGATCGAAACGCAATCCCGCGCTGAGAGTGACAACCTTCCAATGCATCTCGTCTTGCGCGAACGCCGCCTGCTCGCGGTCCGCGGCATGGCCGTAGAAGCTGAACGACGGCGGCGTGCCGGGATCGAACTGAGACGGGTCGGTGATCAGGTAGCTGAGCGCCTCCTCGATTGACGCATAGTCGGACTCAAACCCGGTTTTGATTTCGTGCATACCGGAATGAATTGAGACCGACCCCTTCACGTACTCTTCGTGATAGCCGCGATCCTGGCCGGCGATCATGGGGGTGGACAGATCGTTCGACCAAAAGCCGGCCGTGATATCCCGCACCATCGCGCGGAAGTCGCCCAGCACATTTGGAGAGAATATGTGCTCGTAGGAGAACTGTCCGGCGGTCTCGAAGCTGTCGCGGTCCTGACGTTGTCCGGCTTCTTCCTCGACGATTTCGTCAGGCACGAGAAATTTAGACTGTTCGCGCCGCAGAATAATACCAACGCGGTCATTGTCGGTAAGATCCCGCTCATAGTGCGCCATGAAAGCGGCCAGCGTGCCATGGTTGGTGTAATTCTGAAGCGCCGGCGGATCCAGATAGCGGTCCGTGGTGGTGGCGGACGCACTCAGGCTGAGCGTGTTATTGTCCCAGCCGTATTGACCTTCCAGGTATCCATTCGCTGTGTCGAAGCTGCCGCCTCCCAGGACGGCGTTCCCGTGAAAACCCGGCCGCGTATCTCTCTGCGTCTCTATTTCGATCACGCCACCCATTTTGCGCCCGTATTCGGCGGGGAATCCCGCCGTGTAAACAGTCATCTCCTGCACGCTATCGGCATCGAAGTCCGGAGCATAGGCCACCGACCGGTTGTCGGTAAGGGGAATCCCGTCGACGACGTATTGAGCCTGATATTCTTCCCCGCGCGGATGCAGAATGCCGTTGGCCTCGAACAGCCAGCCCGGTTCGTCGTTCACCAGTTCAGCCAGCGATCGGCCGGGCTGCGCGGTTAGCCGGCCCTGTAAAGTGGCATTTCCGATCCGCTCCGCCGAACTGACATCGGCGGGATCGACCAACGTGGCATCGCTCGATACGTTGACCGTGGTCTTCACCGGTCCGATCCCCAGCACTATGCCCAGGTCCATCGGGATTGCCGAGCGAATTTCTACCAATTGCGTGGCCGGAGTAAAGCCGCTGCTGGTGACCGTGACTGTGTAGCGGCCAAACGGCAGCCGCTTGACGACGGCCTGCCCTCCGGCATTGGTGTCGAACTCGCGCACATATTGGTTCGCCTGGCTGATGACCTCGGCGCGCGCCTGTAGCGGCAGGCCGCTGGGGTCTTTCACGGCAATTCGCAATTCGCCTGTTTGCGCCTGCCCGAATGCGGCGGCCGCGGCCAGGATGAGCAGAGCAGGTCCCCTGAAGAGCATTCCTGCTCGAATATTCCTTCCGCGGCCGTTTTGTTCAGTGTTTCTTCGGTCTTCCGGTCCACGCGGATGGTGTACACTGTGAGATCCAAAGTTTCGTCACAATCAGATCGGGGGGGGTGCCAATGTACAGATGTGTCGCCGTGGGATTATGCATAACTTTTGTCACATGCGTGCCGGCAATTTACCCGGCAGAGGCTGCGGCCACGTTCGCCACCTTCGACGCGCCCGGCGCGCCCACTGCGACCATTCCAGTGAGCATCAACACAGGAGGGACGGTCGCCGGGTATTCGATCGATGCCGGGACCGTGTACCACGGTTTCGTGCGCGCTTCCGATGGCACGATCACGGCATTCGACGCCCCTGGCGGGGGCACGGGTCTCGCGCAGGGCACCCAGCCCACCGGCATCAACACCTCCGGGACTATCACGGGTGGCGTGATCGACGCGAGCAACATCAGCCATGGCTTCGTGCGTGCTCCCGGCGGTAAAATCACCACGTTTCACGTTTCGAGCGCAGGTACAGCAGCCAACCAGGGCACCACGCCCGAAGGCATCAATACAGCAGGAACGATCGTGGGAGTCTACGTCGACGAGAACGGCGTGGACCACGCCTTTCTTCGGGAGGCCAACGGCGCCATCACGACCTTTGATGTGCCCGGTGCCGGCACAAGTAGCGGTCAGGGCAGCGGCGCCCAGTGCATTAACTCCGCGGGAGAGATTGGGGGAAGCTACGCCGACGCGTCCGGTGTGGTGCACGGCTTCGTGGGCTCGGCTAACGGCGAGATTACCAGCTTCGATGCCCCAGGCGCAGGAACCGGTTTGCAACAGGGCACTATCGTTTTAGCCATCAACGCGGCAGGCGCAGCAACGGGAATCTACAAAGACGCGAACAATATGATTCACTCCTACGAGTTGGCCAGCGATGGCACCATCACGCCCTTCGATGTGCCCGGGGACTTGTGGACTTATGCGGCGAGTATCAACGGCAAAGGTATGATAGCAGGGTATTACGCTGTGAAGACGGTGTTCCGCGGCTTCCTGCGATCGCCGGGCGGCAGCATCACCACGGTGCAGGTTCCGCAAGCTAAGTACACGTACCCCCAGAGCATCAACCAATCGGGTGTGATCGCCGGTTCGTACGTGGATGCTGAGTCGGTTACGCACGGTTTCGTGCGGACACCGTAATCGGCGCAAGCCCGGTACTTCAAAGCAAAAAGCCGCGCCCCCCTTTGCGGGAAGCGCGGCTTTCTGACTCCTGTCTTCTGTCTCCTGACTACTGCTTTAGTAGTCCATGTCGCCGCCGTGGCCTCCGGGAGGTCCGGCCGGGGCCGATTTCTTCTCCGGAATCTCGGCCACCATCGCCTCGGTGGTCAACATCAGTGACGCGATCGAGGCCGCGTTCTGCAGGGCCGTGCGCGTCACCTTCGTCGGATCGATCACGCCCGAAACCACCAGGTCTTCGTACGTATCGGTCTGGGCGTTGAAGCCAAAGTTCGGGTTGGAGTTCTCACGAATCCGCTCCACCACGATGGCGCCCTCGGTGCCCGAGTTCACCACGATCTGGCGGATCGGATCCTGGCAGGCGCGACGCACGATATCGACGCCGATCTGCTCGTCGCCGTCGGCCTTCAACGTTTCCAGGGACTTTGCCGCACGCAGCAGAGCCACGCCGCCGCCGGGCACGATGCCTTCCTCAACCGCCGCGCGAGTGGCATGCAGCGCATCTTCCACGCGGGCTTTCTTTTCCTTCATCTCGGTCTCGGTGGCTGCGCCCACCTTGATTACGGCCACGCCGCCGGCCAGTTTCGCCAGGCGCTCCTGCAGTTTTTCGCGGTCGTAGTCGGAGGTGGTTTCATCGATCTGGGTGCGGAGCTGCTTGATGCGGCCCTCGATCGATTTCTGGCTGCCGTTGCCGTCCACGATGGTGGTATTGTCTTTGTCCACCGTGACGCGCTTGGCGCGGCCCAGGTCATCCAGGCGTACGCCTTCCAGCTTGATGCCGGTCTCTTCCATGATGGACTTGCCGCCGGTCAGAATGGCGATGTCTTCCAGCATGGCCTTGCGGCGGTCGCCGAAGCCGGGAGCCTTCACGGCGCAGGCGTTCAATGTGCCGCGCAGTTTGTTCACCACCAGGGTGGCCAGCGCTTCGCCTTCCACTTCCTCGGCGATGATCAGCAGCGGCTTGCCGGAGCGCGCAATCTGCTCGAGCAACGGAAGCAGGTCCTTCATGTTGCTGACCTTCTTCTCGTGGATGAGAATGTACGGATCTTCGAGCACGCATTCCATGCGGTCGGGATCGGAAACGAAGTAGGGCGAGAGATAGCCGCGGTCGAACTGCATGCCGTCCACGGTACTTAGCTCGGTGTTCATGGTCTTGGATTCTTCGACCGTGATCACGCCATCCTTGCCTACCTTCTTCATGGCATCGGCGATAATGTTGCCGATAGTGGCGTCGCTGTTGGCGGAAATGGTGCCGACCTGCGCGATCATCTCACCGGATACCGGATTGGACAGTTTCACGACCGCCTCGACGGCGCTGGTCACGGCCTTGTCGATACCGCGCTTCAGGGCCATCGGATTGGCGCCCGCAGCCACGGCCTTCACGCCTTCGCGGAAGATTGACTGCGCCAGGATGGTGGCAGTGGTGGTGCCGTCGCCGGCAACATCCGAGGTCTTGGAGGCTACTTCGCGCACCATTTGGGCGCCCATGTTCTCCAACGGATCCTTGAGCTCAATTTCCTTGGCCACGGTCACACCGTCTTTGGTGATGTTCGGGCCGCCGAATTTCTTTTCTAAAACGACGTTACGGCCCTTGGGGCCGAGCGTTACTTTTACTGCATCGGCCAATTGATTAACGCCGCGCAGGATGGCTTGACGGGAATTTTCTGCGTATACAATCTGTTTTGCCATTGATGTTTTCTCCTCCTTAGGAAGCCTTCTTGGCTACCACGGGCTGACTTTCCAAAATGCCGAGAACTTCGTCCTCGCGCATGATCAAAAACTCATCGCCATCCAGCTTGATGTCGCTGCCGGAATACTTGCCGAACAGGATGCGGTTACCCACTTCCACGTCGAGCGGTACGAGCTTGCCGTCTTCGAGACGCTTGCCCTTGCCTACCGCGACGACTTCGCCTTCCTGCGGTTTTTCTTTCGCGGAATCGGGGATGTAAAGGCCACCTTGCATGGTCTCCTTCTCCTCGATCCGTTTGACCACTATGCGGTCATAGAGCGGACGAATCTTCATTAGATAGAACCTCCATCTTGCAGTTATGTTTTCGGGTTTGCGGAATCCGCGTAACGGAGTCCGAAGGTCTATTATTAGCACACTCGGGCTGCGAGTGACAAGATCTTGCTGTAAGTTGTTGAAAGTAAATAGTAATTAAGTGCTTGACGCAAACTGGCTGCAGACCCCAAAAGCGCGATTTCCGTGCCTTCGCCAGACTATTTAACGCCAACCCCGACGATAGCGACGGGCGCCGCCACCTCGTCGGCAACCACTTCGAAATGAACCAGGCAGGCATTGCCGAAAGATGTGGTGATCGCCACGTCGGTGGCGTCACGCCCCGTAGCCATCAGCACCCGCCCCACGCGCGGCTCATTATTTCTAGCATCGAAAGTCCACCAACGCCCTTCCAGATACACCTCCAACCACGCGGCGAAATCCATTACCGCGTCGGAAGGTGGAACGCAGATGTCTCCCAGGTATCCGGTGGCGTAGCGCGCCGGAATATTTAAAGACCGGCAGAAGGTAATCGCCAGATGCTGAAAATCCCGGCAAACGCCCGTCCGCTCCCGGTACACGTCGAGGGCGGTTTTTGTCGGACTGGCGAACTCGTAACCGAAGGTCACATTCTGGTGCACCCAATCGCAAATTGCCTGGACTCGCTGCCAGCCAGGCGCCATACCTCCAAACAATTGGGCCGCGGTCGCGGACAAGAGATCCACTTCGCAATAGCGGCTATTCAGCAGAAACACCAGTGTTTCCGGGGGCAACTGCGCCACGGGGATCTCGCGCGCCGTCGGGTCGCTTGGGTCCACGTTCCCGGAGTCTCCGATCAGTGTCGAATTCCACAGCCGGATCCGTCCCGCGGGAGCGGTAAACCGGCAGCAGATGTTCCCGAAGCCGTCGGTGTATTGCTCCTGCTCGACCTCCGGCTCGATTCGCAGCCTGTCGGGTTCCAGAAGGTCGTCCGCGCGCGATGGATGCACGTTGAGCAACGCGACCACCGGCACCGAAGAAGGAACGTCAAACTGAATGTCGTATCCGAGGCGAATCTGCATATTTTTCCTAATGGGCCGTGGGGTGGACGCGGACTCGGCGCCAGGCAGGCTTCAGGAACGGTCGGCTTCCACGCGGGCCGTTCATTCTTAAGTTTACCGAAACGCTCCTGTAAACGGCTTTCGGTTTGATTGACTGGAAATACCGATCGAGATAATTCATACAGTGTGTTCCAACCGGAGCAGGGGTAGAACCTCGGCACCCGGGAGAGCTATACTCGTGCTGTAGCTTCCGTTTCCGGTCCTATTCCCCGTCGAACGGCTTCCGGTAACAAGACGACGCTGTGGAATATGTCCATGCCCGCACAATCCGCCGACCGCCCGATGCCGGCGCCCTTCTCCGGGTACGCGATCGACGCCGCTTATGACGAGATGTTCCGCGCCGGGGGCCGTCCCCGGCCGCATTATAAACATCTCTATACGCAACTGCTGAATCTTCCATCCGAAGAATTGCTCCGCAGCAAGAAGGAAGCCGATCTGTCGTTTTTCAACCAGGGCATCACCTTCACGGTCTACGGCCGCACCGCAGGCACCGAGCAGATCTTTCCGCACGATCTGGTTCCGCGCATCATCTCCAGTTCGGAATGGGCTACCATTGAGCGCGGTCTCACGCAGCGCATCACGGCTCTGAACCTTTTCCTCGCCGACGTTTATCACGAGCACCGCATCGTGAAGGACCGGATAATTCCGGGTGAAATCATCTACACCTGCAAACACTTCCGCAGGCAAATGCAAGGGGTCCGGGTACCGCACGACGTGTATGTCAGCGTGGTCGGAACCGACCTCATTCGCTTGCCGGACGGCCGTTTTGTGGTCCTGGAAGATAATCTGCGGGTTCCCAGCGGCGTCTCGTATATGCTCACCAGCCGCAAGGTGATGAAGCAGATCTTCCCGACGCTCTTTCGAAAATGCGGCGTGCGTCCCATCGAGCAATATAGCCAGGCCCTGTTGTCCACCCTTCGTTCGCTGGCCCCCGAGGGCCGCTCGACGATCGTTTTACTTACACCGGGCATCTACAACTCCGCCTACTTCGAGCATGCATTCCTGGCCAAGCAAATGGGAATCGAACTGGTGGAGGGCCGCGACCTGGTAGTGCACGACAACAAAGTCTACATGCGGACAACTTCCGGCCTGCAGCGCGTGGATGTCATATACCGCCGGGTGGATGACGACTTTGTCGATCCCCTAGCCTTCCGCCCCGACTCTGCCTTGGGAGTCGCGGGACTTTTCAACGCCTACCGCGCAGGAAACGTGGTGCTCGCCAATGCCCTCGGTACGGGGGTGGCCGACGACAAAGGCATCTATTCCTACGTTCCGAAAATCATCCGCTACTATCTCGGCGAGGATCCTATTGTCGAAAACGTCGAGACTTTCATGATGACGGACCCCGCTCAACGCGCGCACGTCTGCGAAAACATGGAGAAATACGTCGTAAAGGCAGTGGGTGAATCCGGGGGTTACGGCATGCTGATCGGTCCCCACAGCAGCCGCTCGCAACAAGCGGAATTCCGCGATCGCATCATGGCGGATCCCAGAAACTATATCGCGCAGCCCACCCTCACGCTGTCGACTGCTCCCTGTTTCATGAATGGCCGCATTGAGCCGCGGCACGTCGATCTGCGGCCTTACGTTCTGCTGGGAGACAAAGTAACTATCGTGCCTGGAGGGTTGACGCGGGTGGCTCTGCGCAAGGGTTCTTTGGTAGTCAACTCATCGCAGGGCGGAGGGTCGAAGGACACATGGGTATTGCAGAATTGAACGCCGGGGTGCTCCGATGCTTTCGCGCGTAGCCGATAGTCTGTACTGGATGAGCCGCTATTTCGAGCGCGCCGATCACTGCGCGCGCGTGCTCGAAGCGAACTATAACCTCATGCTGAATCCTTCGAAAGTTTCCGCCGAGGAGAGATGGCACCGCATCATGGCGTCTCTGGGCATCGCCACTGTCGGCGGCATCGATCCGCAAATGGCCATGATCCAGCTCACCGGCGACCCCGAACACGAGTCCTCTATCGTTTCCTGCATCGCGACGAGCCGCGAGAATGCCGGCCAGGTTCGCGAACAGATCAGTTCGGAGATGTGGGAGCGCTTGAACCGTTTGTATCATCAGGTGACTAAGACCGATACCCTTGTGGAGACGGATTCCGATCCGCTGCGGCTGGTGGCTGCCGTGCGCGAGGGCGCCTACCAATTTCAAGGTGTGACGGCCGCCACCATGAATCACGGCGAAGGCTGGCAGTTCATTCAGTTAGGCAAGTACATGGAGCGCTCCTGTGCACTGCCGGTATTGCTGGATGCCTATTTCTCGACGGCCGGGCAGGCAGACGACCTGGACTGGGTAGGCCTGCTGGCAAGCTGCGCCGCTTTTGAGTCGTACTGCAAGGTGTACACGGCCGATCTGAAGCCGGACTGCATGGCCGAATTTCTGCTCCTGAATCCCGAGTTCCCGTATTCGGTGCGGTATGCGGTCGAGCGCATGAGCGCTGCCATCGGCGCCATCTCCGGGACATCTTTCAAACACGCGACGGCGCGGATAGAACGCATCGCCGGACGGCTGCGCGCTTTTCTTGCATACGCTCAAATCGCCGATGTTATGGCGGGCGGGTTGCACCGCTACCTCGACAGTGTCATTGAGCAATGCAAGAGCCTGCATGCGGCGGTGCACGAGGCATATATCGATTATCCAATCCAGTCGGCCCTGGAGGCTTGATGTTTTACGCGATCCGGCATTTCACTCGTTATCGTTACAGCCGTCCCGTCTGGCAGAGCGTAATGCAATTGCGCATGCAACCGCGCAGCGAGCACACCCAGCGCTGCTTCACCTTTCAATTGGCCATCAGCCCGCAAGTCAGAGTTTTCTCATATCAGGATCACATCGGCAATGTCGTTCACCATTTCGACGTTCCGGGGCAGCACCGGCAACTCACGATTATCGCCGACGCTTTGGTCGATGTGGAAACGCCGGCTCCCCTCCCGGAGTCGCTGGGTCCCGATGCATGGGACGAAATCGACGCCCTGATCGAGCGAGACGATTACTGGGACATGCTGCTGCCCAGCCGTTACGCGCGCACATCGCCCGAACTCATAGCGTTGGCGGAGGAGTTGGAGGTTGATCGGCGCGACGGCCGGCAACCCCTGGAACTGCTGACCACGCTGAACCGCAAGCTTTACCATCACTTTTCCTACGTGCAGCGCAGCACCGAGGTCGATACGGCCATCGAAGATGCGATCCGGTCACGGCAGGGTGTTTGTCAGGATTTTGCGCACATTATGATCTCGATGGTAAGGAACTTACGAATTCCTTGCCGTTATGTGAGCGGCTACCTGCATCGCGATCCCGATCATGCCGATCGCTCCGACGAAGGCGCCACGCACGCCTGGGTCGAGGCGCTTCTGCCGGGTATTGGCTGGGTGGGCTTCGATCCGACCAACAACCTGATCGTGGGGGGCCGACACATTCGCACCGCAATAGGACGCGATTACGCCGATGTATCCCCGAGTGTCGGCACCATGAAAGGATCCGCGGAAACCGAACTGCAGGTGCGCGTCCGGGTGGTCCCTTCCGATGCCGTGCTGCCTCCCGACAAAGAGTTCGCCGCAGACGAAGAGTGGTCCCGATTTCTGCAAAGCGATCTGCAAGCTGAAAAATTGCATGCCCAGCAACAGCAGCAGCAACAACAGTAACCGGCAGGCATCGCCCAGATCACATGGCCATTCACGTCGCGCTTCACCATCGGACCCGCTACCAGTATGACCGGCGCATAACTCTCGGACCTCAAATCGTCAGGCTGCGTCCCGCCCCGCACTGCCGCACGCCGATCCTGGCATATTCGTTGCGCGTTCTCCCCAAGAACCACTTCATTAACTGGCAGCAGGACCCGCAAAGCAACTATCTGGCCCGGTTGGTCTTCCCGGAGCCCACCACGGAGTTGTCTGTGGAAGTCGATCTGGTGGTTGAAATGGCGGTATACAATCCGTTCGACTTCTTCCTGGAGCCCTACGCGGAGCAATACCCGTTTTTGTACGACGCTTCGGCCGCTCGCGAGCTGCGGCCATTTCTCGAAATCGAGCCCGCCGGCCCGCTGCTTTCCGCATTTCTCGAAATGGTGCCGCGGAGTGGCGCCCGCACCATGGACTTTCTGGTCGGCCTCAATCAAATGGTGCAGAACCAAATCGGCTACGTCATCCGCATGGAGCCTGGCATTCAGACCTGCGAGCAAACGCTCGAATTGCGGTGTGGCTCTTGCCGGGATTCCGCATGGCTCCTGGTGCAGCTCGTGCGCCATCTGGGGCTCGCGGCGCGCTTCGTTTCCGGCTATCTGATTCAACTGGTCGCGGACGTCAAGCCGCTCGAGGGACCATCCGGTCCCACCGCCGACTTCACGGACCTGCACGCGTGGACCGAGGTCTACCTTCCCGGCGCCGGCTGGGTCGGGTTCGATCCCACATCGGGGCTGCTGGCGGGAGAGGGCCACATTCCACTGGCCTGCACGCCGGACGCCTCGAGCGCCGCGCCCATCTCCGGCCTGCTGGATCCCTGTAACACCGAGTTCAGTCACGAGATGACGGTCGCGCGAATCTACGAATCGCCGCGCGTCACCAAGCCCTACACGGCTCAACAGTGGCAAGCCATCGAACGGCTCGGCCATCAGGTGGATGCAGATCTGCGCGAGGGCGACGTGCGGCTCACCATGGGTGGCGAGCCGACTTTCGTTTCTTTGGACGACGCCAACAGCCCGGAATGGACCACCGCCGCGTTAGGTCCCATGAAACGCCAGCGCGCCATCGAACTGCTGGGCAGGCTGCGCCAACGTTTTGCGCCCGGTGGATTGCTGCATTTCGGACAGGGAAAGTGGTACCCAGGTGAGCCGCTGCCGCGCTGGGCATTCGGCTGCCACTGGCGGAAGGACGGCGTGCCCATTTGGGAAGATGTCTGCCTGATCGCCGCGGACGGTAAAGATTACCATTACACAGCGGAGCACGCGCGGCAGTTTCTGGAAGCCCTCGCGCGGCGTCTGCAGGTAAGCGCGGCTTTCACCATCGCGGCTTACGAGGACGCCTTCTATTACCTGTGGAAAGAACGCAAGCTGCCGGTCAACGTCGATCCGCTCGATTCCAAGCTTGCGGATCCGATCGAACGTGCCGGGGTGGCGCGCATATTCGAACACGGGCTGGATCAACCCGCCGGCTACGTTCTTCCCTTGCGGCGGATTCCGACACGTACCGGCACGCCGCGATGGACCAGCCAGCCCTGGTTTCTCGCCGCGGAGCGCATGTTCCTGATCCCTGGCGATTCGTCTATGGGATACCGTTTGCCGCTCGAATCGCTGCCGTGGACCAAACCGGAAGACGTGATCTATTCCTACGAACCGGATCCCTTCGAAAAACGTGCGCGCCTGCCAGTGAAGCCGGAGCGCCGGCACGACCTATTCAACGCACCCCCAGGCCCAGACGAACCCGTGCCCGACGCCGATAAGGCCGCACCGCCTAAGAAGGGCGAATCCGCGGCCTGGATCTCACGTCCCGCCCTCTGCGTGGAGCCGCGCCAGGGCAAACTCGTCGTCTTCATGCCGCCGGTCGAGTATCTGGCCGACTATCTGGATCTTGTGGCCGCCATCGAAGATACCGCGGCTTACCTGAAAATGCCCGTCATGCTGGAAGGTTACGCGCCTCCCTCGGATCCGCGCATCGCGGTGCTGAAAGTGACCCCCGATCCCGGAGTCATCGAAGTCAACATCCAACCCGCGGCATCCTGGGACGAACTGGCCGCCAATACCACCGCGCTCTACGAACTCGCGCGCCAGAGCCGTTTGGGCACCGAGAAATTCATGTTGGACGGACAACACACCGGCACGGGCGGCGGCAACCACGTGGTGATCGGCGGCCCTACTCCGGAAGACAGTCCCTTCCTGCGGCGCCCCGATTTGTTGCGCAGTCTGGTCGGTTACTGGCACAATCACCCCTCTCTGTCGTATCTCTTGTCCGGATTGTTTATTGGCCCCACCAGCCAACACCCCCGGGTGGACGAGGCGCGTACCGATTCCATCTACGAGCTCGAGATTGCCTTCGACCAGATCCCCGACAAAGACTCTCCCCCGAGTCCTATGTGGCTGGCTGATCGCGTCTTCCGGCACCTGCTGACCGATTTGGCAGGCAACACGCACCGCGCCGAGTTCTGCATCGACAAGCTCTACTCGCCCGATGCCAGCGGATCGCGACTCGGCCTGGTCGAGCTGCGCGCGTTCGAAATGCCGCCGCACGCGCAAATGAGCCTCACGCAACAATTGCTGGTGCGCGCGCTTACAGCGTATTTCTGGGAAACCCCTTACCACCGCAAGCTCACGTGGTGGGGAACCACTTTGCACGACCGCTTTATGCTGCCGCATTACGTTCAACGCGACTGGGAGGAGGTGATGGCGGACCTGCGCGAAGCCGGGTACGATTTCCAAACCGAATGGTTTGCCCCCCACTTCGAGTTTCGCTTTCCGCAAATCGGATCGATAACTACGCGCGGCATCCACCTGGAACTGCGCCGCGCCCTGGAGCCGTGGCACGTGCTGGGTGAAGAAGCCTCCGGCGCCGCCACGGTCCGCAATGTGGACTCGTCCGTCGAGCGGATGCAGGTGAAGGTGTCCGGCATGACCGGCGACCGTTTCGTAGTCGCCTGCAAGGGCCGCCGCGTGCCGCTGCAGTCCACCGATGAGGCGGGCGAATTCGTGGCTGGAGTGCGTTATCGCGCCTGGCAGCCGCCCTCCTGCCTGCATCCAAACATCCCGGTGCACACACCCCTGGTCTTTGATATCGTCGACACCTGGTCCGGACGCTCGGTCGGGGGTTGCACGTATCATGTGGCGCATCCGGGCGGGCGCGCCAACGAGCAGTTCCCGGTCAACGCGCAGGAGGCGGAGAGCCGCCGTCTGGCCCGCTTTAGAGATACGGGCCACACTCCGGGTATGATGGTGGTGCCGCCAGAGGAGCGTAATCCGGAGTTCCCGCTGACGTTGGATTTGCGGCGCAAGGGTTAAAGCACCTTATGAGCGTTGCCGGTGAAACACTCGAATCGCCCCTGCTCAGCGCCGATTATCGCCAGGCGGAAGGCGCGTATGACGAAATGTCTGTCGCCCCCGGCGTGCTCCGGCCGTACTGGAATACCTTCATCGGGGCGATGTCGGCGCTGGGTGGCGAGGAACTGGCCCACCGCTGGAAAATCGCCCGCCAGCGAATTCGCGAAAACGGAGTAACCTATAACGTCTACGGCGATCCGCTGGGAATGGATCGCCCATGGAATCTGGACTCCATTCCACTTCTGATTCCGCCGGCGGAGTGGAGCCGGATTGAAGCAGGACTGATACAACGTGCGCGACTCCTGAACTACATCCTGGCCGACCTCTACGGCCCGCAACAACTCCTGCGCGGCGGTCTTCTCCCGCCTGCGCTGGTATTCGCCAATCGCGGCTTCTGGCGCGCCTGTCACGGCATGCCCACCGCGGTGCATCCTTATCTGCACCTGCTCGCCGTGGACTTGGCGCGCTCGCCGGACGGCCAATGGTGGGTGCTCTCGGATCGCACGCAGGCGCCTTCTGGAGCTGGTTATGCGCTGGAGAATCGCACGGTCCTTGCGGAGACCTTTCCAGACTTGTTTCGCGAGTTCCAGGTGGAACGGCTGGCCTCCTTTTTTCGTTCGTTTCGCGATAATCTGCTGCGGCTTGCGCCTTCCCGGCGGGACAACCCGCGGGTGGCGCTGCTCACGCCAGGGCCGCTAAACGAGACGTACTTCGAGCACTCTTATCTGGCCCGCTATCTCGGCTTCACGCTGGTTCAGGGAGCCGACTTAACGGTTCGCGACAGCCGCGCATTCCTGCAAACACTCGACGGTCTCGAACCGGTCGATGTCATCTTGCGGCGCGTCGACGATAGTTTCTGCGACCCGATCGAACTGCGTCCCGATTCTTTTCTAGGCGTGGCAGGTCTGGTCGAGGCGGTCCGGGCCGGCAACGTGGTCGTGGCCAACGCGCTGGGCAGCGGCCTGATCGAATCGCCCGCCTTCATGCCCTTCCTTCCCCAACTCTGCCGGCAATTGCTCGGAGAGTCCTTGCAACTCCCTTCCGTGGCCACCTGGTGGTGCGGCCAGCCCGGACCTCTCAGGTCCGTACTCGATAACCTGGATCACCTGGTGATCAAGCCGGCATTTCCCGCCCACGGTTTGGAGCCGGTATTTGGCGGGAAGCTCACCGGCGACGAACGGTCGCGTTTGGTAGCGCGGCTGCAAGAACGTCCCTACGCGTTCGCCGGCCAGGAAATCATGAACCTCTCGACCGTGCCGGTCTGGTTCGAAAACAAGTTGAGTCCCCGCCGCGTGGTTCTGCGTGTCTTTCTGGCTGCATCGGCAGACTCGTGGATGGTTATGCCTGGCGGCCTCGCCCGCGTCTCTCCTGCGCTCGACTCGCCTGTGGTCTCCATGCAGCGCGGCGGTGGCAGCAAGGATACCTGGGTGCTTTCGAACGGACCGGTGGACGTAGTCACTCTGCGCCGTCCACCCGATCAACCGCTCGACCTAAACCGCGGGGAGGGCAGTGATCTGCGCAGCCGCGCGGCCGACCACCTCTTCTGGTTGGGCCGCTACGCGGAACGGTCGGAGCACCTCGCGCGCGTCTTGCGCTGCATTCTGGTCCGCCTCACTGGCGAATCCGGGGCGTCCGGCTCGGCGGAATGGGATTCGATAATGACGTTGTACGAGTGCCTGGCGTCGCCTCACTCGCGTCTGTCGGAGGATGATCCCCAAGGCCACCTGGACCGATGGAGAGACCTGGAGCAGGAAATCCTTTCTCTGATTTTTGAAGAGCAGCGCAGCGACAGCCTGACCGCGAACCTGAGTCGCGCCGCGCGGGCGGCCGCGCACGTCCGCGACAGGCTTTCGAGCGACATGCTGCGCGTCGTGAACCAGTTCGGCGCGGCACACAGTTCACCCTGGGGCTATGCCTCAAGCGGCGAGGCGCTCGCCGTGCTGAATCGCTCGATCGGAATCCTGGCCGCCATGCGCGGCATCGAGATGGAAAACATCACCCGCGGCCCTGGCTGGCATTTTCTCAGTCTGGGAAGGCGCATCGAGCGATGTATTCAACTGGTGGATCTCTTTCGCGCCATCGTCGTGCCTCTAAGCTCGCGGACATGGCCCACTCTCGAGATGTTGCTGGAGGTCGCCGACAGTTCCATGACCTACCGGTCGCGCTACTTTACGGTGCTGCAGGCCGCGCCCGTGCTGGACTTGGTGATGTGCGATGACGCCAATCCGCGCTCGCTGGCCTTCCAGTTGCAGGACCTGCTGGAGCATTGCCGATGGTTATCCGCCCGGCCTTTGGGGGCCGGATGGCCAGTTGCGAAACAGCGATGCCTGGAAGAAGCGGCCGCGAACTTATTTCGCGCCGACATCCGTATGCTGTGCCAGCCTGGCGAAGGCGGCCGCCGCGAGCCGTTGCACAAGCTACTCGGCGAATTGGGCGCGGCCCTGCCGGCTTTGTCGGATGCTATCACCAATATCTATTTCAGTCACGCCGAATTGGAGCGAACGGCGTGACCTATCGCGTGCGCCATAAAACCACGTATGACTACGAGGATCCGGTCTCCGTATCGCATCACATCGTACGACTGACTCCGCGCAGTCTTCAGAAACAAACGTGCCGGGAAAGCCGCTTGACGATCCTGCCCGCGCCGACGGCCACCCCCACCCACGCCGACTACTTCGGCAACACCCTGACCAGCTTCACACTGCACGAAGCGCACGAGTGCCTGGTGGTGGAGGCCGACAGTACCTTGGAAGTGACTGCCATCGAACCACCGGACTTTTCCGCAACTCCTCCCTGGGAGACCGTTCCGAACGCTCTGGCAGGCGAGCCCAGTGACGATATTCTAGACGCCTGGCAGTTCGTTTTCGACACCCCCCGCGTGGGGTCCAGTCCGGCGTTGGCCGAATATGCGCGTCAGTCGTTTCCTGAAGGGCGTCCGCTACTGGCGGGGGTACTCGACCTCACGCGCAGGATCCACCGGGATTTCCGCTTTGACAAGAAGGCCACCGAGGTCGCGACCCCGGTACAGACGTTTTTCGAAAAGCGCCGCGGCGTGTGCCAGGACTTCGCGCACCTCCAGATCGGGTGCCTGCGTTCCCTCGGCCTGCCGGCACGTTACGTCAGCGGCTATTTGCGCACTATGCCGCCACCAGGCCGCCCACGTTTGATAGGCGCGGATGCCTCGCATGCATGGTGCTCGGCATGGTGCCCCGGGACCGGATGGGTGGACTTCGATCCCACTAACAATTGCGTAACCTCGGACGGTCATATCACCGTGGCATGGGGCCGCGATTACAGCGATGTCAGTCCCATCTACGGTGTCCTCCTCGGCGGCGCCAGGCATGAATTGCGCGTGGCGGTCGACGTGATGCCGCTTTCGGAAACTACGAGTTAGGCACGCGCTGCTTTCTTCCCGCTAGTTTTGAGAAGGCTTTCTCGACCCATTCGGAGGGTAGTTCGTTTACGGCGCACCGCATCCGTTCCTGCCACCAGTCTGAGATCTGTACCAGATCTTTGCGTTCGAAGCGGTGTTCTACCAGGTCGAAACTCCCCCGTGTATAAAGGAGCAGATCGATTGGGAAATCGACATTTGCCGCGCACAGACGAGTCGCGTCGAACGCCAGAATGCCGAGCTTAAAGGCATAGAGAATCGCATCGTCGTGAGTCAGCGAGCGTTCGAGAATCGGCTTGCCGAAACCGGAATTTCCGATAATCTGGTATGGCGTGTCGGGGCCAATCTCCACCCAGTTGCCCTCCGGATAAACCAGGAACAACTGGTGCGCCGAGTCCGCCGACATCTGCCCTCCCACCAAAGCGTGAATATTGAAGTTGAAGTCGGCCTGGCGTAGCGACGGTCCCTCTTCCTCCGCCAGCCGGCGCACCTCGCCCGCAAAGAGGTTCACGACCTTGAAGAGCCGGTCGCGCGCCTCGATCTTGCGCGTATAGTCCTCTTCAAAATAAAGGAGAGCCTTGTCCCGCAAAGAGCGCAGGCCCGACATCATGATAAAGAACGAGAAGCCGGGCCCCTGATAAGTGGCCACTTTCTTTGCAACCAACGATTCACTGCCTGAAAGTACTCGTGTGTCGGCGAGGCCGACCAGCCCATCTTCAACAGTGATTCCTAAGCAAAAGGTCATTCCATCTCCGCAGTTTTCCGAAGGTCGCCAGAGGCTCTGGAACGGGCGGCGTAATCTTGCGAGGCCGTTTCGGATCTTTCATCATTTTAGCCTGCTGGCCGGCCGCCGGGTACACCGACCTTTTTGCCGGGGTCAAGTACTCGGGGCGAGCACTCGGGCGAGCGACTGTTCCTTCGCAGCCTTAACACAATGAAATCGGGTAAGATAAAAAACGGAGGAATGGCCGAGTGGTTGAAGGCGGCGGTCTTGAAAACCGTTTCGGCCATTTTTGCAGGTAGCACAAAATACAAGATAACCTCTTGCCAGCCAAAGACTTGTGGCCGTGTTCGATCTCACCTGATTTCACTCGATTTCACGCGTTTTGACCCGGCTGTAGTGACAAACTAGTGACACTTTGATCGTCGACGCCGTCAGGGCATCCAGGTGTCACAGTGGAGTCTCGTAACACTATTAGATTCAGTTTGTTGCGGACAATTATCGTGCAGCGATTCTTGCGCAGGGTAGGAGGCGATAGGAGGGTGGGACGGTGAGGGATGGATTCGAACCCGCTACCACCCTCCGGAATCTGCAACTTGCAGATTCTACGTTCCGCGCGAGGCTACGAATGCCACAGCTACCAGGGCTGTTTGTCAGACCTTGCCCGACGGGTTGTTCCGAATACTCAGAAGACGTCTGCTCCTAGACTCCTATAAGGCTTTCGTTAGGAGCCAGGACCTGCCGGTTCCAGAAAGGAGGATTGGCAACATGTCGCATGCAGTAGCAGCGTTGTCGGAACCGGAATGGGCCGCGTCTGCCGCCATGGACTGGGCCGACCAGAAGAATTTCTGGCGACTCCTCCCGGCGGGCAGCCGGCAGGCGGAGGACGGGGAGTTGGACAGCACCCCGGAAGCGGTGGAGGTGTGGGCGGCCAATCTGCGGCAGCGTTTTGGCGGCCAGCCCATCGCGGTGATTCTGGAGCAGACTCGTGGGCCGCTGGTGTATATGCTTACCAAGTACCCCGCACCTGGTATTGTTCCCGGTCCACCCACCACTGCAGCGCGCTATCGGGAGACCTTCGCGCCTTCCGGCGCCAAGAGCGACCGCAGACAAGCTGAACAATCTCGCCGTCCAGGATCGCATTCTCAACTCGGATGCACTCGGCCATGTTGTTGCAGAGGGCGTCAAAGGATTTGTAGACGTTCCCTTTGCGGGAGACGAGCCGAACGGAACCATGCTCAATATAGGCCAGCGCCCGGAATCCATCGTACTTGATTTCAACCTGCCAGTCTGGGTTATCGAATGGCTCACGAAGAATTTTCAATGGCATCGCTTCAAAGTGGGGAAGGGGCACTGTGATTCGATTTTCTCACTTGTCGTCGCCATCTTCCTTGGCGGCTTGTCGGATGGGGAGGGACCAAACGAGTGCCGTGAAGGATGTGGGGGTAGCTTGTGACCGATTCTTGCGATCACTTTGGTCGGCGTAGTCAATCTTGATCCGCTGAATCGCCAACCGCTGTCGATAGTGCTACGATACTGTGTCCAATGCGAACATTGTCCGGTCTGGGACCATAGATCGGCACGCGGGAGGGGCGATTCGGCAACGCCGAAGGACGAATGCTAACCTTTCTCAAGACTGTCCATACGATTATCTGGATCGTCATGGCCATCGCCAATGTCACAGCCTTCTATTGGGCATTCGTCGGTAGTTTCAATACGTGGTTTGTTGTTTCCGTAACTCTACTTGGCAGTGAAATCGTCGTAATTGCGGTGAACTCCTGGCACTGCCCGCTCACTGACGTGATGGCGAAGTACACTATGGACAGGAAAGCCAATTTCGACATCTATCTCCCTGAGTGGCTGGCGAGGAATAACATTAAAGGTTTCAGCTTACTCATTGCCCTAGAGATCATGATCGTCCTCATCCATAGATTGCGCTGATGTCGTAGCAACTGGGTCATGCCTGCCCCGACCGCCAAGCCGTCCATTTACCAACTGAAGATCACGCTCCTCGGCATCGAACGTCCGATCTGGCGGTGTATCCAGGTTCCGAGCACGATGCTCCTGTGCTGTCTGCATGACGCATTTCAGGCGGTCATGGGCTGGACCGATAGGGGTGTCTCGCTGTCATACGATAACATGCCTTGCCCGCCCGATGTCCCTGTGTGACGTAGCGAAAACCTCGTCAGGTTCAGACGGGGTTTGGGTAGGCACAAGCGTCCGGTGCGAGGATTCGGGCTTTCGGCAGACGTATCGCGAATTGAGTATGATCTCAGTTAGCTCGGACACCCAACCTCCGAAGAACAACCATCATCGGACACCAGTTTGTAAAAGCCGACTGGAACAGGTTTAGTCCGACGAATGCCGTGAACAGATACCAATACGGGTTCACCCAATAGCCCAGCGCAAGGGTGAACATGACGAACACGCCTGCGATCATACGGAGGTAACGATCTATGTTCATGCGACCTTCCTTCTCTTGTTGAACAGATAGTACAGAACTGGAACAGTCATGCGCGAAAGCAACAGCGAGGCGATCTCGCCGGCCATCAGCGCAATGGCTAAGCCTTGGAAAATGGGATCGAACAGGATCACCGAAGAGCCAACCACCACGGCGGCGGCGGTGAGCATCATGGGACGGAAGCGAACCGCTCCCGCATCGATCACGGCTGCGTCCAGCGGCATGCCCTCGGCCAGGCGTAGCTCGATGAAGTCCACCAGGATGATCGAGTTCCGCACCACGATGCCCGCCCCGGCAATGAAGCCGATCATCGAAGTGGCCGTGAAGAAGGCATGCAGCAGGCCGTGCGCTGGCAGAATGCCGACCAGCGAAAAGGGGATCGCGGCCATAATGATCAGCGGCGTCAGGAATGACTGGAACCAGCCGACCACCAGCCCATAGATCAGAATCAGCACCGCCGCGAACGCGATGCCCAGGTCGCGAAAGACCTCGTACGTGATGTGCCACTCGCCATCCCACTTCATCGAATAGCGGCCGGGATCGGAAGGCAGCGCCGCCATGTGCTGCTCGATCTGGTAGCCTTCCGGAATCCGGATTTTATCGATCTCCGGGCCAAGCTTCAGAACCGCGTAAACCGGGCTCTCGATCTCTCCCGCGATATCGGCTATCACGTAGGTCACCGGCATCAGGTTCTTGTGATAGATGCTCTTGTCCTCGATGGCCTTCTCGACATGCACCAGTTCCCCGAGCGCCACCTGGCGTCCGTTGCGCCCGCCGATCTTGAGGCCTCGGATGCGATCGAGATCGGACCGCGTGGCGCGGTCCAGTCGTATTGTCAGCGGGACATCCTCCTTCTCCGCATCTTGATGCAGGAGGCCAGCCTCGTAACCGGCTGAGGCCACCTGCATGGCGCGTGCTATATCGTCCTCGGAGATCCCATTGATGGCCGCTTTTTCCTCGTCGACGGACAAGCTGTACTTCGCTTGATCGTCTTCCACGTACCAATCGACGTCCACGACGCCCTTGGTCTGCTGAAACAGATTCCGGATTTGCCGCGCCAGCGCGATCCTTCGGTCCATCGCCGGACCGTACACTTCCGCGACCAGCGTCTCGAGCACCGGGGGACCGGGCGGCACTTCGGCCACCTTGATGCGCGCTCCAAAGCGCTCGGCGATTGGCTGAATGCGCTGGCGCACCTGCTTGGCGATCTCGTGGCTTTGCAGATCGCGCGCGCCCTTCGGCAGCAGATTCACCTGAATATCCGCGACATTCGGCCCGCGGCGCAGGTAGTAGTGACGCACCAGTCCGTTGAAGTTGTAGGGCGACGCCGTGCCCACATAAGTGGCGACGTTGACCACCTCACGCTGCTTCTGCGTCTCTTCGGCGAGCAACTGCGTCACCCGCGCCGTTTCTTCGAGCGTGGTGCCGTTGGGCATGTCGACGATCACCTGGAAATCGCTCTTGTTGTCGAACGGCAGCATCTTCACCTTGACGAATCCGAAGTAGAACAGCGAGACGGCGGCCAGCAGCAGGAACACCACGCCTCCGAGGAAGCTCCAGCGCAGGATCGCGCGGTGCAGCAGGCTGCCCATGAAGCGCCGGTACAGCCGTGTAACGAAGTCCTCGCGCTCGCCCTGCTGGTGCCCGCCCGGCTTGAGGATGCGCACGGCGGCCCATGGTGTCACGATGAAGGCCACCAGCAACGAGAAAAGCATCGCGGAGGTGGCGCCGATCGGGATGGGCCGCATGTACGGTCCCATCAACCCTCCGACGAAGGCCATCGGCAGAATCGCGGCGACCACGGCCAGCGTGGCCAGAATCGTGGGATTTCCGACTTCGTCCACCGCCTCGATGGCGACCTCGAATGGCGGCCGGGCGCGATTGGCCGGCATCCGCCAGTGGCGTACGATGTTCTCCACCACCACGATGGCGTCGTCCACCAGGATGCCAATGGAGAAGATCAGGGCGAACAGCGTAATCCGGTTCAGCGTGTAGCCATAGAGATAGAAAACGGTGAGGGTCAGTGCCAGCGTGACCGGGATCGCGATAAATACGATGAGCGATTCGCGCAGGCCCAAGGTAATAGCGACCAAGACGCTCACCCCAATCACGGCGATCAGCATGTGCCACAAAAGTTCGTTCGATTTCTCTTTGGCGGTGTCCCCGTAATTCCGGGTGATGGTCATCTCTACGCCGGATGGGACGACTGCGCCGCACAACGGCTCGAGGCGATGCAGAACGTCCTCACCCACGGTGACGGCATTGGTTCCCTTGCGCTTCGAAACGGCGATGGTTACCGCCGGGTAGAAACCCTTGCCGTCGGAGAAGCGCACGTATTGGGACGGCTCCTCGCCGCCATCGGTCACCTCCGCGACATCGTGCACGAAGATGGGTTTGTCATTCGTCACTCCGGCCACCACGTTGCGCACGTCCTCGGCGGTGCGCAGGAACTGGCCGGTCTCCAGGAGATACTGCCGATTGCCGCGCGCAAATTCACCCGACGGCAGCCGGCGGTTCGAAAGGCCCAACGCTCCCGCCACCTGCAACGGTGATAGGTTGTAAGCGCCGAGGCGGGTTGGGTCCAGCGTAATGCGAATCTCGCGGCGCTGGCCGCCGATCAGAGCCACGGCCGAAACGTCCGGCGTCTGCTTGATGGTGTCATCCACTTGCGCGGCGATGCGGCGCAGCTCGAAATCGCCATACCGTTTGCTCCAGAAGGTGAGCGCCAGAATGGGTACGTCGTCGATGGAGCGCGGCTTCACCAACGGAGGGGACGCTCCGGGCGGGATCAGGTCCAGATTCGCGTTGAGCTTCTGATTCAGCCGCACAATGCTCTTCTCTTCGTCCTGCCCAACCAGGAAGCGCACGATGGCCGTGGACATGCCGGGGCTGGAGGTCGAGTAGATGTACTCCACGCCCGGGATCTCCCACAACAGCTTCTCCATCGGTTTGGTGACGCGCTCTTCGACTTCACGCGCCGACGCACCCGGCATGCGGACGAAGATATCCACCATCGGGACGATGATCTGCGGCTCTTCTTCGCGGGGCAGCTTCCACACCGCGAAAGCTCCCAACAGCAGGGAGCCGGCGATCACCAGCGGCGTCAGTTTCGACCCGATCCAGGCGCGGGCGAACTTTCCCGCGGGACCGAGGGTCCGTTGCCCGTTCACGGCCGAACCTCCACTCGGGATCCGTCGGAAAGGCCTCGCGGAACCGGGAAGATCACCTTCTCACCGGCGGTAAGGCCGGACAGCACCTCAACCCGGTCTTTGACTTTCTGTCCAGCCGTGATCAGGCGCGTGCGGGCGATGCCGTTGTCCGCAATGAGCACCGATTGCAGTTGACCGCGCTCGGTGACTGCGCTTGCGGGAATCGCCAGCAGCGGCCGGCTTCCGAGTTGGAAAGTCGCGCGACCGAAGAGGCCCGACCGAATCGCCGTCAGCGCAGGCAGATCGATCTTGACGGTGTAAGCCCGCGAGGCCGCATCCACCGCCGGCACGATTTCGGAGAGCCGTGCATCGAGCGTGCGATCAACGCCGTCCAAGGCGACCGAGACCGGCTGGCCCACCCGAACGGCCCCCAGGTGAGCCTCTTCCACTTGCGCTTCGAGGCGGAAGGCGCCTTCGCGTTCGATGGTCAACAGCGGCACGCCGGGTTGGGCGAGACTTCCGGGATCGACCGACTTGGAGACCACCACGCCGGCGAAGGGCGCCAGCACCTCGGCGTAGCTGCGCGTCACGTCGGCGGCGCGCACCTCCTGATCTGCTTGTGCGAGCTTGGAGTTCAGTTGGATACGCCGCGCCTGTGCCATCTCATAGGCCGCCTGCGCGGCTTTGAGCCTGGCCGACGACTCGTCGAACTCCTGGTTCGAGATCGACTTTTTTTGAAAGAGGTCCTGCATGCGGCCATGCGTCACCTGCGCCAGGTCGAGATTGGCCATCGCGGCCTCGACGGCGCCATCTGCCTCGGGCACCGCAGTACGAACTTCCTCGCGGGCGGCTTCTGCGCGGCGCGAACCGATGTCCAGATCGCGCGTATCGAGCGTCACCAGCGTCTGGCCTTCGCGAACGCGGTCGCCGGCCTGCACCTTCACTTCGCGCACGTAACTCATCAACTTCGCGGAGATCACAGCCGACGTGCGGGCACGCACCGTACCCGCCGCCTCATAGGTCTGAGGCCATGCCTCGATGGCTGCCGTCATCGTGGACACGGCGATCGCGGGTACCAATGAGCCGTCGCGCTTCTCAGGCGGCGCGCTGCCGCACCCCGCCAGCCAGATCGCGGCCGGAACCAATACCAGGAAAGTCTTCGTCATCGAGATCCCTCGTTCAGAACTTCCGAATCCACCGTCAGCGTGCCGGCCGCCAGTTCCAGCATTGCAGCGGAAATGCGCTGGTCGTGTATGGCGGTCAAGTGCCGGGTCCGCGCTTCGAGCACTGCCGTCTCGGTGCGAAGCAGGTCGGTAACATTGCTCATACCGCTTGCGTAGCGGTTCTGCGTGATGCGCAGACTTTCTTCCGCCTCCGCGACGGACGCCTTTGCCACCTCGATGCGCTGCTCGGCGGCGGAGAGATCGGCGTACGCCCGGCGAACCTGAAGCCGTATGGCGGAACTGGCGCGCTCCCGCTCGGCCTCGCTTCGGCGCAGCGCGAACCGGCTTTCCTCGATGCGCGCCTTGTCGCTAAAGCCGTTGAACAGGTTCCAGCGCAGCCCGATCGAAACCAGCCAGTTTGCGCCTCCCTTATCGTAGAAGCTCTGCCGGTCGGCCTCGAACGCGGCGTGAACGTTTACCTGCGGCAGAAGGCTGCCGTGCGCCGCGGCCACCTGGTTCCCGGCCCGGCTGGTGGCCAGTATTGCCAGACGCGCCTCGGGTCTGCCCGCGACAGCATTCCTTTCATAATCCGTCAGCAGACCCGGCGGGAGATTCAGGGGCGCGAGCCGCATGCTCAGAGTGTGGGGCGTGTCCAGCGGCAGACCCAGCGCGTCGTTCAGCGCCGCGCGAGCCACGTCGAGATCGGCCGCGCGCCGGATCTGTTGCTCGCGGACACCGGCCAGATGCACGCGGATGGAGAGCACGTCGGCATCGGTGGACATCCCCGCGGCCCGGACCGCTTGGGCACGGTCGAGGTCGGCCTCCGCCGAACGCATGGCCTGGTTGGTGGCATTGAGTTGTTCCACGCCCAAAAGGCTGTCGTGATAGGATTGGATCACGGTGGCGATCACTTCCATCTGGGTGCGCCGGCCCTCCTCGCTGGCGAGGTCTTTCGTCAACTCGGCCGAGCGCAGGGCGTGCCTGGTCTGACCCCCGTCGTAGACCGTTTCGTCCGCCGTGATTTGCGATTGGAAATTATTCAGGAAATCGGGGCGGTTCAGCGGCCCAATCTGGAAGTTCTGCTCGCCGAATTGGTGCTGCGTCAGCAAAGAGGAGAATACAAAAATCGGATTGTCGCTGCGGGCCCAGGATTCGGAATAGTTGACCTTCGGCAAGTAGCCGCCCCGGGCCTCGGCGATGCGGCTTTCCGCCGCCTTGCGTGCGGCGACGGAGGCCTCCATGGACTTATTCTTCTCCAGCGCCAGGCGGACTGCGTCTTTTAGCGACATTGCGTCTTGTGCCCCACCCGGCACCGACCACAAGACCAGCACGAGCAGTATTTTCTTCATTGCTTCTGGTTTCCAGGATGCAGTTGGCGCGTGCAGGTGACAGTGC
Source organism: Bryobacterales bacterium (assembly GCA_963818855.1). Taxonomy (GTDB): domain Bacteria; phylum Acidobacteriota; class Terriglobia; order Bryobacterales; family Bryobacteraceae; genus Bog-159. Next base: position 687,203 of record CAWFUH010000017.1, on the reverse strand, counting down.
GTCACCTGGCGTCACCTTTTCGGGGCACTTGCATCATTATGAGGCAGCAAGGGAGATTTCATGGAAGTATCGGCTCACTATCTCGGGAATTCGAAGTTCGAAGTCGCGGCACGCGGCCATCGGGTGATTTGCGATCTGCCTCTCGATAACGGCGGCTCGGACGAAGGCATGTCGCCGCCGGAATTCCTGTTGGCGTCGCTGGCGACGTGCGCCGCTTATTACGCCGCACAGTACTTGAAGACGCGGGGATTGCCTGCCGGCGACTTAGAGGTGCGCGTTAACGCGGAGAAAGCAACGCAGCCTGCCCGCCTGGCGTCTTTCCGGATCGAGGTGACGGCCCCCGGCCTGGACGATCGTCATCAAGCGGGCATCCTGCGCGCCGTAAAAGCATGTTTGATTCACAACACGCTGTTGGGATTGCCGCACATCGAAATCGCGGTCAATCAGGCGGTGCTGGCACCGGTCTAGCACATCGCCAAGCCCGCTACAATTAGAAGCGGGCCGGGCTTTGGAACGCGAAAACGAAGTTGAACTCGCGCGGGAATTGATTGCTGGAAAGCCAGAAGCGTTTGACCGCTTTGTGGAACATTTCCGGACCAAGATCTTCCATTACAGTTGGCTGATGTGCGGGCAGCGCGAAGATGCCGAGGAAGTGGCGCAGGAGACATTGCTCAAAGTGTTCGAGAATTTCGAAGATCTCCGCGAACCCGAGCGCGTGCGTCCATGGGTTTTTCGAATCGCCAAGAACGCCTGCCTGATGAAGCGGCGGAAGAGCGTGTTCGCGCCAACGCAGGAGCTATCGCTCGACGGCTTCCTCCCAGCGATGGACCACGAGGGCGGCCACGTCAGGCTCCAAATCGCCGATTGGTCCCGATTGCCCGATCGTCAGGTCCTGCAATCGGAATTGAAGGCAGTGCTGGATGGCGCAATCAGCGCCCTGCCGGAAAACTATCGGGCCGTAATCTTGCTGCGGGATGTGGAGGAATTATCCACGATCGAGACCGCCCAGATCCTCGATCTGACGGAGGATGTCGTCAAGACGCGCTTGCATCGCGCCCGTTTGGCCGTCCGCCAAATGCTGGATGAATATCTGCGGACCGATGGCCGAATGCCGGCTCTTGCCACTGACACATGAGGCGGATGAGATGGAATCGCACGAACGCCATGAGAAATGCAAGGAGATCTTTTCACTGCTGTCGGAGTATCTGAACCTGGAGCTTCCACCCGACGCCTGCCAGGAGATCGAGACTCACCTTGCTGGCTGCCCGCCTTGCATCGAGTTTACCGAGAGCCTCCGCAAGACGATAGACCTCTGCCGTCATTACCGGCCTACCGAACTGCCCGAGCCCCTAGGCAAGAAGGCCCGAAGGCAACTCCTGGATGCCTACGGGAAGATGCTCGCCGAGCGGAAAACACCACCGTGAGGAATCGTAAAGCGAATTCGCCGCCGCGTCGTCGGTTTTTGCCTAAGCCAAAGGCGGACTGTATTTATTGGGACGAGTCCGGCGATGCCGGAAGTGATTCTTGTCCCGGGTGTTCAACTACGCGTGTTTTGTGGCAGGCCGGTTTTAACTGCGTCACCTGTTTCGACGGCCCTATTCTGCCCGGTCAGATATTGACGGCCACGGTGACGCCTCGCGCTTCCAACTCCTTGGCCCTATCCACTTCGTGAATCACGTCCGCCAGTGTAGTACTGTCCAGGATGTGCGCCATGGCGTCGCGCACGCGCCGCATCACGATGCGCGTTCCGCAGGTTAGCTCATCCTTACACTCGTCGCAGCGACGATAATTGGTTTCCCGCGCGCAAGGCAGTGGCGCCAACGGACCTTCGATCATTCGGATAACCGATCCCACCGTGATATCCGCCGGCGGCCGGCTCAGCTCAAACCCACCGACGGGGCCCTTCTTGCTCGTCACTAAACCCCGATTTCGCAGCTCCAACAATATGGCCTGCAGGAACTTGAGCGGGATAGATTCGTCGTCCGCCACCGTATGGACACGCGTGGGCCCTTTGCCGTAGTGCCGGCTCAGCACGTAGAGCGCATCCAGCGCATACTTCGTCTTCTTCGAGATTGTTCGCAATTCCTATCCTCGAAACCAATAGCATACGCTGGAACGAGCGGTCATGTGTACCTGACACTCTGATTGCGTTCGGGTTAAACACCTTCCACGGCCGCCCCAGCCGCTTAACCTTAGCGCGCGCCGTCACCAGGCGGGCTTTCGTGCGCTCCTGCTTGGCGATTCCAGGTAGCGATTCGCGATCATGCGCTTGCCGGCCGGGTCGGTGGTGCGGAAGTGCGCCTGGGTATAGCTCACGAACTGCGGGCCGTACGTAATATGTTCTGGATGTTCACTCCCGACCCTCTTTATCCAGCGATTCGAGGAAGTTGTCCTTGACGTCCGGAAGAGCCCGTGCCCGCAGCTGCTCAATCCGATGGGCACGGTCCAGATAGCTGGGCCCTCACGCTGATCGACAGCGTGGCCGCATGTGCCTGCGTCTCCCCGCTGCCGACAGTCTCGGGCTACACCGCCGTCGAGAACAAGGGCACTCTCGCGGCCGATCGCGCACGACGCTGCTCGCGTGTGCGCCGAGCCGCAGGTTGTATCTCAGGGGCGGGAGACCATTTTGTCCCGAGCGAGGTTCGCGCCCGATTCGCGTGCTGGCGGATGGCATTTCGACGTTAAAGGTGCTGGCAGGCCGCCAACGCCCATTGCTGTGCGCAGTACGCGGATCAACTGGGCGGGGTTTGGCTGGCAGTGTCACTGCTTGCAGCCAAGGAAATGGTCAGGGACCCGCTGGCGCCTGAGCGCCGGTTGACCAGGAAGATGCGCATCGCGCGAATTCTGCCGTCGAGGGAGAGGTCCCTGGTCAACTCGAGACCGTCTTTGAAGTACCTGTCGCGTTCCTCCTCCGTGATCGTTAAATCGATGGGAGCGGGAGGGACCAGTTCCTGCGGCCCGTCATCGGTGTAGCCGGCAACGGCCAGCTCGATCTGCCCGCTGTAGCGGCGATCCTGCGCAGAGAGCAGCAGGTCTGCAGCATCGACGCGAATCCGTAAATGCATGGCTGCCGGAGAATCGCCGAGCGCGGACAGCGACGCCTGCAGACCGATCCCCGGATCGTCAGGCAAGCGCGCCGCCGCCTGGCGTAGGATCGCCGCGGTCCGGGCTTGGGGCGACAGCGGCGCACGGTCCGCGTAATAACCCTGTTGGACTTGCGCTCGCAGGCCTGGCCGATCAATCGTAACGTGGATCTTGTGAAACTTGCCGTGCGACTTCTCCGATTGCGGGAAATACCCGATCGCATAGCAGGCGCCGGCGTCACCGATGGCCCCCGTAATCGCGACTTCGGTGTGATCGCAGGCGTACGTCCGGCACCCGTCAGAGCGGATACCTGTCCGTGCGTCTGCGTAGTCAAACTGCTTGGTACGCCAACGCCATCCGCCCACTGGTTTACTGTGTACACAGCGATGCGCGTCCGGGCGAAATTAGCGGACAGTGCCCGCAGGTATGGCGCAGAATCGAACCATTGGTTCCCGACAAGAGAAAACGAAGCCGGAACTCCGTGCGAGATCCAGACCAGGCTTTTGCGACCCGGAAACGCCGCCATCGAGTCTCCCAGTTCGTTCAACGCCTTGTAGGTCCATGAGGTTCGCAAAAGCGGATCCTGTTCCTCAATAGCCCTCAGACCAGATTCCTCTCGCATTAGCCGATTCAGCGCTTCTTCAGTTCGCGGTCCAAGACGGGCGCGCAGGATTGCCCGCCGGTGTGAGCGATAACGGATGGACCGGATGCAGAGCGCCGTGTATCGTAAGAAGGTGTAGGTAAACGCTGTCAGGCGATTTGAGAGTCTGCAACGCGCGGATGACCTCTTGCCAGCCCGCATACCGTACCATGAACCTCGCGTTTAGAAGATCAAGAAGAATTACCGTCGGCGGCGAAATTCCGGCTTCGCCCCGGTTGCCAAACTCGTGCGGGACGACCGTTGCCAGTTTTAGTCTCACGCTCGCAGGAGGGCGAAAATACACGATCCGTTGGGTCTTTCCGTCGTCGTACACCTGAAAAATCGTCCTGGTTCAAATCAATCATAGGTTGGCTATGACGGTCGAGCGCCGCCACGTCGAGCCAAGTCATTGTTTCCGCAGTTTGTTGTTCCTTCGCCGTGCCGGCGTTTGCGGTTGTGTCGAACAACGGCATCGCGAGAACGAATTCGATGGCGACGATGGCGCAACATCCCGTGATTGATTCCCGAGCCGTTTTCAGCGCGCGCACCCATTTTGCCAGCCCTCCCGGTCTTGTTCGCAGTCCAAAACAGGCCGACGGATTAGGCCTACGGGTCATGCCGTTCCCTCGTCGAGCCACCTTCCGCAAGTGTGTCAAGCGATCACTTCATCGAGTTGCGGCGTCGAGGCCGCACCGTCTCTCAGCATTAAGATTTCCCGGCCGCACCATGCACATTCTAGGGTGACTCACAGCAAGCCTCATTTCAAAATGATCCACTTTTGACCACCCGTCCAATACCACAATTGCCGTAGTTCGCTGAGTTTATTGGAGTATCCGCACCGCCTTCTGGAAGCCTTTACCCGTCATTTGGGTTTCGCTCGATGAATTGGGATTCTGTCCTCGTAGTTAGCGAGAAGGTTGAGGCTGTGATGATTTGTTGTCAGATGCCCACAGCCGTGAACATCCGCTCGGCGATCCGTTTCTAGCAGAGCACTTCATCAGCAAGGAAAGCCTGGCCGTGCGGCTCCGCCTTCACTGGCGGACCCACATGGTCGCCGTGTTCGATATAGCGCCGCCAATTGAGATGACCACTGGCACCTCCTGAGCCACCCCCTGCGAGGACGCGGTGCCGGGCACCAGAACGTTCACCTGGTACGCGCCTACCAGGCCGGGCGCAAGCCCCGCAAACGGGACCTCTGCGTACCCGCCGTTGACGGTTACCATGGGCGTCGTAGTGGTTTTGGCCAGCGGGTTGCTCTGCGCCGGATGACCAGTCGCCGGCTGATTAGTCACAGCCCCGAGGCCCGTACAAAAGACCTGAACCGTGTGTCCCGGATTCGCCGGATTCGACGAATCCACCAGCCGGTACCCGGCATCCAGAATCGCGCCCTGTCCGCCGCCGCTTGCATCCATCGTGAAGATGGCCGGTGCAAACGGCGCGAGGTTTACGGTTTGCGGCGCGCTGGTCTGGCCGTTCACAGTGCCCACCAACGACGCCTGCGTCTGCCCCGCCAGTTCCCACGGAACCTGCACGTTCACCTGTCCGCCGGACGCGTAGAACAACGGGGCGGCCATGCCGCCGAATTGCAGCGATAATCCTGCAAGAGTGTTGGGCAGCGGCAGAGCCTGCGCGCTGGCCACGGAATTCAGTAAGAAACTGCCAAACACCGCCGCGATGCTTCCCGGCGCGACCGATGCGGCGTAGCTGCCTGCGTTTACGGCGCCGTCCGACGCCACCGCCAGGCCCGCCAACGGCAGAACGATCGTCGCCAGGTCACTGGCGCCAGTTCCCGGCGAACCGCCGCCCGTCACACTCACCTGGTTGATCGCCTGGCCCACCGCGCTCACCTGCGCCGTTATGGCGATGGGCGCAAAGCTGGCCCCCGCACGCAAGCTATCGCTACGAATGCAAGTATTCGAAGCGCAACTCCACCCTTGGCCCGACATCCCGGCTACGGCCACCCCGGCCGGTGCGATCTCGGTGACGCTCACCGTTCCGGTCGTAGCGGCAGCCCCTACGGCGTTGCTCACTACCACGGACCATTTCCCCGATTGCCCCGCAGTGAAATTGCCGGCATGCGACAGCGTGGCATTCAAGACGGCACGGGAACCCAGCGGCACAAACATATGCACTGTGCCCGCGATGCCATCGGTGACGAACAACTCTCCCGCCCCGTCCACCGTTACACCGTAGGGCAATTCGATGCCCGATCCCACCACCGTTGTGATGGTGCCATCCGGCGCCACCCGGCGCACCGGACCAAACTGGGAGTCGGCGATATACAGGTTGCCTGCGGCGTCTACGGCTACGTCATGGGGACCGAGGAGCTGCGCCGCCATCGCCGGTCCTCCATCGCCGGAAAATCCACCCGCTCCGGTGCCCGCAACCGTCGTGATCGTGCCGTCCGTTGCCACCTTGCGGACTCGGTAGTTGCTCGTGTCGGCGATGTACACGTTGCCTGTGCCATCCACGGCAACGCCGGCCGGAAACTGGAGTGCGGCAGCGGTGGCCGGGCCGCCGTCGCCCGAATAGCCTTGGCTTCCGGTCCCGGCGATGGTGCTGATGGTGCCGTCCGTCGTCACCTTGCGAATTTGGCTTCCCCATGAATCGGCGACATAGAAATTGCCCGCTGTGTCCGTCGTCACGCCCACGGGAATCATGAACTGCGCCGCCGTCGCCGGTCCCAGTTCGCCGGCATCTCCCCACGCGCCGCTACCCGCTGCCGTGCCGATGATCCCGGCTGGCGTGACCTTCCGAACCCGGGAGTTGTCGGAATCGGCGATCAGCAGGTTGTCATCGGCGTCTACCGATACTCCCGCGGGCGCATCAAGGCCGGCGCCGGTAGCCTGGCCTCCGTCACCCGAATAGCCCGGCGCGCCGGTGCCCGCGACAGTGGAAATAACGCCGTCTGTGCTCACCCTCCGAACGCGGTTGTTCAAGGCGTCCCCGATATAAACGTTGCCGCCTCCATCCAGGACCACGCCCCACGGAGAGTACAGCAGCGCGCTGGTGGCCGGACCTCCGTCGCCCCACCAGGCCGTGCCGTTGCCAGCGTATGTCGACAGCATGCCTCCGCTGTTCACTTTGCGGATGCGGCTGTTCCATGAGTCGGCCACGTAGAGATTGCCCGCCGTGTCTGTGGCGACGCCATACGGAAATGCGAGTTGCCCCGTGTCCGCCGGCTCACCATCGCCCCCGTAACCGAGCTTCCCGTCGCCAACTACGCTGGTGATCGTGCCGTCCGGAGTCACCTTGCGAATCGCGTAGTTATTCGTGTCGGCGATATACAGCGCACCGGCCGCATCCAGCGAAATACCGTTTGGAGAGTTGAGTTGGGAGAAGGGCGCCGCCGGACCGCCATCGCCGGAATATCCCGCAACGCCCGTACCCGCCACGGTGGTAATCGTGCCGTAGGTTCCAATTTTGCGAACCCGATTGCTCGCGTTGTCCGCAAAGTAGACATCGCCGGACGTGTCCACGGCGATGCCAGCCGGCGAGTTCAACTGAGCGCTGGTAGCCGCCCCTCCATCGCCGGAATCGCCGCGGGTACCCGTACCTGCCATGGTCGTTAGCGCGCCATTGGCAGCCACGCGAACGACCACAGCCGACTCCCCAATGTACAGATTGCCGGACCCGTCCACCGCGACCGCCATCGGGTAGTTCAGAGATGGGCTAAGCAAGGGGCTGCGCACGCCAAAGTACGCCGAGGAGCCATTGAGGATCAGAGACGTGATCACCCCGTTCGGCCCGATCCGACGGATGGTCCCGTTACCCGAGTCCGCGACGTAGAGATTGCCGGCACCATCTATCGCCGGACCCTGTGGATTGCTGAACTGGGCGCTGGTGGCCGGGCCCCCATCGCCGGAGTACCCCGGGCTCGCGGAATTTCCGGCTACGCGCGTCACGGTGCCGCCGGGATCCACCTGGAAAAGACAGTTCATCGCCGTGAAGTAAAGGTTTCCCGATGAATCCGCAACTACCGAATGCGGGTAAGCGACGGGCGTACTGACAGCCGCGGCCGGCGTCGAAGGCAGGCCGCCGCCGGCAATCGTGGTTGCGACATATTGCGACGACTGTCCAAGGCACAGGCCCGCGGCAAGACATACGAGTGGCGCCACGCGCAGACGGTGGACATCAGGATACAAATTCACAAATGCTCTGGGAATGAGGGAAAAACAGCGGATATTGGAAAAGTAAGCGGCCACGGAGCCCCCTTTCTGCGGACTCAATGTTGTCCAGTGAAACCGAATCCGGAATTCAGGGTTCGTTCAATCATGCCAAGTATAACAACGATAAACGTTCCAGAATGTGCAGCGGTTACTGTAAACGTAGATCGCGGTCAGAGGCGAGGCGGTGAATGCGCGGACCGGCCGGCGATGCATCGGGCTTGTGGCATCGCGGGTATGACCGCTGATACGATCCCGGAACACAACGAGCCGAAAAGTTTCCTGGCGGCCATGGCCGTGGGCAGGCTCTAATATACACCCAATGTCTCACGTCGAGTCTGCCAGTTGCGATCTCTGCTACCGCTCCCCGGACCGCGACGAGAGGCCTAGCTCGACTTCCGCCGCCTATTCGGTTCCAACGTCCGCCAATTCATCCGCAATCCGGCAGGGATGTGAAACCGCGTCCCCGTCATGCGAAGAACACCGGTACCCGGAATCTGCGGCGCGGGGGCCTCCTCCGTAGCGGCAGGATGAGGGAGTGGCACGCCGCGCACGCCCCCGCTGAGAATGGCGGTATTGAGGGACAAATTCTCCACCTGTTCAGCGCTTTTCGGGAGGAGTTCGCCATAGAACTCCGCGCTCGTGTTCTCCCATTCCAACTCCGCGAGTTCGATAGTCAGATCGAGGGCAGTCTCCGGCGAATGCAACCGCTCCAGCCCCCGGATGCGGCCTCTCACGACGGCGCCCTTGGGGATTAGTATTTTGGCTTTCCGGCGTACATCGTTCGTGACATGGCCGCGCAGGGGATCCCCTACGTGCGCCGTGCCGGAATCGATGACGGTGTCCAACTCGATGGGTACCGTAAGGCCAGCGGGCAAGTCCCTCTTTCGCACGCGCGGCGCTGGAGCCGGTGCGGGCGTCTCCGGCATGTCGAAGCGGATGGCCGACTCGGCACTGTACTCGTGGCAGTGCGAGAATTGAATGTCATTCCGGTGGACCTCGCCCGAAAGCAGCGTCATGAGCAGCCGGCCGGCTTGAGGTAGCAGCACATCGGAATTGCCAATTCGCATCCGCGCGTAATCGATGACAGTCACGGTCCGTTCGATGCCGAGCTCGGCGGGTACTTCGTCCGACCGGACTTCCATGCGGACCAGTTCCAGGGAGGCGGAGTCTATCCAAAATGAACCTGTTATGGCGACCTTGGCCGAGGCGCCATAGGCTTGAATCTGGTACCCGCTCCAGATCGCCGGAACATGGAAATCGAAGCGCGCCACTGTGTGTCCCACTATGTCTTCGTCCCCGTCATACCGGATGGTGGTGGTAGCGTGCAGGAAGATGGTGTGGGCATACGATGCAAAAACGCCGCTGCCCATCAGTCCGCCGCTCGGAAACGAGGACACGTCCTCTTCTTCGAACCGCCGCGCGCCGGGCCAGGCCAACAGTTCCTTGCCTTCCAGGTTGGAAACCTCCAGGATTACGGCGTCGAGGGGGCTGAAAGCTTTGGCGTGCCGATACTGGACTGACCGTTGGATGGTTTCGAGGCACGTGTAATTGGGAACCAGTGACAGCACCTGCCGCATCCGCTCTTTGAAGTGCGCGAGCAGCAACACTTCGCGCGGCAAATCGTCTGGCGCGGCCACCACTGAGCCAGAACAGGCTAACAGCACGACGCCGCAGAGCTTCCACATCCGCCCACTATCGTATCGCTTTGGAACTGCCGGTACCGAACGATCTGCGGCGAGCGTGTTCGATGCATTTGAGTCCGTCGGCTGGCCCATGGCGCTATTGTGCATCGCTGGGCGGCTCCGCCCAATAGGTCCGCCGTGAACGAATCAGGAGATCGCCATGGTTCGGCACCAATACCTCTATCTGGTGCATCCCGGCCGCCTTCTTGCGCTGAGGAAAGCTCAGAATGTATTGGTCGTGGACTTCCCCCCCAAGCTTCTCGATCGCATTCTCGATTCCACGTTCCTTCGTGAAGGGATAGTCCGAGCCCCCCGTGACCAGCGTCAGCGCTTGAACGGCGTTGGTCTTGCCGAGCCGGGCGGCTTCAAAGATCATTGCCAGGAAGTCCACGGTGGGGGGCGGGTTGGGGGGATCCTCAGGATCATCCGAATCCAGTGCTGGAGGAAGTTCGGGCAAGTCCTTGGGCTTCGCAATCAAGCTCGTCGCATACGCCGAGTAGTGCGTCGCGAAGACCTGGATTCCCTGGCGCTCTACCGCTTGCATGGCTTGCTGGAACTTAGTTTCGCTACCCCGGTCGCGGCTTTCGGAAATCAGCAACAGCATTTTGCGTCCTTTGCGCTGTTGCATGCGGTCCGCCACCTCGACGATGGCATCGAGCATGCGCGAATCGCCCATAGACCCGGGTTTGAGGTTCTTCACCGCATAGCGGATCTTGTCGTCATCGGACGTGAAGTCCTGCACCCATTTGATCCGGCTATCGAACGTGACTACGGCCGCCTCACCTCGCGGGCCGGTAACCAGGGGCTGAATCATGCCGCTAATATGCCGGACACTCGTCAGGGCGGGCGTCGAGATTCCCGATGTCTGAATGGCGATCGCCAACGAAATCCGAGGCAAACCGGTGCTGAAGTCATCCACGGTTATTTCCTGCCGGACGCCATCGTCGAGCACCTTGAAATCGCGCGCCACCAGGCCGTCCACACTCCGGCCGTGCTTTTCGGTAACACTGACGGGCACCTGCACGACCTTGGTTTGCACGCGAAAAGAACTGTCCTGAGCGGTAAGGCAGCTCAGCCAGGAGAGCATGCAAACTGCAACGCGGCGCAGCATGGAAACTATTCGCGCCTCCGGACGTTCGGATCTCTCGCGGATTGCACGGCGGCGTCACGCTGTTCATCGTGTGCATCGTCCGCCGCCCCTCCAGCAAGGCTCCGGGCAGAGCTTATGCCAGCAATCACCTGTTCCGCGCGGAGAGGCTTCCACAAAACACCCGAGCCACCCGCACCTGCTACCGCCAGGAAAAGATCGTCAGATGGCATGCTGGCTACCAGGTGAAAGGGGACACCGCGCTGGACGCAAGCGCTGCAAACCTCCTGCCAGCCGGCTTCATGTGAGTCCCAATCGTAGACCAGAGCGGCGCTTGGAGCCTTCCGCAAGAGTGCCATCGCATCACAGGGCGATAGTGCGAAACGGATGTTCCAGTTTTCATGGAATGCGGCGATCATGAGGGTAGTTGTAGTATGGGCCCCACGGGCCAGCACCACAAGTTGCAGGGCCTTCTGCCGCGGTTGCGGGCACAGTACGCGCTTTAAGCGCGCGAACATATTTACGAGGAACGGCGTGCCGGGCGTTGCCGCCAGATGATTGAGCTCTCGCATGGCTACCTAGTCGCGGCGCTTCAAGGTAGGCCGTTCATCGGCATCGCTTCCTTGTTTCGCGCCGTCCCCATCATCCGCCGAGCCGTTGCCAGGCGCGCGTCGCAGCGTCCCGCTCGCTGTAACGTACTCCGACCGTCTCATGACAACCCCCTCACGCCGATGAAGGGCATCGCGTTTGCCATCGAACTTGGCGGCTGGCTAGTGCAGCACTGGCCCTAACTCGCTATCCGGCCCGAGCCCGGCAAGAGGTGGGCACATCCGATTCGGGCAGCTCGATATACGCGATCAAACCGGGGCGCCTTCGTGTGCCTCGCTGCCAGCCTGACTACAGAGTATTCCGCTCTCTACCATTCGCCCATACCGCAAGCGCGGTAATTCCCGGCGGTTTATTGTAGTACGGGGGGCGGAATTCTATGCCTTCCATCCCTCAATGGCCGTTTGCAGCTCCGGCGGCTTCCTGGCCACAATAAAGTCCTAGTATTAACTTGCATAAATAGCAGTTAATAGAGATAATCGGGTATGTCCCGATCAAAGACGGCTGAAATACGCCTGACCGAGCAGGAAGAGCAGGTGTTGCGCGCCTGGACACGCAAGGGCAGCGGAGAGCAACGGCTGGCGGATCGCGCCCGGATCATTCTAATGTCGCACCAAGGCGTTGCGGTTGTGGAAATTGCCAAAAGGTTGCACACACGACTGGCGCGTGTTTCTAAATGGCGGCAGCGCTTCGTGCGGGACCGTTTGAATGCGCTGTCGGACGCCCCCCGCACCGGCAAGCCTCGGCGGTACGACCGGGAAACCGACCGGCGCGTGCTGGCGCTGCTCGATCAGGACCCGCCGCGCGGCTATGCGCAATGGAACGGCCGCTTGTTGGCGGAGGCTTTGGGCGATGTCAGTGCGGCGCACACGTGGCGGATTTTGCGCAAGTACAAAATCCAGTTACAGCGGCGACGGAGCTGGTGTATCAGCACCGATCCCGAGTTTGGGCCCAAAGCCGCCGATGTGGTGGGGATCTATCTGAATCCTCCGGAACACGCGGTGGTGCTGTCGGTCGACGAGAAACCGCATATTCAGGCGCTGGAACGCGCGCAGGGCTTTCTCCGCCTCCCAGATGGCAAAGCGGTGAACGGTTTCAGTCACTGCTATAAGCGACACGGTACCACGACCCTTTTTGCCGCCCTGAACATCCTGACCGGCCAAGTGCAGACTGGCCATTACCCGCGGCGCCGCCGCCGCGAGTTTCTGGACTTTATGAATGGCGTCGTAGCGGACCATCCGGACCGGATGATTCACGTGGTGCTGGACAACTTGAATACCCACAAGCCCAAGCGGGACAGATGGCTGCAAGCGCATCCCAACGTCCACTTGCACTTCATCCCCACCTACAGCTCCTGGCTCAACCAGGTGGAGTGCTGGTTCAGTATTATGAGTCGCGCGGCGCTGCGCGGCGCCAGCTTCACCTCTCCCCGCCAGCTCAGGGAGGCCATCGACGCCTTTGTCGAGGTTTACAATCCGAAAGCTTCGCCCTTCGAGTGGACCAAGGCTGTCGTCCACCAGACCAAGCCCCAACGTATTTACTCTAATTTATGCAAGTAGGTACTAGTCGCGCCTTTTTAGCCAGATTGGGACGTTTTCCTGGATCAGGGAGAGCGCCCATCGGTGAGCGCGCCACCTCGCGCACGTCGCACGCGGCGCGGCCCGTTGCTCGCGGCAGGGTTTGCCGCAGATACGCAGCCTCTGGGTGGTCGTGATGTCTGGCGCGTTCGGGAGCGCGCTCTTCACGAAACCCAGCGCGTGGATGGGGGTGGGGCGTGGAGTCAGGAGGAGTGAGAAGCCAGAATTGCGGCCACCGGCTCGATACTTCTATAAACTCAGGGAACTTCACGTGTGGACGCGGACCCAACGTGTTAAGAATGGGTCAGCCCCCTACCCGGTAGGTCCTCGGGACATCGAAGGCTACAGGCCGCTAGCGCGCTTGAGGTTCTCGGTGGCGCTCTTTCAAGGTGTCCCTTTGAATTGAAACGGCAGCACGGGCCAGCGCGGCTTGATAACGGCCTAACCAGCCGCTCCAGCCAGCTTCGGCGGGTATGATTCCTTGTTTGACCAGAGGCCGAACGGTTGCTTCGAGGTAGCGCCGGTTCCGTAAGAGCTTCTCAGCATCACCCAGGTCATCGACCTCAAGAACCCCACGACCGTTCTCGAACTGCTTCCGGAGCCGGACGAACGAATTTGGGCGTAGTTGTCCTCGGCTACGCAGTTCCTCCAACGCTGGCGCGTAGTACACTAGGTGCACCCTGGCGTCGGTGCCTTCGATGAGGACGTAGTGGCGGCCGGCGCTGGTGCCGAGTTCGCCTTCACCATGTACCAATACACGGCCTTCCAGGGATGTCAGCGTCCCGTGGTCCTGGACGACAAGCTGCAGACGCTCGTCTGATAGGAGTGCGCCATGCGCGGCGAGCATCTTCTGGCGGTCTCCGGCACGCTGAATAGCCCGCAGAACGCCCTCGAAATCGCGCCGTACCCGCCACTCACCAGACGCTGCTTGCTCGGCGAGCCCCATCTTCTGCAGCACAATCAGTCTGGCGGCGATGTGTTGCTCCCGAATCTTCGCGAATTCGCCGCGGGCTGAGCCGTTCACGTTCCGGCGAACAACGAAGTGGCTGGCGTCATTGGACCCATCGACCTGCCCGGCCGCGTTCGCCCGCTTGATCGTTCGGTCCAGGGACGTATACCGGCGCTCATGAATCTCGCGCCGTTCGGCCGTCATCGCGTCCACCTGGTTCCGATGCCCAATTTGGCCCGTGCAGAGATCTTCGGCAATAAACCGTATCCCGGAGCGGATGTAGTCGCGCTTCAGATGGACGGGCGCACCGTCAGCTTTGATCCCGCGGAGGACTATGTGGACGTGCGGATGTTCGGTATTGAAATGCGGTACAGCGACCCACTCCAATCTTGTGTCCAGGTCCTTCTCCATTCTTCTCATCAGATCGCGGGTCAGCCGGCTCAGGTCGATGCGCTCGCCGAATTCCGGCGAGATGATCATTTTCCAGAGCCGCGGGTCGCCTGCCTTCTGCCAGCGATCCAGGACCTCGGGCGGCGCAATACCCTCGGCCTGGTCGCCAAAAGCGCGGGCTTCGTGGCCTTGCCTTACGCTCTCGCGGGTGATGTATCGGCCGTGCGCTCGCCACTGCCCTGTAATCCTGTTTGGCGAGTACATCACCCGTACTGCACATCGTTGGGTGAACAAACGGCGAGCGGCGCGTGACGAACCGTGGGACCGGCGCTTTTTCCGTCGCTGGGAGCTTCTGGCGTAACGAAAGATCGTTTTCATAGCCAGAGACCAGGCGAACGCTTCGTCTCTCGACGTTCGGGGCCGTCGCGGCCGAATCCGAAACTCGCGCTCTGCTTCAGTTTTCGCGGCCACAGCTTAGCAACTCTGCCATCGCAGCCTGCGAATCCCCGACCATTCCCTTGCCAACGGTCTTGAGAAACCGGTCATAGCGGGCTTTCGCCAGGGCAACTGCTTGATCGTGCGCGTCCCTCGGTGGTTCTGGCACACAGGTCAGGATGGTCTTCACTAATACATCCACGAAAGCAAACAAGGCCTGCTGCCCTAGCCGCAGATTTCGAATTTCACGGGCCATTCGATCCAGACTTGCGGCGATCCTTTGCTCGGCCGCATCGACGCCGCTTTCCCTGCCGGCCAGCTCGCGCTCGGCTGCGGCGCGGATGAAGGCACTGCGACTTGAGAATCCGCCCTTCTGCATCGCCACCTCGATCCGATTCCTGAGTTCTGCATTGATTCGCAGACCGTGGATAACTGTCGGTTTTTGTTTCTGTGCCATAGGTATCCTCTAACCAGTACGTATCGGAATGACCGGCGCATGACAGCGAAAAGCGCCGTTGCGCAATGCGCAACAAAGCCGGTTAGAGTGCGCGACGCTGGAACGCATTGATAACGCAACTACTCACGCCCAAAGAAGCACGCAACTGCGCAACGTTTCCTTTATGTTCCACTACCGCTGTTTACTGCATTCGCTGGCTGTCCTGAAGTTGACACGTTGGCAAAATTGTTGAAACATTCTGGAAGTCCGTGGTCCGGCAAATGACCCGGCGAAACAACTGTCGAAACATCATGCGGAACCGAAAGAGGCTGTCACGACGCCCGCACCCACGGCCTACAGTATAGAAAGCCTATGTTCAGCGAGACCGCGGCTAACGACGACATACAAGCCATTCTCGACAGGCTACCGCCCAAGCCGCCCCGGTCCAAGCTGGAACCCTATGCGGAGCTGATCCAGGAATTGCGCAAGCGCGGCCGGAGCTACCGCGATATCGCCGGCATCTTGACGGGCTGCTGTGGGGTCAGCACTGGCGCTCACACCGTTTACAACTTCGTGCGGACGCGTACACCGGAGGGCGCGGCACTGGTTAGCAACTGCGGCCAGCTCGATCTAAACCGGCTCCGAGCACGGCTGTGGGAAAAACCACGCACCAAGGCAGGTCAGGTCCGCCAAATGTGGCCAGATATTCGGAACCTCTTAGCCGCCGGTCACAGTCTGAAGGACATCTGGATTTGGCTGAACGAAACCGGACTGCAGATCGGCTATGCTCGCCTATCACACTGCCTCGGCGAACTCCGCCTTCGGGATCAAGCCGCGCAGGCTCAACTTGCAACCCGGATTGCCACTCAAACCGCGCCAGACTCCCAACGCACCGTGGCGCAGATGCCCCAACCAGCGCCGGCTGGCGGTCAAGGCCGCGATGCGCTCGCGAATGTTTTGGAGCGGGAGAGAAAACGACCGGGCTTCAACTATCACGCAGAGCCCGATCGCAAGAAATTGATTTGACACGACGGGAAATCCGTAATGGTGAAAGTCAAATTGATAAGCACCAGACCGCCATCACCTATGACCGTATAAAACACCCGCCAATTGTCGAGCCGCAGTTCCCGTTCCGAGTGGGGCGAAGGGCGCCTCAGTGGAAACTTGTTTCGGGTGGTCTCTAGCGGGTCGTTATCGATGAGGTGGATTGTGAAACGACACGGATCTTGAGGCCCTGATTCTTAGTAACAGTCAGCGCTCTTGGAAGTTGTTTGACCGCGCAGCGTCCGGGAAACGAACGGCGCTGGAAAAATTGCCGGATCTTGACGACGATAAGGCATGGAAGCGACTGGCCCGTGGGAAGCAGCCGCGGGAACGTTCCGAATGAAACTTCCGAAATTCATCTTCCTTCGAAAAACCCTGCCTCAAAGTCAGGGTCATATCTAAGCGATTTTGCCTCCGTGGCGTTGGCCCGTGACCTGCCGGCGGCACCTCTGCCGCCAGCGCGCTCAAGCGCGCGCCTTGCCCCATGTGGCCGTAGGCCTCCAATAGCCCCGTCGCCGTCAAGCGCACGCTGTCACAGCCGGACCGTCTCAGGGCGTACCGCTTAGAGGAACAAATGGACCGCACGGCAAGCAATTCTAAGGAGCGAGGCGCCATCTCGGCCATTCTCGCCGGCACGGCGCAGGCCGGATCCATCCGCTTCCACGCGAACGGGAATCGCAACCTCCGTTCCGATCCGCAAATGGCGAACCGCGTCCGGGCCGCCATGCCGGAAACCATCGCTCTCATCGACATCAACGAGCTTTCCAGACGGATCAGCATTCCAAAGGGAACGCTATACAATCTCGTGTATCTGCGCCGCATCCCGTTTATAAAACGAGGCCGGTCCCTGCGATTTGACCCACAAGAGGTCCTCCGATCCTTACCGCGCTACGATACGATGGATCTGGCTGGCCAGAGGTGGAAAGGTCATTAACATGGCTCTCTACCTACGAGGCCGAATCTGGTATGCGGATTTTTATGCGGACGGCAAACGGGTGCAGGAATCGACCGGAACCGCGAACCGACGTGAGGCAGAAAAGTTCGTCGCCTTGCGTATTTCCGAAGCGCAGCGGGGCGTTTACGTCAAACCCGTGCACGTCCCGATGTCCGATCTCTGGGAGCGTTACATCGCCTATTCCAAGGCTCACAAGCGTTCCTGGAAGCGCGACGAGCAAATGTACGCTAATCTTCAAAGATTTTTCGGGCCGGTAATTCTGGAAACCATCACTCCCTTGCGGGTCGAGGACTTCCAGCAGCACCGCGTCCGGGAAGTTTCGCCGGCAACCGTCAACCGGGAATGCGCCCTGCTCAAGCACATGTTCAACATGGCCGAGCGGTGGGGCATGCACCACGGCACGAATCCGGTCCGGCTGGTGAAATTCCTGGCGGAGGACAATCTTCAGTTTCGCACCATCAGCGAGGCGGACGAGCAACGCCTGTTGGCCGCGTCGCCCCCGTATCTGAGGGAACTGCTCCTGTTCGCCGCCAACACCGGCTTGCGGTGCGGCGACATTTTCGACTTGATGTGGGAGGAGGTGGATGTAGAGCAAAAGCGGATCGCGATCATCATGGGCAAAACCCGCCGCAAGTTGGAGGTGCCGCTCAATGACGCGGCGCTGGCCGTGCTCGAAGCGAAGCAGGCGGCCAAACATGGGCCTTACGTGTTTTACAACCCTTTGACCGGCGACCGGTTCTTCGATCTCAAGGCCGGTTGGAAGGCGGCGCTCAGGCGGGCCGGCCTCAGCGGCATCACCTGGCACACCTTCCGGCATACGTTCGCCTCGCGCCTCACGAATTCCGGGGTGGACCTCGTCACTGTCAAAGAACTCTTGGGGCACTCGACGATCAACACGACCATGCGGTACGCCCACAGCAACCACGACGCCAAGGCGCGCGCCGTGGCGACCCTGCCGACCGGTGACAAAATAGTGACAGTCGTGCCGAGGAAGCGAAAAAAGCAACAAGCAGCACCGTGACAGTATCGGTAATGCGATGAGATCAGGTAAGATAGAAGATGGAGGAATGGCCGAGTGGTTGAAGGCGGCGGTCTTGAAAACCGTTAACGGGGTAACTCGTTCGGGGGTTCGAATCCCTCTTCCTCCGCCAGTTATCAAAACGACGTCTTTCGCGCCCAAGCTCTTGTGGTTTGTGCCAGTTACCGAGTTCGAAAGTCGTAATTTCTCAAACGGCTCCCGCAGCGACATCCGCAACTCGCTACCCTTCCAAGAGGCCTCCTTCAGCACCAACCGCAGCAACCGCCGTTGTTCCGCCCCTAAAGCATCTGGAAATTCTTCTGCAGATTGGCTTGTCTGCAGCATCGCCTGCTGCACGGGCGGAAGCGTGTTCGCCTCGGCGCTCGCGATCTCGTGCTGAATCTTTATTTGCTCTTGCCGAATCTCGCCAGCTTTGCGGTCGTACGTAGCGGCATCGACCCGCCCATCCAGGCGATCCTCGTACAACATGTCCAGACGGGCTTGGGCGCGTTCCAGTTCTGCTTCATCACGCCGCTCTGCCGCCGTGCGCCTCCGCCGGTCAGCCTCCACCGATCCCATCAGTTCCGTCGTGAGCCATCGCTTAGTGGCCGGTGAGATGATCAGTGCCCCCAATCCCCGGGCGAACTGCTGCCGCAGATTCTCTTCTCGCGTGTACCATTCACCGCACTTTCCGCGGTACCCGGTGCAGTGATAATACACGTACCGGGCCTTTTTGACTTCTCCCACCAGCGAGCACCCGCAGTGCCCGCACCAAACCATCCCCGAATACGGAAACGCTCGCCGCCCTCGACACCCCTTCGTCTCGTGCCGGCCATCCAAAATATTCTGCACGCGATTCCACACCTCCTGTGTCACCAGCGGCATATGGCTACCCTGGTAGGTGACACCCGCATAATCGAAGTCCCCCGTGTAGATCCGTTTCCGCAGGATCTTGTGCAGTGTCGTCACGGGCACCTTATTCCGGCTGTTACGGAACCGGAATCCTTCCGTGTAGGCCTTGATGGCCAAGCTCTTCAGCGAGTATTGGCCGCTGGCAAACCATTCGAAAAGCTTCGTCACCATCGGTCCCGGCACCGGGTCCGGAACGATGATCCGCTTGCCTACCTCGCCCATTGTGTTCCGGTATCCCGGCGGGGCAAACGACGGCCACCAGTGCTGGTTGGCTTTGGTGTGCAGGCCTTTCTTGACTTCCTCCGACAGATTGTCAATGTAATTCTTGGCCATCATCACCCGAATCCCATGCATGAACTTTTGCGCGGAGCGCGACGACTTGGTAAAGATCTCGTTCTCCTTCACCATATGGATATCCAGCCCCAGCTCGTCAAGCGTAATGTAGTCCTTTAGATTGCGGTACAGCCGATCCATAACCAGTCAGGAATATAATCGGGAGATTAGCCCCGGATCTCACAAGCTCCTGTTGCACGTCGAGTCCGCTCAGCCCGGGGAGCTGGACATCTAGCACCAAACAACTCGGTATCTCAGATCGCGGGAGAGCCAAAAACTCTTGCCCTGATGCGAGGGCTTCTGCCTCCAGCCCGGCAGATCGAATCAGACTTGCCACCCCATCCCGCACGGACACATCATCGTCCACCACGTAAACAAGACCAGCGGTGTCGCTCATAACTACCTGCTCCCTCTTTCACCAGTCGTTCTGCTGCAACGCCAAGTGTACGGCTTTGAGTAAATCTTCGCGGAGTACTGGCTTGCGAAGAAAATCCACTGCGCCGCCCTTCAATGCCTGCTGGCGCGTGGCCTCGTCATCGCGGGCTGTCATGAAGACCACTGGAGTTCGGCGATTCGAAACGGTGGCGGTCAGCTGACTCTGGAGTTCGAGTCCGCTTATCTCCGGCAAGCGTACGTCGAGAATGAGACATGCTATGTCGTCGCGATTAGCGAGCGATAGGAATTCCTCGGCTGAGGCAAATGCCTGGGTCGCGAAGCCAGCGGATCTCAGCAGGCTTATCAGGCCTTCACGCACTAAAGGTTCGTCATCGACGATTGAGATCAAGCGGCTTACGGAGTGCATTCCCATCTCAGCATCCCAAACTCTCGCCTTAGAAACTTGAGCCCTACCGTGATGCTAACAGCTCGTAAACTGGAAGGGTATCCTGCTTTGGGAGGAGTCGACTACTCTCGTGGAGGGATGCTCCGCAGTCTGTCAGTGATATCGAGCAATTCGGCCAAAGACCCTGCGCGCATCTTTTCCATTATATGTGCGCGGTGAGTCTTTACGGTCAATAGCGTTTGCGTCCCAGGCCTTTGGCCTTGGCTGCAAACGTCGCCGCTGGTCGTCATTCAGTCGCAGACGCTAATCCGTATGGAGTTCGAAGCCTCATCGGAGCTTTGGGCGCGGTTAGATCGTTCGGAATTACCGAGGCGACTTTCGCCACGTTCGATAGAGCCCGGCAACGGCGCAGACAGTGCCAGTGCTTACCAGCAGAAAGCTTAGTAGAGTCAGGTTCCATGCCAGATGAAAGGCGAAGTACACGCCGATCCCAAACACAGAACCACAAGTGTGCCCCATAATAAAGTTTGAATCGGGGTTGGCCTCTCGCCATGTTTCATTATCTCAACTTTGGATAGCTGAAGGGGTTTGCACGGGGCGCTCTGCTTCGCAGCCAGGCTCCGGAAACTCGAGAATTAAGTGAGCCTCAATGAGCTGTCTCACAAATGACCCATTCTGAAACGGGAGCGATACTTCGCTTTAAGCGGCGCATCCGTGTTATTGCTTTCTCTCCACGTAGCAGACGGACGAGGATGTCGTCGTTGGGGCTGGCCGGCGAGAGCGGCTCAGGTCCAGGGCGCACCTGCCCCTCGAACCAATCTTCACCGCCTGGCCCTTGCAATAGCTGGCTCACCCTGACGACGTGCCGCGATCCGGTGTAATCGTCGGGCAACCTTTTCATGTAGCATCGACAACCAGAAGAACATCAGCGCATTCGCCACCGCCGAAGGACGCCGCCGAGGCCCGACTCCCTTCGATTCGCTCGCCTGCGAGAAAGAGCTGGCGAACCGGCAACCCTAAAGCGCTGGGCGGCAGAAGCGTCTTCGATCACGCGCATCCGAAATCCCCCCGCCGGGACGGAGGAAGGAAGCCTCCAGGCTAATGTTGCGCGTTGACCGGAATCGCAGGGTTGTTGAAGCGGTGGCTGCTGCGCCTTGGTGGGTAGTGGCACCCCAACGCCTATCCCATTATCTGGATGAATTACACTTTTCGGTTCAACCGTCGGAAGTCGAAAAGCCGCGGTAAACTCTTGTTCCGCCTCTTGCAGCAAGCAGCCAGCACCCCTCTGAAGACCTACGACACCTTAGTCAGCCGCATCAAATCCCCACAGCACGCGGCACAACAGGTTGGGGTCGGCTGAGTTAAAAGGATACCCAGTATCGGCCATTTCGGCTGGGGCTGGGTAATCGTGGGAATCCGGCTTCCTCTTGGGCGGTCGAGCCAAGAAGGAGGTCTGCAATCGGCAGAATCGTCAGGGCTACAATCGTTGACCATTTGAACACTTGGCGCATCGGCCGAAGGCGGGAAAAACCAATGTCCACTGGATTTGAGTGATGTTCTCACTCGCGCGCGTAAGTGAACTCGGAGCGGCGCGAAAATCCAGGGTTGTACAGTAAGCGATGCAAGGCTGGCCGTGCAAGTACTTGCTGTCGTTTTCCCACATCCAGATGAAACACAATGACTTAGGCCTTTCAGATGTTTGCATCTGAAAGGGAGAAACCCGCGCCAGCGCGCTGCTCCGCGGCCGATTCTTCGACGATGCTGGACTTCGGAATCGCCAAGCTCCTCAAACCGGATTCGTCCACGCAGCGCCCACACTGACCGCTACCGAAAAGCGGGTCATGACACGTACGCCGGCCCGGAACAGGTTCGCGGAGAGACGATCACCACGGCCAGGGACGCGGATTCTCGACGAAGCAGAAGTCCAGTCTTGTGATCCTTCGAGCTGACATGTGCGATGCTAGAACTCGAAAGCTGTGTAACCGTCAGCTTGCTGTCGAAGGATTGGCCGCGCTTTGTACCACAACTAGCAGGCGCCCCCGAGGCTCATGTCCAAACGATCTGCTAAACGCAAAACACGTGAGACGCAGGCGAGAACAGCGTCTCGTCCAGCGTTCGGGCGGAGAGAAATGCTGATCGCAGCAGCTCTGGTCGTTCTAGTATTTGCGGTTTTTGCGGGGACCGTGCGGGACGGGTTCATCTACTTCGACGATGACTTATACGTGACGCAGAATTCAATCGTGCAAAAGGGCCTGACCATGGACGGGCTGGCCTTTGCGCTGACCTCGACTGACTACTTCTACTACCCAGTGACATGGCTCAGCCTTATGCTGGACTGTGAACTATACGGACTGCGGCCGGGCGGACACCACTTTACCAGCGTGGCGATTCACGCCGTGACAACGGTTTTGGTGTTCGCGGCACTCTTCTCTATGACAGGCGCCCTTTGGAGGAGCGCCCTGGTGGCGGCATTGTTCGCCATCCATCCCCTGCGCGTCGAGTCCGTCGCGTGGACCGCCGAACGCAAGGATGTTCTGGCGGGGTTTTTCTGGTTCGGAACCATCCTCGCTTACGTATCGTACGTCCGGCGGCCATCGTGGAAACGATACGCGCTGGTGGCAGCTGGTTTTGCGCTGGGTTTGATGTCCAAAGCAGTGATGGTGAGTCTGCCGTTCGTCCTATTGCTGCTCGACTATTGGCCGCTCGCCCGGTTTTCGACAACCCGCGCTGCGATTCTGGTAGGCGAGAAGACGCTCCTGTTGCCGCTCACGGCCGCCTTCTCGATCGTGACCTACGTGGCGCAAAAGCGAATGGGGGCGATGGCGGCTCTGGCGGACGTTGGCTTCCCAACGCGCCTGGAGAACGCGATCGTGTCCTATGCCAAGTACCTTGGCAAGACGTTCTGGCCTCATCCACTGGCACTGCTGTACCCCTACGATGCGCATATTGCCATAACGACGGCGATTGGCGCGGCTACCTTGCTGGCGGCCATCACGGCCGTGGCGATTGCGGCGCGCGCAGGTGCGCCATACCTTCTTGTGGGATGGTTCTGGTTCTTGGGAGCGCTGGTCCCGATGGTTGGGCTCGTTCAGGTTGGAAGGCAGGCAATGGCGGACCGGTATGTCTACATCGCCGGCGTCGGGTTGTTCATCATGTTGGTGTGGGGGGGGTGGCGGCTGCTCGAGCATCGCACCTTCGGGCGGCGAACCGCTGTCGCATTGACTACGCTATCGATCTCCGCTTTGGCAGTGACTGCATGGCTGCAGATCCGGTTCTGGAAGGACAGTGTTACGGTGTTCCGCCACACGGTTGAGGTAACCAAGGACAATGCCGTCGCCGAGCACAACCTGGCATTTTCGCTGGCTGCGGAAGGACGGCTGGAGGAAGCTGTTCCGTATTACCGGGAATCGTTGCGATTGGAACCAGGCAACGCTCGTGGATACTACAATCTGGGATTGGCCCTGGCTGGACTGCAAAAGCCGGAGGAGGCCGCTTCCTGTTTTGCCGAAGCAGCCCGGCAGTCGCCCGGGTATGCCGAAGCGCACTACAGCTTGGGCGCCATCCTGCTGCAAGTCAACCGGCCCCTGCAGGCGCGGGAGGAACTGCAGGCGGCGCTCAATTTATCACTGACCACGGAATACGCCAGCCAAGCTCACTTCCGGCTGGGAATGATCGCGGCGATGGGCGGTGACTTTGGCAAAGCCCGCGATGAACTGACCGAGGCCCTGCGCCTCAAGCCCAGCCTCTCGGAAGCGCGCGAAAACCTTGCGCGCGTAACGGCGCAACTGACAGCGCGCTAGGTTTTCCATGACGCGATCCAGCCGCCCACGCTGGGGCTGCGAAAGTCAGTTAGTTTGGCCGGTAACGCATCGGGCCCCTCGAACTCGCGTCAGCTGCGGGGACAAAGTAGACGGCCAGCTTGGCCGCATTTGCATCGCTGAGGACGTATAAGGGCGCTTGTCCTTGGCCTACGGTATTTAGCAGGAAAACGGACGAGGCGCCGAAGCGATCCAGTCTCGTGGGAGTGAACTTCAGTGCGATGCTCTGAATTTGCGATCGCGCTGCCACATCGTAGACGGCCACCGCGCTGTTACCCGCACCAGCTACGTAGAGCCGCGTATTATCCGCGGACAGTTGCAGGCCTACCGGCGACGATAGGCTCGCATCGCTCGCGAACAGCAACGGCGCCGGCTGCTGCGCATAACTCTGAATTTGCCAGATCTGCTGCGTCTGCCGGTCGACGAAGTATAGATCCGCGCCAGCTAAGCTGATGGCCGACGGACTGACTGCGGACGCGATCCGTTGGGGTATGGACAGCGGAGTTACGGTATAGATGCCGCCCGATCCGCTCGATGCGACAGCCAATATGATTTGTTTCCCATCGAAAGCCAGTGCCGCTACCTCGCCGGACAAGGCGGAAAGATCGATGGGGGCGCCGACTGAAGGCGTTTGGAGCAGATCGCTCACGATCTGTGCCTGTCGGTATTTGGATGAGTAGATGGCGGCGGCCGTGGCGCCTGGGGCCCATGCGACGCGATCGGTCGTTATTAAACCGCGCAGGGCCACCGATGCGGGAGATACATTAGTGAGCCCCGTGTACAGCACCAACCTACCGGCCTGTACCGCGAAGGCCGCCGAGCCGTCAGGTGATACAAAGGCGGAGTCCACATTAGGGACCACCGCCGCGCCGAGGTATGCCGCGCCCGGCATACCCGTCATCTGGCGGATGGCGCGGGTCCCCGGGTCGAAGATATAGCCAGTTACTGGCCCTTGCACGGCTGAGTTATTGGCGCCCCAGATTGTCATCGAACTAGCGCAACTTATCAGGAAGAGGGCACGCGAAGTCATTGCTTTCCTCAGAAGTTAGCCGACGCCGTGGACGAAGTTCCCTGGGAATTCGTAAGTGTCACCGTAACAGACTGCAAGGTGCTGACGCTGCCCGACGTTATGGTGAACGGCTGCATATACAGGAACTGGCTCCCGACCATATCGGAGGCGTCCGCCGCATACCAGCTTTGGAATGCCGCAGCCACTCCGGACGGCGTGAAGGTCGTGGTTTGGACTTGACTCCCCGCCTGGGGCGTGAAGGTAAAGCTGGCTTGGGTGATTTCACGGGTGTTGGAGTAACCCGTCACCATCACGGTAAATCCCGAAGACGCTTGTGTAATCGTGACGCTCACGATCCCCGGCGGCTCTTGTGCCAGATTCAAGGTAAACTCCGGAGTGGTGGAAACGGTGACCGGAACTCCGCCGGCCGTCGCGTTCGCCGTCAAAACGATCTGGCCCGCGATGGAGCCTACTTGTAACTCCAACGGCGTAGCCAAAACAGGGCTGGTTTGGCCGGCAGGAATCTTAAGCTGTACCGTGGTGCCCCCCGTGTTGAACATGATGGTGGGATCCGCTACCGGCTCCGCCGGGTTGGGCGTGAACTGCAAAGTAAGCTCTACTTCCAGGTCCACCGGATAGGCCTGTTGCAGTGTCACCGTGACGGGGATTTGTTGCAGAGGCGTGGCCGCCGGCGCCTGAATGGTCAGCGAAAGCGGAACCTGCGGGACCGTCAGGGTGAAGGGGACAGACGTTGAGTTATTAAGTGAGTCGGTAACCTGCAGGGTGAAGGTGAAGGTTCCAGGCGCCGTCGGCGTACCGGATATGAGTCCGGCGGTGCTTAGCGTCAATCCGTTAGGCAATGATCCGTTGATCAGCGACCACGTAAACGGCCCTCCCGATCCGGCGGCCGACAGTTGTATGGAATAGGGGGATCCCAACACCGGCGGCGGCAGGGTGGCTGTAGTAATGGCGGGATTGGGTGCGATCGTAAGGGTGAACGGCGCGCTGGCCATCGCTCCATTGGCGTCGGTGACCTGCATGGTAAAATTCGCCGTGCCTCCGGCCGTGGGCTTACCGCTGATCAGGCCGGTACTCGCAGTCAGGGTGATGCCCACTGGAAGCGCCCCTGCGCTGACGGCCCAAGTATAAGGCTGCGTGCCGCCCGACGCCTGAAACATGAATGTGTAGGCGAGGTCTGCCGTGCCGCCCGTCAACGGTGATGCCGAGGTAATCGCCACCGTTGGGTTAATGATGAGGCTGTACTGCTGGGAAATTTTTGTCCCGAAGCTGTCAGTGACTTGGACGGTGAACGTCGAGGTTCCGCTGGCGGTGGGCGTACCACTGATCAGGCCGCTGGTTGCATTGAGTGACAGCGGCGCTGGCAGCGTGCCTTGGATGAGCGTCCAGTTGTACGGCTGCTTTCCACCGGTCGCCATCAGGGTCTGCGTATAGGGCGCGGCAACTGTACCGGCCGGCAACGCAAGGGTTGAAATAGTCAGCGTCGACGCGCCGATTACCACCTCGAACAGGTTGGTGGCTATCTGGCCCCGGCTATCTTTGACCTGAATGCCGAAAGCCGAAGTGCCCGCGGCGGTAGGCGTGCCGGTGATCTGGCCGGTGCCTGAATTTAGCAACAGACCCGCTGGCAGTGCGCCTTGGGTGAGGGTCCAGGTGTAGGGTGGAACTCCGCCGACGGCCGTCAACGTCTGAGTGTAGGGCACTCCCACTGCGCCGCTTGTCAAGGGCGATACGTTCGTAATCGTCAGAACCGCAATTACGTTCAGAGTGTACGCTGTGGTCGCAGTTACCTTGTTGCTATCCGTGACCAGAATTGTGAAATTCGCGGCACCGGCTGTGGTGGGCGTGCCGCTGATTTGCCCGGCGGTCGAATTCAACGAGAGGCCCAGTGGTAAAGCACCCGTAATTACTGTCCAAGTGTATTGTCCGCTGCCACCGGTAGCCGTCAACAGCTGCGAATAGCTCACTCCAACCGTGCCGGAGGCCAATGGCGAACTCGTGGTAATCACCAGCGGCGGGTTGATGGTCAGAACCAGCGGTTTGGTGGCGGTGACCCCATTGGCGTCCGCCACCTGTACGGTGATGTCGGAGGTTCCCGCGGTAGTGGGCGTACCGCTGATTTGCCCCGCCGAACTCAGTGCGAGGCCGGCAGGCAAAAGGCCGGCTGTTATCGTCCATGTCAACGGCGGGGCGCCGCCAGTGGCGACCAACGTTTGTGAATACGGCACTTTCACCGTGCCGGGCGGCAACGGGGAATTGGTGGTAATCAACGGAGGCGGAAAAATGGTCAAGGCGAACGCCTTGCTCGTGATCACGTTGTTGCTGTCGTTCACTTGAACGGTGAAGTTCGAAGATCCCGCGGTAGTGGGTGTACCGCTGATTTGGCCGCCGCCGGAATTCAGGGAAAGGCCTAGCGGTAAGACGCCGGCGATTACGGTCCAATTGAAGTATTGCCCGCTGCCGCCGGTGGCGGTTAGAACCTGCGAATAGGTGTTGGCCACCGTGCCGGATGGCAGCGGCGAACTGCTGGAGATCACCAGGGGCGGATCGATAGTCAGCGTAAACGCTTTGGCGTTAGACGCCAGGTTGATATCCGTTACTTGGATGGTAATGTTTGCAGTACCCGCCGCGATGGGCGTACCGCTGATTTGCCCAGCTGAACTCAGCACGAGACCGGCAGGCAACGTTCCAGAGGTTAACGTCCAAGTTAAAGGCAAAGTCCCGCCGCTCGCCGCCAGGGTCTGGCCATAACTGACCCCCACCGTGCCGGTTGCCAAAGAAGTCGTAGTAATCAGGGGAGGTGGGTTGATGGTGAGAGAGAACTGGGCTGTATATGGCTCGAAGTAGGAGTCTTCAACGAGCAGGTTGAAGTTGAAGGCGCCGGTAGTCTGGGGTGTACCCACAATCAGGCACGCACTTTGTTGTTGCGGCTTGACTCTGCCTCCCGGTTTCAGCAGCGTCCGCCGCTCTACGCCCCCTCGGTTGAGCACTGGCCGTAATAACGCATTCTCCGGCGGGGCCGGGCAAGTGGTAGGGTCGAGATTGATTCCGGGAGGAAAGGTGCCGGCAGTTTGCTCCCAGTAGTAGGGCGGGGTTCCGCCGCTGACAGTCACTCCCTGCGAATAGGCTGCTCCCATAGTGCCGGCCGGCAGCGGCGAACCGGTTGTAATGGTCGGCGGTGGATTTATGGTCAGAGCGAACACTCCGGTCGCTGGCTGGTCGCCGACTGAATCGGTAAGCTGGACGGTAAAGCTCGATGGGCCGGCAGTCGTGGGCGTGCCTAGAATTTGACATGGATTCCCGGTGCACGGAGAACCACTTGAACCCAGCGAAAGTCCGGTGGGCAGCGCGCCGGCGGTTACCGTCCAGTTATAGATTCCGTTTCCACCGCTGGCCGTTAGATTCTGGGAATAAAACGCTCCGACGTCGCCGGGCGGCAAGGGCGAGGTAGTAGTAATTGCCAGTGGCGGATTAACGATATTGATGGTGAACGGCTCGGAAGATTGCTCCCCATAGTTATCCTCGACCAGCAAGGTGAAAGTCGCGGAGCCGCTGGCCGTCGGAGTACCCTCAATAAGGCACACACTTTCCTGTTGGGGCTTGACTCGGGCGTCCGGGTTTAGCAACCCCGGACGCCTTCCTGCGAGCCCCCGGCTGAGTCCCGGTCGTAACAACCCGCCTGGGAACGGAGGACAACTGGCAGAATCGAGGCTCAGCCCCAGAGGCAACGCGCCAGCAGTTATCCCCCAGTAGTAGGGCAACGTTCCGCCAGTGACAGTCACTCCCTGCGAATAGCCCGTTCCCACCACACCGCCCGGCAGCGGTGAGACAGTGGTTATTGCCGGCGGTGGGTTGATGGTCAGAGCGTACGGTGTGGATCCAATGTTGCCCGCGGAATCGGTGACCTGGATGGTAAAACTCGACGGACCGGCAGCTGTTGGTGTGCCAGAGATTTGACAAGAATTCGTGACGAAACATCCGCCCGAACCGATCGCGAGGCCGTTGGGCAAGGCGCCGGCTGTTATTATCCAGTTATAGCCAGTGCCGGTTCCGCCGCTGACGGTTAGATTTTGAGAATAAAACGCCCCCATGTCGCCTGAGGGCAGCGGCGAGGCCGGGGCAATACATACGGTACTAGGGCCAGGCGTACAGGTCCCTTGTGCCAGAAGCGGACCCCCGAAAACGGCCAGCCACAGCGGGAATAGGAAGCGGCCAAACTGCTGGTGTCGATCGCGCCAAGCGTAAGTGCCAGTCACTGAATCTCTCCGATTCAAAGTATTAGTGGGGCGCCCCTACGGAAGGAGTGCCAGGCGACAGCCCAGTCGTTGTTTGCTGTACGGTTTGAGTTGAACTGGACCCACCGCGCGTCACTCCCACAGCAACGCCGGTCGCAACCGCCGCACCCACGATTGCCAGTATCACAATTAATTTGGTGGAAACAACCGCCCCGGCCGCGGCTCCCCCGGCAGCCGCCGCGGCGGCGTTGGTCTGGGTAATAGTCGACGTGGTGGTGACCCTCCCCACGGATGCGGTGACATGGATCTGGTATTGTCCAGCCACGCTATTGGCTTTGATGCCGTGGGCCACAGCCTGTCCCTTGGAATCAGTGATGACCGTCAGCAGCTTCGTGCCATTGCCAAATGTGCCTGTGGCCCCGTTGCCGGGCAGAAGGAAGCTCACCGCGGCGCCCGCCACCGGCTTGTGGTTCTGGTCCTCGACGCGCACGATCGGCTCCCGTACGACACGTTGGCGGAGGTTGTTGACAGCCCCTTCACCCTCCACAATCACGATGTTGAGCTGCGTGGGAGGCTCCGGCTGCTGCGCGCGCGCAGTTTGCGGCGGCAGCGCCAGCAATGCGCACACTAAAATGCCGACACTGTGCGAAACGATTGACGACCTCAACGGCCACACCTCCAATCCGCAAACTCCACCGTCTCAGCGCGGTTTGCGCTTGGGTTAGTCTATCACAGGGCCTGGTGTTTGAAGCCAATTTTTTTTGGGTTTTTGTTTGTTAGCGACGATCTTGCCGCAGGGGACCTGCCAGCTGCTATGAGCGCGGTTAGCGGAACAAGCGGTGTTGTATACTCCATTAAGAAGGAAGAAGGCGTTGACTTATGATTAGGCGCACTGGGTTCCCGACTCTTATGGCAGCTGCTTGCATCTGGTGTGCACACGGGCAGGACCAGCCCAAGCACGACCAGGCCAACGAAGTCAGCGGAAAGCCGACCGCGAAGGACATGTTCCTGTCGCGACAAATCCCCTACGTCGACCCGGACGAGAAACCAGTTCCGGACAAGACCAAGAAGACCACCAGTGGGACCAACGTTAAACCCAAAAAAAAGTCCAACCCGGCCCCGCTAACGGGCACAGACCAAGCCCAGTCCGGGCAATCGGCGTCGCAGAGCACGGCGACGCTCATTCCGGCAAGCTACTCCAATGTCCCTCTGGGATTGCGTTACACGGTGCAGAGGACAGACGG
Organism: Bryobacterales bacterium; assembly: GCA_963818855.1. GTDB lineage: Bacteria > Acidobacteriota > Terriglobia > Bryobacterales > Bryobacteraceae > Bog-159. The sequence goes on along the minus strand of CAWFUH010000017.1, from coordinate 656,781 downwards.
CGATACTACCACCGACCAGGCGGCCGATACGCATTTTCATTCGGGAGAACACATCCGGCTCCGCCTGGAAACCAATGATCCGGGCTATCTTTACGTCGTGAGCAAGGGAACCAGCGGTAAATGGAGCGTGCTGTTTCCGTCGGTTGAAATCGCCAATGGCAATAACACGGTGCAAAGGGGGCAGGCTTTCACCCTGCCGCCGGGAGCGAAAGCGGCGATTACCTTTACCGACCAACCCGGCGAGGAGCACTTGTTCGTCATCTTGTCCCGCCAGCCCGTGCAGGAGATCGACAGCCTGATCTTCTCACTAAAAGGCGCGCCACAGACTCCGGCTAAAGATACCCGCCAGGAACAGCCAGCCGCGCCAGTACTATCCGCCAGCGCCGGACTCGACGACAGCCAGATCGACCGGCTCCGGGCCGCATACACCCGCGATTTGATCATCGAAGATTTGGGTCACGAGAAGGGCGGTCAAGAGACGGATAAGTCTGTGTACGTGGTCAATCCCAAGGGCAGCGCGGATGCCCGGGTGGTCGCGGACATCCGGCTAACACACGACAAATAGGAACCCTCGATGCGATCTTATCTGGTACTGCTTCTGGCGCTCGCCGGAATGCCAGGCATATCCCAAGCGCAATCTTCCGCGCAAACGCGGAGTCGCATGGAGATCAGGGTCGAGCGCCGGGATAACGGCGTTTGGAAAATGGTGGATCCCGGACTGGTTTTTGAACGCAACGACCAGGTGCGCTTCCGTTACCGTGCAAATTTCGCCGGCTACCTGTACGTGGTCAACCGGAGCACGTCCGGGAAGGTGGAGCGGTTGTTTCCACGTGAGGAGACGGGTCAAGACAATCGGATCGCCGCCGGAAAAGACTACGCGATTCCCGCCACCGAAGCTGTGTTTCGCATTGCCGGACCGGCAGGCCACGAGTTGATCTATTGGCTGGCCAGCCCGGTCGAGCTAGCCAAGGACGCAGGGCTTCAGCCTGACACATCTTCTTTGCCCCCCCTCTCAACGCCACGGCCGGACGATCTGATTCCGCGCTGCGATGATGCCATTTTCCGCGCGCGCGGCGACTGCGTGGATAGCTCCGCCGGCCCGCAGGGTATCGCGCCAGGCGAGCAACTGCCGCGGGGTCTGTCCGGCGCCGGCAATGCCACACCGCGCGACCTGCTATTCCTGCGCGAGGAGAAGACCACCGTGGTGGCGTCTCCCGTTCCGCTTACCGGACCGATCGTCTACGAATTCCGCCTGGCGCACAAGTGAACGCTATGCCGTGCCGATTCGTCTGCTTGTGTCTCGTCCTGCTGGCGCCGCTTCGGGCGCAACAGACGCAGCAGCAGCGCGATCTGAAAATCGAGGAACTGCGGGCGGCGCCCAAGCAGACCGCTGCCATCATCCCGATCAGCTATGCGCTGGTGGTGGGGATTGCAGGCTATCAAGACCCAAAGGTTCCCAAGCTGCTATACTCCGAGCGCGATGCGCAAAGCATCTTCGATGTTTTGATCAGTCCCGAAGGCGGAAATTTTCATCGCGAAAACGTGCATCTGCTGATCGGTCCTAAGGCCACCCTCGCTAACCTGCGCCACGAAGTGGAGGAGTGGCTGCCCGGACAAGCGAAAGATGGCGATCGCGTACTGATTTACTTCGCCGGTCATGGCTTCCTGTTTAAAGGCCTCGGCTACCTGGCCCCGTACGACATCGACATCAGCCCTGGTCAGATTGCGGTGACCGGCTATCCCATGGACGAATTAGGCAAAACTATCGGCGGGAAGATCCGGGCCAAAGACAAGATCCTGCTGACCGATTCGTGCCACAGCGGCGCCATCCACCCGGAGGACACGGAGGACATTAACCACAGACTCATCGAACTGGACAAATCGCTTTTTTCACTGACGGCCAGCCGCGACCGGGAGGTCTCCTACGAAGGCGAGAGTTGGGGCGGTGGGCACGGTGTCTTCACCTACTTCGTGGTGCGGGGCCTCGAGGGAGATGCGGACGAAAACGGCGATGGCGTCGTAAACGCGGACGAACTGCAGGACTACGTTCGCCGCAACGTACGGGCGGCTGCCAGCGCAGCGCGGGCCGGGCCTCAAAACCCTACCGTCGGCCAGGCCAGCTTCGATCCGCAGATGCTGCTGGCTTACGTTCCCAGCCGGGCCACGCCCGGCGCTCCGCCCGCGGCCAAAGAGGGCTCCCTGATCTTTGTATCGAACATGGATGGAGTGGAAGTCTTTCTGGATGGCAAATCGGTCGGCGTGGTGAATAAGGATAAAGCCCTTCCGCTGCCCGGCCTGGCGCCAGGGACCCATACCATCCAAGGTGTGAAGATGGGCTACGAACCCGACGGCCCGCGGGAAGAAACCGTTTACCCCGGCCGGGATACTACCGTCAGCATCAAAATCCTGATCGCGCGGCGCCGCAATCGCGCGGCCGCTGACGCGCTGGAAAAGGGCTTGGGGTTCTATAACAAGGGTTACGAGCAGAACTATAAGAAAGCGGCCGCGGAGTTTCAAAAAGCTCTGGATCTGGATCCTGCATACAGCCAGGCCGCGCTCTATCTGGCGCGCGCTTACAACGCTCTCTCCGACGAAAAAAATGCCGAGAGGTACTTTCGCAAGGCCATCGAGATCGATCCGGACTATCTGGAGGCGCATGCCAGCTTCGGCGGCATGCTGCTCGATATTGGAAACACCGACGAAGCCATCCGCCAGTTCGAGACGGTGATCAGGCGGGATCCCGACAATGTGCTGGCGCTGACCAATCTGGCGCAAGCCTATCGCATGAAAGAGTTGTACAAGGATTCGATCGAAGCGGCCCGCAAAGCAATCAAGCTGGGACCCGAGCTGGCCGAGCCGCACCTCTGGATGGCGGACAGCCTGCGGCTGAGCGGCCAGTATGATCCCTCCGTGCCGGAGTACGACAGTTATCTGCGGCTGAGTAACTTCGATAGTAAGTTGGCCGGCCAGTTGAACTATTATGTGCTCGGCTTTCTAGTAGGGATGGGCAGGAAGAAACGGGCCGCGCAACAAGATATCTGGAAGGATCTGCGCAGTCTGGCCTATTACGGGATGTGCGACAGCCAGAGCAAACTGAAGCGCTTCGACCGCGCCATTGAGGATTGCCAGAAAGCGCTGGCATACGATCCGCACGATCCGTATTCGCACTATAGCCTGGCGCTGGCCTTCGAACACCGGTATAACGATACACACGATTGTGGGATGCTGGCGGCTGCCCTGCCGCACTTCCGTTCCATGCTGCAGATCGATCCGGACTTGCAGGAGGCTGACTTTGCGCGGAAGAACTTGCAGAAGATTGCGGACTTTTTGCCGCAGTGCCCATAGCTCAGTGCGTCTGCGGGGGGTCCATCGCACAGCGGAAGCCGATGTCTGACCCCTTTCCACGGAGCGGCACGGCGCTGTCATCGCTGGCGGCCTCGTCCTGAAGCTTATTCTCAAAAGATTCGCCGCGAATTTTATACCAATGCTCTTGCGGCCGGGGCGGCGGGTTGAGTCGTTTTGCCCACTCCTTCGCATTCCCCGCGTCGGGTTTGATCTCTTCGTCGATGAACTCCCACACGTTGCCCACCATATTCAGGGCGCCATACTTACTTTTACCTTGCTGGAAGCTGGCGGCCCGCATGATCTCGTGTTTCTCTTGATCTGGATTGTCTTTGACGTTGGCGTTTTCAGGAAGCTTCGCTTCTCCCCAGGGAAACAGCCAGCCTTGGTCGCCCCGCGCCGCCTTTTCCCATTCCATGGCGGAAGGCAGGCGCTTCCCGGCCCAGTGCGCGAACTCGCGAGCATCGGTGATCGTCACGTTGACCACTGGGTACTCCGGCTTATCGTCCGGAAAACTCTCGGGCAATGAGCGCCTTGTATCCTTACAAAACGCTTCGTAAGCGGCATTGGTGACCTCGGTCTTGTCGATATAAAAGGCGGGCAAAGTCGCAGGCTCCTTGTGTTCCCCGAACAGAAACGAACCGGCTGGCACCAGCACCATGTCGCCGCCGCGCATGTTCAGGGCAGCGGGCATGGCCGGCACCGGCGCCACCGGAGGCTGCTTGGCTTGCGGCTGCCGGGTTTCGGTGTGATTGCCCGGCGCCAGGACCAACTTCACCAGCACCGCGATGGCGATCAACAAGGCGATTCCCAGCACCACAGCCATCCATGCTTTCACGAAAGGTTTGGCAATAGGCTGCGCAATGCCGGTGGTGGCCGGTGGCAGAGCCGCCGCGGCTTGCGCTCGGGGCGTCGCGACAGGCGCGGGAGTCTCGGCCGTCAGAATCCCCTCAATCTCCGCGGCCACGGCCGCGAAGTTGGGAGGTCTTTGCGCGGGGTCCTTGGCGGTGCAGCGCGCGATCAGATCGCAGACCGGCGGCGGCACACTGCCACGCAGCGGGGCCAGATCCAGCGGTTCGTTCAGGATCGCGTAGAAGATGCGCTCGACGTTATCACCCGAGACTGGCCGGACGCCCGCCAGCAGTTCGTAGAAAAGGACCCCGAAGGCATAGATGTCCACGGCGGGGCCGATGTTCTTGCCAATCACCTGTTCGGGCGCCATGTAATACGGCGTGCCCATCACGTAGCCGGTGCGTGTCATGGAGAGACCTTGCGTTTTGGCGATCCCGAAATCCATGAGCTTGACGGCGCCGCTGGTCGTCAGGTGAATGTTCTCTGGTTTGATATCGCGGTGCACGATGTCGAGAGAGTGGATATATCCAAGGGCTCGTGCGACCTGGAGCGCGATGCGCAGCTTGGCTGGCAGGTCGCCCAAGTGACCATCCCGGATGGCATGGCGGAGATCTTCTCCCCGCAGAAACTCCATGACCATGAAGGGGTGCTGCCGTTCATCCTCCCCGAAATCGTAGATGCTGATGACGTTGTCGTGCTCGATATTGCCGGACAGGCGGGCTTCCTGCAGGAACCGCGCCTTGGCGTCGGGATCGTTGCATCCCGCATCGGTGAGAACCTTGACTACCACGGTGCGGCCGAGAACGGTGTCGCGCGCACGGTAGACATCCGACATCCCGCCGCCCAGACGCTCTTCGAGCTCGTATTTTCCGATGCGAGCGGGAAGTTGCAAAGCCAACGCCAGTCTCCTTCTTTAGGTGAGGGTAACACACGACTTTCTATACAATGGTGATGTTCGCAAGCGTGGGGGCGTGGTTCATTTGCCAAGAAACGTGATCGCCGTGGGACTTGAAGCCCTGCGGAAAACGGTCGAGATTCTGGCGGACGTGGAAGTCGGCAAACAGCCGGCCGCGGCGTTGGCATGCGGTGTCCAATGGGGAGCAGACCGCATGATTTTGTCCATCGCGGACGGCTGCGTTCGATTTGTAATAGGCAATATGCTCTACCGGCAAGACCAGGCAGATTTTCTGGTCGCGGAGTTTCCGGTGCGCGGCGCGTTTCCGAGGCGGGCTGCCTGGCTGGAGGGCCTACCGCGTTATGAGATGCCTTTTTGTATGGGTCTGGCCGGGGAACTTCCGCCGGCTTGGCCGGGCATTACTTCCGCCTGCGCATTTCTGGACCGGTTCAGCCATTTCTACCAGAGCCACCGGACCCTGATCGAACTGGCGCGGCGCCAGCTACTCTTTGTTGCAGAGGGACTCCTGGCCCTGCAGCGTTGGCCGTCGCTGTTGGGACCGGTGATGGATTCCATGGGCGAGCGAGGGCAGGGAAGCCTCCCAAGGGGACTGGGCGCCGCCGATCTGGGCGCTTTCCTGGGCCGGCTGCTGATTGGCGCGCAACGGAGCGGCATTACCTTGGCACGCGTGCCGGACTGCGTGCGGGTCCTGTGCGAACCAGACGCACCGCGTGCCGAAGAGTGCCTGCGGATTCCTCAATCTCGTAGAATGCTGACAAATCTGGAACGGTTTGCGGAATCGGTCGCGCCGCTGATTGAAAGACTTGGCGCGGCTTTGTAGCGGCCAGCGGCCTTCAGTAAGTCCAGGCACCGGACAACGGCGCAGGCGGTTCGGAGATGGATTGAAACCGGATCACACGAACGGCGTCCTGGTTCTTGATCGAGACCACCGGCATGAAACCCTGCTCCAGAATCGCATCAGCATCCGCCTCTGTCAGGAGCACCTCCGCGCATGGCTGGAGCTGTTGCTCTCCATCCGATTCGTACACGTGCAACGGCAATCCCGTAATCGAAGTATGCGTTCCCGGCCGCAGATCCCATCCGTCCCTGCTGAATGCCTGACCCAACAGGAACGTACAGGCGAAGGCCGGGTTACCCCACAGATAGTTGTGGTGCACAGGCGTTCCCGGCATCTCTTCGAAGGCGAAGCTTTCAATGGTACTCGTTTTCTCGCCATAGGGCAGGCGCAACAGGAAGCGCGGGAGCGCCAGTCCGATCGAGGACGCCTCGGGCGAATTTCGCAGCGTTTGCCAAAGCCGTTCGGCCGCGGGAGAATCCGCATCGTTGGGATCGGCCTCCGCTAGCAGGACGGCGCCGGCAGCGCGCATGACTCCGGCGAGGTTTGTCAGCAGCCGGATGTCGCCCTCGGTTCGCGCGAATGTGAAGTTGGCTGCCACCAAGGCCCACGGTTCCCCGCCTGGGGCTCCGGCGGCCTCGTCGACCAGAATGCGGCGCAACTCGCGCAGGCTATCAGCCAGATCGGACTTGGAGATATCCAGAACGTAAAGCTTCAAATGCGTTCCGGTGTCGAGGCCGCGCACCAGCCAGTCCAGGGCGCGCCATGCGGCCTCCAGCGCCTGGAAATCCGCGTGATGCAGAAGAGCGCGCATCACTTTGCCGGCGTCCGCGGCCAACTCGGCGGTCTTTTCCGCGATGCGCGGATCTTCCCGTGGTGCTGTGTGAGGCGCGACGGCCCGCTCGACAAATTCTCGCAACGCGTCGGGATGGCGGGCCGGCTGACCCTCGGTCGTCTCCAATACGCTGTCCAACAGGCTGCCACCCGTCATCGCCGGCACGTCCGGCAGCTGCGGCGGCGCGGGGGCAGTCGCCGGAGCCTGCTCGCCTGGTAGGCGCTGCACCTGCCGGAATTTCTCGAATACGTCTTGTTGGTAGATGCGGTCCGGGTGAAAATCTTCGAGTTCGCGAAAGCGTAGCGTAAGGCGGCGAGTCCGGCCGCCGATGTCCAACGCCGGCCGTATCCGGAATAGCACTTCGTCGATGCTGTCGCGGTCCACTAAATAGGGTCGCAGGCGCTCCGGCGGTGGCTCCCCGCGATTGCGGCGTCCGCTGAAGTCACCGAGCACCAGAATACGGAAGGGTGTGTCGGAGCGCGGCTCAAGCGGCAGCGGTCGGGCTTCGGCATCCACGTCCAGAGTTACGGAAGCATACGAAGATTTTGGCATGGGCCTACGGCTTAGCCACCTCTGCGACGCAGCCCAAACGTAAAAAGAAGCCTTTTTGAAAGACAGGAGGTCCGGGCATGTCCAGTTCCAACCGCACGGTGAGCGGTTTTCCATTGATCATCGAAGGAGTGCCAGCTTTGCCCTGGCGTATGATCCAATCGTAGAATCCGCCGCCGGACGCCGGGCTTTTGTCGGCGTCGCCGAAGAGCCGGAATATGGCCCAAGTTCCTTGTTGTTCGTTAAAAGTGGCGCTATCCGTTCCCCAAGTTCCCTTGGCCCCATGGATCCCGCCAGCCTGCCAGGTAAACTGTTTGGCGGCAGGCGTACCGTTAAAATCCAACTTCTGTCCGTCGATCTCGAGGCCGATTTTTCCGATACCATCTGTCGGGACCGGCTTGAGCGAATAGGTAAAGTGCGGGTCTGCTGTGCCGCCCGCATAGAGGAAATCCGAGAATGCCGCGGCCTGGTTGAAGAAATCGACAAAGCGCGGGCTTAATGTGACGTTGCCGCCCGGCACGGGCACGTATTGGCCGCCCTGTTTGGCCAGAAACTTTTTCAGGCTGTCGTCATAGAATTTCCAAAGCGCACCGTCGGGTTTCTTAAGAATCGAGCCTACTTCCTCCACGCTGGCGTCCAGCTTACTCGCCGGGTTAAACGGGTACTTGTTAAGCACCGCGCGAAACTGTCCGCACAGCCCCTTGCCACCGGCATTCAACTCGTCGGCACCCACTCCTCGCAGCTTGGCTTCCAGGTTGACGATGGGCTCCAACATCAGGTTTTGCACCAGCCTCTCCGGATCCGGATTGAAGTTGATCGTGGCAAGCTGGTTGGTGGTGATCTTCGCCTCCCGGGCATCGCTGATGGCCTGGTTGGCCGCCGGGCTGTCGGTGCCCGCCGGTGAGTTCACGACCGCATCCACATCGGTTTGCAACTTGCCGAGTGCAGCCACATAGGCGTTGTTCTGGCTATTGGTGTAGCGGTCGCTTCCGAGCGGTTCTACATATTGCACCGGTTGCAGCACCTTCGAAATAACGGGATCGTCCCACGGAATATTCTGCGAAGCTACCGCAAACAAAGCCAACAGGTGAGATTGACCTCCGGAAAGCTGGTTCAGCTTATCCGAGGCGTCCTTGAGGTCCCTGTATTTGACGAGGCTGGCCTTCCTCAGGTAGGTCTGCCATGCATTGATGTAGTCCTGCTCATAAAGGCTGAGCAGCGGCTTGATCAGCTCATGGGGATCCGCATTGACCGCGCCCTGGTCGCCCAACACCCACTGTTCTCCGTGGACATACCGGCTTGGATTCCGGATGGCGTCGCTCATGAATTTCCATCCGTCTTTCGTAAATGGTCCGGCAACATCGTAGTTATCCACTACAAAGTCCTTCGAGCCGCCAACCTGGCGGTTGAAGTTAGTCGTGGTTTGGGGAGCGTCCGCCTTCATGGCCTGATAGAGTCGGTTCAGATCTCCAAACTGTTTCAGGTAGCCGCGCGCCTTGAGCACGGCTGCCGCGTCGTTCTCCTGGGAAAACGGGTTCGCCACCCTGAGTTCGTCGCTGTAAAAATCGAACTGTTTTTGCGCCAGTTGCAGACGCTCCGGATCCACGGTGACGTTGGCGCTCCAGGTCTTCAACAGCAACGGCGAAAGGAACTTTTGTGTGCTCTTGTCGTGGCTCGAGGTTGTGATCAGGTAAGCTTTGAGCGAGTCGTACGTCTGGCCGTAGGCAGGCGTGGCAGGCCCCTGGACCGGGGGGAGGCTGGTCAGGAACGCTGCCAGGCTGTTCTGCGTTTGGCCGAAGAGCAGCGTTTTGAACCGGGTGAAGTAAAGCCGGCGGACGTCCGGATATAAGTCATTGCCGGCGTATAGGCCCCAGCGATAGCGCAGCGGTGCGCCTTCCCGGTTGTAGTTGGTCAAAGTCTCCAGCGATTGCCGCAAGGCCTCCAGGCTGCGGAGTGAATCCACGGGGGCCAGATTCGCCGCGGCGGGCGGCGTGATAGTCCCCTGCAGTTCTTCGTGGACCCGTCCCTCCAGGCCGCGGTTTAGAAAAAACGAGACTGTGAATCCGACGCAGAAAACCAGGCAGAGCACTGCGGCGGTGATCAGCAGGATGCGGCGCAGCAGATCAGTCTTGGCGCTCGATCCACTGGCCCCCCTGGCCACCCGGTCAGCCAGCAGTACGCGATTGAAGAACTGCGTGAGAAACAGCCATTGTGGAACTTTGCGGGAAACCGCCACGCGCCGCGGCGCCGCGGACGCAGACTGGCCGCCGCCGGCCTGCACGCGGAACATGGCCGTGGCTTCGCGGGCGTCCGCTTTGGCGTGGGTTTCCTGGGCACGAGCCTGGGGATCTGGAGCTTCTTCCTGGACGATCACCGGGCGCACGCCGGAGAAATAGAATCCGCGCAAGAAAGGGCCAACGGTCAACTGGCTGGGACGGCACAGATCCACCAGGAACTGCACCAGCGAGCCGCGGAGCTTCTTGAATTCGCGCGGAAACTCATAAGCGCCCGGCAGCTTCTCGGCCTCGTTCTCTCGCGAAAGCAGTTCCGGACGGGCATTGCAGAAGGCGCGGAAAATCTGGTCGAAAACGCCACCCAGGCGCCTGCTTTCTTCTTCGGCCCAGATTCCCGTGGCCGGCCCTGCGAGCGGCAGTGTCACTCCCAGCGGCTGCGCGGCCTCGTCGTTGCTCAGGTTGCGCACGAAGTCGGCGAAAAACGAGAGCCGGTCTACTTTCGTGAAGAGCACGTAGACCGGCAACTGTATGCCGAACGATTGCGCAATTTCACCCAACCGGGCCCGCAGGTTGCGCGCGCTGGCGGCCATAGCTTGTCCCCCAGCCGTGATGCGCTCGATCTCCACGCAGACCAGGGCGGCGCGCGGCGCCTGCCCACCGCCGCCTACCACCGCTCCCAGTTGGCGCGGTTGCATGCGCTTCGCCAGGTAGCTCCGGGAATGCTCGTCGTCCAGCAGCTTGCCGCCCACTTCCACGAAAATCGTTTGGTGCGAATACCACAGGTTGGCGCTTCGTGTGGAAGTAATATTGCCATCCCGATAAACCTGTCCTGCCAACAACTCCGGTTCCAAGCCGGAATGCATCATTGTGCTGGTTTTGGTGCTGGAAACTTCTCCCAGCAGAAGAATGGCCGGCAAATTTCCGATCCGTGCGCCTTTGGCCAGCTGTGCGGTAGACAGTTTCCGCTCGGCATCGCGCATCAGTACCGCGATTTCGTCGCCCCCAGCGGGCGCTTCTTCGCTGGGCTCCGCCGCGCGCTCTTCCTTTTTTTGTTTGTCCCAGAAGAACCATGTCACCACGGCCGCAGCCACGATCCCAATCAGCCACAGGGCGCCGCGCAGAAGCCACAACTTGGTCCCGGTGAGTCCTAATAGGTTTCCGGTGAAGAAAGTCAGGAGCAAATAGGCAAGCAGTATGGGTGCGACGATGAGAACAACCTTGCGCATCGCTCAATTCTCCACGAAGGGGCTGCCATGAAATACCGCGCGGCTTCCCTCCGAAGCACACTTATCAGCCGGGACACTTGCCTATGACATGATCGTCTGCAGGCCGGAAGCCCCGGATCCGAGAACCAGTTTGTAGACAACAAACAACAGCGCGGCCAGAACGAAGCACGCCACCGCGCTAAACAGTAAACGCCGCGTCCACGGGTCCTGAGCCTTTTTGTTCTGCTCCGCGGGCGGTTCCCAAGCCGGCGACAGTCCCGCAAAATCGCCCCGGATGCGTTGGATCTTGCGCGCTGTCGCGCTCATGATGGACTGCAGTTCCCCGCGGTTACCCAGGCTGTAACGGCCGCCGTATCCCAACAACAAACACAGATAGTGTACTTCCAGCACGTCCGCCAGATCTTCGGAATCGTTGCGGCCCAACAGTTCCTGCAAGTTCTGAAAGAAGACTTCGCCCGCCATGTGCGTCCCGAACAGCTCTTCCTGCAATGGCTGGCGAGGCCAGTTGTTGAATAGCGGGCTCTGTAAATTCAAAATGGTTTCATCCAGGAAGCCGACCACCGCCAAGGTGGCCTTGCGAATATCTTCGGCCGGATAACCGGCCCGATTGCGCGCCTCCTGAGCTGCGGTTTTTACCGCCTCGCGGATGTGATGGCGGAAGGATTCCGCATCGGACACCGCCTGGCGGTTGGCGCGCAGGCGCACGATGGCGGTAAACACTTCCTGGAAGATCAGGGCCAGATTCTCGGGCCGGGAGGACGTCGGCGGTGCGGCAGACATTTGTGTCATGGTAGCAGTCCTTACGGTTCCAGGATGACCAGCAACTCTACCTCCGGATTCGGCAAATCGCCGGGAATATAGATCCCCACGCGCCGGGTCTGCACAATGTTATCCCAAAATGGACCAAAACGATTGATGCTGAAGTATTGCATTTCCAGCTTGACCGGTATGGCGGAGGGGGGCACGGGCTGGTGGGTCAGGGCCAGTCCGGCAATGGCCCGCTTCACCAGTTCGCCTACGAACTTTGCCGAGCAAACCTTCGCCAGTTGCGAGGTGCGGCTGATGACTTCGGCTTCGCCCAGATTGCTGCGGACACCCAGGAACCAGCGGGCATGCCCCAGGCACCGCGTGTCGCTGACCGCGCCTTCGTAGAAATACTCGCTCATCTTTTCCAGCGGGATCGAAACGCAGTTGGTGGGCACCATGGTTTCCAGGTGCGCGCGGATGTGGCGGTCGAGGGCCTCGAAACACTCGCTGAGATGTTCGTGATCGTAGAGCGGCAGCGTGCGCGGATGCGAATCCAGCGCGAACGTGCACAAGGCGCCGGCCAGGCGCGCGAGCTCCAGGTACAGCTCTTCCGGATGGCCGCGCTTGGAAATCCAGAGATGGCGCAGCGGCCCCAGCGCGGAATTGACGGCGTGCTGCAGCCAGAAATTAGCGATGTCGCGCGGGGAGAAATCGCCTTGGGATGCCGGTGCTCCGCTGATAGAAGAACTCTTCTGCTCCAAAATCTCGGCTAGCCGGCCTAGCAGCAACATCAGCCGTTCACTGGCGCTGATCTGCAGGCACGGCGGAATGAAGTCCGGGTCGAAGACGATGTGCCCGGCGCCGTCGCGCATCACTTTGGCCACTGGCAGCGAGACCAGCCCGTCCGCCGGTTCAAGATCCAACAGCAAGCGAATGTTCTTGCGGCCAAGCTGCACGGGCCGTTCGTCCGCGCCAGTGGTCTCGTCGCGGACGATGCGCGTCTCGGCCAGAAATCTGGCATGATCGGCGTCGCCTGAAAGCGCGGTGTTCAAACCTTGTGGCTTGCGCTCGGGCACGGCCAGCGAGACCGTGAGGCGGTCACGGGTAGGCGGAAACAAGCTGGCTACCGGCCGGGCCGCCGGCAGAGCGTCGCAGTCGGGCATGAGAAACGGCATACCATCCGGAAAAACTCCGCGCGCGTGAACCAGGGCTAGCGTTCCGTTTCGTAGCGCTTCCTCGTCGAGCCCGCATCCCAGCAATCCATAAGGCTGACACCACAGAGACGAGACTGCAAATTGGATCGAGTCTTCGAAGTACCGGCTCTGGGCTTGAAAATGCTGCGGCCCCAGGTACATACCCTCCGACCAGACCACTCTCGAAAGAAACTTCATAAGCGGGGCACTAGCCCCGAATACTGTATCATATGCGCTAAATCGATTCCGGTGGCATTGAAATCTGGTATTGAACTGTGACTCACGGAGTGACATCATAGTTCAGGCGCCCGCGATACGCTGCCAGCCAAGGAAACAGGAAATGATTTTCCATGACAGATACGAATTGCTGGCCCTGCGCGGTGGCGACGAGGGCGAAATCACTCTGCCCGGCAGGGAAATCTCCTCGGGACGCGACGTGTTCGTGCATCTGCTTGCGACCGGGTATACGCAGGAGAACCGGGAATTGCTGGCAACCCTCGACAAGCTCCCAGCCGAACCCCGGCGGCGCGTGCTCGACCAGGGCGATCACGAGGGCATTCCCTACGTGGTTACTGAGGTATTGACGCCGAAGCTGAAGCTGCGCGAGTGGGTGGCCGCGGTTATGTCTGCCGCGCCTCCGCCCGCCCCTGCCGCGGGTCCCGCGCGCAGTGGAGTCTGGAAAATTCCGCACTTGAGCGAGGCGCCTAGAGCTAGCGCCCCAGCGCCAAGCGCTTCAGCAGCGGAACCCGGAGAATTCACGCGGCTTTTCCAGTCGGTGAAGGAGCCGGAGCGAGTCCCGCGCCCGCCCACACCGGACGAATTGCCTACCGCCGCGTTGGCGATACCCAAACAGGACCAGAAGGCTCCCGCAGTCCCAGGCGAGCCTGATCCGGGAGAATTCACGCGTCTCTTGCGGTCGGCGACACCAGCGCCCGCAGCTGCAGTTCCGTCCCCGGCACCGGCTGAGCCAGGCGCGGGCGAGTTCACGCGCATGCTGCAATCGGCTGCACAGCCAGGGTCCGGGACCTCGTCCGCGGCGGCCGCGCCGCAGCCAGCCTCTGTGCCCACCGCTGTTACACCGCCCGCGGAGATCGAAACTGCGGCCCCAGCTCAGCCGGAACTGGGTGAGGCAACACGGGTGTTTGCCCAAACTCCAGCTGCGCCGGTTCCGCCGCGGACATCTTCAGCCCCTCAACCCAGCGGTCCGGTCGCGCCACCCTCACCCCCGCACACTCCGCCGCCTTCTCTGCAAGCCAGCGCGCCCGGTGAGTTCACCCGGATGATGCAATCGCCCTTGGCCGCCGAGCCGTTGCGTTCCTCACCGGCGGCTCCGCCCGCTCCGAGCGCCGGCGGGTTCACCCGCATGATGCAGGCGGGCCAGCTTCCAGATGCTCCCCCGCGCCCCGTCCCGCCGCCTGGTGCCGCGGCAGCCCCACCCCCGAGCCGATCGTTTCAACCCGCGTTTCAGCCACCGGGCGAATTCACCAGGATGTTCGCCGCCGAGCCGATGCCGTCTGAAAACTTAGCGGGCGCCGCCGCGCCACAGGCGCCTATGCTACAAGGCGGCGCGGCCACGGGTGCCTTTTCCAGGCGGGCGACGCCACCGCCCCAAGCTGTTTCGGGGCCCAGTGAATTCACGCAGATGATCGCCTCCAGTTCGCCCGCGAGCGCAGCAAAAGCGCCCACGCCAAAGCCCGCACCGCCAGCCGCCCAGGAGCATAAATCGTACCTGCCACTGGTCTTGATCCTGGCTGGGTTATTTCTCCTGGTGGTAATTGTAATCGTGGTCTTTGCACTCACGCGCTGATGCCGTCTTAGCCGGCCTGCGGGAGTATGATGAGCAATTCCATTTGCGGGTTCGGAAAGTCGCCGGGCACATAAGCCGCCAGATTGCGTGCGCGCACCACTGCTTCCCATGACCCGCCGCTGCGGCTCAAGCCGAAGTATTGATAGTTCAGCTTGATGGGAATCGCGGATGGGGGAGTTGGCACGTGCGCCAGGGCGACTCCGGGCAAGGCTCTCTGGACCAGGTGTTCGACGGCATCGATCGAACAGACCTTGATCAGCTGGGGCGCTTTGCCGATCAGGTCAGCCTGGCTCATGTCGGCGCTAACAGCCAGGTACAGGCGCGTCTGCTGCAGGTACTTCTCGTTATCGATCGAGGTGGCATAGATGGAGGGCTGCACCAGTTTCAGCGGCAATGAAATACAGTTGGTGGGCACCACCGTCTCAAGCAACAGCCTGAGCTTTTCATCCAGATCGGTGAAACAGGCGCCAAGATTGTCATGATCGTAAGGCGGCAGATCGCGCGGATGGATCTTCACCGAAAAAGTGCTCAGGGATCCCGCCAGCGAGAGCATGGCCGAATAGAGGGCTTCCGGATGGCCCTTGCGTGTTTCAAAGAGGTGCCGGAAAACCGGCAGGGCGGCATTGACCGTGTACAAGAGCCAGAAACGTGGGATGTCGGATGAGGTAAAGTCTGCCAGGCTCTGATTCTTTTGGCGGCGGGCGCCTGCCAGTTCGCTGCTCTTGGCCGAGAGGATCTCTACCAGGCGCCGTGCGATGCTGACCAAATAATCGCTAGCCTCGAAATCCAGCAGCGGGGGGACGAAGCGGGGGTCCAATTGGAGCAGGCCGGCCGCGGTCTTGCGCACTCGCGCCACGCGCAAGGTGGAACTGCCTTCGCGGTTCTCCGCCTCAACGGCCAACCGCAGATTCTTGCGCGCTACCAACACCGGTTTTTCCGACTGTCCGGTGTTTTCATCGCGGATCATCTCGACCTCGGCCCGATAGCGGGTCTCGGCTTCGCGCCGCGCGCTGGCTACGTTGAAACCGCGTTCCCGGTAACTGGGGATGGCGAGGTAAACGTCCACACTCTGTGTTTCCGCATCGAAATGATCGGCGAGCGGCTTGGCGGGCGGCGCCGGGTCGGATTCCGGTATATCGAATAGTAACCCGTCCGGAAAGATGCCTGCGGTTTCCGCGATGACCAAACTGCCCCCAGCCAGCGCCGCCTGGTCGATGCGCAGATGCCGAAAGCCCCAGGGGCGGAACTCCAGCGCCTGCAAGTTGAACTGTAGGGTCTTCTCAAGAAACCGGTCCTGGCTCTGCAAGTGTTGCGGGTTCAGGAACGTTCCCTTGGTCCAGATAACAGGTTCCAGCCGATTCATCGGAATCCAAGGTACCAGAATCGGGAGCGACGCGCAAAGATTGAGATTTGCCGGGCCGATGCGCGTGCGGATGCTGATTTCCCGGCGTGGCGCACTGGTCTCATGACTCAGGGTTTGGGGATCGGCAGCCCGGCAGGCGTCTGAGGAGCATGGCATGCACCATATGAGGACGGCGGCGCTTGCGCCAATTCCGAGGACGAGTAAAAAGGATCTCGCAAAAAATCCGTTCGATTCGGAAAGGATTTCATCACCAGGCGTTCCCCTCCGAAAAACCGTCCGGCCCAGTCTATTTTGATCGAATTGATCGGGACCGGCTCGGGGCTGGTCGAGGCGAAAAGGGCCTCTCACCCGGGAGACAGCCCGACCGGGCCGTTTTCAACGTTGCGGGCGGATTGAAGCGCTGAGTCGGGATGTAATGCCGGCGACCGCATTCTGAGTCACCTGCTCGCCGGTCCTTCGCGCCGCGACTTCCCGGCGGCGCCGAGGTCGAGGAGCAGGATGTCAGAACGCTCCTGCACGCGCTCTAAGATAACCTCAGTGCCGTCTGAAGAGATGTCGAAGTCTCGAATGTCAAAATCGTCAGCAAGGCTGGTAACCTGCCGCTCGGCGCCTGTTTCCGGATCCGCTAGCCAGAGATCTTTGTGTTCAATCCCTCCCCGCAGGAACGCGAGTCCGCGTCCTCCCGGAAGCAATTTCACGTGTCTAGCTCCCCGCGTCAAGGTCGCCAGGCGCGGAAGCGGATATGCGAGCCCCCCGGGGGTCACGGCTTTCACCGATAGCGTCGTGCCGATGTCGGGTCCAGAGTAAATGACGAAGCGCCCGGAGGGCTCCCACGCCGGATCGACCGAGTAATCGCGAAGAAAGACAGTTGGGAGGGCGCCATCAATCGGCACCTGGAAAAGGTGTGGCACACCATGATCGTTGGCGGCCGAGGTAATGGATCGGCCATCCGGGTTCCACGCCGGAGAGCCTTGCAACTCGAGCGAATCGGCCACCACCCGCGCGTTACTTCCGTCGGCTCGCATCACATACAAGAGGGTCTGCGAGCCTTGACGGGCCGAAAATGCGATCTGTCCGCCATCGGGGGAGATCGCGGGGCTGCCAATGATGTGAGTTCCGCGCCCACTCCACAGCTCCGTGTCCGTTCCGTTCGCCTGTTTCCAAATGCTCTCGCTGGCAGCGGCCGCGGAAACATATATCAGATAATCGGGCCCCAGTCGTGCGGAAAACGCAGTCGCGGGCGTCAGCGCGATTCGGGATCGAACCGGGAACTCGCCTCGTAAATCGCCGATCCGCATTCGCCAAAGGGATCTTCTTAAACTTGCGCGTGTGACAACCAGGAGCTTGCCGTCAGCCGTAGCGGCCAGCGACGTGTACGGGTCCGGACCAAAGGTGAGCCGGTGAGGAATGCGGCGCTCGACGTCGATGCTGTACAGCCACAGACCTGTGCCGTCCGGATCGTTGGCGAGGTACATCAGCATTCGGCGGTTCAGCAGCACGGGATAACTCAAACGCCCATTTTGTGCCGTAATCCGTTCCGGTTGCCCGCCCTCCGGCGCGATGCGCCAGATGTCCAGTTTGTCCGGAAGCGCGCCGCCTACGAAGTATATGAACCCATCATCGGGCGCCCACAGGGGAAAATGAGAGTGCAGGCCCGCAGAAGCGGTAAAGATAGGTCGTCCGTGAGCATGCGGAGCGCCGTCTGAAACGAAAAGTGGGTCTCCCGGAACTGCGGTGTGGTAGGTCAGCCGTGAACCGTCGTGCGACCAATCGAACTCCGCCACGTCTTGCAAATAAGGCTTGGGCTGTCCGCCCAGCGTTGGTACAGCCCATACGCCGATCTGCTCGCTGGCGTTCGCCGGCTTGCGCGTCCAAAACGTGACCAAAGCGCCATCTGGCGAGAATCCCAGGGTTCGTACCGAAGGATTGACGAGTTCCATAGCCCATCCGTGGGTGAGGTTGTGGAACTGTCCTGAACCGGGTTGCGTGACCCAGACATCCGTATGTCCGTCCCGGTCCGATAAAAAAGCCACAAACTTGCCGTCGCGCGATATGGCTGCCGCCCGCTCGGTTCCATCGAAATCGGTGAGGCTCTGAAATTGCCCTCTCTCAACGGGGTTTTGCCAGAGGATCTCCGTCTTCTGCAACCAGATGATTCCGGCGATCGCCAACGTGACCCCCACCGCCGCAGCGGTCAGCCACAAGCGCCAGCCTGCCTGCTTTCCAAGGGTCTGTCGAGGCGAAGGGTCCCGCAACTCAAACGAGGGTGTGTATCCGCCCTTTGGCAACCGGATTATCACCGCGTCCCCCATGCCGTCGCCCACATAGTATTCGGCCAGCCGGGCGCGCAGCCTGCCCGCCTCGGTCCGCACGATGGAGTCCTGCGATGGATCGTGATCCGGTCTGCGGCCAAATACCTCGACGGCGATTACAGACTCTTTGAGCTGACTGTCTTTCCCTTCCAAGTGTCGTTCGGCGAGGAACCTCAGGAACCGGCTCATCCGCTCATTCCGGACGAAACCTGGGCTAGCCAGGACCCGTTCCAACTGCCGGCGCGCGGCGTCGACATCCGTGGGCGCGATGGGCATGCTTCGACAATACCTCTTTGTTTCAATAATGTGCAAATGTATGAAACACGCTTTAAACCTGTACGGACTTGCTCTTTTTCCCTGCCAGGGTCATCGTGGATTCCAAGCTGGATCGAAACGAAAGATCCACAAAGGAGCATTCATGAAGATGAAAAACGTAGTGGGCTTCTGTGCGGCCGCCATAGCTTTCGCAGGATTCGTACAGGCCCAGGATCTGAGGCGCGTAACGTTTATCGGCACCCTTAACGACTACTCGCCCTCAACCGTATCGGGGGGACCCTGGGAAATGCGCGGAGACTGGTCGTTGGACCTGTTCGGCACGGCCAATTTCTCCGCCGACTTCTCGATGGAGACTTCCGATTACGGGATTACGGATAGTACTCAGGTAGATCCCACGAACCCGACGACGCGGAGTCCTCACACCCACCATGTGGTCATGAGCAACGCCACGGTCAGCTACGACACGAGCAGCTGCCCCGCCAACAAACCCCCGTCCACGGGCGCCGGCGTGATGATCACGGGCACGGCTACGACCTCGGCGAACGGAAGCCCAGCACCCTTCGAGAGCATGGGACCGTCAACCCTGCAGGTCTGTATCATTGGAGGATCCCAAGTCGAATACTCGAATGTTACGCTGGTGTACACCGGACCTGCAACCAGTCATTTCGGAACGCAAGCAATCCATGGCGTCGTCAGAAAGATTACCGCGGAGTAGATTGAGTCCACGGAACGCACGGTCCCGGCCATAGCCCTTCCGTCGAATGCGACGGAGATATGGGGCGGCCGCACCACCGGCTTTGCGGTACTAATCCGCTGTCAGCACAGGGGACCAGCACCAAGCGCGTCCTGGCCGTCGAGCGCGAAGGCATCATCGGCGTAGGTCTTCATCAACGATTGGAGTCGGTCGGATTATTCGGTGCCCGTTGTCGCGGGATCTAGCGACGCGGCGCTCAGCGTGGGTAGAATCGCAGTAATTCGATCTGGTGCTGATGGACATCCACATTCGGCGCGATGTGGACGGGACCGGCGCGGCGCAAGGCCTGAAAGCCGACGCGGCATCCACTTGGTGTATCTCACCTCAGATTCGGATCCGGAGCTGATCCAGCGCGCGAAGGTCACGGAACCGCACGGATATATGGTCAAGCCGGTGAGAACCGCCGACTTGGGAAAATAGGATCGAAATCGCGTGGTACAAGCACTCGCCCGAACGAATGGTGCGGCAAAGCGAAGGCCTGCCGCACAAGTGCCTTACCCAGCATTACCGACGCCGTGGTCGTAACGGGACGGCGACGACAACGTGATGACGACAACGTAATCTGGATGTATCGACGGGAGAGCGGGTCGGAGCCCAAAATAGTCGGGCCCGGAAACCAGGCGATCCGGCGCCGGTCACGCAGTTCCTATTTGCTGCGGTCGCCCTTGAAAGACGAGCGCCTTCCCTCTCGCCTCGCTGGGCGCGACGCAGCGGCCGGGCGGCGACGGCTAATCGCTGATCGCTCCGCGATTTCTCAACCTCCGATCCAAATGCATGCGGGCTCCGTACGGGCATCCAACGGCGGCCAAACGCTCGGTTGTTGTACAATGTGTCCGGCTGGCAGGTCCTTCAGCGCCGGATCTCGAAGAGGCGGCGCGGCGCACCTGCCAGTGGATCGTCGCCAGGACCCTCGAATCGGCTATGCATCCGCATGCAGGTCAGTCTTCACTTATGCTAAAGCCGCTCTCGGCCGGGGATGCCGAGCGCTTGCGCGAGTTCTTCCAGGAAGCCAACTATACCCACGCCGAGTTTGAGAACCGGCGATGGCTGCTGGATCTTCCATCGGCCGCCTCGGGTAACCTTCCTTTCCTGTTGGATCGTACCCAGGAGCCTTCCCTTTCGAACTTGGTTCTGCGCTGGTTCTTCCTCGGTGTTCCGGCGGCAAACGAGTCGGCGGCGGGTCTGGTGCCGGAGTCCGCTCTGGCGCTTCTACTCGAGTCCGGGATGCTCATGCGGGATGGCGCAGCGCTGGTGCCGGCCGTGATGTTGACGCCTTGCGACCAATTCTTCTTTGCCGCCGACACCGCTGCGCGTCTGGAATCGCATTCCCCGGACATCGTAATTTGGCCCAATCCAACCACCCGGCTCCTGCACCGGTTCACCATCCGCCGGCCAGTGCGCGCCACTCTTGACTTGGGCGCCGGTTGTGGCATCCAGGCGGTTTTCGCGGCGCTTCATAGCGCGCTAGTGACCGCCACCGACCTGAACTCGCGTGCCACGGCATTTGCCCGTTTTAACGCGTGGTTGAACGGTGCCCCGAGGATAGAGTGCCTTACCGGCGACACTTTCGAACCTGTACGAAATCGCACGTTTGACTTGATTGTGGCGAACCCGCCTTTCTTCGTCACGCCTTCCGCGGAACAGATTTACTGCGAGAACGGCTTGGAACTGGACGGTTACTGCCGCCGGCTGGTGCGGCAGGCGCCGGCCCATCTGACTGAAGGCGGCTACATGCAAATGGTATGCGAATGGGTACAAGTGCGCGGGCAATCCTGGCAAGATCGCGTCCTGGAATGGCTGGAGGGCACCGGCTGCGACGCCTGGATCTTCCGCGGCTATGCACGCGGAGTGGGGGAATATGCGCGGGAGCGCATTCGGCAGATCGTGCCGACCGGGGCCGAACGGGAGATTACGGCGCGCTGGATGGATTACTATCGCCAGCGTGGCGTCGAAGAGATTCACGGCGGACTCCTGGCGATGCGGCGGCGGACCGGGCGAAATTGGGTGCGCATCGAAGAGATGCCGCTCGATCCCAACCAGCCGTTTGGAGAGGCTGTCTGGCAAGCGTTCGCCTGCACCGATCTCCTGGAGCTGCGCGGCTCGGACGAGGAGCTCTTGAAAGCCCACCTGAGGCTCTCGCCGGAGACTCAACTGGATCAACAGTTGCGACTGGCGGACGGCCGGTGGCAATCCGTCGGCATGACACTGCGCTTCACCGCCGGTATCCCGGCTTCCATGCGCCTGGACCCCGGGGTGGCGGACTTCCTGGCTGGGCTGGACGGTCGCCGAACACTGAATGAGCTGGTCCTGGATTTGTCGCAAAAAGTGCGCGCTAATCCGGAAGTCATTAAGCTGGAATGTCTTGCGGTCGTGCGCAAGCTGGTGGAGCGCCGTTTCGTGCTGCCTTAGATGACCGCCTCAGCGCACATTTGCCCAAAACTGCGCCAAACTGGCCACGAGATTTCCTGCTTGACGAAAACGCGCATGCGCAATATAGTGACTTAGCAAGACCTTTTTAGGCCTGGAGGGCAGATGGCAAGAGAGAGCACGCAACATAAGCTGGACCGGGTGCGTTCACCCCGCGTCCAAATTACCTACGACGTCGAAGTCGGCGGCGCGATTGAGTTGAAGGAGTTGCCGTTTGTAGTCGGCGTGCTGGGCGACCTCACGGGTCAGCCTGAGCAGCCTCTTCAGAGGCTGAAAGAGCGCAAATTCGTGGAAGTAAACCCGGACAATTTCGATACCGTTTTGGAAGGCATGAAGCCGCATTTGTCTTACTCCGTGGAAAATAAACTGAGCGAAGAACCGGATGCACCGAACCTGAAAATCGATCTGCATTTCAAGAGCATGGACGATTTCGGGCCGGAAAACGTGGCCAAGCAAGTAAAACCGCTCAAGGAATTGCTGGATTTGCGCACGCGGCTAGCCGATCTACGCGGCAATTTACAGGGCAATGACAAGCTGGAGGAGTTGCTGCTGGACGCGGTCGGCAACTCCGAGAAGTTGGAGAAGATAAAGGGCGAAATGGGAAGAGGGGAGGGTTCCAATGGCTGAGCCACAAAGCGCACCGGCATCGGTGGCCGCTAGCGAGCAGGTTCAGGAGAAGGGTCTTCTGGACCAGATTGTCGAAGAAGGCCGTTTCGGCGTAGAACCGGCTTCTAAGGAACGCGGCAAGAACTTAATCAAGGAATTCGTCGCGCAGTTCCTGGACGGGTCCATGACCATCGCCCGGGACGCCGAGATGATGATCAATGCGCGGATCGCGCAGATCGATCACCTCGTATCGCTGCAGTTGAACGAGGTCATGCACCATCCCTCGTTCCAGAAACTCGAGGGTACCTGGCGCGGCATCAAGTATCTGATGGACCAGAGCGAAACCGGGACGATGCTCAAGATCAAGGTCCTGAATGTCAGCAAGAAAGAATTGCTGAAGGACCTGCAGCGCGCGCCGGAATTCGACCAGAGTGCACTGTTCAAGAAGGTTTATGAGGAAGAATACGGCGTTTTCGGCGGGTCTCCCTTCGGTGCCCTAGTGGGTGACTACGAATTCGGCAAGCATCCCGAGGATATCGAACTGCTGGAAAAAATATCCAACGTTGCGGCGGCGGCGCATGCCCCGTTCGTCAGCGCGGCAGCTTACGATCTGTTCAACCTGACCAGCTACACCCAACTGGACGCGCCACGCGATTTGGCCAAGATCTTCGACACCACGGAGTACGCCAAGTGGAAGAGCTTCCGCCAGACGGAGGATTCCCGGTACGTGGCGCTGACCTTGCCGCGCACCCTGGCCCGCCTGCCTTACGGGAAAGACACCAAACCAGTAGATGCTTTCAACTACGAAGAGCACGTGGACGGCAGCGACCACTCCAAGTACCTGTGGATGAATGCGGCCTATGCGCTGGCTAGCCGGATGACCAACTCGTTTTCGCAGTATGGCATGTGCGTAGCAATGCGAGGCGTAGAAGGCGGTGGGCTCGTGCAGGGCCTGCCGGTGCACAACTTCTATACCGACGAAGGCGATGTGGCCATGAAGTGTCCCACCGAAGTACCCATTACCGATCGCCGCGAAAAGGAGTTGGCTGACCTGGGCTTTGTTCCCCTGGTGCACTGCAAGGACACGGACTACGCTGCGTTTTTCAGCGTACAGACGTGCCAGAAGCCTAAGCTGTACGACACGGACTCGGCCAATGCCAACGCCCGGCTGTCGGCGCAGTTGCCATATTTGATGGCGGTTTCGCGTTTCGCGCATTATCTGAAGGCCATGATGCGCGACAAGATCGGCAGCTTCATGTCGCGCGCCGACGCAGAGATATTTCTCAACCGCTGGATCACCAGGTATGTCGTGCCCGACGATACGGCGGCGCCCTCCATGAAGGCGCGCTGCCCGTTGCGGGAGGCGCGCGTCGATGTTTCTGAAGTGCCCGGCAAGCCCGGCGTCTATCGCGCCGTTGCGTTTCTCCGGCCGCACTTCCAGTTGGATGAATTGACCGTTTCACTGCGGCTGGTCGCCGACTTGCCCGCACCCGCAAAATAAATTGGACTTGCAGTGAGAAAAATCTGTAACGAATTTGGCTTCAACGTCACCTAGCGAAAGGAGTACAACGTGGCTGTAAATGCATATTTGTTTATCGACGGAATTGAGGGGCCCAGCACGAGCAACGCGAAGCATATTGACGTTCTGTCATTTAGTTGGGGCGTCAGCCAAACGGCGGTCTACGGCGCCGGTGCATCGGGAAAGGAAGCCAAGGCGGGACGGGCGGATTTTTCCAATCTGACGATTATGAAGGTCCTGGACAAGACCACACCCCTGTTGTGCGATCATTGCGCGACCGGCAACATCCTGGCGAAAGTTTATCTTCTTTACGACAAGCCGGTGGGCGACAAGCAGGAAGGCTATTTCAGGATCTGGATAAAGGACGCGCTCATCACTTCGGTGCAGTTGTCCGGGAGCAACGAGAACCCCACGGAGTCCGTGAGCTTCGCGTACCAGGGCGTGGAGATCGCCTATAAGCCGGAAAACGACAACGGTGCCCTGGATGCGGCCATTCCCAAAGGGTACGATCTCTCGCTGCTGACCGCAGACTTCGCCGCGGATACCGGGCTCTAGCAGATCGCCTTTCATGACGGCGAAAGAACTTTTCGACGGCGGGAAGGTGCGCGACGCGGAGGCCGCCTTGGCTGCGCGCCTCCGCGAGCATCCTACGGATCTGGAAAGCCGCACGTTTCTATTCGAGTTGCTTTGCTTCTCCGGACAGTATGACCGGGCGCAGAAGCAGTTAGGCGTTTTGTCGCAGGGCGGCAAGGAAGCGGAAATGGGCGCCGTGCTGTATTACTCCGCGCTGCACGCGGAAAAGACCCGGCACGAGATTTTCCGCAAGGAGGAATTCCCAAGCGCACCGGCCGCCGATTCGCCACCCGGTAAGCTCAACGGCAAGGCATTCGAGCGGATCCGGGATGCCGATCCGTCTATCGGCGCGCGGTTGGAGGTATTCGCCGCCGGCGCTTATCTCTGGATTCCTTTCCAGCATATTGCCTCATTGCAAATGCAGGCGCCACAGCGCTTGCGGGACACGCTTTGGTGCCCGGCATTTGTTCTGACTGGGCCATCTTTTAAAGGAACGGATATCGGCGAGGTATTGATTCCCGCCGTGTATCCCTTCTCCTGGAAGTCGGACGACGAGGCCATCTGGCTGGGACGGATGACCGCCTGGGTGGCCGACGACCAGGGCCACGAGTATCCCGTGGGCCAGAAGACCTACCTGGTGGATGGCGAGGAAGTGCCGCTGCTCGAGATCCGGTCGCTGGAGTTCGCTTCCGATGCCTCTTCGTGAAGACATCCTGAAACCGATCGCGGGCGACAATCCCAGCGGTCAGGACCTGCGCTATTCTCCGCTCTACGACAAGATCAAGGAGGCCCGTCGCGAGGATGATGAACTGGCGCAGGGGGCCTGGCAGCATGAGCGCAAGGTAGCAGACCATAACGCTGTTATCAGGCTGGCTCAGGAAGCGGTGGCCACCCAGACTAAGGACCTGCAACTGGCCGCCTGGGTGACTGAATCCCTCCTGAAGACCCAGGGCTTCGCCGGTTTGCACGACGGACTGGGACTCTCCCGCGGGCTCATCGAGACCTTCTGGGACACGCTTTATCCCCCGGCCGAAGACGGCGATGTGGAAGTCCGCGCCACGCCCCTCGACTGGATCGGATCCCGCCTGGAGTTGCCTGTCAAAAGGGTCGGTTTGACGCGCGATGGCTACAGTTTGCTCCAGTACAAGGATTCGCGGGCGATCATTTACGAAGATCAGGCCAAGAGCAAGGAGCAGAAAGCCGCGCGGGAGGCGGCGCTCAAAGAGGGTAAATTAGCGCCCGAAATCTTCGACAGATCCTTCGCTGAAACGCCCAAAGTCTTTTACGCCGAGACGGAGAAAGGCCTGGACGCCTGTTTGCAGACTCTACAGGCCCTCGATGAATTGTGCGCCCGCAAGTTCGCCGAAGCGGCGCCGTCCTTCAGCAGGCTGAAGAGCTCCCTGGAAGAAGTCCGCCACGCGGTGCACGGCTTTCTCCAGAAGAAGCGCGAGACCGATCCCGACCCCGTGGAAGAGGTGCCTTCTCCAGCTGCGGAGCCAGTAGCCGCGGCGGGCGAGGCGCCGGCGGTCACCAGTGTTGACGCGGACCAGGGATACACGATGCGGGTCGCGGCCGAACCCACCGAGCGCGGTGGGGCGATTGCCGGGGTAGCCGCGGCGGCCCAATACCTGCGCAAGCAGGAGCCGCACAGTCCGGCGGCATATCTCATGTTGCGTGGCCTGCGCTGGGGCGAATTACGCGCCTCATCCGACCCCGCCGTGCTGGAAGCACCCCCTACGGAAATCCGCCGCCGGATTAAGGCACTGGCGCAGCGCAACAACTGGGCGGAACTGCTGGAAACGGCGGAGCAGGTCATGGCGCTGCCCTGCGGCCGGGCATGGCTCGACCTGCAGCGATTTGTGGTCGAAGCTTGCGTGGCCCTCGGCAGCGACTACCATGCGATTGCCATCGCCATCCGCTCGGAATTGCGCGCATTGCTCCACGATCTGCCCAAGCTGCTGGACGCCACGCTGACCGACGACACGCCGACGGCCAACCCGGAAACCCAAGCCTGGTTGCGGGATCTGATCGCTGAGCCCGCCGACGCCATGCCTCCCGCCAATTTGCTGCGCCTGCCGTTCATCGACGCCACGCAGGACGGGGGCTGGCAGAAGAAGTTCGTGGACCCACATACGCTAGCCACCGAGGCCATACGGCGCGGACAACCGCAAAAAGCGTTCGAGATTCTTAACCAGGAGGTGTTACGGCAGCGCAGCGGCCGCGGCCGGTTCCAGCGTAAGCTCCAGCTTGCGCAGATCTGCATTGCGGCTGGCAAGGACGCCATCGCCCAGCCCTTGCTCGACGACATCGCCGCCGCTTTAGAAAATCATAAACTAGAGGACTGGGAGGAGCGCGAGATGGTGGCCGGAGTCTTGGCCTTCCTGCTGCAAGCCAGCAAGAAGATTCAGGCTGATGCTAAGGTCAAGCAAGCCATTTTCGAACGCATCTGCCGCCTGGATCCTGGCCAGGCATTTTCGGTGTAACTGATGGCCCGCCCCTCATCCGAGTTCGCCACCGCAGTTACGCTGTCCACGCTGGACCGGCTCATTGACGAAGATCCCGCACATCCGTCGAGGTCATGGCCACCCGTACGCGATCCGTGCGCCAGTTAAAGGAAGGCGTGCGCCGCGATCTGGAGTGGCTCCTGAACACCCGCCGCGTCGCGCAGCCCCCGGACGAATCGCTAAAGGAGCTCAATCGGCTCGGTATATGTTTTCGGCCTGCCGGACTTCACCGCCTATAGTCTCAACTCCCCTAAGGACCGCGCCAAGCTGGTACGATTTCTGTACGCCACGGTAAAGACGTTCGAGCCGCGGCTGGCCAATATACGCGTCGTTCCGCTGGAGGACGCCATACCCGGCACACGTACGCTGCGCTTCCGTATCGAAGGCTTGCTGATGATGGACCCCGCCCCCGAGCACGTCTTTTTCGACACCGTGCTCGAATTGACCAGCGGTGAATACGAGGTCCGGAATGCGGGATGACCTGCTGCTGTACTACGAACGCGAACTGACGTACATGCGCCAGATGGGGGCGCAGTTTGCTGAGAAGTACCCCAAGATTGCCGCGCGGCTGGTGCTGGAGCCTTCCAAGTGCGACGATCCCCACGTGGAGCGGCTGCTGGAGTCGTTCGCTTTCCTGGCGGCGCGGGTGCACCTCAAGATTGACGACGAGTTCCCCGAGATCACCGAGGCTTTGCTGAGCATCGTCTATCCGCATTTCATCCGGCCGCTGCCCTCCATGTCGATCGTACAGTTCCAACTGGACCCGGATAAGGGCAAGCTCTCCTCGGGTTTGCCCATCGAGCGCGATACCTTAATCTACTCTCGTCCAGTGGATGGGGTGCCATGCAAGTTCCGCACCTGTTACGACACCACTCTATGGCCGCTTTCGGTGACTGCCGCGCATTGGACTACGCCCGACCGTCTCAAGCCGCCCCTCAAAGGCGCCGACGCTGCCGGGGCGCTGCGCGTCGAAATAGCCTGCGGCGCAGCCGACGTGGATCTGGCCAAGCTGGAGTTGGATCAGCTCCGCTTTTTCCTGGATGGCGAAAGCTCGCTGATTCACACCATCTACGAATTACTCTGCTGCAACCTGGTGCAGATCGTGGTGCGCGACACCACGCCCGGTTCGCGCGCCCCAGCGGTCACGTTGCCGGCCTCCTGCCTGCGCCCCGTGGGCTTCGATGAAGCCGATGGTATGCTGCCCTACCCACGGCGGTCGTTCATCGGCTACCGGCTGCTGCAGGAGTACTTCACGTTTCCCGACAAGTTCTTCTTCCTGGACGTAAGCGGTCTGCGACAGGCTTGCGCGAATGGATTCAGACGCGGCGCCGAAATCATCTTTTTGATCTCGCGCTTTGAAGGGGAAGAACGCCGGCAGCGGCTGGAGACGGGTATTTCGGCGAACACTTTCCGCCTCGGCTGCGCCCCGGTGGTCAACCTTTTTCCGCAGACCGCCGAACCCATCCTGCTCGACCAGCAGAAGTACGAATACCCGGTTATCCCGGACGCGCGCCGGGCCATGGCTATGGAGGTCTTCTCGGTGGATCAGGTGTGCAGCCTGAGGCCCCAACAGCAGGAGATCATCGAGTATCAGCCGTTCTATTCCTTCCGGCACTCTGTCCAGCGCGAGCGGCAGCAGACCTTCTGGATCGCCAATCGGCGTCCCTCTGTACGGCCCAACGACGAAGGCACGGAAATCGAGTTGGCGCTGGTGGACATGTCGTTCCGGCCCACCCGCCCGGCCGTCGACACGCTCACGGTGCGCACCACATGTACCAATCGCGATCTGCCGGCGCGCCTGCCGTTTGGAAACGACGCGGGCGATTTTGAGCTGGAAACCGGCGCACCCATCAAACGCATCGTGGCGCTGCGTAAGCCGACGTCGCCGATCCGTCCTCCGCTTGGCAAGGCCATGCAATGGCGCTTGATTTCGCACTTGTCTCTTAACCATCTTTCGCTGGTCTCGGAGGGCCGTGAGGCCCTGCAGGAGATACTAAAGCTCTACGATTTTACCGGCTCGGCGTTCGCCGGCAAGACCGTGGAAGGCGTAGTCGCCCTGAAATGCGCACGGCGATTTGCCCGCGTCGTCTCCGAGGAGGGTATCGCCTTCGCGCGGGGCAATCGCGTGGATATTGAATTGGATGAGGAGCAGTTTGTCGGCGGCGGCGTTTACCTGTTTGCCAGTGTCATCGAGTCTTTCTTGGGCCTGTATGCCTCGTTGAACAGCTACAGCCAGCTGGTCGCCACAGTGCGTCAGAGAAAGGAGGTGCTACGCGAATGGCCACCCCGGGCCGGTCGCCGGATCTTGATGTGAGCCGCTCCTTTCTCGGGCAGGAATTACGCGAGCATCCCGGGCGGTTCAACTTCTTTCAGGCGGTCCGTTTAATGCACAGGATGTTGCCGGAGCGTGGGCCGGTGGGCCGCTTCGTCCCGCCCGGGCGCGAGGTGCTGCGCTTATGCACCAACAATTCTCTGGCTTTTCCCACCAGCCAGATTCAATCGCTGGACTGGTCCGACGAGGGACCCGCGCGGATGATGGTTAACTTCATGGGCCTCACCGGGCCCATGGGCGTCCTCCCGCGCTGCTACACGGAACTGGTCCGCGATCGAGCGCGCGTCAAAGACTCCACTCTGCGGGATTTCTTCGACCTGTTCAACCACCGCATGATCTCCCTGTTCTACCAGGCGTGGGAGAAGTACCGCTTCTTCGTGGCCTACGAGCGCGACGAAAAAGATCGCTTCTCGCGTTACCTGATGAGCTTCGTTGGCTTAGGCACGGCCGGCCTGGAGCGCCGCCAGGCGGTGGCGGATGAATCCCTATTGTTCTATTGCGGTCTGTTCTCCATGCGCACGCGTTCCGCGGTGGCGCTGCGGCAAGTGTTGGCCGATTACTTCGAGGTGCCCATCGAGATCGAACAATTTGTGGGTGCGTGGCGGGCGCTGGACCCTTCCGATCAATGCCGCATGGAAGGCGGCGCTCCCCACTCGGATCAACTAGGGATGGGCGCCATCGCCGGTGATGAAATCTGGGAACAGCAGTCCCGGGTTCGCATTACGCTCGGCCCGCTCTCGGCGCGCCAATATCTGTCGTTTCTGCCCCAGGGAGACGCATGGGAGCCTCTCCGTGCGATCGCCACATTCTTTGCCGGGGGAGAAATCGAGTTCGAAGTGAAACTGGTACTGAAGCGTGAGGAGGTGCCCCCCTGCGAATTGCGCGAGGATGGCGGCACGCCGCCGCTTTTGGGCTGGTTTAGTTGGATCAAGTCGGGGCCCGTCTTCGGGCGCGACCCGGCCGATACGGTTTTGTTGTTAAACTAGAGCGCCGGTCAGGCCGGACCGGCCTTTGCGAAGG
This sequence comes from Bryobacterales bacterium, assembly GCA_963818855.1. Lineage (GTDB taxonomy): Bacteria > Acidobacteriota > Terriglobia > Bryobacterales > Bryobacteraceae > Bog-159. Next base: position 626,559 of record CAWFUH010000017.1, on the reverse strand, counting down.
AATTAATTATGGCAGTCAATATCAGGGCTCTAATAGGAAAATTGAACGAGACCACGCGCAACGCGTTGGAAGCGGCGGCGGGTTTGTGCCTTTCGCGAACTCACTACGACGTGGAAGTCGAGCACTACCTCCTGAAGCTGCTCGATTCATCCAGCGGCGACCTGGCGGCGATTCTGAAACACTTCGAAGTGGATAAATCCCGATTGGCCGCCGAACTCACGCGCAGCCTCGATAAGTTGAAATCGGGAAACGCGCGTAATCCCGCGCTGAGCCCCACGCTGCGCAATATGTTCGCCGAGGCCTGGACGTTGGGGTCCATAGATTACGGCGCGGGACAGATACGCTCCGGCTTCACCATTCTGGCGCTGGCTACCGACGAGGATCTGGCGCGCATGATGCGGGAGGTCAGCCGCGAATTCCAGAAGATCAATGCCGACAGCCTGCGCAAAGATCTCCAGGAAATCACCGCGTCGTCCTCTGAAGAAACCGCCGCCCCTGCCGCCACTGCGCCGGATACCGGCGGAGCTCCGCGCCCGGCAGGGGGCAAGACGCCGAACCTGGATCAATACACCATCAATTTAACCGCGAATGCCCGCAGCGGCAAGATCGATCCCGTCCTGGCGCGCGATTTCGAGATCCGGCAAGTCGTGGACATTCTGACTCGCCGAAGGCAGAACAACCCCATACTGGTCGGTGAGGCTGGCGTCGGCAAGACCGCGGTGGTGGAAGGCTTTGCCATTCGCATCGTGCAGGGCGATGTTCCGCCCGTGCTGAAGAACGTGGAAGTGCGCACGCTGGACCTGGCTCTGCTACAGGCCGGAGCCGGCGTTAAAGGCGAATTCGAAAATCGCCTCAAGAGCTTGATCGCGGAAGTGAAGAACTCGCCCACGCCCATCATCCTGTTCATTGATGAGGCCCACACAATGATCGGCGCCGGCGGCCAGGCGGGACAAAACGACGCCGCCAACCTGTTGAAGCCAGCCTTGGCGCGCGGCGAACTGCGCACCATCGCCGCCACCACCTGGTCCGAATACAAGAAATATTTCGAGAAAGATCCGGCGCTGGCCCGCCGCTTTCAGTTGGTGAAGGTGGAGGAGCCTGGCGAGACGCAATGCGAGCTCATGATGCGCGGCGTGGTGCCGGCTTTGGAGAAACATCACAACGTGCGCATCCTGGATGAAGGGCTGGCCGCGGCGGTGAAGCTCTCGCACCGTTATCTGCCCGACCGCCAGTTGCCCGACAAAGCCGTCAGTGTGTTGGATACCACATGCGCGCGCCTGTCGCTCGGCCAGAATGCCACGCCCGGTCCCATCGAAGACGCCATGCGCACGCTGGACGATCTGGAGGTGCAGGGGCGTATCCTGCAGCGGGAAGCCGCTGTGGGCGTGGATCATGCCGAACGCCTCGCGGCAATTGCGCAACAGAAGGCCGCCACCCAGGCTACGCTAGAGGATCTGCGTGCGCGATGGGAGAAGGAGCGCGGCCTGGTGGCGCGCATTCGGGAGATCCGAGGTCAGCTCGAGACCGGCATCGCGGCGGTTGTGGACGGCGCCACGGCAGCCATGGCCGGAGCGGCCACTGCCACCGCTTCGGCGGCATCGGCAACCGCCCAGGCGCCCGCGCCCGATCCGGTGGCGTTGCGCGCCGAGCTCGATAAGCTCAACACCGAACTCGGAAGCGTGCAGGGTGAGAAGCCGCTGATGCGAGTCTGCGTGGATTCCCATCTGGTCGGTGAAGTCATCTCCGGGTGGACTGGCATTCCGGTTGGCAAGATGTTGAAGGACGAGATCGCCACCGTGCTGCAACTGGAATCCCACCTCGGCGCGCGGGTCATTGGTCAATCGCACGCGCTCGAAGCTATCAGTCACCGCATCCGCACCGCCCGCGCCGGGCTGGACGACCCAGGCAAGCCGGTCGGCACATTTCTCCTGGTAGGGCCAAGCGGCGTCGGAAAAACCGAGACCGCGCTGGCGCTTTCGGATCTGCTCTTCGGCGGCGAGCATAATCTCATTACCATCAACATGTCGGAGTTCCAGGAGGCCCATACGGTCTCCACCTTGAAAGGATCTCCCCCCGGCTATGTGGGCTACGGCGAGGGCGGCGTCCTGACCGAGGCCGTGCGGCGCAGGCCCTATTCCGTGGTGCTTCTGGACGAGGTGGAAAAGGCCCATCCCGACGTGCTGGAGTTGTTCTTCCAAGTATTCGACAAAGGCATGATGGAGGACGGAGAAGGCCGCCAGATCGACTTCAAGAACACCATCATCATTCTTACATCCAATGCGGGCACCGATACCCTCATGAAGTTGTGCGCCGATCCCGAAACCATGCCGGGAGCTAAAGGACTGGCCGACGCCCTTAAGCCGGAGTTGAACAAGATCTTCAAGCCCGCATTCTTGGGCCGTTTGGTCGTCATTCCCTACTTCCCCATACGGGATGAGAATCTTAAGAGAATTGTGGTGCTGAAGCTCGCCAAGATTCAACGCCGCTTGAAAGAGACTCATCGCATCGATCTGACGTACGATCCGGCGATGATCGATGAAGTGGCCAGCCGCTGCACCGAAGTGGAAAGCGGCGCGCGAAACGTGGATAATATTCTCACGAACACGCTGCTGCCGGATATCTCGCGTCAGTTGCTCGGGCGTATCGCCGAGGGCTTGCGACCCGGATCGGTTCATGTCGGCATCGGCGATGGGGGTTCCTTTGTGTACTCGTAGGACACAGGCGGAGACGCGGCGCGGCCGGAACGGCCGGTCGTTGCCGCGATGGGGACGGCTTGCCAGCGACACAGATTAACAGGCCATTTCGCGTAAAGACGCCGCTCGGCGACGACGCCCTGCTGCTCGACAGCTTCTCCGGCGTCGAGCGCGTATCCCAGCCTTTCCGCTTCGTGTTGCGACTGCTTTCGCCCGATCCCAATGTGGACATGCAGAGCCTGCTTACCCAGCCGGCCGTGCTCTCGCTGCCGCTCGATGAGGACACCGAACGCCATATCCACGGCAACATCAGCAGCATGAAGCTCCTGCAGTACGGATCGGACGGCATGGCTGCCTACGAGGCGGAGGTGGTCCCCTGGTTCTGGTTTCTCACGCTATTTTCCGATTGCCGCATCTTCCAGAAGATGAGCGTTCCCGACATTGTGGAAAAGGTTTTTAAGGATCGTGGCTTTTCCGATTTCAGATCCGGCCTGAAAGGCACCTATAGTCCCCGCGATTATTGCGTGCAATACCGCGAAAGCGATTTCAATTTCGTCTCCCGGCTACTGGAAGAAGAAGGCATCTTTTACTTCTTCGAGCAGAGCCAGGAGAAGCACACTTTGGTGCTGGCAGACGATTTGACTGCGTTTGCCGCCTGCCCCGATCAGCCCACGGTTCGCTTCATGCCGAGTGAGGGCGGCAGCCTGGACGACAACACCGTAGCCAGCCTGGAATCTGAGTTCCGCGTCCAGACCGGCACGGCCTCACTCACCGACTACGATTTCACGAAGCCCAACACTACCCTCTTCGCCACCTTGGCCAGCCAACAGAAAGGCGAGGCCTACGATTACCCCGGCAACTACACCACCAAGGATGACGGCGACCACTACGCCCGCATCCGTCTTGAGGAGTTGGAAGTCAACATCGCCACCGTTCGCGGTGAAAGCAACTGCATGGGTTTCCAGTGCGGCTATAAATTCACTCTGACCGACCACTACCGCGACGACGCCAATACCGATTACACGATGCTGATGCTGGAGCATCAAGCCCGCAACGCCAGCTATCGTGCCGGCCAGGTGGATCCCTTCGAGTATCACAACCGGTTCGAGGCCATTCCCAATTCCGTGCCGTTCCGCCCGCCGCGCCGCGCCCGCAAGCCGGTTATCGAGGGAACCCAGACCGCCCTGGTGGTCGGCAAATCCGGCGAGGAGATCTGGACCGACAATTATGGGCGGGTCACCGTGCAGTTTCATTGGGACCGCCAAGGCCAATCGGACGAGAACAGCTCCTGCTGGATCCGCGTCGCCCAGGGTTGGGCGGGCAAGCAGTGGGGCTTCATCTGCATTCCCCGCATCGGCCAGGAGGTCATCGTCAGTTTCCTCGAAGGCGATCCGGACCGGCCCATCATCACGGGGTCGGTCTACAACGCGGACCAGATGCCGCCCTACACGTTGCCGGACAACCAGACGCAAAGCACCTGGAAATCCATGAGCAGCAAAGGTGGCGGCGGCTTCAACGAAATCCGTTACGAGGACAAAAAGGGCAGCGAGCAGATCTTCATCCATGGCGAAAAAGACATGGATATGCGCATCAAGAACGACCGCCGCGAGTGGATCGGCGAGGACCGCCACCTGGTCATCACGCGCGACAAACTGGAGACGACCGGCCGCGACAGCCACCTCGATCTGACGCGCGACCATATCGAGAAGATCGGCCGCGACCACCATCTGACGATCAGCGGCAAGGAAGCTATTTCGATTACGGGATCGCATTCGCTGGCCGTGACCGGCGACGTGATCGAGCAGTTCAGCGGTAATCACAGCAGCCAGGTAACCCAGAATCTGTACCTTAAGGCCATGCAGGTAGTGATCGAAGCGGCCGTAGGTCTGACGATTAAGGCCGGTAGCAATTTCATCACGATCGATCCGACCGGCGTGGCGATCTCGGGCACGCCCATGGTGCAGATCAACAGCGCCGGCTCGGCTCTTTCGGGGAGCGCCGGCTCATTGGTCTCGCCCTTATCGCCTACGGATGCGGCCAATGCGTCGGACGCCGATCCAGGGGCGGTGACTTCGGTCGCGGGACAGGGGACCGGGCCGGCCGGCATGTCACTCACGGATATTCCGCCGGCCACGCCCGGCAAGAAGTCGGCGGCGTCGGACGCTCCGACGCACGACCCGAATTCGCCGGACAATAAGGACAAGACGCACTGGATCGAAATCAAGCTGGTCGACGAGGACGGCGACCCGGTGCCTGGTGAGCCGTACAAGATCACGCTTCCCGACGGGACTACCATCGCCGATGGAACTCTGGACGATAAGGGCTTCGCGCGGGTGGATAACATCGATCCGGGCACGTGCCAGATCACCTTCACCAATCTGGACCGGGACGCCTGGAAGCCAAAGTGATGTGGTCTCCAACTGGCTGCTTACCTGGGCGCTTCGCCGGCAGGTCATTGGCGTATACTAGATTGAACCGGAGAGTCAAAACAGAGGTTTGGGCTTAGATCCATGAGTGGCTGGTACACCGTGAAATCAGGCGATTGCATAAACAGCATTGCGTTCGAAAACGGTCTTTTTTGGCAGACGGTCTGGAATGACCCTAACAATCAGAATCTCCGTGGTCAGCGCAAAAATCCCAATATCCTACTGGCTGGCGATCTGGTATTCGTGCCCGATATAAGACCTCGCATCGAGCCCCGCCCCACCGACAACCGCCACACATTCGTTCGAAAAGGCGTGCCTGCTAAAATCAGGTTGTGCTTGATGGCCAACAAGCAGCCGCGAGCCAACGTACCATATACGCTGACTATCGATGGCCAGACTTTCAACGGAACCACTGGTCCGGACGGGAAGATTGCGCATTCGATAGCCCCAAACGCCAAGTCCGGTAAGGTGATACTTACACACAACGGCGTGACCCAAGTGCGCGATTTGAACCTCGGGTACATTGACCCGATAACGGAACCGTCTGGCGTGCAGCAACGGCTGGTTAATCTAGGATATGAGTGCGACATCGGCGACGACCTGACATCGCCTAAGATGCAGAACGCTCTGCAGGCTTTCCAGGCGGACCGGAAGTTACCAGTCACGGGCGAACTCGACGACGCGACGCGCATGCAGATTCAGCAGGCGCACGGGAATTAGACGGAAATCGAATGGGAGATTTGTCAAACTGCAACCCGATTGAAGCTCTCCTCAGTACTGGAAGCGAAGGCGATCCGTCGTCTGTGGCACGGTCTAACGAGTCCGACGCAGGAGTGAATACACTAGATTCGGACTCTCCCCAGGGAGGTGCGCTGGAAACTCTGGAAGCCCTGGATCCGGCCGATGCCAAGAGGGATGGGGGCGCCGGTTGGGTCGCTGACGCCACACAGGACAATTCCGGTGCCTCCAATGCCGCGAATGCTGGCGAGCCCGGAAGCACCGGATCTTCCCAGACGGGCGCCGATGCCGGATCCGCGCCCACGGGCGGCGATGCGAGCGGCTCCGGTTCGAGCGACGGCTCCGGCGGCCAATCATCGAGCACGGCTGGCGGCTCCGCCTCCGCGGCTCAAGGCGCTACACAGGGCGCTCTCTGGTAAACAGCTATGACCTATACATGCCCGAGCTTTTCTATCGACCTTCCTGCCGAAGCGCTGGATACCTCCAGCTACTGTTTTGTCCTTCCTGTAAAAGAGCGGTTTCACCCCAGTCTGGTCATTCGGTATGAGCCGCTTCCTACCAAGAAAACCTTCGCCCAATATGTTCCGGAACAGGTAGAAAAAATGGGAAAAGAGCTAAAGATGTTTCAGCTCTTACGCGACCCCGAATATCATAATGACCACGCTTCGATTCTGTACGAATGGGGAGAAGGCGACGCGCGCTTTAGGCAGACACAGATATATATGGATCGGGGCACGCACTACTATCTGATCACCACGACCGAACTGGCCACCGCTTCTCAGGACTACAGTCAACTTTTTCAGCAGATGATCCGGACTTTCCGGCCCAATAGGTAGGACTACGGCAATGACTCTGAGCCCGTCAGTCAGCCAGGTTATTTACTCGGAGGTCAACGTTAAACCTTCCGCTGGCCTCGCGCCGCGTGCCTCTTACGATGCGGCCCTGTATGTGGACCAGGCAGGCGCCCCCAAAGGCGTACTGGTGATCACGATATGCCTGCAATACCGCTTCGAGGACGGTGTGAGCGAACAGGACGCTACGAAAGGACAGAAGCTCACTTGGACCGACGACGAAAAACAGAAGTTTGCAGATGGGTTCCGCAGCGTTTGTTACGCCGTGTGGAACAACCGGTTTCGCATCACGACAACCTCTACAGTAACCAATGTCACGGATATCGGTGTGGAGATCGATATCCAGAATGTGGTCGACAAGTTCACCATTAACAATCACTGGAAAGCAACTGTCAAGAAAAAGGATGTTTTCCAACGAAGCAGCGTCAATGATTGGACCGGCGGAGCCGACTTCGCTAGCGTGGATCTGAGCGCGTTTATGAAATACACCCCTCCGAGTGCGCCCGCACCGAGCGCTCCGCAACGCACCTCCCCGCACGAGTTCGGTCACATGTTGGGACACCGTGACGAATACGTCAATCCGGACGGCAGCATCCCGGGGACCTCCGCATGGACGAGCGATTCCGACAGCATTATGTACGCCGGCGAGAAGGTACGCGAACGGCACTACGCCATGTTTGCTGCTTGGATTACAGACCAGTTCAGTACTGTGGCAAGGCTAAGCGGGGGTACCATCGCATTCAAGGTTTCTGGCACTTGGGATCTGTCCAACTCTAACCTGTAATTCTCACCGGCCGAACTATCGAGCGCATGAAGTGGCCTGACCGAAACGGGAGCGGGCCAACTATCGAGTCCTGCACGCGAAAACCGCGCCTGTGGGATGCGGCCATACCGGGCTACACCGAGGAGTACCGATGCTGATACCGGGCAGACCCTCAGAGACAGAGGGCTAGTAGCGGAGAGCAGCGCCCAGCAACCAGAGCTAGCCTACGGCACCGTCACCGTAAACTCCCCGGGTGTAACAAACGTAATCGCGCCGCCCCAAATGCACATCAGTTGAGATGTGTTGTCCAGCGTGGGCATGTTCCCCAACAGCACCGTAGGCGCGCCGGGAACCCATGGCGCCGGCGTGTTCGGTATGCAGGGCATGGGCGTCAGGACCCCCAAGGCGGCTGCTGTCGCCGCCGCGACCTCGGGATTCGCGGGTGACATGCACATGCCGAAGGGCATGATGTTCTCCATCGGTACGTGGTCCATGATGTTGGCGTCCGGCACCTCGTTGGTGAATGTCTTGTTCACCGGCAACACCACTAACGAGCTCGGCGCCATCCCGAAAGTGCACATCATTGATGCTCCCATGCAAACTTGCATTGCCATGCGAATACCTCCCTCCCATTGGCCGTCCTATATTCTATCGAATCGGGCGCGGCAGAAGGCGCTGGTTGCGCATCGAACAGACCATGGGATAAGCTGAAGTCCATTGGAGGCTGTGGTCACCTTGTGGGCGCCGGCGTTGCACAACCATCTCCGTCCCCGCCGCTGCTGCGCGTAGGCGTTGGAACGACGCCAGAGGACCGGCAGCACTTCCATTTTCTGAAATCGTTTCGCATCGGGCGGGTCGAAGATTGCGAAGTGTGCATCAAGAATGAATATGTGAGCCGCGCCCACGCCGAGGTGGTCTTCGAGAACGGCCACTGGGTGGTGCGCGACCTGAATAGCAGCAACGGCATTTTTGTCGATGGCCAGCGGGTTCCGGCAGCCGCCGTAGATCAATCGGTGACCATCAGGCTGGGCATCGCCGGCCCCGAAGTTTCCCTCGAAGTCCAACAAAAGCCGCCCGCGCCAACACCGCTCGAACCAAAACCGCCTGCTCCGGAGATTCGAAGCGGAACCCAGGTCAGCGTGGATCATTATATGGAGCGCTACTTCGGTAACCTCGCGCCCGGCGAGCCCGTGGGCGAACATACCGCGATGGTCCGGAAGGCTTTTCAGCAGGTACAGACCAGGCAAAAACGGAAATATGGCAAAATCATTGCGATCCTTGGACTTGCCATACTCGCCGCGGGAGGATACGCACTCTATCTTCACCAGCAGGTAAGCAAGCAGAGAGCTATGGCGCAAGACGTTTTCTACGCCATCAAGTCCCTGGACCTGGATATCGCCAACGTGGAGAAACTGGTTCTGGATTCGAATAGTCAGCAAGGCATGGAAGAGATACGGAAGTACCAAAGCAGGCGGCGCGAGATGCTGAAGAGTTACGACCAGTTCCTGTCGTCGCTCCACGTGTACGATGCCAAGATGACGGAGCAGCGCCGGCTCATCTTGCGGATTGCGCGCATCTTTGGAGAGTGTGAGTTGGCTATGCCTGCTGAGTTCGCGACGGAAATCGAGAGCTACATCAAGAAGTGGCAATCGTCCGGCAGGCTCGCAAGCGCCATCAGGACCGCGCATGATAACGGCTATACTGCCAAGATCTCAGATGAGCTATTGGCGCAGGATCTTCCGCCCGAATTCTTTTACCTCGCGCTTCAGGAAAGCGATTTCGACCAATACATCAGCGGCCCGATGACTAGAAAGGGAATTGCCAAAGGCATGTGGCAGTTCATTCCTGAGACCGCGATCAAGTACGGTCTGCACCTCGGTCCCCTCGCGGATTTCAGGCGGCCCGATCCGGGCGACGACCGCCACCACTTCGATCGGGAAACCAAAGCGGCAGCCCGCTATTTGAAAGATCTATACAGCACCGACGCCCAGGCATCGGGTTTTCTTGTGATGGCATGTTACAACTGGGGCGAAGATCAAGTTCTTCCCCTAGTGCGCAGCATGCCCGCCAATCCCAAGGAACGAAACTTTTGGCAATTACTCTCCGCCCATCGCTCTAAGATCCCGCAAGAGACTTACGACTATGTATTTTACATCGCATCCGCCGCCGTAATCGGCGAAAATCCCCGGCTGTTCGGGTTCGATTTCGGCAATCCGCTGACCCAGGGAAAGAATTAAGGAGTTGGGCTATTCAAGACCAGCACTACGATGCGCAAGGCGGCCACTTGTACAGACCATTTGCTCCATTCCGGGTAAGTGACTCTAGGGCGGGCCTGCACCGGCGGACCACCCATCGCTTCAACGAGAGTGAACTTATCGCGGCCAGTCTTCAGTGGGGCCGCATGGAAGCCGGGCCCAGGGGTTAGGTGCCGGCGGGCCGCTCCTGGACCGCCGGCACCATCACCAGCAGCTCAACCTTGGTTTCGCGGCCAAATTTTTCGAAGGCACCCGCGGCGGCGTTGCCGAGTTGTTCCACTGCCGAAGCCATGTCCATTCCCTTGGACTCGGCCACGGTGATGCGCCTGGGACCGGCCGCGTTCAATGGTTGGTGGAGGCCGAGAGCGTCCGCGCACTTGAACGGCCCCTTCATGCGAAGGAAACTTCGCACCTGCTGGTCACCTTCGATTACCTCCTTGCAGTTTCTCTGGAATCACAAATAGTCGAAGAGTTGCCGCTCCTGCTTCTCTCCTGGGTTTGACGGCATGAGAACCTCCTGCCCGCACATTTGTACAGTCTATTATCCGGCAAACCCTGTTAGCCTGCACGGTCAACTAACGCCACCCGGTTGCGAGCATTGCCAGAATCATGACTGCGCAATTCAACCAGTCGCTATGCGTGTCCACTTCGTGGCTATGTGTGTCAACTAAGGAAATTCTTGCGGAGAGCCGAGAAAGATGTATATCACCGGGACGACGCCTCCCTTTTGAAGTCAGAGGAATCATTCCATGCTCGACTCTCTGCATGGCGGACCACAGATATCCGTCGGCCACCAGGGGAACGTCTGGAGGATCGCCCGGCGTCTGATCTCCTCCGCTGTAGGCCCTCATCGCGAAGAACTTTCGCGTGCGCAAGGCGGTGACGATCCAGCATCCGGCATTTTGACCTGGTGGCAGTTGGCGTTTGGCGTCGGCAGCGCATACTTTGAGCGCTCCTCCCTCGTTCAAATGAGATGCCCCGTGCGATCCCCGCAGACTGTAACGCAATCAGTCCAGATCCGGTAGCCTTGTATTCAGCTTTGCGCCGCGGTATGGGCCGAGTCATGATAGCCTGGAGCAGTTATGGCACAGACATCCTCCAGTCTCTTGCCGCCGGCCAGCGCCGAGTACGAGACGGCGATGCTCGCTGGCCCCGGCAAATTGCCGAAGGTCCATAAGTGGAAGATGTTTCGCTCCAGTCAAGGCGAGACGCATCTCGATTTCGGAAAGACCGGACAGATCAGCAAGCCGGGTGCGAAACAGACGATTCTGCTCGATCATGTGAAGCGGGAGGCACGCATCGTGCCGGCGCCGGCTCATTCGCAGGCTCCACTGCCGTCGTTTGCGCAGAAGCCACCCGGCGCACCGCACATACCCGCGCCACCTTCTTCTTCACTGCTGCACGTGAAAGATCTGGGCAAGCAGACGATCGGCGGACACGAGGCGGAAGGCAAGGAATATACTTTCCAAACGCCGAAGGTTCCATCTGCTCCGGGCGTACCAAAGCCGCAGGTATTTAAGGGGTCCAGTCCGGAGGTGTTGCCAAAGCCACCCGGATTGCCGCAGCCGCTGCGGATGCAATCTGCAAGTCGCGGGAAGCCTCCAGTACCGATGGCTGCCCTTGTGCAGCCACAAACACTACATCATGCCCCGGTTCAGACGCTGGAGGTCTGGACCCACATGAAGTTGAAAGTGCCGATACTCACAAAGGCCAAGGGAATCCCCGGTCTGCAAAGCAGTGTATGCAAGGACGCCAAGAGCGGCGAACCGCCGGCGTCGCTGTTTCAGATTCCACCGGGATACAAGGTGTTAGAACCCAAGCCACTGCCCATACCCAATCCGCGCGTCTGAGTTGCTTCATATTTTCTGCTCGGCGACCGCATCAATTGCGGCCTTTACGTTTGCCGGATCGGCCGGCCAATCAGGGCGTAACGGTAGTGCTGCAGACAGTGCCGCCACGTTTTGGTCGGGTCAGGAGATGAGCAAGGATCCGATCAGCGTTGTTCCGGGGGAGGCACTTCGCCAACGAAATCGTCGTCCTGTGCGTCCGCTGGTATCTGCGCTTCGCTGCGTGGAGGAGTTCATCGTAGTCCCAGGGCCAAAACCAGGGGCTTCTTGTGGTTTTGGCGCCGTGCGAATCCACGCTCATTTTTACCCCTCAACTTGTCGATCTAGATTCCGCGCCGGCCCCATGGGAAGCTTCTCGATGTTATGGCCTACCCCGTTTTCCGCGTTGGGGGGCTGCGCGGCGCCGACAAAAATTGCCGAGACAAGCTGCATCGTATCGTTTATCATCATGATATTCAGCTAGCCCCCACACTATAGCCGATCCTCTCAATCCGTCGTTTCGTCTCGGCATTCAGCACATCGATAAAGTCTCCAAATCGTACGACTTTATCCTTAAGAGCTAAATAGCCATCAGGCATGGTTCTCGGAGGAGCTACGCGCAAATGGCTCAGATCAAGATCCACCGACATGACTGCAGCGATCTTAGAAAACGCCTTCGTCGGATCGACCGTGAGTCCTCAAAGCCGCAACACCAGATCGGCGCATTGGAGATGAAGTTCTGTTTCTTCGACGAATTTAGCGAAGGATAGAAAGGGCGGCCCTGGTACGCGCGCGATGAAGTCCGGATCACCTGCTGCAAACGCCTCGAATTCCAGGAAATGTTACTGCAGGTCGGCACATAGATCGTCAGTGTTTTTGTAAACCTGTGAGATGCCGGTTCATACCAGACCAGCCCGCGACGAAGCAATATCTTAATAAGTTGGATCAGGTCGTTGTGCCACCCAGGAAGCCGGGGATTAACGGTGCCTACGGCGTTCTCGAGCCCCGCTACGGCGGTCCGGCGCGCGGCGCAGTTCATCGAGTCATAGAGCTTCCAGCCGTATTCAGTTCAGCCCACAAACAGCGCCTGCCGCATGTGATAGAGGATCGCGGCTACCGCGAGTGTGGGCGGGGCTTCGGTTACACGTTGGACCAGCAGAGCGGCGATGTTGTTCGTCGTACGTGGCAGGTCCGTTCTGGCAAACTCCATGAGGCAGAGTCCCTTCGCCAATCGCGTCGCCATTCCCGGGTAGTCTTTGTCGTCGTCCGAAGCGCTGGCAAATGTCCAGTATGTCCTTCCGCTTCTGCGGTGGAATACTCTCTTCCACCAGTTGATAGATCTTGTCGATGCTGACCTGACAGCCGACAGGCTGATCGGCGAGCCCGGTCTGGTGCGACACGAGCATTTCAAAACATTGCTTGACGACGCTGCGATTGCCTCCGCGGGGCCGTTTTGGCGCGTTGGGATGCAGCCGGATGCCGCCTACGATGTCAATGGAGAGGTCGATCAGATTGCGAAAGATAAGGATAAAAGTGGACAAACTCATCTTCGTTGAACTCGGTGCGGCGGGCGACCCCTCCAGCTTGACATTCTGCATCAGTGAGGCACCGCTGTCCCGGAACAGCTTTCTGAGTACTGGCTCTTGGCTTTCCCTCTTGCGTAGCACATGTCGCGCAGGGACCTCGCGGATGCTGGCGGGTGACAGGCGGATCTGGCACTTAAAGCAGTCCCGTATCTTAGGCCAGTCGACGCGGCCGGCTACGAGGCCGGTGAAAACCTCTGGCAGATCTTGCTCGGCCGTGACAACGATTCGGTGCTCAACCTAGCGTAGGCCCTGAACAAGTTGCAGTCCTGGGGCGTGTCCTTCATGTGCACCACGCAGGGGATTGACACATCCGAAACCAGCCCCACGTCTAAGCTCATTCTGTGGATCCTGGCGGCCGTGGCCGAATTCGAGCAATTCGAGCGTTTCCGTCGGCAAGAGTGGAAACCGGGCCGCATGGGCCGATCTTCCCGGACTTTCCCGACGATGCTCAGGGCGCCGTCGCCAAACTGATACAGGAACAGTCCGGCGAGGCCATAGGGGCACTACACCATCCCGCGGTGGGCGAAATTGGCTTGGTGTGGGGGAAAGCCGGGCAGCTGTGGCGCGGTACTGACCACGGATACGGGCTGACGCACGTCGTCGCGAAACATAACGACGAGCTCGACGTGAACAACCTGCAAGGACTGCTGGACGATATGCAGAAGGCGCCCTTGAATCAGCCGGATCGCGTCGAGCTACAGAGCGCCAAGTACCATGCGACGGTCCGCCTGGCCTGGGACAGCAGCGCGAAAAGATGGCTGCTGACAGCTTTCGATCATACAGAACCGCCTTCCGTCAAGGGAAGGTCATTCGTCCCTGGCACCCCGTAGGGCGGCGAAATGGGTGCTTCGCCCTGTCGGTGGCGGCGAAAAAGGGTACCATTTTGGCGGCGAAGTGGCCCCCTACTCTGTAGGCCGTTCGGCATGAGCCTTTCCCTCTTGTCCAGAAGGTGTTGTCAGAACGGCCCGGAGCCGTCAAGGGCGCGCCGTTGTTGGGCGCGGCGCAGCGAACCCTTGACGGCGAGGACCGTTCTGAGATGATCGGTGAAGAGGGAAAGGCGGGGCGAAAGGTTGGCGAAACGTGGGCCGCCAAAATGGTACCCTCGCCCACCGCCTCTAACATGCTTCGCCGAAAGGCGGTTCGGTTCCTCTGCTCATCCGGGGGGTGTTTCTCGTCCCCCGAACCACTCGTGTGAGCGACGGCGAGCCTCCCTCGCCGAAACAGATCACTTCGACTATCGCGCCGGAAGCGGTGAAAGTCAATGGAACATCCGGTGTCGGAAGAGTCGGAAGGTACCAGGCCCGATGACCCAGTGCCTCTGACGCTCCTCATCGCCACAGGACGATTCGGAAGGCAGGCACAGCGCGTTTAGTCGAAAATGCATTTCCTCTCTCAGCATTCAGAAGCCCTCGGCCTGTTAGGTCTGGCACTCATCGCGGCCATGCCGGAAAACCCGCCGCATACATTTGGCGAGTTTCGGGCTTGGCTCTACGCCTGGCTCGAACGCGGCCTGAAGACCTTCCGTCAATTTCCGCGCTGCGCCTTCTCGCGAAAAGGGACCTGATAATCTAAAACTATGAAAACAGCCATCTATGCGCGCGTTTCGACCGCGGACCAGCACTGCGAATTACAGCTTAGCGAACTGCGTGTCGGTGGCGGCGAAAAAGGGTACCATTTTGGCGGCGAAGTGGCCCCCTACTCTGTAGGCCGTTCGGCATGAGCCTTTCCCTCTTGTCCAGACGGTGTTGTCAGAACGGCCCGGAGCCGTCAAGGGCGCGCCGTTGTTGGGCGCGGCGCAGCGAACCCTTGACGGCGAGGACCGTTCTGAGATGATCGGTGAAGAGGGAAAGGCGGGGCGAAAGGTTGGCGAAACGTGGGCCGCCAAAATGGTACCCTCGCCCACCGCCTCTAACAACTGCGAGAATATGCCCAGAGACGCGGCTGGGAAGTCGCCGGCGAGTACGTGGACTCCGGGTGGAGCAGGGCGAAGGCCTCGCGGCCGCAGCCTGGACAAGCTTATGAAAGACGCACAGCAGCACCGGTTCGATTCCATCCTAGTCTGGAAGCTCGACCGGTTCGGCCGATTCGAGGCTGGACCTGGCATCGTTCCGCCCTCATCCGCTTGAGGCTTTCTTTGCCAAACCGCTCGACGATGGCGCGCTGGCACTCCAGGCGTTCGCCGCTAAGGGCGGCGTATTGGCCCATGTCGTCCAATATGAAAGCCAGGGCCTTCCCGGGACGGCGAATTTCGCATAGATCGAACCGATTTTTCGACAAAATCCTTGACCGCGGGCCTCTTGGAAGACCGGGCCTCAACCATCTTCAGCCACGCGTCCAGCGCAGTGTAAGTCTGGGGATCGAGCAGTGCAGCAATGCGCTCACACGCCCGAAATTCCCCCCGCCGTTACGAAGCTTTCGCCACTCCTCCTTATATTCCGCACGGCAGAGCTCTTGGAACGCGGCAAGGTTGCCCTTTTTTTCCAGTTCGATCTCAAGCTCTGAGATATCGAAATCCTCTGCGTAGTCCATTTCGCGCAGCAAACCCCGGTACATGACCTGAACGGTCTGTTCCGCGCCGGTTTCTACCGGCGAGTCCAAATCCGCCTGGACGTCGCAAATGAAGACCTCGTATGGGGCCGCTCGATGGAGGCATTCAACGGACTCGGTAACCCGCTTGGATTCCGCCTGCTTCAGGAAAGTGAACTCGCGGGGATGCCATCCACTCACGGTTGGCCAGAAGATATCCGAGGTTCTTCGCAAAGTGAGATTTGCATTTGTCACGGCCCTGTCGAGCTTGCGGTCGCCATTGAGGTCCCCTACCGCTACCGCAAAGGGAGAGGAGCCCACTGCGTAGCTCACCGCCGCGTGGAAGCCACCGTCACCAATGGCGATCGAACATGAAACAGGCCTGAACATGCCAGTGCGACCGCTCGACAGTGCGACCCGGCGTGTATTCGGTGTGTGCTTTCGGTGGGCCTGCGTAAAGAAGGAGGGGGACCTATTTCTGGGAGGAATCGCTCAGGATTCGGCGTACGGAAGTGCGCCCGACCCCGAGCCGACGGGCGATCTCAGCTTTGGCGACGCCAGCGCGATGGAGTCTCCGGATCTCGGTCGCGTGCGCGGCTGCCGTTGCGGGACGGCCCAGGCGTTTGCCGTTCTGCCTTGCGTGGGCCAGACCAGCCCGAGTTCTCTCACCCAGGATCTCCCGCTCGAATGCGGCGAAGACGGCCAGCAACCCCGCCATCGCTCGACCTGCGGGCGTAGTCAGGTCCAGCGCCTCGGTCAGCGACACGAAGCCCACACCGAGATGCTCCAGTTCCTGAAGGGTTGCCAGGAGATCCGTTACCGACCGGCCCCAGCGGTCCAGCCGCCACACCAGCACGACATCGATCTGGCGGCGACGGGCGGCCTCCAGCAGTTTCTCACGGGCTTCTCGCTTGGCCGCACCGGAGCCGACCTCATGGACGTTCACCGCAATGGCCCAACCCCGCCGGGCAGCATACTCCCGCATGGCGCGACTCTGCATGGACAGCGTCTGCTGATCGTTCGTGGAAACACGGGCGTAGGCGTCCAGAAGCCGGCGCACATAGTCGCGCTGTTCCATGAGTTCAGCCCTGCGGTTCGCGCAACGAGGGACCGTTGATGGTCACGGTGTGGCAGTAATGCCGCACACGGCTCAGCAGCGCATCCACCATCGACTTGTTGCCGAGGAAGTTTTGCCACTCGTCATATCCCAAGTTGGTCGTGAGGATTGTTGAGTGGCGCGTATAGCGTTCCTCCATCAGCTTGAAGAAGGTGTTCGACTGCTCGGGCTTGAGATTCAGATATCCGAACTCATCGATCAACAGGACGTCCAGGCGGGCCAGGCGATTGAGTAACTGGCGCGTGGATCGGTCTGCCAGCGAGGCGTACATCTCGTCGAATAGATCCTGTGCACGGATGAACTGGCAACGATGACCGTTCTGCAAAGCCTTCAACAGAAGGCCGCAAGCCAGTCCGGTTTTGCCCACACCGGTCGGCCCCGTCAACACCAGATTCTCGTGCTTGGCGACGAAGTCGAGTTCGGCGAAAGTGCGCATCTGCTTGCGGTTCACGCCGGGCTGTCGCGCCCAGGGGAACGATTCCAGCGACCAGCGTTCCGGCAGATTCGCCCTGCGGATGCGCCACTCCAGAGCGCTTTCCTGCCGATCGTGCCATTGCGCGCGCAACAGCCCGGCGACGAACTCAGAGTAAGAGGTTTGCGTTTTCTCCGCGGCGCGTAACTGTTCGTCGTAAACGCCGAGCATGCGCCGCAGCTTGAGATTCTTCAGCAGTTGTTCCAGTTCTTCAGTCATGGGAGTCGGTGTCCGTATCCAGCAACAGGAAGTAATCACGCGCCACGCGGCGTAGAATCATTCGCTCCAGACGGTCGAGATCGTAGAGCCCATACCGTGCGGCTTCCTGCACCGCGGCCAGGAACGATTCGCGCGGATATTCCCGCAGCAAGCGCAACAGTTGCCGCAAGGCAAGCGCCACCACCTTGCGGCTCTTTTGCTTCAGTGCCGCCACGTAGAGTGCGGTCTCCGGCGCGGCTTCGACGATGGCCTTTTCCTCCGGGTGCGGATCGCTGCGTTTGACGCCTTCCCCACGCGGCGGCCGATGCGCGGCGAGAGTGACGCGCTGCGACAGTGGCGTCACCGCATGCGCATGCGTGACGATATGGCGCGCATCCATTTCGATCTCGATCTTGTCCCGTGTCTCACGCACTTCCACCCGATGTCCGATCCAGGCGACCGGAACCGAGTAACGAATCGAGTTCACCGAGACGTAGCCTTCCACGTCCACCGTTCGCTGATGCAGACGATACACTTCGGGAATCCACGCCGGCAGCGGTTTGAGGTGCATGCGCTCGACCGCGAACAGTTCGCGCGGCACCGCGCGGATATGCTTCTTGTAAGTCGCGTTGACCTTGTCGCACCACTGCCGTGCCTGTTGGTTCAGATCCTCCCAACTGGCGAACGTGCGCCCCGCCAGAAAGTTGTTTTCGATAAATGAGAAGGGGTTATGCACTGCAGCGCATAACCCCTTATCAGCTTAGTCATTGGTTATGCACAGTTGACGGTCGAATCCTGGCCCAAGATGGTGATTCTTAACGGAAATACTACCAAAATGAAGCCAGGTTATTTTGCATAATCGTTAGACTTTCTTCCGGGGCGGGTCGATGCTCGCCCAAAGGAGGAAGCAAGTGATCACCGAATATTTTAAATGGCGCCAGTCTCTCACGCGACTTCTGGCGACCCCTGCGGGTCCGCACCTTTCAGCGATATCGGAAGGACTGAAAGCCCAGGGATTCAGCTATTGGATTCTGCGTAAACGGCTGCAAGGGGCCGCCCACTTTAGTCAATGGAACCAGCGCAAGGGGAGGTCTATCGAACAGCTACATGAAAGCATGCTGGGGGAATT
The DNA here is from genome assembly GCA_963818855.1 of Bryobacterales bacterium. Lineage (GTDB taxonomy): Bacteria > Acidobacteriota > Terriglobia > Bryobacterales > Bryobacteraceae > Bog-159. Next base: position 607,979 of record CAWFUH010000017.1, on the reverse strand, counting down.
CGAGGTACATTTGAGCACGTGCCGTTGTCGCAGACCGTTGCGGTTATCCGGTCACGACGATGTAAGGCTGCTGGCTGGCGCACAGGCGCTTATGGATTATTTGCGGGGCTGCGGCGTGGTCACTTCTGTGCCGCCGCCGAACCAGGAGGCCGGTCCGTCGCCTTTGGTTGCGGCCTTCCTGGAATGGATGCGAACCCAGCGCGGCACCCGAGAAGGCACGTTACGCCAATACGGCGTCGTCATCGAGGACGCGCTGGCGGCCCTCGGTACAGATCCCCGGCTTTACCGAGCCGAATCGATCCGCACCTTTATTCTCAGCCGGACCAAGGGCCGCAGCCGATCGAGAGCCAAAGAGGTCACCTCGGTAATGCGGATGTTCTTGCGTCACCTGATTGCTGAGGGTAAGTGCAGGACGGGGCTGGACGACGCTGTGCCGAGCCTGGCGATGTGGCGTCTCTCCGCGCTCCCTCGATACCTGCCGGCCGCCGATATCGAACGTGTGATTGCCGCTTGTGAGCGTGAGACCACAGTTGGACTGAGGGACCGTGCTGCGATTCTGCTCTTGGCACGGCTTGGGTTGCGCGCAGGTGACATTGTCAAAATGGACCTCAGCGATCTTGATTGGGTGAGTGCCAGCGTTCGCGTGTCGGGTAAATCCCGTTACGAAGTAAAACTTCCCATCACGCAAGAAGTGGGTGATGCCATTCTGGAGTACTTGCGAAGGGGGCGCCCGCCCGTTCAGGACAGCCGTCTGTTCGTCCGCGTGCTAGCCCCGTGGAAGCCACTCAAGGTCTCTTCCGTGCCCGCGATCGTAGAGCGTGCCATTGCCCGGGCCGGCGTGGAGGCGCCATTTCGCGGCGCGCACGTACTTCGCCATTCGGCTGCCACAGAGATGTTGCGCCAAGGCGCCACGCTCGAACAGGTTGGCACCGTCCTCCGCCATCAGTATCTCGACACAACGGCGCACTATGCCAAGGTAGACGTGCAGCGTCTCCGGAGCATCGCTCTTCCGTGGCCGGAGGTGTTCCCATGCTGAGCCAACTGGTGGATTCCTATCTTGAGCTTCGGCGGTCTACTGGTTTCGGCATGAAGGTGCATCAGTACCTGCTCCACGGCTTCGCTTCTTTTGCTGCCCAGCGGGGGGAAACCCACATCCGTACTTGCACGGCCATAGAGTGGGCAACCCAAGCCCCGTCAGAGGGTCAGCGTGCCAACCGCCTGGGCATGCTCAGGGTGTTCGCCCGCTTCGCCCGTGCCGAAGATGCGGGTCATGAGGTCCCCTCCGAACGAGTGTTCCGGGCACGACGGGTCCGCTATCGCCCTTTCATTTTCACTGCCGATCAATTACATGAATTGCTGGTGCGTGCCTCAAAGCTTCCACCGGGTGGATCGATCCGGCCATGGACCTTTACGACGCTTTTCTCGTTGCTGGCCGTCACCGGCTTGCGCATTTCCGAGGCGTTGAACCTCCGGCTCCACGACATAACTGAAGACTGCTTGGTGATTCGGGAAACAAAGTTCCAGAAGAGCCGCCTGGTGCCGCTGGATCCGACGACGATGGTCGGCCTCAAGCGGTATCTGGATCGCAGAGGAACAGTTCAGGACGATCACGTGTTTGTCTCCCAGCGTGGCCGTGGCATGCGGCCTTCCGGCGTCGTGACCGTATTTCTACGTATCGTGCGGGCGATGGGGATCCACCCCGGTCCGGGGCAACCCGGCCCGCGCGTCCATGACCTTCGTCATGGTTTTGCAGTCAGGGTCCTCGAGTCCTGCTCCGGTGACCGAACGGTCGTCGATGCAAACATGCTGGCCTTAATGACCTATATGGGCCACAGCCAGATCGATAGTACCTATTGGTATCTTCACGCGACTCCCCACGTACTGGGACAGATCTCCGATCTGTCGGAGACTCTCTGCAAAGGAGACCGATCGTGACGCCTCTGGCTCCTTATATCACCGCATTTCTGCGCGAGCGGCTTCCCATTGATCGTCGCGCGAGCGAACATACCTGCGACACCTACGCGCACGCGTTCCGCCTGTTGTTTCAGTACGCCGCCTCGCGATTGGGTAAAAATCCATCGCAACTGGACCTGGAGCAGATCGACGCACCCTTGGTCGTCGCATTTTTGCAGCACATCGAGACCGAGCGCAAAAACGGACCCGTGACGAGGAACGTCCGGTTGTCCGCCATCAAATCGTTCATGCGATATGTCGAGTATCAAGTCCCATCCGCGTTGGAACAGGTACGACGGATTCTCGCGATACCGCTTAAGAAGACTGATACGAAGTTGGTTGCGCACATCACGCTCGACGAGATGCAGGCCGTACTGAATGTCCCTGACCCGCGGACTCGGTTCGGAATCCGCGATCGAGCCATGATGGACGTTTGCTTTGTCGCAGGTCTTCGAGTCTCCGAGCTTGTGGGTCTGAGGGTCGATAACGTGACCTTTGAGCCGCGGCCCTTCGTCCGAATCCTCGGAAAAGGCAGACGCGAACGAGTGCTGCCAGTCTGGACGCGGACCGGTGCAAATCTTCGTGCATGGCTTGCCATCCGTGGCGAGGCGGCCGTGCCCGAACTCTTCCTCAATGCACGCGGTAGCGCCATGTCACGGACTGGATTCGAATACGTGCTCAAATGCCATGTAGCGGCTGCGAGACTGAGTTGTCCCTCGTTGTGCAACAAGCGCGTTTCACCACACACCTTGAGGCATGGCTGTGCGATGTTGATGCTCCAAACCACACACGACATTCGGAAGGTTGCCCTCTGGCTCGGCCACAGCAGCGTGCAGACCACCGAGATGTATCTTCGGGCCGACCCGACGGAGAAGCTGGCCGCTGTCAGCGCACTCACCCCTCCCGCCCTTCGCAGAGGGAGATTCAGTGCGCCGGACCAACTTGTTGCTATGCTGACCGGCGGACGAAAGGACAAAGATTATGCAAAGGAGTCAACGGAACAAACGCCGTGGATAGGTCCAAGGAGACGGCTAACTGTGCATAACCAGGAACTGCGCTGATAAGGGGCGCTCGACGCGCGCGGAACGGTTCGCATTCCCAATCGCGTGCGCCACGAACTGAAAGCCCAAACGCTCTCCAAAGGCGGCCATCTCCGGCACCTGAACCATCTCGCGCCCGCTGCCGCGCAGCACCACTACGTGCGTGTTATCGATCATGACCCGGGTCGGGGCACCACCTGTATAGCGCAGCGCCTCGTGGAGAAATACCTTGCAGTCAAAACGCCGGAAGGTGGGATAGCACTGGAAGAACAGCATCCGCGAATAGCACAGCACCGCCGAGGCGGTCTGTACCCGGCGTTTCTTGCCGCCCAGTTCGAGCTCGTGGGGAGACGTGTCGTGCTGCAGTTCCTGGCCGGGCGCAAAGTCATACTGTCCCGCCGGCGTGGGTGGCGCGTAGCCGATTCCGTGCCGCCGACAGAAAGCCGTTAACGCGGCATACGACAACGCCGCGCCGCCCGCCAGCAACTCCTCATGGACTCGCACGAGATTCCCCTTGCACTGCTCGAAAAGCTCCAGGATCTGTTGCCGGTGGGGTGCGGCTTTCTCCGCACGCTGCAACTCCGGCACGGTGGTGGAGTTCGCGCGCAAGACTTTGCGGACAGCCACGCGGGAGATCCCCAGTACCCGCGCGATTTCGCGTTTGCTCACCTGCTGCGTATGCAGTTCCAGAATCGTGGTGCGTTGCGCTTGGCTCAACATGCGGTACTTGCTCCGGTAAGAGTTTTTCGTCGATGCGGCGGAGTTGATTTTGAATGCGAGCGATCTGTTGCCCTGCGGCTTCGCACTGCTGGCGATCCAGTTCCAGCGCCGCCGCGCCGGCCAGCCGCCGCTGCGCGCGGTTCACGATGGCGGCCAGCATCTCCAGATCGCGCAACAGTTCGGCTCCGGCCTCGGCCGGGGCTTTCTCCTGCGCTTGCCGCCGCGTTTTGAAAAACAGCTCCGGCGCATCCAGGATGCGTTTGCGAATCGCGGCCGACCCCTGGCGCCAAGCGCCATACAGTTGGCTGGCTTCCCGCGTATCGCAGTGATGTTTGGCGAAGATCGCCGCCATGCGCTGGCAGTCTTCCAGGTTTTGGCGGGCCACCGGCACCAGAAACCTCAACGCCACTTGCGCCAAGATCTGGCCCTCGCGCACCTGCTGTTGGATGGCTTCCGGCAGGACCTCCACCAGCGCCAGCCGCCGCGACACCCAGCTCACGCTACGATCAAACCGGCGCGCCAACTCGTCGAGGCTATAGCCGAAGCGCTGCTCCAACTCCGCCAGCAGCCAGCCCACCTCCAGCGCGGTCTCGTGTTCGCTCAGCCGCAGCGAGCGGTCCAGCAGCACGGCCGCGGCTTCGCTCATCGGCCATACCACCGCTTCCACTGTGTCCCGCCCCAGTTGTTCCAGCGCTGCGATCCGCTTATAGCCGTCGATGACCACGTAACGATCCGCCGGGCCCTCCGCCGCTACCACCACGATGGGCGATTGCTGCCCACTCTCGGCCAGCGACGCCAGTAGCCGCCGCTGCCGCGCCGGATGGCGCACGCGCAGGTGTTCCCATCGCCGGTCGAGTTGGTGAAACTCCAGTTGCATCAGACAGGCTGAATGTAAGGCCCGCGCCGCCCGCGGATCAATATCTCCGGATTAAGTGCGCGCCTGTTTCCAGCGCCGCTCCCGTTCTACGACGCGCTCCAGCGCGCGCCGGCAGGCGTGGGAACAGAAGCGTTGTAAGGGACTTCGCCGCGCACGCACGAATCTCTCGTAGCAACCCGGCCGGTCGCAGCAATGGTCGAAAAAAATGTTCTGTAGTGATTACCCTCGCGGGCGCGCTAACCGCTTCTGGTTCTGGTGGTTTCCGGCTCCGGACCCGCTCTCGGTAATGACGGCTTTGGCCGTTGCGTTTCTGTTTGCCCGCCACCGTCGCCCGGTACGCCTGCTGGGCCTTCCAGCGGGACCACTTCCGCGCTGCGTGCCGGCAGCGCTCGCTGCAATAGCGCTGGCGTGCTTGCTGGGGATGAAAGCGTTGCTCGCATCCTTTAAGCAAACAGCGCCGCATGCGCGGCCGAGGCGCCAATCGCTTCCGCCGGCTAGCCGCTTGATTTTCGGGATGGACTGTAGGATTCTCGAAAGGGCCCATGGGAGGTGATGACTCCCAGAAGCTCCTGTCCTGGAGGGGACCATCTCCCCTCCGGGGCGCAAACCTCCGGCTCAATTACAAATCAACAAGGTAACTGAACCTGCCGTTGGAATCTCGCGGGCGCCACTATTCCCGGCGATGGCCTCAGCTACCGCCCGCCTGGGTCATCATTGGAAAGTACGGGTGGGTCATTTTTGCCGCGCGCCGAAGAGCCAGGGATTCGTTGCCGATAAGAACTATGTGAACTCGTTCAATCCGATCCGTCTTCTGCTCAGGCCACTCGTCACGAGCGCCAGTTAGATGGAGCGACGGGGAGGCTTCTGGCGAGGTGAAGGAGGAGGATATTTTATATCACTCTACTTCTCTGAACATGGAGGCGATGCAGCTTTTGCAGCGGGGTGATTCCACGCGCATCGCCGGTCCTCAAGGTCTACCGAATACGTGAGGTTCCGGTAAGCTTGCATGACTGCGCTGACCTGTAATTGATAACGTCGGTCTTACGCCCTGCAGGGCGAGGAGGACCGGCCATGGCTGCCAAAGAACCATTTGAGATTCCCGTCGGCATGCGGAGGGTCTGCCGACGTTTCGAGCGTTGGCGAAAAGGACACAAAGCTCGCTTGCCGATCCCAGAGCCGTTGTGGGCGGAAGCGGCGGAAGCGGCCCGGGAGCATGGGATTTTCCGCGCGGCCAAGGCCCTACACCTGGAATACGGCAAGCTCAAACGGATAGCGGAGACCAGCCCCGCGCCAGTGCGGTCGACGGTGGCGCCGGCAACGTTTTTGGAACTGATGCCACCCCAGGCCGTTGGTTCCGCCGAGTGCCTGATTGAGTTGGAAGGACCCCGCGGCAAGATGCGCATCCAGTGGAAAGGGGCCACAGCACCGGACCTGACTGGACTCAGCCGCGTGTTGTGGGAGCCGGCGTGATTCAGATCACGCCACAGATGCGCATCCTGGTAGCGATCGAGGCAGTCGATGGAAGGAAAGGTATCGATTCCCTGGCGCGGCTGTGCCAGGAGAAGCTTCAGGCCGATCCCTTTTCCGGCGGCTTGTTTGTTTTCCGCAGCCGGCGTGGGACCTCGATCCGCATTTTAGTCTATGACGGGCAGGGGTTCTGGCTGGCGCAGAACTAATGCTCTTCATACTACACCTCTTTCGTTTGGAGTGGCGGGTCTTGACGCCATGGCTGATTTGACGGCCGGCGATCGATCAACGAGCCGGTCCCAGCGGCTGGAATGCTTAACAGGCATGTTCGGATCTGGCAGTTCGTACAGCCAGGCGTGGCCATTGTACGCATGCCTGGTAACAAGTCCGTATTTTGCCCAGCGGACGACTGTTTCCTCGTGGATGCCAAGGCGCGCGGCCGCCTCGCTCTTGGTCAGCATTCCGCGATCGCGAAGTCGATCGCAGCGAAGCCGTAGATTGTATTCGTGGACCAGATACGCAACGCGCAGGGCGGTGAAGCGAGCATCGCTCCGGCCTGGTCGAGCCGACCCGCCAGGGTGAAGTCCTTGTTCGTTGAGAATGTCCGCGATTTCAGAGTAGGTGTGGTCATCGAGAAGTTTGTCGACTAACTCGACGACTTCGGAAGGCGTCTGGATTTGTTGCGCGGATGATTTGGGGTTCAGCGTTGTGAGCGTTTCAGTCTTGCCACCTTTGAATCGCACGTGGATTCGCGTAACGCGTTCTGCCCGGATCTTAATCAGCGTGGCATCCTCGATGATGTAGTCGAGCAGCCGCTTGCGTTCGCGGTTCGGCGTGCCCGCATCATCCCAGAGCTTCCGGAAATCCGCCGTCATGGCCACTAACCGCTGGCGGACCGCATCGTCAACGATGAGTTGGTCCCGCTGTCGCGCGTGCTCTCGCTCCTCGCGCGCCTTGGCCAGCGCGCGTAGCCTATTGTTCCATTCGCTCTCTAGGGTGTCGGCGACGAGACGGTTATTCGGATCAACCAGCATAAATCGGCGCTGCGCGAGGTCAGCTTCGATCTGAGCTCGCTGAACGGCGCGGCAGCGCAACTGATCGGCCTCCTCGTACCGAGCCTCGATCTCTCGCCGGATTTCCAGAGCCAGTTCGACAGCTGCGGGAGTCATGCTCTCGGTCACGAGCGTTCCAATGGCCTGATCAATGGGCTTTGCTGAGATCGACTGGCAGTTCGGCTCGCCACGACTGGTGTGCCCGCGGTCGCAGACATACCAGGCCTCCTGCCTGCCCCGGCGGGTCACATATCGGACACGGAAGTGCCTTCCACAACGACCGCATACGGCCCGTCCTTGCAATAGAGCCGCGCCTTCTCGCGGCGGCGATGCACGCGCCACTTCGTATGGACGACCGTTAGTCTCGAGGATCTTCAGGTTCTCCTGAAAACACTCCCAACCGATGTACCCGGGATGCGCGTTTGGAATGCAAGCGAGCCAGTCATCCTGCTCGCGTTTTCGCTGGATTGTCTTCTTGCCATCAGCGGCGCGCCGATATCGCCGACGTCCGTACACATACGCGCCCGCATATCGCGGATTGTTCAGTGTGCGCATCGCCGCCGATGCCGTCAGCGGCCGAAAAACAGTCCTGTCGCCGATGCGGAGTCGGGATGGGAAAACAAGGCCCTCCGTCCGAAACACTTTCACCGTCTGGCTTGCCGAGCCAACGCGCGAGAAGGTTTCGAAGAAATAAGTGATAGCCTCCCGGACCTGTGCGTCGGGATCAAGGACCACGTTGCCAACGTCGTCGTAGACGAAGCCTGTGGGTAACGGGCAACGATACTCGCCGCGGCGCACTTTGTTGAGGATGCCGCCGCGCAATCTGGCTTTGAGGACATGCAGCTCAGCTTCACTCATGGTTCCTTTGAGCCCAAGTAGGAGCCGGTCGTTGAAGCTCGCAGGATCGTAGACGCCGTCCTCGTCGAGGATCAATGTGTCGGTGAGCGCGCAGATCTCCAGCAGCCGATGCCAGTCGGCATTGTTTCTTGCCAAGCGGGAGACCTCAAGGCCCATCACGATGCCGGCATGCCCCATGCCTACATCAGTGACCAGCTGCTGAAAGCCTTTCCGCCAGGCTGCTGACGCGCCGGACTCACCCTGGTCGTTGTCGATGACGATAATCTGTTCCTCTCGCCAGCCGAGCGCGACGGCGCGACTACGCAGTGCGTATTGACGTTTGGTGCTCTCGTGTCGGTGGCGGCGAAAGAGGGTACCAGTTTGGCGGTCGAGAGGGAGCCAGGTGTGGGGTTACGCTCTGGCCTGCGGTGGGCGCAGAAATAGGGAAGAAGCTGACTGCTTCCTCTCTCAGGCCAGCTTGTCGTCGCTTTTGACCAGAGGGGTACGGTAAGTCTTGCCTTTGATCTTGAGGATGATCGCTCTTTCGACCAGGCGGTCGAGGAGCGCCATCGCCAGCGGGCCATCGACCAGATACTCTCCCCATTTGTCGAAGTCCACGTTGGTCACCAGCGCGGTGGAGCGCTTCTGACTGCGTGAGGCGATGATCTTGTAGAGCAAGTGGGCCGCCTGCGCGCACTCGGTCCGTTCGATGCGGTCGAACCCGAATTCATCGACAATCAAAAAATCCGGCCGCGCGTAATAGCGCAGACGTGCGGGAAGCGTTTTGTCGGCGAGTGAAGCCGTTAGGTCGGAGAGTAACTCGGCGGACGTACGGTACACAACGCGGTAACCCTGGACGCAGACCTTCTGCCCCAAGGCCTGAATAATGTGACTCTTTCCGATCCCGCTCCAGCCGACCATGATCAGGTTGTTGCAGCGCCGGATGAAATCGCCGGTGGCCAGCTCCTCGATCTGCACGCGGTCGAAAGCTTTGGGATTGAACTGCCAGTCGAACCCCTCCAAGGTCTTGCTGTCCGCAAAGCGAGCTTCCCGGATCCGCCGCGCGACGGCGCGTTCCCGGCGCGCGGCGGCCTGCGTTCCCAATAGCAGGTCGAGGAAGTGCAGATGAGAGAAGTTCTCTCTCTCCGCCCTGGACAGTACCTCGTCGAGCGATGCGCCTTCCAGCGGAATCCCCAGCGTCGCGCAGTGACTCAAACACCGGTCACGCAGAGGGATCGTCGTTTTCATCGGTTTCATCGTGGGTCACCGTTTCTTCCAGCAGCGCCTGATACTCCGCCGTGGAGCGAGTGGATACGGGAGACTGCCGGAGGATCTCGTCGAGTTGGTCCTGCGCCTCGGCCTGCAGTGATTCCCAGCCGGATCGGGGACGTGCTTGCGCCGCCAGGATCCGCTCCACCGCGGACCAGGAGAAAGCGCGGTAACGGACGGCGCGCTGAAGTGCGCGCGCCAGGTCCTCGCGGTGGTATGTGGCAAGCAGGCCCAGCACGCGCCCGGCTTCATCTTTACCACGGCGCCTGGTGCGGACCAGTTCGTCCAGGAACAGGACTCCCTCCGCTCCGAACTCCGCAAACCGCTGTTTCAGCAACTCGTATTTCTGATGGTGATCGCGTCCGGGAGCATGATCGGGAAGACTGCGCTTCTCTCCACTGATTCCGGATGGGTACAACTCATGCCGGGCGATCTCCTTCACGTCGGGGCCGTAGACGATCAGTTCCTTCTCGGTGATGCGCACCGGCAGCAGTTCTCCAATGCGCTGCCACGGCACGGAGTAGAAGTTCTGCAGGTACGCCACATGACCTTCCGGATTTACCGTCCGGTAGAAAACCTGGGCGGTGTCGTAGGCCCGCGCCGGCAAACTCAGCAGATGCGGTTTCTCTTCTTGGTAGAGATCGATGGGCCGGCGCTTAGTTTCCCGGTGTAGATGCACGTCAGCGATGTCGGCAAGCCAGAGCGCCGCGGTCTCGTTGAGGTGCTCCAGCGAAGTGAATGTGCGGCCGTTGAGCAGGTTGGATTCCAGGTAGGCAAATGGCCGTTCCACTTTACCTTTCGTTTGCGGACGGTGGGGGCGGCATGCCCAAGGTTGATAACCGTAGTGCGTGGCGAAAGACAGGAACCGGGTGTTGTAAATCGGCTGGTCGCCGTCATAGCCAGTCACCACCACTTTCATGTTGTCGTATAGGCAGGTGGCGCACAGGCCGCCGAAGTATTCGAAGGCACGCACATGTTCCCGGATCGTGGTGGCAAAGTCCTGCGTCTCCACAAACCGCACGTACTGGCGGCGGGAGTAAGCAAGAATGTAGCTGAAGGCATGCACCCGGCGACGCCCCTCGGCCGTGAAAGAGATATCGTACGGCGAATAATCCATCTGTGATTGCACTCCTGGAGCTGTCTCGAATCGCCGCACGGGCAGTTTCGGTGCGTGCGGCCGGAGCACACGCAGTCGCTCCCGCACGATCGTGTAGCGGCCTTGGAAACCCAGCCGGCACAACTCCTCATGCAGGCGAACCGCCGTGATGTTCGGATAGCGCTCCAGCAGTTGTGCAATGTGGTCGGCGAATGGGTCCAGCACGCTCGCCCGTCGCGGGTGCTCCTCTTCCACCGGTTCTGCTCTGTGTTGTTCGTGCCCCACCAGCACGCGGGCCACGCTCTTGCGGGCGACTCCCAGCAGTTTTGCGATGCGGCGCTGCGAAGCGCCTCCGTAGTGCAAGCGGACGACCTCGTTGCGCGTCGATTCCTTCATGCGCGCTCCAGTTCGCCGACGAAGTCCCGGCTCAGCGCCGCCACCGATCCGGCATCCCGCGCCAGCCTTTGGAAACGGGGTAACAAGATCACGCGATCCTCCGGCGTCAGCCCGGTACGCCCATGGTGCGCCAGCCACACTTCCATGCGTCCCAGCACATCCAGCAGCATTCCGACACGCTTCCATACCTGATTTCCGGCTTCGCTCAGCCGCGGATCGCGCACCGCGGGGAGCACGCCCTTGGCCTGCGAAAGCGCTTCGCGAGGATGCGCCAGGAGATACTCTTGCTGACGACGTTCGGAACATCGCAGCCACAGGTCCACTACGCCGCCCAGTTCCGCGCTCGACAGCGCCTCGCGCCGGATGGCTTCCAGCACTTCCGTCTGGTTGCCCTGCGGCAACCGCACGATCTGCCGCGCGGCGGTGGGCGTCAATAGGCCCACGCGCAGCTCGTCTTTCGCCTTCGGTCCCAACCGCTCGATCAGCGCCAGCCGGCGGCACACCCAGCTCTTGTGGCGTCCCAACAGTTCCGCCACCTCCACCTGGCTCAATCCGTCTTCCCGCACCAGCGCCTGGATGATCCAGGCTTCTTCCAGTTCCCGAGTCCGGCCCCCAGCGCGATTCAGCCCGTAGATGGCCGCCTTCGCCTGACGCTCATCTGCCTCCATGAGCCGGGCCGACAGACGCGGGATCTGCGCCAGACCGCGTACGGCGCCCAAGCGTTTGAAACCGTCGATCAGTTCGTAGCGGTCCTGGCGCCGGCACACGACGACGGGCGACAACTGCCCATAGCGCTCCAACGACCGCGCCATGGCCCGTTCCGCTTCCGGCACGTGTAAGCGATAGCGTCCGTAGTGTTCGCCGATCTCCTCCCACTTCAGATCGAGTAGATTGTTGTCGGCCCAGCGCAGCACCCGTGTCTCCTTCCTTGCGGGACAGGTTGAATGTAAGCCAGTGGCCGGCGCCGATCAATAGGTCACGGTTAACTGGCGGCGCCATTCCCACCGCCTGGATACAACGCCGCGTGCCGGATCCGCTCAACCGGCGCGTGTCCGTTGCCAGTGCCGCTCGCGTTCCCAGACGCGCTCCATCGCGCGCCGGCACTCGTGCGAGCAGAAGTGTTGCGACGGCGAGCGCCGCTGGCGCACGAACCCCGCGTAGCAGCCAGGCCGATCACAACAGGCGTCGAAAAAACTTCTTAGTGATTACCCTCGCGGCCTCCGGAACGGCCTCGTCTACTGGTGGTTTTCGGCTCTTGACGCGCTCCCGGTAGCGTCGGCTTTGCCCGTTGCGCGGCTGTTTGCCCGCCGCCGTGGCCCGATAGATCTCCTGGGCCTTCCACCGCGACCACGCCCGTGCCGCCTTTCGGCACTGCTCGCTGCAATAGCGCTGCCGCGCCCGTTGTGGCCGAAAGCTCCGCTCACATCCTTTGAGCAGACACCGCCGCGACCGGGGAGCACCATGCTGCCGGCGCGTCAGCCGTCTCCGCCGGCCGCCCTCTTGATTTTCGGGATGGCTTGTAGCACTCTCGGGAGGGCCCCAGGGAGGTCATTGCTCCCAGAAGCTCTGCCCCGGAGGGGATTGCACTCCTCTCCGGGGCGCAGCCGATCTTCGGATCAATACGAGATCAACAACTCTATCGCAGAGATAGCCAGATGTCAGTTTCTTCCGCTTCCAGTTGGGCGCTAGCGGATACTGGGAGTGGATGCACGATCCCAACCTGATAGCGCCTGCCAGCGGTTTTCATCCATGGGATGCGATGGCCCCAGCCGCTCTTTCCGGCATCCTGCAACGGGGTCCTTTCCGGTCCTCTGTAGAAACCGGGTGCGGCGGCAGTACCATCGTTCTATCGCATACGAGCGATCACCACATCGCTTTTGCGATCGAAGGCAAGGACCGGACCATCACGGAGCTGCGTAAACAAAGCGATCTCCGAACCGAAAACGTAATCTTCGTCGAGGGTGAGACCAAGGACACCTTGCCTGGGTACTCGTTTGAAGGTGAGGTGGACTTGGTGCTGATGGACGGACCGCATGCCTATCCGCTGCCGCAAATCGAGTTCGCCTATCTCTTTCCCAGGATCAGGCATGGAGGATGGCTGATCGTCGACGACATCCAGATCCCCTCGGTTTACGAACTGTTTCATTTTCTGGAAAGGGAATCATCGGTGGTATTGGAGGAAGTAGCCGTTCGCACGGCATTCTTCCGGCGGATCAGTGCAGCTGAACATGAACCGGACGGCTGGGTGCTACAAGGAATGAATCGGCACACGATCTTGCGCTATTCCTGGCGCGATCGACTCCGCCTCCTCCTTGGCAAAAGCTGATCGATTGTCGAACTAGCCTCCAGCCTCGTTCAACGTCACTTCGTTTGAAACCAGTTACCGCCGCCACCCACCGCCACCCTGCCCTGGCGGAGTGGTCCCGACTGGTCCGCCGAAATGGTCCCTTCCCCAGCCGCCGCTAACACTCTCGACATTCTCCAGGACCTGCCGCATGGATGACTGCCGGATGTACAGATATGCGCTGCGCTCGAGATGGTGAGCCTGAACTTTGAGTGACTCATTCATAGTGTTGCTCCTTGGTAGGTGGTCCTGATTGCCATGGCTGCAAAGATGTAAATGACGGTTCTGTATTCCTCTGGCGCCTTCCGGCTGGATGGCCCGGGACCAGCTGGCGGCTGGCATGAACTCATGCTGACCACGGCGCGCGCCCATCCCCACATGCCCCGACGCAGGAAGAGCATCAGCCCGCATCGGGCTTCAACTGGCAACGCGTCGCCGAGAGCAGCCCTGCGCATAGTCTCGTATTGCGTTACGACGGTAGATCGCTCGGCCGGATCGCTCTTTGGATTGGTCATCGCGGAGTTTTTTTTCCAGCAACGGCCCGCTCGATCGTCCTGGGATGTATGCGCAGACCGAATTTCTGCTGAATGAGCTTGGCGAGTTCGCGCGCCCGCACAGGTTCACCTGCGACCAGTTGCTGTTCAACGAACGCCCGTGCCTCGCCCTGAAGTTTATGCGGGCCACGTGGACCGCGCTTTCTGGGCACTAACCCAGCGACGCCGCCCTTGTCGAAGCTGGCCTTGCTCTGATAGTACGTGGGCCTCGATACACCGTACTCCTCGGTGGCCAGGGTCACGGGCGCTTTTTCGATAGACACGCGGCGCAGCATTTCGTACTTGACCTGCACAACGTCGCGCGGATCGAAGAATTCGTTTTCTAGAAACTTCGGATCGGATACTTTCTCGGGCGTTGGGTTTAGCGTGCCCTCTGCGAGGAGGGCTTTGGTTTTGGAGGGATCGACTTTGCTCTTGGCGGCCATCGAACTCCACAGAACGTATTTGCAATTATGCCGCACATGCGGATGCTTGTCAAGTAGGTCAATGTGGTTATGTGTCCACGCAATCTGCATAATATGCATTACTGCAGCGGTCATCAGGTGGCCACGCGGCATCTTTTTGTTTTACAGATGCGGCAGAATTCATTTTACACGCCGCCTTCCCTCGACCCGACACGTCTGCTGAGTTGGTCGACAAGCTGTGCGAGTCCCAGCAAATCCGCGACGCGAAAGAGCGCACGGTGCTTTCCTATGACGATCTCCGGGGCAGCAACCGCCAGATCCGTCCACTGTTGCGGAACAGAGCAGATTGTTCCATCATCAACTTGCAGCAACAGGCGCTTTCCATAGGGATTGCACCGTTCGCCCACACAAGCGAGTTGTTTCCCGGTCAGCGGATGAAACGGGTGTGTGATGCGTACAAGATGCGCGGCTGCGATCGGAGCACTTGCACTCTGGATTGAGTTAGAAGCGCCTGTCGCAAGGGCGATTTGTGTGGTGGCCGAGCGGCAAAGAACCAGCCAGGAGACTGGAAGCACACCAAGCCCAGTTACTGTTGGCAGCAGGCAACCCGGAGACGGCAGCGGCGCCTGTGTGGCGCAAAGTAAGTTGAAAAAGCTACCACAAAAGACTTGCGTTCTGATTTCATCTCTGGCATGCTGCGGTTATGGCGGAAGTTTGGCGCTACCGGGGCCAAGAGATCGATAGCGACCAGATCATTTTCCTGCGGGAGTTCATCAGGACGCATCCCACCAGTAGCCGATGGAAGCTGTCGCGGCAATTATGCGAAGCCCTGGGATGGAAACAGGCCAACGGCGCCTTGCGCGACATGGTTTGCCGCGGCTTGCTGCTGATGCTGGAGCGGGCCGGAGAGATCGAACTGCCGCCGGTGCGCCGCCAGATCCGAGGGCAGTGCCGGACAGGGCGCCCGCGGCCGGAAGCGATGCTAATCGATAATACCCCGCTAGCGATGCCGCTGAAGGAGCTAGTATTAACTTGCATAAATAGCGGTTAATAGAGATAATCGGGTATGTCCCGATCAAAGACGGCTGAAATACGCCTGACCGAGCAGGAAGAGCAGGTGTTGCGCGCCTGGACACGCAAGGGCAGCGGAGAGCAACGGCTGGCGGATCGCGCCCGGATCATTCTAATGTCGCACCAAGGCGTTGCGGTTGTGGAAATTGCCAAAAGGTTGCACACACGACTGGCGCGTGTTTCTAAATGGCGGCAGCGCTTCGTGCGGGACCGTTTGAATGCGCTGTCGGACGCCCCCCGCACCGGCAAGCCTCGGCGGTACGACCGGGAAACCGACCGGCGCGTGCTGGCGCTGCTCGATCAGGACCCGCCGCGCGGCTATGCGCAATGGAACGGCCGCTTGTTGGCGGAGGCTTTGGGCGATGTCAGTGCGGCGCACACGTGGCGGATTTTGCGCAAGTACAAAATCCAGTTACAGCGGCGACGGAGCTGGTGTATCAGCACCGATCCCGAGTTTGGGCCCAAAGCCGCCGATGTGGTGGGGATCTATCTGAATCCTCCGGAACACGCGGTGGTGCTGTCGGTCGACGAGAAACCGCATATTCAGGCGCTGGAACGCGCGCAGGGCTTTCTCCGCCTCCCAGATGGCAAAGCGGTGAACGGTTTCAGTCACTGCTATAAGCGACACGGTACCACGACCCTTTTTGCCGCCCTGAACATCCTGACCGGCCAAGTGCAGACTGGCCATTACCCGCGGCGCCGCCGCCGCGAGTTTCTGGACTTTATGAATGGCATCGTAGCGGACCATCCGGACCGGATGATTCACGTGGTGCTGGACAACTTGAATACCCACAAGCCCAAGCGGGACCGATGGCTGCAAGCGCATCCCAACGTCCACTTGCACTTCATCCCCACCTACAGCTCCTGGCTCAACCAGGTGGAGTGCTGGTTCAGTATTATGAGTCGCGCGGCGCTGCGCGGCGCCAGCTTCACCTCTCCCCGCCAGCTCAGGGAGGCCATCGACGCCTTTGTCGAGGTTTACAATCCGAAAGCTTCGCCCTTCGAGTGGACCAAGGCTGTCGTCCACCAGACCAAGCCCCAACGTATTTACTCTAATTTATGCAAGTAGGTACTAGGCCCGATTCAGATCCAACCTGTGCGGCGTACCGCCGATGAACCGCTGTTCAACAGCCTGATGGAACATCATCATTATCTGGCTTATGAGCAACCCGTCGGCGAGCACCTGAAGTATCTGGTGGGGGCGCAAGGCCGCCCCCTCGCCTGCCTGGCGTGGAGTTCAGCTCCGCGTCATCTGGGCAGTCGGGATCGCTATATCGGCTGGAGCGCGGAAGCGCGGCGACAGAACATCCGCTTCATCGCCTACAACACGCGCTTTCTGATCCTGCCCTGGGTCCAGGTTCCGCATCTGGCGTCACACATTCTGGGCAAGGTGACGCGCACCCTGTCTGAGGATTGGAATCGGATGTACGGCCATCCGGTTTACTTCGCCGAAACCTTCATTGATCCCGGACGTTTTCGCGGAACCTGTTACCGGGCGGCCAACTGGCAACTGCTGGGGCTCACCACCGGGCGCGGGAAAGACGACCACACCAACAAGCCGAATCGCCCGATCAAACAGATCCTGGGCTTGCCCTTGACGCGACGGTTCCGAGAGTTGCTCAGCCAGTGATGACGATGAGACGACGAGTCGAGGTAAACCTGGACGAACTGGATCAGATCATCGATCGCGGCACGCGCGCGCCGCTGAGCGAATCGGAAGGCCAGAAGCTGAAAGCCGTGATCCATGCCATGGCAGAGAAACTGGTGCGGAAACGGAATACGGAGAAAACCAGCGCCGTTCTGCCGCCGGATGCGACGCCCGCAGACAATCCGGAGGGCGGCGAATCCGCTTCGGCCGGCCACGGACGCCATGGCGCCGCTGCGTTTACCGGCGCCAGCCGGGTTTGTGTCGCGCACGCCACGCTCCACGCCGGTGACCGCTGTCCAGAGTGCCTGAAGGGAAAAGTGTACCGCCAGAAAGAAGCGGCAACGCTGATCCGGTTCGTGGGGCACGCGCCGGTAGAAGCGACCGTGTTCGAGATGGAGCGACTGCGCTGCAACGCCTGCCAGCAGGTCTTCACCGCCGACGAACCGGAGACGGCGGGCTCTGAGAAATACGCTGTGACGGTGGTAGCGATGATCGCCCTGTTGAAGTACGGTACGGGAGTGCCATTCAAGCGGCTGGAAAGGCTGCAGGAACAACTGGGGATGCCGCTGGCGGCGACGACGCAGTGGGATTTAGTGGCCGCCGCCGCGCAACTGATGCGGCCGGTGCTGGAGGCCCTGATCCGGCTGGCGGCGCAGGGCAGCGTGATGCACAACGATGACACGAGCATGCGCATTCTGCACCTGACACGCGAGCCTGATGACAAGCGGACGGGAACCTTCACTAGCGGCATCGTATCGATCATGGGCGCCTGGACCATCGCGCTGTTCTTTACCGGATGGAAGCATGCGGGCGAGAACATCGCCGATGTACTGAAACAGCGTTCTGGCGAACTGCCGGCGCCCATCCAGATGTGCGATGCGCTGTCGCGCAACACGCCGAAGGGCGTCGCAACCCTGATCGCCAACTGCCTCGCCCATGGAAGACGGCAGGTTGTGGAAGTGGTGGAGAACTTTCCCGAAGAATGCCGTTATGTGCTGGAGACGCTGGGTGGTGTTTATCACCATGACGCACTGGCGCGGGAACAGAAACTGTCGCCGGAAGAGAGGCTGCGTTTCCATCAGGAGCACAGCGGGCCGTTGATGAAAGGGCTGCATGAATGGATGGAGGCGCAGTTGGCCGAGCATAAGACGGAACCGAACTCCGGCCTCGGCAAAGCCATCTCCTATTTACTGAATCACTGGCTGAAGCTGACGCTTTTCCTGCGGCAAGCTGGCGCACCGCTCGACAACAACGCCACAAATGCCGCGCGCGGCATTTCAAATGTGCCTCGTCAGGAGAATTTGTGGGTGATTTGACGGGTTTAGCGGAGTGGGTGTCCGAGGAATCGGAGGAATTTACGGCAGGTGGTATCAAAGGACCGCTGTTGTTGCTCTGAACTGACGCCGTAGATCAGCGGGCCGCCATCGTCATCGATCACATCGAAGAGAATCTGTTGGATCTGTTTCCTTCTACAGAGGAGGGTTGTCGTTCAGATTCCGGATGATCTCTCCCCCCAGCGCCCAGAGATTATCAACGTGCTTCTGGATGGTCTTCGGCGATAGATCCGCAGACGTCACCAGGTATTCGAGGAATGGCCGGAAGCAGGCCACGAGTTTCTCGCCCGGCGGTAGGTCCTTTTCCAATCCCATCCACGAGCGCGGCCAATCGTTCAGGCCACGACAGTAACGCTCCAGGTCGGCAGCCGGCACAGGAGTGGCGCGGTTTATCCTGGGAGTTCTCGCCGCTGCCTTTTCCGCCATGCTACAACTCATCACGATTTTAAACCGCTGCCATCATTTCCGGGGTTTCGTCTACCAGCATGCTGGCTTCAGTTCCGATCACAAAAGCATCGAGATCGCCGTGCGTCCGCGCAAGGGTTCGGCGGCGGTTTGTTCCCGCTGCCACCAGCCAGCGCCCGGTTATGATCAACTCGCGGAAAGGCGTTACGACTTCATCCCTTTCTGGGGGTTTCTGGTCTTCCTGCTGTACGCCATGCGGCGCGTGGATTGCCGCCGCTGCCAAGCGGTGGTTGTCGAGGAAGTTCCCTGGGGCAACGGCAAGCACCAGTTGACGAATGCCTACATGCTGTTTCTGGCCCGCTGGGCGCGGCGGCTTTCGTGGAAAGAAACGGCCGAGGCGTTCCGCACCTCCTGGGACAAGGTCTGCGACTCCGTCGAACATGTGGTCGCCTTCGGACTGGAACACCGCATGCTCGGCCAAATCGATGCCATCGGGGTGGATGAAATCCAGTACGCCAAAGGGCACAAGTACCTGACCCTGGTTTATCAGATCGATAGCGTCACCCGTTTACTTTGGGTCGGCAAGGAGAGAACCATCGAGTCTTTTCAAGGATTCTTCACTACCATGGGTGAAGAAATCACCTCCAAGATCGTGTTCGTCTGCTCGGACATGTGGGAACCCTATCTGAAAGTCATCCGCGAGAAATGCTCCCAGGCCCTGCATATCCTCGACCGTTTCCATATCGTGGCCAAAATGAACAAGGCCCTCGACGAGGTCCGCTCCGGAGAATCGCGCCGCATGGCGAGCGAAGGCCAAACACCGCTACTGAAGAAGTCGCGCTGGCTCCTGCTCAAACGTGAAGAGAATCTGAAGACCGAACAGCGGTTCCGCCTCCGCGACCTGCTCCGGTATAACTTGAAAACCGTGCGCGCTTACCTTCTCAAGGAAGCTTTTCAGCAACTCTGGGATTACAACTCGCCAGCCTGGGCCGGGAAATTCCTCGATGAGTGGTGCCGGCAGACGATGCGTTCCCGCATCGAACCCATGAAGAAGATCGCTCGCTCACTGCGCCAACACCGCGAGCTGATCCTCAACTATTTCCGCGCTCAAAAGCTTCTTTCCAGTGGGGTCGTCGAGGGCCTGAACAACAAAGCCAAAGTCACCATGAGAAAGTCGTACGGCTTCCGCACCTTCCGGGTCCTTGAACTAGCGCTCTATCACTCACTTGGCAAGCTGCCCGAGCCCGAGTCTACCCACGATTTCTTCTGACGAGTCAAATTCTTCAGTTGGAAGACGTATCGTGCGACCAAAGATACCTGAAATCCCCACCACCGGTCTAACGGCGAAGCCGCCCACCGACCAGTTAGAAAATAGGACTCGTCAGAAGAAATCGTGGGTAGACTCGGGCTCGGGCAGCTTGCCAAGTGAGTGATAGAGCGCTAGTTCAAGGACCCGGAAGGTGCGGAAGCCGTACGACTTTCTCATGGTGACTTTGGCTTTGTTGTTCAGGCCCTCGACGACCCCACTGGAAAGAAGCTTTTGAGCGCGGAAATAGTTGAGGATCAGCTCGCGGTGTTGGCGCAGTGAGCGAGCGATCTTCTTCATGGGTTCGATGCGGGAACGCATCGTCTGCCGGCACCACTCATCGAGGAATTTCCCGGCCCAGGCTGGCGAGTTGTAATCCCAGAGTTGCTGAAAAGCTTCCTTGAGAAGGTAAGCGCGCACGGTTTTCAAGTTATACCGGAGCAGGTCGCGGAGGCGGAACCGCTGTTCGGTCTTCAGATTCTCTTCACGTTTGAGCAGGAGCCAGCGCGACTTCTTCAGTAGCGGTGTTTGGCCTTCGCTCGCCATGCGGCGCGATTCTCCGGAGCGGACCTCGTCGAGGGCCTTGTTCATTTTGGCCACGATATGGAAACGGTCGAGGATATGCAGGGCCTGGGAGCATTTCTCGCGGATGACTTTCAGATAGGGTTCCCACATGTCCGAGCAGACGAACACGATCTTGGAGGTGATTTCTTCACCCATGGTAGTGAAGAATCCTTGAAAAGACTCGATGGTTCTCTCCTTGCCGACCCAAAGTAAACGGGTGACGCTATCGATCTGATAAACCAGGGTCAGGTACTTGTGCCCTTTGGCGTACTGGATTTCATCCACCCCGATGGCATCGATTTGGCCGAGCATGCGGTGTTCCAGTCCGAAGGCGACCACATGTTCGACGGAGTCGCAGACCTTGTCCCAGGAGGTGCGGAACGCCTCGGCCGTTTCTTTCCACGAAAGCCGCCGCGCCCAGCGGGCCAGAAACAGCATGTAGGCATTCGTCAACTGGTGCTTGCCGTTGCCCCAGGGAACTTCCTCGACAACCACCGCTTGGCAGCGGCGGCAATCCACGCGCCGCATGGCGTACAGCAGGAAGACCAGAAACCCCCAGAAAGGGATGAAGTCGTAACGCCTTTCCGCGAGTTGATCATAACCGGGCGCTGGCTGGTGGCAGCGGGAACAAACCGCCGCCGAACCCTTGCGCGGACGCACGGCGATCTCGATGCTTTTGTGATCGGAACCGAAGCCAGCATGCTGGTAGACGAAACCCCGGAAATGATGGCAGCGGTTTAAAATCGTGATGAGTTGTAGCATGGCGGAAAAGGCAGCGGCGAGAACTCCCAGGATAAACCGCGCCACTCCTGTGCCGGCTGCCGACCTGGAGCGTTACTGTCGTGGCCTGAACGATTGGCCGCGCTCGTGGATGGGATTGGAAAACTATCGCCGAAGACCATCCAGAAGCACGTTGATAATCTCTGGGCGCTGGGGGGAGAGATCATCCGGAATCTGAACGACAACCCTCCTCTGAGAAGGAAACAGATCCAACAGATTCTCTTCGATGTGATCGATGACGATGGCGGCCCGCTGATCTACGGCGTCAGTTCAGAGCAACAACAGCGGTCCTTTTGATACCACCTGCCGTAAATTCCTCCGATTCCTCGGACACCCACTCCGCTAAACCCGTCAAATCACCCACAAATTCTCCTGACGAGGCAAGAATTTCAAGTTCCAGGCGATTAGCTCCGGAGATTCCCTCTCCGACTACTTGCAGTTCTTCACCTATGCCCTGATCGCACTACTCGTTGCGCTTGTCTGGACCCTGGTCCGCCGTAAAGCTGCGAACTACTCGAAGCTGAGCCAGTGGCTGAGACTTTATGCGCAACTTGCTCTCGGGGTAACGATGATGGGGTACGGACTCGATAAAGTGGTGCCGCTACAATTTGGGGAGCTTACGGCCAGCAGGCTGGTCGGCAGCGTTGGTGACCTGACACCCTTCTCAATGTTGTGGTTGTTTATGGCCACTTCCAAGCCGTACACGATATTCAGCGGTGTTCTCGAAACGCTCGCCGGCGTTATGCTGATAACCCCAAAGCTAAGGTCACCAGGGGCACTACTGGCGGTCGCCGTGATGACGAACGTCTTCGCCCTGAATGTCTTTTACGACGTGCCCGTCAAGTCATTTTCTCTGCAACTACTGCTTCTCGCGATTTATTTGGCATCGCCCGAATTCCCACGGCTCGTCAAAATGCTGGTTCTGAATCGCACGGTACAACGCCGCAGCGAAAGCCCACTCTCCCGTAGCACGAGGGTGGTGAAGTGGGCTCAGCTGGCTCAGGCGGGACTGGCAGCCTGTTTCTTCGCTTTATGCCTGATCGGAACAACGCGCCGCTATGCAGCTCGCCAAGCCGAGACTCGAGACGTTCCGCTTTTCGGGGCGTGGGAGGTTGACCAGTTCAAACTGTCCGGTAACTCGCAACCGCTTTTCACCGATAAGTTGGCTGCCGAGTTACATCTGCGGCCCGGGGACGATCACTGGAGAAAGCTCATGATTGAGCGAACCGGGGAAGCCGTACTTCAGCTTCAAAGCGGGGTTTTAGACTGGGTGAGCTTTTCGCTGAGTAAGGGCCGCACCGAGCTCGAGTTGAGCGACTCAGACGATCCGAAGTGGAAGGCGCACTTCGCGATCCAGCAGCAAGCAAGAAATTTGCTTAATCTGCAGGGAGCCTTAAACGGAGTGCCCGTGGACATTAAGCTGCATGTTGACGAAAGAGCGTTCCGCCTGACCAGCGGGGAGTATCACGTCATCTTCACTTACGAGTAGCCAGACACACGGACGCATCTGGGAGAATCACCAGGTCCATTCCCGCCCGGATGCGCTTCGTGCAGTTCCGGCCATACGAACGTTACCGCCGAGTTGACCGCGCACGGCGCACAATTTAACGGCACCACCGCAGCGGATCGCACGAACTACTTCGAGACATTCCAGGCTAGCAACGAAAATCTCAAGTGGGCGCTCGATCTGGAGTCGGACCGCATGGTCAACTCCTTCATTAAGAAGGAGGCGCTGGACACCGAAATGACCGTGGTCCGGAACGAATTCGAATCGGGCGAGAACGACCCCTTCCGCGTTCTGATGGAAAAAACGATGGCCGCCGCCTACGTGTGGCACCCATACGGACGCGCCGTCATAGGCAACCGCTCCGACATCGAGAATGTGCCTATCGGCAAGCTCAAGGCCTTCTACCAGAAGTTCTATCAGCCCGACAACGCGGTGCTCACGGTCGCGGGGAAAGTGGACGAGGCCAAACTGGTGCCGCTGATCGCCGCTTCCTTTGGCCAGATCCCCAAGCCTGAGCGAAAGCTGGAAGAGACTTACGCGGAGGAACCGACGTAGGACGGCGAACGCGAAGTGACCGTCCGGCGCGTAGGCGAAAATCAAGGCGTTTTCAGCGCCTATCACGTTCCCGCGGCCAGCGACAAGGATTTCGCTGTAGTCCAGGTGATCACGAACCTGTTAAGCGACAACCCTTCGGGTCGCCATCTATAAAGCGCTGGTGGACAACAAGAAAGCATCACAGGTGATGGGCTTCGACAGGCAGTCAAGAGAGCCGGGACTGGCGTTTTTTGGCGCATTTCTTTCGAAGCAGGACTCGATTGACGACGCCCGTAACGTTATCGAAGCGACAGTAGAGACCCTGGCCAAGGAGCCCCCCAGCAAGGAAGAAGTAGATCGCGCCAAGACGCGTTTGCTGAAGAATCTGGACCTTGCAGTTGAGAAACTCCGAACGGATCGGTCTGTTCATGAGCGAATGGGCCGCAACCGGCGACTGGCGTTTGCTTTACCTCTACCGTGACCGTTTGAAGGAAGTGACTCCAGACGACGTGAAGCGTGTGGCAGCCACCTATTTCAAGAGCTCGAACCGCACGGTCGGCGAGTTTATCCCCGACGCAAATCCGGACCTGGCCGAGATTCCGCGCCGGCCGGATGTGGAGGCATTGGTCAAGGATTACAAGGGCGAGGCCTTGATGAGCGAGGGCGAAGTCTTCGATTCCGCTCCCGCTAATATCGAAGCCCGCGTGAAGCGGATGCGCTTGGCGAATGGCATGAAGGTTTCTCTTCTTTCGAAGAAAACGCGCGGATCCGCGGTACGTGCAATTGTCAGCCTGCACTACGGGACGGTGAGTTCCCTGATGGGCCAGGACACGCCCGGCTCGATGGCTGTGGAAGCGCTCATCCGCGGAACGAAGGAACACAACCGGCAACAGATCCAGGATGAGTTTGACAGAATGAAAGCGACGGTGAACATCCGCGGCGGTGCGGAGGGACTCACCGTGAATATTGAGACTGTACTTGATACCTTGCCAGCCGTCCTGAAGTTAGTGGCGGAGGTCTTACGCGAGCCCACGTTCCCGGAGCAGGAGTTCGAGAACATACGGAAGCACAGACGCACGGATGCAAAGTATTACAAATCCGAGCCGCAAGATCTGGCATCGACGGGGATTCAACGCCTGGTCTATCCGTTTCCCAGAAGCGATGTCCGCTCGGCGATGACGGCCGATGAGGAGATTGAAGATCTCAACAAGGTGAAGCTCGACGAAGCGCGGGGTTTCTACGCGACGTTCGTGATCGCCTCACATGGCGAAGCGGCAATCGTTGGCGACTTCGATGCGGATGTCGCGGCAAGCCAGCTTAAGGACTTATTCGGCGCATGGAAGACTTCCGCCCCCTACGAGAGGATCCTTTACTCCTATCGAAAAATCGAGCCGGCAGACAAGAGTATCGAAGCACCGGACAAAGCGAACGCTGTATTCACGGCGGGACTGCGTCTGCCCATGCAGGATGATCATACGGACTACCCCGCCATGGTGCTGGGAAACTACATGCTGGGTGCAGCGTCCGCTGAGTTCCCGCCTGCGCGTGCGGCAGAAGGAAGGCTTGAGCTACGGCATTCGATCTCAGTTCACGGCGTCGGATAAGGAGGAGAACGCAAGCGTCCGCGTATCGGCGATTGCGGCGCCGCAGAACGTCGCGAAGGTACAATCGGCTGTCTTGGAGGAGATTTCAAAGGCCCTCAAGGACGGATTCACAGCGGAAGAGTTGGCCCCTGCTAAGTCCGGATGGCTGCAAGGGAGGCAGGTGAACCGCGCCGAGGATGCGTCCCTAGTGGGCTCGCTGGCCTCGCACGATTACAATGACCGTACCCTCGCATGGGACGCAGATCTTGAGACGAAGGTCGGAAACTTGACGGCCGAACAGATCCACCAGGCGCTGAAAACCCACATCAAACCCGAGGACATTTCGTTTGTGAAAGCCGGAGATTGGAAGAAGCGCACCGACGCAACCAAAAAGTAGCAATACTTGCTCGCGAAAGCCGCTACCGATATGTACTTAACGTTCCCGGAAGCCGATTTGCCTTGATGCGGGATCTTACGAGGAGCAGTCGGAAGGGGTTCGTTCAGAACTTTCCATAGGGTCGCGCGGCGCTCTGCTCCAGTGACGTTCCAGGATAGCTTATAATCACAATCAGCGGGCCAGGTTCATGAGGGCAAACGCTTTTGGGTTAAGCTAATGTACAATCGATGCTGGCTGGGGGTTGCAGAACGGAATTCCCGGCTAAGGGTCAGCCATCAGCTAAGGAGGGATCATGGGCTCGGGGTTTTCCACCGCGCTGGCCGCCTGCGTGTCACTTGGTGCTTCGACAATGCAGGCCGGCCCCGCGCGTGCGGTCACGTTCCACAGAGATGTGCAGCCTATCCTGCAACAGCGATGTCAGGTCTGTCATCGCGCCGGGGAAGTCGCGCCGTTTTCCATGGCGGCTTATCAGGAAGTGCGGCCTTGGGCGAAGGCTATTCGAGAGGCCGTCTTGACACGAAAAATGCCGCCGTGGTTCGCCGACGCCGCGCCTGGCACGTTTTCCAACGACAACAGGCTGTCCCAACAGCAGATCGATACCCTGATCGCGTGGGTGGATCAGGGCGCGCCTGCAGGAGATCCGAAGGATGCTCCAAAGCCGGTTGCGTTTGTGCAGGGATGGCGGATCGGCAATCCCGACCTCATACTCGAAATGCCGGAGGAGTTTCATGTCCCGGCATCCGGCGAGATCGCCTGGCAGTATTTCCCGGTACCGACTAAATTCACGGAGGATAAATGGATCCAGGCGGTCGAAGGCCGCCCTGGAAATCCTGCCGTCGTCCATCACATACGGATATTCTCGCGGGCGCCCGGTTCGAAGGCTTTCATGGAGCCGGACCCGCAAACATCTGAGGAGCGACAGCATCCGAAAGAGCCTCCCAAAGACGACGGGAACGGGGTGCTGGCCGGTCCGGATATCGGCGCGGAGGAGTTGGCCGCCTTTGTGCCGGGGGGTGATCCCGTCGAGTTACAGCCTGGCCAAGCCCTGCTGGTCAGAGCGGGGTCCGACCTGGTGATAGAGGTACATTACACGACCACGGGCAAGCCTCAGACAGATCGTAGCCGCGTCGGATTGATCTTCGCTAAGCGGCCTCCGCAGATGCGCGTAACCGAGGTCGGGACCGCCAATTTTAATTTCAGGATCCCCGCCGGAGCCGCCAACCACCGGGTGGATACCAGGGTGACCCTGAGAGAGGACATGACGGTTCTTTCGCTCTGGCCGCACATGCATCTGCGAGGCAAGGCATTGCAGCTTCGCGCTGTGTATCCGAACGGCGAGTCGGAAGTGTTGCTCGGCTTGCCCCACTACGATTTCAACTGGCAGATGAGCTATGTGCTGGCGAAGCCTCGCCTGTTGCCGAGAGGTACGCGGCTGGAATGCGTCGCTTTCTTCGACAACTCCGCGAACAACCCGAATAACCCCAATCCCAAGGCGGACGTGTACTGGGGAGATCAGACCTGGGAGGAGATGAACATGGCGTTCATGCGGGTGGCCCTGCCCGCTGGCATCGAGCCTTCGGATATCGCCGTGCCGCCTCTCCAGACGGCTTTCGTCGCGCCGGCAAGCCAGAAATAGGCCGCCCACTGCATTTGCAGAAACCGAGCTGCACGACTCTGCGCTAGGTTTGGTCGTCACCAGACCGTTCGCCAGGACGATAATGGCAAATAACGCCGTCGTTCGTCGTTCGAATTGTGTCGCCTGTCTGCGGTGTCGTTTGCAAAAGCGCTCCAATGAGCCTGCGCGTTTCTATTGTGAAAGTAGTGGCCAAGCTGCTTGGCCTCATGCTCATGGTGGGTCTTATACGGGCACGAAACCCGGTTGGCACAGCCCTAACTAAGGAGAACATCGAAACGCCTTGGATTTGTCCGTTAGAATGTGTGCTAGCCTCGGAACGCTGGGGACGGACCGACGATAGCGTCGTCGAATATACCTTAGACAGTTGTGCGTGTCCGTCGTCTTTCTGTTCGCGGCAGATGAAACGTTACGAGCGCGACATCACGCGGGCTATCGAAAGCGCTCGCGATAATGTCCACCGCGCGGCGGCATATAGCAAGCGAGCCAGCGCTTATTCGGAGAAGGCCCGCTATAGCCGGGCTTTCAAGCTGATCCCCGCTGAAGAATACGAGCGCTTGTTCGGCCTTGCGATCAAGGATCACGATCAGGCCATAGCTCTCGATCCGACAAGTGCAGAGGCTTATTACAGCCGCGGGCGAACCTATTACGACCGGGCCATCCTGGAGACGGTGGTCAACGGCGCGTTGGTGGGCACAGATAGCTCGCGAAAAGCCTGGTTTGCCCCGGCGGTCGCCGATTCCAGAAAGCGATTGAGAAAAACGGCAGCGGAGAAATTCCTGTTGGAGCAGTTGATCCTGTTGTGTCGTGAGAGCGCGTGGCAGCCTTCTGGGGCGACGTGCAACGTCCTCGCGGCGGATCAGATGCGCGAGATCAGGAAGCTGTTGTGTCCAAGCCAGCTCATCGAAAGATGCAGCGCAGATGGATGAGCAGGTTGATACAGGACGCTGCGGCTAGCGGCGGTGTTTGCGAATGCTCCTCCGCTGGTCCTCAGCTGCTCGGTGACCCTCTGTCGACCGCGGCTATTGCACCGTACCGTGCACCATCGCCTATGTTTACAGCGCAACGGCTTGGCGAGGGATCCCGTCGGTCAGCCGGCGCCTCCTCCGGTCAGCGCGCTGTTGAGTCGTGCTCGATCACCATCAATGTAAATGATCCGGGCAGCACCGGCGGCCGGCCCCCGCCAGGCGCACCCGCCGGCATCGGTCCAAACTTGGCGGAGACGATGAACACGCGATGATTCGTCGGGTCGAGCCCCATGTTGCGTGCTCCTTGCGGCGTCTGCACGTTCTCGACCACGTGGTATTGGTCCGGAGTGTCCTGATGAATCACGGTTAGCGTGCCGTTCGCATTCGAGGCAAACGCGTTGCCTGACGCCGCATCGAACCCGGCGCCATCCACACCGGTGCCGATCGGGAGCGTTGTGACCACCTTGCCGGTCTGATAGTCGGAGACCGCCATCACGCCGCTGCGGCACCCGCTGAACAGCCGATGGTGAGCGGTATCTATGGCCATCGAGACTGGTTGCTTGCACGGCGCGGCCGACCAGCGCCGAGCCACGGTCGCTGTCTTCGCGTCGATCTCAACCACTTCGCTCGTGTCGGTAAGGTTTGCGTACACCTTGCCGTCGGCGGCTGACGCACCATATTCCGGTTTGCCACCGAGTGGAATGTTCGTGATCAGCGTCCCCGCACGCGGGTCGATCACCGTCGAGGAGTGCGCGTCGCCATTAAAAGTGAAAACGCGATTCGATGCGCTGTCGTAGATGATCGCATCGGCATCTTCAGCGGCCTTGATCCGGCCGAGGACCTTGAAGCTCTTCAGATCGAACATAACCACGGACTGGTCGTTACCCGAGGTAGCGAATCCGTGGCCCGTGGAAAGCACCAGCGCGGTTCCGTGCGCGCCCTGGATGCCGGTGACTTCGCCGAGCAGCGTCCCGTGGTCTTCGTCGACAACTATCACGCGATTCTGTCGGGCGATAAACAGACGGTGATCTGGGGGATCGGGCACGATGTAGTCCCAGCGGCCATCTCCGCCCAACGTGTAGGTATGTGTTATGCGGTAAGACGACGTGGACTGTGCGACGAGCGCCGTCGCTGCAGCCAGCGTGAGGACGGTTGCAATGTTGCGCATGGTACCCCCTATCCGCTTGAGTATATCCCAGCCCGCAATCGCTATTCCTTCGCGACTGAGCGCGTCGCAACGTGGAGTGGGCATCCCCTGCGGCTATTTTCCCAGATTGGCGAACCCGTGGCAAAAGTGATCGATGGCGTCGAAATAGACCGCGAAGAAATCCCACGGCTGGTTGTCCAGCAGCCAAATTGCGGCGGCATGCATGCTCATGCATTCCGCGAGCGTCTGCATGCACACCGCCAGACGGTTGTCCTTATCCTGGTAGATCTCCCTCGCCAGGGGAATGAACGGCCCCACCATCCCCGGTGTCAGCAGGTCGGGATGCATGCGCAAATCGGCCAGAGTCTTGGCTAGGTTCCGGGGGGGTGAACCGCATTGGCCGGCAGCGGCCAACCCTCGTCGACCGGCTTATAGGCGCGGTGGTAATGGTCCGAAACCATCACGCCGTCGATCGGCTAGGCGGGATGGCTGGGCCACCAGCCAATCACGACAATCACGATGCTGCGGAGACCGTTCTGGTTGAGAATGTTCCACAGCGCTTTCGATTTTCGCGAAAGGTTCGTGACCAGCTGCACGCCGCGTCCGTCCCGGGCTGGTTCGGAGAAGCCGTCGATGCCATGCTTGAGCGGCCGGTTTCCGGTGGGATTGAAGTCCACAGCATCGGCGAGAGAGGCGGATGCAGCGTGGCGATCTGCCCCATGGCGCCGTTTTCGACGAGACACCGGACGTTGGGCATTTTGCCGGCCTCCATAAGCGGATGGATAACTTTCCAGTCTGCGGCATCCCACCCGACCAGCAGCCCCCCTTACACGCTTACTCCGTTTGGCCATTGCAGGGACTCACCCTTCATGGGATACTTCCTCAGACAGCGGGCGGCCGCACTCCCGGCCGACGCTACCGGAGGATTTAATGAGAAGCTCGCAAAGGTTTCGCGCGATACTGGGCGTTTGCGGAGCCGTTTCGGCTGTTTGGCCCGCTCTAGGAGCAGCGCCCGACACATGGTCGGTAACCGGCACGATGAACGTTCCACGGGACCAGCACACCGCCACTCTCCTGACATCCGGTGTAGTAGTAGCCGCCGGCGGCTGCGCCGTGCGCGCTTGTCCCACGGACTCGAGCGAAACCTATGATCCCCAAACGGCCGTCTGGACCAGCGCGGGTAACCTCGGAACGCCCCGCCTCTACAATACGCAAACGTCACTGGCCGGCGGAAGCGCCCTGGTCGCCGGCGGATGCGGAGCTACCTGCGCGATAGCGGTCGCCACGGCCGAACGATTTAATCCGCAGTCGCGCACCTGGTTGCCGGCGGGCCAACTACAAACCAGCCGGTACGATCACGCAGCGGTGCTGCTGAAGAATGGTGCAGTTCTGGTGACGGGCGGCCAGGCTTGCTCCAATTCGAACTGCACCGTTACAGCCACCGCGGAAATCTACACCCCCGCCACGAACTCCTGGACGTCCACCACGAACATGACCACGCCCCGCGTAGGCCACACTCTTACCCTGCTGGCCAGCGGCAGGGTGCTGGCCATCGGCGGTTGCACCATGCTCGGCTGCCCGTCAGCGTCTCTCGTAGGCGCCGAAATCTATGATCCGGTCGCCCAGTCCTGGGCGCCTACCACAGCCATGACGCTGCTCCGATCCGATGCCTCCGCGACCCTGTTGGCAAACGGCCAGGTGCTGGTAGCCGGCGGGCTCACCAGCGGCAACTTCCAAACCGCGGCCGCTGAATTATTCAATCCGAAAACTGGGTCCTGGACGGCCACCGGAAGTATGACTACCGCGCGCGATCACCCTTCGGCAACACTGCTCGCGGATGGAACCGTGCTGGCGGCGAATGGCATCACCCCAGGAGGGACCCAGCGCGCCACGGCCGAACTGTACATCCCCGCCAGCGGCTTATGGGTCGCCACTGGATCCCCTTCCACCTATAACTCCACTCTGACGGCGCTTTCGTCCACCACTGTACTGGTTTCGGGCGGCCTGCTGGCCGGACAGAAGACCACCGGAACGTCGCTGCTGTACGTCGCCGGGCGAGCCCCGTAGTTCTCGTATTCTCCCGCCAACCTCGAATTCGGCGATCAGCCGAACGGTGTGCCCAGCGCGCCGCTAACCGTTACGGTGACCAACCTTGGCACGCTTTCGTTCCATCCCGGCGCTCCGCAACTGACCGGCTCGGCTAAGGGCGACTTCGCCGCCTCGGGATCTTGCATCAACGCCACAGTCCCAAGCGAGGGCAGTTGTACAATTTCCGTCGTTTTCACGCCCGGGGCCGATGGTAGCCGGAATGCGAGCATGGCCATTCCGGACGATGCGCCGAATAGTCCACAAACCGTACCGCTATCCGGCTTCGGTTATACCGACGCTCCGCACCACTGGATCCCCGGGGGCAATATGAGCGCCGCGCGCTATTCGCTGGTGCTTGCCCTCCTTCCAAACGGCAAGGTGCTGGCGGCGGGTGGAGCGGATACTGGACCTGCCACGTCGGCTGATATTTACGATCCGGCTGCGAATACCTGGTCGCCCGCGCCCGCCATGTCCTCCATGCACAGCGGCGCCACCGGAACGATTCTGGCGGATGGAAGAGTCCTGGTCGCCGGTGGCGGCAACAACGTAGCCGAAGTTTACAATCCCCAGAAGAACGAGTGGCTCCTCACCGGACCCATGAACCAATCGCGCCAGTACGCCGCGGCTGCGCTGCTTCCCTCCGGTGAAGTGCTGGTCACCGGCGGCTGCACCGGTACTCTGGCCTGCACGTCTACGGAACTCTACAATCCGAAGACCAACGACTGGAGTCCGGCGGCCGCCATGCTCATTGCGCGCGTCAATCATACAGCCACCCTTCTATCAAACGGGCTATCAAACGGGCTATCAAACGGGCTGTCAAGCGGGCTGGTGCTGATTGCCGGTGGCAGTGGCGCCGGCGGAGCAGTTTTGCAGAGCGCCGAGCTTTACGATCCGGTACACAACACGTTCACTGCCGCGAACTCCATGCCCACCGGCCATGCCTCCCACACGGCCTCGCTGCTTCAAAGCGGCGACGTGCTGGTATCTGGTGGCCTGCTGGGCACCTCGATTCCGGGAAGCGCGGAAATCTACACGCCTTCGACCGGCATGTGGACCACCACCGGTGCCATGCACATGTCACGGCAAGGTCACACAGCTACAGTGCTCCCCAATGGCACCGTTCTGGTGGCCGGCGGCGTGAACTACTGCGACGATGACGGCTGCATCGAAACCAGTTCGGCTGAAATCTACAGTCCTTCCTCGGGCGAGTGGGCATACACGAACAGCATGCAGAGCCCCCGTAACAACGCTGCGGCGGTCTTGCTGAAGAGCGGAGCCGCACTGGTAGCCGGCGGTGCCACGGATATTGGAACAGGCTTCCTGGCGACCGCCGAACAATATATCCCGTAGCGCTGATTTTGAAGGGCGGACTTCAGCCGGCGTGGAGCTTCAGCCCCGCTGCAGCATCGTTTTGGTCGCGGCTCTGCTGCTACGTGGAGCAGGCGTCCACGCCTATAATAAAGGATCATGTCATCGGCGTTCGCGTATCTCGCAGGCCCCGAGCTGATCGCCAAATATGAACCGGTGATCGGCCTCGAAGTGCACGTGCAACTGGCCACCGCGACGAAGATTTTTTGCGGCTGCCCCACCAGTTTCGGCGCGGAACCAAACAGCAACGTTTGTCCGGTCTGCCTGGGTCTGCCGGGCGCCCTGCCTGTGTTGAACGCGGCCGCCGTCGAACTGGCGATTCAAGCCGCGTTGGCGCTCGACTGTCGCGTCCGCCCGGTTTCCCGCTTTGCCCGCAAGAATTACTTTTACCCCGATTTGCCCAAGGGCTACCAGATCTCCCAATACGACGAGCCGCTCGCCGAACACGGCTGGGTCGAGATTCCGGTGAACGGGGTGCCCAAGCGCATCGGAATCACTCGCGTCCATATGGAAGACGATGCGGGCAAGAGCATCCATGATGGTTTTCACGATTCTGCACGCTACACATACGTCGATCTAAATCGCTCCGGCACGCCCTTGATTGAAATCGTCACCGAGCCGGATATGCGTGGCTCTACGGAGGCTTACGATTTCCTCACCGAGTTGAAGCAAACACTCGAATTCCTGAACGTCTCCACGTGCGATATGGAGAAGGGTCACTTGCGCTGCGACGCCAATGTGTCAGTCCGTCTGAAGGGCGCGACGGAATTCGGCGTTAAGGCCGAAGTGAAGAACCTGAATTCGTTCCGCTTTCTGAAGCTGGCGTTGGACCACGAAATTGCGCGCCAGGTCGGCATTCTCGAGAGCGGCGGCGCTGTCGAGCAGGAAACGCGTCTGTTCAATCCGGATACCGGGGAGACCGCCGGCATGCGCAGCAAGGAACACGCCCACGACTACCGCTATTTTCCGGAGCCGGACCTGGCGCCGCTGCGGATCGCGGATGCCTGGCTTGATGAGATCCGCGTGCGCATGCCGGAGCTGCCTGCGCGGAAGTACGCCCGCTTTATGGAGGGCTACGGCTTGAGCGCATACGACGCCGGCGTGCTCACCGCCAGCCGCCCGGTGGCGGAGTATTACGAGCGCGTTGCGGAGACGGCCGGCGATCCGAAAGCTGCCGCCAACTGGGTGATGGGCGATCTCACGGGCGCGCTCAACGCCGCCGGCAAAGGGATTGCCGATACGCCGGTTGCACCCGAGCGGCTGGGCGAGCTGATCGCGTTAATCCGCAAGGGCGAGATTTCCGGTAAGATCGCCAAGGAAGTCTTTGCCAAAATGTTTGCGGGCGGGGAGACAGCGCCGGCCATCATAGAGAGAGAGGGACTGAAACAGATTAGCGATACGAGCGCGCTGGAGCAGATCGTCGATCAGGTGCTCGCGCAGAACGCTAAGCAGGTAGAGCAGTACAAAGGCGGAAAGACAACCGTACTGGCGTTCCTGGTCGGACAGGTGATGAAAGCCTCCCGCGGTCAGGCCAACCCGGCGGCAGTGAACGACTTACTAAGAGAGAAGTTATGCTAAAAGAAGGCGATCTCGCCCCAAAAATCAAGTTACAGACAGATACCGACGAACCGTTCGACTTAGATAGCGTGCGGGGTAAGAAGGCGGTGCTATTTTTCTATCCTAAAGCCAGCACGCCGGGTTGCACTGTGGAAGCGTGTGAGTTCCGCGATACATTCAAGAAGTTTGAAAAGAAGGATGTCGTGGTGCTGGGTATCTCCAAGGATACGCCCAAAGCGCAAACTACCTTTAAACAGAACCAGCACCTGCCATATACGCTGCTGTGCGACGTCGATAAGAAGGTCGTCGAGGCTTACGGTGTCTGGAAAGAGAAGAATATGTACGGCAAGAAAGTGATGGGAGTGGAGCGCACCACCTTCATAATCGACGAGCACGGTAAGATACAGAAGATCTTCTCAAAAGTCAAGCCGGCTGGCCACGCGGAAGACGTCCTCGCCGCTCTATAAGAAGCCTTAAGTCACGGAGCTTCTCATGGGAATCCTCACGGACGATATGAAACGCATCGTGCGCGAGCAGCGGTTGGGATACGTCGCGACAGTCTGTCCGGACGGCACCGCGAACCTGTCGCCGAAAGGAACGATGGCCGTGTGGGACGACGACCATCTGGTCTTTGCCGACATCCGGTCGCCGCAGTCCGTGCGTAATATCGGCCAAAATGCATCAGTGGAGATCAATGTGGTCGATCCTCTCGTGCGCAAGGGGTACCGGTTCAAAGGAGATGGCGCCGTCTATCGCGCAGGCGAGATATTCGACAGGGGCAGCCGTTTTTATCACGACATGGGCCTTACCAGCGAGATTCGGGCGATCGTACTAGTTCATATAAAACGAGCCCAGCCGCTGCTCTCTCCCGCCTACGACCGAGGTGAGACAGAACAGAGTGTCAGAGCGCGCTGGCGAAATTACTGGCAAAAGCTTTGGGATGGAGAGATTCCCTAACCTCGTCTTCTTATCATTTACCGCCGGCGACATGCAGCAGCTTGCTTAGCTTAACGTCTGCCGAAGAATCGCCAACCATAACCTCCACTTCATCCCCCTCCAGTACCCAAACCTTCCGTTCAACGTCCCAATAAGTCAACTTATCCGCCGGCAAGGGAATTTCCACGGTCTGACTCTCGCCCGGTCCCAAAGTTACTCTCCGAAAACCACGTAGCTCCTTCGCCGGCCGATCCACCGCGGAATTGACATGCTTCACATAAAGCTGGACGACGTCATCGCCTACCCGCGTTCCGGTGTTCTTCACATCCACGTCCACCATCACTTTCCCGCCCGCCGCCAAACGCGACGGAGCCACCCGTAGCTTCGAGTATTTAAATGTCGTGTAACTAAGACCATACCCGAACGGATACAGCGGTTCGCCCTTGAAATACATGTAAGTCCGCCCGTGCCGGACATCGTAATCCATCATGGGTGGAAGTTGGTCGAGCGACTTCGGCCAGGTCTGGACCAATCGGCCCCCGGGGTTATAGTCGCCGAACAGCACATCCGCCACCGCCGTGCCCATCTCCTGCGCGTTATGGGTCATGTGCAGAATCGCCGGCAGATTTTCCTGGCTCCAATTGATCGCGAACGGGAAACTCGCCACCAGCACCATCACCGTCTTGGGATTGGCGGCGTACACCTGCTCGACCAGTTCTTCCATCTCCAGATTGACGGCGCGCCGATCCACCGCTTCCTTGCCGTCGCTGGGAGTTGGGCACTTCTCCCAACCCGCATCGCACGTCGTATGATTCCCGACGAAGACCACGGCCACATCCGACTCCTTCGCCGCCTTTACCGCCGCGCCGCCGTCATTGTTCGCCGCGTAGTTCACGGTGACACTGGAACCGAGCTTCGCCTTGATGCCTTCGAGCGGAGTGATCGTATATGGAGGCGTGCCGCTATACCAATCCAGCAGCACCTGGTCCGCGCGCGGACCAATCACCGCGATCGACTTGACCTTCGACGGGTCCAGCGGTAGGAACCCGTTCGCGTTCTTCAGCAGCACTACGGATTCGAGCGCCACCTGCCGCGCCACCTCCTTGTGGCCGGGCGCCTTCCACGCATCCTCCTCGCCCATGAGCTTCGTGTATGCCACCCGCTCCGGCGGATCCAGCAGCCCTAGCCGGATCATCACCCGGAATTCGCCTTTGATCACATCGTCGATCTCGGCCTCGGTGAGTAGCTTCTCCTTCAGCGCATCATTGATCGGCGCCTGGAAACGGTCCAGGAACTGGCTGATCCCCGCCTTCACCGCGCCCGCCGCCCCCTCCGGCAGCGTCGTGTAATACTTGTGCAGCGTGATCATATTGCGCAACGCGCCGGCATCCGTGCAGATGATTCCGTCCACGCCCCACTCCCTGATCGCGATCGAGCGCAGGATGGGATTCACCGTCATGGGAATGTGGTTCCACGCGTTGTACGACGCCATGAACGCCCGCGATCCGCCCTCCATCACACCCATGCGGAAGGGTACCGAGTAATATTCGCGCAGCAGGCGCTCGTCAAAATCCGACGACGATCCACCGCGCCCGTTCTCGTTGCTGTTAGCCAGGAAGTGCTTCATCAGCGAAGCCGTCAGCCAATACTTGGGATCGTCTCCCTGCAGGCCGCGCACCATCGCGGTCACCATGGTGCCGTTAAAGAACGGGTCTTCGCCGAAGCACTCTTCGCTGCGGCCCCAGCGCGGGTCGCGGCCCAAGTCCGCATTCGGCGCGCGCACCACCAGGCCCCCGCGATGCTTCCTCTGGTAGATGTAGCGCGTCTCCGTCCCTTCCACTCCGCCGGCCCGCCGGATCAGGTCCGGATCCCAGGTTTCGCCCATTCCGATGGCTTGTGCGAACTGCGTGGTGGGTATCGGCGTGGGCCGGCCCCATCCGCCAGGACCGCCCAGCGCGAGGCCGTGCAAGCCCTCCACGTGACCGGTCGCCTGGATGCCTAACCGCGGCACGTTCGGACGCGTGCCCAGGCAAGCGACCTTTTCGTCGAGAGTCATCAGCGACACGATGTTGTCTACCCGCTGTTCGATGGGTAGATCGGGATTCTGGAAGGGATACTGATAGGGACCGTCGGCGGCGGCCAGCCAGCGTACCGGGAAACAAAGGACGATGGCCAAGGAGATGAGAGGCTTCATGAACTCCTATTATCGGCCCCGGCTCAGCGATGAATCAATGCTTCGGGCGCTCGCAGGAGGCTCCGTCGTAGCCCAGTTGTTTTACCTTCTGGATTGTCACCGTGCGTGCAGCCTCGTCCACGGTAGCCTGCACTTCCACGTGAAATCCCAATTGCGCCACTACGCCCGGATAGCCCTTCACGGTGAATACGGCTTTGGCCTGCTCGCTGATGAAAGCGGGGGCCACGCCCTTTTTCAGGCATGTCTTCGCACATTCCGGATTCGTCGCGGTAAATGTCCCGCTGGCGGCCCGTCCAGACGCGCATTCCAGGTCGGAGAACCAGCCTGTCCAGGTGACGCTCTTCGTTTGCGGCGCGCCGGCCTCCACCAACGCGGCTGCACAACATAGAACCAAAAATGCCCGCCTCATCCCATCCACCTCAGCCACTCACGCGCGCTGATTCGCGGCCAGCGCATCTTCCACCGTTTCGCAAAACTGAAATACGGTGTCCAGCCGCGTCACCCGGAAGCATTCCCGTACGTACCCCTGTGCGCCCGCCATCCACAGTTTGCCGCCCGTCTCCTGCACTTTATTCAGGCAGTAGATGAACCGCCCGATGCCCGTGCTGTCGATCCGCTTCACGCCGCCCAGATCGAAGATGATGCGCTCCACGCCCTGGGCCAGCAGGCTGTTCAGCACCTCTTCGATGCGCTCACCTTCCGGTCCGCGCATCACGCTGCCTTCGAGTGCGATTACCGTCGTGCCGGGCGCCGCGGTCCTGGGGGTAATTTCGAGTGCCATCCTGCGCTGTCCCCACCAGTATATGCCGGATGGGTCTTTTTGGCGTGGCCATCCGTATATCGCATAGTGCTATGATCCTCGCGGCGGCTATGAATCCGGAGGCGTTCAGCGGCGCGCAAGATGCCATTACCCGTTTGCGGCGGGGCGATCCCGACGCTTTGACGGCCATGATCTCGCGCTACCAACATCGCCTCTATCGCTACCTGCTGCGCCTGGTGCGGGAACCGGCCGCCGCTGACGACTTGTTCCAGCAAACCTGGCTGCGCGTGATGGAAAAGATCGGCCGCTACGACGCGCGCCGCAATTTCGAGGCGTGGTTGTTTTCGGTAGCTCACAACCTGGCCGTCGACGCCTGGCGCGGAAGGCGCACCGAGAGCCTCGACGAAGGCGCTGACTCCCGCGAACACGCGAGTGGCGGCGGAGCCATCGGAGACACGCTGCGTGCTGACGATCCTGACGCCCTGGAGCGCCTGCTCGATTTCGAGCGCGGCGCCGCGCTGGCGGCTTGCATCCAGGAATTGCCGGCCATCCATCGCGAGGTGCTCACCCTGCGCTTTGAGGAAGACATGAAGCTTGAGGAGATCGCTGAGGTGGCGGGTATCCCGCTCTCCACCGTGAAAAGCCGGCTAAGCCGCGCGCTCGATGGATTGCGCGCGGCCATGGACAAGCGGTTTCCGGGAAGGAAGGAAGCATGAGCGAACACGAGTCGATGGCCGGATTACTGGCGCTGGCTGCGGCCGGGGCGCTCGATGCCCAGGAGCAGCGGTTGCTGGAGAAACATGCCCGTGAGTGCCCCGCATGCCGCCGCGAGTTGGAGATCTGGAGCCAGTATGCGCAGGGCTTGCGGCGGCTCCCCCAGCCGCCCGTCCCCTCGCAGTTGGTGGAGCGGACCCGGGCGCGCGTAGTGCAGGAAAGCGTCGCGGCTGCTGACCG
Source organism: Bryobacterales bacterium (assembly GCA_963818855.1). Classification (GTDB taxonomy): domain Bacteria; phylum Acidobacteriota; class Terriglobia; order Bryobacterales; family Bryobacteraceae; genus Bog-159. The sequence continues at coordinate 569,236 of CAWFUH010000017.1, read as the reverse complement.
GCGCTGGGAAGCGTTCACGCTGGGGGCGCTGGCGTTGTTCGCCTGGACCGTGGGACTGACCTTCTGGCTGGTGGCGCGCATTATCACCGGCGGCCAACTGGTGGTCATGGGCGCGAACCTGGTCCGGTTCGGAACCTGGTCGGCAGGCTCGACTGTATTGGTGTGGCTGACCGCGGCCGTGGCGGCCCTGGCGTTGGGCAGGCGCCACCGTGAACTGAGGAGGGCTTTATGAGTCGCTTTCGAAATGAGCTGGATTTGGTGCCGCGCCCGGCGTTCGCCGCCGGCGTGTGCGTGTGGCTGGGGTTCTTCCTGTTGATGATGTTGGTGCCGTTCCGCATCGATCCGGAAGGCCGATCCTGGCCGTTGGTCGGCAAACTGGCGGTTGCCATTCTACCTGGGCTGCCGTTGTTTGCCATGGCCCTGCTGGTTGGCTATGTGTACGCCGACGCCAAGCGTCGCGGCATGCGGTACGTCCTGTGGACCTGGCTCGCGGCCCTCATCCCCAATGCCATTGGGATCATCCTGTATTTCGTTTTGCGCGAACCTTTGTTGATCAATTGCACCCAATGCGGTACGCAGGTGCGGCCCGGCTTTGCGTTTTGTCCGAAGTGCGGCGCCTCTCTGGCGCTGGCTTGCCCGCAGTGCCGGCGTCCGGTGGAGCCCGGCTGGACCCACTGCGTCCATTGCGGCGCATCTTTGCGTGCAGCCTGAAGCCAGATGTGCTGCATTACAACCCTCAGAATCTTCGCAGCGTGCGCAGGTTTTGGAGGGCGGGCTTTAGCCGGCGCGGGGCTTCAGCCCCGCTGCAGCGAACCTTTTGGTTGCGGCTGTGCTGCCTTGCAGGACTCAGTCCTGCGGCCGGTGTCCACGCCGCCCCGCAATGTATTACGTTGAACGTTCATGCCAGACAAAACGACCAGAATTCTGTTGATAACCGCGGCCCTAGCCGCCACCTCCGTAGCCGGCGAACGTGTGACCATCGACAGCGGCGCCATAGAAGGTGCGCTCAACTCCGCCGCTACGGTCCGCATCTTTCGCGGCGTGCCGTTCGCCGCGCCGCCCGTTGGCAGCCTGCGCTGGCAAGCCCCGCAGCCGGTGCCGCACTGGAGCGACGTCCGCAACGCCCAGGAGTTTGGCCCGCATTGCGTGCAAGGCAAAGTGTTCGGTGATATCAACCCGCGCGACAACGTGATGAGCGAAGACTGCCTGAACCTGACCGTGTGGGCGCCATCTGAGCCCTCTCCGAAGCCACGGCCGGTGTACCTGTGGTTTTACGGCGGCGGCTTCGCGGCCGGCGCCAGCGACGAGCCTCGCTATGATGCGGAAAGCTTCGCCCGGCGAGGCATCGTGGCTGTGAATGCGAATTACCGCCTCGGCGTCTTCGGCTATCTGGCGCATCCCGAGCTCACCCGGGAATCCGCGCATAAGGCTTCCGGCAATTATGGCCTGCTCGATCAGGTGGCCGCGCTCGCATGGGTGCGGCGCAATATCGCCGCGTTTGGCGGCGACCCGCACCGCATCACCATCGGTGGCGAATCGGCCGGATCGCTATCGGTCAGCGCGTTGATGGCGTCGCCCTTGTCGCGCGATCTGTTCCAGCAGGCGGTGGGAGAAAGCGGCGCTTTCTTTGGTGCGGTGGGCGGCCGCGGCATGCCTTCGCTCGCGGAATCCGAGAAGCAGGGCGTGGCATTCGCGACGTCGTTAGGCGCCAAATCGCTCGCCGAATTACGGGCAAAAACGTCTGACGAACTGGTGGCCGCGGCCATGAAGGTAAACGGTGGTTTCGGTTTCTGGCCCATCGTGGATGGCTATTTCTTACCGGAGGCCGTACCAGCCATCTTCGCCGCGGGCCGCCAGAGCCATGTTCCGCTGCTGGCTGGCTGGAACGCGGATGAGGTTCGCATGGGCGTGATGATGGCCAAGGTCAAGCCCACTGCCCAAACTTTCCCCGAACAGCTTCGCAAGCAGTTCAAAGACAAAGCGGATGCGGCCCTGAAAGTGTATCCGGCGGCGACTGACGAGCAGGCAGTGCAATCGGCCGGCGATCTGGCCAGTGACAACTTCATCGTGTACGGAACCTGGAAATGGCTCGAAATGCAAGCCAAGACCGGTGAACCGGTCTACCGCTTTGAGTTCGACCGCACCACGCCCGTCCCCGAAGCCATGCAAAAAATGGGAGTAAAGACCATCGGCTCGCCGCACGCTTCCGAAATCGAGTACGTTTTCGATATGCTGTCGTCAAAGAAAGCCGCCTGGCAGCCTGAAGATCAGAAAGTGGCCGAGACCATGAACGCGTACTGGGCGAACTTTATCCAAACGGGTAACCCCAACGGCGCGGGCCTGGCAAAGTGGCCGGACTATACCAAGACCCATGAAGTGATGCATCTGGATACCGAAAGCAAAGCGCTCCACGAACAGCATCGCGATCGCTACGAGTTTCTGGACTCGCTGCACCCTGCCGAAGGCACGAACTGACAGTATTTACAAACTATTCGAATTCTTCGCAGTGTGAGCCGCTTTTGGAGGGCGGGCTTTAGCCGGCGCGGCGCTTCAGCCCCGCTGCAGCATCGTTTTGTTTGCGGCTACGCTGCCTAGAGTGGGGGCAGGCGCTATGCCTGCGGACGGTTGGGTGTTGACGTAGTTGATGACGCCAACTGCAAAAGGCGCTGACATTGTGAAAGAAGAACGGCCGCAATATGAGCAGATCATCGAGAAGTGGATGCTGACAGTCTCACAAAATGGTGGGATTCAGAGGTCCGACGATCTGCACATCGACAGGATTGACGAGGCTTGGCGCTCGCGGTCACTGGGTTGAGGGAGGACTGGCAGCTTTTCGCATTGCAGTTCGCCTTCGTGATCGCCATAAGCTTCCTGTGGAACTGGCGCTTGGTTTCTCGCTCCACGCTGAGGATAAGAAGCTCGGTATCACTTTCAAGACTCCGGAAGAGTTCACAAAGATACTAGATTGGACACCGCCGTCGCTATATCTCCTTGGGGCGGGTACAGAACGCCGACTGGAAATTGAGAAAGCCGTCACAGAAGGGCACCTATATGACGATGCCGTGGTAGAGGATTTGGATCTGGATCTCTTTGGCATGTTGGAAGCGGGACAACAGTGCTTTTATATGGAATTTAGGCGAACAGAGGATGCCGAATACTGTCGCAGCGTGTTCTTGCAGGGCTGAAACACTGATGGTGTCATCAAGTATGTCAATGCCCTAATTTGGGTTTGTTTGGCCAAAAACATAGTGGAAGCCGCAAACTGAAGAATCCTATATCAATTCATCGATCACAAGTTTCGCGTTTCCCCTAATCCCCTGATTCAAAAGCCGCGCCTCCTTCCGCTAGCCTTCTCCCCTCCCGCCCCGCGCGTACAATGAGCATCGAGATATCGGATGCCATGGGAGTCACTCCAAGCCGGAATTCGCCAAAGGCTGAACCGCCTCCGATGGAATCTGAAACGCATGCCCGTCGCACCTTTTTTCGTGCTCTCAGCGGACCCGCTGTGCATCACCAACCTCGATGGCCATCTGCGCCGTGTCAATCCGGCTCTCCTCAATACCCTCGGCTACCCGGAGCCGCTCCTCCTCACCACCAACATTCTCGATCTGGTCCATCCGCTCGATCGGCCTTCCGCCGCCAATGCCATTGCCGGGCTCGCGCGTGGCAATCCGGTCACCGGTCTGGAAACCCGCTTTCGTTCCGCCGCGGGCGCCTACAAACTGCTGGCCTGGAGCAGCACGCCATTTCTTGCCCGGCGCCTGGCGTACACCGTCGCCCGCGACCACACTCGTCAGCAACTCGACCAGGAGGCCCTGCGTCAATCCGAAGCCCGCTGCCTGTGCGCACTCGAAAGTACGACCGATGCCTTTTTCGCCGTGGACCGCGACTGGCGGCTCATGCGCGTGAACCAGCAAGCCGAGCGCCTGTGGAATTGCGATCGCGACCGCGTCCTCGGCCGCCAACTCTGGGAGATTTTTTCGGAAGCTGCCGGCGGTCCGTTTCACCGCATGTACGAGCAGGCCATGCTCACCGGCACACCCGCGCATCTGGAAGAATTCCACCCGGCTCCGTCCAATCGATGGTTCGAGGCCCACGCCTATCCCTCGTCCGAAGGGTTAGCCGTCTACTTCCGCGACGTGACCGAGCATCGCCAGGCCGAAGAAAAGATCAAGCGCACCTTGCAGGAAAGAGAAGTGCTCTTGCGCGAGGTGCACCACCGCGTGAAGAACAATCTGCAGGTGATTTGCAGCATGCTGCGCCTGCAGGAGCGCAATCTCCGCGATGACGCCCTGCTGCAAGTGCTGCGCGCGTGCCGCGAGCGGGTCATGGCTATGGCCATGATCCACGATCAACTGCATCGCGCCAAAGATTTTTCCAGCATCAATCTGGGTGAGTATGTTCGGAATCTGGCCGCCAGCCTCTTCTCCTTGTATGGCGTGAATTCGGCGGATATCGGCTTGCGCACGGATATCGACGATATACCGGTGGCTATCGATACGGCGATCCCTTGCGGATTGATCGTCAATGAACTGGTATCCAACTCGCTCCGGCACGCCTTCCCGGACGGGCGCAAAGGTGAGATCTCGCTGGGTCTTCACGCGCAACCCGGCGGCCGGGTCGAACTCAGTATCAAAGACGACGGCCGCGGTTTTCCGCAAAATGCGCCCGCCTCTCAAAGCCGGTCCCTGGGGCTGTGGCTGGTAGAGCTTCTGGCCGGTCAGATCGACGCGGCGGTTGAGCGTACGAACGATTCGGGCGTCCACTACCGGATCGAATTCGATTGTGGGGCGGGTTCTCAGCCTGCAGACGGCCCCCAGGCCGCCCAGTAACAAAATAGGAGTAAGTCAAATGCACAAAGCGCGCATCATGTTAGTAGAAGATGAGAAAGTCGTCGCAGCGGACATACAGGAGTGTGTCAGGAGTCTTGGCTATGAAGTGGTGGGGTCGGTCGCAACCGGTACGGATGCCCTCCGGCTGGCCGTGAACACCATGCCGGACCTGGTCCTGATGGATATCAAGCTCAAAGGCATCCTGGACGGTATCGACGTGGCGGGGGCCCTCTACGATCAGCTCAAAATCCCGGTCGTGTATCTCACCGCCCACGCTGACGCCCAAATCCTGGAGCGCGCCAAACTGACGGCGCCCTCTGGCTATGTGCTTAAACCATTCGACGATCGCACCCTGCGCACCGCCATCGAACTCGCCTTTGACCGCTACCGGCGCGAACGCCAGTTGATCGAAGGCGGGCGGCGTCTGGCTGCCGCCATTGGCAGTATCGATGAAGCCGTGATCTTAACTCAGGAAAACGGGAAGGTCGCTCTCATGAACCGCGTCGCGGAAGCCTTGACGGGATGGAAGCAGGAAGACGCACTCGGCAAGCCCGTCGATGAAGTCTTTACCATTTTGAATGCCCGCACTGGTGCGCCGCGGCCATCCCCGGTGAGCCGGGTCTTTCGGGAAGGCGTTGCCATTGGGCTGGGTGGCGACGTACTGCTGCTGGGCCCGAAAGGCGCGCGCGAGCCCATCCAGGGCAGCGTGACTCCCGTGCGCGATGGCGACACACAACCCGTGGGCGTCTGTCTGCTATTTCGCGCCGCCAGCCTGCGCGGCGCGGACGAGCCTTGGGGAACGCTGAATCATGGTTCCGCCGGCCGTCTGGAGATCCTCGGCCGCCTGACCGCGGCTGTCGCTCACAAATTCACCAGCTTGCTGGAGGCCGGCCGCGGGCGCACGCATGCCGCGCGTTTGGCCGGCCGTCTCCTAGAATTTGGCCGCCGCCAACCCGCACCTCCTTCCCATTTGGATCTCAACGGCTTCATCGTCGGTATGGACGATTTGCTGCAATGCGCCCTCGGCGACGACATCGCATTGCAACTTACGCTGGCGCCTGCCGGTTGCGCCGGCAAAGTCGATCCCGGGTGCGTCGAATTGATTTTGATGCATCTCGCCATTGCCGCTCGCGATACCGCCTTGCCCGGCCAATTCTCTATAGAAACCTCCGCCGTCGCGAGCGAAGATTCGGGCGATGGCTACGCAATCGTGGTCGTCACCCCTCCCGGCGCCGGCCGCGATCTCCCCGCCCTCGACGAAATCGTCCGCCAGTGCCTGGGAGAGATCCGCTTCGCCGCCGAAAATGGAGCCACCAAAATCTACGTGCCCTTGGAGGGCGGGCTTTAGCCGGCGCGGGGCTTCAGCCCCGCTGCAGCATCGGTTGGCGAGCGCCGCCATGCTTTGGTGTTGACATTCGACACCAGAAGCAATACGCTGTTGTAGAGGATCGACACCATCATGAAGCACCCGCCCCGGCTCGACCTTCTGCAAGGCACCCTCGACCTTCTAATACTTCGCATCTTACGTTCTCAAGCCATGCACGGCTGGGCCATCTCCGAACGCATTCAGCAGCTCTCCGAAGAAACCCTGCAGGTGAATCAGGGCTCCCTGTATCCAGCGCTGCACCGCCTGGAGCATCAAGGTTGGATCAAAGCCGACTGGGGCGTCTCCGACGAAGGCAGGCGCGCGCGCTTCTACCGGCTGACTGCTTCCGGTCGCAAACAACTGGATCTGGAGACCGCCAATTGGACCCGCCACTCCACCGCCATCGGCCGCATCCTGGAGAGGGCTTGATATGAACCGGCGCGACCTTTTGCTGCGCCTGCGTGCACTGTTGTGGCGGCGCCGGGTGGAAAATGAACTCGACGAAGAGCTGCGGTTCCACATCGCGCTCGAGACCAAAAAAAACCTGGCTGCAGGAATGCCCGCGGATGAGGCCGCGCGCCAGGCGTGGGTCCGGTTCGGTGGCGTGGAGCAAGTCAAAGAAGAATGCCGAGATGCCCGGCGCATCGGATGGGTCGACGCCCTGCGCCAGGATGTCCGGTATTCTCTGCGGGGCTTCCGCCGCAAGCCCGGCTTCGCCTTTACCGTAGTGGCCACCATCGCGGTTGGACTCGGCCTGAACATCACACTCTTCACCATCTTCAACGCCTACGTGCTGCGACCGCTGGCCGTCCGCGACCCGTATAGCCTTTACCGATACACGTGGATAAACAAGAATGGCGCGGATCACCGGTTCTCATGGCAGGAATTTCAGGGATTCCGGAGTCAGAATCCGGCCTTCTCCGAAGTCATAGGCCTCCAGCGGGTCGGTTTCGCCCGCGTCGCAGGCCATTTCATGTTTGGCGAACTGGTGACCGGGAATTACTTTCGCATGCTCGGAATCAATCCGGCGTTTGGGCGAACTTTTGCCCCCGAGGACGCCGCGGCCCCTGGTCGCGCACCCGTGGTAGTGCTCAGCTTCAAGGCCTGGAAAAACAAGTTCGCCGGCAAACCGGACATCGTTGGGAAGAAGATCTATATTCATGGTTACCCGCTGGAAGTCGTGGGGGTGGCGCGCGAAGGGTTCAACGGGTTGAGCGAGGTGCCCCTGGATTTCTGGGTGCCTCTCACCATGGCTGCCCAGTTGGAAGAAGGTCCCAGTCTGTTCGGCGTGGAGCAACCCGAACGGCTCTCCATCGTTGGCAGTTTACGGCATACATTGAACCTGCGGCAGGCTAGAGCCGGGCTTACGGCGTGGGCGCAGCGAGCGACCATCGGCCGGCCCGGTCCTGAAAGAGCCGTGGGTACCGATCTCCGTTTGGAAGCAACTACCATCCCGTTGGAGCCGATGGTGATCGCGGCGTTCTCCCCGATCATCGTGGCCTTTGCTCTGGTGCTGCTCATCGCATGCGCCAACGTGGCTAACATGATGTTCGCGCGTGCCATGGCGCGGCAGCGGGAGATCGGCATCCGGCTGGCGATCGGCGCGGCCCGCTCGCGGCTCATCCGTCAATTGCTCACCGAAAGCGTTCTTCTGGCGTTGCCCGCGGCGATAGCCGGATTCGCTGTTTCCTGCGCCACGATCGAATTGGCCGTACGGTTAATGTTCGCCACGATGCCTCGCGGATATGCGGATTTCATCTCTTTATTGCCGCTCGAACCCGACACCCGAGTTTTTGTGTTCATGCTGCTGGCGGCCGTTTTATCCGCGCTGCTGTTTGGATTGGCGCCCGCCCTGCAGGCGACCCGCTCTAACGTGATGCAGGCCGCCCACGGCGAATTCACCACCGACTTCCGGCCGGCGCGACTGCGCAATGCGCTGGTCATTGGGCAGGTCTCCGTCTCCGTCCTCCTGCTGATCTGCGCCGCCGTGCTGCTACGCGCCAACAGCCGGATCGAACACCTGGACGTCGGTCTCCAGCCGCACGGCGTAGTCGCGATCGACATTCAGGACAGGTTCCGCTCGAAAGTGATTCGACAACTCGCCTCGGAGCCGCTGGTAGAGACCGTCGCGGCTGCCAGCAAGAAGCCGTTCGAAGGCATCCTCGCCAGTATGTCCGTGGTGCCGGAGGGAAGCTCGGAACACGTTGGCATTTATTACATGTACGCCTCTCCGGAGTATCTCCCCATGTTCCGGCAATCCGTTCGTCGCGGCCGGAACTTTACCGACGATGAAGCCAGGGCGGGCGATCCGGTAGCGGTCGTCAGCCAGGCGACCGCCGCGCAACTCTGGCCGACACAGGATGCCATCGGCAAATCCTTTCGTATCGAACCGGAGCCTCGGCGGCCACATGATCTCACCGGGTACGGCGCTGGCCGACCGCGATATGCGGTCGTTCGCGTCATCGGGATCGCGCCAGACGTGGTAAATGGCTATATCGGTTACGGAACCGACAGCTCCTGCGTCTATTTTCCAACCAATGTTCAGACGTCCAAAGACGTCCTGTTAGTAGGCGTCAAAGGTGACGCGGAGGTAGGGCGGCAAAAACTGGACCGCGTACTGGCCGCATCGGTTCCAGGCGCAGTCGACGATATCCACAGCATGGACGAGATCCTTACTGCCCAACTTTACCCGTATCGCGCGGTGTACTGGGTCGCATCGGCCCTTGGCGGACTGGCGCTGCTGTTGACGCTCTCCGGCATTTACGGCGTCCTCTCTTACCTGGTAAGCCAGCGCACCAAGGAAATCGGCATCCGGGTAGCGCTCGGCGCCAGCACTGGCCGTGTTGCCGGGCTCGTGTTACAGCAATCGTTGAAACTGGCAGGTGCGGGCGCGGCCATTGGTACGATCGCGGCCGCGGGAGTTTCCCGCATTCTCGGGCCACAGCTCGACATGCCTATGTTTGACTCGATCGACGGCGTGGCCTTTTTAGCAGGCGTCGCACTGGTAATCGCCGCTGCGGCCTGCGCCGCCTATGTACCTTCCCGGCGTGCGGCGCGCATCCAACCGGTCATCACACTGCGCTACGACTGAGGCGCGCTCAGTACTTCCAACTGCTCAAATCCGCCCCGCTGGGAGCCGTCGCCTCCATGTGCTTAGCCATCTCCGGCAAGTAATGCTGGTTCAAGCCCACCGCGGGATCGAAGTCACCCGCGTAACAATGCGGCTTCCGCTGCCCGAATTCGAACTTGCCCCGATAGTATGGTTCGGTAGTAGTTTCCATGAAGTCATGCAGTAAGTGCACAGCCCCATCGAGATAGAAAGTATCCGCATCGCCTACGCAGACTGTCAGCTTACCAGCTAGCTTAGGGCCGAGAGTTTTCCAGTCCCGCTGTATGATGTGACTCAGATCGTAGTGTTCTTTGTAATACTCGGCTATCTTGTGGTCGATCACTCCCGTGCGCTTGTTGAAGATCGGCGCCGGATATCCGTCTTCGCCCACCGGGCTGAAATAAGCCTGCCAGGCATCCAGTTGCTCGCCGGAGCGCCCCTTGGTGCCTTCGATCAATTCAAATCGGTTCATCTGCGCCATGGTGGAAAGAACCTGCCCATCCGGCCGCCGCACCGCCGGACGCGGCACCCGCGCGAAAGGCCCCTCCAGCCAGTTGGCATTCTTGTCGTCGTACAGGTTCACGTTCATGTAGGCGCGGAAGTCCACCGTGTCCGGGCAGAATACCCAGGCGCCATTGTAGAAATCCGGATAAAATACCTGTGAAGCCAGCGCTTCCCAGCCGCCCGTCGACCCGCCATAGACCGTCCGCGCCCATCCCTGACCGATTCCGCGGAACGTCTTTTCGACGTATGGAATCAGTTCCTGCGTGATGGCGTCGCCATAAGGGCCGGCATTGGCCGAGTTCACTGCATAGGAATCGTCGAAATAAGGAGTCGGATGCTGGATGGTCATTAGAATAACTCGCGGCACACGCCCCGCCACCCAATCTTGATAGAACTTGTAGCCGGCGCCCTTACCGGGGTCGGTACTGAACCCAATGCCCAAGCCGCGGCTGAAGTGGCCCTGATAAACCACCAGAGGGTAGTGCGCGTTAGAATGCTCTTCCCAGCCATCCGGCAGCAGTAGCACGGCGCCTAACTCGATGGGGCGGCCCCAGAACCGGCTGAGTAACTCGCTGCGCATCTTGATGGACTTCACCCACTTCGTATCGGCGGCGGCCGCCGGTAAGTCGGGAATCTTTTCGGTGAGTGACAGCCGGACCACCTGCCCGGCCCCGGCATCCAGATGAACCTTCTGTGGCTTTGAATACAGGTTCCCCGGCTTCGATGGCCAATGCTGTCCCTCGCCTTTATCAGGCGCCAGCTTCACAGTGTGACCATTGGCCAGGTGAAATGTCTCGTAGATATTCAGCACCGCCTGCACATAATAGTCACCCGGCGGAATGTCTTTCAGGCTGTCGAGCGGATAACCGAGTGTGGTCTCGTCGACCACCGCCGCCGAGCCCGGCGCCAGCCCTTCCACGTCGACACCAAATGCCTGCTGCGTCTGGGCCGTGAAGCTGACCCGAAATCGCGGCTCCGGACTTTCGCTGGTAGCAATCACCAGTATGACGTGCCCGTCCTGCGGGGCCGCGCTCATCTCTTTCGCAAACGAGATCTCAAAACGCTCCGCGGCCGCCACAGAAGGCATGGCCAACGCAACCAGGATCGAAACTCTAAGAAACAATCGCATTTTGCCTCACCGCGGCGTAATCATCCCGCCCAATTTATCCTGCTCTCCCGAAGCGGTCCGCGGAAACCGCGTGGCATACGCTTCCAGATACTTCAGCCCCGCGCCCGTATTGTAGATCACGATGCGTTCCTCCGGCTTTAGGAAACCGTCAGCCAGCAGCTTCTCCAGCGCAGCCACGCAGGCGGCACCTTCCGGCGCGGCGAAGATGCCTTCCTCGCGCGCCAATTGAATGCCTGCATCCAGTAACTCGGCATCGCTCACCGCCAGCGCCGTGCCGCCACTCGCGCGCACGGCGTCCAGAATAAGGAAGTCGCCCAACGGCTTGGGCACCCTTAGCCCCGCCGCCACCGTCGATGCATTCTCCCAAAACTGGCTGCGCGTCTCGCCGTGTGCGAATGCCCGCACCACCGGCTGGCAGCCCTCCACCTGCACCGCGATCATCTTCGGCCGCTCCTCGCCGATCCACCCCAGCGCCTCCATCTCCTCGAAAGCCCTCCACATGCCGATCATGCCCACGCCGCCGCCCGTGGGATAAAAAATGGCGTCCGGCAACTGCCAGCCCATCTGCTCGGCCACTTCGTATCCCATGGTTTTCTTGCCCTCGATGCGATATGGCTCCTTCAGCGTGCTGACGTCGTACCAGCCGTGCGCCGCGACGCCCGCCGCTACCAGCTTCGCGCAATCGCTGATCAGCCCATCCACCAGCATGACGAATGCGCCAAACGCCTGGCATTCGATATAATTCGCCTGCGGCACATCACGCGGCATGTAGATATGGGCTTCGATCCCCGCCGCAGCGGCGTAGGCTGCCAGTGCGCTCGCCGCATTGCCCGCCGACGGGATGGCCATCTTCCGTACACCTAATTCCACGCCCATTGAAACCGCGCATGAAAGGCCGCGCGCCTTGAACGACCCGGTCGGATTCAGACCTTCGTCCTTGATCCAAAGGTTTTGGGCGCCCAGCCGCGCTCCCAGCCGCCGCGTCCGGATCAACGGCGTCATGCCCTCGCCCAGCGTAACCACCGATTCGGCAGCGGCCGGCAGCACCGGTGCGTAACGCCACATGTTGTTCGGCCCCTCTCGAACCTGTGCCGGACTCCAGGTGCGCCGGATCGCTTCCAGATCGTACCGCACCAGCAGCGGCCCACCGCAGGCGCAGAGATGCTGCACCTGGTCCGCCGCGTACGTCTGTTTACATAAGCTGCACTCCAAATGCGTCGCTTTGGCCATTCAGTAGCAGTCTAACAACAAACGTGCCAACGACCCGACCCGTCGCTGCGTCATAATATATGTAAGCCTGATGAAGCCCGCCGCACTCTCGTTGATCCTTGCCTGTTCCGCGATCTCCGCGTGGGCGGGAGAGTTCGCCGTGCTCGCCAATGGCGCGCGCCTCTATGCCGACCACCATGCATCGGACGGCGCCAAGGTCACGCTCTTCACCAGGACTGGTTCAACTGAGTTGGATGCTTCGCTGGTAACCCGCTTTGAAAATGAGGACTACGCTCCGCCGCAGTCACCCGTGCCGGCGGCGCCCGCGTCCACCCCGTCCGCGCAAGCGCCCACTCCGGCCCGAGTTGCGGAATTGGTTGATAACGCCGCGCGGAAGTATGGTTTGCCGCCCGCGTTCGTGCGCGCTGTAGTGGCTGTTGAGTCGGGCTATCAGGCCAATGCGGTCTCCCCCAAGGGTGCCATCGGCCTCATGCAGCTCATGCCTGCCACCGCCCGGGAGTTGGGCGCCGATCCAAAAATTTTAGAACAGAATGTGGATGCTGGAACGCGCTATCTGCGGGACCTGCTGCTGAAGTATGACAATCATGCCTACCACGCCCTGGCAGCTTACAACGCCGGACCTGGCGCGGTGGATAAGTATCATGGCGTGCCACCTTATCGGGAAACCCAGAACTACATCCTGAACGTACTGCGCAATTGGCGAAAACAGGCCCCCACCGACTGAGGGCCTCTAAGCCGCCGGCTGCGTCAGCATTCCCTTCTCCCTCAATCCCGACAGCGCTAACCCGTACCGCCCCCGAATCCCGGTCTTTTCAAAAATGTGTTTCAGGTGGATTTTAACCGTTCCCGGCCGTATCCCGAGTTGCGCACCGATATCCCGGTTCTTCAACCCCTGCTCGACTAGTTCCACCACCTGCAGTTCCCGCGAGGTCAAGTTCGAGCGGGTACCCCGGGCGTTGTGTTCCGGCTCTTGCAGCACGCCCTCTTCCATCCAGGTATTCCCGGCGGCCACCGTGCGCATGCACTCCAGCAATGCTTGTAAAGTAGCCGTCTTCCGTACCACTCCCAGCGCCCCCACCTGCATCATGCGCAAAGCCTCCACCTCGTTCAGGTTCACTCCCCAAACGATGGGGGCCACTCCCGTTCCGGTATTGCGCAAACGCTGCAGGCAGTCCATCACGGCGTGGATGCCGAAGCCCTTGTCCAGAATCATGATCGCCGGCGCGTGCTGCCGGACCATCTCGATGCCCCCCAACAGCGACGTTTCCGCCGCGGCCAAATAAAAGTCCTCGCACGGATCGAGCAGCTTCCGGATACCTTCGATGGCGATCGGCTCCGTATCGCAGATAGCCACAGATTTCGCATTGGCTTGATAGCTCATGTGGATCCCGCGGGCGAGTGACAGATCCGTCACATCGCCACATTTGGAAAGATTTCGACTGCTGAGTAACAGAACTGTAGTGTCCGGAAAGCGCAGGACTCTCAGGTTTTTGATAGATGTTTGGCCTTAATATTGATGGTTCCCCGGCAGTGTGCGGAACCACACCGGCACGGGACATCGTCGATCTTATCGGAGAAGTGATAATCCACGGTTAATTCTTCGCCGCGCCGGATATCCCGCTTGCTCATATATAGGATGTGGCCCTTGTAAATCCAGCTATACAGGTTGGGGTTGCAGGAATGGTTGATCAGCTCCGCTCCGCTGCCGCCCACGGCCCCGTCCAGCGTCCAGTAGTTGTCCAGCGTGAACAGGTACGTGCGCGGCCCCAAGCCCCGCCGCCGCGTTTCCCGGCGGCTGATGCGCTCGCCGGTATATTCGATCACCTTTCGGCGCGCCGGAATCCGCTCCGCCGCGTAAACGCCCCAGCCATGTATGCTGGAGCGGTCCAGTTTTAGCCGGAAGCAGGCCATACGGGGATCGATGTGAGGTTCCGCTATGAGCGCGTATCCAGCCACTTTCCGAAGATTGTACCGAACCCCAACCGATTTGAGAAGAGGCCGGCAGATATAAAGCCCGATATAATGCAAAATCGTGATCGAAATGACCAGCAGCGCATCCGCGGACTTGTTCGAGAACACCTTCGCCTTCGCTGGGCGGCAGCTCCGGACCCTCATCGAGCGCCATCCGGACTTCTACCCGATGTACACCGCCGGCGGCAAGTGGCGGCATTCCGGCGAAACCTGGACGCACTGGTGCGACGGCTTCCTTCCCGGCATGCTCTGGATCATTTACGCCCGCCAGCCCACAGGTAGTCCCGAGGCACGCTGGTGGCGGCAGCAGGCCATCCGCTATTGCCGGCCCCTGGAACCCCGCAAACTGGACCGCACCGTCCACGATCTTGGCTTCCTGTTTATGCCGACTTACCACCGCTGGTACAGCTTCACGCCCGATCCTACGCTAAAAGCCGTGGTAGTCGACGCCGGCCGCACGATGGCTCTGCGGTTCCAGGAAAATGGCGGGTATCTGCGTTCCTTCGTATCGCCCGATTCCCTCTTCATTGACATCATGATGAACGTCGGAATCATTTTCTACGCCGCGCGCGAGACCGGCGACGCGGCTCTGCGCGAGATAGCCTTGCGCCACTGTCACACGACCCGGCGCGTGCTGGTACGCGGCGACGGCTCGACCGCCCATGAAGGCCTGTTCGATCCGGCCACAGGCCAATTTCTCAGGCAGAGCACTCATCAGGGTTATCGCGGCGATTCCTGCTGGTCCCGCGGCTTAGCTTGGGCGCTCTATGGTTTTGGCACGGCTTATACCTTTACGCGCGATCCGGCCTTCCTCTCAACTGCGGAGGCGTGCGCGGATTTCTACATCCTCCATACGCCGCCCGACGGCGTGCCGCCCTGGGACTACGACGCGCCCCCAGATAGCCGCGCGCTGCCGGATACCTCCGCCGCCGCCATCGCCACATCCGGCCTGTTTCAATTGAGCGGTCTGGCAGCCGATCCGGCCAAGGCGCACTTGTATCGTGAAACCGCCCGCCACATCCTCGCGACTCTCTGCCGCGCGTGGCTGGCGGAGGCGGACCCGCAGTGGGAAGGCATCCTTAAAGGGGGCGTGTATCACATCCACAAGAACCTGGGTGTGGATGAGTCGGTAATGTGGGGAGACTATTTCTTCCTGGAGGCGCTGGAGCGCGGCGTGCCAGTGCGCGAGCCGGAATTCTCCCCTGAGCGCTAACTTGGGGCGTTTGGGCTTCACCAGATAGATGCCTGGAACGATCCACCTCGGCCAGTGACTCGCGCGGTCGTGTACCGGACTACCGCAGACTCGCGTATTCCGCCTTGGCTTGCTTCAGGATCGGGATGTCTGGATCGGCGTCTTTCCAGAGGCTGAAGAAATCCTGGTAGGCAGCCTTAGCCTTGCCCTCATCTCCCGACATCGCGGAGGCTCTGCCCACTTGCAGGCGTGCCATTGCACCCACGGGATCGGTGAAAACGATGCCGCGGCGAACGAGAATCTTCTGGAATTCTGCGGCGGCTTCGGCGCCCCGATGCGCCATCAGAAAGGCTTGGCCGCGCAGGTACACCGGATACAGGTTTCCGAAGATACCAGACCCACTACCCGATACAGCGAACTCGTAGGGAGTTGCGATTTGTAGCATCTCGATCGCCCTTGAAGAATCGCCATGGCTCAGCGCCCAAAGGGCCCGAAGAGTGGGCAGGTAGTTGAATCGGACGTATGTATCCTCCGATCTCTTTTCCAGATCGCTCGCCAGCGCTTGGGAGCGCGCCATATCCCCCGAGATGGCCAGCGCGAACGCAGCGCCGTACTCCACATCACGGCCCTTGGAGAGGTCGAGAGCCGCTGCCGCATACCGCCTCGCCTCCGGCGCATTCCCGAAAAAGGCTTCGCGCACTGCTGCTCCTGCGTCATACGTCGCCGCATTTTCTTGCCTGTGGGGCGTCCGCTGGGCCAAGTCCACTGCCAGGCGCGATTTCCTCCTGGCCTCCTGCAAATGACCCGAATACGCCAAGACGCATGCCTCCGCGTGCAAGGCCCAGTCTGCTACATCTGGATTGGCCTCAGCCAGAGCCGCTTCCCGCGCCATTCCGGCCGGGTCACCCCGTAAGAAGGCCATGTAATATCGCATGATCAGAAACTCGGGGAATGCGATTTTGTGCTCTGCGGCCCGCTGCAGAGTGTTCTCAGCCTCTGGCAGGCGGTCCAATTGAACATAGCCCCAGGCCAGATTGTTATAGGGCCGGGGAATATCCGGATTGCGATCGATCGCTCTCTTGCCTTCTTCGATGGACTTGTCATACTTGCCCAGTTCCTGGTAAATCCAAGACAATAATCCGTGGGGTCGGACATCGCGCGGATAAGTCTCGGCCCACAACTCGGAGGTTTGTTGGGCCCTTTCCAGGTTTCCCGTTACGTCCAGCTCGTGCGGAACCATGATGAAAAAACGCTCCGGGTCGCTGACGCGATTCCGCAACGCATAGGCCTTGCCGGCGCTTTCCGCCGCGAGGATAGGTTCCCAAAGCTCGCTATACATGCGCCCCAGGAGTGCATAGGCCATCGCGAATTGGGGGTCGATGCCAATAGCGCGCTCGAGATGGGGCACAGCCGCGCCAGGCCCGATGGAGGACGCGACCTGCAATGCTGTGCTATAAGACTTCAAGGCTTCGAGCGATGGTGTGGTTGCTTCGGCGAGCGGAGTATCGTGTTTTTCGACCGTGGCCAGCGATTCGCCGATCCGGGTTCTAAATCTGCCGGCAATTCGGCTGAGGGCCGCCAGAACGTCTTCTTTCCTGGCGGCCTGCCCCTGCTCATCGTCAAGAACGTCGCCTGTGCGGCAATTCCGGGCGCGTAGCGCCAAAACGTACTGGCTTCCGAGGCTGCCAATAGAGCCATCCAGCACCGCGGCGCTGGAAGTTCGTTCGCAGATTTCGCGGGCTAGGTCAGGAGTCAGAGGCGCATCCACCGGTCGGCTCATCAGGCGCAGTGTCTTCCTGATACGCTGCTCGGAGACCAGGCTGAGGAAAGGCGACTGTTCCAGCTCTACCGCCAACCCTTGGCGAAGCGTTGCGTCGAAGACAGGGTCGCCCGTCGTGTTTACGAAATCGGCCAGAACAACTGTGTCCTTGTCCGTGAGTTTTGGTGCGCGGTGTGAATAGAAGTAACCGCCGGCGAGTAGCACCAACGCAACCGCGGCTGCGGCAATCGCCTTCCAGCGTTTGGCGATGGGAGTTGCGGCACCGGTTGTCACCAGGCCCGGACCCGCAGCCTGCCCCGTGTCCCGCTTCAGGCGCTGAAGGTCGGCGCCAATCTCCGAAGCGTGCTGGTAGCGCAGGTTCCGATCCTTTTCCAGGCACTTGCCGATGATGCGCTCCAATTCCGCGGGCACGCCCGGATTCAGACGCACGGGGGGCACAGGAGCGCGATTCAAGATGCCATCGATAACCATTCCCGAGCTTTCCCCGCGAAAGGGCAGCATGCCCGTAGCCATTTCATACAGCACCACCCCAAACGAGAACAGATCGGTGCGGGCGTCCAGAGGTTGAGCACGGACTTGCTCCGGCGACATGTACGGTACCGTTCCCAGTGCGCTGCCTGGATTGGTCGCCTGGTCTTCGACCGTCACCGTCGGTTGCGCCGTGGCGCCTGCAGTTGCGGGGCCGGCTAGATGGCCGGGCGCGGCATCGACTTTGGCCAGCCCAAAGTCGAGAACCTTCGCATGACCGCGCCCGGTCACGAAGATGTTCGCGGGTTTGATGTCGCGATGGACGATCCCCGCGGAATGAGCCGCTTCTAACGCGTCGGCGATTTCGCCGCTTAACGAAAGAAGCGCGTCGATATCCAGTGGGCGCGCGGCGATGCGATGCTTCAGCGTAGTTCCGTCCAGGAACTCCATGGCGATGAAGGAGCAGCCGTCCTGCTCGCCGATGTCATGAATGGTGCAGATGTTCGGGTGATTTAAGGCGGATGCGGCGCGGGCCTCGCGCCGGAAGCGATTCAAGGCCTCCGGGTGCCGGGCGAATTCGCCGGACAGGAACTTGAGAGCGACAAATCGCTGGAGCCGGCTGTCCTCGGCTTTGTAAACCACACCCATGCCGCCGTGGCCGAGCTTCTCGACGATGCGGTAGTGCGAGATGGTTCGTCCGATCGGGAAATCCGCGCTCTCCTGCGCGGCGTTGCTCGGATCGTGGCTCTGTCCGCGAGCCATGGCCCGCGCGGCCACTTCCATCGCCGCATTCTCCAGGAACTTTCCTGCCCGCTCATCCGACGCGATCAGGGAACGGACTTCCCGCGCCAGTGTCTCATCGCCCGCGCATGCCGATCGCAGGAACGCGTCGCGCTCTTCGGGCGCAAGGTCCAGCGCCGACTGCAGGACGTCGTTAACTTGTTTCCAGCGCTCGGAGTCCATCGTCCGTCCCTCCAGTCAGCTCGCGGTAGAGCCAGGCCCTGGCAGCCCTCCAGTCGCGCTTCACGGTGACAGGCGATACTTTGAGCACCTCGGCGGTTTCTTCGACGCTGAGTCCGCCAAAGAAGCGCATTTCGACAACTTGCACTTTGCGGGGATCGATCCGCGCCAATCCGTTCATGGCGTCGTCGAGCGCCACCAGGTCCGTGTCCTGGTCGCCGCCCACCAAGGCGGCTTCGTCCAGCGCGACGTGCTGCACGCCGCCTCCGCGTTTCAGGTTGTGGCGGCGCGCATGTTCCACCAGAATGCGCCGCATCAACTGGGCTGAAACAGCAAAGAAGTGAGCGCGATTTTGCCATTGCATACGCTCGTAATCGACCAGCCGCATGTACGCTTCATTGACCAGGGCGGTGGTTTGGAGGCTGTGGCCGGAGCGTTCGCCTTTCATGTAGCGGCGCGCCAGGCGATGGAGCTCATCGTAAACGACCGGGGTCAGCCTTTCCAGCGCGCTCTGGTCTCCGTCGCTCCAGGCGCGGAGCAGCGTGCTAATGTCCTCTGCAGCCGGTTCTCCCATGTTGTGACGCCCTTTGCACGGCCTACGAATTATACCGCCGCGCGTGATCCGCCCGCGCCCGATCCTGCGCCTATTCAGAGTGGAGGCAACTTGATATGAAAACGATCTTAACTTCAATTGCCGCGAGCGGCCTGCTCGCCGCGCTTGCAATAGCACAGACGCCACGCTACACGGTCACTGACCTCGGCACGCTGGGCGGGAAAGGGACGAATAGCAACGCCTTTGACATGAACAATGCGGGCTGGGTGGCCGGGTCCTCGAACCTGACGAGCGGGGGCCCCCAACACGCCTTCCTTTGGTATGGCGGCGGCCACTTGTACGACCTCGGTACACTGGACGGAGCCGCTTGCCCCACATGCAATAGTGGGGCGGACGGACCTAACGGCAGTGGCGAGGCGGTGGTTGGTTCCGAGACTTCCGCGATGGATCCGAATGGGGAAGACTTTTGCGAGTACGGCACCCATCGTCAATGCCTCGCGGCCATCTGGAAAAATGGTGCACTGACCGCGCTTCCCAACCTCCCAGGCGGCTACAACTCCAACCCTTTCGCCTTGAACGATCAAGGCCAGCTGGTTGGGTTCGCGGAGAATGGCACTCCCGATTCCACCTGCGCAACGCCTTTTCAAGTCCGCCGTTTTGAAGCTGTGATGTGGGGACCAAAGGGCGAGATCCATGGACTCCCTCCGCTCACGGGCGACACTGTCGGATTCGCTTTCGGGATCAACGACATGGGCCAAGCCGTCGGCTCGTCGGGTTTGTGCTCGAACACCACCATTCCCCCAAACCCCAGTGGGGCCCACGCCGTGCTCTGGGAAAAGGACGGTTCGGCCACTGACCTCGGCAACCTGGGAGGCACGTTGAACGTTGCCGCCAGCATCAATAACCTGGGAGAAGTGGTCGGCGGGGCGCAATCGTCTGTAGATGGCAACATTCACACCTTCCTGTGGACCAGGGGTAAAGGTATCGAGGACCTGGGCATTTTTCCTGGGTCCATCGTGACCGTGGCCCCCTGCTGCAACACCATTAACGACAGAGGCGAGGTGGTTGGTTTATCGATAGATGGGACCACCTTTAGCTCACGCGCCCTTGTCTGGCAAGACAAAGTGCCGGTGGACCTGAACACGCTCATCCCGGCGGATTCGGGTTGGTATCTGCAGGCGGCTCAATCGATCAACGATGCCGGAGAGATCGTGGGCTATGGCACGATAAACGGAAATACTCACGCGTTCCGGGCTACTCCAAGGTGACTAAATCGAGCTATTACGGACGCCAAAGACGACCACGGCCTTACCCCCCTGTGTGTGCTGCGCCGTGGTCGCCTCGCGCCACCCACGCCATCAGAGACCGATTCTAGCTCACGGCGCATCCTTCCCCTACTTTTCAGATTCGGGGCCCGGCGTGGTGCCGGGCTCCGCCAAAGGTACGGGAAGAGCGCCCGACAAGGCAGGACCTGCGAACTTTGGACTAGATTGAGGCAGGCGCTCGAAATGATAATTCTCTCCGGTCCTGGCACGCGAACTGAACAGACGATCGCTCAAGGACGCTGGCGGTGCGCGACGGCCTGCGTTAGCGCATATCCAAATCTCCACAACATTCCGATCAACACCCAGCTGGCGAGCATTGCGAAAGTTCGATTAAACGGTGAGGGTGCATCCGCTGTGATCGTGTAATCCAGCGTCAGACTGAGCTGCGCCCGATCCCGCCGTGGCTCTCCGAGCTGAATGCGAGGATTCTCCGGAACCAGCGCGTTGACTAAGTAGACGCTCGATTCAGGCCGGTGCGTGTTCAAAAAAGAAACTTGATGGCGTCCGGCGCCGGCGGAGGGAACCTTCGCGGTTGCCCACAGCCGGATGGTCCCCACACCGAGACGCATGTCGCGAAATTGAGGGAAGCTGGTCCCAGCCAACGTGATGGGTACAGGGTAGCCGTCGACCTTTAGCACAACCGAACGGAGCATCTGCCGCGCGTATGCGTCACCCTCCGCACCCGAAACCTGACCGTCGCGGTTCGTATCAATCCAGGCAAACACGCGAGAGGCAAGAGCATTGCCGGCCGTGAGGTCAATCTCCAGATCGACATGCTCGATGTCTATAGAGAGACGCGTGGCCTGGAGATATTCATCCAATCGGTGTGCGCCGGCTGGAGGGACGGTTGCCAGCAAGGCGCACACGACGACGAGCGGCAGGGATGGTCTTCGCAGGTTCATGGCCTGACAAGTTTCGCGCCGTAATCGTTGGTTGGGTCGCGGTAGATGGTGTGGATGTGATCAAGGTCGCCCTGCTGCGGTGCATACTCAATGATTACCGTCGGCCCCTGGACGCGGTAATACGCCAAGCCACCGTTCTTCGTGGCTCCGCTCCAGGCGAAATACGTTTTCGGCAGGTTGGCCTTGATTTCCGCCATCTTTGTGGCTGCCGCTTCGTCGTTGAGGATGCCGACCCACTCATGCACCACGTCGAGCAGCAGAGCCTGCTGGCCGGCGTCCAATTCCGAGGCGCGGATGCCCTCCGGTTGGATCACTTTTCCGTCGGTTCCGGGACCCAGCACCAGATCGGTCACCTGATAATCGAGGATCGCGCGCTTTTGCTGCCCTGCGTTGAGCGCATTGATGAGCGCAAAACCCTTGTCGTTTTCCCGGCCAAGCGGCCGAATAGTCTGGCCGTTCAAGGTGTACTTGGCCGGCTGAGCCGCAGGCAAGCTGGGGGTCATCACGCTATGTGGGCCGACGACCGTGACGTTAATGGCAAGATGATGCCCGCCAAATTGAATCATCCACGGCTCGATCGCTGACGGGGTTCCGAGGAGCGCCATATAGTACTCATCGAGTCCGAACCGAACACCTCCGCCAGCCCCGCCAGGACCGCGGCCACCCTGTTGGGCACCGGTCTGCCCGCCGCCGGCATTCTTCAGCACCTCGTCACCGTTCATGATGTCGGTGACCTTCTGGTAGCCCTCACGGCTCAAGGCCGCGGCGACCAGCGCCAGGGCCGCCTGGCGTTGCCGCGGCGTCATGTCGCCGAAGCGCAAGCCATTTCGCTGAAAGATTCCGGCGGGAAGGTTGGACCAGCCAGTCCTTTGACTGCTGTTGAAGCTGAACGTGCATTTGGTCCGCTCCGCCGGGCTCAGGGCCGCAAGGAACGCGTTAGCCGCCTCGACCACTTTCGCTGTTACGGTTCCGTTCGCCGCGGACGCGGCCGTCGGCGGCGATCCAGCTCGCTGCTGGGAATCAGCTGCAACCGGAAGCACGAGAAGGAGCACTGGACGAAATGCCGCCGCAGCCAACGCGAGCGACAGGGCGGTCCATACAGGTCTACTCATTCGCATAGGGGGTTCCTCCTGGTGGACGACTATATCAGCTTTCCTGGCGGGGATTGCTCGCGGGATGAAATTAACGTTGCGTCCGAGTGCGGCGCGCCCTTCCACTATCCGTTGTAGACGATCCACTGAACTTAATCGGCTCGCGTCAGCGAAGTTCATGATACGAGTAGCGTATGGAGGCGGAACCATGTTGGATAAGAGCAGAGTGGATAAAGAACTCGCGCGAAGGCTTTGTGCGGCCTTCGTAAGCTGTCAGATGGGAGTCACCGTCGCGACCCAGTACAAGAAAACACCGGAAGACGTGGGTGATTTGTGGTATTTTTTAGCCGCGTTGGCAGACAAATTGGCTAGGGAGCACCAGGACACCTTGTACGGGGACCTCGGACGCCTGGCGACTACGATGATTCAATAGGCGCTCCTGCGGGCCTCTTCCGCTGACGCCAGCGCCACGTTCGTTTCGCGCCAACTTCCGAGTGCCCGACAGTACGGGCGGAATCTTGAAGCCCGCGGCGTCGATCTAGCCCGGGATATGGTACTTGTTCTCCGCGAATCTATTCCGGCAGCGGTCCGAGAATGTCGATTTTGTATTTCGCCGCTACCGCCATGAGTTTCGCCATATCCGGAGGTGTGAAATCGTTAAAGGGCACACTCAGCTCCAAAACGAAACTCTCAAACCCAGCAGGAGCGCAGAGCAGCAGCATCCGCGCGGGAATAGAGCCGACAACTTTGAAGCCGTGAGGGATCTCTCGCGGGCCGAAGACGTAGGTGCCCGGTCCGCCCTTCTTCCACTTGCCATCGCAGACAAAGGCTATTTCGCCTTCGAGAACGTAAAACGCTTCGTCTTCCAAGTGATGCATATGGTACGGCGAAGCGAACCCGGGCGGCATCTCCCAGTGCTCCATCAGCCCGAACGATCCGTTGGTCGATTCGGAGGTCGACCTCATGAGGGTCGGTAAGCCCAGGAATCGGATTGGCGCATCTTCTCTCGTGTTCGAATAAGGCTCTTGCGCTGGCGTCATTATTTCATTCTCCACGCTTAACAGGCGATCGGATTGCTCCCAACTACTTCTCTCCATCCCTCTTCAGCAGCGTCCAAATCCAGCCGGCGAACGTGAGGACCAGGAAGGGGTACGCGAAAAAGGGCAGCGGGGAAGTGGTTGGCAGAACCTGTTCTCCCCAGAAAATCCTTGCCGCCGTAATCGCAAAGAGAATTGCGCCAACCGTGCCTACGAGACGAATCCAGCTGGCGAATTCTTTGGGAACACTTGTCAGTAGAAGCGCTGCAGACCATAAGGCCGAGCCGGCGGCGAATGATGGAACGCTTCCTGCAAGAGACTCCGCGGTCCCGGCAAGCATGACGCTTTCTCCGATCGTGAATACCAGAAAACCGGCGGCGACAACATCATTTCCCATTCGGAAAAATCTCAGGGCGAGAAGGGCGGTGGCTACCACCAGGCCAACGCCATCGACCGCCCAGAATGCCGCTTGAAGACTTCGTTCCGCGACCATCGTCCCCAGCATGCCGAACACTCCACCAACAGCGAGACCGATGGCAGCCGCGACGTTCGTCGGATTTTTCATATCCTGGTTATTCTACATTACGAATGCAGCCGGGTTTTCCGTTAAGCACCGGGAAGTTGTCCCCGGCGATAGCAAGTCCTGGTTTACGGCATCCGGAAGTTATTCGTACCAGCGCTCAACCGGCAGATGCAAGGTGAAGATCGTCGAACGCACCTGATAACGATCCGCACAGATCTATGCAGCGGTCGCGGCGCTCGGGTGCACTCTGCGGATGGCCCATTCATCGATCGCCAGAGCACCAATGCGGCTGAGCCGGCTGCGCAGACTGCCATCGTCACGCGCCATTGCGAGATCGCGGAATAAAGCCTGGGCGCGGGTGTAGAGCGCCGAGTACCCGGCGCGGCAGTTTTTTTGTGCCACGGCACAAGCCACGGGTTCATCCGGATCAACAGGACTGTTTATCCGCGCTGATACTGCTCACTGAACGCGCAGCGCGATCATACGGCTGGCAGCCGACGCGCCTTGCCGCGCGGTCACTTTAATTTCGTAATTGCCGGGGGCGGTTTGAATGCTGCTCATGAAGGGGATGGCGCCAGTCTGGTCCGCAGGCGGCAGTTCGGGCGACGCGATCGAAACCCGCTTTCCATCCTGAAAAACTTCGATCGAAAGCCGCGGCGCCCCGGTCGTTTGCGCCGGATAGACCACCATGTAAAGCGGGATGTCGGTCCCGGCCGGATACACTCCGTCGAGTGACGGCGTAACTTTCCCGCCGGCAAAGTGCAATGGATCGCCGGGATTCCGCCCGCCGTCGACCTGTACGTTGAAAGGATCGACGCGCCTTACGGGCACAAGGTCGCTCAACCCGATGCCTGGCTCATCGGATACGGTCATGACCATCCGCTTCGCGCTGGCATTGCCATTTTCCCGGTCTACGACGGCGGTCTCGAGCGTGTATCGGCCGGGCGCCAGCAGCACGGGTTGGGAGAACGTCAAGTCGCCGCGCGTGAACGCTTCGAACTTGTCGGCCGGAATATCGTTGGCCAAGTCCCGGCTGACTTTGGCGGCAACCTGGCCGTCCGCGTCCTTAACCAGTGCCAGAAGGGAAATATGCGAGCGCAGCTTGGCGGTTTGCTTGTTCTCGCGATAAGCCAGGTTCTGCATGGGCACCTGGAAGACAATGGAATATTGGACGGCGCTGCGTGCGGCGCGGAACGGCAGGGCCTGCGCGCGGTATGCCACGGCCACCGGCTGAGGCTTGGCGTTGAGCGCGTCGAGCGCAACCATTTCAAAGGGCTGCAAGACTTCGCCGGCCAATAGCGGCAGGGCGAAATAGCCGGCGCGCGTGTGCACCTGCACGCCCGGGCGACTCACCTGCACTTCGATCTTGCGGAAGTGCCCGTCGTAATTTTGCGACGTGGGGACGTAGCTCAGCTCATAGTGCGCGCGCACATCTTCCATAACGCGATGCATAGGCTTGGCTGTGTCGTTGGTATTCGCGATCAGGAAGCCGCCGGTGGATTCCGCTAACTCCGCCATGGCTGCCTGCGGATTGGCGTGCAGGCTCATGTTTACCGTCTCATCCTGTTTAAACATGTCGACGGCAGCGTCGCCGGATGCCGTCATGCTCTGGTTCTGGCTGATCCGTCCGGCGGTACCCAGCAAGTCGGTGCCGGCCTGGGTGGGTGACTGGATCGACAGACCGGTAACGTCTACGCAATAGATGCTCACGTTGGCACGGTTGGCCGCAGCGATGATGGCCTGGAACATGTCCTCCACCTGCCACGGCACCACCAGACCTTCGGAAAGCAGCAGGACGGTCTTGCGTCCCGGCAGCGCGGCCTGTGCCTGGACCAGCGACAGCAGCCCGTCCAATGAGCGCCAGCCCGCTCCGTAATTGACCATTTCCATCTGCTTCCAGACCATCCGGGCCAGCATCATCTGCCCTTGCGAGCTCATGCCCGGGGATTCGGCGCCTTGCGTGGCCGCGCCGGCGCTCTGGAACGGATCGCCGCCGCCGGCAGCGGCGATGGTAATGCCGGCCTGACTACCGGAAATCTCGACGGCCAGATTATTGAGCACGTTTTCGGAATCCTTGCGGAACTCGGTGTAGTTTCCGGTGGTGGCTTGGGCGATGGCTTTGCGCAGCAGATCCTGGTTGTTGGTATAAGGCTGCAGGGCATTCAAACGATAGTCCAGGCTGAAAACACCGCCGTAGGTGTTGGAACGGAATTCGTTGGTGAGGAACTCGGCGGCGGTCTGCTGGGCGAACAGGCGGCTGCGTGGTCCCATGCGCTCGAAGACGATGGTGACCACGTTGAGATTGTGGAGCGGGTTGAGCGTTGGGCCGCTTGGCGCAATGGCACTCGGCTGGGCGCCCGGCGGCACGGGGGGATTCAATTCATCGGCATCAATATCGGTGAAGCGAAAAGCCTGCAGCTTCTGGGGGACGCCGTCCTCCAGCACGCGGATCTCGTCCGGCTTCAGATTGCGGACAAGCCGCTCTTTCTTGTCCCGCACCACGACGTCCAGAAGCACTTCCCGTGTGGTGCTGCGGATTACGGGGAGGTTCGTCTCCTGGGCAGCCAGCGGCAGACAGGCCAAGCCGGCGCAGACGAGCGATAAGACGCGCATGGAGTCCTCTCTATTGAGCGTACGACAAAAAAAGAACCCCGAAGCGCCCATGGCGCTATCATCGACAATATGCGACTCGGGGTCCTCGTGTGCCTGCTCTTCGCGCCGCTCAGCGGGCAGCGTCCCCCAGCGGGCACGCCCGTCCAATCCGCCCGGTCGGCTGTCTTCCTCCTCGGACCGGCGGGTGCGGAGGCCACCCGGCAGGCCGTCCGAAGTCTGGTGGCCGCTTCCCGGCATTGGATGAGCGAGCCGGGCTCCACTGCCGAAATCCGACGCAGCGGAAGTGCGGATGCTTTGCCGCTGGATGGCAGGATCCCTGCCCGGCAGATGGAGGCGGCTTTTCTCAACGCCGCGCGCGAAGCCCGCGACAGCGATCCGGAAACTTTCCTGAACTCTCTGGATCGCGCCGCGCAGTCGCTCGCCAGCCGGCCCGGTCTGCGTGTGCTGGTGACGGTCGTAGAAACACCATCGCTCTCCTCGGATGCCGAAATACAACTCAAGCAGACCATCGACTATTGCAAAACCAATTCCATCCGCGCGGTCGTGCTCGATCCCGCCGCGGTTCGCTCAAAGCACGTCAGCAATTCTTTTCTGGCGCTCGGGGAAGCCACCGGCGGCGCGCTAATCCGCGACCCCAATGCGCTGGACGCCACTGTTCTCATGGTTTCCGCCGGCTCGAAGACCGCGGAATCCGCCTACGCCGCGCCTGTCGCGGCAGAACCTGCGACCGCTTCGAACCTGCCCGAATTGCCCGCTGATTTGCCCGTACACACGCGCTTCATGCGCATCTCGCCGCGCGGCTCGCTATCTTTTGGCGTGCAGCAGTCCGTCAGCGCCGGCCGGGGAGGCATCACCTCAGTCGACGGCGGCCCCAATATTGAAGACACCACCGGACCCGTGCGTGGGTTGTTCCTGATCGAATCGCCAGTGAACGCTTTGCACTTCGATGTCGACGACACTGCCGGCACCTATACCGCCCGCGCCCGCCTTACACAGATCGCGCGCAATGCCGCGGGAAAGATTGTTTGGCAGCAGAGCAAGCCGGTAACCCTGCACGGCCCGCTGCGCAAGCTGGAAGGGCGCCGTGCAGGCAATATTTATTACATGCGCGAGGTGTTCTTGCCCGCCGGCAAGTACACCCTGGAAGCCACCGTCGAAGATCTGATCGCGGGCAAGACCGGTGGCGTGCGCGAACCATTGCGCACAGGCTCGGGAGTTCCCGGATTCACGGTCAGCGATGCGCTGGTGGTGCGGCCTTTCGACGCGGCGGGCGACAGGCTCGAGGCCGATCAGATACTGGCCTATGACGGCAACGCCATTTCTCCGCTGCTCGATCCCGTCTATCATGCCAACCAGCCGTTCACTTTGCAGATCTACCTGATCGTCTACCCGGACCTCTATGGCCCGCAGCCGCAGATGAGCCTGGAGATCCTGCGCCATGGACACGTAGTCGGACGCAGCGCTCTGCCTTTTGCCGACAAGATCCGCAACGAGGGCGGCGACGGCGGCAGCATGGGTGTGGCGAGCGAACAGAAGCACGAGTTCCCTTATCTGGCAACCTTGCGGGGCGTGCAACTCAGCCCGGGTGACTATGAGGCGCGCGTGACCGTCCGGCAGGGCCGCAACGCTCTGACCCGCCCGGTGAGTTTTCGGGTTCTGGGCGATGCCCGCAATGCCGTTCTGGCGTCCGCCGGGCCTAACGCCGCCGTAGCCGCGCCCGCCAATCCTGACGACGACGAGGACGCCGAAGTGACCCTGCCTGAGGTAGATCCCGTGCACCTGGCCACGGATACGGGCGTGCCTGCCGCGCCTGCGCAAGAGAGGCTCTGGGAGGAAGCGACGGCCAGCGCGTTGTCCTACTCCGCGCGCCTTCCCAACTTCCGTTGCAACCGCGAGACGCACCGTCTCACGGCTCCCGTGAAGGGCTCCGAGCGTTTTCGCCAGACCGACTCCTTTCTCGAAGAAATGACTTACGAGAGCCGTAAGGAAACTTATCGCACGCTGGAGGTGAACGGACAGAAGTCCAGCATGCGGCGCGATGCGCTCAAGGGTGTGCACTCGCGGGGGGAGTTCGGTTCCATGCTGCGGTCTATCTTTCGCCCCGAAGCCGCGGCCAAGTACAAGTGGGCCGGCCGGGCCATTACCGGCGGAGCTCTCTGCGACGTCTTCGACGTGGACGTGCCCCTCGAACGCTCGAACTTCGTACTGACTTTCAACATGCGCCAGGAGGTCGCCGGCTTCCATGGCCGTGTATTCGTCGACGAAGACAGCGGACTTGTGCGGCGCATCGTGATGCAAGGGGCCGGTCTGCCTAAAGACTTCGGCCTGCAGTCACCCACGTTTTCGCTCGAATACGGTATGGTGCACATCGCGGGCGAGGATCGCCTGCTGCCCTTGCGTTCTGTTCTCCAGGTTCGCCAAGGCAAGCAAGTGGTGCGGAACGAGACGACGTTTCGCGATTACCGCAAGTTTGACGCCTCTTCCGAGATCAAGTTTCAGTAACGAGTTGAATCGGCGGGCCTGGCTGGTTACCGTAAGCCCGTGCGGGAGCGGCGATGACGTCCACGGCGGGAAGCCGCTGTTTGGGAAATAGCTGGACGGGTAGACCGCAGATCATACCCGTTCCGCCTGTTCCATCCGCAGCAGCTTGCGTTTTCGCGCCGTGCCCCAGCGATAACCGCCTTCCGCGCCATCGCCGCGGACTACACGATGGCATGGGATGACCACCGCCACGGGATTCGCAGCGCAGGCGCGTGCCACTGCTCGGGCGGCGCGTGGCTGCCGTATGGCTTTGGCAATCTCACCGTAGGATTGCGTGCTGCCGTAGGGGATGGATTGCAAATACTCCCACACGCGCCGCTGAAAAGCGGTGGCTTGGATGTCGAGCGGCACATCCAGCTTCTGCAATCGGCCGCCGAGGTGCGCGCGCAGCTGCGCTGCCCAAGGGCGTAGAAACTCGGGATCGCGCTGGAGATCGGCGGCGGGAAATTCCGCGCGCGCGGACTGTTCCAGCTTCTGCGCGGAATTGCCAAACTGAATGGCGCAGACACCCTTGCTCGTCGCGCCCACCAGCAGCCAGCCGGCGGGCGTATCCAGAATGTCGTAGCGAATATGCAGGCCGGCTCCGCCGCGCCGGTATGCAGAGGGTGTCATGCCGAGCTGCGACGCCGCGCGCTCGTAGAGCCGGCTGCTGGACCCGTAACCAGCATCGTAGAGAGCGGTGGTTACCGAGCGGCCCTGGCGCAGTCCGCCTTTAAAAGATTCCAGGCGGCAGAAATCGGCGTAGGCGCGCGGCGTAATACCGGTAGCCGCTTTGAAGGTGCGCTGCAAATGGAAGGGGCTGAGATGCAACTGACGGCTGAGTCCATCGAGCGTCACGGCTTCATCCAGATGCTGTTCGAGATAACGGCAGATGTTTTCCACCAGTTCCGAGCGGGCATCGCGGGTGCATTCGCGCTCGGGTTTGCAGCGCAGGCACGGGCGGAAACCGGCGCGCTCGGCGGCATCGCGGCCCTGGAAGAAGATCACGTTTTCGCGCCGCGGCCGGCGGGAGGGGCAGGACGGGCGGCAGTACACACCGGTGGTGATCACGGCGTAGAAGAAGACGCCGTCCATGTGCGAGTCGCGGTCTTCGAGCGCCTCCCAGAAATTCGCTTCCCAGTAGGCTTGTTCGTCTTGGGGGGCCATCGCCAAACTTCCATCCGTTATTGTCGCCATAATTCGATCGTACGCGCTGGGGGATGCGGCGGCTATCCGATGCTTGCGGGTAAAGTTGGAAATTGGGTTCGGCCGACCGCTCCCTTACGGTCGCGGCTCGGTAGCGGGTCACGGCTCGGTAACGCGGTCGGGCGCTCGGTTGTACCAGCGCAGGATGTGATACGTGGTCTCAAAGCCGTAAGGCAAAAACTTCACCAGTGCGGCCACGCTGCGGCGCATGTCCGACAGTTGGCCGTTCGGCAGGCGCATGCGTGCCGTGGAGCGCAGGGTGAACATGGTGTAGCCGCCGATGCGCAGCCGCGAGAACCCGGGAGCCGCGATTTGAGCGAAGGGGTCCAAATCACTTTGCTGCACAAATGGATGTACTTGCCGCTGCTGGATCAGCGCGGACACACCCGCCGGCGGCACGCCGATAGCCGCCAGCACAGCGGGCGGCGCGGTGTTGGCATCATATTGACCGACACCACCGTACACCGATACGCACTCGGCCAGGCCGGAGCGCAGGGACAGATGTTGCGGCGAGTCCTCGGGCGCCAACAGCCAGGTACCATAAAAGAGATCCGGGGTGATGCCCTTCACCGATAGAAGTTCCTCGACATCCTGGAAATTCGCATGCGGCGCAACATATGGCGGTTCGAGCGATGCGTAGAAGCCCGCAAACGCGCTATCGGTAAGCGGGGGTGGCGGACCGCGCCAATCCACGATGGCTGCCGCAATCTCTTGGGCGGCGGATGGGGACACGCCCAGATTCGCAATCAGGGCGAACAGAACGTCGGGTTGAGCGCCATTGATATTGAGCTTGGCGTCCTCGGGAACGACATCCACTACGGCTTGCCCTTCGGGAAAATCGAAGGCGAAGTAAGGCACCGGCGGCTTGAAGCGTGGATTGTCGGGATGCCGGCGGCCCCAATCCATGTAAAGAATGGCCCGCCGCAGTCCGCCTACCGCCAGATCTTCGCTGCGCAGTCCGTCGACGGCGGTGGCGCTGCGCTCAGCTTCCCCACGCACGGTGCCGGCGAGCGAAAAAGCGATGGTCGCGAGAGCCGCGGAGAGCCACAGCACGGCTAGCAAAGCGCTGCCCCGATGCGGCGCGTGGCTATCTTTGGATGTCCGCATATATCATGTCGACCCGGCGGTTCACTGGTATGGCGGTGGTGATGGTCAGGGGACGAAGCCGCGCGGGGTTGTCCTCGAGCGGGGCCATCTCTATGCGCAGACCGATGGGCCAGCGGCGCTTGACCCAATCGGTGCGCCAATGATCGACTTCCGGCGGCTTGCCCGGCTCCAGATACGAAAAACGGCACCAGGCCAGCTTGTCGGCCAGCACAAACGACTGCGGCGTGGCTTGGATCGGCGGAAACTGCGGGGTCATTTCGCCGGATTCGAAATTCGCCGCCACTCCCAGGCAGGATTGCCCGGCGCTCAACGGCCCGTTATAGGGGATCTCGTTGACGATCAGGCGCACGCCGCGGCCTTCCGCGCCTTCAATGACCAGCAGTTCCAGAATACGCGGAAGTCCGCGCCAGGCATCCTGCAGCGAATATGTGGAGATGAGCCGCATGGATTGCGGCTGCCCCTGAAAAAAAGGAAACGGCGCCATGGGGCTTTGCGAGGCCAGGGAACACAGCGCCTGTACGGGCATGAAGCCGCCCAGCTCTTGCTCGAGCACGCGCTGCGCTCCGGCCACGCGGCGGTTTTCCATCAGGCGGGCATTGGTTTTGTGCATCGCGTCGAAGCCCATACGGATGGTCACCAGCATGCCGACGGAGAGCATGCTCAGCAGAGCGACGGCGATGATCACTTCCATCAGGGTGAGACCGGATTGGCGACCCCGCAGCGGGGCTGAAGCCCCGCGCCGGCTAAAGCCCGCCCTCCAAAACCGGCGCGGCATCATTGCAGGAGATCCTCCTTGCGCAGCACATGCGCGCGATAGGCATACAGCACAAAAGAGCGACGCTCGCTGCCTGCCATCCACCAAAGCTCCAGCGACATACGGTCGAGCGACTGTTGGTAGGGCGCGGGATCGGGCGGCATCTCGAACCGGGACAAACGCGCGCTCCACCCGCCTTCGACGCCGCCCATCATGACCGGGTCGAATGCGCCTGCGACCGGTGTTTCGAGCGGGAATTGCGGGTCGAGCAGCAACTCGTCCATCTTGGAGCGTGCCAGTAGCGCGGCGCGGTCGCGCTCGGTCACGCGCGACGCATTGCGCATGGAGGCGGTGATCTCCCCCATCAAGCCGATCACGGCGATGCCCATGATCAATGTGGCCACCATGAGTTCGAGCAGAGTAAATCCGCGCGGCTTCATGGCTGCTCCGGCGCCGGCTGCTCGACCTCGCTCACTCCCGTAATAGGATCGAGCCGCACGATGCGGCGGCCTCCCCGGCGATTGGCAATCTCGATCCCGATACGGGGCGGCACGCCGCCGGGCTGAATCAGAAATTGGCGCGGCTCATCGGTTGGCTCGGGGAGCGGCGGCCAGACGGCTTGCACGGTGATGCCCGGGGGCAGTTCCAGCCTCTTGAGAAAAGCGGCATCGGGCGAGCGCATGGTCACGGAATTCTCCTTCACCGCGATGGAAAGCTCGATGGCCTGCTGGCGGCGCTCCGCGCGATTAGCGGCGATGTTCATAAAAGCGGCTACGGAGCTGGCACCCGTGGATAGGCGCAGATTATCCAGGCCGGCCAAGGTGCTGGGGATGGCGATGGCTATCATCAGGGAGATGATGATTAGCACCACCATCATCTCCATGAGGGTGACGCCGCGGACGGGAGAACGCGACCGGCGGACTGAGAGGCACCTGCATAAACTGTGGGGCAGGACTCCAGTCCTGCGGCCGACGTCCACGTCGGCCTGCGCGCGTTTGGAACCGATGATTCCAAAGCGCGAAGAGCGGGTCCTCGAGGACCCGCGCAGACCTGGAGGTCTGCCCCACCCGTTATTTCCAACTGGCGATGTCGGCATTCACACCCTCGCCGCCGGGCTGCCCGTCGGCGCCATAACTGATGATGTCCGGCTCGTCGCCGTGGTCGCCCGGGTACTTGTAGACGTAGGGATGATTCCACGGATCGAGCGGAACATCCTTGCGCAAGTAGGGCCGCAGCGCATCCAGGCCCTGCTCCTGCGGCGGAAAAACGCCGTTGTCGGCGTGGTACTGCACCATAGCCGCCTCGAATCCATTGATATCCGTGCGCGCCTTGACGACCTTGGCTTTGTCGACCTGCTGGAATAGCCGGGGTCCCACCAGCACGGCGAACAGCGCGATGATGATTACCACAACCATCATCTCGATCAACGTAACGCCCGCTTGCGCCCGTGTTCTGCGATTGTGTATCTTCATATAGTCACGTCGTTGATGCTGGTGATGGCCACCAGAATACTCAGGATAAACCCACCGACGATCACGCCCATCACCAGGATGACGATAGGCTCGAAGATGGCGGTGAAGCGCTTGATGGCCTCGCGCGTATCCTCTTCATAGATGTCCGCCATGCGGGTGAACATCGAATCCAGTCTGCCGGTTTCTTCGCCCACCGTCAACAGGTGGCCGACCAGGGGCGGAAACACTCCCACCTTCGTGATGGGAGCGGCGATGCCTTCGCCGCGTTTGACCCCCTGCGAAACGGCCTCCAGACCGCGGGCGATGAAGCGGTTATTCAGGATCGCGCCGGAGATACTGATGCACTGCACCAGCGGCACGGTATTGCCAATCAGCGTGGCCATGGCGCGGGCGAACCGGGATGTCTCCGCCTTGCGCAAGGCGTCGCCCAACAGCGGGAGCTTCAGGCGCCAGGCGTCCCAACGCAATCGCCCCTTCGCCGTGCCGATGTAGAGGCGCAGCGAGATCGTGACGCTCACGATCACCAGCGCCGCCAGCCACCACCAGGTCTTCACGAAGTTGCTCGCCGCCAGCATGATCTGGGTAGGCAGCGGCATTTGCATGTGCGAATCCTCGAACAGCGCGGCGAAGCGGGGAACTACGAAGGTCAGCAAAATGACGACCGACGCCAAGCCAACGAGGCACAGCAGCGAGGGATAGATCATGGCCGATACGATGTAATTGCGCAGCTCGTTGCGCGATCGTTCAAACTCCGCAAGGCGCTCGAACACGACGGCCAGGGCTCCGGAAGCCTCACCGGCGCGCACCATGTTGACGTAGAGTTCGGAGAAATATTCGGCGTGCGTAGCCAGGCTGTCGGCCAGCGGCTTGCCTCCCTTGAGGACGCGCAGCACATCGAGGACGATGGTGCGAAAGGACGGGCGGGCGGTCAGTTCGGCCGTGATGGCCAAGGCGCGATCCAAGGGGACGCCCGCGTTCAGCAGGGTGGACAGTTCCTGGGTGAAGAACAGAACGTCTTTGCGGCGGCCGCTGGCGAAGGCCGGCAATTTCAAGTCGCGCGATTTTTTTGGCTCGACACCGACGTAGACCGGCGTCAGCCCCTGTTTGCGCAATTCGCGCGCGACGAATCTGTCCGTTTCACCGGCGAGGCGGCCGGTGCGGACTTTGCCATCCGAGGCTACGGCGCGAAAGAAGAAGGTCGTCATGGGGCGCCTCCGGCGCGTGGCCGGTGGCTAGTGGCTGGTGGCTGGTAGTTAGTAACTGACACTAAAATTCCTGGGTCACCCGCATCACTTCCGCTACCGTGGTCAGGCCCATCTTGATCTTCCGCCAGCCGTCCTCGCGCAGGTTGCGCATCCCGTACCGGCGGGCCGCCTGCGTGAGCGCGGCGGCATCTTCATTCTTCATGATGCGCGCGCGCAGTTCGTCGTTGAGCTCCATCATCTCGAAGATGCCCATGCGGCCGGTGTATCCGGAGCCGGCGCAATTCTCGCAGCCTGCGCCGCGCCACGTTTCCAGGCGCTCGCCATCGGGTGAAATAGCCGTGCCCGACGGCGTTTTGCAATCCTGGCAGAGCAGGCGCACCAGGCGCTGCGCCAGCACCGCTACCAGCGACGACGTCACCAGATAATTCTCCACGCCCATGTCGGTGAGGCGCGTGATGGCGCTGGGCGCATCGTTGGTGTGCAGCGTTGAAAAAACCAGGTGGCCGGTAAGCGCAGCCCGTATGGCGATATCAGCGGTTTCGCGATCGCGGATTTCGCCCACCATGATGACGTCCGGATCCTGGCGCACGATGTGCCGCAGACCCGCGGCGAAGGTCAACCCGATCTGCGGATTCACGTGGATCTGGTTGATGCCATCCATCTGGTATTCGACGGGGTCTTCGATGGTGATGATCTTCTTGTCCGGAATGTTGATGCGTTTGAGCGCCGAATACAGGGTGGTAGACTTGCCGCTGCCGGTCGGTCCGGTGACCAGGAAGATGCCGTGAGGCAGGGAAGTGAAATGCTCCATGCGGCTGAGCATGAAATCGTCGAAGCCCAGGCGCCGCAGATCGTAGAAATCGCCGGCGGAGCGGTCGAGCAGGCGCATGACGACGCTTTCGCCGTAGAGGGTGGGCAGCGTCGAGACGCGCAAATCGACTTCGCGGCCGAGAATTTTGATCTTGATGCGTCCATCCTGCGGCAGGCGGCGCTCCGCGATGTTCAGTTTGGCCATCAGTTTCAGGCGCGAAATGATGGCGCTCTTGAGCTCGCGCGGCGGTGCTTCCTCGTTGAAGAGCACGCCGTCCACGCGGAAGCGCACGCGAAACTCCTTCTCAAAAGGCTCGATATGAATGTCACTGGCGCGGTGCTCGATGGCCTGCCCGATCATGGCGTTCACCAGCCGGATCACGGGCGCTTCGCTCGCCATGTCGCGCAGGTGTTCCAGGTCTTCGTTGGCCTGCGCCGCGCCCACTTCGGCGTCGAACGATTGCTTGGCCGATTCGCCGTAATGTTTATCGATGGCGTCCAGGACGTCCTGTTCCGGAGCCAGCGCGGTCTCGATCTTCAGGCCCGTGAAGGATGCGACCGCCGCGATCGTATCGAAATCCAGCGGATCGGCCATGGCCAGCGTGAGCGTGGAATCCTTCACAGCCAGCGGGACGAAGCGGCACTGGCGCATGAAACGCGCCGACAGCCCTTCGAGTTCGGGTGCCGCGGGCGGGGGTGAATCGAGCGTTACCAGGGGCAGGGTGAGC
The DNA here is from genome assembly GCA_963818855.1 of Bryobacterales bacterium. Taxonomy (GTDB): domain Bacteria; phylum Acidobacteriota; class Terriglobia; order Bryobacterales; family Bryobacteraceae; genus Bog-159. Next base: position 532,849 of record CAWFUH010000017.1, on the reverse strand, counting down.
TGCTCGGAAAGCGCTGCCAGCACATCGCGTAGCGCGATGAATCCCATGTCGACCAGAATTTTGCCCACCTTGTCGCCGCGCTCTTTTTGCAATTCCAGAGCGCGTTCGAGATCCTCGGACTGGATCAGACGGCGGGCGATCAGCATCTCGCCTAAGCGCTGCGCGCCGGGGCCGGGGACTGGGGGCTGGGTGCCGGCGGCGTCGGGGCTCGGGGCTGGCGTGGTCAAATTTAAAACTCCACCGTGCGGATGGCGCTCTCGCGCGTGGCGTTGGACAGCAGTTTCTGGCGTTCTGCCTGCATCACGATTTGCGAGGGCAGGCCGCTGTAATCCTCCCAGGAATAGTGGATCAGCGAGACCGCCAGCACCACTTGTTCACGGGGCGGCAGGTTCTCGAGCGAGGCGGCGGAGGCGATCATCATTTCGCGCATCTTCTGCTTCAGCAGCGGCAGGCGCTGGACTTTGCGTTCGTGTATGCGGGCGATTTCGATTTTTCCGGGCACGGGATGAAACGGGCTGAGGTTGGGAGTCAGGGCGAGGTTCAGTTCAGTGCTGAAGACCGCGCCGTAGCCTTCCAGATAGACACCGCGGGTGAAGCCAAGAATATCGAAGGCATCGGCGGGATTGGCGAGGCCGCCATCGACAATCTTTTCGACGCCGGCGAGCGCGGCGCGCGTGACCCGCGTGTGCGTGGCAGGCGGAGCTTCCTGGCCGGCGAACAAGAATGCCAACAGGATAACCAGCGGGTTCATCGGACTTCCCCGTGGCTGCCGCCCGCGTCGATGCTGGCCAGAATCAAGGTATTCAAATGTTTCTTTTCGACGTCCAGGTATTCTTGCACGCGCACCATCATGGCCTGCGTTTCGACCGTATGCCGCCTTTCCGCGGCGGACAATAACGCCTGCGTCTCGCGCGCCTGGCGCGTCTCGCTGGCGGCAACTGCGCGGGTGACGGCATCGTGCAACTGCTTGGAAAACTCCGCCTGCAGTGCAGCGGTTTGGGCCGCACCGGCTGACGGCCCGGTTACGGTGGGCTGTGGCACCGGCCGCGCGAGCGAGAAAACCACCAGCGCAGCCGAAAGCATGGCGGCTGAGACGAAACCCAGCCGTGCCGCGGATCCCCAAAGCGCCTCCCATCCGCGGCGGAATGCGGATGGTTGAAAGACCGGATCGGACACAAAACCGATGCGCTGCGGGATCTCTTCATCCGGGACGGCCAGCAGGGCGGTTTCGGTACCCCGCAGCCGGTCCAGTTCTTCGCGGCAATGGCCGCAGGTCTTGACGTGCACTTCGGTCAGCCGGCGCTCGTTGTCCGCGAGTTCCTTAAAATAGTAATCTCTCAGATCGAATGGCGAGCAACTCATGTTACACCTCTTGCTTTTACGGGTGCTTTTGCGGGAGCCAGCTCGGCCTTCAACAGGTCGAGCGCCGTATAGAGCCGGGATTTCACCGTGGAAACCGGGGCGGCCACGATCTCGGCGATCTCCTCGAATTTGAAGCCCTGGTAGATTTTGAGGATCACCGTTTCACGCTGGTCGGCGGTCAGCTTGTGCAATGCGCCGGAAACCGCCAGGGTCAATTCCACCGGGAAGACCGCATTGCCGCCGACGGTGGCGGCGCCTTCCATGGTTTCAGGCTGGATTTCCTCCGTCTCGCCTTCGGGCCGCCGCTTGCGGAAGAGCGAATAGGCCTCGTTATGCGCGATGCGGTAGAGCCACGGGGCGAACCGCGCCGGATCATCCAGTTTGCGGAGATTTTGGTACGCTTTCAAAAAAACGTCCTGACTCAGATCCAGAGCGTCTTCGCGGTTGGCGACGATGCGCAGGAGGTAATTGTAGACGCGCCTCTCCCATCGGGAAATGAGCAGGTTATAAGCCTCAACATCTCCCCGGCACGCCTTACGAATCAGGTCGGCGTCCTCGACCGCCCGAAAGATCAAAGCTCCGGCTCCATGTGGAATGACGCCCGCCAGGCGGAAAAAGTCTGACAGGAGTTCAGTTACCAGTGTAGCCGGAGAGGGGGACGTCAGTCTGCGTGGAGCTCAAGCCGTGCCGCCTTCCCGTATCGGCAGCAGTTGTCGGCAGTGAGGCGGCTAGAGCCCGACGCGGCGTAGCACGATTTCGTGCGGCCGCAACGAGAAGATGACACCGTATCACCGACCGGTTTGGCATAATCATGATTGAGTTAAGGCGCGAAGGACTCGGACGTCGGGTTTCGCCATCCATAGCGCGCAACTCGGCCCGCGCTGAAATCGGGCCGAAAGAACCTCATGCGATCCCAAATTCCCGCAGGACTTCTTCGTGTGCGAACACCCTCACCGCCCGAGCTTTCGAGTGTCGTGAAGCGTGCATGACGCCGGGTAGCCCGTCCTCCTAAGTCAGTCGGTCGCTGAGGGAGCGGCTGATGATGAATCGCAAAAGCAGCCTATCCAATTCCGAGCCAATCGCGCGACCGCAGCGCCGGTTTGATCAGATTCGCGGCGCCCGCCAGGGCGGACGAAGCTACCCGAGTCACTTTGGGCGGCAGGACTCCGTCGGGTCCCGTCCGCGGACGGGATGCGCAACGACAATCCAGATCACGGCGCAGATGCGCGTGTTGGGCAGGCGACTCGTCTGCTCAGCTACGACTCATGTTGAGATTCCAGTGGTGTGCGGTCGCTTTTCCAAAAGACACGCAGCCCTCGCTGGTGCGAATCCGACTGCTCAATAATCCATAGATGCTCGACGGCAGGCAGAGGGCCTGCCCACTAACCCCGAAAGTAGAGGTAGCCGCCCAAAATGCACAGCAACACTACGCCGGAGGCCGCAACTTCGCGCCAACTCCAGCCGGCGCGGGTCTTGCGGCGATCCGCTTCAGTAGCTGTGCCGAAGGTCAGGCTTTGTATCTTCCGGTCGTCGGGCGCGGCTGTCATGTAACTTACCGTTATCATCACTATCGCCGACACGATGGTAATTAAAACACTGAAATACTGGAAGTAGATGTTGTTAACGACCCACAGAAACGACCCCGGCGTGTAGCCATGGAAACCGCCTACTCCCAGAGTCACTGGAGTGTCGACCATCATGCGGAAAATGCCGAGCGCGAAGCCTACGATCATGGCCCAGAGTGCGCCCTGGCCGTTCATCCGTTTGACAAACACTCCCAGATAAAACACGATAAAGATCGGCGGGGCGAGATAGCCTTGAACCGACTGCAGATAGTTATAAAGGCCTGACGCGCCCTTGATGACAGGAATCCAGACTAATGCGATCAGCACCATGGCAGCAGTGGCGTAGCGGCCCGTGCGAACGAGCTGATGCTGCGAAGCTTGCGGCTTCCATTTCTGATACAGATCCACTGTGAAGAGAGTCGAGCAGGCGTTGAACACACCGGCCAGCGATCCCATCAGAGCGGAAAGTAATCCCGCCACGACGATGCCGCGTATGCCCGCCGGCAACAGATACTGCACCATCATGGGAAAGGCGGCATTCGACATAGCCGGAATGGACTTGCCGTCCGCGCCGATCATGGACGTCAGTTCGGCTACCTTGCCGCTCTTCGCCAGGGCGTAACAGATGAGTCCGGGGATGATAAACAGATACACCGGGAACAGTTTTAGAAACGCGGCGAATATGCTGCCGCGGCGGGCGACCGTCTCGTTCGGTGCGCCCAATGCGCGCTGCACAATATATTGATCCGTGCACCAATACCACAGCCCAATGATCGGAGCGCAGAATAACATGCCCAGCCAAGGGAAGTAGTCATTGAAGTACCAGGCTTCCTTAACTACGTGGCCGGCGGTATCAGTCTGCAGGACGGGCGCCCAGGTGCCCTGCACTCCGGCGGGGATCAGCGGTTTCCAGAGGTTGAACATATCGGAGCCGCAAATATGCCGCAACTCGCTCCAGCCGCCCAGCCGCACCAGGCCGTAAGCGGTCAACAGGAACGAACCGAGGATGAGGACGGTAACCTGTACGGCGTCGTTGTAAGCCACGGCGCGCATGCCGCCCAACGTGGTGTAAAGTCCGGTGAGGAGGATCACCAGCACGGAGCCGATCCAAAAGCTGTCAATGGTGGTGCCGCCGATGGTGAGGCTCATCTGGGGAAACAGCGACCCGAAGACTACGCCGCCGGCGAAGATGCCCACCGCAATCTTAGAAATGATGAAGGTGATGATGGAAACGATGGAGAGCACGTAGCGCGATTTTTCGTTGAAGCGGCGCTCCAGAAACTCCGGCATGGTGAACACCATCGAGCGCATGTAAAAGGGGACGAAGACCCAGCCCAGCACCAGCAGGCACCAGGCGTGCAGTTCGTAGTGCGCCATGGCGACGCCGCTGGTAGCTCCCGATCCGGCCAGCCCCACGATGTGTTCCGAGCCGATATTGGAAGCAAAGATGGACGCGCCGATGACCCACCAGCCCAGGTTGCGGCCGGCCAGGAAGTAATCGGTGGCGGAGTCCTTTCCGCGGCGGACCACCCACCAGGCCACGCATAACAGGATGCCAAAGTAGAGTGCGATGGTGAGCCAGTCGAGCGAAGTGATACGCGACTGGCGGGCTGCGGCGAGCAGAAACAGGGCTGGCATGGCCATCGTTTGGAGATTCCTCTCTGTGTTGATTGAGTTTCCGGCTATGGTGAATCCGGGACGGCGAACCGGAAGCCCGATTATACTGCTAATCGGCGGCCGCGAAATCGACTGATTCCGATCGCGCGTCTCCGAATTCCACGCACAATTTGTGGACTCCTTTCGCCGAACCGGGGATCATGCGCGCATTGGCCTGCCGGGCGCCCGTCGCGGAAGGGGCGTCCACGAAGATGGTGGATTGGCGGCGGCCATCTACTAAGATTTTCACGTTGTTCACGTCTGCGTTCCGGGCGAGACCGGTCACCCAAACCGAGAAGAGGCCATGCTGCAGGGAGACGCGAAACGGCTCCCAGCTCATGCTGTCATGAACGCCTTCTATGCTTAGCGAGTCCGCAACGAGCGGGATATCTACCGCGATGTCGCATGGATTGCTTTCGCCTTGGGGGGTGCGAATGCTTACCGGATGCCAGCCGGGAGAAAGCCCCGGGGGCAGTTTGAAGTTCACATGCCACGCGCCTTCAGATATGCCGACAAAGACAGGCACGGCATCATAGCCGCCGGCTTGGGCCCACACGGCGTCCTTTGTCAGCTCGAAGCCATCGGCAAGCAGGCGGCAGGTAACGTAGTCATCGGATGCCAAAGAGTGAAAATTGATTCCATCGTTACCCGAATGACAAGCGGTCAGCAGGTGCAGTTTGGCGGGCGCCGGTTGGACAGCTAATAAGGATGGAGTAAAGCTGCGGTAGCAACTTACCGCCGCGCCATACTCATGCACATTGTTGAGCTCGACCCGCACGAATCCCGCAGCCCGGCAAAATGCCAGCAGGCACGCAAGGGTGGGGGCCGTCCAGTTATCGAACTGTCCCCCGAATTCTTCGTTTTCGTAAAATTCCATGAGCGTATGTTCTTCCACGCCCACTCCCGGCCGGTGGCGGTCGCGCAAGACGAATGACTCAACCGCTACCAGATCTTTGGCAACCGCACAGACCCGCTCCAAACCCAGCAGAGGGTGTTTGAGATGATAGAGCACACCCATGAAGAGCACGATGTCGAAACGGCCAATGGCGCGCGGATCGAGGTCATAGACGCTTAACTGGCGGTAATCCACGCGCGAGCCGAGCAGTTGTTGTATCTCGAGGAAGCGTGGATTCGGCCAGCGGTCGATGGCGACCACTTCGGCGCCGCGCCGCTCCATCTCCATGGCGAACCAGCCGTCCCAGGTTCCTACGTCGAGTACGCGTTTCCCGGTCAGGTTATCCGGAAGCTGAAACTGAGCCAAGCGGATTTTCTGCGAGTCCAGGCTGGATACACCTTCAATTATGCGACCGTCGTGGAGTTCGAAGCTATGCCACCACTTGGTCTCTTGCAGTTTCTCATGCCACTCGCCTACATAGGCGAAGGCGCCCGAAAGGCCGTGAAAGTCCGCCATGGTTTTACAATAGCGCCGCGCCGGATTACTTGGCGCGCTCCAGCCGGCCGCCTTCGCGCCGGTCGGCGCGCAGCAGCAGCAGCGAAAACACCAGTCCACAGAAGCCCAGTGCGGCGAACATCACCTGGCTCGCGGTATAACCGTGCGTGGCGTCGCGCAGCGCGCCGTTGGCGAGCGGATAGGTGGCCAGGCCCAGATTTTGGATGGCGGTCATCATTCCGAAGGCTGTGCCGACGGCGCGCGGATCCACGATCACGGGCACCGACGGCCAGATACATGCGGGGACCAGCACGAAGGCGGCGCCCAGGACAATCATGGAGAGAACCGGCGAAATGTGCGTTAGTCCCAGCAGCAGATGCGCGGGAACAATCAGCACAGATCCCAACACCATGAGGCTGGCACGGCGGCCCACGCGATCGACGAAGTTGCCCGCAAAGGGCGCCAGCACCATGGACGCCGCGATGATGATCGAGGTGACTCCCTGCGCGGTGGTGAACATGTGAGTCAGGTTATAAAATACGCCGGCGAAGAAGCCCAGGCCTTCGGCGGATGCCATAGGCATGCCCCACTTATCGTGAAAGAAGTCAGTGGCGAGTGCGGTGAAGGGGAAAATGGCGGAATAAAAAGTCACGCAGATACCTACGGCATACCAATAAGAGGGACGAAATTTGCCCACGTCGCTCCAGGTGATCTTGTCGCCGGAGCCGGCTTCGGGCAGTTTCAAAATAGGTTCGGCGTGGCGATCCATCAAGGTATAAATCCAGTTGCAGAGCAGGCTGAAGAGACACAAGGCGGCGGCGATCCATAGCGCCCCGCGCCAACCGAAGCGCGTGGCTAGTAGCTCTTCCGTATTGAAGGAGAAGAGCGTACCCAGGCGGGCGATGGTGAGGGTGAGGCCGAAGGCCATGGCCAGTTCTTTGCCGGTGAACCAGCGCGCGGTGATGGCGCTTTGCGCAACGATCATGGATTCCGAGCCAATGCCGAACAGCACGCGGCCGGCGTACAGTACCGGAAGGCTGGGCGCCGCGGCGACCATGGCGGCGCCGACCACCACAAAGGTGGAAAAAATCAGACTCGCGCGGCGCACACCTACCCGGTCGATGAGAAAGCCTCCTGCCAGAACGGCGAAGACGGCGGCCACGCTGTACATGGTGTACATGGTGCCGATGGCGGCGCGGTCTGTGTGAAAGACCTGGATTAGCGTGGTTTCGATGGCGCCGACGCTATCGTAGGCGAAGTAGCTGCCGAAAGCCATCAGGGCCGCGAAGGCCAGGATGATGAACCGGTAAGGTCTGGCGGCGGGATGGAAGAAGCCGTGTTCCGGTGGAGACATTGGATCTGGGAGTATAGCATTGCGCAGTGGTGGGCGGGTTCTTAACCTCTTTCAACCGACACCGGTCATCTCATCACGCTGGAAGCTTGCCAGTCCTGTACCACGGCGGCGAATATGACAGCGTGGAAGTCTTCTCGTGATCCATTTGCCGACCTGGCCGGCTCCTCTTGCCTGGAAATCAAGTCTTCTTTTTTGGCTTGTTCGCTATCTTTGCGCCTGATTTGCGCGCTTGGTTCAAGGCAATTGCGACCGCCTGCTTGCGGCTGGCCACTTTCTTGCCGCTGCCCGAGTGGAGCTTTCCTTCCTTGTGCTCCTTCATTACCTTGTGGACCTTCTGCTTGCCCTTGGAACTGGAAGGCGACGATTTTCTTGCCTTCGATTCTCCTTGATTGGAGCTTACTTGCCGTAGAGGCGGCGAAGCTCAGCTTTGACGTCGTGCAACAAGCGCTTGCGTCGCTCGGAAAGTGCCTTGCCGGCACGGTGACTGAAACGGCGACGATTTGCGGCGATTATTACTTTGCTCGGCCGAGCGCTTGAGCGATCGCGCGATGCGGGCCGGACTATCCATCGCAAAATCGCCGATGGGCGAGAGGATTTCGTAGGGTCCGAGCTTGTCGCCGAGAGAGCGCCATTGCGTGATTCAGTTCAGTTTAACCGAATCGAGAAGCGGATAGGCCTTGGACCACGGCGCAATCCCGAAGAGAACCAGCGGAGGAAAGCAACGTATTGCCGTTATGCCAACTCCATGGCGATGCACCGCCACGTCATAACATAGTTTGCGTCGGCGTAAAGCCGAATTCGATAACGACGGCTACAAGGATTTGGAATCTGTGAGTTGCCGTTTTAACGGCGCTCAAAGGCACAATGATGCGTACGACCCGCTGTTCGACAATTTCCCCGCCCCGTGAAGGAAGAGGCGGCGCAATGAAGCGCAGCGCGCAATGCTGGAAGAGAATGTCAACCGGCGGCGAGTTGATGGTGCCGGCGCATACCTATTTCGCCTTGGGCGACAATCGCGACAATTCGTCGGACAGCCGATTTTGGGGGGTTGTATCCACGGGAAAACATTATCGGTACGCCGTTCCTGATTTATTGGTCCTACCGGGTATCCACTGAGGACTTGCTGGGGGACTCGGCAGGTTCAACGGTTACGCATATGCTCGATGTGAGCGAGCATTTTTTCACTCGCACACGTTAGGAACGGACTTTCAAGTTAGTGCAGGGATTTCCGGATTCCGATCTGCCGGCTCCTCCGATCGGCATCAATCCCGGCTCTCCGAATCCTTAGCAAGTCAGAGCGGGGGCACCCCGGAGTCCTATCGTGGCTCCTCGCACGCCCCCACCAGCGTTTACATTGCAAGTAATCGATTGAAGAATGAACGGTAGCGCTGCAACACCTGCCTGAGATCCTCGGTGGAGACATCGCCGCCACGATCCCACTGCTGTTCGAGTTTGTCGCGCTCAGCCGCAAAAACCTCGCCCAGACGCTTCATAGCCGATGTGACCAGTTCGTCTGCCTGGCTCACGGCCGTACGGGGTTCATCCACGAACCCCGCTTGAATATTATTCCAGCGGGTGCGCAATTGGTCGGTCTCCTGTTCCGCAAACAATGGCGCCGGGGGCTCCTCCCGAACCATCTGTGCACCGCCGCCCGTTACAAAATCCGCTGTGCGCAGGCCAGGTTCATTGATTGTTTCGTTCATACCCTCACCTCCTGAATTTCCAACAGCTCATCAAACAAGGCACGGTAATGGACCAGGGCGCGCCGTAAGTCTTCGGTAGTGGCTTCCCCGCGCTGATGCCGCACGACTATGTCCCGCGCCGCGCGGTAGTTCTGCACTACGTGCGGATGATCGACCGAGATATCGTCCACCCGCTGATCGAAGTCCGCAACCGGATACCCGCGCTCGCGCATCACCGACTGTACCAGGCGGTCCGCTTCCAACACGGCTCCCCTCGGATCGTCCACGAAGCGGGCCTGGTCCATGCGCCAGGCGTCCACATAACGATCGCGTGTAGCTGGCGGAAGCGACCGAAGATCGAGCCTTTCGATGCGCTTTTCGCGGCGCTCCAGCTCGCGCTCGGCTTTGGCACGGCCACCGAGTTCGGCCACCGTTCGGTGATATTCCGGCCCAAACTTGGATCGTAAGTGATGGCTTCGCCGTTGCGTGATAAGCAATAGCGCGACCGCGGCCGCCAGCACGATGACAACGACAAGCAGTATGACTGATAATGTGCTCATTGCAAGTTCTCCCACCCGTTGATGAGCAGTCTGCCTGCCAGTGTTTTCGAGCCTTGGTGCAAACCGGTACATGCGCGCTGGCTTGGCAAAGCTGTTGCAGCGGCGCTGAAGCGCCGCGCCGGCTAACGCCCAGGCTCCAAAGCACGCGCGCACTGCTAGCGGCCGTGGGATCGTGGTGCAAAAACTTCTTACGCGGGGAAAAACGAGGGCCCTGGGCGTGGTAGCCTGACGATGTGAACGTCGGCATCACTTGCTATCCGACCTACGGTGGGAGCGGCATCGTGGCCACCGAACTCGGCCTGGAACTGGCCAATCGGGGACACGAAGTCCATTTCATCACTTACGCGAATCCCATTCGCCTGGACCCCGGCATCCCGCGGATCCACTATCACGAAGTTGAGGTGTCCGATTATCCGCTGTTTCAATATCCGCCGTACTGCCTGGCGCTGGCCTCGCACATGGCGGAAGTGGCGGAGTCGCACCATCTGGATCTGCTGCACGTACACTACGCCATTCCGCATTCGATCTCGGCGCTGCTTGCCAAGAGCATGCTGGCCCCCGTGCGCCGCTTGCCCTTCATCACGACGCTGCATGGCACGGACATTACGCTGGTGGGCGTGGACCGGTCGTACTTTCCGATTACTAAATTCTCCATAGAACAGTCTGACGGCATTACGTCAATCAGCGACTACTTGCGCCGGCAGACGGTGGACGTGTTCGGCGTGCGCAACGATATACGCGTCATCAAAAACTTCGTGAACTGCGAAGTGTATAAGCCGGATCGGGAGAAGGCCATGGCGAAATGCTACGCGCCGGCGGAGGGAAAGCTGCTGATCCATGTATCGAATTTCCGGCCGGTGAAACGCGTGCAGGATTGTGTGCGCATCCTGGCGGAAGTGGTGCGTAGCGCGCCGGCGCACTTGCTGATGGTGGGGGACGGGCCGGAGCGAGTCCCCGCGGAACACCTGGCGCGGGAGCTGGGCGTGGAACCGTATGTCTCGTTTCTTGGAAAGCAGAATCATGTGGAGCGGATCATTCCGCTGGCGCATGTGCTGCTGATGCCCAGCGAACTGGAGTCGTTCGGGCTGGCCGCGTTGGAGGGCATGGCTTGCGGTGTGCCACCCGTGGCTACGCGCGTGGGCGGCGTGCCCGAACTGATCACCGACGGCGTGGACGGCTACCTGGAGGCGGCAGGCGACATCGCGGCGCAGGCCGCGCGCGTCACGGCGCTGCTCATGGACGACGAACTGCACGACCGCTTCGCGCGCGCCGCGCGACGTACCGCTACGGAACGGTTCTGCGCGGACAGGATCATCCCATTGTACGAGCGGTATTACGAAGAGGTATGCGGGCGGTGCTGAATCCCCGCGCCGGCTGAAGCCCAATGCCACCTAGTTTCTAGCAGCGGCGATTTTGAGAATTCATCTCTCACAATCTCATGCTGCGAGCAGGTCCGGCACCTGTTGAATGGCGTGATCGGCCTTATGGTAGGCGGCTGCGATTTTGGTTCCGGGCTGGAGGGTGTGGTCGGGTCGGTGATGGAATAAGGAGTTCGCCAGCGGTCCGCAGACGCGCTTGTGGAAGAGGATGAAGATGAGCGCGGCTTTGGTCCCCTTGTTGGTGAGGCGGTAACCGTAGCTGGGTCCGATACGCTCCAGTAGTCCGTGAGCTTTCAACTTGCGCATGTCGTAGCGAAGTTGGGTAGGGGTGTACGAGGTGTCGGATAGGCCGAACGTGGTGAGGATGGCTTGGTGGATGTCGGCGAAGCGCCACCGTTCAGTTGTGTACCGCCGTGGAGCAGCACCTCCATCAGCCGCATCATGCGGGTGTCGTGAATTTTGATGCCGGCGATTTTGGTTTTGCCGGCCATGACCGGCAGAGCCATGCGTTTGGAACAGGGGAAAGTCGACGTGCACGTTCAGGGATTGCGCTTCGAAGCCGGCGAAACGATCCGTAATCGCGGCCAGTTTTTTTCCGGCGCAAGCACGCCAGGTTCTCCAGCCCCTTGTGGAGTCCCAGATCTTTCATTCGGTTGACACACACTTCCACCCGCAGGAAGGTGCTGAACTTTTCGTACAGGCGGCCCACCAGGTTCTTGCAGTAGATGCGCATGACATGGTGGCCGTGGTTGAGTTGTTCCAGCACGCTGTACAGCTTGCCACGTAGCCGTTTGGTAACACGCACCTCCCGGCTGTCCGGGCTTCGGAATGTGCACTCGGCGGACCAACGAAATCCAGTAGCTGCCGTCGCGAAGTTCCCGTTCGATCTCGCCCAGGAACCGCGCTTCGCCATACTCCCGTATCTCGTCGATATCCACCTCATCCACACCCGCGGCACCCTTGTTGGACTTCACCCGTTGCCAGGCCTCCCGCAAGATGTCCTGCCGGCAGACCTTATCGTAGAGAAGCGTGAACCTCCTTTCCGGTTGTTGCTTGGCCACTCGGTATAGCGTCCTCTGCAGTTTGCGGGCATTGTATAATCTCGCGGGCGCTTTGCGCTTGGCTCGATTAGGCCGGGGCGGAGCCTTCCCTTGCGGGGACAGTCCGGCTGCCTTTCCCCACTTTGCACGAATGATGGAAGCAGCGGCCCTTCCCTCCCCTCGGTTTTCCCGAGGTTCATTGGTGTCGGGTCGGAGGTGGCGCGCTTGCGCGCTGGCCACCGTCCGCCGCTCAAACTGTACGTGCAGTTTTCCCGCATACAGCTTTCACGAAGACTCACGCTTCCGGGATGCAATCGAAGGGATCAACTGAATCAAGTTCACCAGCCCGTACTCGCCGTACAGCTTGGTTTCCGGCAACTGTCGCCAGCCACCGTTCCGCCACCGCTTGAATCGCTGCGACCGAATGCGCCGCACGATCCAGCCGTCGAGCCGGTGGAAGAGCTTTCGGACGTGGGCTCGCTTGTAGTGATGGCCCCATCCCCGCAACACCGGATTCAGTTCCTCAATCAACTCCTTGGTCTTAAGCGGCACGCGTCGCCTGGTAAGCGCGCGCACCTGATCCATGAAACGGCGGACCGATTTCTCCCGAGGGATCGCATACAGCGCCCCCGATTGAGCACTACTGCGGATCTTGCCCGGTGGCAACCGAAGTTGCTTACCGCGCTTGATCTTGTACCCAAGAAACTCGAATCCTTGCTGGACGTGCACGATCCGCGTCTTCTGCGGATGCAATTGCACTCCCAACTCGTTCAGAATCCGAAGCGCCGCGGCCACTGCCGCCCGCGCCTCTGCTGCCGACTCGCAGGTTACTACCCAGTCGTCGGCGTACCTCGTAAGCTGATATCCCTTGCGCCTCATCTCCTGATCAAACGGCGTCAGAAGTATGTTGCTGAGCAAGGGTGAAACCACCCCGCCTTGCGGAGTCCCACGCTCGCGTTGGAAAAAGCCGCCCTTTGCCATAGCTCCCCGCCTTGAGCATCGCCTCTATCAGGCGCAGCACCCGGCCGTCAGCTATTCTCTGGGTCACCAGCGTTAGCAGTTTCTCATGCTCCACCGACCCGAAAAAGTCCTTCAAATCGGCGTCCACGATCCACTCCCGTCCGCTCTGAATCTCTTTCCACACTTTGCGCATGGCGTCCTTCGTCGATCGCCCTCGCCGATATCCGAAGTTGGCTTCATCCAATACCGGCTCGAAGATCGGTTCCAACCGATTGAGCAACGCTTGCTGGCACACCCGGTCATAAATCGTCGGGATTCCCAACGTGCGAAACTCGCCCGGCTTGCCCGCCTTCGGGATCTGTACCTGCCGCACCGGTTGAGGCCGATAGACATCCTCTTTCAGTTCCCGGTGCAATCGATCCAACTGCTGATCAAGTTGCGCGGCGAATCCCTCCAGACTCTGCCCATCCACGCCTCCACTGCCCCGGTTGGCCTTCACCATCTCCCAGGCCATCTCCAAGTTCTTCCGCTGATACACCTTGTCAATTAATGAATGGACCTTCCTTGCACCCGTCGGGTTAATCCAGTCCACCAGTCTCCTCGGACGAGAATGTACGGGTATTTCACTCATGGAACTGATCCACCTCCCCGCCCTTGCTCATCTGGTTTCCTTTCTCTTCCCAACCGCCTTCGCCGGCTGCCTTCCCCGGCCCACTTCTGCCGCCGGTTCCCCGGTCACGCGGCTTTCACCGCGCTTGTGGTACTACACAGCCGTCCGTCTACTGACAGAGCATCGCTCGCCACTTCGCTCTCGCTTATAGGTCTGCTTACTCCGGTGCCACCCGGAGACCCTGCCAGTCCTCCTGAGGTCACGCGCTGTTCTTCCGTATCGTGCCGTCCGCAAACACCTTGGTGCGGTGGGTGAATGAGAACGCCTTCGCCTTCATACTGCAGGCTCGACCTTGCCCCACCTTTGGCCGACCAGTTCATCTTCGGGGTAGCCCCCATCGATTACAGCCCGGTACTTCTCCTCATGCCCTTCGGATTCCACCTCACGATGGACACCCTGCCCTCCGGGTACTGCGGAGCAGCGGCTCCAGGTCCGCCTTGGTCTGTTTCCGGCTTTCGCCTTCGTGCCCGTTTAGGCATCTCCATACCTTCCACTCTTCCCGGCCAGCGAGGCATTACCCCCGCTTTTGGATACGGCGCTCCTCATTCGAGCGCCGGAGGGACTTAAACCCTCCCGATCAACGCGCTGCTCAGCGCACAGTACGGCCACCTCCGACTCCCTGCTCGGCATCGTTGCTGCGCTTTCGGGTTCCGCCCTTATACGCTTCCCTACCGGCCGGAGTCGCCTCCGCCGGACCGAACAGAGTCTCTCCGGTTGTGCTGATGCGCTGTCTTTGCGTGCCGCCGCCCTGTACACCGTCCCGGCGGACCGGATTCCCTCTCGCTGCATTCCGATCCGTAGCAGGCTTTGCCTCCAAGGGACAGGCTCGCCCCGGGAAAAGATCCAGCTGAATTGGCTTAATCGCTGGTGGATATGACGATGCTGTAACGGCGTTCACTTCTGTTGCGGCCCGCAAATTCGCCTCGCCCTCCTGCCCACAGGTGAGAGCTTTGTCGTCCCGCTTCTCCGGTTCAGGTTGCCCCGAGTCGGAGGGGACCAGGCTATCGGGTGAGCAAGTCATTACCCGAGTTGATTCCTTTCATTCAGCAAGTACATCAACATCACTTTCGGACGCACGCCTTGATATCCCAGTACAATCGTGGCAGAACGGTGATGCCCGAGAAGGCGCGCATGCGGTAAGCTTCCAGGTATCTCACCACGCTGGAGGTTCGATGAACGCCTTCCACGAGCATCACAAGGATAGCATCCGATTTGGGTATCGGTGTTTTGATCGCCTGCTTCTGAACGGGACCGTTCAGTCGTTTCAGCAAGAGGAACGCGTCTTGGGCTCCTTTAACGCATACCGCGACGGCAAGCGGGTGACCAGACGGTACCTGGGTGAAATAGCCGACCAGTTCCAGAACTGGGTGAAGAACCGGGGCCACGAAATGGGGAGCGCCGATACTGGAAGACCCGGACGAAGAGCGACGGGATGAGTTGGTGCAGCCATATTTTGCACAAGCCAAACCGGATCAAGTAGTGGCCATCGTTAAGGCCCGCGAGCCCGCGCGCATTCTGATTGCAAACATGGCGGCAAAGATGACGAGGGTCCATTTCTGGAGTACAAGCAACGCTGGGTGAACCAATACAACTTTTAACTGAACGATCGTGCCTGGGGCCGCATGTTCGTCCGCATATGCCCGTACTTTCCCTTTTCGGCGCGCATCTGTTTGAATCAGCATCATTGGCTGGCCGGGCGGATGCGCCAGGCGGGCATTGACTCTCCACAGTGCACCAATGCCTTCCTGGACTGTGGCAACCCCAAGCGCCTGCAAGAGTTGGCAGACGCGCTCAGCACGCGAGACCTACGGACATGCGGTCAGAAGTGGCTCATAACGGTAACTAAAGGGCGATCAGTTGTTCCGGTTTGAAAAGCCCAAGCCGGACACTCCACAAATCATCCTGCCAACCGTCTGAGAGATGCCTAAACCGCACCGTCTGCCGGAGGGACACGTCGAACATTACGACAACGTCCGCCTGAATAGCGCTCGGCTACACCACGCCGACGGACTCGCCGGGGGGGCAGCAGCAGGACAGATTCATCGCCAGTCCGCGGAACGGATGAAGTGGATTACTCTCGATGCCCGGTGCTTCCGCCTTTCTATGCCACCCGGCTGTGACGCCGTCCATATAGGAAATAAATCACCTGACCGATTACCAGCCAGATGCCCAGCCGCAGCCAGTTGGAGCGGCCGAGCGAATACATCAGGGCGAAGTTCACGGCGATCCCCAGAATCGGCACCGCCGGGACCCAGGGAGTTCGGAACGGCCGTGCCTGCCCTGGATTTCTTACCCGCATCACCCACACTCCGGCGCACACGATCATAAACGCGAACAGCGTCCCGATGCTCGTCATGCGCCCCACCACGCTCAAGGGCAGGAACGCGGAGAATGGCGCGACGAACAGAAAGAACAGCAGATTCGACCGCCACGGCGTATGAAATCTTGGATGAATCTGTGAGAACACCGCCGGCACCAGGCCGTCACGCGACATTGCATAGAATACGCGCGATTGGCCCATCAACATCACCAGGATCACGGAGGTAAAGCCGCAGATGATGCCGAATTTGACCAGGTTGTTCAGCCAGACGAACGGCGTGCGATCGATGGCGACCGCGACGGGCGCGGCGACTCCGAGCTGGGTGTATGGTACAAGTCCGGTCAGAACCAGAGCGAAGAGGATGTATAGCACGGTGCAGACCGCCAGCGATCCGATCATTCCAAAAGGCATGTCTCGCTGCGGATTTCGGCACTCCTGGGCCGCGGTCGAAACGGCGTCGAAGCCGATATACGCAAAGAAAATCGTGCCGGCGCCCATCATGACGCCGCTGATTCCGAACGAACCGAACGTTCCCGTGTTGGGCGGCAGAAACGGGTGGTAGTTCGCGGGATTGACATAAGACCACCCCGCGCCGATGAACACCAGCACCACAGCCAACTTGATGACGACTATGACGGCATTCACGCGCGCCGACTCCTCAATTCCGATCATTAAGAGGACGGAAACAAGAAACACGATGAGGACGGCGGGCAGGTTGGCGTATCCGGGAGCGGCCATGCCGTCCGGCAGTTCTACGGCCTCAAACGGTCCCGCAATCGACCGCGCGGGCAGGTCGATGTGGAAAGTGTGCAGCAGCGACACGACGTATGCCGACCAGCTGATCGATACGGTAGCCGCGCCGATGGCATATTCGATTACCAGGTCCCATCCGATGATCCACGCAATCCATTCGCCGAGGGTGGCGTACGCATACGTATAGGCGCTGCCCGCGACCGGGATCATGCATGCGAACTCGCTGTAGCAGAGACCCGCCAGAGCACACCCGATCGCGGCGATCACCATCGAGCCCACGACAGCCGGTCCGGCATTCTGCGCCGCCGCGAGGCCAGTGAGGGAGAAGAGACCGGCACCAATAATTGCCCCGATGCCCAACGCCATCAACTGCGACGCACCGAGGGTGCGTTTCAGCCTGTGTGCGCCCGTGTCAGCTTCCGCCAGGATGCTGCTAATTGATTTCGTCACAAAGAGACTCATACATGGGAATCGCGCGCAGATCTCCGAATCTCACACACGGCCGCGGGTTTATTTTTCCGGGCAGACGCGCCTACAATGAATCACGATGTTTCCCATTCGCGATGCCGGGTTCGGGAAAGAGCAATATCAGGAGCACCTCGCCCTCATCCGCCAACGCATTCTCGGATTCGCGCTACGCCGGCTGGTGCCGCGAGAGGCCGACTTCGCCGACGCGGAGGAGATCGCGCAGAGCTGCATTGTGTCGCTCTGGGAGCAATATCCGGATAAACGCGAGTTAGGGGAAATGACAGCGATCGCAATCGGGACGGCGCGGCACAAGATTGCTCAGTTCCGGCGCGATCGCGACCGGGCTTCGCGGGCAACGGCCGACCCGCCTCCGGGACCTTCCGGCGGGGACTTGTTCGAGCGCGTCGCCGCCCGCGAAGAGGCGGACCGCTTTCTACGCGCCATGCTGCAGCTTCCGCCGCGCTGCCGGGAACTGTTGCGGCTAAAGTTGATCGAGCAGCTGGAGTACGCGGAAATTCGGATGCGCATGGGGATTTTGGGGAATATCTACGAAATGGCGAAGCGCTGCCATCAGGCCCTGCTGCGCCTGGTTGGAGGCAGCGGCAGATGAACCGGTCCGATAATTTCGACGCAGAAGCGCTTCTGCTGGGGCACACGGCCGGCGAGTTGACTTCCGAGCAGGCACAAGCGCTGTTCGAAGCCGCGGCGGCGGATCAGGACCTTTTCGATCAGCTCGTGGAAGCGGATGCCCTGCGGGCCACGCTCGCCGTTGCGGTCGAGCGGCACCGCGCGGCTGCCGTCCTGAGCGCGTGGGAGCAGCATCAGACGGCGGTGGCTGAGGTGGAGAGTATGCCGCATGCCGCGCTGACGCCGCTCGACCGCTACCGCCGGCCCAAGCTGACAGCCGACGTGTTTCGCTCCGTGATCTCTACCATCGCGACTACTGTCGCGCTGCGGCTATGCTATTTGCTGCTGGCTGCCGCGGGCGCCACGTTCGTGGCCAGACAAGGCGCGACTGCGCCGGGCGCCCCCGCGGTATTGCATCTGGTCCAAGCCGCGGTCGCCGGGCTCCTGCTGGGAATACAGTTCACAGGAATCCTCAAACCCCAGACGATCGGCGCGCGCGAGCATCCCATCGCGCGCAAATGCCTGGCGCAGTTCATTTCGGGTTGGCGATGCGCATGGGCGCTGTGGCTGGCTCTGTACGGCTGGCTGTGGGCTCTCACCGCCCTGGGACGGAACCCATACCCCGTCGCTGACATTCTCAACTGTCTGACGGCCTTTCCGCTGTTCTGGTGCTTTTTCGTCTTGGACAAACCGAGCGTCGCCGCCCCGGGACAGCCGGAACGCAATGCCTCGTTTCGGCGGGCCGTCGGCGTCACCTGGGGGATCGGCGTCGGCGTGGCGCTGCTCGCGGTGGCCGGCCGGATGCATGTTTGGGGATTGAACGAGTTCTGCCTCGGCTTCCTGGGCATCTACGACGGACTCGCCATTGCGTTCCTGGTGGGTCGGTTCGACAGCCATTGGATCAGGGTCCCCCGCTGGATGCTTGCGCCACTCTACGGCTACGCCTTGATCCAGATGATCTATGTTTTCTTCTTCAGCCTGCCCATCGAGTGGCAGATCTACACATACCTGGTCGCCCTGCTGTTCAAGGTCTGTCTGTTCCTGGTCGTGACGCATCTGCTGCACGCAGGCAACCTCCGCGTCTACCTGGAAGCCGCGGAGGACGGGAAGCTGGGACCGCCGGCGGCAGGAGCCTCGTAATCGGCAATCTCGTTTCGCGGTATGCCACCAGCCTATTGTCGGTGGGGTGCCGTCACCGCTGTTTCTGCTTCACCTCGCGCAGCCCGGCCATGTCCATCGCGGTCCGGATGCTGCCGTTCCGCATGAACCAGCTCCAGACGTTGCCCGTCCGCATGTTTTCGGCGCTCAGCAGCGTTATGCCCACGTCGATCCCGATCACGTCGGGGTCGATCCACTGGGTCAGCGGGTTGAATGCGTCCACAAAACCATAGTGCGTGTACACGCGCCCGTTCAGCATGTCGCGCATGTTCCGCAGCGCGCGCAACGCGATATCCGGCGTGAACATCAGCGACCCGCCCGGGCCACAGGGTACCAGCGTACCGTCGATAGCCGGGTCCATCGGCGGACCACCCCACGCGACATAGCCCTTGGCGCTGTCGGATGCCGTGATGCCCCAGGCGTCCGGACCATAGTCGGGGAACATCGGCCGCAGGTTGATGCAAAACGCGCGATGCGCCTGGGTGGCGATCACCGAGTTCTGAAACCAGTCCGTGTGCTCGCCGCGATCTTCCCGCCGTCCGCGAAAATCCACCCAGGCATGCGAGTACTGATGGGTGAACAGCGGCGCGGCGGAAATGTAGTCGTAGCCTTCATAACGCACGTGCGGCCGGCGCCAGGCATACCAGGAATCCGCCGGGATTGCATGCCGCGGCGATCCGATGGCCTCCAGGTAAAGGACCATCAGTTCACAGTACCTGTCCCATCGATCCCCCAAAAATCCGGATTCCGGTTTCCAGCCCATCGAAAGAAAGTTGGGATCGCCGTTCCGCATCCACGGAAAATCGACGGCTTCGTAAATCGATTCCGCCAGTGAGCCGATTTCAGAATGTTCCCCGAAGTACTCCCGCACGGTCAGCACGCCCGCCAGCAACAGCGCCGTATCTATGGATGAAAGCTCGCTCTTCCATTGCCGCTCTCCGGTCTGGGTGTCGATGAAGTGGTAATACCAGCCGTGCTCCCGCGGCATCTTCCCCGCCAAAAAGCGCAGGGTCGCCAGCGCGCGTGTCTGCGCCTGCTCGCGCGTGATCCAGCCGTGTTCGGCGCCGATGCATAGCGCCGTCAGACCGAAGCCGGTGGATGCGATGCTGGCGATGCGGCGGCTCTCGTTGCTGCCATCCGCTTTCGCCCGGTCCAGCACCTCGCCGGTCTGCGGGTCGGCCCGCTCCCAGAAAAACAGAAACGACCGATGTTCCAGGTCTTCCACGAACTCATCTGCATCTGGCGTCGGAGCCCACCCCGGGGCGCCGGGCAGCGGCTTCGCCGGTGTCAGGGGTATCGTCCGTGTTGAACTTACAACAGGCACCTCCACCAGCACCAGGCTATGCGCGCTCAGATGCAACTTTAGCGTCCCGTCATTTTCCAGGCCGACCGTTTCCGGATTTCCAGGCTGCGCGGCACTCTGCAGAGCTGCGATCTGCGCTCGTGAAGGGTTGGCCGGCCGGCCCATATCTTCCCACGCCTTCAGCGGCGAGCCATGCTCCGCATCCACCCGCGCGATGCGGGCACTGTGCTGGCCGGCGCTCAGCCCTTTGAACGACAACGACATTTCGATCGGCGAGCCCGGCTCTTCCGGCGCCGCATAATTCCAGGCAGCCACCTCCAGCGTGCCATCTGCGCGGCGCGTCGCCAGAACGGAATCCGAATCTACATTCAGGCGGGCGGTCCCCAGTTGATGCAACAGACGGAAAGTGTTGAATGCCGCCTTGGGGATGCCGTTCTCGGCGAACACGCCGAAGCCCCCATAAAACGGGGTCTTCACCACGCCCTGCTCCTCAAAGACATCGGAAAACGTCCAGTAAGACATGGTGGTCACCATCCCGTCGCACTGCCGGATGTTATTCGCCAACCACGGCCCCATGAACGGCGCGTCGGTGACTGCCGGCTCGTTCATGTAGCTGGCGTTGTACTCGGTCCAGTGGATCGGCAGGTCCGGACGCGCAGACTGCTTCACCTGGTCGAATACCTTCCTGACGGCGCGCGCCACCATGTCGCGCCGGCTGATAGTCTCATCCGTGCCGAAGACATCCTGCGAGCGGTCGTTGCCGTAAACATGCGTGGATACGAAGTCGATGGGAACGTTGTTACTCGCGCAGTATGCTATCAGGCGGTCCACCCAGGCCGCCTGGGCCGTCGCCGGACCTCCCACGCGCAGCCTGGAGTTGACGCTCTTCAGCGCGCCGGCGGCCGCCGCGTAAAGCTGATAGTAAGTGGGCTCCTTAGGCTGGCCGGCCCAAAAATCGAGGTTAGGCTCATTCCACACCTCGAAGTACCACTGGGCCACTTCGTCGATGCCATAGCGGTCCACCAGGTGCTGGCCGAACGCGCGGATCAGCTCGCCCCATTGAGCGTAATCCTTGGGGGGCGAAGACACCGGCTTGTACCAGAAGGGGTGCAGCACCGGCGGCGTTGCCGACAGCTTCCGCGGCATGAAGCTGAGCTCGACGAAGGGCCGCACGCCGTTTTCGAGCAACCCGTCGTAGATCTGGTCGACATAAGAAAAATTGTAGACGGGCCGTCCTTGCGCATCTTCGTCGTACACTCCGTTCTCGTCGTGGAAGATGGCGTGGAAGCGCACGTACTGAATGCCGGTGACACTCCGCATGGCCCGCAGGTCGCGTCGATAGCTTTCGCGCAGGGAGAGATTCGCGCGGCCCGAGCCAAAGACCTGTTCCCAGAAATGCGGAAACGGGAGGCTCGGACCGGCGGCGTCGATCGCCACTGTCTGCGCGGGCGCGGAAGCCGCGATCGCGGCAAGCATCGCCGCCAGGAAAGCCGTTCGTAACCGTTTCATTTGGGATTCTCCATGCTCAACCGCGCGAACTCCGCGCGCGCCCGGGCGGCGTCCTCCATCCGGTGCGCCGCGGCATATGCATTTCCCAGCGCGAAATAGACGCGCGGATCTCCGGGATCTTGGTGCTCCGCGGTTTCCAGCTCGACGATAGCCTTCTTGACCGCGCCCGCGCCCGACAGCAGCATACCCAACAAATAGTGGCCTTCTGCAAGCTCGGGGGCCAGTTGCACGGCTTGCTCGGCGTAGGGGATGCCGGCGGCAGGGTCCGTCTCGACCATAACGCCGGCGATACCCAGCCGCGCCAGTAAATGCTGGGGGCTGTTCTCGATCTCACGGCGGAAGGCCGCTACAGCCTGGTCGTCGAAATGATTGGCGAGCAGGAACCGCCCGTAGGCGAATTGCACGTTGTGAAACTTGGGAGCGCTGGCCGCCAGCCGGCTGTACCCGGCGAGCGCGGCGTGCACGTCGCCGCTGGCGGCAGCGTGTTCCGCCTGGCCGGCACGGCGGACGACTTCCCGCTTCGCCGAATCGGCGGAAGTCATATCCTCCGGCCGGATACCCAGCACCGATTCACCGAGCGCGTCCAGCAACTCTTCCTGATCCGCACCCTCGCGCGCCAGCAGATCCAACGTTTTTTGCGCTTTACTGAATTCGCCCGCCGCAAGCAGCAGAGTTCCTTCGGTGTAGAGCATCACCCGGCGCAGGCTTTGGTCGCCGCCCACGCCCAGCGTGCGGCCCTTCTCGATATGCCGCAGCGCGTCGCGATCGTGTCCAAGCTTCGCCTCGCAAAGTCCCAGCATGGCGACGGCGTTGCCGGTTTGAGGGCTGAGTTCGACGGCTTTCCGCAGCGCACTTGCGGCGCCCGTGTAGTCGTCCCGGTCGTACAACAGAGTGCCCAGATACCACCAGCCTTCCGCCCAAGCCGGCCGTAGGGCCAGTGCCTTCCGGTACAGGAGGATGGCGTCATCCAGGCGATCGGATTCGCGCGCCTGGTTTGCCTGTGCCGCGAGCGCGGGGAAATCTGCCGTTTGTGCCGCGAGCGGCAGGGCGCAACACGTCAGCAGAAACACTTGGTCCAACCGCAATAAAGATGCTACCTCCCGTATATTGTGGGGCACCGTCGAAAACCCACGTGGGGCAGGACTCCAGTCCTGCGCGGGTCCTCCAGGACCCGACTTCGCACGCCGGGCACAGGCCGACGTGGACGTCGGCCGCAGGACTAGAGTCCTGCCCCCCTAAAAGCTGAACCTGGCCTGCAATTCGATGATACGCCCGGAAAACGCGCCTTGGGCTTGCCCGAACTGCGGGTTGCTGGTTATGCCGTCGTTGCTGATGGTTGTGTTCATGTTCGTAAGGTTCAGCTTGTTGACGAGGTTGTAGAAATTGGCCTGTAAGTTGAGCCTGGCGTTCTCGCCCAGAACCTTCATATTCGGCAGACCAAAAGCTTTGGCCAGTTGAATATCGTTCCCGAAGTAGTCCGGCCCGCGGAACATGTTGCGATGGATATCGGACTCCGGAGCCGGAGGAATGCCCATGGCCGGCCATGTCGGCACCGTGAAATAGGCCAAGGCCCCTTTGGGGAAGTTGCCATTGGGACTCATGAAGGTAGAGTTGCTGTAATCGGTGCCCGCGCCGCCGGAGTAAGTGGCCGGGTACAAGCAAGAAAAGCCGCTGTTCGGATACACCACGTTGCCGCCCGTGTTGCAGTATTGCGGCGTCCAGGGGAAACCCGAATGGGCGTTGATGATCCCGCTGATGGTCCAGCCCCCAAACGCCTTCTCCATCCAACCATGGTTACCCTTGAAGAACGCCGGAGTATATACGCCCCAAAGCTTGAAGGCGTGGGTCGCATCGTAATCCGCCGGCCCGTGGGCAAATGCCAGGTTCCAGGGGTAGTTATCCTGATAGTAATCCTGCGTGCCGTCGTCGATGTTCCGGCTTAACTTATACTGAAAGTCGATTTCGAACAGAGACGAGAAGCGGTGCTGCACTTCCGTGAGCAGTGCGTTGTAATGCGCATTCGCGTCGTTGGAATACCAATCCATGCTGTTCACCATGGGGTTCAAGCCGTCGTTGATGTATATGAAGTTCAGATTACTCTGAATGGTGTAATGCCGGGTCTGGCTGCCCGAAAAACCGATGGTCGCCATCCATTCGTGTCCGATATCATATTGGACATCGAGCGAGTAGCGATAAGTGACCGCCGGATGGAAGTTCAACGGGAAGCCGGTCAAGCTTACGGGGGCGCCACCGGTTGGCAGGCCGCTCGAGTTAAACGTTTCAATAGCCGCCGGGTTGGAAGGCCAACCGGTAAACTGGGTCTCGCTGGAGGGAACGGCGTACAGAATGTTCGAGCCCGTGAGATACAGGCTGGTCAGGAAGGGCGGGTTGGAACGTCCGTTGGATGTGATGGCCAACTGCTCCAGGTTGTACCCGATGCCGAAACCGCCGCGCAGAACCAGTTTTTTGCCGGACCGCGGACTCCAGGCAAAACCAAGCTGCGGCCCCCAGTTGTTGCGGTAGTTGTTATATAAGTCCCCTCCCTTACGCAGCGAGAGTCCGGTCAAAACCGAGGTACCGGAGCCGAGCAGAACATTGTCGATGTTGCCGTTCGTTTCGGTAAGGGGGGTGAAGTCCTCCCAGCGGAGGCCCAGGGTCAGCGTCAGGTTTGGCTTCACCTTCCAACTGTCCTGTGCGAAGAATGCGATGGTGTTGTAACGGAGATTCTTCTGCGCCTCGGACGGCTGCCCCGTCACAGGATCGAAATTGGAGCTCTCGGCGTAGGGCGCGTCATTAGCAAAGTCCCACAGGTTGCGAAAGTTATAGCTGGGTCGCGCCGACCAGGGAGCCTCGTCGAGAAACGTCGCGTGGGTGCCATCCACGCCAAACTTCAGGGTGTGGCTTCCATGCACTTTCGTCAGCGTATCCCGGTAAACGTACGTCAATTGATTGAAGACGCTCGGACCCGGGGCGCCGTAGTATTGGACGCCGACGCTGCCCATGGAATCGATGTTATCCGTGGGCAGACCCCATGGCTCCTGGGAATTCGAGGTGATTTCGTTCCATTTCCAGCCGCTGGCGCCGAAGCGGGCCTCGTTCAGCAGCGTAGGTGAGAACGTGTGGTTCCAAATCCCGGTCCAGGCCTGCGCCAGCGAGTTGTGATTCCATGAGTTCGCGGCCCGCGCGGGACCATTATAGGAGTAGTTTGCGATGGGAACCCAATAGATGCTGAAGGCCACCAAGTCCTTGCTGGTTGCCTGGTAATCCATCCGGCCGTTGTATTGGTTGTTAGTCTGGATGTTTGGGCTCACGGTCTCCAGCTCCTGCACGTCGCCCACTCCGTCAAAACCGCCGCCGATACCGTACGGCGTGCCGGTCTGCCCATAGGTGGGATCGCTGGTCCCCAGGCCCGTCGTCAACGGCGAACCCAAATCCAGGCCGTTGGAGGTGTCGCGGCACTGCGATGAGGCCAAGCCGACCTGCGCGCAATTGAGTTGAATCACTTGGGTGTAGGAGGGCCCTTCTCCAGGGTATGAGAGGAGCTTTCGGGCGATACTTCCGGTGGGTCCCGCGCTCTGCAGGAACTGAGATGTCTCATACCAACCGGTCGCCACGCTCACCGAATTGTTGCGCAGTGTCTCGTAGGAGAAGAAGGCGAACAGCTTGTTCTTCTTGATGGGTCCGCCCACGCTGCCGCCGAATTGGTTGAACCGGTTTACGTCCTTCTGCACGGGGCTGGGAGTCCCCGGACCATTCCAGGATTGGTAAGCGTCCAGGCCCGGACGATGCCACTTGAAGAAGCCGCTGCCGTGATATTCGTTGGTTCCGCTTTTCGAGACGACCTCCACCTGCGCGCCGCTGGTCCGCCCGTTCTCGGCGGTGTAATTGTTGGCGACCACGCGCACTTCGCCGACGGACTCCTCGCTGGGCGTAATCACAGCGGCCCCGCCCCACGACGCGCTATTTACCGGCACGCCGTCTATCTGGAAGTTATTCGAATTCTGACGGGTGCCATTGGCTACGAACTGGGCGCCGTTTTCCACTTTGAAAATACTGTCGGTAGCGCCCGCCGCCCCAATGTTGGTGCCGGGCAGGCTCGCCGCGCCGCCACTGTTGGTCAGGGCGTTATCGCCGAACACGCCTGGCGCCAGACTCAGTAACTTATAAGGATCGCGGCCAAATGATGGCAGTTCCTGGACCTCCTTGGCGTTCAGGACACCCCCAATCATGGCCGTTTCCGTATCGATCAGCGGCGCCACGGGCGCCTCCACGGTAACGGATTGCGTTGTCTGCCCGACTTCCAGCGCCACGTTCACCGACTGCATCACTTCCGCGGCGACCACCACCTCGGAGTAGATCTTTTTTGAGAAACCGGTCTTCTCCACCTCGAGACTGTATTTGCCTGGAGCCAGGCCGGTGATGGAGTAAACACCGGCACCGTCGGTTGCAACGGCATGCACGACGCCGGTTTCCTGACTGGTCAGTGTGACTTTAGCTTCGGGCACCACTCCTCCATTGGGGTCGGTGACCGTGCCCTGGATGCCGGCATTGTACTGAGCGGCAACCGGAAGAGCGAATAACAGTAGGATGAGAATCAGCGCGAACGTGGCTGGCAGATTTCGAACGAATGTCTTCATGGACTTAACCCCTTTTGGCCCCTGCGCACCGCGCGCAGGCCGGGCCGCGATCCTGGTAAATCGTTTTACTTGATTCGCAGAATAAAGCTAGATGCCGGTTCTTGTCAAGTAAAATCTTTCTCGAATGCCCTACTAAATCGTTTTTCTGAGTGTTTTGGTACTTGCGCGGTCGCGCCGATTCGTGCGACACTCCCACTGTGCCGCACCGCAAGAGCACGCCGCATGCGGGCACAGTCAACCCCGCTGGCCGCGCGATCAGCCTCAAGGAACTCGCGAAACACCTGAAGCTGTCTCCCACCACGCTTTCGCTCGTATTGAACGGCTCGCCGGGCGCAGCTTCCATCCCCCAGGAGACCCAAGACCGCATTTTCGCCGCGGCTAAATCGTTCAATTACCGCGCTAACTTTCTGGCCCGGTCTCTCCGATCGCAGCGCACCTACACCGTGGGCGTGCTGGTGCCGGAGTTGAGCGAGGGTTACTCCGCGATGGTCCTCAGCGGCATCGAGAGCTTCCTGCTGGAACAGGGCTACCTGTACCTGGTGGCCAGTCACTGGCACAAACCCAAGCTACTGGGACAACTGCCCCGCTTTCTGTACGAGCGCTGTGTGGAGGGACTCATTGGCGTGGATACGCCCTACGATCAGCACCTGCCATTGCCGGTAGTTTGCATTTCTGGACATCTGCGAACTCCCGGAGTGACCCGCATCGTGTTGAATCACACCACGGCCGCCGAGCTCGCTCTGGGCCACCTGAAGGAATTGGGTCATCGCGATATCGCCTTCATCCGGGGGCAGGACTTCAGCTCCGACACCAAAGTGCGATGGGATTCCATCCGCCTTGTGGCGCGGCGCATGAACTTACCCGTCGCGTCCGCCTTGGTCGCGCAACTCGGCGAGGAGAGCCCCTCGCCCAAGCCGGGATACCTGGCCGCCCGCCAACTGATGGCTTCCGAAAAGCCTTTTACAGCGCTGTTCGCCTTCAACGATGTGTCCGCCATAGGCGCCATGCGCGCGTTGCGGGAGGCTGGCAGACGGGTGCCCGAGGACGTTTCCGTGGTAGGCTTCGACAATATTCCGAGCGCCGCTTTCCACATTCCGGCCGTAACGACAATTTGCCAACCGTTGCAGCGCATGGGCGCCCTGGCCGCGGAGGTGTTGCTCAAACGCATCGCGGAACCAAATGCCGTTTGCCCGGACGAACTGGTAGTGGAACCGGAATTGGTTGTCCGCGAATCGACCTGTCCCGCGCCGGCACAGGCAACGCGGCGGCGGAAGTCGGCTTGAAGCCCTTCGCCCGGGGCGTGATACACGCCGGTTTCGCCCTCACCGGTGTCCTGACCACGTTGCTGGGCCCGATTCTTCCCGCGCTGTCCGCTCGCTGGCGGCTGGACGATGCGCAGGCCGGCTTCCTGTTCACCGCGCAGTTTCTCGGCTCGTTAAGCGGCGCTTTGCTCGCCGGACGAGTCGCGTTGCGGTTCGGCGTGCGCGCTGCCATCATTGCTGGATTTGCGATTGCCGCGGCGGGCGTGACCGCCGCCTCCGCCGGCCCTTACGGCAGCGGCCTCGGCGGTGTGGCCATCTGGGGACTCGGGCTGGGGCTGATCATTCCATCGGTGAATTTGATGGTCGCCGAACTGAGCCCCAGCCGGCGTGCCGCCGCTTTAAACGTGCTGAACTTCGCTTGGGGAATCGGGGCGGTGGCCGCGCCGCCGGCCATCGCCGCCACACTGCGCAGCGCCGATTTGCGTCCGCTCCTCGTCGTTCTGGCGGTCTTGCTGGCCGCGGCCGCGCTGGCTATCTGGCTTGCACACGTTGATATTCCCGCGGGGAACACCGCGCCGGTCGCTGCCGGCGTGTGGCGCGGTTCCTGGATCTGGATGACCGGCGCGTTTCTGTTCTTATATGTGGGCGTAGAAAACTCACTGGCAGGCTGGATGCCGTCTTACTCTATGCGCGTGCTGCAATTGCCATACGGTGCGATGGCTGCAGCGCAGGGCGGATTCTGGGGCGCGATTCTGGGCGTCCGCCTGCTGGCCCCGGCACTGTTGCGCCGCATGCGGCCTCGGTTCCTGATCGTCTGCGGATTGGCGCTGGCGTCGGTCGGCATGCTCCTGCTGCTGGTTTCCGCGGGCGCCTGGATCCTGGTGAGCGGCGCGCTGCTTGCCGGAGCGGGTTTGGCCGCCGTATTTCCAACCGCGGTAGCCCTTTTCACTGAGCGCGCCGGCGCGCAGGGTGCCCGGGTGACAGGCGTGGTGTTCGCGATGGCTGCCATGGGCGGCGCGGTGCTCCCCTGGGCTGTGGGTGCCATCTCGACGCGATTCGACAGCCTGCGCCTCGCATTGGCCGCGCCGCTGGCTTGCGGCATTCTGATGATTTTGCTGCAATTGCGCGAGATGCGCAGTGCACTGCGCGACAGTTGAACGAACCTGCGGGTCCGGGGCGTGCCGCCTAAGCCCCGATTAATCCACGATCGCCTGGTATGCCAGTACATGCACCAGACGGTCCAAAGTCAGGTCGCCACTGGGGTGCAACTGCGCCATGAAGACCGTGATCATGTCTTCTTTTGGATCTACCACGAAGGCCGTGTAGAAGAACCCGCCCCAATTGTATTCCCCCGCCGATCCGAGTTCCGCCAACGGTGCCTTGACTCCATCCACGCCAAATCCCAGCCCGAAGCCCTGGTCCGGCCCGATCTTCCCCAGCCGGTCCGAGGTCATCAGCTCAACGGTTTTCCGGCTGATCAGGCGCGTGGAGCCGAACTTGCCGCCATTGAGCATCATCTGGCAGAAGCGCGCATAGTCCACCGCGGTGGAGCACAGCCCGGCGCCTCCGGAGTATAGTTTCTTAGGGCCGCGATAAGGATAATCGGCCGAATACACGAACGGACCCTCCACAATCGGCTGGTCCGGAAAACGGCTCAAGCCCTTCTCCGGATACCAGGTGTACGCCGCCGCCAGCCGGCTCAGCTTTTCTTCCGGCGGATAAAAGTACGTGTCCCGCATGCCCAGGGGTTCGAAAATACGCGCCCGGAAAAATTCGTCGAGCGTCTGGCCGGAGAGTACTTCAACCAGATAACCGAGAACGTCCACGCCCAAACTGTACTCAAACCTCTCGCCCGGATTGAAAAGCAGCGGCAAGACCGCCAGGCGCTTCACGCTATCTCCGATGGCGCCATCGTACGGGAGCAGTCCATGCGCCACGTTGGCGTCTTTATAAGTCTGCCCCAGCTCGCCGTTCCAGTGGTAAGTCAGCCCCGAAGTGTGCGTCAACAGGTTGCGTATGGTGATCTCGCGCGCCGCGGGAATCGTGTAGGACGGCGCGGATGAGGGATGCACCAGCACCTTGGGATTCTTGAATTCGGGAATGTATTTCGAAACCGGATCATCCAGTAGAAACCGGCCCTCCTCGTAAAGCATCATCACCGCCAGGCTGGTGATCGGCTTGCTCATTGAACAGATGCGGAAAATGGCATCGGCCGGCATGGGCTTGGCCGCTTCGCGGTCGAGCATGCCTTGCGCCCTGAACCAGGCCACATGCCCATGACGCGCCACCAGCGTCACCGCGCCGGCGAT
The DNA here is from genome assembly GCA_963818855.1 of Bryobacterales bacterium. Taxonomy (GTDB): domain Bacteria; phylum Acidobacteriota; class Terriglobia; order Bryobacterales; family Bryobacteraceae; genus Bog-159. The sequence continues at coordinate 502,885 of CAWFUH010000017.1, read as the reverse complement.
CCGCTTTTCTTGTAGGCTGCGTTCCACGGCCGCGCCGATGCGCGCCAACCGCTCGGTGGAAAGCCCCACGGACTCCGGGCTCGTGACGGGCAAGTCCTGCGCCGCTATTTGCGCGGCCAGCATACCCGCTGCCGCGATGCCACATACGCCAAGCCGCAAGGTTTTGTTCATGAGTTGCAATATATCCCACGGCAGGATCTGCGTGCAGTCACCGCGCCAGTTCCACAGTGCGCTTGGGCCAAGGACTATTACGAGAAGAAGAGGCGGGGGAAAAAAAGGCCATCATGCCCGCGTCCGGGCGCTGCCTTTCAAGTGGCTCTCCAGTGCTTGCAATCCCGGGCACGCAGTCAGGGTGCCTGCCCACGATTACTCCATCTCAAACGCCACGTACCTTAACTGGCCGTCCCGCTCGATCTGCAGCACCACCCCGTCGCCGCTCTTCATTTGGTCGAGGGCCTTGGTCAGCGCCGCGATGGAGGATGTCGGCTCGGTGTTGATGGCGTAAATTACGTCGCCCGGATGCAGATCCACATCCAGACTTTCCGCGCCTGCCGCGCGAGCCGCCACCACGATACCGAATTGTTTGCGCAAGTCCGGCACCAGCGCCGCCAGCTTCCGGTCTATCTCAACACCTAAAACGCCGAGCTTGGGAATCAGGTTCTTGGCCGGATCCACCATGTCCGCGAAGCGTTGCGGATCGTCGTCGAGCGCGGTAACGGGCACATCCATGGTCAGGTGGTCCTGACCGCGCAACACCTCCAGGCTGACCTTGTCGCCTACCGGAAAACGCCACAGGTTCACCTCCAACTGGCGCGCGTTTTCCATGGGTTTGCCATCCAGGGTGAGCACGATGTCCCCCGGCTTAAGGCCGCATTGATCGGCGGGTCCGTCAGGCGTGACATCGGAAACCAGCACGCCCCAGTCCTGCGGCAATGCCAGGCCTGAGGACAGTAGCGGCGTGACGGTCTCCACGCTTGCACCAATCTGGCCGCGGTGCACGTGGCCTTCCTTGCGAATCTGGGTATAGACGTTAAGCAAAGTATCGCTGGGGATGGCGAAACCAATGCCTTCGCTGCCGCCGGACTGCGAGAGAATCAGCGTATTGAGCCCCACCACCCGGCCCGACATATCCACCAGCGGGCCGCCGCTATTGCCCGGGTTGATGGATGCATCGGTCTGGACATAAATCATGGGACTATCCGCTTTGATCTGGCGCGCGGTGGCGCTCACTACGCCCAAACTGACCGAATTCTCCAAGCCAAGCGGGCTGCCGAAAGCCATCACCAATTGGCCCTGGCGCAACTCGCGCGAATTGCCCAGATTCAGAAACGGCAGGTCCGCAGCATCGACCTTCAGCACTGCTACGTCGGTTTCGCGATCCTGCCCGACGACCCTGGCTTCCAGAATCCTCCCCGCGGGCTTGGTGATGGAATGGCTCAGGCGTGCGGCGCGCGCCGAAACAGGCAATTGCACGCGAATGCGCCGGGCGCCCTGGATAACGTGCGCGTTCGTGACGATATAGCCATCGGGCGTAAGGATAACGCCCGAGCCAGTGGCGCGCTGCCGGGTGAGCATGGCGGCGTTGCCTGAATCGGAGTCATCACTGATACCGAAACCGGTCGTTACGATCTTCACTACCGAAGCGTTCACATGCTCAGAGAGCGATTCGAGCGACGCGCTGAAGTTCTCGATAGCATTCAGCTTATGATCCTCTGGGAATCCGGCGGGTGCCCACGCCGCGAGTATCACGCACCCGATTAACGCCGTTCGACAACCCATGTGTTTCCTCGCAAATAATCCACCGTCCGCAGCACTGCCTCGCGGATGCTCAATTTCGGACGCCATCCGAGCGCGCGGATGCGCGAACACTCCAGGAAGATGAATGGACTGTCTCCAACCCATCCCCGCTCCCCACCCGCATAATTCAGCCGCGGCGCGCAACCCAAGTGCGCGGCGATCCAGCCGATCGAATCGTTCACGGTACAGTATTCATCCGTGCCGAGATTATACAGATTCAGCCCGTTCGTGCCGCGCGCGACGGCCACCAGCATGGCATCCACGCAGTCTCCCACATATAAGTAAGACTTGCGCTGCCGCCCATCTCCTAATACTTCCAGATGAGTTTCATGCCCACGAAGTTGCTTGTAAAAATCCAGGACATGCCCGTGCGTGTAGCGCTCTCCCAGGATCGAAACGAACCGGAAGATGTGGCCTTCCATACCGAAGCCTTCGCAGTAAGCTTCGATCAAGCCCTCCGCCGCCAGCTTGGAAGCGGCATAGAACGAGGTTTGCACGGGGAAAGGCGCGTCTTCGGGTGTGGGGAAGATGGCAGGCTCGCCATAAACCGATCCCGTCGAGGGGAAAGCGATGCGCCGCACGCCGCAGGCGCGCATGGCCTCCAGCACATTGGCCGTGCCGATGGTATTCTGCTCCAGGTCCTTGCGCGGGTGCGACGTGCCGAAGCGCACGTCGGCATTGGCGGCCATATGAAACACGAGTTCGGCGCCTTCCATGGCGTGGTCGAGCGTCCCGGCATCGAGCAGGTCGCCATGCACCAGGCGAAAGCCCGGCGAGCGCAAGGCGTTCTCCAGAAATTCAATTTGGCCGGTCGAAAAATTATCGAAGCCGGCGACCTCATGTCCATCGGCGAGCAGCCGGTCCACGAGGTTACTGCCGATGAAACCGGCCGCGCCGGTTACCAGGATTTTCATTTGAGGCATTCGCGCTCGCGCGCATCGACCACCTGCAGGAAAGACTCCGCCTCGGCGTAACCCGGCCGCAGTTTCAACGCCTGGCTAAAATCGGCGCGGGCGCGAGACAAGTCGGGCTTATGCAGCAGATGATACACGCCCACGAACAGATGCGCCCTGGCGTCCAGCGGACGCATGCGCACGATGCGCTCGGCCACTTCCGTGGCTTCATCGAACATTTCGAGCTGGTGATATTCGGCGGCGAGAAAGTCGAGGCGCGAGTCATCGGCGGGGTCGGCGGCGATCTCCTCCTTCAGGATCTCGATGTACAGGCGGTTCTTGCGGCGGCGCGCCTGCGGGTCGCAGGAAAAATTGTGATCGAGGCAGATGCCTGTTTTAAGCAGCCGCCCGCCCGCCGACAGGATGGAGGCATCGATGGTCTCATGCACGCGGCCGTGATAGCGGTAATGCGGCCGATTGGGAAACAGGCGCACCACGTAATCGATAGTGGGCTGCGGCGACTCCGTCCAATGATTGTGCCGCTCCAGAAAATAGCCGGCGTTTTCCCTGCGCGCCACCAGGTCATCGATCATGGAGGCGCTTGCGGGATCCAGGTTCTCGTCGGCGTCGAGCACCAGGATCCAGGGAGCGTGAGCGCGGGCGAGGCCGCAATTGCGGGCGGCGGCAAAATCGACCACCGTGAAGTCGAACGGAATCACCTGCGCGCCATAGCGCGCCGCGATGCCGGGCGTGGCATCCGTCGAACCGGTGTCCACAATTATCAGTTCGCCGGCCAGATCGCGGACGGACTCGAGGCATTGGGGAAGCTGGCGCTCTTCGTTCCTGACAATCATGCACAGGCTGAGCGCATCCGGTAGCCGCGGCATTCCTGTACCGATCTTACAGCGTTTCCCGCGCTTGCAGGTCGCGCTGCCTGCACTACTGAACCACAGCTAAGGGGGCACCGCGGGTGCGGAACTCGTAACGCTCGATTTTCACGGCGGCTTCGGCCGGCGCACTCTGGACTATCCAGCCGAAGATCTCGAGTTTCATCCGACAAGTGTCGTCCAGCAGCGCAGGCCAGTCCATCGTCACGCGCATTTTCTGGCCTCGCTCAAGTGGGTGTTCCGTAGTGAACCGGACTTCGCGGCTGCTGATCTCGAGCGTCCGGCCCACGCCAACCAGGAAAATGCGGCTGCCCTTCACACACTGGTAGCGCACTTCTTGTTGAATGGGAAAACGACGATGTCCACGCCGCCCACGACCTTCGCCCAGAAAGTTGTTCATCGCTGCCATTCCAATTCCTGTAGCTTCCATGTGGTGACTGCCTCTGCGGCGGTTGATCAGGAGATTCGACCGGCAGCCAGAACGGCTACTGGCAACCAGAACGAAGAACCTTCGACATCGACCATCGCGAACTCGTTAGGCAAGGATAGCACGTCATAAAGATTCTGTAAAGTTTTTGCCCCGGAAAAATTGTGAAAATCCTTATCCAGCCCTGCCGTCAGTCTTGACCTGACGATTTTCGCGGCAGCGAGGTTTCAGGCAGCAACCGTCCGTTCTACGCTTCGGCGGGCTTGTGAATCGTGCCCGGGCGGCGTGGCGAGGGCGGTTCGACCGTCGGCCGATTCGCCGGAAACGCGCGTCTTCTTAGACCACTCGGTCCGGCTTGGCCAGCCGCGGGGAGAGACCGCCGGCCGACTACTCCACCAGCGCTGAAAACTCCAGCGCCGTGGAAATTACCCGGCCTCAGTCAGCGGTCCACGTCGGTCGGGGCGTGCCATTTTCCGATCAATTGGAATGCCGCCCAATGAAATGGTGTCCGCGTGGCGGCGTCCGCAATCAACTCCCGCTGCGCCAGCGCAAGCGCTGCTGCCATATTCTCCTCCGGGTGTGACGCCACCTCGTAGAACCGCGTCATCAGCCGTCGCGTATTCTCATCCGGAATTCGCCACAATGTGGAAACGACGGTCGACACTCCGCACAACAGCATGCTCGCCGCCAGACCCGATAACTCATCGGCGGCGGCGACGTCTAGTCTGCCGGACTCGCAGGCGCTCAATACGGCGACGCGGACCCGCAGACGGCCTTCCGTGAAATCGCGTGCGCTGAACACGCCTCGGTCGGCCAGCCAGAATCCCGAGGCCGCCGGGTCGCGTTCGTTGAAAAATGCGTGACAGGCCACGTGTAGCAAGCCGCAGGACTGCAATGCCGGGCTGATGGCCAACCGCCGCACCGAGGCGCCGATCAACGGTTCCGTCTTCAGCAGTTTCGCCACCAGCGCGGCTTCTTTTCTCGCGGCGGGCAGATCGCCCAAGGAATCGGCCACCACCAGGGAAATCTCGTTCGCGCGCCGCTTGCCGCCCCAATACGGCAGCAGTGATAACGCAGGCAAGACCGCGATGGGATTGCGCTCGATCAGGTAGCCTTCCCCCCAAGGCAAGGCATTGAAGGGCAACTGCAGCAAGGGTCCGCTGGGAACTATGGCGATGGTCTCCTCGGCGGGAATCCCATCAATCGAAGTGCCGAACAGGTCTTTGCCGAACGCCTCCGCTGCGGTCGGCACGTCGTTCGCCAAGGCAGCCACAAAGCTACGGGTGAAGCTCTGTACATCCGCGAGCGGCAGCGGCGACCGCTTCCACTCCACGGTCGCGCTGTTGGGGTTGAGATGCCAGCGATAAACGCCAGACTCGGTCGGGAACAGCGCCAGGATGTGCACCTTCAAGGCGAAGGCCTCGTTCAGAATCGCCTGCGGATCGCCTGGCTCTCCCAGACGGAGCTGGCCGTAAGCTCGCCAAGGCTCCGGCAGGTTCGTCCAGAATTTTTCGAGTTCCCCCGCCTTGTCAAACATGGACGCTTTCCATCTCGCGTCCGGATCCAAACGCGGATTGTACTCGGTCCGCATCTGGTCCTTCGTCAGCAGCCATTGCTCTTGCTTCTTAAGCTCTTCCGGAAATGCTTCGGGCGTCGCTATAAAGTCGCGGCCATATCGCTCGAACAGGCTGCGCAAACGTATGCGTTCGATCAGGGCAAGGGCGCGTGCGGCGTTCTCGACCGGGCCACGCGGGCGCTCGTACCACACGGCCAGCAGCGCCTCGGCGGCCGTGGCGCAAATCCGGCGCCATTCCAAACGGTCGCACTCGGGCGCTGTGGACTGCTTGTTTGCCCAGATCTCAAATACGCGATCCGCAAACGCCTCGCCGCCATCCAGATCGTTCTGCCGCACGTGTATATTAGCGGCCCACGCCAGGGCGCGCGCGTGCGCTTGTGAGTCTGGGATCTTGCCGGTGCGCGCCAAATGCTCGCCGGCGAACTTGGCGGCCTGCGCCAGGCTGCCCGCGCGCTGGTGCAGGCGCGACAGGATCAGCAGACCCTCGGGACTGTTCCCTTCCGATTCGAACTCGCCCGCTTGCTCGAGTTCGGCGATCAGTTCCTTGCGTCCGCCTTCGATCGATAGCTGGAGGTAGCACTCGCCGATGCATGCGAGTAACGGGCCCACGCTTCGGCCGGCGTCGAATCGGCGCCTGGCCACCAGCGCCGCACGGAGCGCCCGCCATGCCGATCGCACACGCCGATGGCGGGTCAGGACGGTCGCGTAGACCTGCAGAAGATCCGCGCGGCGGCGCCACAGCTTCAGCCGCCGCAGCGTGCGCAACCCCTCGAAGAGTTCCTTGAAGGCGTCGGTGGTTTGCCCTGCCCGATCGGACGACATGGCCATGGCAGCGAAGCTATCCGCAATTTCGATGGCATCTGGGGTTGGTCGAGCGAGGGCCCGGCTGACCTTGGTGCGCAGAACGGATCGAGCGATGAAAGGACGCGCGCGGTGATCTTCGGCGATCGCCCAGGCATCACGCCCCGTTGTGCCCTTGCTCATCTCAACCGCAAATAACTGCTGTGCCAGACTGCCCAAGTCCGCCTGCGCCGCATTATCCTCCGGCTTCACCGGCAACGCCTCGGCTTGTTGTTTGGCGTGCTCGGCCAGTTCGTAATCTTCGATCTCGAGGGCGCACATTCCGAGGTGGGTCCACGCACGGGCCTGGGACGGCAAATCGTCCAGGCTCTTCGCACAGACGACTGCCAGCTCAAGAAGCCGGATCGTCTCACGCCACTCCCGCATGTTGTACAACAGGTGGGCGGCGCGCTCGATCAGGTTCATTCGGTCGCGGTCCCAAGGGCCTCCGCCGAGAATCGCGCGCCACCAGACGAGGAGCGCATGATGCCGCAGATCGGCCTGCTCAAACATCTGCCCCTGTCCGGCGAGCCAATTGAAGTTGGCCTGATCGGGCGGGAATGCCGCCGCGTCACTTAAGGCCATGTTGATATAGGTGGCGCTCTCGACCGATGAATCGAGTTCGAAGCACACCAGGCTCAAGGCAAACAGGATCTCGGCGCGCAGCCGGGTCGGTGGATCGCCGGAGAGCTTCGACAGAGCCAGCAGCAGCAGCTCGCGACTGGTGCCGAAATCGCCGGCTTCGCCTGAGACGCGGGCCTGCCATAAGCGCGCATCGCATTCCGTGTGCTTGTCGCCGAGCGGCGCGGCCAAAATGGCGGCGGCCGCGAAATGCCGGTAGGCTTCGCGGAACATACTGAAGCGTTGATAGAGCAGGCGCGCCAGGTGCAGCCTGGCCTGTAATTGTTCCGCGGCTTGTCCGGTGCGGCGGGCCGCCTCCACCGCGAAATACAACTTCAGTGCGGCGCCGCGCGGGTTCGCTTCGATTTCGGATTGGGCGTTCGCCATCAAGGCGGCGCAACTTCGCGGCTCGTGTGGCTGGAGTTCGCTTCTCAAAAACTCGTTCACCAGGTAGAGCACCGCGTCCAGGTGCGCGATGGCGCCGTCCAGTTCGCGGGCGCCGCGTTCCATACCGGCATCCGTGTAGATCTTAACCGCGCCCTCATATAGGTTACGCGCGTCTAAGTACTGTCCGCGAACCTCGTGTAACTCCGCGATGATGCGCATGGAGCGGGCGATATTCGCTGGTGGACTGTCGATCAGTTGCTTGAACTGGAGCACATAGCTCTGCACTCGCAGCGCTTCGTCCACATGACGGATATCAGCCAGGGAAGTTCCCAGGTTTCCCAGCGCCGTTACCAGGTTTTCCAGATCGGCGCTCAGCACAAAATAAGCCACGGCACGATAGAGATGCTGTATCGCATCCCGTTTGCGGCCGTCGTCGCGATAGGCGGTTCGGGCGCGTGAAAATGCGGCATCGCCCAGGCGGCGCAGGTAAGCGGCATCGCGGCCGCGGCTCGCCTCCCGCAGTTCGGCCAGCAGCTCGGGAAAGGGCAGCCCCTTCCAAAAGGCCTCGGAGTTCGGGCCGGGAGCAGACTCCAGCCGGTTCATCCAGAAAGCGATGATATCCAGCCACTGGTTGCCCGACATGATGGGGAACATCTTGGCGATATCCGCAATCTCAACAGGCGCCGGCCCGAGGCCCAACTTCGCGCGTAAGGCGGTGGCTTTCTGCTCGGCCAACCGGTCCATGAGGGATGCGGCTTTATCGTAGAATTGCAATGCCTCCGGCCACCGCCCGTCTTTCTCCAGCAAATCGCCCAATGTGCCCACCGGCCAGGGATTGAACGGATCGAGATCCATGGCGTGGCGCAGGTCGGCGTACCCTGCGTCGCGATTACCGCTGCGCCAGTGTGCGACGCCTCGATTCACCAATGGAACAATCGCTCTCGGCTCACAGCGGATGGCTTCGGTGAAATCGCGGATGGCCTCCGGATAATGTTCCAGTTCGAGGTGTGTCGAACCACGGTTTCCATAGGCCAGCACATACGTGGGGTTGGCCCCGATGGCCCAGTCATAATCGGCAAATGCCTCATCGAAGCGCTTCTGTTGGTAGCGTAGATCGGCGCGATTGTAATGCGCCTTGTAGTCGGCCGGATCGCGGGCGATGGCCTTGTCGTATTCCGCAAGGGCCTCGTCGGTGCGGCCGAGACGGTCATAGAGCAGCCCGCGATTGGTATACGCGATGGTGAAGTTTGGATCGATCTCGAGAAGCTTGTCGTAAGCCGCCAGGGACTCCGGAATCTTTTCCAGCACCGCGCTCCCAAGCGCCAGGTACAACAATGCTCTGATCGATCCTGGCTCGAGTTGGAGTGCCTTCCGGGCAGCGACGGTAGTTTCCGCGAAGCCGCCTTTAGCATACGCGGTTATGGCCCACTCCGTGAAGAATTCCGCTCCGGCGCCGAATCGGTCCATGGCCTGCTTCAGGTGATCGAAAGCCAGGCTGAAGCGCTGCATGGCGCGGTATTCAGCGGCTTTTTCAAGCATCCCGGCAAGAGTTTCATCAGGCATGGAGCCGATCCTTTACGACGGAAACAGTACGCGAGCCATGGGGTCCCCGATGTAGGCGTACGCCTGGTAGGTCGGATCATTGGGGCGTTCGGCGCGCAATTCCTGCAGCGCTTCCCCAATGCTGCGGCCAGCCTTGAGCCGGCCATAGAACGCCGCGGAGAAATCTCGCGCGCTGGCATCATTGATGGGCCAATATGGCGCGATGACGCCCGTCCAACCGCTGGCGATGCAGTTGCGAGCGAATCCGCCCGACCGGCCCAGCACCTGTCCGGCGCGGCCGACCGTGCAGGCGTTGAGATAGAGGATTGGCTTGCCCCGCCCGATTTGCCGGCCCACCAGGCTGACGGCGGGAAGCGCACCGTCTTCCAGTTGGAGTGCCGTCAGATCCGCGTTTCCGCCTTGCGACCAGATGCCGTGTCCGCTGAAATGCAAGAGTTGGATATCCCGGCGCTCCAAAAGCTTCTGCACTGTGGAGGTGTCGCAGGGCTTGGTAACGCTGAATTCCGGGACGATCTTCTGTAGATCGGCGATCTCCTGCTCGCTCCAGGCCAGGTCGTCTTTCTGATATCGGGGATTCACCACCACCAACGTGCGGAGCTGGAACTTCTGCGGATCCGGCCGCAGCCCCAAACCGGGCTGCCAACGGCCAAGAATGTGAGCGACACCCAATGACGGCCGCTCTTCGACGTTTTCCTCGGACCATGGAATCACCAGCTCCCAGGGAAACGTCATCTCGTCCGAATAAATCGCGATGGCGCGCGGCGGATACTCCGCCGCCAATAGTTCGAAGTATTCGTTTCGAAACGCCTCCGGCAGTTGCAGCCAAAGCTGGCGGCCCAGAGCCTTGAGTTGCGCGCCGAACTCGGCATTCCAGGTTTGGAGCGCCGCTGCATACTGGACGTCAGACATTTGCATCTGGGGGTCCAACGGATATTTCGCGAACTGCGGATCGAGCAGATCGGAAACATAAGTGGTGACACTTTGGCCATTGAGCCAGAGCGTCCCGGCGGATTTCGACTCATAGCTTCGCCCGGGCACCCTGCTGCGCAACTCCACGGTGTAGGCGTCCGCGCCTTTCCTGGGCTCGTGCAACACGCGTATGGCCAGGTCGCAATCGTCTCGTTGGACACGTGGGATGCGAAGCGATTCCGGCTGAGAGGCCTGCGCATCTGGGATCACACCCACAAAACCCTTGGGCATCACAATTACCGGGTGTGTGGCGCCTCCGATGCAACTGTTGTCGAGCCAGAAATCGACGCGAATTTCGCGCTGCAGCGGCACCGGACCAGGCGTGCGCGCCAGCAGCGTGAAGGTCACACGCTCAGTGGCGGCGTTCCGCGGCTGGTGAATGGTCATGCTTCTCTCGCGGGGTGTCACTGAAAAACCCGGCGCGGCAATGGTGATGCCTAAATTGACACTGGTCTGGCCTGGCTCGAGTGGAATTACCAGTGCGCCGGCCAAGCCCTGCGGGGGTTCCGCGAGGACAACCGTCAGCTCGTGGGTCTCGCCTTCCGCCACGACGCGCGGAAAATCGATGGAGGGTTGGCGCATCAACTGCGCGGGCTCCGCAGCCGCTTCAAACAATTCGTCGACCGCCGCGGCCGCTGGGACCGGCGGAGCGATCAACGGACCAGCATCGCCGCTGCGCAAAGTAGGCCGGCGCACCATCAGGGGCGGCGCTGCCGGCCGCACTACGGCGGGTGCGATCTCGAAATGCCGGTTGATGCGCGCCAGCACGTCACTCCGCGCGAAGAATCCGCCGTGCCACACGTGATCCGATGCATTCAGCAGCAATGGATCGGCGATCGGAAACAGCGGATGTCCATTGGCTCCATACACGCCCTGCTGCGGCACTACCAGGTCGTTTGCGGTGTCGCCCGCGTCTGTGCGGAACACCCGATCGATCACCTGCGTTGCGAACGGGCCGGTGATGAATCCGTTGTCGGCAGAGGCATCCGGCGCGTAGTTCGAAGCGGCCGCCGCATACCACTCTTTGGGCCGATCGGAGGTACCGGCGTTCAGTACCTTCGGAATGTACGTCTCGGTTCCCATGGCCGCTAAACCGGGCAGACTCGTCTCGAACGTGTAAGCCAGAAGCTTTACGATTGCCAACAGTACCTCGATCGAATACAGCACCGGACCATCCGGGAATAATGTCAGCAGGTTCGTGAACACGTCGATCATGTCCACCATGTGGCGGGGATCGCCGAGCGCCGAGCCGTTATTCGGGCTGGCCACGAAGAACACTTTACGGAAATTGCAGTTGCCCTCGAATAATTGCGGCCCACGTTCGGTCAAGGCTCTGGCGACGATGCCGCCGCGGCTGTGGACCAGGATGTCGAAATTGAATTTGCCGCCCGGCAGCGCGGTTTTCGCGGTCTCCAGGAAGTAGCGCGCATTTTCGTCCGGCGATTTTGAAACCGAGAGATGATTGAAACCCAGCACTCGCCCTTGGTACTTGTCCGCCAATCCCTCCATGGCTTTCCGCGGCAGCGAGGCGAGCATGCCTTCGACAGAACTGAAGATGCCGTGTATGACTAACAGCGACGGCTTTCCGTCGAGTGCGCCCCAATCGTTAAACTCATCTTGAGGCTGCGGTGGCTTTGTGTAGCCATCGGGCGTCAGACGCCACACCCGGTCCACCCGATTGCGGCGCTCGGCGGCGCCCACTATGGCTTCCACGGGTGCGCTCAGGACCTGCGACACGATGGGCATCACCAACACCTTGAAGATCTTCCGCCCCCACTTGGTGATGGGGCCGCGCAAGCGAGTCGTGGTCCTCTCGCTCCGCATCGCTTCGCGCGAGGGATTCGTGCGGAGGGGTATGACAAATCGCGGATGGCCGCCGGACATACGGAGGCCAGGACGCTCGCGAGCGGGGACGTTCCCAACTTCAGGTTCGGCCTCGGCGAAGTGCCAGCTCAGTCCCCCGGATTCGTCCTGATACAACACCACCGCGCGGGCGTCTCGCGCAAAGGCCGGCAGCGCGGGCTGCAACACGACGTCATCTGACGCTGCGGCGGACAAAGTGGGATCCACATCCAGGTGAATGGTCTCCACCTCGACGACACCGACATCGCGCATCGCCTTTTCGAACGCGGGCGAGGTGTCGATCTCCGAGGGAAGCGCCGCTGAGCGCAGGCGTCCGCCATCGTTGGTGAACTGGGTGGCGCTGGCGGCCGAGGCTGCCCGCAAGAGGGTTCCATTGGGAAAGCGAATGGAATGAGTGGGGCCGATGGTGGCGTTAGTGCGTGCCAAGGTTACTCCTACCCGTCTTGCCAGTGTCTCACAGTCTCTGACGAAACCGATCTAGATGCGCCACGTCCAACCTCGATGACCCAGATCGTGGCTGTCGATGGATCTCCCCTGGCACTCGAGTCCATACGAATGCTGGACTACCTGAGGACGCGCAGCGCGGAGTTGACCGCTTCTGCGATTTGCCAGCGGATTCGCGCCGCTGCGGCAGAGCTCGAAAATGCCCTCGCCGGTGTTTCCGAGGTCGAAGCGCGGGTTCGCCCGATCGCCGGAAAGTGGACCATCGCCGAAGTTATCGATCACATTGCCCAGACGCAAATCCGCGGCACTGAGGAGCTGCGGCATCTGCTGGCGGGCCGCCGGCCGCCCGCGCCGCCGGTATATGAAGCCCTTCGGTCGGGAGCCGGCGAATGGGCGCCATGGGAGGTGCTGGTGGCGGATCTTCGCGACGCAAACCGGGCGATGATCGAATTGCTGGAGACCGCTACGGACGAGCTGCCGTCGGGACCTTCGCCGACGGTAAGAACCGTAGTAGTCGCGCTGCAAAAGCTGGAGGACGGTGCCACCCGGCCGCAGATTTTCTTCGCCGAGCTCGGGTGGAAAGAATACGCGCTGCTGCAGCGCCTGCATCTGCTCGATCATCGGACACAGGTAAGGAAGCTTCGCGACGCAGTGGCTTGCCTGAACACAACAGCAGCCTTCCCTCCCTCGGCGATGTAGCGAGTGCCAAAAATGCTGCTGACCTGCCACGCGTTGTTCTGAGCAAAAACTCACTCCAGCAAATACTTCCGTATGAACATCACCGTCGCCGCGAATTGAAAATCCCGGTTCCCCTTCTTGGCGAACCCATGCCCTTCATCGGCCGCCAGCAGATACCACACCGGCACGCCGCGCTCCCGGATGGCCGCCGTCATCTGCTGTCCTTCGGTATATGGCACGCGCGGATCGTTGCGCCCCGCCACGATGAACATCGGCTTGGTAATGTTGCCCACGTGAGTCATGGGAGAGATGGATTCAAGGAATGCGCGCATCTCCGGATCGCGCTCGTCGCCGTATTCCACGCGCCGCAAATCGCGCCGGTACGCTTCAGTATGTTCCAGAAACGTGATCCAGTTCGAAATGCCCACCACATCTACGGCGCAGCGGAAGCGATCGTTGAAATGCGTCATGCTGGCCAGAGTCATGTACCCGCCGTAACTGCCTCCCGTCACCATAACGCGTTTCGCATCCAGATCCGATCGCACCCCAATCCAGTCGAGCAGCGCGCCGATGTCTTTCACCGTATCCTCGCGCTTGCGCCCATTATCCAGGTTCAAAAACGTCTTTCCGTAGCCGGTCGAGCCGCGGACATTTGGAAAAATCAGCGCCGTTCCCAGTTCATTCAAGAGGTAATTGAGGGCTCCCAAATACCCCGGTTGAAACTGTCCCTCCGGACCGCCATGAATATTGACGATCACCGGCCGCGGTCCCGTGAACCGCCCGGGCGGCCGGTACAGAAATCCTGAAATCGTCAGCCCGTCGAATGACCTCCATTGAATCAGCTCCGGCTCGGAGAATTGCGACGCATTTAGGCCGCCGGTCTCGCTGTAGGTCCAGCGATCCAGCTTGCCACTCTCGATATCGCCGCCGATATTAAGGGAGTAGACATCGGATGGTGTGCGCGCCGATGTGATGGTGAACCCCAGGTCGTGCCCATTCGCATGCCACCGCACACCGCCGATACTGCCGTACGGCAGCTTTGGCAGCGGTGACTCCAGGCGCGTAGCCGCGTCCATTACGTGCAGCGTGTCCGAGCCGTTCTCGTTCACGATGTAAGCGATGCGCCGGCCGTCGCGCGTGACATCGAACGAGGTGACATCCCACTTCAAACCGGGCCGCAGGATGCTGACGCGATGCGTCGCCATGTCGATCGCGGCGAGCTGCTCGAAATCGGAATCCTGATTGGTGAGCACATAGACGCTCTTGCCGTCCGGCGCAAAGCGGGCCTCGCGGAAAGACAGGCCCGCCTGGCGCGGCGTGAGTGCGGTTTGTTGTCCTGACGCTGTATCCACGAGAATCAGCGACGCCTCGTATGCCGACACCACGCGCACTACCACCAGCGACTTTCCGTCCGGCGAAAAATCCTGCGGCTCCCAACCACCGCTGTCCGCCTCCACCACGCGACGGGCCTCCTCAGGGTGCTCGGGCACGCCGATGTAGATGTCCATGTCGCGGCCGTTGCGGCGCGTGGAGGCAAACGCGAAATGCGCTCCATCGCGCGACCACAGGCCACCTGAGTTCCTGGACTTGCCATCGGTCAGCAGAGTGGCGCGGCCGCTGCGCGTATCGTAGCTGTAGATCTGAAACCACTCGCCGCCACCGACGTCCTTCGAGAAGAGGAAAGAGCTGCCGTCGGGACGGTAGCGCAACCCGGCCACGCGATCGGCGTAGAAAGTCAGTTGCGTGCGGGCACCGCCGGGTACGAGGACGCGATGGATCTGTGGCGTCTGTCCGAAACGCGTGGAGATCAGCATTTCGCGCCGTGTCGGATGCCAGTCGATCAACGTGGCGGTGCGCGATTCGTTGTAAGGCGCAAGCTCTTCCATCAGGCTCGCGGGGATCGGCGGAATCTGCTCCGCCGTAAGATTGGACGGCACCGGAAGCGAAGGTTCCGCGCCCGGCAGAAGGACGGCAAAGGCGAGGAACAGAATGGGGGCAAGGCGTCGCGACATAGCGACGATTCTAGCGCCAATCCTGGCCGGCGAACAGCGTCCGTAATTCGATCAGCGGCGGGTCCTCGCCCGAGGAGGGAATCGGCATCGGGGCCTACACCATGCCAGCCAGGCATCGCATCATCACTCTACACTACCGCCAGCCGCTGCAAGAAAATCCGCTGCAAGAAAAGCTAGACAAATCGCCTGGGTTGGCAGTACACTATGTGAAGACAGCGAATTTCGATTGGTTTTAACCTCTATCCACGATTTCCTTCGACCATCCGGCGCGCGTTCGCGTTGCAGGTGGTATGCCGCGCCCGCGACAAATCCTAAGGCCAACGTTCAATAAGCATACATGGGTCCAGGCAGAAACTTACCTCCGCGCAGGCCAGCCCGCAGAGAAAACGTGAATGAATCTATTCGCGCCCGCGAAGTGCGCGCGGTTTTCCCGGATGGCACCGTCGAGATCATGCCCACGGCAGCGGCTCTGCGCAAAGCGCAGGAGATGGGCCTCGATCTGGTGGTCGTATCGCCGACCGCCGTGCCTCCGGTGGCCAAAGCGGTAGACTACGGCCATTACCAATACGAGCAAAAGAAAAAGCAGCACGAAGCCAAGAAAAAGCAGCATGTGGTGCAGGTAAAGGAACTCAAGTTCCGCCCCAATACCGACGATCACGATTACGATTTCAAGAAGAACCATGCCATCCGTTTTCTGCAGGAGGGCAATCGTGTGAAAGCGGTAGTGCAGTTCCGCGGGCGGGAAATCGCCCACGCCGACTTGGGCCGCAAACTGCTCGCGCGCTTCGCCGCGGACTTGACCGCCTTTGGCACGGCCGAAAGCGTGCCGCGCATGGAAGGCCGCAACGCGCATATTCTGATCAGCCCCACGAAGTCGGTGAAAGTTTAATTTTCCGGAAACTCTTCCTCGCGAAACTCCCGCCCGGCTTCCGGCGCTCCGCTGGTGCGCAACTGAGCGCGGCGAATCTTGCCCGAGACAGTCTTCGGCAGTTCCGCGAATTCCAAGCGGCGTATGCGCTTATACGGCGCCACCTGCTGCCGGACAAATTGAAAGATGCCGCGCGCCAGCTCTGCGCTCGCGACATAGCCGGGTGCCAGCAGCACAAACGCTTTCGGAACGGCGTGCCGCACCGGGTCCGGACTGCCCACCACCCCTGCCTCCGCCACAGCCGGATGCCGCACTAACACGCTTTCCAGTTCGAACGGGCTGATGCGATAGTCCGACGACTTGAACACGTCATCCACCCGCCCTATGTAAGTGATGTAACCCTCTTCGTCGCGGCATGCCAGGTCGCCGGTGTGATAGTAACCGTCTGGCACGGCGCCGGCCGCGTCAGCCGGCGTGGTCGCCCCGCCATAGCCCAGCATCAACCCGACGGGCGGCGTGGCAAGATTCAGGCAGATCTCGCCCTCCGGCGCGGGCTGGCCGGCGTCGTCCAGCAGTTCGATTCGGTAGCCCGGCAGCACGCGGCCCATCGAACCGGGCTGTACACGCTGCCCCGGTGGGTTGCCGGCCACCGCGGTAGTCTCCGTCTGCCCGAAGCCATCGCGTATGGTGATGCCCCAGGCGGCTTGCACCCGCTCTACCACTTCCGGATTCAAGGGCTCGCCCGCCGAGACCGCCTCCCGCAAACTTACCGGATAATCCGCGAGCTTCTCCTGCACCAGCATGCGCCAGACGGTGGGCGGCGCGCACAGTGTGGTGATGGGCCGGCGCGACAACATGGAAAGCACTGCCTTGGCATTAAAGCGCGCATAGTTATAAGCGAAAACCGTGGCCCCCGCATTCCAAGGTGCGAACCAACAACTCCATGCATGCTTCGCCCACCCGGGTGTGCTGATGTTCCAGTGCACATCGCCGGGCTGCAACCCGATCCAATACATGGTAGATAAATGGCCGGCGGGATAGCTCTGGTGCGAATGGCGCACCAGCTTGGGCTTAGCCGTAGTGCCCGAGGTGAAATAGAGCAGCAACGGATCGCTGGCGCGCGTCACGTCTTCTGATGTGAACACGCCGCTCTGCCGGTGCGCCTCTGCGAGCGAATGCCATCCCGCGGCCTCGCCGCCGGCACAGATGCGCGTATATTCCCCGCCGAGGCCCGCGAACTTGCCTGTGTGCGCGTGACCCGCGATCACGTGCCGGACGTCGCCGCGATCCAGGCGGTCCGCGAGATCCTCCGGAGACAGCAGCGTGGCTGCGGGAATCACCACCGCTCCCAGCTTGCAAGCCGCCAACAGCGTCTCCCACAGCGCGATTTCGTTGCCCAGCATCAGCAGTATGTGATCGCCCCGGCGCACGCCCAGCTCGCGCAGGAATTGCGCGACTTGGTTGGAACGATGCGACATCTCCGCGAAGCTGACCCGGAATTCCGCGCCGGATTCGTCCACCACCCACAGGGCGGTCCCGGTGTTGCCCGCCGCCAGCGAATCGAAATAGTCCAGCGCCCAATTGAATTCGCCGAGGCGCGGCCACTGGAAGTGCCGGTAAGCGAACTCGTAATCAGTGCGATGCGTCAGCAGAAAATCGCGAGCCTTAAGAAATTCAGCGCCGGCATTCATTTACATCCTAACTGTACACGATCGCGTGGGGCAGACCTCCAGGTCTGCGGCGGGTCTCCAGACCCGCCTGCATCGCTGCTTACAATATCCGCACCCCATAATTCGTCTATAACCGTAGGTGACGTACGTGGTGAGCCTGGAGCAGATGGCACTCGAACAGGACCAGCGGATCTCCGATGTGCTCAAGCGGGAGCAATCCCGGCTGCGCAACTTCATTCGCCGTCGGGTGCCCGATCCACGCGACGCGGAGGACATCCTGCAGGATGTCTTTTACGAACTGGTGGAAGCCAACCGCCTGCTGATGCCGATCGAGCACGTCACTGCGTGGCTGTTTCGCGTGGCGCGCAATCGCATCACGGATCTCTTCCGCAAGAAGAAGCCGGTGAGCTTCAGCGACAGTGCCATCGTGGACGAGGACGACGAGCTGCTGCGCTTCGAAGACCTGTTGCCCTCGCCCGACGCCGGACCGGCGGCGCTTTATGCCCGCCGCTTGCTTCTCAATGAACTCCGATTGGCGCTCCACGACCTGCCGGAGGAACAGCGCGAGGTGTTTGTGGCGCACGAGCTCGAAGGGCGCAGCTTCAAGGAGATTGCCGCCGAAACCGGTGTGAGCGTGAATACGTTGCTCTCACGCAAACGCTATGCGGTGCTGCGCCTGCGCCAGCGGCTGCAAAGCGTCTACGACGAATTTACGAAAGCATGAGGAACTGAACATGAAAAAAAAGAAGTTGATTCTCCTGGCTCCGCTGGCCATTCTGGCCCTGCTGCTATTCATCGCCCTCGGCGGCGAAATAGTGCAGCACCTGTGGAATTGGCTGCTGCCCCCGCTATTCGGCTGGCACCTGATCACCTTCTGGCAAGCGCTCGGAATGCTGGCGCTGTGCCGCATCCTGTTCGGCGGATTTGGATTCCACGACTCCCATAAATCCAATTTCCGCCGCCACAAAGCGGATCGCTGGGAGTCCTTGACACCGGAAGAGCGGGAACGGTTCCGGCAAGGCATGCGCGGAGGTTGCGGCTCCGGGCCATCCGCCAGCGAGACCTGACTCACTGCCGCTTGAATCGGTACACCACGAGCTGGGAGCCGGGCGGCGCATCGAACGACTTGGGGTACCGCCTGCCGGTAAGATCTAAGCACACCGTCAGGGAATTGCCGCTTACCTCGTAAAGGCCCTTAAAGGTTCCTCCATAAGTCCCCTTGGGAGTCTCGTGGTGTACCGCATCCAGATGCTTCTGGCTGGCGTCCAGCGTGAGTTTAATGGGTACGATATCCAGCGTCTGGTTGTAGCGGATCTTGTAGTGGTCGCCCTCGACTATCCACTGCAGATCGGCCTTTATAGTCTGGCCATTGTAAGTACTGTCGGCCAGGGTCCAGGTGCCCTGCCAGGCTTTCAGATCGTCGGCAGAGTCCGCCACGCTGTGGACGCCGCACGCCGCGAGCGAAAGACTCAAAAAGAGAACCAGTGACGACTTCATGACAAGCCGAAACAATAGAGCATGCCGCGAGTGCGGATATAAATGCGCCCATCGGCAATCGCCGGAGTGGCAAAGCACTCGTCGTCCAGTTCGTCTACCGACAGAATCTCCTGATCCGGACCGGCTTTCAGGATCGTGACCACGCCGGAGTTGCCAACGAAAAACACTTTGCCGTCGGCCGCCACCGGCGAGGCATAATACTTATCTATCGCGCCGCGCAGACGGCCCTGCTTGAACGCATGTCCATTTGCCGGATCGATGGTCGTGAGAATGCCGCCATCATTGATCATGTAGATCACTCCACGGTAGAGCAGCGTGGAGGGGAGTTGCGGCACCTTGCTTTGATACTTCCAGCGCAGCGCCGTGGGGGTCATGTCGCCGGCGCCGCCCGCATTGAGCGCCAGCAGGCCGTTCTCCGCGGCCATCACCGCCTGGAAAGATTTCCATTCGGGTTCGTCCAGTTTTCCGTCGTGGTTGGTGTCTTCGAACGGAAAAAATTCGCGCATGGGACCCTCGGGTAGTTCGGCTTGCTGCAGCGCGCCGTCATGGTTGATATCGTATTTCGCCAGCGCATCCGCAAACGCGGGAATCTCCACATGCCTACCGGGATCGTTGAAACCTGAATTGAAGCCGTTGATATAAATCGTGTCGCCATCGAGCACGGGCACCGATTTCATTTCCGAAGCCAGGCCGTTCACCCACCAGACGCTCTTGCCCGTCGCGATATCGTAGGCATCCAGCCGGAATGAACCTGGCGCAATGATCTCGATACCGGCGTGCGCGCCTTGCGGCTGGTACACAACCGGCGTGGAGTGTCCGCTGAGCGCTTGCGGCCGCGGCGTCTTCCAAGCCTGCTGGCCGTCGGCTTGCGAAAACGCGGCGGCAAACGAGTCGCGCATCTGGTCGCAGATCAAAACCACCTTGTCGCCGGCGAGTATCGGCGACACACCCATGCCATACATGTTGTCGAACGGTCCCAGCCGGGTGCGCCAGCGTTCCTGGCCCTCGAAGGTATAGGAGATCAGCCCGTAATCCGGGAAAAAGATGTAAACGTTGTGACCGTCCGCCACGGGAGTCGGCGATGACGGGCTGTTCTGCGCGTCCAGTTTCTCATGACGGTCGCGCGGAGATTCGCGGCGCCACAGGATCTTTCCGCTGCCGCGATCGAGCGCGATGGTGAAGAGCTTGTCTCCCTCGAACGCCGTAAGAAAGATACGGCTGCCGCTGATCACCGGAGAAGAGTGGCCGGGCGGCAGCGCGGTCTTCCACACCACATGCTTGTCCGGTCCGATGCTGTCCGGCAGCGTCGGGGTTTCCGCGACTCCGGCGCCGTTCGGTCCCCGGAAGCGCGGCCAGTCCGCGGCAGTCGAGCGCACGGGAAAAGTAAGGGCTGCCAGTAAGAACGTGATCGCTAATCTTTGCATGGCTGCTCTCATCATACTTCCGCCACAGGCACACCGCGTCCCTGGCTGAGGGTGGTACTCAACTGTGATTTGGTATTCTGGGTAAACTCCGCACTATGAAGCGAAACTCAGCTACCTTCAGCCTGTTGTTCTCTGCGGCGGTCCTGTCGGCCCAACCGTTGATTAAGAAACCCCTCACGGATGCCGAACGCACGTCTTTAGCTTACACGCTGGCGCACTACACCAAATACGAATACCGGATTCCCATGCGCGACGGCGTGCGCTTGTTTGCCGCGGTCTACGTTCCCAAGGATGCATCCCAACCGTATCCCATCATCATGCAGCGCACACCGTACAACGTCGGACCGTACGGCGCCGACAACTACAAGACGCAGGTGGGCCCGTCTATGGCTGCGGAAAAGGAGGCCTTCATTTTCGCTTATGAAGATGTGCGTGGCCGCTACATGTCCGAAGGCGTCTTTGTGGACGTGCGCCCCCATAAGACGCACTACGATGGCCCAAAGGACACCGACGAGAGTACCGACACATGGGACACCGTCGACTGGCTGGTAAAAAACGTCCCGAACAACAACGGGAAGGTCGGGATGTGGGGCATCTCCTATCCCGGCTTCTTCGCCGCGCATGGTCTGATCGACTCGCACCCGGCGCTGAAAGCCGTGTCCCCACAGGCTCCCATGGGCGACGTGGGCAACGGCGACGACGGCTATCACAACGGGGCGTTTCACTTGGCTGCGAATTTCCGCTTCTATTCGCGGTTTCTGCCCCGCAAAGACGATCCCGAGCGGCCCACACCGTCCGTCCCTTTGGACGTAGGCACCATGGACGCATACGATTTCTTCCTGCGTATGGGCCCGTTGTCCAATGCCAATGAGAAATACCTCAAACACACCAACGTCTACTGGGACGACACCATCAAACACACTTCCTACGACGAATACTGGCAGACCCGCGCGCAGGCGCCGCACATGAAAAATGTGACTCCAGCGGTCATGTGGGTCGGCGGTTGGTTTGACGCCGAGGATCTCGCCGGACCCATCAAGCTGTTTAACTCGCTCGAAACGAATGGCGCGCGCGCTCCGGATACTTTGGTCATGGGACCGTGGCGCCACGGCGGCTGGGCTCGCGATCGCGGAGACACCCTGGGCAACTTGACCTTCAATTCGAATACCGCCGAATATTTTGCGGAGAACATCGAACTGCCGTTTTTTGTGCAGAACCTGAAGGGCAAGGGCAACGGGCTGAAGGCCGGTGCGGAAGGCGCGGTTCCCAAGGCGTTTCTCTTTGAAACGGGCCGCGACGAGTGGCACCGCTTCGACGCCTGGCCTCCTAAGAATGCGACAGCGCGCTCGCTCTATTTCGACGCCGAAGGGAAACTGTCTTTTGATGCTCCGCCAACCTCCAGCTTCGACGAGTATCCGAGCGACCCCAACAAGCCGGTGCCCTCCATCGGTGATCCCGCTCCGGGCTTGGGGATGCCCGTTGATTACATGACATTCGACCAGCGCTTCGCCTCCACGCGGCCCGACGTGCTGACCTATGAAACCGAATCACTCGCGCACGATGTCACCATTGCGGGACCCGTGACGCCGCGGCTGCGCGTCTCGACAACCGGCACTGACTCGGACTTCGTCGTAAAGCTGATCGATGTTTACCCCGACGATTACCCCGATCCGGATCCCAACGTGAAAGAAGTCTACATGGGTGGCTATCAGCAACTGGTCCGGGGCGAGCCATTCCGCGGCAAGTTTCGCAACAGCCTCTCTAAGCCGGCGCCATTTACGCCAGGTAAACAGGAGAAGATTGAGTACTGGATGCCGGATGTGTTCCACACTTTCCGCGCGGGCCACCGCATCATGGTGCAGGTCCAAAGTTCATGGTTCCCTTTGGTGGATCGGAATCCGCAGCAATTTCTGGATATACCGAATGCCAAGCCATCGGATTTCAAGAAGGCCACGGAACGGGTATTTCGCGGTGGACCCGATGGGTCGCAGATTCGCGTGCTGGTGATGGAGTAGCCGCTCGCTGTTACTCGTATCTCAGCGCGACCGTTGGATCCACCCGCATCGCGCGCCGTGCCGGAATGTAAGTCGCTGTCAGAGCCACAAAAATCAACAGGCACGCCACCGCGAGAAACGTAAGCGGGTCATACGTGCTCACACCGTAAAGCAGCTTGGCCATCAGCCGGGTCAGCGCCAGAGAAGCGGCGATGCCCACTGCGACTCCGGTGAAGGCCATCTTCGTGCCATGGCCCAGAATTAATCGCAGCACGTCATTTCGCTGCGCGCCGAGCGCTATGCGAATGCCGATCTCATGGGTACGCTGCCCGGCCAGATATGAAAGCACGCCATAGATTCCGACGCACGACAGAACCAGCGCGAGCGCGGAGAAGATACCGAGCATAATCATCGAAAATCGCCGCGCGGCCAGCGAATCGGAGATGATCTTGTCCATGGTCTGGGTTTGGTAGACCACGATCTCGCCGTTAACGTTCGCGAGTGCCCGCCGAATGGCGCCCATTTCGATTTCCGGTGATCCTTTCGTCCGCACGGCGAAGAGGCCGCCGCGCGACAGGAGCGGCACGAACTGGTCGGGAACCTGCGCATACGCCATATAGAACTGCGCCTGGATAGGCGAGTTGGCGTCTTCAGCCAGGCCCCATTGCTTGACGTGTCCTACGATTCCCACAATTTCGGCCACCGTGTTGAGGATGGCGATGTTCACCCGCTGGCCAATCGGGTTCTGGCCCGCGAAGTAAAGCTTAGCGAACTTTTCATCGATGGCGATGACGAACTGCGAATGTTCGTTATCCGCGGGCGTGAGGAATCGACCGCGCTCCAGAGAAATTCCCATGGCCTTCAAATAGTCCGGCTCGACGACGTAAAACAGCGCCGCTTTCATTTCCGAATCAGTCGCCGGCTTGGGCTGGCCCTCAATCCAAAACGGCACCTCGGAATCACCGGACATGGGCAACGCGCCCGCGTTGAGCGAAGCCGCCTCCACCCCGGGAACGGCAGCTACCGTGTCCTGGAGCTGGCGCATGGACGAGCGAATGGCACCTGGCGTGGCTCCCGGGGCTGTGGGACAGGAAACCGCAAAAGTGACCACCTGGCTCGGATTAAAGCCCGGATTGATGTTCCAGAGGTTGGCCAGGCTGCGGATCATCAACCCCGCTCCGACCAGCAGCACCAGCGCCATCGCCATCTCGACGACCACGAACAGCCCTTGCAACTGGAGGCGCGCGCCGCTTGACCCGCGCCCTCCTTCTTTCAGCGTTGCGTGCAGGTCTGCGCGGGAGGTTTTCAGCGCCGGCGCGAGTCCGAAGAAGATACCCGCCAATACAGACGCCGCCAGAGTAAAGAGCAAAACGCGGGAATCGATATGCACGGAATCCGCCCGCGGCAGGGCCTCTGGCATCAGCCGGATGGCCGCCTGCGTTCCCCAGGCCGCCAGCAGCAGGCCCAAACCGCCCCCGGCGCAGGAAAGTACCAGGCTCTCGGTGAGAAGCTGCCGGATCACGCGTCCCCGGCGCGCGCCCAGCGCCGCGCGAATTGCGAATTCGCGAATGCGCCCGGTCGAGCGCGCCAAAAGCAAATTAGCGACATTCACGCAGGCTATCAGGAGAACAAATCCCACCGCACCCAGCAGCACCAGGAGAAACGGCCGGATGTTGCCCACCACGTCCTGTTTCAGCGCCAGGAGTGCGATGCCGCTGCCCTTGTCGGCACCCGGATATGCCTCGGCAAGACGTTGCGCCACGGCGTCCATGTCTGACTGGGCCTGCTGCAGCGTCACGCCTGGCTTAAGCCGGCCCACCGCGTCCATGCCCATACCGGTGCGCCTGTCGCGAAAGGTCGTGTCGTTCCACTGGCCGATGGGCACATAAACGTCGCTGTTCTGAAAATTGCCGCTTTGATAGCGAAAATCCGCGGGAATGATGCCGACCACCGTGTATCCCACTCCGTTGAGAGTCAACGTTTTCCCGACCGCGTCCGGCGAAGAACCAAACCTCCGTTTCCAGAATCCGCCGCTGATGAGCGCCACCGGCTGTGCGCCCACCTGGTCCTCCTCGGGGCGCAGCAGGCGGCCCGCCACGGGGTTCACGCCGAGCACCGAGAAGAAATCCGCGGAGATCATTTCCGCTTTCACGCGCTCGGGCTCGCCCACGCCTGTCAGGTTATAATTCTCCTCGCGGATAGGCCGCGATTGAGGAGAAAGAGCGCTGGCTGCGCACCCAGTCGAGAAAATTAGGATACGAGATGGAAGAGTGCTCGAATTCCCTGGTCTTTGCATAGATGGCCATCAGGCGATCCGGCTGCCGGTATGGAAGCGGATTGAGCAGCACGCCATTCACCACGGAAAAGAGTGCCGTATTCGCGCCGATGCCAAGCGCCAGCGTGAAAATCGCAATCGCTGCGAAGCCTGGTGATTTGGCCACCATGCGAATGCCGTAGCGAATGTCTTGCAGAAAGGTTTCCATCTCATCTCCAGAGGCGTTTTAATTGATACGCTGCTAGCTGATACGCTGCTGGGGTTGGTAATGTTCCTCAGCAGCGAAAAGACCTTTACAAACATTTGCAGTCCGCCCTGGCGTGGTCGCGTCTAAACAATTGGAGGTAGAAAGATGCTGAAAAAGGTTGGACTTGCAACACTTGCCCTTGCCGGGATGCTGGCATTCGCCAGCCCGAAGGCCAATGCGGCTGTGCGGTTCGGCGTAGGGGTAGGAGTCGCGCCAGGGCCGGTATATTCGTATCCGTACGCCTATCCCTATGGGTATGCGTATAATTATCCGCCCGCTTATGGTCCTTACGCTTACGGCTATCCGTACGCCGGGCCTTCTATTGGGCTTGGCTTCGGCTATGGCGGGTGGGGTCGCGGCGGCTGGGGTTATCGCGGCGGCTGGGGCCATGGCGGATGGGGATATCGTGGCGGAGTTGTGGGCCACGTAGGTGGAGGTTTTCACGGCGGTGGTTTCCATGGCGGCGCACGACGGTAAGCGAAGCGCGCAGAGGCGCCTTCCCTGCCGGTAACGGAGGCCGTTCAGATTTAACGGCTTCCGTTTGGCCGGCTGGCCAGTTCCGCAGCTTTGCGGTTGTCTTCTGCGGCCCCTGGTTCGTCGCCCAGCCGGCGTCGCGCGGTGGCGCGGTTCTGGTAAGCGTTGATGTAATCCGGGCGCAGGCGAATGGCCTCGGAGAAGTCCGCCAGCGCGCCGGCGAAGTTCTTTTGCCGCAGATACACATAACCGCGCGCATTGTAAGCGATGGCCTGCCGCGCATCCAGCTTGATGGCGCGGTTAAGGGACTTCAATGCTTCCTCGAAATCGTTCCGGCCGGCCAGCTCTTTTCCAAGCCTGTAATAATACCCTGCGTCCGCGCTTGCAGGCTTTGCGGCCGGCTTTGCGGAAGTCTGTGCCGGCGGGCTGCTGACGGGTGCCGGCGCGGGCACGCGTGCAGGCGCGACTGCATGGATGGTGGTTTCCGGCAGATTGGGCTTAGCCGGCGTGGGTGCCGAACTGGCGAACTCCACTTCACAAATCTCGCCGAGCCACTTTAAAGTAGCGGTCGAGCTCGTCTTCATCGCGCGCGAGCCATCCGTTGCAGACCAGTCTGACGAAACCTTCACGTTCTCCGGATCGATGGCCTCGATGCGGTATGTTCCGCCGCCTTTTGACAACCCGCGGCCGCATTCTACGCGAACCTCCTGCCTGTTTGCGCGACGCGTTCACAATCGTCTGCCGGCAGCCCTGATCCTCGCCGCCAAACGTGAGTATGAACGGCTGCTGGCGTTCCTGGTCATCCAGGCAGCTTCTCTTGACCGTAGTCCGCGGCCCTGCGGCCGCCCGCTCTTTGGCCTTCGTTTCGATCCTGGCGCGTTCTTCGGGCGATAGTCCGGCGAGGAGTTCGGGCGGCAGCGGCGGCGGGCCGCTAGTCCGAACCGTCAAAGTAATCTCCCAGAGCCCGGGTTTAATGTCGAGCGGCTGCATCGCATCGGCGGCCCAAGCGGGTGTGACGGCGAAGAAGGCAAGCCCCAGCAGGAACTTTGTGATCACGTCAATGGTCTCGCGAGTTCTGTTCTCCACCGCGCGGCTATTATTGCAGCTGCGGATCGCGCGGAAACTTCCAGTATGGCAGGCGCACACCGCGGATCAGTACCTGATCGGCGCGGATGGAGTCCGCCGCGAGGTAACTTTGGGCGCCGCCGGAAGTGACGTAGTCGTCCTGATCGACGCCATCGCCGGACACGCCCAAACCACCCACCATCACTCCATTCTGGTACAACGGCGCCGATCCGGGGAAGAACACAATCCCGGATTGATTCAGGTTGGCCGGCTGATGTCCCTGCGTGCAGGCATTGAGAAAAGGCTGTGCGCCAAAACCGACGGTCCGGTTGGTGACGGCGGTGCCCACGGGGACACCCGGCAGGTCGCTGGTCACCAGATTCGGGCCGAGTGCATGCGGTTGAGGCCCAGGATGGTGCCATTCAAGTCCGCGCACGCTGATCACCATTTCAGCATCAGTGGGGTAAAGCGGATAGCGGCGCGTGTCAGAGTCGCGGTAGCTTCCGCGTTCATAATGATGTTGCCGACTTCGGTCGCGCTCAGCACGCTGCCGGCATTCGGTCCCACCAGCCAAACCTTCCGGCTCCGGCATGCCCGAGTATGGTCCCACCCCGTAGGCGCCCGGGCTGGGTCCTGGTGCGACTCCCGTAGGAGGCTGCTGCGCCAGAAAAGGCAAGAGAAAACCGTTCAGATAGATGCCGCCGGGCGTGGGCAGAGGATTCACAAAGAAACCAGTTTGTTGGGTGGCCACCGTGGCGGCGTACTCGGCCACGTCGTTATTCGTAAAGCCCGCCACCCCGATGCCGCCGATGACTTCTTCGCCGTTGCGAAAAATCGGCAGACCACCGGGCACAGTCCCAATGCCGTGCGAATAACCAGTGCAAGTCGCATTCATGGGGCGCGGTATTTGCTGATTGGGCAAGTACGAGCCGCTCAAATAGCATCCCCGATTCGTATTCGCGATACCGTACAGAGCGCCGGATGGCTGGTTTGGAATGCCCGGCGGAAAATTGGGTGCGCTGATTTAAGCCACCGTGCGCGACGAGAGCGGCGTACCCATACTGCTGAAAAAGGCGCCCGCGCGCGCCAACGACAAGGCCGTTTCGACGATCGCGCTGCTGGACTGGCTGCCGCGGAAGACGCCCAGCACGCGGCCGCCGCGGTCCACCACCACTACCGCGATCGCGGGGTTGGCCGCCGCCGCAACCGCGCTCGAAACCAGCTTTCCCACCTCGGCTGCGGTAAGTTGATTCGGATCGGATGGCGGTTTGTTGGATAACACCGGGCAATCCGCGAGGCGCGTGGAGCAGGGTCTGATGGGATCCGGGCCGTAGTGCCGATGCGATCCCACCTGGGCCGGCGCGAAGGCAGGAGTCATGGCAAGAAGCAGTATAAATAACTTCATCGCACTGACTCCTTGCCGCACCTTCGGTGATCCATCGATTTAGCAAATCATACTAGTATTAACTTGCATAAATAGCAGTTAATAGAGATAATCGGGTATGTCCCGATCAAAGACGGCTGAAATACGCCTGACCGAGCAGGAAGAGCAGGTGTTGCGCGCCTGGACACGCAAGGGCAGCGGAGAGCAACGGCTGGCGGATCGCGCCCGGATCATTCTAATGTCGCACCAAGGCGTTGCGGTTGTGGAAATTGCCAAAAGGTTGCACACACGACTGGCGCGTGTTTCTAAATGGCGGCAGCGCTTCGTGCGGGACCGTTTGAATGCGCTGTCGGACGCCCCCCGCACCGGCAAGCCTCGGCGGTACGACCGGGAAACCGACCGGCGCGTGCTGGCGCTGCTCGATCAGGACCCGCCGCGCGGCTATGCGCAATGGAACGGCCGCTTGTTGGCGGAGGCTTTGGGCGATGTCAGTGCGGCGCACACATGGCGGATTTTGCGCAAGTACAAAATCCAGTTACAGCGGCGACGGAGCTGGTGTATCAGCACCGATCCCGAGTTTGGGCCCAAAGCCGCCGATGTGGTGGGGATCTATCTGAATCCTCCGGAACACGCGGTGGTGCTGTCGGTCGACGAGAAACCGCATATTCAGGCGCTGGAACGCGCGCAGGGCTTTCTCCGCCTCCCAGATGGCAAAGCGGTGAACGGTTTCAGTCACTGCTATAAGCGACACGGTACCACGACCCTTTTTGCCGCCCTGAACATCCTGACCGGCCAAGTGCAGACTGGCCATTACCCGCGGCGCCGCCGCCGCGAGTTTCTGGACTTTATGAATGGCGTCGTAGCGGACCATCCGGACCGGATGATTCACGTGGTGCTGGACAACTTGAATACCCACAAGCCCAAGCGGGACAGATGGCTGCAAGCGCATCCCAACGTCCACTTGCACTTCATCCCCACCTACAGCTCCTGGCTCAACCAGGTGGAGTGCTGGTTCAGTATTATGAGTCGCGCGGCGCTGCGCGGCGCCAGCTTCACCTCTCCCCGCCAGCTCAGGGAGGCCATCGACGCCTTTGTCGAGGTTTACAATCCGAAAGCTTCGCCCTTCGAGTGGACCAAGGCTGTCGTCCACCAGACCAAGCCCCAACGTATTTACTCTAATTTATGCAAGTAGGTACTAGATCGGTCTGCTATGTCAACCGCGGGCGCCTCCGTTCCCTGCCCCAGCCGAACCTCCGCCCACGAGCACCCGGTGCTCTACAATAGGAAAGTGGGAACTGAAGCGGCGCTCGAAATGGCCGTCGAACGCCTGGCACGCGTTCGAGCCGAAATCGCCAAAATCATCGTCGGCCAGGAGGACGTCGTGGAAGGCGTCCTCATCTGCTTGCTGGCCTCCGGACACGTCCTACTCGAAGGCGTGCCCGGCCTCGGAAAAACCACTCTGCTGCGCACTCTGGCGCGCGCCCTGCAGTTGAAATACTCACGCATACAGTTCACCCCGGACCTGATGCCCGCCGACATCGTGGGCAGCATGATCATCGAAACCCGCGACCACGGCGCCAAATTCCTGCAGTTTCAGCCCGGCCCAATCTTCGCCAACCTGGTGTTGGCCGACGAAATCAATCGCGCCACACCCAAGACCCAATCCGCCCTGCTCGAAGCCATGCAGGAGCGGACTGTCACCAGCGGCACCACCACCCACGAACTGGAACGTCCCTTTCTGGTCATGGCCACGCAGAACCCCATCGAGATGGAGGGCACTTACCCGCTCCCGGAAGCCCAGCTCGACCGTTTCCTCATGAAAATTTTGGTCACTTATCCCACGCGCGCGGAGTTAAACCGCATCGTGGAGCGCACCATTCAAAGCGAAGAAGCGCAAGTGTCTGCGGTCCTCGACCGCGACGCCATCATGGAAGTGCGCGCCGTATGCCGCGAGGTTCTGGTCGCCCCGCACGTACAGGAGTACGCCATTCAACTGGTCATGGCCACCCAGCCGGAACAGCGCGAGGCGCACGAATCGGCCCGCAAATATGTCCGCTACGGAAGCTCTCCCCGCGGCGCACAGGCTCTGGTCGAGTGCGGGCGTGTGCTGGCGCTCATGCGCGGCCGCTATCATCTCGCCATCGATGACGTGCAGCACGTGGCCCGCGCCGTTCTCCGCCACCGCATTATCCTCAACTTC
The DNA here is from genome assembly GCA_963818855.1 of Bryobacterales bacterium. Lineage (GTDB taxonomy): Bacteria > Acidobacteriota > Terriglobia > Bryobacterales > Bryobacteraceae > Bog-159. The sequence goes on along the minus strand of CAWFUH010000017.1, from coordinate 472,830 downwards.
GACGCGCACGCCGACGGTCAGACGCCGGAGACTATTTTGAACGCGATCATCGAGGAAACCAGCGCGCACGCCGCCGCGTAAGCAGCCTATCAGGCCATGGATGCCGTGCCCATTCTCGACCGCGAATTTCTGGAGAAACTGGAGCGCCTGGCCCTGCGCTGGCAAAAGTCATTCCCCGGCCTAGTCGGCGGGCACAATCCCTCGCGCTTCTCCGGCGCCGGCCAGGAATTTCTGGACCATCGCAGTTTTCATCACGGCGACGATCTGCGCGCGGTTAACTGGCGCGCCTACCTGCGCCTCGAAAAACTCTTCCTGAAAATGTTTCAAGTCGAGCCGCGCGTGCCCGTGCGCCTGCTCATCGATACCAGCTCTTCCATGCAGACCGGCGGCAAATTCGATTACGCCCGGCGCCTCGCCGGTGCGCTCTGCTACGTCGGCATGGTGCGCCTGGACGGCATCGAACTGCACTCATTCTCGAACAAACTCGGGCGCCGGCATCTGTGTACCGGCGGCCGGCATCGCTTCGGTCCGGTGCTCGATTCGCTCACAGCCCTCGAACCCGGCGGCCAGACCGATTTTTTCACCGTGTTGCGCGAGTTCGTCACGCGATACGGGCAGCGCGGCCTGGTGATCGTCATCTCCGATTTCCTGGACGATCAGGGCTGCGAAAGAGGGCTGCAATTCCTCGCGGATTTCGGCCACGAACTGATGCTGTTGCAAATCTGGTCCGAAGAGGATCGCACCCCGCCCTGGGATGGTGAACTGGACCTGGAGGATGCCGAAACCGGAGCGCACCTGAAAGTCCAATTCGACGAAACAGCCCGCGCCCGCTATACAGAATCGTTCGACGAAAACGCCGCCGCCATTCAAAAACTAGCCTTGCGCAACGGAGGCCGCTACGCCGGAGTCTCCACCGCGCAACCCGTAGAAGAAGTCATCTTCGGCCCGCTGGTAAGAGCGCAAGGAGTAGCCTGATGCGCGATGCCCCAGCACCCAGCACCCAGCACCCAGCACCCGCGGCCGAAGGCCGCGCACCCACCACCCACCAGAAATGCATCTGCTGAATCTCACCCTCCCGCAGTTGCTCGCCCTGTTCGGCTCCGTCTCCGCGGTGATGCTGGCGCTGTACCTCCTCGACCGCTCCCGCCGCCGCCAGGTTGTCTCTACTTTGCGCTTTTGGCAATCGGCCGAACAGCCTACCGTAGTCGCGCGCCGCCGCCGCATCCAACAGCCGCTCTCGTTGCTGCTGCAACTGGCCAGTATCGCGCTGCTGCTGCTGGCCATCGCGCAGTTGCGCCTCGGCGCACCCGCCACCGCACCGCGCGACCACGTGCTCATCCTGGACACCTCCGCCTGGATGGCCGCCCGCACCTCCAACCGCACATTAATGAGCCTCGCCCGCGACCGCGCACGCGCCTATGTGCGTGCCGTCCCCGCGCGCGACCGCATCATGCTGGTGCGCGCCGATGCTCTCACCACGCCCGCCACGGCTTTCGAACCCGACCGCAAAAAGCTCGCACAGGCCATCGCCGAATCGCGACCTGGCGCCACGGCGTTGAATCTTGACCAGGCACTGGCCTTCGCCCGCCAGATCCAAAACCAAAGCGGCCGGCGCGCCGGAGAAGTGGTCTTCGTCGGCACCGACAAGCTCGCCGAACGCGAACCGGGCAAGCTGGGCCTCCGCAATCTGCGCTTTCTAAGCGTGCCCGATGCGGTCGAAAATTGCGGGCTGCGGCGCATCGGGGCGCGCCGCTCCACATCCGATTCCGACGTGTGGGAGATCTACGCATCGCTACGCAACTACGGCGCGGCGCCGCGCACCGTCACCCTCGCGCTCACCTTCGGCCCGTCTGCCGGCGGTCCCGGCACCCTGCCCGCCGGCTCCCAGCGCGTCACGCTCGCGCCTGGCGCCAGCCGCGAAACCAGCTTCCAGTTCCGCAGCCGCGCCGCCGGATTTCTGCAGGTGCAACTGCTCCCGCACGACGCGTTCCCTGCCGACGACCTCGCGGTAATCCAACTGCCCGCCCAGCCGGCGCTGCGCGTGACGGTTTATTCCGCCGAACCCGAACTGTTGCGGCCGGTCCTGGCCGCCAGCCCGCAAGTAATCGCAACCTTCCGCGCGCCTTCCGAATACACCGCCCAAACTTCGGCCCAGCTCATCATCCTCGACCGTTTCCATCCCCCCACTCCCCCGCCCTCGGATGCCATCTGGATCGATCCACCGTCCGGCGGTTCCCCCATACCGATGCGCGCGCGCGTATCCGACGCGCCCCTGACCGGATGGCTAGCCGATCACTCGCTCGGTGCCGGGCTGCGCGTCAAGGATCTGCGCCTGGAATCCGCTTCGGTTTTCGAAGCGGCGCCCGATGATCTGAAAATCGCCGAAGTAGCCGAAGGCCCCGTCATCGTGGCACGTCCCGGCAAGCCCAAAACCGTCGTGTTGGGCTTTCATCCGGCGCTTTCAGCCATGCGCTACGAACTGGCCACACCCCTGCTCTACGCCAACCTGCTGCGCTGGATGGCGCCCGAGATTTTCCGCCGCTGGGAATTGACCGCCGGCAGCGTAGGAACGGTGAAAGTCTCACTCGATTCCGATGTGCCGCCGTCCGGTGTGCGCGTGGTCGGTGACGATGGAAACCCCGTGCCCTTCACGCTGCACAGTGGTTCGCTCGAATTCTTCAGCGGTACACCCGGCGCCGTGCGCGTGCTGGCCGGCGATCGCGAATACGTCTATTCGCTCACGCTGCCTCAGCTCTGGGAATCCAAGTGGGATGTACCTCCCGAAACGCACCACGGCATTCCCCGCTTCGCCGCGCCGCTCGCGGAATCCACCGACCTCTGGCAGTGGCTGGCCTTGGCCGGCGGTGCGTTACTACTCGCCGAGTGGATCCTGTACGGCCGTCTTCGCCGTCGTGCGGCGCGCGTCACCCGGCGTCCCGCCGCCATGCGGAAGGCTTCGTGACCGTATGACCTTCGCTCACCCATGGCTGATTCCGCTGGTCCTGGTGCCGCTCCTATGGGCCGCCTGGGAGTGGCGCAGATTCCGCCCGCCGCGGCAGCCTGGCCGTAAAGGCTGCCGCGATCGCGGCCATCGTGCTGGCGTTGGCCGAACCGCGCGTCACATTCTACGAGTCCAAAGTGGCCGTGGTCATCCTGGCGGACACTTCGGCCAGCGTTTCCCCAGCCGATCTGGACGCGGCGTCCGCAACTGCCACCGCCGTAGAGAAGAAGCGCGGCCGCCACTGGACGCAGCTCCTTCCGTTCGCACGCGCACCGCGCAACCCGTCGCCCACCGAACGAACCGGGCAGGCCTGGAAATTGGCGTATAGTCCAGGCCAGGCAGCCCACGGCACTAACCTCGAAGCCGCCATCCGCGGAGGCTTGGCCACTCTGCCGGCCGGCCTCGTGCCGCGGGTTCTCCTTATTTCGGATGGCAACGAGAACCTGGGCAGCGTCACGCGCGCCATCTGGCAGGCCCAGCAACGCGGTGTGCCCATCGATGTCATCCCGCTCGGCGGACGTCCCCGTCCCACGATGGTTCTGGATTCCGTCAGCATGCCCGCCCAGGTCTTCAGCGGCGAGCGTTTTCCCGTCGATATTACGCTCGAATCTCCCAGTGCCGCGCAAGCCACCGTCGAAATGACCGCCGAGAACAAGCCGCTCGGCGCCACCCATGTGAGCCTCAGCGCCGGTACCAACCAGTTCCGTGCGCACGCCAGTGTCACCGCCACCGGCGCCATCCAATTGGCCGGCCGCATTACCGCACCTGGCTTAGGACAAAGCCTGGGTGAAGCGCGTTTCGATAGCGCCCTCACGTTGCGGCGGCCGCGCGTCTTGCTGGTTTCGAACGACCCGCATCAGGCCGAAGAACACCTGGTGCGCACGCTCGAAGCGAACCAGTTCGATATCGAGCGCGCCCCTTCCGGCCCGCCGGAGAAACTCGACGGCTTTCAGTTGGTGATCTTCAACAACTGGGACATGCAAAACGTCCCCCTGGCCCGTAAAGCCGCTCTCGAAGCATTCGTGAAGCAGGGCGGAGGTCTCCTCTGGATCGGCGGCGACCGCAACGTCTACGTGGAGAAGCCCGAAGAAGACGCCCTTGAACGCACGCTGCCCGCGAAGATCGCGCCGCCGCGTACTCCCGAAGGCACGGCCGTCGTCCTGATCATCGACAAATCGTCTTCCATGGAAGGCAAGAAGATGGAACTGGCGCGCCAGGCCGCCGTCGGCGTGGTCGAGAACCTGCGGCCCGTCGATCAGGTCGGCGTGCTGATTTTCGATAACTCGTTCCAGTGGTCCGTCCCGTTGCGCCGCGCCGACGACCGCGCTTCCATCAAGCGCCTCATCTCCGGCATCACACCCGACGGTGGCACGCAGATCGCCCCCGCACTTACCGAAGCCTACCGCAAGATCCTCACCTCGAAGGCGATCTACAAGCACATCGTGCTGCTCACCGACGGCATCTCCGAAGAGGGCGACAGCATGACGCTATCGAAGGACGCCGTGGCCAACCATGTCACCATCTCGACCGTTGGCCTCGGGCAGGATGTGAACCGTGCTTTCCTCGAAAAAGTCGCGCAACTCGCGCAAGGCAATTCTTATTTCCTCAACGATCCCGCCGGCCTCGAGCAGATCGTGCTGCGTGACGTACAGGAGCACACCGGCTCCACCGCAGTAGAGAAAGACGTGCGTCCGGAAGTGGTGAGCCACGCCGAAATCCTCGACGGCGTGGGTATGGAGACCGCGCCGCCCCTGCGCGGCTACGTGCGCTTCCTCGCCCGGCCTACCACCGACCTGATCCTGCGTGCCGGCGCCGAAGATCCCCTCCTAGTGCGCTGGCAGTATGGCCTGGGCCGCGCGGCCGTGTTCGCTTCCGATGCCAAGAACCGCTGGGCCGTGAACTGGGTGGCTTGGCCGGGATTCGACAAGCTCTGGGCCAATATCTTTCGCGACTTGCTGCCGCACGCCGAATCGAGCGAAGCCGCCGCGGAGTTCGATCGCGCCTCGAGCGAACTGGTCGTGGATTATCGCCTTGGCCGTGACGTTCCGGAGCCGGCCGCCATCCCGGACATCTATGCCTTCGGACCGAACGGTTTCCAATCGCCGCTGCAGGTGGCCAAGATCGCCGCCGGACATTATCGCGCGCGGCTGGGCATCGGCACGCGCCAGGGGTTATTCCGTGTGCGTCCACTAGCGGACTCCCGCGCCTTTCCCGAGGTGGGCTTCTACCGCCAGGAAGACGAGATGCTCGAATACGGCTCCAACGATCAGTTGCTGCACCAGGTGGCCGATGCCACCGGCGGCCGCTTCAATCCCCCGCTGAATACCATCTTCAATTCCACCGGACGATCCATCCCTGCCACGCTCGACCTCTGGCCATTTCTGCTAGCATTGGCCATCGCCCTAAACTTGGCGGAGCTCTTCCTACGCAAGTTAGGAGGGCGGGCTTTAGCCCGCGTGGGGCTTCAGCCCCGCTCCGCGTAAGCGATCACACGATCAGCATGCAATCCCCGTACGAATAAAACCGGTAGCGCGCCGCGACCGCGTGCCGGTAGGCGGCCATCGCCAGGTCCTTGCCGGCGAAAGCGCACACCAGCAGAAGAAGGCTGGTGCGCGGCAAATGAAAATTGGTCAGCATAGCGCCCACTGCGCGAAACTCAAATCCGGGATAGATGAACAAATCCGTTTCGCCGGCGCTTTCCCGCAACCCGCCGCCGCGCATGGCGCTCTCGATCGTGCGCACACTGGTAGTGCCCACGGCCAGCAGGCGTCGCGCGGCTCGCATGCGCGCGGCGGCCTCCGCTGTAATGCCATAGTGCTCGGAGTGCAGGCGCTGTCCCTCCGCATGCTCGCCGCGCAGGGGTTGAAAGGTGCCAAGTCCGACATGCAGCGTCACGAAAGCGATCTCCGCACCGCGCGCCCGGCAGGCCTCCAGCACTTCCGCTGTGAAGTGCAGCCCGGCGGTCGGCGCAGCCGCCGAGCCTCTCTCGCGCGCGAAGACGGTCTGGTAGCGCTCCCGGTCCGCTGCCTCATCCCGCCGCTTGATATAAGGCGGCAGCGGCACGTGTCCGATCTTCCCGAAAGCTTCGTAAATATCGCCCCGCGCGTGAAAACGCAGTGTGCGTTCGCCGAACTCGCGGCGCGCGATCACTTCCGCTTCGATACCCTCCGCGAACCGGACCCTCTCCCCCACCCGCATCTTCTTGCCCGGATGCACCAGCGCTTCCCAATCCCGCGCCGCGCCGTCTATCGGCCGCAGTAGCAGCACCTCCACTTCGCCCTGCAGGTATTCATGCCGCGCCGGATTCTTTTTGCCGATGGGCAGCGCGTGCACGCCCGCGCGGTGTCCGAACAATCGCGCCGGAAACACGCGCGAATCGTTCAATACCACGCAATCGCCGCTGCCAACGAAGCTCGGCAGGTCACGAAACAGCCTGTCCTCCCACGCGCCGCGCGCGCGATCCACTACCAGCATACGCGACCCCGCCCGGTCCGCCAGCGGCGTCTGCGCGATCAGCTCCTCGGGCAGGGCGAAATCGAATTCGGCCAGGTCCATATTAAGATCTCACTGTATCGGAAACAGCGTGCCTTGCTCTTCGCCTTCCCACAACTCGGGGCGATATTCCACGGGCGCGGAGGCCAGGCCGTGCCGCTCGCGTACCCGCGCCACCCGCTCCCGAAGCTGTGCTTTGTACTCGCCGCTCAGATACGCGCCATTCGCGTAGAGTCTCTGATACCGGCCGGCCAGTTTCGGAAAGCGCTGCTCGATAAACGGGAAGAATATCTTCTTCGCCGAGGGCATCAGGAACAGCGGCCCGCCGCCGAAATACAGCGCGCCCGCCTTCCGCGCAGCGCCTGCCAGGGCGTCCATCGATTCTTCGAGATCCGTAATCATCGGCAGGATGGGATTCGGAAAAACGCCGGCGATAATCCCGGCGTCCGCCAGTGCCCGCACAGCCGCCAGCCGCAAATCGGGCCGCGGCGCGCGCGGCTCCATCCAGCGCGCCAGGCGGCGATTGAGCGTGGTGATTGTGATATTAATTGCCAGCACATTGCGGCGCCCTATTTCGCGTAGCAGGTCGATATCCCGGGTCACCAGGTCCGATTTCGTGGTAATAGACAAGTGGCGTCCCTTCTCCTCCGTGAAGACTTCCAGGATCGCGCGCGTGCGTCCGAAGCGCCGCTCGGCAGGTTGATACGGATCTGTCGCCGTGCCAATAGAAATCCCCTCGGCTCGATCCAGTTTGCGCAGCTCGCGGCGCAGAATTTCCGGCCCCGCAGCCTTGGCGTAAATCTTCGATTCGAAGTCGCGCCCGTCTTCCATCCCCATGAACTCGTGCGTGTACCGCGCGTAGCAATATTGGCAGCCAAATTCGCAACCACGGTAGGGATTGATGGTCCACGCAAAAGGCATGTTCGGCTTGGTGCGATTGAGTATGCTGCGCGCGCCGATTTCGAAATACTGAACCTGCAACTTCGCCTCCAGCAGTTCGCTCTGGGAGGCCATTTTCGCGATCCCAATGAGTTCCGGCATCCCATCATTTTCGCCTTTTATTCGCCCTAACGCAACTCCCAGTGAGGCAGCCTGCAATTGTGGGGCAGGACTCCAGTCTTGCGGCCGACGTCCCCGTCGGCCATCCCCAATAGTGGGATCGCAGTCACAAGCCTCGCAAAAATTTCGAACCCAAATCATTTCAGCATCTTGCAGAACCCCGCCCCGGCCTGCCCCGCTGCATCCCGCAGCGAAGCGCGTATCGTGTAGGTGAAGACCTTCACGTATGGCACAACTAGAGGAAATAAATATGTCCAGTAACCAGGTACCGATCGCGGATTTCTACGCTGTCCCGTTGTTCAACCCGACGCCGACGAAAACCGGCCAGGATTTCCAGGCAGCGCGCGCCAACTATCGGGCGGCGCACGGAGGCGTGCAGGCTCCGCCGTTCAATCCTTCTCAGCCGGTGCAATTGTTCGACTCGCCCGGCTCTAACCCGGTGCCGTGCTTCGATCCGGCAAATGTCACCGGCGGCTATGTCGATACGTTGGTAATCGCGACGCCGGTGAACATACCCGGCTCTTACAATTACCCGCCATACGTCATCGCACCGACCGTGGCGAGCTGGCAGCTCGGCAATGTCGTCTTACCGGTTCCACCAAACTACATCACCGATGAGCTCACGGCCCAGGCAATGGTCGCTCTGCTGCAACTCGTGCCGGCGTTCGCGGGCCATTTGCTCGTCCTGGACTCTAACCCCGAGCTGCCGGCGATTGACTGGGGCACCGAGACGCGCCGCTTCTGGCACATCACCGTGAAAGGCGTTGCGGGGCCGTACAATGCTGCGCAGTTGGCTGTCTCGGCATATAGCAATTACGGCGTGGGCTATCCTGGGCAGTTCAACTGGTCCGTAGAGCCGGGTAACGCCACCAACATTCCGAGTCTCTGGTGGCAGAATGGCACGCCCTCTGTTGGCCCGAAAGGCGCGTATGTAACGGTCCCGGTCCCGATTTACCCCATCCCGGATGGCTGGCAGATCGCGGTGGTCAACCGGACGCCATTTTCTCCCGGCCAGTTCGTGGTTCAGCCGGTCCCGAGCACGGCGGCGGCGCAGGCCGCGGTGCTCCAGGAGGAAATCGCTAATATGCAGACCGAATTACAGTCTTTACAGTCCCAACCGGCATAAGCTTCACAAGGAAAGGGGGAGTTACACCGATGATCTTATTCACGAATCACGATCCAGTAAGTACGGTGGGAGTCCGGCATTTCGTCTCGTGTGAGCAGCCTGTCTGCAAAGGAGGGCGGTGGTGAAGGACGCCCTGGACAAACTGCAATCCGCCATCGATGCGCTTCAGGCGCTCAACCCGCAGGCCGGTAGTCATCCCGGCCCGCTAGCTTCTGAGTCGGAACGGGCGTTTGAGGCCTTGACACTGTGCCAGACGGCCATGGGATGGCTGGTGCCCAGCGTTCAATGAAATCTCTCCTCCTATCCGCGATGCTGTCGTCCGCCATCTCCGCCCAGACGGTCGCCAGTTTCAGCCCACAAGCCACGCTGAAGTCTGGCGACGTGCCGTGGCTCGTCAGCATCACCTCTCCGTCCGCACAGCAGATCAGCATCGGCAAGCTATACCAGTTGATGATTCAGCATCAGGTCACTCCGCTGTCGTTCCAGTCGGCGTTCACCGTGCTGAACGCGAAGCCCGGAAAATCCGCTTGGGGCCGGATATTGAATTACGTGACTATCGGTGCCACGGTAGTGGCCGGGGCCGCAGCTACTAAATTTATCGGCGCGAATCAAAACTGGACGAACGGGCTTACGGCTGCAAGTAGCGGTCTGACTATTATTAAGACGGTGGCTGCGGGGCAGGAACAGCAAGTTCCGGCGATCATAACGCAGATCCCACACGATAACGATGTCGTGCAGGTGCCTGCCGGCGGGAGCGGGAGCACGGTGCTGCTGGGGAGTTATCAAGCAGCATTTGTGGCGGTGGTGCAGTAATGGTCCTGCAAAGACCGCGGCTATTTTGGCGGCCTTCACCCATCCTCCCTGCTCACTGGATCGCCACCGTAATACCAGGTTGGCTGGCCACGCCGTTCACCGAAATCACCAGTAGCGCTGTCCCCGGAAGAACACCCACGGGTATCACCGCGTCTATTTGCAGCGCGCCCGCTACCAGACCGGGCGCGGCGCCGAAGTATTGAACCACTGCCGGAATATTGCCGATACTCACGCCATACGGCGCCAGAGGGACGGGCAGCGGCAATACACTCGGCTCGATCAGCCCGTCCACGCCGCCCGGGGATGTCTGCCCTTGGCCGGTAGCAAAGATCTGAATGGTCTGGCCGATGCTCGCCGGATTACTGGCCGATACCAGGTGATAGTTCAGGTCCAGAATGGCGCCCGGGCCCTGACCGGACGCGTCGGCGCTGAAGATTCCCGGGACGGCCGGCACTACCGGAATGGTCATCGAGTTGGACCGCGAGCCGCCAAACGTAACTTCGACCGTGGCATCTGTAGCACCGGTCAGTTCGTAGGGGACGATGGTATTAATCTGTCCCGCGCTCACATACAGTATGGGTCCCGGGTAACCGTTAAAAGTGACACTTACATTGGCGAGGCTGCCTTCAATGTATCCGTTACTATCGATCGCCGCGCCCACACCGGTGGTTGGGCCAAGCGAGGTACCAAATACAGTTACCAACTCGCCCGGCGCTATGCTGCCTGAGAGGTAACTGGCCCCGTTGACCACACGCTGGATCGTAGGTGGTAACACCGTGACAGTGAGAGTGACGCCGATGCTCAACTGGAGCGTTCCCGACTCGCCGGTCAGAATAATCGAGCCGTCATAGGTCCCGCCGCCCAGGTTGGCGGGATTCACCGAAACGGATAAGGTGGCCGGGGAAGTCGTGGCGGTGGGCGACACCGAAAGCCATCCACTGCTTGAAGCGGTTGCCGTGAAGGTGGTGGCCGCGCCTCCCGAAGTGATCGAGAGAATTTGCGCGGGCGGAACAGGACCACTGCCGCTGTAAGCAAACGATAGTGTGCTGGGCGTGGAGATCAGCGACGATGGCGCGTAGACCGCCAGCGTGACGCTCACCGTTTGCGCCACCCCGCCGGCCGGGGTGACCGTAATCGTCCCGCCGTAGGTGCCAGGCGCGAGGGACGCGGGAGTGACTGAAACGTTCAAAGTGGCGCTGTTCGTTCCCGATGCCGGTGTGACCGCCAGCCAGCTGCCGCCACTGGTGGTAGCGGCGACGGCGGTGAAGCTCTGCGAACCGGTGATCTGCAAACTCTGCGCCGCTGGAACGGGTCCGTTCTGCGTGTATACAAATGCCAGTGTGGTGGGACTGACGTTGAATGGCGCGCTGGTGCCGCTAACCGTGAAGGTGACCGCAATCTGCGAAACCACTCCCCCGGAGGTGGTCAGTGTGACTGTGCCTTGATAGGTCCCGCCTCCCAGACTGCTGGCATCGGCAGTGACAGTCAATGGTGTTACCAGGTTTGCTGTTCCGTTAGCAGGAGTGACGGAAAGCCAATCGCCGCCGGTTACCGTAGTGGCAACGGCGGCGAAAGAGGTGGGCGAGCTCGCGCTGACCTGGACTGTCTGGTTTTGCGGCCCCGCGCCCGCGGAAGCGCTAAACGCCAGCGACGTCATGCTGGGAACCACCGCCGGCGCGTTCCCAATTAACACCAGTATTGGTACGGTAACGGGAACAACGCCCGATCCGCTCGGAGTCAGAATAGCTTGCGCCAGGTAGGTGCCGGTAGGCAGCGTCTGCGGAGCCACGGTAATCGCCAGGTTAGCTGGAGTGTTCTGGCTGGATTCAGATGGCCCTACCTGTAACCAGGACGGCACTCCCGGGGCAACAGAAAAGCTCTGTGACGATCCACTGCTGGCACTGACCGCCAGATTCTCAGGCAGCGGCGGCGGACTGCCGCCGTTATAAGTAAAGATAAACGAGCCCGGACTTACAGTAAGCACCGGGTTCGCGGATACGACAAGTGTAACTTCGATATTGGCAACGTGCGTCTCCACATCGATTTCCACCGTGCCGCTGTAAGTGCCTGCCGCTAAGCCCGTGGGATTCGCGGAAATGGTCAATTGGACGGGCGCCGGTCCGCTGGTTGAAGACACCGATAGCCATGCTCCCGATATCGTGGCGGTGAATGTTGCGGCGCCAAAGCCCTCTACATACACGACCTGCGGCGCGGGTGCCGGCCCTCCGGCTTGCGCCACAAACACCAGCGAAGTCGGATTGACGACACTCGAAAGGCCGGTGACCGCCAGGGTGACGGTGGCAGTTTGTATTCCGCCGGCCGCGTCAGTGGCCGTCACTGAGCCTTGGTAATTCCCGAGCGCCAGGCCCGCCGGATTGACCGTCACATTCAGCATCGCGGGCAAAGCTCCGGATACGTTCGCCGTGGCTCCGTTCACCAGTAGCCAATTTCCGGTGCTGGTGGCTCCGGCGATATAGGTATCGTTTGACAGAGGGCTGTTCAACTGCCACACCTGTGCCGCGGGGACGGTTCCACCCTGCGTATAAGTAAATGCAAAGGTCGTTGGGCTGGCCGTCAGGGTATTCGGTCCGACTTGCAGCGTTACAGGAATTACCAACGCGCCGCCGACCGCGGGAGTCACCGTTATAGATCCCTGATAAGTGCCTCCCGGTAAATTGATTGAGTTGGCTGTGGCGGTTACCACGGCCGGAGTATAAGAGGTGCTGGCGGTTGCGGTCAACCAGTTTCCGCCGCTCGCGGTAGCGGCAATCAGCGAGAAGCTGATGGACGCGTCGCCGTTGCCGGTGAGTTGGATTGTCTGGAAGGTGGAGCCCGGCAGATTGAATGTCAGCGCGGTAGGAGAGGGCGCAACCGACAGTGTGTCGCCGACATTAAACGTGACGGGGATTTGCAGGGGAGTGAACCCGGACGCGCTGACCGTAACGGTAGCGCTATATACGCCTGGCTGGCTGACCAGTTCATATAACACATTCGTGTCGTAAATTACCTGCATCTGGTCGCCGTTGATCGGCGGCGCTGGAAAAAGCGTTGTGGGAGTGCCGGCAGCAGGCGTCACGGTTGCCTGGATGACGGGCGAAGTCCCGTTGCTGGCGGTAATATTGACAAACACCGGCACGGGCACCGGCTCGGATGTGTTGTATTGAAAAATAACGGCGCTGGGCGACGCGGACAGCGTCGGCGTGGTGGTCGGAAGGGCTAATGGCGCAGTCGCAACCACACATAAACAGAGCTTAAGGGCTAGAGATCCGGGGATCTTCATATAATTCTACACACCTAGCAATAATAGCCCAAAGCTGGTTATGTGTATATGGCGGCACCGGTCCGGGGGTTGACCGTCTGCCCGCCCGTCTGCCCGAAAGTGCCGCCGCACGGCCGCCTCACGGCTATCTCAAGATCTGGAATAAGTTGCTGTAGTCGTCCGTCCACATTCTTATATTTCGCGGCGTGGGCACCGCGCGCGCCGCCCCGCGCAGCAGCGGCCCCTCAAATACAACCGGACTGGCAGTTACCAGCACCCAACTGGACGCGAACACGTCGTTCTCCTCGTCCTGGGATTCCACTAGCCGCGCATCCTTTCCGAGCGAAACGGCAGCCAGCTTCACCACCGGAGTCAAAACCAGATGCTTATTCGACACATGCACCGCCAACACGCCATTCGGCTTCAATTGCCGGAAGTACAATTCGAATGACTCGCGCGTGAGCAGGTGCACCGGAATAGCATCACTCGAGAACGCGTCCACCGCCAGTACATCGAAATTCTCCGGCGGTTCCCGCTCGAGCGACAGGCGCGCGTCGCCCAGGGCCACGTCCCGGCGCGCCTTGCATATCTTGAGGAATGTAAACTCCGTATTCGCGATCCGTACCACCAGCGGATTGATTTCATAGAAACGAAAATAGTCGCCCGCGCGGCCGTAAGCTGCCAGCGTGCCGGTTCCCAGTCCGATCACGCCCACGCGCACGGGACCGTTTTGCTGTAGCTGCCTGATGGCGCGGCCGACGCCGGTATGCGGCCCGTAGTAAGTCGTGGGCCGGCCTTGGAGACTTGGCGCCAGGTATTGATCGCCGTGCGTGATGGTGCCGTGCATCAATCTGCGGACCGGGTCATCGGTGTCATCGGCTGTGTCATCGAAAACGCGCAAGCCGCCATAGAAATTCCGCATCATCACGCGCGTATTCTTGCCGGTCTCCCTGATGATGAATCCCAGGTATCCCATCACCGCCAGCGTCAGCAGCGCCGCGCCCAATGGAGCGGGTCGCTTCCACGGTCCTGCCAGCACGCTCTCCGGATCGGCACGCAATACCGCCAGCACCACGCATGCGCACGCCGCCAGGCCTATCGGAAGTTCGTAGAATCCGGAGAACACGTGCGGCGCAATCAGGGCCACGAATAACCCGCCCAGTGCGCCACCGAGCGCGATCATGACATAAAAAGATGTCAGCCGGCCGGGATGCGGCTTCAGGCGCGCTAACTCCCCATGGCAGACCATTGAGCATATAAATAAGCCCGCGGCGAAGAACGGGATCATGACCTTCACTGGGTTATTCTGGAACTCCCCCGAAAGCGCATATGCCATGCTCCCTACGGTCACCGCGAACAAACCAAGGAATGTCGTCCGCCGGTACCACCAGGAACTTTCAAAGCACAGTATGAAACTCAGTAAGTAGAGACTCAGCGGCAGTATCCAAAGAAAAGGAATGGCAGCTACGTTCTGCGCCAGGTGGTTAGTAATGGCTAACAGCAGGATAGAAGCGCACGCAGGCAACGCGATCCAGAAGAATGTCCGGTGCGGCAGAGCTGTGTCGTCCAGAGCGGCTTCCGGTTGCGCCGTGCCGCCTTCTCTTCCCAGCCACGCAGTCACGGCACACAGTAGGATAAAGACGCCATATGCCCAACTCCACCCGGCGGCCTGCTGGTGTGTGCCGAACCGCGGCTCGAATAACACCGGGTAACTGATCAGGGCAAACATCGAGCCGGCATTCGATAGCGCATAGAGCCTGTACGGCATCGCGCCCTGATAACGGCGCGCGTACCAGGCTTGCAATAACGGGCCGGTGGTCGAAAGCAGAAAATACGGCAGCCCTACAGTGACGGCCAACAGCAGCAGGATGCGCAACGCGGGGTCCTCGCCGCCCGCGGGCTTCCAGGACGCCGCCGGCCAGACCGGCAGCACCAGCAGGCTCGCTGCCAACAGCCCGCTGTGCACCAACATCTGCGCGCGCGGCCGAAGCTTACGGTATAGCCAATGCGAGTACAAGTATCCGAGTAACAATACCGTCTGAAAAAACAGAAGGCACGTAGTCCACACGGCCGCCGACCCGCCGAACCAAGGCAAAATGATGCGCGCAATGACCGGTTGTACCTGGAACAGCAGAAACGCGCTGACCAGGATAGTGAGAGCGTAAAGCCACATGTGCGGGACGGTGGTGGGTTAGGGGTGGTGGGTTGTGGGTGACCGCGCCGACCCACCACCCATCACCCACGACCTACAACCTACTTGTAAGCAGCGATCCCCGTCACCCTTTCTCCGATTACCAGCGTATGTATGTGGTCGGTACCTTCGTAGGTCTTAACCGTCTCCAAGTTACATAAGTGGCGCATGATGGGATACTCGTCGGTGATTCCGTTGGCGCCCAGCAGGTCGCGGCTCAGGCGCGCGCAATCGAGAGCCATGGCCACGTTGTTGCGTTTCAGCATGGAGATGTGCGCCGGCTCCAGCTTGCCTTGATCCTTCAGCCGGCCGGCCTGCACGGCCAGTAACTGCGCCTTGGTGATCTCGGTAATCATCCACGCCAGTTTCTCCTGCACCAGTTGATGCGACGCGATCGGCCTGTCGTCGAACTGCTTGCGCAAGATGGTGTACTGGCGGGCCGTCTCATAGCAATCCATGGCCGCTCCCAACACGCCCCAACCGATGCCGTAGCGCGCCTGCGAGAGACAGCCCAGCGGGCCCTTGAGTCCCTTGGCTCCCGGCAGCATGGCGCACGCGGGCACGCGGCAATCGGCCAGCGCCAGGCTGGACGTCACCGATGCGCGCATAGACCATTTGCCGTGAATATCGGACGACGTAAAGCCGCGCGTGCCCTTCTCCACCACGAATCCGCGGATGCCTTCTTCCGCCCGCGCCCACACGATAGCCACGTCCGCGAGCGTGCCATTGGTGATCCACGTTTTCTCGCCGTTTAGAATCCAATCGCCGCCGTCGCGCCGCGCCGTGGTGCGCATGCCGGCGGGGTTCGAGCCGAAGTCCGGCTCGGTAAGTCCGAAGCATCCCACCGCGGCGCCGCTTTGCAGGCGCGGCAGCCAGGCTTGCTTCTGTTCCTCCGACCCGTATGTATGAATGGGATACATCACCAGCGCGCCCTGTACGCTGACGAAACTGCGCACGCCGGAATCGCCGCGCTCGAGTTCCTGCATGATCAGCCCGTACTCCACGTTGCTCATGCCCGCGCAGCCGTACCCTTCCAGGTTGGCGCCGAAAAAGCCGAGCCGGCCCATTTCGGGTGCCAGCTCGCTCGGGAACCGCGCCTCACGATAACAATCGCGAATGACCGGAAGCACCCGCTCATCCACAAATTGGCGCGCCGTCTGCCGCACCAGCAGTTCTTGTTCGTTAAACAACGAATCGACGGCAAAGTAATCTACTCCGCGAAAAGCCATATAATCAACCCTATCAAAACATGTTTTCAGCCCGATTTCACTGGGATCAGTCTCCCAACCAGCTCACGCGCGTGCTGGCCGACAAGCGCCGCGCGGGCGCCGCGATTCTGGATCTGACCGAATCCAATCCCACGCGCGCCGGTTTTTCGTATCCGGTCGAAATTGCGGAGGCGCTGGCCGATCCGCGCGCGCTGCGGTACGATCCACAGCCCGCCGGATTATTGACTGCGCGCGAAGCCGTGTGCCGCTATTACGCAGAGGCAGGCTGCCCGGTCGCGCCGGACCAGGTCCTGCTTACGGCCAGCACCAGCGAAGCCTACGCGTACCTGTTCAAGCTGCTGGCCGATCCGGGAGACGAAGTGCTGGTGCCGCGCCCATCGTATCCGTTATTCGAATTTCTCGCGACTATGGAATCGCTGCGGGTGGTTTCGTATCCGCTGGTGTATCACGGTGGCTGGTCTATCGACTGCGATGCCTTGGCGGCCGCTATCACGCCGCTCACGCGGGCTATCGTGCTGGTGAATCCGAACAATCCGACCGGATCTTTCCTCAAGCGCGACGAATTGCGTTTCATCCAGACGCGCGGAATTGCCCTCATATCGGATGAGGTCTTTGCGGATTATGCCTTAACCGGCGACGGCGCGCGCGTGCGCACGCTGGCTGGCTCCAGCGAGACGCTCTCATTTTCCATGAGCGGGCTCTCCAAGGTCGCCGGGTTACCGCAAATGAAGCTTGGCTGGATCGTGATCTCCGGGCCCGCCGCCGCGCGCGCCGCCGCCAGGGACAAGCTGGAGTGGATCGCCGATACGTATCTCTCCGTCGGCACGCCCGTGCAGCACGCCGCTTCGCGCCTGTTGGAGTTGGGCAAACATATCCAACAGCAGATCGCTGCTCGCGGGCGTGCCAATCTCGAATTTCTTGCATCCGCTATCAGCGCCGAATCGCCCTGCCGCACACTGGCAGTCGAAGGCGGCTGGTGCGCGACGGTACAACTGCCGCGTATCCGGCGAGAGGAAGAATGGGCGCTGGACCTTCTGCAGCAAGACAATATCCTGGTCCAGCCCGGCTTTTTTTACGATTTCGAATCCGAGGCCTATCTGGTGCTAAGTCTGCTCACCGAGCCCGGCACGTTTCAAGAAGGTTGCCGCCGCTTGCTCGCCCGCGTGGCGGGCGCATAGTGCGGCAGGCGCGTGGGCAGGCCCGCGGCCCGCGGTGGCCGCAGCCGGACGTTTCTGGCGCTACCCGCACCGTCACCATCGGTACAAGGTTGCGCCCCAGGTCCACCCGGCGCCGACGGCGGCGAACAGCAGCAGATCGTCCTTGTGGATGAGTCCGCGGCGATTTACCTGGTCGAGCAGCAGCGGGATTGATGCGCTGGCGGTGTTCCCGTATAAATCCAGATTCGTCTGTATGCGGGAATATGGGACACCGAGTATCTCAGCGGCGCGCTTGAGCACGTGCGTGGAAGCCTGATGCGGAATGATCATCGAAACATCTTCGAGTCGCAGCCGGTTCACGCAGAGAATCTGCTGAATACTCTCGGGCAGCGCGGCTGTCGCTTTCTCATAAACCGCCCTCCCGTTCATCGTGAAGTAGGCGTCCGTCGGGAAGATCGTGAAATCATCCATGCCCTCGCCGTCGGCGAAGAGAAGGCTGGAGAATAGCCCATTGTCACGATGGTCCCTCCCCAGCACCACAGCGCCGCTGCCGTCGCCGAAAAAGACGCAGTTGCGGTGATTCCAATTTGTCACCTTGGAGAAGGTGTCGGCGCCGATAACCAGCACATGGTCGTATACGCCATTCTGGATGAATTGACCTGCAATGGTCATGCCGTATAGGAACCCGGAACATACCGCGGACACATCGAACGCCGGGCATCCGTTCCGCACGCCCATTTTCCTCTGCGCTATGCATGCGGATGAGGGCGCCTTGCGGTCCGGTGTGGAGGTGGCCACGATGATGAGGTCGATTTCGTTCGGCTCCAGTTCCGCCGCGGCTATCGCCTTCAGGCCGGCACAGGCAGCCAGGTCGGATGTGCATTCCTCCGGCTGCGCGACACGCCGCTGGCGGATGCCCAGAGTTTCTACGACCCACTCCGCGGAGGTTGGAAGGTCTCCGACGATCTCTTCGTTTGTCAGAATCTTGTCCGGAACGTACGAACCGGTCGCTTTGATGCAGACGCTGTCAAAGCGGCTGTTTCGGATTGTCATGTGGTCCCCCCTTCCCGTATATGGGAAGGTTGCATTCACTAAACCAGTCACTAAACCATTCACTAAACAAGGACTCGTTCGACGAGGGCTGCGGAGTCCAGCGCTTCTTCTATCGCGGCGATTTCATCCGCGGTCTTGTGAGCGGCCTTCAGGATGTCACAGTACTCGATGGGCAACGCGCCTCCATCTGGATTGGTCCACTCCGGTAGGCTCCGCGTGTAGTCCACGACGGTCCACCGGTTCTGGTGGCCATGCTGCGCGAAGATTTCATCGATCAGTTGCCGCTCCGCAGAGGACAGCTCTCCGCTACCGGGATCGCCCAGCAGTCGAACCTCATAATCCTCCGGGTTGGAGATAAACTTAGGCCAGATCCGGAAAGAATTTGGCGGCGGCTCATCTCGAATCAAATCGTACATCCGGCTGACCACCGGGCCGTTGTCCAGGGATATGTAGCGGTCCGTGGTGATAGGGCGTCCCCAGCGAATGAGGGCTTCGCGGTCGGCCAGGTACAGAAGCTTGATGAGCTTCACATAGCTCATGGTTCCACCGCGGAGGGTCAAAAGACGCGCGGCGGCCTGGGTCGCCTTAGCTTCATTGAAGAGCAGCATCATAAAGCCAGCCTTGGGGGCGGGTGGATTAAAGCGTTTAAAGACTAGTATATCTTAAATTGCCGGCGTTAGATCCCACATTATGTAGGCTCCGCCATCACGTGCACGTGGGTCGTGATGCAAAGTACAGAGTGGGGCAGGACTCCAGTCCTGCGGCCGACGTCCACGTCGGCCCGCCTGACCAGCTACCGCGGCTTCCCTGCCTCGCTGGCGGCAGGCGGCGCTTCCAATTGCCGCTCCAATGCATCCAGCTTTTCGTTGAGTTCATTCAGCGAGCCCTGCTCGATTTCGAGCGCATTGGAAAGCTCGCTTTCATGGGCTCTCAGTTGCTGATCGGGACCGTTCCCTGCCACCATCTTTAACGTCGACCGCAAATCCTCCAATTGCTTGTGCCGTTCCGGATCGCTTTCGTTCGAAATATCCTGTTCGATTTTGGCCAGCCGGTCATTGGCGTTATTCTGTCGCGCCGTTTCGGCGGCGATCTGCTTGCGCACTTCATCCAATTGCTGCGAGATGCGGGCAACTTTCTGGTCCTGAAACTGCGCGCGCTGCAAAAGGATCTGGATGCGCGGGCCCAGCGTTACGGTCCTCTCGACCGTATGCCGCAACTGCCGCACCTCGGATAGCAGTGCCTGCATCGTGGCTGCATCCGGGCTGCTGGTTTGCGCGGGTGCCGGGTGTGACGCCAACGCTAAGAAAACTATCGTCCCAATTCTGCAGAGCGTATTCATATGGTCCTGTCCCTATCGTCAGTATAGTGGGCAGACCCGCCGGCAAGATCGCGCGCCGCCAGTCGCCCCGCCGTCCGCCGTACAATAAAAATATATGGGGCCAAGCTGCTCCGCTGGGTTCGCGCTCGAAACACATCCGAATGAATACCGCCACTGGCGCCTCTCCATCGAGCCGCCGCTGGCCACGCTGACGCTGGCCGTGGCCGAAGAATCGCCGCTGGTTCCCGGCTACAAGCTGAAGCTCAATTCCTACGATCTCGGCGTGGATATCGAACTCGCCGACGCCGTCACGCGCCTGCGCTTCGAACATCCCGAAGTGCGTGCCGTCATCGTCACCGGCGGCCTCGACCGCGTCTTCTGCGCGGGCGCCAACATCCAAATGCTGGCCACTTCCACCCACGGGTTCAAGGTTAACTTCTGCAAATACACCAACGAAACCCGCCTGGCCATCGAGGACGCCTCCGCCCACAGCGGCCAGCACTACATCGCCGCCTGCAACGGCACCACCGCGGGCGGCGGCTATGAATTGGCGCTGGCCTGCGAAGAGATTTACCTGGTCGATGACGGCAACTCCGCCGTCAGTCTGCCCGAAGTGCCACTGCTGGGCGTCCTGCCGGGCACTGGCGGGCTCACCCGCGTTGTGGATAAGCGCAAAGTGCGCCGCGATCTGGCGGATGTTTTCGCCACTCTCGCCGAAGGCATCAAAGGCAAACGCGCTGTTGATTGGCGGCTGGTGGATGGCGTTTTCCCGCGTAGCCGATTTCCGGACGCCGTCCACGCGCGCGCCCTCGCCCTGGCCGCGCAGGACCCGCAGCCGAAAGGCCCCGGCATCGCCCTCGAAGCGCTCGATCCCGATGTCGAAACGGACGCCGTGCGCTACCGCCACGTGCAACTGCAGCTCCATCGCAGCGCCCGCACCGCCGAGCTGACCATCGAAGCAGGAACGGATTACACGCCATTGCGCGCCTTCCGCGAACTTGACGATGCCCTGCTCCGCCTCCGCTTCCACTACGACGAAATCGGTCTCATCATCCTGAAAACCCGCGGCGATCTGGAAGCCGTCCGTCAGGCCGATCGCGCGCTCTACGAAAACCGCACCGATTGGCTGGCTAACGAAACTTTGTTGCTGATGGCGCGTACCCTCCGCCGCCTCGATCTGACCGCGCGCAGCCTGTTCGCCGTCGTCGATCGAGGCTCCTGTTTCGCCGGCAGCCTGCTTGAAATTGCCTTGGCCGCGGACCGCATCTACATGCTGCGCGATTCCGAAGGCGCGGTGCGCATGGCATCCTCTCCGCTCAATGGCGGCCTGCTCCCCATGACCCACGGCCCCTCGCGCCTGCAGGTTCGCTTCCTGGCCGATCCCGCGCGCGTCGATCAGATCCTCTCCGCATGCCAACCCTTCGACACCGATGCCGCCCAACAAGCCGGCCTGGTCACCGCCGCCGTGGATGAAATCGACTGGGAAGACGAGCTGCGCGTGGCCATCGAGGAACGCGCCAGCCTCTCGCCCGATGCCCTTACCGGCATGGAGGCCAATCTCCGCTTCGCCGGCGCCGAGAACGCCGACGCCAAAGTCTTCGGCCGCCTCTCCGCCTGGCAGAACTGGATCTTCTCGCGCCCCAATGCCACCGGCGAACGCGGCGCGCTCACGCTCTATGGCAAGCCCGAGCGCCCTCAATTCAACTGGCGGAGAACCTGAATGTCTCTCTACGAACGCATTCCCAATAACGTCAACCTCTCAAACGATAAGCGCCTCCTGCGCGCGCTCGAGCACTGGCTCCCCAACTACATGCAGTGGTGGAGCGACATGGGCCCCGAAGGTTTTCAGGCGGACGATGTCTATCTGCGCACCGCCACTTCCGTCGAACCCGGCGGCTGGGCGCATTTCGATTACGTGAAGATGCCCGACTACCGCTGGGGCATCTTCCTCGCCCCGCCCGAACACGATCGCCGCGTGGGGTTCGGCGATCACCTCGGCCTGCCCGTATGGCAGGAAGTCCCCGGCGAATACCGCAACATGCTCCGCCGTTTGATCGTCACCCAGGGCGATACCGAACCGGCCAGCGTGGAGCAGCAGCGCCTCCTCGGCCAATCCGCCCCCAGCATGTACGACCTGCGCAATCTCTTCCAGGTGAACGTGGAAGAGGGCCGCCACCTGTGGGCCATGGTCTACCTGCTGCATTCCTATTTCGGGCGCGATGGCCGCGAGGAAAGCGAAGAACTGCTCGAACGCCGCAGCGGATCGAACGACAAGCCGCGCATCCTCGAAGCCTTCAACGAGCCGATTGAAGACTGGCTGTCGTTCTACATGTTCACCACCTTCACCGACCGCGATGGCAAGTATCAGTTGCTGGCGCTGGCCGAAAGCGGCTTCGATCCGCTGTCGCGTACCACCCGCTTCATGCTCACCGAGGAAGCGCATCACATGTTCGTAGGCGAATCGGGCGTGCGCCGCGTCGTACGGCGCGCCTGCGAGCTGATGCGCGAAACCGGCGACGATGACATCCGCCGCCAGGGCGCCATCGACCTGCCCACCATACAGAAGTACATCAACCTGTGGTTCAGCCTGAGCCTGGATCTGTTCGGCGGCGAAGTCTCCAGCAACGCCGCCAGCTTCTTCAGCGCCGGCATGAAAGGCCGCGCGCAGGAGCCCAAATATGCGGATCACCTGGCGCTCGAAGGCGCCTACGCCGTCGCCGGCGAGCAAATTCCGCTGCGCAACGCCATGAACGAAGTGCTGCGCGACTCATATATAGAGGATTGCGAAAAATGCCTGGACCGGTGGAATCGCGTGATCGCCGAGCACGAAATCCCGTACCAGCTCCGTCTCCCCGATCGCCGCTTCCATCGGCATATCGGCGCGTATGCGGCACACCGCTTCGACCCGGCCGGCCATCGCCTCACTCCGGAGCAATGGAGTGAGCGCCGCGACGAATTCCTGCCCGGCGAAAAAGACTCCGCCTACGTGCGCAGCCTCATGCCCCCGGAAAAAGGAGTGCCGGAAATCGGCAAAATCGCGCACTGGATTTCCAAGCCGACGACGGGCATCCACGGCATGCCATTCGAGTTTGAGTACGTGCGCCGGGAGCAGTAACGACACCATATGGTCCTTGACACCATGTGGTATCCGATGCCATCATAAAGCTTGGCGAAGGCCGAGTTGCTCTTCCACCAGCGCATTGAATACGATGACGGCGCGATCGTGGAAATGGTGCTCTGGCGTGTTCCGTCGCCAGTTCCGCCCTCCGGCCACGGACTGAAATATCGTCTGTTCTACGGCCGTCCGGGAGTTCGCGAGGTGGGGTACGACAATGAACGCGGCAAGGGCGATCACCGGCACTTTCAAGGTCGCGAAACACGGTATCATCTCACCACGGTCGAGCAATTGATCGCCGATTTCTGGTCCGACGTGCGGGCCCTGCGAGGTAACCAATGAGTAAAGTGAACGTCACGGTCGGCGGCGCGATGGAAGAGGATGCCACGCGCCGATTCGTCGATGCGTGGCACCGCGCCGAGCGTGGCCGTACCTTTCATGAGCGTCACTTGGCGTTCGAAAGTTGGGACGCCCTTGCCCGTGTCCTGACCGGCAAACGGATGGAACTGTTACGTTACGTCCGTCGGCACCATGTCACTAGCGTGCGCGCTCTGGCAAAGGCGCTGGAACGCGATTACAGCAATGTGCATGCCGACGTCCAGGCATTGACGGCTGCAGGGCTTCTCGAGGCCGGCAACGGTGACATACATGCCGATTATGACGCGATAGAAACTAAGATCGCGATTTGAGGAGACTGTTATGAGCGGCGCTAACAAGACATCCACAAGACGCCCAAACCGCGAAGAAATCGTCGACCTGTTCCGAGCCTGCGCAGCCAAGAACGATGGCATGGCTCCGGGTAAAGGGCTCTTTCAAAAAACCTCCGGCGTCACTGAGGCCCAGGTCAAGTACCATTTCTGGAAAGGTGGTTATACAGAACTCGCCCAAGAAGCGGGACTTGAGCCGAATTTGTTCAATCAAACCAGGCTAGACGACGACCAGGTATTTAGCGACTATGCGAAAATATGTCTTCACATTCAGTCCGTCCCGAACGAACGCCAACTTCGAGGAGCACAGCGGGAGCTTGGCGCGAGAACCCACACTGTCGGAACCAGATTCGACGGGTGGCTGGAGGAGTTTCAACAACGTTTTCGACACTGGTTGGCAAACCAACGGCCCGAGCTGCGGACCATCATGGGCTTCGCGGGATGGCGTGTTTCGAAGGCGGACGGTGCTGGCGAGCCATCGTCAGCCGCTCGCGCCGGGCCGTCCTTTCACCGTTCCTTCCGGCGTCCCTGCAATATCTGGATGTTCTTGCGCGTGGCGACAGGCCACCATTCGAGCTCAGCGAACAGCCAGTCTGCACGATCTTTGAGCGGCGAACCGCTGACGCCTTTCGTTGCCTGGGCTTTGAGATTGCTCAATTAGGCCAAGGTACGGGCAGGAACGCGGATGTCTTAGCCCTCGCCCGGAAGGAACGCTTTGCGGTCATCATCGACGCAAAGGTTCGTTCGGCGGGCTATGTTTTGGGAACAGAAGATCGGAAGTTCTTGGAATACGCGCAACACCACGGCGTAGAATTGCAGGGTCAAGGGTTCGAGAAGCTCTACTTCGTCGTAGTTGGGTCATCCTTCAAAGAAGCGGATTTGAGGAAGCTGACGGATGCGCTGTCGGTATCTCCCATCCGGAGCGTCAATTTGATCGCCGCCTCGGCGCTGATGCGCCTGGTCGAGGATAGCATCCGCGGTCGGAGCAAGTTCTCGCTGGGCGACTTTGAACGGCAGCTATTCGCCCACAAGATTATCGACGTCTGAAAGAGAGCGCCTCATGACGATATGCTGCTCTCGCAAGGCCGCCGCACTCTGCCGAGGAAGTGCTCATTTACTCTGCGGCCCCGCACCGCCGCTTCCACCGGCACATCGGCACATATGGGCCTGGGTATCCTTGACCGCCGCTTCCACCTTGCACACTCCTACCCATCGAAAAAGACTCCGCCTATGTGCGCAGCCGCATGCCCCCGGAAAAAAACGGCCCGAAATCGGCAAAATCGCCCACTGGAGTAGTATTTGCGGCTCAGCCCCGCCCTCCAAGGAAACTGGCCCAGTGGAAATCGCCAGCGGGGTTTCGCTCGCTGAGCGCCTTCTGGATAGCCAGTTCAGCCATGGCGTTGACGATCCACTCGAAGTTCTCCGGGCCCACCGAGTGCACGTCGGCGTCCGGCGCGGGATTCAAAAAATCGATGGCGTATGGGACCCCATCTTCGACGGCGAACTCGACCGTGTTCATGTCGTAGCCCAGCGCGCGGCATAGCTTCAGCGCATCGCCCACCACCCGCGCATACAAGGCCGGCTCGATCGGCGGCGGATTTTTCACGTAGCGATTTTCGTGCGGCTGCTTGGGATCGTAGCGCATCACCCACACCTTCTCCTGGCCGATCACGTAGCAGCGGAAATAATCCGTGAAGTTTACGGCTTTCTGCAGAGTCATGCAGAGATCGCCGGTCTGATCGTACGCCGCGAAAAGCTCCTGGGGGTTGTCCACCTTGTAGACGTTCTTCCAGCCGCCGCCGGCGTGCGGTTTCAGAAACGCGGGGAAGCCGACATAAGCGAAGATCTCATCCCAATTGAGCGGGTAGCGCAGATTCCGCATGGAGCGCTCGGTGGTAGACGGCGGATGCTGCTTGTGCGGCAGCAGTACCGTACGGGGTACTGCCACGCCGATGCGTTCCGCCAGCGCGTAGTTGAAAAATTTATCGTCGGCGCTCCACCAGAACGGATTGTTGATGACCATGGTGCCCCCAAGCACCGCATTTTTAAGGTACGAGCGATAGAAGGGAATATCCTGCGAGATGCGGTCGACGATCACCCGATAGCCGCTGGGTTGTGCCATCCCGACTCCGCCCACGACAATGCTTTCCGCGCGCACGTCATCCACCGCCAGCGCGTTGATGCGCTCCACCAGGGCGGGCGGAAAAGTCGCTTCCATGCCATACAAAAGTCCGATTTTTCGCATGAGGTTCTACTGAGTTTATCAGGTGTATTGGAGGGCGGGCTTTAGCCGGCGCGGGGCTTCAGCCCCGCTGCATCGAACCTCTTGGATGCAGCTGCGCTGCCTCGTACGCGGCATTCCGTCTTTCTCCAATTTCCTGGTGTTCCGGGAGCCGCTCAGCTACAATGGCATGACGCCGGGTGTCGCGGCAGTTTCAGGGGTTGCCCAGCGCACGCAACCGCATCTCGAAACGAAAGCTCGCCCCGGAGGGTATCAGTGTACAGATCGTTAGCCGCTTCCGCCATCGCCGGCCTTTGCCTGCTTCCGCAAGCGTTTCCGCAAACGCCCGCAAAAGTGGACTTCGCCCGCGACGTGCAGCCGATCTTCCGCCAGAACTGCGTCGGTTGCCACGGGCCGAAGAAGCAGAATAACGGGCTGCGTGTCGACCGCAGAAGCTCCGTCCTGAAGCCCGGCGCCCGCCGCGTGATGCCTGGGAGCGTAGAAAACAGTTTCTTGTATCATCGCGTGTCTGGATCCGATTTCGGGCTACAGATGCCGCCCACCGGTCCGCTCCACCCGGAGCAGGTTCAGATCATCAAGGCCTGGATCGAGCAGGGCGCCGAATGGCCGGATGCGTTGGCCAACGAAATCGAATTGCCGCCGCTGAACCCGCAGGCCGTCGCCATGGTCCAGACGCTGCGCGCGCCTGACCGGCAGGCATTCAACAAAATGTTGGCGCGGGATCCCAAGCTTCTGAATGCGCGCGGTCCCGAAGGCTCGACGCCGTTTATGTACGCGGTGCTCTATTCGAGCCCGGCCACGCTCGAACGGCTGATCCGGCTGGGCGCCGATCCCAACCAGCGCAATGACGCGGGAGCTACGGCACTCATGTGGGCCGCTGTCGATCTGGCCAAGACGCAGGTTCTGTTAGCTCACGGCGCGGACGTCAATGCCTGTTCCGATGACGCGCGCACCCCGCTGATGGCGGCGGCCAGCCATCCGGGCGGCGCGGCCGTCGTGAAACTGCTGCTGGCCCACGGCGCCAATCCCAATCCGAATTCGAATCCCAGCGCGGAATCGTCGCCGCTTTTGGAAGCCTCTCTGGCCGGCGATGCGGAGACCATGCAACTGCTGCTCGACCGCGGCGCCGAAGTAAAAGACATCGGCGGAGTCGCCATAGCCAACGCTGCCGGAGCGGATTGCACGAAATGTATCGACCTGCTGGCGGGTCGTAATCTGGACCCCATGCAGGCCACCATCGCCCTGCTGAACCTGGTGCTCCTGGACGATCCCAAACCGACCCGCCTGATGTTGCAGCACGGTGCGGACGTCAACGCTGCCGGTCCCAGCGGACGGACCGCGTTGATGTACGCGGCTATCTCCGACCTGCTGCCGGTCGAACAGGTTAAGCTGCTGATCGAGAAGGGCGCCAACGTCAATGCCAGGAGCCAGCACCAGAGTTCCGGCGATACCGGCCTCACGCCTCTCGATCTGGCGAAAATGCACGGTAATACCGCATTGGTGGACGTTCTCCTGAAGGCCGGTGCGACCAGCGCGACCGCGCCGGTGCCGATTCAACCGGCATTCATGCGCCGCGGGAATACGATCGAAACGGCGGTGTCGGCCAGCCTGTCGCTGTTGCAGCGTACCGACGCCAGTTTCGTGCCGAAGGCCGGATGCTTTTCCTGTCATAACCAGAGCCTGTCCGCCATGGCCGTGGCCCTGGCACGCAAGAAAGGGTTCCGCGTAGACGAGCAGACCGCCGCCCAGCAGGTGAAGGTGAATGCGGGCTCGCTCGAGGGCAGCCGCGATCTTCTCCATCAGGGCTCGTTCGTTCCCGCGCTCAACGCCAACCCGACGATTCTGGCGTACGCTCTTTTGGGACTGGATGCGGAGGGCTACAAGCCCGACCTCAGCACGGACGCCGTCGCCATGTTCATCCAGACCCGGCAGATGGCCGACGGACACTGGGCCTACGGCCCCGAAGCCAGACCTCCGTTATGCGCGGATACTCTAGGGCAAACCGTGCTCTCCATGCGCGCTCTGCAATTGTACGCCCCAGGCAGGCCCGGCAGCATGGACCAAGCCGTGTACGCAAAATCGATCCAGCTCGCGGCCGCCTGGATCGGCGAGTTCCAGCCGCGCACTAACTACGACCTGGCGTGGCGGCTGCAAGGCCTGGCCTGGGCCGGCAAGACCAAAGACGCAGCTCTCCTGGCCCGCCGCGATCTGCTGGCGGCGCAACATGTCGACGGCGGCTGGTCCGATATCCGCTCGATGCAGAGCGGAGCCTACACCACCGGATTGGCCATGTTGGCGCTGGAGTCCTCCGGCCTGCCGGTATCCGATCCCGCCTATCGCCGCGGCGTGCGGTACCTGTTGGATACCCAAATGGATGACGGGTCGTGGCACGTACGCTCGCGCGCCGCCGGATTCCAGCCATATTTCGATAACGGCTTCCCGCATGGCGTCGACCAGTGGATCTCGGCGGCCAGTACCAGCCTGGCGACCATGGCCCTGACACTGGCGTCCGAAACTGCCGGCGTCCACACCACAGTCGCGGCGCTAGCCCGGCGCTAACACGGAACCCCGCGAATGGCGACATATTCTGACGCCTGACTCCTGACTCCTGACTTCTCTCTTCCATTTCCCACCTAACCAAACGGAAATTCTATCGTTCTATAATCAGACCGTCTATGGGAACCGGGAAACCGAAGGCTGACCTTTTGCCTGGCACGCTGGACATGCTCGTTCTCAAGATATTGGTGCGCGGCCATTTGCATGGGTATGCCATCGCGCAACTGATTCAACAATTGTCTGACGATCTGCTGCGCGTCGAAGAAGGCTCTCTTTACCCGGCTCTCCAGCGGCTCGAGCTGAATGGCTGGATCGAGGGCGAATGGGGCCTCTCGGCCAACAACCGCCGCGCTCGTTTCTATAAGCTGACCCCCGACGGCCGCAAACACCTCGCCGGGGAGTCGGCCCGTTACCGCCAGGTCACCGGAGCGGTAGCCCGCATCATGGGGTTCGCCTGATTGGCCGGAGCGCACATGCAAGCACATTCCAGGTGGAAGCGTTTTCGACACCGTTGGCGATATTGGCTGGACCGCAGCCAAAGGCAGCGCCTGCTGTGGGAAGAGATGGAATTCCACATTGACTCAATGGCTGACGACCTGGCCGCGCAAGGCGTGTCCGGGCCGGAGGCACGCGCCGCGGCGCGGAGAAAGTTTGGCAATATGACACAAAAATCGGAAGAAGCTCGCTCCACCTGGATCGTGCGCTGGATGAATGACCTGGCGCAGGATGCACGCTACGCGTTTCGCGGCATGCGGCGCGATGCCGGATTTGCGGCGTTTACGATCCTCATCGCCGGCCTGGGCATCGGAGCCAGTTCTACGGTCTTCAGTGTGGTGAATGCGCTGCTCCTGCGCCCGCTCCCGTTTCGCGATCCAGGGCAGCTGATATGGGTTTCCAACGGCGACGACTGGGCCACCCAAACCGAACACTATACAGACCTCCGGGAATTGAACCGGTCATTCTCCGATCTGGCGGGTTGGTCCGGGTTCTACCGCGCGGGCGACAGCGAACTGACGGGAGCCGGCGAGTCCGAGCGTCTCACGAGTGTTCCCGTGACCGGGAACCT
Source organism: Bryobacterales bacterium (assembly GCA_963818855.1). Classification (GTDB taxonomy): domain Bacteria; phylum Acidobacteriota; class Terriglobia; order Bryobacterales; family Bryobacteraceae; genus Bog-159. The sequence goes on along the minus strand of CAWFUH010000017.1, from coordinate 443,446 downwards.
GTTCGCATTGCTCGGTGTGCCGCCGGCAATCGGAAGATCGTTCACCACCCAGGAGTGCCAAGGGAAGTATTCCGCTCCCCCGGCAATGCTCTTGAGTTACAGCTTTTGGCGGCGGCACTTCGATCGAGACCCCCACGTGCTGGGCCGGAAGCTGACTTTGAACAATCGTCCGGTGACAATTGTGGGCGTAATGCCCGCATCCTTTGATTTCGCGAGCGTCTTTGCTCCGGGCACGCCCATCGATATCTTTATTCCGTGGCCGCTGAATGACCAAAACAAGCCCAGGGGAAACACGATGAAGGTCATCGGAAGATTGAAACCCGGCGAAACCCTGCAGAGCGCGCAGGCTGAGTTAGCCATGCTGGGTAAACAACTAACGAGCCAATATCCGGATCGGAACCCGATCGTTCCGAGACTAGTCCCGCTGGGGCAACACGTGAGCGGGCCAGTCAGTCCGGCTCTGTTCGTGCTGGCCTGCGCGGTCGGTGTTGTAATGCTGATTGTGTGCGCCAATCTTTCGAATCTGCAATTGGCGAGGTTAGGCACGCGGCAAAAGGAAATGGCGATGCGGGCCGCGTTAGGAGCGGGCCGTTCGCGGCTCCTGAGACAGATGCTGACCGAGAGCTTGGCGCTCTCGTGTTGCGGTGCGGTGCTGGGACTGGTCCTCGCAGTGGCCGGGACACGCGAACTGGCGCATCTGCATGCGTTCAATCTTCCTTTGCTCGAAAGCGTTCGGGTCGATGGGAGCGCGCTCCTTTTCACGCTGCTGGCGGCCGTCGCTGCCGGCGTGCTCTTTGGCCTGCTGCCGGCGCTACGGGTCGCGGCACTCTCCCTTCGTGAAGGAATCGAAGATGCGAGCCGCGGTTCGAGCGGCGGCAAGCGGCATGCCTGGGTCCGCGATGGATTGGTGGTTTCCGAACTCGCCTTCGCCTGCATACTGCTGGTCGGCGCGGGGCTGCTGATTCGCAGCTTTCTCCGCGTCCTCGATGTGCATCTGGGATTTCAACCGGAGCGGGCAGCCGCGCTGAGGGTTGACCCGAGTTTTGGGATATCGAGTCTTGCCCAGCAAAACTCTTTTATCGACGAAGTGCTGCGTCGGACCCGGTCTGTTCCCGGCATTCTGGCGTCTGGAATTACGGACGCGTTGCCGCTGCGCGACGACCGTTCGTGGGCGGTCTCTGCTGTAGGACAGATTTACGGGAAGGGTCACCCGCCGCCGGAACCATACGTTCGCGTTGTGAGCAACGGGTATTTCGCCGCGGCAGGAATTCCGTTGCGGTTGGGTAGAGAATTTACGGAGAGGGATCGCGCGTCCAGCGAACGCGTCGTGGTAGTCAATGAGACGCTGGCGAGGACATTGTGGCCGGGCCAGAACCCGGTAGGACAGATGATCACGACGGATGGGGGTCGCAGGGTAGTCGGCATAGTCGCCGACGTCCGTCATGCGGCTCTCGAAACGGCGGGCGGGTCGGAAATGTATCTGCCAATGCGGCAAACCCGGGACTACGCGGCCATGCAACTGGTCGTGCGAACCGCACTTCCACCGGACGGTCTGGCAGCAGGGATTCGAACGGCTCTCCGTCCAATCGACCCGAATCTGCCGGTCCGCGAATTTGTGACGCTCCAGAACCTGGTCGACAGAGCGGTTTCCCCGCGGCGATTCCTGGTGCTGTTGCTGGCCGGATTCGCGGCTTTCGCCTTGATACTGGCTTCCCTGGGGATCTATGCCGTAATTTCGTTTTCGGTCAGTCAACGAGTGCAGGAAATTGGAATTCGGATGGCGCTGGGAGCGTCCGCCACTGACCTGCAGCGCCGCATCGTGCTACGGACGCTTGGATTGGCCGCTGTAGGTCTCGCGTTGGGGCTGGCAGGCTCGCGAGTCTTGTCGAGCGCGCTGGGCAGCCTGTTGTTTGGGATAACTGCCGGAGACCCGGTGACATTTATCGAGGTGGGATCGCTTCTCATCGCGGTTGCGGCGATCGCCGGCTATATTCCCGCCTGGAAAGCATCCAGGATCGATCCGATGGTTGCATTGCGGTCGAATTAAATTACGGGAAGCAAAGGAGCGCTTCGGGCAGCGCGCTGACACCTGGTCTTCACCAGTGGCCCCCGACGCGTTCGCCGCGGAGGGGGGACGGGCACGGTGTTGCCCGCACCAGCCCGACCGTGCGATCCTAAAAGCAAAGGAGATCCAGCCCGTATGCCAATTCGCCGAGAAAAGCGCAGCGGCGTACCGCCGATCTCCGTTGACCTCGAATCGCTGACTATCAAGTCCCGGATGCCGGCGGATGGCGTCGACCTTACCGCGGCGGAAATAAAGTTCCTCCAAGACCCGGACTGGATCACCGAAGACGAGGCCGATGCGATCGTAGCCGAACGAATCTACCGGAGAGAAGCGGGCCGCGCCAAGCCTTTGCGGGAGTATCTGAGAGAACGTGGCGTCACAGTGGACGGTTGAGATCACACCGACCGCCGGCGCCGGTCTGGAGCAACTCCTCGAAGAGTATGGCGAGGATGCCTATCGCGACGCACTCCTGGAAATTATCGACTTGGAAGAAGAGCCAACTCCCGAAGGAGCTGTCCTGCTGCGCAATACTAAAGCCGACTATCGTATCTATTTATACCGCGCTCTTAGGCAGCTTCTCCGAGCACCAACCGTTGACAGAACATTCTCTCCCCCCCTCGACGAACTGCGCAAAGCCCGCCGCACGACCCAGGTCCGCCTGGCGGAAACCCTGGGAGTGAAACGAGGCGAAGTATCCAAAATCGAGCACCAAACCGACGTCCACCCCAGCACGCTCGCCGGATATATCGAGGGGCTCGGGGGTAAACGGAAGATCCTGCCCGCCTTCCCGGATCGGGAAATGCGCATCATGCAGTTCGAGGAACTCCCTAACTAACTAGGCGGGCCAATGGGACCAACTCGCCACAACCACACTCCGCCGCGCGCTGCCGCCATTCATAACTCGAGAGGTGAAAGGTGAAACCATCAGCCCGCGTGAGGCGGCGCCTACAGCTTCATCTCCTGCCCGATGTGCTCGACGCCAATGCGCTCCGGCTCTCGTCCCGCGGCGGCGTAAAGCCGCTCGATCGGCTCGCGGCGCGGTTCGCGGCTAAGCGGGAACGTCTGGTGATGCACGGGCAAAAACATTTCCGCGCCCGCATCGTTGCCCATGCGCCAGGCCTGCTCCGGCGTGCAGTGATAGCGAATCCAGGGATCGTATGCGCCCACCGGCATAATTGCCAGATCGATGCGCCGCGAGCTGCGCAGCGCGCGAAAGGCGGTCGTTGCAGCCGTGTCCCCGCCGAACAGCACGCGATACCGGTCCGTCTCGATCAGATAGCCGTTATAGCCGCGATACGTGTCGCCGTGCATGCGCGCCCCCCAATGATTCACCTCGAACGCGCGCAGCCGGATATCTCCCACCCGCGCGCGCTCTCCCCATGCCAGTTCCTGGACCCCCGCGTAGCGCCGCGTGCGCAGCAGATCGCGGGTCCTGGCGGCCGTCACCACAGTCGTGCCGCGGTTCTCCAGGGCACGCAAAGTGGCCAGATCGAAATGATCCATATGCGCGTGCGAGAGCAGCACTACGTCGATCTTCGGCAGTTGATTGACGCGTAAAGCGGGCGCCACCAGCCGCTTGAGTCCCAGCGTCATCGGACCAAGACTCAGGCCCACGCGATCGCCCAAAACGGGATCGGTCAGAATAGTCAAGCCGTCCAGCTTCAGCAACACGGTCGTGTGACCAAGCCACGCGGCGTACAGACCACGGTTCGGCCAAAGCTTAGGATTCGGATGCTCCGGTGCAGGTAAGATAACGGTCCCCTACTACCTATGATGCGCACATCCGAGCGAGCGTTGCACGCCTCACGCCCTCCCCTTCCTGTGGGGCAGGCGTCCACGCCTGCGCGGGACGTCCACGTCCCGCCAAATCACGAATCCGAACTCGGTACGCTAATGCGCGTCACCCCGAAATTGCGCCGCCTTCTCCGGATGCCCCGTCTCCTCATACAAACTCACAAGGTCCTGCCGCGCGCCCTCCACCCAACTGTTCGATGGACTGGCCCGCTTGCCCACAATCGTGTAACCAGCCAGCAGATGCGTCTCCGCCTCCGCATAACGATGTTCAGCGACTAGCGTGCGTCCCAGCCGGATCTGCGAAACACCGGTGTTCAAATGATCCGCCGAAAGCGCCACGGTCAAGCGCGCAATGGCTTCCCGGAATAGCTGCTCCGCACGCGCGTACTGCTTCCGCTCCAGGTACACGCCGCCAAGATTGCTCAGCGCGATGGCCACCGAGTAGTGCCGCTCGCCATTCACCGCGCGGTAGATCTCCACCGCGCGGCGGAAGCGCGCCTCCGCCTCGTCCAGTCTCCCGCGCTTCAGCTCCACATTCCCCAGTTCGTTCAGCGCCAGCGCCACCCGGCTGTGGGTCGCCCCATAGACATGCTCTTGAATCGCGAGCGCCTGTGCCAGTGCGTTTTCGGCTTCGTCATACCGGCCTTCGCGCCCCAGCGCTTGCCCCAGGAAAGTCAGGCTGGCGGCCACTTCGGGATGTTCTTTGCCGTACCACCCCTGGTTGATGTCGAGCGCTTGCCGCGCAAACGTCTCGGCCGCCGCGTAATGTCCCAGGTTGAATTGGATGGCGCTGAGATTGATCAAATCGTCCGCCACCAGCGGATGCCGTTCGCCGTAGAGTTGACGATACGTCGCCAGCAGGCGGCGGTTCAAAGAATCGGAAATATCGTAGTGCCCGAGATAGAAATGTGTATTCGCCAATTCGCTCAGACTCTCGGCCAAGTCAGGAGCCGGTGCGCCCGGCGCGGATTGGATCCTGATGGCGTCCTCGAGCGCCTGAATCGCCTCCGGATATTTCCCGCGATGCTCCAGCACTTTGCCCAAAGCGGATGTGGCTCTGGCCACGGCCGGGTCGTTTGCCGGCAGCCGCCGCCGGCTCATGGCGAGTCCCTCGCGGATTAGTTTTTCGGCTTCCTCAAGGCGCCCCTCAGTGACTCTGAGCAGACCCAGCGCCACCAGGCTCTCCGCCACTTCCGGGTGATCGTTGCCATAAATCGCCCTGCGCCGCGCCAGGGCGGAGGTCAGCAGTCCGTCCGCACGGTCCAGTTTTCCCAGTTGCGCGTAGATCCCTCCCAACGTCACATAGAGTTCCGCCTGCACTGCAGGATCGCGATCGAGTATGCGTGCCTGTGCCACGCCCTGATCGAGCAGTGTGACCACGCGCAGGCTATCGGCGGGTCCGGACGTCTGGTCGCCGAACAAGTTAAGCATGAACCGCTGGATGCGCAAAGTGCGCGCCGCCTCCGCCAGCGTCCGGCTGCGCGCAGCTGCTAACCGCACGGTGAAGAAAGCCACCAGGCCCATGATCACGGCGAGCACCATGACCGCCGCGGCCACCGAACGCCGGTTGCGGCTAACGAACTTTCCCAGCCTGTAATGCGCGCTGTCCGCCCGCGCCTCCAGCGGTTCGCTGTTCAGGTAATGATCGACATCGCGAATCAACGCCTCCACCGAGCGGTATCGGCGCTCGGGGTCCTTGTGCATGGCGGTGAGACACAGCACGTCCAGATCCGCCCAGGCCGTCTTACTAGCCGGGGCAAGCCGTGCAGCCGTGCCCGTCACCCCGGCCGTGCGCCTCGCGGCTGCTGATGGTTTCTCGGGCGGCTGCTCCACGATCATGGCGCTAGCCTCCGCCGGCCTGCGGCTGGAAAGATCGAAAGGCAGCCGGCCGGCCAGCAATTCGTACAGAATCACGCCCAGCGAGTAAACGTCGGTGTAGACTCCCACCGGCACGCCCCGCACCTGCTCGGGCGCGGCGTAGGCCGGCGTCATCATATTCAGGCCGGTGAGACTGCCATCCACCTTCGGGTTCACGCCGTCGAGTTGTTTGGCGATACCGAAGTCGAGCAGTTTCACAGTCCCATCGGCCGTCACCAGAATGTTCGACGGCTTCAGATCGCGGTGGATGATGGCGTATTGATGCGCGTACCGCACGGCCTCACACACCGCCCGAAACGTTTGCAGGCGCTCGCGCATCGCTGCCCGGCGCTGCCAGCAGTGCTCGGTGAGCGGGAGGCCGTCGACATACTCCATGGCGAACCATGGCGTGCCGTCAGCCAGTGTATCTGCGTCATAGAGCCGCGCGATCGATGGATGGTTCAGTTGCGCGAGCGTGCGCTGCTCGCTGAGAAAACGCTCACGACGGGCCGGCGAGAGCCATGCGTCACGCAAGACCTTGATCGCGACCAGACTGCCCAGATCGTCGCGCTCGGCCAGGTATACTGCCCCCATGCCGCCTTCGCCGAGCGGCTTCAAGATACGGTACGGGCCGAAATCCCCAGCGCCCCCGTCATGGCAAACGTTATGGCAAACCATAGCGTGTGCCAACGTGGCCACATCGCCATCCAGCAGGGAAGCGCCGCGCGAATCCTCCTCCAGCATCGACCGCACTTCCGCCAGCACAGCGTCGTCGCCGCGGCAGGCGTCTCTCAGGAAGATCTGGCGTTCATCCGCGGGAAGATCCGCCGCTTCATGAAATAACGTCTGGATGTGTTGCCAACGCGCGCTATCCACTTCAGCCTCTTTGGGGGGCGGGCTTTAGCCGGCGCGGGGCTTCAGCCCCGCCACCCCGCATGCTATGCTAATCGCGGGGACAAACTTGAAACCCGGATCCACGATGTCCGGAAGCACCCCGCACCCTAATCGAAATTACCATTCGAACCCAACAAAGCCTTTGTTTTCAACAAATCCTCAACTAACCCCGCGTAGCTCATTAGCCAGCCAAGCCTTAGCCGCCCGCCAATCGCGCAGCACGGTCGCTTCCGATATCTCCAGCAGCTCCGCCGTTTCCCGCACGTCCAGCCCGCCAAAAAAACGGCTCTCCACCAACGTAGCCTGCCGCGGACTCATGCGCGCCAGATCGTCGAGTGCGGTGTCCAGCGCCAGCAAATCTTTTCCGTACGAAGCGGCCTCGTTCAACGATTCGTCAAAGACCACCATCGACGATTCATCGCCCCCACCCCGTTTGTGTGCATGGCGGCGGCGGGCTGCCTCCACCAGCAGTTGCCGCATGGCGCGCGCCGCAATCCGCTTAAAGTGCAAGCGCGATTTGCCGCCCAAATGGGGTGAGTTCGCCAATTTCAGCCACGCCTCGTGCACCAGCGTAGTGGGGCTGAGGGTGGCATGCGGGTCACTACGCTTCACGCTGGATGCCAGGCGCCGCAGCTCCTCATAGGTCAGGCTGAACAGGTGATCGAGCGCGCGCCTTTCCTCGGGTGTCGCGCTCACGTCGCCGAGGCCGGGTGCGTATGCCGTTCCGGTATTTCGAAAGCGCATGACGGTTTCTCAGGCGCCTTTGCGCAATACTTAATAGGTGCACTGCCCTGAGGAATTATCGATTGTCGCGGAGAGCAGCCTTTCGGCAATGCTATCACCCCAAAGCGTGCAGAACAAGTAATGGGTGTTCTGAACCTTGGCAAGAGCTGCCTTCTGCGCTATCCTTGCGGAGGGCTTTGGCGGTCGAAGCATGTGTGACAGTTAGCATGTGTAACAGTTTCGCCCCGTGTCTTTGCGGCGCCTTAGTGTAACGCCGTCCGGGGAAAGTCCTGATGAGTCGGTCTGATTTAGGAGGAAATGTGCAGTCTGTACGTATTTTTCGGGTCGCCACCGCGGCCCTACTCGGCGTTTTGCTACTTACCACGGTCGGCGCAGCGAAAGATGGACGCGACTTCGCCGGCTTTTACAGTATTACAAATGTTACAGAACAGGCTACAGAACAAGGTGCTGACATCCAGGCCACTCTGAGCCTGCGCCTTTCCAACTATAGTGGCGATGATCTGAAGGAAGCCGTGGTAGTGGTGCGCGGGTCTCAGCCCGGCTCCGACGTACTGAGCACGTTTGCTCCCATCGCCGTCTGGCGCAACGGCACGGACACCGTCGTCAGCCAGCAAGTGAAGATACCCCGTGATGAATTCGATCGCTGGGGCGCGCGGCGCCGGCCTAATGTTGTAATCGTTTATCGCGACAGCCGCGGAGAATGGCAGCGCACCGCCCAAATCAACCGTCGTCCCACGATCCCGCTTGAGGGCAGCCCCGCCCAGTAGCCCAACGCCCCTGGCTAAGTGAATCGTAATCCAGTCTTGATGTAACGAGGAGATACCATGCGCCGCTTCACTATATTTTCCGCACTCTTGATTAGCGCTTCGCTGCTCGCTCTGCCCGCTTTCGCCCAGCAAGACATCATCACCACGGCGATCGGCGGCGGACCCAATGACATACTCGCCGTGCAGGCTGACTTATACGACCCTGCTGCGGTGTCGGTGGATAGCGCCGGGAATTACTACATCGCGGCGTACGACCAGCACCGTGTGTTCAAAGTAAACACCAGCGGAGTTCTCACGGTGGTAGCCGGCCTCGGCATCGCGGGATACGCCGGGGATAAGGTTTCCGGCGGTGCGGGCAACGCCCTGTTGAATAGTCCCCTTGGCGTGGCTGCCGACGGCGCGGGCAACGTGTACATCGCCGACTATGCCAATTATGTAATCCGCAAGGTGAATGCCAGCAACACGATTACGACCATCGCCGGCATCGCAGGCAGTTGCGCCTACAACGGAGATGGTAGCCCCGCCACGAGTTTTGAGCTCTGCCACCCTACCGGCATCGCGCTCGATAGCACCGGCGCCAACCTGTATATCGCCGATACCGGCAACTGCCGCATCCGGAAACTGGTGCTCGCCACGGGTGCCATCAGCACTTATGCCGGTACGGGTTCTTGTACTTATGTGGCCGATGGTGTGGCAGCCACAACCGCCCCGGTGAATCAGCCTAACGGCGTGGCCGTGGATGGCTTGAGTAACGTCTACATCGCCGATACCAACAACTACCGGATTCGCCTGGTTACTAAGTCGACAGGATTGATTTCCACCATCGCCGGAGACGGCACCTACGGATACTCCGGCGACACCGGCCCCGCCACTACCGCCGAGATTACCCATGTCTACGACGGGATTGCCGTGAATAGCGCCGGCACCACTGTGACCATTGGCGACTTTAACAACTACCGGGTTCGCCAGTTTACCGTCGGCGGCAACATCACCACCATCGCCGGTACGGGCACGCCAGGGTTTTTCGGCGATACCGGCCTGGCTACCAGCGCCGAGTTCAATGGCCCGTACGGCGTCGCGGTCACTAGCTCCGGAGGCGTCTACGTGGCCGACAATAATAACGACCGCATCCGCTTTTTCACCGTCGGCGGCGACATCTCTACCGTGGCGGGGAACGGCGGCAACAAATTTCCTACGCTCGTGAGCGGCGTCGCGCCGCAGGGAGTAGTATTCAACGATCCGCTGGCGGTCCTGGAGGATCCTTCCAAGAACGTCTTCGTCTCGGATTACCTGGACTACATGGTGCGCGAACTGGTCCAGTCCACGGATTTGGTAAACTTCTACGCGGGCGACGGCGTCCGCGGATATACCGGCAGCGGCACGCCAGCCACGGCCGCGGAGCTGGATTATCCTAATGGCCTCGCCCGCGATAGCGCCGGCAATGTTTATATAGCCGATACTGCGAACTGCGTTATCCGCAAGGTGGATACTTCCAACCCACCCAACATCACCACATTCGCCGGCACCAGCTTTTGCGGGTACTCCGGCGATGGGGGCCCGGCGGCAAGCGCCAAACTAAATCAGCCTTCTGGTGTCTGGGTGGACAGCCATAATAACGTCTATATCGCCGATACCAACAATTTCATCGTGCGCAAGGTGACTGCGGGCGGCACCATCTCCACTGTCGCCGGCACCCCCGGCACGCAGGGTTACCTGGGAGACGGAGATCCGGCCACCGCCGCTGAGTTGCGTTATCCGAGCGCGGTGTCTTTGGATGGCGCCGGAAACTTGTACATTGCGGACACCAATAACTGTGTCATCCGCGAGGTTAGCGCCGCCACTGCCATTATCGAGACTGTGGTAGGTACCGGCACGTGCGGCTATACCGGTGATGGCCTGGCGACCGAAAATAGATTGTACTACCCCAATGACGTTGTAGCGGATGCCAACGGCCACCTGTTCATCGTGGATACTTATAACCACATTGTGCGCTGGGTCGATCCGTCCGGTATCATGACCACGTTCGCGGGCACTCCCCAAACTGCGGGGCTGAGCGGCGATGGCGGGGACGCCACCTTGGCGGAGCTTTACTATCCCGCGGGTATTACGCGTGACGGCGCCGGGAATTTCCTGGTGGCCGACGAGGACAATCTCAGGATCCGCGGCGTCTCGGCCTTCGCGGCGCTGGGCGTTTCCGCCACCGACCTGTCCTTCGGCTTGATCACGGAGGGAGCGACCAGCGCCCCGCAGACCGTGACGCTGAGCGCACTCGGACCGCTGACCATCGGCAATATTTCCACCACGGGTCCTTTCACCGAGGCCGACGACTGCGGCACATCACTAGCCAACGGCACCACTTGTACCGTATACGTGTTCTTCAAGCCCACTGTGGGCGGTGCCGCCACCGGTTCTCTCAACATCGCGGACAACGGGTACTTCAAGTCCGCCACCACCATCAACCTCGAAGGGACTGGAACCGCAATTTCGGTGACCGGGGGTCCTTTGCTCTTCGGCAGTGAAGCCGTGAAAAGCACCAGTGCCGCTAAGAAAATAACTGTGACGAACAAGGGCGCCACCAGTATCACCATGGGAACGATTAAGCTGGATGAAACCGCGGACTTCGCGATTTCCGCCAACACCTGCCCCGCATCCGGCAGCCCGCTCGCCGCCGCGGCAAGCTGCAGCGTCAGCGTGACGTTCACGCCGCAAACTACCGGCGCGAAGAAGGGCGCCTTGATCGTCAACGATAGCGATCAGAGCAGTCCGCAATTCGCGGGCATGACTGGGACCGGCACCAGTACCGTGGCGTTCAAACCCAGTTCGGTAACGTTCGCCACCGAGGCCATCGGCGTAACCAGCACCCCCACCAAGATCACCCTGACCAACAATACCGGCGCCAAGCTGACGCTGGGCAATCCCGCCGTATCGTTCACCGGGCCGTTCGCCAGCGCGCACGCGACCACCTGTACTCCCGGTTTGCCCATTGCCGTCGGCGGCACCTGCTCCATCTTCGTCACTTTCACCCCCACCGCCGTCGGCGATGTGACGGGCACATTGACCGTCACCGACAGCGACGCCTCCAGCCCGCAAACCGTGCCTCTGGCTGGCGTGGGTACGGGAGTCGAATTTACGCCCGCCAGCGTGAACTTCGGTACCAGCAACGTCGGGGTCCGCGTGCAATCCACCGTCACCATCACCAACGTCAGCGGCTCCCCCATCACGTTCACCGCCTGGACCACTACCGGTCCGAACGCCGCGGACTTCAATGCTACCGCGGTGGGCAATCCGCCCTGCCGCGGCTCACTCGCGGCGGGCGCCATCTGCACATTTACGATATACTTCACGCCTTCCGTGGCCGCCGCGGAATCCGCGTCATTCAACATATACGACAACAGCCCAGGCAGCCCGCAGGTGCTGCCGCTGACCGGGACGGGACAATAAGGCCGGAACTTACTTAGTTGCACAGGTGTCGAATCTATCAGCCGGGTTAGAGATCTGGTAAGTCTCAACAACGAGGTTGATATGTTCGACACCTTTAGTGTCTCCGAACGAACCCAAAAGTCCTGGACCGTAACGGCTTCTTTTTTCGGCCAGATGGCGCTGCTCGCGCTGGCTATCCTGGTGCCGCTGGTCAGTACTGATGCACTGCCGCATCGTCTTTCATGGGTCCCTCTACCGGACCCGCCGCGAGGGTTGCGGCCTCGGCCAGCGCCGGCGCCGGTGAAGCAGCCTGCCGCCGTTCCATTCCAGTTTCGGGGGCGATTCCTGCTCATGCCGATGGCCATCCCTACCAAGACGGCGATCATTCAAGACAGCCCGGATCTTGTACCGGCCGCGGGCGACTACGTTGGAGTTGCGGGAGGTTTCGGCGACCCAAATGGGTCGGGCAATAGTGTGATTGACAGCCTTTTGAGCGCTCGCGGAACTCCGGTGCCGCCGCCGCTGCCCGTTTCGAGACCGCCTGCGCAGCCCGCGCCACCCACACGGATCAGGATGGGTGGATCTGTGTTGCAGGCCAAACGCATTTCCGGGCCGCAGCCGGTTTACCCACCGCTCGCCAAACAAGCGCGCGTCGAGGGCACCGTGCGCTTGCAAGCCGTCATCTCGCGTGAAGGCACCATACTCAACCTGCGCGCAGTGAGTGGACATCCGCTGCTGATTCCGGCAGCCTTGGCGGCAGTCGAGCAGTGGGTGTTTCGGCCGACCTATCTGAATGGCGATCCGGTGGAAGTGGCCACAGAGATCGACGTGAACTTCACCTTACAGAAGTAAGTTGGGCGCTAACTGCATCAGTCAATCAGCGATGGTAAATCACTTTTCCATCGAAGACAGTCGTCTCCACCCGCACCTTCTCGATCTCCACCGCCGGAATGCTCAAGATATCCTCCGACACCACGACCATATCCGCCAGCTTGCCCGGTTCAATCGATCCTTTGATCTGGTCATCGAAACTGGCGTAAGCGGACCCCATGGTATAAGCTCGAATTGCCTCCGCGACGGTGATCTTCTGCTCCGGCACCCAGCCCTCCGGGTGCTTGCCATCCAGCGTGCGGCGCGTGGCCGCCGCGTAGATGCCCAGCAGCGGGACCATCGGCGCAACGTCCCAATCCGACCCGAAAGCCAGTACCGCGCCCGAGTCGAGCAGCGTCCGGAATGCGTAAGTGCCCTTTGCGCGCTCCGGACCGATGCGCTTTTCCGCCCAGCGGCCATCGTCGATCGAATGATACGGCTGCATGGATGCGATCACGTGCAGCTTGCCGAAACGCGGGATGTCGTCCATGCGCAAGTGCTGGGCATGCTCGATGCGAAAGCGCCGGTCGCGCGCGCCGTTTTGCCGCTCGGCCTCTTCGTACATTCCCAAAATAATGTGATTGGCCTTGTCGCCGATAGCATGCACCGCAACCTGGAGCCCCGCGAGATCCGCGCGCAGAATCTCATCCTGCATCTTGCTTTCCGGGATCATCTGGCTGTTCGCCAGCCCCGACGTATTCGGCGCATCCAGGTAAGGCTCGAAGAACAGCGCGGTGGTCGACCCCAGCGAGCCATCCGCGAAACCCTTCAACCCCCCGATGTGCAGCTTCTCGCCGCCGAAATCCGCATGCAGGCCGACGGCGGCGAGGCGCTGCCATTGGGGCAGCGGCTGGTGGCCGGAGATGCGTACGGTCAACTCACCACGCGCCAGCAGCGTTTGATACACGCGCAAAATCTCCGGCGCGGCGGACATGTCTTGCACGCTGGTGACACCATTCTCGGCGGCGTAGCGCATGGCCGCGCGAACGGCATCGGCAATCTGATCGCCGGAAGGGTCGGGGATTACGCGATCCACCCGGCCCATGGCCGCGTCTTTCAATACGCCGGTAGGCTCACCGGCCGCGTCGCGCACGATCGTGCCGCCGGGCGGGTCTGGTGTGTCGCGCGTGATGCCGGCAAGATGGAGTGCCTGCGAGTTGGCCAGGGCCATATGGCCGTCCAGCCGGCTGACGAAAACCGGATGGCCCACACTGGCGTCGTCGATCAACTGACGCGTGGGCAGGCGGGCGGGAGTCCAGTTCTCGTGATCCCAGCCGCCGCCTGTAATCCAGCGGCCGGCGGGCTGCCTGGCTGCGAACTCCGCGATGCGGCGCCGGAACTCGTCCTCGGATTTCGCATCGCGCAAGTGCACGCCCGCCAGGTTCTCACCGCCGCTGAAGAAATGCACGTGGGCGTCATTAAAGCCGGGCAGCACCAGTTTTCCGCTCGCGTCGATCACCTGGGTCGCCGGTCCGATCCATTTGCGTATCTCGCCGTTCGACCCCACCGCGACAATGCGGCTCCCCAGGCACGCCACCGCCTCCGCCCGCGGTTGAGCCTGGTTTACCGTCCATATCTTGCCGTTCAGCACGACCAGGCTGGCGGCGGGCTGCGCGTTCGCTACGCTCATACCGGCGAAAAGAAGCACTGCGGAAAGGATCCGGATTTCTGCCATTCTCTCTACCCGATCTGACCGAGCGCCTGCTCCAGATCCTCCACGATATCTTCCACCCCTTCGATGCCTACCGACAAGCGCACCAGGTTGTCACGGATGCCCATGCGTTCGCGGTGGCGCGGCGAGATCTCGCGATGTGAGCTCATCATCGGATAGAGCATCATGCTGTGCACGTCCCCCAGCGACGTGGCGCGCACGATCATGCGCAGCGCATTCATGAAGCGAAAGACTTCCGCGCGGCCCGCGCCTTTCAACTCGAAACTGACGATAGCGCCGTAGAGTCCGGGCGCCAGCAGGCGGCGGATATCGGCCGCGTCGGGATGCCCGGGATCCGCCGGAAAGTACACGCGCTCGACCGCGTCATGAGATGCCAGCCAGGAAGCTACGCGGCAGGCATTGGCGCATTGCCGCTCCATGCGCAACGGCAGCGTCTTGATGCCGCGCATAGTCAGATAACTTTCGAACGGCCCCAGCACCGGCCCGACGGCGCGCGACAGCGTCCGCAACCCATCGTAGTGTTCCGCGTCGGTGACCACGATGCCGCCTAGCACGTCACCGTGCCCAGCGAGGTACTTGGTGGCGCTATGCACCGCGAAATGCGCCCCCAGTTCCAGCGGCCGCACTAGCAGGGGCGTAGCAAAGGTATTGTCGACGATCAGCGCCGCACCGGCCGCGCGCGCGATTTCGGCGATACGGTCGAGCGGCGCCACGCGCAGCAGCGGATTCGAAATAGTCTCAAGCAGCACGCAGCCGGGCCGCGATTCTTCCACCGCGCTCCTGAACGCGTCCAGATCCCACACGTCGGCAAAGCGAACGCTCACGCCGGAGGTTTCCATCACATTCAGCAGCAGGCTGACGGTCGCGCCGTATAAGGCGTTGGCCGCCAGCACGGATTTGCGCCGGTCAGCCAGGGCGGCCAGCAGCGCCATGTGGATGGCCGCCATGCCGGATCCGCAGGCCAGGGCGCCGTGTCCGCCTTCGAGCGCGGCGGCCACCTCTTCCAGTGCGGCATTAGTCGGGTTGTCGTAACGCGCGTAGCAATAACCCGGATCTTCGTGGCTGAAAACGCGGTCCAGTTCCTCCATACTGTCGTAGAAGTAGCTGGCGGCGGTATAAATGGGAACGGTGGCGGGCACATGCGCGCCGGCCTTCTTCCGGTCTCCCGCGTGCACCGCCTTAGTTTGTATCTTCATGATGACTTCCTTTTCCAGCGTGTACCCGACTTAGTATCTTCCAGGATAATATCTTGTTCCAACAGTTGCTGCCTGATCTGGTCGGCCAGCGCAAAGTTGCGCGCCTTCTTGGCGTCATTGCGCGCTTGAATCAGTGACTCTACTTCCGCGTCATCGATATTCCCGTCTTCTACCGCCGGTTGTAGCACGGCGAATACGGAATCGAAGCTGGCCAGGAAATCCAAAGCAGGCGCGCGGTTTTCACTCTGCATGGCGCCGGCATCCATCTCCGTATTCACATCTCTAACGTATTCGAACATGGCCGCGAGCGCTTCCGCGGTATTCAGATCATCATCCATCGCGGCGGTGAATTGCGCTTGTGCCGCGGCCGTGCGATCCGCCAGGGCCCGGTTCAATCCTTCGGCGAAAGCTCCGGTCTGGAGCCGTAGCTTGAAATTACGCAGCCGCTCGATGGCCGTCTTAGCGGATTGCAGACCGTCGAAGGTGAAGTTGAGGGTCTTTCTGTATGGCACCGAGGCCAGAAGATAGCGGACTGCTTCCGGCGCGTAGCCCCGGCTGATAATGTCGCGCAGGGTGAAGTAATTCCCCAGTGACTTCGACATCTTCTGGCCTTCTACCATCAAAAACTCGGCATGCAGCCAAAAGCGTGAGAAAGGTTTTCCGGTAAGCGATTCCGATTGCGCAATTTCGTTCTCATGGTGCGGGAAGATCAGGTCCACGCCGCCCGCATGGATATCCAGCGTCTCGCCCAGGTACTGAATCGCCATCACGGAACACTCGATGTGCCAGCCGGGCCGGCCGCGGCCGATTTTCTCCTCCCACGAGACCTCGCCCTCCTTGGGAGCTTTCCACAGCGCGAAATCCCGCGCATCGGCCTTTTCGTATTCGTCTACATCCACACGCGCGCCCGCGCGGATCCCGCTGAAATCGTTGTGCGACAACTTGCCATATTCCGGAAAAGTCGAAATGCGGAAGTAGATGGAGCCGTCACTTGAGTAAGTGTGGCCGCCCGCCGCGAGCCGCTCGATAGCCTCCGCCATTTCGTGTATGTGTTCGGTGGCGGGTGTTACGTGTTCGGGAGTTTCCAGGCGAAGCAGCGCGCAATCGTCGCGAAAGGCTTGCTTGAAATGCGCGGTGTACTCGGCGAGCGACTGATTGCGCGCCACGGCGTTGCGGATGATCTTATCGTCCACGTCGGTGATGTTCATGACGTGATCGAGCAGGAAGCCGCTGGCGCGCAGCCAGCGCCGCAGGATGTCCACAAACGTGAAGGTGCGGAAGTTGCCGATGTGCGCATAGTCGTAGACAGTGGGGCCGCACGTGTACATGCGTACGGTATTGTCGCGCTGCGGCGCAAATTCGGCGGTTTGCTGCGTGAGCGTGTTGTAGAGGCGCAGGGACATGGTGAGGGGAAATTCAATCGTAGCAAAGGCGCGCACTGTGGCGCGGCGTCACTTACCGGAACCAGGCCTGCACGCCCTGCTGCAACGCTGCGGCGCCCGCAACGCCACTCAATGCGGTCACGCATGCGGGAACGGCACCGCGCCGCTTCCACTCTTCATGCACCGCGTGCGCGCCCAGGTAAAACAGCCATCCGGCGGCCAGCGCCAGCGGATAACTGATCCAGGCAGTGCCCAGTTGGGGCGCGATGGCCAGTCCGAACAGGCCGCCCACCAGCGTCATGGTTTCGGCCACGACGCTCCAAAACACGGCCGTAGAGCGCGATGCGACCGATGCGCGCGCCATGGCGCCCAGAGCCAGGCCTTCCGGAATCTTGTGCAGGACGATGGCCATCGCCACTGCGAGGCGGATGCCGCGCCGCGGCGAAAATTGTACCGTCGCCAGGCTCCAGCCGTCAAAGAAGGCATGCAGCATCATGGCGCCGATGAGCGGCCCGGCGAATCCATGCAGCACGGCGTCGCACGCTTTGTGGTCATGATCGTGCGCGCACGAGGGGCACACCGGCGCGACAAAACGGTTGATCAAAAAGAGCACCGCATAACCGGTGAAGAAGCAAATACCGGTTACCTGCCAGCCGATCTCTCCCACCAGTTCCGGCAGAAGTCCGCAGAGCACGACCCCCAGCAACACGCCCGCGCTGAACGGAACCACCAGGCGTGTGCGGCGCCCGGCGGTGGTCAGCCAAAGTCCGAGAAACACGCCGGCCACGCCGATCAGGGCGGCCAGTAACGAGGGGCCAATACCGGATACGCTTGCGGCGGAGGACACGATTTCACGCTAGCACAGCGGCGAAACGCGCCTCATGATATTCTCGGCCCTAGTGGCACGCGAACTTTACGGCACAGCGCGATGTCCGTACACCGCGGAAATGCGCGACTGGCTCGAACTTCGCAATCTGGATTTCGTGGAATACGACGTGGAGAGCGACCCGGCCGCGCTGGAGCGCATGAAAGCGGCCGGCGGCGGCCAGCGTGCAGTGCCGGTCCTGATCGAAGATGGACGCGTGGTCCAGATCGGCTGGCAAGGCCGCAGCTGCATCGTTGGCTCCATCGTTGGCTAACGATACAGGCGCACCACCCACTCGGCGTAGAGCGCCGGCTTACGGCCGCCTTCCAATTCCACGGTGACTGCCCATACCGCCTGATATCCAGCTTCGAACGGCGCCAGGGATTGCAGCGTGAAACGCGGCCGCACACGCGCTCCGGAGAGCACGGGCGCCGGAAAGCGCACGCGGTTCAGCCCGTAATTGACGCGCATCTTGAAATCGCCACGGATCTCGAAGCATTCGTGCGAGAGGCAGCTCAGCAGCGATAGGGTCAGGAAGCCATGCGCGATGGTACGGCCAAAAGGCGATTCGGTCCGGCCGCGCTCCAGGTCCTGGTGAATCCACTGGTGGTCGCCGGTGGCATCCGCAAAAGCATCAATGCGCGCCTGGTCGATAGTGAACCAGTCGCCCACGGCTACTTCCTGGCCGATTAGAGATTCGAGTTCTGCAACGGTTTCGATGATGCGCATAATTCTCAGCGGAAGGTGCGCAGCTGCGGGTCAAGCAAATGCGGCACTCCATTGAAGCTGAACAGCGTCGGGTCGCCGTCGCGCAGGCGCATGGTGGTCACTGCTGAGTTATAAATGACCGCTGCCAGGCGCATGAAATGGTCGTCCGACACACCCAGTGCCGCCGTCACCCAGATGGAGATCGGCGCGGCGGAAGTGAAAATCGCCACGGCATCGCCCGGCTGATACGCGCCCAGCGCCGCGTGGGCACTGAGAACGCGCTCGCGAAACGCCGCCCACGATTCCGTGCGACACGGATACCGCCCTTCCATCCAGGCGCGCATGGTCTGGGTGTCGCAGTCGGTCCAAGCCTGGTGCACGGGATGATTTCGATCCTCCAGCTTCCGCAACAATTCCTGGTAATCGTGTTTGAATTGCGGATCAGCTTCGCACAGCAGGGGCGCAAATTCGCTGAATACGGCGGTCATGTCGAACTCGTTCCAGCTCGACGCCGAAACCACGTCCGGCACGGAGACGCCAGCTTCGCGATAAGCGCGCCAGACTTCGTCGGCAGTCTGCCGCTGGCGATTCAGGCAGCCGGCGATCATCGCCTTGAAGGGCACTTTCTGCGCAGCCAGGTGCTGGCCGAGCAGGTACGCTTGCCGGTGGCCCAGATCAGACAGGTCGTCGTACTGACCGCGCTTGCCGGCCTGGCCGTGACGGATTAGGTAGAGTGAGCTCAACCGGCTTTCTCCGCCACGCCCGCAGCCACTTCCACGAGTCCGCGCACGCGCTCGTCGAAGTTGCGAAAACGTTCGTCACGCGTCTGCCCGCGGTGATACCGAAAGTAGATTTGCTGGAGGACCACGGCGATCTTGAAAATGCCGAACACTTCATAGTAGCCGAGGCCGGAGACATCGCGCCCGGTGATGCGGGCGTAACGATCCACAAGCTGCGCGCGCGTAAACCAGCCTGGCAAAGTAGTGATCGCGCTGAGCGCATCGCGGCGCACGGGCGGATCGCCCGCTTCCGGCCAGTAGCACATCACGCAGCCGAGATCCACCAGAGGGTCGCCCACCGTAGCCATCTCCCAATCGAGTACGGCGGCCACGCGGCTGGGATCGTCGGCATCCAGCATGATGTTATCGAGCTTGTAATCGTTATGCACCAGCGTGGGCGCGGGCGAGACAGGCAGGCGGCCGCGCAACCAGGCGATGAGTTGATCCATCTGCGGCAGCGTTTCGGTTTGCGCGCGCTGCCAGCGTTCCGCCCAGCCGTTCACCTGCCGCTCCAGAAAGCCGGCGGGTTTACCGAGCATCACGCGCGCGACATCCACGGCATGCAGCGCCGCCAGGCAATCAACGAAGGCCTCACTCACGCGCGCGCCGAAAGTGGCGTCGCGCGCAAATTCGGCGGGGATCTCGCGGCGCAGCACCAGCCCGCGGCGGCGATCCATGACGAAGAAAATTGCGCCGATCACCGCAGGATCGTCGCACAGCAGAAACACGCGAGGGGCCTGTGGAAAAAGCGGGTACACGGCTCCCAGCACGTTGTATTCGCGCGCCATATCATGGGCTTTGGGAGCCACCGGGCCGAGCGGCGGGCGGCGCAGAACGTACTCCAGTCCGCCGGCTTCGAGCAGGTAAGTCAGGTTGGAATGGCCGCCCGGGAATTGTCGTACGGTCAGTCCCTCGGCAACGCCGGGAAGCCTGCCCCGCAGGTAGGCGGCGAGCGCCGGCGTGTCGATCTGCTCGCCTTCGCGCACCGGGGCGAAGTCGGATGGCGGAGTCATACGATAGCCAACGGGCGGATGGGCGAGCCTGTGCCGCCGCGAATCTTCAGCGGCGCCGCCACGAACAGAAAATTGTATCTACGTTCCGCCGCCAGTTGCTCCAGGTTTAAACATTCCACAATGTGGATACCGCTTTCGACCAGCAGATGCACGTGCACGGGCATGTTCGAATCGGGCACCTTCTCGAAAGCCACGGTGTCCGATCCGGCGGCGAAGATGGCTTTGCCGCTGAGCCAGCGCGCGCCCGCTACGCCGGGTCCCGGCCCATGTACCTGCGCGATGAAACGCGCGGCGTCGTCCCAGAAGCGAGCCCACCCGGTGCGCAGCAGCACCACATCGCCCGGCTGCACTTCCACCTGTGCCTCGGCGGCGGTGGCGGCCAGGTGTTCGGGCGTAATTTCCAAATCCGCGGGCAGCGTTTCCATGCCCATGTGCCCGGCGATATCCAGCAACACGCCGCGGCGCAGAATCGGCGCGATGGTATCGACAGTGTGACGCGCCAAGCCGCTCGCGTAGCTTTGCACGCCCGCGGCTTCTTCGCCGCCGTGCAGCTTGCCGCCGCACGAAAAATGGCACAACGCGTCGATATGCGTGCCCACGTGTCCGCCCAGCGCCAGACCTTCGGAAGCCGAACTCGCGCCGTTCCGCGCCACGTAATCGCCGTGCTTCTTGTTCAGCCCGAACAGGAACGGCGGGTGATTGGGATGATGCGGCATACCCGGATAATAGGGCTGCGACAGGTCGTAAACGCGCGCCGATTGGATGGCCTCCAGCAGTTGCTCCATAGTTGCCCTACTTCTACTGATCTTAACCGCAAATTTGGCAAGATCGATCAAGCGCGCCCGCCCGGCTTGATTTACACTTTGGCATGGAGGCGCATGAAGCCATCGACCGCACAAGACTATCGCGAGCGTATGGTGCGCACGCTCGTATATATCCAGGGACACCTGGATGATGATCTGGAACTCGACACGCTGGCCGGCGTGGCGGCTTTTTCCCGTTTCCATTTTCACCGCATTTTCCGCGGACTCGTTGGCGAGACGGTGAAGCAGCACATCCGGCGGCTGCGCCTGGAACGCGCGGCGCGCAGCCTGAAGCAGTCCAGCGAGCCGATCACGCAAACCGCGCTCGAAGCCGGATTCGATGCGCACGAATCGTTCACGAGGGCATTTACAGATATGTTTGGTGTATCTCCGTCAGCTTACAGGGCCGCGCACAAACCCGCGCCCGAGTCAGTTTCGAACACACACTTAGACGATGTTAGCGGCTACCATTCGCCGGGTTATAGAGATCTTCCACGCGTTGAGGTGAAGGAAGTCTCGCCCATACGCATCGTGTTTCTCCGGCACGTGGGCCCCTATGCGGATGTGGGCGCGACCTGGGGCAGGCTCATGTCCTGGGCAGGCAGGCGCGGGCTGCTGGGGCCGAATATGATGCTGATCGGCATCTCGCACGATGACCCGGATGTGACTCCGGGAGACAAGATACGCTATGACGCCGCAGTCGCGGTGAATCACGCCGTCGAGCCGGAGGGCGAGTTTGGCGTGATGGAACTCGCCGGCGGCACTTATGCCGTGGTCACTCACAAGGGACCGTACGAGGAACTGGGTAAGACCTATCAGCAGATCTATGGCGGCTGGCTTCCCGCCAGCGGCTATCATCCGCGTGATGAGCCGGCCTTCGAGCAGTATCTCAACTCGCCGCAGAACACCAGGAAAGAAGAGCTACTGACTGTCATCCATGTGCCTATAATGCCAGTATGGTGCGTCCTGAAAGACGCGTTGTTCTAGCAGGTGCAAGTCCTGTCCGGGTAAGCGCCGGAGCGCCCGGTAGCAGGCTCCAGCCGAGCGGAGTAATCCGCCCGCGCCGAGCGGAGCGTCGGAAGCCCTTGAAAGAGAGGGGAGCAAACCAGCGGGCCGCAACAACAGGTGAACGCTGCAGCCTCGTCAGATTATCAGCCGAAAGGTGTTTGGGAGGGCCGAGCCGCTCATATCACGGCGAAGGCAACAGACAGCATCATGAGCCGGAATGGATGCTGGACCTCTTCGGGGTCTCAGGCGGTGGCACGTTGGGACAGAGCAATGCGGAACAGGAGAGACCCTACTTGGCAGCCTTGTCGGGCAAAGACCGGGCGTATAAGGCCGGACGGCTGAAGTCGCGCGGAGCCAGGAGGGAGTCCGAGGGGTCCGTAATACCGATGAAGGCGCGCATTATAACGCGCCGGAGGGAAGGGACCCTGCTTTGGTCACGTCGGCGGCGAGGTAAGCGTGAGGGCATGCCGGAAACGGCCAACAACCTCAATGTAAAAGCGCGACAACTCGGCTGTCCGGCTATCGGTGTGCGCCAAGTGCGGCCCGCATTCGTGGGATACGGCGAAGGCATGGACAACCGGCGTGACATCCCGGTGAAAGGCCCGATTCCGACGGTTATGGGGCGTCACGCACGCCACATCAAGAAGATCATCGTTAAGCCGTGTGCGGGAAAACCGCAAGCACGGTTTGAAAGGGGGTTGATGGAAACGGGCCAGCGCTAAACGCTGGAACCGCGCCATAATCTACCAATGAAGAACCGCAAGAGTTGGCAGGAGAAGATGGACAATCCCGATCTGCCGAAGTTTGTGGATATGTTGCCTAACATGCGGAAGCGGTACGGCACGGGCACCATGTTAGTGCCCAGCCCGCGGGACGTAGAGGCTTACATGCGGACCGTGCCGCGCGGACGGCTGACCATTCCTTCGGAAATTCGCGAGTTTCTGGCGGCTAAGTACATGGTGGATGCTACGTGTCCATTGACCACCGGTATCTTTATTCATATCGCCGCCGAAGCTGCCGAGGAAGAGGCGCGCGCGGGGAAGAAAAATATTACTCCGTACTGGCGCGTCGTTAAGGACGATGGCTCGCTGAATCCGAAACTGCCAGGCGGCGTGGAACGGCAGGCTACGCGGCTGCGCGCGGAAGGGCACCGGATTGTGGCTGGTGTGGGCAAACGCCCACCCCGTGTGGCGACGGTGGGGCAGGACTCCAGTCCTGCGGCGGGTCTCCAGACCCGCCATTTGGCGGGACGTGGACGTCCGGACCCAGAGGGTACCCCGGCGTAGACGCCTGCCCCACACGCCTGCCCCACAGCGCGGCGCTGAGGGGGTTGTAATAGGGTGATACATTGGCTGCATGTGGCGACTCGCCTGGCTTTTCACGATCACGGCTTGCTCTATGACGGCGCAGACCCCGAAAAAATCTGTTACCGACACTTACGGCAAGGTGACCGTGACCGACGATTACCAGTGGCTGGAAGACTTCAGCGACCCGGAGGTGAAGCAGTGGGCCGCGGCACAGAATGCCCGCGCGCGCGCCTTTCTGGACGCACTTCCAGACCGCGATGCGCTGGCCGGTGAACTGCGGAAAATCTTCCAGCCGTCCAGCGCGCGATATTTTCCCATCCAGCAGCGCGGCGGCAAGATTTTCGCGATGAAGAGCGATCCGCAGCATCAACATCAGATGGTGGTAACTCTGGCGTCGCTGGACGACCTGGCTTCCGAACGCACGCTCCTCGATCCCGATGTTCTCGATCCCAAGCATCTCACGGAAATCGATTTTGCGGTGCCTTCGACCGACGGCCGGTATCTGGCAGCGTCGCTGTCTACCGGCGGCAGCGAACGCGGAGATGTACACGTCTATGACGCAGCCACCGGCCAGGCGCTGCCGGATGTGATCCCGAGAGTGAATTTCGCTACAGCCGGCGGCAGCCTGGTCTGGAACGCCGACACCTCGGGCTTCTACTACACGCGTTATCCGCGCGATGGGGAGCGGGCCGCGGCGGACATGCATTTCTATCAGCAGGTGTATTTTCACAAGCTGGGCGAGAATCCAGAAAACGACCGTTATGAGATCGGCAAGGACTTTCCACGTATCGCGGAGATTGAACTTACCGCTTCGAGTGATGGCCGGTATATAGGCGCCGGCGTGGCTTACGGCGACGGTGGCGATCATGAGTACTGGATGTTGCCCCCGGGCCGTCCCTGGCGGCCGTTGGCCAGCGTGGCCGATGAAGTGAAGCAGATCGCGTTCGGCTACAAGAAAGACATTTACCTGATTTCAAAGCGTGGCGCGCCGCACGGCAAGCTCCTGCACATGGACGTGGCGGAGACCGCGGACCAAGCTATTCCCCTGGTGCCGGAATCCACGGCGGTGATCGAGTCAGTGGCTCCCACCAAAGACGGTCCGCTGGTGAATGAGTTGGCCGGCGGACCATCCGAGGTCCTGTTTCTACTGGGGGACGGAAATCCCGCGAACGTACATGTGCCTTCGGATTCGAGCGTGAATTGCATGAATCTGGACGGCGTGGGCGGAATTTGTTCCGTGGCAAGTTACACCGAACCCGGCGGCTACTTCCGCTTCGATCCGAACACGCGTAAGCTGACGCCCACGGCGCTGCGCGTAGCACCGCCCGTTCCTCTGGATGGGTTCGTGGTGACAAGGCGTATCGTGGTCGAGAAAGACGGCACCAAGGTGCCGCTGAATATCATTCACCGCAAGGGATTGACGCTCGACGGCAGCCATCCTACACTGCTTACGGGCTATGGGGGTTACAACATCAGCTTAACGCCGCATTATCCGGGACCTTTCATTCCGCTGATCGAGCGCGGCGTGGTGTTCGCGGAAGCCAATCTACGCGGCGGCGGAGAGTTTGGCGAAGATTGGCACAACCAAGGGAAACTGACGAAGAAGCAGAACGTGTTCGACGATTTCGCGGCATGCGCCAGGTATCTGATCGCGCACAAGTATACGGAGCCATCCAAGCTCGCCATTACCGGCGGAAGCAACGGCGGCCTGCTTATGGGCGCGGCGTTGACGCAGCATCCCGAACTGTACCACGCGGTAGTTTCGCGAGTAGGAATTTACGATATGCTGCGCGTCGAGCTTTCGCCTAATGGCGCGTTCAATGTTACGGAATTCGGAACTGTCAAGGAGCCCGATCAATTCAAGGCGCTGTACGCCTACTCGCCTTACCATCACGTGCAGGATGGGATGCAATATCCGGCGATCCTGTTGACCGCCGGCGATAACGACGGGCGCGTGGATCCGATGCAATCGCGCAAGATGGCGGCGCGCCTGGAGGCGAGCGGCACTAAGCAGCCGGTGCTATTGCGGACCAGCGCCACGGCGGGACATGGGATTGGATCGTCGATTGACGAGAATGTCGCGCTGTGGACGGACATTGATGCATTTTTGTTGAAGGAACTCGGCGGCGGCCAAGCGCCGGGGCATGGGATGTGACGAGCATTTACAGCCCACGCCGGCGGATCTCGTCGCTATAAGCTCTCTTCAGCCGCGCCAGCCGGTCTTCGATTCCGGCGCAGATCATTTTAAAATTCAGGGCGCGCATTCCCTCGTCAGATAGCTCCGCGAAATACGCTCTCCACATGGACTCTTCCTGCGGATTGTAGAGGTGCCGATCGAGGATGCTGGTGGCTTCCAAGTTGCGCGCGCCGGGGACCATCACGCAGTACTCATTCTGCGAGGCAGGGTCGTCCGGATGAACAGCCTTTAAGGAAATGTGGCAAGGAATTCCGGCAGCCTCCAAGACGTCGCGCGCTGCATCGGCGTCGGCAGCGGCGGAGTTTCCCGGCGATACCCGGTAGGCTATCGCGCAGGTGGCATTTTCGAGCCAATCGGGCTCGTCTTCGTCCGCATGCAGATCTGCGTCAGGTACCCGCTCTTCATCGGCTGGCAGCGCCGTGTCTTCGCGGGGCAACTGTCTCCTGGCGATTTCCGCATCGTAATATCTTCGGGCGATTTCGGTAAGTTCGGCCCGGTCGAGCGCGAGTAGTTCCTCGTCGGCGAGTGCGGCGTAGTAGTCACGTAGTTCCTGATTCTCGATTTGCATAGTCGACTCCTTCAATGCGAAGCGCCGAAACAATACATGGTGTCGTGGGTCCGCACATAGATGCGGCCCTCGCTGAGAGCCGGAGTGGCATGGATTTCGTCTCCCAGATCGTCCACTGCCAGTATCTCCCACTCCGCAGCCGCCTTCAGCACGGTTATTTTGCCTTCCGTGTTCGCCAGAAACAGCTTGTTGTCGGCCGCCACCGGCGACGCGTAGTATTGCCCCATGGCGTCGCGGCTGCGTCCCTCCTTCAAAAGGCGGCCTGTCTCCGGATCGAGCGAAGTAATGATGCCTCCGGTGCGAACCATATAGTAGACATCCTTGTAGACCAGCGGCGCGGGAATGTACGGCAGATTCTTCTTGAACCGCCAGCGGATTGAGCCTGGTTCCAGTTTTCCCTGTGCCGTGCCCGGCTGCAGCGCGATCGCGCCATATTCGCCAATTCCCGAGTTGCGGGCCGCGTTCCACTCCGCGGCGGTGATAAAGCCGTCGCTGTCAGTATCGATCCAACCGAAGTGTTCTCCCAAGTCAGGATCGCCCTTGAACTCGTCGTGCGAGAGGCGCCCGTCGTGATCTTTGTCGTACATAGCAAGAACGGATTCAAAGGTCGGCATATAAGGTTCGGTGCTGCCTAACGTAGATACAAACAGTGTGCCATTCGCACTCACTGGCGTACCGAGCGAGCCGCCTGAGCCGATGGGCATCCACCAACGCTGTTCTCCCGTGTCGAGGTAGTAAGAGTCCAGCCTCGTGGTGCCGAGTACGATCAGTTGCGCGGGTCCTTCCTTGGGGCGGAAGACCATCGGCGTAGCCCATCCGATGCCCGCCATGGGGCGATCAGTTTTCCAGCGCTGGCGTCCGGTCTTGCGATCCACGGCCAGCAGGAAGGCGCCGGTTTGTTGATCGCAGACCAGCACTAACAAATCGCCGGCCACGATGGGCGACGAGGCCATCCCGTAGAAGTTTTTGAAAGGTCCCAGAGGGAGAGTCCAGCGATCTTTCCCATCCGGCGTGTAGGCCACCAGGCCGAAATCCGCGAAGAATGCCACCACGCCATTCTCATCGGCTGCCGGCGTGGGCGAAGCTGGATCGTTGGCACGGAAGATCTGCTGCGGCGTGCGCCGGATTTCGCGCTGCCACAATCGGTCGCCGGTTTTTGCGTCCAGACAGATGGTCAGCAGCCGGACGCCATCGCTGGCCGTCAGATAGACGCGGCCTCCCGCCACCACTGGAGAAGACTGTCCATAGGAAACCGCTGTTTTCCAGACGACATTTTTTGAGGGCGAGAACTCCACCGGATATCCCGCCGCGGAATCGACGCCGGAGCCGTTCGGTCCGCGGAATTGCATCCATTGATTGTCGGCACCGGCTGCCAAAGCAAGCAACGGCAGCGCGCAAACTCGTAGAGACCAGTTCATCGTTATTAGTTACCTTCCGTCGCTTACGAGATGTATGACCGCCGCGGCCTGGAGCGGTCGCGGTTGTCGATTACCACAGTGAAGTAATCGCCGGGTCCATTGCGGAATTGGACGCCGGCATCAAAGTCAGCCTGAGCGCAGTTCGAAGAGCCGGTCAGGTTCTGGCCCGGCAAGGGCAGGGCGCACAGGCCGCAGATCGCCAGGACTCTAAAGGCGCCGGCCGGTCGAGGCATTTCTATTGCACCTGCACCGTGGCGGTGAGCGCGATGTTAGCTGACGAATCGCCGATCATCAGGCTGACTGGTTCGGTCTCGGTATGGAAGGCCTGTTGCTTTGTATCCCAGTACGCCAGCCGCGCGGCCGGGAGGGCGATGGCGACCGTCTTAGTCTCGCCGGGCTGAATGGTCACGCGCTGGAATCCGGCAAGTTGTTCGCGCGGCCGCTCAACTTTCGAGCCAAGATGTCTCACATATAGCTGGACAACCTGGTCCCCCACGCGGCTGCCGGTGTTTGTCACATCGACGCTGATATTCACGCTTCCGTCTTTGGGGACGTCAGGAGAGCTGGTTCGCAGATTAGAGAATTTGAACGTCGTGTAGCTCAGGCCGAATCCGAATGTGTAAAGCGGCTCGCCGGTGAAGTACATGTAAGTCCGGCCGTCGCGGATGTTGTAGTCCATCATAGGCGGTAACTGATCGACAGACCTGGGCCAGGTTACTACAAGATGGCCGCCCGGCGTGTAGCCACCGAAGAGGACCTTCGCCAACGCGGTCCCTTCATCCTGGGAGGCGTGCGTCATGTGCAGTATAGCGGGAATGTTGGCCTGGGTCCAGTTGATAGCGAACGGAAAACTGGAAATCAGGATGACGACTGTCTTCGGATTCGCGGCATAGACCTGCTTGATGAGCTGTTCCTGGTACAGATCGATGGACTCGCGGTCACGCCCTTCGCGGCCGTCGCTGGGCACGGTGCAGGACAGCGTGACGCCGCCGCCTTCGGGGCCGCTGTACCAGTCGTGCCGCATGTCAGGACCGCAGGTGGGGTCATTGCCTACCACGACGACGGCGACATCGGAGTGCCGCGCTGCGTTCACCGCCGCGTTGCCCAGCTCTTCGGCCGCGTAATTGACAGTGACATTGGAACCAACTTCCTCCTTAATGCCCTGCAAAGGGGAAACGGCATAAGGAGGCGTGCCGCCATACCAATCCCAGTGAACGGAGTCAGCCAGCGGCCCGATCACGGCGATGGATTTGAGTGTGTTCTTGTCGAGGGGGAGAAGGTTCTTGTCATTTTTGAGAAGGACGACGGACTCAAGCGCGATCTGGCGCGAAACGGCTCGGTCTTTGTCCGTGTTCCATGGCTCTGGTGAGTCTTTGATTTTGGAGTACGGAACCATATCCGGCGGATCGAGCAGTCCCAGCTTGATGGCGATCTGGAATTTGAAGCGGAGTGCCGTGTCAATGTCTTCCACACTGAGCGAACCATCTTTGAGCGCGGCTTTGGTTTCGTCGGCATACCGGTCGAGGAACTGATTGATGCCGGCTTTTATGCATGCGACTACGGCCGCTTCCTGATTGGGGAAGAGATGGCGCGGATCGACCAGAAGCCGGACGGCTCCGCCATCGCTCGAGATGACATCGACACCCCACTTGTCTCGCAGGATGCTGCGCAGGATCGGATTTACAGCCATCGTGGTGCCGTTCCAGCCGTTGTAGGAGGCCATCACCGCTTTCGCGCCGCCCTCGAGAAACCCCATGCGGAAAGGAACGGAATAATATTCCCAGAACAGGCGCTCATCGAAATCGGAAGACGAAATGTTGCGATGGTCCTCGTTGCTGTTGGCGAGGAAATGCTTGAGCAGCGCCGCGGCCTGCCAGTATTTGGGATCGTCGCCCTGCAGGCCTTTGATGAACGCCACCGCCATGGTCCCGTTGAGGAACGGGTCTTCGCCATACACTTCTTCACTGCGTCCCCAACGCGGGTCGCGCGCCAGGTCGGACTGCGGTCCCCACTGCATGAGGATCTGGCGGTTGTACTTCGCAGTTTGGGTGATGAAGCGGGCTTCATAGCCCTGGACGGCGGCGGCCTGCCGCACCAGACCGGGGTCCCACGTCTCGCCCAATCCGGGAGGCTGCGGGAACTGCGTGGTGGTGATGGGCTGGAGTGGGCCGCGTGCTTCGCGCTCAACCACGCCGTGAATACCTTCGGAGCTGCCGATATTGGGAACGCCCAGCCGGGAAACGCCGGTACGGGTGCCGAGGCAATTGATTTTCTCGTCCGGGGTCATGAGTGAGAGCAGATTGTCGATGCGCTTTTCCGCCGGGAGGTTCGGATCATTGAAGGGATAAGGAGGTTGTTGCGCGACGGCGGGAATCAGCAGCAGAGGCGATAAACAAATCAGGCTTAGCAGGTTTTTTTTCATGTGAACCAACCCAAGCTTATCAAATTGATTGGTGCGCCACTGAGCCGTTCACCTTTTGGTTAGAGGATTTCACCTTGAAGTACACTAATCCAGCCGGACCGAGTATCGCGGATTAGTCCGGCCGCACACTAACTATGTGATATTTCAATTTGAATGCAGTAGCCGGCCGGCCCGCTGCGGTTTTGGCGTGAGGCGTGCCTTAGTCGGTCCCGTTCCGCAAGACAAGCACTTACGGAAGCCAAAAAAAAGGAGACACGACGATGAAAACGCTGAACACGATCATTCTGGCATTAGGGGCCGTGGTGGGGACCACCGGACTCAACGCCCAAACCAAAGCTGTGGCCAACATCCCATTTGAGTTCAAGGTCGCGACGGTGACCATGCCGGCCGGCGAGTATTCGTTTCAATCCGCATCGCCCACGCGCCATTTGATTCGGCTCGTGAATAAGGAGACTCATGAGTCGGTTTTGGTGCTGGTCTCGGACACGACTCCGCCCAAGGGCAAACAACCGGCCAACGGAAAGGTTACCTTCCGTTGCTACGCGGGCCAGTATTTCTTCTCAGCCGTGTGGACTCCGGACGGTCCCGAAGGAAAGGCGGTTCCCTCCAAACTGGAACGGGAACTTCAGGCGCGCAACGGCGTGACCGAGATGGCTTCTGTGAGCCTGCCTCTGACTGGGG
The DNA here is from genome assembly GCA_963818855.1 of Bryobacterales bacterium. Taxonomy (GTDB): domain Bacteria; phylum Acidobacteriota; class Terriglobia; order Bryobacterales; family Bryobacteraceae; genus Bog-159. The sequence goes on along the minus strand of CAWFUH010000017.1, from coordinate 413,016 downwards.
CGGAATAAGTTGCGCTGTTCAGCACGTCGAAGGCCCCCAAGGCTCCACCGCTTTACCGAGCGGTGGAGCTTTTGCGTTTCAATCGCGGATTTTCATGGCAAAAAGGGCTTGGTGAGCGAGAATGAACAGCGTGCGTTCCGCAGGGGCCGCCAAATACGATGTCGATGTGACGTTCCGGCATATCGATCCGCCCGATCGGTCTGCCAGGCCGAAAAGATGGGCCGACAGACCACCTCCGCGGGCTGGGTCTCAACTTTCCTGGCGCTTCATTCTCCGGAACAGGGTCATTTCCCGCTGGATTCAACCACCTACTGGTCCAACAAATGACACTGAGCAGAGAGCTGACGAGCTGACTGAGTCCGGAACTAACACTTGCTTGGTAGTAAAATCCTGGTCCCGACGCGGATATGGAGGGCCAATTGTTAGCAATAGTATCATTTTCTCCGTTGGTATTTCAGAGATCGTCTCGCGAGCCCGCTTCGAAAGTGCCTGAAATACTCCCTTGACGAGCAAATAAATAGACGTTGTAAAATCGAGCGCTGGGTGGGGTCCGGGCGGTTGGTGGCCGAGCAGCAGTTCCAGGCGCATGATGGATACCGCGCGTTTGCCTGGCTTGGTTGCTACACGGATGTCCGCGTCCCTCGTTCGAGTCGACCATCCTCGTTGCGGGCGCATCCACGCCGCGTCCGAGCTAGGCCATTTTGCCGGTGCCGACTTACTTCCCACCTGTCAAACTTAAATGCTCGGAGTTCGAGGACCGTCGTCCGTTAAGAGGATACAAACACTCCGAGCTTATCAAATTGATTGGTGCGCCTGAGCCTTTTCACCTTTTGGTTCGAGGATTCACCTCGGGGTACACGAATCCAGCCGGAGCGGGTCCCGCGGATTAGTCCGGCCGCACACTAACTATGTGATATTTCAATTGAATGCATAAGCCAGCCGGCCTGCCGCGGTTTTGGCGTGAGACGTGCCTTAGTCGGTCCCGTTCCGCAAGACAAAAACTTACGGAAACAAGAAAAGGAGACACGACGATGAAAACGCTGAACACGATCATTCTGGCATTAGGGGCCGTGGTGGGGACCACCGGACTCTATGCCCAAAACAAGGCCGTTGCCAACATCCCATTTGACTTCACGGTATCGACGGCGACGCTACCGGCCGGCGAGTATACCCTGGACTCCGCATCGCCCACGCGCCATCTGATTCGGCTCGTGAATAAGGAGACTCGCCAGTCCGTTTTGGTGCTTGTCTCGGACACGAACCCGCCCAAGGGGAACGCGCCGGCCACCGGAAAGATGATCTTCCATCGCTACGGCGACCAGTATTTCTTCTCCGCGGTGTGGACTCCGGCCGGTGTCGAAGGAAAGACGATTCCCTCCAAGCTGGAACGGGAACTCCAGGCGCGTAACGGAGAGACACAGATGGCTTCTGTGAGTATTCCTCTGGCCGGGGCGGAGTAAGCTGCGCTGTTCAGCACGTCGAAGGCCCCCAAGGCTCCACCGCTTTACCGAGCGGTGGAGCTTTTGCTTTTCAACCGCGGACTTTTACGGCAAAAAGGGCATGGTGAGCCAGAATGAACAGCGTGCGTCCGCCGGCACCGCCAAAGACGATGTCGATGGGACGCTCCGGCACGTCGATGCGTGCGATCTGGCTGCCGGCCGGGTTATAGACAAAGATCTGTCCGTTCGCCACATACACATTGCCGCGGCGATCGACAGCCACGCTCTCCCCGCCGCGCTCAGCAAAGGGCCGTAAGTCGCGGAAAGTGCCGTCAGCGTTTACCGTTGCCTTGTAAGTAACGTCTTCCGATTCGCTGCTGACATAGATGCGATCGCCAGGCAGGGCGCTGGTGAAGCCATAAGTATCCAGATTGTCCGAGAAGCGCCAGCCGGCAGTTGAATCGGACGGCCCCTGCTGAAAGACACGCCCCGCGGGCAGAAATACGCTGCCGTCAGGCGAGACGTATTCCTTTGCCTTGGGGGTGGACACGTCGTGCGCGAACATTCCGGCCAGCGTCTGGTAAGTAAGCGTCTGGAAATCGAGCTGGTTCGCGAATTCGCCATTGTTCCAGTAATTGACCGGCAGGATGGCCCGTGCGCCCGGATGCGGCCTCGTTTCCTGTGGCGCCAGTACCGTGAGCCGATCTGCCGGCGAGCCGGGACGGAAGCAGTAGACGGTTCCCGCCGGTCCGGTGGAAGAGAGCACCAGCAGGTCGCCTGTTTTGTCGAAGGCCAGGTTCACGGGATCCAGCGGATTGTCACGCTCGAGGGTGAGTCCGTCAGCCGCCGACCAGCCATAGATGCATTGCGCGTGGTGATCGACAAAATACAGCTTCCCCGCAGCATCTACGGCTGCGCCGGAGATGGAATAGAATCCACCTTCCAGCTTTTGGACATGCGCGCCTGGCTCCAGCACGGCGGAAGCATCCGCGGGTGCGGGCGTGGCCGGCGCCGTGGGAATATCGAGCACCGCAAACTCCCGTTCACGCACCTCCAGGTGATGGGTCATGTCTTCAATGGCATTCTCGTAAGGGAATTTGCTGACACGCAGAAATGTGCCGCAGCCGTTGTCATCGCATATGGCGTATCCGCTTTCGGCATTGACGTGCAGGTTGCGGAAATGAATGTTCGCGGAATGATAGAGACGAACCGCGGCAGGAAACGGCGCGCGGGTGCGCGTAACGCGATAACCGTGATAATTGGCAACGGTGATGTTCTTCGACCAGTCGAACTCGAGGGATAAAGCCTCCGGACTCTCGCCCGCCTCCTCTTCGGTCTGCGGCGCGTTGAGGTCCCAGTTCTCCACGTGATCGAACTTGATCTCGCTGCGCACATGGTGTTCGTTGGAAAGCTCATACACATGGCCGGGAGTTTTGGTATCGGAGACATAGAATCCCGCTTGGGCGAAGGTATCCGGAGTCCATATGTCGGCGAAGGTTCCGCCGCCGCCGTGCGTCACCCATAGGCTGGCATATTGACTGTCCCACCGCTTGTGCAGGTCGGGATCGGCAGTGTGGTTATTGTTGTAGGGATTCGTGCCGCTGCCATGGCCACCCAGGAAGCGCACATCATCAACCAGCGACGCGGCGCCCGCACACCACAGCACTCCCACGGCACGTGGGTTGATGCCTCCGGTCGACACTCCGAAACCGCTAATGATGTTGGAGCCGCCTGCCGGCGCTGAGATCACCGCGCGGGGTGCGCCTACGCCCTGAAACCCAGGCGTGCCATCCGGCAGGTCGAACTGGGTAAGCGTCGGATGCAAGGCGATGAGTACCGTGTCAGGTTTCAAAGTAAGCGTATCGCGTACGACGTAATGGCCGCCCGGAAAATAAAGCACGCGATGGATATTGATGGCCTTTTGGATGGCGGCGGTATCGTCCGTGGTACCGTCTCCGGCTACACCGAGCGTGTGCACGTTGACCCATTCTTCGGCGCGCGGTAAAGCCGGGATGGCCGGCGGCAAAGGAGCCGGCAGCGTGCTGAGGGGCGTGGCGTTGTACAACATGCCGATGGTTCCGGTCATGCCTTCGCCGGGCACGATGAGTCCGTAATTGAAATTCCCTATACGGTAGACGGCGCTCTTGCCTGATACCTTCTTCCCGGTTTCGCGGAACAGGGCGAAGACCGGCACATCCTTCAACACGGCGTTCTCAAAGCCCATCTCGGTGAGTGGACTTTTTTCGTTGCTGATAATGACGGCGGGGCCGGAGATATTCTCGAAGCGGCTGCCCGAGACCCACAGTTCGTCGGAATAGTGCGGATCTATATCGATCGCGGTGGGCACGTCGCGGAAGGTATCGCGAATGAGGGTAAGGCCGGCCTCATGCTCACGAATAGCCGCCTCGCGCTGGCCCTGGAACACTGAATCGATCAGCGTGAACTGCCAGGCGGGCGAGGTCTTATCGGTGAGGATGCCATAGCGTCCGCCATAAAAGTGCAGATCCTCGGCCTCGTTGCCGACCTCGGTGAGTGCGGCCAGACCCGAGCCGGTATGGAAGTCCATGTGGCTGAGATAGGCATGCTGGGCGACGTGGAAGCGGATGGCGACCGCTGCCGGGTTGCCATCGCCGATTTCAAAATCAATGTTGCTCATCGCCGAATAGAACGTGCCGGAGTTGGCATCGGCGATCGCGTTATTGGGCGGCACGCTGTCAGGCGGCGGGAAAGGAACGCGGCTCCCCGGCCCGGATGCGCCGCGCGAACGCGCGCCCGTGAACATCACCATGACGCCCACCCCTTTTTGAAAGCCAGGCGCGTTGTCTGCGAGCAGGAAGACGGGGCGCGTGGCGCCATAGCCGAAGACGCGCACGCCCGGCCATACATAGACAGTGCGGGTCAGCCGGTAGCGGCCCGGCGGCACGAATAGGATTCCTTCCCGGACATTGTTTTCAGCCTTGTCGATGGCAGCCTGTATGGCAGCGGTGTCGTCGGTTTGTCCGTCGCCGTGTGCGCCGAATTCGGAAGCCGTTAGATAAACCGCTTTGGGGTCATCGAGCCGTGTCGATATCACGGATGCGCCGAAAGCGAGAGCAGGCAGCGCCGCGAGGATGGCGCGCAGCGGGTACATTTTTCAGCGGCCCGCGGGTGGATTCTGGCGAAGCCGGACCATCACCAGTTGGGAGTCTACGGGCACGCCGCCGTTCACCTTCACGGCTATCAGAGCTTCGAAATCCGGAATCGAATTACCTCGCGTGATGGACAAGCGCGAGAGCAGTCCGCCGACCAGGTCGGCGCGGCAAATGAACTCAGCTGCGGCCTGTACTCCGTAAGTATTAGTTCCAGCCAGCACCAGGATTCGCTGGCCCGGTTTCAAACCTGCCAGCATGGCGATGACTGCGTAATCCGAAGTGAATGGAATTCCCGAACCGTAGTAGACCGATTCCTCCCCTGGCCTGGGGTGCAAGTTCACGATTCCACCGACACCTAGCCGCGGCTCTGCGCGCGATGATTTGAAATCGAAGTATTGTAGCGGCGGAAGCTGGCGCAGCCTGGAATTCGATTCCGGAGATCCAATCAGGATGAGGTTTGTGGTCCGAGCTTCATCCCATGTGAGGAGTTCCGCCCGTTTGAGACGGATGGTGCGATGAAACCGTGCGAACATGCTGTTCAGTTCGTGAACCGCCATCACGGTGCCGGTGCCGGAATAGGTATCGTTGATCCCGGATGGCGAATCGACGCCCTCCTGGTAGGCGTGCAGGCCGGACGCGGACGTGCCCACGAAGCGGTGATTGGAGAACGCCACGATGGGGTCCGGCACGGGTCCAAGGAACGGGCGCCAAAAGGTTTGGACCGGCGCCGGAACGCCGGGGGAGCTCAGCGCGAACACTGCCCAAACCAGGCATCCGGCGAGCGCCGCGGCGGCACCACCAGCGGCGAACGATCTCCAGTGAAGCGCACGTTTGGCAGGCGCGATCGGGATCGGCGCGATCGGGATCGGCGCGATCGCTTCGTGAAACACCTCATCGGAATGTTCGTTGCGATGACGCCAGCAAATGACGTAGGCGCCTTTCGGGACCTCGATTACGAAGAGATCGTCAGCGCCTTCCGCCATGTAGTACTCGGCGAGTTTCGCGCGCAAGCGGGCCGTGTGCACACGCACGGCGGAATCCATGCGCGGGTCGAACGCGGGGTCGCGGCCGAGCACGTCCACCGCCAGATCGTACTCTTTGACGGCCTCGCCGGGCCGCTCGATGGCGCGCTTGGTGAGATATGAGAGCAGGTTTCGCAGGAGTTCCGATCCGTGAAATTGGCTGCTGTGCAGGATCCGTTCAAGCTGATTTAGGATCAACGCTGCGGACCGGGCATCGCATTGATGATGGACCTCAGCACTCATGGAGGCGGCGTTCCTCGGACTGGGAGTTGCTAGGAGCATCATATCACCGATGTGGCGCAAGCTTGCGGCTCGGGAGGTCAGTGTACGCTGCGAAGAGCGGCCAGCCCATTCCGGGCAGCACTGTCGTTCGGGTCTAACGCAATGGCTTTTTCCAGCTCCTGTTCAGCCTCGCTGATCTTCCAGGTGCGTTCGTAGAAGTAAGCCAGATCTTTGTGCAGTAGGGCACCTTGAGGGCACGTTCCGCACATTTCGATTACATTCTGTAATTGTGCGATCGCTTCCGGCCAGTCCTGCGCCTTTCCGGCCACCAGCGCAAAATTGCGCATCTGGGTGACTGTGTCAGTCAGCCGTTGCCGCTTCTGCAGTGCGACCAAACGGTCGCGATACTGCGGCGCCTCGGGGTCGTGCAGCGCGCTCAAGGCTCGCACCAGGTTGTAGAGCGCCTGCGATTGGTCCGGATCCGTGCGCACGGCCTGCTTCCAATGTGCGATCGCCTCTCTGGTCTTTCCCAGTTTGTCGAGGCTCTGGCCCAGCAGGGATTGGGCATCGCTATTATCCGGATACAAGGCGACCACGCGGCCCAGAAGTTGCGCCGCCCGCGCGATGTTATTGTGCTGTCTCTCAGTCAGCGCCAGGATGTAGAAGGCATCGCCGAGCGTGGGCTCGAGCCGGCAGGCGGCTTCCAGTTCTTTACGTGCGCTTTCGTATTCACCGGTTTCATAGTAAAAGTGGCCGAGACTCAAATGCGCTCCGGCCGATTGCGGATTTAAGCGCACGGCTTCGGTGAACTCCCGCACGGCGCTGCGGCGGTCGAATACGAGCGCCACTGCCATTCCCAAGTTTAAGTGGGCATCGGACGAGCCCGGCGCAAGTTCGACAGCTTTCCGGAACGCTGCCACCGCATCCACTCCTTAGCCGGCCTTCACGTCAACCACACCCAGGGCAGTATAGGCTCCCACATTTTTCGGATTAGCATGAATTGCGGATTCGAGTTGCGACGCGGCGCCGTCGAAGCCTGCCTGCTTCACCAGCGCCAGCGCCAGATTCACGAAAGCTGCCGAGGATCGCGGGTCGGCTTCGCCGGCCTGGCGGAAGGCCGCGATAGCCTCGGACTCCTTTTCCAGCCGCGTACATAACACGCCCAAGTCATTCCATGCTTCGGCGTACTTGGGATCGGCGGCAATAGCGGCTTTGAATTCCTTCCCCGCTTCGTCGTCCCGTCCCGATTGGACGGCGAGCAAGCCGAGTTGATGGTGTGCCGGCGCCAGCTTCGGTTGTAGTTCGAGAGCGCGCTCCTGGCGCTGGCCTTTCTGATCGCCGACGCCGGCGAGCGCCAGCGATAAGTTGAAAATGGAACTGCGCGTTATCCGGGGCAAGTTGGAGCGCCTAGCGAGAAGTCTGAACAGCAGCCGTCAGGTTTCCGGCCGCCGCCAGACGATTTGCCCGGTCATTCAGCTGGTCCGCGCCCGACTGCGCGCGCACGTGCGGCAATATTACGACGAGAAAGGAGAGCGTCAGCAGGACAGGCCTGCCGGCGGAGGAACAGAAGTCCATTAGAACAAGATCTTAGCGCCCACCTGAACCTCGCGCGGCAGCCCGTTGCCGCCGCTGATCTGGCCAAATCCTCCCGCGCTGCTACAAACTTTACCAGGAGTAGTCTGCTGGCAGGTAGTGCCGGGTTTGTTCAGGTTACTCCGCTTGAATAAGTTCAAGAAATCGGCTTCGACCCGGAAATGCAGACGCTCCTTGAATATCGCCGTCTTGATGACGGAGAAGTCCCAGTTCATGAGTCCCGGTCCATAGATGGTACCGACCGTCGAATTGCCGAACGTATCGGCCGCCGGCGCCGAGAAGCAACTGACATTGAACCATGCAGCCAGCGTATGCGGGTTGGTGCCGCAACCCTGCATGTAGTTCGCCGGCGCGTTGCCGGTGTCCACCTGGGGCGGGAGCAAGCTCCCGTTTTCGGTGACGAGCAGCGCGCCGCCGGACCGAATCGTCGTGATTCCGTTGACTGACCAATTGCCAACTATAGCCCGGGTCACCGGCGATGCGCCGGCCAGAAATCTCTTGTTGGTTCCGAAAGGCAAGTCGTAAGTGTAACTGAGTACGAAATTCTGGGGGTAGTTAAAAGTCTGCCATCCTGCTCCTACTAAGCTTAGCGTGGTTATATAAGGATCAATAGGATTCTCGATGTTGGACAGCATCTTCGACCACGTGTATGACGCGGTGAAGGTCAAGCCGACTCCGGTTGTCTTCCGCAATTGGAACTGGCCGTTTTGCTGTTCTGCGGGTGAAACGGTGCATCCGGCGACGTTGTTAGCGCGACGCCGTCGGCCACCGGCCAGCCTTTCTCGTGTACGACGGTGGTGGTTGGGCCGGGCGCAGCCAAGACGGTGGAAGCTGCGCAGTAGGCTTGACAGTAAGCAGTCAACACTCGATGCCATTGGGATATGTATATACGATATCGTGGTGATCGGAATTCCAGTCAACGCATCCACGTCCGAATAGTCCATCCAGTAATTCCATAAGCGAAGCTTGGAGTCTTCCGGCGCGTACGGCGACTGTAGCGCTGCCGGAAGCCGAACTGAATGGTCTTCGACGGGCCGGCCGTTGTGGCGTGCGCGAAGTGTTCCGAGTACAAGAAGACGGGCGTGACGCCCGGAATTTCGGTTTTGGATTTGTCGATGCGGTCGGGGAACAGATCGCACCGAACGCCGGCCGCCTGGTGATGGTTGCCAACGAGTCCTCCTTGGTAGACTCACTGTATTGCGGGTCCCGCGCGGAACTCAATCCCGTCCGATGGCCAGCACAAAATAATGCGCGCGCGTGGTTCCGGCGTTGTGCCAGCCATGCTCTTCGTTGGATGCCACGTATGCTACCGAGCCTGGTCCCAGCGTGGCGATACGTCCCGCGATGGTCACCTGCATGGTTCCTTCGCGAAGGAGGAGCATCTCGTCGTGCACGTGGTGATGCGGCGGATGCGGCGCGCCGCCCGGCGGCAGTTCCGTTTCGTGAAGTTCGATGCGCACGCCGGCGTGCGTTTCGCCATCGAAGACGGGGCGGGTTTGATTATCGCCGCTCGCGTGCACCGGGAGTTGGTCGAAGCTGTAGGTGCGGGAGGGCAGCGCGGTGTTTTGCGCGCCGGATTTGGCGGCGGCGAGGATGGGAAGCAACAAGCTCAGGTCCCGGCGGGAATAATTCATGGGGACTATTGTACCTTCGTTTTTGTGGCGTGCTTTTGTTACAATGCCACACCAGGAGAAAATTTTTGCCAAAGTATGTCATCGAACGGGAGATCCCCGGAGTAGGGCAGTTATCCGCCGCCGAACTGCAGGCGATATCGCAAAAATCATGCAGCGTGCTGCGGGGGATGGGACCGGAGGTCCAGTGGGTCGAGAGCTTCGTGACCGGCGACAAGATCTACTGCATCTATATCGCACCTGACGAAGCCGCGGTCCGCGAGCACGCCACGCGTGGCGGCTTTCCGGCTAACCGCGTCAGCGAGGTGGCTTGCATGATTGATCCCACGACCGCGGAGACCAGCGCGGCGGCGGAAGCGAGCGCGTAGGTCCCCCCAGTTTGGATCAGCCGTGGTGCGTGCCAGGTTCAGTACGCATTGGGCATGTCTTGTTTAGGCCGCGGCCCGGCAGCGTTTTCAAGCTCCTGGCCGCATACACTCCAGGGTCCTTATCGCGTTGCTAGTTTCCGGCCCTGCCTTTACGGCCGGATCTGGAAGATCACGTTGCTCTTTAACGTTTTGGCCGACGTGGTTACCTTCACGACGCCTGTCGTTGCGTCGGGCGGGACTGTGGCGGAGATCAAAGTTTTGGACCCCACGGTAAACGTAGACGCGATGCCGTTGAACGTGACGCTGGTGGCGCCCGTTAGATCAGTTCCGAGAATCTGAATGGTTTCTCCGATCGTGCCTGAGCTGGGAACGGTTTCCACGAATGGGCCAAGCCCTATCGACAAGCTGAAGACTGTGCCCTCGTTGGCGGAGCTGTCCGGATAGGTTGTCCCGTAGAGGCTCCCGTTGGTGGCCTGAACCAAGCCGCTGTTGCCGAAGCCGTCAATCGAAGAGAAACTGTATACGGCCGGAAACGCACCCTCTGCGGAAATGTTGAAGATTGTCCCGAAGCCGCTGGCGCCCCCTTGCGCGGTCGTGCCATAAACACTTCCGTCGCTGGCCTGAACCAGCGCGCCGATGGGATAGTCGCCGCCCGCCCGGCTGAAGCCGTGCAGGGTGGTCAGCAAGCCCGCTGGGGTGATGGTGAAGAGGGTGCCCTCACCGTGGGATCCGCCTTCGGAGCTTATCCCGAAGAAGCTGCCGTTCTTAGCTTGAAGCAGACTGGCTACCGGCCTGGCACCGTCGGCGCCAGCGAAACTGTACAGTGTGGTCAGCGTACCCGCAGGCGTCATTTTGAAGATTGTGCCGTCGTTGTTGGCTCCGCCAAGGTATGTCGTTCCGTAGAAGTTACCGTCGAAGGCCTGAATGAGCGCACCATACGGAAGGCTGCCGTCGGACCCATTGAAGTTGTACAGGGTGGTCAGGGTGCCGCTGGGAGTGATTTTGAAGATTGTTCCGCAGCCTACGCCGAATTCGCAGGCCGTTCCGGACCCGCCAAACTCGGTAGCGCCATAGAAGTTTTCGTCGGTGCCTTGAATCAGCTTGGCGAGAGGATATTCGCCGTCCGCGCAGTTCGTCTGGGAACAAAAAGTGTAAAGCACAGTCAACGTGCCGCCCGGGGTCAACTGGAACACCGTGCCCGAATAGTTTACCCCGCCAGACTCTGCTACTCCGTAATAATTCCCGTCGGCGCCCAGCACAAGCCCAGCCACGGGGTATGCGCCATCGGCGCAGTTAGTTTGGGCGCAAAAGCTGTAAAACGTGGTCAGCGTGCCCCCGGGATTCATCCGGAAAACCGAGCCGCTATTGTATGCTCCGCCGCCGGATGTGGTTCCGTATAGATTACCGTCGGTGCCCTGGATCAGAGTCGCGGAAGGCTGCGGGTTAGCACCGTTGGCTCCGTTAAATGCCACCAGCTCGGTGAAAGTCGTTCTGTTTGTAGAGGACTGCTGACTCTGCGCTAGCGAACCGGTTGCGGCCGCGAGGAGCAGGCAAGGAATGACGAGCCTGGTAACTTCTGGCTTTGTGTTCATCATGATGTTTCTCCCTTTCAAGCCTGTCGTTTCTGCTTACCGGTTCCACAGGAACCCATGCGAGACGTTGTTGGAATCGACGTACCAACCGATGACTTGGCCCGCCTTATTGACACCTAGGGCGAGCGTACCCTGGTTAAAACCGAAGCCGGCACCGGGTACGTCCAAGGTGAGGATAGTTCCGTTCGCGAGGCGCAGATAGCTGTGGTTTAGGTCATATCCATCGTTTTCGTATCCGGCGATCAGCCCCGCCGGGTTGATGGCAAGGCCATAGGTGAAAATACAGCAGGGTGGATAGGTGGCAGCGTCGAAACCGGTGAATGCGCCGCCGCTCGACCGCAGGTAGCCACGAACCTCAGCGCCGAACGGGAACCCGGCGGTTGGCAGATAGTACGTTCCCACGATCTCACCCGCCGTATTAATGTGCGCCGCCGCGTACCCCAAGTTATTAACTTCGGGAACGGCGCATGTATTCGAGGAACCCGGGGGATCAAATGAGATGATGACGCCATCACTTGTTCGCAGGAACCCGTGATACGCGTTAAAGCTGCCGTAGCATCCCGAAATGGCGCCCGATGCATTTATGCCGGTGGCAAGAGTGCCTTCGAAGGAGCCCGTTCCCGCGCCTGGCACATCGAATGTGGTGATCGCGCCATTGGCGGTGCGCATAAAGCCGTGAGCCACATAGTCTGTGTCATAAAAGGTACCCACGATCACCCCTGCCGCATTGATGCCGTTAGGCTGCGTAGACAATGCGCCGGGAGGGTCAAATATGGTCATCGCGCCGTCCACCGCGCGCAGGAAACCATGCCCCCCATACTCGTCTCCGTAGGATCCTGCGATAACCCCCGCCTCATTAATGGCGAATGGAGTTACGCCGCTGCCGTCCGGTGCATACAACGCGACGAAACTGCCGTCGGAGCTTCGCACAAAGCCGTAAGTTCCAGATGAGTTTGAATAGGATCCTACAATCACCCCTGCCCCATTGATGGCGTACGGAGAGGTGCCCTGGTAAGAAGCTGTCCCGGCGTCCGGGGCATCGAACGTCGTAAAAGTACCAACCTGGCTCGCAGCGCGCGCACCTGGCTCCCCGTCCTGCGCGCGTAGCTGCAAGGTAGTGACTAGGGCTAGCGAACTGATCAGCATCCTTGGTACTCTCCGAACCTGCCGTCGAGTCATATATTCTCCTTTGTCTGATCTCATTTCCGCGTGTCTCCTATGGCTGCACCTGGAAACTCACATTCCTTTCCAGCGTCGTGTTGCGTGTGCTTACAGTTACCAAGCCAGTGGTTGCGCCGGCTGGTACGATGGCCTGGATTTCGGAGCTGGAGATAATCTTGAAAAATGCCGCCGTTCCGTTAAACGTGACGCCCGTGGTTGCGGTCAGATTGTTACCCAGGATGTTGACCTGCGTCCCCACTGCGCCGGAAACCGGCTGGGTTTCCACAAACGGGTCCAGGCCTGCGAACAAGCCGAAGAGGGTCCCGCAACCGTAGTCGCAGGCGCGGCTGGTTCCCCTGTGCCGTACCGTAGATCGCGCCGTTGGTAGCCTGGGCCAAGCCACCGAAGGGGTACTCCCCGTCCGCGCAACTGCCTTGAGGACAAAACCTCTGCAGCGTCGTTAGCGTGCCGGTGGGCGTGATCCTGAAGGCCGTGGCGCATCGGCCGAAAGGCTCGCACGTGCTCGCGGCGCCCCCGCTCGCGGTTACACCGTACAGGTTCCCGTCGGTAGCTTGGATCAGCCCGGTGAATGGGTCTGCACCGTCCGCACAGGCGCTTCGGGCGCAAAAGCTGTCCAGCGTAGTCAGCGTGCCGCTAAGGCTGATTTTGAAGACCGTGCCGCTGCCATGGGCCCCGCCAAAGGTGGTTGTCCCGTACAAGTTCCCATCGGTTCCCTGGACCAGCCCCGACTCGGGAAACTGCCCGTCCGCGCAACCGCTCAGGGTGCAGAACTTATACAGCGTAGTCAGTGTACCACTCAGCGTGATTTGGTAGATCGTGTCACTTAACCAGGCTGCCCCGTACAAGTTCCCATCGGTTCCCTGGACCAGCCCCGACTCGGGAAACTGCCCGTCCGCGCAACCGCTCAGGGTGCAGAACTTATACAGCGTAGTCAGTGTACCACTCAGCGTGATTTGGTAGATCGTGTCACTTAACCAGGCTGCCCCGTACAAGTTCCCATCGGTTGCCTGGATCACCCCTCCCAATGGCCCGGCTCCGTCCGTGAAGTCGAAGGTGAGCAGTGTTGTGAACGTGCCGTCTGGCGTGATGCGAAAGACCGTGCCATCGGCGTAGTCGAGTGGACCATACGGTGTGGTTCCGTAGAAGTTCCCGTCGGTCGCCTGGATCAGTCCGGCCATGGGGCTATAGCCGTCCGTACAGTTGCTTTGTGAGCAAAAGCTGTAGAGCGTTGTCAGCGTGCCACTCAGGCTGATTTTGAAAACCGTGCCATAGCCGTAGGCCCCGCCATACTCCGTGGTTCCGTATAGATACCCATCCGTGCCCTGAATCAGCCCGGCTGCGGGGTTTTGGCCGTCCGTGCAACCAGGTTGCGAGCAAGAGTCGTAAACCGCCGCAAGGGTTCCGGCTGGGGGGTCTGTACTGCCATCGTTTCTTCCTCCACTGAACGCAGTGCCGTAAAGGTTGCCGTCGGTGGCCTGGACGAGAGATGCAGTGGGATACGAACCGTCGGTGCCGTCAAAGTCATCCAGCTTGGCGAAAACTACCGGGATGGTGGAGGCCTGCTCATCTTGTGCCGGGGACGCAATGGCGGTCGCTCCCAGGACGAGGCAGACGAGGCCGATCCTCCTCCACTATCCAACCGTCAGCGTCGGGTTGGAGCGAACGTCTTGAATTAATCATTTGTCTTTCCCCCCTCAATTGATGTGGTTAGTTTTTTTGGCACGGCCTTCATGGCAGGACCTGGGATCTTACGTTGCGTTTCAGCGTTCTGGTTGGTACGGCAGGGATAGTGGCTGAGATCAGTCTTCAAAATCGTCCCCTCTTACATATGAAGAGCTTTTCGTGACATCGCGCCCACCGAGGCGCGGCCAGTCAATAGTCAACAGGCCGCGACTCGGTTGTGGCGCCTACTTCGTGGCGGCCCAGAAGTAGTAATCGGCGGTGTAGGGGACCAGCACCTGTCCGCCGACGTCTGTCGAGAGGGCGCAGCCGGTGGTCGGCGCGCTTCCACCGGAGGTGTTCAACCGCTGGACGTAGGTGGCGTTGGTCAGTATGCCAGAGGAGCGCGAGGGTCCGTTTTGGGATCCAATTACCTGCAGCAACAGACAAGGAATGGCGCCCGTATTGGGACAGCTAGGATCGGTGCCGGCGTTGATGCTTTCGAGTTTGTTGCCCCAGATCATGCTGCTATCGAAAGAGCTTTGCCACGTGGGGCTGCCAAATGGGAGCGGGTTGGGGGCAAACTGATTGGGATTCGTATCCGGGCTGAGGAAGTGGGTGAAGATCTGCTGGCTGAAATCGCGAAGCAAGGTAATAAACAGAGTGGCTTGCGGCCTGGAGGAATTTACCGTCCAGGAAGCGCCCGTACCCGAAGGCAGGCAGACATAGCCCTGGGTGCCAGTGGCGTGTCCCAGGATGTAAGCCGTATTGCCCGAAGGCGGCGTGATAATGGGAGGCGTCGGCGGTACCTTGATTTCGCTGGAGGCGAGCGCCGGCGACGACGCTATTCCTGCCAATAACGAAAGGGTGAGCACTGCCATGCACAGCCGGATAACATGAACGAGGCAAAAGGCTCGTCTTGGTTGTAACCGTTCGTGGATCATGTCCATTCTCCTTGATTTGTGGTTTGCGGCATTCAGCCGCATTAGCAATAACACGCCAGGCGGTTTTTTCTTCCAGCATCCCTCTGAATGAGGCGCAGTGCGAGTGCCTCCGGTTCGTGCATCAGTGCCGAAAAAACATTCGCAAAAGCGGGAACATTCCGGCGGCTCGCGTGTTGTGCCTGAGGGGAGCATGGGGAGTAAGTCAGCGAAAGCGCAAGCATGTTCACGCAGGCGGCTCAGCCGAAGGCGTGCGCGGGGAGCTGGAGCGGCTGCCGCGGACAGATCGCCAGTCATCGAGCACGTGAGTGGGAACGCCCTCCCGAGGAATCGTATTCGCCGCCTGGGCCGCGCCCGCGCAAGATTGCAGCGGGTCTTGGACGCGCTCAGGACAACTTCACCCCAGCCACCGGTCGAGGTAATTCCATGAAGCCGTGTGGTGAAAATGGTGCGGACTGCCGGGCGGCAGTCGATAGCGAACGGCGCTTCTTGGACGATGTGCATGCCGCTGGCCCGCTCTATAGCGCGCCGCCGGAGCTTCGCGCCCGCGTGGAGAGGATCCTGCGGGACCCGCCGGGGAACGCGACACCGCGGCACCGCTGGCCTCACCGCGGGAGACTTTCGAAAGTATGCTAACGGCGCGGCCGAAGTCCCATAGGCCCATGCTGCAGGCCGCTTCGATAATCGCGCTATGGCCGTTATGCTGGGCGGGCTGTGGGTGGGACGCATCGCCCTCCGGCGCGCCGGCATCGTCCGCCGTCATCTCAGACAGGGTCAACGCCAGGGCGCCGTTCAAGATGCACCTTCCCTCTTACAATTAGACACCCTTGCCGGCAGCCCGTCAGCTTAGTAACACTTCCAAGCTCTATTGCCCGCCGTTACGAGGCAGGGGAGTAACGATGAAGAGCCTCGACGTTTACTGCGATACGGTAGAGTACTCTCACATAATCACGTGGTCTGGGCCCAGGAGCCGGTTGACATACGTTCTCGTGACGGATCTCGACCACTCGTGACAATCGTGTATCATCTGCCATGCGAGTTCCAGTACCCGGGACCGCGATCTAATGCACCGTCTGCGCTGGCAGTAATACGCGCGGGTTACAAACCGCCGTCGCAATCCCGCCTAAATTCCGCCCGTAAATTTACCCTTGCATTCCGCGTGCGATCCGGGTACACTCTACCAATCTGCTAGTTCCGCCGGGGATGGGCGTCGCAGAAAAATAGGTTCTTCGAAACCGCCGCTGTTCGCAACAAAGAATCGAACATGCCGCCGCGAGACCTCTGACAATATTAGCCGGAATTTGCCCATTGGCTCGCGTGTTTTGGGTAGTGAGGGGCATGACTGAAGCCGTCCACCGCGAAGCTGACTTCAGACAGGCGGCCTTGGCTTGCCTGGACGGCCTATATGGTTACGCCTTAAGCCTCTCGCACCGCCAGGCTGATGCCGAGGATCTGGTCCAGGAAACCTATTTGCGGGCAGCGGGGGCTTTTGGCCAACTGGTGCCCGATAGCAACCTTAAGAACTGGCTATTCGCCATCATGCGCAATGTCTGGCTGAATCAGATGCGCCACGCACAGAGTGGCCCGCAATTTGTGGATATGAGCAACGAACCACCGGAAGAAGCCATTGGTCAGGCGTGCTCCGACAATCCGTATGATTCGTATGTAGCCTCGGTAGAACGTGAAAGCGTGCGTGCCGCTGTGCAACAGCTTCCGCTCCCGTATCGGGAGGTTATTGTGCTGCGCGAATTTGAAGGGCTGAGTTATCACGAGATTGCCGATATTCTGGGGTGTCCGGCCGGTACGGTGATGTCCCGCTTGGGGCGGGCGCGAGAGAGACTGCGGATTCTGTTGAGCGCCTGGAGCGTGCGCGCGCCACTCGAGGCGAGAGAAAATGGCGTCCTGTGACGGAACCCGGAACCGGATTTTCCCTTCCCTGGATGACGAACTGCGCGGTCGGGAGTTGACGGCGCTGGAGTCGCACGTGCGCAGCCGTCCGACCTGCCATGAGGCCGTCGCGGAAGAAGCTCGCTCCCTGCATGAGCCGTGATCCGGGCATCCGTTCTGCCGCGCGCCAATGGGGTTCCGATCGGCCCAATCCCTCCGTTCAGGGCCGCGCGGAACTAAGTCCTTTGCGATTGGCCTGAGAAAAAAACCCCCGGTGTCCACACATATTCTTTGTCACTCTATAGGACACGCTCCGCCGCCGTCTACGGCATTGATGCGCAGTTGATCGACGTGGAAGTGGACATGTACGCGTCCGGATCGGCGCGTGATTTTGTAGTCGTTGGCATGCCCGATACCGCGGTTCGCGAGAGCCGCGATCGAATCAAATCCGCGCTGATCAATTCCGGTTTCGGCTACCCCAACAAAGCGGTGACCATCAACCTGGCGCCGGCCAATCTGCGCAAGGAAGGCGCCGGGTTCGACTTGCCGATGGCGGTCGGCATATTGGGTGCGATGGGTCTTGTGGGAAAGCTCGATGAGCACATCCTGATCGGCGAGTTATCCCTGGATGGCAGCCTACGGCCGGTGCGGGGAGCGCTGTCGATAGCCATCTGCGCGCGCGATCATAACATTCGCAACGTGGTGCTGCCGGAGGCCAACGCAGCGGAGGCGGCCGTGGTAGACGGGGTGCGGGTCTTCGGAATCCGGCATCTGGCTGAAGCCGTGGCCTTGATTGCGCAGCCTGCGCAGTTCGCTCCGGTCCGACCCGAGTTCACGCCCCTCGCGCCGGAAGCCAATGCGCCGGATTTCGGCGAGGTACGCGGCCAGGGTAGCGCCAAGCGCGCGCTCGAAGTCGCCGCCAGCGGGGGGCACAATATACTCATGATCGGGCCGCCGGGTTCGGGCAAGACGATGCTCGCCAAACGGCTCGCCGGTATTCTGCCGCCACTGACTTTTACGGAATCGATCGAGACGACCCGCGTCCACAGCATCGCCGGCTTGTTGGCCGGGGGCGCCGGGCTGCTGCGGCAGCGCCCGTTCCGCGCACCGCACCATACCATCTCCGACGCGGGACTTTTGGGAGGCGGCACCGGCATGGCCCGGCCGGGCGAGGTCAGCCTGGCGCATCATGGGCTTCTGTTCCTCGATGAGCTTCCGGAATTTCCGCGCGACGTGCTGGAGCTGTTGCGGCAACCGCTCGAGGACGGATCGGTCACCATTGCGCGCTCCAACATGACACTCAGCTTCCCCGCGGAGTTTATGCTGGTGGCGGGAATGAATCCATGCCAATGTGGATTCCATGGCGACGCCACCCGCGAATGCCGCTGCACGCCGGGCATGATCCAGCGATATCTGGGAAAGATCAGCGGGCCGCTACTCGACCGCATCGATATCCACATCGAAGTGCCGGCGGTACCGTACAAAGAGATGCGTGGCGCGGATACCAGTGAGTCGTCCGCCACCATCCGGACACGCGTGGAGCGAACCCGCGCCGTGCAACAGGCGCGCGGGTTCTATAACGCCCAAATGCCCACGCGGCTGATTCGTAAACACTGCGTGCTGGATGAGGCTGGTGAACGCACGCTGGAAATGGCGATGCGCCGCCTGGGGCTCTCGGCGCGCGCGCATGACCGGATCTTAAAGCTGGCCCGCACCATCGCCGACCTGGGCGGCTCCGAGACGATCGCGGGCAAGCATGTCGCCGAGGCCGTGCAGTATCGGAGCCTGGATCGGGATTACTGGAGCTGACTTCCGCACGGTTCCGTAATCCGCCATCGGCGGCCGGCCGCAGAAAACCCCGCCGAGCATGCATCTGCCCATGGGAACGGTTAGAACGGATTCCGGAGCCGTGCCGCCAGTGTGCTCGTCGGGAGCACTTATTCGACCTTCACGTCGGTAACTTTCCCATAGGTCAGAGTGACCGTCATGCCCTTGAACTTGAGGAGCTTCTGCGCGCCCACTCTGACGGAACACAGCGGCTCGCCGAGTTTCTTCACCACGTCTTCCTGGCTGCTTACCGAGCGTAGTCTCAATGCTCTGCGCTGCGCCCAGGATGCTTTATGCTCTCCCGATGGAAGAAGGTACTTGCCGATAGCCGCGATTATGGTCTCGGCTCCTCCAACATAGACAATCGCGCCGCTGAAAACAAAACTGAAACCACAGCCCAGTCGAGGCTGTCAAACGCGCCTCCGATTTCAGGCGATACGCGAGTGGCCTTCATCGGATCAATAGCGCTCGCGCGTGAAATGTTTTCGGATTGGCTGCGGCTGCTGCGTCCGGACGGCCGAGGTGTTTGATGTTTTGTCCCTGGCTAACGCGATGAGACAAAATGGCCGATAAGCCTATGTGTGTATTCTCTAGAATCCATGTCCGGAATGTTACGACCGACCAGCCGCATCCTAATTGCAGCGGCCCTCATAGCAACCGTGCTCGCAGTTGTCCTGCGCGGTTTACTGCCCCAATGCCGCGTTGCGACCACGGCAGCGGAGGCCACTCATCGCAAGGCATCGGAATCGGGCAGCCTCCCGGCCGCACGCCTTGACGGGGTGGTGACTTACTTTGATCCGACGAACGGTCTGCTGTTCGTCCAGGATGCAACCGGCGGGGCGCGCGTGAGTGTCGGCGACGACGGGCAACACTATTCGCCCGGTGTCCGAGTCACCGTTGCGGGCGTGGTCAGTGACGCACAACTCGTGCCGGTCATTCTCAACCCGCAAATCGTGGTGCACGGCGCCGGGACCCTTCCCGTGGCGCCTCTGGTTACGGCGGCGTCCTTCGGAACGCGGGAAGTGGAGAACCGTCTGGTCACCGTCGAAGGCGTGGTGCAGCGCGCCGACACGATGCAGAACGGCGTTGCCCTGGTGGTAAGGATCAGTCAGGACGGTACCCCGATCGACGTCTATTGTCAAGCCTACAGCGGCGCGGTTGGCGAAGAACTCGACCGGCGGGTGCGCGTGGTGGGCGTTGCGACGTCGGACCTCGACGTCCAGTTGAAGCCAGTGCGAAGAACGCTCTGGAGCGTCTCGTGGGCCAACGCAGTGCATCTCGATCCGGTGCGTTCGCCTCTGTCGGCGCCGCTGATGACCACCGCTAGTTTGCTGGGCATGCCGGCCGGTCGACTTCCGGAGCGCCGGGTACGAATCCGCGGAAGACTGGAAGCCGCCGGAGAGGCGGGCGCGTTCCGCATGCAGGACGGCACCGGTTCGCTCAATGTCCGATTCGGTTTTACCAGCAATGTACGCCTTGGCGACAACGTCGAAGTGGCGGGCTTTCCCCACCGCGACTCCGGTGGTTTCTATTTGGACAGCGCCAGCACCCTCGCCGACAACCTCGCGTTGGGCCGCGGGTCCCCACCCGTTCTGACTACTATTCATCAGGTGCGTTCGCTGTCACCGAATGAGGCCATGCGAAAATATCCGGTCCATATCCGCGCTACCGTCACCTATTTTGATCCGGGCAATTACATCGTCTTTGTGGAAGATCGGAATGACGGCATCTATGTCAGTCCCCACGATCTGCCCGTCAAGGGGGTGCGCGTAGGAGACCTGGTCGATATTGACGCCGTTTCGCAGGCCGGTAATTTTGCGCCTATACTTGGCCAACCGCACGTGCGCCTGGTTACGCAGAATGTCCCACTGCCGCACCGCCGGACGTCCATGGATCGGATCCTGTCGGGCACCGAAGATAGCCGCCTGGTAGATGTCGAGGGTACGATTCGCAATGTCAGCGTGAGCAGGAGTATCGCCACTCTCGACGTGGTGTACGCCAGAGACCGTTTTTCCGCCTATGTGCCGGGCTTGATTCATCCCGAGTTCCTGGTGGACGCTCGCGTCGCCATCCACGGCGTGTGCGGGACGCTGTACAACGAGCGGCGCCAGCTCCGCGGCATTCAACTGTTCGTGCCGAGCCCCGACGACATCCGCGTAATAGAGCCGCCCAGTTCGACCCAGGCCGTCGCCGTCGACCGCGTTCTCGATTTTGCGGCTGACCGGCTTCCCGGTCATCACGTGCGTGTCAGCGGCATGGTGACCTGGTCGTCGGGTGCGCTGCTTTTCGTCCGCGATGCCGACAACGGTCTGCGTGTGGGGCTGCGCAGAAGCTCCCAACTAGCTCCTGGGGATCAGGTCGACGTGCTGGGTTATCCGCAAGCCGGCCGCGTCGTACCACTGCTGGAAGACGCGGATGTATTTCCGAAGGGCCATGGCCGCCCTCCCACTCCGGTGTTCACGGGCGCACAGGAGTTGGCGTGGGGGCTGCATGCAAACCAACTCGTAAGGGTGGATGCATATGTCCGCAGCCGCACATCCAGCATCGCCGAAGAACTCTTCGAAATGCAGTCGGGCACCACCACGTTTCATGCGGTATTCGACAAGGCCACCGGACAGAACCTTCAACTGGAGCCAGGCTCCAAGGTCCGTCTCACGGGAATCTTCGACGTCCAGTCGTGGCAGCCCGTGACACGCACCGGGATCGGTGATTTTCACATTCTGCTGCGCTCATCTTCCGACGCTGAGGTCCTCGTCGGCGCACCCTGGTGGACCACTGCACGAGCCCTGCAAGTGATCGGTGTGGTCGGCATGGCCGCTTTGATCGGCTTCGGGTGGGTCTTCTTCCTGCGCAGGAAGGTGCAGCAGCAGACGGCGATCATTCGCCAAAATCTGGAAGTAGAGGTCTCGCTGAAAAAGGCCGCCGAGGAGGGCAGCCGGGCCCAGAGTGAGCTGACCGAGCTGAAGCGCGTGGAGGCCGAGTTGGTGGCGGCGCGCGATGCAGCCGAGGAGGCTAACCGCGCCAAAAGCACCTTCCTGGCGACCATGAGCCATGAACTGCGCACGCCGCTCAACGCCATCATCGGCTACAGCCAGATGCTGCAGGACGGCTACATCGGGCCGGAGCAAGAGGACGTGATCTCTGACTTGGCCAAGATCGAACGGTCCGGGCAAGCTCTGCTTGCCATTATCAACAACGTTCTGGATCTGTCGAAGGTCGAGGCGGGGAGAATGGATATGAAGCTGGAAAACGTGGACATAGCGGCGATTCTAGAGGACGTGCACAACGCCGTAAAACCGCTGGCACGGCAAAATGGCACCGTGGTGCGGCTGGCTTGCGGGGGGGAGGCCAGGATGGCTTATGCGGACCTGCCGAAGCTGCGACAGAGTCTACTGAACCTATTATCCAACGCCTGCAAGTTCACGGAGAAGGGGGAGGTGGAAGTGCGAGTGGCACGCGTGGCGGAGGGCGGGAAGGATTGGACGGAGGTGCGGGTGGCCGACACAGGCATCGGGATCCCGGAGGAGCAGATGGGACGGCTGTTCCAGCCGTTTACACAGGTGGACGGGTCGCCAACGCGGAAGTATGGCGGGACGGGGTTGGGGTTGGCGATTAGCCAGAAGTACTGCCAGATGATGGGCGGGAGCATCACGGTCCAGAGCGCACCGGGGCGAGGCTCGTGCTTTGCTCTCCGGGTGCCGGCGCACGCCCCGGGGCCCAAATCTTCGCCAGGTTAGAATACTAGCGCACGCCGTCTCGCTGCGGGCCGAGCGATGCCGTTGTCCTGAATGTTGCAAAATAGTGTCCGCTGCTCAATAGCGAAACGATAAGTGCGCAACGCGCAGGCCCCGCCGCGAAGGGTGCCGTATTCCTCGATGGGGCGCACGTATCGCGTTCCCCCCGACACTCCGGGTTCATAGTCATTGCAGTTGATATCGGCACGAGTGTCCGTGCAGACATTAACTGAACATGGGCTGAAGCGCGAGGGACGGGCAGGTTAACCAGGCAGAACGAAAGGGCTTCCGGGCACTCTCTCTCCGAGTAGTGCGTATATCCGGCCAATCTCTGCCCGATCTGGTGTAGTGGCAAGGAGAGTCATCCAAGAGCAGGCAACGACTCATTGTGCACAATGAAGACGGGGGCCGCAAGAGGTTTGTGCGACCGCTAGCACCCGGACGTCGGGGCCGCGTCAGAGGCGGGCTCCGTGTTCTACTGAGTAATGGGGTAGGCGGGTGCAATCGGAACCTCTTTCGGAACGAGACCGGTTCGATTCGTGGAAAGAGATCGCCGGCTACCTAAACCGCAGTGTGCGGACGGTTCGCCGTTGGGAAGAGCTGGAAGCCCTACCCGTTCATCGCCTGCAACACGAAAAGCGCGGGTCCATCTACGCTTACAGACTGGAACTTGACGCTTGGCGGGCATCCAGAAGGGTCTTGGTCGTCACGGAGCCCCCGGAGCTTGTCACCCATCAGGCAAGCGACGAGTTGGACAGCCCGCCCGCCGCAGACGTCCCTAAGAAACCCGCGCGACGGTCCCGTGAATCGTGGTTGATCGCGGCTGCGGCGGCCGTGCTCATCGTGGCAGCCCTTGCGCTTGCGCCGCGAGTAGGCGGATGGAACGGGATTCTCCGGCGGCCTCCAGAGATTGATTCGCTCGCGGTCCTGCCGTTGCAAAACCTTTCAAGAGATCCCGATCAAGAATATTTTGCCGACGGTATGACCGATGAGCTGATCACCGACTTGGCCAAAGCCGGGGCCTTACGCGTGATCTCCCGCACCTCCATCATGCACTACAAGGGATTGCGCAAACCGCTGGCCGAAATCGCGCGCGAATTGAATGTGGCAGCCGTGGTCGAGGGCACGGTGCAGCGGGTAGGCGAACGCGTAAGGATCACCGCTCAGCTTATCCAGGTTAAGCCGGAGAAACACCTCTGGTCCGAGACCTACGAGCGCGATCTGCGTGACGTTCTGCTATTACAGGAAAGCGTGGCTCACGATATCAGTATCCAGATCAGAATCAAGCTGACGCCGCAGGAGCAGGCTGGCTTGTTGAAGGCCCGGCCCATCGATCCGGAAGCGCACGAGGCATACCTCAAAGGAATGTACTTCTGGAACAAGAGAACTGCGCCGTCGCTGGAAAAGAGTATCGGTTATTTCAACCAGGCCCTCCTGAAGGACCCGAAGTACGCTCTGGCCTACGTGGGATTGGCCGACGCCTATAACTCAATGGGCAGCTATGGCCACATTGCCCCAAGCGAAGCCTTTCCCAAAAGCCATGCCGCAGCCTTGAAGGCGTTGGCGCTTGACGACACGCTGGCTGAAGCGCATGCGTCGATCGGTTATTACAAGAAGATGTATGAGTGGGACGGGCCGGGCGCCGATCGGGAGTTTCGCCGCGCCATTGAACTCAGTCCGGGGTACGCCTTCGCGCACGTATGGCGTGGCGAGGCCCTGGCCATTTTGCGGCGATATACGGAGGCTTTGGCTGAGCTTGACCGGGCGTGCGCACTCGACCCGACGTCGCTTTTGATCAGCGACCAGCGCGGATTCGTCCTATATATGGCGCGAAGATATGACGACGCTATCGAGCAGATTCGCAAGACGATTGCGTTGGAACCGCGCTTTGCTCACGCGCATTGCTGGCTTGGCAAGGCGTATCTGCAAAAAGGCAGGTTGCCAGAGGGTTTGGCAGAACTTCAGGAAGCGGCAGCCCTTCCCGGCGGCGACACTCAACTATTCGCGCCGTGGGTCGGGTATGCCTACGCGTTGGCCGGCAAGAGGGCAGAAGCCTACAAAGTCGTCGAGACCACCAAGGCCCGCGATGCAGACGAGCCTTACCTCGCGCTCGGTATAGCAGTCATCTACAGCGGGCTAAGGCAAAAGGACCAGGCTCTAGCCTGGCTGGAGAAGGCCTGTCAGGAGCGCGATCCGATGTTCCCCGTTATTATCGAGGAGCCGGCTTTCGATTTCTTGCGCTCCGACGCGCACTTTCGGGACCTGGTGCGGCGTAGCGCCCTCCCGCCGTAGGAACGATTCCAATTGCAGAGCAATCCTTCAAGGCCGGCTCTCCTACCGGCCCCTCCAGATCATCACTACCGTTTATCTTCGCACGGGGCTCCGTTCAACGGGTCTGGAACGCGTTGTTGATAACGTAGGTCCCAACCGCCGCGCCCAGGGATTCACCAGCGTCCGTCGCGGAGCGAAAATGAATACCGCCGAACACCCGCGCATTGCTCACTTCCGTCACAGCCGCGGGGAAGTTCGTAAATGACCGGACCACGCCCTCGGCCGGCAGAAAAGTGGAATCAGAAATAACATTGAACGAAGTGTGCCCGCCAAATTGTTTGGCAAGGACTGTCGCCGCGGCGCTGCTGAGTGTTGGATGCGCGGCAGGATACTCCGGAAACGGAGGCGTCACCAAGAGGGGCATCCAGGCAGGGTCAGGCTCGGTCTCGGGATTGCCGTCGGTGTCAGCCAGGGTGATCCCCGTTATGGGCCGCCAAAAGACGTAGTAATATTTGCCTTCCCAGGCGCCTATGGCCGCGTCGGCCATCGCCACGTTCAACAAGGCCAGCAGACGGGCTTCCTCGAGAAGTGTCGGATGGTGCTGCGCGGCCAGGGACAGGGCGGTCGTGTCAAAGAAATAGGCCGGCGTGGACGAGGCCCAAAACGTGGCGTAGAGTGTTTCATCCGCTGTTCGAGTGGTGCTGGTCGCGCTACCCATGGATTTCACCTCGTTAAAGACCGACGTATAGCGCGCGCTGGTCAAGTCGGGGGGGCCGGCCGGTTGGAACTGCGATGGTGACTGGATCACCCAGGGAGTCATATAGGCAAACTGGGGATCAGCGCCGGGTGCGAATGCCGGCGGCGTAGGGCGCCATTCGCCGGGCGCGAGGCCGCCCAAAAACGGCGGCGGCGGCGGCGTGAAGCCATCCGTGCTCCTCCACGCCAAGATTTGCGCGGCGACGGTCTGGCCCCACGCGATTCCGCGGGCTATCGCAACGGGGTTCTCGCTCTGGGCAATGGATGCCAACGAGGAAGCGAGCTGCGTATCAAACAGCGGCTTTTGATCGGGATACAGATTGAGGAGCGTGCCATAAGCGGCCAGAACAGCCGCGGCAGGCCGGGATGCACCCGGTGCGGCTGCGGGCGCGACGTGGAGCGGCGTGAAACGCTGGTCGATACCATTCACCGCGTCGTAGACCGCCCCCGCTACAATTGCCGCAACCCGCGACATCACTACCGGCGAGGTGACGTCTGTATGCCCCGCCTGGAGCATGATGTTATTCCAATTTGCAACCTCGTCGGCTCTTGCGAGCGTACCCGTAAGGGCCAACAGCGTGTATGCCATGACTACTGCTTTTATTGCCTTCATATTTACCGTTTTCATATACTCGTCCTTTCTGATCGTAGATGCAGTCTTCGTACGTCCGACTGCGGCCCTGCAAAAGCTCCGGGGCGGCAAGTATCGGCACAAAGGGCGTCCGCTCTCATTTCGATCAGTATCCCGTTATCTCACTGAAACGGAAAGGGAAAAATTAGGCCATCCGCCATATGGCCACTAATGGCACAACCTGTTCCCATTACAAATCCTCACAGTTTTGGCACGTTTTTTTATTTTGCGTGGGCGGCAACTTTCTGAGCCGGTTTCCTTCCGCAAGCCAAGCGCAGGCGGATGGCGCGCGCCCGGATGTGCTGGCCACAGGCGTGGACGTCTTGCGTACGAAGCGGTGCCCGACGCCCCTGGCGTCCGAGTATTATCCCGCCAGGTCGTTCATCGCGTTAATGCTATTGGCCTCGGTGCCTTGATATATGCATTGGGCCGCACCGGGAAAGTTGATTTTGGTGATCGTGCCGGAGGGGCTGCGACGGAAGCCGTGGTAGACCGTTCCCGAATCCGCGTAGTAGCCGGTCACGTCGAACGATACCAGAGTGCCGTCCGCCTGCCGTATGAAGCTGTGATAGACACTGGCCGAGTCGAAGTAGTTTCCGGTGATCGCGCCGGCTGTATTGATGCCGTACACCATCGTCCCCAGATATTGGCCGGTGCCGGCCCGGGTGCGTCCACGGCGGTATAGTCGCCGGCGGCGCTGCGGATGAAGCCGTGATACACATTGCTTTGGTCGGCGTAGTATCCGGCGATGGTGCCGGACGTATTGATGCAAGTGGCATAGGTGCCTTGAGAGTTCAATGTTCC
The DNA here is from genome assembly GCA_963818855.1 of Bryobacterales bacterium. GTDB lineage: Bacteria > Acidobacteriota > Terriglobia > Bryobacterales > Bryobacteraceae > Bog-159. Next base: position 386,326 of record CAWFUH010000017.1, on the reverse strand, counting down.
GGCTCCGGGGGCATCGATGACGGTGAAGGTCGCGTGGTCAGGAATATCCACTCTGTGATTCAGTTTCGTTTTTCCTTTGGTGACCAGACATCGACAGCCTGACCGGCGGTTCATTTAATACGGCGCAGGATGCCGTCAAAACCCGACAGGAAATTTTGCGTAAGCGACTCGCCGGCCGCGCGGCACGTTCTATCGCGGCGGCGGAAATGCCAGGAGCTGCTTCTGATAAACCTCGTCCACCTCCGAGAATGGTTGGTGCTCACGAGTGTACAGAACTGCCCGGTGTTCGAAAAGCGCATCGGGAATCGTAAGCAACCTGGTGGTCCGTGGGGACAGCGCAATCGAACCGCGCTCCCAGCCATCCGGTAGCGGCGACCACAAGAGTTTGACCGCGAACGTCTGCCGGTACGGCTCGAGCGGCTGCACAACTTTTCCGAACGGCGCGCCAGTGGTTTCGAGCAGTCGATTCATCTCGGCGGTCAGGCGGTCCGGTACGTACCAGTTGTCGGCTTCGGAGAGGATCCGGTCGCCGCATCGAAGCCGGACTCTGCGATATTTCACTTCAGCTTGCGGAGTCACTTGCAGGCGATGTCTCTGTTCCGCGGTCGGGGGCTTCGCCACGCCTCTCACGATCTGCGCGACGATTGCCGGCTCCTTCGCAAGCTGATGGTCGCGGCACCACCCCTCCAGGATAAGCGTCGCACTGCGGCTGGCCAGCACCTCCGCATTGAGCGTTTCAACGAGTGCGAGCGCCTGCAGCCTCGCCACGTAGGTGTCGGGCCACGCGGGAAATTCTTGCGCCACCGCCGACGCACAGGCCGCCATGGTCGTCGCAAGGGCGATGAGGCGGCCGCGCGCGCCAACATTCATTTGGGGCAATTCTAGCGCATTTCGACGCCCTCGCTGCCGGGCCGTGGTCCCGCACTGCGGCTAGCTTCGCTGTGCCAGCATAGTTCATATGATTCGAGTGCAATCTCTGCGGGCGCGCCCCGTGCGCGTCCCGATGGCATACGCACATCAAACCGCCAGCGGGACTCTGACGGAATCGCCGCTGGTACTCACAGACGTGGTCACGGACCATGGGGTGGTGGGACACGGGATCGTCTTCACGTACACGGCGGCGGCGCTCAAGCCCACCGGAGATCTGATTCAAAACCTGGCACCGCTGGTTGAAAACGACATCCTGGCTCCGGCCGCCATCGCCGGTAAGCTCGCCAGCCGATTGCGCCTGCTGGGAACGCAAGGACTGGTGGGGATGGCGCTCGCCGGGATCGATCTGGCGCTGTGGGACGCTCTGGCGCGCGTGCATAACGTCTCGTTACTGTCGCTGCTGGGTGGCATGGAGCGGCCGGTGCCCGCGTACGGAGCCGTCGGGTACGATGGCGCGGTCGAATCGGCGAAAGTCGCGGAGGATTGGGCGCGGCGCGGATTTACCGGCGTCAAGGCGAAGATCGGATACGCGACCGTCGCGCAGGATCTCGCAGTGATCCGCGCGATCCGCAGCGCCGTCGGCCCAAACGTCGCGATTATGGTGGACTACAACCAGTCCCTCACGCCCGCCGATGCGGTCGAGCGGCTGCGGCACGTCGACGACGAAGGCCTCACCTGGATCGAGGAGCCAACCCTGGCGCACGATTACCAGGGCCACGCGCATATCGCGCGCGAGATTCGCACGCCGATTCAATGCGGCGAAAACTGGTGGGGCGTACGCGACATGCAGCAAGCCGTGGAAGCGCGCGCCAGTGATTACATGATGCCGGACGTGATGAAGATCGGCGGCGTGACCGGTTGGCTCCGGGCTGCCGCGCTGGGTGAGGCCCACGGTGTGCGCCTGTCGAACCACCTGTGGCCGGAGATCAGCGCGCAACTGCTCTGCGCAACACCTACCGCGCATTGGCTGGAGTACGCAGATTGGTGGAACGTGGTGATCAAAGAGCCGCTGCGGGTGGAGGAGGGAATGGCGCGCTTGGAAGGTGCCGTCGGCACGGGCGTCGAATGGAACGAGGAGGCGGTGAGTCGATACGCCGCATAACGAGAGGACGACTGCTATCCTTCCTGGTATCTCACTGTAGGCTGCGGATAGAGGCGACAATACGTCGCCTCATCTGGGCGTAACCGGCGGACGCGCAGCGTCAGGGCCCTCGTCCGGGCGCCGTCTTCCGTGGCTAATCCACTTCTGTTAGGCCGATCGATTTCCTTGTAATTTCATCTCGATTCGAAGTTAATCCCCGGACTTTTGCCGATAAGAGTTTTGGATACCAAACTCATGATACTAGTTGCCCCTTCTTCTACAGCCTCGCGTGGCCCTTCCTTCGTCATTACGTTTCTGACGGTTTTGGCCACGCTTTCTTATAGCAGTTTAAGCGCGCAGGCTCCGCCGGTTCCGGCGGAATACCAGGCGACGTACAGTTCACTCAACAATTATCTCGGTAATTTCAATACGACTTTGAATGCCCTTCCCCCGAGCAATGTTCCGCTGTTGTCCACGGCGGCGCTAACCAATGCGGACGCCAATGCGGGTCCGCAACTGGTGAATCCGGGTACCATGGCGGGCCTCCAACTACAACTGAATGAGCTTCAAGCCATGGGAGTACAGGCGGTCATGGTAGAAGTGGGCTTCCCCATACTGTATGCACCGTTTCTCACCAGCCAGGGACAAACGCAAGCCCAGTTCGTCAGCTTCTATCAGCAGGTTGCGCAGTTGATCCGCGCCGGGGGCATGAAGGTCGTCGTCGAGAATGACACGCTGCTGACCAATAGTGATGTGTCGGCCGGCTGGGATGCCTCTTCCTTCTACGCCACGTTAAGCTGGACTCAATACCAGCAAGCGCGCGCGCAAACCGCACTGACCATCGCTCAGACTATGCAGCCGGATTACCTGGTGGTGGTGGAAGAGCCCAACACGGAAGCCGGCAACAGCGGGCAAAGCCAAGCGAACACTCCCACCGGATCGGCGTCACTGTTAAGCCAGATCCTGGCGAGCGTGGAGCAGGCCGGCGTGCCGGGCATGAAGGTGGGGGCCGGAACCGGCGCCTCGCAAGCCAATGCCGTGTCCTTCATCCAGCAATATGTGGCCCAGCCGGTGGATTTCATCGACTTCCACATTTACCCCGTCAATCTTAATTTCCTGCCAGTCGCATTGAACATCGCCAGTACGGCCGCGGCAGCCGGTAAGCCCGTCGCCGTGACGGAATGCTGGCTGTGGAAGATCGCGGACTCCGAATTGGGCGTGCTGACCGCCGACCAGGCGCGGGCGCGGAATCCGTTCAGCTTTTGGGCGCCGCTCGACGCGTACTTTATTCAGACCATGCAAAACCTGGGGCAGCATACCCAGATGCTCTTTATGGATCCGTTCATCACGTCGTACTACGCCGCCTATCTGCCCTACAACAGCTCCATGGACAACCTGACGCCCGGCGCTATCTTGAACCAGGAGAATGCCCAGCAGGGCCTGAATCAGCAGAATGCAGTCTACACCAGCACCGCCCTGAGCTATTACACCTCGCTGGTCTCGCCGCCCGACCAAACTCCTCCATCGATTCCCAGCGGCCTCGCCGGCGGCTCGGCCAGTCCCACTACCACGGCCATAAACTGGAATGCGGCCACCGACAATGTGGGCGTGGCCGGCTATTACGTGTCGCGCAATGGCTCGCTGGTCGGCACCACAGCCAATATATATTATTTGGATTCCGGGCTCGCGCAGAGCACCACGTATACTTACACCATCCAGGCCTTCGACCTGGGCGGAAACGTCTCGGCCTCCTCCCTCCCGCTCAATGTAACGACCAAGGACACAACGCCGCCCAATGCTCCGGCGACTCTTACCGCCACGGCGAGTTCCTGCCAACTTGTGACGCTATCATGGTCGCCATCTACCGATAATGTCGGAATCGGGGGCTATCTGGTGTTCTGGGGACCTTCTCCCGCAAATCTCACCCAGTTAGTACGCGCTCCAGCCACGGTCACGTCATACACCAGTTACCCGTTGAATTGCGGGACCACCTATTACTACGGCGTAGAGGCTGTCGATACATCCGGGAACACCTCCTCGATGTCCACGGTCATATCGATTTCCACACCGAATCCGCCCTCTCCACCCAATGGTTTGGCAGCCACTGCCACTTCGGTCGCCCAAGTCCGCCTGACGTGGTCGGCAGCCGCCAGCGGCGGCCTACCCGTCACTTATTACCATGTATACCGCGGCACTTCGCCTTCGGCTCTCAGCCAGATCGTCATCGATCCGCAGACCTTCTTTACGGACACTTCCCTGAGCCCGTCCACCACATACTACTACGCGATCGAAGCGGCCGACGCGGGAGGGGATCTGTCGGCTATGTCCGCAGTTACGTCCGTCACTATGCCGGCGCTGCCCGCCCCGCCCACGAATGTGGCGGTCGCAGCGATGTCCAGTAGCAAGCTCAACCTGACCTGGTCTGCCGGGGTGAGCGGCGGCCTGCCCATCAACTACTATCATGTGTTTCGTGGAACGACGCCTGCCAATCTCACCCAGTTGGTGATCAGTCCACAGCTATCCTATTGGGATGTAACAGTGATTGCCGGGGCTACTTACTATTACGGCGTCGAGTCAGCGGATTCGGGAGGCGACCTGTCGCCTATGTCCGCCCTGGTCGAGGTCACCATACCTTAGCGCCCGCGCTGAAGACGGCCTGACTGCGAGGCAAGGCGGACCGATCGGTACACGAGGTCGGAAGCCTTGCTCCGCGTCCGCGACCCGATCAGTCACCCACGGTCTGCGATATAACGCAGAGCTTAACGACTGGATCGAGGCGGCGACGAAGAAAGTCGGTTCTCAAGCCACAGCGCGTTCATCCACCGAGCGATCGAGCGCGAACTGGCGGGCCATGAAAGCGGCGTCGATGCGGCGGATCGAGTTGTTGATCGACGTCCAGCAGGGGTCGGTCAAGCCACCGGAGTCGGCGCCCGATCTCAATTTGCTCCATCGCAAGAGTTGACAGGCCGCGAGGTTGCCGTCGAGTGACTCCATAGTCACTCGAAAGCTGTTGGGTTGGGCCCGGGCGCGGCGCAGCCTTTACCGCAGTGTCCCCATGTGAACATGGGTTTTGCGAAAGCGGACAACACAGCGTGCCCCCCAGGGCATAACTCATTGTCCGGCAAGGGAATGATCCGTATCGCGTCCGGCCCGCCACTTGCATTGCCCAGGCATTATGTGGATGCTGCTCGATCTGCGGTATGGCCTGCGCCTGCTGCGCAAGAACCCCGGCTTTACCACCGTCGCGGTGCTGTCTCTAGCTCTCGGCATCGGCGCCAATGTCGCCATCTTTCAGTTGCTCGACGCGGTGCGTTTGCGCACCCTTCCCGTGAAAGAACCGCAGAAGCTGGCCATGCTGCAACTTGCGGACAGAACCGGATGGCGGGGCAGCCAGCAAAGCCCATACCCAGCCCTGACCAATCCCATATGGGAGCGCTTCCGCGACAGCCAGAATGCGTTCGACGGCGTGCTGGCCTGGGCGAACAACGATTTCAACATCGCTCCCGGGGGCGAGGTACGGCTGGCGCGCGGCCTGTTCGTCAGCGGCAGCTTCTTCCGCGTGCTGGGCGTGGAGCCGATCCAGGGGCGCGTCTTTTCGGCCGCCGACGACCGCAAGGGCTGCGGCCTGCCCGGCGCGGTCGTGAGCTACGGCTTCTGGCAGCGCGAGCTCGCCGGGGATGCGGCTGCGATCGGCCGGAAGCTGACGCTCAACGGCCAGGCGGTGGAGATTGTCGGGATCACGCCCGCGGATTTTTCCGGAGTCGAAATCGGGCGCGCATACGACGTGGCGGTGCCCATCTGCTCGCAGGCCGTGCTCTGGAGTGACGGAAACTTGCTCAACGTAGGGACCACCTGGTGGCTCACCGTGATGGGCCGCCTGAAGGCTGGTTGGACCCTGGCGAAAACCAACGCGCAGTTGCGCGCCAGTTCCACCGGCCTTTTTGAATCTACGCTGCCCGCGAACTACCCAGCGGTGAACGTGAAAGACTATCTGAAATTCAAGCTGGAGGCCGTGCCGGCCAAGACCGGCGTATCGGCGTTGCGCGATCAGTACGACGATCCGCTGATAGTGCTGCTTGCCACCGCCGGGCTGGTGCTGCTGATCGCTTGTTCCAATCTTGCCAATCTCACGCTGGCGCGCGCCACGGCCCGCGAGCACGAAATCGCGGTACGCCTGGCCATTGGAGCGTCGCGCGGCCGCCTGGTGCGGCAACTCATGGCAGAGAGCGTTTTGCTGGCTTTGGCGGGTGGCGCGGGCGGGCTGCTGCTTGCCGGCGAGTTGAGCCACCTGATGGTTGCCTTGCTGGGCACCCCGGGAAATTCGCTGTTTCTAGATCTGCAGCCGGGCGTTCGCGTATTTGCCTTTGCAGCCGCGACCGCGGGTCTCACCTGCTTTCTATTCGGGCTGATCCCGGCCCTGAGGGCGACGCGCAGAGACCCCGCGGATGTCATGAAAACAGGCGGCCGCACCCTTACGAGCGGTCGTGAACGCTTCGGATTGCGGCAGTTGTTGGTGGTGTCGCAGGTGGCGCTCTCGATGGTGCTGCTGGTAAGCGCGCTGCTGTTCTCCGGCAGCCTGCGCAAGCTGCTCGAGGTGGACGCCGGCTTCCGAAAGGACGGAGTCCTGATCGTCGATCTTGATTTCAGGCGCCTGAAGCTCCCGCTCGCGCAGCGTACCGCCTGTAAGCTGGACCTACGCCAACGGATTCAGGCGCTGCCTGACGCCGCGTCGGCCGGGGAGACCTACCTGCTGCCATTGAGCGGAGCCAGCACGACTAACAATGTGTGGGCGGATGGCGCGGACTTGAACGCAAAGATGGATTCGAATTTCGCCTGGATAGGCGGTGGTTACCTTAAAACCATGGGGATGACGCTCTTGGCGGGCCGCGATTTCGACGACCGCGATACATCTCTGTCGCCGCCGGCGGCCATCGTGAATCAATCGTTCGCCCGCAAGTTGGGGCTAGGTCCGAACCCGGTTGGCAAGAGGTTCCGCAGAGAAGCGACGCCCTCGCAGCCGGAAACTGTTTTCGAGATTGCCGGCCTGGTGAAGGACACCAAATACCTTAGCCTGCGCGAGAAATTCAGGCCGATTGCGTTTCTCGCCACGACGCAGGATAGCGACCCCGGTACATCTGCTGAATTTCTGGTGCGCTTCAACGGACCGCTGGGGGATGTCACGTCCAGGATCAAAGAAGCCGTCAAGCAGTTCAGCCCATCGATTACCGTGGAGTACCGCGCGTTTGATGCGACCGTGCGCGAGGGACTGCTGCGCGAGCGCCTTATGGCGACATTGTCGAGCTGTTTTGGCGCTCTGGCGGCTCTGATCGCCGCCGTGGGTCTCTACGGTGTGATGTCATACCTGGTGGCGCGGCGCACCAACGAGATCGGCATCCGCATGGCTCTGGGCGCGAACCGCGGCAACATCGTGGGCCTGGTGCTCGCCGAAGCGGCTACCCTTCTGCTGGTTGGTTTGGCCGCCGGAGCCGTGCTGGCAACCGTCGCGGGATACGCCGCCCAGTCCCTACTTTTTGGGCTGCGCCCCACCGATGCGGGCATCCTGGGCATGGCCGCGGCTCTACTGGCTGCAGTGACGATCGCAGCCAGTTATGGGCCGGCGTGGCGCGCCTCGAAGCTGGAACCTATGACTGCTCTGCGGGAAGAGTGAGATAGAAGTCAGAAGACAAGAAATCTGGGCACGATGCCCGCGCCGCACCCTGCCGGCCTGCAGCGTGCAATTCGTTCTCGCGATGGCCAGGCTTCTCTTTCGAAATCGGCACACTTGCCTTGCGCGCTGCGCAATTGACTCGGCATCCCTGATTTGCCAGTCGGCGTAACGGGCCGCAAGATGTTGGCGGCCTCGTATTGCGCGCCACACTTTGGGGAATACTCGGCGTGATGGTCGCCTGTTACTTCTTTGCCAGAATCTCCTTGACGCGTACCCATGCGTCCGTACGCGCCTTGGCATTCCCCTCGGTCGCATCGGGAGCTTCGCCGGCGCGCATGAAACCATGACCGGCGCCTTCATAGGTCACCGGTTCATACGTCTTGCCGAACTGCTTCATCTTTTCGATCGTGTCCGGAACGGTGGCACCGATGCGCGCGTCCAGACCGGCGTAAAAACCGTAGACGGGCGCTTTGATGCGGCTCATCGCTTCTTTGTCGGGCGGCGGTCCGTAGAACACCAGCGCGGCGGCGATATCGGGGCGATTCGTAGCGAAGCGGAAAGTCTGTCCGCCTCCCCAGCAGAAGCCCCCCACGAAAAGCTTTCCCGTAGAAGCCGGTAGCTTGAGGGCGTAATCAGTCACCGCGTTCAGATCGGCCGTGATCTGGTCCGGAGGCAGATGACCGATCGCCTGCATGACTTCGTTCGACTGGAAGCCCTTGGTGCCTTTGCCGCCCGGCGCCATGCCGGAGAGCAGGTCGGGCGCCACGGCGATGTATCCGGCGGCGGCAAACTCATCCGCCACTTCCTGCACCCAATCGCTCATGCCGAATATTTCGTGGATGACCAGCACCACGGGTGTCTTGTCCTTCGATTCCGGATACGCGATAAACGTTTCGACGGCGCGTCCGTCGTGTTTGACGGTGACCCACTCGCGATGGCGGGGGGATTTCTCAAGACGCGCGACTGCCCAATCCTGAGCGCAAAGAGCGGAAGCCGCCAGGGCGGCAAATAAGGAAATGCGGATCATCTTTCTGTTATAACGCACTGCCGCCAGGGCGCCGCGAGGGGAGGTGGTCAGGCGGAACGGTGAGTCATTGCGGCCGCGAGACTACGCCGCACGGCTGGGCGATCCGAGACATACAGGCCGTCACCGGCTTCAGCCACCGCGACGACCGCCGCGGGGCCACCACCCCGTTCGCCGCGTTGGAGGTGCTCACCGGGCACGCCCGTTCCGCATTCTGAGCCGTGCGGCCGTTCGCGGCGCCAGCTTCCACTTTCCCGCCCCAGACGCCTTTAGTCTGATTTATGCAAGTAAGTACAAAGCACATTTTATCAATAGGTTAAGAGAGGTTCCACTTAAATTTCCTGCATGTTCTTAGCCTGTTAGCAGGCATTTGCCGTTGCGTGCGTTGTCGCGCTAATCCATAGCCTCGAAGAACGTCATCATCGCCGGGGGCTGACCCTCTATGGAATTCTCGTTGGGACTCTTATATTGTTTAGGCTGGTCGACTGCCTAGGGGTCAATCAGATTTGAGGCACAATCTTGGTTTTCTAACGAGGAGGCTTGTTCTAGGAAATTATCCGTGTTCGATCCCGCCAAGAATTAATTCAACTAACTGGCTGGTGCCGTCCCTGCTGGTCGCCACGAGAGTCGCGTTTGCCACGTGCTCCAGGTGATCCGCAGAGCTGATTCGTCTAGCGGTTCCACTTCTATCTGAGAGCCGTGGAGCATTTTAGCCCATTCGCTTGAGCGCGATTGGTGAGTCGCTCAGACAAAGCGCGTGGCCTCCTCAAGCGCGTAAATGAATGACTCATACACTTTGCCTGTAGTTTGGCGCATGCCCAACTCGCAGGTCCGATTTGCAGAAACGAAGCAGGTGTCGTCCCCGGAGCTTTGAATTTGTACAAGCGTGTCGCGCGTGGCAGAGTGAACCAGCTCGGGATGCAGCAGGCCGCGGTCGCCGGCAGTTCCGCAACAAGTGGTTCCTAAAGGAATTTCAGCGCTGTCAGCTAGCGCGCTGGCGATTTCTAGGAGCGTCTCACTGAGGCCGAGGTGCGTCGTCGAACAGGTGGGATGGACGAGGATTTTGGGAATCCTTTTGCGAATGCTCAGAGAGGGCATAAGATCTTTGCACCAAGCGATCGAATCGACGATGGTGATACGCTTCAGTCGATCCTTACGTTCATCGTCGAGATGCTCTAATAGGTCGTCTTTGAGACCGAGCGTGCAGGAAGCCGCGTCCACCACCACTGGCAACTTTCCTCCGTCACTCCAACGCCACAGCGCATCGCTCATCTGTTCGGACATCCATGTCTGCCCCCGCTTGTAGCCCTTGGAGCTCCACGGCGTTGAGCAGCAAAGACCTCTGACATCATCGGGAATCCAGAGAGGCTTGCCCGCGCGTTCAGAGAGAGCCACGAACGTCTCAGGAAGAGCCGGCGACGCGGGCTTGCTGTTGTCCCTGCCGAAGATGCGATTGATGCATGCCGGGAAATATTCGGCTGCTGTACCCTCGCGTCTCGTTGCGGGAAGGTCGGCCGGAGCGGCGTGCGGCATGGGACCAGCTACTGTGGGAACCAGATCCTTGCTGACAACGCTGCGAGCCACGTCCGTCAGTGCCTCAAGCAGATGGGGGCTGGTTATTGCTTGCACGGCGTCGGCCGCCTTGACACCACGACGCGCCAGCTTCTCCACCTCGGCCCATTTCCGGGCCACATCGAGCGCAACTTCTTCGGCACCCATGGAGTGCTCCATCTTCCTGAAGTGTTTCATCAGGGCGCCTGTATTGATTTCGATCGGACAGACATCGGCACAGGTACCGTCGACAGCGCAGGTCTCGATAGCGTCGTATTCGTACTCATGCTGCAGTTCGGTCAGCAGCTTCGACCATTCGGGCGCTGTCGTGACATCTCACGACGAAGAACGATGCGTTGTCTCGGGGTGACCGTCACGTTACGGCTTGGGCACACCGGTTCGCAGAAGCCGCACTCAATGCAATGAGAAGCATGATGAACGTCTTCGATCGCTGGCGTGGTTTTGAGGTTCTTCAGATGAATCATTGGATCGTGGCTCAGCAGGATATTCGGAGCCAGGATTCCGTGCGGATCAAGGAGGTTTTTTACGCGCCACATCAGGTCAGTGAGTTTGTCGCCCCATTCGCGCCGAATAAAGGGGGCCATGTTGATTCCCGTTCCGTGCTCCGCCTTCAAAGAGCCGTCATACTTATCCACCACCATCTCAACTAGGTCACGCATGAAACCGTCATACTGCTGACGGCTCGCGTCTTCGCTTAGTCGTGCAATCATCACGAAATGCAGGTTTCCGTAAGCAGCATGCCCCGCAGCCGACGGTTCATAACCGTGTTTGGCGAGAAGACCGAGCAAATCACGAGTAGCATTCGCAAGTTGTGCAGGTGGAAAGCAAACGTCTTCGATGATGAGGTTTGTGCCTTGCGGACGCATCTCACCGACGATGCCGAGGAGACCATCACGAATGTGCCATGCAAGCTCAATAGCTTCGGCTTCGCGAGTGAATTCCAACGGCTGCAGGATTTTCACATCGCGTAGAGCGTCCCCGACCCTCTTCTCGATCGCCTCAAATTCCTGGTCGCTATCGAAGCCGAATTCAACGAGTAGCGCCGCGTTCTTCGGATCGAGATCTTTCCAATACTTTGGCGCGCCTTTCATCAGCTTAGAGGCTGCGGTCAGGGATGAAGCGACCATCAACTCGACTGCCTGCGCTCCCAGTTCGACCAGTTTTCCGGCCTGCTCGACCGCGGCGTCGATTGTGTCGAATGGCAGCCATGCCACCGTCGTTCTTGCGGGCAGGTGATAAGTCTTGTAGACGGCCTCGGCCACGAAGCCGAGTGTGCCCTCTGATCCGACCATCAACCGCCGCAGGATTTCTACTGGCGTTTCACCGTCGAGAAACGCATGCATGGCATATCCGCTGGTGTTACGGATGCCATACTTCCGAATAATTCGGGCAGAAAGATCCCTGTCCGCAAGAAGCTCCTCACGGATCTTCAGCAGCCCCGCCGCCATTTCTGGCTCGGATGCAGCAAAGCGTTCCTCAGCGTGCGGATCTTCGGTATCGATAATCGTGCCGGTCGTAAGAACGATTTTCATGGCGACGATCGAATGGTACGAATCGATCGCTGGCCGGCAACGCATACCACCCGCGTTATTGGCCAGTATGCCACCGATTGTGGCGGCGTTAATGCTTGCAGGATCCGGTCCCATGCGGCGGGCGTAAGGTTTCAACACTTCGTTAATACGTCCAAGCGTAGTGCCAACATTGCAACGAATCCGCGACCCGTTGTCCTCGACTTCCCAGCCGCTCCAGTGCTGTCTCACATCGATCAAGATGTCGTCGCCTTGCGATTGGCCATTCAAGCTGGTCCCGCCGGCCCGGAAGGTCGCGTGGCGACCTTTGCGGGTGCAATATCGAAAAATGGCCGCTACGTCATCGATGTTCTTTGGTTGTACGATCACTTTCGGGATATATCGGTAAGGGCTGGCATCCGATGCATAGCGCACCAAGTCGCTGATACGATGCCGCACAAGATCCTCGCCAAGTATCTCGATCAGCTCTCTCTTAAGCTCTTCCGGATTTCCCCCAACAAGCTCTTCGTCTACAGCATCCGAGCTGGGTGGTACATCCGGACGACCGAGGCGTATGGGGTCTTCTGATAGGAATTTATGCATGATCTTCTCCTATTCGTGATGCGGTATGACAAAGCAGAATTCTGATGCCCGATCTCCGAGTACTGCAATTAGACAGGCGGCGGTTAATGGCCCGATCCCTTCGATCGTCGTTAGATCAGATTCGCAGCCGCCAGGCCGGCGAACGCGGCCGCCTCGTCGTTGTCGGATGTGTCACCAGTCACGCCTGCGGCACCGATCGTGCGTTTCTGCTCGTCCTGAACCATAACGCCGCTTGGCACAGGTATCAGCGAACCGCCGACCGCCAGCGTAGCGGCCGCGATGAAATACGGTTGCTGTTCGGCTCTGGCTTGCAAAGCGCCAGAGTTCACTCCCATCGCCAGGGCGCCGTGCGCTTTGCCGATAGCGATATCGGCCCGGCGCAAAGGCGTGCCGTCCTCGGCAGCAAACGCCTTCAGCGCGCCCCTTGCGTCCAGAACGACAACGGTCATCGGCGCCAGGGACTTCTCCCGCGCGAACGACAACGCACGAGACACCACTGCTTGAGCCTTGGCTAAAGTCAACTCTGTCATGCTTCCCTCGTCGTGTATGCACAAAATGCGCTAAGCCCAGTTGATCGGCTAATTTGCCTACACCGCACGCCAGCCGAGCCGCCGGCGATAACACCGTCGTAGTGCGGTGTGCGGGCCACCCGGAGAATGAAACTTCCTGGTGGCGTTGGAACGCAGTTGCCGGGATCAAAATCGGCGCCGCTATTCACCCACCATGTTCCGAGACGACAACACATAGCCGATCGGTCGCATAGTAATGAGGAGCACTCATGTAGCCGGGATACCACCTCAAAAGCGTGTAATAGATTCCCTTACCGTTAAGGTCGCCTGCCAGGACAGCATTTTCAAGGCTACGATCCGGAAACCCAGGCTGGCCGACCCATTTGATATCGTCCGGCAGGCGTATTTTCGTTTGACTGATATCGATCTTGCTCATCGCGTTACTCTCCAGTAAATGAATCAGCTCCCTCTGTCCGCGGGTCGAATTGAAACAGACGATCCACCCGGTGACAAGGTATCAAACGCCAGCTGTCTTTCCCAATGATTTTGGATCGAAGCCGTTCAGCGGCCTTAATCTGAGAAGAGATTGTGCAACTACTTTTTGTTGGTCGCTAGGCGCGGCGCGGCAAGGTGAAGTAAAACGTGGCGCCCTTGCCGAGTTCGGACTCCACCCAGATACGGCCCTCGTGCCGGCTCGCGATTTTCCGGCAAATCGCCAGACCCATCCCGTTTCCGGAACTGCGGTCCCGCGGTTGCAGGACCTTAAAAATTCCGAAGACTTTCTCCGCGTACTGAGGTTCGATGCCGATGCCGTTGTCTCTAACCGCAAAGAGCCATTCACCGTTCCGGCGTTCGGCCGCAATAGATATGTGCGGGGCATCCTCGCTGCGGTACTTAATCGCGTTCACCAGCAGGTTTTGGAACAGCCGCGTCAACTGTACGGCATCTCCGGAGACCACGGGCAAAGGCTTCCGCGCGATTACGGCGCCGCTCTCCTCGATCAATGACTGCACGTTGCGCGTGGCGTCATCGAGCACCGTGTCGCAATTCACCGCTGTGAAGAAGTCGGCGCCCCGCGCATCCACCTGCGAAAAATCCAGCAGGTCGTGGATGAGCCGCTCCATGCGTTCCGCGTTCTCCACGATGAGGCTCATGAACTGGTCCGCATCGCCCGCAAGTTGGCCGTTATAGCGCTTCGCCAGAAGCTGCGTATATACGGAGACGGTACGCAGCGGCTCCTGCAAGTCGTGGCTGGCCACGTAGGCAAACTGCTGCAGTTCTTCATTCGATCGCAGCAGGGCGTCGGTACGCTCCAGCACCCGTTGCTCCAGATTGGTATTCAATTGGCGAATCTGCTCCTCGGTTTTCTTGCGCTCGCTGATGTCCCGGATAGCGCTGGTAATCACCGGGCCTTCTTCGGTATGTAAAGGGCTGAAGGTGATCTCGACCGGGAAGGGCGCACGGCCCTCCGGGTAGGCATACAGCTCCACGCCGCGCTCCGCCGGTTGAAAGGCGGGCGGAGCGGAATTTTCATCCCAGGCGGCCGGCAACCGGAAACCCCAATCCGGCACAAGAGTTCGGATATCTTTGGAGATCAGCTTGTCTCTGCGGGAGTTGAAGAGCGCCTCGGTGCGCGAATTGACCATCAGAATCGTGCCATCGTCGCGGCACATCACCATGGCATCCGGCGCCGCTTCCAGCAGCGACCGGAACCGCTGCTCAGCCTTTTTCAATATCTCGGCCTGCTTTCGCAATTCGTCGGCCTGTTCCTTCAACTTGGCGTTGCCACGGCTGAGATCCACGAATACGGCCACTTTGGAGCGCAGGACTTCGGGCACAATTGGTTTAAAAAGGAAATCGACCGCGCCTAGATCATAACCTCGGAACAGGTGCTCTTCGTTCCGATACCCGGTTAGAAAAAGGATGGGGATCTCACGCGACCGCGGACGGCTGCGGATCAACTCGGCGGTTTCAAACCCGTCCATATCGGGCATTCTGACGTCCAGCAATATCACCGCGAAGTCGTCGTTCAGAACGTGCCGGAGCGCCTCCCGGCCGGAATGGGCTAGGACCAGTTCTTCACCCAAAACTCCCAGCGTCGCTTCGAGAGACACCAGGTTCTCCGGTGTATCGTCCACCAGGAGGATTTTCATCCTTCTTTCGGCAGGCGGGTTTTGAGCTGTCTGCACTCCGCTGGCGCTCGAAGACATATGGCCATTTTACCCGGCGACTGACATAGCCGTTGGTAACAAATCGTGCGCTCGCACCAGCCACACGCGCAGCACGGAGAACAATTGCTCCAAATCGACGGGTTTGGTAATGTAATCCGACGCACCCGCGTCAATGCACTTGGCGCGGTCGCCCTTCATGGCTTTGGCGGTCACCGCGACGATTGGAATCGAGCGGAATTCCGGAATTTGACGGATGGCCTGCATGGTTTCGTAGCCGTCCATCTCCGGCATCATGATGTCCATTAGAACACCATCGATACCGGGAGTCTTGAGCAGCATCTCGATGCCGGTGCGGCCATTTTCGGCGTGCACCACCTGCAAACCATGCTGCTCCAAAACCGTCGAGAGCGCGAAGATATTCCGTACGTCGTCATCGACTACCAGCACCTTCTTGCCCGCCAGCAGAGAGCTGCTCTGGCGCAGGGACTTCAAGGTCTCCCGCTGTGACTCGGAGAGATCCGTTTCGGCGCGGTGCAGTAACAGCACGGTCTCTTCCAACAGGCGTTCCTGCGATTCCGCGTACCTGATCACACTATTCCGCGCCAGGCCTTGGAGGGTTGCTTCGGCGTCTGCCCTGGAAGTCTTCGGACTCCAGATGACGACCGGCGGCGTCAGGCTGATTTCACCCTGGATCTCTTCCACCAGTTGGGCGGCCGGGATGTCATCCACACGCAGGTCGAGCGCAATGGCATCCAGGTATTGGTGCTTCACTACAGCCAGGGCCTCGCCGCCCGAACCTACCTCGATGATTGCTACATCGCTGCCGCCGAAAGCCTCCTGCCAGTTGGTGCGGCAGGGTTCTTTCGGCGTGACCACCAGCAGCTTCTTGGCGCGCCGCTCGAGCGAATGATGGATGGTGTCAAAAGCGACATTCAGCTTATCCTTGGTGACGGATTTTTCCAGATACGTCATGGCCCCCAAAGCCAGTCCGCGGCGGCGGTTTTCATCGCCCGTGATCACGTGCACTGGAATGTGGCGCGTCATTGGATCGTGCTTCAGACGGTCGAGAATCGTCCAACCGGCCATGTCGGGAAGGTTGATATCCAGCGTGATCGCACCGGGGGTAAACTCGCGGGCGAGTGACATCGCCGCGCCGCCGCGCAACGCGACCAGCGCTTTGATACCGCGTTCGTGCGCCAGGTCCAGCAGGATGCGGGCGAACGTAACATCGTCCTCGACGATCAACAGCACGGGGTCGCCGGGACTAATCAGGTTGCGGTCGTCATCGATTTCGATGTCATGCACTACGGCGATGGGGGCCGCGGACGCGGGCGGCAAAATGATATCGAGTGTCCGGGTGTCGGCCAGACCTGCGCCATCGGCGGAAGCCGGCGCGGGCCGATTGTCCACGCCCTGCATGGTCCGCATTTCGGCCTTCACCGGGGCCGCCTGCGCCACATAAGTTTGCGGCAGATACAAGGTGAAAGTGCTGCCGGCTCCGGGGGCGCTTTGCAAACGGATTTCGCCACCCAGCAACCTGGTCAGTTCACGGCTGATGGACAGGCCCAGCCCGGTGCCGCCGTACTTACGGCTGGTGGTGCCGTCGGCTTGTTGGAACGCTTCGAATATGATGCGCTGCTTTTCTTGCGGAATGCCGATGCCGGTGTCCGTGACGGAGAACGCGATCACGGATTTCACGCGGTTTAGAATGGGGTGATTCGCGCTCCACCCGGTAGTGGCCCGCTCCACCCGCAGGCGTACCGTCCCATGTTCGGTGAACTTCAAGGCATTCGACAGCAGGTTCTTCAACACCTGCTGCAGCCGCTTGGCGTCCGTAATGATGGTATCCGCCGGGAGGCTCTCTGCCAGGTCGATTGAGAACTCCAGTCCCTTTCCGTCGGCCACATGGCGGAAAGTACGCGAACAAAAATCGCGCACCTCGCTGAAGCGGACGCTGCCTACCTCCACGTCCATTTTTCCGGATTCGATTTTGCTCAGGTCCAAGATATCGTTGATCAGGGCCAACAGGTCCGTGCCGGAAGAATGAATGGTCTCGGCGTATTTTACCTGCTTCGAAGTGAGTGTGTTGTCAGTGTTCTCCGCCAGCATCTGAGCCAGAATCAGAAGGTTATTCAGCGGCGTGCGCAGCTCGTGGCTCATGTTAGCCAGGAATTCGCTCTTGTACTTAGAAGTGAGCGATAACTGTTCCGCCTTTTCTTCGAGCGCCGCCTTGGCCTGCTCTACTTCGCGATTCTTGGTTTCCACTTCGTTCTTCTGCTCGGCCAGCAGGCTGGCTTTTTCTTCTAACTCAGCGTTCGTCTTCTGCAGTTGCTCGGCCAGCGCCTGGCTCTTGTTGAGCAGTTGTTCCGTGCGCATGGTGGCCGCAATGGTATTGAGCACGATGCCGATGGACTGTGTGAGCTGATCGAGGAAAGCCAGGTTCACATCGCTGAAATGACGGAACGCGGCCAGCTCGATGACTGCCCTGGTCTCACCTTCGAACAACACCGGCAGCACCACAATACTCAGGGGCGTAGCTTCGCCCAGGCTGGAGTTGATTCGAATATAGTCTTTCGGAATGTCAGTCACGAGTATCCGGCGTTTCTCCAACGCGCATTGGCCGACCAGGCCCTGCCCGATGCGGAACTGCTTGGGAAGGCCATTCTGGTTGTCCGAGGCATAAGCCGCCAGTAACTTCAGAGCTTCCTGCTCTTCGTCGGTGATATAAAAACTTCCATGTTGGGCGCCCACCAGGGGAGTCAGCTCCGACAAGAGTAGCTTCGAGACAGTTACCAGGTCGCGCTGGCCCTGCAACATGCCTGTGAACTTCGCGATATTGGTCTTTAACCAGTCCTGGTCGGTATTCTTGCGCGTGGTTTCGGCCAGGTTGACAATCATTTCGTTGATATTGTCTTTGAGGGCAGCCATTTCGCCCAGGGCTTCCACCGCGATAGAGCGTGTCAGATCGCCTTTCGTAACAGCCGTGGCGACATCCGCGATAGCGCGCACTTGGGTCGTCAGATTCGCGGCGAGCTGATTGACGTTATCGGTAAGATCGCGCCAGATACCGGCGGCGCCCGGCACCAGCGCCTGACCGCCCAACTTACCCTCGATGCCGACCTCGCGCGCTACGTTACTGACCTGATCGGCGAAGACCGCCAACGTATCGATCATTTCATTGATGGTGTCCGCCAGCGACGCGATCTCACCCTTGGTCTCCAGCACCAACTTTCGTTTCAAGTTACCGTTGGCCACATCGGTGACCACCTTGGCGATGCCGCGCACCTGGGTAGTCAGGTTAGCGGCCATGGAGTTCACATTATCAGTCAGATCTTTCCAGGTGCCTGCTACGCCGCGCACTTCGGCTTGTCCGCCGAGCTTGCCTTCTGTACCCACCTCGCGTGCCACGCGGGTGACTTCGGACGCGAAGCTATTGAGCTGATCGACCATGGTGTTGATGGTGCTCTTCAACTCGAAGATCTCACCCTGCACATCCACCGTGATCTTGCGGCTGAGATCTCCGTTGGCCACCGCGGTAGTGACCTGCGCAATGTTACGAACCTGGGCCGTCAGGTTGCCGGCCATGGAGTTCACGCTATCTGTCAGATCTTTCCAGGTTCCGGCCACGCCGCGTACCACCGCCTGGCCACCTAATTTGCCCTCAGTGCCCACTTCGCGCGCCACGCGCGTGACTTCCGCCGCGAAAGAACTGAGCTGATCCACCATGGTGTTCACGGTGTTCTTAACTTCCAGGATCTCGCCGCGCACATCCACGGTGATCTTACGCGAGAGATCGCCTTTGGCGACCGCCGTGGTGACTTCCGCGATGTTGCGCACCTGCGTGGTCAGGTTCGCCGCCATTGAATTTACGCTATCGGTCAGATCCTTCCAGGTTCCGGCCACCCCACGCACATCGGCCTGGCCGCCCAGTTTGCCCTCGGTGCCCACTTCGCGCGCCACGCGCGTGACTTCAGAGGCGAAAGAACTGAGCTGATCCACCATGGTGTTGATGGTGTTCTTCAACTCCAGAATCTCGCCCCGCGCATCCACGGTAATCTTAGTGGTTAAGTTGCCTTTTGCCACGGCGGTAGTTACGCCTGCGATGTTACGCACCTGGTTAGTCAGGTTGCTGGCCATGGAGTTGACCGAGTCGGTCAGGTCTTTCCACGTTCCCGCTACCCCGCGCACATCGGCCTGGCCGCCGAGTTTGCCTTCCGTGCCCGCCTCGCGGGCCACGCGCGTTACTTCGCCGGCGAACGCGTTGAGCTGGTCAACCATGGTGTTGATGGTGTTCTTCAACTCCAGAATCTCGCCGCGCACATCCACCGTGATTTTGCGGCTCAGGTCGCCGCGGGCCACGGCGGTAGTCACTTCCGCGATGTTACGCACCTGGGCTGTAAGATTGCCGGCCATCGAATTTACGCTGTCGGTAAGATCCTTCCAGGTTCCACCGACGCCCTTCACATCCGCCTGGCCGCCGAGTTTGCCTTCGGTCCCGACCTCGCGCGCCACGCGGGTCACTTCGCCGGCGAAGGCGTTAAGCTGATCCACCATGGTGTTGATGGTGTTCTTCAACTCCAGAATCTCGCCTCGCACATCCACCGTGATCTTACGCGAGAGGTCACCCTTCGCCACGGCCGTAGTGACTTCCGCGATGTTGCGCACCTGCGCAGTCAGGTTGCCCGCCATGGAGTTCACGCTGTCCGTGAGGTCTTTCCAGGTTCCGGCTACACCGCGCACGTCAGCCTGCCCGCCCAGTTTGCCCTCGGTACCGACTTCGCGCGCCACGCGCGTGACTTCCGAAGCGAAAGAACTGAGCTGATCCACCATGGTATTGATGGTGTTCTTCAACTCCAGAATTTCCCCGCGCACGTCCACCGTGATCTTACGTGACAGATCGCCGGTCGCAACGGCCGTGGTGACCTCCGCGATGTTACGCACCTGGTTGGTCAGGTTGCTGGCCATGGAGTTGACCGAGTCAGTCAGATCCTTCCACGTACCGGCGACGCCTTTCACTTCCGCCTGGCCGCCCAGCTTGCCTTCGGTGCCGACTTCGCGCGCTACGCGCGTGACTTCCGAAGCGAATGCGTTCAACTGATCCACCATCGTATTGATGGTATTCTTTAACTCCAGAATCTCGCCGCGCACGTCCACTGTAATCTTGCGTGACAGGTCGCCGTTCGCCACGGCCGTTGTCACTTCCGCGATGTTACGAACCTGGGCGGTCAGATTGCCCGCCATCGAGTTGACGCTATCAGTTAAATCCTTCCACACGCCGCCCACGCCCTTGACCTCGGCCTGCCCGCCGAGTTCGCCTTCGGTTCCGACTTCGCGCGCCACGCGGGTCACTTCCGAGGCGAACGCGTTCAACTGGTCCACCATGGTGTTGATGGTGTTCTTCAACTCCAAAATTTCGCCTTGCACATCAACCGTAATCTTGCGCGAGAGATCGCCATTGGCCACCGCAGTAGTAACTTCCGCAATGTTGCGGACTTGTGCCGTCAGGTTGCCCGCCATGGAGTTCACACTGTCGGTCAAATCCTTCCAGGTTCCGCCCACGCCCTTCACATCCGCCTGGCCACCCAGTTTGCCTTCCGTGCCGACTTCGCGCGCCACGCGAGTCACTTCGCCGGCGAACGCGTTGAGCTGATCCACCATGGTGTTGATGGTGTTCTTGAGCTCCAAAATTTCGCCGCGCACATCCACCGTGATCTTACGGGATAAGTCACCTTTGGCCACGGCGGTAGTTACTTCCGCGATGTTGCGGACCTGCGCCGTCAGGTTGCCCGCCATGGAATTCACGCTGTCAGTGAGGTCCTTCCAGGTTCCCGCCACCCCGCGCACATCGGCTTGCCCGCCCAGTTTGCCTTCCGTACCTACTTCGCGCGCCACGCGGGTAACTTCCGATGCGAATGAGCTGAGCTGATCCACCATGGTGTTCACGGTATTCTTCACTTCCAGGATCTCGCCCCGCACATCCACGGTAATCTTGCGGGAAAGGTCGCCTTTGGCCACCGCCGTGGTGACTTCCGCGATGTTGCGCACCTGGGTGGTCAGGTTAGCCGCCATCGAGTTGACTGAGTCAGTCAGATCCTTCCAGGTACCGGCCACGCCCTTCACTTCCGCCTGGCCGCCCAGTTTGCCCTCCGTGCCGACCTCGCGCGCCACACGCGTCACTTCGGAGGCGAATGCGTTCAACTGATCCACCATGGTGTTGATGGTGTTCTTCAACTCCAGGATCTCGCCGCGAACGTCCACCGTGATCTTGCGTGACAGGTCGCCGTTAGCTACCGCCGTAGTTACTTCCGCGATGTTACGGACCTGGGCGGTAAGATTACCCGCCATCGAGTTCACACTATCGGTCAGATCCTTCCAGACACCGCCGACACCCTTGACCTCGGCTTGGCCGCCCAGCTCACCCTCGGTACCCACCTCGCGCGCCACGCGCGTCACTTCGGACGCGAACGCATTCAACTGATCCACCATGGTGTTCATGGTGTTTTTCAATTCCAGAATCTCGCCCTTCACGTCCACCGTGATCTTGCGCGAAAGATCCCCATTCGCCACGGCGGTAGTGACTTCCGCGATGTTGCGGACCTGCGCCGTCAGGTTACCGGCCATTGAGTTGACGTTATCTGTAAGATCCTTCCAAACTCCGCCCACGCCCTGCACCACGGCTTGGCCGCCCAGTTTCCCCTCGGTGCCTACCTCGCGCGCCACGCGCGTCACTTCCGAGGCAAAGGAATTCAACTGCGCGACCATGGTATTCACCACGCGCGCGGTGTGCAGGAATTCGCCCTTCAGTGATCGGCCGTCGACCTCCAAGGCCATGGTTTGCGACAGGTCGCCCTTGGCCACGGCACCGATCACGCGGGCGACCTCAGTGGAGGGCTGCACCAGGTCTCCGATCAAGCCATTGACCGAATCGAGGCACTCCGCCCATCCGCCGAAAGCCGATCCCAGGCTGGCGCGTTGGCTGATCTTACCTTCCTTCCCCACGGCCCGGCTGATGCGCGCGAATTCGCTGGCCATGCGTTCGTTCAACTTGAAAATCTCGTTGAGCGTGTCGGCGACTTTTCCCGCGACTCCGGTTTGGTCTACCGGCAGGCGAACGGAAAAATCGCCATCCTTGAAGGCAATCAAAGTCTTCAATAACGTTCCGGTATCGAGCGCATCAGCTAGCAGTTCGGTCTGCATTCGTAGGCTCCTTTGCGGCGGGCGATTCGGCCGTCTCAGGCGCCCGCCGCGCTTGTCGCGTTCCTTTGTTCCAATAAACCCTTGAATACTGCACCCAGGCTGAGAAACTGCTCCAGATTCGATGGCTTTCGCAAATAGCAGGCAGCGCCGAGTTGGCTGGCAACCAAGCGGTCGCGCGGGGAATCGGAGGAGGTCAGGACCGCCACCGGAACGTGCGCAAATTGACTGCTTTCGCGCAACCGCTGCAGAATTTCGGTGCCGTCGTGCCGTGGGAGATTCAAATCTAAAATAATCAGACCGAGGCCTCGCGCATTCTTTTCGGCATGCTCAGCGGATATGAACCGCAACACGGCTGCGCCATCGGACGCGATGAGCAACTCGCAGTCTACGCCATGTTCCCGCAAAGCTTCGCGGACGAGGTAGACGTCTGCCGCGTTGTCTTCAGCTATCAGGATTTGATACACATGTCGCTGAACACCTCCCATACGCCTCCCATTCTTTTGCTTCTGTTTTACGTCGGCCACCACTCACCGCCGCGCATTGCAATTTTTGCATTTCGGGTGAAGTTTTATCACTGCAAATTTTGCACTTATCCCATCCTCAGAGCTATCAGTCTATTCCCCTGGCTGTCTTTTCAGTAGCCAGTAATCCCCGGAAGTTACGCTTAGTCAGTGCAGAAAAGTACGAGGTGCATGTTTGCGTCCAAATCAAGTCGGACGGGGACCTTCCAGGAAAGGTGCGAAGCGTTACATTTTGGTGGGTGACGGCGTCTGGCTGTTAGCAGCGAAAGGGGCCAAGTCCGCAGTGCGGCCAGACTCTGCTTCCGCACGAGGTCTCGCGTCTGCTTCGCGTACCTCTGAGATTGTGATGGCGTGGCGTACCCGGCCCCTCTCCAGACCTGCTGCGCTCTTGCAATTCTGAGACCTTTTCTATCCGAGTCGCGGCGTCGCGAACGCTGCGAAAATCCAGCCTAGCGATCCGCTAGCCAGGTCTCGATCGTCAAGCTCGGTAGAGTTCAACCTCTACACGCGGCTCACCCTCCAGTGGCGCAAGACACGCGATTGCGGGAACGGAAGCCGGGACTCGCAAGCCCGCAAAGGCGCGTGGGCGCCTAAATGCCTTTTGAATAACTGACCGCGCGCCGTTTTGCGGGCTGTTACTTAGGAACTGGATCTTGAGGTCCCTGGCCGGGCGAGCCTCTTCGCCAGAAGGGATTTGCCGCTGCCGGGCAATCCTGAGACGACAGAGACGACCATAAACCGCCTCACTGACACGTCCGACATGGCAGCGTCTTCACTTCAATTGCCCCGCATGTGTCATCCCGCGACGGGAGAGCGTCGGGCGGTTGTGCGGCGATCACGCAACACGCCAGGATTCCTGAGTGCGGGCTTTGTTCGCCATATTCGTCTTTTTTGGGCGCGTGGCACCATCGCATCCATAAGAATTTTGGATTGGACCATCCCTCGTTACACTATTTAAACTGGATCTATGCGGACAGCCACGACAGCCGTTCCCGAGGGCGCTTCTCAAGTTACGCTCTTGCACCACATCAGCAGCATCGTCAGCTCGGATCTAAGCCTGGAGAAGATGCTGCAGGAGTTGATCTCGCTTACGCTTGAGACCACGCGTTGCGACGCGTGCCTGGTCTACCTGGTAGACCGCGCTTCAAACGAGGTGGTGCTGCAGGCCTCCCAGCTTCCCCACGCATCGGAAATCGGCAACATTCGCCTGAAGATGGGCGAGGGCATCACGGGATGGGTTGCGCAGCACAACTCGGTCGTGGCGCTTGCGCACAAAGCTTCCGCGGATACCCGTTTCAAAACCTTCCAAACTCTGCCGGAGGATACTTTCGACGCTTTCCTATCGGTGCCGCTCGTCAGCGGCGGCGACCTGATCGGCGTCATCAACGTGCACCACCGCGATTCACACGTGCATTCGCCGGAAGAAGTCGCGCTGGTCAGCTTCATCGGCGAGCAGATGGGCGGTGCGATCGCTAAATGGCGCCTGGAAGAGCGTTCCGAAACCGCGGCCAAGCGTATGGAAACGCTGGCGGCGGTGGCCCAGACGATTTCGGCCGAAAGCTACCTGGATCGCATACTGCAGGCCATTTCGGAGATGGTTGCGGAGACCCTGGATTCGCCCGTATGTTCCATCATGCTGATCGACGAAGACCGCCGCGAGTTGGTGATTTCGGCGGCGCGCTGCTCATCGCCCGACTATCTGCATAAGATGCCGCTGAAGATCGAGGATTCGCTCATCGGTCGGGTGGTGCGGGAAGGCCGTCCGGTTACCGTGCCGAATGTGCTCGTCGAAAAACAGTATCGGTATCCGGAACTGGCGCGCAAAACCGGTTTGGCGTCGCTGCTTTCAGTGCCGCTGTTCACGCGCGACAAGGTGATCGGCACGATCAACATCTACACGCGCGAGCAGCGCGTCTTTTCCGATGAAGAGATCGGTTTCGTGAAAGCCGTGGCCGGCCAGGCGGCTATCGCCATCGAGAACGCGCGCCTCATGTCGGAAACTCTGGAGATGAAGCGCACGCTGGAAGCCCGCAAGCTAGTGGAGCGGGCCAAGGGCATCCTGCAACAGAAGTACAACCTCTCTGAAGAAGAAGCTTACCTGCGACTACGTAACGAAAGCCGGCGACTGCGGCGGCCCATGCGCGACCTGGCCGAAGCCGTGATCCTGGCCGACGATCTGCGACGTGTAGGAGAAGCGCCGCGGCCGGGGCGTCCGGACCGGCACGACGAGGACGCTCCGCCGGAGGTTCCCGGCGTGCCGCGCTAACCTGTCCACACTCATTGCGGCAGCACAGCGAAGCGGCTGATCGAATAGCCCAGCGCTCCTCCGACAAATACGTCGGATAAGAAGTGCGCCGATAGCGACAGCCGCGAGAATCCGACTAGGGCCGCCAGCCCATAAGAGACATACGGGACCCAACGGTGGTTCCCGTAACGCCTCGCAACTACGGTGGCTATCGAGAAGGCGGCGATGGTGTGGCCGGACGGGAAGCTTCCGCCGCCGCTCAGTAAGGAGCCACCTTCGAACCAGCTATCGGAGTAATTACCGTGGAGCGGTACATTGTACGGGCGTTCGCGCCTGGTTGCGTATTTCAGCGCGGTCACCACCACTTCGGCGTCAGCCAGAGCCTCGCCGGCAAAAAGCCCGGTATGCTGCAGCTTCGAATCCTTCCGAATCAGCCCCGCGACGTAGAATGAAGCGGGGGCTACCAGGATGCCGGCAATCGTGGCGTTGCTGGTCAGCACCGTATTGAATCCGCGAAAAGCGGCCGTCCCGCGGAAATATGGAGCCTCCACCGGATCGAGCGCGATCAGGGCCGCCGTGGTTCCCAGCACAGCGGCAGTAGAAACCAGATGTTGTCCTTCGCCCACTTGCACAGGATACGACCAGATGCGTTTCTGGTCGCTGAGGATGTTCGGGATCAGACGCTTCCACGAGACCGGGCGCTCGGGAGTTACGGCTTGCGGAGTCTGATTCGGATCCACCTGCTGGGCTGCGGCGTTATGCGGAAATGCCAGCCCCGCGCATACCACAAATGATGCAAAGTTAAAGCGCATATGGTTGTCTCCGGCCCACGGACTTGCGAAGATCGGGAGACGCGCCGGCGCCTTCGCCGGTTGCACGTGCGGCCGCCAATCTCGCGCTTGCCATCACGTTGCTATTTGGCCTATACTTGCCTTTTAGCATGTCTTTTCCCGCCACCTCGTTTAGTTTCCGATTCTGGTTCCCCCGGAATCGGTAGAGTGGCGTTGGACTGAGGCGTCGATATTTCTCGAAACCAACCCACTCGCGAGAGTGGGTTTTTATTTTGCAGCCATGCTGCAAGGGAGCCAGCCGCCATGATTATTTCGATGCGTCCGCATGCCACCCGCGAAGAGATCCGGCATGTGTGCGAACGAATTGAAGAGTTCGGTTATAAGGTGCATTCCATCGAAGGCGAGGAACGCGTGGTTATCGGCGTGGTAGGGGTGGGCGATGTGACTGCCTGCCTGGAATCGCTCGAAGCCACGCCCGGAGTCGAACGCGCGGTGCGCATCTCGGCGCCTTACAAATTCGTCAGCCGCGAGTTCAAGCCGGACCACACGATCCTGCGCGTCAACGGCGTGGAGATCGGCGGCGACGAATTCGTGGTGACGGCGGGGCCATGCTCGGTCGAATCCGAGCGGCAGATTATGGAGACAGCCGAAGGTGTGGCCGCGGCCGGCGCGCGCATGCTGCGCGGTGGCGCTTTCAAGCCGCGCACGTCGCCCTACGATTTTCAGGGGATGGAACTGGAAGGTCTGAAGCTGCTGCGCAAGGCGAAGCAGGCCACCGGACTCGCGATTGTCACCGAAGTGATGAGCGATAGCGATGTGGCCATGGTCGCCGAATACGCCGACGTCATGCAAGTGGGCGCGCGCAACATGCAGAACTTCGCTTTATTGAAATCGCTGGGCGGCTGCGGGCGCCCCGTGCTGCTGAAGCGGGGCATGAGCTCGACCATCAAGGAACTGCTGATGTCCGCCGAGTACGTGGTGGCGCACGGCAATCCTAACGTGCTGCTGTGCGAGCGCGGCATCCGCACCTTCGAGACCGCCACACGCAACACTTGCGACATCTCGGCCGTTCCCGTGCTGAACGAGTTGACGCACCTGCCGGTGATCCTGGACCCCAGCCACGCCGCCGGCAAGCGCAGCCTGGTGCCGGCCCTGGCGCGCGCGGGCGTGGCCATCGGCGCGGACGGACTGATCGTGGAGGTGCATCCCAATCCGGAAAAGGCCGTCAGCGACGGGGCGCAATCGCTCACCCTCGAAGGCTTCCGCACGATGATGCGTCAACTGCGCGCCTATCTCGATCTGTGGAAGCAGGCGCGGCTGGCCGAAACTGCCGCGGCTGTGTGATACTGCCTTCGTGAACTACAAGAAACGGGCCGCGCTGCTGATCATCATCGTCGCGTCGCTCTGCGCCGTGACGGTTTGGGGCGTGGCGCGACTCCGCTATCATTCGCTGCGCACGACTTCCGATTGGCTGGCGCGTCTGCCCACGCGGGACGCCGTGGTTTTCTATGTAGATTTCGCCGCCTTGCGCCGCGGCGGTGTGCTCGAAATGCTGGCCGGATCCAAAGTCGCCGAGGAGCCTGAATACAAGGTCTTCGTAATGAAAACCGAATTCGATTACACGCGCGACCTGGATGCCGTGTTGGCCTGCTTCACCCCGCAGGGCAAATACCTGGTAGTGAAGGGGCGTTTCGATTGGTCGAGCCTGGCTTCCTACGCGCGTGAGGAAGGCGGGAGCTGCCGCGACGCGCTCTGCCGGATGAGCGGAAGTACACCCGAGCGTAAAATCTCGTTCTTTCCATTGCGGCCGAACCTGATGGGCTTGGCCGTGGCGCCCGATCAGTCGGCGGCTATCGATCTGGAGTCCACCGCAGTTCGGCAGCGGACAGTCGAGATACCGGACGCGCCGGTGTGGATTTCGATTCCGCCGGAATGGGTGAAGTCCGGCGGCGATTTACCACCCGGCACGCGTATGTTTGCGCACACACTGGAAGACGCCGAGGCGTTGACTTTAGCGCTCGCGCCCTCCGGCAACCGCTTCGAAGCGCGCCTGAACGTGGAGTGCCGTTCCGGCCAGCAAGCCGCGGCGCTGGCCTCGCAGCTCACCAGCATTACCGCGATGCTGCGCGAGATGATCGCCCGCGAGCACCAATCGCCCAATCCGCACGACCTGAGCGGCGTGCTGACCTCCGGAGTGTTCAACCATGTGGGCACGCGCGTCCTGGGAACCTGGCCGATCGAGCGCAGCTTCGTCCAAGGGCTGCTGGAGGGCGGGCTTTAGCCGGCGCGGGGATTTATCCCCGCTACGGAGTTACTCGCCTGCTGTACCGAGCGTGATCGGACCGCTGCCGGCGACGCCCGTTCGGGCAGCGGCGCTGAAGCGCCGCGCCGGCTGAAGCCCGCCCTCCAAACCAGGGTTCGGGGCCTGGCAATATGCGACAATGCCATCAAAAGGTAGACCGCCGTGCCTGACTGGCTCAGCATACACGAGCCTGTGCTCGTCAACACCATCGGCCATTGCGCCGGTGCGGTGATTTTCGGAACGCTGCTCTACTTCCTACTGGTAGACGGACGGCGCGCCATAGAAGGCCGCAGCATCCTGCCCGCCGCCGCCGCCGCGCTTGCCATGCTGTGGAATCTCGGCTCGTTGTTCGCATTGGCGGTAGGTCCAAACGGGGGAATGGCAGCCGGCGCACTGGTGGCCTTCAGCTTCTCGGTGCTGAGCCTCCTGCCCGCCGTGCTGCTGCACATCTGCCTGCAATCGCGGCGCCGCGCCCTGTGGACCAGCGGCTACCTGCTCAGCGGCACGGCCGTCGCCCTGCATATCGCCGATTGGCTCACCGGCGCACCCAGCCTGCACTATGCCGCGCTGCTGCTGGTGACCATCGGCTTCTCGGCGCTCACCATCCTTTCCGTGATCCTTGAATGGCGCCACGCCAACCGTGCGGCCGGATCGCGGCTGGCCGGCGGAATGGCCCTGTTTCTGCTCGCGATTTCGTTCACGCATTTCGGGGCTGCCCATACCGGGGCTACCCATACCCAGATGGCTTGGTCGCGCGAAGCCGCCCTGCATCACGCCGGCCTGCCGCTGGCTTTGCTGGTTCTGTTGCAGGACTATCGCTTTCTTCTGCTGGACGCTTTTCTCCGCTTTATCGTGAATGCCACGCTGGCCGCCGCCGCGCTGCTGGTGTGCATCAGAATCCTGCAGGCCCCGGCCTTCACGGCGCAACTGGACCGCCCCTTCGCCGCCGGGGTGCTGTTCGTTTCCGCCGGCCTGCTGTTGACGCTCTTCGTGTGGACCCACAATCGCCTGCAGGCCCTGCTGACGCGCGCCATCTTCCTACGTTCCAACGTGGATGAAGCGCTGCGCGAACTCCAGGAACTGTCCCTGGCCTCCGGCGCGGAATCCGATTATCTGCGCTGCGCCGCCGAAGCCATCGCACGCTTCCTGCATGCCGCACGGTTTGAGTTGACGGAGCAGAATCCAGCCCCGGACCGTCCCCTGCTGCCGCCGCTGGCGGTGCTCGACGGGACGTGCAGCGCTGCCCCGCCCTGGGTACAAGCCGTGGCCCCCATGCGCTTCGCCCGCGGCGATGCCGTTTACCTGCTGTTCGGTTCGCGCGACGGCGGCCGGCGCTATCTCAGCGAAGATGTGCAAGTGCTGGCACGCCTTAGTGGCGCGGTGACCGATCATGTCGAACGGCTGCGCAATGCCCAGATGCAAAACCTGGTGTCTCAAGCCGAACTGCGGGCTTTACAGGCTCAAATCAATCCGCATTTCCTGTTTAACTCGCTCAACACCCTCTATGGAACGATTGAGCGCGGCAACACCGGCGCCCGCCGCATGGTTCTGGATTTAGCGGACGTCTATCGCTATCTGCTCCGCTCCGAGCGCGCCCTGGTCGAGATCGAAGAGGAATTACGAATCGTGCGCGCGTATCTGGAAATCGAGCAGATGCGGCTGGGGCCGAAACTCAGCACGAAAGTGGATGCGGATGCCTCCTTGTTGCGTGTATCCATTCCGCCGTTGTCCATTCAACCGCTGGTTGAAAATGCCGTCCGGCACGGCGTCGCTCCGCGCACGGGCGCCGGGTTCGTGCATCTGACGGTACGTGCCAGCGGGCAGGATGTCTCCGTGGAAGTAACCAACTCCGGAGAATGTGACTTGCGCGCGCTCGATCAATCACCCGGAATCGGCTTGGCCAACGTCCGCCGCCGCCTGGCGCTGTGCTATGGCGCAGGCTCCCGGTTTGACATCCGCACCGGCGAGGGCGTCACTACCGTAGCGTTTGCGCTGCCCGCCAGAATTGCACCCGCCGTAGCCGCCGCGGTTTGAGCTGCCGTCCGGAGATGACCTTGACGACTCTGATTGTCGACGACGAACCCGTAGCGCGCCGCGTGCTGCGCGAGGAATTGGAGTCCATCCCCGGTATCGAAATCCTCGGCGAGGCCGACAGCGGCGCATCCGCGCTCGATCAGATTGCGGCCCTACAACCCGACCTGGTCCTGCTCGATCTGCAGATGCCCGCCATGGGCGGTTTCGAGGTCATCCGGAGGATCCGCCGCGGCACGCACATGCCGGTGATTGTGATCGTCACGGCTTATGACCGGTACGCTCTGGAAGCCTTCGAAGCCGGCGCGATCGATTACCTGTTGAAGCCCGTCAGTCAGGAGCGTCTTTTGCAGGCGGTCGAACGCGCCAGCCGCCTGAATGGCCACGATGCAGTCGAACGCCTGGCCCAGCTTCAAGAGATCGCCAGTCCTGCGGACTCCGGCCAGCGCATTAAGAAAATCGTGGGAAAGTCCGGCGCGGAGTATTTTCTGCTCAACGCAGACGAGATCTATTCGTTTCACGCCGAAGGCGACTTGGTGTGGATCACCACCGCGCGCCGCAAGTATCTGGCCACGCAAACGCTGAAAGTCCTGGAGGAGCGCCTGCGCAGTTGTAACTTTCACCGCATTCACCGGAATGCGCTCGTAAATATCGATCATGTCCGAAAGATGAGCGCCCTCAGCAGCCAGCGCTGGCTCATCACGCTGCGTAACGAGCAGGAGTTCGTCGCCAGCAAACGCCAGGCCCGTGGGATACGACTGTTGATGCACTGACGTTTGACCCAATTACGCGCCGCGAGCGGGTGGTTTGGGCTTGTGGATCG
This sequence comes from Bryobacterales bacterium, assembly GCA_963818855.1. Classification (GTDB taxonomy): domain Bacteria; phylum Acidobacteriota; class Terriglobia; order Bryobacterales; family Bryobacteraceae; genus Bog-159. The sequence goes on along the minus strand of CAWFUH010000017.1, from coordinate 355,350 downwards.
TTTTCCGCACCGCAGCATGAAAAAAAGGACCGCCCGCCGCCGCTATTACCAGCGCGGCCACAAATAGGGCCAGCGCCTCGAAACTGGCGCGACCTTCGCGTTCCCAGTAAACATCGCGCAGATTCAGCCACAGCGCGAACTCGTCGAGCGTGAGCGCCGCAGCGACGCCGTATACCATGGACATCGTGCGGCCCGCCCAGGTGCGGGAGCCGCCCGCGCCCGTGCCGGCCTCCAGCAGCCATCCGTACCCGGTCAGCAGCAGCAGCAGAATGCCCCAGACCAGGTGATGAATATGACGGCCGCGCATTTGAATATCGTGGAACGGGCCGATCTGGTTATGAATGAGCAGCGTAAGCGTCCGCACTACAGCCAGCGCGACAAAGAAGCCCAGGAAGGCCCAGAAAAGCCGTTCGCGGCGAGTCTCCGGGAACTTTTGGCTGTAGATGTCCGCCAGATGGCGTGCGCCTACCAGCCGGCTGATGCCAAAAAGCGTCAGCGCAATCAGCAGCGGGCCCAACCACAGGCTGTAATGGAGCTGGGGCACGGTAGCGATTAATGGAATCATATTTGGGGCTGGGGCGGCGGTCCTATCCCAGCCGGCGCGCGGACACACTTAGAGCGTTAAGGGCGCGTCCCCCTCTTTATTCGTCGTCTTCTTCAACTGTCACGGGTTCAAGGTCTTCGGCTTCGAAGATCTGGCGGCAATCCAGGCATTCCAGGTATTCCACGCCATCCCGCCTGGCGATGATTTCGGTACGGTTGTGCTCGCACGCATGCTGCATAAAGCAAGACTTACGATTTATTCTAATGATCCCTAACGCCATGTCAAGGGGCTTGTTACTTATTTTTTGCGATCTTAACGCCCGTTAGCGCTTACTCCGGGCTTTTCCGTGCCTTGAGCTACAATTTAGGGGATGCCGTTCCCCATTCACCGCATGCGCCGGCTGCGCGCCAGCGAGGCGATCCGCAGTCTGGTAAGGGAAACCCGTCTGGACCCCGCCGAGTTCATCCTGCCCCTGTTTGCCTGCCCCGGCGAGGGCATCCGCCGCGAAATCAGCGCCATGCCCGGCAATTTCCAGCTTTCCGTGGATGAAATCGCCCGCGAATCGGCCGAGGTGCACTCCCTTGGAATCGGCGGCGTCATCCTGTTCGGCCTGCCCGAGACCAAGGACGAAGTTGCCTCCGGCGCCTATGCCGACGACGGCATCGTGCAGCGTGCCATCCGCGCCATCCGGCGCGAGGTGCCGCGCCTGCTGATCATAACCGATGTTTGCAATTGCGAATACACCAGCCATGGGCATTGCGGCAAGATCGTCAACGGCGAGGTGGATAATGACCAGACGCTCGAATGGCTGGCCGCCGCCGCGGTTTCGCACGCGCGCGCCGGCGCGGATATCGTGGCTCCTTCGGATATGATGGACGGACGCGTAGCTGCTATCCGCCACGAACTCGACGCCAACGGCTTCTCCCACATCCCCATCCTCTCCTACGCAGCCAAGTTCGCCTCGGTCTTTTACGGCCCGTTTCGGGAAGCCGCCGAATCCGCGCCGCAGTTCGGCGATCGTCGCAGTTACCAGATGGATCCCGCCAACGGCCGCGAAGCCATGCGCGAAATCGAACTGGACCTGGAAGAAGGCGCCGACATCATCATGGTGAAGCCTGCTATGCCCTATCTCGACCTGGTCCGGGAGGCGCGCCAACGCTTCGACGTGCCGGTAGCCGCCTACCAGGTGAGCGGCGAATTCTCCATGATCGAGGCCGCCGCCCGTAACGGCTGGATCGACCACGATCGCGCCATGATCGAGAGTCTCACGTGCATCCGGCGTGCCGGCGCGCAGATCATCTTGACCTACTTTGCCAAGCCGGCCGCCCGCCTGCTCTCGTGAGGCTTGGAGGGCGGGCTTTAGCCGGCGCGGGGGCTTCAGCCCCGCCATGTGCGGCGGATCTACCATCGGCTATACTAAACATGGAACCCAACGCATCCCGGCTTCCGCCGCGGTGAACTTTTTCCGCGGCCGCATCGTACTCCCTTGAGAGTGCCAACCCAAAATATGACCGCTCAAATCGCAAGTATCCACGCCGATCAGATTAAAGCGCTGCTGGCCGAAAGAGGTTACGACGTAACCGAGCCCACACCGGGCGTCCTGCGAGTACAGGACCTCCACAGCGGTGTGGCCGTCCAGGCCGTGCTCCAAGGTGACGTCCTGTACCTGTCGCTGACCTGCACGGTGGTGCCCGAATCCGCCATCGCTCCGCCCGTGATGCGCAGCATGCTCGACGCGCATAATGGCATCTCTACTTCGTATTTCCAGCTCTACGATGCCGGCCAGGGCAATACCGCAATCACGCTCAACAATTTCTGCAAACTCGAAGACCTGGGCCCCGAGGACCAGGACGACATACTCTCGTGCGTGCATTTCCTGCTGGTGGATGTCCTCGAAGCGCGCCGGATTCTGAGTAGCTTGGTGTAACTGGAGACAAATCAGACATGGGATTTCTATCTGACATTTTCAATCGCGCCGGCCGCGTTGCCCGCGGTCAGGCTAACGAAGGAATGGGCGCCGTCGAGGATGCCACGTTCGACGCCACCGTCCGCCAGACCGTGGCGGATATGAAGACCGAATTGAACAAAGCCGTACAGGCATCCGCCGTGGCCATGAGCAACTACAACCGGCTGGACGCTGAGTATCAAAAGTACGTGCGCCAGTCACAGGAGTGGAAAGACCGCGCGGGCGTGGCGCTGGATGCCAATAACGAAGACCTGGCCCGGAAAGCGCTGGCCAAGAAAGCCGAATGCGACCAGCAAGTCACATCAATGCAGACGTCCGTCGAACAGGCGCAGAAGGCCAGTGACACGCTCAAGCAGCAGGTGGGCGAATTGAAGCGCAAGATCGACGAGGCCGAGCGTACCGCCACTACGCTCGTCGCGCGCAAGAACGCCGCCCAGGCACAGCGCAAAGTTGCGGAGGCTTTGGCTGGCGTGGGCAGCGCCGATAACGCTTTCGCGGCTCTAAACCGCTTTGAGGAAACCGTGTCCAAAGAGGAAGCCACCGCGCAGGCGTTTAATCAACTGTCGTCGGCGGGCAAAGACGATGACCTCGAGAAGGAGTTCGCCGCCTTGGGATCCCACGGCGTGGACGCCCAACTCGAAGACCTGAAGCGAGAGCGTCAGCAATTGAAAGCACCCAGCATCCCGAAATCGCTGGCCGGACCCAGCGCCGACGCCAGTGGGCAAACTAGCGGCCGCTAGCCGCGCGCGTATGGGTCCGATTACTCTCACGCTGGTAATTGTCCTCGGAGCTTTGCTCATTATGGTTTTGAAAAAGCTGTTTCAACGGCCGCCCGCGGCCGCGGTCCCGGCTACGCCCCAACCGGATCTCGCCAGCCTCACCGTGGCCGACGCGAAGGTGGGTGACAGTATCTCCATACCCGGCGCCGGCGATGACTACAGTGACGTGAATTTCACGGTGGATCACCAGAATCGCTATGAGGCCGGCGAAAGACAGTGGTTCGACGTCAGCGGCAAGCACGGCGAGCGCCGCGTCACGGTGGAAGTACGCGATAAGGACGACGATCTGGATGTGCGCGGCTTCCTCGATGGCAAGAAGCTCACGCTCGAAGATCTGGCTCTCTCCGAGGACGATCTCGCCCAGATCGACCAGCGCCAGAACACCGCCGACAATTTCGAGTACGACGGCAAGAATTGGTATTACCTGTTGAGCAAGGAAGTCGGCGTTTTTCACGACGGCCAACCCCAGGGCACGGGCTTCTACGGTTGGGAGTTTATGGAAGAAACCGGCCAGCGGTATATGTCGATCCGCAAGCGAGAGGGCGAACCGTTCAGCGCCAGCGTGGCCGTGAAATTGAACGCCGCGGACATAACCCTCCTCCGCGGGTAGGAGGGCGTAGGCCGGCAAGGAAGGCGGGCTTTAGCCGGCGCGGGGCTTTAGCCCCGCTCTTTTCCGTCTTTTCGCAGTCAAGGAGCAAATCATGAGCCGCCGAGGGCTCGAAATCTTAGCCGTAATTCTCGCCTTTCTGATTGTCATCGTCCTGTTCGCAGGCTTCGACAATCTGCCGCGCAAGCTGCGCGCGGATATCGCCGCGGAAGAGCAGCAGCTTCCCCAAACCCAAAAGCAGTTCCGAACCACCCAGGACGAAGTCACCGGCGATCTCACCTCCGACCCCGAGCTATTCCGCGCGCACGACATGGACACGGCCTTCCCGGAGCGCTTCCGCATCGCATCCGGTGAACTGCAGGGCGCCCAGCGCGATGCTGCGGCGCTCGACAAGTTCCTTAAGGCCAATCGCCGGCAGGATGCGCTCCAGGCCGAAAAGCTGCTCGCCGAAGAACGCAGTTTGCGCACTGCTGCCCTCAATGAAGCCGCGGCCGTCGAGACCGAGGCGGCCCACTGGGTGGATATGAAACGCAATCTGCCCACCGAGCTGCGGCAGATGGAAGCCGACCATCAGACCTTACAGCATTGGGACTTTGCGCCCATCGCTGCCGCCGTGACCCGCGCCGAAGCCGACTGGCCGCCGAAGAAATCCGATCTCGATACGCGTCTCACTGCCCTCCGCGCGATTCCCACCGACGCTGAGCAATCCTGGCAATCAAGCGACGCCATGCGCCGCAAAGCCGAGGCCAACGATCTGGCCGGTCTCGATTACGCCGGCCTGCTCGGCTCCGCCGAAACACTGCATACCGATGTCACCACTCTGCCCGCCCGCACACAGGAGCTCCAGTCTCTCACCGGGCAGTTGTATACCTCCTGGGACAAGATCCTGGTGGACCTGCGCGACCGTAAATCCGGCGGCACGCGCGATTACGAGGAAGAGGTCCGCACCGTTAAAACGACCTTCCCGGATGCCGCGGGCAAAGATGGAACGACCACGTCCAATGAATCCTGGGTCGAAGTTGCACGCGATACTTACCGCGCCCGCGGAGACAACATCGGCATGTCTATCGAGCACAAGCCGGTGGGCAAGTACGACAACGAAGTGGACGAGGTGGCTGAACCAGCCGGGTTCGCCTACATGGCACCGGTCGGCGAACGCAACCAGTATGGTTACTGGGATCATTCCGGCGGCGGCAACTTCTGGATATGGTATGGGCAATATTCGCTGTTGCGCGATCTGCTCTGGGGCCACAGCTACCGGCCCATTCCGGGGTACGAGTGGGAATCATACCGCACCGCGCGCTCCAGCGGCCAAACCTATTACGGTCGCGATGAAGCCGCGGGTGTACCCAAGTACGGCACGCACGGCACCTTCACCCAGCAGCACTACGCGGACAGCCGGTATGTGCGCAGTTCGGGCGGCTACAACAGCTCGAAGTACGCGAGTGGCAGTCTGCGTCAGGGTGAAAGCGGCGCCGGGCATTCGTTCGGGTCGGGATCGAAACCCAGCCCGGGATTCAAGCCCAAGAGCTCACCCGGCTTCCGTCCCAGCTTTCGGCCGCCCTCCGGGGGGCGCTCCTTCGGCCGCCGCCATTAGCCAATGCCACTTAACTTTCGCGCGACCGAACACTCCATAAATTGTGGGGCAGGACTCCAGTCCTGCGGCCGACGTCCACGTCGGCCTGCTCGCGTTTGGAACGGCTGATCCCGAGCGCGAAGGGCGGGTCCTGGAGGACCCGCGCAGACCTGGAGGTCTGCCCCACAATTTATGCCGCATTCCCAATATTGGTGATAGCTAACTGACATTTGTGGCTTCAGCCCCGCCATGTGTTGTAATAGCATTGCCCGCGCATAGCAATGCCCAAGAAGCACAAATCCCCCACGCTGCAGAAAAGCGCAGCCGTGAAATCCGCACCGCTCCCGCCGGCGCCGCGCCCTCACCGATGGCAGAATTATCTACCCGCCACCCTCATCCTCGCCGTGCTGCTGTGTTACTGGACCCCACTCACCTCTCCCAATGCATCCATCCAATGGGACGCCGCCGACGAGTTTCAACCCGGCCAACAATACCTCGCCGAAGAACTTCACGCCGGTCGTTTACCATTCTGGACGCCATACATCTTTGCCGGCTTTCCTTTTCTGGCGGACCCGCAACTGGGCGCGTGGTATCCCCTGAACTGGCCCTTTCTGATGATCGGTCCAAGCCCGGGCGTGTTTGAAGCTGAGAACCCCCTGCACGCTTTGCTGGCTGGTGTCGGCGCGTATCTGCTGGCGAAGAGACTCTTCAAGAACGCGCCCGCCGCAGTGTTTGCGGGCCTTTCTTACGGGCTGTCCGGATTCTTTACGGCGCACAGTTCGCACACCGCGATGTTCCTGGCCGCGGCCTGGCTGCCATGGCTGCTTCTGTTGTTCTCGCGGGCCCTGGCAAGTGATGCCTGGCGAAACGGCGCATGGGCCTCTCTGGCCGGCTGGCATGCTCATCCTCGCCGGTCACTTCCAGACTGCCCTATACTGTTTCGCGGCCCTGGCCCTGTTCGCGCTGGCCCATCTGTCAGCCGAACCGCGCAAGTGGCGCCGCGCCGTGGTGCTGGTGGCCCTAATCCCACTCGCGGGCGCCTCCCTTTCCGCTGTCGCCGTGCTTCCTGGCCTGGAATTGGCGCTGCACTCCACTCGTACGACCGTTTCCGCACTCAGCCATTCCGAAGGATTTCTAAGTGCCGGGTCACTGATCACACTGATTTACCCGAATTACTATGGAGTGACATCTGGAAGTTACTTCGGCCCGGACGATATCACGCAGTATTATTTCTACGCTGGTGTGCTCTGGCTGCCGCTAACGGTTCTGGGGCTCCGGAATCCAATGGCGCGACGGATAGGTGTGAGCTTGATTCTCCCCTGTCTATGGTATGCCGCCGGAAGCGCTCTGGGTCTCTATTACCTCGTGGCGCGGCTGCCGGGTTTTCGCAGCGTCCGCGCGCCGGTCCATATTTGGTTCGTGGTGAACCTGGGCTTTTCGCTGTTAGCCGCCGCGGGATTCGCTTGGCTAACTGCACGCTGGCGTTACCAATGGCTGCCGCTGGCGCTGCTCGCCCTCACTGTGGTGGACCTGTGGTACTGGAATTTCGAGTCCAACCCGCTGGCTTACGCACGGACCAGTTATGAAGAGGCTTACGGTGCCGGCGAAAAATTGTTTGAGCGCGCCGTGGCGGAACCTCTGCCTGCTTTGAGCCGCTTCGATGGTCCCGACGGCATTCCCACTTTCGGCCCGCTAGACCACCCGCTGCTGGCCAGGGCCGAAACCACTTATGGGTATAATCCGTTGATGCTGACGCGCTACGCCGAGTACCGCGCGTCTATGCAAACGAACCCTAAACTGAAGAACGGATTGAACGTCCTGCGGATGCTGGACGTCGGACGCGGTGCCGCGGTTCCCAATCCCGACGGATTACCACGGGTGACCGTCCCCCAGCAGCTCGTCGCCGAATCCTCAGACCGCGCCGAACGCGAGCAACTCTCCACGCTCGACCCCGGCGCGCAGGCGCTGGTCCCCGCCACCCTCGCGGCCGTTCCACAGGATACGCACGCCACGGCGCAGGTGGTCAGTCATTCCGCATCCCAATACCGAATCCATTACCGCAGCGGCGCCGAGACTCTGCTCCGCATATCCGCCGCATTTTTCCCAGGTTGGACCGCACACATTGATGGCCGGCCGCGCACGGTCTATCCGGTTGACCATGCGCTGATCGGGGTGGTGGTCCCGCCGGGTGAAAAAGACCTCCTTCTGGAATACCACTCCAACTACTTCACCACAGGCCTGACCGGCAGCCTGTTCGCGCTGCTGGCCGCCGCGCTGGTGATTGGAAAAACAACCCGCATTCACCACCGGCTTGCCAGCCACGGAGCCTTATGACATACTCTGCTTTACGCCCGCTTCTGATACTTAGCATAGTTACTGCGATGACTACGAACGCTTCCTCAGGCAACGACGCTGGCACGGCCGCCGGCCGCCGCGAGTTCGGCAAGACGCCGTCTGGTGAGACCGTCGAACTATATACTCTGAAAAACGCCAAAGGCATGGAGGCCGATATCTCTACTTACGGTGGGGTGATTGTGTCTTTAAAAGTGCCGGATCGCGCCGGCGCTTTGGGAGATGTGGTCCTCGGCTTCGACGACTTCCAGGGTTATCTACTGCCGCCGCCCTATTTCGGCGCACTCATCGGCCGTTACGGCAACCGCATCGGGCATGCTCGCTTTACTCTGGATGGTGTCGTGTACACACTGGCGAAGAACGATGGCGATAACTCGTTACACGGCGGCAAGCGCGGGTTCGATAAGGTACTATGGCATGCCCGGCCCCTCAATCGTCAATCGCTTGCGCTGACCTATTTAAGTAAAGATGGTGAGGAGGGCTACCCAGGTAATCTGTCCGTGACCGTGGCCTACACGGTGACCGATCACAATGAGCTGAAGATCGACTACACTGCCAAAACCGACAAAGATACTGTCTTGAACCTGACGAACCATTCGTATTTCAACTTAGCTGGCCAGGGACAAGGGGATATTCTCGCCCACCAGCTGACTCTGAACGCCGATCACTACACGCCCGTTGACAAAGGGCTCATCCCCACGGGCGAACTGCGCAGTGTCGCTGGAACGCCTTTCGATTTCCGCCAGCCGCATGCAATCGGCGAGCGCATCGGCTCCAGCGACGAACAGATCAAGCTGGGCGGCGGTTACGACCATAACTTCATCCTGAACCGCAGCGGCGGCGCGCTTTCCCTGGCCGCTAAAGTCACGGAGTCGGCCTCCGGCCGCGTCATGGAGGTCTTCACCACCGAGCCGGCTATACAGTTCTACACCGGTAACTTCCTGGATGGCACGATCCACGGCAAAGGCGGCAAGGTGTACGGACGCCGCTCCGCCCTTTGCCTGGAGACACAACACTACCCGGACTCACCTAATCATCCGAGTTTTCCGTCAACTGAACTGAGGCCCGGCGAAACCTATCACACCACAACCGTCTACCGTTTCGCCGTGGAGGGCGGGCTTTAGCCCTATGTCATTTAGTTATCGCGCGATCGAACACCTGCATAAATTGTGGGACAGGACTCCAGTCCGGCGGCCGACGTCCACGTCGGCCTGCTCGCGTTTGGAACGGCTGATTCCAAGCGCGAAGGGCGGGTCCTGGAGGACCCGTGCAGACCTGGAGGTCTGCCCTACAAATCATGCAGCATTCCCAATCTTGGGATAACTAAGTGACATTGGGCTTCAGCCCCGCTGCCCATAATAAGCACTCACTCCATGCTTCCGCAGGAAGTGCTTATCCAGATGCGCGGGATGTAACTCCTCCGCCGCATCCGACAACGTAACGCTGTAGTAAGCCATCTCCGCGACATACTCCAGGATTACCGCATTATGTGCGGCTTCGGCAGCCGATAAGCCCCAGCAAAATGGGCCATGCCCGGCGACGAGCACCGCCGGAACTTCCAGCGGATCCCCTCCGGCAAAATGCGCCGCAATCACATCTCCCGTGCTCGCCTCATATGCGGAGTCAATCTCCGCGGGCGACATCGACCGAGTCACCGGCACGGGCCCACGAAAGTAGTCCGCATGCGTGGTCCCCAGACACGGGATGGGACGCCGCGCCTGCGCCCACGACGTGGCATACCGTGAGTGCGTGTGTACCACGCCGCCGATTCCCTTGAAAGCGCGGTACAGGGCCACGTGCGTCGGCAGATCGGACGACGGCCGCAGCGTCCCCTCCACAATGCGACCGTCAAGATCCGCGATCACCAGATCCTCCGGCCGCATCCCTTCGTACGGAACGCCGCTCGGCTTGATCGCCACCAGCCCCTCGGCGCGCGCAATCCCACTGGCGTTGCCGAATGTGTACAGCACCAAGCCTCGGCGCACTAACTCCAAGTTGGCTTCGAGTACCTGTTCGCGAAGTTCTTTGAGCATGTTATCCCATCTCAGGTCAGTGTAAGTTCCAACTTAGTAACCGACGCGGGCCCAAATACTCGGGTCAGCTTCGGCCCGCGTGCCCGCACTTCCTCGGCGCGCGGTTCCACGGCCTTCGGGTTCTCGAAGCTGTTGTGCGCATGCGCATCGGCGGCGGCGAGTGTCACGGCACGGGCGGCGGTGATACTCGCCCCGTGCAGTCCAATATCCACCTGGCGCGCCTGGTCCAGGCTGGGATTCGTTATGGTCAAGGTCAACGCCTTCTCGTGCAGCGATGCCGAACAGGAGAGTCCCGGCAACGACCCGGTTCCGCTGGCTCGCGCGAACGAGATCGCCGGCGACGACACGGACGTGCGCAACGACTGCGCCTTTTGATGCGCCCGGTACATATCGAAGACGTGGTAGGTAGGCGTCAAACAAAACCGGTCCTCATGCGCGAAAAACAGCGATTGCAGACAGTTCACCAGTTGCGCTACCGCCGCCATGCCTATCTTATCCGCGTGCCGGTTGAAGGTATCGAGCGTCATCCCCGCCAGCACCGCATCGCGCATGGTGCTCTGCTGCCCCAGCAGCGCCTCGGCAAAGGGCTCCGTGCCCGGCGCATACCAGGCGCCCCACTCATCCACTACCAGCTTCACGCGATGCGACCGGTCGGTCTCGCCCATGGCGGCCCACTGGCTGGTGATGAACGTCTCCATCTGGTTTGCTTCGCGCAGGATCTCGTAATACTGCGCCGCATCGAACCGCAGCGCGCTGCCCTTGCCCGCCATCCAATCCGAGGTCCGCCCGCCACTCGCGTTCCATGCGTAATGGTGCATCGACCAGCCCCACATACGCCCCAATGCGCCCTTTCGCGCCACCTTGCTGAAGAATCCCCGGGTCCAGTCCAGATCGTTGCCGTTCGGCCCGGAGCCCACCAAGGCCAGCGGCACGCCATATCCAGGTACCCACGCGATGTAACGCAGAAACTCCGTCGCGTAGTCGGCGGGCGTGAACGACCCGCCGCAGCCCCACGCCTCATTGCCCACACCCCAATAGCGCACGTTCAGCGGCTCCTGTTCTCCATCAGCCGCGCGCTGGTCCGCGAGAGTAGTGCTGCCCGCCGGCGAGTTGCAGTACTCCACCCACCGATCGAAATCCTGTGCGGTCGATCCGCGCAAATTAGAGGCGAAGTAGGGCTGCGCGCCGACCGCCTTACAGAACTGCGCGAACTCGATAGTGCCCAATTGGTTTGGATCGTAGATCTGCGAACCGCTGCGCCGCGCATTCTTGGGCCATTCGTCCGCGGCGGCCCAGAAGTTGGTCCGCCGAGGACGTTTGTCCCGCGGGCCGATGCCATCGCGCCAATCGTAGCTATCGGCGAAACACCCGCCCGGCCAGCGTATGACCGGCGGATTAATGTGCTGCAAAGCGTCCACCAATTGCTTGCGCAGGCCACCGACGTTTGGGATAGCCGAATCCGCGCCCACCCAGATGCCGTCGTATACCACGCCGCCCAGGTTCTCGACGAAGTGCCCATAGATCTCGGGCGCAATCGTCGCGATGGGCTCGCCGATCACCACGTCGATCGAACTGTCGCTGGCGGCGGATCGCAATGCGCTGGCGCAAGCTACGCCCGCCGCGGCCGTACGAAAAAACTCACGTCTGCTGCTATTCATGATTTTGAACTCCGCACTTGCGCGGCTAACCTGCGCAGCGACGGCAGCACATCTCCCATCGCCGCTCCGCCGGAATCCGGTTCGCCAAAAGCGAAATACAATTTGCGGTACAACGCGTAGAGTTCCTCGTACGTACTGCGATCCCCCGCATCCGGTTCGATCGTGCGATAACTCGGACATAGCGCCTGTTGTGCCGCCGCGATGCTCTTGAAAGCGCCCGCCGCCATGAACGCCATGATCGCCGACCCCAGGCTGGTGACATCGCCCTCGGGCACCAGCACCGGCTTGTTCAACACGTTGGCATACACGCGGTTCAGCGTTTCGTTCTTTTGCGGAATGCCGCCGCCGTTGATCACGCGATGGATTTCAACACCATGCTCGGCCATGCGCTCCAAAATCACGCGCGTGTGGAACGCGGTCCCTTCGATGGCCGCAAATAATTCGTCCTGCGCGGTATGCGTCAGGTTCCAACCGAGCGTCACGCCGCCCAGTTCCGCGTTCACCAGCACGGTGCGGTCGCCGTTGTCCCACGTCAGCCGCAATAAGCCGGTCTGGCCGCCACGATAATGCTCCAGTCCGCGCGAAAGCTCCGCCACGTTCGTACCCGCGCGCCGCGCGATGGCATCGAAAATGTCGCCGGTGGCCGACAGGCCCGCCTCAATCCCGTAATACTCCGGATGGATGGATCCCTTCACCACGCCGCACACGCCCGGAATCAAATCCACCTGCTTGGCGATTGCCATGATGCAGGTCGATGTGCCCACCACGTTCACCACATCGCCTTCGCGCACGCCTGCACCGAGCGCATCCCAATGCGCATCGAACGCGCCTACCGGTATCGGGATACCGGCCCGCACTCCCAGCTTTGCGGCCCACTCCGCGGAAAGATGGCCCGCGATCTGGTCGGAGGTTGCGTAGCGGCCGTCGAGTCTGGCGCGGACGCCCGCCAGCAATGGATCGACTTGTACCAGGAACTCTTCCGCGGGTAACCCGCCCAAGTCCGCATTCCACATCCACTTGTGGCCCATGGCGCAGACGCTACGGGGCGCCAGGCGCGCGTCCGTAATGCCGCACAGAACCGCCGCCACCATGTCGCAATGCTCCAGCGCTGTCACCATCTGCCCCCGCTTCCCGGGATTGCCGCGCAGCCAGTGCAGCAGCTTCGAAAATCCCCACTCGGATGAGTACACGCCGCCGCACCACTCGAGCGCTTCCAGTTTCGCCCGGCGACCGGCGGCAGTGATCTCAGCGGCCTCGCCTTTAGCCCGATGGTCGCACCAGAGATAATAATCGTCCAGAGGCGCCAGCCCATCGCCGACCGGAATGACGCTCGAACCGGTAGTGTCCAGCGCCAGCGCCGCCAGATCCCCGCCGTCCACGCCCGCTGCCGCAAGCGCCCGCCGAATCGACGCACAAAGCGCTTCCATGTGATCCCGGTGCGACTGCGTGGCGTAGTCCGGATCGTCCCTCTTACGCGCCAGCGGATACTCGGCAGTGGCTGAGCCCAAGCGCCCCTTCACGCTATCGAAAATCGATATCCTGACGCTCAGGGTTCCAAAATCAACTCCGGCAACGATCACACCGAAACTCCTGGTTTTCGAAGATGCCCATTGTAATACGCGTGCAACCGCCGGTTTCGGACCGCCCCATCAAGCTGGCCCCGGCTGGCGGGCATCCCGTTTGATCCAATGATATGCGGCGACGGAATTCATCCAGAAGTATTTCTGCGCGGCGGCCGAACCCTTCCCGTGAAAGTACTCCTCCACAATCTTCAGCACCTGCGGGTAAGTGCCCCAAGTATCGCTGTTAGGCCAGTCACTCCCATAAATCAGCCGGTCGGCACCGAAGATATCCCACAGTTCATCGAGTCTGCTGCGATAGAAAGCCGGATCGAGTGGCACACGCCCGTCCACGCGCCGCAGCACTCCGGAAACTTTCACATAGATCTGCGGACGTGTAGCCAGCTCCCGTAGATTGGCGGCGGCCGGATCCAGTTGCGGAAGGTGATCCATGATGACGCGCAGGCTCGGGACACGATCGGTCAGGCGCACCACATCCGTCACTAACGCGGGTGTGGGATTAGCGGTATCGAGCACCAGGCCGGCCCCCGCCAGTGCCTGTAGCCCGGCGATAAATTCCGGGTTCTGCACCGCCGTGCCCAGATCGCGGCCCCATAGGTTTCCATACCGGATGCCTCTAAATAGCGGGTTGCGAGCGAAACGCTCCAATTGCGCGTGGAACTTCGGCTGGCCGGGTTCCAGGTCGCCAATAGTCCCGACCATGATCGTATCTTTGGCAGCCACATCCAGGACCCATTGATTGTCTTCCAGCCAAGGGCTGCATTCTATCTCGATCGCGCCCACGATACCCAGACCTTGTGTAACCTGACGGTATCTGCCGGGCATAGCCGGTTTGTAGAGTGCCGTGTCTTGTTTATCAGGCCAGGGCACACCCTGCGCACGGGTCGTATCGAATAGGTGAATATGCGTATCGATGATCGGTACTGAAACGGCCCCTGCCAGCTTATCTCGAATGGCCAGGGGAGCAGCCATGCCTAGAAACCTTCTCCGGTCCACCTTGGTATTGTATCGCCCCGACGCTATTCCGCATAAGTTATTTTGGACGGAGTAACCGGAATGTTTTCGACAACGCCGAATAACTGTAGGTATAATCAAGCGATGCCTCAATTACACAAACAGGACATAGAACTACTCGAAGCTGCGTTAATCGGTTTCCAGCAGAAACGGGACCAGGTACAGCAGAAGATAGCGGACCTACGCAGCCAGATCGGAGGGAATTCGGCTACCCAGCCGGGCTCCACCGCCGCCGTGCAGCAAGGGTCCGGCGCCGGGAAACGCACCATGAGCCCAGCCGCCCGTAAGCGCATTGCTTTGGCTCAAAAGAAACGCTGGGCGGCTTTCAAGGCTGGCCACCGCAGCCAACCGGCCGCATCCAGGCCGAAGAAGCGTGTCATCAGCGCGGCTGGGCGGGCGCGCATCGTAGCGGCTACCAAGAAACGCTGGGCCGCCTACCGGAAAGCTCAAGAGGCTAAGAAGGCGAGTTAGTTCCGGGCTGACCAGATACTGAATTGCCGGCCCGCGCGGCGCATTGTCCGTTGGATTCAGCACGAATCCCGTGGTGTCCCAGTGCGCATCTGTGCTCCAGACCGGTACCCCGCTATACTAACTCTGTGCGGGCGTGGAAGACCTTCCCCTATCTCCTGCGGCGAAGTATTGAGGCGGCAGCCGACGACAACTGCTTCAGTATCGCCAAAGGCGCAGCTTACTCCGCGTTGTTATCCTTCTTCCCGGTGCTCACGTCGGCGGCCGCCATACTTGTGGAAACGCGCGCTGACTTTATGTCAGATGCCCTCAAAGGCTTCCTTTCCCAAATACTGCCACCCGGAACCGAGGACTTGGTCATGCACCAGTTCCAGGTCCGCGGCGCGCGCCCGTGGCTGGTGCTGGTGGTGGCCGGTTGGGTGTCCCTATGGGCGGCTTCCAGCGTGTTCAAGAGCCTGATGGAAGGCTTTCAAGCGGCCTATCGCGTGCCCCAAAGCCGCGGTTTCCTGCAAAACACGGGCGTGGCCATCATGCTGGTGCTGCTGTCGGCCATGCCGCTGCTAGCGGCTTCCACCCTGCTCCTCTTCGGCTCGCAGGTGGAGCATGTCGTCCTGGGCTGGATGAAGGTGGATCCGTTGTGGAACCCATGGGCATGGGTCTGGGAATGGCTGAGCCACGTGGCACGCTACGCCGTCGCGTTCGGCACCACGATTCTAGTCACCATGCTGCTCTATTACTTCGGACCGAAGCGCGCCCAGCGCTTTACGGCGCTCTTTCCCGGCGCGGCTGTGGCCACCGTGCTTTGGATGCTGGCTACCAACGGCTTCGGCTGGTATGTCCGGCACATGGCACACTATAACGTGATGTACGGAAGTATCGGCGCCGGAATTGCCTTACTGGTTTGGATGTATCTGGTGGCTGCCATTGCGTTGCTGGGCTGTGAATTCAATGCGGAGTATGAGCGCATAAGCAACTAACTCCGGCCGCGGGGTGCGCCCGCTGGCCCGCACAGTTGTTTAGAATAACGGAACTGATCTAAAACATGAAAATACCGAATCATCACCACCTGCCGCGTTGCACGCGCCGTAACTTGTTTGCCACCTGGATACCCGGCGCCATACTTGCCGGCCGCGCCTTCCCGCCGAACAACGCGCCCGCACCATGTTCGCCGTGGACGATCCCGAATGGCGCAAGTGGATGAACCGGCATTTCTAAGTGCGCCAGGGCGTCAGCTTCAAGGAGATGAACGATGCGCAACGCCACGCCGCTTTCGGCCTGCTGGAGGCCTCCCTAAGCCCGCGCGGCCTGCAGCTGACTCGCGATATCATGCGGCTCAACGAAACGGTCGCCGAACTGACCAAATGACCACGAATTTCTCGGTGAGTGGCTTTATTTAATCACCGTGATGGGTAAGCCGTCCGCCACCGAGCCTCGGGGTTTTCAACTGGACGGGCACCACGGCATCATCAATTATTTCGTGCTCGGAGATCAGGTGGTGATGACCCCTTTTTTGGTCGGTTCCGAGCCAGTCACCGCCACGTCCGGCAAGTACGCGGGCATCTCCATATTGCAGCATGAGCAGAACCGGGGTCTCGATATGCTGCTGGCGCTCGACAGCGCGCAGCGCGACAAGGCCATCCTGAACCCCCACAAGACCGCCAATTACAACCTGACCGAAGCCTTCGAGGACAATGAAGTGCTTGGCTATGCGGGCGCCCGCGTGGCCGGCTTTTCAGAGCCCGCGCGCCACCGGCTTCTGGATTTCGTCGATAGACAGCAGCGGGAGATCGAGCGACTCAAACAGGAAGTCGAGCGTCTGCCAAGGAATTGGAAGCCGCGCTACGAGCCAGCAAGCGCCAGCCGGCGCCGCATTCGCGCGGCACACCAAAACGGAACCCAAAGCGGCCCGGCCGCAAAGCGGGCCACCAGTACGGCCGGCAAGCATGCCGTCCTATCCCGGTGCGAGTGGATGAACGGATCGCGGTTCTATTGCCGGAGTGTTGCCCGCATTCGCGGTGAGGTGGAGTCGAAAAGCTGCGCAACTCAGGAAACCCTGGTGGATGCGGGCTGATCGTACATAAGTCCAACGGAGCACTTACGGCGTACCATCTTGGCAAAGTTAGAGACTTCGATGCGGTGTTTATGCGGCTGGCGGCGAATAAACGGCCGCTGCTATCGGCGCCAGTTTTGATCGTCTTCTGGATTCCATATTTGGCCGGGACTGTCCTGCCGATCGTTTTGGTGGTTTGCGATGCTATGGGTGGATATCTTCGAAGGAAATGTTCTGAATCGCGTAACTCTTCCAATCCTGGTAATCAAAATGCCACCATTCGGATGGATAAACGTTGAACCCCTGCTTCTCCATTTCTCGGCGTAGCAATTGCCTGTGCGCACGCTGCTCGTCGGTGCCGCCCGGGTAATCCGGATAAGATCGCGGGGACATCTCGTCGTATCCGCCGGTCATCTCGATTTCGCGGCCGGTCTTAAGATCGTACAGAGTCAGATCCACCGCGCAACCACGATTGTGACGCGATCCTTCGGCCGGGTTGGCGACAAATTCATGCTTGTCCGGCGGGGTGGCATCCCAGAATATTTTGGTGACATACCAGGGCCGATAGGCATCGAAAATCAGCAAACCATAGCCTTGCTTCACTAACTCGCGATGGGCGCGCAGCAGGGCTTCCGCCGCGGGGCGTTGCAGGAAAGCGCGCGCGGATGAGTAGACCGGCGTGCTCAGAAAGTCGTTCGTGGTGGCGTAGCGGATATCCAGCTTGATACGCGGATCGAGCGCGGCTAAGTCCACCAGGTCCGATTTGCGGAACGTTCCTGTTTCGATGGGCGGCTTGGCGGCCAGCGCTTCGGCACGTAGTTCGGCAACAGGGCGTACCGGCCGGATGCGGAAGATCGGTGGCGGGTTCTGGGCGGCTGCGGTCGCGGCCCAGGCCAGGTATAGAACATACGTGGCGCGCGCGCCCTTATCCCACATCGTCGAAATCGTCGGCATCCTCTTCATGCGCGGGTTTCGAGCTGACCTGAATTTCCGACAAATTCGCGGCTTTCAACTCGCGGTTGACGGCCGCCAGATCCCCGGTCTTGAGCTTGCTCCAGCGCTCTATCACCTGCGGATATTCGCGCGCCAGCTTAGCAGTGGCGGCGGTTTGCGCCACGGTGGGCGCGGCATCCGGGCCTCCGATTTCGCCGTACAGGGTGGATGCCTCACCATTCACCGACGTGAGTCCCGGCTCGGTCGGCGGAGGTCCGAACCCGCCGCCCGTCCCGATGGCCGCCTTTATCTTTTTCTGCAGCGCCGCCAGATGTTCGGTCAACGGTCCGGCGGCATTGGGGGTCACCTTATCGATCTGCTCCTGGGCCGAACGTGCCTCTCGAATCGCATCGGTGGTGCGCGCGATGATGCGAGCCAGTTGCTTCTCGGCGTCGTATTGCTGCTCCAGACCCGCCGGTGGAGTCTTCACGCGCGGATCGATCTTCACCGTGAGCGGTGCCGTCAGTTGGCGGCCGTCGGCGGTAAGCTTCACCGTATACACGCCGGGCAGCGCGTTGGGACCCTCCGGCATGCGCGGCGTGGCGTGCGGTACCGCCGCAATCGGATACCCGTGCCGCAGCGAATCAGGCGCCGTGCCGTGTAGATCCCAAACCCAGCGGTGCAGCCCGACGGTCGCCGGCAGCGTGCGGGTCGGCTGCAGCCAATAGGGTGGAATAGCGAGCGTCTTCAGATCCTCGTCGGTAATCTGCGGCGGATCGGTGCTGGCGTAGCGGCGCACCAGTTTGCCGCCTGCGTCCAGGATTTCCAACGTCACCGGCCCCGAGGCCGGCTGCGCCAGATAATAGTCGATCGCCGCGCCATCGGGCGGATTCTCAGCCAGCGGCTCGTCCGGCGGCAGCGGCGTATCGGTGTTGGTATCGCGCTTCACGCGGTAAGCCAGCGCCGGGTGGCTGAGCCAGACGCCCGCGGCCAGCGCCTTTTCGTCCATCTGGCGCAAAGGTGTGATGTCGTCGAGAATCCAGAACGAGCGCCCATGCGTGGCTACAATCAGATCGCTGCCATGAATCCACAGATCGCGCATGGACGTGTGCGGCAGGTTCAATTGGAGCGACTGCCAATGGTCGCCATCGTCGAGTGACATCCACACGCTGGTTTCGCTGCCGGCGAACAGCAAGCCCTTGCGCACAGGATCTTCCCGCACGGTATCGACGGGCGCATCATTCGGCAGGCCGGTGGTGATCAGCTCCCAGGTCTTGCCGCTATCGCGCGTGCGATAAATATACGGAGTCAGATCGTCGACGCGAAAGCGGCTCACCGACGCGAATGCCGTCTTCTCGTCGAAGTGGGATGCCTCCAGTTGCGTCACTTTGCTCCAGGGAGTGAGCGCGGGTGGCGTAATATCCTTCCAGCTTTTGCCGCCGTCGGTAGTGATCCAGATCAGCCCCTCGTCGGTACCGGCCCAGATGGTATCGATGTTGTGGAACGACGGCGCCAGCGCGTAGACCACACCGCGCTGCTTGTCCGCGCCTGTATCCTTGGCGGCCATATTGCCCAGACTGGCGGGGATGCCGGGATGCGGGCGCGTCAGATCTTTGCTGATGGTCTGCCAGGAATGGCCGCCATCGGTGGTCTTGAAGACTACGTTCGCCGCGTAAAAGAGCACGTGCGGATCGACTGGCGAGAACATGATCGGCTGCGTGCGGTCGGCGCGATACCGCTCGCCACCGGGACCCGGCCCCGGCGAAATGATTTCCACCTGCCCAGTGCTGCGCTGGAATTTCGATACCTGGCCGCGGCCGGCGCCATATACGATATCGGGGTCGCGCGGATCGGGCGCGACGTAGCCGTACTCGATGACGCCCACCGGATGCCAATCGCGAAAATCGACCACGCCATCGTTGCCGCGGCTCGAAATGCAGACCGAGCCGCTCTCCTGCTGGCCGGCGCAAACCCGGTAGGGGAACGCGTTGTCGGCTACTGCGTGATAGAGCTGGGCCGTCGGCTGGTTATACCAGGAACTCCAGGTACGCCCGCGGTTCGCGCTGACCAGCGCGCCCTGGTCGCCGACCAGCAGCAGAATGTCCGGGCTATTGGGATTGATCCAGATATTTTGATAGTCGTCGCCGCCGGGCGCGCCCTTGATACCGGTCCAGGTCTGGCCGCCGTCGGTGGATCGCCAGGTCACGATGCTGGCGCTGTAGAGCGTGTTGGGGTCCTTCGGATCGACGCGCAGCACGGCCAGATCGCCGCCGCCGATGCGCGTCGCGGGCCGGGCATCGGTGGTGGCGCGGTGCCAGTTCTCGCCGGCGTCATCGGAGCGGTAAATGGCTGTTTCGCGACCAAACGCCACGCTGGCATAGAGGCGGCGCGAATCGCTGGCGGAGATGGCCACATAGGCTTGACTTACTTGCGGCAGGCCGGTGGTCAGCTTGTTCCAGGTCTTACCTCCGTCGGTGGATTTGAAGATACCGCCGTGCGTGCCGGCGTAGTCGTTTACAAATTCCCAGGGCGCCTGGCGGGATTCCCAAAGCGACGCATACAAGACGTCGGGATTGGATGGATCCATGGCAATATCGGAAGCGCCGGTATTCTCGTCCACATACAGCGCCTTTTGCCAGTTCGCGCCCCCGTCGGTGGAAGCATAGACGCCGCGCTGCTCGTTGGGACCGTAGGGATGGCCCAACACGGCGGCGAAGAGATGGTTCGCGTCGCGCGGATCAACGGCCAGCGCGGGAATCTGTTGGCCCTCGCGCAGACCGAGGTGCGTCCAGGTCTGGCCCGCGTCGGTCGATTTGTAGATGCCGTTGCCGACGGAGAGATCCGGGCGTTGCAGGCCTTCACCGCTGGCGGCGTAAATGATATTGGCGTCGGAGGGAGCCACGGCGATGGCGCCGATGGAACCTGTCGGCTGGCTATCGAAGATGGGCGTCCAGGTGCGGCCGTAGTCGTCGGACTTCCAGACGCCGCCGTTCACCTGCCCCATGTAGAACACGTTGGGTTGGCCCGGTACGCCGGCGCAGGCACGGGTGCGGCCACCGCGGAAGGGACCGACGTTGCGCCAGTGCAGTTCCTTGAAAAGCTCAGGGGTGAGTTGTTGGGCGCCGGCTACACCGGCAAGAAGGAAGAGAACGGGCCGTATCCAGGTAAATGTCATTCCTCCTATTATGCGATTTAGTGGGGCAGGCGTCCACGCCGGCGCGGGACGTCCACGTCGCGCCAACTGCCGGGTCTGGAGACCCGCCGCAGACCTGGAGGTCTGCCCCACCGAATTACGGTAACCTGTACGTTGGCTCATGAAACTGCGTGACATTGCCGCCCGGCTGAACTGCGAACTGGCGGGCGACGGTGATATCGATATCACTGGAGTCGCCGGCATGGAGCACGCCGCGACCGGCGACCTGACTTTTCTCGCGAATCCCAAGTATGCGCATAAGGTCAGGGAGACGCGCGCCGGAGCGATCCTCTTATCGGAACCCGAGCGGTATGTCAGCGGCCCGCCTGGCTTAGCGCGCCTGGTTTCTGCAAATCCATATCTGGATTTCGCGCGCGCGCTGGAACTTTTCTATATGCCGCCGCGGCCCGCGCCCGGCATTCACCCGCAGGCGTTCGTCGCGGCCACGGCCATACTCGGCGAGAACGCTTCCATAGGCCCGTTCGCCGTGGTGTGTGAGGGCGTACAGATCGGGCGCAACGCCGTTCTGCATCCGCACGCGGTCATTTACGAAGGCGCGCAGATCGGCGACGATTTTCTGGCGCATTCGCACGCCGTTGTGCGCGAGTTCTGCCGGATCGGCCATCGCGTCATCTTGCAGAACGGCGTAGTGGTGGGCGGCGATGGCTTTGGTTTTGCAAAACGCTCAGACGGGACGCACTATAAAATCGTGCAGTCGGGCGTCACTGTGATCGAAGACGACGTGGAGGTGCAGAGCCTGACCTCGGTCGATCGCGCCACGGTGGGCGAAACGCGCGTGAAACGCGGCGCCAAGATTGACAGCCTGGTGCAGATCGGGCATGCCTGCGTAGTCGGCGAGGACAACATCATTTGCGCCCAGACGGGCTTGGCCGGAAGTTCCATCCTGGAACGGAACGTGCTTCTGGCAGGGCAAGTGGGCGTCTCCGGCCACCTGACCATTCACGACGACGCCATCGTCTACGCGCAAAGCGGCATCGGCGGCGACGTGGCGGCCGGCGCGCGAATATCCGGCTCTCCCGCATTTGCGGCCAACGAATGGCTGCGCGCCATCACCGCGTTTCCCAAACTGCCGGAGCTATTAAAAAGCGTTCGCGACCTGAAAAAGAGAATCGAGCAACTGGAACATGGCAAACAACAAAGCTCCTGACGGCCGCAAGCCGGTGGCCTATCTCAACCAGGATTTCCTGAACAGTCCGGACGCCCGCGCCATCCGGCTGCTGGCCGAATATCTGGAGCCGCTGTCGGTCTTTCGCCACGAAAAGATTCGCGACACCGTGGTGTTTTTCGGCTCGGCGCGCGTGCGCGATAACGGGACCCTGGCGCAGTATTATGACGATGCGCGGACGCTTGCCCGCATGGTCACCGAGTGGGCCGCGCAATTTACCGATAACGGTACCCATCGCTTTGTGGTGTGCTCCGGCGGCGGTCCGGGCATTATGGAAGCGGCCAATCGCGGCGCAGCCGATGCCGGCGGCAAAACCATCGGCTTGAACATCGGCTTACCATTCGAGCAATTGCCCAATCCGTACATCACGCCGGCGCTGACCTTCGAGTTCCACTACTTTTTCATGCGCAAGTTGTGGTTCGCTTATCTGTCGAAGGCGTTGATTGTTTTCCCGGGCGGCTTCGGCACGCTCGACGAGATGATGGAGGTGCTGACGCTTTCGCAAACGCAGAAGCTGGCCAAGAAGATCGCCATCGTCCTGTATGGATCGAGTTACTGGAAAGAGATCATCAATTTCGACGCGCTGGTGCGGCATGGCACCATCAGCGCGGCGGATCTGGATTTGTTCCGCTACGCGGACGATCCGGAAACGGCGTTCGCCATGCTAAAGGAGCACCTGATGACTTACTTACAGCCAGAGACGCCGGAAACGCCCGCCATTTCCAAATCAAGGAACCCGCAGAAACCGGCTGGCGCGTAGGCTTTGGTGGGGCAGGCGTGGCGGGTCTGGAGGCCCGCCGCAGGACTGGAGTCCTGCCCCACGTTGAAACGATTGACGCACAAAAATCACTACAATGTTATAGCCGCCGTGGTGGTGGGGCGAGCGGTTTCGCATACCCTTTCTTGGGATCGCACCTATCGTGAATCGGAACGCCGGATTATCGGTCGGAATGGTCGCCCTGCTGGCGGTGCTGGCCCGCGTGGGCGTTGCTCCGGGACCCGGCCTCGGAAGCGCCGGTCAGTCGGAAAGCGCGCGCCAGGTGAGGGGTGGCGGGAAGTTCGTACCGCCCGCGGAACAGCCAGCCGCCGAAACGGCCACCCCTTACGAAGGTCCGTGGTTGGCTACCAGGCACTTCTTCGCACCTTACGCGTCACTGTCATCTTCCGTGCGAGTGGATCTCAAAAACCCCGCGGACATACTGGGATGCCTGGGCGACGCCCCCTGCCTCGCGCAGTTGCGGCAACTCTTCGGTGTACGAGACGACGACCGTGTCGAGTGCCTGCTGGCAACGGTTCCGGATCCTTATCATACGCGCCTGGCCCTGTTCACCGACGACGCTATCGACGGCATCTGGAAAGGGGCGGGCGCCACCGGCTGGCAATTCTCCACCCAGTGGCTGCCGTGGAACGATACAGCCGACTCTAAAGAGGGCGATCCCGCCGCCAGAGCGAAGCAACGCGAAGAGATCCGGGAACAAGAGGCGCAACCCGGCGTGTTAGTCTTCCGGCGCGCGGAGCAGCAGGAAGTAGCGGCGCTCGAAGCCTCGCGGGCGCCGGCGGTATTACTGGTTTTTGTAGTGGGCGAGACACCCACGGCCGGAGTAAATCCGGCGCAGTTTCAAATCGCGCGCACCTACATGCGGGCGCTCAGCAGTCCGGGCGCGGCCGCGGAGACTGTGCGAATCGTGGGCCCCACGCTCTCCGGCTCGTTTGATTCGCTGGCCGAGTTGATCGTTCAGGACAAACTCTTGCGGCCCGGGAAGCTCTACCAGGTGCGCAGCGGTACGGCGACCAGCGTGCGCGCCAAGGAGGCCTTCGACCTGCGGGCGGGCTCCGGCGTCAAGGTCTATGGAGCCACGGAAAATATTCGCGATCAGAAGAGCCATTTCATCGCCCTGCTACGCGACCTACGCATACCTAACGACCGCGCGGCCATACTGGCGGAGGGCGGTTCCGCATTCGGCCGGGCAGCCGCCGAGGAGGGGCCTGAAAAGGATGTTCGCATCTTGCGGTTTCCCGAGGACATCTCGCACCTGCGCGACTCTTACCGCCAGGCGCAGCAGCCTTCTAAATCCGAGCAGACGCCCACGCCGAGTCTGGACTTCTCGCTCAAGGATTCGACCGCGGGTGAGGATAGCGTTCCTACCTACTCCCAGATACAATCGCCGCTTTCGCAATACGGCGTGATCGACGAGGTCATCCGTGCCATCCGCCGCGATGACATCCGCATCGTGGAGATCAGCGCCACCAATGTGCTGGACCTGTTGTTCCTGGCCGGTGTTTTACGCCAGCAATGCCCCGATACGCGGCTGTTGATCGCCTCCGCCGATCTGCTCTTCGTCCAGGCCGGGCAAACCCAGCCTCTGGACGGAATGTTGTTTCTCACCAGCTATCCGCTATTTGCCGAGAGCAAATTATGGGAGAAGCGCAAGCAGGTTCTGATCTTTCCCGATACGCGCTCGGAGGGCGTATTCAACGCCATGGTATTGTCCTTGGACCATGAGTCGGAACACCCGGAATTGTTGGCCGATTACGCCTGGCAGGACATCCCGCATCCGCCGGAATGGTTGCTGACACTGGACCACCGGGGTTTCCTGCCCGTGCGATTCTGGAAGCCCGACGGCGTGGGCAAGTGGTTTCAGCCGGTCGCTGGACTACGTTCGGGCCCGGCCCCCGGCGGCATGCCGCGGTCCCGCCTGCTGAACGTCATATCGATCCTGTTTGCACTATCGAGCGTCGCGCTTTGCAGTTGGGTTATCGCCCTCGGGTGGAAAACGGATTGGGTGGTGGATGCGCGCTTCGCGCCGCCGAAATCTGAAAACTCATGGCGCGGCTTCTTTCTGTTTCTGTTCCTGGTGGCCCTGGCCGGAATCCAGATCGTGATCGCGGTGGCGAGTCCGGGCGGCGATGGCGGTAGGAGGTTGTTCATCCTGGCAGCCGGCGGCGCCTTACCGATCCTGATTGCGTCCTACGTGGCGTTCCGCGAATGCCGTCCCTCTCCGTGGGACTCCGGCTGGCGCGCACGTGCCGTTGCCATGGGTTTCGCGCTGGCCGCCGTAACGGCTGGTATTCTACTGTGGTGTTTTGGGTGCCCGGCCGGCGATGCCCGCTGTGAATTGTTCCTGTACCGCGCAGCCGAAATGCGCATGGGATCGTCTCCCCTGTGGCCCATCGTGGCGCCCGCCGCCGCCGTGCTGTTGTGGTGCGCAGTCCACATTACCCGGATTTACTTCGCGACGTGCCAGGAACCTCCGGTTATGTCGGACGGGGGACTGCTGCTGCAGGACCGTCTGGCGCAGTCGCGACAGCATTTCACTGAATCGGCGCGCTCGGCGCTCGGTTTCTTCGCGCCCAACCAGTTGCACCTGTTTTGGGTGGCCCTGGCTGCCGCACTGGTTCTGTGCGGCCTGTTCCGTATCGATGTGCGGCTGGCGTCGATCGACGGCTTGCCCTTCGATATTCTGTGCATCGGATTGCAACTCTTAGTCGTGGGGCTGGTGCTGTTGACCTGCTGGCACATCCGCACTTTGTCCACATCCCTGCACTTTTTCACCACCACCCTGGATATGCTTCCTCTGGCCGGGTCTTTCGTGCAGGCCTCTGCGAATTCCGGCAACCGGCCTATTTGGGTGCGCCGCTACAATCTGCAATCCCCGGATATCGCGAAAGATATGGTGATCGTCCTTCACGATATGGCGCTGCTGGCGGAACAGTTGACTAAGCTGGGTGTGAACCCGGCGCGCGCCAGGCGTTGGTGTGCCATATATCGGCGGCAGGTGTCGAAGATGCTGGCTCTCGATCACCTCGGCCGCAACGAATTAGGCAAGCGACGCGATGACCTGGGGCGGGCCAGTGTGCTGCTGGCCCGGCGGATCTGGGAGCTGATCCTAAAACCGTCCTGGACATTTGAACCGCTATTGGCCGCATCTTCCACATCTGCGAAGGCACCCGAGCCGGCCGCGGAGGCGAAGGATAAAACACAGCCCGCGCGCGCGGGATTCAGTATTACCGGCGATCCCACGCAGGTAGTGGATCTGGCGGAAACCTTCGTGGCCCTGCACTACTCACCTTTCCTGCTGTATGCCGTGCGGCAGATTCAAAACCTGCTGTGGTTCCCATGCGTCGGCTTCGTGCTGCTGATGTTCTCGATGAGTTCTTACAATTTCCAATCTCCGCGCTTGATTGGACGGCTGCTTTTGTTTGTTTTCGTGGCCGTGGCCTGGATTCTCGGCACCTGCCTGGCACAGATGGAACGCGACCCCGTGCTCAGCCGCATCTCGGGATCCACGCCCGGCGACCTGAGCGTGGGTTTCTATCTTAAGCTGGCCCGCTATGGCGCCCTACCGGTCTTCGGCATGATCGCCTGGCAGTTCCCGTCGATTTCAAATTTTCTGCTTTCGTGGGTGGAGCCGACCCTGGAAGCGCTGAAGTGACGAAAGCCCGGGGCGCGCTTACGCCGCCCGCACCCACACTTTCTGCGCCGCGGAGCGTCCCAGTTGCACGCGCTGCCCGTCTACGCGCAGGGTGAGCGTATCGTCGGCATTCCGCGATTCCACACTCACCTGAGAGCCGGGCCGCACCCCCAGACCTTCCAGATACTCCAGCAGGCGACGGTCGCGCTCATACACGCTGGTGACGGCCACCGCTTCGTTGCCGGCACTTTCATCGAGCGTCTTCAAACCGCGGCGGCGCCGGTCGGCTGGCGTATCCAGGCCCACGCGGTTGCCGTGCGGACAAGCTTCTCCCGCGCCTAATTTCTCTACCAGCTTGCGCTCGAAATCGCCCGAAACAGCATGCTCCAGTTGTTCAGCCTCTTCGTGGACTTTGTACCACTCCATGCCGAAAATTTCGGTTAGCATGCGTTCAATCAGATGATGCCGGTTCAAAACGCGGTTGGCGATCTCCCGGCCAGCCGCCGTCAAAGTGATGTGGCCCTCCTCGCCGACGCGGATCAGCGTATCGCGCTTCAGCCGCTTGATGGCCATGGTCACCGCAGGCGCGGTGACGTTCAGCCAGCGCGACAGGGTGGCCGCTTTCACGGTTTCGCCTTCGGATTCGGCTTCCGCGATGGCCTTGAGATAGTTCTCCTTCGAAATGGTGATCTTCACGCGCTTGCTCCGATTGTAACGCGCTAATTGATCACGGAGTCGAAGACTTGCTGATATGTAATCCGCTTTCTCGATGCGCCATGACAGGCAGTTGCCACACTCGAATCTCTTGTCCTCCGAAGATGTGGGCGCGTCGTTCAAATGAAATTCCGCGCCTGGGCCGAGTTGCCCCCGTTCTTTTCCGTCAAGAGCATCGCAAGAACGCAATATTTCCATTGTGCACTGAGGCGACGCTTTTCGTAAGCAAAGGTCCGAGTCCCATATTTGATACAATCAGGTTGTGTGTCCGGTGGTGTTCCATCCCAAAGCAAGGGATGCCGTGCGCCGGTTTCCGAAGGGGGCGCGCGTGCATCTGGGGAAGAACCTCTTCCGGCTGCAGATGGGAGAGCACGTCGGGATGCCAGTCTCCCGGCCGATGCCAATGGTCAGTGCGGGCGTCTCGGAACTGCGCGCGAAGGGCACGGACGGCATCTTTCGCGTGTTCTACTACCTGCCATCGCCGAAAGGAGTGCTCGTCTTTCACGCGTTTGTCAAAAAGACTCAGCGGACGCCGCCCCTCGAAATCGAATTGGCGCGAAAGCGCCTGAAGGAGCTTCTGGATGCATAGACTCAAGCCGATCGTTTGCAAAACGCCTGAACAACTGGCCGCAGCCATGGGACTCTCCGCGGCGGAGGCGAAAGAGTGGCAGGTTCAGCATGCACTACTGAGGCGCTTGAAAGAGATTGTCTTGAGGCAGGGGATCACGCATGCCGAGGTCGCCAAACGCGCGGGCACTTCGCGCAGTAGGGTTACCGCAATTCTCAATGGCGACCTCGATCACGTGTCCAGCGACCTGCTGGTTCGCATTTTGGCCGGGCTGGGATATCGGGTGAGGGTTTCGGTGGTCAAGTCAGATACGGCCGCGTAGCCGGGGCGCGTCCTCCGCCCCGTTGATCGCGCCCAAGTGCCGAGACCTCCGCTAAAATAAATGAATCACCACTCTTTGAATGTCTGTGATCAACAACGCGCTTGATCGGCAACGCAATCGACGATGGGTGGCACGCAGGGATCGGAAAGGTGACGTGTTTGACCCAATAAAGGCCACGAACCGGCTGGATTCGTGCAGGCGGACTACGTTCTCAATCTGGCGTTGGAGACTTCGATGCGATCACAGCAGATCACCCAAGGGTAAAGCACTGAACTTAGCCGTCAGTCTTGGTTTCCTGATTTCCGCGCGACCGGTATGCTGAAGCGTGGCGATGAGCTTCTCTGTTTCCTCCTCCGGCAGCTTTCTGTAAAGCTGGCTCCTGACCTGGTCTATGGTAACTCCGTCGTGGTGTGAGAGGCCCTCCTCGTGATAGTTCACGTTTCCGTCCGCGCGGAGATCGACCTTTACGTCCAAAAAGCGCTGCGCTGGTAGAACTGTGGGTTGAGGGGATAGCCTCTCTACCGTGCTCACTTGGTCCACTCGGCGAGCCGGCCGGATATTGTTAGCGCCCACTTTGGTTTCAGCCGTCACATAGTCGTCGAAAGTCGGGGCGTTGGTCGCAATTCGGTTGAATCCGCGACGGCGGAATTCCTTTCCGATGTCTGGCGTCGTCTTGCCACAACAGATCGACAGACGGACCGATTTTTTGGGCGCATCTAAGAGCAAGGCCCGCGCGCGCTCGTCGATACTTGGCATACTGTAACCAATTATCGCGAGCTCGTCGGCTCGTTCGATGGCCCGTCGGGCGCGCTCCCAAAGACTGTCCCAAAATGGCTTCCACTCCTCTCCGAATGGGGTCTGAAAATAGAATTGCTTCGGGAGCGCTGGCAGTATCATCGCCGGCAGGCTAGCGAACTGATCCTGACCCGCGCAGAGCGGATCTACGAAGTCCGGATATCCGAGATATTCAAGGTCAGGCCGGAAAAAGAGAACAGGCCGGTTACCTAGCCCTAACCCCGCTACGAATAACGGAGCGCGCCAGTTCGTGCTGCCGTGCAGCTTTAGCAGCTCGACTGGTGATGGTTTGCAGCCGCCGATCGGAAACCCGTAACCGGTCTCGATATCCCACAGTCCGGCCGTGTGCAACGCGTGTTCAACGGCAAGATCGTAGTTGAAGCTGATCACCGAGTCGCCCGGATGAATGATTTGGGCGAACCGGTCGTAAAGTGGCGCCGGCTTAATGCGGATCGAATCAAAATATTCGCGAACCGCCTCCTGCAGGCGACTCAGCACATTGGGCCGCCATACGCGCAGCGCCTCACCGCGCGAGCCCGCGGGGCACGCCATTAGGTCGGCAAGAACGGTCTCGAAGTCATCCAAGCCGCCGTACGCTTCGGCGATTTGCTTCAAGTAAACGTGGTACTCGTGCCCAGATGGAAGCGCGCGTATCCATTCAGCGAGACACCTGCCCATTTCAGCGGCGAACGGGTATCCGGCACGGTGAGACGCACCGGCACCAAGGAGGAATACTCGCAAAGCCTGCCTCCTAGCTACAACCGCTAGTCCCCCCACAATTCCCGCACTTATAACAACTCCCATTCCGCGTCATAATCGATCCGCACTCCGCGCACAGGGGCGCATCCGCGGTCATCGGCGCAAACGGCAGCTCCTGCTGCGGGTTGGGCTCCGTCGGGCGCAGCGTAGGCGTCTCGCCGGCTTCGGTCACCGCGTATTCCGGCCCCAGGAACCGCGCGCCCAGCCACCGGAAAATGTAATCCATGATCGACTTGGCATAAGGGATCTGTTGGTTGCCGGTCCACCCGCTGGGCTCGAAGCGCACGTGCGCGAACTTGTCCACCAGGAATTTCACCGGCACGCCGTACTGCAGGTTGAAGCTGATGGCCGTGGCGAATGCATCCATCAGCCCGGAAATCGTGGAGCCTTCCTTCGCCATGGTGATGAAGATTTCGCCCGGCGCACCATCGTCGTACATCCCCACCGTGATGTAGCCTTCGTGGCCGCCGATCGAAAACTTATGCGTGAGGGCGCGCCGCTCGTCCGGCAGTTTGCGCCGCACCGGCCGGTACACCACCTTCTCCACCGTCTGCGGAGCAGGTGCCGCAGCCGCCGGCTTTTCGGACTTCCCTGCCCCGGTCCCCGAACTAAGCGGCTGCACGCGCTTGGAATTGTCGCGGTAAATGGCCACCGCCTTCAGCCCCAGCTTCCAGCTTTCGATATAGGCGTTCATCACCTCATCCACGGTGGCTTCTTCCGGCATGTTGATGGTCTTCGAAATCGCGCCGGAGACGAACGGCTGCACCGCGCCCATCATGCGCAAATGGCCCATGTACTGGATCGACCGCGTACCGTTGGCCGGCCGGAAGCTGCAATCGAAACAGGCCAGGTGCTCGGGCTTCAGGTGCGGCGCGCCTTCAATAGTACCCGTGGCATCGATGTGGCTGACGATCTGGTCCGCCTGCGCCGGGGTGTACCCCAGCTTAATCAGCGCCTGCGGCACGGTATTGTTGACGATCTTGATCACCCCGCCGCCCACCAGCTTCTTGTACTTCACCAGCGCCAGGTCCGGCTCGATGCCGGTGGTATCGCAATCCATCATGAACCCGATGGTGCCGGTGGGTGCGATCACCGTCACCTGCGCGTTGCGATACCCGCTGCGCCGGCCGGATTCGAGCGCGTGGTCCCAGCATTCCGTCGCGCCCTGAAAAAGGTCCTGCGGAATCTGGTGGCCGTGCAGCCGGTGGGCGGCGTCGCGATGCATGCGGACGACTTCCAGGAACGGCTCGCTATTACGCGCATAGCCTGGAAACGGGCCGGTCGATTCGGCGATGCGCGAACTGGTCAGGTATGCCTGCCCGCACATGACGGCCGTGATCGCGCCGGCATAGTCGCGGCCCTGGTCGCTATCGTACGGGATGCCGAACGACATCAGCAGTGCGCCCAGGTTGGCGAAGCCCAGCCCCAGCGGCCTGTAGTTATGCGAATTGCCGGCGATCTTCTCGGTCGGATAGCTGGCGTTGTCCACGATGATTTCCTGCGCCATGATCATGGTGTCCACTGCGTGGCGGAAGGCTTCCACGTCGAACTGGCCGCCCGGCCCCACGAACTTCAGCAGGTTCAGCGACGACAGATTGCACGCCGAATCGTCCAGGAACATGTATTCCGAACACGGGTTCGAAGCGTTGATACGAGCGGTGTTCTTGCAGGGGTGCCACCTGTTCACGGTGGTATCGAACTGCATTCCGGGGTCGCCGCACTGATGTGTAGCTTCCGCGATCTGGTGCATCAGGTCGCGCGCCTTGTAGCGTTTCACCGGCTGGCCGCCGACCACGGATTTGGTCCACCAGTCGCGGTCCTCGGTCACCCCTTGCATGAACTCGTCGGTGACACGCACGGAATTGTTGGCGTTCTGGAAGAAGATGGAGCTGTACGCTTCGCCGTCGAGCGAAGAATCGTAGCCCGCCTCCACCAACGTGTAGGCCTTCTTTTCTTCTTTGGCTTTGCACCAGATGAACGCTTCGATATCGGGGTGATCGCAATTGAGGATCACCATCTTGGCCGCGCGCCGCGTCTTGCCGCCGGATTTAATCACGCCCGCAAACGCATCGAAACCCTTCATGAACGACAGCGGCCCGGACGCGCGGCCGCCGCCCGAAAGGATGGCATCCTCCTCACGCAGCGACGACAGATTGGACCCGGTGCCCGATCCCCACTTGAACAGCATGCCCTCGGTCTTGGCCAGGTCCAGAATGGATTCGAGCGAATCCTTCACCGACACAATGAAGCAGGCGGAGCACTGTGGGCGTGTGGCACCCTGCTCGAGTTTGGCGATATCGCCGGCCTCCTGATCGTATACCCAGCCGTAGCCGCGCGCCTCCTTCACCCCAACGTTGAACCACACCGGCGAGTTGAAGCAGGCTTTCTGAGTGAGCATCAGGTGGGCCAGTTC
The DNA here is from genome assembly GCA_963818855.1 of Bryobacterales bacterium. Classification (GTDB taxonomy): domain Bacteria; phylum Acidobacteriota; class Terriglobia; order Bryobacterales; family Bryobacteraceae; genus Bog-159. Next base: position 323,428 of record CAWFUH010000017.1, on the reverse strand, counting down.
GTCACGGAAGTTCTGGTTGTCCTGCTCGGTCGAGAAGTAGCCGTCGTGCCGGCCCCAGCCGGCGATGGTATTCACCACGCGCTCCACCAACTGGGCCACACTGGTTTCGCGCTCGGGCGAGCCCAGCTTGCCGTGGAAATATTTACTGGCGACGATGTTGGTGGCCGTTTGCGACCAGTCCACCGGGACTTCTATATCGCGCTGCTCAAAAATGACAGCGCCCTTATCGTTGCCAATGGAGGCGGTGCGGGTCTCCCATTGAACGTCGTCGTAAGGCGTCTTGCCGGCCTCCTGACGAGCGGTGAAGTACCGGGGGAAGGCCACCCCCGCGCGGTTTTGCCGCTGCTCTTTTGTTTTCAACAGATCCATTTTGGCACTCAAGTCTACCGTAAGCTGTCCCATGTGGTTCCCCTCCTACTATTGTCGCGCAATCGTAATCATGGCCCAATATATAGTGTTTCGTCAAGAATTATATCCATATGCAGTGCTATAGCTTACGAACAACACGATTTTGGACGGGCTGTTACGGCAGGATACACCCCGAATCCGTGGTGTAAACTTAACGTGGCGCAGTGCGCTTGGCGCGCAAAATATCCGCGGCGCGCTGGGCAGTCTCCTGCACCAGATAGCCCATCTTGGGATGGCTTGGTTCGAAATCGGCGCGGACGCCGGCTTCCGCCAGGGCTTCGCTGGTCGTCGGGCCGATGGACGCGATAACCATCGTGCGCAACGCGGCGAGCACATCCGCTTCGATGCCGGTCTCGCTGGCGATCCGAAGCAGGTGCTCGATCTGAATCGAGGTGGTGAACAGCGCCACTTGCAGTTGGCCCGCTGCCAACTGCCGGGCCGCCGCACGCAATGGTTCGGTATCCGCCGGCAGGTCCCACTGGTAGACGCGCAAGGTTGTGACTTCGGCCCCGCCCTGCTGCAATCCCGCGAGCAATTCCGGGTTAGGGCGCCCGTATTCCTGCACCGCAATACGCCGCTCGGGCCGATCGCGGATGGCGGTCAGCAACTCGCGCCAGGTATTGGGCTCGGGCACCGCCACGGTAACCGGTACATCCAGTTCGCGCAGGACTGCGGCGGGCTTCGGACCGCGCACTACCACTGCGATGCGGCGCAGCGCCTGGCGAAAGCGCTCGGGTGGATAACGTGTGGCCAGAGTCCGATCGAGCAGGCGCGTGCCCACGCCGGTCAGCAGGATCATCATGTCGAACTCGCCGGCGAACAGCCGCTCGGCGAATTGGAAGGCCGCCTCATTGCCCTCGAGCGGGGCTTCGCGCATGGAAGGAGCCAGCACGGCCTCACCGCCCTGTTTGCGAATCAACTCGGCAATTTCGGCGGAGCGGCGGCTTTCGAGCGAGAGTACCTTCAGGCCTGCGAACGACATGGCTCGCTCAGCCGCCTGGGCGCGGACGGCCGCCGGCGCGGCGGATTTCGAGCAGAAGGAGCGCGCCTTTGGCCAGCTCTTTCAGTTGGTCCATCTGGTCCGCTGTCAATTGGCGCGGCCTGCGATCGATCACGCAAAGCGTGCCCAGCACCAGTCCCTCGGGTGACATCAGCGGCAGGCCTGCGTAGAACCGCAGATGAGGCTTCTGCGCCACCAGGGGGTTATGCGCAAAACGCTCGTCGGCCAGCAAATCCCGCGTCACGTACGGCTCATCCTGGCATATCGCGTGCGCGCAGAACGAATCGTCGCGCGGGACCTCGCTCAGGTCCAGACCGGTATGCGACTTGAACCAGGTGCGGTCTCGGTCCACCAGGCTAAGCAGGCTGATGGGGGTCTCGCACACCGCGGCGGCGCGGGCGGTAATCTCGTCGAAGGCGGGTTCAGGCTCGGTGTCGAGTACCCCGTATTGCCGCAACAGATCTAGGCGCGCGTGCTCGTTCATTGGGATCGCCGGCTTCATTTCTATGAGGATGACTGTAACAGATTTGAAGGGCCACAAAAAAGGCCACGCCAGCGATCCCGCCGCTTCAGACCCGCTCCGCCAGTTCCACCTGGGGGTCCACAAAAAGCCACGCCAGCGATCCCGCCGCGCACAGTGCGGCCGCCACCAGAAAGGAAGCGGTCCAACTGAATCGGTGCGCAATCAGCGGCGTTAACGAAGCGGTGACGATCCCGCCGATCTGGCCGGCCATGTTCATTACGCCGGACGCGGAACCCGCCGATGCGCCGGCCATATCGGCGGTGACGGACCAGAAAGAGCTTTGCGATAAGTACAGGGCGCCCGCGCCGCCCGCCAGCACCACGCTCGCCAGGCGCGCACTTTCCACCTGCGTGCCCGAGGCGATGAACACCGCCGCCAGCGCGATGCCCGCCACGGCCACGCCGCAGCGCCCGATGCGGCGGCCATAGCGGCGCGTGAGGATATCGCTGATGCGGCCGCCAATCGTCGAGCCCGCCGCCATCGCGATAAACGGCAGCATGGAGTAATATGAGCTGGACTTCAGATCCAGCCCGCGCACATCGCTGAGATATTTAAAGAACCATGCGAAAAAGATCCAGGCGGCGTAGCCATAGGTGAAATAGCTGAACGCGATGGCTTGCAAGTCCCGGCTGCCGATGATCACTCGCCAGGGCAGCGGCCTGCCGATCTGCAGCTCATCGGGCGGTTCCGGCAATCCCCGTTCGATCAGCGCCGTCTCCTGTGGCGTGATCCAGGGGTGGTCCTCGGGCCGGTCGCGGGCGAGCCAATACCAGGCCAGCCCGGCCACCACCCCCACGATCGCGCTCATCCAGAACGACGCGCGCCATCCGTAATGTAGAACGATGTGTGTAACCAGCGGCGGCGTGATGCCGGCGCCCGCTCCGACACCGGCGAAGATCAGGCCGTTGGCGAGGCCGCGTTCATTCGATGGAATCCAGTTGGCCACCAGCCGGTTGGACGCCGGAAAGAGCACCGCTTCGCCCGCGCCGAGCGAAAAGCGCACGGCCAGCAGCAAAAACAACAGGCCGCCCATGCCCGCGGATAACGCGGTAATGAGCGCGGTGAAGATGCCCCACCAGAGAGTGCCCAGCGTAAGGATAAGGCGCGACCCAAAGCGGTCGGCGAGACGTCCGGCGGGCGCTTGCAGCAGCGCGTATCCGACCAGGAAGGAACTGAACACCGGCCCAAGTTGCAGGTCGCTGATGTGAAATTCCTGCTGGATGAAGTGGCTCGCCACCGAAATATTGACCCGGTCGAGGAACGAGATGGCGCTGATGGCAAACATCCAGAAGATGAGGAGCCAGCGGATGGCCATGGTTACTGGAACAGTCCCGCGGAGGCGCCCACCCATTCCAGATTCTTGTTGTGATCCACGCCCATCATGGCGCCCCGACCCATGCGCACCAATAGGGACACCGGCAGCAGTTCATCCAGCCAGATATACATGATGCGGATCTCCGCGCAGGTCTTGCCAAACGGCGTCTCGATGACCGGTTCGAAATTGACGCGCTCTTGCAAAATATAGTTGCGCCGCTCGGCGGCCGGAATCGCCATGATCTCATCGCGCTCCGGGCCGATGCGCACACCCAGCCCGGCGAACGAGTAGAGCGGCTTCAACACGTAGTTGTGCGTATCCCGCGGGATGTGGTGGAGCTGATCCAGGAACCAGGTCTGGGGCACGCATGGATGGCGCAGGTACGGAATCGAAAACTTGCTGATGCGGAAATAGTCATTGGGATGCCCGGCCCACTCCACATCCAGCTCGTCGCGAAAATCGAAAGGCGGCGTGATGCCGCGGCGCTGCAATTCATCCACGATCGCACGGTTGTAGATGCGCTGGATGGGGATCTTGCGGCCGTCGCGCTCGTAATAGAGGCGCTGGCCGTCTTTGCGGACCTCGGTGATGCAAACGGCGCGCACGCCGAACATGCGCTCAGTCAGCACGAAGTCGGCCAATGTTTTTTGATTCAGCGGATCGATCTCCAGCAGGATCACGTTGGCAGGCTTGTGTTCGCCGAGAATGGCGCGGCCTAACAACTCCTTGTACCCGGCCAGGTCGAGGCCGCCCAGCAGATAGTGCAGGTTGCCATCGAGGCCATAAGCATCGATATAGACCTGCGACAGCACCGGTTGATAGGCGTAAAGCGACGGGAACGCTTGAATCTCCACCAGGCGGGGCGCGATTTGCCCGGGCGGCTCGCGAACCAGGCCGAAATCCACTTGCAGGAAAAGCGGGTGGTCGGGCTCGCCGGGCGCATCGAATGCGGGCGGCACGGCCTGTTTGGCGACCCCCACGTATTCAGGCGACGTCAACTGGCGTATCAGCTCGGCGCCGTCACGCGCCATGGCGCCGATGAGCGGCGCTGGAAAAAAGCAGGGTGTCTCGCAATTGCGGAACGTCAGGGGCGATCCAGTTTCGGATGCGAGACGGGCGAGGAATGCGGAGTAGCGCTCCGGAGTAAAGGCTGCGTTGAAGCGTTCGCGGAGGTCGGGAATCATATTCTGAGCGGGGGTGAACCCCCGCGCCGGCTAAAGCCCGCCCTCCAATACAAACTGGCCGCCCCGCATGATCATGCGATCGTCGGCCCAGATATCGAATTTGCGGCCCACCACGTCGATGTGCGTCGTCGAGCGCCAAGGAGCGCCCGTATAGCTGCCGTAGGGGTCGCCGAAAGCGATGTGCACGCCTGGTATTTTTTCGTCCTGCAGAATGTTGCCGATCACGTCGCGCACCCCAATGTTGGTCCCGATGGCGAACTCGCCCACCCGGTCGCTGTTCTCATCCGTATGAGTATAGCGCCAGAACTCCTCTTCGAGCGCGCGATTGCTGCAGTGCGCTTCGGAAAGCCGGTTGGCCTTGATGCGAATCGTGAGTGGCTCGTGCCGCAGGTCGCCGTACTTGGCGCACAGGTAATCGCCCACCACGCCATCCACCACGAAGGTGCCGTTCACCTCGCCCGGGGCGGTGAAGATTTCGCCGCCCGGCAGGTTGCCCCAGGTATGCTGGCTGATGATGCCGCTGGTCTTGAGCCACTTGTAGTCCGGGTTCATTTCCGCGGTAAGATCGGTTCCCGCCGGCGTCCTGGCGCGGACCAATGCGGCGGCGCGGGCGATCTCCATCACTTGCAAACTGATGCGATCCACCTCGCGGAAATCCGCACGCATGCCATCGCACATAATCTGCTTGGTGATGTTCACCATGTGGGCGTGGCGGATGGTGCGGCGGGTGACCACCTCAGTCATCTGCATGCGCGAGCGCAGTTCGTTGGCCTGCGCCTGAGCCGCGAAAATGCTCACCTGTGCGGTTTCCAGATCGTCTAGCACCTGCCGCGGCATGTCGGCCAGAGGACGCGGCGCAATATCCTCGAGTATCCAGGCGTGGTATGGCGCACCCAGCGTATCCAGCTCCGCCGCCAGCGCGGCGGCGATGTCGATCGAGGTGTAGTCGGTAATCAGCGTCACCTTTTCCTGCGGCTGGATGCGCAGGCAAACGGCCACCGCATTGCGCGCTCCCTCGACCAGCGCAGGCTCCACTGCAACATCTTTCAATCGGCCGTTCAATCGCTCATTCAATCGTTCGTTCACGTGGCTGCTTGCTGCCTTTCCGCGGCTCGCTCGACTCCGGCTTCGGTCTCCGCGACGATAAAGTCAACCACCTTTTTCATGTCGTGAGTTTCATTCCACACGCGCAACTGGCGGTCGGCGCCGGTACCATTCTTTAGTATCTCGCGAATGTAATTAATCTCTGCACGGCTGCCCAACTCGTCGACCACGTCGTCGATGATCTCCAGATACTCCTCCATGAGATCGCGTAGCGGCACCTCCACCCGTTTGCCAAAATCGATGAGCTTGCCGTCGATGCCGTAGCGCAGCGCGCGCCACTTATTCTCCATGATGAGCGCGCGGCGATACAGCCGGAAGCCCTGGTTCATGGAGTGCAGCTTGTAGAGCTTGGCCACGGTGGCCTGGATGAGAGCGGCCAGCGCAATGGTCTCCTGGGCGCGCATGGGAATGTCGCAGACGCGGAACTCCAGCGTGCTGAAATAAGGATGCGGGCGGATATCCCACCAGATCTTCTTGGCATTGTCGATGCAGTTGGTTTTGATGAGCAGGTTGATGAAGCTCTCGTATTCGCCGTAGCTGGGAAAGTAATCCGGAATGTTGGTGCGGGGAAACTTGTCGAAGACTTTGCAGCGGTAAGATTTCAAGCCGGTATCCATGCCCCGCCAGAATGGTGAGTTGGTGGAGAGCGCCAGGATATGCGGCAGGAAATAGCGCGCCGCGTTCATGATGTGGATGGCAGTTTCCGGATCTTCCACGCCGATGTGGACGTGCAGCCCGAAGATGAGATTCGCTCGCGCCACCATCTGCATGTCTTCCACGATGGTGTGGTAACGCTGGTCGGGATAAATCTCCTGCGTGCTCCAATCGGCGAACGGGTGGGAAGCGGCGGCCGCCAGGCGCAGGCCATGCTGGCGAGCCAGGTCGATCAGGCCGCGCCGGATCATGTGGATCTCGGCTTTGGCTTCCTGAATGTTGCGGCAGACACGCGTGCCGGCTTCAATCACCGATTGGTGCATTTCGGGCTTAACGCGCTCGGTAAGCACGGCTTTGCCCTTTTCGATCATTTCCAGGCCGATGTGCGAGCGGAGATCGCGGGTCTCCGGGTCGATGGTCTGGTACTCCTCCTCGATGCCGATGCTCAGGCTGGGTTTCATGCGCTGTTCCCCTCTTTAGTATTATGCACTGAGCGTGGGGCAGGCACGCCCTCGCCAGGCATTATCGCAGCCCAGAGGCGCTCGCCGCCATGGGCGCTTGCGAAGCAGGATACGACTATGAGCGGCGTGCGCGCCGTTCGAGGTGAGTCAAGTACCATCACATTCGGCGGCGCGATGGAAGAGGGTGCCTTGCGCCGAGCGCGGCCGTACCATTCATGCAATGCAATCTTCGCGCCTTTAGCGTCTTGCGTGAAGCCCTATCGCGCGGGCGCGTGACGACGCTTTCAGCGTGCTTCTGGCTATTGCCACTTTATCGGGCCATGCTCGAAGCGCGTATAAAGCTGCTCCAACAGTTGAGCGTTGCCGGATGCCAGATACTCGTAGGCATCCTCCCATTCTTTGCCCTCTCGCCATCCGGTCTGCGTCAGTGTCACGCGCGTACCGTCACCCTCTGGGCCAAAATCGAACACGGCAGTGGTGCCTACCCTGCGCACCTCCGGAAAGCGCTCGGGAGCCATCGCGTGCAGAACTAACTGATGGGATTCCCGGAAGCTGATTATAGTCCCGCCGCCGGTTTTGCCTCCGGGGTAATGAGCAATCCAGCCGCCCCCTTCGCGCAAGTCGACTGTGCAATCCCGCCAGAGCCAGGTACTCAGGCCGGCGCTGGTGGTAAACACCTGCCACACACTGGCTGGATTGGCCGCGATAACTACATCGAACCGCAAGGCCTTCTCCGGTTCTTTAATTTTGGTAACCTGCACGTGGCTTTCGTGCAGGGGCGCGCTTTGACCGTAGATCGCAAATGGCGTCAAATACAGCGCGGTCAGGTATAGTCTGGTCTTCATTTTCTTCTCCTTTGTCGTTTTGGTTCGATTTGCGCGCCCGGTGCGAGCAAGTAGTGAAAATAATTCCGCAACTGCGCGACGGATTGATCAAAAGGCTCTATGCGGCGGCACGAACGAGACTGCATGACTCCGCCCTCCATGATTGCCAGGACGAAGGTGGCCAGTGCGTCCAGATCGCATTTGGATGGCAATCGCTCGCGGGCAGCCTCCAGACAAGCGCGGATGGCGCCGGTCCAAGCTGCAAAGTTCGCGGCGATGCGTTTGTGCGCCGGCATGTTCTCCGCTTCGATTTCCAGCGCCAGCCTGCCGATAGGACATCCGTATTGACATCCGGTAGCCAGGAGTTTCTCGCGATAGCCCTCCAGAATCGCGAATATGCGGTCAATCGGATCGATATGGCGGATAAATACCGGACGGAGGACAACCGGTTCCAGGCTGCTCAGATACTCATCCAGTACGGCCAGCAGCAGCGCTTCTTTGCTGGGGAAAACATGATAGAAACTGCCGCTATTCACCTGCGCCCGCGCCAGCAACTCGGCGACACCCGTGGCGCCGTACCCTTTTTCCCAAAAAAGATAGCGGGCGGCGTCTACTAACAACTGCCGAGCGGTTGGTGGCGTATCAGTGCTCACTTGAACGATCATTCAAGTAAAGCACGGGCGGCGGCAAAAGGCAAGGCTGTCTCCTGACTTCACCTGACTTCGCAGTTACCCAGCCACCGCTTCAAGCCACCCCGCCAGCCGGTCCGCCATCCGGGCAAAAGTAAACTCCTGCGCCCGCGCGCGAACTACCCGCCGGTCAAGCTGCATCGCCGCTTGCACGCCTTCCACCAACCCATCCACATCGCCCTGCGGCACGAGGATTCCGCTCCTGCCGTGCTCTATGATCTCCGCCGGACCGCCTCTGTTAAAAGCCACCACCGGCGTGCCGCACGCCATCGATTCGATTACTGTGTTCCCAAACGCTTCGATCCAATGCGGCGTCACCAGCATGGCGCGCGCGCCCGCGTATTGGCGCTGCAACTCCGCCGGCGCCAGGAAACCGTGATAGGCAATCTCCGCCCCACCGGCCTCCTCAATCGCCGCCCGAAGGTACCCCTCGTCCTGAATCTTTCCGCACATATCCAGCGGCAGGCCCAACAATCTGGCCGCCGCGATGGCATCCTCCAAGCCTTTCTCCGGCGAGATCCGCGCCGCCCAGCACAGCCTGTCGCCTGGCTCGCCGCCGTACTCAAAAACGGCCGTGTCGACACCGCCATACAAAAAATGAATACGCCCGCCCTGCAAGAACGGATAAGTAGCCGCCTGCGCCCGCGTGTACATGGCCAGCTTCAGGCCACCCTCCCGCCAGCGCTTCTCAATGATCCTGTCCACCTCATCGATGGTCGAACAGATGCTGATCCAATGCCCCACCGGCGTGCTGAAGAAAGGCGTCAGATAGAAAGGCAGCCAGTCATAACTGACGCCGATAACTACGTCGTACTCCTGCTGCACGCGCAGCGCCTCATCCCACATGTTTTCGAGCACGCCGCCCGTGCGCACCGCCGTCCGCGTATTCCGTTTGGCGCGCGTGGCGCTCCGGCTCATCTTCCCCGCCACCTGGTGCAGCGCGACATCAATTACAGGAACCACGCTTCCCTCAGGCGCCACCATCCCAACCTTGTAACCCCGCTCCACCAGGATAGGAGCGAGATTGAGCAGGTGGGTCTCGACGCCGCCCGCCTCGCCCGACCCAATCGGTCCCACCGGAGGCGCGACGAACAAAATGCGGGATGGTCGCAAACTCTCTTATAAGCTGAATTCGCAAGCGGCGCAAGCTTCAGCGTCTCAGCGCTTGCGTTTCAATTCAGCGCTTCAAGAGCAGGATAATCGCGACGATTAGAAACAGGATCAGCGCCGTAGCCAGGAAGGCGATGGTGCGCCATGGAATGCCATCCGGGGGCGGACCTTGGGGCGCGACGGTAGACGTGCGACGCGGGCGGCTTACGGGCCGCCTCAGGCGGCTTGGGCGCAGGGGTTGCGGCCGGAGGAGGAATGCGCGGCGACGGCGGATTAGGCGGAGGCGGTTCGGGCGGGCGCGGCGCGGGCGGGGTTGGCTCGGCCCCCGCGAGCCAGGCGGGCGCGATGGCGCCACCGGACCAGGTCCCGCGCCACACTTTGGTCTCGCCGAAATCAGGATCTTCCACGGGTGGCGGGCTGCCGGCTGCCCCGGCTGCTCCGACCGCTGCATCCGGCGAGGGCAGCATCTTAATTGTGATGCGGCACAACACCAGCGCGTCCTTGAAATCTCCGCCGCCTTTCCAGCGCTTTGCGGCATCCTTAATCTAGAGCCTTGTTAATGATGAACTCCAGCCCTTCGGGCGCGCCGGCCGCTACCTGGGTTTCGAATACGATCGCATCAGGACCAGCACGTGTTCCAACGGCGACGGAACGTTCGGCCCGCCTATATCCGGCACGGGACTCAGTACGGGACCGGTCAACCCGTCTACTATGGCAGTGGCGGATTTCAACGGAGACGGGAAACCGGATCTGTCGATTGCAGGAACTATTTCTCTGGGAAATGGCGACGGGACTTTCCAACCACCAATGCCTCTAACTGGGTTTCCAGCCGTGTTTGAATATGTACAGTCCACAGTGGGAGACTTCAATGGCGACGGCATACCGGACGTCGCCATTGTCGGCGACCTCGGGGGCTCCGGCCGTTCGTACGTGGCTATCGAGTTGGGGAATGGCGACGGCACTTTCAGCCCGGCCGGCGGATTCTTTGGGGGAAGCTCAACTATGTTCGCGGCAGTGGGGGATTTCAACGGAGATGGCAAGCCGGACTTGGCGGTGGCCAATGCCTTTGGTACTGACTTCAATAACGTTACGGTGTTGACGAACACATCGCCATAGCCGGGCAACAATTCGCCCAGCCGCTCGTCATAGGTCTTTAAGGGGCGTGCCATGCCAACATTGCGCCAAGACGTGACCTATGCCTTCCGGCGGCTCTCCAAATCGCCCGGCTTCGCGGCGGCCGCCGTCGTCTCGATCGGCCTGGGAATCGCCGCTAACTCGACCATCTTTTCGATGGTCAGCAGGTTTGTCCTGCGCCCGGCACCGGTGGGAAACCCCGCGACGTTGATGGCGATTCACACTACGCATCAGGGCGAATGCTGCAACTCCTTCACCTGGCCGTTGTTCGCCGATCTGCGCGCGCAAACCAAGACGTTCTCTGGCCTGCTGGGCTATTTTGAGCTGGTGCCCGCATCCATAGGCGGCCAAGGCGAGCCGGAGCGCGCCTGGGGGCAGGCCACTACGGCGAACTTTTTCGACGTGGCGCAACTGGGCATGACGCTCGGCCGCGGCTTCCTCAGCAGCGAGGAGCATGCGCCCGTGGTGGTGATCGGCTACGGTCTTTGGCAGCGCCGGTTCGGGGGCGATCGGGCCATTACCGGCAAGACCGTTCTGCTCTCGGGACATCCGTTTACGGTGGTGGGGGTGGCGCCGCCGGCCTTCCATAGCATGGACACCATTCTCGATTGCCAATTCTGGGTGCCGCTGGGCAACCTGGATCAGTTGCTGCCCAACACCAGCAACTACCAGTCGCGCGACGAGCACTGGATTGCGGTCGCGGGACGCCTGCGGCCGGGCGTCACCGCAGCGCAGGCCGCCGCGGAACTGGCCGTGATCGCGCGGCACCTGGCGAAGGCCTATCCGGCATCGGAGAAGGACGGCGGATTCCGCTTCGAACAGGCCGGCTCGCTGCCGCCGCGGGATAGGAATACGGTCATGCTGTTCCTGGGCGCGCTGACGGTGGTGGTGCTGCTGGTGTTGGCGATCGCCTGCGCCAACGTGGCCAACCTGGTTTTGGCGCAGGCTTCGGGCAGGCAGAAAGAGATGGCGGTACGGCTCGCGTTGGGCGCCACGCGCGGCCACCTGATGCGCCAGATGCTCACCGAAAGCGTGCTGCTGGCGACCGGCGGCGGCTTGCTGGGCGTGGTGCTGGCGCTGTGGGCTACGGCTGCGCTTTCGTCCTTCCGCCTGCCCGCGCCGGTGCCGCTCGATATGAAGGTGATGGTGGACTGGCGGGTCCTGCTGTATACCTTCGCGCTGAGCGCTGGGACGGGACTGCTGTTCGGGATCGCGCCGGCTTGGGCGGCGGCGCGGCCGATTCTGGCGAGCGCGCTGAAAGGCGAGGATATGCTGGCGCGGCCGGGCCGGAGATGGACTCTGCGCAATGTGCTGGCTGTGGCGCAGATCGCGATGTCGCTGGTGCTGCTGGCGGCCACCGGGCTGTTCCTGCGCAGCCTGCGCAGCGCTTCCGCCATCGACATAGGTTTTCGTCAGCGCGGCGTCCTGATGATGTCGCTGGATCCGCGGGTGCATGGCTACAGCGCGGAGCGTACGGTGCAGTTCCTCGGCGAGCTGCAGCGCCGGGTGTCCGCTTTGCCGGGCGTGGCTTCGGCGGCGTGTACGGATATCGTGCCGCTTTCCGGCGGAAACCGCAGCGATGGTATTACCGTCGAAGGTGGCCCGCCTGTGAGCGATCAGGATAACGTCGTCGAGCTGTATATGGCCGGTCCCGGGTACTTCGAGACCCTGGGCATCCCGCGGGTGGCGGGGCGCGACTTCACGAACGAAACAGCTTCCGGCCCGAAGGTTGCCGTGGTGAATCAAACTTTCGTCGCGCGCTATTTCAAGAACGCGAACCCCGTGGGGCGTCGCGTCAGAGACGGCGGCGTGAGTTACGAGGTTATCGGCGTAGTGAAAAATATCAAATCGCGCTCGCTGGGCGAGGAGTTGCGGCCGGTGCTGTTCCGTTCGCTGGCGCAGAGTGTCGCGGGCGATCCGTCGTTCCTGGGGTATACCGTGATGGTTCGTGCGGCAGGTTCGCCGGGAGCACTGGCCGGTGCGGTGCGGCGGGAGATTCACACGCTCGATCCGGCTCTGGCCGTGTACAATGCGGAGACGATGGAGGAGCACTTGCGCGCGGCCCTGTTCCTGCCGCGCTTGGCGGGCACGCTGTTCGGTGTCTTCGGCGTCGTGGGCCTGCTGCTGGCCGCCGTGGGATTGTATGGCGTGATGAGCTACGCGGTGAGCCGGCGCACGCGGGAGATCGGGATCCGGCTGGCGCTTGGGGCGCAGACGGGGCAAGTCAGCGGGCTGGTGGTGCGGCAGGGAATGTTACTCACGCTGATCGCGCTGGTGCTGGGACTGGCGGGTGCCTCCGCGCTGGCGAAGTTCTCGACTAGCTTCTTATACGGAGTTAGTCCGCACGACTTAGTCACTTTTGTGGGCGTACCGCTGTTTCTCGCCGCGGTGGCGTTTCTGGCGTGTTGGATACCGTCGCGGCGGGCCGCCAGTGTAGATCCACTTACAGCTTTGCGGCACGAGTAAGTGGGAATTCGGACACCTTACGGCAAGAACTGATAGATAGCTCCTTCATTCGCCGTGCCGCCATGCACGGTAGCGCCATACAAGACAGTTCCCGCCGCATTGGCCACCATTCCGTTGTAGACGAACGCTCCATCCGGCGGACCCTCGAAGCGATGCGCCACACTATAAACAGGCGCGGCATCGTGGCTCAGAGTCAGTTTGAAAATCACGCCGCAGCCGCACTTTGGCGACCCCCCGACGCTGGTGGTGCCATATAGATTGCCGGCCGCGTCCGCTGCCAGCGTGCTGATCGGGCTGTTGCCATCCGCGCCGCTCATTAAGCTGTACAGCCAGGTTTCGACCCAGGCGCCATTCCGCAGGCTGAGCCGGTATATGGCGCCCAGGCCGTACTTACCCGCGTAGTAAGCCGTGCCGTAGAGATTACCCTTGGCGTCTGCAACCAATGCGCCATACGGAAATCCCGAGCTGGGTTCGCCTTTGAAAGTGTAAAGTATCGTTTCGGCCCACTCGCCGGACTTAGTCGGTGTAAGTCCAAATACGACTCCCGCGCCATTGGCGCCGCCGGCCGTCGATACGCCAAATACGTTGCCGGCGGCATCCAGCACCAGCCGGCCCGCGGAGCCGCCGATGCCGTCTGCGCCACCCGCGAAGGTGTGGATCACTTTTTCGGTCCAGTCGCCGTTGGCGCCCGGCTGCAATTCAAACACGATGCCGTAACCATTGGCTCCGCCGGTGGGCGTCATGCCAAAAACGTGGCCGCGGCCGTCAACCGTCACGCCCGCGCCCGGGCCATAACCATCGCCATCCGTGCCGGTGAACGAATGAACCACCGTCTGTGTCCAGGTGCCCGCGGATCTGGTCAATTTGAAAATCACGCCGCATCCGGTGTCGATACACGGTCCGGTATTGAGCCCGCCCACTCCCGCGGTGCCGAAAAGATTGCCGTCGGGTCCCAGCGTGACGCCCTTGTAGGGTTCGCCTCCATCGGCGCCTCCTGTAAAGCTATAGAGGACGGCGTGAGTCCAACCGGCGGCCGACGGCGAGAGCTCGAACACCGTGCCCGAGCCGAAATCGCCGCCCTGCACGGTTGAGCCGTACAGATTGCCGCTGCTGTCAATCACCAGGTCGGTGTCGGCATACTCTCCGTCCTCATCCCCGGCGAAACTGTAGATTACCTGCGTCTGGCCGTGCGCTCGAGCTGGCGCAACCAGCATCGCGGCGGCCATGAAAAGAAAAGCTAGGGCGACTTTCATACGACAACTCTCCTTCTGCGCTCCTGCCCCGCCGCTGTTTGACGGCGCGCTCCCTCAGGCTGGCAAATAGCTCTTCAGCACGGGGAACAGTGTCTGGACGAACGCCACGCCGGATTGTGTAGCGGCGTCCGGATTGTTATTTTCAACCGGAATGGTAACGCGCACCAGGGCGGTATCGCTGCGGTGATAGCGGATCGAATCCATCACCAGCCACAACTTGGCGGAGAATTCGCTGGCAATCACCCGCCGCTGGCTTTGATACCAGTAGAGCACCACGCTCTGATCGTCGCCGTGCGAGACCACGTAGCGGTTAATGCGGATCGGCTGCGGTTGACCCGGCACAGCCACATCGAGGAAGCCGGTGGCCTCGGGTTCCCAGCCGGATCCCGGCAGGCAGTTCTTGGGCGAGTGCGGCGATTGGCCGGTGCGCTGCGTTTTGAAATACGCAACGAAGAGAGCTGCGGGCGCGGTCGAGCCAGGGGCCGCGTATAGCCGGTTCAACAGATCGTCGGCTTTAAGCTGGTCGCGGATCTCTTGCTCGACGGGATAGTTTTGCACGTCGCGCCACTCCCCCAGTTGGGCGGGAAACAGATCGAGGGGCGCCGCCGTGGGAATCTTTTCGCCGCGCGAGGCGGCATAGAACAGGGTGGCCTGTACGATCAAGGCCGCGGTTAAGGCAGCCACGTATTTATTTTGTAGCCAGGTCATGTTAGCTGCCATGCGGCATCTCGAGCAAGGCCATGCAGTGGCGGGGCTGAAGCCCCGCGCCGGCTAAAGCCCGCCCTCCAGAAGTCAGTGGGCATGCAGTCCATGGAGTCGATGATACCCCCAGTTCACAATCTGGTGCAGCGCAATCAGTATGGCCAACGCCACCATGAAGATCACCCAGCCGGATGCGGTGTGAAAGAAACCTTCGGCCAGTTCGGGTTTGTACTCCGTTAATACGCCGGTCAGCGTGACACGGCTGGCATTGGCCAGGATGGCGATGGGAATGGTGGCGGCGAATAGCAACACGCGCATCCAGATCTTGCGCTCGAAAAAATATCCATAAACGAGGGCCAGGAAGGTGAGCGATAGCAGCGAACGGATGCCACTGCAAGCCTCCACTACGGAGAGCTTCTGTTCGGCCAGCTCCAGTACGTTGCCCTCGCGCAGCACCGGAATCTGCAGGACGTCCAACGCCTCGGTGGAAACGCGGCTGGCCAGCAATTGCAACGGAAAAGTGATGCTGTTGTAAACCACGGACGGAATTGGAATCATGAAGAACAGCAGGAACAGGGGGAAGGCCAGCGCGCGTATCCAGGCTGTTCCACACAGCAGCAGGACGATACCGGCCAGCGAAATGATGAAGGCCGTCCGCGCCAGGAACAGCTCCGCGCCCAGCGTGGCGACGGTCAGTTGCAACCCGCCATAAAGCAGCACCGCCAAGCCCCACCAGTTGGGCGTCATGGGGAGCGCCAGCAGTTCCCGCCGTTTCTGCCAGACGATGAATCCGGCCACCAGCGGGACGAAGAAGCCGTGTCCCATGTCCGGGTCGGAATCCCATTGCCGTATCAGCCTCCACAGCACTGGAGCGTAGGACACCAGCAGGAGCAGCCCGAAGAAGGCCCACGCAGTCCCAGGCAGGCGCTCGAACGCCGCTCCTTTGCGAGGCTGAGAAAGATCCACCGGCACCATCCGTTATGATACACGGGTCAACCCTGGCCGTCAGGTTCTTGTGCCGAATCGTACACCCTAACTGATGCAGGTTACCCCGGAGGCGGCGGAAAGGATTTAGTCTGGTGGGATTAGGATGCCCATTCCTCTGCGTGTACTCATCGTCTCGGACCGGGATGGCGACGCGGCGCAACTCATCGATGCGCTGCGCCAAAGCGACTACGTTCCTTCGTCCGAACGCGTGTCCACCCCGGCCGCCCTACGCGAGGCGCTGGCGCACCGGTGGGATCTGATCCTGGCCGCCGGCGAAGGCAAGCGGCTGGGTACGTTGCGCGCGCTGGAGATTCTGCGCGAGAGCGGCGCGGATGTCCCACTGGTGGCGATCTCGGAGATGGCGAGCGAGGATTCCGTCCTCGAAGTGCTGAAGGCAGGCGCGGCCGACTGCATCGCACGCAATCAACTCTCGCGCCTGAGCGTGACGGTCAGCCGCGAGATGACCCAGGCCGAGGGCCGGCGCGAACGGAGCCGGCTGGAGCAGCAATTCCGCCAGTCCCAAAAAATGGAGGCCGTGGGCCGTCTGGCGGGCGGCGTGGCGCATGATTTTAACAACCTGCTGACGGTCATCACCGGCTATGCCGAATTGCTGTTGGCGGGCGACGGCCTGGCGCCGGACGGGCGCGCCGCGCTGGAGGAGATCCAGCGGGCGGCGGAACGCGGCGGAGCATTGACGCATCAATTGCTGGCGTTCAGCCGGGGCCATCCATTCACGCCCAGCGTGGTGCAGTTGAACACGCTGCTCATGCACATGGAGAAAATGCTCTCCCGGCTGATCGGCGAAGACATCGAGTTGATTACCGTGGCCGCCGCCGAGCCGGCAATGGTGTGCAGCGATCCCGGCCAACTGGAGCAGGCCGTCATGAATATGGTGGTGAATGCGCGCGATGCCATGCCGGGCGGCGGCAAGCTGATTCTGGAGACGGCCAATGCGGAGGTGGCGCAGACGTACGCCGGTCCGAATATGGACGTGAAGCCGGGATCGTACGTGGTGCTGGCCATCAGCGACACCGGCATGGGCATGGATTCGGAAACCCTGACCCACCTGTTCGAACCGTTCTACACCACCAAGGCGCCCGGAAAAGGAACGGGGCTGGGCCTGGCAACGGCCTACGGTATCGTGAAGCAGAGCGGCGGCGCCATTTCAGTGTACAGCGAACCTGGGCGGGGTACCACGATGAAGATCTACTTGCCGTCGGCGGAGGCCAAAGCGGCGGCCCAAGCGGCGGAGCACGTGCCCGCGGCAGCGCAGCGGGGCAGCGAGACGATCCTGGTGCTGGAAGACGAGGCGCGCGTGCGCAAGCTGGTCTGCGATGTGCTGGCGGGACGCGGATATCACGTACTGGAAGCGGTGCGCGGAGAAGAGGCCGTGCGCATGGCGGCGGAACACAAGGGGCGCATCCACCTGCTGCTGGCGGACGTGGTGATGCCGGAGATGAGTGGGCCGCAAGCGCTCGAACAGATCCGGGCGCGGCATCCCCACATGAAGGTATTGTTTATGTCCGGTTATACGGACGAGGCCATGGTGCACCACGGCATTTTGGATTCGGGCGCGCCGTTTTTGCAGAAGCCGTTCTTGCCGGAGACGCTGGCGCGCAAGGTGCGGGAAGTGCTGGCGTCGCAGGCTTCGGCGGGATAGCGGGGCGCTTGGCGATCTGCGCGCTCTCACGCCGTGGCTGGTGGTTAGTGGCTGGTGGATTTGTGCCGCTGTCGCGGCGCCGGTGTTCTGCACGCACCGGGCGGTATTCAAGAAGGATTAGCCTTGAGTCCAGTACTTTGGTGTCCGTAAGCGTGAAGCTCGTTCGCGAGTAGCCCTCATAGATCGCCTCCCTCCCGGTACTGCCCAGTATCAAGGGAAAGATCATCAGCCGCAGCCGGTCGATCAGCGTGAGTTGTATCATGCTCTTTACCAGGTTGATGCTGCCGATCGATCGCAATGGATCTCCGGGCTGCTGTTTGAGTAGGTTCATCTGCTCGGCGATGTCTCCCTTGACTAATCGCGTGTTCCTCCAGGCAAGCGGCTCCTCAAGGGTGTTCGAGAATACCAACTTAGGAAGATCGCTCATCCTGATGCCGACTTTGTCCTTGGCGGAGGTCGAGAGCTTCGCCAACGCCTGATAAGTAACTCGCCCCATGACGATCGCCTGAGGCTGGCGGAGAGCGTCGCTCACCCAGCTTTCGAGGTCCGTGCCGAAGTAGCCGAAGTAAGGACCCACATCAACGCCGGAGGCGAATCCGTCGAGCGAAATGAACAGGTCCGCGATGAGCTCTCGGCAACTGAATCTACTTTGGCGGCGGTGCTGGTCCGTTGCCGCAGTCGTTGCGCAGCTCGTTGGGGGCGCCCGCCGGCGGCGTGCTCGAGGTGTTGTCGATGCAAGGGATTGCGCTCAGATACTCGTAAATTGCCGTGATGTCACCGTCCGTCATGTTCTGAAAGTCGGGCCAAGGCATGATTTGGAGAACTGCCCCGTTAACGGGCGGCGGAATGCAGTTCGCAGGAGTCGGAGGTGGCCCGGGTGATGTGCAGCTCGGATGGATGTGATCCAAGTCGATACCGGTCCGCAAGATCTGCATGAATTGAGCCAACGTGTGTCCCCCTTCAGGTAGCCCGTTTTTGTCCGGCGTCAAGTTACGGGAGACAATGGTTGGACCCAGATAGGTTCCATAAGCTGTGCCTGGTCCAACATTAAAAGGGAGGGCTGTACCGAACGGTGCGCCTCCTGCGAGGTACTGGGTAGGGTCGGTTTTTTTCGGCCCTTGGTTAAGGAAGTACGGATTGTGATTCATCAGAAAATTAAAGTTCGGAGGGCCGCCGGAAGTGTGACAAAAGTTGCAATCGTTGGCTGCGTTGACCAAATAGCTGCCCAAGCCTACTTGAAGAACTTGAGCGACGGTCTTTCCCTCCAAATTGAGCGGAACCGGCGCTACCGCGAACCCGATTTGAATTCGCGCCACGTCGTCAGTCGGATCTTGCGCCCTTACAACAGGTGAAGTCAAAAGCATTCCCACGATTACTACAAAGGACATGGCGGTGCCCGCCGCGGCGGCCTTCTTAGGATTCGCTAGCGTCAAAGTCATGATCGATTTCATAATTGGTTTTCCCTTCCTGTGTGCTGGCTCCGATTTAGACACGTGATGGTTCCAAAACCCATGCCTGCGGGGTCATTTGTGGCTCAAAATAGCCTCATCGGGCAAATCATTGAAACTACGGTGCTCGTTCGCCGACCTCATCAGTCGCGGGGGCGTGATAGACTATCTGCTACCACTTTCATGCAGCCGCAGTTCGAATCCCCGGCTCGCCTGGCCTTCGGACCCTTTGAGGTAAACGTTCCGGAGCGGCAACTGGTCAAGAGCGGCGTGCGTGTCCGTTTGTCAGGCCAGCCGTTTCAGGTTTTGCTGACCCTGCTGGCGCATCCCGGCGATGTGGTCACGAACGAGCAACTGTGCGAGCGGATCTGGAAGGAAGGGACGTTCGTCGATTTCGAGCACGGTCTCCACGCGGCGGTGAATAAGCTGCGACGCGCTTTGGGCGATTCAGCCGGGAGTCCACGATACATCGAAACCGTGCCTGGCCGAGGATACCGATTCATAGGAGCCATGGGGCGGCAGCCGGTGCCGATTTCCGTCGGTTTGGGGAATCCTCCTCCGCCGCCGGCTGGCGCTGAACTTTCTCCCGCCCGGTCCAAACTGGGCCGGCGCTGGTGGGTCGCGGCCGCGCTGACGCTGCCGATCGGCGTCCTGGGTATTTGGGCAGCATCGCACTTCCGGCAAACGCCCACCGATGAACGCGTCTTGCGTCTCCAGATCAATCCGCCCGCAGGCTCCGAGTTTACATTTGGAACGCAGGCCGCCGGCATTTCTTTGTCGCCGGACGGCAAGACCGCGGCCTATGTCGCGACGGATCACGGGAAAGCCGCTCTTTGGGTCCAGCCCTTGGACGGCGCAACCGCGCGAGTGCTCGCGGGGACGGAAGATGCTGGGTGGCCATTCTGGTCCTCGGACAGCAAGTCCATCGCATTCTTCGCGCACGGCAAGTTGCAACGAGTCAATCTGGGGGGCGGGGTGCCACAGACGATCTGCGACATCGGCCAAGCCCGCGGCGGCTCCTCGACTGAAGATGGCCGGATTCTGTTTGGAGGCTGGAATTCCGGCCTATTCCAGGTCGCCGCTTCCGGAGGACGGCCCTCCTCTCTCACCACCCTGGACGCTTCTCGCGGGGAGGTCTTCCACTATTGGCCGCAGATGCTTCCGGGCGGCCGCTTTTTGTACTTTGTCCGGAGCACCAACAGTGAGAATAGCGGCGTTTATGCGGCCTCGCTCGCCAAGCCTCGCGAGCCGGTGCAGTTGTTGGCCACGGACACCAACGCATTGT
The DNA here is from genome assembly GCA_963818855.1 of Bryobacterales bacterium. GTDB lineage: Bacteria > Acidobacteriota > Terriglobia > Bryobacterales > Bryobacteraceae > Bog-159. The sequence goes on along the minus strand of CAWFUH010000017.1, from coordinate 303,221 downwards.
ACGCACCCGCGGCCGATGGGGTCCACGATAATCGAAAGGGATATCTGCTGTGGCTGCGCGGCGGAACGCTGGTGGCGCAGGACTTTGACGCAGCCACGTTGAAACTCTCCGGAGTGCCCCACCCGGTAGCCGACCCGGTGGCCAGGCTTGGGACAACCGGTCAGATGCAAGTCTCGATTTCGGCCACGGGGATCTTGCTGTACAACTCCAGTAGTCCCCTGCGCCAACTCCGGTGGGTCGATCGAACGGGGAAGCCGCGTGGTCCCGTAGGGGAACCAGCGTTCAGCGCTTTCTTCCATCTGTCTCCGGACGGACGGCGGATCGTGGTCGCTCGCGGCAGTCCCGTGGGTGCCGATCTCTGGATGCTGGACGTGGGCCGGGGTCTTCCGAGCCGGTTCACTTCGAGGCCGGGCGTTAACATTGGCCCAGTTTGGTCCCCCGACGGCCGAACGGTTGTATTTTCTTCCGATGCCCCGCGCAATTTATTTCTCAAGAGCGCCAGCGGCGCCGGCGAGGAACAACGCCTCACTCGTTCGCCGAACCCTCAATTTCCCTTGGACTGGTCCCGCGACGGACGCTTCATCCTGTACGAGGAAGCTACCGCCCCTGGCGACTTACGGTCCCTGTGGGCACTGCCCGTGGCGCCCGGTGACGCCGAGCCGAGACCCTACTTGCGGAAGACATTCAACGAAACCATGGGCCAATTCTCTCCGGACGCCCGCTGGGTGGCCTTTCAGTCCGACGAATCCGGGCGGTACGAGGTCTACATCGACACGTTTCCCGAGCCGCGCAGACAGGTGCGGATTTCAACGGGCGGAGGCGTGATGCCGGAATGGGGCGCCGCTGGGCGCGAGTTGTTCTATATATCGCCGGATTCCATGCTGATGTCAGTCAGTCTCAAGCCGGGAACCGGTTCCTTGGAGGCCTCTGCGCCACATGCGTTGTTTCCGTTGCTGGTGATCGACACCGATGTTAGCCCCTACGATGTCGCCCGGGATGGGCAGCGCTTCCTGGTGCTCGAGACCGCGGAACATGCGACCCAGCCACTGACGGTGATCGTCAACTGGCCGGCGCTGGTAAGCAAGGCGGCCCAGTAGGGCGCGGCCAGCATGCCGTCGCTGGTGGTTAGTGGCTGGTGGCTGGTGCACACGCAGCAGGCAATGCGAACGTGTTTTGACGCGCGGGTCAAACGTACGCGCAACTTGCGATACTAGGCCAATGCGCCTACACGACTACGCACCCCGGCCCGCGCACATCAAGTGGCTCCTCGATTCAGACCCGGCCATCCGTTGGCAGGTCATGAGGGACCTCACTCCTGAAGCCTCCAAGGCGATTGCAGCCGAGCGGTCGCGCGTGGCAACCGAAGGCTGGGCAGCCCAACTTCTCGCCCGCCAATCTCCTGCCGGCGACTGGGGTGGCGGCCCGAAGTGGGACCTTATCACGCTCTGGAGTCTCGTCGTCCTGAAGGACCTCGGTCTCGACCCCGCCAGCAAGGAGGCCCGCACGATGATCGACCGCGTCGACAAGGGGCTCGTATTTAAGCCGCTCAATAACCGGCCTTTCCTTGACGGCGAAACGGAGCCCTGCATCAACGGCAGAATCCTGGGCATCGGTTCGTATTTCAAGGAACCGAACGACGCACTGGCCAATCAACTCCTGGGCGAGCAGCTCGAAGATGGCGGCTGGAACTGCGAAGCGCCCAAAAGCCAGCGCTCTTCGTTCCATACCACCATCTGCGTGCTCGAAGGACTGCTCGAATACCAACGAGCAGGGCGCAAATCGGCGGCGGTCACAAAGGCCCGCAAGAGGGCCGAAGACTATCTGCTCAAGCGCAGCATGTTCCGCTCGCTCCGAACCGGCGAAGTCATCGACAAACGCTGGCTCCGCTTCTCGTTCCCGACGTTTTGGCACTACGACGTCTTGCGCGGACTCGATTATCTGCGGAATGCAGGAATCAAACCCGACAGCCGCGTCAGTGAAGCCATCGAAACCGTGATTGAGCGCCGCCACCAGAACGGGCGCTGGCCGCTGAACATCCTTCATCCCGAACAGATTCCTTTGGAGATGGAGACCGGCGTCGGCAGGGCAAGCCGCTGGAACACACTGCGCGCTCTCCGAGTTCTGCGTTGGTACAACAACTCAACGTGGTAGTTGTGACTGGGGCATGCCCGAATTTGCCATTCGGAGAGCGAGAGGTCGACGGAGCGCGTCGCTCATCCAGCTTTCGAGGCCGGGGCCGAAGTAGCCAAAGTAGGCCCCGCGTGCACGCCAGAGGCGAAACCGTCGAGGGTAATGAACATCAGCCTCGGCGAGCCGCGCAAGTACGACCTGGCTCAGGTCTTGCGAGATGTTTTCAACTAATGGTCAGTGAGCAGGTATATTGCACGAATTCGGTGGACGCCGCGTCATACGGCTGGAGGGGGAGCGCATCATGCAAAAGCCGTACGGGATCATGACTGCTCTAGTGCTCGCCGGAAGCCTCGCGGCCGCGATATTTCCCATCAGCATCGTACCGATGGAAAGCCAGATCCCGTTCGGGAATAAGGGTTTCGTCGCCGTTCTGGGCGATCCGCCAGCGCCGCGGGGGCCACGCCGGTCGCTAACGGTTTATCGCCCGGACGGCAAGTTTGCCTACCAAGTCAGCCCGCGCATGCCTTCCGGGGATGACATCAATTTGCGCGCCGCGGCGGTGGATTCCGATGGCACGGCCGTGGTGAGCATTTTCGATAATCCAGGTGGCCCGCCGGGCTCCGCGGGCCTGGTGATCGTGCGCGATGGCGGCCAGGCACAGCAATTCATCGACACGGGAACGTATGTCGCCGAGAGCATTTCGATCGCCGCCGATCACACCATCTGGACGCTCGGCAATCTGCGCCGCGGGCCCGACACGCCCGTCACACCATTTCGCATGGTGCACCACTACACGGCGGACGGCAAACCGGCCGGAGAATACCTTCCGGCGAACACGTTTCCGCCCCTGCGTCAGGGCCAGGTCATCGCAGGCGGGGAAATCGGCGTGTCCATGATCGCGGCTTCGGCCGACCGGGTGGGTGTTTACTATGCGCCGATGCAGGCCTGGCTGGAACTGGATTTCTCCGGCCGCCTGCTGGGCCGCTGGACCCTGCCCCTGCCGGTCTGGGATTTGGCATTTACGCAGGATGGCAGCCTTTTCTCGAATCTGAATGCCCCGTTGCGTCTGCGGCGCTTTGATCGCGCCAGCAGTTCCTGGCGACCGCTGCTAGCGGAATTTCCGCAGCAAATGCTCATTGGGACCGATGGCGGCAAGCTGATGCTCGGCTGCGCGGTGGCGGATACATTTGAAGTCGTGGAATTCGAGCCGCCGCACTAATAGGCATCTACATAAGGATACGGTAGCGGCCGCACCGCTTATACAGAAACCAATCCTCCGCGCAATTCACCAGGAGGCCGGTAAGTTTCCCGAATTAACAGGTCCGCGATGAGCTCTTTCATCGCCTGCGCCATTTATATCGCTCACGCGTCGCGCAGCAGCCACAGCAACACGCCCATCAACATGGCCAGCACGGCGTCGGTGATTTCCGGCGTGCGGCCCGGCAGATAGACTTGCGCCCGTTCCAGGGCAAACAGTGCCGCGGCGGTCACCCCGGTAATCCAGGCGAGACTGAGTCCGGATGCCCACCAAAGCCATATCACGGAGCCGTACCAGAAGCTTTTGCGGAACAGAATCACGAAGCCGTCTGCCCAGGCGGAGCGAAATAATCCGCGGAAGGGCACCCAGGAGAAGGGACGCGCGCCTTGGAAATGAAACGGCGCCAGTTCGCCCAGGATCAACGCGCCGGTTAGCACGAAGGGCGCGGCGCACCCAGGTCCGGGGCAGGCAGGCCCAGATGGCAAACGCCACGGCCGCGCCTTCCACATCGGGCCATGAAGCCGTCCGGCTCACCACGATCAGACGGAGCGGCACCAGCAGCAGGAGCAGCGCCAGCAATACCGTTCCTCTACGCCCGCTCTACCGAACGACCGGCAGACACTTCCGTCGCAGAGTCGCGCCCTGCATGGATGTTCGGAGGAAGGCACATCGCCGGCGAAATCGACGCCAAGAGCTGCGGATGCTACGAGCCGGCGCTGCCGCCGTGAGTTTGCGGTCCCCAACGGCGCACGAGTCCGCAAGGCTGCGTGCGGTAACTGGCTCGGAGCCACTGCACGCACGAGAACTTTACAGGGGCGCGCACCGAGAGCCGCTTGGCTTCGCTTCACCCGGCGCCCGTACCGGTGTGGCCAGGAATCCCAGCGACCCCCCGTCCGGCTGTCCCAGTTGGCCCACGATCACGCCCGCGTTGTTTATTCCCCACGCCGTTTCGCCGTAGCCAAATTGTCCGACAGGTGTGTAGACGCCGTCTGAATACAGAAAGGCGCCCGGATTGGACTGGGGCGTAGTTAGATAGTAGCCGACAACCTGCCCGAGATTATTAATTGCTGTCGCCTGCGTATTGGAAGCGCCTGGGTAGGAGAGAGTCACCAACGTGCTGGATTTCTTGAAATAGGCAAAGGCCACAGTGGCCTGGTCTGGAAACTGGCCGGCTTCATAAGATCCAACGAGGTCGCCGAGATCATTGATACCCATCACGGACGGGTTATGGTCGCCGGGAACGCTAACCGTGCGAAACTGGCCACCGGACCAGAGAAATCCGTCAGAGTTCAGCGACGAACCAGGCTCATAGCTTCCAGCGATCGTACCATCATTATTAATTCCGCCAGCCAACGTAAACGTGGATTGCGGGTAGTCGAGGAGCGTATATTTACCATTGGCCCGAACAAACGACTGCAAGATCGACCGGCCATCGTTGTAGAAGATATGCCCCACGATCACGCCGCGGTTGTTAATCCCGTAAAGTGACGTCTGCAACTGTGAAATTGGAAAATCGACGGTCTTCATCGAGCTATTCGCCCAGAGAAATCCATGGGCGTAAGCGTTGCCATCGTAGTAATAGCCCACTACTTCGTTCGCATCATTGATTCCCGTACCCGCCGTGCCTTGGATTCCCGCACCGGGAAAGTCAAAAATCGTGTAAGTGTAGTCTGACTGGCCGTAGACCTCTGGTGAGAAAGCGGCCAAAAGCAGTAAGATCCTAACGAACCGCAAGGGCCAACTCACGTATCTTTCCTCCGCATGAATCATTCTACACCCGAAGCCCGGCGCAGCCTGCTTTCAAACCGCAAACTCCGCACTTGGACTTACTTCTATAGTTCCGATCATCCGTGCTGGCGCGGTGGCCGTAGTTTTCGGGTACTCCTTAACGCCGAGCGCCACCGCCAGGGTGCCCTTGCGTCTAGCGCGGAAGTGAACGTCATGGTCTTGGGAAATATGCCGCATTCGGTCATTCGGCGATCGACATGCCCCGCACGGCCCTGCCTCACGCGTCGCGCAGCAGCCAAAGCAACACGCCCATGAGCATGGCCAGCACGGCGTCGGTGATTTCCGGCGTGCGGCCCGGCAGATAGACTTGCGCCCGTTCCAGGGCGAACAGCGCCGCGGCCGTCACCGCAGTAATCCAGGCGAGACTGAGTCCGGATGCGCGCCAAAGCCAGATCACGGACCCGTACCAGAAGCTTTTGCGGAACAGGATCACGAAGCCGTCTGCCCAGGCGGAGCGAAACAATCCGCGGAAGGGCACCCAGGAAAACGTACGCGCGCTTTGGAAATGAAACGGCGCCAGCTCGCCCAGGATCAGCGCGCCGGTCAGCACGAAGGGTGCGGCGCGGCGCACCCAAGTACGGGGCAGGCAGGCCCAGATGGCAAACGCCGCGGCCGCGCCTTCAATATCCGGCCAGGTCACAGTCCGGCTCACTACGATCAGGCGGAACGGCAACAGCAATAGGAGCAGCGCCAGCAATCCGGTGGTTCGGATCTTTCGGATGCTTTCGAGCAGGCAAGCTACCGCCAGCCACTCCGCGAAGATTACCAGCGTACTAACCGAGGGCATCGCCGGCTGGGCCTGCAGCGCCGCGAGCCGGCTCATCAGGTGTGTACGCCCCCAAGCTGGGAACAGCGGAAACACCTGGTATCCGGCCCAACAGGAGAGCAGCAGCAGGGCGCCGGAGGGCCGCAGCAGCGAAGCCGCGCCATGCTCCGCAAGAAAGCGCGGCAACCGCACCCGATAGAATGCGCCAACGGCAACCCCCACCGCCGCGCCGGTGACGTTCGAAGCCACATCGGAAAGGCTGCAAAACCGCGAATCGTCGAAGAGCTGCAGCATTTCGATGGACGCCGAAAGCACCAGCCCGAGCGCCACCGGCGCCAGGACCCGACAGCCGCGCGCCGCGCGCGGGCTCATCGCCAGATATGCGAATAGGCCCAACGGCAAATAGAGTGTGATATTGACGCCGATGTCCCAAAGCACATAGCGGTCGATAGCGCTGGGCCAGGCGTGCAGCAGTATCCAAAGCGGCGAATGGCCATAATGCCGCGCGTGGAATTCCCAGGGGTAAAGCGATCCGTACAGGATCAGCGCTATCACGAGCGTGAGAATCCGGCGGTGGGGAACGGTTGACGCATCCGCCACCGGACGGCTCAAGCCAGCCCCGATTCGCGCAAGAACTTGGCGGACTCCTCCGGCGGCGTGGGATTAATATAAAACCCGGTGCCCCATTCGAACCCGGCCACCTTGGTCAGCCGGGGGATCAGTTCGATGTGCCAATGATAGTGCGGCAGGTGATTCTCCTGCAATGGCGCGGTATGCACGATGAAGTTGAAAGGCGGCCGCTCCAGCACCTTGTCGAGCTTGCGCAAGGTGGATCGCAGCACCCAGGCGAGGTTTTGTAACGTGGCATCGTCGGCCTGCTCGAAGTGCGATACGTGACTCTTGGGCAGAATCCAGGTTTCGAAGGGGAACCGCGGCGCCCATGGCTGGAGCACCAGCAGGCGGTCGGTCTCAGTGACTACGCGCACACCCGCGGCGGTTTCCTGGCGCAGGATGTCGCAGAAGACGCAACGCTCCTTAAAATCGAAGTAGACCTTGGCGCCGTCCAACTCTTCCTTAATGCGCTTGGGAACCACGGGTAGGGCGATCAGTTGCGAATGCGGATGCTCGAGCGTGGCGCCGGCCGCTTCGCCGTGATTTTTGAACAGCACGATATAACGGAAGCGCGTATCCTTCCTGAGATCGTTGACCCTGTCGCGGAAAGCGTTCAGGACTTCTTCGATCTGCCGGTCGGACATCTCGGCCATGGTCAGGCTGTGATCGGGAGTTTCGATTACCACCTCGTGCGCCCCGATGCCGTTCATCTTGTCGTACATGCCCTCGCCCTGGCGGTTGAGCTCGCCCTCGATGCCCAGGGCGGGAAACTTGTTGGGCACCACGCGCACGCTCCAGCCCGGCTGATTCGCGCCGCCGCCCGGACGATAGGCCAGCACCTCGGGCGGAGTCTTCTGCTCGTTGCCATAGCAGAACGGGCAGAGGCGCGCGGTGGCCGGCGGCACCGGCTGCCGCACGAAATCGGACGGACGGCGCGCCCGGTCGGTGGCGATAACTACCCAGCGGCCGGTGATGGGATCCTTGCGTAATTCAGGCAAATTCGGTGAGCCTCCGCAGAAAGCTGATTTTAAGACGCGGAACGCGGAGAACGTATTATATCGTCCGGCTTACAGGAAACGCATCCTTAATCCACTCGATCTCGGGCGGCTGAGTGAGGACGATATTCACCAGGTCGAAGCGCGCCTGTTCCCTGGGCGTGCCGCAACGGCGGAGGTATTCCGCGGCGGCGCGCCGCAGGTCCTTCTCCTTCTCTTGACCTATGGCGCGGCCGGGACTGCCGAATTCGGCACTGGCGCGGGTCTTCACTTCGACAAACACGAGCGTCTGCCGGTCCCAGGCAACCATATCGAGTTCGCCGCGGCCCGCGCGCTGGTGGAAGTTGCGCCCCACAATGGTCAGACCGTGCCGGCGCAGGAAGCGATGGGCCAGATCCTCGCCGCGGCGGCCATTGGCCTGTTCGGTAGTGGTGTGGCGAACTCTAAAGCGGTGGCGCGCGGCGTCGGCTAACCGGTAAAGACCCCATCCGCTTCCCTTGACCCGCCACCATTTTTTATCTGCGTCCATCGGTATTCAACTGCGGCTTAACGACTTCGAATTCGAAGTTCATCACTTTGCCGCGAACCACAAAGCACAGATAATACTCCCAGAAACGGCGGTAGCGCGGAAAATGATTGACCAGGAATTCGAATCCCAGCCATTTCCAAAACGACAGTAGCTTTACGTAGACCGAAATCTCGCGGAACTTAACTGGCGTGTAGTACCCGAAGCCGCCGTGGTCCTCGCCGAAATAGCGGAACGAGAAGCTGTTCAGATGGCTGCGGTGGGTAGGATCGCAAAACGAGCTGTAGTCGGTGTAGTGGGGCGTTTCGATGCGGACGGTGCCGCCGGGGCGCAGCAGGCGATGAAACTCCTGCATGGTGGCCATCACATCGGCGACATGCTCGATCACGTGGATGGCCAGCAGGCGGTCGAAGGAGTTGTCGCGAAAGGGAAAGGGCAAGCGATCGAGGTCGCAGAGGACATCGGCGCGGCTGGCGGGATTGCGATCGATGCCGATGGCGCCAGGCTGCTTATGAATGCCGCAGCCGACATCGAGGATTCTGTCAGGCACCCTTTCAGAGTATCCGACGCGAAGATCCACCGGGCATCGGGATCTTACTTCTTGCCGCGGGTTTCCTCGACCACCTGTCGCACCGCCGTGACCACCGCGTCGGGCGCCTCATCGCCGATACCATGGTGTGCGTCCACGACGATTTGCCGTCCACGCGTTGACAGTTGTGCCAGGCTGGCCTGTAACTGGTGCACCCAGACTTCGTGATACGCCTGCGCCTCTTTCTGCATGCCGTCAGGAGCCCAGTATCTTCCAGCCGTCAGCACGATAAGTGGACGGTCGCCTAAGCTACCGGCCTTGCGAGCCGCGTTGTCCAGATCCGGGTTGCCGCCGCCCAGTATGGGAACCACTCTTCCGGCATCCGTCGCCGCACAGGCTTGCTCAGCATCGGTCTTGAAAGCGGTGGGCCGGGCTGCCAGTTTCGCCAGTGTGTCGCGCTGCGCGGGGCTGAATTGAGGTGGAGCGTCTCGCCGATCCATTCTGCTTGCCGCAATTCGCAGCAAGCCGAATCGCGAGACGAACGGCACGGCCATGCATATCAGGTGCCGAACGCGAGGCGACAGGCGGTTTGTGGGCGACAGCGCATAGGCCGGCTCGTGTTGGTCGGGGTGGGTGGAATCCAGCAAAACGAGGCCGGCAACCTCAGCGGGGTAGCGGGCCGTGTAAATGCGCGCGTATTCTCCTCCCACGGACGCGCCCACCAGTACATATGGCGGCGGCACGCCGGCGCGGCGAAGCATTTCATGAAGATCGCTGGCGACACTGGCAGCGGTTCTGGGGGACTTGGGCGGATCGCTCCAGCCTACGCCCGCGCGGTCGTACCAGCATGTGCGCGTGAATTCTGCAAACCTGGGTTGCAGCGGGACCCAGGCGAAGCCGGGCGCGTTGCCTCCCGTTTCGAGGATGACGGCGGGGCTGCCTTCGCCCGAACAGTAGAGGTTCAGAGTGCGTCCGCCAATATCGATGGCCCGCCCCACTCGTGGAGGCAGGCGACTGCGCTCGCGCGCCCTCCCAATCTGCTCGTAGGAGAAGCCTGCCAGTAGCGCCAGGAGCACCAGGCCGGAAATTACACCTACGATGCGTCGCAGCCACCTTCCGAAGTTTGCCATACCTGTCCGAGTCCCGCCTGTGAACATCCGGTTTAGACACCGTGCCCGGCAGGAGGGTTCCCGTCCGCGCGGGGTGTGCGATGATTCATCCATGGATGCGGAAGATTTTCGCCAGATCGCCTTAAGCCTACCCGGTGTGGAAGAAAGCTCCCACATGGGCGCGCCGGATTTCCGCGTGGGTGGCCGCATTTTTGCCACGCTGGCCTCGCAAAAGCAGGGCTACGGGAACCTGAAGCTCACGCTGGAACAGCAAGCTGCGTTTGTCGGAGAACTGCCCGATGTGTTTCTACCTATCCCTGGCGGATGGGGCCGCATGGGAATGACGCACATCCGGCTGGCGGCGACGAATCAGGATATCTTGGAAGGCGCCCTGCGCACCGCGTGGAAACTGCGGGTGGAGCAGAATGCCCAGCCTTCGCGGAAGGAGCCGGCTGCGGGAGGGCGTGGAGGAACAGCGAAGCGGCGGGGCGCGTCGCGTAAGGTTAGTTGATTTTCCAGTGCTTACGCACGGAACGAGTTCAATTCGGTAAGCGCGCGCTCGAGTCGATTGGTTCGATCCACCAGCTCAGAACTTCGCGCAGCGGCATCGACGCGTTCCCTTTGAAGATCGGCTTCCCGATCATGCAGCGCCAGTTCTAAGAGTTGGACGTCAGTCTTTAGCTGCTTATTCTCCGCCGTCAACCGATCGATGACATGGCGCGCAGCGTCGTTCAAGTTAACTGAAGAGCAATCCGCCAGCCAAAGGGGCTCCGCATGCAACCAAAATCTCAGTTCAGGCGAGTCCGTTCGGTCTCCGGCTGCGCGCAGTCTGCACACCACCCTCCGCAGGAGGCCTTCCGGCGGACTGTGGAGGACCTTTGCCAAGCCTTCCAGGAGTTTATATTTCTGCGGCTCAATGATCTCGTCATACTCTGAACATATTTCGTCGACGGCAAGTCCGCATTGCGAAACCAGGTTAAGCAGGAACATTCTGGACATGATCACCGGGCAGGACCTGGGAAACAAGGGGGTATCGCTGAGGTTGGAAAAGCACAGCCCCGGATCGGGCTCCATTTCGATGATGACACTCCCGATGATGATTTCGCCGCCTTCGGCCAGCATCTGTTTCGCATACAGCAGCGGGATGTGCGGCCAAGGCGTGTGGTTCAGCACATCCCGCATCAGAATCGTCGTCGCCAGCCCACCGCCCAGGCGGGCGAACATTGGCGCCTCTATGAATTGCGCCTTACTACCCAAGCGTGCGGCAGCTGCGCTGGTGGTGGACCGGCGGTACAGGTGTACGCCCCGGCAGGGAACATAGCCAAGCTCCTCTGCCAGGAAAACAAAGAAGCCGTCTCCGCAGCCCAACTCCAGAAAGCCACCTTTTTGTGAGCGGCTGCTCCGCACCAGGGCGTCACAGATAGCCAGTTGCCATCTCCTCTGCTCTGGCCGCCCTTTCCATAGAGTGCCATCCGAAAACAGGAACGTGCTTTCCGGGGCTGGCTTGCTGTTTTCCGCCGCCGCGCCGCCACGGGAGGGGAGTATCGGAAACCATTTTTTCTGGAACTCTGGATTATCGTCCAGGCATTCATCCGGAAGCCGGTCGTAGCCAAAACGGCTGCAGTAGTCCGCCTCGTTCGCGAGAAATCGTTCCAGGATAGTTCGAGGCGCCTTGGCGCACGCGGACACGATATCGTCTGCCGAGCGGTTAATGAGGCGCCCCTCAGGCAGTTCAGGCACGCTCTCGCCGGCCTCTTGCAGTAACCGCAGCAATTCGGCTCGTAGACTCTCGCACCTGCCGATCAAGTTGACGTTGTCAATAAAAGGAGCGAAGTACCGCTTTACCGCTCCGCCCGGAAACGCCTCGATCAGGTAGTCCAGATATGCCGCAAAAGTCGCGAACTCATCCGGTGGACGCAGCAGGTCGTTCGTCCACCCAAAGTGGGTTTCGTGAACCCAAAGGGAGCGCACCCAGCTCAGCGGGTGACGCACGAAGGCGATCGACCACGGTCGTGCCGCGCGCTCCGGCCAATGCCGCAAGTCCTCCGGGTTATCGTGTAGCCCCGCAGATTCCCCTCGCACCAGGCCTGCCTGACGGAGGCGTGCCTTCACCCAGTGCCCCCCGGTTCTTCCAGGATGATAAACGACGGATTTCTCCAAGAGCAGTGCCATCGGTTTACACGATTGGAGCCCGCGCAGCGCTGCCAGAATGTGGCTCCATCCAGGAGGCGCCGTGCCAGCCTACGGCGTTACCTGCGGCGCCGCAAGGGCAGTTTCTGGTTGACCGGAAACTTGGAATCGAAATCAACCTGCGAGCATAGCAGGATGCGACCTTGAAACCGGGTCCGGCCATGCCCGCCACGGCCAAACGCCTGCCTGAAGTTCAGATTTCGCGCATGGCCAGCGCGATGCACTCTTCCAGCGTATCCAAAGCGAAGTTGCACTGATCCCGGGTAATGATCAGTGCGGGGCTAAGGCGAAGCGTGTTATCACCGGCGCCCAGGATCAACAGGCCGCGCTCGAACGCCAGATCTACGACGCGGTCGCGCAGCTCCGGTGCTTTGGTTTTGGAGTGCTGGTCGCGCACCAGCTCGATGCCCAGCATCAGGCCCAGACCGCGCACGTCGCCCACGATAGGAAAGCGTGCCGGCCAGTCGCGCATGCGCGACATCAGGTACGCGCCCATGAGTGCGGCGTTATCGAGCAGTTCCTGTTCGAGCAATTCGATGGTCACCAGCGCCGCCGCGCAAGCCACCGGGTTGCCGCCAAATGTGGAAGCATGCGCGCCGGGGGGCCAGTTCATCAAATCCGCGCGCGCGATAGTGGCACCCAGCGGCAGCCCGCTGGCAATGCCCTTGGCCACCGTCAGAATATCGGGCGTGAGGTGGAAATGCTCGGACGCCCACATTTTGCCGGTGCGGCCCATGCCGGACTGTACCTCGTCGCAGACCAGCAGAATGCCATGCTTCTCTGTGATGCGCACCAGTTCATCGTAGAATTTCTGCGGCGGGACGATATAGCCGCCCTCGCCCTGCACCGGTTCAATGACGATGGCCGCTACCTCGTCGGCCGGCGCGATGGTCTTCAGCAGGGTGTCCTCGATAAACCTGGCGCACTCCACCGCGCAGTTGGCGGGCGTCTGGCCGAATGGACAGCGATAGCAGTTGGGATAAGGCGCGTGGACCACACCGGGCACCAGCGGTCCGAAGCCGCGGCGCTGCACGGCCTTGCGCGCGGTGAGCGACAGCGCTCCCATGGTGCGGCCGTGAAACGCGCCCAGGAAAGCGATGAACTTGTCGCGGCCGGTAGCGTAGCGCGCCAGCTTCATGGCGCCTTCGACGGCTTCGGCGCCCGAGTTACCGAATGAAACCCGGCGCTCCACCGCCCCCGGCGCCAAGGCACCGATCTTCTCCGCCAGGTCCACCAGGGCTTCGTAATAGAAATCCGTGCCCGACATGTGGATCAGCCGGCCAGCCTGCTCGCGGATGGCTTCCACCACGCGCGGATGGCAGTGGCCAGTCGCCACCACGGCGATGCCCGCATTGAAATCCAGGAAGCGGTTGCCATCCACATCTTCGACCATGGCGCCTTCGCCGCGGCTGGCTACCAACGGATAGCAGCGCGTGTAGGATGGCGAAACGGAACGATGGTCGCGCGCAATGACGTCCCGCGCGCGGGGTCCGGGCAGCGGCCCGCTGACGTGCGGCAAATCCAGCCGCGCCGCTTCCACTTCCAGATTGGCGCTCTTGCTCATACGCAAACCTCCTTACAGGGAAATTAAACCAGGCCAACGGGTGCAGGCAGAGGATTGCGGGGTTCTAATCGGAACCGAAGAGGCCGGGACGGCAGATGGAAGGCAGAGCGAACACAACCTATTATATACCGGAACTGCGGCGTTTACATTTCACTGGGTACTTTAACGTTTGCGGAAAATGCTCACTGAAGTTGTAGGTCTCCAGACCCGCCCGGACCAGCGCGTGGGATGGTGGCGATCGCCGTCTATTGGACTACAGAAGTGCAAGGTTTACGTTTCATCAGGGCGGCTACCGCACTGGCTTCCGCGCGTTTGCGGGCGGTCCTGTAGCGGTCGAGCAGGCGGGCGCAACGTTCAAACTCGATGGAAAGCCGGCTCTCATAGCGCGACAATTTGTTTAGAAGCCTGGGGCCTTCACAATCGTGCATGAAAGCGCGCGCCAGGGCGTCGCCGGGCGCACCTTCCGATGTGGCACACGCAGCCATTCCGCGTTTCAGAATTTCGGTCTCCAGATACCAGCAGCCGCGCAGGCGGCACGAGAGATCGGCCATCAGTTCGACGATCTGCACTTCGCAGCCGACCGGTTTCCACTCTTTACGGAAGTCTTTGAGGAGGGCGGCGTACCAACCAGGCTCGGTCCGGTCGAGAATCTCGGTCACCATGCGGTCGATGGTCAAATGGCGCGCGGCGATCTGCTGACGGTTGGCCAAGCGGTTTTGGGCGCCTTTCGAGGCTTTTTTCAAGTTCCTGCCTCCCACTTCGATTGTAAGCAGCGGAGACAAACCCGACCGGACGCGGGCGGCTGTTCTTTTACGGGAAGCCGTTGAAACGAAAGAATGCTGTTCTTTTTTTCAAAACGTGTGAACGGCCGTACGAAGTTTTGCGTTATCCTCGATGTGATGGCGGATCGCCGGTTCAGCGACGTGGGTGGAACTTCCGGGGGATTGGGAGACTTTCTGTTCGGTTTCGCGCTGGCGTGCGTGGGCGGATACCTTCTGACAAACCAGGTGGTGGTGGCCGGCTCTTACTGGAGTTTCTGGGGCGCCAATACTTTCGGCATTACGCTGATTCCCATGCTGATCGGCATCGGTTTACTGTTCCGGGATGGACGGAGCGTAGTCGGCTGGTTGCTGACGGTCGCGGGGGCGTTGTTCATCGTGGCGGGCGTGCTGGCCAACATGCAGATTTATTATCGGCCGACGAGCTTGTTCAACACCATCGTGATGCTGGTGATGCTGGTGGGCGGGCTGGGGTTGATCGCCCGATCCATGCGGCCGCACTCGGCGGGTTGAGCGCGCGTCCTAAACGAACTACCCCCTGTGCTATTCCACACCGTATAATAGAAGTATGGCAAGAGGTTGGGAAAGTAAATCGGTCGAGTCGCAGATTGCGTCCGCCGAGACTCACGTCCGTCCTTCTTTCGATGAACAGATTTCGGGCAAAGAATTGGATTTGCTTCGAAAGAAGGAGAGTTTGAACCTTTCTCGCACCCGGGTCCTTCGGGAACTGGAAACGAGCCAAAACCCGCGATATAAGAACTTGATGGAAAAGGCGCTCGCGGATTTAAATACCGAACTCAGGCGTTTGGAACACGGAGCCGTGCGCACAGCGACTGCCTAGCAGCCGCGCGCGGCGATCGCAAGCGCAGGTCAACAGCGGCGGATCGGATGAGTCCGATTCCTGGCACGCTCGTGTCATTCCGGCTGCACGCCCCTACGGAGTCAGCAGGTAGACCACACCAGCGTTCTGTTTACCGCCCGCCGAAGTCGTTCCGCACAGGGTACCCGCGGCGTCAGCCACTAGACCGCCGTACGGAATGGCGCCGTCGGACCTGCCGGTGAAAGTGTGCAGCACCGTCTCTGTTCCCGCCGGACTCACGCTGTACACCACCCCATGGCCCAGCGTGCCGGAGTTGTCACCGCCGCCGGCCGCCGTTCCATAAAGACTTCCCTTGTCATCCCGAACTATAGCGGAGTAGGGATTTCCGCCATCCGACGCGCCGGTGAAGCTGTACAGCACCGTTTGGTTACCAGCCGTATCTAACTTGTACACCACGCCGCAGCCCCGATAGCAATTGCTACTGCCAATGCCGCCGCCGGAAGTGGCGCCGTACAAATTACCAGCGGTATCGCGGATTACACCTTGAAAGGGGTAACCCCCATCCGCCTTGCCGGTGAAGCTGTAGAGCACGGTCTCCTGGCCGGCGGCATCCAGTTCGAATACCACGCCCGCATTCCCGCTGCCGCCATACGCGGTGGTTCCGTAAAGGTGGCCGGCTGAGTCGCGTGCGAGACCAGCCCACGGATAACCCCCGTCGGCGCCGCCCGTGAAACTATACAGCACCGTTTCGTGGCCCTCCGGAGACAGCTCAAATACGACGCCCGCGTTCAGTGTTCCGCCGAAATAAGCGGTGCCGTAGAAATTGCCGGCGACATCGCGAATGAGATTTCCCAAAGGTCCGCCGCCATCCGCGCCGCCGGTGAAATTGTATAGCACCGTCTGATTGCCCGCGGTATCCAGCTTGTAGACCACCCCCGCGCGGCCGGTGCCGCCTGCGCTGGCCGTCCCGAACAGGTTGCCCGCCGCATCGATGAGCACACCCGCATAAGGCATGCTTCCACCTGAACCGCCAAAGGTATAGAGCACGTTCTCGTGCCCGGCATTATCCAACTTATAAACTATGCCTTCGTTCGAAGCGCCGCCATAAGTGGTGGTCCCATAGAAGTTGCCTGCTGCGTCGAGCGCCAGGCTTGACTGGGGGAAAGATCCGTCGGCATGCGGCGGAAAGCCGAACATCACGGTCTCCTGCCCGGCCGGACTCAGTTGGTAGACCGCGCCATCGTTTCCGGCGCCGCCGTCGGTGGTGGTGCCGTAGAGATTGCCGTTTGCGTCGAGGATCACACCGGAGCGCGGCGCGCCTCCATCCTTCTGGTCCGTGAAGTTGTATAGCACCGTTTCATCACCGGCGGTATCGAGTTTGAAAACGACGCCCCATTTGCCCGTCCCGCCTTCGACCGTAGTTCCGTACAGATTTCCGAAGCCATCCAGAGTCACACCGGCATACGGGGTGTTCCCATCGGTGCCGCCCGAGAAGCTGTGTAGCACGGCCTCTTGTCCGGAGCTATTCAGCATGAACACCACGCCGCATCCCGATGCGCAGGCGCCCGATCCGCCCGCGGTCGTGGTCCCATAAAGGTTGCCTGCGGAGTCTTGACTTACGGCCGCCCAAGGGTTGGCGCCGTCAGACTTGCCCGTGAAATTGTATATCACGGTCTCCTTGCCAGAGAGGTTGACTCGGAACACCACGCCCGCGCCTCCGCCGGAGCTCTGGCAGTAAGAACTGGATCCAGTGCCGCCGCAAGCCGTGGTCCCGTAAAAGTTGCCGGTCGCATCATAGCTCAGGCCGGCGAGCGGGCTCCCTCCATCGGCTCCGCCAGTGAAGCTGTATATGACGGATTGCTGACCCGATGCCAGCACCCTGTATACCACGCCGGCATTGGAAGCACCGCCGGCCATCGTCGTGCCGTAAAGGTTGCCGGCCTGATCGCGCATCACACCGGCCCATGGGAATGCCCCGTCGGCACCGCCCAGGAAAGTGTATAGGACCGTCTCACGGCCGGTTGCATCCAGCTCGAACACTACGCCGCAGCCGCCCTGGTACTTGCCCTGATAAGAAATGCAGTTCACGCCGGTCACGTTGCCGCCGGACTGTGTGGTTCCGTAGAGGTTGCCGGCTGCGTCGCGAATCAATCCGGCATATGGCTTGGCCCCGTCGGCGCCACCGGTGAAACTGTACAACACCGTCTCCTTTCCCGCCCGATTCAACTCGTAGACCGCTCCATATCCGTACGCGCCGCCCGATACGGTGGTGCCGTAGAGATTTCCGCTGGCGTCGCGAATCACACCGCCATAAGGCGTAGCCCCCCGTTGTGGCGATGGCGAGAAATTGTGCAGGACCACGTCCTTGTGGGCAGACTCGGCGTGCGCCGGCGCTATCGTCAGGGCAACTGCTGCATAGAAGAGACAGAGCAGGCTAGAGCGTTCTGTCACTGATAAGTAACCTGGGAATTGCATCCTCGCCGAACTCGCGTTTTTGAGCGCGTAGCCTCAGTCTACATCCCGAGGAGACCGGGTTCAAGTAAAATGTTCCTTGGTACGGTCGTAGTAATCATGGGTCTGGGGCCGCGCCCTACGAGGCGGCGCGACACGTTACCGGTGTGAACCGCGACCAACGCTATGCAATGCCCATCGCGTTTCCGGCTATTGTTCTTGACGCCATTACTTTTGCTGGCGGCGGACCCGGCCGGAGGAGATCCGCAAAGATATTGTGGCGGCCTATCAGCGATCGCTGGACGCCCGACTACGAACGAAATGACGTGCGCGATGCGTGGATAAAACTTCCGCTGGCTGGAAACGCCGGATGCACGAAAAGCTGACAGTGAACGAGCGCATGGTGGATGGCCGGGCCGGTCAGCCAGTAGCCGCATCAATTTATGGTGGGCAGGACTCCGGGCCTGCGGCGGGTCTCCTCCAGACCCGCCATTCCAACCTCAAGGCTCCTGCGTAACTTGGATCGCCTGGTGGTCGAGCGTTACATTCGCGCTGCGGGAAGCGCCGGTGGTGTTCTCCGTAACGGTATACGGGAACGTTCCCGAGCCGGTGCCCGATCCCGAAACCGTGAGCCACGTTTGGCTCGAGGTCGGCGACCAGGAGCATCCTGCCAGGTTCGCTGTCACCGTCATGGTCCCCGACGCCGCGGTATCCGGGAGCGTCTGCGGCGAAAGCTGGTAGGTGCACGCGTCCAGTTGCTGCAGCGTGGCGGTCTCGGTGGCGATTTGCACCGTGGGGCTCAACCACACAACGCTATCGTTCGCCGGCATCGACAGAGTGACCGTGCCAGGGCCTTTGCCCGATCCACCCGAGACGACAGAGATTAACGGGCTCTCGGGAACCGCGCTCCAGGGGCAGGTAGCCGGCGCGGTCACCGCGATCTGAACCGTCCCGCCCGCTTGAGGCACGCTAATGGTGTTGCCGCCGGGCAGAGAATAAGTGCAGCCGGAAGCCGCTTGGGTTATAGCGAAAGACTGGCCGCCGATATTGATGCTGCCGGGACGCGTGGCGCCCGTGTGGTTGGCAGCCAGCGTGGCGGATACCACCGCCGAGCCGATGCCCGAGCTGCCGCTCTGAAGTGTGATCCAACTGGAGGGGGTGGCGCTCCAGGCGCATCCGCTCGGCGCCGTAACTGTGAAGCTGATGGTTTCCGTACCATAGGCAAGGATGGACGAGGGGCTGAGCGCGAAGGAGCACGCGGCGGTGGCATCCGAGATGCGCGCCAGGAATCCGGTCCCGCCATATGCATTCGAATTGTAGGCGTTGAGTGAAAGGGGCAGTCCGGCCGACGCCGATCCCGCAATCCATGCGCTGCTGGAGCCATCCGGGGCCGCCGCGTTCACCGAGGCTCCGCCAGAGCCGGAGTAGAAGGTGGACCAGAGCAGCGTCTGGCCGTTGGTGCTGAGCTTGGCGGCGAATCCGTCGTTACTCGAGGGGCCGACCCCTGCGTAGGCGATGGCGGCATCGGATGCGCTAACGCCGATCGTCCACACTGTACCGGGTATAGTTACCGGCGTCGACCAGCTGGTCCCGTTGAAAATCGACACCTGATTGCCGGACGCCGCATAGAGGACGCTGGGATCCGAAGGCGCCACTACCAGCACCGCGCCCTGGACATCGGATAACGCGGGAGAGGCAAGTTGCGTCCACTTCCCGCCGGCATTCGTGCTCTGATATACGTCCAATGTGAGGCCGTAGGCATTGGCCGCATAAACGATTGACGGGTTGGTCGGGCTGACGGCCACGCTGGCGATGCATTCGCCCAGCCAGGAACTGGTCCACGTGAGGCCGAAGTCAGTACTCTTCAGCAGATTGCAAGCCGCCACATAGATGGAGCCGTCCGGGCTTCCAGTCACCGCCCCCGTGAATCCCCAGGTGGGAACACTGGGCAGCGTCGCGATTTGCGAGAACGAACCGCCGCCGTTCGTCGATTGATAGACGTTGCCTGAAGTATCTATTTCATCTATCTCGCTGGCCTTCGTCGGGCTGACAACCAGTCCGGCTAATATGTCGGTGGAAGAGTTCGGGGGGAGACTCAGCGGTTTCCATGTGACGCCCGCATCGCTCGACCGGAATGCCAGGAACCAGGTGTAGTGAATTAGTGAGCTGCCGTTGTCCAAGCCAATGCTGTATGGATACGCGGCGTAAATGACCGAGGTATCGGCCGGAGTACCCAGCAGCTGGGCGCCGGCGGCGTGATAGTAGAGGTAAAGAGAAGCCGATCCTGAGTCAGTCCACGAAGCTCCGCCGTTGGCCGTCTGGAACCACTCGAAATTATCGCCGGAAGCCGCCAGCATGTTTCCGGAATTGGATGGATCCGGGACAACGCCGATCACCAAATTCGGCAAGCCCGCGTCGGAGGGGGTCCAGGTCGCGCCCGAATTAGTTGTGGCATAAAGAGTTGTGGCCAGCCCCGTGAACCCGCGTTGAATCGCATTGGAGACCGGAAAATTCGCGGAAGTCGTGGTGCCCCCCACCACCAGCCCCGAAGATGTGAAGGCGAGGGCATTGATCGAATCGTTGCGGCCGCCTCCTAAGTAAGTCACAAAGCCGTACGACATTCCATCGGCGGCCACCGAGGCCACGAAGCCCTGCTCCGGACCGTTCGCCGCGGGCTGGAGGACCCCGGGCGTGGTTGGAAAATTCGGCGAGTATGTGTGGCCCGCGATGTACAACTCGCCCGTGGAAGCGTTGCGCACCATGGCTGCGGGAAGGTCGTCGCCCGAGCCGCCCAGCAACGTCAGCCACGCGACTTTCGTGCCGGTGGCATTCAGCTTTGCTACAAAAACGTCCAACTGGCCGGCATTGGTAGTAACGGCTCCCGGCGGGTGCTTCGGGAAAGACGTCGAGCCGGTGTGGCCGGCCAAGTAGGCGTTGCCGCTTGCATCGGCCACAATCGCATCGGCGATGTCTAACCCGGAGCCGCCCATCATGGTGGAGTAGGTCAGCGCGCCGGTGATGCTGAGCTTGACAACGAAAGCATCCGAGTAGCCGCCGCCGTACGCCGTTTGGTAGACGCCGGCGGTGGTGGCAAAGCCGCCGTCGGCTTCGCCCGCGATATATGCATTGCCGGCGGTGTCGACGGTGACCGCCCATGCAGTGGCTCCGTCCGGCGGATTGCCGCCCAAATAAGTCGAATAAACTAACATGTTGCCAGCGGCATTCAACTTGAATGCAAAAGGCAGGCAGAAGCCCGCGGGAGGCGGCTCAGATTGCACCGGGTTTTGGAGCGGAAAATCGGTTGAGAAGGTCTGTCCGCCGACAATTATCTCGCCGGTCGAATCCACCGCGATGCTGGATTGCGACACAATATTATCCTCTGCCGAACCGCCCACGTAGGTCGAATAGAGCAGCGTGGTTCCGGTGGAGTTGAATTTGGCGATCCACACGTCGCTGCTGCCGAGCGATCCGGCCTGCCGCGGATCCATCATAGGCACGCCAGTGCTGGCCGCCCCACCGATGTAGACATTGCCCGACGTGTCGGTGGTGAGAGCCGTGACGCTCAGGCCGGCTCCGAAATATGTCCCATAGGCCAACGTCGGGTCGATGACCAGCGGTTTGGATTTGTCGTACGGCGCCAGGCGGAACGCGATCTCGTTGGCTGCTCGCAACACATACCGGCCGTCCACACGTCTCCGCGCTCCCGCGATATCCTGGTACACCTCCGGCACGCGCATCGTCATGGAACCGGCCGCGGTCTCGATGCGCAGGTCGCCGCCAGATTCGAGCGCCAGCTTGCGTGCCCCATCGATGCGCACCCGGATAAGATTCGCATCGGCACCCGGTTTCAGCAGGAAGTCGTACTCGAGCCGCCCCTGGTTGCCATACCAGGCTACGTCGATCCCTTCATAGGCTTCGTGATAGGCGATGCGGCCATATGTCGGCAAGTCCTGGATCCAGCGCTTAGGATCGCGCCCGATCAGATAGCTGCTCCTGCCCGGCAGCGGTTCGAGCGCCTCGGCAGCCACGTGCGGACGGGCGCCGAGTAACTGCATGCGGACTACGTCCGCGCGGCCCGGCGCCACCGGGACGAGGGTCGCTCCGGTAGCACTGAGCGCCACGTGATAACCGTTCGCCTGGCCAATCCAGCCGGCGGATGTGCCGGCGGTTTGGCCCGCGTTGCGCTCAAAGGATAGCGGAATGTGAGCCAAAAACTTGGAAGCTGTATCGGGTGCGGGCGTTTCGGCCCCCGCCAGAACACTCGTGCACACTAATGCCGCTGACGCCAGAACCGGCTGTCGACGCATCTTATCCTCCGTGGGAATGCGCGCCAACAGTGTGGCGCTCCTGGAAGTATAATTTGATACGTTCCGCAGGTCAACTCGTGGTCAAGTACTGTAATACCTACTTCTTCTTATCCTTATCTTTATCTTTATCTTTATCCACTTCCACTTCAGGAATGCCGAGGTGTCCTCCTAATTCGCTCAAGGTATCCAGGTCGATTGCGCCGACGATATTGACCAGCGTCAATTCCTTGGGCCCGGTGGAGATAATCGCCAATCCCCCGATGCCTTTGGATTCACTCTTGATATAGACCTCCACGTTTTCGCCATCCTCGCTGCTGTGCACGCCGACGATGCGCTGCCAATCCGGTGCGCGCAGCGGCGCGCGAAACGATTCCACATCCGCCGTTGAATATTCTCCCGGCGTCTTGAACTCGAAGCTCTTCACGTAGATGCCCTTCAATTGGGCCACCAGCTTCTTTACCTGGGCTTCGTCTTTGTCGCCGTCGGAAAGAAACTTCGTAGCAAAGCGCAGCAAGGAACCATCCAGCGAAACGTCCACTGTCTCACTGGCGCGCGCCGCCAGTTTGTCGTAATTCCACTTCACTTGCTGAGCCGGGGCGGCCGCCGCCAGCATCAGTACGCCTATCAACAATCCTGCCGCTTTCATGAAACACTCCGGCGGTTCAGCATCTGCACCTTCTTTTGCGCTTTGGCCAGTTTGCGGCCGGCAATGCGCACGGCCAGCAGAACCTGGTCTTTGGCACGCTCACCCTGGTAATGCCGGTATTCGAGCGCGCCCGCAGTGAGTAACAGCGCGGCAGCCACCGCCGCCAGCCAGCGAACCCAAAGCTGATGTGGCGCGCGGCGCACGGGGGTGCCGGAAACGCGCGCCAGTACCCGCCCGGTGAAATCCGGCGAGGGCTCGCGGCGCTGCATTGCCGACCTTAGTTCGTCTTCCAGATTCATATAACAATCTCCCCAAGGCTGCGGGACAACTTGCCGCGCAACAGCGCCAGCGCCCGCTGCAATTGACTCTTGACCGTGCCCACCGGGATGCCCAGGATCCTGGCGATCTCCGTCGGATCCAGATCCTCCTGGTAGCGCAATACTACAATGGCGCGTGCTTTTTCAGGCAGCGCGGCCACCAATTTTCGCAGCGCCGTGCCCAACAGCGGATCGCCGACCGGCGTCAGGGCTACCGGTTCGGGCGCGTTTTCCAGGCTCACCATCGGACGGCGCTGGCGGCGCCGCGCTTCGTCCAGGGCGCGATTCGAGGTCACCCGGCGCAGCCAGAACAGCACATGCTCGGGCGATTCCAGTTCGGCCAGGTGCTGGTAGAGAGAGAAACACATCCTGCGCCAGTTCTTCGGCCACCGCCCGGTCGCGCAGCAAGTGCCAGGCAATGCTGAAAACCATGGCCTGATGCTGCCGCACCAGGCTCGCGAAATCGGGGGCGGGCACCGCCGCCGGCGCCGGCACCCTTCTGGGCATTTCTAGTACCGTCACTGCTCACTCATATCGTACGCGATCTTGCTCGATACCTTCGCCCGGGTGAAGCCGCTGTTAACCATCGAAATCGACATATTGCGCGCGTAAAAGAAAACGGCGCGCACGTGAAACTCTCCGCCGTAGCTAACCGGGAACCACAGCCCGTCATCGAACTTCTGATACGTCACCGTGAATCCCAGGCCTTTAATATCGGTGCCCAGCAGGACCTTCACGGCCATCGGGATGCGGGTGGCGAACTCGGACGTAACGATTACAGGCTGGCATTCGGCGGCGTCAATGAGCGCGTCGCCTTTCCAATCCGCCTCTTCGGTGTGCGGCTTGGGGCGGAAACTGACGCGATACACCTGCCGCCCGTGATAATTCTCCTGTCCTTCGAGTGTGAATATGTACTTCGCTTGCTCGGCGGCGGTCAGCGGGAACAGATCGTGGGCGATGCCGTCCTTGGAGTCCTTGTCGCCGGTCATATCGTTGATCATGTCCCGAATCAGGTCGCCGTCGATATCCAGGTCCTTAATTTCCTTGTCGGGATCGCTGTAGGAAACCAGCCGGCTGCCGCGCTGGACGCTGCCCTCGAAGTGGGTCAACTTTTTCTCGATGCCCGTAGGAGCTGGCGTGACCAGATATTCGAACTTCTCCTCGCGCGCCAGCTTGCCGTTGGTGCGATGGAAGCGCGCCAGGATTTTCTGATTGTATACATACGCGCGTCGCATCTCCTGCGTGCGGGCCTGATTTTCCGCTACGCGCGCCATGATTTGATCCACGGTGGGACCGTCGGCCAGCGCTGGCACCATCGCGACAGAAAGCACTATGACGGGCAAAAGACGCATAAGATCTCCGCTCAAATACTATTACGTACGCGAGCGTCAAGAGAACGCATAGATTGTGGGGCGCCTGTCGCCTGCCCCTCCGCGACCGGCACAGGGGCCTTGAGCCGCCGCTCCGGCCCGACTGCAGATAGAATTGAAGTTCCATGCAGACCTTCACCATAGCGGTGGTCGCCGGCGACGGCGTAGGCCAGGAGGTCATCCCCCAGGCCAAGCGCGTCCTGGCGAAAACCGCGCAAAAACACAATCTCACGTTCGCATTTCAGGATTTCGATTGGGGCGCGGCGCACTTCTTCCGCTGGGGCAAGATGATGCCTTCCGGCGCGATCGATCTGCTGCAGTCCTGCGACGCCATCCTGCTGGGCGCCGTGGGGCATCCCGAGATCCCCGATCACACCACGCTCAACGGACTGCTGCTGCCCATCCGCCGGGCGTTCGACCAGTATGCCAACGTCCGTCCGGCATATCTATATCCGGGCGTAAAATCGCCGCTCGCCGGGCGCGAGGGCGGGCAAATCGACATGGTCATCGTGCGGGAAAACACGGAAGGCGAATACTCCCAGGTGGGCGGCTTCGTCTACCTGGCGCAGCCCGAGGAAGTAGCCGTGCAGACGTCGGTCTTCACCCGCCGCGGCGTAGAACGCGTGGTACGCTACGCGTTCGAACTGGCCGTCAAGCGCGGCAAGAAGAAGCGGGTCACTTCCATCACCAAGTCGAACGCGCAGGGTTATAGCATGGCTCTTTGGGACCGCACCTTCAGCGATGTGGCCGCCGAATTCCCCACGATCGAGACGGAATCGCTGCTGGTGGATGCCGCCGCCATGAACTTCATCCGCCGGCCGGAGAGCTTCGACGTGGTGGTGGCGTCTAACCTGTTTGGCGATATCCTGAGCGACCTTTCGGCCATCATCGTGGGCAGCATGGGATTGGCCGCCAGCGCCAACCTGGACCCGTCCCGACGCTTCCCTTCCATGTTCGAGCCCGTGCATGGCTCCGCACCGGACATCGCGGGCAAAGGCGTGGTGAACCCGCTGGCCGCCATCCTGAGCGCGGCCATGATGGTGGAGCATCTGGAACAACCCGCGGCGGCGCGCGAAATGGAGCAGGCCGTGGCCGCGGTTCTGGCCGCAGGCAAGGTGCGCACGCCCGATCTGGGCGGCCAAAGCAGCACACAGGAGACCACCGATGCGGTTCTCGACAAGATTGCTTAGCGTTCTTACCTGCAGTGCGGGCATTCTGATCACGGTAAACCTTATGGCGCAGACCAAGTGGCATCATCGCTACGCCGAAGTGAACGGCGTGAAGCTGCATTACGTGGAGCAGGGCCGCGGCGAACTCATCCTGTTTCTGCATGGATTCCCCGAGTTCTGGTATGAGTGGAAAGACTTGCTGCCGGAGTTCGCGAAGGACTATCACGCGGTGGCTCCCGATCTGCGCGGCTACAACCTTTCGGACAAGCCGGAGGCCGTCGAAAGCTATCAGGTGCCGTTGATCGTGGAAGATGTGCGCGCGTTGGCCGTGAAGCTGAAGGCGCGCAAATTCGTGCTGGTGGGGCACGATTGGGGCGGTGTGATCGCCTGGGCTTTCGCGGCGGCGCATCCGGAGATGCTGGACAAACTCATCATCGTGAACGCGCCGCATCCCACGGTCTTCGCCCGCGAACTGGCCCATAACCCCGCGCAGCAGAAGGCCAGCGCGTATTTCAATCTGTTCAATTCGGCGCAAGCGGAAACATTTCTGGGGCAGAATGATTTCGCCACGCTGCAGGGGCTGATGAAACCGTGGGCGTCGCCGGCCGATCTTCAGGAGTACCTCGCCAACTGGCGCCGCGGGCTGACCGGCGGACTGAATTACTACCGCGCGGCGCGGCTGCACTCGCCGGTGGACGGCGCCCAGGGCATGCCGGAGAACGCCCTGCCGCAGATGCAACCGATCGAGACACCCACGCTGGTGATCTGGGGTGAAAAGGATACCGCCCTACTTACTGGCAACCTCAACGGTCTCGACGAGTGCGTGAAGCACCTGACCGTGCGGCGCATACCCGATGGCACGCACTGGGTGATTCACGAAAAGACGGCGGAAGTGATTCAGGACATGCGCGACTTCCTGGCAGCCAAATGATTGTATTACTCGAGTTCCAACTTCTTTGAAAGTATGCGCGGGTTTTGGAGGGCGGGCGCGAGCCCAATGTGACTTGCACATCCCAAATATTGGGGATGCAACATAACTTGTGGGGCAGACCTCCAGGTCTGCACGGGTCCTCCAGGACCCGCCTTCTCGCGCGTGGATTCAGCCGTTCTAAACGCGAGCAGGCCGACGTGGACGTCGGCCGCAGGACTGGAGTCCTGCCCCACCATTTAAGCAGGTGTTCGGTCGCGCGAAACTAAATGGCTGGCCTAGCCGATTCAGCCTGAGGTTGCTACAGACTCCCACGTCCGGTCACAACCGCCTTCAAGAAATCCCGGTTCATACGCGCGATCACCTCCAACGGAATCGACTTCGGGCACACCGCTTCGCACTCCCCAATATTCGTGCAATAGCCGAACATCTCCGAGTTAGCCTGCGCCACCATCGCCTCCGCTCGCGCGTATCGTTCCGGCTGCCCTTGCGGCAGCACGCCCAGATGCGTGATCTTAGCCGCCGTAAACAGCGCCGCCGCCGCGTTCGGACACATCGCCACGCACGCACCGCAGCCGATACAGGCCGCCGCATCCATCGAAATATCGGCGGCCGCCTTGGGAATCAGGATGGCGTTGCCGTCCGGCGCGCTGCCGGTAGGTGCGGTAATATAACCGCCCGCGGCGATGATCCGGTCGAATGCGCTGCGGTTCACCACCAGATCTTTGACGACCGGAAACGCCCGCGCGCGCCACGGCTCCAGGTACAACTCGTCGCCGTCTTTGAAGTGCCGCATGTGCAACTGGCACACCGTCGTGCCGCGCTGCGGACCGTGCGCCACCCCGTTGATCATGAATCCGCACATGCCGCAAATGCCCTCGCGGCAATCGTGATCGAAGGCCACCGGCTCCTCGCCCTTGGCGATCAGGCTCTCGTTCAGCACATCGAGCATTTCCAGGAACGACATCTCCGGATTGACGTCCGGAACCTCGTAACGCACCATGCGTCCCTTTTCGCCGGCATGGCGCTGCCGCCAGATATGCAGAGTCAGTTTCATTTACTTGTAGCTCCGTTGACTGGGATGCACGTATTCGAAATGCAGCGGCTCTTTGTGCACTTCGGGTGTCTGCCCTTCGCCGCGATACTGCCAGGCCGACACGTAGGAATACTCCGCGTCGTTCCGCAGCGCCTCGCCATCCGGCGTTTGATACTCCTCGCGAAAATGGCCGCCGCACGATTCGTTGCGTTCCAGGGCATCCAGGCACATCAGCTCCGCCAGTTCGAAGAAGTCGCCCACCCGTCCGGCTTTTTCGAGCGACTGGTTCAACTCCTCCCCGGTGCCCAGCACCTTCACGTCGCGCCAGAATCGCGCGCGCAGCGCCGGAATCTCTTCGAGCGCATGCCGCAGCCCTTCCGCGTTGCGCGCCATGCCGCAATATTCCCATAGCAGTTTGCCCAAGTCGCGGTGGAAAGAATCGACCGAGCGCGTGCCCTTGATCTCCAGAAAGCGCCTCGTCTGGCAGGCCACCTGCGTTTCCGCCTCGCGAAAGGCCGCGTGGCTGGTATCGACTTTGGGCAGCTTCATGCCGGCCAGATAGTCGCCGATCGTATACGGCAGCACGAAGTAGCCATCCGCCAGGCCCTGCATCAGCGCGCTGGCCCCCAGGCGATTCGCGCCATGATCGGAAAAGTTGGCTTCGCCGATCACATACAACCCCGGAATGGTGCTCATCAGGTTGTAATCCACCCACAGCCCGCCCATGGTGTAGTGAATCGCCGGATAGATGCGCATGGGTACCTGGTAAGGATTCTCGCCCGTAATGCGCTCGTACATATCGAACAGGTTGCCGTAGCGTTCCCTGATCACCTGCTCCCCCAGCCGCGCAATCGCATCGCAGAAATCCAGATACACGCCCAGGCCGGACTCGCCCACGCCGCGGCCTTCGTCGCAAACCGCCTTGGCATTGCGGGATGCCACGTCGCGCGGCACCAGGTTGCCGAAGCTGGGATAGCGGCGCTCCAGGTAATAGTCGCGCTCGGCGGGTGGGATCTGGTTGGGCGGACGCTTGTCGCCTTTCTTCAGCGGCACCCAGATGCGCCCGTCGTTGCGCAGCGACTCGCTCATCAGCGTCAGCTTCGATTGATACTCGCCGCTTACCGGAATGCACGTCGGATGGATCTGGGTGAAGCATGGATTGCCAAAGAACGCGCCCTTCTTATACGCGCGCCAGATCGCGGTAGCGTTGCAGCCCTTAGCGTTGGTCGAAAGATAATAAGCGTTCCCGTAACCGCCGGTGCCCAGCACCACCGCGTCCGCCACATACGATTCGACCTTCCCGCTGATCAGATCGCGCGTGACAATGCCGCGTGCCTTCCCGTCGATCACCACCAGGTCGAGCATCTCGTGCCGCGGGTACATCTTCACCTGCCCCGTGCCGATCTGGCGTTCCAGGGCCTGATACGCGCCCAGTAGCAATTGCTGCCCGGTCTGGCCGCGCGCGTAGAACGTACGCGACACCTGCGCGCCCCCGAACGAGCGGTTATCCAACATGCCGCCGTACTCCCGCGCGAACGGCACGCCCTGCGCCACGCATTGGTCGATGATGTCCACGCTGATCTGCGCCAGCCGGTAGACATTCGCTTCGCGCGAACGGAAATCGCCGCCCTTCACCGTGTCATAAAACAGGCGGTAAATGCTGTCGCCATCCCCGTGATAGTTCTTCGCCGCGTTGATGCCGCCCTGCGCGGCGATGGAATGCGCGCGCCGCGGCGAATCCTGAAAGCAGAAACACTGGACGTTGTAACCCAGTTCCCCGAGCGTGGCTGCCGCGCTGCCGCCGGCCAGTCCCGACCCCACCATAATAATGTCGTATTTCCGCTTGTTGGCCGGATTTACCAGCTTCAGATTGAATTTGTGTTTGTCCCAAAGAGGCTCAATCGGGCCCGCCGGAATTTTGGCGTCGAGTTCCATATGCGCTCCTTTACTGCAGCGTCAGCACGCCCAACATCACCATCACCGGGATGGAAATGTTGCCAATCGCGACGAACCAGGCAAAGCCCGCCGCGAATTTCTTGATGATGGGCGTGTACCGCGGATGATTCACGCCCAGCGATTGGAACATGCTCCACAGGCCGTGATAGAGATGCATGCACAACAGGGCCATGGCGATGATGTAGAAGATGGAGACGGCGGGATTCTGGAAGCCGGCGATGACGTTAGTGCGTACATCCATATCGCCGTCGGGCAAAGTATGCAGGGGCAGCACGCTGCCCACCGTCAGATGCAACACGTGGAAAACGACAAAGGCCGCGATGATGGGGCCGCTCCAGATCATGGTACGGGCCGCGTAGCTGGTGGGTACATCGTCCTTCTTCACATAGGCTTCGGGACGGGCGCGTTGTTTCACCCGCCACAGTTGCACCGATGCTGTAATGTGCAGGATTACGGAAGCGAGCAAAATGCAGCGCGCTATCCACAGCAGCAAGGGGTGCGAATGCAGGAAGTGGGCGTAGCCGTTGATCTGCTGCGGATCCGGCGAATAGATTTGCAGGTTGCCGATCAGATGGGCGAGCACATAGCCGAACAGGATGACGCCGGTTATGGCCATCACCACTTTCTTGCCGAGTGTGGATTCGTAGAATCCTATTGAGCGGTTCAGTTGACTGCTGGTCGCGATGGCACTCATGTGGATGTCTCTTGGAAACATCCAGTATAATCGGGTGCGAAGTGCCGGTGGAGGGCGTGTTTTAGCCTATCGGGAACCGGGACGCGGCGTCTCCGCCGCGGCGACCACAACCTTCGCCAGCCGTTTGTCATGCATGGCTTTGCCCAACCGCGTGCCCACGATGGTCAGGCCGATGATCAGGAAGCCAATCGTACCCGGCTCTGGAGCGTTCGACGATCCCACGCTCAACGCGCGCACGCCCCAACTTCGCGCGCCGTCGGCACTCGTCAGGGACGCGCTAAAGTCGTCGGCAATGCGGGTGCCCGGGTAGGCGAGCGTAATGGGGCCGCCGAGATTGTGGAGGTCAATGACGAACTCACCGCCCGAGAACACCGCGGCCGCCTCCGCCGGGCTAAGCGATACATCCGCCGAAAATAAGTCCACAGAACCGGAATACGATCCGCCGCTGCGCCATCCGGGAGTCAACAGCATATCGCCCGCCGGCAAGCCCAGCCATGAGGCATCCGGATCAGTCAGCGGAATGCTCATGGCCCCATTCACCGATTCAATCGTCCCGGTGAACAGAAAGCCCGGCATGTAGACGTCAGAGGTCCCGGGTATGGACGCCACCGGCCCGCCCAACGGTATGGCACCCAGCATCATTTCCACTTCACCGGGATACATGTTGTCCGACGAGATGTAGAAGATCAGGTTCGCGCCGGAGGTGACGGTCACTTCATAACTGTTAGTCACATCGAAGGTGGCCGCCGTGGCGATGGAGCCGAACAGGAGTACCGGAAGTAAGAATCGGGCTAAGCAGATTTTCATTGACTGATAAGCCGATTCTAAGCTTGTAACTCTGGTAGGCGACCGGGAAGGTTGTACCGGTACAAGGCCAATTCGTAACGGTACGCCATGGAGGGGCGGGCTTTAGCCGCGCGGGGACTTATCTCCGCATCCCCGTCTATCTACAACTGCAAAGGCAAAGAACGAAGCCGGGTACCAGTCAAATCGAAAACCGCATTCGCAACGGCAGGAGCCAGTCCCACAATAGGAGTCTCCCCAGCGCCCGCCGAAGGCAAATCCGGACGATCCACCAGCACGACCTCAATCTCCGGCATATCGCTGAAACGCGGCACGCGATACGCCGAAAAGCGCGGATTCAAAATCCGCCCATCGCCGAAACGCATCTGTTCGAATAGCGCGCCCCCGATAGCCATCGCAATAGCGCCCTGGATCTGGTTTTGCAAGTGATTGGGGTTCACCACCGCGCCGCAGTCGAAAGCTTCCACCACACGTACTATGCGGATGCGCCGGTCCTCCACCGCAACTTGCGCGCAAGTGGCAATGTACCCGTTCTTTTCGAATCCGCAAGAGACGCCCATGCCCTTCCCCCGGCCCCGGCCGAAACGTTCCGCGGCCGCCTGCAAAACAGCGCGCAGGCGATCGTCTTTCAAATTCTTCAGGCGGAATTCGAGCGGCTCCATTTTCAAGGCGTGCGCGAGTTCATCCATGTGCACCTCGCGCGCGAAATGATTGGCGGTGGCCGCCAGGCCGCGGTAGGAGCCTTGGCGCAGCGGAGAATTCGATGGATGAAAGGCGTTCCGCTGGTTGGCAATGTCGTACTTGCCCACTAAGCCCGAACCGCCCGAGTTGTAGTTATGGCATTCCCAGGCGGCGATCGTTCCATCGCGGCGCGCGCCGCTCGAAATCTCGATCAGGCCCGCGGGCCGGAAATACGACCAGGTGAATTCCTCTTCGCGCGTCCAGACCAGCTTCACCGGTTTGCCGGCCGCCTTGGCCAGCCGCGCGGCTTCCACGGCGCACTCGCCGGAGTGTTTGCCGCCATAAGCCGAGCCCGTATCCGGCACGATCACGCGCACGCGATCCTCCGGGATTCCGAAGGCGGACGCCAGCTCCGAACGCACGCCGAAGGGCACCTGCGTGCCGGTCCATACCGTCAGCTTGCCTTCTTCCCACTCCGCCAGCGCGGCCCGCGGTTCGAGCGGAGCGTGCGCGATGTAAGCCACCGTGTACGCGCCTTGCAGCTTGATATCCGCAGCGGCCATCCCCTCGGCGATGGATCCCGCTCCCTCGCCTTCGCGCGCTTCCGCCGTGTGCTTCAAGTAATCGTACAATCCCGGGCCGGAGGCGGCGCCTGCCGGAATCGGCTCACGTTTCCATTCGGCCTTGAACTGGTGAAGAGCACTGGCCGCCGCTTCCGCATCCGGTGCGGCCACTCCCGCAAAGTTATTCTCGTGCACCACGGTCACCCCGGGCAGTGCGGGTACTTCGAGATTATCGAGCGTGGCGCCGAAGGCCGGCGGGCGCAGCACCCGGCCGTAGAGCATGCCGGGTCGCGTGAGATCGGGCGTGTATTTGTGCCGGCCGGTTACCATGTCGCGCGCATCGAGCTTCGGAACCGATCGCGACACCGGGCGCGCCACAGTCACGTCGCGCGCGATGGTTTTGGTCAGCTTTTGCCCCTTAGTCAATTCGCCGAAGCTGATAGGTGCGGCGATGCCGGCGCCGCTCACCTTCCCGTCCACGATGGATACCTTGGCGCGGTCGATCTGCCACCGTTCAGCCGCCAGATCCCGCAACACCTCGCGCGCGGTGGCGGCGGCGCGCCGGACTTGCGGTGCCATAGTGGGCGTCGTCCGGCTGCCGAACGTTCCCATATCGTAGGGCACCAGCGCCGTATCGGCCATCACCAGTTTGATGCTCGCGACGGGGCAGCTGAGTTCTTCCGCCGCGGCCTGGCTCAGGGAAGTACGAATGTTCTGGCCAACCTCGGTCTTACCCGTAGAGATCGAAACCACCCCATCTTCGCCGATATGCAGCCAGGCGTCCAGCGCTTCGGGAACGGCTTCGCCGCGTCCTCTGCGGCCGGACTCCTGCGCGCGGGCGGAAAAGACCACCAGCAGGCCGCCGCCCAGCAGCCCCAAAAAGTCCCGGCGATCCACGGCGAAGTGGTAGGCCGGCGCCGCGGCAAGTTCGTAGCGCTCGGGCTCGATCCGGAAAGGCGCATCAGACAAGTGCTCAGGCATGGGATTCAGCCGCCTTCTGGATCGCCGCTATGATCCTCAAATAGGTCCCGCAGCGGCAAATATTCCCATTCATATGTCGCACGATCTCCTCCCGTGTGGGGTGCGCGTTCTTCTTCAGCAGCGCCACCCCGGAAACGATCATGCCGGAAGTGCAATAGCCGCATTGCATGGCATCCTGGTCGAGAAACGCGTCCTGCAGCGGATGCTGGATGCCTTCGATGGTGGTGATCTGTTTACCCGCAGCGGCCCGCACCGGCGTGATGCACGAGCGCATCGGCTGCCCATCCAGCAGCACCGTGCAAGCGCCGCACTGGCCTTCGCCGCAGCCGTACTTTGCGCCGGTGAGCTCGAGGTGATCGCGTAACACCGCGAGTAACGGTGTATCCGGATCGACGCCGACGGGCCGCCGGGTTCCATTCACAGTGAGTTCAGTGACCCTAGCCATAAAACCATTCTCGCACCGGAACGTAGGGCATGCCTGTGGCAGCCCGGTTGAGATTTTCTGTGGCGCAATTCACAATCTCGATTAACGACGGCTATCCGCACATGCTCCCTCGGCAAGCCATGTTGAATCTCATAATCAAGGGGAAAATTCACATGAACAACGTCGAAGACGCGCCGTCGGCCCGGCCGCCGGCGGAGCCGGAACAGTACGACCTTGTGATCCTCGGCAGCGGCACCGGATCGAAATTCCTTGCCTGGACATTTGCGGAGCAGGGACAACGCGTGGCCACGATCGAGCGCAAATACCTCGGCGGCGCCTGCCCCAACATAGCCTGTCTGCCCAGTAAGAATATTATCCACAGCGCCAAAATTGCATCGTACTTCCGCAGAAGCCGGGAGTTCGGCATTATGGCGGACAGCTTCTCGGTGAATATGTCTGCCGTGCGGGACCGCAAACGCCGGATGGTGTCGGACCTCGTCGACCTGCATCGTGAGAACTACGAACGGAGCGGAGGCGAACTCATCATGGGCTCCGGGCGCTTCATTGCGCCGCGGACCGTCGAAGTTACCCTGCCCAATGGAAGCACTCGGCGGCTTCGTGGGGCAAACGTGGTCATCAGCACAGGGACCCGCGCTCGCTTGGACCCCATTCCCGGTCTCGCTGAATCGCAGCCCCTCACGCACGTCGAGGCGCTCGAACTGGATGAGACGCCCCGGCATCTTATCGTGATAGGCGGTGGCTATGTCGGATTGGAACTATCGCAAGCCATGCGGCGCTTCGGCAGCGACGTCACCGTGATCGACCGCAACGACCGGCTGGTACACCAGGAAGATGACGATGTAACAGAAGCTCTCCACCAGCTCTTCGCAGACGAGGGCATCGAGCTGGTGTTGAATGCCCGTCTGCAGCGCATCTCGGGCAAGTCGGGTCAGCGCGTGCAGGTTTCTCTCGTGCAGGGCGGCCAAGGCGGCGTGGAGCGAACGCTCGAAGGGACCCATCTGCTGGCCGCCTCGGGCCGCGCTCCGAACACGGAAGGTATCGGACTCGACTTGGCCGGTGTCGAGCTTACCAGCGATGGGTATGTGAAGGTCAACCCGCGGCTCGAAACCACGGCCCCCGGAGTATGGGCTGTCGGTGATGTCACCGGCGGCCCCAAGTTCACGCACATCAGCTTCGACGATTTCCACGTGATTCGTGACAACATCAATGGCGGAAACCACGTGACCACCGGCAGACAGGTTCCATTCTGCTTGTTCACCGACCCGGAACTGGCCCGTATCGGCCTTAGCGAGAAGCAAGCCCGGGCGCAAGGCATTCAGTGTCGTGTATTCAAAATTCCCATGGAGGCAGTGCTGCGCGCGCGCACACTTTCTGAGACACGGGGATTCCTGAAAGCGCTGGTCGAGATGGACGGCGAGCGCATCCTGGGGTTTACCGCCCTCGGTGCGGAGGCCGGCGAAATCATGTCCGCCGTCCAGATCGCCATGATTGGCGGCATGCCGTACACTAAGTTGCGGGATGCGGTCCTGACCCACCCCACCATGATGGAGGGGCTGATCGGTTTATTCTCGTCCGCGTCTTCGCCGGCTGCCCGATCGGCCCATTCCAACGCCTGAAAGGAGACGAGCAAATGGCAAAACTTACCGGCAAGGTGGCCGTCGTCACCGGCGCATCAAAGGGAATCGGAGCGGCCATCGCACAACGGACTTGATATGCGCAACCAGTTCCTCGGCTTGCCGCGGACTGGATGTATTCGTGCCGACGTCAGTAAACCAGCCGAAGCCAGACAACTGGTGGACGCGGCGATTTCCGAATTCGGCCGGATCGATATCCTGGTTAATAACGCTGGTGTGTATGATTTTCTTCCCCTGCCACAGATTACCGAAGCGCATTTCGATCGCATGTTCGATCTGAACGTCAAAGGTTTGCTGTTCGCCACGCAGGCAGCCGCCGGCGCCAGGGGCGAGGAGGGCGGCTCCGTTGTCAATATTGGTCCCGTCGCGTCGGCCGAGGCGCCTCCCGGCGCGTCGGTCTATAGCGCCAGTAAGGGCGCTGTCGACGTCATCACCAGGAGCCTCGCAGCCGAACTTGGAACGCGGCACATTCTGGTGAACGCCGTGGTCCCAGGGCCGGTAGACACGGAAGGCAACCGGGCTATGGCGGACGCTGAGCAGATCAATGCAGCGTTTATCGCGCGAACCCCCCTCGGTCGACTCGGCCGTCCACGCGATATATTGCCACGGTGGTATCATTCCTGGTCTCGCCGGCGGCGGGGTGGATCACGGGCCAGATTATCCAGGTTGCCGGCGGGTTGCGCTAAGCCAGACGCCTCCTCCTCCGCTTTTGGAGGGCGGGCTTTAAGCGCGCGGGGCTTCAGCCCGCCATCGAACCTCTCCCTCAGCCGCATGCTGTAAAATGCAGACGAGATGAAATCGCCCTTGACCCCCCTGGATTTTCTGGCCCGCAGCGCCTGGGTATACCGCAACCGCATCGCGGTGGTGGATGGCGACCGGCGCTTCACCTACGCTGAATTCAACGAGCGCGTCCATCGGCAAGCGAGCGCCCTGCGCGCGCTGGGTGTCCAGCCGGGAGACCGTGTAGCCGTTCTGGCGCTGAATAGCCCTGCTGCCTTGGAAGCACACTTCGGAGTGCTGCTGGCTGGCGCCGTGCTGGTGATGCTGAACACCCGTCTGCAGACCGGGGAGTTGGCCTGGATCCTCAACCATTGCGAGGCGCGCGTGGCGATTGCCGATCCGCAGCTTGCGCCCGCCTTGCCGACACTCGATCATGTAATCACCGATTACGAAGGTTTCCTGGCGCAAGGCGAATTTCCTGCGGCCGACATGCCGCAGCCGCAGGAAGACGGTTTCATCGCCATCAACTATACGAGCGGAACTACCGGCTTCCCCAAGGGCGTCATGTACACGAACCGCAGTGCCTATCTAAACGCGGTGGGAGAAGTCGTGGAACACGGCCTGAACAGCGCTTCCGTCTACCTGTGGACGCTGCCCATGTTCCACTGCAACGGCTGGTGCTTTCCATGGGCCGTCACCGCGGTGGGGGCGCGGCACATCTGCCTGCGGCAGGTGGATCCCCAAAAAATCGTGGAGCTGATCGATACCGAGGGCGTCACGCACTTAAGCGGCGCGCCGGTGGTGGTGAGCACGCTGGCCGAATACTGTGCGGCCAGAGGCATCCGGTTTGCAAACGGGCTGAAGATCGTGACCGCAGGCGCGCCGCCCACCCCCGCTATCATTCGCGCGGCCGACGCCATGGGGGCCGATCTGGCGCACGCCTACGGGCTGACGGAGACCTACGGCCCACATACCATTTGCGCGTGGCATCCGGAGTGGAACGCGCTGCCGGCCGCCGAACGCGTGCAAATGCGAGCGCGCCAGGGCGTGGCCTACACCATCGCCGGCACGGATTTGCGCGTAGTCGACGATGAAATGGGCGATGTCCCGGCGGATGGCCAGACCATGGGCGAAGTCATCATGCGCGGCAATAACGTGATGCTGGGATATTACAAGAATCCGGAAGCCACCACGGAAGCGTTTCGCGGCGGATGGTTCCACTCGGGCGATATTGCCGTCATGCACGCCGACGGCTATATCGAGATACGCGACCGCAAAAAGGATATTGTTATTTCCGGCGGCGAGAATATCTCGTCCATCGAGGTGGAGAAAGTGCTCGCCGAACATCCGGCAGTGCTCGAAGCAGCCGTGGTCGCGGCGCCGGATGAAAAATGGGGCGAGGTACCCAAAGCCTATGTAGGATTGAAGCCGGGGCATACGGCCACGGCCCAGGAGCTCATCGACTTTTGCCGTGCACGGCTGGCCCATTTCAAATGTCCGAAGCTGGTTGAGTTCGGGACTTTGCCGCGCACTGTCACCGGCAAAGTAAGAAAAAACGAATTACGCAAAAGAGTGGAGGGTGGGCTTTAGCCGGCGCAGGGCTTCAGCCCGGTCGGCGCGCGAAACGCGCCTGGGCGGCGGGTACAATGAAAGGACCAATGCGAGCCTGGAATCGGGCCAAGCTGTTGTGGGGCTATCTGGCGCGGCGTGCGACGCTGGCGGGCCTGCCCGTGGAGTACATTGTCGAGACCACCGCCAAGTGCAACCTGTATTGCCCGATGTGTCCGCGCGAGACGCACAAGCAGCCCAAAGCCGATATGTCCGGCGACGTATTCGAACGGGTGGTGCGGGAATCCGGAAACACGGCCGAACATATGATGCTGATCGGCCTGGGTGAGCCGTTCATGGATCCGCAAATATTCGAGCGGATCGAGTTCTGCCACCAGCACAGCATCTCCACCCTGCTTTCGACGAATGGAACTTTTCTGGATGAACGCGTAGCCGCCCGGGTGCTAGCGTCACCGCTCGAACAGATCACCCTCAGCTTCGACGGATCGACTAAGGAAAGCTTCGAATTCTACCGCAAGGGCGCCAAATTCGAAAAGGTGCGCGATAACTTCGTGCGCTTCGCCGAAATGAAGCACGCCCGCCGGGCGAAGCTGCAGGTGGTGGTGCAGATGGTGCGCATGGAGCGCAACGCCGGCGAAGTAGCCGAATTCGTGCGGTTCTGGCGCGGTGTGCCGGGTGTGGATCAGGTACGCATCAAGGAAGACGAAACCAACATGATGCGTCCGGATGCCGGCCACGCGGCGGAGGACTGGAAACATCCTTGCCATTACTTGTGGCGCGGGCCGCTGTATGTGAAGCAGAATGGCGACGTCTATCCGTGCTGCCAGAGCTATATGCTGGATGGCGCGCCGCTGGGTAACATCGCGGAGCAGCCGCTCTCGAGGCTCTGGAACGGCGCGGAGATGGCAAGCATGCGCCGCGCGCACACCCAGGGGCGCGCGGGCGAGATCGATATCTGCGCGCGCTGCTGCACCACCATTCCGCATCCGGCGCTGGTGGCAGGCAGCCTGCTGTTCCACGGCAAGACCGTGCGCCGGCTGTTGCCGGCCATCGAACGGTTGATCTATTTTTCGAAGTGGTCGCGAAACCTGTTGCGTCCGCCCGCGCCGGTGGCCGCGTCCGAAGATCTGGTGCAGATTCAGGCGGAGCCGCCGGCAGTCGCTACTCGTAGCGCAGTGACGTCATCGGGTCCACCGCGGCAGCGCGCCGGGCGGGTCCCCACGCGGCCGCCAGACCCGTGACCGCCAGCACCACCGCCACCGTGACGAAGCTGATGGGATCGTTGGGACGCAGTCCCGGCACCAGGAACATCGCCAGCGGCTTCACCAGGAAGAAAGCGACGACCAGCCCGGCGGCCGATCCAATCAGGATGAGCTTGACGGCGCTGGCCAGAACCATACGGGCGACGTCGCGCCGGTTCGCCCCCAGTGCCAGGCGCACGCCGATTTCGCGCGTACGGCGGCTGACCGAGTACACCATGACGCCGTACAGCCCTATGATGGCCAGTGTCAGTCCGAGTATGCCGATGCCTCCGAGCAGCGCCGCGCCCATCTGGCTCGGAAGAAATGCCAGGCCGATACTGGAATAGAGCGTAGCCACGTCCAGGCCGGCGTTCGGTTCGACGCGCCGCAGCGCCGCGCGTACCGCTGCCAATTGCGTGGCTGGCGGAGTGGCGCTACGGATGACGAATTGGATCCGCGTGCGATCGTTATCGGCGCGCGCCAGGTCCTCGTAGAGCTGCGGCTGGTCGTCCTCGCCGAGGGAAAAGTTCTTGGTGCCGTCAGCGATCCCGACCACCACATAGGGCATTTTGTTCCCACCCCAGTGGAACAGGCGGCCCAACGGGTCGCGATCTGCCATGTATCGCGCGACGAATGCACGGTTCACGATCATCGGCCGCGTGGAGGTGTCGCCGGCCTCCTGGAAGGCTCGTCCTCGATTGATAGGGATGCCCATGGTGCGGAAATAATCCGGCGAGACGGCATTCCAGTAAAAGAAAGCATGGACGGTCTTGCCGTTGTCCAGCGGCTTCAGATCAACCATAAACCGCGTGCCCGCGGTAAATGGAATGACGCGCGCCGCCGCGGAAGATTCCACGCCCGGCAGCGCCGACAGCTCGCGCAGCGCGTCGGTGACGTAAGCCCTTTTGCGCGCCACGTCTTTGTATGCTTCGGGCGGCAGGTTGACGTCGGCATAGACGGTGTGGCGGATATCGAACCCGGGGCTGATGGAGCTCGACCGCCACAGATTGCGCAAGAACAGCAAAGCCGCCGTGAGCACAATCAGCGAAAGCGCCAGCTGCGCCGTCACCAGCGTACGCTGCAGGCGCATACGGCCTTCCCGGTGAAGGGCGGGCGCCAGTGAATGGCGCACGGAGCGCCAGGCAGGCAACAGTCCGCAAACCAGGGTGGCGAGGGTGGCCAGCAGAATGGCATACAGCGTCACGCGCCAGTCGAGTGTCAGATGCAGATGAATGGGAAGAGGCAAGGGCAACTGGAGGTGTTCGACGGCAGCGGCCATAGCCTCGCGTAGAATCAGTCCGAAGATCACGCCCAGCATAGAAAGCAGCGCGGTTTCAACCAGCAACTGCTGCACCAGCCGGCCGCGTCCGGCGCCCAGCGAAAGACGGATCGCGAGTTCCTGCCGGCGGGCCGCACCGCGCGCCAGCAGCAGGCTCGCGACATTCACGCAAGCGATGGTCAGCACCAGTCCGACCACCGCCAGCAGCACGATGAAAAACAGGCCGACCGTCTGCATTTCGGACTCGTACTTGAGGCGATCGATGCCGGCGATGGGCGTCACCATGGTCCCGTCCTCGTAGCGGTAAGGCGCGGGAATAGCTGTGTCCAGCCGTCGCCCGACCGCGGCCAGTCCGGCGCGCGCCTGGCCGATGGTCATACCTGGCTTCAGACGCGCATAGATGGCCAGGATGGTGTCCTCCTGGTACCGCGGCACGTAAACATCGGGCGAATAGCCGAAGCCGATCAACGAACGATAATCGGACGGCAGAATGCCAACCACCGTGTACGCACGCCCATCCAGGCGCAGCGTGCGGCCGACTATCGCGGGATCGCCGCGCAGACGAGAGCGCCAGAAATGGTCGCCTAGCACCACCACCTCGTCGGGATCCTGCGGTAGGATGCCCCGGCCGTAAGCTATAGGGACGCCCAGCGCGGTGAAGTAGTTCTTGGTGAGTTCAGCGGAGAAGAGTTGCCGCGTTTCGAGGCCATCGTTCCAGTTGATGTAGTTTTCTTCGTTCTCGCCCACCACGTCCTGAAACAGGCCGCTGGAGCGGATGAAATCGACCACTGCCTTCGGTTCATGGCTGTTCCCTGCAACCCGGATGGCGACCAGCGAATGGACATCCGTAACGGAGGGATTGCTGAAGAGGAACTCCACGGCCATGGAGAAAATACCGGTATTGATACCGATGCCTAAACCGAGAGAGAGCAAGGCGGTGACCACCAGCGCGGGGCTGCGGCGTAAACTGCGCGCACCATATACCACATCGCGCCAGAGGTTTTCGAGCCAGGTGAACCGCCACAAATCGCGGGCCTGCTCTTCCAGTACGGTGGCGTTGCCCATGGGTATGGGATTGCCGTGGGCGGCGGCCATCTCGCGATGGAAGGCCATCTCGGCCGCCAGGTCGCGCTCCATCGAGCGGCGGCGGAACAGCTTGAGAAAGAGGCGTGGCATGGTTCTCCTGATCGGCGTTGTGTCGGGCTACGGCTGGCGTGCCAGCACCCGCTGGACGCCCAGCGACAGGCGGCTCCAGGTTTCCTGTTCGGCGGCCAGCAGCTTCCTGCCGCGCCGGGTGATCTCGTAGTACTTGGCCTTGCGGTGGTTCTCGGATATGCCCCATTTGGCCTTGATGGCGCCATCCAGCTCCAGGCGGTAGAGCGCCGGATACAGCGAGCCTTCTTCCACCTTGAGGGCCTGGTCGGAGAGCAGGTGGATGGTCTGCGCGATGGAGTAGCCGTGCAGCGCCCCGTGTTGCAGAGCGTGCAGGATTAGCAGGTCGAGGGTGCCCTGCAGAAGCATCGGCGAATCGGATTTAGCCATGGGTTTTATGCGTTTCCTATGATGATCTATGGGTAGCATATGGCAACTTGCCCTAGATTGTCAAGGGGAAAGTTTGGAGGCGCGGCTCTTGGAGGGCGGGCTTTAGCCGGCGCGGGGCTTCAGCCCCGCTGCAGCTTCGGTTTGGTTCCGGTGAAGCCGCTTGTAGGCTCCCGTCCCGCTTCTCCGCCGGCTAATAAAGAGTGTCGTCCGGAGCGACCTGAACTGCTACAAATAACCTGGTCATACTATGCTGAACAGTTATGCCAGGATGTTTGTGCGTATTCCGACTATATGGCCGTGTTAAGACGGCGAGATTTCTTGAAAATACCGCCGCCGGTAGGGTCCGGCTAGCACGCACATCCTCCCGTTTGTAAAAAACTGCTGCGATTCGAAGTGCGCCCTGTCTCAAGAGCGTATGCAGGCGCTCTGCAAACAGGCCCGATTTGACGCGCGCTGCTGCATGGATGGTCCGGCTCTAACTCGGCCAGCAAGTAGGGATAAGTCACTCCCGGCTTGCCGTCAGGCATTCGTCCAATGTCATTCCCTGGTCTTTCGTGGGCCAGCTGCCCCAGCCTCCGGCGGCCTAAGCGGCGCCGAAGGACACACCGCCAAAGTGCCTGCCCCGCGGCGGCCGACAAATCCTCACATGGCGGGTTATGATCTAAAGAACAACGTGAACACATTCCCCATAATGCTCGGCGCTCTCTGCGTATACGCGATCGCCTACCGGTATTACAGCGCCTTCATAGCCGCCAAGGCACTCGTCCTGAATGACCAGCGAGTCACCCCAGCCCATCAATACCGGGACGGACGCAACTTTATCGCATCGCCCAAGTGGGTACTGTTCGGACACCATTTCGCCGCGATCGCGGGCGCCGGACCGCTGGTGGGTCCCACGCTGGCGGCACAATTCGGATTTGCGCCGGGATTCCTTTGGCTGCTGATAGGCGGCGTCCTCGCCGGTTGCGTACAGGATTTCACTGTGCTGGTGGCATCGGTACGTCACCGCGGCCGCTCGCTGGCCGATATTGCGCGCACGGAGATCAGCCCGTTCGCCGGTCTGGTCACCATGATTGCCGTACTGTTCATCCTGCTGGTATCGTTGGCGGGACTGGGTATCGTGGTGATCAACGCGCTGGCCAACAGCCCGTGGGGTGTGTTCACCATTGGCGCCACCATTCCTATTGCGTTGGTCATGGGCGTCTGGATGTTTAAGAGACAGAGCGGCCGGATCAGTGTAACCGGGCCGAGTATCTTCGGCGTGGTGCTGCTGATCGCCGCCGTGATCGGCGGCCACGTGTTCGCGCAATCGAGCGCCGCCAGCACGCTGACACTATCGCCGCACCAGATTACTCTGTTAATGGCCGCTTACGGCTTCATCGCATCAGTCCTGCCCGTGTGGATGTTACTCGCACCCCGGGACTATCTTTCCACTTACGTCAAACTGGGTACCATTGCCGCGCTGGTGATCGGTGTTTTATTAGTGCATCCGGACATCCGCTTCCCACAGTTCACCCAGTTTGTATCAGGCGGGGGGCCGATCATCAAGGGCAAGCTCTTCCCTTTTCTGTTCATCACCATAGCCTGCGGCGCGATCTCCGGCTTCCATTCGCTGGTCTCCTCCGGCACCACGCCCAAAATGCTGGACAAAGAGACTGACGCGCGCTTTATCGGCTACGGCGCCATGATGGCGGAATCGCTTGTGGGCGTGCTGGCGCTGATTGCCGCCACCTCCATGTATCCCGGCGATTATTTCGCCATCAACAGCACCGCCGCGGAGTTCGGGAAGCTCGGCTTGCACACCGTGAATCTGGATCTGTTCTCGCGCGAGGTGGGCGAGAATCTGGCGGGCCGCACCGGCGGGGCCGTGTCACTAGCTATCGGCATGGCCCAGATCTTCCGCGGACTGCCGGGCATGGACAGACTGCTGGCCTATTGGTATCACTACGCCATCATGTTTGAGGCGCTTTTCATCCTGACGACCATCGATGCCGGGACGCGCGTGGCGCGGTATGTCATGCATGAACTTCTTGGGCGGGTACACCACAGCTTCGCCAATACCGCATGGCTGCCCGGCAACCTGATGGCTACTTTTGTGGTCGTGGTGGGCTGGGGTTACCTCATTTACACAGGTTCTGTGTCGACTATCTGGCCGTTGTTCGGTATTGGTAACCAGTTATTGGCCACCATCGCCCTGGCGGTGTCGACCACCTTCCTGATGAATATGGGCAAAGCCAAGTACGCCCTGCTGACCGGCATTCCCATGTTATTTGTCGGCGTTACTACGGTAACTGCGGGCGTTCTATCGGTAAAAAACATTTTCTGGCCCTTGACCTACAAGCCCGGCCAGGAGCTCACGGGTTACCTGGATTCTATCTTGACGACTATCTTCATTGCGGGAGTGCTGTTAGTGGTATCTGACGCGCTCCGCCGCTGGATAGCAGTTCTCAATGGCGCGCCGGCGCCAGCGGAAGCTTTTGGTCCGCCCCTCACGCCGGAGGGTGAAGTACGGATCGGCTGCTGCTGAAAAAAAGCAGGACCGCTTGCTCACGCGCGCGGCTCAGAAACGCTGTTCAGGCTTGGCCTCTTGCGCGGCGGCTGCCATGCCGCGATGCGGCTCTGGTTCGCCCGGGCGCAACTTCGCCGCTTCACCGAAGTAGCGCAGCGCATCGGCATATTGGCGCGCAGCCAGCGCTTTCCGGGCCAGGCCGAGTGTCGTTCCGTAAAGCAGATCCGCGGCGCCGGCATCCTCCGGATTCAGTTCGTGGGCGCGGC
This sequence comes from Bryobacterales bacterium, assembly GCA_963818855.1. GTDB lineage: Bacteria > Acidobacteriota > Terriglobia > Bryobacterales > Bryobacteraceae > Bog-159. The sequence continues at coordinate 259,047 of CAWFUH010000017.1, read as the reverse complement.
GCAGTGCCTGGTATGCGGCTTCGCCTTCACCCAACCGCGCCAGCACCGCGCCATATAAGAAGTTCAGTTGGAAGATATCGGGCCACCGCTCGACGGCCTTGGCCATGGGGGCGCGGGCCTCCTCGAAGCGGCCCAAGCGAAAGTACGTGTACGCCAGGTTGTACTGCATCTGGGGCCGTTCGGGCGCGAGTTCGGCGGCGCGGCGCAGGGGCTCAAGGGCGTCCTCCAGATCGCCGTGCTGGCCGTAGATGGTGCCTAACGCGGTAAGCCGCTCCGCATTCCCCGGATCGTACAGCCGCCGGCAAACCGCGCGGGCCTCCGCACGCGGACCGGCATCCAGCTTTTGCGCGCATTCCGTGCGCAACTCGCTTTCATCGGTATCGCGCTGCCGTAGGGCGGCCGATTCCGCGAAGGCTTTCTTGGCTTCTTCCTCGCGGCCCATTTTTCGGTACACCATCGCCAGTTGATAGCGCGCCAGACTGTCCCGCGGGTTCAATTGTGCAGCCTGCTTCAGCCATTTTTGCGCCGCCGGCAGATCGCTTTTCTTAAAGCAGGCCAAGCCCAGGTAGTAAGTTGTATCGGGGAAGGGCGGCTTGGCAATCGCCAGGTTAAAGTGGCGCACGGCATCATCGAATTTTTCCTCCAGCAGATCCAGCCGGCCCAGGTAATACGAGATATTGGGGTGATCACCGATCGCGCGCCGCACGGCTTCAAATTCCTGGCGCGCTTCGCCCTGTTGCTTCATCTCGAACAGCGCCACAGCCAGCGGAAATCGCGCGCGCATTACCAGCGCGGGATCGAGGCGCAGAGCGGCGCGGAATTCATTTACAGCTGCCTCGTAGCGGTCCTGCTTCAATGCATCGTAGCCCTGGCCCAGATGCGCTTCGGCGGTATCCGGCTTCTGCGATACAGCCAGATGCGGCAGCCACAGCAGCGCGAGCGCAATTCCGGAGCGCACTCGGACGCGAGCCGTCAACGTGCGTTCACCCACTTTTCCAGCCACTTCAATTCCTCGCGCACCTTGATCTTTCCATGCCACGGGTTCTTATCCAGCTCATGACCCTCGCCTGGGAAGATCAGTAACTTAACCGGCACGCCTTGCGCGTGCAGCGCGCGTTCCAAAAGATACTGCTCACCTACATAGACGCGTATGTCTTCCGCGCCGGCCACGATGTGCGTCGGCGTTCTTACTTTATTAATTTGCCAGATGGCGGCCTCGTCGTTATAATTCTTCATCATGTCCCATGGCAGGCCGCCCAGAAAGTAGGCGTCGTCGTAAGTGGTGTCGTCGTTGCCCCAGTTCACCGCATGCTCCACGGCGCCGGCGCCGGTAACTGCCGCACGGAACCTCGTATTCTGTGTGATCAGCCAGTTAGTCAGGTAGCCGCCATAACTATAACCGCCGATGGTTAGGTTATCCGGATCGGCGATACCGTCTTTGACCAAAGCGTCCACGCCTTCCAGAATGTCTTTGCCCGGTTTCGAAACGATATTCGGCACGATCGCCAGCGTGAACTGATCGCCATAGCCCACCGAACCGCGATAGTTGGGTTCGAACACCAGCCATCCGCGCGAGGCGGCCAGCGATCCCCACTGGTACCAGTCGGCTTCAAAGTGATTGCCGTCAGCGTCGGCCGGGCCGCCGTGGATCAGAGTCAGCGTGCGTAGATTCTTCGCTCCCAGTTTGCCGGGCGGGTAAATCAGCATGCCTTCCACGGTGACGCCGTCATCCGCGGTCCAGCGGTAAGGCTGGCCTTCGGGCAGGGCCCGCGTGGTGAACAGCCGGTTAAACGATGTGATGCGGCGCGCCTCGGTCAGGCTGTCTCCGAAATAGACCTCGGCCGGCTCGGTCAGGGTCGAGCGGACGAAGGCCACGCGCGTAGTATGCGCCGCCGCCGAGATGTGTTCGTACGTGCCCGGCGGTCCCGGCTCCTGCACGAACACGTGCAGTTCCTCGCGATAGACCTGCACTTCGGTGCCGATGCGCCCGGTGACCAGTAAGCCGCCGTCCTCGGTGACTGTGTAGCCGGTGACCGCTCCCGGAAACTTCGCCCATCGCGTCAGCCGGGCGCCCGAAGATACCGCGTCCGCCCAATACACGCGCGGCTGCGCATCCTGGTAGCTCCCCTCCACCGAACCGTTCAGAAACGAGAAGAAGATGTGACGGCTATCGGGCGCCCAATGCATGCTGTCGAGCACGGCCGGGCGCTCGACCAGCGTGCGCGGCTTCCCGCCGGCCGCGTCCACCAGATAAATGCCGTACGCCTCCATGGCTTCTTGCCGCTGGGAGATGGAGTCCGTGAGAAACGCGAGAGTTTTGCCGTTCGGCGACGCGTCCAGTTCCTTGACGCGCCAGGGTGTGGCGGCGATGGGCTGCAACGCGCCCGCGGCAATATCCACGCACTCGATGGCGTCGCCGCGCTCCGATTCGCGAAACTCCGTGACATCCTTCCAATCTTTGCGATAGGCCTCCTGCTGCTCTTTGCTCCAGGGCGTGCGCGCGGCGAAGTAGATTTTGCGCGAATCGGCCGACCAGGCAAATGCATGGACCTTCTCCTCGCCATGCGTCACGGCGAAGGCATCGCCTCCGCTGACGGAGATTACCCAGACTTGGTCTGGCTTCTCGCTGCTCGCGGCCTCAATCTCGCTTTCCGCAGGGCCGCCCTGGCGATCGGATAGAAACGCGATCCAATGGCCATCGGGCGACCATTCCGGGTCATGATCGTGCCCCGAACGCGTAAGACCGACGAGAGACCCGGCTCCATCGTCGCGGTATAGCCACAAGTCGTTGCGGAAGCGACTGGCATCCCAATCTGCCCGCTCTGTCTCGATGACTACGGCATGCCCGTCCGGCGATGTGCGCACGTTGCGTATCTCCACCGCGTCGAAGAATTCATCCAGAGTCATCAGCGGCTTGGTGTTCTGAGCCGTGGCGACGGCCGCGCAAAGCAGGACAGCAAATCGGAACATTCGACGAGAATATAGCACGACTGTCCCGGCGGCAATGCACCGGCCACTCCCGAACGAATGACCGCCGCCGAATAGCGGGTCTGGAGACTCGGCCGCAAGACCGGAGTCCTGCCCCACGGCCTGCCCGTCCGCCAAATTATCCCCAATAAAGAACATTTATTAGCATTGCGTGGATTTATAGGTTAAGATGTCAAAAAGCCTTGCGCCCCAGGGCACTCGGCATTTATGGGGAATCGAAGCTGTGTCCGCTTCGCGGGCTCGACCGTCCGGCTCCTGTGCCCTGCAATTGTGGCCGGGCGCTCGCCCTCGACACCTCCACGTTAGAGAATGTGCAGGTGGCGCTGTGCGTGTTACGGTTGACTCAAGCTCACGTATTGCAGTGACTGCCAGATTTGCAGTTACTTTGCATTGGCCGGCTGCCAGGCCGCTGCCGTTTTTCGGGGTTGCAAAAGACACAGTCGTGAAAGGGGAATTATGAGGCATCTAGTCGTAGGTGTGGTAATGCCGCTGTTTCTAGCTGTCGCGGTACACGCACAGACTTTCCGCGGCTCCATCAACGGTACCGTAACCGACCAAACCGGAGCGGCCCTGTCGGGCGCCGCGGTGAAAGCCACGGACACTGGCACAGGAGTGGTGCTCGCCACCGTGACCACCGCGGAGGGCCAATTCTCATTCCAGGACTTGCCCCTCGGCACATATGAGGTCGCGATTAGTGCGGGCGGATTCACGCCCGTCACGGTGGATAAGATTCCAGTAACAGCCGGAGCCATCTATACCCTGCCGGTTACTCTCAGGGTAGGACAGCAAGCTACGGCTGTGGAGGTTTCCGCGGCGGCGATAACAGTAGATACGACCACCGCCACGCAGAGCGATACCATCCCGGATGAAGCGTTGCAGGGTCTTCCTATGAACGGGCGCGACTTTTCGCAATTGATAGCCAGCGCGCCGGGTTACGCAGGTTACTCCGTGGGCGGGTTTGGGTCGCTGAATGGAACGCGCGCCAATCAGATGAACTGGCAGATCGACGGCACGGACAACAACGATATGTGGCATAACATTCCGGCGGTGAACCAGGGCGGCGTGTCGGGAATCGCCGGCGTGGTGATGCCGCTGGACGCTATTGATGAGTTCTCGGCGCAGACCCAGTCGAACGCGGAGGGCGGACGCAACGCGGGGGGCACGGTGAACCTGACGATCAAGAGCGGCACCAACGAACTGCACGGTACAGCCTACTACTACAACCGCAATGAGTTCTACGCCGCGCACTCGCCCTTCTTTGTGCCCACGGCCGATTTCCCCAAAGCGCCGCCGCTGCGCAACGAGAATTACGGCTTCAGCGCGGGCGCCCCGATCATAAAGGACAAGTTCTTTTTCTTCGGCGCGTTCGAGAAGCAGCAATATATTTTCGGCCTGACGGGGTTGTCCACGGAACCTTCCACGGCGTGGGTAAACCAAGCCGTGAGTGTTCTGAACCAATACGGCGTCGCGGTCAATCCGCTGTCGCAGACGCTGCTGTCCACGCTGTGGCCCAGTTCCATCCTTAACCTCCCCGCAACCGCTAATAACTACTTCGCAACCGTTCCGGGAACCGGCTACAGTCTCAACGGCGTGGTCAAGCTGGATTACAACTTCAATGCCAAGAACCATTTTTCCGTGCACTGGTTCGCGGGCGAAGGCAGCCAGACGCAGCCTCCCGGCGCCAGCCTGGCTCTGGCCACGGCGAGTTCCAACCTGGGATATTACTTCGAGGTCGCACCCCTCCATGTGCAGAACTATTCCGCTGTTTTGAACTCGGTTTTCACGGAGAGGCTGACCAATCAACTGCTGTTTGGCATCAGTTACTTCAACCAGGTATTCCACGACTCGAACAACACTTTCGATGAGCACGCTTTAGGCTTGTATACCAGCCCGGATGCCACGATTCACGGGAATCCGATTATGGGCGCACCGAATATTCAAATCGCCGGCTTCGACCAGGTTGGTATCACGCCTCCGGAGGGCCGCAGCGATCCAACCGGACATCTGACCGATATCCTGTCCCTGGTCGAAGGGAAGCACCAGTTCCGTTTCGGCGGCGAGGTGCGGCAGGGCCGCGTGGATGAATTCTATCACCGGCGTTCTCTGGGCAGCTTTAGTTTCGACGGTACGCAGGGACCGTGGGCGGCGGATACGGCCGTCAGTTCAAATGTGCTGGCGCTGGCCGATTATCTGGCCGGCTATGTTTCCACGTCCGATATCGCGGTGGGAGATCCGGAACGGTTTGTGCGGGTCAACAGCTTCGATTTCTTCGCCCAGGACAGCTGGCAGGTGACTCGTAATCTGAATGTGAATCTGGGATTGCGCTACGACTATATGGGACCGTTGTATAGCACTAACCAGGACTTGGCGGTCTTTATTCCTGGGGAGGGCCTAAAAATCCAGGGCAACGGCATCAACCGGATCTTCCCGCCGGACTGGAACAACTTCGGGCCGCGCCTCGGCTTCGCCTACCAGCCCACATCGAAGAACGATCTGGTGGTGCGCGGCGGATTCGGTGTGTTTTACGATCAGATCAATATGAATCCGTTCCTGGACTATCGCGGGAATGGCGCCGATGGTCTGCAGGACAATCCGATAGGACCGAAGCCGGTCGACAATTACAGCCTGTCGAACTACACCTGGCAGGCGAACCAGTATATCTTCCCCGGCAGTACCTCTTGCCCCACGCTGAGCGGCTGTGGCGGCAGCCTCTATAACGTATACTCGGTCAACCAGGATTTCCGGACGCCTTACTATTTCAATTACAGCTTGAATGTAGAAAAAGCCTTCGGCAACGCCGTGGTGTGGCAGGTCGGCTATGTCGGCAGCTTGGGGCGCAAGAGTTCGGTGATGCTGAATCTTAACCAAAACGGCGGCTACAACGGGGAATATCCGAACGTCGGATCGATCTACCAACTAAACAGCATGGGTAACTCAAACTACAACGCCATGCAGAGCACCCTCAAGATCAGGTCGTGGCATGGAGTAACCGGGCAGTTAGCGTTTACCTGGTCGCACGCATTAGACGATGTCACGGAGTATCGCGGCGTGATCCCATTGGATAGCTTCAACCTGGCGCAGGAATATGGAAGCAGCGACTTCGACACGCGCCTGAACTTCACCACTTTCCTGACTTACGAAATTCCGGGATCCGCGCATGGTCCGAAGTGGCTCTCGCATGGCTGGCAGTTGAGCAGCTTGTTCTCGTTCCACAGCGGACAACCTTTTAATTTCGACGCCGGGACGCAACGCCCCGGCCTGAACATCATTGGCAATCCGTTCGCCGGCGTTAACAACACGTTTATTCCAGGAGTGGGCGAGCCCTACGTAAATCCCGCGGCCTTCTGCGTGCCGGGATCGTCGGGCTGTCCGGGAACGACCAACCCGGATGGCGATCTTTCGCGGAATCTGTTCGTGGGTCCTGGTTTCGCGGATGTGGATTTATCGGTGATCAAGAACATCTCGTTTGGTGAGCGCCTGAAGCTGCAGCTTCGTGCTGAAATGTTCAACGTGTTTAACCGGAAGAACCTGGCGAGCGGCGCGGGTTCGGTTGGTTCGAATGGATATCTTTACGACACCATCGGCGACTTCAACGGCGCGCCGGGGTTGGGACCGGGCGAGCCGCTTAATATGCAACTGGTGGGGAAGATCATTTTCTAGAAGACAGCAGACAGAAGTCAGGAGACAGAAGTCAGAAGACGGGATTCAGGCGCGATCCTTTAGCATCTCTCTGGCGGCGTTGTAACCCGGAGCTCCCATGACTCCGCCTCCGGGATGTGCTCCGGAGCCGCATAAATAAAGGCCGCGCACGGGGGTGCGGTAGCGCGCGAATCCCGCTACGGGGCGCATTACGAACATCTGGTCGAGCGCCATTTCACCATGGAAAATATTTCCGCCGGTGATGCCGAAGCGGCGCTCCAGATCGAGCGGCGTGAGCACCTGCTTATCGATAATGATCGAGCGGATGTTGGGGATGTACTCTTCCATAACATCCACCACGCGGTTGTAGAACGGTTCGCGCGCATCGTCCCAACTCGCGCCGCGCAGGGTGTAGGGCGCATACTGCAGGAAGATCCCCATGATGTGCCTGCCGGGTGGCGCGAGCGAGGGATCGTACATCGTGGGAATGGTCAGCTCCAGCATGGGGCGGTTCGATGGGCGGCCGTATTTGGCATCGTCCCAGGCATGCTCGATGTAGTCGATGGATGGGCAGATGTGCATGGTCGCGCGATGCTGCGGCCCCGGTGCGCCGGGCATCGCACTGAATTCCGGCAGGCCGGACAGAGCGAAATTGATCTTGCACGAGGTGCCTTCAGTGCGAAAGCGGCGGATGGACGACACGAAATCCGGCGGCAAGTCGCGCTCAGTGAGAAGCCGCAGGAATGTCACATGCGGATCCAGATTGGAAGCTACCACTCCACTCTCGATCTCTTCCCCGCCCTCCAGCACCACGCCGCGGGCGCGCCCGTCGCGCACCAGGATCTTTTCGACGGCGGCGTTAGTGCGAACGACCGCTCCGTGACTTCGTGCAGCGCTCGCGATGGCTTCAGATACGGCGCCCATGCCGCCGCGCACGAAGCCCCATAATCCGCGGTGACCCGCCACGCTGCCCATAACGTGATGCATCAGGATGTACGCGGTCCCTTGGGAGCGCGGGCCGCCGTTCGCGCCGATGACGCCGTCGGTGGCCAGGGTGACTTTCACCTCCTCGCATTCAAACCATTCATCGAGCAACTCGGCGGCGCTTTGCGTGAAGATTTTGACGAGCGCCACCATGTCGGCGGGCGCGAGCTTACGCAGGCGTCCTGTCAGTTTCAGATACTCGATGAGGTCGCCCACGCCGCGCGGCGGGAATTGCGGCGGGGTGGTCAGCAGCAGCGATTCCACCACCTGCGAGAGGCGCTCCAGCTGGGCTTCGAAGGCGGGATAGACTTCGGCATCGTGCTTGGAGAATTTGGCGATTTCTTCGAGGGTCCGGCGGCCGTCCTGCCACATGAAGAAGCAGCGGCCATCGGGAAATGGCGAGAAGAAGGCGGGATCTTTGGCGTCTACTTTATATCCGAAACGCGGCAGCTCGAGATCGTGGATGATGCGCTCCTGCAGAAGGCTGGTCAGATACGAAGCGGTGGAAACGCGGTAGCCCGGCCAGATTTCCTCGGTGACGGCGCAACCGCCCACCAGCTCGCGGCGCTCGAGGACCAGCGTCTTGCGGCCGGCGCGGGCCAGATATGCGGCGGTGACCAGGCCGTTGTGGCCGCCGCCTATGATTATTGCGTCGTATCGTTGTGGCATGTTTGTCGTTAGTAGGCTCCCGCATAATCGAACAACGCCGGCGTCTCCACCGTCCGCCAAATAGCGGTTTCGGGGTCGAACACGCCAACTACCGCGGTTCCTTTTATAGTTAACACCTCCAGCCTCGAGTTTTTCCCGATCGAGACTCCCGATGCTTCGAGATTGCGGAGAAAATCCGGGCCGTAGGCGGCTTCCGGAACAAACTGTGTCCGCTGCAGCGCGGTCTCGCCCGCTTTGGGCGCTTGGAAGTTGTTGAGCAGCGGAGGCGCTTCCATGACAGTTTGAAGATCCAGGCGGTTGCCAAGCGCGCCCAGCAGGATCCTGACGGTTTCAGCGGTCAGCGAAGCGCCTACCGATGCCACAGCCATAACCGGCTTCGCACCGTGCATCACGATGACGGGCGCCATGTCATTCGGAACGCGATCGCCTGGTTGGATGGCAGCCAGACGCCATTGTTGAAGGCTTGCCGGGTCGGAGATGGGTATGCCCCCCACCACGATTCCAGTAGCGCCCCAGTTCGCGGTGTTGATACTGTGCACCAGAGCGGCAACATTGCCCCAGCGATCCACGACGACCACCGCGTCGCTGTGGCGGGGCGGATCGGGTTGCAGCGTCGATTGCAGCAAGGGAGCCATGGCGCGGGCGTACGGCTTAGTGACACGATCCTCCTGCGAGAAATGGAGCCCGTTCCGGCGCTGGAGATCGGATACCGCCGGCGGAGTGTAGTCCTGAAGTTCGACGAACTGCAACAAAGCGGAGAGGTCGCGGAAGGTGGTCCAGTCTTTGAAGTAGGGCTGCGCGCGGTCGAGCTTCATTTCTTCGATGAGGTTCAACCCCTCCAGGATTTGCCGGCCGCCCTCGTTGCTGCCGGCCGGGGCGAAGACGGTATGATCGCCGAACGTGGTACTGCGCGGCTCGTCCCAAACGGGCAGGTAGCGCCGCATGTCTTCCAGGGACGCATGGCCACCCTCCTGCCGCACGGCCTCGACGAACTGGCGGCCCCACTCGCCTGTGTACATATAGGCGGCGCCATGCTGCGCCACGGAGCGCAGCGTTTGAGCCAGATCGGCCTGGATGAAACGATCGCCGGTCTTGGGTATGCGGTCGGCGGCGGCCTGGTGCAGGAAGTTCCGGCCCTGCGGAGTCCGGGCGAGATACTTCTCGCGGCTGGCGAAGTAATTGCCGAGGAGCGGAGAGACAGTGACTCCATTTTCGGCGTACCAGATGGCGGGCTGAAACAAGCTCTTGAACGGCAATCGGCCGAAGCGTTTGTGCATCGCTTCGATGCCGGCCATGAATCCGGGGACGAGGGTCTTGCGGCCTTGCGCTCCTGGCGTATCGTCGTTCGGCGGGATGGTCTTCGGCTCCGTTTCGGAGAGGTATGAGTTCCAACTGGCGTCCAACGAGTAAAGCTTGCGCGTGTGACTGTCGTAGTAGACGAGTTGGAGGATTCCCGCGTAGGACACATAAGAGCCCAGCGCGGTGGTTATTTGCGTTAAGGCAATGGTTGAGGCGCCATCGGCCGCGGTTCCTCCCTGTTTCAGCGATTCGATGCCTGCGCGGATTGCTATTGGAGAGAGTGTGGCGGCTACAAGCGCGGAGCGGCCTTCCACTAGTCTCGCCTTTGCCGGGAAGACGGTTTGCTCCTGGCTTTCGGCGCGGGCCTTTTCAACGGGGGGCCAGTTGGCTGGGGACAGGTCTGCGGCTATCACCGGAGTTATGCACGTTAAGAAACAAAGTAGTGTGGTGGTCATCTATGGGACAGGCCAGGAGGCCTGTCCTACCTTTTCCTGAAAGCTATTACTGCCAGCGGGGGCAGCGTAACGCTGATACTTTGCGGCCGGTTGTGTTGCGGCACCGGACGCGAGGAGACCCATCCGGCGTTCCCCAGGTTGCTGCCGCCGAACAGGTGCGAATCGGTATTCAGCACTTCCTCGTACACGCCTTCCTCCGGCACGCCGATCAGGTACTTTTCGTGAACCTCGGGCGTGAAGTTGCAGCAGAACAGCACAAAGTCGTGGGGATCCTCCGCACGCCGCAAAAACGCGATCACGGAGTGTTCCACGTCGTGAAAGTCCACCCACTCGAAGCCCGCGTGGTGAAAGTCCACCTGATATAGAGCAGGATTGGTGCGGTAGAACCGGTTCAATTCCTCCACCAGGAATTGCAGCTTCCGATGATAGTCGAAAGTCAGCAGATCCCAGCGGCGGCCTTCGTTGTGATACCACTCCTCGCGCTGCCCGATCTCCTGTCCCATGAATAGCAGCTTCTTGCCGGGATGCGCATACATGTAAGCCAGGAACGCACGCGCATTGGCGAACTGCTGCCACTCGTCGCCGGGCATCTTATTAATCAGCGAACGCTTGCCGTGGACCACTTCGTCGTGTGAAATGGGCAGCACGAAGTTTTCCGTGAAGGCGTACAGCATGCTGAAAGTGATGTCGTTGTGATGATACTTCCGGTAGATCGGATCGTAGCTGAAGTAGCTCAGCATGTCATGCATCCAGCCCATGTTCCACTTCATGGTGAAACCCAGCCCGTTGAGATAGACCGGTTTCGACACACCCGGAAAGGCGGTGGACTCCTCGGCTACGGTGATGGCTCCCGGCACGGTGTGCGCCAGTTCGTTGAAGCGGCGGATGAAATCGATGGCTTCCAGGTTTTCGTTGCCGCCGTACTGATTGGGCACCCACTCGCCGGCTTTGCGCGAATAGTCGAGGTAGAGCATGGAGGCGACCGCATCCACGCGCAAACCGTCGATATGATATTTCTTCAGCCAGAACATGGCGTTCGAGATCAGGAATGAACGCACCTCGTTGCGCCCGTAATTGAAGACGAGCGTGCCCCAATCTTTTTGTTCGCCCTTACGCGGATCGGCGTGTTCGTAAAGCGCGGTGCCATCGAAATACACCAGGCCGTGCGCGTCGCGGGGGAAGTGGGCGGGCACCCAATCCACCAGCACGCCGATGCCGGCCTGATGGCAGCGATCGACGAAGTACATGAAGTCTTCGGGCGCGCCAAAGCGGGAGGTGGGCGCGAAGTAACCGATGACCTGGTAGCCCCAGGAGCCGGAAAACGGATACTCCATGATGGGCAACAGCTCGATATGGGTGTAGCCCGTCCGCTTGACGTATTCGACCAAGTTGACGGCCAGTTCGCGATAGCTCAGGAACTGCCCCTGCGGGCCGCGCATCCAGGATTCGAGGTGTACCTCATAAATGGATACGGGCGCCTTGAGCAGGTCGGTGCGGCCGCGCTCTGCCATCCAGGCGGCGTCCTGCCACTGATATTTTTCGATATCCCACACGATGGAGGCGGACTTGGGTGGGACCTCGGACTCGAACGCGTAGGGATCCGCTTTGAGCTGCTGGTAAGCAGCGAAGCGCGAGCGGACGTTGTATTTATACGAAGTGCCCGCGCCGAGTTCCGGGATGAAAAGCTCCCAGACGCCACCGTTGCGGCGGCGCATGGGATGGCGGCGGGTGTCCCACTGGTTAAACTCACCGGCCAACGTGACGCTTTCGGCGTTGGGCGCCCAGACCGCGAAGCGCACGCCTTTGACGCCATCCGCGTCGGACAAATGCGCGCCCAGCGTGCGATACGCTTCGTAGTGCGTGCCTTCGGTGTGCAGATGCAGTTCGAAATCGGTAATTAGCGGGCCGAAGCGATAGGGGTCCTCAAACTCGATGAGGGGACCGGTCCACAGCTTGGCTTGCATCAGGTATTTGGATGGATTGCCGGCCAGGGAAGCGCAGAAGAAGCCGCCCTCGTGGGTCTTCTCCATAGGGATAAGCTCGTCGCCGATGCGCACCGTGGCGGATTCGGCTTGCGGAAGGAAGGCGCGGACTTCCCAACGGGGCTGTCCGCCGCGTTTCCGGACGGCGTGCGGGCCGAGAATGCGGAAGGGATCACCGTGGTAGCCGCCCACGATAGCTTCAATTTCTTCGGGAGTCATGGCGCGAAGGACTATATTACTGTAGCGCGGGGCGAAGGCGGGTGCGCCGCCGGATTCTGGCGCGCGTTACGTCAGGGCGAAACGCGACCGCACTGAGCCGCGACCGTAAGGGAGCGGACAGGCCGCCGGGTCTGAAGCGCGGGAACACCACTCCATTACGGTTCGCGTCTCGGTAGGGATCATTTTCAAGCTTTCAAAACATTCGAACAAAATTGCTCCTCGGTTTCGGGATGATGCTGCCGCTGGCGCTGGCGTTGAGCTATTTTTCGCTGAGTGCCATCGGAAGGCTGGGTGCTTCGCTCGATCTGGCGGTCAACGATACGGCGAAAAGGTTGCAGCTGGTGGGCGACATGCGGACGGGCTTTCAGCAGATGCGGGCCGATGCGACGAAGACTGAGATCTCGCTGATCAACACGCTGGTCGGGCAGATCGATAAGCACGGCGGCCCGGCCTGTACGGCCTGTCACGCCGCAGACACCGTCGAGACTCAAGCGCATGAGTTCGCTTCGGTCGCCGGCCAGTTAAAAGGAAAAATTGGAGATCTGCGCCCGCTGATATCCACCCGCGAGCGGCCGTCGCTGGACAAAATTGACGCAGGCATCGGGATTGGCTGGCGCTCTATCAGAAGTACCTGAAACTGGCGTGCGCAGGGGACTTCGTCGCCGCGCATGACATTATGCTCAACCAGATCTATCCACTGGTGGAGAGCATGGCGAAGGCGGCGAATCAACTCGCCACTCATCAGCGGGATCAGCTGGGAGCCACCAGCCGGGAGGCGCGCGCACGAGTCTCGCTCAACCGCCTGATTGCATTCGTGCTGATTGGCTTGTGCCTGCTGGCAGGAGGCGGCGTGCAGTGGATCATTGGGGGCGTCAATCGCGTGCTGCGCCAGTTCGCCGGCGAAATGAAATCGGTCAGCGACCAGGTTCTGGGAGCATCCCATGAAATGGCCGCGTCCAGCCAATCGTTGGCTCAGGGCGCTTCCGAACAAGCTGCCTCGCTCGAAGAAACTTCCGCCGCCACCGAGCAACTTCGCGGGGCGACTCACAGCAACACCCGCCGATGCCACGACGGGTCCGGCATGGCAGCGGAGGTCGACCGGGAGGTAAGCGCGGCGAATCAGATGGTGGACGAGATGGTCGCTTCGATGCACGCGATCCGAACCTCCAGCGATAAGATCTCAAAAATTATTAAAGTGATCGATGAGATTGCCTTTCAAACCAATATCCTGGCCTTGAATGCGGCAGTGGAGGCGGCGCGCGCAGCGCAAGCCGGCGCGGGCTTTGCCGTGGTTGCCGATGAGGTTCGCAATCTGGCCCAGCGCGGTGCGCAGGCAGCCAAAGATACAGCCGAGCTGATCCACGAGTCGATTCTCAGATCGAATGAAGGCAGTACCAAACTGGAACGGGTGGCGGAAGCGATTCGCCAGGTTACGGGCAGCACCGTTCAGGTGAAGACGCTGGTGGACGAGGTGGAGACTGGCGGCCAAGAACAGGTGCGGGGTATCGACCAGATCGCCGATTCGCTGGTCCAGATTGAGCAGGTGACCCAACGGGCGGCTGCGAGTTCGGAAGAAAACGCGGCGGCCGGCGAGGAGTTGAACGCCCATCTGAGGTGCTGAAGAACGTGGTCGAGCGGCTAGCCGCGTTGGTATAGCGCACCCTGACCGTCGACAGGACGTCAGACCGCCCTTGGCAGGGAAGTCGCCCGCGCGTGAACCGGGCGCTTGTTGTACACCCCGGGGCAATGTGGCTTGAGCGACGGAGGGTCCCGGACGGGAACCGCCTTTGGCGCTCAGAGACCACCGCCGCACATCGGCAAAGCTTCGCGGCACGGAGGCCTGGGAGGTCGTAGTGGAGGCCGCTGCTGGCCCATTACTGCGGTACGAGCTTAAAAACTACGCCGGCACCCTGGTTCCCTCCACCATAAGTAGTCCCGTACAGGTTGCCTGCCGAATCGCGGATTACTCCCGCCAAGGGGCCGCCACCATCGGCGCCGTCCGTGAAGTTATACAGCACCGTAAAATTGCCGCCATTATCCAGTTCGAAGACTACACCATAGAATCCTGCGTTGCCGAAGCTCGTAGTTCCGTAGATCTTGCCTGAATCACTCCGGATTACACCTGCCTGAGGGTTCGCGCCGTCGGTTTCATTCTGAAAGTTGTACAACACTTTTTCCTGGCCAGATTTATCTACCCGGTACACCACTCCCCACCCGGCTGTGCCACCCGATAGGGCGGTCCCATAGAGATTACCGTCAGAGTCGAGGATCACACCGGAATTCGGGAAAACCCCGTCGGTTCCACCGGTGAAGTTATACAGTACGGTCTCGAACCCGGTCGGGTCGAGCTTGTACACCTGTCCGTAGTATTGCGAGGTGTTCCCATTACTCCCGTGCAGGATCGTCCCATAGAGATTGCCGGCGGAATCCAGGACCACCCCAGCACCGGTGGGTCCGCCCAAGGCGCTGAAGTTGTGCAGCACCGTCTCATGGCCGTCTGTGTCGAGCTTGTAAACCACGCCCACGCTCCCACTACCGCCATAGGACGTGGTCCCATACAAGTTGCCGGCCGGATCGCGGGCGACCCCGGCCTGGGGACCACCTCCGTCCAAACCGCCGGTGAAGTTGTATAAGACTGTCAGGTCGCCAACCGAATCGAGCTTGTATACCAAGCCGGCGTTCGCGGTGCCGCCACTATACGTTGTTCCGTAGAGGCTGCCTTGTGAGTCGCGGACCAAATCCCCGTACGGGCTTCTCCCGTCGGCCCCCGAGAATGTATGCAGCAGTTTCTCGTGGCCGGCCGCATCCAGTTTGAACACCACGCCGGCGTTCTCCACGCCGCCACCGGTGACCGCTCCGTACAGGTTACCAGCCTTATCGCGTATTAAACCTCCCTGAGGCGAGCTTCCATCAGTCGCACCCTGGAAGTTGTACAGCACTTTCTGGTGGCCGGTGATGTCCAACTCGTAAACCACACCCAATCCCGCAGTACCGCCGGCATTGGTCACGCCATAGAGGTTGTCTGAGGCGTCCCGGATTAGAGCGCCGGTGGGGTTGCTTCCGTCGCTTCCGCCCGTGAAACGATACAGCACTGTCTCATTGCCGGCCGGATCCACCTTATAGACCAGACCCGATTCGTGAAGGAAGGTATCAGCTACGGTAGTGCCGTAGAGATTGCCTCCGGCATCGAGGACCAAACCTCCGGTTGGAAAACTACCATCGTCGCCGCCTGTAAAGGTGTAGAGCAGCGATTCATTGCCGTTCTTGTCGATACGATACACCACGCCCGCGCCCGCGGACCCACATCCACTGGTCCCGTAAAGGTTGCCCGAGGGATCGCGGATCAACTGCTTGCCTTCGCAACCATCGGCGCCGCCGGTAAAGCTGTGCAGCACTCTCAAATTTCCGGCCGCATTCAGTTTAAAAGCCACGCCCAGGCCCGCGGCGCCTCCGATCAAAGTAGTTCCATAGAGATTGCCTGCCGGATCTAGGATCACACCACCGTCCGGTAGTCCTCCATCCGGGCCGCCGGTGAAGGTGTACAACAGCGTCTCATTTCCCGACGGGTCCAGCTTGTACACAACTCCATGGCCTGAACCTCCAGAGTAAGCGGTGCCGTACAAATTACCCGCGGGGTCGAAGACCACGCCGGAGTACGGGTAAGCTCCGTCGGGCGCGCCCGTAAAGCTGTGCAGAACAGTCTGGTGGCCGGACTTGTCGAGCTTGAAGACCACGCCGACGTTCGCTGCGCCGCCGAGGGCAGTGGTCCCGTACAGGTTACCCGACGAATCGCGTATCACTCCCGCGGAAGAGTAGCCGCCGTCGGCGCCTCCCGTGAAATTGTATAGCACCTTTGCATGGCCGGCCGTATCGACTTTAAATACAACGCCCCAGTTCGATGAGCCGCCATAAGGGGTGGTCCCGTAGAGATTGCCTGACGAGTCGCGAATCACACCGGCAACGGGCGATGACCCTTTCGGCGGGCTGGCGAAATTGTGCAGCACGACTTCGCTCGGTGTCTGGGCCGCCGCCGGTGTGATGGCCGGCACGGTTAGTACGCACGCAAGCCATAACAGATGCCAGTTCTGTTGCGAGCCTGGAGAGTCTGCCGGCAGCCGTGTTCCTCTGACCTCGCGCCGGCCGGCCGCCACGCATCCCTCCGAATTTCGTTCGGTGTTCGACATGAGTCTCCTTATTCAGGCAAGCTTGGTATGCTTGGTATTCTGACATCATCCGGCGAGATCGCGGGCTACGCCCAGTGAAGAGCGCCGCCCACGACCATCGGAAGAGCGGCCGGAGGAGCCTGCACTACGCATTGCGCAAATGCGCGGTGAAAACCGTCATGCGCTCAGTAATAGCGATGCCACGTCGTTGCCGTAACCAGCTCGCCGCTCGTCACCAGGATCTTGGTGGGCACCACCAGCCGGAAGCGCGCGCGAGTTTCGCGCATCTCCCTGCTCACAGGAAGGCACGGCGTGCAGTGGATCGCCGGGGCGTCAATCGTGTGCTGCGTCAGTTCGCCGGAGGTCAGCGCGGCGAATCAGATGGTGCCCAGGCGGTCGCTCCTATGCACGCGGTGGCGCCGTGGAGGCGGCGCACGGAAGCTGGCGTGTCCGATTCGAATTAAGGTTAGAAGAGCACCGCTCAGGTGAACCCGCTGGTGGTCGAGGTGGATGGCAGCGTGCCTGCCGCGTGAAACTCATCGCAAGGCGCGAAGTAATATAGTGCTTAATTTATGAAGCCGATCTTCCTCAGGGTCTCCGCCGGCTCGGGATCTTCGAATTGAGTGAGCGCCATTTTCTCACGGCCGTTCACCAGCGCCACGCCGGCCGGGGCGCTCACAAACGGGAAGATCTTCTTCAACTGCGGCAAGTCATTTGAGATCAGGGCCTTCAAGTGTGTATCTTCGAGAAAACCTTGCGCAAACTGCGGCACGTTGATGGGCACCGCCACGATGCGCGTATCGCCCCAGTTGAAATGCGACATGCGCTTGGCGGCGTCCAGGCAGTGCAGGCATTCCGGGTCAAAATAGAAGATGAGGATCTTACCTTCCTGGAGCGAATATGGTTGGCCGTTCACCGTCACGGTGTCCGGTGCTTTGGTGCCGGTCTGGCGCATTGCCGCCACACCGAATGAGCCCGCGGCGAATAGGGCAATCGCGCCCAGAACCGTGATGGCGGCCCGCAGGTTTTGCGCGCGGCGAGCCCAGATACCCGCGACCGCCGCCAGCGCCAGCATAATGCCGTCGCCGACAAAAAAGCCCGGACCCACGGCGCGCTTTACCCAGGGGAAGCAGCTGCACTCCGCGCCGTGTAGCGCGTTGTAGTTGACTCCGATGAAGATCATAAACGCAACCAACAAAGCGCCGCCCAGCCACGCGCCCCAGCGCCGGAAGCGCGGCACCAACAGCAAAACGGCGGCGAACGTTTCGGCGATCCCGAAGCCGATGGCAGCCGCCAGACTCAGCGACTGCGGAACGCGCGCCTGGGCCATGCGTACGGCCGCGCCGGAAGCATCCGTCAGCTTCCAAAGACCAGAGACCAGAAACACCAGTGCCAGTAAAATCGCGCCGATCCAACTGAGCGTACTCTTCCAACCTGTCATGTCCGGCTTGGCCCCCAATGCCTATGTGCCATACTGTGGTCCATGGCCCCCATTTTAACGAAATGACGGTCGCGCTGCTATTTGTGTTAGCCGCATTGTCGCACGTGGACTTGATTGACGAGAAATTCGAGATCCCCGCGAGTGACTGGCGTTATGTGGCCCGTCCCCTGACGCGGCAACCCGCCATGGTGGATTGCGTTTTTCAATCCGTCCAGCCCGACGCGCGGGTCCGGCTGGTGCTGCTTAGCGAGGCGGATTTGAACGCCTGGCGGGTGAATCGTGACCACGAAGAGATCGCCGCCACGCCCGCCGGCCCGCGCGGCGCGCTGCGCATCTCGATACACGATCCGGACACCTACATCGCCATTGAGAACCTCGCGCCGCGGCCGGCCCAAGTGCGTCTCCGCGTCCTTCTGGAACAGCCGAACGTACGCTACCTCTCGCGCGGCCGGCGGCTGGCGGTGATCACCATCAGCTTCGGAGTTTTCTTTGCCATCGTAAGTTTCTCCGCGCGAAAGCTGTTGCACGCGATGCGCAGATAAAGGTCGTGCAGGCAGCCTCAGCCAGCCAATCCTGCAGCGCCTGGAGCGAAGAGGGAAAACAGCAATAAACCTACCCTCAAGCGAGGCCAGCACATAAAAAACGAATCTGCCCTTCGGCCAAAGGGAACGTCGGAAGCTGGTCGGACAGTTTGCCACCGAGGGTTTGATTCAGCCGCGGCGGGGGCGCCGAGAGTTGCTGGTCGAAGGCCCCGTGCGCCGCAATCCAGTTTGGAGCCATGGAACAGGCTGGCCACAAGCGTCGCTCCGGCGACCCCGACACAGATCCAGAAACCCTGCGCGGTGATGTAGTCGAGTTCCCCTTCGTTGCCGATCGTTGGCAAGAACAACGCTCGCCATCGACTCTCCGTACGCGGCGTTGAATCGGAGAATCCTGGACTCTGCACGTTTGACTGACGTCACCCGGTTATTAGTCCGTGCTCACAAAAGCGTTTCTCGCAGCGTCCTGGGTCTTGGCGATATCCCCATCCGTATGCGCCGCGGAAACAAATGCCGCCTCGAACTGCGAAGGCGGCAGGTAGATGCCCTGCTCCAGCATGCGGCGATGGAACGCCGCGAACCTGGCCGTATCGGCACGCTTGGCGGATTCCCAATTCGTCACCGGTTGGTCCGTGAAGAACCAGGTGAACATGGCTCCCACGCGGTTCACCAGGGCGCCCGCGGGCACGGCGTTCGCGATGGCCGCCGATTTGTCCTCCAGCTCGTCGTAGACTTCCGGATGGGCCTTCAAGTACCGCAGCATCGCCAGGCCCGCTGCCACTGCCAGCGGATTGCCCGAAAGCGTGCCAGCCTGGTAAACCGGCCCTAGCGGCGCTACGCAGCGCATGATATCGGCGCGCCCGCCGTAGGCGCCGATCGGTAGTCCCCCGCCGATCACTTTGCCCAGCGTGGTCATATCGGGCCGGATGCCGAAGCGTGCCTGCGCGCCGCCGAAAGCCACACGGAAGCCAGTCATCACCTCATCCATGATGAGCAGCGCATCGTACCGCGCGGTGATTTCACGCAGCGCTTGCAGGAAGCCGGGTTGCGGCGGAACACATCCCATATTGCCGACCACCGGCTCGACAATCACCGAAGCGATGCGATCGCCGTGCTTGCGAAATGCGGCTTCCACCGCGTCCACCGAATTAAACGGCAGCGGCAGCGTCGTATCGGTGAAGCCTTTCGGCACGCCCTGCGTATCGGCGATGCCCAGCGTGGCCAGACCCGAGCCGGCCTTCACCAGCAGCGAATCGACGTGGCCGTGGTAGCAGCCTTCGAATTTGACGGTGAGGTCGCGGCCGGTAAACCCGCGGGCCACCCGGATCGCCGACATGGTGGCTTCGGTGCCGGAATTGACCAGCCGCACCATCTCCATGGAAGGCACCGCTTCGCGTATGGCTTCGGCCAGATCGCTTTCGCGTTCGGTAGGCGCGCCGAAACTGGTGCCCGTCTCAAGCGCCTGCTGGACGGCTTCCACAATCGCGGGATGCCGGTGACCCAGCAGCAGCGGCCCCCAGGAGCCCACATAGTCGATGTACTCGTTGCCGTCGATATCGAAGATGTGCGATCCCTGGCCGCGGGCGATGAAGGGCGGCGTGCCACCGACGCCGCGAAAGGCGCGCACCGGAGAGTTGACGCCTCCGGGAATCACTTGCTGCGCCCTGTGAAAGGCGGCTTCCGATTTGGCGGACGTCATGATTGCAATTTGCCGGGCAGCAGGCGGCTGAGTCCCAGGCTCATGGCGATCTCGTACAGGCTGCCGTTCAAATTGCGCAGGAGCCGGTTCTTCAGGCCCAGGTAAGGCTGCGTGCCGGCGAACAGATCCTGCATTACGCTGCTGAACCGGGTGCTGCGCCGCGTGAACTGCACCATGCGCGCAGGCACGGAGCCGAAAAGAAATCTCCCCAGGAAAACACGCTTGGCAAGCCGCGAGCCAAACTCCAGGTCGGCGGCAAAATCGCGGCGCAACATACGCCGGTAAGCCTGCAGCTTTTCCGCAAGGCTGCCCAGTTCCGAGAGCAGTGCCTTGGCCGCCAGATCCGCCGAACGCAGCGCATAATAGATGCCTTCGCCGGTGACCGGATCGACCAGCCCGGCGGCATCGCCCACCGCCAGCCAGCCATCGCCGGCGACGCGATTCTTCTTCCAGGCTGCGGTTTCGAGCGACGGCAGCAGGTGACTATAAAACGCCGCTCCTTTCCAGCGCAGGCCCCGGTGCGCCATGTAATCTTCCAGGCGTTTGCGCAGCGAAGCGGCCGGCTCGCCCTTGCCGCAGATACCCACCGAGAGGTGCCCGCAGCGCGGAAAGATCCAGATGTAGCCTTCCAATTGGGGCAGAAACTGGATGTCGATCTGCGCCTGATCGCCCGGCACGTAATAGCCCAGCGCGGACATGGAATCGCGCGAGGTGAGCTGTGTGCCGAAATCGCGCAGCGGGTTGCGCGCGCCGGTAGCGATCACGCAGAAGTCCGCGTCCAGCGTTCCCCCGCTGGTGCGCAAGCGCCATCCCATCCCTGCCCGGCTGATTTCGAGCACGCGCGCCTTTTCGATTCGGGCGCCGGCGCGTTCGGCGCGCTCCAGCATCATGCGATTCAGATCCAGGCGCGAATAGATCAGCAGCGGTTCGCTCAAATGCAGGGTGGCGGCCTTGGCCCGCGGTGCGGCCAGAATCGTTTCCGTAACCACTCTCTTGGGCGTGCTATTTTCGATCAGAAACGGGTAAGTGTGATAGGCCTTGTAGGTGAGCCCGCCGCCACACGGCTTTTCCCACGCCAGCTTTTCATCGAACACCACGGCGTTAAGACCCGCGGATGCCAGCCGCTCGGCAGTGAAGGCTCCCGCCGGACCTCCGCCCAGTATGGCGACCAGCTTCATTGCGGGCTCGGCGGGGGGACTGTAGGATGTCCGGGAGGCAGCGCTCCCGGGGAACCGCCGCCGGCGGGCGGCATGCCCATGCTACCGTGCGGGTTGGCGCCCATGCCTCCATGCGGATTGCCACTTCCAGCGCGAGGTTTCACCACCCAGCGGTCGCCCTGCTTCTCCAGCGTGTAAGCAATGGACATGGGCTGCCCCGCTTCGGACCCCTTGGGCGAGAATGTTACCGTGGCATACACCTCATTTTGCCGAAACACCATGGAGGTAACCGACACGCTCATAGAAGCGATGTTCAGGTCCCGGCGCCCGGAGAGATAATCCATGATGCCCCGCTTGACGGCGTCTTCGTTCTGCATGTTGTGACGGCAGCCCGCCAGGACAAGGCACACCAGGACGGATAGGAGCATTCTCACGTACTTAATTATACCTGTTGGCTCTGGGGCAGGCCAGGCTTGTGACGCCCAGGGGCTCAGGGCCTTGCCACGCGCCGCGGATCAGCCGTTGTCCAGCCCAAAGAGCCGCATCGCATTCTCCTTCAAGATCAGCGGCCGCACGTCATCCCGAATCGCGATCTTCTCAAAATCCGCCAGCCATCGGTCCGGCGTGATGAACGGGTAGTCCGATCCAAACAGCACCTTGTGCTTCAGCCGCGTGTTGGCGTACTGCACCAGCGTGGGCGAAAAATATTTGGGCGACCAGCCGGAGAGATCGATATATACGGAAGGCTTGTGCAGGCAAATCGAAATCGCTTCGTCCTGCCAGGGAAACGAGGGGTGCGCCATGATGATGGGCAGATCTGGAAAATCCACCGCCACATCGTCGATAGGCATCGGATTGCCGTACTTCAGCCGCACTCCGCCGCCGCCCGGCATATTCGTTCCAATGCCGCTGTGGCCGGTGTGGAACAGCACCGGCAGGCGCGCTTCGGCGAAGACCTCATACAACGGATAGGCGATCGGGTCGTTGGCAAAAAACTGCTGCATGGGCGGGTGCAGCTTCAGGCCGCGCACGGCGCCCGACGAGACCAGGCGGCGCGCCTCGCGTACGGCTTCCGGTCCGCGCGTGGGATCGATACTGGCGAATGCGATGGCGATATCGGAATTGTCCGCGGCGAACTGCGCGACGGCGTCGTTCGAAACCTGCGGCCGTCCGGACAGCCTTTCATCCACCGAAAAAACGATGCAGGCCATGCGGCGCGAACGGTAATATTCCGCAAGCGAAGACAGGTCGCGTGGGGCGCCGCTGTCGCCGAAATAATTCCGGGCGGCTTCGTCGGCGGCGGACGGCTCTACGGTCTGCTCAATGTGGACGTGCACATCGATGGCGGTGAGATTGGACGCGTGGATACTCATTCGGGATGGCCTCCGGTAATTTCGATGACGCGCGCCGAGGGCGCGGCCGCGTACAGTTCCTCGACCAGCGCGGTGCGGTTTTCGAGCACCGCCTTCTGGTTGATATTGCCCTTGCCGGTGATCTCGCGTGCGTCGAGCGACGGCGGATCTGCGAGCACGAGCATGCGCACCACGCGCGTGGAACTGCCTGTGCTTCCCGCGGCGAGTTCGTCGAGCAAACACTGCAGGCGCTCCCGCTCCGCCGGCGAATTGGGGAACACCAACGCGGCGACGAAATCGCGATCCGGCGCGGCGATTACCACGTCCTGCGCCAGGTCTCCAAAGTGTTTCAGAAACCTGCTCCGCACCAGATCCACATTCACCCACGTGCCGGTGGACAGCTTGAAATCCTCCGAGAGTCGCCCGTCGAACGTGAAGCCCTGCAAGTGATCGGCTGGATCGGCGAAGCGCACCGCGTCGCCCATGCGGTAAAAACCTTCTTCGTCGAATGCGGCGCGCGTGAGGCCGGCATTGCGCCAGAAGCCGGGCGTGACGTTCGGCCCTCTCACGCGCGCTTCCATCTTGTTTTCGAGCGGCACGACCTTCAGTTCCACGCCCGGAATCGGCAGGCCCACGCGGCCGGCGGACGCGCCTTCTTTACCCGTGAACAACGCTGCCGGCGCGGTCTCGGTGGCACCCAGGCCGGTGATCATGAGGACCTCTTCGCCGCAAGTCTCGTAGGCCAGATCCTGCAGATCGTCCCAGACTTCCTGCTTGAGCCCGGCCGCCGCATAGAACACGATGCGCAGGCGGCTGAAAAACGTGCGGCGCAGGGCCGCGTCGGCGCGCAGCGCGCACACCAGCATCTCGAATCCCTTGGGTACGTTGAAATACGCCGTGGTGGCGATCTCGCGCAGATTGGCGATTGTGGCCGGGAACTGCGCGGGGGTGGGCTTGCCATCGTCGATGTACAGCGTGCCGCCATTGTAGAGCGCGATGCCGAAATTATGATTGCCGCCAAAGGTGTGGTTCCAGGGCAGCCAGTCGCAGAGGACCGGCGGCTCGGCGGCCAGAAAGCGCAGCACGGAGCGGATCATTTGCAGGTTCGCGCACCACGCGCGCTGCGTCATGATGACGCCCTTGGGGTGTCCGGTGGAGCCGGAGGTGAACAGAATTTTCGCGATGGTGTCCGGTCCCACGCGTTCGTGCGCCTCATCTACCGCGGCCGTAACCCGATCAGCGGCGAGCGCGGCGGAACTGCGCACGACTTCTGCGCCGCCCTGCGCCACGCTGGCGAGGGCGCCATCGTAAGCGGGGCTATCGGCGAAGACCAATGCAGGCTCGATCAGCTGCCACACATAACGAAGAGTGGTGAAATCCGCGGCCGCCAGTGAATAAGACGGCGCGATGGGCACGTGCGGGATGCCCGTATAGAGCGCGGCCAGAGCCAGCAGCGCGTGGTCGAGGCTGTTGCCCGATAGAATCGCGATAGGCCGTGCGGGCGAGAGCTTGCGGTCGAGCAACCCCTGCGCGATGGCCCGCACGCACGCCAATGTCTCCGCATATGTGAGCCTGTCCCAATCGCCGGCCGCATTGCGGCGCGCCAGGAATGTGCGGCCGCCCGCGTGCGCGGCCCAATATTCCAGGCGTTCTGTGATGCGCGGCGGATACGCGCCCAGGGCGTGCGGCGAGCGCACGTAAATCACGCCGTTCGGGCGATAGTCGAATTCGGCTGCCGTGGGCAGCATGTCGACATCGCGAACACGGCGCGCCAGGCGGAGCATGCGGTCAGCGCCCCCAAACCTCGTCCGCGATTTCCACGATGCGCGCCAGTTTCGCCCACTGCTGATCGTGCGTGAGCAGATTGCCTTCTTCGGTCGAGGCGAATCCGCACTGCGGGCTGAGCGAAAGCTGGTCGAGATCCAGATACCGCGTAGCCGCATCGATGCGCCGCTTGATTTCGTCCTTCGACTCCAACTCACCGGTCTTCGAGGTGATTAGGCCCAGCACTACCGTCTTGCCTTTGGGCACAAACCGCAGCGGCTCGAAACCGCCGGCGCGCTCACTGTCGAACTCCATGAAATAGCCATCCACGGCGATACCGTTGAACAGAATCTCGGCGATCGGTTCATAGCCGCCCTGCGCGATCCAACTCGAGCGGAAATTGCCGCGGCACAGATGCATGGCGATGGTCATATCCGCGGGCCGGCACGCGATTGCGGCGTTAATCATGCGCGCGTAAGTGGCGGGGAGTTGATCTGGATCTTCGCCGCGCCCGCGCACCATCCGGCGCTGTTCCGGATCGCAAAGATACGCCAGGTTCGTCTCATCGAGCTGCAGGTACCGGCAACCGGCGGCGGCAAACGCCTGCACCGCGCCGTTGTAGGCCTGGCCCAGATCGTCGTAAAACTCATCCAGGCGGGGGTACACGGCTTCGCTGATCGCTTTCCGTCCGCCGCGAAAGTGCAGCACGCTGGGGGATGGAATGGTCATCTTAGGCGTCGCCGTAATGGTATGCGCGCGCAGGAACCGGAAATGCTCAAGCATGGGATGGCCGCTGAAGCCGAGCTTTCCCACCACGCGCACACCCTTCGCTTTCGTGGCCGTACCTTTGAAGGCGATGCCGCTCTCGGGCGTGTATGGCTCGCAGCCATCCAGCCGTTCCAGGAAATCGAAATGCCACATGGCGCGGCGGAACTCGCCGTCGGTGGCGCTGCGCAGTCCGATTTCAGCCTGTTTGGCGATCAGCGCTTCGATAGCGCGGTCCTCAATCGCCTTCAATTCGTCCGCCCTAATGGCGCGGCTTTCGTGCCGGGAGCGCGCCTCTGTTACTTCGGGACTCCGCAGCAGGCTGCCGACATGATCGGCGCGGAAGGGTGGAACGGTGCGTTGCATAATTACGATTTCGCCATCTCCTCGGCGGCGATTTGAAGCCCGGTGTTGGCGGCTGGAACGCCGGCATACACAGCGAGCTGGAGCAGGGCTTCTTCAAGATCGCAAGGCTCCAGCTCGCGCTCGAGGCCCGTTCGGACGTGCAGGCGAAACTCTTCCCAGCGGCCAAGAGCGGCTGCCGCGGTCAATGTCAGCAGCCGCCGCGTGCGGTCGTCGAGACCCGGACGCTGCCACACGGCGCCCCAGGCATATTGCGTAATCAATTCCTGAAACGCGCGCGTAAAATCCGTGGCGGATGCGATGGCGCGGTCCACGTGCGCGTCGCCCAGAATGGCGCGGCGTTTCTTCATTCCGGACGCCGGTGCGTCACCCCCGACCGGGGAGAGAAAGCGTAGCAGCGCAGCCGAGAACGAGTGCGGCCGTTCGATGTTGGATAGATGCGCGGTGGGAAGATGCTGCACCCGTGCGTGGGGGATGCCGCGTGCCAGCACCTCGCCGTGACCCTCCCAGGGCGTGGAGACATCGCGATCGCCGACGATGATCAATGTAGGCACGCGAATGGATTCCAGAATGGCGGTTTGATTCATATCGCGCACGGCAGCGCAGCAGCCCGCGTAGCCTGCCGGATTGGTAGCCTGCACGATGCGGCGGATGTTCACGACCGCCGGCGGACTTGCGGCCAGGCGTTCGGACGTGAAGAACCGCTGCATGACCGCATCCAAAACCGCTGCCATGCCGCCTTCGAGCACCGTGCGGCGGCGCGTATCCATGACGCTGGGATCGGGGAATCTGGCCGAGGTGTTGGCCAGCACCACGTGCGTGAGGCGATCCGGTGCGTGCGCCGCGAGCCACTGGCCGATCATACCGCCCAGCGACAAGCCGCAAAATGCGAACTGCTCGACAGCCAGGGCATCCGCGAGCGAGAGCGCATCCCGAGCCAGCATCTCGATCGAGTAGTCGCCGGCCGGCGACTGAGTGGCACCATGGCCGCGAAGATCATAGCGGATCACGCGGAAGTGCGGTTGAAGCTGCACCGACTGGGCGTCCCACTGGCTGTGATCGCAGCCGAGCGAGTGGGCAAAGATCAGCGCAGGGCTGTCATCGCAGCCGTCTACGCGGTAGTAATGGAACAACCCGTTTGCCTGAATCAGGGGCATGTTAGCTTTCGAGCAACCTCCTGCGAAATTCCTCCGCCGCGCCCAGATAATCTTCGGCGCGGCCGGGTATTGGCGCGATCGGCATATTCACCCGCTCCATGAAGACCGTGCCGTGCAGAGCATCGAGGTTGGCCCGCATGCGATCCGGGAAAACGCTGAGTCCGGCGATGACATCCGCCGCCGCGGCCAAGGCGCTGCCGGTGGCCTGGACCACGTCCGCCACTGTTTCCCACTCGGCCTGCCATCCGCCCGCGGCGCGTTCATGTTCCTGCAGCATGCCCGCCAGGAATGCAGCTACCAAGCCCGGTATGCGGGTAGCGGCGGCCAGCACGATTACACATCCGGAAGGATTGCGCTTGTGCGGCATGGCAGACGACCCGCCGCCCACTTCGGCCACTTCGCCGACTTCTGCTTGCATGAGCAGGGCGATATCACGCGCGATCTTCCCCAGTGCCCCGGCGTAAATCCCGCAACTCGTCACCAGTGCCGCCAGCCGGTCGCGATGCGCGTGCCAGGGCGCTTCGCAAAGGGGTAAGGCGAGTTCTTCGGAAAGCTCGCGCGCTAGCGCCGGGCCCTGGGTTCCATAGGATGCAAGCGTGCCTGCGACGCCGCCAAATTGCAGCACTACGGCTTCGGTGAATGCGCTACACAGCCTGCGCCAACTGCGGTGAATCGCGCCGTACCAGCCGGCCACCTTGTATCCGAATGTGATCGGTGGCGCGGGCTGCAACAGCGTGCGCGCCAGCATTACGGTGTGGGCATGTTGATCGGACAGCGCGCGCAGGGACCGTTCCAACCGGGCGTGATCCGCGGTTAGTACGGGTTGTGCATGCTGCAAGAGCAGCATCATGGACGAGTCGATGGCGTCCTGACTGGTGGCGCCCCAGTGTACGAAGCGGCTGGCGGTTTCATCGATGGCGTGGACGCGGGCGGTGAGTGCATCGACGAACGGAATCGCGAGGCTGGCCGATTCACGCGCCTGGCGGGCGATGGCGGCGGCATCGAAACCTTCGACTACGGCAGCCCGGCCGATTGCTTCGGCTGCGGACTGCGGGATCATTCCCAGCCGGGCCTGCGCTCGCGCCAGGGCCGTTTCGAAAGCTAGCAAGGCTTCGAGTACGCCGGCATCGGAGAACAGATCCGCCAGGGCTTCGGTGGTGGTCAGAGCTCTCAGTAATCGCGACGACATCTTGAAATGCTACAGCGGGGCTGAAGCCCCGCGCCGGTTAAAGCCCGCCCTCCCGTCACACATCGAAGAATACCGTTTCCTTTTCGCCCTGGAGATGAATTTCGAACTCCCAGACGCCGGCCTCCGCGTGCCAGATCGCCAGCAGTGTCGGGCGGCGGCCTTCTGGTACGAGGGCCAGCACCGGATCTTCGACCAGCGCCGGGTCGCCCGCGAAGTAGACGCGCGTGCACAGTCGTCCGAGCAGCCCGCGCGCGAATACGGAAACGCTGATGTGCGCCGCCTGGCAGCCTCCCTCCCCGTCTGGAACACGCCCCGGGCGAATTGTTTCGAACGTGCACTTTCCTTCCCCGTCGGTCGCCAGCCTGCCGAAACCGCAAAAGTCCGGCGGATTGTAGCGGCCCACCGCGTCGGCTTGCCACAGCTCGAGCATGCCGTCGGGCACCGGCACGCCCTCGCCATCGAGCAGCGTGAAGCGCAGTCGGATGTGTTCGCCCTGCACCTGTGCGCCAGCCAGACGCCCCTGCGCCGCGTTCGTCGTTAGTCCGAAATGGAAGAACGGACCAACAGTCTGCGAAGGCAGGCAGCACAGGCCATCCGCCGCACGGTGCGTGGGCTTCATCGCTGGCCCTCGAATGGCGTGGCGTCCCTCCCGCGCAAAACAAAATCGAAACGGTACCCCAGGGCCCACTCCGGCTCCGTCAGATCGATGTCGAACTTCGATACCAACCGCTGGCGCGCGCACGCGTTAGGAATCGATTGCGACACCGGATCGTAGGGCATCAGCGGATCGTGCGGAAAATACATCTGGGTTACCAGACGCGTGATGAAGCACGGTCCGAACAGCGAGAAGTGAATGTGCGCCGGCCGCCAGGCGTTCGGGTGATTGCGCCACGGATACGCGCCCGGCTTAATTGTCACAAACCGGTAATTCCCGTGTTCGTCGGTGAGGGTGCGGCCCGCGCCCGTGAAATTCGGATCGAGCGGCGCGGTGTGATTATCGATGGCATGCGCGTAGCGGCCCGCCGCGTTGGCTTGCCATAGCTCGATCAACGTGTGCTGAATCGGGCGGCCGTCCTCGTCGATCACCCGGCCGGCCACGATGATGCGCTCGCCGATGGGGTCGCCCGCGTGCTGCCGCGTCAGGTCATTATCCACCTCGCCGACCGGACTGTGCCCAAAGAGCGGGCCGGTGAGTTCCGACTGCGTGTGCGGCAACAGGATGGGAGGCCGGGCAGGCGCGCGCCGCACCGTCGAAGCATATGGCGGATGCAGCAGTGAGGGTTGATCGCCAGGCTCCGGGCGTGGATAGATTTTCAAGCCATGCTCCTTTCGGTGCGGGCCTGCAGGTCGCGCAGCGTTTCCAGTTCGTGCGCGCTGGGTGGCGGGGTCTCCAGAAGCTCCGCGGCGAACCGCACGTCCCATCCCGTATTGTCCCGCACTTGGGCGCGGGTCACGCCGGCGTGCAGGGACGCGACCACGAACTCGTTAGTATCGGGGTCCAGCTGCATGAGGCAAAGGTCGCTTACCAGCAGCGTAGGGCCGGCCGTGCGGATGCCGAGTTCGCGCCGCTCGCGCCCGGTCGGCCCGTGTCCCAGCGTGGTGAGGAAATCCAGCTTCTCTACGAAGGCGCGTGGATGGTGACGCATCACGATGAAGATGCGGCCGCAACACGCGGCGATCTCCGGCGCGCCGCCCGCGCCCGGCAGCCGCACATGCGGGCGGCCATAATCACCGATTACGGTGCTGTTCAAATTGCCGAAGCGATCCACCTGCGCGCCGCCCAAGAAACCTACCGTGATGCGTCCGCCCTGCAGCCAGTATTGGAACATCTCCGGCACCGAGACGGTGGTCAGCGCCGTCTCGCAGAGTATGCCGTCGCCTATCGAAAGGGGCAACACGGAAGGGCGCGTTTCGATAGTTCCGGATTCGTAGACCAGCGTCACGCCGGGCGCATGCGTCAGCCGGGCGAGGTTGCAGGCCGCCGAAGGCAGACCGATGCCCACGAAGCAAACGTCGCGGTTACACAAGGCGCGCGCGGCGGCGATGGTCATCATTTCCGTTGCGCTGTAACTCATGGGCGAATTCCCGCGCGCGCGGCAAAAACTTCCGGACCTTGTTCGAACACCTGTCGCCGCATCCACGCTGAGAACGTATCACGATCCTTGGCGATTTCATCCCACGCGGCGTAGAAGGAATTATCGCGCGAATAATAGCCGTGCGCATAGGAGGGATGCGCGCCGCCGGGAACCAGGGCGATGGCGCTGATGGTCCACGAAGGCAGTATCACCGCATTGGGACTCGCGGGCGCCAAGTCGATGATCTCCTCGACCGTCACCAGGGAACGCCGCGCCGCCAGTACGACTTCCTTCTGCACGCCAACGATACCTTCGAGCAGCACGTTGCCGCGGGAGTCCGCGCGTTGCGCGTGAATGATGGCCACATCCGGCCGGTGCGCAGGCACGCATGCCAGGCGCTCGCCGGTGAAGGGGCAATCTACGAAGCGGATGTTCGGATTCACGGCTGGCAGATCGGTGCCCAGGTAGCCGCGGAAGAAGGCGCTGGGCATGCCCGCCGCGCCGGCCGCGTAGGCGTGCGCCATAGCGGCGTGGCTGTGCTCTTCGATTTCGAGCGCGTGCGGCCAATCGTGCTCGACCGCATCCCGCAGGCGGTGCAGTGGGCCGACTCCGGGATTTCCGCCCCAGGAGAACACCAGCTTGCGCGCGCATCCGCTGCCGATCATCTGGTCGTAGAGCAGGTCCGGGGTCATGCGGATCAGGGTCAGATTGCGGCGCTGCTGGCGGATAATCTCGTGACCGGCGGCGAAAGGAATCAGGTGGGTGAAGCCTTCGAGCGCCACCGTGTCGCCGTCGTGGACGAGTTCGGCGACGGCATCTTTTAATTGTCCGATCGAAGCCATTGTGCGAATAGCGGTTTTCTGTGCGTTATTCGGTATTAAAACGCCTTTGGGGCGCCGCCGTCAAGAGGCTGAACCGTTGTGCGATTATCGGCTACGCTAAGGAATTATGCCACTGCCCAAAGGCGATCCGGATTTCGTATTGTCGTTGGCGCGCGGCCTGCAAGTGATCGAGGCTTTTCACGAAGCGCGCAAGGGCCTGAGCGTTTCCGAGGTCGCCGGCCGGACTGGCTTATCGCGCGCCGCCACGCGCCGCCTGCTCATCACGCTCGAAGCGCTGGGCTATGCCGAGCACACCGGGCCGATGTTCCATCTGACCAGCAGGATTCTACGGCTGGGTTTTTCGTTCATCACCTCAAACTCGATCGCGACGCTGGCCGTGCCGATCCTCGAGCAACTCAGCGCCCACCTGCACGAATCCTGTTCGGTGAGTGTGCTGGATGGAGACCAGATCGTGTACGTGGCGCGATCTGCACCCAAGCGGGTGATGACCATCGACCTGGGGACGGGCAGCCGATTGCCTGCCTACTGTACTTCGATGGGACGCGTGCTGTTGGCCGCGCTGCCCAAACCAGAATTCGACGCGTATCTGGCGCAAAGCGTTTTCAAGCCAGTGACGCCCAAGACCATCCACGACCGCAGGCGGCTGGCAGCCGTGGTACGGCAAGTCCATAGCCAGGGCTTCGCGCTGGTGGATGAGGAACTGGAGTTGGGTTTGCGTTCCATTGCGGCGCCGGTCGTATCTCAAACCGGGCGGGTGGTGGCAGCCATGAACTCCGGCGTGCATGCGGCGCGCGTATCCACGAGCGAACTGCTGGAGCGGATTCTGCCGCCGCTACGGGATCACGCCAAGCTGTTGGGACAGATGCTGCCTTAGGCGGCGCCGCACCGGTCACTGCGATTCCAGGACTTCAAGTAGCCCATGCACGGGGACGCCCACCCAGTCGGGCCGCTGGGCCAGTTCGTTTCCCAACTGCGCGAGCGTTTTTTCGACTACACAAAACTGCAGGACCAGACGTCTGTCATCGTTGCCGGCCGGCAGGAAGCCGGCTTGGCCGGCGGTATTGAAATAAGACGCCAGAAACAAGGCACTCACCCAGCGGGACCAGAACGCGGCCCAACCGCGCAGGGTCGCGGCGGCATCCGGATGCGAGGCCACGCCTGGGATGCCACCGCGCAGTGCGGCATGGGCGGCATAGTCGAAGGAGCGCAGCATGCCGGCCACGTCTCGCAGGGGGCAGGCCTTGATGCGGCGCTGGCCGATGGAGCGGTGCGGATCGCCTTCGAAATCGATAATTACGAAGTCCTTTCCAGTGTAGAGTAGCTGGCCCAGATGATAGTCACCGTGGTGGCGGATGCGTGTGGCATTGATGCGGTGGTCGCGCAGGGCTTGCAAGCAGCGATTGACAGCCGACTCGCGATCGAGGAGCAAGCCGGTCTCCGCTTGCGCATTCGCGTCGACGGGCGTCGACCGCAAAAGCTCAAACGTACGCATGGATAGCACGACCGCGGCGTGATAGAGCGATTGCCGGTAGAAATCGGTGAAGGGTTCGGGAGCGAAGACCGGGTCGTCCGGGCGGCTGGCCAGGGCCAGGTGCATCTCCGCCGTGCGCTTACCCAGCAGACGTACCATTTCGATATAGTCGCCCAGCAGCTCGGCCAGTTCCGGCGGCGGTTCGATGCGCAACGGGACAGGGAAAGCCGGCGGCACAGCGAGCGTCGAGACATCGTAGGTCGCGGCGAGAGCGCGATCGAAAAATAAGCCCAGGCTGTCCATGGTGTACTGCCAGCCGGTGGCCTCGGACTGCACGCGGCCGCGCAGGATGCCGAGCGTAACCGGCTCCTGCGCGCCGGTACGGTACTCCAACCAGCCCGCGATACGCGGCGCGTGGTCGAAGCCGGCCTCACGGGTGAGGAATTGTTCTATTTCAAGCTCCGGGTTGCGGTCCGGCTCAACCTTGCGAAACAACTTCAAATGAAAATGGTCGCCGAACATCAGGGCGGAGTGGTTGTAGTCGCCACGCACGGGACTGGGCGCAAGCTGCGGGTGGTCGTGGCCCCAGATCTCGCGAAAAACCGGCGTGTGCGCCGCCGTGATTTCGCCCGACCTGCCTTTGGCGCGCCGCCGGCGGGCAATGGCGTTCAACAGGGAGATGCCGAATTGCGGATCGTAGAGTGCGCTATAGATTATGCCGGCGCTGCCATCGGGAAGCTGCAAGCGGGCCAGGAGGGATTCCGGAGATTCACGCGACACCTCTTCGGCCTTCTCGCCCTGCGCGACCGAAAGGGGCAGCGTGTAAAGATCGGGCTGACCCTGAGTATAATTCACGCGCAGCAGCACGATTTGCGCGGCGCTTTCCGGGAGCGGGATCACGTCGACAATGTCCACCTGGCGCACGGTCCGCGACTGGCCCAGGTACCAACGACGTTTGGGCAGGAAAGCCAGCATGAGGCCGGCGAGAGAGGCTTCCAACGCCGCGGAAAACACATTATCCCAGGAAGTTACCGGCAGTATGGGTAAGCCCTGCGGACTGGACACGGCGGGCAGCGTTTCATCCGGCGCCCTTTTGGGCTGCAGATGAAACCAGAAGAACCCGTGCGGACTCAGGGAGACGAAGTAGGGTTTGGCGGTGATGGCCGGAAACTCGCTGCGTCCAAACATCTCGACGGGGATCGTGCCTTCGAACTTGTCCAAGGGAATCTCCGCGCCTTGCACGAAGCGCGACAGGTTCACCACCACCAGCACGCGCTCATCACGGTATTCGCGCACGTAAGCCAGCACGCGGCGATTGTCCGGATGCAGCAAAATCAAACTGCCGCGGCTCAGCGCGCAGGAGCTTTTGCGCAACAGAATCAAGCGCTTCATCCACCAAAGCAGGGAGTGCCGGTTGCTCTGTTGGGCTTCCACATTGATGGCTTCAAAATGATACTCCGGATCGATGATGACGGGCAGGTAGAGGCGCTGCGGGTTGGCGCGCGAGAAGCCGGCGTTGCGGTCGGAGCTCCACTGCATCGGTGTACGCACGCCGTTGCGGTCGCCCAGGTAAAAATTGTCGCCCATGCCGATCTCATCGCCGTAGTAGATGACCGGCGTGCCGGGCAGCGAAAAAAGCAGTGAATTCATGAGCTCGATGCGCCGGCGGTCGTTGCCCAGCAGGGGCGCGAGGCGCCGGCGAATGCCTAAATTCAGACGCATACGGCTGTCCTGCGCGTAGACGTTATACATGTAATCGCGCTCTTCGTCGGTGACCATTTCGAGGGTCAGTTCATCATGATTGCGCAAGAAGAGCGCCCACTGGCAGTTGTCGGGAATGGGCGGCGTGAGCTGCAGGATGTCGGTGATGGGGAAACGATCTTCGGCGTGCATGGCCATGAACAGGCGCGGCATCAGGGGAAAGTGAAAGGCCATGTTGCATTCGTCGCCCTGGCCGAAATAAGCGATGGCGTCCTCCGGCCATTGGTTGGCCTCGGCCAGGATCAGGCGCCCCGGGTACTTGGAGTCGAGGTGCTGGCGCAGCTCTTTCAGAAAGGCGTGGGTCTCGGGCAAGTTCTCGCAGTTGGTGCCGTCCCGTTCGTATAGATACGGCACCGCATCCAGGCGGAAGCCGTCCACGCCCATATCCAGCCAGAATTCCATGGCCTTCAGGATGGCAGCGCGCACCTCCGGACTATCGTAGTTAAGATCCGGCTGATGCGAGTAGAAGCGATGCCAATAATAAGCTTTGGCCACGGGGTCCCAGGACCAGTTGGAGGACTCGAAGTCGCGGAAGATGATGCGGGCTTCGGGATACTTATCGGGCGTGTCACTCCATACGTAAAAGTTGCGCCAGGCGGAGCGTGGCGGGGAACTTCGGGAGCGCT
Organism: Bryobacterales bacterium; assembly: GCA_963818855.1. Taxonomy (GTDB): domain Bacteria; phylum Acidobacteriota; class Terriglobia; order Bryobacterales; family Bryobacteraceae; genus Bog-159. The sequence continues at coordinate 224,448 of CAWFUH010000017.1, read as the reverse complement.
GGAACCAGCGATGTTGATCGGAGGTATGATTCAGTACGAGTTCGGTGATCACGCGCAAACCATGGTTGTGCGCTTCCCTCAGAAAATTTTGGAAATCGCGCAGAGTGCCGTACGCGGGATGGACGCCGGTGTAATCCGCGATATCGTACCCGTCGTCGCGCCAAGGTGAGGGGTTGAATGGCAGTACCCAGATGGCGGTTACGCCTAAATCGCGCAGGTAATCGAGCTTTTGGGTGAGACCGGCGAAGTCGCCCATGCCGTCGACGCCGCTATCGTAGTAAGCGCGCACCGGGACTTCGTAGAGTATGGCTTCCTTATACCAGAGTGAATCGGGCATTTTCTGCGTTAGTGTTAATTATTAGAACACCGCTGGCTGACGCGCGGCTCGGTATCGAGTTACGCATAGCCAGCAAGATTCATGCCTGGGTAAGTTATCGTACAGAAAAACGCCTCGGGATCAAAACCAACCATCATGGGGCAGACCATCGTTCTTTCGTGGTCTGCACTGCTGGCGGGAGCAGGTAGACGACAAAAAACGATCGTCTGCCCCACGGTGGGTCAGGTCGTCGTACCAGGTGCGGTCGCAGCTTGCGCGATATCCGCTGCGGTCAATGTCCGCGGATAATATAGGTTGGAGCGCTGGAGGCCGCCTGGGGCCTTGGCGGCGATCACAATCGCGGCGTTGGAGAAGAGAGTGAAGTTGGCCTGATTTCGTGGAACCAGGCCCGGATTGCCGGCTTCGTTCATCTTGCACTGCGCAGCGGCCGCGTTAAAGTCGAGGCGTTGACATGCGGCGCTAAAGTGGGGAAACTGCCCGGGGCCGGCGGGCCCCATCGCCCATGCCATGCTCAACAGGCCCAACTGGGCGTCGGCCGGCCAGCTATCGAATTCCTGGAACGACGGCTGGCCCTTCAAGAAGCTTTCATTGCGCGTAAGCCGGTCCAATATCAACGAGTCGACGGAATCGTCGCTCAGTTCCAACTGCGTGATGGGGCGGCACGCGGTGTAACCCTTAGTCGCAAGACTCGGATCGTTCTTGAGGGTCTGCCACTCAGCGGCAATTTGGTCTGGCGTCGCGGGAGATCCCGGAGCGGCAATGCCAGGCCCCTGCTTGAATTGAAATGGCAGAGCCTGGGCCAATTCCACCGGATCGACCAGGTTGCCGACCGCGACGGTGACCAGTCCCTTGATGTCAAGGTACATATATGGGATGAAGCCTTCGAACCTAGTATTAAAGGCGCGAAAACTTGATTGGACGGATGGAAGCATGTCGAAACCTTTCACTTGTGATTCGGGCTGAATTTAGGCAGGCTGACGTTATCCAGTTTGCCTCGGGATCCACAATAGACCGGCGCGCACTGGAGACCTTCGTCTTGAAGCCGCACGCCGCCATTGTCGAAGAACAGGTTCAATTTGCATTGCCGATTGGCGTCGAGGCCATCGGCAACGACGGCCACGTGATCTTTGCGCCATTCGCCGTCGTGGTTCATTTGGCAAGTGTGGCCCATCGAATAGTAAAGCTTGAGGACGACACTAATCCTGCCGTTGGACCTATCGCCGATCCGGATAGAATCCTGACCGGGTGTGAGTTGTCCGTAGACGCCAAAGATGCTGTGGAGCGGCCGGGTAGGAGCCTGGCTGAAGACTGGCACCGAAGTTAGTGCGCTGACGAGACCACACAAAATTCTCACGCCGCCGCCGCATCGAAGCATTGAAAGAGGTACCTTGCACTTAGTCTACTACGCAGATGCTGCAGCGGGTTGAAGCCCCGCGCCGGCTAATGGCCGCTCTCCGAAACTGACTTGGAACAGCTGTATTACTGTTTAGTGGTTGCTGTTGGGAGCCGGCGCCGCAAAAACGGTATTGGTCTCTACTTCGTCGCCGTTCGGCATCGCAGCTTTCACGTGCGTTTTTGCCTCATAGCCGCTACGCCTGAAATCGTATGCTCGCGACCGGTTGGCTGGTCATCTGATGCCCATAATAGTCACCCGGATAAAACCATGCAAAAACTGCATCGGGCGATCCGGCGGGACGTTCGGCAAATGTGACAATTACTTTGCCCCTTGGGGTCAGTCGATAGGCCGGAATGCGCAGAAAGATACCGTACAATTGATCACGTGCCCAAAATTTCTACTCGTTAAAGGCGATCATGGTTTTTTGATTCCACTCATCGGCGCCGCGGCGGCCATGGCCGTCATAAGTGTCAGGTTCATCGTGATTCTCCGTTACCAGTAGTAAAGCAGGTGTCATGCCATGCTACTATCCGGGAGATGGCAAAAATAATAGCGCTCAGCAACGGGCCCATTCGTATCGAGGGCGAGTTTACGATCCACGATCCAGAGGGCAATGCATACGGACTGGCGGGCCGTACCGTGATCTCGCTGTGCCGCTGCGGACAGTCGGCCAACAAGCCGTTTTGCGACGGCTCCCACGCGCGCACCGGCTTCCAGGACATTTGCGTGGCGCGCGAACTGCCGCCGCCGAAACCGAAGCCTCTGTAAGTGCGTGCGCGGCCGGCCTGATCGTTGTAAGATCGGGTAATGCGTCTGCTCCTCGTTGCATTAGTGGCCCTGGGCGCATACGGGCAGAGCCGGCAGTTCCCGCCGGACATCGTTCCGCCGGAGGTATTCGCCCGCCGCGACCCGCTCAAAATCGATGCGCAGCATTACCATCTGGACTATGAAAACGAGCATGTCCGCGCCTTACGGCTCACATTGAAGGCCGACGAAGCCGTTCCCATGCATGACGACGTGGACGCGCTGGCGGTGTGCATCCAGGAGTGTCACTTGCGCTTTACCGAGCCGGGCGGCAGGATTCAGGACGTCCACATGGAAACCGGTGAAACGCGCTGGCTTTTCGGCGACACACACTCCGCCAGGAACCTGAACACGAATCCGATGGAAATGCTGATTATCGAGGTGAAGGCCGCGAATAAAGATCGACGACCCGTTCGATGGCGCGCCGGCAGACTGCACAAAAGCCGCCTTCATCGCGCGTGAACATGATGCAATCCGCCTGCGGCCGGTAGTAGCCGCGCGCTTGATACATGGCGCCTTCGAATGCGCCTACCGCGTGCCCGTACGGCCCCGAGGCGAGCAGCGCGGTGGCCTTCTCCCTCTCTTCGCGGAACAGCGCTTCCATTACATCCTCGGGCTGGTGTTGGGCGCGTATCTGTCGGCGGCGGGCTTGGATCTCTTTCTCCAGCGCTTCAAACTGTTCCTTCGGCCAGGGCGTCGGCAAGGGCGTACCCGGCGCAATCAGGCCGCTCCACTTGGACGCGTGCGGGTCGGCGGTGGCGTTCGGTTCCCAGGGTTCAGGCCGCGCGGCGGACCCTTCGTAGGCTACGTCAGAGGTGTAGTACTCGTCGGCCAAGCCGGCGAAATGATGGCCGAATTCATGCACGAACACGTACGGCGTAAAGGCGTTGTCCGCGGAGACGGTGGCGTACAAATTGAAGATTCCACCGCCGCCGTATTTACGGTCGTTCACCACGATCTCGATGAACTCGTAAGGGGCGGCGGATGCGGCTTCGCGCAGGCGCTTGTTATCGAACGTCAGCAGGTAGCGCTCCGATCCGAATGCGTCGTACGCGGCACGCAATGGCGACCGGCGATAGATGCCATCGGAGGGACGGGACACACCGCTCTCTTCGGCCGGCGTATCCACGGCCCACACGTTGAAGTCGTTGCGGCGCTCCCGAAACGGAGAGACGGCGAACAGCACATCGGTCAGACGCCGCGCGTCTTTGTGCCATTTTTCCATTTCGCCTGCGGTATACCCGTCGCCCATCAAAAGCAGGTCCACTTTGTCGCGGGGCTCGCCATTCTGCATGACGGCCCACAACTTTACGCTGGTGGGCGGGCCCGTGCGGTCGATGGCCGGATCGGCCGGATCGACGATCAGCGACCACAGTTCCCGAAACGCATTCTGGCTATCGCGCCTTTTGATGACCACCTGCACGGGGCCTGCAGGCGCCGGAAATCGCAGCGATTCGTGAAACTGCCGCCGGGCAACGGCAGCCTCGGACGTTTCCTGCCACTCCCCGAAGATGCTGGCGAACCCGCGCGAATAGAGTATTCGATTGGTCTTTCGGTCGAGCACTTCGAAGTAATACTTGCCCAGATTGGTATCGTCAATGACGCGATCCAGCCGGCCCGGCCACAACCCTTCCAATACCAATCCGTCGAGCGACATGTGTTCTTCGGTGGCCGTGCCGCCATGGAAGCAATCCAGACGCAAGGTGCGGGGTTCTGCCGCCGCAAGGATCGATAGCGTCATGAAGAAGGAGATTGAAAATCGCAAGCCATACTGTAACGCAAATTGTCGTCCGGTCAGTTCCATCGTCACCGGCCACGACAGCCGCGATATAATCGTGAAAAAGCGGTCATGCGAACGTGGCGGAATTGGCAGACGCACCAGACTTAGGATCTGGCTCCCGCAAGGGAATGGGAGTTCGACCCTCCCCGTTCGCACCAATAAACCAGCAAATTACAGCGAGGAAGGCGGACTTACTGGACGGCTCCTAGGGCTCTTGTGTGCCTGTAGTTTGCCGCTCGGCCGGCGGTGTGCCTTTGTGTGCCAGGTACTCGCCCAGCTTACGCGCCGCGTCCTTCAGGTCCGATTCGCTCACGATGTTGTAGCGGTCGAATACCGCGCAGCGCGCTGCTCGTGCCCACCTTGCGGCTGCCGAAATTCAACACGGCCATTTGCAATGCCATCTTCGCGGCCACCGGCAAGCGCATTCGGGAGTTACCCGTAAGAGGGCAATTGGGCTAGAGTCCGCGCCGGTGGTCCACTAGAACGCTACGCGCCAGCTCCGCATGCATACGCTTGCCTGTTCTTCGAAATAACAGGCCAAGAGGAATCACTATGTCTGCTGAGCAGAATAAAGGGGAAAAATCCGGTACCCCCTGGGGCGCAATCTTTACGAAATTTTGATATCATAATTCCACTTTGAACAGCGGTCAACAAATCCCGCCGCTGATTAGCGATCACAAACGCGCCAATTTCCTAAATAGCTTAGAAAGGGGAGCTGGGATGCAACTGCCGTCTATTCTGATTGCATCGGGTGAAAACGTCGGGGACGAGTTGGCGTCGGTTTTGAGCGCGAGATATAGCCGAGACGCCGCGGATCTTATCGTTTTCCTTGGCCGGGATGCCCAAGCACTGAAGTCCTGCTTGCCGGAGACGCTGCGCGAGGTGCCTATTCTGGCATTGACCGGCCAACATCTGTCGGATGATGTGTTACGGGCCGTCGAGGCGGAGTTCATTAATGCTCCGCCGGCAGCGATGCATCCGCAGATCGTTAGCCGGCCGGCGGGACCGTCGAACCCGCGCGCGGTGGACACGCCCGGCGGAAGCGCACGGACGCCAGGACTAATCGATGGCCACCGCCTGATTGGCGACAGCCCGGCGATGCAGGAGATCAGGTCCTCGATCGCGCGGGTCGCGGCCACCGATTCCAACGTGCTGATCACGGGTGAAACGGGTACCGGCAAGGAGCTGATTGCCGAGCTGATCCAGCAAAATGGAAAGCGCTCGAAGCGCCGTTACATCTGCATCAACTGCGCCGCCATTCCGGACAGTCTGCTCGAGAGCGAATTATTCGGATACGAGCGAGGCGCATTCACCGGCGCGCAGGTGGCTGGCGAGGGCAAATTGGAGGGCGTGGACGGCGGGACGGTTTTCTTCGATGAAATCGGCGAGATGAGCCTCCACGCGCAGGCCAAGATTCTGCGGCTGATCGAAACACGAGAGTTGCAGCGCTTGGGCGCCAAGCGTTCCACGCGCGTGGATTTCCGTATTATCGCCGCCACCAACCAGGATGTCGATTCTCCGGCCAGCGCCGCCCGCTTTCGGCGCGACCTGTATTTCCGCTTAAACGTCGCGCGCATTCATGTGCCCCCGTTGCGCGAGCGGAAAGTTGACATCCCGTTGCTGCTGGCGCACTCGATCGAGCGGTTCAACCGGCAGTTCGGGCGGCGCGTCGAGGAAGTAGAGGCCGATTCGATGCGGCTGCTTCTGCGTTATGACTGGCCGGGCAATGTCCGCGAATTGAAGAACACAGTGGAAGCGTTGTTCGTGGATGCGCCTTCCGGCGGCGAGACCCGGCTGCGGCTGGGCGAGCGGATGCGCCGGCATATGAGCGTTTGCGCAGACGCCGATCTCAGCGAACAAGAACGCCTGCTTGAAGCTCTGTGGGCCACCGATTGGAATAAGAGCAAAACCGCGCGGCAGTTGCACTGGTCGCGCATGACCCTGTACCGCAAAATGGTGAAATACCAGTTGGACGGCGAGCGCGCCAGGAAACCGCCCCAAGCTGCCGCTGCCGGCCAAAGCCGTTCAGCGAACGGCGCGAGGGCGTGAGGCGCCGGGATGGCGGACCCTGCCGACCAGGTGGAATACCTGTCCATTCCGATTGAATACGGCGACCACAGACAAATTCCGTTCGCGCGCCAGCAGCCGGGCCAGCCTGTGTCCGGTTCCCGTGCTGAGCCCACCCGCGGAGCGGGAGATGGCGAGGTGCTCGCAGCCTGCGTAGCTGCCCGGCAAACGGCCTGCCGAGATGCGTATACCCAGTGAGGTCTGCGCAACCTGGATGCCGTCAGGGCGCACCTCGGACAACCTATCGGCGGCGCGCGCCATTTCGCGGATGTGCATCGGGCTCCCCAGGCGCTTGCGGAACCGCACGCGCACGTAGAGTATGCAGAGGAATGCACAAGAGGTCCCGCCCAGCAGGAGGCCCGGAACGCGCAGCCAGGCATGTACCACCAACGCGATCGAACCCAGCGACATCCACTGCGCTTCCGAGAGACCGAGCCAATACGGGCGGGCCGTGTCGCCGCGCAGTAACTCCAGCAGGAAGCGAACGATGCCGTAGGCGCCCAGGTACCAGGCCAGCGCAGCACCGGGAGCCCGCGTCAGAATCAGCAGGAGACCTAACGCCACCACAACCAGCACGCAGGCAGATTCGATAGCCTGTACGGGCAGAACGGGCACGCCCACAAGATGCCGCGGGAAACCGGCCACCCGGTGAGCGCTGCCATAACGGATGCCCCAGCGATGCGGCCGGCCGTGACAGCAACCGGCCAGGAGACAGCCGATGCGGCCAAACGTCAGGAAGAGTCCGAGACTGAGGGCCACTACGTCGAGATAGGGTAGCACCGCGATCTGGCTTGCCTGCAGCGCAAGAGCCGCTGCCGATAGCACGGCAATCTCGTGATGGTAATACACGAGCCGTTCGTGGCCGGCGATCACTTTTTCCGCCATGGCCAATCCAAAGAAGACACACACCGCCAAAACGGCAAGCGACCCCAGCACCGGGAGCGATAGCCGCAGCCAATGAGTCAATCCAGCGGCGAGCGCTGTCGCGAGACAGAAGCCGGTTAGTCCGCACACGCGAAAGGCGGGCCAGTCGGGGCGAAAGATCCACAGGCGGTTCGGCATCTCAGCTCCTGGATGGCTCTTCCGGGTACCACCACCAGGCGTGAGACACCGGTATCCCCGCTGGTATCTGTCCATCGGTCAAATAACCCTCCCCAACGCTACGCGAGCGAAGGGCCTCGTCGAGATCCGTCAGATCGAGCTCTGCCAGATATTCAGCAAAGGGCGTACCGCTATAAAGCTCGCGCAGAAATTCGAGCGCGGATCGCCGGGTGCAGACCGAGCGCCACTCATCGCCATACCAGGTGTCGCGCAGAGTATTTTCCACGCAACGGATGAACGCACTGAGCGAAGCGATGGCCTCGTGCCGCAGCAGGTGCGCGCTCGGGCCGACAAAGGCAGCAAGTCCCGGCGACTGGCGCAGCGAGGGATTGCGATTCAAAAGCATGCCGAGATCGAAGATTTCCCGCAGAAAATCCCACGTTTCGCTCAGAGCAGTTTTTCCGAACGTCGCCTGCCACCGCCGCAACCGATCGGCAGTTCGTTGGAGCACCTCCGGCAGCGAATCCATCCCGCCCGTCATGGTTTGATTCCCATGTATGTGGCCAGCACAACCTTCCCGTCCGAAGTGACAATGACAATGGCGGTCATCACAGTACCGTCTCCCATCGTACGTTCAAACTTATAACTGTTGGCGCCGCCTTCCTGGGTTGACACTGGTATGATTTTCGAGGCCGGATCCCGGATCGTTTTACGGGCGCTGTTGATGTACGCATCGTACTTCGTGCCGGCCCTTTCCGCCGCCGGGATCTCGTCGAAGTGTTTTTCCGTATGATACGCCGCCGCCGACTCACTGCCAAATTGGATATCCGGCAGCGTACGCAGTTTTTGCACTACCTGATCGCGCGGCAAATTCGCTTCGATCTTAGATCCGCCCACGCGACCGCCGATATCTTTGGCCAGCTCATCGTAGACCGCACCCACGCTCTTGCGTCCTTCGTCGTTGACCACGCCCGGTGTTGCGGCGCTCGCCTGCATTTGTTTCTGCTGCTCGCCGTAGTAGAAATCTTTCACCTTGCCGGTGACGCCGGCCTTTTTGGCAACCTCGGTCTGGATGCTGTCTCTTTGCGACTTGCTGGCGGCGCCGTTCTTAGCCTCCCAGGCGCTGATGGCATCGGCGACGCTCTTGTCGAACGCGGTGATGCGGGCTTCCGCGGCGGCCCCGAACTGCTTCATATAGAATTCGTAATGATTCACGAATTCCGCGGCGGAGCTGGGCTTGCGCGACAAAGCATAATCGGCCGCCTGCCTGGGCAGGTCGGGTGCACCTTTGGGCGCCACCTGTCCGATGATGCCCTTGGATGGATCCAGATCGGGCTTGTTGCTGAGCAGATCATAAATCCGGTTGCGGTCGGCATTCGTCATGTTCTCGAAGATGGGCCGGTCCGCAATGCCGAGCTCGGTCAGGAACTGGTCGGAGCGCTGGCGTTGGAATTCAAAGCGCAGCCGGTAAGAGCGAGTGGCGCTGAGGCCGTTCAAAATCTTCTGGTCGGCCTTGTCGAGTTTACTGAAATCGCCGCCCTTCTCTTTGAGCGCGCGCGTTGCGGTCAGCAGATTCTTCAGATCACCCGGGCTGATTTCGGCCAGCCGGTCCGGATGGATATCGATGGCGTCATTGATGCGGATGACAGCTTCGGGAGCCACTTCGGCGATGCCTTCCACCGGCGTGCCCACGGACTTCATGGGAGCCAGCTTCACGTCGCTCGAGGGATCGATCTTGCGCAGTTGATCGATCCACTCGTTGTGTTTGGTGGGCTTGGCAGCGGTTGGTGGTGTGGCGGGCGCGCCCTTGCCCTTCTCGGCCTCCTTCTGCTCGTCCGCGGCTTTCTTGGCCGCCGCTTCGCGATCATTGGCGTGCGCTTCCAGGAACGCCTGCGGATCGGGCTTGTCTTCCAAAATCCCGGACAGATCTTCCGGACGGCCGGTCTCGGCCGCCATGCGGTCGAACTCGGTGAGCGCTTTCCCGGATAACCGCATCCGAATACGTTCCAGTTTCGAGGTCGCGGCCAGCCGCTGTTGCACCTTGAAGTGCTGATTGAGGAGCTCGTTATCCGGAAGCTTCCGCAGCTCCTTGGGGTCGAAGCCTTGTTTGCGCAATTCCAGTTCGAGGTCCAGGCGAGTGCCCTGCGAAATCTTAGCCGCCCCTTCGCCGATGCGCTCTTTGATGAAATCGCCCTTGCTGAAGCCGCCTTTGAAGAGACCTTTGTTGCTGACGACCACCATGGCCGCGCTCATGAACAGGCTGGAGACGATGCGGGTCATTTCCGCCCAACGCTGCGCATCGTTTAGCGTGGGGTCGCCTTGAACCGCGCGCAATTGATTGAGCGCCTGATCGGTGGCATAAACCAACGTGCCCACGTCCGCGGCGGCAGATGTAATGATGGCTACGTTTCCGATGCGGAATAGTAGAGGCCTTACATTACGTTCCACTTGACCTAATGACCGCATCCAGCCGCCGCCCAGTCCCAGCAGGGCCGTGATGATGTTCAGTCCTTCGATCAGGTTTTCCTTGTCGAGAAACCCTCCGCCCAACTTGAGATTTCTGTAAATGGAGTGGACCGAGGCGGCGATCGAGAGGGCCAGGAAAGCCCAGCCGAGCAGCTTGGTGAGCCCCGAGGGGTCTGGCGCGGCCAGCAGCAGGATGCCGATGACGATGCCGCCAACCTGCAGGATGCCGTCGATATATTCCCAAACGCGCTTGCCTGTGGCATAGGTGGAAAAATGATTGGCGCGTTTCCAGCCAGTCGGATTGAAGGTGTAAACCAGCGTGCCGCCGGTGTGGTACGGGTTGTCGCTCTCCCAGTTCGCAAATGCTGCGTCCATCGCGGCCAGTGGCTTATCGCCGGTAGCCTCCGGGAACTTCTCCACTTTCGAGCCGGTTATGTCAATCAGGAAGGCGGTCCAATTGGACCCGCTGCCGCGCACCACGAGGTAAGCTTTGACGGGCTGCACGCCGTCGCGCGCCGGATAGACCACTACGGTGGGAATAGGAGCGCTGTAGGCGCCGGGCGCCAGGGTGGTGGGGTCGTCTGGCAGATTCTTGGTTTCCTTGAAATCCGGTACATGTTCATTGATACTCTTGAGAAGCTTTTCCTGGGCTTCGTAGACTTCCGCGTAGTAGGCCTCGCGCTCGCCGCCCAGCGCCGCGTGGGCCGCGATTTCCTTCATGGAGCTCTTGATACTGGCTTCCAGGCCGGAAAGCCGCTCGAGCGGCCCCAGCTTGGCGGTCTCCGCCAGTACACTGGTTCCGACGGACAGCTCGTCCTGCACGTCGATCGTAGTGCTGGCTTCTTTGGCCAGCCATGCATGATCCCTTCCCTGCCCGCGCTCAAACCGGTATACCTTCGCCGTAACGGTCTTAGTGCCGGTGGTGTCGAACTTGTGCGTGTAAACGTAGAAATTGGGCTGGACCAGCTTGCCGTCGACGTACCAGTCAATCGCAGTGGTGAACTGATCGGGTGCCCAATTCTTGATGCGGAAGGTCACGGGGCCGTTGGGTACCGCGACCTCTTGGGATGCGCCGATTTCGAGCGCATCAGGAACAGTATCGGAGAACGAGATCCAGCCGGTTTTGGCGGTGGCAGCCGGAGTTTTGTCGTCGCCCAGGTAAATGTGGGCGATGACTTCCATACCCTTCGCTTTAATAATTGCGGGCGGAGGCATCAAGGTCCAGAAAGTCTCTTCGAGTTCGAACTGGTAACCGTGCGGAAAGGAGAAGAAGTCATACTCGAATTTGTCGGTTTTATCAGCCTGCCATCTCCACTCCACCTTGGCGTTCTTCTCAGGGGGCAGGTAGTTGGTGTGCAGAATGAATTGCACGCGCTGGCCGAAATAGGCCTGGGTGGCTGGAATTCTCTCGATGCTGGCTTCAATGACTCGCAGGTTTCTGCCTGCCATGACGCGATCGTAGATCTGGTCTTCATCGAGTGTGATGCCCAGCAGCCGCAGGTTGGCGATCTCGGCATCGATCTGAGAGTTGACATCGTCCAACTGGCTGCTGCTGATCTGCCCGGCGAGAATCCGTTCTTTCTTGAGGTAGAGGGTCTGCAGATCTTTGACCACCGTGTCGTAATCCGGCGGTGTGGGCAAGAGGGATGGATCTATGGTCGCGCCGCTGCAGCGCTGCAGGCTGAGGCCGGAGCGCAGGCGGGGCATGGCATTTGCGGCGAGATCGGACCAGATGTCCATGCCGCGGCCCCACAGCGACGCCACAGCGCCGGCGGCCGCGGTGTCGGCATCCTTCTCGAGCGCCTCGGACGGCGATCCGCCTTTGCGCAGCGGAGCCGCCGATGAAACGCCGGCGCCTTGCTGGACCACGTGCGCCAATTCGTGCGCCAGCAGCGCGTCGCCCGCCGGTGTGCCAGGCCGAAACTCGCCGTGCGCAAACGCGATATCGCCGGCCACGGTGAACGCGCGGGCGTTGAGTTGTTCGGCCAGTCCGGCGGCGTTGCCGTCGATGTGCACGCGCACGGCGGAGAACTGGTGCCCGAAGGCCGACTCCATGCGGGTTTGCACCGCGCCATCCAAAGGCTGCCCGGCGCCAAGCTGTGCCTGAATCTGTGCGGGATCGGCTGTGCACGCACCATCCGGAAGAGCTTTGGTTTGCACGGCGGCTTTGGGGTCCGTCTTCTCCTCAGGCGCGGCAGGTGAACTGGCGGCGTCTTTGGGCACGCCCGTAACTTCGCCGGTCTTGAGCCACACTCTGATGGCGTGCGTGATGCGCTCACAGATGGGCGCAATGTAATCCAGCGCGCGCTGGACGGTGTGCGTTTCCGGAGCGTAAATGCGGATGCCGCGCTCGATGCGCGTGCTCGACTGATTCTCCGCCCACTCGAACCAGTGCGCCAGGTAGGGGCAGTCTTTCGGAGTGCGTCCCGTGCCGGCCAGACCGTCGGTCACGGTGGCGATGACGGCTTTCTCCAAACGCTCGAGGAATTCGCTGCGCTGCATCTGCCCGGGGCCGGGCTCGTCGACATCATCATCCACGATGAGCGGCGCGGCGAGCGGCTTGGCGGACGCCGCGGGTTCGGGCGCATCGTCAGCATCGGCGGGCGCTCGCTGCACGGCGGGTGGGGCATTGCGCAGTCGGGCCAGCGAGAGTGCCGAGGCCAGAGCCGGGTCGAGCACGCCGCCGGAAGAGATGACCTCCCCCGCGCGGTCGGCTTCGTGCTCCGCCTCGTCGCCGCCCGCCGTGCGGCGCTTGAACTGGATCTGCGGCCGCAACAGCCGGCCTACCGCCTGGTTGCCAATGGTCTGCTGCAGTTTCAGAAGGGGCTGCGCGGCCGGCGGCGGCGCAGGGCTGGCGGGCGCGCCGCCAGCGGTTTTGCCCTCACGCAGGGGGCGATCGCGCGTCTCACCCGGCGCTGGACTCCGCTCGTAGATTGGAGAATCCTGCGCGACGTTCTTCCGTTCCCTGGCCACGAAACCGGAGGACGGCTCGGCGGTTTTGATAACGGCTTGTTCCAACGCGCGGCTCCGGCACGTGCGGGATTCGTTCCCGCGTCAGTTCTTTTTCTTGGTATCCGCGGCGGGCGCATCGGACCCGGCGGTCGTGTCCGCAGCGGGGGCTGGCGCGGGAGTTTTGGTGGCAGCCGTCTTGGCCTTCTTCGCGGCCGATGCCGTGGCGCTCGGGGCGGCAGCAGTTACAGTGACTGCGTTCGCCAGCGTCCAATCGCCGGTCTTCGTCGCCACCGTCAAGGTACGGGAGCCGGCGGCTGCCGTAGGCGCGACATCGAAAATGAGTGTCCAGGTAGTGGTGTTCGTTGCGCTGCTCGGCGTGAAGCTGGTGATGTTGATGCCCGGACCCAAATCGGCGGTGGGCAGCGTGGTGGGATCGAGCACCGCGCCGAAAGTCACGGCAGCCGTCACGCCTGTGGTGCCTGCCGGCACGTTGGTCAAATCGGTTGCCGTCGAGGTGATGCTCGAGACCGAAGTAACCGTGTTGGTGCACTGCCACCAGAAATTGCCGAACGAAGCCACGATGCGGCGGCAGGCGCAGTCATCGATGGTAGTGACGTTGCCGTCCGTGTCGACGGTCACCTTGGCCAGCACCACCCATGGCTGCGATGGGCAGGTTGGGCAATCGGGTGTGGAACCGGTGAGCGGGGTGTCCTTCGAGGGTGGCGTGGCGCCAGAATCGGAGCAGGATGTGAGAATGCCGATTTCGTAGCCATCCTGCAGGCGCGAATACTCGCAGGTATTATCGCTGCAGCCGCAGCCGGCCGGTTGCACGCGCACCGGGCGCGTCTTGCACTCCTTGTATTTCACGGCCACGTACAAAGGCGCCGTGGGGTCGCGCTGCACGTAAACGCTGGTGCACCACGGATCGGGCACCTGGACGCAGGGGTCGCCAGTCATGCCGCTCGCGCCGGTGGTACGCAAATCGATGGTGCGGCAGCAATCGAGCAGGATCTCATCGCCGTACGGGCCGAGGATGTAGCCGGCCGTGACGGTCACCATCCAGGGCTGATAGGAGCTGGTCAAGTTGCCGCTTGCATCGGTTTGCGGCGTGACGCAGACTTGCGCGCCGCACACCACGCCCCAGCCGTGCATCAGGCGATTGTGCCGCCGCAGCTTGTTGCGGAAGTATTCCTGCTCGAGGGTGAGGTCGTCGGGCGTGATGATCTGCCGCGGAAAGTAGCGCGGGCGCTCCGCCACAGGGCTGGCGCAAGGGGATGCGGTTCCGCAAGGGCTGTTATTGCTCGTCATGATAGCTCTCCTTCATCTCTCGAAATTCAACTCTTTCCGCCGCGGGCATGGTCCTGTGGGGTGGATTTGCCGTTGAGGCAGGTCATCAGATCGTGCAGCAGGTCGTTGGTATAGACGATCGGGCGGATGGCGATATCGATCTGCTGCGGGTCGAGATTGCTGCCATCACGCGGCACGCGCACATTGGCCAGCGGGATGCACGCATCGTCGGGACAGGCCGGGCAAGGCGCACTCACGTATTGCGCCAGCGCCGGATAGTTGATCCGCGTGCCGGATATAAGATCGCCGACGCTGCAATCGGTGCTGACATCCGGCAGCTTGCCCGGCTGGAACGTCAGCTCATATCGCTCGCGAATGGCGCCCGGGGAACAGAGCGCGTTCTGGTCGCAATCGCCGCCCAGCGCGGGCACCGGATCGCTCTGGCATTCGTGATAACAGAGCTCCAGATGGAAGCAGGTGGAATCGTCGCACTCATCGGTGGGCGGGCCGGGGGGAACGGCGGGCAAGGGCACGGGCGCTGATGTGGCGGGCACCAGGATCTCGCGGCCCCATTTATCGATGGCCAGTCCGGGCAGCACGATCACGCTCTTGCCGTCTTTGCCCACTTGCACGTCGAGGCCGCAGACCACACCGTAGCCGACAACCAGCCGGTTGAGCAGCCATCGCTTGGTATTGAAGTAATTCTGCTCGAGCTCGAAGTGCAGAACGTCCAGCAGCTTTCCGTAAAAGTAGCGATTGCGGACGAAAGTCTTGACGCCGGCCGCGCAGCCGCCGTTGTTGTTCTCATTGGTCATGTGCCATTCTCCAATTCGATATGCTTCGCTTCAGCCGACCAGCGTGGTCAGGCCCAGTTGACTCTGGGCGCCGATACGTCCGGCGGGCTGGCCTCCTAAAACGGTCTCCGTTCCTAATCCCGAGGTGTCGCCCAGCCGCATCGCGGGCGGCGTTCCGGCAACTATCGCGTCGATGCCGACGCGGGCCTGATATCCCACGCGCATGTGCGGATCGATGACGCAAACCTGACAGGTGGTGTGAGCCGGTTTTTCGTTTGCGATTACCGACTCGACCAGCGGCAGCGTGGCCGGACAGTTCAGTTGGCCGCGGTACAGCAGCACGCTGAACTGGAACGCGACATCCGCAAAAAGGGGCGCGCCGTAGTCGGTATCTTCGATCAGTTGGGACTGGTCGAGCACGGCGGTGGTGCCAACTACGGCGCCTTGCGCTTCGGCCGGCGCCAGCATGGTGGTGAATCCGAGAATGGAATTTCCGGTGTCCTGCCAGGTGACCGGACCGCCGGGTTGCGCGGTTCCGCATGGCGTGGGCGCGGGCGCCGGCAGCGCCCACAAATCTGCATGGAGTAGCGGCTCCTCGATGATGGCGTCCACGCCGGCATATTCCTTCAACGCGGCTCGCAAGCCGGCGGGCGTGCCGCGCAGGCCATAACTCGCGAACGCGGTCTGTATCGCCCGCCGCACTTTCGCTTCGCTCCAATCCTCTTCCAGATCGACGGCCAGCCAGTCCGCCAGCCAGGGCAGATATGGCGCGGGGGCAGCGCAGGGATCGAACAGCGCCGGCAGATTACTGATGGCGTATTCGTTCTGCTCGTTGAACGTCTCGACCAGCGACAGAAAGCGGCGCAGGAAATCGGCGCATCCGCGCTTGCGATAGATGGCTGGCAAGGCGGCGAGGTAGGTCTCATGATCGTATTCGACGCGCATCTGGGAGACTGCCGGCGTAGCCAGTCCGTCGCCCACGAACCATGCGCCGCACCAGAGATAGGCGGAGGGAGTTCCGCCGATGAAGACATCGCTGACATCCGCAGGCTTGGCGGTCCATCGGGAATCGGTGAACGGATTGGTCCCGCCGGGCTGAATCTGCGGGGGCGCCGGTGCGTCGGAAATGCTGTTCGAAAGATGGAAGAACAGTTCCAGATGCGTGTCCGGCGGCGGCTCGCCACAGACTGCTGCGAGGCGATGCCAGCTTACTTTTCCCTTCGGGACCGTAATGGCGCTGGTCCAAAAGATTCCCTGGCGGGCATAGCCTTGCGCTAGCTGAAGTGAGATTGGAGGAATATCGCCGCCGGGCAGGAGCAGCAATGTGCCTGTCGTGCCAGCGGCCAGAGCAGCTACAGGGCCTTGATATCCGACCGCTGTGCTGGCGAAGTTATAGGCGGGCCGGTCGAACTGACAGACCTGGCGCAGGGCGTTGTCGCCCACGAAAACACTCGCGCCGATAACCGCCAGGCCCATGGGCTGTTGCAATTGACTGGCCCCGAACGAGACGGGATGGCCTTGGCCGTCGAGCACAGGGTTGCCATCGCTATCCACCACGAACACGGCGTGGGCGGATTCATCCAGGACGAAGATGCGAACCGCAGCGCCGTCCTCGCCGGCCGCCACACACGAGGGCTTCGTGAGAATTTTCGCGGCGGCGAGGTTCTGTGCGAATTGGGGAACCACATCGCCGGTTGCATTGAATTTCTGCACGCGCTGGTTGCCGTAGTCGCTGATGTAAAACGACCCGTCCACCGCGGCGGCGATGGTCCACGGGGTATCAAACTCTCCCGGCGCGGAACCGTGGCGGCCCCAGATTTCGACCACCTGCGCGAGCGCCGGATTAAACACCACGACGCGATGATTGCCGCTATCCACGATCAGCAGGGCTTGACGGGAAGACGACCAGGCCAGCCCGCGCGGCTGGCGCAATTGAGCGGTGCCGGCCCCGGCGCCCATGCAGGGCAGACGGTGTTGGGCGCCGTCGCAACCGCTGATCGAGACGACCCGGTTTCTGTCCGGCTCGGAAAAGTATACGGTGCCCAACGTGTCGAGCGCGATGCCGGATGGTCCGTTGGGCGCGGGCAAAGCGGACAAAGACAGCGCGTCGAGCCCGCCGGCCAGAGGCAAAGCGGCTAGGCGAAGAGCGCCGTCGGTGCCGATTTCGAGGCCATCCCAGTGATGTCCCAGCCAACGGCCGTCGCGATTCAGCCAGACGAAGTTCTGATCGTTCTGATTCATCATGGCGCGGCCCTCATGATTCAACCCCCATCCACACGACGGACCACTTATTACCGGCCAGCGTCGTATTCAGGTCCGTCGCCGACAGGTTAAAAAAGTCAGGGGGATTCAGCAGGTCGCCGATATTCGGCATCACGATTTGCATCACAAAGCTCTTGGCAGTCGGCGAAAGGATATTCACCCAACCGTCCACCAGAAACGTGGCCGGCAGTTCGGTGGACGTGGAAGTGAAGATCCGGCTGCCGAGCACGTGCGCGGTGTAAGAAGGCGGATTCTGAAACCGCGCCGCGCTGGTATCCACGTTTGCTTGGATGCCATAGGGCACGGTATCGCCCGCATCGGTAGTCGTAAGCGGGACCCAGGTGAGCGAGCCCGCAGCCGCACTGCCGCAGGCCACGCGCGGACGGGTGGGTTGCCGGGCATTGCGCCGCTGTGCCGTAGACACCGGCTGGTACAACTGGCAGTTCTTGATCTGCACGCGCGCCAGCACGATGCGCATGTTGCTTTGCTCATCCAGCTTCAGTTGCGCATCGAGCGGCTGCAGGTTGGCTCCCAACTGGATCCAGCAGAAGTTAGGCGCTTCACGCAGGCGCACGGCGCCTTGCGGCATACAGATGCCCTGGCGGGTCTCGGACTCCACCAGATCGCTGTCGTTGGGGTAGGAGACAGTCAGGTCATAATAGACCGGATTGCCCTGGCCGTCATCGGCGACGGGCGGCACTGGGTCGATGAAATTTTCGGTGAGGACGATCTCGCGGCCGCAGGCGTCGATGGCATAGCCCGGAGTCACCAGCACCTGCCGGTCGCCCCTGTTGCCGGTGACCGCGTATCCGCTGCCGACGCCGGGCTGGTGCAGGCTCTGGTTGTGCAGCCAGCGCATCTCGCGATTGAACGAGTCGAGTGTTTCGAGGTCTTCTGCGAAGAGCCGCTCGCCGTTGAAGAATTGCAATCGTTCCAAGAACTGAGTGCCGCCTATGATCGCCATAGTGTTTCCCTTTGGGCTTTTGATGAAACCGCGCAAAACGGGGCGCCTCGCGCCGCTTCAATCTGCGGAGTTCTGTATGGCGGCGCGAGAAACGCGCCCCTTTGCGCTATTACGAGCAACACGATTTTCGTACCTCCGGCTTCAGACACCTGCTCACACCGGCTTGGGCTTCGCAGCCCAGCCAGGAGACATAGTAGGGCGGCGGCGCGAACCGCTCGTTCACCTCGAGTGCCACTAAACCGGCTGCGCTGACTGTCGTGGTCAGAATTCGAAAGCGGAACCCGTCCGGCCGGATGCGAGTGATGTGGGTGAATATGGCACCGGTGGCGCGATACGCCGGATCGGAAAGTTCTAACCATGCGAAATAGCAAGGAGTCTGCTGGAAGCCGGCCGCCGAAGTGTCCACATCCGTCTGCAGGCCGAGTGGAATTTGTCCTCGGCGCCAGGTGCGCCAGAGTGTGCTGCCGGGAATCGTCAAGCCGTTCGCCAGGTAAGGACCAGCGAGCGGCGCCGATGTGACGATTTCGAAATTGTCGTCCACCGTGAGGGCGGTGGGGCCTACCGCGATGCGGACCAGCGCGACGCCGGCACGCGGATCGGGCGGATTGCCGGCGGTCCAGACGAACTCGGGATGTTCGGCCGCCAGCGAATCCTGGCAGCAGGAGATGCAAACGCCCGCAGTTTGGCGCGGATCGGGATAATCCCAGTTCTCGCGGTAGCGTGCCAGCAGCGTGATGGCCGAAGCCGGCGACTTGGGCGGTAGAAGCACGCGCTGGGGATGCGTAAGAATCAGGCCGCGGCCGAAGCAGTCATATGCCACGCCGGGCTCGAGGTCCACGCCGAGCAGCGTTCCCGTGGTAGGGTAAGGCGCCGATTCGTAGCCGAGCGCCACGCCATAAGCACTGTGCATCGCGCGATTGTGCCACCACCGCAATTGCAGATCGGTGGCCACCTGGCTGCGGAAATCGCTCGCCCGCAGCATCTGCCCCTGCCAGTAGCGGGTGCGCTCGAGTTGACGCTGCTGGTCTGACGGCATTCTCATCTCAAAGCACCTCGATTTGATGTTGGCCGGCGGCCACCAGGGCGCCGGGAGCGAGACACACATTGCCGCACTGCGGGGCACACGTGCAGCCATCCGCCAGCAGATCGAAGGACGCGATGTAATCAACGCCGGCCACCTTATCGATCACCTGCATGACTTCGGTACGGTACACATCGCGGCCAAAGGGCCAACCAGTGCCGTAGGGTCCGCCGGTCAGTGGATCAAAGAACTGATTGAGCCCGTCTAACACGCGTTTCTGGAGAGCGGTCTTGCTTGCGCCGGGCAATGCTTTCACCTGCGCCTGAACGGCGATCTCACGGTATTGCGGCCCCACTACTGCGAGCCGCGATCCGAGGATGCGGCGGCGATTCAGATAAGCCGCCACGGTCTCAAGCAGGGCAGAACTCGGCACCGGTTGCGGACCCGGCATATCGGGAAGAATCACCAGCGTGATCATGCCTGGCGCTTCGAGACACGGGAAGCTGGGATGCAGATTCGCCCACGCTTTGGCGCGCGCGACGACTGTACCCGGCGTGTTCAGCGCCAGCGTTTCGTAATCCGCGAGCGTGACGGCGCGTTCCGGTGCGGCGAGCATGACGATAGTCCGGCCGATGGCCGCGCCCAGGGTTTCGGCGGCTGTTCCTCCCGTGGCCGCGACGGGGTTGTTCACGGCTACCTGTGCCTGGACGGCTGCGAAGTCCGCCAACAGGGCGCGATTATGCGGCGAATCGACCAGCGTGTTCACGGCGCCCGCTGCGACATTGCCGGCATCGGCGCGGGTGGCGCGGTAGCGCGCGATAAATGGCGTTCCCAACGGCGCCGTCATGCCGTGCTCGCCATTACCGAACGTGACTGCGCCGGAGGTGGCATCCAACAGGAAGTCGCGATCCGTGCGGCGTGAGGCATCCAGATCCGGTCGCAGCCGCCATGATTGCCAGCCGCCGTTTTCGTAACTGAATAGCGCCAGACTGACTTGCTCGACCGGCGCTTGCGGCAACTGCATTTGTTGCGTAGGTGTACCGTCGCCTGCGCCCAACAGCGCGGCTTCGATGGTGAGACTGCCGGCGGCAGTGGCGGTCGCGGCGGTGAACGCCAGCACATGAAATTGCGGTACTCCGCTGCCGGTTACGAAGCTCAGCGCGGAGATATTGCCGTTGGCATCGAATTGCAGATTGAGACCCATAAGCGCGGCCGGCGGTTGCGCGGGCGATGCAGTCACACCAGCCGCGATCGTCCAGGTGAGCGCGGCTGCCGGTGCGGATTGCCCCGCGGCGACGGCATTCATCAAGATGCTTTGGGCGGTTGACGGCGAGTCGTAGGATCCCGCCACGAACGTCACCCGGAGATAAGATAGCGGCGCGTTCACGCGACCGAGGGCTTGTGGAGCGGAGTTCTGGGGCGGGGTCAACACCACGCGGCCATCGAGCGTGAATTGGCGGGTATCGTCGGCGATGGCGTTGGACGGGATCGTCACCCAACCGCTCGCCGTCAGAATCTCCCAGGTGGTGCGTACACCTAAGAAGGGCGGCAATGCGGTAGCTTTATCGCACGGCTGCGGCGCTTGCGCCGTGGCTCCGGAACATATGGGCACGATCGGCGTGCAAGCCTGCTGGCGCGCTGCGGCCTCCGCCAGGATGCGGCGACGTTCATCCGCGCCGGAGTGGCCACCGGCAAAAATGAAGAAGAGGCTGATGGCTTGTCCGGCCGCGAGCGGCGCATTGAACCCCAGATACAACTGCGTCCCCGAAGCGGGGGCGTCTCCGAAAATGCCGAAGCTCAGACCGCGATTCCAGCGATCGGTCAAGTCTCGAAATCCGGTGGAATCTTGCGTCTGCACCGCCGCCAACTGCGCCGGTACGATATCCACGGCCGCGAGGGTCCGGAACGGCGCAGAGACTCCGAACGGATCGAGCCCGGCGAAAATGACGCCCGCGGGCAGCGCTATGGGTCCCGACCCGCTCGCCAGACGGAAGCTGAGCACGGTGCGGGCAGCGACCGGCGGCTCGGGCCGGATCCCCACCAGCGCGAGAAATTTGAGCCGCGCGCGGTCGGAGATGCGATTGAGCTCGAAGATATCCATCTCCGCGATGGAGGCCAGCAACTCCATCATGGTGATGCCGGGATCGGACACGTTTTGATCGGTCCACTCCGGCGCGTATAGCGGGATTAAGGCGCGGCCTTCATCCACCAGGTCCGACCAGACGCGATCATCGAGATTGGGCAAAAGGATCGGCATATGGCCTCTTCAGGCGATCAACTCCGCTTTCGTGTGGGTCGAGACTTCTTTGACGAAGTGCGCATAGACCGGCAGGTCGGTGCGCTCGGCATCGCGAAACATGGGGGGCCGGTGGGTCTTTAGCAGATAGAAATCCTCGACTATCTGGGCTTGTTGTTCGCGATTGAAACTCAGCAGGCCGAGGCCCGCCTTCCTGGCATCCTTGAGGCCTTCCGCGCCGCCGTATTCGTAGCCTCCCGCGCCTTGCGCGTGGATGGCTTGCGGCATGTAGATCGCGCCGGCCTGCTGATACTGCCACACGTGGGTCAGTTCGTGAATCATAGTCGCGTCGTCAATCCCGCCCCAGCCGTTGATAGTGTGAAAGCTGGTGTATTCGCGTTTCGTCCAGTAAGGACCCAGCACGGCGTACTCGTCGATGCGCACGAGTTCGAGATTGATCGAGCTTCCAAAAACGCTGGCGGCTTCGTCCATTTCCGTGCCGGTCATCTTGCGGGTGTTGAACTTGATGAACTCCATGGCGGTTTCGTAGACTTCGCCGATTCCCATCACTTCGAGGATGTTCAGCGCGGCGGTGCCCAGCCACTTCAGGAAGTCGACCCACGTATCCGCCTTGGCCAGCGACTCCCACCACTTGAGCGCCCATGGGTGCAGGCTGCGGACTCCCTCCCAAAGACCGCGGACCAGCCGTGCGAGGCGCTCCGGCAGCCGGCTTACCCAATTCATCACGCGTTCGAAAACTCCGGTAGCTTTGTCCCACAAGTGGCGCCCGACCCACTGCAGGCCATTCCACACAGCCTCGGCGGCGGTGGCGATGCCGTGCCCGATGGCGGCGCCGGCCGTCTTGACGCCTTTCCACACCGCGCCGGCCGCCTCGCCAATACCGTGGCCGAGCCGCTCAAAAAATGACGGGGACTTTTGCTTTTGCTGCTGCTGGTGTTGTTGCTGCTGTGGCGCGGTGGTGGCCGTTTCGGAGGAGTCATCCGCCTTGCGCTGCACGCCTTGTGATCCCGCCGAGATCTCGAGTCCGGCTGCCCGCCCCGTGACGACGTGCTCGGCGAGATCGGCCTGCGCTTCGAGCCCGGCGTGACCGGTGGTGGTTGGCGCGCCGCCGCTTTGCTGGGCAACGTGCACCAATTCGTGCGCTAGCAGCGGATCGGCCGGGTCCGGGTGATACCTGCCGCTGGCGAAGTACACATCCCGGCCGGCGGTGAAAGCCTGCGCATCGAGCGCTTCGGCGGCTCGCGCCGACTGCGCATCGTTATGGACGCGCACCTGTCCGAAATCCTGGCCCAGACGCTGCTCCATGCCGGCGCGCGCGTGCTCATCGAGCGGCTGGCCGCCGCCGTTTTGTTGCAGCAATTCGACTACGAACTGATTGCCGTGCGAGCGCTGGAGATCGAGCAGCGCCGATTGCGCGGGAGCCAGACGCGGCGCTTCTTTCGCCGGCGAGACGGCCGGCTCCGCGGACGTCTTGATGCTGCCTCGCTCGCCGGTCTCCGCGTCGCGATCTGGTTGGTTCGCTCGACTCATACCGCAACCACCACGTTGATGCGAATCTGGCCCGCGGCCACAATCTGGTCAGGACCGATTGCGAGCTGCTCCTGCTGGAGAACATTGTTTTTGTAAAGCTCCAGGTCCTCGACGTAATCCAAGTCTGCAATTCCGCTCAGCGCGGCGGCGACATCGGAGAGATACACGCTGCGGCCAGGGGGCCAGCCCTGGCCGCTCGGGCCGCCATAGAGCGGATGCAAAAACGTTTCGAGCGCCGTGCGCGCCGCCTGCTCTACGGTGGCCGCCTCGGATGGATCGAGCGGCGCCAGCGTGACCCGCACGTCGACCGGTAGATACTGCGGCCCCGTGACATTCACCTGGTTCAGACCGGCCACGGCTGCCGGCGCGCGCGCGTCGATATAAAGACGCACTTCTTCGCGAAGCCCGAACGACGGCATGGGCTGCTCATCGAGGCTGCGCGGAATGATGTGGAGCGTGACCCAGCCGGGTCGCGGACGCCCGTTGTTATCGTGCGCCGGCAGGGCATAGGCGGCTCCCACCGCGGAGGACGCCTCGCGCGCCATGGTTTCGTAATCGTTGGCGGTCAGCGCCCGCCCGCGCGTGCGCAGTGTGTTGGCGGCCCGCGCGCCGAATTCGGCCAGTGTCTCGCCATCGCTGCCGCCCTCGGCCGCGCGTACGTTGGTCACGCCTTGGACGCCCGATACCGAGCCCAGCATCTGAGTGATGGTTTTCGCGGGAACATTTCCAGCCGCGCCGCCGCCAGTCAGGTAAGTGGCCGCCTGGACCGCATCACCCGCCGGGAGGATTCGCCCGTTCACACCATCGCCGAACAGCAGACGGCCGAACGCGCGGTCGAGCACATAATCGCGGGATAGCGGGCCGGACGAATAGAAGTTAAGCTGCGGGTTCCACTTCACCCACACTTCGGTAACCGTCTTAGTCCGGTCGCGCACCAGGTGGATATCTCCGTAGATGAAGTCGGTCTGCGCGCCCTCTTGCGCCAGTTGCTGTTCGAGTGTGGGGACCGCGTTCGGGTCGCCGCCCGTGACTTCTGCGGTCAGAATGCGCCATTCCACATTGGCGCGCGGCCCGGAAAGCTCCTGCACCTCGATGCGTTCGCTTTCGAGCACGGGAATCTGCGTGAAGACCAGGACCTGGTTGGCGATGCCGGAACCCGCTCCCAGCGCGGCGTCCGTGATGGTCTTGCGCTGCGATACCCAGACTGCATTCGGATAAATCGCGTTCAGGACAGGTTCGCCTGGTGGGCCGTCTTCCTTGAGCCGTGCGCGAACCCAATAGTGCGGGGCATCGAAGCGCGCGAGCGGCTGGCTGTCATCCGCGGCAATAAACGAGACGATGCCTGGCAGGCGCAGGTTCTCGGTCTCATCGGCGGCCACGAAATCGATCCACCCGCCGCCGTTCCAATATTCCCAAATCAGCGCCGGCCCTGATTCATCGGTGGGATCCTCGACGAAGTCGAAGTAGAAGCCCACATCGTCCACCGGCAATTGGCCGTCGAAGCCCAGGTACAACGCCGGCGAAATATCGGCGACCGGGTTGAAAATCTGAAATCCGGCGCCGGGCAATTGGGCTTGGTCAGTGACATCCTGATATTGGAAATCGTCGTAAGTCAGGACGTGTTCCGCGAAGTACGGACCGTTGTCCCAAACATAGCCCATGCGAAACGGGAAAACCGCGGGCGGTTGGGAGACCACATAAGTGAAGCTAGCGCCCGTGTCGGTGACCTTGATGGTGGCGCTAAAACCGTATCCTCCGGTGACCAGCCGCACCCGAACCCACAGGCCATCCTGCCCGTTCACCGAGCTGCGCGCCATGTCGACGGGCACGAAGAAGTAAATCTGGCCGCTGCTGTTCAGGTCGGCGGGCCCCGACGTCAGATCGCACGGGTTGCCGGCAATATCCGTAATCGGAAGCGGAACCCAATCCGTGCCGTTCCAATACTCCCAGGCCACCTGATGCGAAAGCAGCGTGTATGAGGCGCTGGCGGCGGTGATGGAATCCTGCGGCGTGGTGGCACGGATGAAAGATACGGTCACCTGCGCCTTCGGTTTGCCGAAAGCTTCGTCGCTCGAAATATACAACGCCACGCCGGGCTGCGGCTGCTGGCCGAAGGGATAAAACGCGCTCGACAGGTCCAGCTTGCTGCCGTTGCCGAATGCGTTGTCGGGCAGCAGCCCGGCGGTGGGATTGCCATTGCTATCCTGCTTCACCTGGTTTTGAATGACGCTCGTCAAGCGGATTTCAGTTGCCACCGGCAGTGCAACCGCGGGATCGGGAGGCAGCGGCTCAGTCAATTCGCCGCGAATCCAGTAAGCTGTGATCCCGTTCACCGCAATCTGCGCGGCAGTGGCGCAATCGGTTTCAAGCTGGAATGTGCCGCTTTGGGTGAAACCAGCCGTGCCGTCGAGCTTTGGTTCCGATACGCCGGCGCAAGCTGGATCCATGCCTTTGAATCCACGCCAGACCTGCCCGTCCCAATATTCCCAACTGATCTGAAGCGGATTGCTGCTGGCTTGGGTGAGCTCGAAAGTCACATCCACTTCAACCGACGCTGTCAATGCGAGCAGCGTATTATGCGCGATGTAGATATGATGCGGGGTCGGCTGCAGCGCCAGGTGATCAAAGAGCGTTACGGGCCCACCGGCGGCCAGTGCGGCCGTGTGATCGAGATATTCGTCACTGCCCGACCACAAGCTGACTACCTGAACAAGGTTGGCGGCAGCGACCGCGACATCCTGCTCACTCTCGTAGACGATCTGATCGGAACTGCCGGGCGGCGGCGGAGCAGCCACCTGCGTACCGGACGGCGCGTGGCTGTCCGCCGCGCCTTGAGTGAGCTGGAACACGATGGGCGCGCGCGCCGATTGCGCCGGCACCAGCCCGATGCCCAATTGATCGAAGAAGGCCAACCGGTTCTTGTCGGGCGCCTGGTTCAGCCGCTGGATGACAACCTGCAAGAAGCGCGCGAAGATCCACGCCAGACCATTGCCGGCGGTGTTATCGGCGGGCTGCCAGTCCGGCACATAGCCTGCGTGCCGCGCCAGAACTTCGGCCGCCAGATCGGTGAGGGACCGGTTATCGACGGGAGCTTGTATGCCGGGCGTCATCCCGCCGAACCCTCCTCGAGATAGAACGGATAAACCAGATTGAACTGCGTGTTGGTCGCGCGGACTTTGTAAGTGAGATTGATCAGTAACTGGTTGGTAACATCGCCGCCGGCTGTTACCGCGACGTCCACTACATCGATGCGCGGCTCCCAGGCGACCAGGGCCTCCTGGACGCGCGTCTGCACCAAGTGGAGGGTGGTGGAGTTTAACGGTTCGAAAACGAACTGGTTGAGACCGGCTCCGAAATCCGGACGCATCACGCGCTCGCCCAGGTTTGTCCCCAGGATGATCAGGATGGCTTCGCGAATGTCTTCCTCATAGCGTGCCAATGCGATCTTGCCGTCGGCCGCGACACACGGCGGGAATTGCCATCCCACGCCCAGAAACGCTTTTGCCTGGTCCGCCGCAATCATAATTACCCGCCGATCTCCACCGTGGGACAACCCATGGCGATGGGGTTGGGCGGCCCGGCCTCCACGATCATGTCGCCCTGCCGCGCGGCTGGCAGACCGTTGATTAACACCGTGAGGCTGCCCATGGCCACCACGCCGCCCACGTGCGGCACGACGCCCGTCACCAGCGGGCAGGCGTGCAGATCAGCCGTGGCGCGCCAGGCAGGCTGGCCGCCAATCAAGACATTGACGCTTCCGAGGCCCGGTCCCAGCGGTGTTCCGTGTCCCGTTAAATCTCCGACGCGTGCGGCAAGCGGCATACGATTTCCTCAGTTGATCTTCACCGGCAACCCGGCTATGGTGCACGGACCCGTGCTCTTCAAATCGAGCGTGGTAGTGCTGCTGATGGCGACCGCCAGACCTTGGATCGAAATCTTGCCCGCCGGTGCGCTCAATGAGATGTTTCCCGCCGTGCTCTGAATCGTGATCCCCGGCGGCGCGGCTGCCAGATCGAGCGTCACACTCATGGCGCCGCCGGCGGTGCTGATGGAAATCCTGGTGGAGTCCATCACGATCTGCTGTTTCGTGCTGGTGGTGATGGTGATGGACTGCAGCGCATCGTCGAAATCGACCTCGTGGCCCACTCCGGCCGCCACGCCGGTCTTGATGATCCGCTTCGACATGAAATCGGTAGGCACCGCCGTGGGCGGGCGATCGACGGTGTTCCAAAGGCCGCCCAGCACGAAGGCATCCCGTTCGTCGTTTTCGTTAAACGCCACCAGCACCTCGTCACCGACCTGCGGCAGCCACATGAATCCGCGTCCGGAACCACCGCCCACCGATACCATGCGCGCCCACACGTCGAACGCCGGCAGCGACGGAATGTGCACCTCCACCTTGCCCTCCAGCAGCAGGTTCAGGTTATCGGTCACCAGCCCGGCGGCGATCGAGTAGCCGTGACTCTTGTGCGGATGCGGGCTGGCCATTTGTTCCACAAAGCTCGTTGGCATCTTTTATCGCCTCTCGCGCCTCATAATCGTTGCCCTTGCAGGCGGAATGCTCCGGCGGCGGTCTTAGGCAACGGAATAGAGCCGAACCAGACTTCCTTGCGCGCCTGAAAGCTGGTGCGGTATCCGCCGCTGTCAAACGTGTGGGTCGCCTGCGTGATACGGTAGAGCCCGCCGAACTGATCGCCCACGCCTTGGATGTTGATCACGCGCGCCGCCTTGATGCGTGGATCGCCGATGGTGCTGCCCGAAGCCGTCAACCGGTTGTTGAGGCGCGGCAGCAGCTCGCCAAGCACGGATTGCACCGTCGTCGGAAAACTGGTGGGCTTGATGGAAACCGTCTTGGCGGCGTTTTTTCCGAGCAGAGTATCGAGGTTGCCGAAGCCGGGATAGATGGCCAGGTTCAAGGTCGCCCGGTCGAAATCCCAGCCCGCCACGATCACGAACTCCGTCTTGATGGCCGAAACCCAGATGCGGGCGGACACGCCGAAGATATCGCCGACCGTGGTGATGCGCGGCGTGAAATCCATGAGCGACTGGCCGCGCGTGAGCGTGAGGCTGGCGGAGTAATCCTGCAGCAGGAACTGGAAGCGCAGAATGTAGCCGCGCGGCTCCATGGTGTGATCGATGTATACTTCCCAGCCGTTTTGCTTGGCGATCGTCGAGAGGAAATCGAAGTCGCTTTCCGACACCTGCTTGCGCACTCCTTTCTGCATCAGGCCGGGCACATTGGCATAAGTGGCCACGGCCATGAGGATCGAAAGCACACCTCCCACGGGGTCCGGCAGCGGAATCAGCAGATTGGTTCCCGCCACAATCGCGCCGATCAGGATATCCGGCAGCGGAAACTTATCGACCTTTTTCACCGGGATGTAGAAGGCGCGATCCACTTTGCCGTGCGTCAGGCGCTGCAGAAAATCCTGCGCCACCAGCTTGATGGTGGGCATTCCGCTGGCGGGGAAAGCCGGTTCGACACCGGTGACTTCGCCCACGAAGACGTCTTCGAGCGGGTCGGGCGCGTAACCGATCGCCAGCGTGAAAGGGTTATCGACCTGCAGCAGTGGATGGTCGAGCCATTGCAGATCCGGGTTGGCGAAAGTAACCTCGACGCGGTCGGCGCCCTCCATGCCGTCCTGGTAATTCACGCTGACGATGGATGCCTGCAGCGCCGCCGGCAAGGGTCCGCCGTTGATTTTGATTTGAAACGCCGGCGCGTAATTGGAATAGCGGGCCATGGCTTGCTAAGTAAGCACCTCGCCGGTGAGCGGATCGACGAACGGAAGCGAAGGGATCAGCAGCGACTGTCCCACGGAAATGTCTCGCGGGTCGACAATGTCGTTGGCGATGGCGATAGGCCGCCAGCTTGCCGGATTATCATACAGCGCGGAGGCGATGCGGCTGAGCGTTTCGCCGCGCGCGACCACGTGCACTTTGCTGAAGTCGGCAGTCTGCCGGTTCACCTGCTGGGCTTCCGTGGCCGGGTCGATATACTCGTTAAACGTGACGGTCAGGCGCGCACGCACCGGGCGGCCGTCATCGAGGAAGCGGATGAATTTCTGCGAAACCCGCGCCAGCACGCAACGAAATTGCAGGGAGGCCCACGACACTCGCAGCACTGGCGGCGCGTGCAGATTCGAATCGATATCGAGCAGGCTGACCACTTTCTGCGTCTGATCGCGGACGTCGGAGGGCGGCTCGGTGGTGTCGAAGAACAATTCCATCTCGAGGGTGCGCATGTTGCCGTTGACGAACTGCAGCAGCGGGCCGCTCAAGCCGGGGATGGCCTGGGCCGCGAAATTGTTGTCCTTGTTGAGCGTATATTCCTCGGGATTGAACAACACGTCGAAGGACTGGTTGGAATATTCGATGGTGATTTTCGCTTTGGCCAGTCCCATTAGTTGATCCTTCCCATGCGTTCGCGCCAGGCGATGACGCGGCTATCGATCTGCCGGATCACCTGGTCGGCGATCTGGTCGATGTTGACTGTGGGCGCGGCGGTCTTTAGCCAGGGTGCGACGTGTACCGTCTCGACGGCTTCCTCGCGATGGATGGGTGCTGGTTGGACCGGCGCGGCAACCGGAACCGGCGCGGCGGCCGCGGTGCGTGCGGGAACAGGCGCGCGCGCGACGTCGAAGGTGCGCAACGGCTGGGGATCTTCGACACGCCGACCGTGTGCGGCGATGATGCGGGGAAGGCTTGCAACCACGGCAAATTGGCTGAGCACGCTGCGGGCTGGCGGAGCTTGTGTGAGAAGGCGCTCGCTGCGAGCTATCAGAAGCCCCGCGGTCGTAGAGAGAGTGACCATCCGGACCAGGGTCGCCGCGGTCCTTAATTGCTGCTGGCGGAACACGGTGGATGACTGAATCGATTGGATGGGGACGCCGTCGCCCGAAAGAACTGGCGGTGCCGGCTGAGTCACCCACGCCGTTCGGTGAATGGTCCGCAGCGCGGGAGCGGAATGCTGATGCAGATGCCATGCCATGGTCAATCGCGAATGAAACTGCGGCGAGCCGATGCGATTCAGTTGTACCCGTGCGCCGGACCGGCCTCCCAAATATACAAGCTCCATCGCCGCCGGTATGATGCGAGCCAGGAACCGCGCCTGGCGGCCGCGTGCGGCGCGGGCCCACGCGCGCCAACGGCTGTGCTGTGCGCCGGTGGTGCGAATGACGGGCTGGAATCCGATCTTCATCATTGGTTTCGCTCTTGCGGCTCGGCAGTCTGGTTCACGCGCTGGTTGATAGATGAAATTTCTTCCACCCACCGCCGTCTTTCGCCATGCTCCAGGTTCCAGATGGCGTCCGGCGGCCAGTGAAAGTGATAAGCGACGAAGGCTACCTCCTGGTACAGCGCGTTCAGGGGGTAGCCGCGAACCCCCCCGCGCGGTTCAACTCCAGCGCGAACGCGTGCTCACACTTAGGACACACGGCATCGAGCTGCGCTTTTCCGCCGCTATTGATGCGGTTGTAAAACTCCTGCAGGTAGGCCAGATCCGCCGAGTACAACCCCTCGATGATCTTGGGATTGACCTGCCCGACGGAACCGAGCCGGGTGATAACCCGCGAAAGCAGGATCACGACCAGGTAAGCCTCGTTCGACTGGACGCGCGGGTCTTTGAGCGGCAGAATCTCGTCGGCGGCGGTCGCGAGGCGCATTACGCCGTTGCGGTGCAGGTTGCCTTCGACGTCGGCAAAGCCGAGCGGCAGGGTGAATTCGAATTCGGTCTGAAACATGATGCCTCCCTGTTCACGCCCTTTCGACGCGTTCGCAACTGATGGTCAGCGTCTCGATGGCGATGTCGTTCCCCTTGGCGTTGAAGCTGGGGCCATCCCACTTGCTGGGCCACGCCGAATAGAAATTCCAGCGCACCTTTTCGGTTCCAGTATCGTCGCACATCACAACCGATCCGTTTTTGCGCTGAAGCTGCCCGCTGATGGCGGTGATGTGCCAGTCATGCAGCTCGGTTGAATCGGTGGCGCCCCACTTTAGGGTGATATCCGGATAGCTGGTTTTGCCGATCAGCTTACGCACCGAAGCCACATCGCCGCCTTCGCGGTATTCGACCACTTCCACGTGCGAGCCCAGGCCGGTGCATTCGGTGAAGCCGGCCTGCTGGATGCCGTCGATCTCCACGCGGAAACGAAATCCTTTGTAAGGGTCTACTCGCTGTGTTGCCATTCACGTGTCTCCTTCTGTGTTTCGCGCAAAACGGGGCGCCTCGCGCCGCATGAATTTTGCGGAATCCTTTTCTATATGGCGGCGCGGAACCACGCTCCCCTTTGCGCTGCTGTGTTACTCACTCGCTTACGCTGGCGCCGCCGGGCTCCTGAATGATCTGGAACACCACGTACTCGGCGGGCGGCACCGTGTACAGCGACACCTGGATGATGAGCTGGCCGAGAGCGATGGTCTGGGGTGTGTTCAAAGTGGAATCCACCACCACATTGAATCCTTGCGCTGCCGTGGTTCCTTCGAGTGCGCCTAGCTGCCATTGGCTGGTCAGGAAGTCCGTCACAATGCGCTTGACGGTGCCCCACAGCGACGGATTGTTGGGTTCAAAAACGGCGAAGCGCGTTCCGTCGCGCAGGGTAGCTTCCACGAAGTTCACGAAGCGGCGAATGCTGTTGTAGCGCCATTGGGTCACATCCGGCGGCGCGACCGTGCGCGCGCCCCACACCACGATGCCCTGCGACGGGAAGGCGCGGATCACGTTGATGCCCATTTCGTTGAGTGGTCCTTGCTCGTCGTCGGTCAGCGTGCGCGACAGATCGAGAGCCGATACGATCGGTTCATTCGCCGGCGCTTTGAACACGCCGCGGGTATTGTCGTTATTGGCGTAGACGCCCGCCAGATGGCCGGACGGCGGTACCAGAACGCGGCCGCTGCCCAGCGGATTGGAGATCGCGATCCACGGGTAGTAGAGCGAGGCCATGCCGCGCTCCGAGCTCAGGTTGTTGCGCTGCGCCATGATGGCGCTGGGGTCGAAGGCTTTGGTGGTATCCTCCCATGCCGGATCGAGAATCGCGAAACGGTTCAGCACCTTCTCGCAGTGCGCAATCATGTAGGCCTGTACGTCCTGCGTGTCCGCCTTGGCGAAACCCTTGGCCACCACATCCGGCACGCACAACTGGTTGGCTTCATCTATGCGCAGCAGCGTGTCGATGCCATCGTGATAGTTCTTGGTAGTGATGTTCTTGATGTTGTCGTCCGCGCCGTTAGTGAGGTTAGTAGCCGGAATCACCTTCGGCAGGTTCTGCGCCGGAGGCGCTGGCGAAGGCGGATCGGCCAGCGTCACTGTTACTGCAGCTGAGTCCACGATCTTGTCGAAATACTGGCTGTGCCGGGGGTCCATCGAGAGGTTGGAGAAGACCTCGGTTCCGCCCGCCGAGCTCACGATGGTGAGACTGAATTCGAGCGTCTTGACGGCGATCGCCGCGTCCCCGGACTTCTGCGTATAAGTATTGGCAAGACCGTTAGTCAGTGTGATGGCACTGTTGTTGGTATCCACCGAGCGCACCACTCCCTGTTCGGTAGTAGTGCCCTGAGTGATGCTCACGTAAGTACCAACCTGCATGCCGGTGACACTGTCTACCCGCACGCGCTGCTGCCCCGGCGACAGATCGGCCGTGCGGATATCGCCGCTCGCATAAGTATTCGCCAGGTTCGCTGTAAGCGAGATGGTGGTGCCGCTGATGCTGGCCACCGTAGCACGGTCGCTGTGGGCGCCGTCTTCCAGGTAGACAACATCGCCCGGATTGAAACTGGCGGCATCCGTGGTGCTGCCTACTACCGCGGCACTGCCGGTGGCGCTGGTCAGGCCCACCTGCTTGCGTGTCGCATTGGTGGAGGCGATGCTCGCATCGGCCACCTGCACCGTGATGTTATCGCCCGCCGCGCCTTCATTAATGGCGGTCGCCATCAGCGTAGGATTCGGGTTGTTCGTGTTCCGGTCACTCAACGCGAGGGATGCCTCGACGCCTGTGCCGATGCGGACGAAGTAACACATACTGCCGCCCTCGTTGAAGAACCCGTTGACGGCGTGCGTGACATAGACCCGCATGGGGTCTTCGATGTAAGTTCCGAAAGTTTGCGCGAACAGTTGCGCGTTAGTCAGCAGCGTCGGCGCGAGCAGCGGGCCCATCTGCGCGGGACC
The DNA here is from genome assembly GCA_963818855.1 of Bryobacterales bacterium. Lineage (GTDB taxonomy): Bacteria > Acidobacteriota > Terriglobia > Bryobacterales > Bryobacteraceae > Bog-159. Next base: position 191,328 of record CAWFUH010000017.1, on the reverse strand, counting down.
TACGAAAGCCGCGATGGCCGTAGGGGCTCCGGCCAGCGGTCCGGGAACTTGCACTTCATCGATATAAACGCCAGGCGACTTGTTAGTCGAAACGAAAGCCATTTCTCATCCTCCTTCTCGAATCCGTCCAAAAATTAAAGCGGGGTCAGTGTGACCAGAAAACTCCCAGGCGCGCCGGGCACCACTACGGTTTCCGTCAAGGGCTTGAATCCTGTGGCGACAATGCGCAGCGTATGCGAGCCGGCCTGCACTCCAGAGAACACGAATCGCCCGTCACTACCCGAGCGCGTGCGCAGCCCGGAGTCCAGTAAGTCCGCCAACGCGCCCGGCACGCCATTGCCAGTTCCATCCAGGACGCGGCCGCCGAACTGCATCCATTGGTCCGAAGTTCCGTTCGCGGCCGATGCGCTTGTGGTGGCCGTGGTCACCAGGAAGTCGATGACATCGTCGAAGACCGGCACGCTGATGGTCACGGTGATGGTCAACGAGGCGCGCAGCGTATTGCCCAGCGAGGCCCAGAATTCGGCCAGGTTCTTCAGCGCATCCGGATGCAGCGCCACCATCGGCAGGGGCGGCTGCTGGCCCACGAGCGTACCCTGCAGAAAAGTCCCGGGAATCGTCGGGAAGCGCGCCAGCGCCTGCAGCACCTGGCTCAGTAGCTGCTGTTCCTGCAAAGCCGGCTCAGTCCCGCCCACTGGCCAGGCGGTGGCGAGATACGAACATGCCAGCCGCATGGGGGCCTTGTGGGTTACCGATTGCGTGTTGCTTTTGTCGATGGTCAGCTCGTTGCTGCGCAGTTCCAGGTTCTCCCGCAGGTCGTAAAGAAAAAGGTCCACGGTGGTCTGCATGGGCTGGAACGATTGCTCCGGCCGGTCGAACGCGATCAGCGCATTGCTCAGCGGCGCGGGCAGTCCGGGCTGTGTGAGGATGGTCTGCAGCGTCCGGCTGAGGTCCTGAATCATACCGCACTCTCCGGCCAGGTACGGCCAAGTTTCTGATACTCGCGGCGTGACGCCTTCAACAGGTGGGACATCTGGATGGCGCCCCCGTCTGCCGCGGCATAGAAGGCGGATGCGCGCGCGATACTGCGAATGTTGCCGCTCGACAGCCGGACCCTGCGGGCGAGCGCCGGGAAGTCCACGTCGGCTTCAACCGGCGCTTCCTTCGGAAAAATGACCCGCCAGACGCGGCCGCGCTGGGCTTCGTCCGGAAAGGGGAACTCGACCATCATCTGAATGCGCCGCACGAAGGCTTCGTCGATATGCTGCTTGACGTTAGTGGCCAGAATGGCGATGCCCTCGTACTCTTCCATCTTCTGCAGCAGGTAACCGATCTCGATGTTGGCGTAGCGGTCGTGCGAGTCTTTTACTTCGGAGCGTTTCCCGAACAGGGCGTCCGCCTCATCGAAAAACAGAATGGCATTTGAATGTTCGGCGGCAGTAAAGACGCGATCGAGGTTCTTCTCGGTCTCCCCGATGTACTTGCTGACCACCTGGGAGAGATCAATCTTGTACAAATCCAGTCGCAGCTCATTCGAAATCACTTCGGCCGCCATCGTTTTCCCCGTGCCCGGCGGACCCGAGAACAGCACATTGAGACCTTTGCCTAGCGAGAGCTTCCGCCCAAATCCCCAGGTGCCGAAAACAGTTTCGCGATGTTCGGCCTGTTCGCAGATTTCGTGAAGCTGCGCCAACTGATCAGGCGGTAAAATAATATCCTGCCAATCGTAGTGTGGTGTAACCTTGCGCGCCATCTTGGTCAGCTCATGACCGCATTCGGCGCGCGCCGCAGCGGCCAGTTGATCGATGGTGACCGTGGCCGCCATCAGGCGCGCGGTATTAGCCGCACACGCCGCCGCATCCGCGATCTGGTCCGCAGTCAACCGGAAGCGGTTCGATAATAGTGCCAGTTCACGCTCAGGCAGGCTGATGCCGCAGTTGTTGATCTGATCCTGCCAGCACTCGAGCGCGTGCGTGGGATCGAGTGCGCCGACGCATAGGCTCAGCACCCCCGAGGGCGCACGCGACGTGGGATGCCAGGCCACGGTGCCGGAAAGGACGGTGATCCCATCGTCATCGGCGAAGATATCCATCAGCGCCGCGAATGCCGGCGAGCCGGTATCACGCAGCAAGGCGTCGGTGCCTTCAACGTACAGAACCGCGCCGAGCATGCGCGCAGCATGCAGTGCGAGCGGCAAGGCCTGCGGAAGAGTCCCTTCCGGCGCGGACGCAAGATCCACAGCCAGCACGCGTGATCCGGCCGCGTGTGCAATGGCGCGCGCCGCATTCAACTTGCCGCTGATCGCGGTGCCTTCGAGATAAATCCGGACAGGCCAATCGTGGCCCAGCGAATCGGCCGCAAACCTCGCCAGCCTGTGCAGTTGAACGTCGCCGGGCGGTGGTTCCTGGGCGTCCAACAAGCGGCAGAAGCCGGCCAGCCGCCGGTCGAGCGTTTCCTGGCCAAGCAGAAAATCGACCGCCTGATCCTCCGGTTTGAGAAAGTGCGCCACCAGCGGCGGCTGTGACTGGCCGGGGTCCGGCAGCAGGCTGATCAAACCGAATGTCAATAGCGGCGCGCGCGCGGCAAACCGGGACCGCAGGGCGAGCTTGGATTCCGCATCGGAGGCGAACAGGTGCAGGGCGAGCTCCACGGTGGGCCGCTTGCGGGTCACGTCATCCTGCAGATAGGCATAGAGGCGTTCGTAGCGCAGGTCGATTTCCGGTGCCAACGCCAGCAGCACTACGTTGAGGTCGAACGAGGTAAGGCCAAAGCGCTGGCCAAGCCAGTCCAGCCGCGGCAGGCCTGCAGCCATGGCGAGCGATGGCGGCGTTTGCGCGAATGCGGGCGCTCCCGGCGGAGTGCGCAGTGCGCGTTCTACGTCCCCGGCGCGGATCTGCAGACCACGAAAGAAGTCTGGAGAATCGTCCGGACCGCTCGCGGCCTGTGTGCGTGCCACAGCCTGCGCCAACACGGCGTCCAGCCGCGCGAGCGCGTCTATCAGTTGCTCAGTGACGAAGCCCGGAGGTGGGAGGCGCTTACTCATAAGTTGACGTCCGGAATCGGAGCCACGTTTTCCTCATGCCGCCTGACGCACTCCTGTAATAACTCGGAAAAGCGCTTGGCATAATAAGGGCTGGTCACGATCCTGGTGTGTATCAGAGCAGCATCTCCCTCGCCATACAATTGGCCAAACTCCAGCACGAACTCAAAAGGGTTCTGGCCTATCTCCAGGTGGTTGCTGTAACGAGCCTCGGCGTCACTCAATGCCAGTCACCGGGCGACCCAGTCGCACTTACCAACCAAGACTGCGAAGCGGAGTGATGCAATAGCCCTGCCAAATGAATCCGGATATGTTTGTCCTGATATCGGCCCGGAGAAACAAGGAGTTGACGGCGAGCGGCGAGATGCGGGCGCTGTAGCCTGAGATCGTGTGTAACGTCCTAATGTGACAGTCAGCTTGCCAAGGTCAATGCTGCAGGGCGGAGAGGTTGATCAAGATTGCGATACAACTCTGTAACACTCGGTTCTGTCGCAAATAGAGGCGAGTCGGCAAAGCGTTCGCCAGGGGTTCGGGGATGCAGACGATAAAGGCAACCTGCCCCACGACATCACGCTTGTTTTGGCCATCTCACTTGCCCTTTACGGATTATATTCATGGCTTCTGTTCGCCAATCGTTGCACCGTCAGGGAGCGAGTAGCGCGAATGCTGTTAACGGTGCGTGCACCTTGGACGTACTAGAGATGTCTCCACTGCGCGGCACCCAGGTCCAGAAGCAGTCGGAGCAAATGAGGTGATGAATGGAAAAAGACACTCGCTTTATGGTTGGATGCTGCGCGGCAATTATTGCCGCCCTACTCGTGGTCGGAGTCGTATCCCACATCATTATTCGGCACGCTGTGCAGACATCCGTCCTCTGGATCGCCATCGTGCTGGGTATCCGCAACTCAAAGTTGACCAAGTGGGCAGCTCTACCCTGCTTCGGGTTCTGGCTGGTGCTGATGGCCGCAATTTGGTCGTTCTTGCTCGGCTGGACTGCCTTCCTCTCAGGAACGTTCTCCCCAACCGAAATCGCCATGACTATCATCGTCGGGTTGGCTTCGCTGTGCGGCATGATTCGGGCGGTATCCATGAAAAGCGGGGTGCGAGCCGTCAGGGTGACCGCCACAGTCTTGGTTGTATTGATATTGCAAGTGGTGGTGTTTCGTTTGAGCATGCTTCCTCAAATTGCGCGACGTTAAGCGCCGACGTGTGGCGTTGTCTAATTCCGATATGTACTTTATACGGGCCAATCCGTGCCTTCCTGCGATTGTTGGTGTAAGCGGCTTAGAATCAGGCAGATTTGCCGGTATAAGACCGCTTAACTGGTCCAATCTGTGCACGCGCTCGTAACTTACAGGCTGTTCAACGAGTTAGAACCAAAGCGAGCATCAGGTTGGCCAGGTAAGCGATCATGTTGGCGCACTGCACGGCTAAGGCCGGAGAGTGTTCCGTGCTCGCCCCAGTTTGCCGCGACTGGAGTTCGGCTTTACGCGTCCGTGTCGATCCCTGGAGTTTTGCTTGTAAGTTGACGTACCAACGGTTTTTTCTCGGAACCGGCGGGTGGGGTAAGTTCGGTATTACACCGCCATAGATTACCGCTATCGTTTCGAGATCTCGCTACTCGGTTAGGAACGCGGTCCTTTCGAGGACCAGCGGAGGGGCCGCACCGGTAAGAGCGCCGAACTCGCGGCGGCGTTCCGGCTAGATTGTCGTTTGACAATCGGCAGTGATGGCGTGACGGACAGCGCGGATCTGGAACCCGGGACGACGCCGGACGGCCCAGCCGGCGCTTCGCGCAGACTGACACCCGTCGCCCAGTTCCCGGCACCAGACCGTTGTCCGGCGCCGCCACCGCGAGTGCGCGGATAGGGATGCCCTGCCGCTGCTGCCGACGCCGCATTCTTCCCATTCTTGAAGCGGTGACCCTCCGGCGCGACTGGCGCCGCGGGTGTGAGATTGTATGACGCGTGTGACACGCCGGCCGCGGCGGCGGCCGGACCGCGCAAATTATGTACCACCGGCCCGCTGCTCGACGTGGACCTTCGTGAGCGCTGCGGACCCGCAGCCTAGGAGCCTGGCTGGCGATTCACGCGCAAGCCGTTTCGGCCACCATTGGTAAATCGGCAAGTCTTTGCCCGGCCAGAGGCAGGGCAGGCCGAAGCCATGGCTGAAGCCTGTCACTTGATTGTCAAGATTTTTGCAGGGCAAGCCCTAGCGGCGCACGCACCCTGCGTGTGGGCACGTAATCCGACGCTTCGTGCCACAAACGCTTAGTCTTGTGGCAAGCCTCGGGCCGCTCTTCGCCTACCGAACCTCATGCGGCAGGCCCTGCCGCCGCGCGGAATCGAAAACCGCTTGCAGGGCTTTGTCGATCTCCGCATTGGCGCGGTCCTGTGCCTGGTTGACTGTGTCTTGCTCGCGGTTGACGACGTCCTGCTGCCGGTTCACTTGATCTTGTTCGGCGTTCACGGCTCCCTGCTTCCGGTTGACCTCCGACTGTAGCTCGTTCACGCGGGACTGTGCCCCGCTTCCCTCGTTCACCAGACTCTGTTGCCGGTTGACTTCGGCCTGCGCCCGATTCACGTCCGCCTGGTGCCCGTTGACGTCCCCTTGCATTCGATTGACTTCCCCCTGATGGCTATTGACCACGCTTTGACGGCGGTTGACCTCGCGTTGGGGCGCCATGGCGTCCTCGAATTGAGCCATGGTGTGGCTGTCAGTCACGATGTAATCGCGGCCATCCTGCCGGAACCAGGCATAATGTGGGCCGTATTTCGCGCGCCATTCTTTGAATCGCCGCTCGTCCCGGCTATCCCAAGCGCCGGTCATACTGTCGCCTGAAACGATCAGGTATCGAGTGACCTTGGATCCGTCGCGGGCGCCCAATGCCGGTGCCTGCGATGCTTGCGGCGCGGGAGGCGCAACGGGAGCCATGGGCGCCAAAGGAGCCTGCGCTTGCCCCGGGATTGCTGCGGCGGCCAAGAAGACCACTGTCGCCCCGAGCGCCAGAATGGTTGCGAGGGCGAATCGCGTCACCCCGCGCGAGATTACGGTTCCGTCCAGAATGCGATGAATGCGGACGTCTGCTTTTCCGTATCGAGCCATGGCTACTCCCTCCCAGTGCGTTGCCTGCATGCCGCGCTCGATGAACTGCAGAAGCGTCTCGGCGTAGGAAACGCGATCTTTGGTTGCCGCCAACGCGGCGTCGTCACTGGCCTCTTCGGCCAAGCGCACGATCCTGTTGTGCATCCACCAGCTCAGCGGACTAAACCAGAGCAGAGCCCGGTGGAATGCCGAAAGCAATTGCACGACGGGATCGTGCCGGCGAACGTGCGATTGCTCGTGGGCCAGGACGGCCTCCAATTTCGCGGCGTCCCATTCGCGCCAATCCCGCGGCAGCACCACCAGCGGACGGAACGGGCCGAGCACTGCCGGTACAGTCAGATCGGAGGAGTCGTGGATGGGCAATCCTCCTTCGAGGCAACGGCCGGTGGAGCTGCTCCTGCGAATGAGACGGCGGCTCAGAAGCAGTCCCGTGACCAGGCGCAATAAAAGGAAGCCCGCTCCCAGCGAATACACTGCCAAAAGCAGCACCGGCCAGCGGGCAGGATGGCGCGATGCGGCCTTCTTCGGTAATTGCGCGGCTGGCGGGTGAATCGCAAGGTTGCCGGAATCGAGGTTGTGCGCGGCGGAGGGCGCGTCGTAACCCGGCACGTCGGGCAGGCTCACCGCAGGCAGAGTCATATTGAGCGCCGGGATCAGCAGTGAGCCGAACAGGACCGCGGTCCATGCGGCTAGCCTCACAGAGGGGTCCTTGGCGCGGAAGAGCCACAACAAGACGGCTGCGGCGGTCGCCACTACGGCGGAGCGCAGCGCCCATGCGGCCAGAAATATGAGAATGGTCATACCTTCTTCTCCTTGCGCGCGGCGATCTTCGCAGCCAATTGCCGCAGTTCTCGCGGTTCGAGCACCTGCCGATCCACCAAGCCGACCATCAATTCTTCGACCGAACCGCCGCAGAACCGATCCACCAACTGCGCCACTACATCGGCGGCCACGTTACGCGGGGTCTCCGATGCACAGTAGACGAAGGTGCGGCCCTCGATGGTGTGGGTCAGGTAGCCCTTCTCTTCGAGATGCCGGAGGATGGTGCGGATGGTGGAGTCCTTGAGAGGGCGCTGACCGGCCAGACCTTCGCGGCAGAGTTCGGCGGTCGAATCGGGGTGGGTCCAGAGAAAATCCATGACCAGTTGTTCGAGTTGGGTGAGGGCGGCGCGGCGGCTCTTGGTAATGTTAAACATTATAACGTTACAAACTATAACAGTTAGAAGAACCGATGTCAATGGCTTCGATCGGGGGTGTCGATCGGGGGGCGTCCGAGGATACTGCCGGCAAGCGCGGCTGTTTGAGCATCCGAGGGAAACCGCGGATTTCGCTTATGGCCCCGCATATAAGGTGACACCCAACGGGGGGTGCCTGGAGAATGCTTAAATCGAAAAAAGTGGACCTCGACAAGCCGCACACATACGTCGGCGCGCTGGACCTGCCGCGGGAGATCGCTCGCTGTTCTCAAAGGGCGCCGAGCTGAAGCTGGAGCACGGCCCGACGACCGAGGTTGCGCCGCAGCATCAGTACGAGCGCCGCGCATTGTCGGGTGTCGGTGTGGACCTACTAATTGTCGTGCAGCCTAGTGCCCGCCGCCCAATTCCTGGCACGCGCCCGCTGTCCCGTCCCCCACCGCGTGCGGATGGCCGACGTGAATCGGCAGCCAGATGACGCAAATCGACGACGAATTGCTGAGAGTTGAATGGCTGGCCGGTTCCGGGCGCCAGCCGGCCGTTGCCAGTTGCTCGCAGCGATGGCCACGCCGGACGCGGACGCTGTAGGTGTGCGCGCGATTAGTTACTCCGCGGCGATATGTCGGCCCGCGCCGGCCTTAGCGCCTATCTGCGATGCACCGGCCGGCCCTCCTGCCACTGACGTGATACACCGTGACCGCCGCCATGGGCGCTTCGCACGGGCTGGTGCGCGTTGGCCATGAATGGAGAGATGGCAGGAAACGCCGGGTTTGTCGTGCGCGTCCGCCTGAGATCCAGCCGGTAGCGCATGATGAGCGGGTCAAAGGCCGGCTGGTTTCGATCGCCGCGGCGGGGGTGGGCTTGGATAATCGTCGCAGTCAAACGGATCGCACCCGACCAGAACATGCGTCGCCGCACGTCTCGCTGCGTCCCGCAGCCAGCCTCGAATGTAGGTCCATCGACGCGGCTGCGATCTGCAGACTGCCGCGCAACCCTGGCAGTGGCCACTGCGTCGTCTACGTCGGTTCGGGCGACGCCAATATAAGCAACCTATTCCACTTCCAGCCCGGCCTTGCCCAGCAAGCGGCGCAGAGACTCTTCTCCCGCCGCACCGGCTTGCCTGCCCGCGACGTTGCCATCGCGGTCGATCAGTACATACAGCGGATAGGACCGCGCGGCATAAAGCGCCGCCAAGTTGGTGTCCTCCATCAGGACGATCCGGCATGCGCGAGGCGACTCTGCTAGATACTGCTTCACCTTATTCCCGGGGCTCGCCCGCGTTCACCGCCAGCACCACCAGCCCTTTTTCAGCGAAGTCCCTGGCGATGGCGTCCACCGCTGGTTGATCGCGGCGGCAATATTGACACCAAGTCGCCCAGAACTGCACTAGCACGACCTTCCCCTTCAGCAACTCGTTACTGAACTTCTCCCCATCGAGCGTCTTGGCCGTGAATCTGGGCGCCGGTTCGCGGCCTTCCTCGGCCCCCAGCAGATGGTTCAGAGCGGCAGAGGCAAGCGCCAGCATCGCGGTGCGGCGGCAGATGGTGTACGGCGGCAGCATAGCCTGATCTTAACAGGATGGAGTCCTTCCAAAGCTCTTGAAGAGGCGGAGCCGCTTCATCATCGAGGCCATGCTGGGCGCCCGGGGATTTCCGTGAGAGCGCCGCCCGTTGTCGGCCGCCGCGATCGCCAGCTTGCGGACGGGGATTGCGCGTATCGCGTTAAGCGCCCGTATATTCCCAGGATCGTTTCCGGCGCACGAGGCGCTCGCTCCGATGCCCACGCCTGGCGCCTGGCGCCGGACCTGTGCGAGCGATTAGGCCGTAGCGATAGCCGCCCGCACCGGCCAGAGCGCCGCCAGACCCTCCCGCACTGACGTGACACACCGTGACCGCCGCCGCTCGCGCTTCGTGGTGCGCGATGGCCATGAATGGAGAGATGGCAGGGAACGCTGGGCTTGTCGCGCGACGTTCGCCTGGGATCCACGCGGTAACGCAAAACGCGGCGCTGGTTTCGCTTCGCCGGCGCCGCACCAGCTCGTCGCGCTGCTCCCGATAGTCCGCCGCCTTGTAATCGGCGATACGGCGCCCAACTTCGGCGGCCTGCGCGGCGAGCTGTTGGTAAGACAGCCCTGCTCATGGCTCAAGTTTCGCGCAATGGCGCGCCCGTCGAAAAATGGTCGAAGCTTAATCGAAAAGCCCCGACGAGGGCCGCGCGCGCAAAATAAAAAACACCGGTCAAGTGAGCGCTTTTGACAAACCCGGTGCGCCGCGAGCGCGTCCGCGAGCGCTTTGGTGGGGGTTGGTGCTCGCGCCAGTCTGCCGCGACTGGAGTTCGGCTTTACGAGTACGTTTCGAGGCGCGCGGTTTTGCTTGTAACTTGATGTACCAACGGTTCCTTTCCGGACTGGCGAATTTCCTCCGCTGGGTCCTCCGCTGCTGCAGCGGTGGCCCTTGCGCGCGACTTACCAGGACCTGTCAGAACAAGCTCCTGAGTGTGCGTCGTTCATCCCGCGGCCGGAGGCCGTCGTCGTTTTTACATCAAAACGTATATTTGACTGCAAACTGCAGGATGCGCGGAGCCACGTCCCCCAGGAGTTGGCCAAACGTGGGGTCCTGTATGTTGGTGTCCAGATTGGGAACGTTGAAATTCACATGGTTCGTGACGTTGAAGAACTCAAACCGCAACTCGAGTTGTTGCGTTTCCTTGATATTGAAACGCTTGCTTACGGCCGCGTCGATATTAAAAAAAGCGGGCCCCAATAGCGAGTCCGAACCCACATCGCCAAATGTACCCAATGCGTTCGGGACGAAAGCGCTGGGGTTGAGCCATTGTTGGGTACTCAGGTTTCTTACATAAGGATTTCCGACTACATTCGGCCGATCGAGCCCGATACCGGTCAGAGAATTATCAACACCGGTAACGACGGAGAACCATGTTCCAGTGTGAATCGAGAAGATGGGGGCGAGTTGCCAGTTGCCAAGCAGCCGGTTCGCCCACGCATTGCCAAAGTGGGGAGATTGGAGAACAAATGTCAGATTGAAGGTGCCTCGCAGATCGAATCCGCAATTCCCCCGCTCGCCATTTCGATTGTATGGATTCTGCGTCTGCGGACCGCCCAGATCACCCTCCGCATCCGCCTCACTGATGCAGTGTGCCCACGTGTAATTCGCCAGGATCGAGTAGTGGTTGCTGAAACGATGCTCCGCCTTAAGCAGAAGGCCCTGATACTCAGCGTTGGCCCCATCATCGGCCTGATAAATGTCCGAAATCAAGGAGCCGGCGACAGGGTTTTCGAGATAAAGGACCCTTCTCTGATTCGTATTTGAAGTCGTGGAGCAGGGTGACCCATTACAGTTTCCTGGGATATAAACCCCCGGATCCACATCTTCCCCGGTCCAGATGTGCGAGCTCTTGTTGCCGATATAAGTCGCCGATACCAGCCAATTGTTGGCGAACTGGCGCTCATAACTAATGTTCCACTGATTCACCGAAGTAGGGTGAGCATGCAAAGGATAGTTATAATATTGGCCTTCCGGAGGAAAAACCTGATTCTTGCTGGGTGGGGAAGGCGACGGGAACGGGTTGCCGCCCGGGTATCCCTGGAAGGGATTCGTCAGGCCTCCCGCCGGGCTCGGCAAATCGATGGTGCTGGCCCACGGAGAGTCCCCGGTCTGGTCCTCCTGGTAAGCCGTTTCCATGGTGTCATAGAAGAGGCCGTAGCCTACGCGAATAGTCTGGCGCCCGCTACCTGTCGGGTCCCAAGCCAGGCCCACACGGGGCTCGAAGATCGCATATCTTGGGAAAGCGGAGGCACTCGGCATCCCCGGATCGCCAGGGAAAAATAAGCCCGGCGGAGCATTGACATACTGGTTTGTCTGGGTGCCCGCGGCGAACGCCGCCGCGTCGAAGTGTTGCATCCGGTGGTACTTTTCGCGCTCGGGCAGGTAAGGCTCCCAGCGCAGGCCGAGTTGCACGTTGAGCCGCTTACTGAGCCGGATATTATCGTGGACGTAGGCGCCAACATAGCTCTGCCGGCCATCGAACGGTTGGAGATTTCCTTGCTCAAAAAAGCTGGGCAACCCAAGCATGAAATCGGCCAGCGCGTCGCCGGAGGACTCTCCATTGAAGGTCACCGAGCCGTTGGCTATGACGTAATTTCTGTAATTAAACTGATAATGAATCAAGTCCACGCCTACTGAGATGTGATGCCGGCCGCGGACCATATCCAAGTCATTCGCAACTTGATAGGAGTCCTGGTTGAGAATGGCGGGCGCGCAACTGCCGCAGCCTCCTCCGAAATAGCCGTTGACCGCGAAATCCATATAGTTCGGCGCGGCGGAGAACATATTCACGCCGACGTCGGTGAGGTTTATGAAGTCCGAGGCTGGTCCGCGCGTGATGGCAAGCCGTGTCCATGTGGCATGCAGGGAATTGACCGTGGTGGCATTGATTGAATAAGTGTCGCCCACCGTGACCGATTGGCTGCGGTCCGCCACTCCGCGTTGGGTAGTAAGCAGCAGGTCGTTGTCGAAGGCTGCCGGACTCTTGTAGTCGGCGAAGAAATAGCGCCCGAACAGACTGTGCTTGGAGCTTTGGTTCCAATCTACTCTGCCGATGTATTGGGATTCGTGCTGCGGTTCCGGAATGGCATAGGTCACTTCGCCGCACGGATTGGATGAGACCGGCAGGTAGGAGGCCAGTTTCAGAGCCTGCTGGTTGAGCCGGGAGGTGGGGATCATGTTGTTCTGGAAGGGTATTCCGGTGGTCGGATCGATAATCGTACGAGCGGTGCCGCTCGACTGGCACGCAGCGGATTCCAACTGGCTGAAGTCTCCATTCAGCACCGCTTGGGTAGGCACGTGGCCGATCGATGAGGGTGGCGCGGTGCGTATGTACATTCCCTGGTACCCAAAGAAGCCAAAGACTTTGTCCTTCTTGATCGGTGCTCCGATGGTGCCTCCAAACTGATTCCTCTTTAGGGTGTCGGTGGAGGCCGCAAAGAAGTCGCGAGCATCGAAGTCGCCGTTGCGCACGAATTCGAACGCATCACCATGGAATTCGTTGGTTCCCGACTTGGTCACTACATTAACCACAGCTCCCGCGTGCAGCCCATATTGCGCCGAAAGGCTGCTGGTCTGCACGCTGAACTCCTGAATCGCGTCCGGAAACGGGAAGGGAAGATTGACGTTGGAGAACGTGTCCATATGCTCGCCGCCGTCCAACAGGTAATTCGTTCCATTGGCCTGTCCGCCTGCAACCGAAATGCTATCCGCGCTGAAATAATTTTTGCTGCCGGTCAAATCACTCATGCCATTTGCTGGGCCGATGTCATTCGCGCCACCCGACAGCATCACCAGTTGCGTGGCCAGGCGGCCATTCAGCGGCAGGTCGACAACGTTTCGCTGGTCGATTACCTGCGCAACGGAAGTTGTCTGCGTCTCCACCATGGTTGCATTCGCCGTCACCGCTACTTCCTGCTTGATCTGTCCAACGGTCAGCGTGATATTTAAGGTGACGTCGTTGCTGACCTCCAGATGAATTCCAGTCCGGAGGTAATTATTGAAACCGTCGGCTGCGACCTCGAGTTGGTAAGGCCCCACCGGCAGATTCGGCAGTACATACGCGCCATCCGAGCCGCTGAGCGTGATCCGCATCTGCCGCGTGGCGGTCTGTGTAACTGTGATCTTTGCGCCAGGAACCGCTGCGCCGGTGGGATCTACAACCGCGCCCGAGATCTGTGCGCTCGCCACCGCCTGGCCCCAGGCGGGCGCCGCGCATGCCGTCAGCCAACAGGCCGCTAAAACACTTCCCGCAAGACTTCGCACCACCATGGATCCCCCTAGGAACAAGCTCCCATTGAAATCAGAGACTACGAATACACCGAATCGGGCGTTTGTGTCAAGGATCCCAACCGCCTGGATTCGTTAATTCATCTCTCCCAGGCCATGCCTGTATCCGCACTTCCGACACAATGAGAACGCTTCCGTGTTGTCGACGCGGTGCTTTACGGGGGCGAGTGTCCTCAAATAGGCGAAGATCGCCCGCAAATCGTCCTCCGCCATCCCCCTAAAATACGGCCATGGCATCACCGGGTTAATCTTCCGGGCATCGTTCCGTCCGGTGCGCATGACCTCCACGAAGATGCGCTCGTCATAATAGGGAATACCCGAAGGATCCGGTGTCAGATTGGCGCTGGCCACATTCCCCCAAGCTCCTTGGAACGGCATGCCGCCCGCGAAATACATACCGGGCATATCTTCCTCGTCATGGCGCGCCGTGTGGCAATACGTACACGCCGCCGCCGCGGCCAGATAGGCGCCGCGCTTCTGCAGCGTCGAAAGATCAGGAGCAAAATTACGAGGCCGCGGCGACAACGGCTTGATCCGGGCCAGCAACGCTTTCGGAATTTCGGATTTGGGCAAGGCATTGCGCAGTGGTGGGAGCGAGCGCAGGTAAACGATGACGGATGCCAGGTCCTCGTCGGAAAGCTGCGAGAATTGACGATAAGGCATCTCGATGTATAGAGTGCGGCCGTCGTGTCCGATGCCCTGGGTCAGAGCGCGGTAGAAATCCTCGTCGGACCACATTCCGGCCCCGGTTTCGCGATCCGGAGTGATGTTGGGAAAGGTGAGGCGAAACCCCGGATAGAGTACCCTGCCGGCGCCTAACCGGCCGGCCGCCGGGAGACCGCCTGGCGAATTTTCCCAATCGCGCTCGGAATGGCAGTGGAAACAAATCGCCACTGTATTCGCCAGATATTTGCCGCGCTCGAGGCGGGCGGGTGTTCTTTCCAAGGGAAAGCGCAGTGGCGGCTTTCCACAACCGAACAACAGGGCCAGAATGAAGGGAGCGCAACGGCGCGCGCGCGTTGCCGGGCGGATCTGCCGGATCGGGGGATCGGAAAAATTCCGGGTCTTCTTCATCGTCCGCCGTTCTGGTAAGAAGCGCAAAGGGGCGCGTGTCCACGCCGCCATGAAGGATAGAAAGCTCGCGCGATAATGGTGGCGCGGCCGTGGGCCCGTTTTGCGCGGTTCCTCAAAAGATCAACCCGCCGAACTCAGTTCTCCGCTGCGTAGCGATGATATTCGTCCCCGATGCGGGCAGGGGAAAAGTCGCCCTCATGGATCAAGACGCGATAGCGAAACGTAAGTGACTTTCCTTCCGGAATCGTCCAGGCGCCGTCCTTGTTTTGGTCGCGCGTGAACTCGCGTAGGCCGAACGGATTGGCGGCGAATAAACCGTACGCGCGCGCGTGCCACGTGGTCGGGTGGCGAAAGCTTTTCGGGTGATCGAGTACGGCCACACCGACCTGCCTTCCCGAGATGGTTCCGGAGTAATCGACCCAGTCGGCCGGCTTGCCCCAGATCGCCCGTTCCCCGTCCGCGCCGCTTGAGTTGACCATGTGGCCGAGCGGTGCGCTCAGCTCGGGAGCCAACCGGATACCGAAAGTGCCCTCCTTGGTGTCGCCCATATCGAGCGGACCGGCAGTCGCATAAAGGACGAATACGCAGTCAATGACGCGCGTTTGCCCGTCGCCATGAAAGGAAAAAGACTGGGTCTCCTCGCCGATGACCCGATTGCTCGGATCGTCCAGCGTGAAGCGCGCCCGGATCATGGCGGTTTCCTGCTCCTCGCGGGACTCTTCTATGCTCTTCAGGACCATGTGGCCGTATGCCTGGTGCCCATGATCCGAGTAGTATTTGTCGAACACTGGCTCCTCCCAGAAGTCCAGGCCGTCTATGTCCCCATGGCCGAAGTAGAGCGGCCTCTGGTGCGGTTCGAACGAGCCTGCTTTCGGGTTACCCGCCGAAACGTCGTTCCGGATCGGGAATCCTCGCGTGACGATGTCGCCAGATGCTGTTCGCAATGGCATCAGGTACGGCTTGGCCACTTCAGGATCGAAATAGTAAGTAGTGAAGGGCTTTCCGTCGATGTTGATGTCAATCTGATGCGGAGCGCGCTTTAACTCAACCGTTCCACCGATCAAAACGGCCGAAAAGATGCAAACGATCGCCGCAACCGGACCATCGCGAGCCACATTCATACCAATCTCCTCCTTCGAGAGACTGCGGAAATAACTCCGACTTCCCGACGCTCGCCATTTGTCAGACGCGGTTTTGAAGGCATTATCCCCGGCCATTATAACCGGCGGCTGTGCCATGCATCGCTCTCAGCCATGCGTCGCCATGCATCGCTCATTGCGCCCGACTCCCGTCGGGCGTAAACTACATGCCATGGACCGACGATATTTTTTGAGTTCCGCTATTACGGCGGGAGCCATGCTTCGCTCGAGCGCTCTCGGCAGCCCCAATGACACCGTTCGCGTGGCGTGTGTGGGTGTGCGTGGCCGCGGGCGCGACCACATGAGTGCCTATAATCAGATGGCCAATGTCGAAATTGCTGCGATCTGCGATGTCGACGAGTCCGTGCTCAACACCGCGGTAGCCGCGGTCGAGAAAGCCAAAGGGAAGCGTCCCATGGCGTTCACCGACCTGCGCAAGCTGCTCGAAGACAAGTCCATCGATGCTGTCTCCATCGCCACGCCCAACCACCAGCACACCCTGCAGACCATTTGGGCCTGTCAGGCCGGCAAGGATGTCTATGTAGAGAAACCCTGTTCACACGATATGTTCGAGGCCCGTCAGATCGTAGCTGCCGCGCAGAAGTACAACCGCATTGTCGCGCACGGCACCCAGCAACGCTCGGGCGTCGGGCGTGCGGTGGTCGAGCAGCTCCGCGCTGGTCTCATTGGCGATGTCTACATGGCCCGCGGCACGTGTTACAAGCGGCGCGACACCATCGGCCGCAAGCCGGAAGCGCCGGTGCCCGCCGGTGTGCATTACGACCTGTGGCTCGGTCCGGCGCCGGAGCACGCCTTCACCCAGAATCGCTTTCACTATAACTGGCATTGGTTCTGGGACTACGGCAATGGCGACCTGGGCAACCAGGGCGTTCATCAGGTGGATATGGCTCGCTGGGGACTGGGCGTGAACTATCCAACCAAAGTCAGCGCCATCGGCGGGCACTTCATGTTCGACGACGACCAGGAGACGCCCAATACCCTCAGCGCCAGCTTTGAATTTGACGATAGCGGCAAGAAGAAGATGATGACCTTCGAAGTCCGCCATTGGATCACCAACCATGAAGCCGGCATCGAGGCGCCCAGCCCGCAAAACGTCGGCGTGATTTTCTACGGCTCCAAGGGCTACATGGCGGTCTGGAGCGAGGATTCCGGCAAATACCAGACCTGGCTCGGACGCGAGCAGAAGCCGGGACCATCCGGTACCGACCTGGGCAACAACTGGGCCAACTTCATAGATGTCATGCGCAGCCGCAAGCAGGCGGACCTTTTCGCGCCTATCGACGAAGGCGCGACCTCCACCACACTGGTTCACCTGGCGAACATCTCGTACCGCCTGGGCCGGAGTCTGAATTTCGACCCCGTCAGCTACTCCTGTGAAGGCGATGCGGAAGCCAACCGGATGTTCCGGCGCGAGTACCGCGAGCCGTTCGTTGTGCCCGAAAAGGTCTGAGGCTTGGTGGCACCATCTGAGCGCTTTGTCCTTCTTTTTAATAGGCTGGAACCTCGGAAGTATTGCAGATAGGTATGAAGTGATAGGGTCCGAAAATGGAGTTCAATCGTTGGTCATCTTCGTTATGCGGCCCGTATTCCCAGAATTAGATGGATGAAGGCAATACGACAGTTGTACTGTCCCGATCCAAGGCAAACTTTGCGCAGCCCCCACTTCAGTAGTTAGATAAACTGATCCCATGAGTTTTGGTCCTGGTGTGCGTCTTGGTGGGTACGAGATCATCGGGCATCTCGGATCCGGAGGGATGGGGGACGTTTTTCGCGCTTCGGACGGACGTCTGGGCCGCGACGTCGCCATCAAAGTACTTCCGGCTGCCGTAGCGAACGATACCGACCGGCTACGCCGTTTCGAGATCGAAGCTCGCACGGTAGCTGCGTTGTCCCATCCCAACATACTTTCTGTCTTCGACACGGGAGTGTTTGAAGGTTCTCCCTACATTGTGACGGAGCTGCTCGAAGGTGAAACGCTGCGGCAGAAGCTGGATCATCGTCCGGTCGCGCCCCGGCGCGCGATCGAGTGGGGTCTCGCAACGGCCAGAGGCCTGGCCGCGGCGCACGCGAAAGGCATCATTCACCGGGATATCAAGCCTGAGAATCTCCTGATTACGAAGGATGGCAGGTTGAAGATTCTGGATTTCGGGCTGGCGAAACAGTTGCCGGCGGCTTCTTCCACGGAGTCGCAGACGACCGCCCTTTTCAGCTCGCCCGGAGCGGTAATGGGGACGCCGGCATATATGAGTCCGGAGCAGGTGCGCGGCGAGGCGCTCGGAGCCGGATCCGATCTTTTCAGCCTGGGATGTGTGTTGTACGAGATGCTGGCCGGACGCCGGCCGTTTCTGGGCGACACCGCCATGGACGTGATGAGCGCAATTCTACGGGAGGAGCCACCTGAATTCACGGCGCAGCCTCCAGCGCTCGCCAGCATTATTCGCCGGTGCCTGGAAAAGGACCGTGAGGTGCGGTTTCACAGCGCTGCTGACTTGGCGTTTGCCCTCGAAGCGCTTTCCAATCCTTCGGTCGCGTCATCCCCGGATGTGAGCGCTTCGCCAGTCACGCGAAAATCGAGGGCCGGTATCTACGGAATTCTGGCTGTTGTATCCGTGGTTGCCTCGATCTTGGCTGGCTGGTGGTGGCTCAGCCGAAAGCAATCGGCGGTGCGGACGCCGGTGTTTGAACGGCTCACATTCCAGACCGGCTCAATCGATCGCGCGCGGTTCGGCGCGGACGGCAAGACGTTTGTCTATTCGGCGGATTGGAGGGGATCGAAGAACGGGGTGTATTCCACGGTTCTTGGCAATCCGGAGTCGCGCCCGCTGGCTCTCCCGGAAGGGGTCAAGCTCGCGTCCGTGTCTTCCACAGGGGATCTGGCGCTGCTGAAAGGAGGCGTGCTTTCACGGGCCAGAATGGATGGGACCGCGCCTCGTGACGTTGCGACCGACATCGAGGATGCGGACTGGTCGCCCGACGGATCTGAACTAGCCGTTATACGAAATCTGCATCCCGGATTTCAGATCGAATACCCGCTGGGGAGAACGATCGCTAAAGTCGGTTGGTCGCCAACGATCCGCGTATCTCCAAAAGGCGATCGAATCGCTCTGCTGCGCGTGAACAAAGGCGACGATGTTATCTCCACTCTGAATCTTCAAGGCCAGTTTACTGATCTTGTTCCAGGTCTTATAGCGAGCATGCAAGACCAGTTTTGCTGGTCTCCCGATGGCCGCGAGGTCTGGTTTATTGCAAGTTCCGGGGGCACATCCTTCGACACCCTGAAAGCCGTGACGTTGTCAGGCAAGGTTCGGGAGTTATATCAATTCCCCGGCGCCAGCGTCAATATCGATTCCGCGACGAGCGATGGGCGCGTGCTGCTGCGCATCCACCACCTCACGCGCCAGTTGATGGCGAATACAGCGGAGCAGGGCGGGGAGCGCGATCTGACATGGCTCGATGCTCCGGAACTAGCCGACCTGTCCCCTGACGGCAACACCGTGCTGTTTTCCAATACCGGACAGAGCGGTAGTTCGCGTTATGGAATCTATATCCGTTCCACCGATGGGTCCCCGGCCGTGCGGCTGTCGGACGGCCTTGGCGAGCTTCTATCGCCGGATTTCAAGTGGGTGACTGCAACTATTCCTTCCGGACAACAAGTTCTGATCCCAACCGGGGCGGGAGAGCAGCAGACTTTATCATTTCCCGGGCTGACGGGAGCCCGGATTCGGGCGTTCCTTCCAGATGGAACGGGCTACGTCGTGTCTGGATTCGAGACTAAAAAGAGACTCCGGATCTACACGTATTCTCTGGCGTTGCATCAATTGCAGCCCGTCTCCCCGGAAGGCCTCGACTGTAGCGCCAACGAATTATTCGTCTCGCCCGATGGCAGCCTGCTAGTTTTCAGCGCTTCTAGCCATGCAACGATTTTGCCGCTGAAGGGAGGCGAGCCGCGCAGAGTGGACCTGGAGCCACCGGATCGGCTAGCGGGATTCACGGCGGACAGCCATGCTGTGTTCGTACTTCACAAAGGCGGCCATACGCCGGCCGCAATCTACCGGGTCGCTCTCGCCACGGGGACGCGGACCCTGTTGCGCGAACTGGTGATGCCCGAGGGATATTCGATAGATTCCTTGCGAATCACGCCCGACGGACGGCGGTATGCCTTGATGCGGAGTTCGAAACTGTCGGAACTCTACATGGCTGAGGGTATCGATACACGCTAACGGTAAGCCATTAACGCCTCATCCCGACAAAACGTCTCGCTCCGTCAAACTCGAGTCACTCGAACCATTGCCCAGCTTATCGGCCATGGTCGGCGCCTCGATACGCCGCTGTGAACTGCTTCGAGATCGATGCCACGTGAAAAACGGTCTCCGGTGTGATCGGAATATCGTGATCGAGGTCGGCCATGCCGTAACTGCGTTTGTAGACGATTTGGCCGTCCTTGATGACAGACAGCGCGCAGCCCGGCGAAACCGTTGAATCCCACTTTGCGAATACTCCGTCCACCCGCTGGTGCAGGTCGTTCCTTGCAGTTGGCGCGTCCTGGGCCAGCGTGAGGGCAGATGCCAGGAAAAGAAGACCGGCGGCTCGATTCATGGTTCCTCCGTTAGGCTATCGGCCCGATCAGCGTAACAGACTGGCGGTCAGGGCGGGACGTTCAGGCTACAATCTGTTTCCACTCGAACTATTACCCGGAGGGCATGATCATAGATTCGAACGCGACGTGCCCCGTCGGAGCCAAGCCCCAATGCGAATGGGGCAGCATTCAGGAGGAATAATACCGGCCAATCTTATCGTTTGATGAGAGCCAAGCCGCTGATGGGCGAAAGGCGATATTCTTTTTTCGTTCGACTCTGACTTACCAAGGGGTGTTGGCCAGCCTGCGCGATTCGACCCGGCAGGACGGTCTGCTCCAGGCTACTGGTTTGTCGCACTGGAAGCAGCACGAGTTACCCAACTTCTGACTCACAATTCTTCGGACAGCTGAGCCATCACGCAGCGCGCTCCAGGCACTTAGGCGGCCAAGAGTCTCCAACCAGATTCGGCCACGCTGCCGGCGCCCGAAGTCTCATATCGTGCGACTGCGGTGACCTGTCACCGCACACCGCGCCCGGTTTCCCGTAGCGCCGGCAGGAGCGCGGGAGGCGTCCCCCATGCAAGCCGCCGTTTGGCGATCTGCATCGCCGTCCAGTCATAGGCAAAGTGGCGCCCGCACTCCAGACATACGATGTAGGTCTCGCATTGCGTTCGGTTCCGTGACTCGCCACCGGCGCGATCGCGGAGTGTCATGGGGAACGTCGTTCTGCGATGGCTGCAGCCGAACAGCCAGTCCGCCAGGCCCCCAATGCGCACACCCACCTCATTCGCCACCACGTGGAAACGATCCATCTTGACCTCCTCAGGTCGCCTGTATCCGGCGATATGCCGGCTGCCACATCGCGTCTCGCACCTGTTGCACAATATCGTCGAACTTGACTCTTGCCAGGCCCTCCACATGGGCGGCCTCGGCGACAGCCACCGCAACTGTCGCCGACACGCTCAGCAAATCGTCGACATGGGGCAGAAGGGACGCGCCCGGCTGGCGCACCGTCACCAGGCTGGAGACGGCACTCGCCGCCGCCGCGAACATGCCCTCACTGATCCGGCTGGCTCGCGACACGATCGTGCCCAGGCAGAGACCGGGGTACAGCATGGCATTATTCACCTGGCCAATGACATACGTGACGCCCTTGTAAGTCACCGGACCGAACGCGCTGCCGGTAGCGATCAGGGCCCGCCCGTCACTCCATGCCAGCAGATCGGCCGGGTTCGCCGCGGCCCGCGCCGAAGGATGGCAGAGCACAAATATGATCGGCCTCTCCGTATGTGCAGCCATGTCGCGCACGATCGCTTCCGTGAAACTGCCGCCGACCGTCGATGCGCCGATCAGCAGAGTCGGCTTCACCCGGCTCACCACCTCGGCCAGACTCACACCATTTCCGTTCCCGTCGTGTTTCCAGGCGCGGCTTTCTGCGGCCGGGCGGGCGTACGCCGCCTGATGGTCGTGCAGTTGGCCGTCCATGTCGTTGGTAAGCAATCCCTGCCGGTCTACACACCAGAATCGCCGGACTGCATCCTCTTTAGAAAGACCCTCGCGCATCATAGCGCAGCAGATTTGGTCGGCAATTCCGATGCCTGCCGTGCCGGCTCCGAAGATGACCACGCGCTGGCTGCGCAGGGGGACCCCACAAACGCGCACGGCGGAAATGGCCGCCGCCAGCGTGATCGCGCCTGTGCCCTGCATATCGTCGTTGAATACGCAGATGTGTTTTCGGTACTTCTCGAGGATTCGCCGTCCATTGCCCGGCGCAAAGTCCTCCCACTGCAACAATGCGTGGGGAAACAGCCTGGTCGCGACTCTGACATAAGCGTCGATAAAGTCGTCGTAGCGCTCGCCGCGTATGCGGGCGTGCCGGTTTCCGATGTACATGGGATCGGTAAGCAGGCTCTCCCGGTTGGTGCCCACATCCAGCATCACCGGGATTACGCGCGTGGGGTCAATGCCGCCCGCCGCCGTGTAAATCGCCAGCTTGCCGATCGACACCTCGATGCCGCCAACGCCCCAATCGCCGATTCCCAGAACCTGCTCGGCATCGGTAGCCAGGATCAGGTCGATATCGCCCGCGCCCACGCCGAGGTTCGCGAACGCCTCTTCGATCCCCTCCGCATGGTCGATCGAGAGATACAGGCCGCGCGGGCGCCGGCATTCATGGTGGTACTGTTCCATCGCCATGCCCACCGTCAGATCGTTGACGATGGGGATCATCTCGCGTAGGTGCTCCGAAAACAGCCGGTAGAAGAGCACCTCGTTGCGATCGTGCAGGGCAGTCAGGTAAATGTTCTTGCTGAGCGCGTCCGCCAGCCGTTCGTACTGAATGTAGGCGCGCTCCACCTGGTCTTCGAGAGTGCTGATGTCCGGGGGCAGCAGACCCGTCAGACCCAGCGCTTTTCGCTCCGCCACGCTGAAGGCCGTCCCCTTGTTCAACAAGGGTGAATTGAGGACGGCCAAGCCGCGCGCCTTGGTCTCGTAGCAACCGTCCCCATTCTGCCGGTGCTTGGCGATCGGCGCCAATAGCGGGATGACTCTTTGTCGCATGCGGTTTCCTCGTGTGCCCCGCCCCGCCTGAGGCCGCGCGATCGGGGCTTTCGCGCCACGCGATGGATCCACAGTCTTTACTGCAGCCGTTTGGCGACCCCGCGGACGGCGACGGCCGCGCCCAGTGCCAGCAAGCCAAACACGAACAATAGCGGCAGCGTACTGGCTGTAGAAGGAAGCACGGGTGTCATCACTAATTCACTCACGGCCGGCGGCGGTGTAACCACCTCGGCAAGTTGCACCTCTTCGCCAGTTGGCTGGACGGCCATGATGGACGCCTGCTTGAGTTCGATTACCACCGGCTCGTCCGCCGTCTTAATCGGTTCGGCGACCTCAAAAGGAATCTCGGCTGCCGTGAATAGCACTGGCGTATTGGCGGTTTTGGCCAGTTCCAGCGCCTTCGCCTTCGGGTAGACGAATTCGTCGCCCCAGTTCCGGCCGGGATAGAACCAGGCGCGCAACGCTTCTGGTTCACCGGCCGGTCTCTCACTAAATGTCATTACGGTCTTATCCGTGGCTTTGAGGCGATAGTTCGGGATAGCCAGAATCGTGGCGTAGATGATGGTTTCGTCTTGATTAAAGATCTGGACAATGTGGCGGTCGGACTGCGAATCCAGGATCTTGAATACATACGTCCCGGCGGGCAATACGCCCCACCCGGTGAGGTGCACGCCTGGGATCTCCACGGGAGCGCTAAAGGTGATCTTGGTTTTCCGGTTCCAGTCTCCCCCGCTAGCGCTCGGAATCAGCACCGCGCTCATCAGCGCCGTCAAGCAGATCGTCGTTACTGCCTTGAATAGCTTCATTTCTGTTTCTTCCTTATTGTTTCGGACCGGCGTGACGCGGATCTCGGCGGGCACGTCCCGCGTTCTACGCTGAAGGCACTTCAGCGGCCATCTGTGCACGGCGCGCTAGAGAGGCTGAAGCATGGCTGAAGCGAGGCTGAAGCGTAGCTGAAGCGTGGCCAAGCCGCCTATTCATATGCCATTCTTATATGCCATTGCTAACTGGCCTTCAAGCGGCCCTTGACCACTGGCGGTCACATGACCCGGCATGGTCAGTAGCGGCCACCACTCACTGACTCCGCGGCGTCACCTTCGTAGGAACTTGGCCTGTGAGGTAGAACCGGTGCGTTGGACCCCGGAGTGCTAGGGTATATCTCCGCCGAGTCGAGGGGAGCGCAAGATAGGGCTACGTAGATGAATTGGGACACAAATCGAAGGCTAGTGGAGTGGAGAGTGGGCGGCATGCCTGATTATCGGCCCGGCATCGCGGCTCAGTCCGCGGATGCCTTTTCGCATGGCTCTTCGCCCGAAGGACGCGTGTAATGGTTCCGCTCACGATTCCCGGAGATGCAGAAGAGGCGGCAGCGCGCAAGCCGCTTAGCACGATCCTGTTCGCGGACGACAATGGGATCTTGCAGAAAGTGGTTGCGGACCTGCTCGAAAGATGCGGCTACCACGTCCTCGTTGCCAAAAATGGGAACGAGGCGCTGCAAAAGGCCCGTGAATTTGACGGGGTGATCCACTTGCTTTTATCGGACGTGGACATGCCTGGGATGACGGGGATCGAGCTGGCGATCCAGCTAAACCAGGAACGGCCTGACACAAAAATTCTGCTGATCTCCGGCCTTCCTGCCGGGTTGCTGGTGTTGAATAACGGCTGGCAATTCCTTCCAAAGCCGTTTATGTCCGTTATGCTCAGAGACAGGATTCGGGACTTTCTGAGCGAACAGCCGCCGACAAAAGAGCACTTGGCCGATGTCGATGGGAACAAGTAAGGGCGTCGTTTCAGTGCAGATCGCCCACGGCGTATCCGTGGCGGCCCAAGACCGGTCACCGCGAAAGCCGGAAACTGGT
The DNA here is from genome assembly GCA_963818855.1 of Bryobacterales bacterium. Lineage (GTDB taxonomy): Bacteria > Acidobacteriota > Terriglobia > Bryobacterales > Bryobacteraceae > Bog-159. The sequence goes on along the minus strand of CAWFUH010000017.1, from coordinate 166,910 downwards.
CACATTCCCCCACAGCCCGGTCGCCTGTAATACCCAAACGCAGACGGCAATAACTACTACGACATTCAGAATCGATTTGATGCTGGACGCCATGGGAATGTATCGATTGACCAGGTACAAGCCGACTCCGACGATAATCAGTATCACGACAAGATTCAGTAAAGGCATTTTCGGTTCTCCTCAAATCAGGAAGAGCAATCGCACGCCCGTTCCCGGCGCGCCGGCCCTGCAATGCTTTCGGGGCGGTCTGTCCGCCTGCAATACTATAAGTGAGTTGCCTGTTCTTATATTTCGGGCTAACTGACCTTATAAGTAGCTGAAGATGCTTTCGCCATTCCGTGCATTGGGCGGATCCTGGTAGCCGGCCGTTGGTCTCGTGGATCGTCGGCGCGCGCGAAGGCGTGCTCGGCGGATCCCCGACGACAGGCGATCAGGTGACCCAATACGGTCGGACCGGTGACCCGCGCTATATCCCGCTTTGTGAAATTGTCCCGATTCACAAAATGGAGAAATGACTGTGGCCGTAGTATCCCGCGCCGCGGCCAAAAAGGCGCTCGGGCTACGGTGGAGGTGCGGGCGTGGGGCCAGCCACCATACTGCTCGTTCTACTAATGGCCTACATGCTTGGCATTTTCCACTAAGACGGCGCTAGCTTCGCGCGGCCCAAAACGCTCGGAAAAGCTGGAGCGATCATCCTGCCGCCGTCGCACACTCCTGCCGGGAAGGTGGGCGGCCCACGGAAAGCGTGGGGGGATCGTGCGGGAACTCGGCCGGCTGACAGAGGTCCGCGGCCTGGACGCGCCGGCGCGAGCTATGTGTCGGCAAAATCCGGGCGCGATTTCCCGTACTCAAAGGTAGTTTGTGTCCTTGGAATTCGGCGGGGGATTCCGCGGGAACTGCGGTCCGGCGACCAAATATGGTCAAAAACGCTGCAGCGCTCGATGTCAGTGTGTTAACATAAGGTCCGGCTGCTGCTCCCGGCTTCCAACTGTTTGCGGGAAACCATCGGAATCTGCCGATTTGGTCTCACACGCGGTCTGAGGTTGCCCCGACCGACGGCGGGAAGGCGTCATCCATGGGCTCCGCGGTCTCTCAATCAGCCGCCGGCTGGCTGCTGAATAACGGACCAAGAGAGCTGGAGCTCCTGTTCCGTGCGATTGTTTTTCACCCCTCCGCGCCCATTCTGGTCGCCGACGACCATGGCAATACATGCGACGCCAGCATCGGCGTAGGTAAGCTCTTAGGGCTGCCGCGTGAGAAAATCATCGGCCGGCCGGTCGGCGATTTCGCACCGCCCGCATCCAGGCGCGAGATTTCGCAGCTTTGGAAGGCCTTGCGGGATCACGGAGAACAGGCCGGCACGCTCCGCCTGGTTGGTCCCGACGCAAGTCCGCGCGAAGTTGCGTATACCGCCAAAGGGAACGTGTTGCCCGTGCGCCACCTGCTTGTCCTGCACGACCCTGCGCCGGCCACCGTTACAGAGCACGCCCCCGCGGACCCCATTCCGGCATGGGTGCAGGACTACGCGCTCTACTTATTGGGCAGCGCGGGGGATATTGCTGCCTGGTATTCGGGAGCCGAGCGTATTTACAGCTATCGAGCCGATGAGACACTCGGACAACACGTATCGTTGCTTTATCCCGGCGAAGAGACTCTACGGCTGCAGGAAGAGCTCAACCGCGCGGCGGCCGAAGGCCACGTGGGCACTGAAGGGTATCAGGCTAGAAAGGATGGAACCCAATTCTGGGCCAATACCATTACCATGGCGCTCAAGGATGCCGACGGACAGTTACAGGGCTTCGCCAGAGTCGTGCGCGATTTTAGCGATCGCCACGAGCGAGACGAAAAATTACGGCACAGCCGCGCGCGAATTCGGCCCATCCCTTTGCAATCCACCATCGCCAGCATCGTTTCCGGCGAGTTCGACCGGGTCCCTGAGGCGAACGATGCGTTTCTCGAATTGGTCGGATACAGCCGCGAAGACTTGGTGGCAGGCCGGCTGAACTGGCCCGATCTCACCCCGCCGGAATACGCCCCTCTGGATGAGTTGGCGCATGAAGAACTTCTGCGATTTGGAGCCTGCACCCCTTTTGAGAAGGAGTTGATTCGCAAGGATGGAACCCGTGTCCCCGCCCTGGTTGCCACGGCGGTGTTGAAGCTCTGTCCGTTCCGCTGGATCACCTTTGTGCAGGACCTCAGGGAACGTGACCGGACTGAGAGCGTTCAGTTCGAAGACGCCGAACCTGGCCAGGACTTCGAAGAGATTGTGGGTAGCAGCGCGGCCCTGCGGCGCGTGCAGCGGCTGGTTGAAGTAGTAGCTCCTACCGATGCGAACGTCTTGATCCTGGGCGAAACCGGCACCGGCAAGGAGTTGGTAGCCCGCGCTATCCATAGGATGAGTCCCCGCAGGAATCTCCCTTTCGTCACGCTGAATTGCGCCGCCATTCCGACGGGGCTTCTGGAAAGCGAGTTGTTTGGCTACGAGAGAGGCGCCTTCACCGGCGCCTTGCAGCAGAAGATCGGCCGCTTTGAGATGGCTCACCGCGGGACTCTGTTTTTAGACGAGGTGGGCGATATTCCCTTGGACCTGCAGCCGAAGTTACTCCGTGCTCTACAGGAGAAGTCATTCGAAAGGTTGGGCGGTACCAAGACGATCCCCATCGATGTACGGCTGGTGGCGGCCACCAACCGGAACCTTACCCAGATGATGGGGGATAAACTCTTTCGCAGCGATCTGTATTACCGTCTGAAGGTTTTCCCTATCACCACTCCCCCGCTGCGCGATCATCCCGATGACATACCCATACTTGCGCGGCACTTCGCCAGGAAATACGCTGCGAAAATGGGTAGGCAGATTGACAAAATCCCGACGGACACCATGCGCGCTCTGGAGAACTGGAATTGGCCAGGCAACGTGCGGGAGCTAGAAAACTTCATCGAGCGCTCGGTCATCCTTTCGAGCGGAACCAGCCTGCGTGCCCCCCTGGCTGAGATAAGACCGAATGTGGCCGACGGTACCGGCGGCGCCACTCTCGAACAAGTGGAGCGGGATCACATCATGCGCGTGCTGCGTGAAAGCGACGGGGTGGTCACTACCGCCGCTACCCGTCTTGGATTGCACCGCACCACCCTGAACGCCATGATGCGCAAGCTTGGCATCTCCCGCAAAGATCTCTGAACACGCGCCGGAGTATTTGGAGGGCGGGCTTTAGCCGGCGCGGGGCCTCAGCGCCGCTCGACCGCGTGGCCCTACTTCACAACGACGATCGCGGAATCCGGATGCGTGTGCCGCCACCGGAAGTACGCTGTCTGATCCGCGCCTTTAACGGTCCGCCATTCGCGGTATGGCATGTGTTGGTCGGTCAGGTAAGAGCGGTAAGCGCGATCTTCGCCCGCGTTCCACACGTGATAGTCTTTTCCCTCGCGGTCGTAGTATCGCCGGTTGTCATAGTACTTTTTGTTGTAAGGGCGGTCGTCAGCTCTCGCTACTACAGGAGCGAGCATTGCCAAGCCTAGCACGAGCCCGCCTAGAATTCGTAAACGCTGCATGTTGTTTTTAGCCTCGTTATTTTGAGAATGCATGCTGCAGGCCGTTCCATTTAGTAGATCTCCGATATGCGCAGCAATCAACCTGCCTGATCGGGTGCGACCGCGCCACGTCAGTTGACCTCTGGCGGTCATTTTTGGACCGAGTCTTTGGTACCCGGCCCGTCTCCCCACCCATCCCAGCCGATTCGGCTCAACAAAAGATGATGGTGGCGTCCCCCGTGCACCGGGATAGAGGTGTCGCCCAAAGCCTTGAGGGGTTCAACTGGCCGACCGAAAAGGTTCAAAAAAATGCGCATGATAATAGCGGCTACTCTGGCGGTTGCGCCTCTGCTGGCCCATGATAACGGATCTATAAAGCGGCTGGATGAGGCCGCCGTGGTGTTCTCCGAGATTATGGCGACACCGGATAAGGGCATCCCGCAAGACCTGCTGGCGGACGCTCATTGCATCGTGATTGTCCCCGGGCTGAAGACCGCGGCCTTCGTGATCGGCGCTAAGTATGGAAAAGGTTACGTGTCGTGCCGGCACAAAGGCGGTTGGTCCGCGCCGGGCGCGGTCCGTATCGAGGGCGGCAGCTTTGGCTTTCAGATTGGCGGCTCTGAGACTGACTTACTCATGCTCGTGATGAATCAGGGAGGCGAAGACAAACTGCTCTCCGATAAGTTTACCCTGGGAGGCGAGGCATCCGTCGCCGCGGGGCCGGTGGGACGCACGGCCACAGCTCAGACCGACCTGCAGATGCATGCGGAGATCCTCTCGTGGTCGCGTTCGCAGGGTCTCTTTGCGGGAGTGGCACTGGAAGGCGCCACCCTGCGCCAGGATCTGGACGATAATGCCGAGCTCTACGGCACGAAATTACCGAACCGTGAGATTCTAACTACTCCCGTGCCCACGCCCAGGGCGGCTGAGAAACTGATTGCGGAACTGAACGAGCACCCCGCGCACGAGCGCGCCAGCACGTCCACCGGCGACAGCCAATAGTCGGGCAAGAAAGGAATATCGTATGACCAAAATGAAACTTATCGGTGGTTTACTCACCACATCCGGAATACTATGTGGACTTCTATCGGCCCATCTATCGGCTCAGGAGACACCCATTTACCGCCTCTCCCTAACACCGCGGACCGTGAAGGCCATCAACTACCAGCACCGCGGCGGCGCCACTCAGATCGACTTCCGGGGCACCGAACTGCTCCCCAGCGCTCGTGGCCAAGCCAAGGTCGAGGGCAAGAACGGCTACATCGGGATCGAAGCCGAGTTCGCGGATCTGCAGCCGGCCACCAGCAACGGACCCGAATATCTCACGTACGTATTGTGGGCTGTCACTCCGGAAGGCCGCACCGCCAACCTGGGTGAGATCCTGCTGGATGGGAATAAGGGCAAGCTGAAAGTAACCACCGAACTGCAGGTGTTCGGGTTAGTGGTCACCGCCGAGCCTTACTACGCGGTTACCCAGCCCAGTGACTTGATTGTGATGGAAAACGTGGTGCGCCCGGACACCAGGGGTAAGATCGAAGAGATCGACGCCAAGTACGAACTCTTGCAGCGCGGCCAGTATCAGCGTCTGTCGAACCCGTTGGCGTTGCAGTTCGATCGAAAACAGCCGCTGGAACTCTACGAAGCCCGCAACGCCGTGCAGATCGCGCGCGCAGTCGGGGCCGACCGCTTTGCGGCCGAGACCTTCCTGAAGGCCGGAAACAGCCTGGCGCAGGCCGAAGCCTACCAGGAACGCAATGCCGGTAAGAAGGTGGTTATTATGACGGCACGCGAGGCCGTGCAAACCGCGGAAGACGCGCGCGCCATCGCCGTCAAACGCCAGGAGGCAGACGCCCTCACCGCGGAGCGGCAGGAGTCGGTGGATCGCGCAGCACGCGCCGAGAGCGGACGGGCCGCCGCGCAATCCGAGACGGATCGCGTCACGCGCGAAGCCGAAGCGGCGCGCATAGCGGCGCAGGCGGAGACCGAGCGGCTGACGCGGGAAAAGAATGCACAGGCGGTGTCCACCAAGGCTGAGGCGGATCGCGTAGAAGGCGAAAATCAGGCGCGCTTAGCTGCCGCCGCGGCCGATGCGGACCACTTAAAGCTGGAGAGCCAGGCCAACGCGGCTGCGGCCGCGTCCGAGATAGACCGGTTGAAGACCGAAAATCAGACGCAAGCAGCCGCCAGCCAGGCATCTCTCGACAACGCGGCCCGGCAGACGGCGCAATTGCAGGCGGAAAAGGTTGAATTGCGAGCTCAACTCCTGAGCCAGTTCAACGCGATACTGCAGACCCAGGACACCGCGCGTGGTCTGATCGTCAATATGTCGGATGTTTTGTTCGATACCGGCAAGTATTCGCTGCGGCCTCTGGCTCGAGAAAAGTTAGCCAAGGTGGCCGGCATCGTTTCCGGGCATCCGGGTCTCAGGCTGGATGTGGAAGGCCACACCGACAACGTCGGCGGAGACGACTACAATCAGCAGCTTTCCGAACAACGCGGCGAGTCGGTGCGCGACTATCTGACCGCACAGGGAATGGCGACCGCGTCGGTCACGTCGAAGGGATTCGGAAAAACGCAGCCGGTGGCTTCGAATGACACTGCGGATGGCCGGCAGCGAAATCGGCGGGTGGAACTGGTGATCTCCGGTGAGGTAATCGGCACCGAGATCGGCACGCCCATCGCGGCCCGGTAACACCGGAGAAGCGCAATGACCGATTTCAGAGCGACCATGCGCCTGGCTGTCGCATCCTGCCTGGTATGCGCGGCGATACCGGCCGGCAGCCTATTTGCGCAAGATCTCTCCAGGTACCGGAACTTCCAACTGGGAACAGACCTGCCGGCCGTGGCCAGACTCGCAGGGGTTGAACCATCGCAAGCTACCCTGATCCACTCTCGCCCGGCGCTCGTCCAGGAGCTTGCGTGGCGCCCCCGCGAGTTCACTTCAGACCAGAACGAAGCGGTAAAACAAGTGAACTTCACTTTTTACAATGGCGAACTGTTCCGCGTCGCGATCGACTATGACTCCTTCCAGATCACAGGTCTGACTGCCGGCGACATGATCGAAGCGATCTCGGCGAATTACGGAATCGCGTCGAAACCTACCAGTGCGGCCACCCTCGCGCCCGCGCTGTACGGCGATCAACAGGAAGTTCTGGCGGAGTGGCAGGATGCGGATCACCGCTTCGACCTCATCCGCGGCTCGTACGGCCCTAGCTTCAGGTTGGTGGGTGTCCTGAAGAGGCTGGAGACGCCGTTCCGGGTCGCCACCGCTGAAGCGGCCCGGCTCGACGAAAAGGAAGCGCCGCAAAGAGAGGCTGAGCGGCTAGCCAAGGCGGGCGAGGCGGAGAAAACCGCGCTTGAGCAGGACCGCCTGGCGAACAAGCCAAAGTTTCGACCTTAGCGCGCCCGCGAGATAAAACGAACGAAGGAGCGTTAGCAAATTATGATGAACACGAGCACCACTGGTCCGCCATTCCACGAAGGCGACGAGGTCGTGTTGGCCGAGGGCACATACCAGGGTACCTCTGGCGTGTTTCTACGGCTGCGAGAAGACACTGCCTGGGCGGACATCACTCAGCGCGATGGCACCATCCGCAGCCACCCGGTGGCTTGGCTGGCCCATTCCACAACCGCGTCCCCGCGGGGCACCGTATGACGGACACGATCACCGCGGGGAGCATCTTGATTGAGAAACGCACCCATCTGCCAAACTCCATGCAGCTCCAGAGCGAGCCTGATTCGAGTGGATGGGCGCCGCTCAATGGCACTCGGCCCGCATTCGAAAAGGAAGTTCACGAAGCCGGATGGACCTTCTTCTTCATGGCCGGAGCGATCCAGGCCACGGTATTCGGCTTTGATCGCCAGAAAACATTACGCGCAGCATTGCGGCGGCTCATCAGGAATGTGAGATCCCACAACTGCAACGCTATCGAGATCACCCAGGTGAGCGTCAAATCATTCCTCAAGGTGCCCTATGTGAGTGTCTCCGCGCACGCGCGCCACCTGCAGAAGGGCCTGACGTTTGCCGGACAGATCTTCGCAGACGCAATCTAATTTGGAGGCTAACAATGAACATTCGACCCCTATACGACCGCATCGTGGTGAAGCGGATCGAGGAACAGGAAACCACGCACAGAGGCATCATCATCCCGGATTCGGCCAAGGAAAAGCCGCAGGAGGGTGAAGTGATGGCCATCGGGAAAGGCAAGCGGCTCGATGACGGCAAATTGGTTGCTCTCGACCTCAAAGCCGGCGACCGCATCCTGTTCGGCAAGTATTCCGGCAACGAGATCACGCTGGATGGCACTGAGTACATCATCATGCGTGAAGACGATGTCCTCGGAGTTCTGGACGCGGCCCCCCAGGCGCTCCGGAAAGCCAGCTAACTCAGAATCGATTAAGGAAACCACAAAATGGCAAAACAGATTATTTATAGCGATCATTCCCGTCAAGCGATCCTCAGAGGCGTCAACCAACTCGCCGACGCCGTGAAAGTGACCCTCGGCCCCAAGGGCCGCAACGTAGTGCTCGAAAAGAAATTCGGCGGGCCGACCATTACTAAAGACGGTGTGACCGTAGCCAAAGAGATCGACCTGCAAGACCCGCTCGAGAACATGGGCGCCCGGATGGTGCGCGAAGTGGCATCGAAAACTTCCGACGTGGCCGGCGACGGCACCACCACGGCCACGATTCTGGCACAGGCAATTTACCGCGAGGGAGTGAAGGCGGTTACCGCGGGTGCGAATCCCATGGCTCTGAAACGCGGCATCGATAAGGCTGTGGAAGTGGCCGTCGTGGAAATCAAAAAGCTCTCGAAGCCCGTCTCCGGCGATATGATCGCGCAGGTGGGCACTATTTCCGCCAATACTGACGCGACCATCGGAAACATCATTGCCGAGGCCATGCAGAAGGTCGGCAAGGACGGCGTGATCACGGTCGAGGAATCCAAGACCATGACCACCGAGTTGCAGACGGTGGATGGCATGCAGTTCGATCGCGGCTACTTATCGCCCTACTTTGTGACTGACGCCGAACGCATGGAGTGCGTCTTCGAGGATCCCTACATTCTCATTCACGAAAAGAAGATCGGCAACATGAAGGACCTGCTGCCAATTCTGGAGCAAGTCGTGCGCGTGGGCAAGCCGCTGATGTTGATCGCCGAAGACGTCGACGGCGAGGCGTTAGCCACTCTGGTGGTGAATAAGCTGCGCGGTACGCTCAGTGCGTGCGCCATCAAGGCTCCGGGCTTCGGCGACCGCCGCAAGGCCATGCTGGAAGATATCGCGATCCTGACCGGCGGCAAGGCCATCATGGAAGAAACCGGTATCAAGCTGGACGGTGTCAAACTCGAGGATCTGGGCCGCGCCAAGCGTGTCACGGTGGATAAGGACAAAACCACTATCATCGACGGCGGCGGAACACCAAAGAACATCGAGGGCCGCATCAAACAACTCCGCGCGCAGATCGATGAGACTACTTCGGATTATGATCGCGAGAAGCTGCAGGAACGCCTGGCCAAGTTGGCCGGCGGCGTGGCGATCGTCAAAGTCGGCGCCGCCACCGAGACTGAGATGAAAGAGAAAAAGGCTCGTGTCGAGGACGCGCTGAATGCCACGCGTGCGGCGGTCGAAGAAGGCATCGTGCCCGGTGGAGGCGTCGCTCTGCTGCGAGCCGCAGCGGCGCTCGAGAAGCTGAAGCTGGCAGGCGACGAGCAGTTCGGTGTTACCATCGTGCGGCGCGCTTGCGAGGAGCCGGTGCGCCAAATAGTACTGAACTGCGGGACCGAGGGCGCCATCGTGGTCGAGAAGATCAGAAACAACAAGAACCCCAACTTCGGCTTCAATGCTTCCACCGAGCAGTACGAAGACCTGGTGGTCGCCGGTGTGATCGATCCTACCAAGGTAACTCGCACTACTCTCCAGAATGCGGCTTCTATAGCCTCTCTCATGCTCACCACAGAAGCCATGATCTGCGACGTCGTGGAGGAGCCCGATAATTAGGCGACAAATGAACAAGCGATTGCTCAAGCGGCACAAGCGCCAGGTTTCGCGCGCTAAAGAACGGGTGAGACTCTCGGAGCCCGATCTCAGAACACCGGAACAATTGCGGACGGCTCGGGAGGCGAGCCGTCCTGCCGGCGGCTGGCGCCTCGGCGGCCAAGCACTCTACGCGGCGCCGACTATCGGAAATCGCGATGGGCACGCTACGGACGATAAGGCGAAAGGTGACGATTAGGGCTATGAAGCGTGCGACTCTAGGGCTATTCTCGAAGTGCTGTCCACATTGTAAATCCATCGAGTTTCGCAGTGTGGGTACCCGAAACGCCATGGAGAGAGCTTTTCACGGGCTCCTTCAGCCCTATCGGTGCTCTCTTTGTGGTCACCACTTTTTCCTCATACGATGGCACGGCCCCATCGAGGGCGTCGCGTAACCGCAGCGCATCACAGGCAAATACCCGCCTGATGGGTGGGACGCCGTTTCCATTCATCCGATGCGGCATAATGTACCCATGCGTCAATATCGCGCTGCGGAAACGCGCCGCCTGCAGCAACTCGACGGCCTAGCCCTGGCGGACTTCTGGCAGCGAGCCGCGGCATTCGCCGTGGACGTGTTTCTTGCCGTTTTCGCCCTGGTGATCGTCGTTTTTGTTTGGGGGATCACTAAATGGGCTATTGAGACTGGAGCCGACATCCACCAGCACCGCAGTTATAACATTACCGCCAAGGATGAGTGGGGTAAGATCGTGCTCGACATCGTGGTCCCGGTGCTGTATTTCGGGCTTTTCACTTTCTTTTGGAACGGGCGCACGCCGGGAAAGCGCCTGTTCGGCGTGCGCGTCGTATCGCTTGTTCACGAGCGCATGTCGCTCGGGCATTCCGTTGAACGCGCACTGGGCTACGGCGCGGCGGCGCTGGAGTTTGGCTTCGGATTCGTGCAGTTCTTCTTACATCCCTACCGGCGGACGGCGCAAGACCGGCTGGCCGAAACGATTGTGGTCAAGGAGAAAGCGTTCCAGCAGCGGTTCGCCGACAGTGGTCAAGATCATCTCACGGCCGGCGGTGCCATATAAACGACACATCTGATAGATCGGATCCCTTCGCTCTGGACCGTTTCCTGATCGCCCAAAATCCGGTCTTCGATGCAGTGCTCTCGGAACTGCGCCAAGGTTCGAAACAGGGTCATTGGATGTGGTTCATATTCCCCCAGCTCAAAGGACTCGGCAGTAGCTGGATGGCAGATAAATACGGTATCTCTTCCCGCGCCGAAGCCGAAGCCTATCTGGCGCATCCGGTTCTGGGACCTAGATTGGTCCAGTGTACCCGCTTGGTGAACAGCGTGGAAGGCCCTTCGATCGAACAAATCTTCGGCTCCGTGGATACCCTGAAATTCAGGTCTTCCATGACCCTCTTTGCCGCAGTGGCGCGCGATGCGAGCGTCTTTGCAGAGGCGTTACAGAAGTACTTTGCCGGCCGCGCACCGACCGGCTGACTCTCGAGCGCCTGTGACCGTTTGCAGTCCGCTTCATGAGTTGAAGATCGCGCCGATCTCCCGCGGACTGGCAGCCTCCTTCGCGAAAGCAAACGTGCCATGCTCCCGCATCTCGCGGGCGGCACGCAGAATCGCGGCCAGTGCAGTTCGACTAAGCGCGCTGCCGACACTTACTCGCCGGACGCCCATGGCCGCGAGTTCAGCCAGGCTCAGGGTAACGCCCTGCAGCCCCATCAGCACGTTCACCGGGCGGTCCACGGAGCTGACCACAGAGGCAATCTCCTCCTTTGAGGCGAGGCCCGGCGCATAGAGAACATCGGCGCCCGCTTCCTGGTAGGCCTGCAGCCGCGCGATGGTGTCCTTAAGGTCGGGCCTGCCGTGCAGGTAGTTCTCCGCCCGTCCGGTCAGGGTGAACGGGAAGCTCAGAGCGCGCGCTGCCTCGGCCGCCGCCCGGATTCTGTCGGCCGCATGTTCCCTCGCGTAGATCGGGTGGTCCGCCCGCCCGCTGGCATCCTCGATAGATCCCCCCACAACTCCGGCGGCCGCGCCCAGCCGAATCGTCTCCGCGACAGTTTCAGGTGAGTCTCCGTAGCCGTTCTCCAGATCGGCACTGACAGGCAGGTCGGTGGCGGACGCGATTCCGGCCACGTGCGCCATCATCAACTCGCGGCCGACGGTATTATCCAGCCGCCCGGCAGAGAAAGCGTAGCCCATACTGGTGGTCGCCAGCGCCTCAAATCCGAAATGCGCCAGAATCCGCGCCGTGCCGGTATCCCAAGGATTGGGAATGATGAATGCCCCCGCGCGCTCGTGGAGCGATCGAAATACGCGTGCTTTTTCCGCCTGTTTCCGCATGCCTCTCCTCAGCCGAGCTTCGCCGGAAGCTCGAACGTTCCATCGACCACCTCAACGAAGTTTCTTTCTTCGCGCAGGATCAGACGCTTGCTTTGCGCCATGGCGAAATTATCGCGCGCCTCGGGATCGGACTTCAGACGCTGCCTGTAGCGTTCATAGGATGCCAGGCTATCAAAGGCAATCAAAACCCCAGGCAACGTCGTTCGTGCCTTCGTCAGGAAGGAAATATCCGACCAGGTGTCCGCCGCAGCGAGGAATGATACGGCCCCAGTTTTCGGCATATTTCCGGAAACCGTCGCGCTGGAATGGATCGATCTGGTAGCGGATCAGGCATGTAATCGTCATGATGGTTCTCCTTAAGATATACCGCCTTGCCATGCATCCACACTTCGATTAAACTTAAACTATGGATGCAGAGCAGGAGACGGATGACAAGGCTTCCGGAATCGCGGCCGCCATCGGAGAACCCGCGCGGGCGCGCATGCTGTACTGCCTTCTGGACAATCGTGCGCGCACCAGCACGGAGCTCGCCGTGGTCGCGGAAGTAAGCCCTTCGACCGCCAGCATCCATCTCCACCGGTTGCGGTCCGCGCGCTTGGTGCACATGCGGGTGCAAGGCAAGCATCGCTATTACACGCTCGGGGGATCCGACGTGGCGGCCGTGCTCGAGGGCTTGAGTGTTCTGGCGGGCGGCCCGCGTGTCCCGTTTGCCCCGCACACGCCGAACCGTCTGCGCGTCGCGCGCACATGCTACGATCACATCGCCGGCACGCTGGGCGTATCGCTTCGTGACCGGTTCGAAGCGCTGGGATGGCTCTCTGGTGGAGACCCGGCATACGAACTCACGCCCAAAGGAATCCAGGCGCTACAGGCCCTGGGAATCGATGTCGAGAGTGCCCGGGCATTGCGGCGGCGGTTTGCATTCGGGTGTCTCGATTGGAGCGAGCGGCGCTCGCACATCGGCGGGGCGTTGGGCGCCGCGCTTTTGCAAGTCGCACTCAAGCGGAAATGGGTGACGCAGGATTTGGACGGCCGGGCTCTTTCCCTTACGAGCTTTGGCCGACGCGAAATGCTGGCCCGCTTCGGACTTCAGCTATGAACCGGATGTTCGTCACTGGCGCCAGCGGACCAAACCAGTGATCGAAAGAGCGATAAAAAAGATGCCGGCAAAGATGCTGTCGGCTGGGCGGCCGATCACGAAAACGAGGATGATGACGGCGCCCGCCATGGTGCACGCGAGCAGGGCCAAACCGGCAGTTGCCGTCCTGGAAATCAAAACGAGAATGCCGCCCAGCACTTCCACCACGCCGGTAAAGTAGCGGAACCATGGCCCGGCGCCGATCTGCTGAAACATCCTGACCCACTCCGAGCCGGGATCCGCGGGAAATTTCTCAGCTCCGAAGATGACGAAGACCAGCGCTATGCCGCCGCGCAAAACCCAGTCGCCTAGCGCATTGCGCGACTCGCTCAGGTTGGTGTCGAACATTGATCGCTTAGACACCGGAACGCGCGCACCGGTTCCGTCTAGCCTTGGACTGGGGCCGATTCAGACCACCGATATCCTGGCGCTTTCGACGGGCAGGATGGGCAACAGAGTCAGCTCCAGTTCCTCAAGCGAGCAACCGGGGCGCAGCGCTACTTTGAACACGCCGTTCGTCTCGCTAACCTGCGCCACCCGCTCCAGCGCGGTTCTGTCCACCTGATCGATCAGATTCCGGCAAAGCCACATGTGCGGTGCCAGCATCCGCAATACATTGCTGCACCATTGCACAGACATTCTTCTGCGGTACAGGCCGCCGCCGCCCCCTTCCACGCCCCTGAACCAATTGAATGCGCTGTAATCCTCGTAGAGGGTCGGTTTAATATGCGCGGCCTGGTCGAACATCGGCACCCACGTGCATTGATTATTCCAGGCCTGCAGGGGAGCATTCATGGCGGCGAACCCGTCTAACCGTTGCGCCATGTCACCGGCGGAGGTCTTCAGATAGGCGTAGCACTCCGCATCGTTAGTTACCCATTGGAACGCATGCAATGTGCCGCTATAAGTCTCGTCGCTAAATGGGCGGCCGCGCATGACACTCAGGGTTCTGGCCATCTGTGCCGCATGTACGCTACCCGGCCTCAAATAATCAGGGAAATAAGCTTCCTCGTGGCTGTATTGCAAACCGATGCCCGCAACTGCCAGTTCGCGATCTCTGGGAACGAAGGAAATCAGAACGCTTTGGTAGTTCTTGTCATAATCAAAAAGGGCTGCCCATGACTTGTCTTCAAGGAATGTGTTTGCCGGCAGGCTTTTCCTTGTCTTGCTTGGTTTGAATACGCCCGGCCGCAGTTTCTTTTCGGTATGGATTCGTATTTCTCCTTGCCCCTGCTTCGCCAAGAAACGCAGCCAGTCCTCAAGCCAGGTTTTGCAGGCATCCAGCGTGGCTTGCCCGGCATCCTTCAGTATGGCCACACTAGAAGCGATAGCCGGATGGATAAGCCGGCGGTCATTCTGTATCCGGCATTGTTTATCCGCCATTTCACGCAGATTGTCTTGCTCGGTCCGAGGATCCGGGCTGAAATTGGATCGATTGTAAGTGGTCTTTGGATTCAGTCCCGAAATCACCGGCAGCCAGCCCTGCTCCAACGCCGCGATGCGCACCGGTGGCAGGTCGTATATATATTCGTGATGCGCTCCCAGTTGGAGTGACACGTTGATTTCCCATTCGCCCGCTGTTCGGGATTGTAGGTCATATAGTACAAGAAGGATGAGAATCTCTGTCGTCCGCTTAGGGGTCATCGGTGGGATGGCAAGGTTGCGAATTTGGGCCCTGTATAGCTGCAATTCGGAACTCGTCGGTGCGATGGGTGTGACTTCGAATCCGTAGTAATCCTGTATATGATCTTTATCCGTTGGACGCGTTTCCAGATCGCCGACAATCTGGGTGTTATGGAATTTAAAGCCTCTCATCGCGCCCTTAGATAAAACAAGTCCGCCCGGCCCGGCGACGCGAATGGTGGCCGTCCCGCCATCGAATCCCGTGCCTTGACTCAGGATCATCCATTTCACATTCGCCGGTTTGCCCACCGCAACAGGCCAGCTTGCCGGATAAACCAGAAGCATGCGCGTATCGTCGGGATCGTAACCATTGGCCAGGCTAATTTCGCCCGCTGGAACTTCGGACACCGCCGCCGGCTTTCTTTTGAAATAAAGCTGGGCGGTAATCTCCTCCCCTCCGTCCAGGAAATCCTCATAATTCATCTGCGGCTGGCCGCCGCGGAGGCCGATCAATTCCCCTAATCCGGCGATAACGCCGTCGGCAAACGCGGTCCGGTGTGTGACCGTCTGCTTGATCTGGTCCGCGCTTAGCGTCCGCCCGAACAAGCTGCTCCATTTGGCGGCCCGCGATTTGTCACTCAGCCGCTTAATAGGCCCGCCATAGCTTTCGGCGTCGCTCATCAACAGGTCGACCTGCCGGCCGTTGGCGAAAACGACAAACTCATACGTATCGCTGTCATAGAGGCTGGTGAATACCGCGGCCGTTTTCATCACCTTGGATGCCGCCAGCGCCAGATCCTTCAACTCGCCGCTGTCGAGTTTGGCGTTGTCGCTGTCGTAAACGGAGATGTACGGTTGCCCGGCGCGAGCCAGAAGGACTACATGCTTGCCGCCTTCGGCCGGTGCTTTTTTCATTCGCTCGTAGCCCAGCTTGCCGTAGCTCCGGCTGATGGCTCTGGCGGCATCGTCGACGGTTCCTCTCCACGCGATATGAATGCTGGAACAAGTATTTCCCATCGGCTAGCCCCAGGAACGAAATGGGACAGGCCAGAACGCCTGTCCCATTTGCGAAGTTACAAGAAGGTCACGCGGTGCGCATGGCTTCCGACTTATCGCCGGAAATGGCGGCCTGCGCCGCGGCCAGGCGGGCAATCGGTACGCGATAGGGCGAGCAGGACACATAGTTCAGGCCCACACGATAGCAGAACTGCACCGAACTGGGCTCGCCCCCGTGCTCGCCGCAGATGCCGATGTCCAGGTTCGGATGAGTCTGGCGGCCGAGTTTCACGCACATCTCAACCAGCTTGCCCACGCCTTGCTGATCGAGCACGGCGAAAGGATCGTGCTTGAAGATTTTGGCGTTCTCATACTCTTTCTGGAACTTCGTATAATCGTCGCGCGAGAGTCCCATGGTAGTCTGAGTCAAATCGTTGGTGCCGAAGCTGAAGAAGTCGGCCTCCTTAGCTATTAAGTCGGCAGTAAGTGCGGCGCGGGGAATCTCGATCATACACCCGACCTTATACTTGAAGTCTTTCATGCCGGCCTTCCCGAGCACTTCCTCGGCGACCTCGACCACGATCTTCTTCTGATTCGCGAATTCCTCCACCGAACCGATGAGCGGGATTTCGATTTCCGGAGTGACTTTCACGCCCTTCTTGGCCACCTGCACGGCAGCTTCGAAAATGGCGCGCGACTGCATTTCGGTGATCTCCGGATACAGGATGCCCAGGCGGCAGCCGCGCAGGCCCAGCATGGGGTTGAACTCGTGGAGTTGTTCGACCCGCTCCAGCAGCGTGGTCAGAACTTTTTTCAGATCCTTCACGGTGGCGCCGAGGCGCTCATAGCGGCTGACCATTTCCTTCTTGGCTTTAAGATCGGCGGCGGGCAACTTTGCCAGATCGACCATAAGCACTTCGCGCTTGGGCAGGAACTCGTGCAGCGGCGGGTCGAGGGTACGGATGAGCACCGGGAATCCGTCCATGGCGGTGAACAGGCCGGCGAAATCCTTGCGCTGCATGGGCAGCAGCTTGGCCAGCGCCTTGCGGCGGTTCTTTTCGTCTTGCGCCAGGATCATGGCCTGCATGTGGGCGATGCGATCCTCGGCGAAGAACATGTGCTCGGTGCGGCACAGGCCGATACCTTCGGCGCCGAATTTGCGCGCCGCTTTAGCATCGCGCGGGATATCGGCATTCGCGCGCACGCCAAAGCCGCCGCGGAACACATCCGCCCAGGCCATGAAGGAAGCCAGCACGCCGGATGACGGATCCGCGTCCAGCGTGTTGGCCTGGCCGGCGAAGACCTGTCCGGTGGAACCATCGAGCGACAGCCAGTCGCCTTCCTTGAGCGTCATCTTCTTGCCGTCCACGGAGACGCTCATTTCCTTGCGATGCTCGTTCACCTCGATGGCGCCCGCACCCGCCACGCATGGCGTACCCATTCCGCGGCAGACCACGGCGGCGTGGCTGGTCATCCCGCCGCGCGACGTCAGAATCCCCTTGGCGACTTCCATGCCGTGGATGTCGTCCGGCACGGTTTCGGCGCGCACCAGCACCACCGGACCCTTGGCAGCCTGCGCGACGGCCTCATTCGCGGTGAAGACCACGCGGCCCACCGCCGCTCCGGGCGATGCCGGCAGCCCTGTGGCGATCGTAGCCAGAGTTTTCTTCGACGCCGGATCGAGCACCGGGTGCAGCAGCTGATCGAGCTGCTGCGGATCGACGCGCTGGATGGCTTCCTCCTTGCTGATTAAACCCTCATTTACCATGTCCACCGCGATGCGCACGGCAGCCGGACCGGTGCGCTTGCCATTGCGCGTTTGCAGCATGTAGAGTTTGCCGTCCTGAATGGTGAACTCGAAATCCTGCACGTCGCGATAGTGCTGTTCGAGGCTGGTGGTGATCTCGTGAAGTTGATGGAAGGCTTCGGGCATCAGCGCTTCCAATGTCGAAATGGGCTGCGGCGTGCGCACGCCCGACACCACGTCTTCGCCCTGCGCGTTCACCAGGTACTCGCCGTAGAAAACCTTTTCGCCGGTGGACGGATTGCGCGTGAAGCCCACACCGGTGGCCGAGGTATCGCCCATGTTGCCGAACACCATGGCCTGCACGTTCACCGCGGTGCCCAGGTTGTCCGGGATGTTGTTCATCTTGCGGTAGTGGATGGCGCGGGCGTTGAACCAGGAGCGGAAGACGGCGTCGCGCGACATAGCCAGCTGCTGGATAGCCTCCTGCGGAAACGGCTTGCCGGTCTTCTTTTCGACCAGCTTTTTATAATCGACAATGACGGCCTGCAGATCCTCGGCGGTCAGGTCGGTATCGAATTTGGCTTTTACCTTTTTCTTGCGGCCGTCGAAGACGTGGTCGAAATCGGCCTTTTCGATGTCGAGCACCACGTTGCCGAACATTTGGATAAAGCGGCGGTAGCAATCCTGGGCGAAGCGCGGATTGCCGCTCTTCTTTTCCAGCGCCAGCACGGTCTTATCGTTCAGCCCGAGATTGAGGACGGTGTCCATCATACCCGGCATGGAGAACTTGGCGCCCGACCGCACGCTGACCAGCAGCGGATTCTCGTTGTCGCCCAGCGTCTGCCCCATCTGCTTCTGCAGCTTTTCGAGCGCCTGCAGCATTTGCTTGTGGATCTCGTCTGGAACCTCGTTGTGGTTCTCGAAGTAGATATTGCAGACTTCCGTCGAGATGGTGAAGCCGGGCGGCACCGGCAGATTTGCCCGGCACATTTCGGCCAGCCCGGCGCCTTTGCCGCCGAGCGTCTCTTTCATGGTTCCGTCGCCATCGGCCCCGCCGGGACCGAATTGGTAAACATGTTTTTTCATAAATCGTTGCTCCTTATGAGTTCGTCACAATCTCAGAAAAATCGGCAAACGTGCGAAACTGTTCCAGCAGGTTGTAGAGCATGGCCAGACGATTGGCCCGGACCGCCGGGTTTGGTGCGTTCACCAGCACCTTGTCAAAAAACAGGTCCACTTTGGGCCGCAGCGCTTGGATCACGGTTTCAATCGGTTGCCCGGCAGAGCGGTTGATCTCATCAAATAATTCGCTTTCGGGACCGGGTTCCAGCAGCGCCGGGGTAAACGGACCACCCTCGAACGCAGCTTGGCGCAGGATGTTCTTAATGCGTTTGAAGCTGGCGGCCACAGGTTCGAAATCGGGGGTGGAGCGGACCTTCTGCAGGCGTAGCAGCCGCGATTCGAGTTCGGGGAGATCATCCCAGGCGGCGGCTACCGCAGCATTGACTTCGTCATAACAGAAGCCCCGCACTTCCCGGAAATAAAATTTGATGCGCTCCTCGACGAATGCACTGAGCAGCGCATCGCCGCCGATCAGGCTCGGCAATGGAACAGGCATGCGGCCTTCGACTGAAATCTTGACTATGCCTTGCGCGGCGCGCCGCAAAGCAAATGGGTCGCGCGAGCCCGTGGGAATCAAGCCGACCCCGAAACAGCCGCGCAGGGTATCGAGCTTGTCGGCTACCGACACCAGTTGCCCGGCCGTCTGGCGCGGGATCGAATCTTCCATGCTCTCCGGCTTGTAGTGGTCGTAAATAGCCTGCCAGACCTCGTCCGGCTCGCCTTGCGCGCGCGCGTACAGCCCGCCGACCACGCCCTGCAATTCCGTGAACTCCTTCACCAGCTCGGTTGTGAGGTCGCACTTAGCCAGACGCGCCGCGCGTTGAGCATGCTCATCGCCGCCGAGTTCTTTTACTAAGGCCACCACGCGTTCGGTCTTTTCCAGATACGACCCGAGCTTGGCCTGGAAGGTTACGTGCCCCAAGTCTTCCACGCGATCCGCCAGCTTCTTGCGCTGGTCGGTTTGCCAGAAGAAGCGCGCGTCGTTGAAGCGCGCGCGCAGCACGCGTTCGTTGCCGCGTCGAATCAGCCCATCGGGGTCGGCGTTCGTGTTCATCACGGCAACGAACCGCGGCGCAAGATGCCCGGATTCGTCCACCACGGAGAAATATTTTTGGTGGTGACGCATCACCGTGATGAGAACTTCTTTGGGAAGTTCGAGGAACTGCGGATCGAATTCGCCGACGATGGGCGTCGGGTATTCGGTGAGATACATTAGAGTGTGGACCAGAGACAAATCCGGTTTGATTTCGACGCCGAGTTCCTGGATTCCCCTGTTAATGCGCGTCTGCCGTTCTCCGACCGATAGGATCACGAAATTGTCGCGCAGCGTTTGCTCGTAGTTTTGGAAGGAAACCAGAGCCATTGAGCCCAGGCGGCGGTGTCCATGCGTCACGTTGCCTGACTGCACGCCGGCGATTTCAAACGGCACCACCTGTTCGTCTAACAGCGCTACGATCCACCGGATCGGGCGAATGAACCGCGGGCCGCTCTTGCCCGTCCAGTACATCGTTTTCGGAAACGTGATTTTCAGAATGATACCCGGCAGTGACTCGGCCAGCACCTCGATCATGCGGCGGCCCGGCGTTTTGCGCAGGTAAGTATAGTATTCGCCCTCGATGGACAGATCGCCGGGTGTCACGCCCTGCTTCCGGGCGAACCCTTCGACGGCTTTCGCAGGCGCGGTTTTGCGAGGCCCCGTCACCCGCTCTTCCATATCCGGCAATCTCTCCGGCAGCCCGCCGGCGCGGGCCACCAACCGGCGCGGCGTGGCATCCATGCGGGCTGCCATACCGAGGCCTTCCAGTTGGCTCTTCAGGCTCGCCAGCGCGCCCTCGATCATCCAATCCGGAATCTCTTCCGTGCCGATCTCCAGCAAGAACGGCAGACTCATGCGACCGCCTCCTGCTGATCGGCCCATGCATGTGCCACGCCGACGGCCAGCTTGCGCACGCGCTGGATCACTCCCACCCGCTCCGTTACGCTGATCGCGCCGCGCGCATCCAGCGTATTAAACAGGTTCGAGCATTTCAGCACCTGGTCGTAAGCGGGCAGCAGCGGAAAGCGAGCCTTCAGGGTGGCTTCCTCGGTGGATTTCGGATACGCCGCCAGCAGCCGCGCCGCTTCGCCTTCATGCAGGTCGAACAGCTTCCACAACGTATCGACCGCGGCCATCTCGAAGTTGTAAACCGAGAATTGCAATTCGTCCTGAAAGCGCACGTCGCCGTAGCTGAAGCCGGGCGCCCACTCGATGTCGTACACGCTGTCCTTCGCCTGCAAGAACGCCGTGAGCCGTTCCAGGCCATACGTCAGCTCGGCCGGAACCACGTCCAGGTCGATCCCGCCGCATTGCTGGAAATATGTGAACTGGGTGATCTCCAGTCCATCCAGCATCACCTGCCAGCCGATGCCCCATGCACCCAGCGTGGGCGCTTCCCAATTGTCTTCCTCGAACTTAATGTCGTGCTTGGTGAGATCAATGCCGACCGCCTCCAGGCTGCCCAGGTATTGCTCGATAACATCGTTGGGTGACGGCTTCAGAATTACCTGCAGTTGCGAATGCTTGTAGAGACGATTCGGATTTTCGCCGTAGCGCCCATCCGCCGGCCGTCGGCTCGGCTGGACGTACGCCACGCGATAAGGCTTCGGCCCGAGCACGCGCAGGAAAGTCTCCGGACACATGGTGCCGGCGCCCACTTCCACGTCGTACGGTTCCTGGATGATGCAGCCGCGCGCGGCCCAATAGCGTTTCAGCTCGAAGATGATCTCTTGAAAAGAAGCCATTGCTTATCGGGTCTCGGTTATTCTGCTTCGAGGGCCGCCGGCGTGAGCAGTTTGCGCTCAATGTGGCGCTCGATCTGATGCACCAGAAAGCGGCGCAAGTCGGCGCAGCATTCGCGCGCCCAGCCCGCCGGGCCGATCTGCGCGACTGGCTTCCGCAACATTTCCTCCGCTATCGCTCTTGATTCCACACTCAATTCCCAACTGCCCGCGCCTGCCGACCGGCGGCAATCCGCGCACATCAGCCCGTCGCGGCCGCCGATGAAAAACGCTCGGGCGCGTGTGTCGCCGTCGGCGAGCACGCTACCGCAGCCCAGACAAACATGCAGATCGGGCAGAAAACCCGAGAGCCGCACCGCCCACAGGCTGAAGTATGTCACCGCACGCCAGACACCCCCGCTGGCCGCCGTTTCCGGCGCCCGCATATGTTCCAGCACCGATGTCAGCAGGCGGAAAAACCGGTCGTTCGGCTCGCCCGGCGGCAGTAACTGATCCGTAACTTCCGCAAAAAAATCCAGTGCCACGGCCGCCCGGTAGTCGGACAACAAGCGAAACTGGGAGACCAGCAGCTCGCAGGAATCCAGGTTTACCAGTTCCCTGTTTTCGCGCTGGAAATACGCCATGCGCACCTGCGAGAGCCGTTCCAATCCAGCGCCGAACGGACTTTTCGGACGGCGCGCGCGCCGGGCCACTCCGCGCAGCTTTCCCTGGTCGCGAGTCAGAAAGCTGACGACGAGGTCCGCTTCCTTAAAGGGATAACTTCGGAGCACAAAGGCTTCGCTCACTCGAGCCGGCACGCGTGGAAATTTAAGAGTATCACATAGTGCTTGGGCGCGCTCACTTGGGTACGCTCAAATGATGCTGCTGCGGGGCTGAAGCCCCGCGGGACCCGAACACGTCGGCCTCTGCTCGCGTGTGGAACGGGTGACTCCCCAGCGTGAAGAGCGGGTCCTGGAGGACCCGGCCCAGAGGGCACCCCGACCTGGAGGTCTGCCCCACGAAAACGGTTCAGCGGGCCATGAGCTTGGCCATCACCCGGCTGATTGGCGCATCCGCCGGCGGCATTGAGCGGCACGTCTTGGCCGCGGCCGTCCAGAGTTGCTCCGCCACGGAGGTGTTGTGCTCACTCGCGTCGCTGTAAGACGGCGGACGCGGAACCTTCCCCACTAGCCTGCGCGCGGCTTCCATCTGGATTTTCAAGTCAGCCGGGAGCGCCGCGGGACAATGGTCAAGTACATCCAGAACCGCGGCCACCACTGCCTGGCTACGCGCGAAGCGCTCGTTGGCACGAAGTCCGCGGCGATCGGGATCGAGCGCCAGGATTTCGGCCGCGTCGTCCAGCCGTTTGCGCGCGGCGGTGTCATTAGGATTCAATCGCAACGCGGCGGACAGCGCGTCCCGTGCGGCGGCATAGTCAGCCAGTGCATACTCGGCTTCACCCAGTCCGGCGAAGGCGCTTTCATCTTGCGGATCGCGGGTAATCAAATCCCGAAACAGGTTGAGGGCTTGCTGCGGCAATCCATATTCCAGCGCGAGCGAAGCCAGCTGCTTCCGGGCCGAAAGGCTGCCGGGCGTGAGGGCCATCATGGAGAGCAACTCGGCTTGCGCCTGCGGGCGCCGGCCGGCCTTGCTCAGCATCCGGATCAGCTCAATATGCGCTTGCGTACGCCGGTCCGCACTGTTGGCCGGCCAGACGCCGTAGATGGCATGGTGATAATAGCGCACGGCCTCGTCGATCCGGCCGGCTTGCGCGGCCGCGCGCGCCATTCCCAGATTCGCATCGGCATTATTGGGCTCGCTGCGCAATAGATCCTTCAGGTAGAGGGCCGCCTCGTCCGCATGTCCGGACTGCAGCAGGGCGAGCCCTAAGGCCAGCCTGTTTGAGGGGCTATGCGAAATGGATAGCGCCTCCCGAAACTGGCTGATGGCATCGTCATAGATGCCTTTCTGCAGGTATTGATTGCCGGCCTCGTAGTAGTGTTGCGCCCTGCCGGCGCGTTCGGCGCGGTAAAAGTAGCTGAGCAGACCGCCCACCGCGGCGAGGACGATGATCACCGCCAGCACGCCGCTGAGCAGGACGGCGGGTTTGCCCTTCGGCAGCGCGGGTTCGGCTTCCTGCTCCACATTTCCCATGGAGTATGCCGCCAGCACGTCCTCGATGGAGATGGTCCCCTTCAACTCGCGAGCGTTAGTGCGGCTGACCACCGGCAGCACCTTGAGATGGCTCTCCGCCAGGCGCCGCATCGCCGTATCGAGCGAGTGGTCGATGTGCAGGTGCGGGAACTCCTCGGCGCCGAGCCGATCCGGATCGGGTGCGGGCACGAGCTGGCCTAATGTCAGATCGCCTTGACCCTGCTCATTGGCCTTATCCAGGTCTTCGACGCGCAACATGCCCCGCAATCCGGCCTGTTCCACGACCGGCCAGGCGCCCTCCTCGCGGTGAACCAACGCCGTCGCCTCCCTGACACGCATCTTTGCGGCCAGCAACTCCGGGTTTTGGCGGAATGCCTGGCCGACCATTAGCAGCACTTCCCGCGCTCTGGCGCCGGACGGCAAGTGAATGCCGTCCTGATGCAGCAGCGCCTCGTAAATCGACTCCACCTGCAAGCGGCTGGAGACGAAATAGCTAATCAGATTCGAGATCATCAGCGGCACGATGATCGAGTAATCGCGCGTGATCTCGAAAATCATGATTACGGAAGTTAGGGGCACGCGGACAATGCCGGCGAACGCGGCCCCCATGCCGACCAGCGCATAGGCGCCGGCGCTGCCGGTATAATCGGGCATCAGCAGGTGGGCCACACCCCCGACGGCGCCGCCCAACATCGCGCCGATGAACAGGCTGGGACCGAAAATGCCGCCCGCATTACCGGTCGCATAACAGGTGGCGGTGGCTACCACTTTCAGCAGAACCAGCAGCGCCATGGTGCGCACGACCATGCCGCCGTTCAGTGCCTGGCCGACGAAGTTGTAGCCGACGCCCAGCACGTCGGGGAAAAACCAGCCGAGGATACCCACCACCAGGCCGCCTACCGCCGGCTGCCACCATTCCGTAACCTTCGGCAGGCGCAGGAAGTATTTGCGCTGCCACAGCAGCAGCTTGACGAACCCTACCGAGACCAGGCCGCCCGCCAGGCCAAGCACGGCGTATACCAGGAACTCCACCGGGTGCACCAGTTGATAGGCGGGTACGTGGAATAAAGGTTCGTCGCCCAGCAAGAGGTGGAGCACGATCCAGGAAGTAGCGGAAGCCAGCACAATGGAACCGAGCACGGGCGCATGCATATCGCCCATCACTTCTTCGAGCGTGAATAACACGGCCGCAATGGGAGTGTTGAATGCGGCAGCAAGCGCAGCCGAAGCGCCTACCGGCAGTAACGCCTTCACGCTGCTGGTGCTAAGCCCTAATCTGCGGCCCAGCACCGAGGCGATGCCGGCGGAAACCTGGACCGAGGGGCCTTCGCGTCCGAGCGCGATGCCACTGGCAAGCGAGATGGACGACATGCTGAACTTGCCCAACACCGTGCGCATGGAAATGAAACCATCGCGCACGAAAAGCGCTGTTTTTGTTTGGGGGATGCCGCTGCCGCGCGCGTTGGGAAAATAGCGCGACAGCAGAATACCGGTCACCAGCGCTCCGGCAACGGGAACCACCAGCCTGCGCCAGGCGGCGACCGAACCGGGATAGAGCCGCGATCCGAGGTTTTCAGTTACCAGGATGAAAGCCACTACTACCAGACCGACGACTGCGCCAATGATCAGCGTCAGGAGGAGGAGGACTTTGTCTTCGTAGCGGCGCGTCGGTGTCAATTTTTCAGGATAACTTGCGCGCTACGCTAGCGGGGCTTGGTGTTTGGCGAGATGGGGGAAGTTGGCTTTTATTTTGGAAGTTTTGTTGAAAATAAAGGAGAAGTTGGGTTCGTATGGTAATTTCGCGTGGTTCGACGGGGGCGCGGTCACAGGATTCGGATTTCAAAGATCTCTATGCGGCATGAGCGTAGCATGCCGGTCGAGCGGTCGATTGACGGATCGGAAGGTCGGGATTTGTTTTCAGTGTGGAGGGGGAGGCGCGAGATGTGTGATCGGTGTTCCAAGAGCGCAGCCCGCGCCAAGAATTCTTCGCGTGCCGGAAAATTGGCGGCCTGCCGGTTGGCGCGCGCGCCTGTTTTCATTGTGTTGCAGTGTGAGGGCGAAGGAAGCGAAATTGCCAGTGGGATGGCATGGGCTCCATTAGTTCCATAAACAATCTTTCCAACAGCTATTTACAGTCGATTCTCAACGCCGGGCTCCAGAATACGGGCGCGGCCGGGAAGAGTCAGAGCAATACGGGCACGTCGTCGTTGACGTCGCAGCCGGAGAGCGGCCAGCTTTCGCCGTTCGCGCAAGTGATGAGCACGCTGCAGCAACTGCAAGAATCCAACCCTGCTGAATTCGGGCAGGTTACCGGGCAAATCGCCACGAACCTCCAAAGCGCCGCAAAAACGGCGCAGGCGGATGGAAATTCGACACAGGCGACCCAACTCAACCAACTCGCCTCGGACTTCACCGGCGCTTCGCAGAGCGGCCAAGCTCCTAATATCCAGGATCTGGCGCAGGCGCTCGGGGGCGGTGGGCATCACCATCATCATTTTCACGGGTCGATGCACTCGGACAGCGATTCCAGCACCAGTTCCGACAGCACTACGAGCAGCAGCAGTACGAGCCAGATGAACCAACTGCTGGCGGCGTTCCAGACAAACAGCACTGCGAACGAATCGCTGGACCCGATGGCGATTATTGCGAACACACTCTCGAGCGCGGGAGTCAATGTTTCTTCGCAGGGCTGACCTGCTTTGTGCCCGGGCCTTTAGCGGTCCGGCGGGGTGCGGGCCGAGATCATGTGAGTACGCGAGATCTGCTTTGCGTGGAGAACGTCCGCGGAATCCAGGAACCCGCGGACGTGAACCGGTCTGCCGGGAGCAAGGCGCACCAGTGGATTCTGGTTCAGGCCGGTAATATCGACGGCGACTGAGCCGCCCGTGCGCAGCGCCAGCTTAATCTGCGATTTCTCCGACTGGCACACCGTTCCGTAGAAGTCGTGAAGCTTACCGGGTTGGCCGCCGAAGGCCACTAGCGGCGCGACAGCGCCGGGACATCGGACGGTATCCGGCGCGGACATGGGCAGGACGTGAGCCGCCGCGACCTTTGCGGTTAGATCCGAGGGCAGGATGCCGAAGATCTGCAATTGTTTATTGCTGGCCACGTACACCCGGCCGTTGCTAACGGTCGGCACCAGATTGGCATTGCTGTTTACGGCGTGCACCCAGGTTCCGGCCTGAAGGGAAATCAGGGGCTGCGACAGGTTCGAGGCGGCGTACGCGGTCAATGTGATGGGCGTTCCGGGATCCTGATCCGAATTACTAGCAGGCCTTTGCACGAACCAGATAATAGCCGTGCTGGGGACTGTGCCATTGGACGAGACGACCGGCATCACGCCGCCATCATCCGGCAGGCCGGCCACGACCGAGGAACTGGTGGACGCTTCGAGCACCACTTGCGTAGTGGGGGACGTCTCCAATTTCCAACTGATCACGCCATTGTTGCCTCCGGTGATCACGCGCGGTGTGCCGTCAGATCCGACATAGTAGGAGGGACCGCACCAGCAGTATCCCATCGAGAAAGTCTCGAGGACCTTATCAGCACCGTTCCTGGTGTAGCCGCCCATGTTGTCGCGGTCGATCAGGAAGGCACGTCCGTCCTTGCCGCCGGCCACCGCTAGATGGGAATGCGCACCGGGCTGATCGGGCAGCAGGAGCATACCACCGGCGCCCATGTCGACATCGCTGCCGTCCAGCGAGAAATAATTCGATGGCGTGAAGCTGTCGAGCACGGTGCTCAGATTGCCGGTCATGCGGACAGCGCTTTCGGGCTTGTTGAAAGAGGCGGAATAGCTCGCCTGGTGAGGATCGCTGTTTCCCGTGGAAAAGTAAATATCACCGCCGGCATCCGCCGCCGGCGCAAAGCCGGACTGCCAGATGGAGGAAAGGTAGTACGGGTTGGAGGAGATCGAGAGCCGATCAGTGAGCGCGGTTACCTGCGGCGTGAGCGTGGCCGCGGCATAGGCCACAATGCCGCCGCGCGTTGTGGCCGGCTCGGCGTCGCCAGTGCTGCCAAACGTCAGATAGAGGTTGCCATTGGCTTTCAGCAATCCGGGACGCTGGAGCTGATTTTGCGAATTGAATTTCCACGTGGTGCCGTTGTCGAGCGAATGGGAGAACTCCACGACGGCCGGTTTCAGCATGTCTTTTCCGCTGGCGAGCGAAAGTGCATGTAAGACGAAGTAGTCGACGGTGCCTGTGTATGCGTCCGCAACCAGATAAATAGCCCCGGCGGCCCGGTCAATCACCGGTGTGGAGAGGATGCCCATGATCGGAAACACGTTGTCGTCGAAATTCTTGTACGAATAAGGCACCGCGGTGCCCAAGTTACGCTGCCATAACACGGCACCGCTGACCGCGTCCACGGCATAGACGCTGTTATTCTCGGTGGCCACATAAACAACGTCGTGGATTCCCTGTCCGGTGATATTCTGCTGGCGCGCCACCAGGGGTTCCCCGTCAACCCTGGCGTCGAGGGTGACCGTGGCCAGCCAGCCGAACATCGTGGGATTGACGTTAGCTGGAGTCAGCGACGTCTCCGACGAGAACCACCCGGTGCGCAGGTTGTCGCCGTGATAGGTGAGGACGTCTTGCGGCGTTCCTGACGCAGGCTGCGAACTGACTTGCTGGGCGACTGCGGTCGCGACGAAAGTAACAGAGAACAAAGTCGAAATGAGCGATGCCATCGCGAACATGCTAGCATAGCCGTGCGACGCGGGTTATTTCGATTGTGTGCTTCTTCACGGGAGACGCCGGCGGTATTCCAGAATCTCGGCTGGGCCGGGTCCAAGCACTGCGGACTGAGTATAGGCGCGGTCCAGGAGGCTGAGTAACTGATCGCGCTCGGCCAGCGTGCTGTAGGGGCTCATGACCGCTATAACGCGCGGGGCATCCGGCGGCTCGGCGCAGATTTTGTGCGCGATTTCGGGCCGCAGGTAGACGTAGTACCACGCGTGATTGGGCGGTGCGACCGCCACGCATGCGTCGGCAGGCAGATATGCCGCCAGCGCGCCGGCCTGCGCTCCCAAACTGTCCTTCGGTACAGTTGCCACGCGATAGTCGCCGTAGGCCGCGGACGCGGCGAAAGCCAGCAGCACGGTGTAGCCGGCCCAACGGCGCTCGTTTTCGAAAAGCCACTGGATGCCGCCGGCAGCGCCCAGAGCCAGCGCCGGCGCCGCAAACAGGAGCTGCCGCGTCGCGAAGAAATAGTTCACGAGCGCGTCGATGAAGACCGGCCCTGCCAGCGCGGGCAGCGCCAAACATGCCAGCAAACGGCGATGCTGCATTTTCGCCATCCCCACGGCCGCGCCCAACAATAACGCCGCGCTGCAGGCATATCCACCGCCGCCGCTCAACTCGTGCAGCAGCCCTTGCGCGGTGATCTGGCGCCACGAGAAGAAATAGAGTGACATCGTACCGAAGCTCTCCAGCGCCTGGCGCTGCAGCACGTACCAGGGAATGAACGACAGCACGCCGATTCCCGCGGCTCCCAGAATCATCCGCTTGGTCCGCGAACTCGTATCCCGCTCGCCGATCAGCCAGAAGAGGCCGCCGAATACCGGCAGCATCGTCAATGGCTGCGAATACAAACCCAGCGCTATCGATGCGCCATAGAGAAATGCGGACGCCGCGGTACCCCGCTCGCGCGCACGCAACAACAAGAGCAACGAGGCCAGCGCGCACAACAGGCCCAGCGAGTAGCCGCGCGCCTCCAGTGCATACCGGAATTGCAGCGGCAACAGCAGAAATAGTGCCGTGGCCCGCGGGGGCGAATGGATACCGAACCTTCGGGTGAGAGCCGCGAACACCGGCACTCCCGCGATGCTCGAAAGGGCCGCCGGAATCCGCAGCACAAACGGCGATGTGCCGAACAGATCGATGATGGCCCTCTGCACCAGGTAGGGCAGAGGCGACGCGCCGGGATTCAACTGCACCCAACGAATGAGCGCGGCCACGCTCTCGCGCCCGGCCACCAACTGCTGCAATTCGTCGAGCCACAAAGGCGTAATGCCCAGCACCGCGAGCACCAGCGCCGCATAGGCTGCCATCAAAACCAGCACCGCGTTCGGCCGCGCCCGCGACATGTGCGGCTATCTCTGGTTGGCCTTCAGGACCTTCTTGCGCAAGCGGATGGAGGTGGGGGTCACTTCCACGAACTCGTCTTCGCGGATGAACTCGATGGCCTGCTCCAGGTTCAGTACGCGCGGCGGAACCAGCCGGATGGCTTCATCGGCCGTGGAGGCGCGCATATTCGTCAGTTTCTTCTCCTTGACGATGTTGACGTCCAGGTCGGCGGTGCGGGCATTCTCTCCCACGATCATGCCCTCGTACACTTCGATTCCCGGACTGACGAAGATCTCACCGCGCTCCTGCAGATTAAAGATAGCGTGGCCGGTGGCCTTGCCGGCGCGGTCCGCCACCAGCGAGCCGGTGGGGCGCGTGGGGATCTCGCCCTGCCACTCGATATAGCCGTGGAACAGCGAGTTCATGATGGCAGTGCCGCGCGTATCCGTCAGGATCTCGCTGCGCAGCCCGATGAGGCCACGCGAGGGCACGTGAAATTCGAGGCGCACGCGCCCGGAGCCGTGGTTCACCATCTTATTCATTTTGCCCTTGCGGCTGCCCAGCTTTTCGATGACCACCCCGAGGAACGATTCGGGACAGTCGATCACCAGCAGTTCCACGGGCTCGTTTACTTTGCCGTTAATGGAACGCGTCAGGATTTCCGGCTTACCGACCATCAGCTCATAGCTTTCGCGGCGCATCATCTCGATCAGGATGGCCAGTTGCAGCTCGCCGCGCCCCATCACCTGGAACGTATCGTGGCCCAGTTCCTCGACGCGTATGGAAACGTTGGTAAGCAGCTCTTTGTCGAGCCGCTCGCGCAAATTGCGCGACGTCACATAGTTACCCTCGCGGCCGGCGAAGGGTGAGGTATTGATGGTGAACGTCATGGAGATAGTAGGCTCGTCTATCTGCACGGAATGTAGTGGGCTGGGATTCTCCGCGCTGGTGACGGTTTCGCCGATGGTGATGCCCTCGACGCCGGCGATGGCCAGGATGTCGCCCGGCCGGCCGATGGTTTCGTCCACGCGCTTCAAGCCTTCGAACGAGTAAAGCTTGGTGATGCGCGTCGAGTGCTGGGACCCATCCAGCTTGCAGATCGCGACGGTGTCGCCGAAATTCAGCGTGCCCGCGAAAACGCGCCCGATGGCCAGGCGGCCCAGGTAATCGCTGTAATCCAGATTAGCGACCAGCATCTGCAGCACATCGTCCGGATCGCCGGCGGGGACGGGAATGTGGCGCAGGATGGCGTCGAAGAGCGGCTTCAGGTTGGTGGAATCGTCTTCCATGGACGTCTTCGCCACGCCCGTTTTTGCCACCGTGTAGAGCACCGGAAAATCGAGCTGGTCTTCGGTGGCATCCAGGTCGATGAACAGATCGTAGATTTCGTTGAGCACTTCGGGCACGCGCGCGTCGGGCCGGTCGATTTTGTTGATCACTACGATAGGCGGCAGCTTGGCTTCCAGGGCTTTCATCAGCACATAACGGGTCTGCGGGAGCGGGCCTTCGCTGGCGTCCACCAGAAGCATGACGCCGTCGACGATCTTCAGCGCGCGCTCCACCTCGCCGCCGAAATCGCTGTGGCCGGGGGTATCGACGATATTGATCTTCACACCCTGATAGCGGACGCCGGTGATTTTAGCCAGGATGGTGATGCCGCGCTCGCGTTCAAGAGCGTTGGAATCCATGACGCGTTCGACATGGACTTCGTTTTCGCGGAAGATGCCGCTTTGGTTGAGCATGGCGTCCACCAGCGTGGTCTTGCCATGATCCACGTGGGCGATGATGGCGATGTTGCGTATCGAGGGGGCAGCGTTGGGCATGGGTGCTTCAGGCGAGGGGTACTTATCTATGGTAGCGGATAGGCGGGTCGAAGCGCTAATCCCCAGGTGGTGCGCTACCCTGTAGCAAATGAGATTCCGCCGCCTGATTGTCGCCTTTTTTATAGCAGCCATTTCCGCGGAGGCCCAGCCGGCGGCGCTACAGGACGTCGGCGCCAAAGTGGATCAGCTCGTCGCGGCGACCATGCAACAACAAAAGATTCCCGCTATGACCGTCGCGGTGGCCGCGGCGGACCGCATTCTGTATTCAAAAGCCTTCGGCACGGCCGATATCGAGAACGCAGTCCCGGCTACGGCCGAGACACTGATCCGCACCGGCTCGATCGCTAAGCCGATCTCGGCGGCTGCCGCCATGACGCTGGCAGATTCCGGCAAGCTCGACCTTAACGCTCCAGTGCAGAAGTATTGCGCGCCGTTCCCGCTGAAACAGTGGCCCATCACCACACGCGAACTGCTCAGCCATACAGCGGGCATCCGTCATTACCGGGAGGGCGAAATCGAAAGCACGCGGCATTATAAGCGAATGCCGGACGGCTTTGCGATCTTCGCCAACGACCCGCTCTTGTTCCAGCCCGGCACCGCCTACTCGTACAGCACCTACGGCTACACGGTGGTAGGCTGCGTGATCGAAGGCGCATCCGGCGAGAAGTTCCAGGACTACGTTGCGGCGCACGTGCTGAAACCCGCCGGGATGACGCACACAGTCGTAGACGACGCCTTCGACATCGTGCCTCACCGCGCCCGCGGCTACCAGAAGATTAACGGGCAGGTGAAGAATGCCGGACTAATGGACAGCAGCTACAAGATCCCCGGCGGGGGATACGTTACGACCGCCGAAGACCTGGTGCGGTTCGCGCAGGCCCTGATGGACGGCAAGATCGTGAAGCCCGGCACCCTGACTCGGATGTGGACCCCACTGAAGACCCGCGGCGATACGAGTTCCGCTTACGGGCTGGGCTTTCACGTGTTGGACGGAGGCAGGTACGTGTCCCACAGCGGCGGCCAGCAGGGAACAAGTACCATGATGGTCATCATTCCCGAAAAGCATTTCGCGGTTGCGGCACTGGCGAACATGGACGGAGTGAACCCGGCTGACCTCGTGCGAAGGATCCTGGACTTGTACAACATGCCGCACCCGAAGTGAGGAATTCCGCGTTAAGAAGATAGCGGCTGTGATTAGCTGACACGACGGGTGTCCGCATCCGGACGTGGCTGGCGCGGAACTGAACGCGTGTCATCTGGAATCTTGTGCAAACCAGAAGAAAATACGCTTCGGCGACAGCGGCTCTCCAGTTGCAAGTTAAGATGTTTTGTTTCGCATCCTCAACGAACTTCGATACTCGGCGAGAAGTTTCATGCGAACGCCGGGGGTGGCGCTGGCGCTATTGTTTACGATTGCGCTCGGTGTCGGCAGCAATGTTTGCATCCAGGGATTCGTTGCGGGCCTGACCAAACCGGCTGCGGCGCTCACATCCGTCGACCGGGTGGTTTCGGTATTCGGTCGAGTGGGGCAGGGCGAAGGAGGGCCGCTCTCATACCAGGAGTACCTGTCGCTCAAAAGCCGCCGCGACGTGTTCGAATGGATCGGAGCGGCGCACGTATGGCCCTGCGCCATCGAGTCAGCCGGGCAGGCGGACACCGTGGCGACGGCCGCGATCACGTCCAATCTGGCTGGTCTGCTGAATCTCCCGCTGGATGGTGGGGTGGTCATCAGCTATCGCATGTGGCAGAACCAGTTCGGCGCCAAGGCCAACGTGCGTGGCGACTCGATTCGTATCGCCGGCGCGGGCGCGCGCGTGAGTGGTGTGGCGCCAGACTGGCTGGATGGGGTATATCGCGACCGTGCCGTGGACCTCTGGATACCGCTGCGGGAGGAAGACCTGCGAGGGGCCGATCATGCCAGCCGGAATCTGTGGGTGGTAGGGCGTTTGCGCCACAATGTTTCGCGCAGCCAGGCGCAGACCGCCATTGGCCCTGGCGGCGTCTCCGGAGAGGCACGCGTGCTTTCTTACACCGGAATGATGCCGGAAATGGCGAGCGGCCTCGCGCGCATTGGAACGCTGCTGGGCTTCGCGGCAGGCGCGGTCTTCCTCATCGCCTGCGCCAATGTGGCCTGCTTTCTGTTGGGACGCGCCTTCGCCCGCTCACACGAGATCTCTCTGCGCGTAACGTTGGGCGCCAGCCGCCGCCAACTCGCCGGAGAACTGCTCTCGGACAGCATCGTGATCTCCGTTGCCGGCGGAGCCTTGGGCATGCTGCTGGCCGTATGGACATCGCGTGTGATTCCGGCGCTGCTGTTCGAACAGGATGCCGCGCGGCTGGTATTCGCGCCGGATCTGGCCGGCATCGTACTGGCGTCCAGCGCGTGTGTGGGGATCACTATCGGGTGCGGTCTTCTGCCGGCAATGGCGATTCCTTACGATCGCCCGGCGACGGTGCTGCGGCGGGAAAGCGCCGGTCCGTCGAAGGCGATCCGCCGCCTGCGCGCCGGCCTGGTGGTGGGCCAAATGGCGAGCTGCTGCGTGCTGGCGATTTCCACGGCGTTCCTGGCCGACGGTCTGCGCACCGCGCTACAAACGAGCGCCGGCCATCGCCTGGGCCACACGATCCTGGCAACCGTACAGCCGCATGTCGACGTCGGCGTAGACATCGGATATTTCGAACGCGTGGAGCGGGCGGTCAAGTCGATGGCCGGAGTCTCCGCGATCGCGTGGGCCGGGCGGCTGCCGGGCAGTCAACCGGAGTGGCAGTCCTTACGCATCGAGCCGCGGCGGTTGCCCATGCGCGAGGTGCAGATGGATGTGGCCTCGTTCACCACCGGCTCGCTGAATCTTTTCGTCCTGCCACCCAAAGCGGGCCGTATGTTCGGCGTCGCAGATGGAGCGTGCCGGGTCGCAATCGTCAACGAATCGGCGGCCGCGGAGCTGTTCGGCGATTCGACTGCCGGGCGCACGGTCGAGGACATGAGCGGCAGGCCGGTGGAGATCATCGGCGTGGCCGCCATGCGCCAGGCGGAGCTGGCCGCAAAGGGGAACCCGCCTACGATCTACTTCTATCACCCGGATGATACCGCGCCGCCGGATCGCATCGCGGCGGCGCGTTTTCGCGCCCCCATCGCGGTAAAGCTGGCCGGCGCCGAGCTAGACGCGAATGTGGTCTCAGCGGAGTACTTCCGCGCGATGGGACTATCGCCGGCTGCAGGCCAGGGTTTTGACCAACCCACGCCCGGCGGATGCCGCGTCGCCGTCATCAACCAGGATGCCGCCGACCTGTACTTCGGCGGACAGGCGGTGGGCGCCGCGGTGATCGACGATCGGGGGCGCCGGACCGGGATCATCGGAGTGGTGCGTTCTTCACGGCTGGGAACCTTCCAGCGGCGGGCGGAGCCGGCGATTTATTTTCCGATGCGGCAGGACACTCTATTTCGCATGACGCTGATTGCCAATGCGAAGGAAGTGAATGACGCGCTGCTGGCCGAATTGCGCCGTAAGATTGCATCCGTGCCGGGAGGCAGCGGGGC
Source organism: Bryobacterales bacterium (assembly GCA_963818855.1). Taxonomy (GTDB): domain Bacteria; phylum Acidobacteriota; class Terriglobia; order Bryobacterales; family Bryobacteraceae; genus Bog-159. The sequence goes on along the minus strand of CAWFUH010000017.1, from coordinate 132,073 downwards.
TACGGCGGTAGTAAAGACGCTCGAGACGCACCTCAAGCAGACGGCCCTGGCGCCATTGCGCATTGCGGCTGCGATCATGGGCGCGTCCGCCGCCGCAGGGCTCCTGCTCAGCCTTCTCGGGCTGTATGGCGCGTTGAGCGACGCCGCGCGGCAGCGACGCCGCGAGTTAGCCGTACGGATCGCACTGGGAGCGCAGCGCTGGCGCGTGATCGGCCAGGTGCTGGGAGAAGGCGGACGGCTGGCGTGCGGCGGCGCTGCGGCAGGCATCTTGGGGTCGCTGGGGTTGTCGCGATTACTGGCGCGCATCATACCCGTGGGTGGTTCGCCGGCTTTGTGGGTGTGGCTGGCCGCGCCGCTGGTGCTGGCGGGGGCGGTTGCAGTTGCGGGCGTGCTTCCAGCGCGGCGCGCCTTGATGGTAAACCCACTCACGATCATGCGCGACGACAATTGACTCGGCGTAAGAATTAAGAGTGCTTTGGAAGCACCATTGCCAAATAAAACCGGAAATTTTCATCTCGACAGGCTGGTGCTATTATCTCGGGCGAGGGTTTATGCGAATCATTTTCGGCGAAATCCTGATGGCATTTTTAGCCTTCCAGGCTCCGGGTGCGATACGCACGGTGATCCCAAACGGCGGCGCGGCGGACGTTCGCTGATTACGGCAATCAGCAGCAGCACAATTAACAACTCCAGCTTTACAATCATGAACGCGAGCGACAGCGCCGCGTCCCTGGCCATCTCTTCGAACGCCTATCTCCTCTCTCTTGTAAACCTGAGTACAGGAAAAATAACAGCGCAACAGGCGCTTAATCTTTGGCTGCCGCGAGCGCCTGTCTCTATCGCGGCGAACCTCAAAACAAGTATCCTCTAAGATTCGAGTCGCAACACGCACATCCAAGAGGTTGATCCCATCACCCTTGGTGTGATCGCGCATTCGAACCTGGGCGCTAAAACGCCGGCCTTGACATGACGGTCTCGCCAGACGGCGAAACCATTTAACCGCGAAAAGGACTATGCTGGCGCGGCGATTCGTGGCCAGCATATGCAACTGGCTTCTTGAACCACGGCTTGATGATCTCCCGGATGTACTTCATGGTCAAATGGCGTGCAAGAAATCTGGCGGCGATGTCGCTCTTGAAGCTTGGTGTCAGGGTGGCCAGATCGCCGGCCACAAGGTGGATGTGCCCAAGGTCAGATCCCCAAAACAGAGCGGCCAGCTCTTTTGGCAGGAGGTTGTGGAGACGGAGCAGCTCCCCGTCGAGTCGGATGCCATCTTCACGCTGCGCTTTGCGCGTCGCCCTGAGGCCCAGCAACTCGCCCACTTTTTCTACGAGGCCGACCGCGGCACCATGGTGATCACCGACATGCCCAAGAAGTTTCGCGGCTACCACCACTTCATCAAGAAACCGCAGCGGCACAAGGAGGCGTTCGGTATCCATCCCGTCCGGGCCATACTCGTCGAGACGACTGACGAAGCGCGAGGAATGCGGCTGATGGATCTCGTCAGCCATCCCCCCGTCTCTGGTCCGGGCCAAGCGCACTGGCCTCTTCTGGTTTAGCATCTCTCCCCTGTTCACCGATCCCGTGGATGGCGCGGCGGTTCGACGCTATCTGGACAAGCCGGAGTTGGTCCTCGATCCCATTTGGGCTCTGCCCGATCGTCGTATGCGCGCGCTCGCCGATTCGGAGAATTCGTTAGCCATGGGCGTCGAGACGCTAAGCGCGGATCAAGCAGTTTCTTGATGCGCCACATGAGCGCGGTCGCCTTGGGGCCCAACTCCTTTTCGAGAAACAGCGCGATGTTCCGCCCGGTTCCGTGCTCCGCTTTGAGGGACCATCATACGCGCCTTTAACCTGCTGCATATCACGGGTTCCGGGAAGGTGGACTCGTTATCAGGCGAACTGCACTGGCCGAACCTGCTGGGCTTGGCGGTATCTCCCGACGGCAAGCACTTGGCGTATACCGTTGAGGCCCACGATAGCAACGTGTGGATGATCGAGAATTTCTGACTGCCCGGGTTCAATCTCTACGCCCGTAACCGGGGCCCATACGCACGCGTATGGCAGGCGCCGCGCCTACTCTTCCCAAACCCGCTTCGCCACGCCCCGGTCCCTATCCTTCGCCCGATCGTAAAGGTAATAAGTCGACACCGTGCCCAGCGACTCGTTATACCGGCTCTCCAATCCCAGCCCCTCTTTCAGGTCCTCCTCGAAATCGTGCAAGGCGTTCAACTCCGGCGCCAGTGCCGGCTTGCTCTTCCCGGAAGGCGTGCGGAAGAATTTCTGGTAACCGCCATCCACCAGCGAGCCGATTTCGCCGCCAATCCATACGCCTGCCAATTCCGCGCGCTGCACGTGGCCGCCGCTCTCGCGCAACGCCACCGCGCACTCGCCCTTGCTCACCAGCACCGCGCCATCCGGCCGTGGCGTGACGCTGAATCCCGCCCGCTTCAGGTTGTCGAGCCTTTCCTGGAAAGTGATCTCCGTGGCGCGCGGCCGGCGAAAGAACATAACGACATTATTCGAAATCAGCAAAAGAAAACAGGACGCGGAGCCACCCACGGGCCGACGAAACACTCACCGGCCCGCAGCCTCTAGAATCCGGGCAGCCGACACTTGCCGCTCGACCCCGCCTGATAGATCCCCTGGATCTCAGCCGCCGTCAGAACGCGATTGTAGATCGATAGTTCATCCATCAGGCCTTGGAACGGGGTACTTCCTCCCGGATTCCCCGGGCCGTTGGCCCCAATCCGCATGATGCCGTCATTCTCTAGCGGGCCGGTATGTGCCGGGACTGTGCTCCCGTGCGACGCTCCGTCAAAGTACCAGCGGATCGCCGACGTCCTCTTCACCGTCGCCGCCACATGATGCCATACACCCGTAGTCAGCGGCAAGGCCGGTGAATCGTAGTTGTCGTAGCCTAGCGATCCCGTGCCGTCGGCCAACTGTAGCCCGATCCGATTACCGGAGATATACATCTCGTAACCGAATCCGCCCGTACCCCTCTTATCCACAATCGGCATCGGTACGCCCGGATGCGCCGGAATGTTTATCCAGAGCTCGATCGAGAAGTTCCCCGTGCAGTTCGAAACATCGCCGTCGACGCAGGCCACGGCCGATCCAAAATTGGTGACAATCGTGTTCGCGGAGTCCACGTAGTTGTCCACCCCGTTAAAACTCAGGGCAACGCCCACCTTGCCGGGCACATTTGTCGGCACCGACGAGCCCGATGTCCCCTTGTTCCCGGTGGCCGGATTGAAGTACAAACCGACGTCCTCGGTGTCGAATGGAAACCAGGCCACCATCGTGCCGGTGGGCGCCTGAAAGCACTGCGCCAAGCCTAACGGCGCGGACGCTAACAGGAGGCCGAACGCACAGATTCCCGAAATTACACGACCGGCGTTTACCCCATCGGTTTTGAAATTCGTATTCATAATCGTCTCCTCTTGAGTGTTTGCGCTCTGTCGTTTCTATTTCTGAGCGCTTGGCGGCCCGGACGCCTTCTGCCTGGCGCGCTGACCGCTGGTTACTGATTAACCACGTTCTACGGATGAATTCCTAAACCGAAATTTCCATTGTGGCTTCCGGCATCCCAGCGATGGTACACCCAGACGAGCCGCTCCCCGCATACATTAACAAACCTTAATATTACAGGCCCTGGTGTCGAACTGGTGGTAAATCCGGAACCACGCCAGCGGTCAAAAGCGAGTAGGCTAGATTCGGAATGAAGATCTGCCCTGCGGGTTGCAAAGTGCTGGCGTCCAGCACCTCGATGTTTTTCGCGGCATCCGCCGCCAGCAAGAGATGGTTTGTCGAATCATAGGCCGCGCCGGTAAGCGAACCGGTGGCAGCATTCGCAGCGATATTTTGCGATGGCGGTGCCCCAGTCTCCGCCACCTTTTGTGAAGCAGGGTCGAAGACCACCACTTCCGACCCGGCGCCAATGTATACGGTCCCGCCAGGCGAAACCGCGACGTTCCCATTGACCACTGCCGGCACGGCCATCAGGGCTTCGGTGGCGACATTCAGTCTGAAGATGTCCGTCCCCTGAAAATTTGCCTGGCCGGGCACGTAGAACTGGGATCCGTCCGCCGAGATTGCGAGACCGAAATCAACGCTCACGCTGTCAAAAGCCACAGTTTGCTTCACCTCGAGCGTATCCGCGTCGACATAGCTCAAGGCGACATTGGGATTCAGGCCATACGCAACATAGAACGTAGAACTATCGGGAGAAACTGCGGCATCCACGAGTCGGAAAGGGGAACAGTGCCAGCCAGCTTCAGATTCGATGCGGTGACCGCGGCCACCTCATCAGTGTACCCGTAGCCAGTCAGGTAAAAACCCACATTTCCATTTTGAATACCACGTACGAATCTTCGGATGTTCGTCGGCATCAATGTTCATAGGGGTTTGAACGCGATGAAGACGCTCCGGAGGACGACACCTGATGGGTGAAGAGACAAAACGGGCCATTTCGGCTCTCCTTCAACGCCTCGTTGAAGGTGGATTTCCTGGGATCGCGGGTCACCTCCGACGGTGGCCTGATTCTGGTGCGCGAGTTGGACGAACGTCTGGGCATCGGTGATCTCATCGCCCAGCACCTGACCGACTCGCGGCACGGGAAGAACACGCAGCTTCCGCTGGCGGACCTGTTGCGCCAGTGCGGCGCTGACTTTCCGCTTGCAGACTTTTGAGACCGAGATGCTCGCCGAGGAGGAGAACTTCCAGAGCTTGGCCCGCATCAACCGCGAACTCATCGGCAAGGCAGAATCTCTCGATTCCTCGCAGCGGGTCGTGCTGGACATGGACTCGACCGAGATTCCGGTGTACGGCCAGCAGGAGCAGAGCGCCTAACGGGCACTTCGAGTCCACTTGCTATCACGCGCTGTTGCTGTTCAATCGGGAAGGCGACTGCCTGGCGGCGAAACTGCGGCCCGGCAACGTGCACAGTGCCGACGACTGGGAAGAACTGCTGCTGCCGGAGATCGAGCGGCAACAGAAGCTCGGCAAAGAAGTGGTCTTTCGCGCCGACGCGGCCTTCGCTAAGGTTGGAGGTCTACCAGGCGCTGGAGGTTCGGGGTGTGAAGTACGCTATCCGCATCCCAGAAAACGACAGCCTGGAGCGGGATATCGCCGAGTTGTTGACGCGGCCAGTGGGACGCCCAAGCCATAAGCCGGTGGTCTGGTACAAGGGATTTCTATATCAAGCCGCGAGTTGGGAGACGGCGCGGCGGGTGGTGGCGAAGGTGGAGTTCCACTTCGGGGAACTGTTCCCGCGCTTGGGATTCATCGTGACCAACCTGGAGACGGACAACCGGGCGGTGGTGCGGTTCTACAACAAGCGCGGAACGGCGGAACAGTGGATCAAGGAAGGCAAGCAGGCGGTAAAGATGACGCGGCTGAGTTGCCACCGGTTCCGCTCCAATGAGGTGCGGCTATGGCTCAGCCTGATCGCCTACAACCTGGGGAATCTCTGGCGGAGGCTGGTGCTGCCGAAGAAGATCGAGAACTGGGCGCTAACGAGTTTGCAGCAAAGGCTGGTGAAAACGGGCGGGGATTGGTGAAGCGCGCCCGGTGCTACTGGCTGATGCTGGCCGAGAGCCATCTGACGCGGCGGCTGTTAGGAAGCATGGTGCGGCGGATTGACGCGCTGCCGGTACCGGCAGGGTAGAGCCTGGCGGCTGGCAGATCAAAATCTTGGCGAGAAAACCGAGGGGGACGGAAGGGTGTGCGATGGATCGCCCGGACAAGAGGCTGTTCCGTGGTTTTGGGCTGCCCAGACGCTGGCCGCCTCAAACCCGGTCTTGCCTGTCGGTCAGATCGTCAGGCACGTGCAGATACCGGGCGTGAATACCTCGGGCGTTTACTCGAATCCCGCGCTTTCGCCCGACGGCATCACAATCTACTTCTCGAACAACAATACCCTTTACACGTTCAATGCGAAGACCCTCGCACTTACCAACACGGTCCCGGGTATCGCTCTCGTCAACCTGTCGGTCAGTCCAGATGGTGGTTACCTCTATGGCGCCACCCAGCAGAGTTTGCAAATCGTTTCCACTTCTCTGCTGCAAGTAGTTGGCACGATACCGTCCGCTTACCAGCCCGGACCGGCCCTGTTCCTCGGCAGTTGAGACGGTTGCGGCCAGCCGGATTCGCGGTGGCCGGCAGGCTAGCGCGACGGTTGGGCCGAAGGTAGGGGCGCGCGTCCGCTCTTCCCGCCGTTCAAGTGCGCCGCCTCGATTGAGCTGTGATGTGAAGGGTAGATTAAAGTACTTGAACTTATCAGGAAAGTATTTTACGATTTAGGTGCGTGACACATAGATTCCAATTCGCGACCGAGCTCAAAGGTACGCAGAGGTGCGTCAATCATGATGCGCGCGAGGTGACCTGACCGTCTTGGAATAACATTCCGATTTCAGAAAGCGGGCGGCCACCAAAAAGGGCCGCCCGCTTTTTTGTTTTGATCGGTTAGTTTGAGCCATTTTGTCTAACTCGTTTCCGCTCGGAAGCGATGCAGTAGAAGTGCGCCTCAATGCTGGTCTTTGACAATTGAATAACATCACGGAAGTGCCAACGAGCGGGCGTGGTATATAGGGTGTGCCCTGGGCCTCCAACCCAGAGAAGAGATTTCGATTATCTCCGTCCGCTCCAAAGTTTCTGCGGGTGTGGCGTATTGGTTGGCATCGGATCGCCAGTCCGGTCAATGGAGTTCGATTCTCCGCACTCGTAGGCGATGTAGCTCAACGGAAGAGCAGTTTCACGGTAAGCAACCGATGAGCGTTCGATTCGCTCCATTGCGTCCAGAATCACTGCTGCGGGCAAGTGAGCCGGTGTCATGCTGGCCTCATGAGCCATGCGAGTGGCGTTCAACTCGCCAGCCCGCAACCAAGTTTGGGGGAGTCGTTCAACGGGAGGACCGTTGGCCTGCAACCAGCAAATGAGGGTTCAATTCCCTCCTCTTCCACCAAATCTCGCCAGGGAGGCCGTTGCGGTCAAGGCACCGGTCTGAAAAGCCGGACAAGCACGTTCGACTCGTGCCCCTGGCACCAAGTCTGGCCGTGGCCGAGTGGCTTAGGCGGCAGATTGTGGATCTGTCTACGAGGACGGATGATGCAGAACTACAGGGACTCTTCGCCGCCTATTTTTGCGCCGAAATTAAAATCGAAGGAGATTTAGTCCTTGATCAAATCGATGGTTGGGGCATTCCAGAATCTTCGACGGAAACAGTGCGTAAGCTTTGGCAGGAAGCTTCTCAGAACCTAAAAAACGCACCTGACCCAAAAATACACATTCAAGGAGCGCGGGGCGCGCTCTAAATGCACTTTTTGAAGACCGGGATGCTTGGGCGGATGACCTTGACGATCATGAGGAAAAAACACATCGGACGATGTGGATACTCTTTGTTGTAGTTATCGTTTCGCTGATTGGCGCTGTTTTTGCGGTGCACTATGCCTCCTTCTTTACGCCCCTTCTCATTTTTGGCATCCTAGCTGCCGGTGCAGCAGGAAGCTGCGCTAGCGTTATTTCGAAAATGCCAACCCTTGAAGATCGTCTTTCCCGCAAACCAGATTCTTACGCTGGAGGAGTATTGGCCCGGATTGCTACAGGCCTAATCGGTACTGTCATAGGCTGTGCATTGCTTGCGTGGATTCCTCTATCTATCGAGGACAAGAGCTTCGGCAAATCAGTCAGCGCCTGCACAACAGCCCCTTGTACAACTGCCAATCCGAGCGCGTGTGAGACTCTCACAATGCTCATACTTATAGGCATTCCAACGTTGTTGGGCTTCAGTGAACGTACATTGCCGTTTTTTGAGCAGCGGATTTTTGGTAAGGGCGGTTTGCCACCAACTCGCCCAAAACGCCGCAAAATATGACGCTCCTCCCTGCCCGCAAACGTCCGGGCAGAGCCTCAAGGTAAGACCTATGAAATCTCAAAAAGGGTCCTTTGCGAAACGGGCCTCTGATTGACAGGGCCGTGCCTGGGCAACTGGGGAGGACGAACGGCCCGGGAAAAACCGGCCCAGCGTGGATCTGCATTACCGTCCACAGCTTCGCCTTGCCCAATTCGCAGGCCTCATGAGCAAACCCACCGAGCACTCTGCAGACCCATCTGAAGGCTCGCTCCTCGAGTTCTGCGAACGGCAGCTTCTGTACTTGTTCGGTGAGGCCATTATCCTGGCCGATCGCAACTTCTCGATTTCAACGCGTGTCTGGCACTCAAGCGGAAATCCTTTGGGTATTCGAGATCCATTTGCTCGGGCATTCCTTTTCGTCGGGCAGCAACAACGGGCCAGCCTGAGGCAGCCGCCTGGAGCCGCGGAGGACCAACGCAGGAAAGGCACGATAGCCGCGCTCCAACCGAGTGGGCGCTGTTCTCCGACACGATAACAGTAATCTTGCCCCGGCCACATCCCCCTCCTGCATACAGCAGGCGAGCGGGAGGACTTTCGCTGGGCCGTGGGGGTGGCGGCCCGCACCGATGCCCAGAGAATTGCGTATTGCGAGATGCGATGTCCCATTTGCAACAATTCGACGCCAGGAGTTGAGAACGCAGTATTGCGTGCATTTCCTTCGCTGGTCATCCGTTGCTCCAGTCGGGCTCCCAATCGCAGCTGCGGATGACGCGTAGCGCTGCCTGCGCGGCGCGCCTGCCGGCTGGCGACAGTCCCTCCCCGAAGGCAAACGATTCACCTCCGATGCCGATCAAAACAGCTTCCGGCGCGCGGCCGTAAAGCTGTTGCGACCAAGCCAGGAGGGTTTCCGGGTCGAACCGGTGAATGGCCGCCGAAACACGCGGCAGGACGGGTTGGATGACGATTTGGCCGGCGGGCACCCCGGCGTGAGCATCGACGAAGATAACGCGCCGGGCCTGGCTGATAGTCGAGGCTAGCTCAGGCGCGAGTTGGTGACAGACGATGGCGCCTGCGCCTAGTTGCCGGGCGACAAACGGTCCCGCGCCGTCGTCGCTGCGCAGGGAATTGCCGTAGCCGATGACCAGCATGTTCATTGGCGTTGCTCGTCCAGCAGCCTGCCATCGGACGCCAGCAGCCGCACGTGGATATCGGGCATTCCGGCGGCGTGCGTGGAGCAACTGAGGCAGGGGTCGTAGGCCCGCACCACGGCCGAAACGCGGTTCAGCATGCCTTCCCGAAGATGGTCGCCGTCGATGAAATGTTCGCTCACCTGTAAGATGCTGCGGTTCATGGCCAAATTATTGTGGCCCGTGGCGACGATCAGATTAGCCCAGCGGATGGCGCCTTTTTCGTCCACTTTATAATGATGAATCAGCACGCCGCGGGGAGCTTCGGCGATACCCACGCCCTCCAGCGCGTTCACGCCGGCATGCGCGCGCACGTGCGCGTCGAGGATGGCCGGATCGGCGAGCAGGCTTTCCATCCGCTCCAACGCGTAGAGGGCCTCGATCAGGCGCGCATGGTGGTAGTGAAAGGCGCTTCCGGCCATGCGTCCGTAGCGCTGATGGAATTCGGCGAACTCCGCATCAGCCTCTGGCGTACCGCAACGGTCCGCCACATTAAGGCGCGCCAAGGGCCCCACGCGGTAGACGCCGTCGGGAACCCCAAGCGGTTTGTAATAGGGCGCTTTCAGGTAAGTGGCAGGCAGGGTCGTCTCGGCGATGTATTGTGGGTATTGTGAAGGGCGTATCTGGTCGGCTACCAGATTGCCCTGGGCGTCGCGGAAGCGCAGCTTGCCGTCGTAAAGCTGCAATCCGCCCGTGCCATCCACCAGGCCGGCATAGAGCGTGGGAAAGTTGCCGAAATTTGCAATCTCCTCGGCGAACTGATCCACCACGCCCTTGAAGAAATCCAGCGTGCGACGGACGATCGCTTTGGCGGCGGGCAGTTCGGCGCGGATGCGGTCGCGCACTTCGTAGGAGAGCGGTGCATTGACCCCGCCCGGCACGGTCCAGGAAGGATGGATGCGCGCGCCCGCCAGCCATTCGATCGTCTGCTGACCGAACTTGCGCAAGGCGATGCCGTCGCGGGCGCGCTCAGGATGCTGTTCGATCAGGCCCAGCACGTTGCGGCGCGCCGGATCGGAGTCCATGCCCAGCAGCAGGTCGGGTGCCGAGAGATGGAAGAAGCTGAGCGCGTGGGATTGCACGAACTGGCAGCAGTGCAGCAACTCCCGCAGCTTGGCCGCGGTTTCCGGAATCTCGACCGCCATGATGGCGTCGCAAGCTTTCACGGAAGCCAGCAGATGGCTCACCGGGCAGATGCCGCAAATACGCGCTGTGATGGACGGCATTTCATAGAAGGGCCGGCCCTCCGTGAATTTCTCGAAACCACGCAATTGCGTGACGTGCAGTTGAGCATCCGTAACATGCCCTTCGTCGTTGAGCTGGATGGTGACTCTGGCGTGACCTTCGATGCGCGTTACAGGATCGATTCTGAGTGTCTTCATGGCGCCTCATTTTAACTTGGGCGGAGCCTGGGGGCCTCGCGCAGGACTGGAGTCCTGCCCCGCAAATCATCCGAACTTCACTTTGCCGGCAAGGTCGGGCACGCGCCCTTCCAGCAGTTCGCCCAGGACCGATCCAATGGCCTTGGCCGGCGGCGGACATCCCGGTACATGCAGATCCACTTTGATGGCGTCGTGGAGCGGAACGGCATGCTTCAGCAACGGCGGCACGCCATGGCCGGGAGGGGTTCCATAGATGCCTTCCAGCAGCTTCTTTACCGGAATGTTGTTGCGCATGGCGGGCACGTTGCTGGTCACGGCACAGTCGCCCAGCGCTACCACCAGGCGGCTGCGCGCCCGCAGCAGGCGCGCCTTGTCCAAATCGTCCTGGCTGCTGACGGCGCCCTCCACGATCGTCACGTCCACCGCCTTCGGGAACTCCTGGGCATCCACCAGCGGGCCGTAGACCAGATCGATTCTGCCGGCTAGAGGCACCAGCGCTTCGTCTATATCGAGCAGCGACATATGACAGCCCGAACAGCCATCCAGCCACACCGTAGCAAGCCTGATTTTCTTCGTCACTGGGCGCCTCCCCGCCGGACGGCCAGCCAGGTGATGTTGTTAACGCGCTTGGTCATCTCCCCCACCGCCCAGCCCTTCTCGGCCAGGGCCCCGGTGGGGCAGACTTGCACGCACTTGCCGCAGCTTGTGCAGTTGCGCGCCTGGCCCCACGGGCGGTTCAGATCGCAGCAGATCATGGACTGAATGCCGCGCGAAGCCACATCCAGCACATGGGCACCTTCCACTTCGTCGCAGGCGCGCACGCAGCGTGTACAAAGAATGCAGCGATTATGATCCAGCACGAAACGCTCGTGCGACATGTCCACGGCGAGCAGCGGGTAACTGTAGGGATATTCCACGTAGGTGACGCCCAGCTTCTGCGCCAGGGATTGCAGCTCGCAATGCCCGTTCGAAACGCACACCGCGCAATAGTGATTGCGCTCGGACAAGAGGAACTCGATGATCATGCGGCGATAGCGTGCCAACCGCTCGGAGTCGGTGGTGACGGACATGCCGGCCTGCAAGGGGGTGGTGCAGGCCGGCAGCAGGCGCCCTACGCCGGAGACTTCCACGATACAGAGGCGGCAGGCGCCCACGGCGCTCAGGCCTTCCAGGTAGCACAGCGTGGGAATGTATTTCTTATGGGCGCGGGCGGCCTCCAGGATGGTCTGTCCGGCTGCGCACTCGATGTACTCGCCGTCGATTTTGATCGAGATCTTATCCGGCGTGGTGGACATGACGCATCCTTAAACCTCTACGAGATCCGAAACGCGGTGGCCGTGCTGGTTCTCACGGATATCGCAACGCAGGCAGCGGCCGGCTTCGTCCAGGGCCTGTTGCGCGGTAAGGCCCAGCATGGCTTCGTTGAAGTTCCGCGCGCGCTCAAGGGCTGGCAGCTCGGACAGCTCGTGGCGATGGCAATCGCTCGGCTGCGCGGGCGGCGTCTGCGAGTATTCGAACCGGGGCATGATACGGTCGAAGCGAGCCGCCCCCATGAGACGCTGGTCGATGTTGCGGGCAGCCTTCTTGCCCAGGCCCATGGCGTTTGAAACATTTGACGCGCCGGTGATGGCGTCGCCGCCCGCATAGAATTTGTTGCGGCTGGTTTCGAGTGTAAAGCGGTCGACTTCGATGGTGCCGTCCTCCTGGATCTTGAGGCCGGAGCCGCGGCCGAAATCGGGATCAACGGACTCGCCCACGGCCAGAATCACGGTATCGCAATCGTGGCGCCGGATTTCTTCGGTGGAAACCGGCTTGCGGCGGCCGGACGAATCGAATTCGCCGAGGCGGGTTTTGACCACCTCAATCGCCTTGACGTTGGACTGATCGTCGCCGACGATGCGGTGCGGCGTGGCCAGGAAGATGAACCGGACGCCCTCGGACTCGGCGGCGTGGATCTCCTCTTTGATCGCGGGCATGTCTTTGCGCTCTCGGCGGTAGATCACGGTGACGTCAGCTTCCTTGCGCAGCGCCGTGCGGGCGGAATCGATGGCCGCATTGCCGCCACCGATGACCACCACCTTGCGTCCCAGTTGCGACGGTTCATGCTTAGAGACCGCTTCCAGGAAAATTAAGGCAGGCAGCACGCCTTTCAGCTCCGTGCCGGGCAGGAAGACCCAGGATTCCTTCCAGGTGCCGATGGAGATGAACACGGCGTTGTACATATTGTCGAGCTCGTTGAGAGTGATGTCGCGGCCGACGACGGTGTCGCAGCGGAAGTCCACACCCAGACGCTCAATCAATTCGATTTCGCGGTCGAGAGCGGACTTGGGCAGACGATACTCGGGGAGCGCATAGCGCAGCATGCCGCCGGGCATTGGGTTCGTTTCGTAAACGGTCACTTCGTGTCCCAGAAGCGCCAGGTAGAAGGCTGCGGTAAGGCCGGTGGGTCCGGCGCCAACCACGGCGACGCTGCGGTCCGTGGGCTGCAGCTTGTACGAGGCCACCCTATCCACCAGCGCATCGAAGCGGTCGGAAGAGTAAATGGCGTCCGCGATATAGCGGTGCACCTCGCGCATGTTTACGGATGCATCGATGCCATGCCTGCGGCAGCGGTTGTCGCAGGGGTGCTGGCAGACGCGCCCGGTTGAGGAGGGAAGCGGATTGTCCATCACCACGGAGAGGAACGCATCATCCAAACGCTGCTCCTGGAAGAGCTGCAGGAAGCGTGGAATATTCATGTGCAACGGGCAACTGTTTTCGCAGGGGGAGAGTGCCAGGTCTTCGCAGACTCCCGCGCGGCAGCGGCGGGCGCGAAAGTGGTCTTCGAATTCGTGCCGGAAATGGCGCATGGTGGTGAGCACCGGATTTGGCGCGCTCTGGCCCAGCCCGCAGAGGGAGGTATCGCGGATCATGCGGCCCAATTCATCGAGTCGATCGAGGTCGTCGCCGCTGGCGCGACCGTTGGTGAATCCGTTCAAGATGCGCAGCGCTTTATCCAGGCCGGCCCGGCAGGGAATGCACTTGCCGCAAGACTCCGCGTGCGTGAACTCGATGAAGTAGCGGGCCAGGTCCACCATGCAATTGTCTTCATCCATCACCACCATGCCGCCGGAACCCATAATGGAGCCGAGCTGCGCGAGGGTCTCGTAATCCACGGGGGTATCGAACATTTCCTGCGGGATGCAGCCGCCCGAAGGTCCGCCGGTCTGCACGGCTTTGATGTGCCGGCCGTCGACGCCGCCTTCGCCGACATCGTAGATAAACGTTTTCAGCGGCGTGCCCAGCGGCATTTCGACCAGGCCCGTGTTGGCGATCTTGCCGACCAACGAGAACACTTTCGTACCGGCGCTCTTGGCGCTGCCGGTTTCGGTAAACCAGGCCGGCCCTTTGGCCACTATGGGTGCGATGTTGTACCAGGTTTCCACGTTGTTGATGTTGGTGGGACAGCCCCACAAGCCCTTCTGCGCGGGAAATGGCGGGCGCGGGCGGGGACGCCCGGCGAAGCCTTCGAGCGAGCGGATGAGAGCCGTCTCCTCGCCGCAAACAAACGCGCCCGCCCCTTCCACCATCGAGATATCGAAGCTGAAGCCGCGGCCCATGATGTTGTCGCCGAGCAGGCCATAAACGCGGGCCTGCACGATGGCGCGGCGCAGACGATGCACGGCCAGCGGATATTCCGCCCGCACGTAGACAATGCCTTCGGTGGCGCCGGTAACGTATGCGCCGATAATCATGCCCTCCAGCAGGGCGTGCGGATCGCTTTCGATCTCATTGCGATTCATGTAGGCGCCTGGATCGCCTTCGTCTGCATTGCAGATGATGTACTTCTGTTCGGCTGCTGCCTTGCGCAGGAACTCCCACTTGAGGCCTGTGAGAAATCCCGCGCCGCCGCGGCCGCGCAGTTTGGAAGCTTTAATCTGCTCAATGACCATCTCGGGCTGGGCGTCGATCAGGACCTTATATAAGGACTGATAGCCGCCCACGGCGATGTACTCTTCGATATCGTCGGGGTTGATCAGGCCGCAATTACGCAGCACGATCTTCTTTTGTTGTTTGAAAAACGGGATATCGCGCCAGAGAGGGATTTCGGGGAAGCCCTCGCCGTAACGCACCTGCGCGGTGATATGGTCCCACGCTTCGATCCGGCACAACGCCAAATCCGGCGGGACGCGGCCGACGGCCATCTCGTCCAATAGGCAGTCAACGTCGTCGGCCTGGAAGCGGCGAAGAATCACCAGCGGGCGGCCGGGGAGCCACACGTTGACCAACGGCTCCTGCGCGCAGAAACCAAAGCAGCCGGCCGCTGCCAGTCGCACGTCGCGTCCGCGCTGCTGAATGGCTTCGGAGAAGGCGTGGAAAACACCTTCGGCACCGTTGCCGTTGCCGCAAGTCCCCATGCCCACGGCGATGCGCGGGCGGTTAGGCAGCAGCTTGGCGAGGCCGGCTTCCTTGACCGCACTGAATGAGGAGATGTCTTGTATGCGCATATCATTTCCCCTTTTCGCGCTCCAGGGCTTCCACCTCCCGGTGCAGGGCCTGTTCGTTCATGTGGCCGTAGATGGCGTGATCCACTTCCACTACCGGCGCCAGCGCGCATTGTCCAAAACAGGCCACCGTGCGCAACGAGAATTTATGGTCGGGCGTCGTGACCGAGACCTGATCGGCGCCGCTATCCGGGACGCCCAGTTCCAGCTTCAGACGCTCCAGCAGGCTGCGCGAGCCGCGGGTGTGGCAGGCGGTCCCACGGCAGATGCAGATGGTGTGGTCGCCCTGGGGCTGCAGGTTGAACAGAGCATAGAAACTGGCCACGCTGAAGACCTGCGCCAACGAAATACCGGTCTTCTCCGCGACGTATTCCAGGATTTCCAGGGGCAGGTATTTGTGCGCGTTATGTTCCTGGACCTTTTCCAGGATGCCGAGCAGCGCGCCGGAACGGTCCTCGCTGGCGGCGATCGCCTGGTCCACAAACTCCTGATCGTCGAGCGGCGGCTGTGGCGTGGCCAGCTTGCATTTCACGAAAACGGGTCCCCCTTTCGTGCTGAGTTGACAATATAGTTTAACACCTTTACATCTGAAACATAAAATCTCCCGCGCCGGCGCCGCTTGCGGGTTGGTGGCGTGATTAGCGGTCGAGTTGTCCAAGAATGGAGCCTCAGCACACCACCCTTAGGCGGGTGTTGACACCGTCTCATCGTCGGAGAGACACTTTGTATCAGATATGAAGATCTGAAACATCTCGGGGAACGGCTCCCGGGTCGATGTCGGGTGTGCCGCGTCGACGCTTTGATCCACCCGGACGGACAGTCGGCCCTTTAAGTTTAAGAAAGGCTGGCGATGCGCCAGCGAGAGGGAGGTCGCTTTGGCGCATTTTCCATCCTGCCAATCAAGAAAATAGCCTGGCAAATGCGGAGTGGAGTGGTCCCGTGGTACGAGTCATCCAGGGCCATGCGGGGGGCCTTGACGGGACGCTCCAAAGGCTTCCGGCGTAGTTCCTTGCTGAGGACGGTGCGCTTTCGCTTGTTGATATGCTGAGCCAGTCCGCTGAGTGCATCCGAATCGTAATCCTTCCCCGGGAAAAAAGATCTCACCGACCGGCACCGCGCCCTTGTCTGGAGCGTAAGCCATGAACAGGTACCAGCGCATTCAGGCCGCCTTGCGCGGCTAACAGCCCGACCGCCCAGCGGTCATGCTCCACCACTTCATGCATGCCGCCCGGGAGGCTCATGTGACCATGGCCGAGTTCCGCCAGGACCCGCGTGCGCTCGCCCGGTCGTTTATTCAGTTCATTGAGAAGTATTCGCTCGACGGCGTCATGGTCGACGTCGACACAGCCGCCTTGGCCGGTGCTCTCGGCGTGACGGTCGAGTTTCCTGTCGACGAGCCTGCGGTCGCCCGCGGCGTGCGATTGGCGAGCCTTGCCGACGCGGACACCCTGCCGCCGCCAGACATCGCATGCTACCCCCGTCATGCAGGTCTGGGTTGAAGCCGTGCGCGTGCTCTGCGTGCACTTCGGCAACGAAGTATTCATCCGCGGCAACTTCGACCAGTGCCCGTTCGCCCTCGCCGCTCTGGTGCGCGGCATGGAGGGCTGGCTCACCGAAATTATGGATCCCGAGCGCCGCCAACTGACTCCGCACGAAATCCGCTTGCTGAAGTTTCTGGTGGAAGGGCACAATTACAAACCGTGGCCGCGGAACTGAATCTTAGCGTAAACACGATTCGCTTCCATATGAAGAATATCTACGAGAAACTGCAGGTCCATTCCAAATCCGAAGCCGTGGCTAAAGGTCTTCGCCAACGTATAGTCCGCTAAGCGGAACTTACAAATCTACATACTTGTGTGGTGACGGGAAATGGGGATCGTTGTCTAATTGACTGGATAGGAATCCTCAGGACGGGAAAGCCTTTGGAATCCGGAAAGAAGAGAGGGGATTTATGTTATTCGCCAAAACCACATGGGGTTTCAAGAACCATTTCGCGGGGCTAGCCGTACCGGCACTCCTGGTTTCTTCGGTATTCGTAACGCCGGCCATCCGCGCAGCCACGCCGCTCACGCTTGATAATTTCAGGGCTGGACACTACACCGTAACCCTTACAACCGCTCAATCGCAGGATGTCCACTTTTCGCCGCTGGCGCCTGGCAGTCCGTTAGGCCCCGCTCGCGAAACAGTTTTTGTGATCGGGGCTAATCCTTACGGTCAACGCAGTACACTCGATATCGGCAAAGGTATCTGGATAATGAATGGCGGCTTCGGCGTGGTTCCGGGCGTGCAGATCTATTATGGATACGCCAACGCGACCACACCGGCTCCATTGGGCCTGGACCTGGGCGCATATTCGGGCTTCCAGTTGACTTTCGCGGGCATCGCGACCGAGGAAGTCTTAGGTGTCGACATAACTGTCTGGACGCACAGCGGTGGAGTTTACGCCGAGCAGGTATCTCTGACGCCCCAAGTGGATGTGTTCTCGGTGGGATTTCCGTTTTCCAGCTTTGTGCCCGGCGCCCTCGACCCGAGCGATATCGACGCCATCGGGCTCGTTACGTGGGGCGGCGGCACCAATAGTTACGGCATTACATCCTTCGAGGCGGTTCCGTAGCGGCGCCCAGCCGCACATCATTGCTCACGGCGGATCCTTTCGCGGTATAGATCGGCGCCTTGAAACCCGGCGCCAGGAGAAATCATATGAACGTATCAAAACAATTCGGCAGTCTACAAACCCCTTGCCTGTCTTTCTATAGCGGAGCTATCCAGCGGAGGCTTACCAGCGCCGGTTTGATTCTTCTGGCTGCAACTGCCCTGAACACGCAACTCATTTTCGCGCAGGGCGGTGCCGCGCTGGCCACTGAGGCGCCCGGGCAGCCCGCAGCGGCTGTACTGAACGGTTCGGCGCAAGTGGCCGGCCCCTACGACCCGAACCAGATGATGCGGCTGGTTTTCGCCCTGCAACCGCCGCACCTCGACGAGGAAAAGCAGTTTGTTCGAGATGTGCAGACCAAAGGCAGTCCGGTATTCCACCAATTCCTCACGCCATCGAAGTGGAACATCCGCTTCGCGCCGGCGCCGCAAGATGAGCAGGCCATCGTGGATTGGGCGCAAGGCCAAGGTCTAACCGTAACCAACCGATATCCGAATCGCCTGATCGTTAATGTTGAGGCTCCTGCGGGCATCATCCAGACCGCGCTGAAAATCAACATAAATAACTACCGGATTGGATCCGAAACGTTCTACTCCAATGACCGGAGTCCAACCCTTCCCGCAAACCTACAATCAATTATCCAAGCGGTGATGGGCCTGAATAGTCTGGCGGTCCTGCAGCCGGCCAGCTTCGGCGCGAAAGCCAGCCCCCCGGTTTATGTTCCTGGACCGCTAGTTACGCGAGGGCCATCCTTCCAGGCGGATGCCAGCGCGCCGAAGGGGCTGACCATCCCCCTAATTACACAGAACGCGTTCGACCCATCTGACATTTACAACTCCAATGCCTACAATTACGCTCCTCTGAACACGCTGAGCAAGTGCTGTAATCCGCTCGGGAATCCGAGCGGTCCGCCGCCGGAAACCTCCGTCGGCATCGCGACCGCATACGATATCAATCTCAGTGACTTGAACGGTTTTCAGGCCCAGTATCCCTACCTGGCCCCCAACGTCAATCAAGTGTTTATCGGCGGGGCGGTATCTTGCCCAGGCAATAATCCGACGTGCAACTTAGAAACAACTCTGGACATCGAGTGGTCCACCGCCACGTCCAACAGCTTCAATACCCGTATCGATTCGGCCGCGATCTGGGCTTACCAGGGTTCCGATTCTCTGAATTCGACCTTCATCACGATTTTCAACCAGATGCTCAAAGACGATTACGTGCGTGTCGTTAGCACCAGTTGGGGTTGCAACGAGAACTGCTATGGAACCAGTGGTATCAACGCCGCCGACTCCGCCTTCCTGCAGATGGTAGGACAGGGCTGGACCGTAGTAGCCGCATCCGGCGACAACGGTGCGGCGGACGGATGCGGCCCGGCCGATGCGGTTAATTACCCCGCATCCGACCCGAACGTCGTTGCCGTTGGCGGCACGACCTTACAGTGGTACACGAACGGGACTTACGATAGCGAAGTCGGCTGGACCGGCGGTACGGCTCCGGGCTCCTGCACCACCAACCACGGTGGCAGCGGAGGTGGCATCAGCAGCTACCTTCCGGCTGGCTCTTATCAGACGCCTCTGGGCTTCACCTTCCGGGGCCTCCCGGACGTCGCTCTCAACGCGAGCTCCGGACAAAACATCTACTACAACGGAGCGCTCCAAGGGGTTGGGGGAACGAGCATAGCCGCGCCGGAAATCGCCGGCTTCATGGTCCAGGAGAACTCCTACCTGCTTAGCTTGGGCAGCATTTGCGGCAGTGGGACGAGCCCCTGCGCACCCATGGGAAATGCGAACTACCCTATGTACTACGAGGGTCTCAATCCCCATTACGCTTCGCATTATCCGTTCTACGACATCCTTACAGGCTGCAATAGTAACGATATTACCCTATTGTTTTCTTTGAACTATTTCTGTGCCACCACCGGTTATGACCTTGTCACCGGATGGGGCTCGGCAAACATGCTGCAGCTCGCGTGGGCGATCAACACCTTCTATGCCGGGGACGCTGGGGCGCCCGCCGTCAAATTCTCAGGTCCGGCGATTAATCACTGGTACAACAAAGACGAGACGGTAAGCTGGACTATAGCCGACACTTCCGGGAACGGATTCCCGGCGAATGGCGTGGCCGGATATAGCTGCGCCTGGGACTCCGATCCGGGCGACGTATTCTCGGAGCCAACTCCGGGCGCCGGCAACAGTTTCTATGTCGGTCCGACGTCCCCCCATGTCACCACCGGCTCTCTCGACTTCGTCGGAAGCGCGGTCAGCCAGGCGTGCCACACAGTTAACGTCAGAGCGTGGGATAACGCAGGTGTTCCGACCGGAGATCTCACGTATGGCCCGGTCTGTTACGACACGGTACCGCCGCTCACCAGCATTTCTTACCAGGGAACGAAGTCGGGAAACGCGTTCGTCGGGTCTGTACAAATCACTCTCACGCCCACTGACAATGCCAGCGGTATCGCGGTTACCAGCTATAAACTCGACGGCGGGCCATACATGCTCTATCTATTCGCGCCTTTTATTGTATCGACTCCCGGAAATCACACGATCAAGTTCTACAGCTCCGATGTCGCCGGCAACGTCGAAACTCCGGTTTCGAGCAATTTTAGCATCGTAAACAGCACAACCACAGCGATTACTTCCTCGCCGAATCCTTCCACATACGGCGAGCTTGTTACTTTCACAGCGGCAGTCACGGCAGCATCGGGTGCACCCACGGGAACAGTAAAGTTCTCCAACGGCATCACCTTGATCGGCTCCGGGGCTGTGAGCGGCGGCGTGGCGACATTCACCACCTCCGCTTTGGCTGTCGGCACGCACTCGATCACTGCAACCTATGGTGGAAGTACTACGTTCGCCAGCAGTTCTTCGCCGGCACTGACCCAAACAGTGAATAAGGCAAGCACGTCTACCACCCTGGTATCGTCGCCCAATCCGTCCAACACCGGTCAGTTGGTTACTTTCACGGCAACGGTTACTTCCGCGCGGGGGATTCCCTCGGGAACCGTCTCTTTCTACTCCGGCAGTACCCTTGTAGGATCCGGAACGCTCATCGGAGGTGTTGCTACATTCGCAACTTCTTCCTTCGCTGCCGGCAATTACAGGATTACGGCTACCTACACCGGAAGCGCCGATTTCAAAAGCAGTCCCTCCTCGCCACTCACTCAAATCGTGGATTCCACCAGTTTGGCCGACACATCCACAAGCTTGGCCTCATCGGAGCCGTACAACCCGTTCGGCCACGCGATTACTTTAACGGCTACAGTTACATCGGCCTCGGGTACACCCGCGGGAAGAGTCACTTTTTACAACGGTAGAACCACGCTGGGCTCCGGGAACTTGAGCGGCGGCGTCGCGACATTGTCCACTTCAACTTTGCCCGCCGGGACGGACATCATTACCGCGACCTATGCGGGCAGCACCACCTTTAACAGCAGCACCTCGGCGCCGTTCACGCAGCTTACCCTCGGCGTTTACCTCGTCGGGAACTCGCCTGAATACGTCATCAGTGACGGCACAAACATGTGGGTGAGCAATTCCGCAAGTAATACGGTCTCCAAGCTTCGGACTTCTGACGGCGCGGTCCTCGCGACAATCGGTGTCGGTGTGAATCCGCAAGGTCTGGCCTTCGACGGCACGAACATCTGGGTGGCTAATTATGGGAGCAATACTGTCACCTTGCTGAATGCCAGTACCGGCAATGGAGTAGTAAACTATTCCGCCGGCCTTTATCCGGGGGCACTGGCGTTCGATGGAACTCATATCTGGGTAGCCAGCCACGGCAACAATGTCCTCACCGAGCTACAGGCAAGTAATGGAGCCGTCGTGAACACATTTACTTTCGGACCCGCGAATCTAGGCCTCGACGCGATGCTCTTCGACGGCACAAACATCTGGCTGACCTACGGGAGCAGTATCGCCAAACTGCAGGCCAGTACCGGAGCGCTTCTAGGCACCTTTAGCGATGCAACGGTCCCAGGTGCAATGGCGTTCGATGGAACGCACATCTGGGTTGCCAACTATGGAGCAGGTTCGGTGAGTAAGCTGCTCGCCAGCACTGGCGCGGTCGAAGCCACCTATCCGGTTTCCTCGCCCAGCGGGTTGGTCTTCGATGGAACCAATATTTGGGTTTCGAATTATATGAACGCCACCGTCACTCAGTTGCGTGCGAGTGACGGCACTTCGCAAGGAAGTTATATGGTAGGGACCGGCCCAGTAGGACTCGCCTTCGACGGCGCCGACGTTTGGGTTGCCGTCGAAGTCACCGATACTGTCTGCAAGTTTTAGAGCCGTCACGCGGATGTCTTGCATTTTTCCGATCGAGCCTGCTGGTAGGCTGGAAAGACTGTGGAAAAAGTGTGCGCGACCTGGGCTATCGTAAATGTCGAACTGCATGAGAATATGGGAATTTGACAACCCTCCGTCAATCCCTCCGCCTGGCGCTCAGCGCACTTGACCTGTTGGCCGCCGTGTCGGCGACTTTCAAATCCGGAGCGGCTCTCCATCTGGAGAACCTGGCGCTGCGGCACCAACTCGGTGTCCTGCATCGCTCGGTGAAGCGGCCGAAACTCATTTCGGCCGATCGACTCCTCTGGGTGTGGCTGTGCGATGTTTGGAACGACTGGCGGTCTGCTTTGGTGATCGTTAAGCCAGAAACCGTCATTGCCTGGCACCGCAAGGGCTTCCAGCTTTTCTGGACATGGAAAGTCCGTCGTGGCCGGCTGGGCAGACCGGCGGTCCAGAAAGACGTGCGAGCACTGATCCGCAAAATGAGCCGCGAGAATCTGCTTTGGGGCGCGCCTCGCATCCATGGTGAATTGCTCAAACTCGGCATCGACATCGGCGAGACCAGCGTAGGCAAGTACTGGTCCGCTCCAGGAAACCGCCGTCGCAGACTTGGCGGACCTTCCTGGAGAATCACATCAAAAACCATGGTGTCGGTCGGCTTTTTCACGGTGCCGACGACACGTTCCAGGTCCCATACGTGTTCCTGGTGCTGGCGCATGACCGGCGGCGCATTCTGCATTTTGGTGTCACGGACTCATCCGACCGCCGGATGGACCGCGCAGCAACTGCGCGAGGCCTTCCCGTGGGAGACCGCGTCACGCTATTTGCTACGGGATCGGGATGGGATCTTCGGGGCGGACTTCGTGAAGCAGGTGAAGGCCATGGGCATAAAACAGGTATTGTCGGCGCCTAGGTCTCAGACCGCCTGAAATAGTTCTATAAAACGCTTCCATCGGGAAATGTTTTAAGCTATCCTGAGACATGGCTCGCCGCCCTGTCCCAATTAAGGTAAAGCCTAAGGATCTGACTCAGATTGTTGAACTGCTGCGAGGTGGCATTCAGCAAGTGCGTGTCGTCCTCCGCGCTATTGTGCTACGACAACTTGCCGATGGCGTCACGGCACCTCGTGTCGCCAAAACAGTCCCTCTTACGCCCAAGGCGATCCGTCAGATCGCCCATCGCTACAACAGTGGCGGCCTGAATGCCGCTCTCTACGACAAGCAGCGGCCAGGTGCCCACGAGGTTCTCGACGACTCCCAGAAGCAACGCATCATTGCCATGGTTTGCAGTCAAGCGCCGGAGGGGCGGGCACGTTGGACGGTGCGCTTGATCGTGGAAGAAGCCGTCAAGCGGAAACTGGTGCCTAAGGTGGGCCGAGAAACAATCCGGGTTTTGCTGCAGAGCCACGAGTTGAAGCCGTGGCGGGAAAAAAATGTGGTGCGTGGCCGAGTTGACCCCGGAATACATCGAAAAGATGGAAGACACACTGGGGGTCTACGAGAAGCCCTATGATCCGGACCAACCCGTCGTTTGCTTGGATGAGAAACCGATCTCGCTGCACGATGACGTGCGCCCCCCCATACCAGCCAAACCGGGAAAACCCGGCAAGCAGGACAATGAATATGAACGGTGCGGCACGGCGAACGTATTTGGCGTGGTGGAACCGAAGGCCGGCCGCCACTTCACCACCGCCACACCCAACCGTTCCGGCGCCGAGTTCGCGCGCATCGTGGGGCACGTCGTGGAGCAGTATCCGGCGGCCAGCACGATTCACATTGTGATGGACAACCTCAACATACACACCCGCAAATCATTGACCGATTACCTCGGCGAGCAGAAGGGCGGGGACATTTGGGACCGGCTCACCGTGCACTACACCCCAAAACACGGAAGCTGGCTCAATCAAGCGGAAATCGAACTCAGCCTGTACGCGCGGCAATGTCTGGGCAAACGGCGGATTCCGGATCTGAGGAAGCTAAAGCGGGAAACCAAGGCATGGAACCATCGGGCCGACCAGAGGCGGACCAAGATCAACTGGCGGTTCACGCGGCAGAAGGCCCGCAGGGTGTTCAAGTACAAACCGCCCCGCCACCACTGACGGCGACCGCAGGCTGAACCAGCCCGTTGAAATTACGCTCCGCGAAACCAGGTGTCGGTGGCGGCGAAAAAGGGTACCATTTTGGCGGCGAAGTGGCCCCCTACTCTGTAGGCCGTTCGGCATGAGCCTTTCCCTCTTGTCCAGAAGGTGTTGTCAGAACGGCCCGGAGCCGTCAAGGGCGCGCCGTTGTTGGGCGCGGCGCAGCGAACCCTTGACGGCGAGGACCGTTCTGAGATGATCGGTGAAGAGGGAAAGGCGGGGCGAAAGGTTGGCGAAACGTGGGCCGCCAAAATGGTACTCTCGCCCACCGCCTCTAACAACCAGGCGCGCTGCGCTCAAAAAGCCGCACCAAGAGCGCGAAGACCATCCTACGAAGGCTAACCTGCGGAAAATCCGAAGGAATGGAACATCACAGGCCAGTCCGTCCGAAACTCAATCTATGCATTCGAATATATTAGAACCTTTTCAGGCGGTCCGAGACCTAGGTCGCCCTGACAGTGAGCCTATGTCGAGCGCGTAATCGGCACCCTGCGGCGGGAATGCCTGGATCATGTGATCGTATTAAACGAAGTTGACTTGTCTCGGCACCTCCGAAAATTCGCAGAGTCGCACGCACCTGGCCTGCAGAAAGACACGCACGACCCACGTGCCGTCCAAGCACCCGAGGCAGGGCGGATTGTCGCGATCCCGGAGGCGGGCGGGCTGCATCATCGATACGAGCGGCGTGCTGCCTGAACCGCCTGTGCCCGTTCATATCACGCTCTGCTCTGGGGCTCACTCGACGAAGACCGCTCTCAACCACATGCTCAGCCTCCCTAAATAAAAATTCCACCCATCTGTCGATTCCGATCACCCTCATCCGACGTATTGGCAGAGATCAAGCTGGAACGCATCAGCACTCGCGAGCCACTTATGCTCTAAATCCTAAGGAAACAAGGAGAAGCAATGCGATTTCTATGCATCTACAAGCCCGCCGCAAAGGAGGGCAAAGTAGCCGGCGACGGCGAAACCGAGATCCGCCAGCTCTACGAGCTGCCCGCAAAGTAACGCGTATCCCACATCCATCTCCAGCCCGAAAAGGACAAAAAATGCGACTCATGGTTATCGTCAAAGCCACCAAAGACTCCGAACAAGAAGGCGCACTCCCCGATCCCCAGCTCATGGCCGACATGAACAAATTCACCGATGAGCTCGTAAAAGCCGGAGTCCTGCTAGCCTAAGTCTAGACTGGTCCAGACTGGCGATATGACGGCGTTGTGAGTTCACATCGGTCGCAGTTTTCGGTCGGCAAGTGCACGGATTCAGGCCGGCGTTCGCTCCACGTAGCAGACTCGGACGCGGATGTCGTCGTTGGGGCTTGCCGTCGAGAGCGGCTCAGGTCCAGGGCGTTCCTCCCACTCAAACCAATCTTCGCCGCGCTCCACTAGCGGTAGCTGTTTCACAGTTGACGACGAGCCGCGGTCCCGTCTATCGTCGGGCAGCGTCTTCAGGTAGCCGTACTGGATCCGGAAACGCTGTGCCGCCGTGCTTTGGGCAGTCAGCCTCTCCAGCCGGCGCAGTCGTCTGGCGATGGCCCTCACCAGCGCCTCCTCAGGGGCAGCTTCGGAACTGCGGGTATTTTGAACTCGATGCCGCTGTCAGTTCGCTGGCCGTCCGGTGAGACGGAGATGATCCTTATTACAAGCCGCTGTTGGTTGACTGGTGGCAAGCAGTCTTCGAGCCGTCCAGCCGGCGAGCCACCCTCCTGCCGCATAGTGTCTGACGGGTTGAGCGATGTGGCTAACCAGGCTTGAGGCCGAGATCCACGAGGCAGCGCAACGGGAGTGGGAGCCACATGAGCATAGAAACCGGAGAATTATCGGCCCAACCTCGCACTATGCTAAATGATAATGAGGATAATAAACAATGAATAAGTTCATCGACTATTGCAAGTTGCAGTCCATCCCACACCCGCATGAACTCTACACGGCAATTAACGATGACCCGGCCAGGTTTATGAAAGTGTGCCAAACCACCTGGCCGCGCTTCATTCCAATGTCACCTGAACAACGAACGCTTCAGGCACTAACGTCCATAAGAGTGCACCAAGCCACTTGGCCGCGCTTCGTTCCAATATCACCTGAACGACGAGCGCATCAGGCACTAGCGTCCGCTCGTGGGGAAGTGTTGTAAAATGCACCCCTGTTGGGTGGCTGCTGTCTACGCTGTTCCGCGCTTAAAGTCTCAGTCCTCGTGCTAAGTCCATGGATCCCGACGGTTTCCCTCGCAGCGAGATCCGCCTTCTAAGAGAGCCGCTGGATATGGCAGTGACCGGGGTCACAAGTATCCCACACACAGACTTCGAGGTGGGTTTAGATCGCGAGCTCAAGCAATTGGGGCAAGCGACGGGAGGGGAGCGCTTACGTCCGGGAAGGGCGGCGTGGAGGAGCCCTCGTTTTCGCGACAGGAACAAACGTAGAGGTGTGGAACACGCGGCTGAGATCATGAACCGCCAGGGTGCGACAAAGGTTGAGGATCTCATCGGCCGCGAACCGCGCGATAGCAGGAAGATGGGCGAGAACCTGCCCCTTTCGCGCGATGCAAACAGGGCCTTCTGTACACGATGCCACCCAAACCGGGCGGATCCACCAATCGGGCGACGGCGTCCGCATGTTTTGTATGGTAACAGCGGAAATAAGATTGGACGCCGTCGGGTACCGGGACCGGCCACGACGGTACATGCACGGTCAGCCTTGCGGTGCGGCTAAACCGGCTCGGCCGCCTGATAATTCATAATCAGGTGCTCCTCACCGTCCTTTCGCCGGAACCGTGCCGACGCATTCTTGAAGCAATGGCGGCCCAAAGGCCGAAGGGGTGTTATGACGCGGGTCAGTATATATAGCGATCAACCGATCCTGGCGAAAGGTTTGGAAGCGGTTCTGATAGCCACGGGCCGGTTCCAAGTGGAGAGTTGGTCCTGCGGAATACCGGAATTGGTGCAGCGTTTGCAAAACCGGGCCCCCGATATCCTCCTGCTGCACGTGGCGCCGGAAGTCACGGTCGGCATTCTTAGCGGTATCAAGCACGTCCGACAGGAATCTAGGGTCGTGCTATGGGTCAACGCCATCCCCGCCGGGCTCGCGTTTCAGGCTATGGGCCTGGGTGTGCGCGGCATTTTGCGCACGAGTCTGCCGATCGACCTGCAGATCAAGTGCCTGCAGAAGATCCAGGAAGGCGAGTTGTGGTTCGAAAAGACCCTTACCGACAGCTTCGTAAACGCCCAGCGGGTGGTGTTGAGCCGCCGCGAAGGACAACTCATCACGCTGCTGTGCCAAGGCCTGAAGAACAAGGAAATTGCTTCCACGCTGAAGATCACCGAAGGCACTGTGAAGGTTTATCTATCCCATCTGTTCCAGAAGGTCGGCGTAAAGGATCGATTCGAACTGGCGGTGTTCGGCCTCACCAACCTCACCGCTACATAGGCGCAACCAGGGTGCAATCCGGGCGCGGCGGAACATACGACAGCACAGACGTGACCCGACCAGCTCGGCAGAGTCCTGCAAGACTACGGTAGGCAGTTCCTCAGGCGGCCGATTCGAGCTAGTCGAGTGTAACGATCCTGATAACAAAACCGCCAGCACCATTGTCGCCGAGGCGCTCAGCGCGGAATCCATGAAGTTCAGCGTGGTGTCCAGCGGGACCGCCGACGGCCATCCCATGAACATGACTGTCAATGGCACCGGTAAGTGGCTGAGCGCCGCTTGCCGTGAAACTAAGTAGGCCGCGCGCCGAAGAGATGGGCAGCGAGTCGCTCGATCTGCACACGCTCTTTGAGGCTGGTGGCAACGATCCGCAGTCCCGGGAGCGAGTTCTCGACGTGATCACGCGTCTAGTAGAGACGGGTCTCTTGGAATCAAGAGGTAGCGACTTTTACTCCCTCACGAACAGGGGCCGCAACGCTCTCCGTAACCCTTAATTAACTCTATTGGTTTTGACCTGCGAGCGGTTTCCTGAGGTGGTCCACCACGCCTGATGATCGGCACTCCCGCCCGGTCGTCTATCGCGACAAGAGGGACCATTATAATCGGGTGCCGCTACTGGCTCTGTGTCAAAACTGCAGGGTACGGGGGCGGCAGCCCCAACGTAACGCCGAGATTGAGGGCGAATAGAGTCACCGCTGTCAATTCGGTCAAGGCAGAAATCGGCAGAGTTGTCGACGCTGCATGGAGATTCGCCTCATAAGCTGGGATTTCAGAGGCCACGCGAAGCAGGCAGCCAAAATTCAAGAAGGCCAACGATGCGAACATCAGCTTCCTGCTGTAGAGCAACCGCATTCCACTGAACGCTGGTAATACTCTTTGGCCGATCGCAAATACCATAGTGGCGAGGAACCCGACCGTAAGAGCGTGGCGCGAGGCTCCCCAGATGCCGCCGTTTGTATCCGATTGCGCCGCGTACACGCCGAGGGCGCTCGCCACAAGAAGCCAGACGTAGGCGCCGCGAACGAAATAGGGAAAAGAGGCAGAGACCCCGCGAGTCTTCGCTGGCTTTTCCGACCTTTGGAAGACTCTCAGGGCGATCGAGGCGACGATGCAGGCGGCAAGCAACAAGGCTGTGGCCAGCCGAAACTGTCCGAAAAGTGCCGCTGCGATGCCGCAACCGCAAGCGCACAGCGCTGCCATCAGGCCACTCGCGGAGGGCTTGCGAAGGCCCAGAAAGACGGGCAACCACCTGGCGTTGAAGCCCCACACCGCCAAGACAGGGAACCCCCAGGCAGCGAGGAACAGGTAGCGCTGGTCCAGCCAGTGCGGCATCTCCGGCTGTGTGCTGGTCATAGCCAGATGGATGGCCTCGAACTGGTTCATCAGCAGCGCAAGCAAGAAACCGACGGTGGAAGCGATGACGAGCTTCATCCACGTCTCGATCCCGGTTCGAGGCGGTGACGCAGCCCTGTCAGCCTCCGAAGTGGGTCTGGACTGATGGCCACTCACGCTCGCGAAAAAAATCAGGCATCCTATCAGTTGGAGTGCTGCCGATGCCGGCAGCAGGACGCGCCAGTTCCACTCGGTGATGTTGGCCACCCATCGCAGGGTAACGCCGGCGGTCCACCGAGCCCAACTTGCCCAGCCGCGGCTGACGGCAAAGGGCATGAGCCGGCCCATCTTCGCCAAGGAGTAATAGCCAATCCCGATGATGAAGGGGCCAATCCAGCCGAATATCTGGGCGTGCCCGTGGGCCTGGAGCCAAGCCGGTGAAAGGCCCGCGAGGGAATGTCGGCCGCTGATCGAAACCAGATTCCAGACTCCCAGAAAGGTCCCTGGCAGCAACAGGAATAGCAGGCCAGTCAACAGGTAGGTCCTCAGAAGCCGCTGTAAAGCGACTTCGGTCGCTGCCGGACTCGTGGTGGTCATGGGGGATAGCTGTGCGTTCCAGCGCGGCTGCACAATCGGAGGAGGCGCGGCCCCTATTTTTGCTCCAACGCGATTGCGCGCGGAAACAGGATGTTGTTCTCCAGGTGTATGTGTACGTGCAAGTCCGCCTCCAATGCCTTGAGTCCGTCGAAAAGAGCGCGGACGGTGCTGCAGGCATAGGACGGATATTCAAAGCCCCGAGTGAGCTCGCGGATCTCCAGGAGCGCCCCGCCAGCGCCTTGATGCTCACGTTCCATCACCCCGATGGGGTTGGCGACCGACCCGAAGGGAACCGGCGGTAGAGGTCGGCCCAAGGTTTCGGCGCGGCCGTACTGCTCGAGGAAGGGGAAGAGCACCAATTCTTCCTTGTGCATGTGCGTCTCTATCTCGGCGCGCAGAGAGCCGAACACGTCCGCCAATCGGCTGAGTGCCTGCTGATCTTTGGGGCCATGGACTGCGAGCACCTTGTTCATGCGGTTGCCCAGGGCTGGCAGTTCGAGCTTGAGATACTCGTGGTGCGTGCCGACGATGTGCTTCACGATTTCATCTAGCGGCGCAGTCTGCCAGTCTCGTTCCGACGCGCCGGGCCCTTGCGCCCGCTCGATCTCCTGCATGACGGATTCCGGTTTGAGTCCTTTGGCGGCACACGCCTCGTCGAACGATTGCTTCCCACCACAGCAATAGTCCAGACCGTGACCCTCCAGTGTGCGCACGGCGCTGAGCGAGGTGGCGGCCACATCGGCCAGCGTTGCGGTTGTTGTCATTGATGTTTCCTTCCTTCTGACTTGATGATGAACCTACCGCCGGGCCTTATCAGTGACTATAGTCACGCGGCGCTGCAATTCCAGAGAACCTCTCCCGCACGTCAGCAGCAGGCCGAAGCGAAAACATCGGTGTCAACGCTCAGCGAGGCGGGAGCACCCCGCTAATAGCCCCCGAACTCCTCCGTGCGAATGTCATCATCATCGATGCCTGCATCATTGAGTATGGTTCGCACCCCCTTCACCATCGCCGGTGGCCCGGCAACGTAATAGATTGGACCTGCGACATTGAACTCCGGAGCAGCAATCTTCTTCATGTGCCGCGTGAGCATCTCCGCACTAAAGCGTCCGGTCTCTCCGGGCCACTTACGCTGAAGACGGCTCCCTGCCGTCATCGTCGGCACAAAAGTAAAATTGGCATTCTTCCTCTCGATTGCGCTCAATTCTTCCAGAAATGGTGCGTCTTCCGGCCGTCTGTTGGCATAGAAGAGGAAGATCTTATGCGCCAGCTTTTCGTGCGCAGCGCGCCGGATGATGCTGCGAAACGGAGTAATTCCAATGCCCCCGGCCATCAGGATCGCGGGACGGCTCACGTTGTTGTGGAGTGTCAGATCGCCGAAGGGTCCTTCCAATTTCGCGAGGGTTCCAATCGGCGTTTTCTGCAGCACGCGCTTGAAAGCTGTGTCCCGCAGGCGGGTAGTAAACACCAAGTGTTCTTCGTGAGGCGCACTCGCAATGGAAAATGCACGTGTGTTTCCTTCGGCGTCGGTCTCAGGGGGATCGACCCAGGCGATTTCCGCAAACTGGCCGGCCTTGAACACAAACCCAAACGGTTTGTCGAATTCGAAGGCCAGTGTGCGGTCCGCAACCTCGCGACGGCTAATCAATTTCAACATGTGTCCGGGCGAGTTCGCCGCGGTAGACATAGTTGCCTCCTCTATTTTCCATGCTGAACTTTTCGGTGGGGCTTCGCAATGATCTGTTTGTCATGCGACCCGGAACGTCTGTTATGGTCGTCGAGCACGGTGAGCCCTTCGGTAACAGCTAGGCGCAACACGGCTGGTCTGTGACGCAACTGCCGATCGGTGGTTCGAGAGCCCGCAAGACATGCAGGTGCCCGCCTCAGCACCCTACGGGCCGCAGACAGCGAGAGCTGTCCAGAATTTCCCAATCAGCGGTAAGCACTTCCCTCGCTCGTTTATCCGTGCGTTTGGAATGATCAAAAGCGCCGCCGCAACCATGAACGGCCGCATGGGTCAGCCTTCCCACAGGTGCCGCCGAAGTGGGCGGGCATTGAGCGCGGGCGCAATAACTATAAGATCAGCACGCGGACGTCCCTATTCCTAGATACGCCACTGTTTCATCCGGCGTAAGATCGCGGCCAGCGAAGCAGCGACATGTCGGAAACCGGCGGTCATGCGTGCCGCCAACCCGGCCGTTGGTGTCGTACCCAGCTTTCCAAGCAGACCTTCTGCTTCTGCGCGTTTCCTGGGCCAGTGCGACACCTGGCGCTCAGCCCCACGCTGCCCTGCCTCGCCCTCCTGCTGCACTTTGCCTGGTTCCGTGCTCTGGCATCTGCGCGATCCGCTGTGGAATCGACGCTTCCGTTATGCACGATTCTCTTGTGGAAGCATTGCCAAGATCGCCACGAGGTCCAACGCCCAACGCGGTACATGCCTCCTTTCGCGCACTCTCTGTCTCGGCTCCGCTTCGGGTCGAATTCCCACGCCCGGCGGCACTCCTCCAAGACATTTCCGCCGGCTCGCCGGCTTCGGTCTCCCACTCGCATTTTCGACCCCCACGTGGCACACCCCAGCCACGCCGAAAATGCTCCGCGTGACCCTCCGAAAATCTCTCTTCGTCGGCTACCCTCGGTTCCCTGCGGTCTCCTCGGCTGGGGAGTGGCGACCACTCGCTCCTGGTCGCCCGAGACAGATGGGCACAAAAGGAGAAAAGAAATGTACCTCAATCGCGTTGAACTCATTGGCTTCCTCGGCAGCGATGCCGAAGCGAAACACACTCCGAACGGGAAGGCCGTTACCACCCTCTCGCTCGCTACCAAAACCTCGTTCCTCAAGGACGGCGAGCGCACCGAACGGACCGAATGGCATCGCATCCAAGCGTGGGGCAAGCTGGGCGCGTATGCTGGGGCCTTCAAGAAGGGCGCGCAGCTCCGCGTGGAAGGCGAACTTCGTAGCCGCGAGTACGAAACCGATGGCACGAAGGTTCGCACCTACGAGATCGTCGCCAGCTCAATCCTGAATCTGCGCCCCGGCCAACGTCATGCTGCCGCGGCGGACGGCGGAGCAGATGCCAGTCCAGTCTCTGACTCGTGCGAGGGCACGCCGCTCTAAACACCGGGCGGCTGACCACCGCCCTTTTCTTCTTGCCCGTCTCACCTCTGTGGAATTCGAGCCGCCAGAGCCTCAACGATGCTCGGCCCCAAGCGACGGATCAGTCGCTCCACCCAATCTTCTATAAATTCTTCCGAGATCGGCCACGGCCACGCGCTTGACATCGGTATTCCTACGAAATGAATTCGCTGTGGGGAATCCGTCGTCGGCCTCGATTGGATCTCCTCGGCCAGAGACTTCAATAAGGCATCTCCCTCGGCATGGACCGCGCGCAGCGCGGCGATCCGACGGATCGCGTAGCACACGGTCGTATGATGTCGTCCGTTGTAGAACTTACCAATCCTCGTCACACTCCACCCGCCTAAGGCCTTGGCCAGGTACATCGCCACTTGTCGATTGAATGCGGCCGGTTGCGCGTTCCCCGGCTAGGCGTGTACGCGGATGATGCAATCCAGATGGCGTGGCTCCCCTGGGTCGGCGATACGTCGCGCGGAAAATGGCGCGCGGAGCTGGACCAGTGACGCAAGTCACTGAAAGGCACGCGGACACCTTCTAAGCTCGGGTTGAGGGCAAACGATGAGCGAATTAATCGACAACCAGGCACAGCGCGTGCGCACCCTGAAGGGAATCATCAAGCGCCTGCACGCCGGAGAAGCGCCGGACGAGGTACGGGCCAGCCTGAAAGAACTGGTCTGCCAGACAGACTACTCCGAGGTCATGGCCATGGAGCAGGAACTCATCGACGATGGCATGCCGGTGGAGGAGATCCAGGGCATGTGCGACTTGCACTCGCAGGTCACCCGGGAAGTTCTGGTCCAATTGGCGCCACCGCCAGTTCCTCCTGGTCATCCGGTGGACACATTTCGGCGGGAGAACGAGGCGCTGCGCGGCTCCATCGCACGCCTGCAACAGGCGATGAATCGGGTCCTTGAGGTCGTGGATGACGGGGATGTTTCGGCGCCGCTGCTCGAATGGCGGCAAGCGCTCAACGAACTGCAGGATGTCGACAAGCACTATCAGCGCAAAGAGCACCTGCTGTTCACGTGTCTGGAACGCCACGGGATCACTGGCCCTTCCAAGGTGATGTGGGGTAAGGACGACCAGATTCGGGAACTCCTGAAGGATCTCAGCGTAGCTCTGCGCGAAACCGATACCACGGTTGCGGAGTGGAAGCTCCTGGCGGCCACCACGGGGGCGGCTGCGGCAAGTTCGGTCCACGAAATGATCTACAAAGAGGAGCAGATTCTGCTGCCCATCTGCCTGGAGCGATTTACGGCTGACGAGTGGGCGGAGATCTGGGATTCCTCACCGCGATACGGCTGGTGCTTGGTAGCACCGCGCGAAGGTTACAAGCCCGTAGACCTACAGACAGAGCGAACTTCGGCGGCCGGCGGCGTTTCCCTCCCGACCGGGACCCTGGCAGTGGAACAACTCATCGCCATCTTCTCCACGCTTCCGGTGGACCTCACCTTTGTGGACGCCGACGACCGGGTGGCCTTTTTTTCGGAAGGTCCGAACCGGGTTTTTGCGCGCAGCCGCGCCATCATCGGACGCATGGTACAAAACTGTCATCCTCCGCGTAGCGTGGACGTTGTCGAACGGATTCTCAGCGACTTTCGCGCGGGGCGGCAAAATGTGGCTGAATTCTGGATTCAGTTTGTCGGCCGGTTCGTTCACATCCGCTATTTCGCGGTCAGGAGCGAGGATGGCCGCTATTTGGGAACGCTGGAAGTCACACAGGATGTCGGCCCCATCCGCGCCCTCGAAGGCGAGCGCCGGCTGTTAGAGTACACCGAAACGGTGCCGGCGGGTGTCCAATGAGCCTGCAGATCGGTCCTGAAACCACGGTTGGCGCGATGCTGGAGGCCTATCCAGAACTCGAAAATGTACTGGTGGAGATGGCGCCCGCGTTCGCGAAGTTGCGCAATCCGGTGGTCCGGCGGACCGTGGCCAAGGTCGTGACGCTGGAGCAGGCGGCCAAAATCGGTGGTATTAGCCTCCAGGCGATGATTCTGAGGCTCCGTAATGTGACGGGGCAGAGTGCGCCGGACTTGCCTCTCGTGCAGCCGCGACAGGATGCGGCTGGTGATGACGCATCCTGGCTGACGGCCGGCCGCGTTGTGGAGGAAATCGACGCGGACGCCATGCTGGAACGTGGAATTCATCCGATCGGCAAGATTCGGGAAGCTGTGGGAGTGCTGGGGCAAGGGGAAGTGGTGGTGTTGCGCAGTTCATTCCGCCCCCAACCGTTGATCGAGATGTTACGCCGCTCAAGGGCGGTGGTACACAGTTCAACACAGGGCGCAACCCACCTTACCTGGTTCGGAAGGCAGGCAAACGTAAACGCGCGGCTGTATTCCTGATATTTAGGCCTTATACTAGTATTACTGTGTTATAAATATCATTGCTTGTTGGGTTTGCCAGCACGAGAGACCGGTCGGCTAATCTGGAAGGAGACATGGGTGTCGTCCGATCGAACATTCAGACGGTTGAGGACATTTATCAGCTGGTCTGGACGGCGATAGCGAGCAAACGTCCGATCGAGGCTGTCTATAAAGGGTTGCCTCGGTTGTTTTGTCCCCATCGATTGGGCCGAAATAGAGGGGGAGAACTTCGGGTGCTGTGTTACCAGTATGGTGGAGAAAGCGAAAGCGGGCTGGAAGCACCGGGATCTCCGGCAAACTGGCGTTGCACAGCGCTGGAGAAGTTCAGCCGCGTAAAGTTACGGGAGGACGCTTGGCGCACGGCACCCAACCATTCCCGCCCTGCATCTTGTGTGATCGAAGCTGACATTGACGCCGAGGATCAGCCGGCCGGTTTGGCTCCACAGAAGGGACAGTGAGGCAACTGCTGGAGAAGTTGGCGGGCGATGGCACTTCGCAATGTGGCGATGGATTGAGGATTATGCCGTTCGGGGCGGACGCGGCGAGCCGCGCGGGCGGAAGTCCGGCGGCAACTCCGGGGCTGATAATCCAAGATTGCCAACGTGCGCTGAGGGGGAAAAGCGGTTCTGCTCGCTGATCAAGAACCCATAAGCGGCGATACACAATGTGGCGTGATGGTGAAAACCGCGCCAACCCCGTCCTTCATAGTGTCCCAACCCCAACTCCTGCTTAAGTTCCTCATAATCACGTTCAATGATCCAGCGGTGTTTAGCTATTTTCACCAGAGATTTCAGCGAGGTCTTCTCCGGTACGGTGGAGAACCAGTATCTAGTGGGCTCCTTTTCTTTCTTCGGCCATTCGATTAAGAGCCATTCTTCCGGATATGGCTCGGTGCGCTTGTAATCGCGATGCGCAGGGCGCACGCGGACGGCGGCGCAGCGGGCGTGCAAAGTCTCTTGACTGCCCTGGCGCCAACGGATCTCCTTCCAGGCCGAAGACGGCAAGCCCAGGGCCAGTTGCTTTACGGAAATGGGCTGATGGTCCACATTGCGGCGCAGGCGCTTGGGGGGCGCACCCCGCCCTGGTTTGCGCGCTGGCGCCGGCAAGGGTTGTTGCCCAGGTTCCCAGACGGTGGCGTTAGATTCAATCCCTACTGTATACGGCAGGCCCAACTGGGTGAGCTCAGTGCGAAATTGCGTGCCCTTCCCATAACCCGCATCCGCCAGTACCACTCCCAGGGAACCCCTTGCTCCATGGCTTGCCGAATCTGCTCCAGAGCGATCTCTGGCTTGGTTTGAAACGTAATCCCTTCTGGAACGCCCGCTTGTCGGCAGCGTTCGGCATCCTGGCACCATACTTCCGGTAGGTATAATCGCCACGCGATCGGCAAACTCGAAGCCCACGTGCTCACCGACAAACTCACTGCCGTCTGACAGTTATCCGATTTGCCCAACTGACCGCAATACTGCCGGGCGACGCCCACCGAATGCTTCCCCTGTTTAGGAAAACCCGTATCATCCACAATCCAAGCCACCACTGGACCTTGTTTCTGCATGGTGGGCAGCACATACCGCCGCACCTCAGCCAGCAGTTCCTCGTCGTTCCAGGGAGCGTCCGCCACCAAATGATGGAGCGACTGATGCATGCGCCCAACCTCGTGGGGAGCCAAGCGCGCAGCCATCGGTTCGACACTCTTGCGCTCTCCGGGCAATAACAATCCCTTGCAGTAGTTTCTTCAGAGGAGTGTGCCGGTCGGCGTGCCCCGCGGCGTTGGCCAGGCCCTCGATATATGCCGCGAAGCGCCTCTGTTGTGGGCCTGGCGAAGAGAGGCGTGATCCCACGAAAACAATTCTACAACAAAATGTTTGTTTGTAACACAGTAATAGTATGCTTTGGAGCGGCGTCGCGGAAGTAGCGGAGCGCGGTTTCCAGTGCGCCGCGCTGGTCTTCGTTCAGCGCCCCGCCGTGCACCTGTTCGGCAAGGAGCACCAGCACCTTGAGAAACCGTTCAATGCGGCGGTGGCAATCGCCCAGCATGCCGATAGGGTCCGTGAAATCGCTCTCTCGCTTCGCTCCGATAACGATGGGCATGAATTCAAGCTCCTTACGATCCCATTTCCGACGGCTGGCCGGGGTGAGGATAGGCGTCGGGTTCCTGCTGGTCGAGCGGCCGGGTCAGGCAGCGGAAGTCCTTTTCAATCGAAATCGCTAGGGCACCGGATTGCGCATAAACGCCGACTTCGTCCGAAGCCGCCCAGGCTTGAGCAACTCCCGTGGCGACCGACACGATCATGGTCCCTTGGCGGAATCCGGCTCGAACCGGGCCCAGTTCCGGCCTGCTTTGCAGCCGGTAAGCCAGCACCTCGCCTCCGCCGAAATCCACCGATTCCTCGACTATTCCCGTGTCGCGAAATCGTTCGACCTCGGAACGTGTCAGGCGAAGTCGAACGGAATTGCCCTGTAATCGCATTTTCATAGGCTTAGTCCATACTACGCCCATCTCGCCGATGATCCAGTGACTTCGGTCACGCCGCCTGACGCTCGGAGCCGAGGCCGACAAGTTCGGATCGTCTTAGCCCTGGCGAATGTCCGAGTCGATCCGGTCGACAAATCGATATAGGCCCAGACAGGCAGCGAACAATATTCCGGAAATGATGGCGCCGGGGACGGCGGCTTCGCGATGTCCGGCGAGATACGATTCCAAGGTCGCGGAAAGCAGCCAGATCTGCACAATCAGCAGAATCACAATCAGCACCATCGCGCCGTCGATGGCCGTGAGGCCGCGATTTTGGGGCGGGTTGGTATTCATGCGCCTTCTCCCCCCATGCGGACCGCCATCAGTTGGCCGTCACTTCTTTCCAAGGCGACGCGTGGCAGTGCGCGCTGTGGGGGACCTTGTATTACCGAGCCATCGGCGATCGAGAAAAAGCCCTGATGGCAAGGGCATTCGAGCCGGTTCTGCTCTTTCTCGTAGTACACAGCACATGATAGATGGGTGCACTTCTGGCTGTACGCGACGTAGGAATCACTGCCGGTGCGCACTAGAATGCATGGGTCGTCGGCAGTCGGATAGGCGAAGGTCTTCACGCCGCCAACGGCAATCTCGTCTGCCGCCGCAACCGCCATCCGAGGATACGTTGGGGCGCGGTAGAAAACCGATCGCGTCAGAATCCACAAGTTCCCCATCAGCATGCCGAAGCTCGTCAATGTCAGAAATTTGGTGAACTGCCGGCGGTTTACATACCGCTCGTCTGCCGTGTGGACCGAGAACTCATCCCGCCAGAGCGGGGTGCTAGAATGCTTGCGGAACCAGCTCATTTTCTCCCTCCCAAGTGTAGTCGGCGACGTCGATCGTGAGGTCACCAGCACCAGCTGGAGCCATCATGTAGACCTTGGTTGTGATTTTCTGGTTTCCAAACCAGAAGGTGTTCACGGGCTTCTCCCGCCGTGTTGCGGCGATGGTTTCAGGCGTCACGTAGGTCAGCGCCTGGCTGGGGCACACCGTGGCGCACATCGGCTTCTTCCCTACCGATGTGCGGTCATAGCACATATCGCACTTCATCATCTGCTCGTATTCCGGCACCAGTTTGGGAATTCCGAACGGGCACGCCAGTACGCAATTGGAACAGCCGATGCATCGCGGCTTCAGAGACGATCCGACAATGCCGTCTTCGTACTTCTTAATGGCATCGGCGGGGCACACCTGAGCGCACGTGGGATCGTCACAGTGCCAGCAAACGTAGGCCGCGGTGGCGATGGATTCCTTGCGGTCTACGAAATCGAAATTGATCATCGAAATGCCCCGATGCGTGTCGCATTCTTCGCAGGCCTTCAGACAGCTCTGGCACCCGATGCAGCGCGAGGGGTCGACATAGAATTCCATCCCGAACATTACGGCCGGCCTCCTGGAGCGACGGCCTTCTCTATGCGGCACGCCGACACCTTGTATTCGGGAATCTTGCTGCGTGGGTCCAGTGTCCGGTGCGTCAACCGGTTGGCGCTGCGACCACCGGGCCAGTGATAAGGAATGAAGACCGTGTCGGGACGAATGGTGCGCACCACCATCGCCTGCAACGTGATGGCGCTTCGGCGGGACGTCACCGTGACCCAATCGCCGCTGCTGATTTTATGCTGTTCCGCCAACCGCGGATGGAGCTCCAATTTCGGTTCGGGGTATTGATCGACCAACGCCCCGATTCGGCGGGTCTGAGTGCCGGATAGATACTGGCTAACAACGCGGCCCGTGGTGAGGTAGATCGAGAATTCAGCGTCAACCGGATCGCCGCTGTCCCGCCAGGCAAGGCTCATGAAGCGGGCTTTGCCGTCGGGATGGAAGAACCTGCCGTTCTCAAATAGTCGCGGCGTGCCGGGATGATCGAGAGTGGGGCATGGCCAGAAGAGGCCCATTTCCCGATCGATCCTCTCGTATGTGATGCCGTAGTAGTCGGCGAGACCGCCCTGCGATGCCCGGCGCAATTCCTCGAAGATCTCGCGGGGCTCCTTGAAGGGGAAATATTGGCCGCGGCCCAGGCGCCGAGCGAGGTCGCAGATGATGGAGGAATCCGTGCGCGCATTGCCGGGTGGGTCGACGGCCTTCTGAATATGGATTACCCGCGCCTCCACATTGGCCGTGACACCTTCCTCTTCTTCTTGTAGGCTGCCGGCCAACACAACATCCGCGTGGGCCGCCGTTTCCGAAAGAAAGAAATCGACGACGCCAAAAAACTCCAACTTTTCCAAGGCTTCGCGCGTGAAGTTCGCGTCGGGCAGGGAAACCAGCGGGTTGAAACAGACGCAAAGCAATCCTTTGATCTCGCCGCTGTGAATGGCGTTCATGATCTCGACCGCCGTGTAGCCGGGTCCCGGCAAATCGGCCGGCGAGATCCCCCATACTCCCGCTACATGCTCGCGGGCTGCCGGATCGGTGAGGCTCCGTTGTCCGGGTAATTGGTCGCACTTCTGCCCGTGCTCGCGGCCGCCCTGGCCGTTGCCTTGCCCCGTAATCATGATGGGACCAGCGCCTTCACGGCCGATATTGCCGGTAGCCAGCGCGATGGCGACCACTGCCTCGCAATTCTCGACGCCTTTGGACTGGTGCTCCAGTCCCCGCGCATGCATCAGCATCGCGCGGCGGGACTCACCGATTAAATGAGCGGCTTTCTCAATCGCTTCGGGTGCGACCCCGCTCACCTCGGCCGCACGCCTGGGATTCCAGGGGGCTACCGATGCCGCGGTCTTCTCGAACCCGGTCGTATGGGCCTCGATGAAAGCTCCATCCGTAAGTCCGTCGCGAATGATTACGTGAAGCATCGCCATCAGCAGGGCGAGATCTGTTCCAGGCCGCACCGGTAAATAGAGGTCGGCATTGCGTGCAATAGGAGTGAATCGCGGATCGGCAACGATCAACTTGGCGCCCTTGTCGCGGGCGCGCCAGATGTAGTCGGTGGTGATAGGCGCGCACTCGCCGATGTTGGCACCGATCGCCATCAGAACTTCGGCTTGGGAGATGTCGTTCCAAGGGTTCGGTGCACGGTCGACACCCAGCGCGGCCTTGTACGCGGTGCCGGCCGATACCATGCAGAGCCGCCCGTTGTAGTCGATATGGCTGGTTCCCAGCGCTACCCGTGCGAACTTGCCCATCAGATACGCCTTTTCGGTGGTGAGTGAAGCGCCACCATAGACCGCCACGGAATCCTTGCCGTACTTCTCCTGGAGTTCGCGGAGCCGGCGTGCAGTGAAATCTAGAGCCTCATCCCACTTCGCAGGGCGGAAGCCCTCCGCCGTTCTCATCAGCGGATCGAGAAGCCGGTCGGGGTGACTGCCCTGCATGTAGCGTTTGACGCCTTTGGGACAGAGCATGCCGCGGTTGAACGGAAACTCCTCCCACGGCTCAAATCCCGTCACTCGATTGTCGCGAACCTTGAGCTGAATCCCGCATTGCTGGCCACAGAAGCAACAGTGCGTCTTTACAAGCTTTTCGCCTTGCTTGCCCGACTCACCCTTCCAACCGCCCGGCGGCGTGTAATTCAGGTGGGGACCGAATCGGCTCTGCAGTTCGTCCTCGGAACTCGGCACTTTAGCCACGCGATTCCTCCTTCATCCTGAGTTGCGCGGTAGAGAGCGATTTTCGCTTGCAAGCCGGGCACAATGCCTGCCAGTGACCGGCCGGGCCGGGCGTGGCGTAATCGAAACCGACTTGCGGAAGCACCGCACGGAGGTCGTCGATGTGCATTTTCGAGGCGAACCGTTCGCCACATCGTACGCAGTGAGCGCCCGGGTCCTTCAGGCCAGCCTCCTGGTAGAGTTTGACGCCGAGTTGGGCGGGCCGCTGGAAAATATGGAAGAACTTGCCGAACGGCAAAAAGAGCAGCGCCGCGATCACGGTAATCGCATGGAGAATCGCCAGGAAACTGTACGACGAACCGCGGAGCCATTCCTGCGAAACCGTGAGCGCGAGGCCGGTGACCGAAATCGCGAACAGCATAATGATC
The DNA here is from genome assembly GCA_963818855.1 of Bryobacterales bacterium. Classification (GTDB taxonomy): domain Bacteria; phylum Acidobacteriota; class Terriglobia; order Bryobacterales; family Bryobacteraceae; genus Bog-159. Next base: position 90,745 of record CAWFUH010000017.1, on the reverse strand, counting down.
GGCAGGAAGTCCATGCCGAACTGCTGCAATGTGCGAGCGCCCTTGTCCAACATTCGGCGCCACAGAGAGAGGACGATGCCCGCCAGCACCAGCACGGCCGAAATGTCCAAACCATGAAAGAGTAACCACGCTCCCACGGTGTGGAGGCGAAATGCTCCCATCGGAAAACCGAATAGATACGTGACGTATGTCAGTTGATCGCTGGGAAGCGTGCGGAAGTGTATCCAGCCGAAGACCAGCGGAAATGTGATGGCGACGGCCAGCATGCATCCCCAGAAAAGGCATTGGTGCATCCACCACCGCAAACGGGAACGGTGGGCAATAAAACGTTGTCCTGCCAAATGAGTTACCGCCAGGGTGCTCACCCGAAATAGGCTGCGGAAAACGCCATTCCGCCGGTACAACTCCCAGCCCCGATCCCAATAGACTCGCGTAGGTGGCTTTTCGAGCCAGACATTGTAGTGGTAGACCACGCCCCATGTCGCGAATACCACCGCGAAGGTGTAGATCACCAGCGCTGCGTCGAAATTCTGCAAGTTCCGGGAGCCCACCACGATCGCAGCGACCAGCAACGAGGTCCACAGTGTGGCCCACGCGCCGGCCTGGACGCGGTCGGCAGTCCGGCGAAGGTCGGCAGGCAGCGCGATATCGAGGGCTTGCTGCCTGGGGACAAAGACTTTGAGATTGGCCCACCACAACACCCACGCGGTGATCGCCAGCATCGCGAAACCGGGCCAAATGGCGCCGGTATGGCTGCGGAAGAAGGCCAGCAGGAGCGGCGGGAAGAAGCCGCCGAGCCCTCCCATCGCGCCTACCAAACCGGTGACGGTCCCGGTCTGAGTGGGGAAATACTGCGGCACCAGCTTGAACACCGCGCCATTCCCTAATCCGAGCAACGCCGCGCAGCCAAGAGCCCCAACAGTAAAGGGAATCATCGACGACCATGCCATGAGCATGGCGAATGGAGCCACACCGAGGAATACCGCAGAGAGCACCCGTGCGCCGCCGATGCGATCCGAGAGCCACCCACCAAGCGGGCGAAGCAGGGTGGCCAGAACTACAAAGCCGGCCGTTCGAAAACCAGCGTCTGCCGGGTTCAGGTGAAATTCGTCCTTCAGTAAAGTCGGCAGGTAAATGGAGAATGCGACGAACCCGCCGAAGGTAAGAAAGTAAAAGCCGGAAAGGAGCCAGGATAGCTTTTCGTGGGTGAATACCTCGATCATTGTGCCGAGGCCTTTGCGCTTGGCGGGGGCGGGAGCATTACGGGCCAGCAGCCCGAACGCTACCGCCCACAGTACCATCAGGATGGCGACGCCGCGATAGACGAACGCCATTCCAACTTGCGCCGCGATTACGGGGCCCAGAAATACCGCGGCGGACTGGCCGATGTTACCCAGTCCATAAACTCCCAGCGCGCCGCCCTGGCGTTCCGGTGACGTCCACCGGGACACGTATCCCACGCCGATGGCGAACGAAGATCCAGCCACTCCAAGAAGGAAGGCGACTATCAACAAGCCTGAGTACGTGGACTGTTCGGGCGCAATCCACACGGGAATCGCCACAGCGGCCATCAAGATAGAGAAGACCGCACGGCCGCCAAAACGGTCGGTGAGAATACCCATCGGGATGCGGGCAAGAGACCCGAGGAGCACCGGAATCGCAACGAGCAATGCGGTCTGCGACGGTGTCAGGTGAAAGGACTCGCGGAAGCGGGGTGCGAAGGCGGCGATCAGCCCCCAGGCCGCGAAGCAGACCATAAACGAGACTGTGCCCAGCACGACGTGGCGACGGTAGCCCATATCCCTCTCTCAATATCCCAAGTCTACTCTCTGCTGGATCGCAGCGTGGTGACTGAGGTCACTGCGATTGCCTGTGAGCAAAACTATGCTGAATTCCAGGGGCATGGTGATGCGAAACTTCGACGAGGCTCCTTTTTTGGTCATCTGGGAATTGACCCAGGCTTGCGATCTGGCGTGCGTGCATTGCCGCGCGGGCGCGGTCGAAAGCCGGAACCCATTCGAACTGAGCACCCAAGAAGGATTTCGCCTGCTTGAGGAAGTCCGCACTTTCGGCGACCCGCTCATGGTTTTTACGGGAGGCGATCCCCTCAAGCGCCCCGACCTGTTCCCGTTGCTGGAGAAGAGTGTCAGCCTCGGTCTGCGGACCACGGTTACTCCCAGCGCGACACCACTGCTGACGAATGATGCCATTGAGAGATTCAAGGAATCCGGCGTCGCTCGTATGGCCATCAGCCTGGATGGGCCGGACGCGGAGAGTCACGATGGCTTTCGCCGTGTCGAAGGTTCTTTCGACCGCACGATTTCGGCATTACGGCATGCACAGGAAGTTGGCCTCCAGACGCAAGTGAACACCACCGTCACCAGACACAACATGGGCCGTTTGAACGAAGTTGCCCAATTGGTCGACTGTTGCGGCGCAAAGCTCTGGAGCGTGTTTTTCCTGGTAGTCACGGGAAGAGCGTCTGCTTCCCAAGACCTCACTGCCGGAGAATACGAAGAGGTCTTTGGCTTACTCTACGATCTTTCCAAAACTGTCCCTTTCGACATCAAGACCACCGAAGCGCAGCACTATCGGCGATATGTGGTGCAACGCCAAAAAGCTGACGGGACAGACGGCAATTCCATGCACCGGAGTGCTCCCGAAGTCATTCAACGGCAAGCAGGCATCAATGACGGAAAGGGCTTCGTCTTTGTCTCGCACACCGGGGAAATCTACCCCAGCGGCTTCCTCCCTCTCGCCGCTGGGAATGTTCGGCACGATTCGCTGACCAACGTGTACCGGAATTCGCCGCTCTTTCGGACGCTGCGCGATGCCGATAATCTTCGGGGAAAATGCGGTGAGTGCGAGTTCCGCAACCTATGCGGTGGCTCACGCTCGCGTTCCCATGCGCTAACGGGGGACTTCATGGCAGAAGAGCCGCGGTGCGTCTATGAGCCGAAGGTATCTGGTTCTGTCCGCCGGAACACCACGAAGACAAAGCCCCCGTTGGAGAGTATGGTCCCGCTCGTCCAGCTACACGCGCCTCGCCTGTAGAAGCGCCCTCTACGTCGCGACGAGCGGCGTTGGGGCGTTCTTGATCATGGTGAGCAGCGTGACCATCTCATCTACCGCTTTGATCCCGTGTTCCAGGTTTGGGCGCATGTAGACAAACGTGCCTTCGATCGCCCGCTGCTCCTCGGTGCCCCAGCTTCAGTTGCGCATTGCCTTTCAGGAACGTCAGTGTTGCCGGATATGGTGCAGTGTGGGCGGAAAGCTCTTGCCCCGGCGCGAAGCCGAAAAGAATCACCTTGGTTCGGTCGTCGTTTTGGAGCGTCTGCTTCAAGATTCCATTTTCCGGCACTTTTGCCTGCTGGCGAAGATCCCTCACATAAACATAAGGGACATTCATGGTGTGCTCCCCACCCGATGGTCGCACGGGCACCGTACGGGACTTGCGTATTACGATGGATGTTTGTTACCGAAAATTGCAGCACTCTCAGAAATTGCCTTATTCGCCGCCCTGAGTGAAACCGAGCTTCAGGGATTGGCCGAGCGGGCCGTGGAGAAACGATTCGCAACCGACGAGATGCTCTTCTGGGAAGGTGAGGCGTGCCTCGGCATATTCCTGATCGTCCAGGGAAGCGTCAAGATCTTTCGGACGTCACCCGGTGGACGGGAGGTGATGCTTTCCATTGAGGCCGCACCGGCAACGGTGGCCGAACTGCCACTGTTCGATGGCGGACCCTACCCTGCATCCGTTCGTGTGGTGGATCCCGTGGTTGCCCTCTTTATCAACAAGAACGACTTTCAACAATTCTGCCGCCACAATCCCGACGTCGCCTTAAAAGTGTTGGCCGTGGTGGGACGGCGCCTGCGCCACCTGGTGGGACTGGTCGAATCCATGACCTTTGGAAGCGTCACCCAAAGACTGGCGAAAATGCTCCTGGACGCATCGAAAGCGGCCGGCGCAGACAGCTTTGACCTCCCGGCGACCCATCAAGAGCTTGCCTCGCGTCTGGGAACGGTCCGGGAGGTAGTTTCGCGCAACCTAGGGCGGTTTCGCGCCCAAGGTCTGATCAAGATCCAAGATCGTCAGGTAGAAATCGTAAACCGCGCGGGACTTCAGCTAGAGGCCGAGTCCCAAGCCTGAACCGCGTGCTCTGTCCATGAGGGCCGGCATACCATCGGAGCACGCCGCATCGCTCTTAGGGATGTCCGAATTCGTTCGCATGCGGGACGAGCTGAAAGTACACACGGTCGGTCAAAGGGGTGTTCCAGTGACCGCTCCAGAGCCCGTAGGCGTATGCACCCAGGAACAGAATGGCAACCCCGGCGGCCACCGCCCAGGCCGGTACGCGCGTGCGCCGCGTCATTGAGGAAGGCGCCGAAAGAAACAGCGCACCGTCGGCGGGACACGAAGCGACGCACTGCAAGCAACCGATGCACTCGGGCGACCGTATCGTGACCAATCGATCCACAGCGAGTGCCGATGGACAGGCCTTCGCGCATTTTGCACAATCAATACATAGCTTCGCGTCCCGCCGGATACGAAGGGGACTCACTACCGACACCAGCCCCATAAGCGCTCCATAGGGACAAAAGTATCGACACCAAAAGTTCTGGACTATGATCGAGCCCAGCGCAAGAACCGCGAGACTTGTTCCGCCGGCTACCGCAAGACCGCGGAAAAGGTTGAGCATCTTCACGTCGTCCACCATGCCATAAGGGCTTTCGAGGAATTCCCGGATCGCGGGCACGGACATTGACGCTATGACGTAAACAAACAGACCCAACAGAATGTATTTGATCCCCCGTAGTGGGACGTCCACGCCGCGAGGGAGGCGGAAATTGCGCCGAAAGAGTTCGCGTCCGAATCGCCACAGGTATTCGGAGATCGTTCCCACTGGACAGAGCCATCCGCAGAAACTTTTCCGAAAGACCAGCGAGGTGGTCAAAAATGCAATCAAAAGAAGTGTCCCCGCCGGATGCACTTTTGGCAAGTGCCCGGTCAGGAGCAGCACCTTGAGGTTCATCAGCGAGGCGATCGGCAACCACCCCTCAACACCTGCCGGTCTACCCACCCGAAGCGATTGGCCACCGCTCTCGTAGTACCGGACGAAAAGATAGAACTGCACTCCAATCCTCACGTTTAACAACAGAAATGCAAATTGAATCGCGCGTCGCAGCGTCTGGGAATGCTCGCGGAGAGCGCGTTTGACCAATCTCTTTCTCGGCATTGGCAAAACTACTGGCTGTTTGACCACGGGTTCCTCCTTATCCAGTGCGCTTGTTCCCTCTCGACTTCACGGGGCAACAGGCGTCGCACAGCCGATGGGTTTCTCAAGCAAGGTTTCACGACGGTCCTTTGGGCGGTAGCCAGCACTTTGTCGTCTCTGGTTTCAGAATAAGGCGGGCAGGACTCCAAAGCAGTGACTGAAGTCACCCACGGCGCGAAGACAGTGCGTCGAAGCCATTGGAAGCTCATCCACGTTTCGTCACGGTACATTACGATCACCGGACACGGAGCCTGGTGTGCTGGTCAGGCAATTCTGCGATACACGCGCATCTGGCACAGGCGGCCGGACGGGTGGCGGCTAGTCGTGGGTCATAAGGCAGTCAGCAAACTCTGGCGCAATCGAATTCAACCTCGACGGATTTCGGAATCGATCCGGTCCACGAATTGATACAAGCCCAGGCAGGCGGCAAACAGAATCCCAGAGATGACGGCGCCCGGCACTGCGGCTACCCGGAGCCTGCACTCCGTTCCGATATCCTTCACTAGCAGACCGACGCCGGCGCGCGTTTGCGCGCCAGCGCCCCGCCAGCGGCTTCTGCGGCAGCTTTGACCAACGCCGCCATCTTCGGATGCGTCGGTACAATATCGGCCGGCAACCCCGCCGCTTCAAGCGACGCAGTCATGATAGGCCCAACGGACGCTAGCACCGCATGTTGCGCAAGCGTCCTTCGGACTTCGGTCTCAACGCCCTGCTCTCCCGCAATCTGGAGAAGATGATCCAGTTGGATCGACGAAGTAAACAGCACCACATCGACGTCCCGCGCTGCCAGACGTCCCGCCGCTTCGCGCAGCGGCTCCAGATCATCTGGCAGATCCCAACGGTAAATGGCAAATGGCGTGACCCGCGCGCCAAGGGCTTCAAGGGCCGCCGTCATCTCGGGATTCGGACGCCCATACTCCTGCACGGCAACGCGTCGCTCAGAGCGCGAAGCGACCGCTTCCACCACTTCTTTCCAGGTATTCGGCTCTGGCACCACGATGTCAGCCTTGGCGCCCAACTCGCGCAGTATCGCGAGCGGCTTGGGCCCGCGCGAAACGATGGTCGTGTCGCGCAACCCCGCCGCCAGCCGTTCAAGCGCCGCGTCGGCCGCCGCCAGATCGCGGAGAAAAGCCAAGCCCGCGCCCGTCATGCACACGACCAGATCGAACTCGCCGACCTCCAGGCGGTCGACGAATTCCAGTGCTTCGCGATGGTCCTCCAGCGCGCGTTCCTGGACCGAAGGCGCCACGAATGGCTCGCCTCCCTCCCGGCGGATCATGGCTTCCATCTCCTTCGCACGCCGGCTTTCCAGACTGAGAACTTTTAGTCCTCCAAATGGCATGGCTTCCGAAGGCGATTCGACCCCTCTTTCAAGTGTTGCTCGCTCGGCGGCATGTCAGTCTCCCATCGCTTCCGCTGCCGCCAGACCGCCCGATAGCCGCGCGGCTATCTCGTGCCCGGCCGAGTGCTCCTCTTCCGCGGAGAAGCGGACCACATTCGAAAACAGAGAAATGACCGTGACGATCGCTCCCAGCCAGAGCAAAGCCTGAGTCCAGGGCAGGCTGCCCTTGAAGAAGAATCCAGCCAGCACCGATCCCACGTTGCCCCCCGCACCCACAATTCCAGCTACGGCGCCTAGGGCTTTCCGGTTGATGAAAGGCACCAGAGCATAGGTCGCGCCGTTCGACATCTTGATGAAGAGACCGGTCAGCATCATGGTGCCGATTGCCAGCGGCAGCCAGCGCATTTGCGAGAACAGCATCAGCGCCAGACCTTCGCAAAGGATGGTGCCTCCCAGCAATGTCGCACGGCCTCGCAAGCCCCAGGTCTTGTGGCAGCGGTCGCTCACGATGCCACCTAGTGCACGCGCAAAAATGTTCATCATCCCGAACGACCCCGCCACGAATCCAGCGGCCGTGAGCCCCAGATGAAAGTTGTCAGTGAAGTACAGCACCGCGATGTTATCGACCGTCAGCTCCATGCCGAAACAGGCCGCATAGATGGTGAAGAGCGCCCACACGCGCCGGTCGCGGCACGCGTCCGCGAACGCTCCGCCGGCGGCCGAAGGGCCGGTCATCTCGCCCGATGCACGCAGCGCCGCGAAGTTGCCGTCGGTAGTATCCTGGGTCAGGTACTGATACGCGATCCCCGTGAGAAGCATTACCAGGCCAGGCACGAACATCGCCATCCGCCAGCCCCACCATTTGCCGGCGCCGAGACTCACGAACCCGGCAAATAAGAGCGGCATTACCATCTGCGTCACTCCGCCGCCCAGATTTCCCCAACCCGCGGACGCCGCATTGGCGGTGCCCACGATATTCGGCGCGAACATCACCGACGTGTGGTACTGCGTAATCACGAACGACGCGCCGATCGCTCCAATCGCCAGGCGGAACAACAGAAATGTCTGGTAGTCGTGCGCCAGCCCCACCGCCATCACCGGCAGCGAGCCCAGCACCAGCAGCCAAGTGTAAGCTCGCCGCGGCCCGATGCGGTCGCAAACAAACCCGATCAGCGCCCGGACAATCACGGTAATCGCGACCGAAGCGATGGTTAGATTGCCGATCTCCGCCTTGGTCAGATGTAGCTCCTGGCGGATGACCGGCATGAGCGGGGCGAGCCCGAACCATCCGAAGAAACAGATGAAGAACGCGAACCACGACATGTGGAACGCGCGCATCGGCGCGCTAGAAAAATCCGAGAGCCGGATGCTGATGGCTTTGCTTCTTAGAGTCATATCGGTGGCGTTCCGACTGGGGCTATGCCGCGTCCGCGTCCATCGCGCGCTCTCCGGCGGCCAGATCGACCAGAACAACGCCGTCTTCCACGCGCGTCGGGTAGACAGCCAGACAGGCGGGCTCCGACGCCCGCACCGGCATGCCCGTCTCCAGATCGAAGCATCGCCCATGCAACGGGCAAACCACCGCCGTTCCTGTTACGATTCCATCGCCAAGAGGGCCGCCCTTGTGGGGGCAAGCGTTCTCAATGGTGACGACTCGGCCGTTTAGATTGAAGATCGCAAGTTCGAGATTGCCGATCCTGACCGGCCGACCCTCCCGCGGAGGAATATTCTCGATTCGTGTAATCTTGGTCCACTTACCTGGGTTGGTCATACCTGTTGAGCCTCCTCGATCCTTTCCATCGGCTCGATCTGCAAAAACTGTGTGGCATTCGCCGGGCGGTCCCGTTCCAGCCACGCGTCGCTAGCAATCGCCTTCGAGCGATGCAGCCGATCGAGCAAGTTCCGCTTCTCCTCGTCCGGCGCGTACACCGTCTCTTTGCGGATCTTCTCGATGCCCAGCCGCTCCACAAAGTCGTAGCTACGTTCCAGGTAGTTGCCATTCTCGCGGTAGTACTGGAAAAACAGTTCGGCCGCTTCCAGCGCCTCCGCGGTGGTCTCTACCGTCATCAGCAGATCGGCTTTGCGAACCGTCTTGCCGGCCGCACCGCCCACCACCACTTGCCAACTGCCTTCCTGGCCGACCAGTCCCAGATCCTTCACGGTTGCCTCGGCACAATTGCGCGGGCAACCCACGGCGCCCATCTTAAACTTGTGCGGCGTAAACAGGTTTTCCAGGCGCCGCTCCAATTCAATTCCCGCACGGGTGGAATCCTGCACGCCGAATCGGCAGAACTCCGTTCCAACGCATGTCTTCACCATACGCACGCCCTTCGTGTAAGCCTGGCCGGACGGCATGCCGAGATCGCGCCACACATGCGGCAGATCCGCTTTCTTCACCCCCAGCAGGTCGATGCGCTGGCTGCCCGTCACCTTCACCATCGGTATGTGATACTTGTCGGCCACGTCCGCGATCCGGCGCAGTTCATCGGGCGAGGTGACGCCACCGCGCATCCGCGGTACCACCGAAAACGTTCCATCCTTCTGGATATTGGCGTGTACCCGGTCGTTAATGAATCGCGCCGACCGGTCTTCCTCATGGTCGCCGCACCACAGCATGTCGAGCATGTAGCTGAGCGCGGGCTTGCAGACCTCGCAGCCTTTGCGGTTGCCGTATACCGCGAGCACTTCCTCGACCGACTTCAGCTTCTGTCCGCGCACAATCTCGCGCAGGCGCTCGTAGGAGAAGGGCACGCAGGAACAGAGCGTCGTCCTGGTTTCTTCCTGAAAGTCCGGCGCAATGGCGCGCAATAGCTTCTCACAAAGGCCGGTGCAACTGCCGCAGCTCGTCGAAGCTTTGGTCCGCGCTTTCAACTGACCCAGCGTGGTGATGCCATGCTTGTGGATTGCCTGGATCATGTCGCCCTTGCGCACGCCGTTGCACCCGCAAATGGTTTCGCTGTCCGGCATATCGGCCACTTCCAGACCGGGATCCTGCGCTGGAGGGAATAGCAACTGCCGCCGCAGCGGCCCAAGATCCGTTCCGCTGCGCATCCAATCCATATAGATGTGCTCGTCCTGTACGTCGCCGACCAGGATCATGCCGCGCAAGCGGTTGTCTTTGAGCAATAGCTTCTTGTATGCGCCTAGCGCGGGGTCCTCGTAGCGGATGGCTTCGACGCCGGCTTCCGCCTCGTCAATCGAGCCCGCCGAGAAAATATCCACTCCCATGATCTTCAGTTTCGCGGCCGGCGCGGCGCCGGAGAATACAGGTCCGCGATTTTCGGTGATCGTGGCCGCCAGAACGCGCGCCTGGTCGAATAGTGGTGCAACCAGGCCGAATATCTGGCCGCGATGCTCCGTGCATTCTCCAACCGCGAAGATAGCGGGGTCCGAAGTCTCCATGAAGTCGTTGACCACGATGCCGCGGTTCACTTCCAAACCAGCTTGGCGGCCCAGCGCGGCATTGGGCCGGATGCCTGCCGCGATCACCACCAGCTCGGCTTTCAGTTCTTCTCCCGTTGTAAAACGCAGGCCCTCCACGCGCCCGTTGCCCAGCAAAGCGGCCGTCTGCTTAGGCAGCATCACCCGGATGCCGAGGCCTTCGATGCGCCGCTTCAGATACACGCCTCCCGTGGCGTCCAGTTGGCGCTCCATCAGCGTATCCATGAGGTGAACCACCGTCACCTCGCACCCGCGTACCTGCAGACCGCGGGCTGCTTCCAGGCCCAGCAATCCGCCGCCGATGACCACGGTTTTCAGACCCTGCCGCGCTTTTTCGAGCAGCGCGCGGGTATCGTCCAGCGTTCGGAAAACGTGCACGTTGCCTTTGTCTACGCCCGGAACCGGCGGAATAAACGGGCTGCTGCCCGTAGCCAGGATCAGCTTGTCGTAAACGGTCGACTGGCCTTCTTCGTCGATTACAGTGCGGCTTTGGCGGTCGATCTGTGAAATCCTCACTCCCAGCCGTGTGTGAATATTGTGCGACCGGTACCACTCGATGTCGTTGAGCACGATCTCATCGGCCGATTTTTCGCCGGCCAGCACCATGGAAAGCAGAATCCGGTTGTAATTCGGGTGAGTTTCATCTCCGAAGATCGTGATTTCGAAGTCCGGATTGCGCTTCAGAATGTGCTCGACACAGGCCACCCCGGCCATACCATTACCGACAACTACAAGGCGTTTCATGTGCTTGCTCCCGAGCGCTCGACGCGAACCGCGCACTGCTTATAATTAGGTTCACGGGAAATCGGGTCGAAGGCGCTCTGCGTTACTTCGTTTACGTTGGTTTCGAAAAAATGAAAAGGCATGAACACCTGGCCCGGCCCTGTGATCTCCGTCAACCGCAGTTCGATGGCGCGCGCTCTACCGCGCCGGGAGATCACGTCGACCGCATCGTGGCTGCGCAAACCGAGGCGTTGCGCATCGCGCGGGTTCATTTCCAGCCATGCACGCGGCGATAGGTGTTCCAATATGGGCGTCTCGCGCGTCTTCGTGCGCGTGTGCCAGTGCTCCACCGTTCGCCCGGTGTTCAGGATGAAAGGATATTCTCCGCCCGGCTGTTCTGGGAACGGCGCCCAGTCCGCACAGATCAGCTTGGCCCGCCCGTCGGGTGTGGGAAAAATACCGCCAGAGTATAGACGGGATGCCAGTTCCGGCGCCGTGCCTTCTGGTAGAGGCCACTGCACAGCCCCTTCCCTCGCGAGTAAATCGTAACTGATCCCGGAGTAATCGCACAGGCGTCCGCGCGAGACCCGCCGCCATTCGTTGAATGCGTCTTCGGGCTTGGTCCAGCCGGGAAACAATTCTTCGCGGCAGCCGAGTTGCTCCGCGGCCCCCAGGAATATGTCGAAATCCGGGCGCGCCTCACCCAGCGGGTCTACGGCTCTGTTGACCTTGCTCACGCGGCGTTCGGAGTTGGTGTACGTACCCTCCTTTTCGCCCCAGATAGCCGCCGGGAGAACCAAGTCGGCGAGTTCGGTGGTCGGCGTCGGATGATAGCCATCCTGCACAACCAGGAAATCGAGGTTCGAAAGAGCGTGACGCAGCACGCCCTGGTTGGGATAGGACACCAGCGGGTTGGTTGCGATAATCCACAGCGCGCGGATCTTCTTCGCGACGGCCGCTTCGACGATGTCGGGATAGGCGAGACCGCGCTTAGCAGGCAGCCGTTCTTCGGCAACGCCCATCAGAGCCGCGAGCTCCGCGCGGTCCGCCGGATTGTCGAACTTGCGATAACCCGGCATGCTTGAAGTAAAGCCGGCCTCGCGCGTGCCCATAGCATTCGACTGGCCGGTGATCGAAAACGGCGCCGCCCCGGGACGCCCGATCTGTCCGGTAAGCAGCGCCAGGTTGCAGATCGCGTTGACCGTCGCTGTGCCCAGCGTGCTGTGGTTGACGCCCATCGTCCAGCCGATAAAGCCGGCTTTGGCCCTTCCATAAAGGAGCGCTGTCTTGAAAATCGCTTCCTGGCTCAGGCCCGTTATGGCGGCGACTCGTTCCGGAGGATAGCCCGCCAGAAACTTCTCCAACTCGGCGAAACCCGATGTGTGCTTCTCGATGTACTCGCGATCGATCAGGTTGAATCGCACGAGGATATGCGCGATCCCGTTGATCAGCGCTAGATCCGACCGCGGCTTGACCGGCAAGTGCAGATCCGCCAGCATGGCGGTTTTCGTCACACGCGGGTCGGCCACGATCAAAGTCTTATTGCGATTGGCTTCCAGATACTGGCACAGAATCGGATGATTGTCCGCGATATTCGCGCCGAGCAGCAGGACCACGTCGGCCAGTTCCATGTCCTGGTAGTTGCCGGGAGGGCCATCGCTGCCGAACGACAGCTTGTAGCCCGAAACGGCGCTGGCCATGCAAAGAGTCGTGTTGCCGTCGTAGTTGTTCGTGCCGAAGCCGAGCTGTACCAGCTTGCCGAGCGTGTAAAACTCTTCCGTCACGAGTTGGCCGGTGCTCAGCACTCCCAGCGCACCCGGTCCATGGCTCGATTGCGCCTTGCGAAAACGCTCGACCATCGTCGCCAGCGCCTCCTCCCAACTAACCCGCTCCAGCTTGCCGTTCCTGCGGAGCAGCGGGTACTTGGCGCGATTCTCGGCTCCAATGGTGTAGTGCTCCGACAAACCCTTGGGGCAAAGCTTGCCACGATTCACCGGATGCGACGCGAGCGGCCTCGATGCCACAGCCCTTCCGCCCCTTACGCCGATCTCCATGCCACAGCCAACCGAACAATACCCGCACGTGGTTTCGATCCAGCGCTCGGGAATCTTCTGCACCGAGGTATACCCCGTGGACTCGCTGCGCGCGAAGCGATATTCCACGGCGAGGTTATCCAGCCCGATCATTCGTCTCCAGTTCACGCCGCCCTCCTGGAGCCTGCGAAGGCCGCCGCCATGTTCTTGGGCACCACTGTGACGAAGAAGAGGTGCCGCCCGAGCAGTTCGCCCGCCAGCGCGATGGCGAAGGCCCCGCCCATGAGCCGCGGCGAGGAAGCAGCCAGGGGGATCGCAATCCCGACCGCGATCAGGATCGCAAGCCGGGTCCCGAACAGCGCCCGCAGGCGGCCGCCAAGCAAGAGGGCGGAAGACCGAAGCTCGAAGATCTCCGACCGCGATAGCCAAAGAAATTTCCCGAACTGCGTGACGAGCTGCGCCGCGGCGCCGGTGCACGCTGCGACCGGAATCGCGACGGGTATCTGTGGCATGAACATGTGTACGAAGACTGGGCCCAACAGCAAGCCCGTCGAAAAGAACTCGGCGAGGGTGTAGCCGCTGAACCACGCAGGACGCGCGCGTACGATATAGATGCGCGCCGAGCAGGTTATGCCCGCGAGGCCTGCGACCGCCGTTGCGAAACCCGCGGCGCTCCGCCCAGGCAGCCCGAGGAACACTGTGCCCGCGAATACGCCTGCTGCGCATGCGAACAACGAAAGCGTCAGCACTTCGCGGCTCAGCCAGGAACGTCTGAGCCCCCGCATGGCCCGCCACGCATAAATCGGACGCCCGAGGTGCAGAATCGAGGTACCTAGACTGGCCCCGGCCAGTACCAGCGAGGCCAGAGCGGCAACTTTCAAGTCGTTTCCCGCGTGGTAGAAGCCGAGCAGCCAAAGCGCCATAAACGCTCCAACGCACATCTGCGTCAGCACCAGCATGAAAACCAGGGGCCAATGCGCGGCCTCAGGTTGCACGCGGTTCGTATCCACACGCCCCAGGTCGGGCGTCAGGTTATCGGGCAATGTCACGCGGGTCGTTGAAATGCTGTCGTCCGCCGAAGGAAGTCCCGGTGCGTTGGCTGAAAGGTAGTCGCGCCGCCATTGGGCGATGTTCACGATCTCGATCGCAATGGCGCCCTCCGGACACGCCGCCACACACGCCGGGCCATCCCGTCGCTCAATCGGTTGTGGCACATGTCGCATTTGCCTACCACGCCCCGATCGGGGTTGTATTGCGGCACGCCATATGAGCAGTTCCAGGTGCAGTACAGGCAGCCGATGCAAGCTTCGGCGCTATGCATCACTACGCCTGTGGCGGGGTCCTTGGTATAGGCCTTCACCGGACAGCCGATCAGACACGCCGGCTCCACGCAGTGGTTGCAGCCCATCGACAGATAGTGGCGCTGCGTCTCAGGATAGTAGCCGCCTTCCACCTCCCCGACACGTCGCCAGTTCAACTCGGCAGGATTACCATTCTGTTCGTTGCAGGCGACCACACAGCATTTGCAGCCAATGCACTTCGTCATGTCGAAGTGGAATCGGTACTGTTCGCCCTCTTGAAGGGGTCGCGACGGAATCAGCGCGGGCGGCGAAGCTTCAATTTGTACGAGGCCCCGGACTGCCCGTTTAGGCGCAGCGACTGACGACGCTGCCGTATAAAGCAGCGGGCTGTCCAGTAAGGGGAGCGTCGTCAAGCGCCAATCCTTCCGGGAGACACGTGTCCCATTTGAGGACCACGGGTCTCGTCGTGTCCAAAAAGTGAAATATGTTGCCGCGCAAAAAGCGACGAGTAGCGAATCTGTCTGCTGAGTGTCAGCTCCGCATGGAGCTTAAGGGTGAGAACCGCACGTGGGTCCACGGATGGCCCCGGAGAACCCGTTCGTTTCGCGGTGAGCTACTGCCAGATTAGCATCGCAGGTTGCGCCTTGGGAAGGGCGCGCCCGAAAGAAATTTCTTATCGGGCCGATATACGGAACGGTCTTGAAGGGCCGGAACCTGTCCTTTGAAGGCGAGGGAACTTGCGCGAACCGCCAGCGCCTTCCCTTACCAGATCGCGGTCGGACCCGACCACGCCCTTCGGTTCACCGCATACGACAGTAACAAGATGGGCAGGATCACCACGATGGAGGGATTCCCAGCACCGCTTTCTCCACTAGCGGCGCTCTTCCTCTGCTACGCTCCGGACAGGTTTTCCTTGACGAAGCCGAACACTTTTTGCATAATCGAGGGTGCCAGCGTCGCTACCCTCCGATAGTGTTCGGGTTCATCCCGGAATGCCGTTCGGCATCATCCCGGAATGAGTGTTCAGCTTCGCCGGAATCCCTACCCAGAGCACCCGCTCCAGGGCACCGCGTTCACGTTCTCCCAGAACCCGCATCCAACAGACGTGTGGCAAGAATCTCGTCAATTCTCACTTTGAGGTGGCTGGCGAGGCGATCTGCAAGACTCATCAAGAACTCCTCCGTAATTGGTGAAACCGACTCGGTGATGGCGATCCGTCTCACTACACGTTCTCGCCGGCTAGATGTGCGGACGCTAACTGCCTTGATCTGATCAATCAGAACGGCCAACAAACCGTCCACGTCAGGGTTGACCTCGCGCAGTGCTTCAATTCGGCGAATTGCGTGGCACACGGTTGTGTGGTGCCGGCCGTTGTAGAACTTCCCGATCTTCGTGAGGCTCCAACCGCCTACCCGCTTCGCCAGGTACATGGCCACCTGCCGGTAGAATGCCGCCGGTTGCGCGTTTCCAGCTATCCGCGCACGGCCCAGTCGCTCCGAAACGACTCGGTCAATTTCGGCCAAGGCCGTTTGCCGAACAGGCAGCCCGTCGTCGATCTTAGGCACAAACATCGTTGCTCCCCGCAGGCCGAATGGCATATGCGCGCTTGACGATGATCGCTCGACCGTCCAGGCTGATGAATGCCGGGCATTCCGGCCACATCATGCGCACCAAATCTAACCACCGTTCCAATCGCTCTCGGAACTTCCGGGGACGGGCATAAGTGGCACTCCCCAACTGATTCACCAGGCCGAAGTCTCCAAACAGCGGTACGCGCTCCTCTCCCCTCGCTGCGAAGCAGCGGTACGACAGCCACATGTAGAGGTCAAGAACCGCTGGCGAAGACGATAGGGCCTTGGCCGCCTCCAGGTCGGCAGGGATGGGATGGCTCTGGATTTCCCGGTAGAACTCTTCGCTCAGCACAATCATGTTCTGGCAGTCACCCGGCAGGTTCGGCTGACCGGGATCGCGAGAGTACCAAATGCGCGCCTCGCTCATAAAGTTGAACCGCGCGTGGTGGACGACTGCGGCCTTTTCCAGTTGAATATCAGAGCCGAAGAAGATGGTGGCGCCGAAGATGCGCTGGAAAGCGCCGATCAGCCGGCGGTATTGGGAACCGCCCTGCTGCATGCCGAATGTGTCCAACATTTCAAGAGCGCTGGAGAACGTGATCGTGCGGCGCTGCTGCCGGACCGCCAAGGTGGCGAGAAAAAGGGGAACCAAGCGATCCTGGCCCCACGGCAGCCCATAGGTAGGATGACCGGTGACCTGCAGCAGGAATTGTCCGTTTCGGCGTTCGTGCAGCAAGACACCATTCGCTGGCCTCTTGATCGGCAGGCCACAAAGAACGAAGGGCCGGGAGGCGAAGCCCAGGGACTGGGTGGCGGAATCTCGCTTCAGGCGGACGCACTCAACGGCTTCCAGCTTCCGAAGTTTCTGCTTGGTAAGCGGAGTGAACTCCGTGCGATCAAGTATTCGGTCAGCTTTCTCAAGGCCGCCGGTAGCCACTGGGATGTCAGGGCGTAAATGAATTGACGACAATGGGTATCCCCTTGACTCAGCTGACCCCAACCTGTAGATTTGGGCGGTGGAGGATTACCCGCGAACCATCCAGGAGTTCGAGGAGCGCTTTTCGACCGAGGAGGGCTGCCGGGCATACCTGGTGAGTCTGCGGTGGCCAGATGGCTTTCGATGCCCGCGTTGTCAGGGATCGAGGGCCGTCATGGTTCGGGCCACTTTGTTCCAGTGCTGCGCGTGTGGGCGACAGACCTCGGCGACGGCAGGCACCATTTTCCAGGACACCCGGAAGCCGCTGGTGATGTGGTTCCGCGCGATGTGGTACGTGACGAGTCAGAAGAACGGCACCAGCGCGCTAGGGTTGCAGCGGGTCTTGGGGTTGGGGAGTTATGAGACTGCCTGGACGTGGCTGCATAAGTTGAGGCGCGCCATGGTGCGGCCGGATCGTGATCGGTTGAAGGGCTGGGTCGAGGTGGACGAAACCATGGTTGGTGGATTGGAAGAGGGCGTCGCAGGCAGGCAAACCGAAAGTAAAGTCTTGGTCGTCATAGCCGCCGAGGCCGATGGTCCGGGCATTGGACGGATTCGGATGCGGGTGATTGAAGACGCCTCTGCCGCCAGCCTGCACACCTTCGTCACTGATTGCGTTGAGCCGGGAAGTACGCTCCACACGGACGGCTGGCAAGGCTACTCGGGCTTGGACAAGAAGGGATATCAGCGGGAGATCACGGTACTGCGGGGACGGAGGAAGGAGGCCTCCACGCTGATGCCGCGCGTGCACCGGATCGCAGGCTTGCTGAAGCGGTGGCTGCTCGGTACCCACCAAGGCGCAGTGGCACCCCAACATCTGTCCTACTACCTGGATGAATACACCTTTCGGTTCAACCGCCGGAAGTCGAAAAGCCGCGGCAAGCTCTTTTTCCGGCTCATGCAACAGGCAGCCACCACCTCGCCGAAGACCTACGATACCTTAATCGGCGGTTTCAAATTCGCACAGCAGGCGGCACAACAGGTTGGGGGCAACTGAGTCAAGGGGATACCCACTTGACGACAAAGGTTCGCCTCAACATGCTGCCGCGACAGCACGAGTTGGGCGATCCAGGGGAGGGAGAAGAAGAAAAGAACGGACCGCTGACGAAGGATTTCGTTACTCCGTTTACTCCGTTAAGCGGGGTTTTCAGGCAAGTTGTTGAATCTCGGTGGTTGCATATGGTCAGAATGCACCGTAATGGCCGCAGATGTTCTCTATATTCAAACGAATGCCATATTCCCAAGCTGGACGTCGCGGGTTCGAGTCCCGTCTCCCGCTCCATCTTTTCAATAAGTTACAGCCAAATCGGACATTTGGATTGCCCTTCTTAACGCAGTAATCGTAGTAATGGATCCACGCATTTATTGGAAATGCTGGACTTATGCATTCAACGTCCAGCAGCGACCGCTGGACGTCTACCGCATAAACCCAATGTGGCAGGCACAGTCGATTGGACGATGGTTTGCCCCAAAACGAGATCTCGGACGTCCTAGAATTGTTGAAAAGCAGGGTGGTTGAGCGTGGCCGAGGAATATCTACCCCAGTAGGCGCAGAAGAGAAGGCGAAGCGGCAGCAAGAACTCATCTCCACAGTCGCCCACCTCAGCGCATGTGACCGAGGTGGGCAGGGTGCTTCAGGCCGATGCGGAACCACATCTGGCTGGGTTTCATCAGTTCAAGGAACTCGCGCGTGTGATGGCATCGGGCGGCGCCTCGGAGGTCAGGCTGTCCGTCGGCCTCGTTCCCGGCGATCGCCTGTTTGTCACCCTGGCGAGTCCTTGGCCAGCGTGGCGGTGTGATCTTCCAACCCGAAGAATCCTCCCCTCTACCTCGATCTGCCTGTGAAGGACGGGACCGTTCGACCTGACTTCCTCGCGAAATGGGCCGCAAACGCGCCCCTCGCCTTCATCGACCAATACGCAGGCAATCTCAGGCAGTATCGCGTCGGGTATCAGGCACGCACACCAGCGCCGAGGCGGATCGCCTTCAGAATCATGCCCTGCCGTTTCAGCAAGAGTCTTTGCTTTGAGGTAGGCTGGTCGCTAGTATGCCGGTCGCGACAGCGGTGCGAACGGGCACTGCGATCTAGTATTAACTTGCATAAATAGCAGTTAATAGAGATAATCGGGTATGTCCCGATCAAAGACGGCTGAAATACGCCGGACCGAGCAGGAAGAGCAGGTGTTGCGCGCCTGGACACGCAAGGGCAGCGGAGAGCAACGGCTGGTGGATCGCGCCCGGATCATTCTAATGTCGCACCAAGGCGTTGCGGTTGTGGAAATTGCCAGAAGGTTGCACACACGACTGGCGCGTGTTTCTAAATGGCGGCAGCGCTTCGTGCGGGACCGTTTGAATGCGCTGTCGGACGCCCCCCGCACCGGCAAGCCTCGGCGGTACGACCGGGAAACCGACCGGCGCGTGCTGGCGCTGCTCGATCAGGACCCGCCGCGCGGCTATGCGCAATGGAACGGCCGCTTGTTGGCGGAGGCTTTGGGCGATGTCAGTGCGGCGCACACGTGGCGGATTTTGCGCAAGTACAAAATCCAGTTACAGCGGCGACGGAGCTGGTGTATCAGCACCGATCCCGAGTTTGGGCCCAAAGCCGCCGATGTGGTGGGGATCTATCTGAATCCTCCGGAACACGCGGTGGTGCTGTCGGTCGACGAGAAACCGCATATTCAGGCGCTGGAACGCGCGCAGGGCTTTCTCCGCCTCCCAGATGGCAAAGCGGTGAACGGTTTCAGTCACTGCTATAAGCGACACGGTACCACGACCCTTTTTGCCGCCCTGAACATCCTGACCGGCCAAGTGCAGACAGGCCATTACCCGCGGCGCCGCCGCCGCGAGTTTCTGGACTTTATGAATGGCATCGTAGCGGACCACCCGGACCGGATGATTCACGTGGTGCTGGACAACTTGAATACCCACAAGCCCAAGCGGGACCGATGGCTGCAAGCGCATCCCAATGTCCACTTGCACTTCATCCCCACCTACAGCTCCTGGCTCAACCAGGTGGAGTGCTGGTTCAGTATTATGAGTCGCGCGGCGCTGCGCGGCGCCAGCTTCACCTCTCCCCGCCAGCTCAGGGATGCCATCGACGCCTTTGTCGAGGTTTACAATCCGAAAGCTTCGCCCTTCGAGTGGACCAAGACTGTCGTCCACCAGACCAAGCCCCAACGTATTTACTCTAATTTATGCAAGTAGTACTAGGCCGGGCATGCTGCACAACTTCGCCTTTGTTCCGAAGAATATGAAAATCTCGTATTTCCTCCTCGTTGCGCTCGCCGCGGTGGCCCAGACGGGCGCCGGGCAGACCGTGAGCGCTAGCGTCGACGCCTCCAAAACCGGCGCCGCCATTTCTCCTTATCTCTATGGCCAGTTTGTAGAGCACGCCGGGAGCCTGGTCTACACCGGTCTTTGGAGCGAGATGCTCGACGACCGCAAGTTCTACAATCCGGTCGTACCGGCGACAGCAACGCCACCCGACGCCGGCGGAGCAGGGCGCGGGCCGGGGCGAGGGCGCGGCCCTGCCCGGCGATGGGTCCCCATCGGCCCACCAGAATCGGTTCTCATGGACACGAAGAATCCCTTCGTGGGCGAACACTCGCCGCTCATCAAACTGGAAGGCTCGGAACATCGGGGCATCCGGCAATCCGGTCTCAGCTTCGTGGAGGGCGCCACGTATAACGGGCGCATCCAACTGGCCGGCGACCCCACGGCAAAGGTTTCGGTTGGCATCGTCTGGGACGCTAACAATCCCGAAGGGCGCCAGATGGTGTCTCTCGGTCCGCTGAGGACTTCATACAAGAAGTTCACCTTCTCATTCAAGGCGGAAAAGTCCGGCACGGCGCAATTCGAAATCAGTGGCATGGGAACAGGTTCCTTCCGCGCCGGCGCGGTTTCGCTGATGCCGGCGGACAACGTCAACGGTTTCCGCCCCGACGCCATGGCAGCCCTCAAGAGTCTTCGCTCCGGCGTGTATCGCTGGCCCGGCGGCAATTACGTTTCCGCCTTTGAATGGCGTTACGCCATTGGCGACCCCGACAAACGCCCGCCCGAAATGGACCCGGTCTGGCGCACGCTGCAATCCAACGATGTCGGCACCGAGGAGTTCATGACGATGTGCAAGCTCCTCGGCGTGGAAGCTTATATCACCGTGGACGCCGGCTTCGGCGACGCGTGGTCGGCGGGGCAATATGTCGAATACGTCAATGGCGCCGTCAGCAGTCCAATGGGCACACTGCGCGCCGCCAACGGCCATCCCGAGCCCTATCGCGTGAGATTCTGGGGCATCGGCAATGAAATGTGGGGCAGCTATCAGTATGGGTATATGCCGCTCGAGCAGTTCGAACACAAGCACAACCTGTTCGCCAAGGCCATGCGGAAATCGGATCCGGCCATCGTGCTGATCGCCAGTGGCGCCATGCCGGACACCATGACCGGTTCCAAGGAGGCCCTGAAACTCGGCACGGATCTGGTGCCGAAGATCATGTCCCCCGCGGATTGGACCGGCAATCTGCTCAAGAATTGCTTCGACAATATCGACCTGATCAGCGAACACTTCTACAACTACGGCGGCACGCACTTCGATCTCGCCCAAGGCAAACAAGTGCCGAACGATCCCAAGGAGCCGATCACCGATTGGATGCGTCGTCCGGCCAACCACGTGCGCATCAAATACGAGACTTACAAAGAATACGAAAAGGTCCTGCCGGAACTGGTGGCCCATCCCAAGCCCATCAATATGGACGAATGGGCCTATGCGGGTAACGGTAAGTATCCGACATATCCGGCGTACGCCTGGGTTTTCCACGAAATGTTCCGCCATTCCGACATCTTTCAGATGGCGGGCTACACTTTCGCTACCTCGCTGCTCAGCCGCAATGGAGCGCCCGTGAAGCTGAACGCCAACGGCGAGGTCTTCAAGATTTATCGCGACCACTTCGGTTCGATCCCGGTGGAAGTCTCGGGCAATTCGCCCCAACCCAAGGTGACAGACCCGGTGGGCGGCGAACAACCCGCTGTCAACGCCGGCAGCGCCACGTTTCCGTTGGACGTGGCCGCCGCCTGGACCGCGGACCACCAGACCCTCACCGTGGCTGTGCTAAATCCAACGGACGGCGATCAAGCGCTCAAGCTGAGCATCACGGGCGCTTCGCTCGCGGGCAAGGGCGCCTTGTGGAGGCTGGCCCCCAGCGGCGACGACATCCAGAACCCGGCCGTCACCAGTTCGCCGGCCGGTTCTATTCCCGATACACTGACTCTGCCGCGCTACAGCATCAGCATTTACGAACTCGCGGCGAAGCCATAAGGAGGCGGTTGCGATGAAGAGAATTCTACTGCTCGCAATGATCGCGGCCGCGCTTTGCGCCGACGAGATGACGGCGGCAGTGAAGGTCGAGGGCGGGTTGGTGCAAGGTGCCGTCGAAGGCAACCTGACGGTCTACCGGGGCATTCCGTTCGCGGCGCCGCCCGTCGGCGATCTCCGCTGGCGCGCTCCCGAGCCCGCGGCGAAATGGGAGGGAGTCCGGCAAGCCGTTAAATTCGGGCCCTCGTGTGTGCAGGGGATGAGAGCTCCCGGAGCGGGTCAGGGAACCGAAACGAGCGAGGATTGCCTGTATTTGAATGTTTGGACCTCGGCGGCGCCGCACGACCGCATTCCTGTATTGGTTTGGATTTATGGCGGCGGGTTCAATGCGGGTGCTACCTCGGAACCGAACTACAGCGGGGAGAAACTCGCCCAAAGGGGAGTGGCACTGGTGAGCATCGCCTACCGCGTGGGCCGACTCGGATTTCTGGCACATCCGGATCTGAGCGCCGAGAGCCGGAATCATGTCTCGGGGAATTACGGTCTGCTGGATATGATCGAGGGGCTCCAATGGGTGCGGAGGAATATCGGCGCATTCGGGGGCGATCCCCACCGCGTGACCATTTTCGGCGAATCGGCCGGGGGGATCGCGGTGAGCATGCTGTGCGCGTCGCCGTTAGCGAAAGGGCTGTTTCAAGGCGCCATTTCGCAGAGCGGCGGATCGTTCGGACCGCCGCGGCCAACGACTTTTCCGGGCGAGAACCTGAAGCGCCTGCCCGATGCAGAGCGCTCGGGCGAAGCGTACGCCAAAGCCGCAGGGGCCTCGTCGATTGCGGAACTGCGGAAATTGCCCGCTGACAAGCTTCAAGCAGGCGGCCGCGGTATGGGCCTGGCTTGGCCAATCATCGACGGGTGGGTGATTCCCGACGATCAGTACAAGTTGTACGAGGCGAAGCGGTACAACGACACGCCCATTCTGGTGGGCTACAACTCGGATGAAGGCGCGAGTTTTTCACCGCCCAAAACCCCGGAGGAATATGTCGCGGCCGTGAAGGGGCGCTACGGCCCGTTCGCGGACAAGCTGATCGCCGCTTATCCACCAGGCTCGGGAACGGTTGCGAAGACCGCGCGCGACCTCACCCGCGATGCGGCTTTCGGCTGGCACACCTGGATCTGGGCGCGACTCGAAGCGCAGAGCGGAAAGTCCAAGGTGTTCTACTACTGTTTCGATCAGCACCCCGAATATCCAGCCGATTCTCCACGGGCGGGGTACGGCTCGCCGCACGGCGCGGATGTGGCCTACGTTTTCCAACATCTCAATCCGTCGAATCCGCAGATCACGAAGTCGGATATAGCAATCTCGGACGCCATGGCTACCTACTGGACGAACTTCGCCAAGCGCGGCGATCCGAACGGAGAAGGCGTTCCCGCGTGGCCCGCCTTCAGCGACGCCCAACCTGTGGTGATGTACTTCGCGCAGACACCCCACACGGGACCGGTTCCAAGCGCCGAAGCGCTCAAGGTATTGGACGAATATTTCGCATGGCGGCGCACGCCGGAAGGGGAGGCCTGGGCCAAGTAGTTTCCATAAGGCGAAGCATCAGCGTCAATAAGCCCCGGATTAAAATAGGCGATATATGAAGCCGCTTCTCGTTTTTGGCCTGGGTCTGCTGGTTGGCCTGGCCGCCGACGCGCAATCTATACCCGTGCTGGCCGTCGATGCCGCGGCAAACATTCACCCTATCAGCCCCTTTATTTATGGGATTAATGAATGGTCCGACAACGGGCTGCTGGAGATGATGCGCGTACCGCTGCTTCGATGGGGCGGCGATAGTGCCACCAGTTTCAACTGGCAGAACAGTATCAGGAATATCGCCTCCGACTGGTACTTCGAGAACGCCGGCGTAAGCCCCGGTTTCGACGCGTTTCATATCGCGAACCTCGCTGCGGGCACGGCCAGCATGGGAACGGTCTCCCTGATGGACTGGGCCCCTAAATCCGGCGGCGAGTGCAGTTTCAGCGTGCAGAAGTACGGTGCGCAGAAGGCCACCGATCCCTATAATTCGGACTGCGGCAATGGCGTCCTGGTGAACGGCGCGCAGATCGTGAACGATCCCAATGATGCCTACACATCCGTTACGCCTGCCTTCTCGCAGCAGTGGGTGAGCCAGATCTTGTCCGCGTATGGCCCCGCCCGCACGGGCGGCGTCCGCATCTGGGAGATGGATAACGAGCCCGAATGGTGGGATGGCGTTCACGTCGATATCTATTCGCAACCCGCGAGCTACGACGATATGATGGCCCGCAATCTCAAGTGGGCCCAGGCAGTGAAGGCCGCCGACCCCAGTGCCCTGGTCAGCGGCCCGTTGCCCAGCGGCTGGAGCGGCATGTTGTTTTCGAGCCTCGACATGCACGATGGTTGGGGTAAGTCACCCTGGCAATACTGGGACAACCCGCTGGATTACCAGGCGCATGGCAGCGTGTATTGGATTCCATACTACCTCCAGCAGATGAAGCAGTTCGAGCAGCAAGACGGCTACCGCCTGCTGGATGCGGTGGACGTTCACGGGTATGTGGCGCCGGGCGGCCTGAGCGGCAGCGCGGGCGACGCGGCTATGGAAACCCTGCGCATGACCTCGACGCGTGCGTTGTGGGATCCCAACTACTATCCGCCCGGCGGCGGCTTCCAAGATGCAACCGGCGCTGAGGTCGCCATCTCGCTCGTACCGCGCATGCGCCAGTGGGTGGCCGACAACTATCCCGGAACCAAGACCGCCATCACGGAATATAACTGGGGTGCGCCGGACGCCATGACCGGCGCCATCGCGCAGGCCGACATCCTGGGCATCTTTGGCCGCGAGCAACTTGATTACGGCACGATTTGGACCACCCTTTCGCCCACCAGTCCCGCCGCCTTCGCCTTTAAGACTTATCTGAACTACGATGGCAGCGGCGGGCAGTTCGGAGGTACCAGCATTTCCGCCACCTCCGACAATCCCGACGAACTTTCCATCTTCGCCGCCACGCGCTACGATTCGGCGCTGACCATTGTTGTCCTGAATAAGACCAGCGGCGCTCTCACCGATTCCATCGGGCTCGCCAACTTCACGCCCGCCGGCGCCGCCCAAGTCTGGCAATACAGCAGCGCAAACCTGGGCGCGATCGTACGCCAGTCCGACCTAAGCGTGAACAGCGGCGGGCTGAACACGATATTTCCGACTCAGTCCATCACCCTGCTGGTGATCCCGCAAGCCCAAAGCGTCATGGCGGTGCCGCAGCCCGTCGTGAACGCCGTTACCAACGGCGCATCCTACGATACGGGAGCCATTTCCCCCGGCGAACTCGTCTCCATCTGGGGGACCGGTCTCGGCCCCGCCGCCGGAGCCAACCTCACGCTCGACCCCAACGGCTTGGTGGAAACCTCACTCGCCGGCACGCAAGTCTTCATCAACGGCAATCCCGCACCGCTGATATACGCCGGCCCGGGACAGGTCAACGCCGTTGTGCCGTATGAAGTAGCTTCTTCGAGCACGGCGAACTTGGTCGTCGTCTATCAGGGCAACCCATCGGCGCCGTTCCCGATTCCCATCGCCGCTACGCGGCCCGGCATTTTCACAAGCAGCGGAGCCGGCACGGGTCAAGGGGCAATCCTGAATCAGGATCAGTCGGTCAACGGGACCGGCCACCCGGCCGCCCGTGGCGATTGGATTTCTATCTTTGCTACCGGCGAGGGAACTACCACGCCACCCGGCGTCGACGGTCGCCTATCGGCTTACAACGGCGCACCGCTCCCAAAGGCGCAGGCCGCGTGCTCGGCCACCATCGGAGGCCAACCCGCCAACGTGAATTATTGCGGTGAAGCCCCGGATTTGACCGCCGGGGTCCTGCAACTGAACGCGCAGATCCCCGACTCGATCCCCCCCGGCAGCTCCGTGGCCGTAACGATCACCGTCGGCGGAGTCACCAGCCAGGCCAACGTCACCATCGCGGTTCAATAGGGCATCGCGCCATAGGGATTTACAAAGGAATCAACATGCAGAATTCGCACAACAAATGTCTGACAGGCTTCGCCTCCGGCTGTCTAATGTTTCTCACGATGATCTCTTCGGTGGATGCCGCCGATCCGGCATCGCGCCAGATACGCCTCGACGTAGCACGTGCGGCCAAACCGCTCGACCGGTTCTTCGACCTGTCGGCCGGCTCCGACTATCCCGGCACACTCATTCGCGACGACTGCCAGGAGCAGCTCAAGACTGCGGTCGATGAACTCGGCTTCCGCTACATTCGTTTCCATGCGATCTTCCACGACGTATTGGGCACGGTGCGAGTCGAAAACGGGAAGAACATCTACGACTGGACCAAAATAGACCAGCTCTACGATGATCTGCTGGCGCGCCGCATCAAGCCATTTGTCGAATTGGGCTTCACGCCGAACGCGATGAAGACGTCCGGCAACAAGATCTTCTATTGGCAGGGCAATACTTCGCATCCGGCGCCGGCGGCGTGGAAAGACCTCATCGAGGTGTTTGTTCACCAAATCGAAAAACGTTATGGGCAGGCCGAAGTGCGCACGCGGTTTTTCGAGGTGTGGAACGAGCCTAACCTGTCCGGTTTCTGGGAGGGAGGCGACCAGAAAGCATACTTCGAACTTTACGACCTGACGGCGAATACCATTAAGGCGATCGATCCCAATCTGCGAGTTGGCGGCCCGTCGACGGCCGGCGCCGCATGGGTGCCGGAATTGCTCGGTCACGTGGCGCAAAGCGGTGCCGCGATTGACTTCATCACCACCCGTACCTACGGCGTTGACGGTGGTTTCCTCGACGAGAACGGCAAGGAAGACACGAAGCTGTCCCCATCCCCGGACGCCATCGTCGGCGACGTGCGGAGGGTTCGCGAGCAGATCCAGGCATCCAAGTTCCCCAACCTGCCCCTCCACTTCACGGAGTGGAGCACCAGTTACACCCCGCGCGACCTGGTGCATGATTCATACATCAGCGCGCCCTACATTCTCAGCAAGCTCAAGGCCAGCCAAGGCTTGCTGCAAGGCATGAGCTATTGGACTTACACCGATCTCTTCGAAGAGCCGGGGCCGCCGCCTACGCCGTTCCACGGCGGGTTTGGCCTGTTGAACCGCGAGGGCATCCGCAAGCCAGCCTACTTTGCATACAAGTATCTTCATGCGGTCCAGGGCAACGAGGTTCCGGTCCAGGATGGGCAGTCTTCGCCGCGGCCGACAAGGACGGCGTTTCAGCCGTAATCTGGGACTTCCAGCAACCCCAGCAGAAAGTCAGCAACCGGCCGTTTTATGGCCGCCTTGTTCCAGCCGCTCCCGCGCCACTCGTGGAGCTGAGTGTCAGCCATCTGAAGGCCGGCAGCTATAAACTGACGGTTCACCGTACCGGCTACCGCTCCAATGACGCGTATTCGGCCTACATCGACATGGGGGCGCCCAAGGACTTGAGCGCGGCACAACTCGACGAACTGAGGAATCTGACGCGCGACCTCCCGGAGACCGACCGTGTCACCCAGGTCGGAACCGACGGCGCGTTTGAGTTTTCGGTGCCCATGCACAGCAATGATGCCGTGCTGGTCACGTTGGAAAAGCTCGCCAAGTAAGCGCCGGCAATCGTTAGAGCACACCCTTTACGCATGCGGTGCCGCCAACGGGTTGTCCGCCGCCGACGCTGATCTCCACCTTGTATTTTGGCAGCCCCTCGGGCGGAAGGATGAATTTCACCTCGCGGCTCTCGCTCGCACCCAAGTGAATTCGCTGAAATCCGCGCAGGCTGCGAATCGGCGCGTCCTGTTCCACGTCACCACTGACGTAGAGCTGAACTACTTCGTCGCCCTCCCGCGATGAGGCATTCTTTACCGTCGCGTGGACTTCGGCGCCGGTCGGGGTACGCTTCGCGCTCAAGTCCGAATATGCAAAACTGGAATAACTCAGCCCGAAGCCGAACGGGTACAGCGGTTCGCCTTTGAAGTAGCGATAGGTGCGGCCCTTCATGGAGTAATCGGTAAACGCAGGTACCTGGTCAAGGCTCTTATAGAACGTCATCGGAAGACGCCCCGCCGGGTTATAGGCGCCGGCCAGAGTCTCCGCGATCGCCGTGCCGGCCTCCTCGCCGCCGTACCAGGCCGAAAGCATCGCGGTGGCTCCCGCCGCGGCGGAGTTGATGGCCACTGCGCTCCCGCTAGTCAGAACCACTACCACTGGCTTGCCGGTAGCGATCATGGCCTTCACCAGGCTTTCCTGCGGCTCCGGCAGGTCAATCGCAGTGCGGTCATGACCCTCTCCTTCCTGCGACCCATTGAGGCCGACGAAGACCAGCGTCACGTCGGAATCCAGCGCCACCTTCCCGGCTTCAGCCAGCATCACGGCAGCCGGCGGAATCCAGCTCAATTGGGCTCCGCCACCGGGGCCGTTCTGCGTGTATTCCACTCTGACGGCGTACCTGCGTCCGCCTTCCAACACCAAAGGCACCGCCCCTGCGCGGCGCGGACCTTGCCCCTGCCCCGGTCCCAGTCCGGCCGGCCGGGCGCCCGCGGGTCCACTGGTGTTGGCTTCCTTGTCATCGAGGAACAGCTTGATCTTGCCCTCACGGTTCCAGATGCCGGTGCGCGCGGATATCACATAATCGCCAGTGGCCGGGGGAACCAACGTGCCTGTCCACCGGATGGAATACCTGTCGCCTGCGACGGCCGCCAGCACGGCGGGCTCTTCCATGTTGGCGTCGAAGTACACACGCGTCTCCACGCCGCGCAGCTTCGGCTGGCCCTGGAAATCCGGATTGTCGAAGTACTCGGCTTGCAAACCTCCGCCCTTGCCGTCCGGTGTAACGAAGACGTTCGCGTCGACCAACGCCGGCGTGCTGCTGGTATAGGTGGCGCCAAGGGAGTATTGCACTTTGGCGTTGGCGAACTGCTGCCGGATGCCTTCTAGCGGAGTCACCTGCTTCGAGGAGATGCCGTTGTAGTTACCCAGCAGGCCGATCGGATCGTTCGCCGACGGACCAACCACCGCGATCCTGGTTACCGAGGATTTCAGAGGCAGGAAGCCACCCTGGTTCTTCAGCAGCACGATGGCTTCGCGCTCCGCCACGCGCGCCAGTTCGCGGTGCGCGGCGGAATCGTTCTCGGAGTACGGAATCTTGGCGTAGGGGACGCGATCCGGGGGATCGAACATGCCCAGCCGGATTCGCGCTACAAAGAGTCGCTCCGCCGATCGCGTAATCTCAGCTTCCGTGATGTGGCCGGCCTTGACTTCGTCAACCAAGCTCCGATACTCGCCGCCGCAGGTGAGGTCCGTGCCCGCTTTGACGGCCGACACGGCCGCTTCACCTTCAGTGGCAACATATTTGTGACTTCGGAAGATATCGCCGATGGCGCCGCAATCGCTCACGACGTAGCCTTGGAAGCCCCACTCATCCCGCAGGCGCTTTTGCAGTAGGTCCGCGTTGGCGCACCCCGGCACGCCATCCACCGAGTTATACACGCACATCACCGAATCCGCTTTGCCTTCCGTCACCGCGGCCTTGAAGGCGGGGAGATAGGTGTTCACGAGGTCGTACTCGCTTACCTTGACGTCGAAGGTGTGCCGCAGCGGCTCCGGACCGCTATGCACGGCATAGTGCTTGGGCGTGGCTACCACTTTCAAATAATGCGGATCGTCGCCCTGCATGCCTTTAACGAACGCCACGCCCATGCGGCCGGTAAGGTACGGATCTTCGCCGTAGGTCTCCTGCCCGCGCCCCCAGCGGGGATCGCGGAAGATGTTAATGTTCGGCGACCAGTATGTCAACCCGGCGGTGCGGCCGGGAGCGGCTCCGGGCCCGACTTCGGGCACAGGAGCACGGCGCTGGGCTTCATGGTACTTGGCCCGCGCTTCCGTAGAAATCGCGTCGGCCACGCGATGCAGCAGGTCGGGATTCCATGTCGCGCCAAGCGCAATAGCCTGGGGGAAAACCGTGGCGCGCCCCTGAGCAACGCCATGCAGCGCCTCATTCCACCAGTTGTAAACAGGTACGCCGAGACGTGGAATCGCGGGCGCGCTGTTTTGCATCTGGAGTACCTTTTCCTCCAGCGTCATTCGGGAGACCAGGTCCGCGGCGCGGCGTTCCGGCGGTAAGTTCGGATCCAGGTACGGAGCGCTGCCCGTCTGTTGTGCTGACGAGACGACAGTCAGCGATACCACAATCGCGAGTACATGCAGTCTCAAGTTGCACGGAAAACGGATGGTCATAAGTCACGTTCCCAGGGGGTTAATCTTGAGTACGTACGCGTAATCGCAGGGTGGCTTATCGGGAAAGTTTACCGTGACTCCTTCCGCACCGCGCGACCAGGTGAGATTGGATTCCGAACCCAGCAGTCCGATTCTGGCGACTGCGCCGCTGTAATGCGGGGAATCCGAAGCGAGCGACCGAATCACAAGCTTTCCATCTTCGGGCCAAGCTAGCGCTGTGGCGTATAGCGAGTCCCCCTTGGTCGTAAAGCGGATATCGCCCGCGACAAATTGCGGGCCGCGGCCACCATACAGCGAACCGCCGCCCTTCGTCGGACCTTCCCCATGGATTTTCCAAGGCCGGGTGGCGTAAATCGCCTCGCTGTTGAGCGCCATCCAGGCGCCGAACTTGTCCAGAAACGCGAACTCATCGTCGTCGGGCCTGCCGTGACCAGGCAGGGGTATGTTCAACAGCAGATTACCGTTCTTGCTCACGACATCGACCAGAAGGTGAATCATGGACTCGGGCGTGCGGTAGCGATGATTCTCGTAAATCGGCCGGCTGTAATGCCAACCCCCGATGCAGGTGTCCGTTTGCCATGGATTGGATTCCACTTCATCCGCCTGACTCATTTCGAAATCACGGACCAGAGTGCTCAGCACCGCGCGGGGAACATTTTTGATATTGAATACCGCGTCCAGTCTGCCCGCGTTCCGGCGGAGGTTGGCGTTGTAGTAGTACGCCATGATGTGGGGTGCAAGGTCCGGCATGCCGAGCCACACGTTCAACTCTCTGCCCGCCGGCGCTCCCGCGTCAAACCACCAATCGAGGTTATCGTCGAAATACAAGAGGTCCGGGTTGTATTTGTCGATCAAATCCTGGGTGCGCAACATAAAGTTCTCCACGAACTCTGGACAGGGCTCGTCTTTGCCGTGCGGACGTCCGTTGAGTTGCTGCGGGTCCATTCCCTCCCACCACTTGCCTCTGCCGTCCGCCTTCGTTAAAACACCATCGTAGGGCACGCCCTGCAAAGGACCGGTGGCATCGCTGCCATAGCGGACCGGCATGAACTCCTTCCAAACCCGCCCCGGCGTGCCATGCACGGTGATTCCGAACCTCAGCCCCTGCGCGCGGGCAACTTTTTCCCAGGTACCGACGATATCCTTTCCCGGTCCGACTCTGACGCAATTCCAAGGCTGGTATTTCGAGTCCCAGCAATCGAAGTTTCCATGGTGATTGGCGAGTGCGACGAAATACCTGGCGCCGGCCCTGCCGTAGAGCCGAACCAGGTCCTCGGGATTCCAGTTCTCCGCCCGCCAGATATGACAGACGTCTTTATACCCGAATTGCGAAGGGTGACCGTAAGCTTTGACGTGGTGGTTGTACTGAGAACTGCCCTGAATGTACATGCCTCGGGCATACCAATCGCCCTGCTCGGGAACGCATTGCGGGCTCCAATGCGCCCAGATGCCGAACTTCGCATCGCGGAACCAATCGGGGAACCGGTAGGCTCGGAGCGATTCCCAATTCGGCCGAAACGGACCCGAGATCGGGCCGCCGGTAAAATTAGCGTCCGAGTAGGGGCTCTGCTGACATAACGCGGACTTGGCGGCTGCAAGTAGACCGGCGCTGCCGGCGACGAATTCTCTCCGGTCGAAGCCGCCGGTTCCACTCTTCATCTGCACTCCCCCTTCTCGGGGCGTTCATCACTACCCCGTCACCGCCATTGGCCGTGCGGAAACTCGAACGTACCGCAACGCCCGCTCGGCCGCAACAAGAGGATGCGCCGCCGACAACCATCTACTCAGGGTATGCTGGGTAGTCTCGGAAGCCCGGATATGTGCCAAGATTTTAGCTGTCGTTTGGTTAAGCAACTTGTGTTGTGCCTGGTCGTGGCAGCAGCTTGTAGCCCTCGCGCCCGCGCCCAGGACACGCCCGCCCACGCCAACTGGCCAGGCCCCGGACAACTCTTTGTAGGCACGTGCTATCAGCCCGTCGATCGCTCCGCCGAACAGATCGATCGCGATATCGCCATCATGAGAAGCGCGGGATTCAATGTTGTCCGCATGGGCGACTTATCCTGGGACTCATTCGAACCCTCGCGCGGCAAGTTCGAATTTGAATGGTTCGACAAGATCATGGACAAGATGCATGCCAATGGCATCCGGGTCATCGTCGACCTTCCTGGCCTCCCGGCCCCGATCTGGCTGCATCGCGCACACCCGGGTGTGGACATCGTGAACGAAAACGGCGCTCGTGTACCGCCCGCGGAGCGATACATGGACAACATCGCCGATCCGGACTACGTTCGTGAAGCGGGAATACTCGCCGACGCGATTACCAAACGGTACGCACACCATCCCGCGGTCATCGCCATCGGCTACGACAACGAAATCGGAAACGGGTTCATGTCCTATTCAGAGCCGGACCGGCAGCGCTTCATAGCATGGCTGAAGACGAAGTACGGAACGGTTGCGAATCTCAATAAAGCCTGGGCCACACAGCGCTGGTCGCGCGGGCTGAACAGCTTCGAAGACATCGACCTGCCGCTCGCCAACGGGCCCGGACCGGCCGAACGCTACCTGGACCTCCATCGCTACTGGTCCGATGTTACCGTCGATCGCCTCCGGGAGCTGGACGCCATTCGGCGGCGCAATATGCTCAATGTCCCGGCGATCTCAAATCTCTGGGATACCGCCGGGAGACGAGGCTTCGACTATCTCAGCACCTACAAGTCTTACGTGTCGTATGGCGCAGAAGGGTTCTATCCCGGCGATCCGGTGAGTGGCGCGCTGGGCGCGCTGATGACCAAAGGGGACCTGAAAACGCCCATCTGGTTCAACGAATTTACCGCCGGCGGTGGGGGCTTTTACGGAACGCCCGGCCGCAGCCGAATGTACGCCTACGAGGCCCTGCTGATCGGCGCCCAGGCGGTTCTGGCGTGGACCTTCAACAGCCACGTCGGCGGAGAAGCGCAGGCGCTGTTCGGACTTCTCGATCACGACGGAACGGCATCGTGGAAAGTCGCCGAGTTTGCGCGAATTGCTGCGGAATTCAAACAGCTCTCGAAATTCGGATTTCCGCGCTATGCCCGTCCCGAGGTGGCGATCGCCTATTCGTTCGATTCCTTCATTGCTTCGCACCCGAACGGACCGTCCAGCACCACGCGGCAATACTTCAAAACCCCTTATGCCAACCAAGTGGAAGAAGCGTTTGAGCCGTTGTTCCGTGCGAACCTGGACGTTGCGTTCATCAACATCGGCAATCATGAGCTTAGTCGTTACAAGCTCATCGTTGTGCCGGCCGATTACGTGATGGACGCCGCCGGCGCACAGGCTCTGCGCGACTATGTGAGCGGCGGCGGCACGGTGCTGATGACGGCGTTGTCAGCCAAAGTCGACGAGCACGCCCAATGGTTCGAGACGCCTCTGCCGGGGCGCCTGAGCGACGTCTTCGGACTGAAGACCAACGAGTTCTATGAGGTTGAATCCCCGCTGACCTTCGAACTGGATGGCGCATCCGTCGCGAGCGGCGTACGGTGGTACGAAGTGCTTGAACCGTCGACGGCTACGGTCCTGTCGCGATTCACGAATGCGCCCGGCCGTTCCCCGGTAGTCACGATCAATAGGTTCGGCAAGGGTAACGCCATCTACCTGGCGACTGAGTCGAAGGCGTCCGCGATCGGGCCGGTGCTCAACTCCATTTACAAAATGGCAGGCGTTGAACCCGGCCCCCGCACTCCCGATGGAGTGTACGCGAGGGTTGTGGATGGGCGGACCCTCTACGTGAACACCACGCAGCGGGAGCAGAGGATTCCCATCCAGGGCCGGCGCAAAGGGATCGTCAGCAGTCGCGAATACGACGGTACTTTGATCCTGGGTTCATGGGATGCCGATTTGATACCCTGACCCGAACCGAAATTACGACAAGGTCAAGTAAGTGGCGTATCTCCCCCACAACTGGTTCAGGGGTCTTAGCGTCACGCCGCCTTCTGAACCCGCGGCGCGGAATGTCAGCGGCGCAGAATCATCCCGCTCGATCCAGTCTTCCAGCTTCTTGCCCGAAGCGTGCAACTCGGGCACGTTCCCGGGAATCTTGCCGACCGCGGGTCCCTGCTGATCGAGAATCAACTCTTCGGTGAGTCCCTGAGCGCCCAGATCGCCGGCCAGAACGATGGGTCCATATCGAAAGGCCTGCACGCGCGGTTCGTCGGGGAAGGGCTCGGCCGCCAGGCTCATGGGAAACTCCAGATCGACGCGGTCGCCCTTCTTCCATGTGCGCCCGATGCTGAAATAGCTGCCCGATCCCGGGGTCGCTTCCAGGAGACGGCCATTGACCTTGACTGCCGCGGAGGAGGTCCACGATGGAATCCTCAGGCGCAGCGTCCATTCTGATGACGGCGCACTGGTGATCGTAAAAGACGTGCGCGGCTCGTCCGGAAATCGCGTGTTCTGGCGCAACCCAATGGCGCGCTCATGATCGTCCAACTCCGAGGCGATGTACAGGTTCACCGTAACGCCGCGTTCGTGGCGGTAGTAAATGCTGTCATTCAATTTTGCATATTCTTCGAAACCTGTACCCGTACAGCACCAGAACGACTTGTCCTCCGCGCACAGCCCCTTCCACGCTCCGGGCGCCGTGGAAAGGAAGTAGACGGTATGGCCTGTCTCGAGCTGGATTGTTCCCAGCCGGTGGTTGAACAGATTGCGCTCGTAGTAATCGAAAAAGCGCGGATCTCCGGTCCACTTGTAGAGATGGCGCGTTAACTTCATCATGTTGTAAGCGCAGCAGCACTCCTGGTGATGCGCGGCCGTTCGCCACTCCGCCGCCAAGCGCCCCGGCGAGGTCAGCCAGTGCTCGTTATTGCTGCTACCGCCGGTGGCATAGGTCCGGGCCGATACTACCGCGTACCAGAAGAATTCCGCCACGTCGTGGAACCGCGGATCGCCGGTCAGTTCGAAGCGCCGGGCCGCGCCGATCACTTGCGGGACGTGCGTGTTCATGTGCAGGCCGCGCAGTTCGTCGCGGTGCTGTGCGAGCGGAGTGAGGAACTCCTTCTTGTGGAATCGGTCCCCCACTTTCGCCCAGCGATCGTCGTTGGTGGCGGCGGCAAGATTGTAAAGCGCCTCGCTCATCCCGCCGAATTCAACCCGCAGGATTTCCTGCATGTGGGCTTCCGGCTTCGAAGCGCTCCACTCGTCCGCCCAGGCTGCCATTCCGCTGGCGACTTCGAGGGCCTTTTTGTTGCCGGCATGGAAGTACATGTCAAGCATGCCCGCCAGGATCTTGTGGTAGGTGTAAAAAGGCGCCCAGACGTTTTTGCCCTTGTCCAGGCGGTCGAAGAACTCGAGGGGAAACGCGCTCAGGTATCCCCCGCTCGCCAACTGGTTCTGACAGCGCGCGAGCTCGGCGACGATTTCATCGCCGCGCGCCTTGATCTCCGTATCTCCGGCCGAGGCGGCGCGCAAAGCACATGCGGAAAGATAGTGTCCCATCACATGGCCGCGAAGTTCTCCGCGGGGCTCTTCCCATCCGCCGAGCGGTTGCGCCGAACTGGCGAGGCCGGCGTTCAGGCGAAAGGTGTGGAGGAGCCGATCCGGCGCGATGCGCATCAAGTACGCGCGGTTGTAGTCGGCGGCTTGCTTGCAAGGACCGGTCAGGAGCCGCACCTGCGGCATGGGGTAAGGCGCAGTGCGGAGTTCGGCATCCTTCCGCGTGAAGACGAGAGTCTCCGCGAACGGCAGCGGCTCGACCGGCTGCGTTCGTCTGCCGGCGGCCGGAGGGACCTGCGCGGGAGCCGGCGAGGCTGCCGGTTGCTGAGCGAGAGTTGTAGCCGAACCTGCGATTGCGGCTGCAAAGAGCCGCCTCGAAAATTTGGGTCTGTTATTCATATGGAGTCCTACAGCAGTGATTTTCGCATGGCGCGCAAAGCCACGTTGGCCAAATGCTCTTAAGATGATGGATTCCTCAGGCCGAATTCGTCAGACACTTCCACCTCCGTCAAAATGGAAACACTCTGAATATGAGGCAGGCGGCTGTCATCAACAGGGACGCTCCAAAAAGAAACGGCGCCGCGAATTTCTGGTGGTCGCCGAGTTCCACTCCGGTCAAGCCGACAATCAGGAATGTCGCGGGAGTAAGGGGGCTTACCGGGAAGCCGGCCGTCATCTGGCCCAGAACCGCAGCTTGCGCCATGTGAACCGGCGTGACGCCGAATGTCTTGCCAACCTCGGCCAGCACCGGGAGCACGCCGAAGTAGAACGAGTCCGGGTCGAAGAGCAGACTGAGCGGCATGGAGATTACGCCAAGCACCACGGGCAAGTGCGCGCCCCAGCCTGCCGGCGCGAATCGAACCGCAGCCTTCGCCATGGCAGCCAGCATGCCGGACTCGCGCATGATCCCGGTGAAGGCGCCCGCCGATAAGAGAACCCCGGCCATCATCAGTGCGGCCTTGGCATGCGCGTCGATCCGCTCCCGTTGCAATTGAAGATCGGGATAGTTGATCTGCAATGCGAGCACGACGCCTACCATGAAGACGGCAACCGGCTCGATCTTGAACCAGATCATCCCCGCGACCATGACCAGCGTCAGACCCAGGTTGATCCAAACGCGCCGCGGCCGGCGAAGCGCCAATTGCTGTTTGTCGATCTCGCGGCACAGGACTTGCCTTGCACCAGCCCCAGAGAGCCCCAGCCTTCTGGCTTCCCGTCTGCCGAGCCACCATGCGCACGCAAAGACAAACGTCAGCCCTACTACCTGCACCGGGACCAGCGGGTTGAAAATAGAGGCGACGGGAATCTTCAAAGAAGCGGCGGAACGGATCATCGGCCCTGTCCACGGCAGAAAATTCACGCCGGCGGCCATGGAGGCCGAGCACGCTAGGACTCGCTTATCCATGGCGAGCCGCTGGTACAGAGGCAGCATCACGGGTATGGTGACCAGAAACGTCACGGCGCCGGAGCCGTCGAGATGAACAAGCAGAGCGAGCAACGCCGTGCCGGCCACGATGCGCGGCGGGTTGCTTCCCACGGCGGACAGAATGCCGTCGACAAGAGGGTCGAGCATCCCGGCATCTGTCATAATCCCGAAATACACAATGGCGAAAATGAACATCCCCGCTACGGCGGAGACGCTCTGAATTCCGTGCACGATGAAGCCGGCTGTCTGCAAGCCGAACCCGCCGATCATGGCCGATAGGACCGGGACGGCGATGAGTGCCGCCAGCGGCGTCATCTTCTTGCCGAGAATGACCGCCAGCAAGGCCAGAATTGTCGCGAAGCCCAGGATGGCTAGCATGCGTCTATATGCTACTCCTGCGTCTTTGGGTCAGAGGTCGTCTTGGGATCATAGACGATCGCTCTTTCCGCGAGCGAGTGGCAGGCCGCGCTATCCAATCCCAGCAATTCCTGCAAAACGTCGTGGGTATGCTGTCCGAGCAGGGGCGCAGGTTCTCCCGGCGCCCCCGGTGTTTCGGACAGTTTCACCGGCGTACCCGTAACGCGGTGGCAACCGGCCGTCGGATGCTCGATTTCCGGAAACATTTGCCGCACCGCCGATTGCGGATGCTCCGCCACTTCGTCGAAATTGCGGACGAGCGAAGCCGGGATCCCGGCCGCCCGCAAGCGTGCAATCCATTCCGCCACGGGACGGGTGCGGAACACATCTTCAAGGAGCGGCTCGAGCATTGCGCGGTTCCGGATACGCTCCGCGTTGGTCGCGTAATCGGGGCGACGCTCCAGATCTGGCCGCTCGATCGCGCGGCAGAAAGCGGACCAGAGCCTCTCACTGCCAACGGCAACCGCCACCGCGCGGTCTTCCGTCTGGAACACGCGGTATGGAACCACCGTCGGAAAGGCTGTCCCCATGGGCTTCGGGACGATGCCGGAGCCGAGATAACTCATGTAGTTCGAACTCATCGTGGAGATCATGCTATCCAGCATGGAGACGTCCACGTATTGACCGGTCCCGGTGCTTTCCCGCGCCCGCAGCGCCAGCAGAATCCCAATCACCGAGAACAGACCGGCGGTGACATCGGTTACGCCGTAGCCGCAGCGGACCGATTCGCCACGCTCGGTACCCGTGATACTCAGCAATCCGCTGGAGCTCTGCACCACCAGATCCATCGCCGCTTCGTCGCGTGAAGGCCCGTCCTGGCCGTACCCGGAGATAGAACAGTAGATCAGCCGCGGGTTGCGCCGGTGCATGGCTTCGTAGCCCAATCCCAGACGGTCCATCGCCCCGGGGCGGAAGTTCTCGATCAACACGTCCATGCGATCAATCAGTTTCAGGCAAAGCTCGACTCCTTCCGGGAGCTTCAAATCGATCGAGATGCCGCGTTTGCCCCGGTTCAGGCCGAGAAAGAAGTGCGCCTCTCCGCCGGAGAATGGCGGTCCCCAGCCGCGCCCCATATCGCCGGAGCGCGGTTCGAGTTTGTAGACTTCCGCACCGTAGTCACTCAGAAGTAGAGTGCAATACGGACCGGCAAGCGCGTGCGAGAAGTCCAGTACGCGGATGCCGTCCAGCGGGCGTGGCTTTGCATCACTTGCATTCATCGGGCACGCGCCTCATCGAGTTTGATGTGTATGCGTCGGAGAGCCGTGCTGAAATCCTTTTCGAAGTGTAGCTTGACGCGGCACATGGTGAGTTTCATTCTATCGTGGCGCTTGGAATCCGGATCGTTGCACCCTTTCTAATCCTCGAATGGCAGTAATTCAAACGATTCTAAAATACTTGACACGCCGCGGAAACGTCGATACCGTGGAATCTCTTTTGGAGGTCCTTCCCGAATGGCCTTGAATTGTCGCTCTCTGCGCGGTGGTTCGCGCCAGGGCGCACCCCCGTGGATGCCCGCTACAAAACATCTCTGCGAGGCATCTTGGGCGGTTGTTCGGACTGAAATCAGGCCTGAGCCTCGGCTGCGAGATGGCCGGTTGGTTCGCCCAGTGCTTAGCATGCAGGCCGATACTGTTCCGCATTCTGATGCCTCGAGCAGCAGGAAGACACTATCAACGCCTTCGCCGCCCTGGGTGTGAAGATCAGCATTAGCGAGCTCGATGTCGACGTGCTCCCGCCCGCCGGGCGCGGCAACTCCGCGGACGTTTCGGCCACGTCCGCAGGCGGCGCCAACCCCTACGTCAACGGCCTGCCCGAGGATATCCAACAGGCCCTTGCCAAACGCTACGCAGACCTCTTCGCCATCTTCGTCAAGCACGCCGACGTTATGTCGCGCGTCACCTTCTGGGGCGTCACCGATGGCGATTCGTGGAAGAACAATTTTCCCGTCCGCGGCCGCACCAACTGTCCGCTGCTGTTCGATCGCGATGGCAAACCCAAGCCGGCATATGATGCCGTAATTCAGACCGCCAGGAAGAAATAGCCATTCCCGCGGGGCCGCTAGCGCCCATCGCCGGCCGAGTTCGCTCCATCCATGTGATACGCTGGGGCCCTAGCAAACAGCGATTGCCGAGATCCCTCGTGAGGAGATGCGAAGTGCAAACGATTTCAGACGGGCCGCCGCGTCGCGCCGCCGTTTCGCTCTGCCTGCTGCTGGCTGCCGGACCTCTGATGCCGGCTCAAGCCGGCAACGGAGTGAGCCTCCAGATCAAAGCGGATCAAATTACGGCCAAGATGCCGCCCACGTTCCACGGTCTGATGACTGAGGAAATCAATTATGCTTTCGAAGGCGGCCTCTACGCGGAATTGATTCGCAATCGCAACTTCAAGGAAACGGTTCCGGCTCGGCAGAACCGCCAGAACCCGGAGCAGTCCAGGGCTGCGAAAGAGGCCAAGGACTTGGTGAATTGGTCTCTGGTCGAGGAGCGCGGCGGCGTGGGATCGATGGAACTCGACACTGCCACGCCGCTGAACAATGCCGTTCCTGCCAGTTTGAAACTGACCGTCTCGCAGGCTTTCGGTAATCAGAGCGTAGGCGTCGCCAACGAGGGCTTCTGGGGCATCCCGGTCAAGCCAGACACCGCCTACAAGGCCATGTTTTACGCCAAGGCCTCGGCGGGATTCCCGGGCGCCGTCACGCTCTCTATCGTGAGCAACGACGGGACGATGGTCGCGGCTACCACGACAGTTCCGAAGCTCTCTGAGAGCTGGCAGAAATACGAAGCCACGCTCACCACGCGCAACGTGAAGGCTTCCGCCGAGAACAAGTTCGTCCTCAGCGCGAACCGGCCGGGCACGATCTGGTTTGGGTTCGTTTCGCTGTTTCCGCCCACCTATAAGAACCGGGTGAACGGCTTCCGGCGTGACATTATGGAGTTGCTGGCCGCCATGAAGCCGCAGTTTCTGCGCTTCCCCGGCGGCAATTACCTGGAAGGCAACACGTTCGACACGCGCTTCAATTGGAAGAATACGATTGGTCCGATCGAGGAGCGCCCCGGCCATATGGACGACGCGTGGGGCTACTGGTCTTCGGACGGCATGGGTCTGCTCGAGTACCTCGCATGGTGCGAAGACTTGAACATGGAGCCCGTGCTCGCCGTTTTTGCGGGCTACTCGCTGCGCGGCCAGAGGGTGAGGTCTGGCCCGGAACTGGACGTTTTCGTCAAGGAAGCGCTCGAAGAAATCGAGTACGTGACAGGCGACACCAATACCACCTGGGGCGCGCGCCGCGCAAGGGACGGCCACCCGGCACCCTTCCACCTGCGCTATGTCGAAATCGGGAACGAGGACTACTTCGACCGGGAGAAGGGCAGCTACGACGCCCGATTCACGGCGTTCTACGACGCCATCAAGGTGCAGTATCCCAACCTGCTGCTGATCAATAGCGCGGGCTTTTCGGCCCACGCGTTGACCACCCGCACGCCGGATGTGGATGACGACCACTACTACCGCAGCTCCGAAGAAATGGCGGCGAAAGCCAACGACTACGACAGCCGTCCGCGAAACGGGCCAAAGGTGTTGGTGGGCGAGTGGGCCACCCGGGTCGGCTCCCCGACCCCCAACCTGGAGGCTGCCATCGCCGATGCCGCCAACATGGCGGGCCTGGAACGTAACGCCGACCTGGTGATGATGCACTGCTACGCACCGTTGTTCGTCAATGTCAACCCGGGCGCCATGCAGTGGACCACCGACCTGATCGGCTACAACACCATGTCGGCCTACGGCTCTCCGGCGTATTGGGCGCAGCATATATTCGCCAATCACGTCGGGGACTCGGTTCTGAATATCGTGGCTTCCGGGATTCCCTACCGCGAGTGGCAGCAGATGCCGCGCCGTATGGGTGGCCCCCCAGGAAGCGCCCCTCGCGCGGCCGACACCTTGGGTCTGACGCGCCCGACACCAATGCCCACACCCATCCCGGAGATGTTCTTCAGCGCTACGCGCGATACCGCCAACGGGACCATCTACTTGAAGATGGTCAACCGCTCAGGCACGCCCCAGCAGGTGAACGTCTCCATTAGCGGGCTGACATCGATCGCGCAGGCGGGTAAGACCATCATGCTTTCGTCCGCCAATACCAGCGACACCAACTCGATTACGGATCCGCGTAAGATCGAGCCCGTGACGGCGGAGGTGACCGGCCTCGGCACGGAGT
Source organism: Bryobacterales bacterium (assembly GCA_963818855.1). Taxonomy (GTDB): domain Bacteria; phylum Acidobacteriota; class Terriglobia; order Bryobacterales; family Bryobacteraceae; genus Bog-159. Next base: position 49,001 of record CAWFUH010000017.1, on the reverse strand, counting down.
TCACCCGGACGGTGCCGGCCAATTCCATCACCGTTCTCGAGTTGAGCGGCAAGTAAACGCGAAAGGGTGTATATGCGACTTCGCCTCTTGATGACCGCCTGGGTGCTCGGGGCATATGGCTTTTCCGGCCTGTGCCATGCGCAGGAGGATAACGCTCTCAAGCTTTGGTACCGGCAGGCCGCCGCGCAATGGGTGCAGGCTCTCCCGATAGGCAATGGCCGTCTGGCCGCGATGATCTTTGGCGACGTCCGCAAAGAGCACCTGCAGTTGAACGAGGACACCGTCTGGTCGGGCGACAAGCGTGACCGAAGTAATCCCGAAGCATCCAAATCCGTTCCCGAGATCCGTCGATTACTGCAAGAAGGCCACCCGGCGGAAGCGCAGGCGCTGGCGGATCGCACCATGATCAGTATTCCCCGAGCCCTTCCGGTCTACCAGACCCTAGGCGACCTCTGGCTCGATTTTGGCGACGTGCCCGAGCCGTCCGGCTACCGCCGCGAGTTGGACCTCGATACCGGCTATCGCGTCGGTGCAGTATACTGCCGGCGGCGTCCGCTATACACGCGAGGTGTTTGCGTCCGCGCCGTGCCACTCGATCGTCGTGCGTCTCACTGCCGACAAGCCGGGCAGCATTTCGTTCCACGCTTCGATGACCCGGCCCACCGACGCTGCCACCGAAGCCGCGCCAGGCAGGCTGATCATGACCGGCCAGGCGCTGCCGAAGAAGGCCCCGGGAGAGCACGAAACCGGAGTGCGCTTCCGTGCCGAGATGAAAGCCTCAATTTCCGGCGGCCACATGGAAAACACCGGCGACCGCCTCGACGTAACCGCGGCCGACAGCGTGACGCTCACGATTGTGGCCGCCACCGACTATCGCGAGAAGGACCTCGCCGCGGCCTGCGCGCGCGATCTCACGTCGTCGGCCCGCCCCTATGAGGTTCTCCGCAAGGAGCACGTGGCGGATTACCAGCACTTCTTCCGGCGAGTGCATCTCGAACTTCCGTTGGAGGCCGCGGCGCGCGCCCTCCCTACCGACGAGCGGCTCCTGCGCATTCAGAAAGGCTCGACGGACGAAGACCTCGCGGCGCTCTATTTCCAGTACGGGAGATACCTGCTGATCTCGAGCAGCCGCCCCGGCAGTATGGCGGCTAACCTTCAGGGCAAATGGAACGACAGCCTGACGCCGGCCTGGGGGAGCAAGTACACCATCAACATCAATACCGAAATGAACTACTGGCCCGCGGAAACCTGCAACCTCTCGGAACTGACCGATCCGCTGTTCAGCCTGATCGAGAACGGGCGCGAGAACGGCCGCCAGGTGGCGAAGTTCTACTACAACGCCGGCGGTTTCGTCATGCACCACAATACGGACCTGTGGGGAGACGCCGTTCCGATCGACGGTGCGGCCTGGGGCATATGGCCTATGGGCGCGGCATGGCTCTCGCTCCACCTTGCCGAGCATTACGACTTCACGCGCGACCGAAAATTCCTCGCTGATCGCGGCTATCCGCTCATGAAGGAGGCGGCGCAGTTCTTCCTCGACTACCTGGTCCCGGACGGCAACGGCCACCTGGTAACAGGTCCTTCGATCTCGCCGGAGAACACTTACCAGATGCCGTCGGGCGAGAAAGCGTCCCTCACCATGGGACCGACCATGGACACCGAGATCCTGTATGCGCTCTTCAGGCGTGTGATCGAAGCCAGCGAGACTCTCGGGATCGATGCCGACTTCCGCGCCAAGGTAGCGGCGGCCCGCGATAAGCTATTGCCGCTGCGCATCGGCAAATTCGGCCAGATCATGGAATGGCCCGAAGACTACCAGGAAACCGAACCCGGCCACCGCCACATGTCGCAGTTGTTTGCCCTGTTCCCGGGCAACCAGATCACGCGCCAGAAGACGCCCGAACTGGCCCAAGCAGCCCGTGCAACCATCGAACGCCGTCTGGCCAACGGCGGCGGCCACACTGGCTGGAGCCGCGCCTGGATTATCAACTTCTGGACGCGTCTCGGCGACAGCGACAAGGCGTACGAAAACCTGCTGGCGCTGCTCCGCAGGTCCACTCTGCCGAACTTGTTCGACAATCACCCGCCGTTCCAGATCGACGGCAACTTCGGCGCCACCGCAGCGATCGCCGAGATGCTCCTGCAGAGCCATGCCGGGGAAATCGAGCTGCTGCCGGCGCTGCCCAAGCCGTGGAGAAGCGGAAGGGTATCCGGACTACGCGCCCGCGGAGGAGTCGAGGTCGATCTCGCCTGGGCGGACGGTCTGCCCACCAGCGCCACGCTCAGGCCCTTGGTGGATAGCATGCAGCAAATCCGGATCGCTCCAGGCGTTCGCATCCGGAGTATCCGCGACGGCCGCGTGGAACTTCCCGCGCCGGCAGTGGACAACTCGCTGGCGCGTGTGAGCGTCAAAGCGGGCCACGTTTATGCGATCGAGTTTGACAGGACCGCGGCACAACGATAGTTAGTCGGGCCGCCGCGGCGCCTACCGGAAAAGCCGCGGCGCGAAGTCGTTGAAGCAGCGTCGCCACGTCAACCATTCATGCGCCGTACCGGGCGACTCGAAATAGACATTGTGAACGCCGGCAGAGGTCAGCGCGTCGCTGAATTGCTTCGTTCCCGGCCCTTCGGTGGACCCGATTCCGAGGAATAGGACTTTGACCTTCTGGTTGAACGCGGCTGGATCCGCGAATGCACCACCACAGGTGGTTTTCGGATCGAAAGCTCCGCCCCTGCCGCCGCAGCTTCCGCTAAATCCGCCCAGATACGCAAACTTGTCGAGGTTGTGGAGCGCGGTCGTAAACGTCTGCATGCCACCCATCGACAGCCCCGCCATCGCCCGGCTCTCGCGTCCTGGAAGCGCCCTATAAGTCCGTTCGATCATGGGAATCAAATCGGTGAACATCATGTCGGTGAAACCCGAAAGGTTGAACCCGCCGCGTCCGCCGGGCCCGGCGCCACGACCCGGCGCGCCCGGTGTGCCACCGGTTGGGGGCGCGGTTCCCGGAGCCGGAACCAACGCGCGAGATGCAAACAGGGCGGCGCTTTCGCCGGGCTTGACCGCGTTGAGATTGTCCATCACGATGATCATCGGCTTGGCCTTCTTCTCCGCGATGAGGTTGTCCATGATGAAATCCACGTGGCCCTGGGTGTACCAGCCGGCTTCATCTTCGCCCCAACCGTGGAGCAAATACAGAACGGGGTAACTCCCTTGGACGTTCGTCCCATAGTCTGGCGGCGTGTAGACGAAGCATCGGCGCCACTTGTTGGTAATCGTAGAAAAATACCATTGCTCGCTCACGTGACCGCGCGGCACATCCTTCGCGTGATAGTAGCTTGCGTCCGCTTCCGGCTCGGGAATTTCGATGCCACTGTTCTGCCAGCCCGATCCGAAGAACGTCATGGTCGAGGGATCCGCAACGGTCGCGCCATCGATCTGCAGGCTGTAGTAGTGGAAACCGGCCACCAGCGGTGTCGTAGTGACGCTCCATATGCCGTCCGGGCCCTTCGTCATATCGAACCCGCGGCCGATCCGCACCGTCACCTTTTGGGCATCGGGAGCTATTACGCGAAACATCGCGCGATTGTCCGGATAAACGCACGGGTACTTGGCTTCGGGAATGTTCAACCCGGAAGGCTTGCAGCCATCGACGGCCTGGGCCCAGCACATTCCGCAACCCACCAGGACCAAAGCAAACGCTGCTTTCATAACATCTCCTTGATCGCGTACGCGACGCTATGGCCACCCGCCGCGCACGCATTAGCTATTCAGAGCTGCAAACAGGGATATCATAATAGACACAATGCAGTCAATCCAACCCTGCAAGCGTGTACAGGTCCGCAAATGATTCGCATCCGTGCAAGCTTCCTGATCGCCATCCTGTCCGCTGCCCCGCTCGGTTTCGCCCAGCGGGTGGCGCCGGTCGAGCAACAGCTCACCTTCACGCCGTACCACGCCAGCGGTATTTATGACACCGGCGAAACAGTTGGCTGGACTGTGACGCCCGGCCCGGCGACACCCACGTACGCATACAAGTGGACGATTCGACGCAATAACGCGGTGGTGCTCAAAGCAGGCAAGCTCGATCTTTCTTCCGGCAAGGACAAGATTGAAATCACCGGCGATCAGCCCGAAATGATCTACGTGGCCGTGGAACCGTCCGCCAACCTCGCCCCGCCCACGCCGGACGCACCCGGCGCTGCGCCCGCTTACACCGGAGGCAACACCGGCCGCAATAACGGACTCTACGCCGTGGGCGCCGCGGTGGCGCCCGCGAAAATCGGCCTTTCGACACCGCGGCCCGATGACTTCGACGCATTCTGGAACGGCAAGTTGGCCGCCCAGGCCAAGGTTCCGATCAACCCCGTCCTGACGCCGGTTTCGACTGATGTGCCGGGAGTCGAATTGAACATGTTCGCCCTCGACGCGCTCGGTTCCACAGCTCACGGCTACATTGCTAAGCCTGCCCGCGAAGGAAAATTTCCCGCGCTCATCCAATTGCAGTACGCCGGCGTGTACGCATTGAACGCGCACGGTGCTGCGCAGCGTGCCGCCGAAGGCTGGTTGTTCGTCAATGTCGATTCGCACGACAAGCTGCCCTCGGATCCCTCCGGCGGCATCCCGCAAAACTATCAGGCCATCGGCAACACCGATCGGGAGAAATCGTATTTCCTGAATATGTACCTGCGCGACTCGCGGGCCCTGGATTACCTGCTGACGCGGCCCGACTGGGACGGCGAAACGATCGTCCTCACCGGAGGCAGTATGGGTGGACAACAGAGTCTCGTGCTGGCGGGCCTGCGTCCCGGCAAGATTACCGCGGTATTGGTCTGTGTGCCGGCCGGCGCTGATACCAACGGAGATCTTCACGGCCGTAAGGCCGGCTATCCCGGCTGGCCGCCGGACAACCCCGAAGCGATGAAGACCGCGCTCTATTTCGATCCGGTCAACTTCGCATCGCGCATTCACGCTCCCGTGATGGCAGGCATGGGTTTCATCGACACGATCTCGCCCCCGGCCGGGGTGTGGACCGCGCTGAACCAGATTCCCGGCCCTAAAGAACCGCTCCCCCTGAGCGAATCCGAGCACGACAACCTGACGCCCCAGAAAGGACGGGCCTGCCCCGGCCGAACGGGAGAAATCCTTAATATTCTCCTGAAGGGCGGCGAGTTCAAACCCGGCGGACTGAGGCCATAATCGCGCCGGCGAACTTTACTGGCAGATCTTTCCCGAACACAGGTTCCTACTGAAAAACGGCATCACGAAGTTTTGAAACCGGACCCCAACCGCGCTGGTGTGCGTACCCGGATAGATCTCGAAAGTGTTGGGAATGCTGTAGCTTTCGAGGATGTCATGCAGCTTCTTGGCGTCGACGCGCAATCCGTCCTGATCGCCCACGTCGATGGCGATGGCTTTGTACTGTTTCAAGTTGCCGATGTATTGGTCGATAAAAGCCAGCGGAGCGTTGGCCGCCCACTTGGCGACTACGTCCTGCTGAACCTGCCCGTCTTTGGTGGCCATATCGAGATACAGGGGTGGGTTTTTGGGGTTCGGAGACCAGGCAGCGGCGACAGCCAGCGTAGTGGCAAGGCCCGGAATCTTGGCGGCCTCCTGGGGACTCTTGGCCGCCGCGAGGGCTGCGTCCGCCGAGGGATCGCCGCCGCGCCCCGTGCCTCGGGCCGACACGCAGCACGGGCTCATGATGTAGAGGGCGTCAAAAACGTCGGATGCTTCATGCCGATCCGGCTGGCGCCGTAGCCGCCCATTGAGTGTCCCACCAGCCCCCGGCTCGAGCGCTTTGGAATGGTCCTGTAGTGTGCATCGACATAGGCGACCACATCGTGCGCCACGTAGTTCTCAAAGTCTCCCGTCGTAGCAGAACTCGAATACATGGAGCCGTTGTAAATGGTCTTCGAATCCGCCAACACCACAATCATCTCCTGGGCGCCCTGGGCGAAGGCGCCTTCGATGGTCTGCGGCACATGGATTTCCCCCGTCCACTGTTTTACGGCAATCGGTGAAAGCGATTACATCCTGCGACGTGCTTCGGTTCGCCTGACAAGCCAAAGCCATGTCCCACGAAAAAGGCCGGACTTCTAGGTGAACCGATTTCTCAGCCTTAGATGTACCTCGCGGTAATGTTCTCGATCAGTTCCTGATGCCCGGACCGCGGTCGCGGAGCGACGCCTTCGGCAACAGCGCCATCGGAAATCGATTCCAGGGTCATTTTACCGTCGAGCATGGCACGGCCAAGCTCCCCTTGCCATCCCGCGTAACGCTGTTTGACAATGTTTGCCAGTTCGCCACGCTCGATCATCGCCGCCGCATTGAGCAGACCACGCGCGACCGTGTCCACAGCTCCGATGTGTGCGTAGAACAGGTCAGCCGGGTCGATGCTCTGACGCCGCACCTTAGCATCGAAGTTGTTGCCGCCCGTGGTGAATCCCCCGCCCAACAGAATATAGTAAACCGCCATAGTGATTTCCCGAGCGTCATTCGGGAATTGGTCGGTATCCCAGCCGTTCTGCGGATCGCCGCGATTCATATCAATCGAGCCGAAGATGCCCAGCGCGACCGCGGTCGCGATCTCATGTTCGAAGCTGTGCCCGGCCAGCGTGGCGTGGTTCGCTTCGATGTTGAGCTTCACGTCCTTCTCCAGACCGTTGGCCAGAAGGAAAGAGTAGACGGTTTCCACGTCGTGATCGTACTGGTGTTTGGTGGGTTCGCACGGTTTCGGTTCGATCAGGATCGTGCCGGTAAAGCCGATCTTGTGTTTGTGCTCGACCACCATCCGCAGGAAACGCCCGAGTTGTGCCTTCTCGTGCCGCAGATCCGTATTGAGGAGCGAATCGTAACCCTCGCGGCCGCCCCACAACACGTAGTTCTGTCCGCCGAGCCGTTTGGTCAGCTCGATGCAGTGGCGCACCTGGGTCGCCGCAAAGCGAAAGACATCGGGATCCGGATTCGATGCGGCGCCGGCCATGTAGCGGGGATGGCTGAATAAGTTTGCCGTGCCCCAAAGCAACTTCACGCCGGTCGCGGCCATTTTGGCCTGGATACAGTCGCCGATCCGCGCAAGGTTGTCCACATGCTCGCGGATCGTGTGTGCCTCAGCCATCACGTCGGTGTCATGGAAGCAGAAAAAAGGGAGCCCGAGACGAGTGAAGAACTCGAAGGCCTCGTTCAGCTTGTGTTCCGCGTGCTCCTGGTCCATTGGGCCGCGGTTCCACGGACGATGGAAAGTCCCTGGGCCGAACATATCCGCGCCTTCCGCACAGAACGTGTGCCAATAGCACACTGCCATGCGGAGATGGTCTTCCATCCGCTTGCCCATTACGAGGCGGTCTTTTTCGTAGTATCGATATGCGAGCGGGTTGACGGAATCAGTACCCTCGAAACGGATCGGCGGGATATCGGCAAAATACGACGTGGCCATCAGCTAAGCTCCTTGAAACCTCTTCAGCGCTTGACAGAGAGCGACTATGGTAGCGCTGCCACAATCGCCATGGCAAATGCTCGGAGCGGATCCTGCTCGGAGGGGATTCCTCAAATCTGTGGCCGTAGTAGCCTTTCGATTGGAAAACTGGCCCCTCTGTCAAGGGCCTTCGTTGGCGTGCGGCCCTTATCGTCTCGGCCAAAACGGGCCTGGCGCCGCTTGGCTAGGTACATTGCCACCTGCCGATTGAATGCCCCGGTTGCGCATTTCCCGCTACACGTGCCCGGCCTAGCCGCTCCGAAACGACTCGGTCAACGTCGGCCACCGCTAAAGGCGCAGGTACCTCGTCGTCGATCTTAGGCACAAACATGGTTGCTCTCCGCAGGCCGAATGGCCTTCGCGCGCTTGACGATGATCGCTCGACCGTCCGCACTGATGAACGCCGGGCATTCCGGCCACATGATGCGCACCAGGTCCAACCACCTTTCCAATCGCTCCCGGAATTTCCGGGAACGGGCATAAGTGGCACTCCCCAACTGATTCACCAGGCCGAAGTCTCCAAACAGCGGTACGCGCTCCTCACCCCTCGCCGCGAAGCAGCGGTACGACAGCCACATGTAGAGGTCAAGAACCGCTGGCGAGGACGATAGGGCCTTGGCCGCCTCCAGGTCGGCAGGGATGGGATGGCTCTGGATTTCCCGGTAGAACTCTTCGCTCAACACAATCACGTTCTGGCAGTCACCCGGCAGGTTCTGCTGACCGGGATCGCGGGAGTACCAAATGCGCGCCTCGCTCATGAAGTTGAACCGCGCGTGGTGGACGACAGCGGCCTTTTCCAGTTGCATATCGGAGCCGAAGAAGATGGTGGCGCCGAAGATGCGCTGGAAAGCGCCGATCAGCCGGCGGTATTGGGAACCGCCCTGCTGCATGCCGAAAGTATCCAACATTTCAAGTGCGCTGGAGAACGTGATAGTTCGGCGCTGCTGCCGGACCGCCAGGGTGGCGAGGAATAGGGGAACCAAGCGATCCTGGCCCCACGGCAGCCCATAGGTAGGATGACCGGTGACCTGCAGCAGGAATTGTCCGTTTCGGCGTTCGTGCAGCAAGACACCATTCGCTGGCCTCTTGATCGGAAGGCCACAAAGAACAAAGGGCCGGGAGGCGAAGCCCAGGGACTGGCTGGCGGAATCTCGCTTCAGGCGGACGCACTCAACGGCCCCGGCTTGACGGAGCTTCTGCTTGGATATGATGAGCTCGCCAGGCAGCCGCCGCAAGACGGCCGCGGCAGATTCCATAGGTTGCTGGTACGGTTCTGGTTTCGGCTCCGGAAAGATGGCACTTCCACTGTTCAAGAAATCACCTCGCGAGATCGCCGGAGAGGTCCGACGAATCCTCTGGGCGAGGGTCTTTCAGGATGGGTGACTGGGGGCTCAAAACAGCTACCGGCTCGTTACTGCGATTACTGCGTTAAGCCGGGCTTTTTCGCAAAATACTGATTCTGCATGGTCGTCTATGTTCAGGAAATGTCGCCATGGCCGCAAATGTTCTTTATTGTCAAACGACGACCGTATTCCCAAGCTGGACGTCGCGGGTTCGAACCCCGTCTCCCGCTCCATGCTTTCAACAAGATAGGTCACTTGTTCGCTTCTCCAGTCTCGAAAATTCGGAGTAACGAGTTTTCGAGCAAGCGCGGAAGGCTTTGCAGCAATGAGGTTTAACTAACATTCGAGTGCCAGCGCATAGGCTGGCATTCGCCGTGTCGACACCTTTCAGAATGTGAATCGCGTCCCGGCTAACAACCTCGGGCGCCACCAGGCCGTTGTCGGTCGTCTCCACAGCCAGCTTGCGGATGGCCGACATCCTAGTGACGATGGACGACGACCGGAGCCCGCGTTCTTTCAGGGTTACCCGCGAGGCGCTCACCGTCGCCTTGGTGAAGCCATGCCACAGCTCCTGGCTGTACCAGCGAAAGAACTCATCAAGTCTTAACAGTCGGCCACGGCCTTCATGCCGGAAGCAGGTCGGCTTAAGGCTGCTCCGGCAGCACCGGCAGGACGGCGGTATTGACTACAGACGGGTCGTCCCGCAGCCTGACGTACAGAAGTGTTCCGGTGGGGCGCGGCACAGTCAGAGTCTTGCTCACAAACCCATCCGGGACCGACACCGAATGCGTGAACTGCGGGTCAGGTGCAATCGAATCGATCAGGAACAGCTTGGAGCCGCTGAGTGTGCATGGCTTGTCCGCGGTGTCCGGGCAACGCACATCCTTCAGAGAAGGAAGGCGCACCAAAGTTGCGAGCGGTTGCCAATCGCCTTCCGCGCCGTCCACGTCCACAGGCCGAAAGCGAAGCGGCCCGAACGACGAAGGGCCAAAGTTCTTGAACGGGTCGAGTAAACCCATCGCGGTATGGGAATCCTGCAACGTCAGGTTGCCGCTGCCCACGCGCCAAACATAATGGGACGGCAGTCTCTTGGACTGCCAAACTTCGCACAAGCCTGGAAAGACTTCGCCAACGCGAAGACCAGTTATCCCTGGTGCTCAGCCTAGTGATCGGCGCTCTGGTCGGCCTGGTAGTAGTCGCGTTTATCCTGCTGACCGGACGGCTCGCGGCCCGCATGTATCCGGCGGGAGGATCGGGCTGGCGGCGGGTTCTGGTTCCGGTGCTCGGCTCGCTCAGCACGGGCTTTCTGCTGTGGCGATATTTTCCGTTTGCCCGAGGCAGCGGAATCCCGCAGACGAGGTTCGCACTCTTCATCAACGACGGACGAATCTTGTTTCGTACGGTGCTGGGGAAGTTCTTCTGCTGCTCGGCCTCGCTTGCCAGTGGAATTGCGCTCGGACGTGAAGGACCGTCTGTCCAGGTTGGCGCGGGGCTTGCCTCGGTGATCGCGTGGAACCTGGGACTCAGTCCGAAACAAGTAAAGGCGCTCGTGCCGGCAGGTTGTGCCGCGGCACTGGCTGCGGCGTTCAATACGCCAATCGCGGCCGTGTTGTTCTCGCTCGAAGAGATCATGGGCGATTTGCACGCATCGGTGCTGGGCTCCGTCGTGTTGAGCTCGGCCACCTCCTGGATGGTCCTGCACCTGGTTCTGGGCGACGATCCTCTCTTCCACGTCGCCAGCTATCGGGCGGTCCATCCGGCGGAATTTGGTGTCTACGCTGTGCTCGGTGTGGTGGTGGGCTGGGATCGGTTGCCTTCCTCAAGCTTCTGCTGGGACTCCGCGCGTGGTTCATGCGTTTGCCAAAATGGACGGTTTGGTTTCAGCCGGTTGCAGGAGGCCTGACGGTCGGGCTGATTGGGTATTTCGTGCCCGAAGTGTTGGGGGTCGGCTACAACCACGTCGAGAAAGTGTTGAACGGTGACATTGTTCTGAAAGTCGTCGTGCTGCTTGCCGTCCCCAAGATTGTTGCGACCGCGGTCTGCTATGCCTCCGGCAATGCGGGTGGCATTTTTGGTCCGGCCCTGTTCATCGGCGCAATGATGGGCGCGGCGGTCGGGGGTGTCGCCCACACGTTGTTCCCCAGCTACACAGCGGGTCCCGGCGCGTATGCACTCGTGGGCATGGGTACCGCGTTCGCGGGAATCGTGCGCACGCCGCTTACGTCGGTGTTCATGATTTTCGAGATCACACGCGATTATACGATCATCGTTCCGTTGATGATCTCCAATATGATTGCGTACTTTATTTCGTACAAGCTCCAAAGACAGCCGATCTATGAAGCGCTTGCCAACCAGGAAGGGTGCACCTGCCCACAGCGCATTCCCGCTCACAGGCCGACAGAGTGCGGGTGCGCGAGGCGATGCGTTCTGCGCCGGCCGTCTTATCGCCGGACCTGACGATTGCCATGGTGCTCCATCAGGTGAAGGACAGCAAGTTTGATGCCTGGCCCGTCGGCGACACAGAAGGTCTATTGGGAATGATCCGCAGCAAGGAGCTCGAACAAGCCGCAGACGAGGGAGCGTTGCATCAGAAGCTCGCGGAGATTCTCGGCACACCTTCCCGCCGTGGGCAGGCCATGGACGAAAGGGCACCGCACGTGCATCCTGACCACAGCCTGAGCGTGGCACTCGAACGGATGGGAACGACCGGGCTGAATGTTCTGCCCGTCGTCAGCCGCGCGAATTTGCGCCAGTTGATCGGGATTATTGCCCTGGAGGACATCCTGGACGCCTTCGGTGTGACGAAGCGGAGCATCCCAATGGAGTCAACTCACTAATGGTCAAGCCTCTCGCAGGCCGATCTTTCTTAGGAACTTTCGCTTTGGTCTTCCTCGCAATCGCGGCGCTATTCGCGGCCGATATATTTCTCGCCAAGACGGAGCGGGCGGAAAGCCAGGTTGAGGCGGCACGTCTGTTTGGGCAGGGACGCGTATTGATGCAACGCGGAGAACACTCGGAGGCGATCGAACGCATCAAGGACGCAATGGCAATTGAGCGTGGTAATCGCGACTATCTGAGGACACTCGCGCAAGTGCAGTTTGCGGCTGGAAGGACTGCCGACGCCGAATCGACCCTGACCGAGTTGCTGCAGAGCGACTCCACCGACGGTCTAGCCAGTCTGATGATGGGCCGTGTTTTGGTGAAAGAGGGGCGATTTGCGGAAGGGGTCACTTATTTTCGTCGCGCGACCTATGGTCGGTGGAACCAGGATGCCGCCGGAAACCGACTCCGCACAAGGTTCGAACTGATTGATCTGTTGGCGCAACGTAACTCCAAGGAAGAGCTGCTCGCAGAACTGCTCCCTGTTCAGGATCAGAGTCCTCGCGATTTGAAGGTACAAGCGAGGCTGGGGCGGCTGTTCCTACTGGCAGGGTCTCCTGCCCGAGCTGCCGAGGTATATCGCGGGATTCTTCAGGATGCTCACGCGAACGCGGACGCATACGCCGGCCTCGGCGAGGCAGAATTCGAAAGAGGCGAATATCGCGCGGCGCAACGCAATTTTCAGCTCACATTACGGTTGGCGCCTGATGATCAAGCCGTGCGGCGACGCCTTGACATCTGCAATGAACTGCTTATGCTTGATCCCACGAGGAGAGGCCTCGGCCCGGTGGAGCGTTTCAGCCGCAGCCTCAAGCTTGTCGAACTTACACTGGGCGAGACGAGCCGATGCATCGGTCAAAATCCATCGCCGGAATTGCAGGGATTGCTCGACGAGGCGGCGAAGGCGCTGAAAGCTCATGTCAGCGCCGCCCACCAAAGCGAAGTTGCCGATTCCAATCTGGATCTTGCCGAACAGCTTTGGCAGGCGCGCAAGAAAGAATGCAAGTCGCCACCAGCTGCGGATAGTCCGCTTGCATTGGTTATGGCGAGACTAGCGCAGTAGAACCAGCGTCCCGTCATCCAAGCCGGCCGATGAACGATGCTCTGCTGGCGGTTTGCGGGCCACTATGAGCCACCATTGGTGATTGTCGGGCCGATCACCAGGCCGCTCAATAGTAGGCCGGTCTATGAACCGGTCGTGTCGGTTGATCACTTCGAAACCCGCTTCGCGAAGCTCACTTTCGACTGTGGTGGGGGGTACTTCGTGGTGCCACGCTCCGAATTCACGGGACTCTTCGTCAGTTGGCAGCGGACCTCGATCGACGATGACGAGCCGACCTCCTGGGTGAAGCGCCTGGAACACGCGATTCAGAACGGCTCTGGGGTGCATGAATTCGTGGTACGTGTTGGCCACGAGGACTGCGTCAATTTGCCCTTCTGGCAGGTGCGGATTGTCCTGGTCACCGTGAATAATGTGAACGTTATGCTGATGGCGAAGGAGTGCCCTAATCCACAGAAATACCAATGGCTCTTTGCGGATGTCCACCGCGAGAACGCCACCCTTCTCGCCGACTATCGGGGCTAGTTTCAAAGCGAAGTACCCCGCCCCCGCACCGACGTCGGCCACGACGCTGCCGTCTTTCAGATTGAGCTGCTCAACGATTTCTCCGCCCTGCTGCCAACCGTCCCGGTCATGCTCGACCACGTCCAAGACTCTCAACGTCTGAATGCCCTGATATCCCACCACGAATACAATGAGCGTGAGGATGACAGCCAGCAAAGAAAGCGACACGCGCGTTCGATAGGCGCGCTGAACCCTGCTGTCGGGAATTGTCATTTTGTGTCCCCTTTCAGAAAATGTGGACAAAGCAGCAGTGCGGACCGCCACAAGGCACGTTCCACAAAGCTTGCGATAGATCTCATCCGTATCCTTAACACAGATGCCGCTTCTGGGGAAATTTCGGAAGCTACTTGGATCTGTGTGACGGAGGCTCGATTTGCGCAGTTTGTCGAAAGTATCTGCCCCATGCCGCGCGTGAGCTTTAGCCGGCTCAGAAGCAGTATCCCTGTGTCACATTGCAGGTCTTCCAAATGCTCTAGAGCCCACCTTCCCATATTCCAGGCACAATTCTGCTCGTATATCGATGATCACAAGAGACGAGTTGTTGCATCAGACCGCCGATGAGGCCGCGAGATGCGTCATCGTCCGAATGCCCATACCACCATCAGCGGGAACTCTTCTCGCCAGAATGCGCCACCGTGCGACCCGGCTCGCTCATGCATGACGACCTGCGCATCTGCATCGCGCAGCGCGTCCGCCCACCTCCTTGCGTTCTCAAGGAAGAACGGCTCCTGTGTGCCAGCGACAAGGTATGTGCGCGGCAGCGGACTCGGCATAACGCCAGGCGGCTTGTAACCACCGCCAGGCGAGGCGCAGAAGACCGCACCGTAGACATCTGGATGCCGAAGCCCAAGGGCGAGGGCCAGTTCCCCACCCGCCGAGACGCCGAACACTGCGGTACGTTCAGTGGGCAGCGCCACGCCAAACCGCGACTCCGTCCATCGGCGAACGTCCTCGACGAAGAACTTCTCGTGTGCCGCGAACCGCTTCGGCTCAAAGCCCGGCGAGTACTCATGGAGCCGCAGCCTCTCATCGGTCAACCCATGTACACCGACGATCATTGTGGACGGTACGTCGGCCTTCTCGATCAACCGGCCCCACTTCGAGATTCCCTGACCGTCACCGGCGAAGACGATTGCTTCGGGCGGGTCCGGTGGAACGTACACCGTAACGTGCCTTCCACCGTCGTACTCGAACATCTCGGTGACAAACTCTCCCGAGACTGCGCCGGTGGGCTTGGTGGGCGCTTCGTCGGACCCACTAAGCTTGCGGTTGACGTGATTGCGTGCTTGCCTCTTCATGCCCTGCCTTCATTTTAGAACTTCGGAACTCCACGGAACTCCAACATATTGAATCGCTTGGCAATGATCTGTGCCCGGCTTAGTTAATCGGCCGTAAAGCCCGTTAAGCAACAACGCGGAAACTGGTAGGAATAGCTTGGGTGCCTCGGACGTCTAGCACAATCTGCAACGACGGTAGCGCCACCACCTCGGGCCCCAGTGGGCGATGTCTTCACTCAACTAATCGTAAACTGTAGTATCGGCAGCGAGACGCGCGCAAGAGCATGGAACTCCATTTTCAAACCGGAGCGTTATTGCTACTGATCGCGGCTGTCGTCGCAATGCTGGCCCGGCGGCTGCACCTCCCTTACAGCGTCAGCCTCGTTGCGGCAGGAATCTTTCTGGCGGTGTTGCCGTTCGGGCCGCAGGTCAGTCTGACCAAGGATCTTCTCTTCACGGGGCTTCTGCCGCCGCTCCTTTTTGAAGCGGCGTTCTCTATTCATTGGAGCCAACTGCGCCGCGATCTTTCAGTGATCGTCGTCTTGGCAACCTTGGGCGTTGTTCTCTCTGCGGTCGTTACCGGCCTCGGTATGCGCTATCTGGCACACTGGCAGTGGCTCAGCGCACTGGCTTTCGGCATTCTCATCGCCGCGACCGACCCGGTTTCGGTCATCGCAACGTTCAAAGAAGCAAAGGCCCAGGGTCGGTTGCTGGTGCTCGTGGAGGCCGAGAGTCTTTTTAACGATGGCACGGCTGCCGTTGCCTTTGGCGTTGTTGTCGCCATGGCCTCAGGTGAGCGAGCCATGTCCCTTGGGATCACCGCCAGGCTGTTGACCACGATCGGTGGTGGCTTGCTATGCGGGGGTGCCGTCGGTCTTGGAGCGCTGCTGCTATCCGGACGAACCGACGATCACCTCGTTGAAATTACGTTCACGACCATCGCCGCGTACGGCTCGTTCCTCCTTGCGGACCATTTCCGCTTGTCCGGCGTATTGGCTACGATCACCGCTGGGCTGGTCATGGGCAATTTCGAGTCTTTCGGCAGGATCTCCGACAGAGGAAAGGAAGCCGTTCAGGCATTTTGGGAATACGGCGCCTTCGTTGCGAACTCGTTCGTGTTTCTCCTCATCGGCATGCACGAAGCCCATCAACATTTCTTGGCGATTTGGCTTCCCCTGGTTATCGCGGTTGCGCTGGTCACGCTTGGCCGGGCGGTCGCGATCTATCCCTGCTGCTTTGTGTTTTCACGCTCTTCGCTTTGCGTCCCCATGAAATATCAGCACATCCTGTTGTGGGAGGCTTGCGAGGGGCGGTGGCGCTTGCCTTAGCCCTTGGACTTCCGCCTGGGGTTCCGCAGCGCGAAGAAATCATTACCATTAGCTTTGCTGTTGTGGCCATTTCCATCTTCGTGCAAGGCCTGACCCTGGCGCCGTTTCTCCGCCGGATGGGAGAGAGCCAGCGCTAAATACTCCAGAAGCGAGAAAGGGGCCCTTCCAAGGGAGTACTGGAATTCACCTATTCACGGCTACTGTTTGTCGACGGCAGCAGACGCCGCGAAGCGATAGCCTATGCACGGCTCCGTCAAGATGTACTTCGGCTTGGCTGGGTACGGCTCGATCTTCTTGCGCAACTGATTGACGAGGCCCCGCAGGAGTTTGGGATCATCACCGCAGTCCGCCCCCCCAAAGGGCTTGCAGCAACTCGCGGTGCGGCACGGGTTTGCCTGCTTGCGAAACGAGATAGTGCAGCAGATCGAATTCCTTTAATGTGAGGCGTGTCTCTTTTCCCTGGACTTGGATTCGCGGCGCGTCGAAGTCGATTTGCAGGTCCGGCGTGGCCAAACGAGTGCGGGCCGCCTTCGGGCGGAATGGGTGCGCGGCGCAACGCCGCCCGAATGCGCGCCAACAGCTCTTCTATGCCGAAAGGTTTGGTGATGTAATCGTCGGCACCCGCGTCGAGCGCGGCCACCTTATCTTTCTCACTATCGCGCACGGAAAGAATGATGACGGGTACGTCCGATACGCATCGAAGGTGCTGACAGGTTTCCAAGCCGCCCATGCCGGGCATGTTCATGTCCAGCAACACGAGGTCCGGCACTTCGGCGGAGATTGCGGATAGGGCTTCTTCGCCGTTGCCCGCTTCGACGACTTCGTAGTTGTGCGCGGCCAAGGTAGCCCGCATCACCCCACGGATCTGCGCTTCGTCGTCGACCACAAGAATTCTCGTGGCGCTCACGAAACCATTTCACCACAGTGCGATTCCCATCTCCACGACAAGTACGGCGAAGCATTCGAGCAGCATGCGGCGCGGACTAGCAAACTGATTCCGTTCGTCTATCGAGGAGACCATCGCTTGGCGACACACCAAACCTCGAAAGCTCCCTTGACCACCTCATCGAGAGCGAAGATTTAGGCGTAGACGACCTGCATCCGGAGCCTTGCCTCACTCGCGAGTTTTCCGGGCTGTGCGCCATCCGGCGCCAGACGTGCGTAGTGGAGATTGCTGCTGGTACCCGAGAAAGCGCGCGGCTACTCGCCAGCGAACTTGGTGCGCCCGTGATCGGCCTGGATTTCGTCTGCTCACCTGTTGGGGCGCGCGCCAGAAGTTAGAGCGCAGCGGGTCGCCTGGGTTCCTTTCTCAGGCAGATCTCACGGAATCCTTTTGTCGGGTGTTGCACCAATCTCAGGGGAGCGCAGGCATTATCGATAAGGAGCCCGCCACGCGGTTGGGCGAGGCGGCTTCGGTCTGCTCTGTGCATTGCCGCTCGGCGAGCAGCTAGAAATGGTGCCAACCGTGCATTAGCAAAACAGTCGCCACGGGTACGGGCGATAGAAGAGGTTCAAGACCACAAAATCACTGATCGTGTTCGGCTAGCCCGCACAACCTCGTTGGCAAAGGATGTTAGTGGGACAGATCGGCAACTGCGCAGGGCTGTTGGCGCTGCCAGAAAGAGCCAAGTAGCCGCAGCAAGTGCAGGCTTTATCTTCAAAAGTGCAGAATTTGCCTTGCCGCATCCCGCCAGACCACCCGTCGGGCGCGCCTTCCCGAGCACTTGCAGCAAGAGAGAACGGAAGGCACTGTCACATGGAATGGAGCGTTGGTATTCTGCGCCTTCAGGTTGACGATTCCTGGTCACGTGACCATCCACGGTCAATAGTACTGCGCGGCAAGGTGCTTTTCGTCCGATGATCGCTCTCGACAAATCCCATGGCGTGAGTCGGATGCTGCGACAAGACTCCGGTTTGCCGCCTGGGCCAGATGGTTGCCCTGTGGTTGCCCCGCAAGGAAGAGATTGGTGTTGGGCGTGCATCCCTACACCAACGTTCGGTGTTGGATATATCAGACGAATACGGATACCAAAGGAGATGGTATGAATGAGTAGGCTCGGGCGGGATAAGCTCCGAAAGAGGGCAACCTCGTTCGGAGTAGACAGGTCACAGGCTGCATTACTGTTTGAGGCGTACGACCTCGTAAAGGAGATTGGTCAGACCTGTGACCGGAGCGCCACCGTAAGGCCGGCAAGCCGGACCTTGAATAGGAGAATGGTGACCGCCGCAGAGCCCGTCTACTCCACCTGCAGTTCAGAAACCAGGAGGAGTTATGCAAGCAGCCGGACACGAAGAACAAGTGGGTATTCGAGGACTTCCCAAACTTCGTGCTGGCGGAGGCCGCCTGAAATGCGGCGGCCGGATTCCTTGATGCCGCGCGCCGAAGACGCGCGCGGTAAGGTGCTCGGGGCGCTGCCCCGGATCCCCGCCAGGGGGACACCCCCTGAGACCCCCGGCCCGCTTTCCCTTCCTCCCCATGTTCCAGAACGGTCCTCGCCGTCAAGGCTTCGCTGCGCCGCGCAAAAAGCGCGCGCCCTTGACCGCTCCGGGCCGTTCCGAAGATTTCCCAATGAGAAGGGAAAGCGGGCAAATGCAAAACCTTCTCAGTTTGCGGCTCCATCCGGCCTCCCGTTGGTCGGCCCCGAGCTGCACGACAACTTTGGAGTAGACAAACCATCATAGGAGATAGAAATGTCTGAACTAAACGCGGTGGTAGCAGTTTATGGCACACATGTCGAGGCAGAGGGAGCGGTCAAGGAGCTTCAGCGCGCAGGGATTGACATGCGCACCTTGTCCATCGTTGGCAAAGACCCCCACACCGACGAACATGTGGTGGGTTATTACAATACCGGCGACCGGATGAAGTATTGGGGAAAGACCGGCGCTTTCTGGGGGGGCTTCTGGGGCCTGCTGTTCGGGTCGGCCTTCTTTGCCATTCCGGGTATCGGTCCGGTGCTCGTGGCGGGCCCCGTGGTTGCGTGGATCGTGGGAGCGTTGGAAGGCGCCGTGGCAGTTGGCGGCTTGAGCGCTATCGGTGCGGGCCTTTACGGAATGGGAATTCCCAAGGATAGTATCGTCAAGTATGAAACGGCGCTCAAGACGGACAAGTTCTTGCTGATGGTGCATGGCACGGCCGCGGAAGTCGAAAGAGCAAAGGACATTATCGAAAACACACGGCCTGTCAATGTGACACTGCACTCGCCCGAAGTAGTTGCAGCGGCCGCGCGATAGCGCTTGCAGGCGACAACCGCGCGTGAGGACAAAACGATGCTAAGAAATACGGCCCATTTGAAAGGCTTCGCGATCCGAGCTACGGACGGCGAACTTGGGACTGTAGATCAATTGTATTTCGACGATAAGACATGGGCCATCCGCTACCTCGTAGTGGAAACCGGCGGCTGGCTTGGCGGACGCCCAGTCCTCATCTCGCCAATTTCCGTGGTGCATGCGGACTGGCAAGCCAGGCGCGTGGATTTGGCGCTGACGAAGAAGCAGGTTGAACACAGCCCTAACATCGACACGCACCAGCCCGTTTCCAGACAGCACGAGGCCGAATTCTACGGGTATTACGGCTATCCCTGTTATTGGGATGGTCCCTACCTGTGGGGCCCGGCGTTTTTCCCGGCGGGCCTGGCTATTCCAACCTTTGCTTCCAGGGAAGCCTTGGCAGAGAGGATCGCGAGAGAATTGACGGATTCACACCTGCGCAGCACCGAAGCCGTCACGGGTTATAACATTGAGGCGGCTGATGGCGAAATCGGCCATGTGGACGGGTTCGTCGTGGACGATGAAGCCTGGGCGTTCCGCTACATCGAGGTGGCCACGCGGAGTTGGTGGCCGGGCAAGAAGGTGCTGGTTTCGCCCGCGTGGATCGAACGGGTGAGTTGGGCGGATTCCAAAGTCTACGTCGGGTTATCGAGGGAAGCCATCCGCAACGCTCCGGAGTACACCGAGTCGATGCCGATTACTCGAGACTATGAGAATCGGCTGTACTTTCACTACGGTCGGAAACCATATTGGCTGCACCAAGCCGAGCACGAGCCTTCCCTTGCGATGAGTGGCGTTTAAGATAGGGCGCTACGCGTTGCCAGGTTCGTCAGATCCTGGAACGATTTGCTACTGTGCATCGAATCGAAGGCCGATGCCGTACACCCGAAGCAGGAGCTTAGAGCGCAGAGATCATGAGCAAACAGACCGCTGTCAGCCACTCCACTTACCATCTCCTGCCTACAGAAATCGAGGGAGTCGATTCCCTGGCGGAACTCGCCTTGGATATGCATTGGTCGTGGAATCATGCTACCGACGAAGTGTGGCGGCAGCTCGATCCCGAGCTGTGGGAGATCACGCATAACCCCTGGGTGGTCCTGCAGACAGCCTCGCGCGATCGGATCGAGCGCATGTTGGCCGATCCCGCTTTCCGGAAGAAGGTGGATGGTTTGGTCGAAGCCGGCCGGCAGGCGGCAGAAGTGCCGGCGTGGTTTCAGGGGAATCATCCGAAGGCTCCGCTGACTTGTGCAGCGTATTTCAGCATGGAGTTCATGTTGAGCGAAGCTCTGCCCATCTACTCGGGCGGGCTTGGCAATGTGGCCGGCGATGAACTCAAGGCCGCCAGCGACTTGGGTGTGCCGGTGGCCGGCGTGGGACTGTTCTACCCACGGGGCTATTTTCGCCAGGTGATCGATAAAAGCGGAGAGCAGCAGGCCCTCTACCCGTATAACGATCCCGGACAACTGCCGATCACGCCGTTGCGCCAGCCAAACGGGGAGTGGTTGCGGTTGGAGATCGCGTTGCCTGGGTACTCGGTATGGCTGCGCGCGTGGCAGGCGAAGGTCGGCAGGGTGAAGCTTTACTTGCTGGACAGCAATGACGCGGCGAATTACCCCGCGCGTCGGGGGATCACCAGCGAACTCTATGGAGGCGGGCCGGAGTTGCGCCTCCAGCAGGAAATGCTCCTCGGAATCGGCGGCTGGCAACTGCTGCGCGCGCTCGGCCTCGAACCCGAGATCTGTCACTTGAATGAAGGGCACGCGGCATTCGCCGTCCTGGAACGTGCCCGCGCTTTCATGGAAGAGACAGGCCAGCCCTTCGAAGTCGCACTGGCGGTCACGCGAGCGGGTAATCTCTTCACCACGCACACGGCGGTCGCCGCGGGTTTTGACCGTTTCGCTCCCACCCTGATCGAGCAATACCTTGGCGGCTATGCCGAAAATAAGCTCGAAATCGCACTTCACGATTTGCTGGCTCTTGGCCGCCAGAACCCGTTCGACTCGTCGGAGCCATTCAACATGGCCTATCTGGCGATCCACGGGAGCGGAGCCGTGAATGGGGTGAGCCGCTTGCACGGGACGGTAAGCCGGCGTCTGTTTCTGCCTCTGTTTCCGCCCTGGCCGGAGGGCGAAATCCCTATCGGACACGTGACTAACGGAGTCCACATGCCCACCTGGGACTCGGCTCCTGCCGACGATCTATGGACGGAGACCTGTAAGAAAGACCGTTGGCTGGGAACTGCCGAGACCCTGGAACAGGACATATACAACGTCTCCGCCGCCAGGCTGTGGCAATTTCGAATGGCCGCCAGCAAGTCACTTGTTGAGTATGCTCGCGAGCGATTGTCCCGGGACCTGACCGCAACAAGCGCGCCCTCTGAGGAGATCGAAGCCGCGAAACATCTCTTTGACCCCAACGCCCTGACACTAGGCTTTGCGCGCCGGTTCGCAACCTATAAGAGACCGAACCTGCTGCTGCACGACCCGCAGCGGCTGCTTCGTATTCTGACCAATCCTCAGCGCCCGGTGCAACTCATTATCGCCGGCAAGGCGCATCCGGCGGACCAGGCGGGACAAGACCTGATTCGGGAATGGGTGCATTTCATCCGGCAGCCCGAAACGCGACCGCATGCGATCTTTCTCAGTGACTACGACATGCTCCTGACCGAGCACTTGGTGCAAGGGGTAGACGTTTGGATTAACACGCCCCAGCGGCCTTGGGAAGCTAGCGGGACAAGTGGCATGAAGGTGCTGGTCAATGGCGGCCTCAATCTGTCGGAGTTGGACGGCTGGTGGGCAGAAGCCTACACACCTGAAGTCGGGTGGGCGTTGGGGGACGGCCGGGAGCACGGCGACGATCCGGCTTGGGACGCTAACGAGGCCCAAGCGCTCTACGACATGCTCGAACTGCAGGTGATTCCCGAGTTCTATGCCCGCGACGGGCAGGGTATCCCGGCGACGTGGGTGGCACGGATGCGGAAAAGCATGGCGCGCCTGACGCCACGCTTCTCCGCGGACCGCACGGTGCGCGAATACACGGAGCAACACTACCTCCCTAGTGCGGAAATCGTCCGTCAGCGTGCTGCCAACGAGGGTGCAGAGGGCAGGCAGATGGTCGATTGGAAGCACGCCCTGGAAAAAAAGTGGCCCGGTGTGCGCTTCGGTGCAATGAAGGTCGAGACCGGCGGAGAACAGCATGTGTTCGAGATTCAGGTCGATCTCAACGATCTGGAGCCAAACTCTGTTCGAGTAGAGCTTTATGCCGACGGCATCAATGGCGGCTGCCCTATGCGGCAGGAGATGAAGCGCCTTAGTCAACTAGCAGGCCCACCCAGCTTGTACGTCTATCGCATGCAGGTACCCGCAACCCGCCTGCCCACGGACTATACGGCACGAGTAACACCGCACCGCGAGGGGGTTGCGATCCCATTGGAAGAAGGACGAATCCTGTGGCAGCGGTGATGCCACCGACACAGAAATGAAAAGGAATGAAATATGACAACCAACGTGCTCACGCCCGAACTGGTCCACGAGACACCCGATGCGATGAACGAGAGGGAGTCAACCGCGAAAACCAACACCCTCACTGCTGAACTGCTCCACAAGATGAACGCCTACTGGCGCGCCGCCAACTATCTGTCTGTCGGTCAGATTTATCTTTACGACAACCCGCTGCTGAAGCAGCCACTGAAACTGTCGGACGTGAAGCCCCTGGTCGTCGGGCATTGGGGCACCACTCCGGGCCAGAACTTCATCTACGTGCATCTAAACCGGGTTATCAAAAAGTATGACCTGGACATGTTCTACATCGCCGGACCCGGGCACGGCGGCCCGGCGATTGTGGGGAACGTTTACCTAGAAGGCACTTGGAGTGAAGTTTATCCGAACGTCACGCAGGACGAGGCGGGCCTCAAGAAACTGTTCATGCAGTTCTCGTTTCCCGGCGGGATTTCCAGTCACGTAGCGCCGACCACGCCAGGGTCGATTCACGAAGGCGGAGAGCTGGGTTACTCGCTCAGCCATGCCTTCGGGGCCGCGTTCGACAACCCCGATCTGATCGTCGCCTGTGTGGTCGGCGACGGTGAGGCGGAAACCGGCCCATTGGCGACCGCATGGCAATCCAACAAGTTCCTTAATCCAATCAGCGACGGAGCCGTGCTGCCAATTCTGCACCTCAATGGCTACAAGATCAGCAACCCGACCGTCCTGGCCCGCATCGAGCATCAGGAGCTGGACCAGTTCTTCCGCGGCTGCGGCTGGACGCCCTACTTTGTGGAAGGTGATGAGCCGGAGAAGATGCATGAACTCATGGCCGCCACCTTGGAACAGGTCATTGAGGAAATCCAGGAAATCCAAAAAACTGCACGGGACAAGAACGATACCACCCGGGCGCGCTGGCCAATGATTGTCCTCAAGTCACCCAAGGGTTGGACAGGACCGAAAGTAGTGGACGACCTGCAAATCGAGGGCACCTTCCGAGCGCATCAAGTGCCGCTCCTGGTGGATTCCGAGCATCCGGATCATGTCAAGCAGCTTGAAACCTGGATGAAAAGCTACAAGGCCGAGGAACTGTTCGATGAAAATGGCCGGCTCATGCCGGAATTGGCCGATCTGGCGCCGAAGGGCGACCGGCGGATGGGCGCCAATCCGCACGCCAACGGCGGAACTCTGCTGCGCGACCTGCGCATGCCGGATTTCCACCTTCATGCCGTGAATGTGCCATCGCCTGGCGCCGTTGACGGCCAAGATACGCTGGTGCTGGGTAAGTTCCTGCGCGACGTGACCAAGCTCAATCAGAATCAGCGGAATTTCCGCATCTTCGGTCCGGATGAGACAGTCTCGAATCTCCTGGGCGCCGTTTTTGAAGTCACCAACCGGCAGTGGGACGCCCGCGAAGTGAAAAATGATGAATTCCTGGCGCCCGCCGGACGGGTGTTGGACTCGATGCTGAGCGAGCACCAGTGCGAGGGTTGGTTGGAAGGATATCTGCTCACCGGGCGGCACGGGCTGTTCAACAGCTACGAGGCCTTCATCCGCATCGTCGACTCGATGTTCAGCCAGCACGCCAAGTGGCTGAAGGTGACGTTGGAACTGCCCTGGCGCCGGAAGATCGCGTCGCTGAACTATCTGCTCGCCTCCCACGTCTGGCAGCAGGATCACAACGGCTTCACGCACCAGGACCCCGGTTTCCTCGACCACGTCATCAATAAGAAGGCCGATATCGTGCGCGTTTACCTGCCGCCAGATGCCAACTGTCTGCTGTCGGTCTTTGATCATTGCCTGCGCAGCCGGCATTACGTCAACGTGGTGGTAGCCGGCAAACACGCCCTACCGCAATGGCTGACCATGGACCAAGCGGTGGTGCATTGCACGGAAGGAATTGGCATCTGGCAATGGGCCAGCAACGACCAGGACGGCGAGCCCGACGTGGTGATGGCCTGCTGCGGAGATACGCCTACGCTTGAGATTCTGGCCGCTGTTTCCATTCTTCGCGAGCATCTGCCCGATCTGAAGATCCGCGTGCTCAATGTAGTCGATCTGATGAAGCTGCAGTCGAGTAGCGAGCACCCACATGGGCTAAGCGAGACGGATTACGATTCGCTCTTCACCAAAGACAAGCACATCATCTTTGCCTTTCACGGATATCCCTGGTTGGTCCACCGGCTGACCTACCGCCGGACCAACCGCAATCTGCACGTTCGGGGCTACAAGGAAGAAGGCACCATCACCACGGCCTTTGACATGAGGGTGCAGAATGAACTGGACCGGTTCCACCTGGTGCAAGACGTGGTTGATCGACTGCCGCATTTGGGCTCCAAGGGGGCTTACCTGAAGCAGATGGTCCAGGACAAGCTCATCGAGCACAAGCGGTACATCGATAAGCACGGACAGGACTTGCCGGAGATTCGCAATTGGAAATGGAGTTCGGGCGAAACGCAGAAGGAATAAGCGAGAACAACCAAGGAGTCCATCATGGCAATTCAACTCAATGAAGAGAACGGTGGGAAGATTCTCGCCGTTCACGTCAGCGGAAAGCTGGCAAAAGCAGATTACGGACACTTTGTGCCCGAGTTCGAGCGACTCGTCCGGCAGCATGGAAAACTGAGCGTGCTGTTCGACATGGCCGGTTTCCACGGCTGGGAAGGCGGTGCGCTGTGGGAGGACATCAAGTTCGACATGAAACACTTCGCCGACATCGAACGGCTCGCGATGGTCGGGGAAAATAAGTGGCAGCACGGCATGGCAACGTTCTGCAAGCCGTTCACGAAAGCGACGATCCGATACTTCGATCATGCCGACGCCGCTGAGGCGCGGAAGTGGTTGGGGGAGGCGTAGCCGCTTCGGGCCGCGACCGATACAAATGAGGACGCCTTGCCAAGATCGCCGACGGACCCTGCCTGGCAGCGCCATCGTATTCGGGGGTGGCGTCTCGGTGCGCGGCGGCGACGTGGATAATACGGTTCAATGATCATTTGCCGCCAATCCACTCGGTGCTGCGCGCGCGGAATCCGGAGCTGAAAGTGGAGTAACCCCAAATGAATGCGCAAGAGCTTATAGACACCGCGCGGGCGTTAGTCGCTGACGACAAGGGCCTGCCGGCAATGGATGAGGTAAAGAGGCATAGCCAGACTCGAACACTTTTGTATCCCCTGCGATTAGGACCCATCTATCAGTATCGCCTCTGGGGCGGCCGGCGTTTGGCCAATGTGCTCGCCGCACCGCTGCCGGGTGACGGCCCTATCGGCGAGGCGTGGGTACTCAGTGACCGCGATGACCATCCGAGCCAGGTTGTCAACGGACCGCTCCAAGGGCGGACCATCGGTCAATTGCTGGAACAGTCTCCGGAACAATTGATGGGAAAGCTGGCCGGGCGTTTCCGCCGATTCCCACTGCTGCTGAAGTTCCTCGACGCACGTGAAATGCTCTCGGTACAGGTGCATCCCTCGGACGCGCATGTGGATCTGATACCAGCCGGCGAGACCGGGAAGACTGAAGCATGGGTGGTGCTGGAGGCGGGGCCGGAAAGCCGCATCTATGCGGGCCTGAAGCCAGGCGCCACGGCAGACATGCTGCGGCGCGCGCTCACCAACGGGACGGTCGTGGAGCACCTCGCGTGCTTCACTCCGAAGGCCGGCGATGGTGTCTTCATACCGGCTGGGACGGTTCACACTCTGGGCAGCGGCGTGGTGGTTTTCGAAGTTCAGCAGAACAGCGACGTGACATTTCGCCTGTACGACTGGGACCATGTTGACGCCAAGACAGGCCGGCCGCGGGCACTCCAAGTCGATCAGGCGCTTGCCTGCATCGATTTCGGCGATTGTGCGGGCGGTTTGGTGACGCCAGTAATGGAATCGGCGACGCCCGTGGAGCGCGAGAGGCTCTTTCACTGTGAACCTTTCCGGTTGTGGCGACTGCGCGGACAATCGCCGTTTGCCGTCGGCGCCGCGGGTGTGCCGCGTGTGTTGGTGTGTATCGAGGGCGCGGGGCAGGTGGAGCACGGCGGCGCCACTTATGCGGTTGGAAGAGGCGACGTATGGCTCTTGCCTGCGGCGATCGGCGCGTGCACTTTTCAGCCACAGGGCGCAGTGAACGTGCTGGAAA
This sequence comes from Bryobacterales bacterium, assembly GCA_963818855.1. Lineage (GTDB taxonomy): Bacteria > Acidobacteriota > Terriglobia > Bryobacterales > Bryobacteraceae > Bog-159. Next base: position 22,203 of record CAWFUH010000017.1, on the reverse strand, counting down.
TCGAGATACCAGAATGATAAAGCTGATTGTTTACGATCTGGACGGCACGCTTGCCGAAAGTAAATCGTCTCTCGATCCCAAGATGTCGGCACTGCTGCACGACCTTCTAGGTGTCGTCAAGGTGGCCATCATTTCCGGAGGCAATTGGCCCCAGTTCGAAGAGCAGGTGCTCTCCCAACGTCCCCATGACGAACGCTTGGTGAACCTATCCATTCTTCCGACATGCTGGAACAAAGTTCTTCCGATACAACGCCGAGTGGAAAAAGCTGTATTCGGAAGACTTCACCGCGGATGAAAAGGAGAAAATCGTCAGTTCTCTAGAGAAGGCGGTCGGACAGGCGGGCTTCAAGGCCGCAAAGGTCTGGGGAGAGGTAATTGAAGACCGGGGAAGCCAGATCACATTTTCTGCATTAGGCCAGCAGGCCCCGTTGGAGGAAAAGGAGAAATGGGACCCCGATTACAGCAAGCGGAAGAAGATCAAAGCGATCCTTGACACTTTGATTCCCGAGTTTTCCATACGCATGGGTGGCGCGACATCCATCGATGTCACCAAACCCGGCATTGACAAAGCCTACGGAATCCGAAAGCTCCGAGACATCCTGGGCATTTCGTTGAAAGAGATGATTTTCATAGGCGATGCCTTGTTCGCCGGGGGAAACGACTATCCGGCTGAACAAGCGGGTGTGGTTTCTATCCCGGTGCGAGGTCCCAATGAGACTAAGCCGGTGACTGAAGCAATCATCGCATGTTTAGATGGCGACCGGGGAATTTGATGAGTGGATTTAAGCTACAGCGTCTGGGACTGGTGATGGAGCCGGCGCCGGGCAATCCCCAGGAGGTCGAAGGCGTCCTGAATCCGGCTGCCGTTCGTGGCCCGGATGGCAATCTCTTCCTGTTCCCGCGGCTGGTTGCGCGGGGGAATTACTCGCGCATCGGCATTGCACGCGTGCGGTTCAATGCGGTTGGCGATCCCATGGGCGTCGAACGGCTGGGCATCGCACTGGAGCCGGAAGCCGATTATGAGAGGCGGCCCAACGGCGGCGGCTGCGAGGATCCGCGTATCACGTTCGTGGAACCGCTCCAGCGCTACATGATGACTTACACGGCACTTTCGCCCGAAGGCCCGCGGATCGCCCTGGCCCTATCGGAGGACCTCTTCCACTGGCAGCATCTGGGGCTCGCGACCTTTGCTCCGTACCACGGCATCCACATAGGCGACGTGGATAATAAAGATGCCAGCCTCTTCCCCGTCGCCATTCCTAATCCTTCCGGTCGACCGGATCTGGCTATGCTCCACCGGCCGCTTTTTCCCGGCACTCGTCCGGAGGACACGGCCCGCCGCCCCGCGTTCCGTGAGGTAGATCTCGATCTGGAAAGCATCTGGATTTCCTATTGCAGGATGGCCTTGGAGGGGCGTGAACGATACCGCATCCGCAAGTTTGACGCTCATCACCGGCTGGCGGCTCCGGTATCGCCCTGGGAGCGGCTCAAAATCGGCGCCGGCACTCCGCCCATCCTCACCCGGCATGGCTGGCTGATCGTTTACCACGGCGTCAGCGATTTGATGGAACCGGGGAACGACGGACACCAGCTATGCTACTCGGCCGGGGTGATGGTGCTCTCGAAGGAGCATCCGCGCGTGATCCGTTATCGTTCGACGGAGCCGGTGTTGACGCCGGAACTTCCGCAAGAACGCCGCGGCGCCGTTGCCAACGTGGTGTTCCCCACCGGCATCGACCGGCGCGACGATCTTGGCTCACCGGACCGCTTCGACGTCTATTTCGGGATGGCTGACAACCGGATTGGCGTAGCACGCCTTGACCTGCCGGATGTACTGCCACCGGGAGGAGTCGCCGACCCGCCGGAAGCAAAGGTGTAGGGCAAATATGGAGAACAAAACCACTCCTTCGAACCTCGGCGCGGTGATATCGGTGCGCGGCAGCGTCGTAGATATACGATTCGATGCACACTTACCGCCCATCTATTCGTTGCTGCACGCAAAGGAGGGAAAAATTGCCATCGAGGTGTTAGCTCAGCTCGACGCGCATAGCGTGCGTGGAATCGCGCTGACCCCCACCGAAGGGCTCGTCCGCGGCAGCGCCGTGGAAGACACGGGAGGGCAGTTGAAAGCGCCGGTCGGCAAGGGAATTCTCTCGCGCATGTTCGACGTCTTTGGGAATGCCATTGACCGCCAGGCGGCGCCGGCTGATGTCCAATGGCGCACAGTACATCAAGATCCCCCGGCGTTAGCGCGGCGCTCCACCAAGTCCGAGATTTTCGAGACTGGGATTAAGGTCATCGATGTACTGGTGCCGCTGGAGCGCGGTGGCAAATCGGGCCTGTTCGGCGGGGCGGGCGTCGGTAAGACCGTATTGCTCACCGAAATGATTCACAACATGATTGCGCATCAGAAGGGTGTCAGCATTTTTTGCGGGATCGGCGAACGATGCCGCGAGGGCGAGGAGCTTTACCGTGACATGAAAGCGGCAGGCGTACTGCCGAACATGGTGATGGTGTACGGGCAGATGAATGAACCGCCGGGCAGCCGGTTCCGCGTGGGCCTCGCGGCGCTGACGATGGCCGAGTATTTCCGGGACGACGAGCATCGCGACGTGCTGCTCCTGATCGATAATATTTTCCGCTTTATCCAGGCCGGCATGGAGGTGTCCGGCTTGATGGGCCAAATGCCGTCGCGCCTGGGCTATCAGCCCACGATGGGCACCGAGCTATCGGGGTTGGAGGAGCGCATCGCCAACACCGATACCGGCGCCATCACATCCATTCAGGCGGTGTATGTGCCGGCAGACGATTTGACCGACCCCGCGGCGGTGCACACGTTTTCGCACCTCTCGACGTCCATCGTGCTCTCGCGCAAACGGGCGAGTGAAGGACTTTACCCGGCCATCGATCTGCTGCAATCCAACTCCAAAATGACCACGACCGGCATCGTCGGCGAGCGGCATTATCTGCTGGCGCAGGAAATCAGGCGAACGCTCGCGCAGTACGAAGATCTCAAGGATATCATCGCCATGCTCGGCTTGGAACAACTGGCGCCGGAAGATCGCAAGGTAGTCGCCCGCGCCCGGCGGCTGGAGCGATTCCTGACGCAGCCGTTTTTCGCCACCGAGCAATTTAGCGGCATCAAGGGCAAACTCGTCAGCCTCAAAGACTCGCTGGATGGCTGCGAACGAATCCTGCGCGATGAATTCAAAGACTACCCGGAGAGTGCGCTCTATATGATCGGGGCGATTGACGAAGCGAAGGGAAAAGCCAAAGCCGGCAAGCCTGCAGCTAAAGCCGAACCTGAAACCGAGACCAAGGGCGGCCCGAAGCCCGCCGCCGATTCGAAGCCGGAGCCCAAGTCCGAACCGCAGAAGCCGGAGCCGAAACCCAAACGGGAGGTCGAACATGCCGCAGCCGACGCTCATGCATCTTAAGATTCTCCTGCCGTTCGGAATCTTCGCCGAGAAAGCCAGCGTCTCGCGCATCGTTGCGGAGACCCGTGAAGGATCGTTCGGACTCTTGCCACACAGGCTGGACTGCGTTGCGGCGCTCGCGCCCGGGATTCTGGTCTATGAAAATGCACGGGAAGGCGAGGTTTATGTAGCCGTCGACGAAGGGGTGCTGGTCAAGACCGGCCTGAACGTGCTGGTCTCCGTGCGCCAGGCAATCGGTGGAACGGACCTCGGCCAACTGCATGCGTTGGTGGAGAAGGAGTTTCTGAACCTGGACGAACGGGAGCAGAGTGTCCGCACGGTGATGGCGAAAATGGAGAGCGATTTCATCAGCCGCATAGCGGAGTTTCACCATGAGTGAAAACCCGGAAATCAAGGGCGCGAAAGACCGAGCTGCGTTCAGCCGGGAGATCGCCGCGAAGGCAGCGCGCAAGCTCAAGGCGCGGCGTAACTCCGCGCAGGGTGTCTGGTTTGGGTTGGGCATGATGGGGATTGTCGGCTGGTCGGTGGTGGTTCCAACGCTGCTCGGCGCGGCGTTCGGTATCTGGCTGGACAAGCGCAATCCAGGACATCTTTCCTGGACGCTGACGTTTCTGGTCATCGGCCTGGTCATCGGGTGTTTGAATGCCTGGCATTGGGTGAGCAAGGAAGACAAGGAGATGCGAGAGGGACAGGAGAATAAGGATGAGTGAAACTTTGAGTCTGGTACTGGCTCTGGTGGGTGGCGTCTTGCTCGGTGCGATATTCTTCGGCGGCCTTTGGTGGACCGTTCGCAACGGCGTTTCGTCCAAACAGCCGGCGCTGTCGTTCCTCGGCAGTTTGTTGCTAAGAACCGGCATTGCCCTGGCGGGTTTCTATTTTATCGGGCACGGTCATTGGGAGAGGCTGCTGGTGTGCCTCCTTGGATTTGTCATAGCACGCCTTTTCGCGATGCGCCTCACTCGAGCGGCGGAAAAGTCAACTTACTTGGCACAGGCGGCCAACCATGCACCTTAGTCCCGATCAGATCATCTTCTGGCAGCACGGATTCTTCAAGCTCAACGCCACCATCGTGTTCACGTGGGCGCTGATGCTTGTGCTGGCCGGCGGTTCAAGACTGATCACGCGCAACCTTTCTGTCGGTCTGGAACGCTCCCGCTGGCAGAACCTTCTGGAGATTGTTGTCACCGGTATTGCGAAACAGATTGAAGAGGCAGGTCTGAGGCAGCCGCAGAAATATATCGCGTTTCTCGGCACGCTTTTTCTGTTTATCGCCACAGCCAGCCTGTGTAACGTTTTTCCCGTCTACCAGCCGCCGACCGCTTCGCTCTCGACCACGGCGGCGCTCGCGCTCTGCGTGTTTGTGGCAGTGCCGTTCTTCGGCATTGTGGACCAAGGAGTCGGTAATTACCTCAGGTCCTATATGCAGCCGACGTTCTTCATGCTGCCATTCAACATCATTAGCGAACTCTCACGCACGCTGGCCTTGGCCATCCGTTTGTTCGGCAACATGATGAGCGGGGCGATGATTGTTGGCATCCTACTAACCATTACGCCCTTCATCTTCCCGATCGTCATGACGCTGCTCGGTCAGCTCACCGGCATGGTGCAGGCGTACATCTTCAGCATCCTGGCGACAGTGTACATCGCGGCCGGAACGCGGGTCCGCAAGCCCAAGCCGGAACCCGTTAAGGATTAAAGGATGAACCACCAAAGCAAAAGGAGACTCTATGGATAGCATGACTATTATCGCGGTGGCATCAATTGTCATCGCCGGCATTACCACCGGTTTCGGAACTATGGGACCCGCACTGGCGGAAGGGAGGGCAGTGGCGACGGCGCTGAGTTCGCTGGCCCAGCAGCCGGATGCCTCCGCTACCATCACCCGGACCCTGTTCGTGGGCTTGGCGATGATCGAGTCCACGGCCATCTATTGCTTCGTGGTCTCGATGATTCTGATCTTCGCCAACCCATTCTGGAACCATGTCATCGCGCAAGCCGTGAAAAAGTAAGCTTATGTTAGCCGATTGGTTCACCATCGTTGCGCAGGCGCTCAACTTTCTCATCCTGGTTTGGCTGATGAAGCGGTTCCTTTACAAACCGGTACTCCACGCCATCGATGAGCGGGAGAAGCGGATCGCTACGGAACTCGCGCACGCCGACGCGAAAAAGGCCGAAGCGCAAAAGGAACACGAGGAGTTCCAGCACAAGAACGAGGAGTTCGACCAACAGCGCGCCGCGCTAATGATCAAAGCGACAGAAGAGGCGCAGGCCGAACGCCAGCGGCTCCTCGAGGAAGCGCGGAAGGCCGCTGTGGATTTGAGTTCAAAACGGCAGGAAGCGTTGAGGAGCGAAGAGCATAACTTACATCAAGCAATCAGCCGCCGGACGCAGCAGGAAGTATTCGCCATCGCACGAAAAGCGCTGACAGATCTTGCCACGACGAGTCTGGAAGAACGCCTGGCCGAGGTGTTCACGCGACGCTTGCGGGAGATGGATGGCCAAGCCAAAGAAGGCCTCGCCGAGGCGCTTAAGACAGCCTCCGGCCCCGCAGTGGTGCGTAGCGCATTTGACCTGCCCGCGGAACAACACGTGGCCATACAAAACGCGCTCAACGAAACCTTCTCGGCTGAAATCCGCGTCCGGTTCGAAACCGCCCCAGACCTGATCGGCGGCATTGAACTCACCACGAATGGACAGAAGGTGGCCTGGAGCATCGCGGATTATCTGGCGTCGCTGGGAAAGGGCGTCGACGAGCTTCTGAAGGAGAAGGACAAGCTTGAAGCCAAGCCCAAGCCGGAAGTCCAAACGGAGGCCAAGTCCGAGCCCAAGCCCGAAGAACCTAAACCCGAAGAACCTAAGCCCGCAACAAAGAGCCAGTGAAATGGAACCTGACAGCCTCCTGAACGATTTCGAGCGCGCGTTTGTTGGAATCAGCCAAGTGCGAGAGGCATTCACGCCGGCACTGACGCCACGAGAGGTCGGCACCATCACCAGTGTGGCCACCGGCATCGCCAAGGTGTCGGGTCTCCCCGGCGTGGGCTTCGATGAATTGGTGACATTCCCCGGCGATGTGCTCGGCATTGCGTTCAACGTGGACGCAGACGAAATTGGCGTGGTTCTGCTCGGCGAATACTCGCATCTGCACGCGGGAGATGAAGTCCAGCGCACGGCCCGGGTCATGGACGTGGCCGTGGGCGATGGATTGCTGGGGCGCGTCATCGACCCGCTCGGCCGGCCACTCGATGGCAAAGGGCCAGTGGCCTCCAGTAAGCGGCTACCCGTTGAACGCCCTGCCCCGCACATCATGGACCGCGCGCCCGTTACGGTGCCTCTCCAGACCGGCCTCATGGTCATCGACGCGCTCATTCCCGTTGGGCGCGGCCAGCGCGAGTTGATTCTCGGCGACCGGCAGACGGGCAAGACCGCCATTGCGACCGACACCATATTTAACCAGCGCGGCCGGAATGTGCTGTGCGTTTATTGTGCCATCGGCCAGCGCGCGGCCGCGGTTGCGAAGACCGTGGCGAACTTGCGGGAAAAGGGCGCGATGGATTACACCGTCGTTGTCGTGAGCGAGGGCAACGACCCGCCCGGTCTCGCTTACATCGCTCCTTACGCCGCCACCAGCATCGCGGAGTTTTTCATGGAAGCGGGCCGGGATGTGCTGATCGTATACGACGACCTCGTGCAACACGCGCGCTCCTATCGCGAACTCTCTCTGCTGTTGCGCCGTCCGCCCGGCCGGGAAGCGTTTCCCGGCGACATCTTCTATATCCACTCCCGGCTGCTCGAACGTGCGACGCACTTGCGCAAGGAGTTGGGCGGCGGCTCGCTCACCGCGCTGCCCATCATCGAAACCGAAGCGCAAGACATTTCCGCCTATATTCCGACTAACTTGATTTCCATCACGGATGGGCAGATCTACCTTTCGCCGTCGCTGTTCGAATTGGGTGTACTGCCCGCGGTGGATGTGGGAAAATCGGTGTCGCGCGTTGGCGGTCAAGCGCAACTGGCGGCCTACCGCGCGGTGGCGGGCGACCTCAAACTAGCCTACGCGCAGTTTGAGGAACTCGAAACTTTTTCCCGGTTCGGAGCCCGCCTGGATGCGGACACCCGCAAGACCATCGAACACGGGCGGCGAATCCGCGCCTGCCTCAAACAGCCGGAATTCTCCCCGGTCTCCGTGCCCGCGCAAATCGCCGTGCTGCTGGCGTTGACCGCTGGACTCTTCGACCTTGTGCCGCTGGACCAAATGACGGACGCCGAACACGCTCTATGCGAGGCGGCAGCGGATATCCCGGCGGAGGTTCGCGAGCGGTTGATCACCGCCGCAAAACTGAGCGACGAGGATCGCAAAGCGATTGTCGACTTCGCGACCAAAGCCCTTGCTCGCTTCCAACCCCAGTCCGAACCCGCGAAGAAGCCATGAGCGACACCTCGGCCAGCCTGCGCCGAAAGATCGGCGGAGCCGGAGATCTCGAATCCGTCGTACGCACTATGAAGGCCGTGGCCGCCTCGAGCATCGGACAATACGAGAACTCGGTAAGCGCGTTGGCCGATTACTATCGCGCCGTGGAACTGGGGCTGGGCGCATGCTTCCGGGAAAGCGGTACGGCGCCTTTGGTTCCGGAACGGAAGGGACGAGCTGATGCGGATGCGATCGGCGCCGTTGTATTCGGTTCCGACCAAGGATTGGTGGGCCAGTTCAATGAGGTAGTGGCCGACTACGCGATCAAGACGCTCGCCGGCCTTCCCGGCAAACCCAAAGTCTGGGCCGTCGGCGAGCGCGTTCATGAGCGCCTGGCGGACGCGGGCCTTCCGCCCATTGGAATCTTCACTGTGCCGAATTCCGTCAAGGCCATCGCCCCGCTCATCGGCCAGATTCAAATCGAAAGCGAAGCGCATCGGGCGAAGGGTGAGTATGCGCGGCTTTATGTCTTCCATAACCGCCCGCAATCTGGAGCGCTCTACGAGCCGGTCAGCCAGCGGTTGTTGCCGCTCGACGCGCAATGGCAACAAGGTCTGGCCAACGTCCGCTGGCCGGGCGGGACCTTGCCCGAAATCATGTGCGGCGGCACCACGACTCTGCGCGCACTCATCCGCGAATATCTTTTTATCTCGCTGTTTCGGGCGTGCGCCGAATCGCTCGCGAGCGAGAACGCGAGCCGCCTGGCCGCCATGCAACGCGCCGAAAAAAACATCGACGAATTGCTGGAGGATCTCAACCGGACATTCCATCGTTTGCGCCAAAGTGGCATCGACGAGGAGTTGTTCGACGTCATCTCCGGCTTCGAAGCGCTGAGCACAGAAAAGAAAACCTCTTTGCCGGCCAGGAAGCCGCTTGATTTTACACCAGGTATCGCCAAGCGGGCCTATGAACTCTATGAGCAGCGCGGCCGCCACGAAGGCCAGGCAGATCAAGACTGGCTTGAGGCGGAGCGCGAGATTACACCGAAGGGATGAGATGAAAATCGATTCAAGAGCTTTCCGTGTGCGGCCCGGGAAACAGGTCAAACTCAAAGAGTGGCCTACTGTTGTGAAACCCTTTTTCAAGTCGAAGAAGCAGTATCAAGAGCTCTTGGGAGAACACGTTGCGGACTTGAGCTCGCTGCAACGTCTTCACTACGCGTCCAACCGCTATGCGCTACTGCTGATCTTTCAGGGGATGGACGCTGCCGGCAAGGACGGCGCCATCCGGCACGTCATGTCCGGAGTCAATCCGCAAGGCTGCCAGGTGTCCAGTTTCAAACAGCCGAGCGCCGCCGAGCTGGAACATGATTTTCTCTGGCGCACGACCTTCCGGCTTCCCGAACGCGGGCAGATCGGCATATTCAATCGTTCCTATTACGAGGAAGTGCTGGTCGTTCGGGTACACCCCGAGATTCTCCGCAGCCAGGGCCTTTCGGAAGAGTTGCGCGACGAAAAACAAATCTGGCAGGAGCGATATCGCTCAATCGCGGACCTGGAGAGTCACCTTTATCGCAACGGCACCCGGACCGTCAAAGTATTCCTCCACCTTTCGCGGGAAGAACAGCGAAAGCGATTCCTCGAGCGCATCGATGAACCGGAAAAGAACTGGAAATTCAGCCTCGCGGACATTCACGAGAGGAAATACTGGAAGAATTACATGAACGCTTTTGAGGCTTGCCTAAACGCGACCAGCACGCATCACGCGCCCTGGTATGTCGTTCCGGCCGACGATAAGGAGAATGCCCGGTTGATTGTTTCCCAAATCGTTCTTGAGGCGCTCAGTGACCTAAGGATGGCATATCCCAAGACCACCGCGAAACGCCGGCGGGAATTGAATTCTATACGCAAGCTGTTGGCGAAGTAACGTGTGAAGTATGGCCCGTTATTTGACGGAGCGCTGCCAAGGCGGACTCGAAACAGAACAAGATCGCCCCATGCCAGTTCGAGACTTTACAAGCTTTCTTTCATAGCAGACGTAAGATTTTATGAGGATCGGAAGCGGCTCTAATGCAATCCAATGTGAGCTTTCGGCATGTTTGCGTAAATCACAGCCAGGAGCCCTGTCCGACACAGTAAGTTCCAGTCTCCGACGGCGTCATCGCTCGAATGCGGTGCGGTTCTAAACGCGTTTGACTGGTATACCGGCCACATTTCTCTGATGCTGGTCGCAGCCCTCAGACACGCTTCATGGAGCGGCCTCGAGGATGTCGTAAGTTCCCTTCAGTGAGGGGTCGGTCAGCCCTGTCGCTTTCAATTTACCCGCGATACGGTTGCGGACGGCGTGCGCATTCGGAAACTCCTGTTCGGTCCAAAATCGTTTCTGCTTCTTGAAATATCCGACCTCGTCCAGAAACCATACGCCGTATTCATAGGCATCGTTGGTCGTGTCGTCCAGATCACTCGTCTTAAAGGAGCCATCTGCTTGGAGCGACTTGCTTAGGCACCATGCGAGCATGCGAGAGATCTCATGGCGCGCCCGCTCCCGAGTCGTGGCATCCAGTGTAGGCCAAGCGTACCGAAGGATGATCACAGCGTCAGCGTTCAGATGGTTCTCGTAGTGGCCGTTGAAACGGAGACCACCAGGAAAATCAAGATTTTCACTTTCTAACAACCGTCTCGCAATTTGGTCCAGATGTTTTACTTGTCCGCGGAGATCCGAGACGACGTGGAACGTCATTGCCATGTCGTCCATTTTCCATACTCGTCCGTGCCGGTCGAGTAGCCATTGGCCCCAGCATCCAGTCTCAGCGTTCTGCCAACGATCAACAAAACTCCGCAGGGACTCGTCCAGTTCGGGATGGAAGAGGTAACAACTGGTTCGTTTTGTTTTGAAGAGCAGCCGAGCGAGCGCAGAAAACGTCTCGTCAAGCTCTTCGCGGTTGAACATGCCGGTTCTCGTAAAATCGTCGTGCAAGTCGAAATCGAGTTCAGCCTTCAGCTTTTCTGGTGAATTGATGCGATCGAGTAAACTCAGCGGATACTTGGGATACCCGATGCATTGCTCGATATGGTCGATTGAATAATACAACTTCAAGTACCAAGTGTTGATTCCGAGCGCCCAACTTCCATCTGGCTGCTGCTCGGCCGCGAGTGTTTGCATTTCGGGTTCAGAAAGGCTTCGGCGCAGGGCGGCAACCTCGTCCCAAGTGGCATCAAGATTCGACGTGAAATTTAGTAACCAGCGTATCTCGCGATAGATATGCATTGAGTAATGCATGTCTTGTCCGCCGGCCTCGGCACGGGTGATCCGTTTTACAAGGGGCCGCAAAACGGGATCGACCTGTTGGAGACGTTTCTCGCGCGCGATATGGAGTTCAGCAAAATCCCAGTAGAATTGAGCATCCGACAGGATCCGCTGAAAGCGGGACTCGCCAGGGCTGGGCGGCGGCGGAGTGAATATGTGCGCATGGTAGACGCGGCATGCGATCGCGCAGCGCAACAAGCGCTCGCGGCTGAGATAGAGGATGACCGCAAGAACCAAACCGGCGGCGAATAGAATCAGCGACCTCGGGGGACACTTCAAAACCGGCCAATGAGGGACACCTCAAAACCGGCCAATGGAAACAGGCGGGACAGAGTTTGTTATAGCCGGTTCTGGTCGGCGAAAGCAAGAAAAATCCGACAATCAACGCATAGAGTTGAACTACACTGTTAAGACCTGGGCGGAGGATATGGCAACGCAGGGATGCGACCAGAGCGCCGACTCAGCGGCCGGAAATGGCGGGGCGGCGCGCGCCGCCCCAACGAAAGAAGCCATTCTGGCGGCAAAGCGATAAATCCCAGGGGTTTGGGGACGGAGTCCCCAATCAACTGAGGTGCTTTTTCCTAACATGCCTGGGATGGGATAGGACCGGAAACTCTCCTGGCTCAATCAGCCGGAGCGCCTCACTTAAAGCACTGATCACCTTGAGTCGCTTGGGAGTTTCCAAAAGATGCATCGGCAACCGCTCAAACCAGCGTTGAGCTTCCCAGTGATCTGCAGCGCCGATCGCGACCCGGCTGCTCGGGTGGGTTTTGCGACTAAAATATTCGAGACAATCTCGCAGTTGCTGCTCGGTAAAGAACTGAAAGGTGAAGGAAGCGACGCTCACTAGCAGTACGTTTTTTGGAATCAGGCTGGGCGCACGCAGATGATCGTCAACGCTTCCCCAATATTCCCAGGGTGCAGAGTGCCTACCTGAGCTATACGCCTCCGTCCAGATCCGAGCCACTCGACTATTTTAAGGCCGAATGTTCTTTGGCCGGGAATTCGTTAACGCATGGCGCCGTTTTCGTGCGCCAGCTCTTAGGCCCGCATTTGAGCACATGCCCATGATGGAGCAACCGGTCGAGCATGGCGCCGACCGCCACGACGTCGGCCAGCAGTTTCCCCCAGTCATCGACTGGGCGGTTGGAAGTCAGCAGGGTGCTGGCCCGTTCGTAACGTCGCATCACAATCTCTAGCAGATCCTCGGCAGCCGTCTGCGGCAACTTACGCATGCCGAAGTCGTCGATGATCAGCAACGCCACGCTGGAGATCGATTCCATATACTGCTTGCGTGTGCCCTCGACGGTGGCTTCGCTGACTTCTTCCAGCAGGATGTGCGTCTGGCGATAGAGTACCTTGTGGCCTTGCAGGATCGCGGCCTGGCCGATGGCCTGCGCCAAGTGGCTTTTGCCCGTGCCACCCGGCCCGAGAAAGAGCGCATCTTCGCGGTGGTCGATGAAGGTTCCGGTAGCCAGATCGAAAACCATACTGCGATTCATTTTCGGATTGAAGCTGAAATCGAAGTTGTCCAGTGTCTTGTTGGGATCGCGGAAGGCGGCGAGCTTGCGTCGCCGTTCCAAGAGCCGGTCGGAGCGCCGCGTCAGCTCGTCAGATACTAGCGTGGCTAGCAGGTCGATCGGCGCCATGGGTTCGGCTTGTGCTTGTTGCAGGCGCGTCTCCAGCACCGCGGCCATACCACCGAGACGGAGTTGGCGCAGGCTGCGTTGTAGTTCGTTGAGATTCATTCTGGGTTCTCCTGGGTCTTGCTATCAATGAGGTCGCGATACAAAGTCAGTTGCCGGATGATGGGATCAACCTGGCGGAGCGTGAGGGCCGGTCGACGTTCCAGCCAACGGCGGACAAAGCCGTACGGGTTGGCAGGCAGCCCCACTTCCAACGCGGCGGCGCAGGCATCATCGGTGAGCGCGGCGCCGTGCTTCCGCGCTAAGCCGGTCAAGCCCATGATGCGGCGGATGGATTCAGGCCCATCGCGCCGGTAGGCCTGCTCGGCGACCGCACCGACGTGAGGGCCGATCTTGCCGCAACGCGCCAGTAACTGAGAGGTCGAGCGTGGCGTGTGCGCGGGCTTGTCTTCGTCAGGGATACGATGCTTGCCACGCTCCTGGCTGCGGTGCTCGCGCAATAATTGCCCCGTACGTGCATCCAGAACCCGCACGACGTGGCCGTCCCATTGCACTTTCACACTGCGGCCGATCCAGCCAGGCGGCGCGCTGTAGTAAGCGGCATTCACTTCGACGCAGCCATCCAGGTTCACGCGCCGGTCGCCAAACTGATACATGCGGAATGGTTCCAGCGGCAGTGGCAGCAGCGCCGGCTTCTCTTCGGCGAACATAGCGGCCACTTGGCGCTTGGTGGTGCCATGGATGCGCGTGTCGGCCCACTTCGCCTCCCAGTGATCGAGGTAGGTTTGCGCCTCTTCCAGGCTCTCAAAGCGCAAGCCTTTCAAGGGTGTGTTCTTGGCGTGTCCGACGCCGCGCTCAACCTTCCCCTTCCGATCCGGATCAGCGACGCGACAGGGCAGCGCGATGGCGCCGTAGTGGGCGAGCATGTCGCGATACAAAGGATTCAGGGCCGGATCGTAGATATCCGGCTTGAGCACGCCTTCGCTGAGATTATCGAGTACGATCGTGCGGCAGGCGCCACCCAGGCGGCGGAACGCTTGTTCGTGTAGTTCGGCCCACGTGCGCGTGCTGGACTGGAAGGTGAGCAGGCGAACAGACTTGCGGCTGTACCCGAGCGTGAGCACGAACAAGCGTGTACGCCGGTAACTGCCAGAGTGCGGATCGCGCACCATTGGGCCGCTGCCGTAGTCGACCTGAGCTTCCTCGGCCGGTGGCGTGACGATGACCGCACACGCGGATTTTGCCGACTGCCCGCGCAGCCGGCCGACAAAGCGCTTGACGCTGGCGTAGCGCCCCGAGAAGCCGTGGCTGTCCACCAAGTCCTGGTAAATGGCCTTGGCGTTCCGGCCCTTGCTCAGCGACAGTTCGATGAAGTCGAAGTACGGCTCGCAGGCACTACCCGTCGGACTGCGACCAGGCAGCGGAATCGGTGCCGAGTCGGGGGACACCATTGGCCGGTTTTGGCCGAGTTCGGCCGCCGTGCCGCCCGAAGGGTCGGCGGACACCTCATTGGCCGGTTTTGCCGGTACGCGCCGTCCCCAACCGCCGGGAGCCCGAATGGCGACTCCGGCGGCTTTCAGGTAAGCTCCCGCGGTTTCCCGGCGAACGCCCGTTTCTTGCTGGATGCGCCTCAGCGGCCAGCCCAGCCGCCCCAGCGCGATGACTTGTTGTCGTTTCTCTTCGTTCAAGACATTGCTCACCCGACGGAGAATATGTCCCCGCCGTAGTCAATGTCCTGCCGGCTCTATTGGCCGGTTTTGAGGTGTCCCTCATTGGCCGGTTTTGGGTGTCCCCCGAGGAATGACGCACTTTTGCTGGGCTTATTCTGGTGCATCGTTCCGCAGGCATCCCAAAGGGATCTCACGGCAGCTTTCTTACTCCTGTGCACAGGCCACATGAGTGACGGGTATCGTTTTGCAGCGTTTAGAGCGTACGGGGTCGCCTACTCGAACATGCCCTGGGACGGAGGACTATAGAAGTCCGAGCGCGGGCAAAAAAAGCGTTGAAGCAAAGAGGGCGCTGGAAACCCACGCCCGCCATGCTGGATTACCTGGTCAATCTGCTGGCGGAGCTGCAGGCTGCGGAACTCTGTCCGAACTGATCCCACCCACCTCGCCGGGTGGGCCCTGGACGTACGCCCTGCTGCACAGCTTCACCGGCCAACACGGCGATGGGTGCCAGCCGAACGGCGGCTTAGCGATCACTAAGGATGGCAGCGTCTACGGCACCACTAACTACGGAGGCGCTAACTTCTTCGGTACAGCTTTCAGATACACGCCGTGAGCGAGCGAGCGCTCCCGGTAGTATCCTCGGCCAATCGCAAGCAGGAAGATCGCAACCAGAGCGCCACATTCATTAGGCTCAGGAACGGGCGGAGAACCGGTCAAATCCAGATTGCCGACATTTATCTCATCGTTGCCGTCAAAGGGCGGAAGCGTCCCGTAGGAGCCATTCGCCGTCAGGGCACCTTCGGGGAAATAGTAATAGTAGTCGGATCCATTTTGATCTGGGAAGATGACGAGATCGGCAGGCATGAAATCGTATTCGATACCGAACATGAAGGAGACATCGCCCGTTGGAGCGCACTCGTTGCAGGCAGTTAGATCGCTCACGGGTATTGTTGTGTTCGCGGTTATCCGGACGGATGAAATCAACGTATAGGTAAATGTTTCCTTGAGGTCTGTGCCATAGGGCATTCCCTCGAACTGAAAGACAATCGTTGAGGCAGGCAGTACAGCTACTGTCGCCAGCAGCGGGACCAGAAATCGCAGCGGCGTCATATGATTCAGGGCGACACTATCACAACCTTGGTTCCAGTGTCAATTTGCTCTACCCGTTTACTTTTTCCGACTGGCCGAGGCGGATCGCAATGGTGTGAGCATGAAAACAACTCCCGATCCCGACGTCCCGCCGGCCCCCGTCGTCCCGTAGAGATTCCCTTCCCCGTCTTGGGCCAGACTCCCGGTAGGCCCGCTGCCATCCTGTCCAGCGAAGTTGTGGAGCACAGTCTCGTTGCCCTGAGGGTCGATTTTGAAGATGGTACCCATTCCAGCCGCCCCGCCACGGATGGTTGCTCCATAAAGGCTTCCGGCAGAGTCCCGAAGCAGGCTCCCAACGGGAGTTATTCCATCCAGGCCCCCTGTGAAGATGTGCAGAACGGCGTAACTGCCGTCGGGCCCCAGTTTGAACACGACACCGCAACCATACCCCCTACAGGGGCCGGTGTACGAACCCCCGAATGCCGTCGTGCCATAAAGATTGCCTGCCGCATCCAGGATCAGACCTGCCTCGGGAGTGATCCCGTTTTTCCGCCGCCTGAAATCGTGCAGGGCAGTTTCCAAACCGGCATCATCCAGCTTAAACACGCTCCCATTTGCCTCTGTCAAACCGTTATAGATCGCGGTGGTGCTGTAAAGGTTGCCTGCCGTGTCTTGTGTCACACCGCCATACGGGTACCCCCCGTCATCGACTCCCGAAAAGCTGTGCAGCACTTTCTCCTTGCCTTCTTTGTCAATTGCGAAGACCACTCCGTAATTTGAATTACCGCCGTCAAAAGTGATGCCGTACAGGAGGTGTCCTGAGAGGCTGCGAGTCAAGGCCGCGACGGAATTCGCTCCATCCATACCGGTAAAACTATGGAGGACGGATTCGGTATCGGCGCGATCCAGCTTGAACACTGTACCGCAACCGCGTTGATCGCACTCGGGATTTGATTGACCACCTAGTTGGGTAGTGCCGTAAAGATTACCCGCCGAGTCCTGGATAACACTACTACGGGGGGCCGCGCCGTCTGTACCCCCCGTGAAACTGTACAGAACGGATTCGTTTCCGTCCATATCGACTCTAAAGACCACCCCGCAGCCTACACCCCCGCAGCCGTTAAGCGATCCGCCGTAGGCGGCTGTCCCGTAGAGATGGCCTGCTGGGTCGAGGATGAGCCCCGCGTTTGGCCCCGCACCATCCGCATCGCCCGTGAAATTGTATAGCACGGTATACGTTTGGGCGATCGCACGCTGTCCGCAGACGGCACTCAACGTAAGGGCGAACACTAGCATTGCTAGCACGGATTCCGCTGCTCGCCGGTAAACCTTACTCCAACTCTGCATTCTGGTTAAACCTCGTGGCGCTGATATTAGCACGACCAAGATGGTGGGTGGAACTAGCTCTCTCACAGCGGCGTACACCGGAGACCCTGCGTCGAGCAAGAGCACTTCGACGGCGGTGACGCAAGCGGTAAATGCTGCGTCAACCGCTACTGCGTTGACCTCATCGAAGAACCCGTCGACTTCCGGACAGTAACGGCGGCTTAACGGTTCTCATCAATATAACGAAGTGAATAAGCGGCGACCGGTCGAAACGCAGCGACGCGAGCCGCACTTACAGGCACAGAATCGTTCCAGAGTTTTTCGGTAACGAGAATGATCCGGTGTGTCACTACTGCCAGGATCGGGTGGTTTGCCGCCAGTTGGTCATTGAAAGGCTAACTCCCAGATCCAAAACTAAAGTAGAGTGAGATGGTATGCCCCTTGGATTCAAAGCCGGTGGACGCGTGGCGGGAACTCCCAACCGCAGGACCAAAGAAGTCCATGAGATGCTGGATTCCCTCGGCTGCGACCCTATCGAAGGCGTGGCCAGGATCGCGGAGAACCCGAGGAATTCAGCGGAACTTCGCGGGCGTATGTACGCGGAACTGGCCCAGTACATCTATTCCAAGCGGAAGGCGCTGGATCATGTCATGAGCGCCGCCGATCAGCAGAACCTGAACATCAGGATTGTTCGCTTGGAGGCACCAGACCAGCGGGGGGTCGATCCCCAGAGGGTGATCGATGTTGGCCGTACCAAAAACGGTTAATGATTTGAAGTAGATCGTCAGTGAAAACAAGGTTATTCCATATGTTAAAAAGGCATGTCAAAACTACCCGATTGTGGTACGATTATAGAATGAAGCCAAAACAGGTTGTGCTGTATGCCCGCGTCAGCAAGGACACCGGCCAGGAGACAAAGAACCAACTGGTCCAACTCCGCGAGTACTGCTCCAAGCAGAACTACACCATCGCCCACGAATATGTCGATCACATGTCGGGCAAGCGTTCGGATAATCGCCCGCAGTTCCAGGCTTTGATGGCTGCGGCATCCCGCCACGAATTCGATATGGTTCTGTTTTGGCGGCTGGATCGGTTCAGCCGTGAAGGCGTTTTGCGGACGCTCCAGCATCTGCAAACCTTAACTGGCTATGCCGTGGCGTGGAAGAGTTTCACGGAGCAGTACCTGGACAGCCTGGGGCCGTTCAGGGATGCGGTGCTGGGCATCCTGGCCTGTATCGCGGCACAGGAGCGCACGGTCATCAGCGAGCGCACTTTGGCGGGACTGGCCAGAGCCAAGAAGGCTGGCCGCATTGGTGGGCGCCCACGGGTGGTTACTGACAGGACCAAGGTGGCGGAGATGCGTGCGGCTGGTAAATCTTTGGGTGAAATCGCCGCCGAGATGAACCTGTCCAAAACTACCGTGGCACGGATTGCACGAGAGGCGGCGGCTTAATGGCGATCTACAAGCGTGGCGGCGTTTACTGGTACGAATTCCATTTTCAAGGCCAGCGTATCCAGGAGAGCACCCACACGGCCAGCAAAGCTGTGGCCCGCCAGATTGAAGCCGCCCATCGCGTACGGCTGGCCAAAGGAGAAGCTGGCATCCATGTGCGGGCACCAGCGCCCACGCTGGCGGAATTCGCTCCCAGGTTCACCGAAGCCATCGCGACGCTGTGTGCCAACAAGCCGAGAACAGTGACGTTCTACGAAAGCAAGCTGGCGGCGCTGTTGCGATATGAACCGATAGCATCCTGTCGGCTGGACCAGATCGATGAAGCGGCTGTGCAGGCCTACAAGCAGCATCGCAGTCGTCAGCCATCCAACAGGGGGAAGCCTCTCTCCGTGGCTTCAGTCAACCGTGAACTGGCCACCCTGAGGCGTCTTTTGCGGCTGGGCCAGGAATGGAAGGTTATTGATCGGGTTCCCCGCATCCGCCTACTGAGCGGTGAGCAGGGCCGTGAGTTCGTTCTGAGCCAGGAAATGGAAAAGTTGTACCTGGGTGCGGCGTCGGCGCTCCTGCATGACATGGGCGTGCTCATGCTGGACACTGGCCTACGGGTCGGGGAAGCCCTCTCGCTCGAATGGCCAGAAGTTCACCTGACACCTGTAACTGGCGCGGCTCTCGGCTATCTGAAAGTTCTGGCACCGCTCTCCAATAACTCCAAGACGCGGAATGTCCCCCTGACGGAGCGTGCGGTCGAGGTTCTGAAGACTCTGGCCCCTGCTAAAACGGGCTATGTATTTCACCGCGACGACGGCCAGCCGATCTATCAGACGTGGCTGAACCAGCAGCACAGCACCCTCCGCACGCTGTTAAAATTGCCGTTGGAGTTCGTCCCGCATTCCTTCCGGCATACGTACGGCACCAGACTGGGAGAAGCGGGCGCGGATGCGTTTACAATCATGCGGCTGATGGGACATTCGAGCGTGACAGTTTCACAGAAATACGTGCATCCCTCGCCCGAAACGATGGAGCGTGCGGTGGAGCGGCTGCAGGCCATGAACCAGGGTCATCAGGCCACGGAAGGCTCTGGGGTCCCTGGAAAAGTCCCTACAGTGAAAATGACGAAGACGGATAAAATGCAGTAAAGTAATTTGTTTTCAATCATGCCCGGGTGGCGAAACCGGCAGACGCAAAGGACTTAAAATCCTTTTCCCGGCAACGGGAGTGTGGGTTCGATTCCCACCCCGGGCACCATGTAACATCTAGATAATTAATAGCTTACTAAGAAGCCAGCCACCTCTCTCAGCCCTCTGAAGTGCCGTTCGATCCCCAGTTGGTCCCTTTTTTGTGACACTCTATGGCTTCGCCGGCCAGGAAAAGAGGCATGGCGATAAGGGGACCAAAACGGGCAACCCGTCATAAGACGCATCTTGGAAAGACAGCCCGGTGAAAGGCTATCAGTTGTTCCGGTTTGAAAAGCGAAAGCCGGATGGCGCTACAATCATCCTGCCGAACTATTACATACGGCACGACGGCAATGACGTCTGCACGGCACGGACCGCCTGAGAGATGCCAAAACCGCAGTCAAGAAACAAGCCGATCAGAGGATGTTCCGGCACGCCGCCGCGGGACCGCAAAGCCGGCCCAGGTGACGCTGGGCGCGCTTCTGGATCTGGTGATCGCCGATTACAGGGCCAATGGGCAGAAGAGTCTGAAGGAAACCAAGGCGCGGATCGAAAATGGACTACGGCCATACCTGGGAGATATGCCGGCGGACAAACTCGGCACAGACCATATCGAAAGCTGGATGGCATGGCGTGAAAACCATCGTATGTACAAGTCCGTCAAACACGGCTACGTCAAGCTTCAGCAGGCCACGATCAACAGGGAGTTGTCCTTACTCCGCAGGGCCTACCAGCTTGGTTACGAGCGAAAGCCGCAGCTTGTCGAGAGGATCCCGCTCATTAAGAAACTGGCCGAGAACAACGTCCGGAAAAGGATTCGTCACACTCGAGCAGTACCGAAAGCTCATCGAGGAATTGTCCGGCACATCTCAAGCCAATTACGTGCGTCGCCTTTCACGTCGCTAATAGGAAGGGCAGGTTGCTCAACCTGGAATGGTCGGATGTCGACCTGCACGGGAATCCTCCGCTAATCACGCTTTGGCCGGGCGAGACCATGAATCGAGACGGACGTACATTGCCGAGAGCGCCGTCCAGCCTTTCTTGCTGGCCAGCAACCAAAACCAATTGCAGTTCGATTTCGTATCTGTAAACTTCCGGCCGGCCGAGAGGCGCCGCTCGTCCAGGGCTAGTCCACGCGATGCGAACCGTGAAGGGAATCACCGACTTTACCATGTTGGGACCGCCATTCAACGACACGTTCGAAGAATTCGCTGCCGGCCTAGTGACTAACATCCACACGGACGAACTCACCCAAGCCGGATCGCGGGCGAACCATACCGACTTTATGCCGATGCAGAGGCCTGGACTACGAGCCAGGCTTCGGCGCGCGGCAAGAGTGATCCAGCAGTGCTCGGCTGAAGTGACCCACTCCGAGAACGGGACCGAGATCGGAAACGAGATGCGGACGGCCATCATCCGCGCCGAAGACGTGCTGCTTGGGGGAAGAGAGGGTCAGGCAATATCATCCACGCCGAAGGCGTGCGGGGCGCGTTTCCATTATCCGCGCCGAAGGCGCGCATGGTGCCGTTGATAACAATGCATCGGCAGCGCTACCGTATCGGGGCGATGCGTGCGAGCGTGTGGCGCAGATATTGGAAGTAGCCGGGACTGACCTTCAAGTCGAGCACCTCCTCGATCACTGGCAGGAAGTAAGCCAGCGAACGAACGGTGCCCAACGGCGGCGTATGGGCGGGCCGGATCAGGCGACGTACCGCCGCGAGAACCAACGCGTTTTCGATGACGCTCAGAGCCACGCCACGTTGATAGAGTTGCGCGGCCACCATCCGGTCCGGTCGGCGGACGGCTCCCATCGTACCCGGCGTTTTGCGATACGCCTCCAGGACTTGACGGACATATTCTTCCTGGCCGCGGTTGTCGTCCACTTGGGTGCCCCTCAACCTTGCAGATCGCGTAGCGACGGACCGTCGATCGTCACCGTGTGGCAGTAGTGTCGCAGGCGACTCAGCAGCGCTTCCACCATGGGCCGGCTGCCCAAAAAGTTCGGCCACTCGTCGTATACCAGATTCGTAGTAATGATGGTGGAATGCTGGCGGTAACGCTCTTCCATCAGCTTGAAGAAGATGTTCGACTGCTCCGGTTTCAGATTCAAGTAACCTAGCTCGTCGATCAGCAATAAATCCAACCGCGCCAGGCGCTTGAGCAGTTGCCGCGTGGAGCGGTCGGCCAGCGACGCATACATCTCATCGAATAGATCCTGCGCGCGGATGAACTGGCAGCGATAGCCGTTCTCCAGCGCTTTCAGCAGCAAACCGCACGCTAATCCCGTTTTGCCGACACCGGTCTTGCCGACCAGCACGATATTCTCCGCCTTGGTGATGAACTCCAGCTCCGCGAAACCGCGGATCTGTTTGCGATTCACGCCCGGTTGTCGCGCGAAGGGAAACGTTTCCAATGTCCAGCGCTCGGGCAGATTGGCGCGCCGGATGCGCCATTCCAGCGCGCCCTCCTGCCGCGCCTGAAACTGCGCACGCACCAGGCGCGTGACGAAGTCCGAGTAGCTGATGTCGTCCTTGTCGGCGGCGCGCAACTGTTCGTCGTAGATCTCCAGGATGCGCCGCAGCTTGAGATTCTTCAGCAGTTGTTCCAGTTCTTCAGTCATCGTCCGATTCCCTATCGAGCAGAAAATACTCCCGTGTCACACGGCGCAAGATCATCCGTTCCAGCCGGTCCAG
>CAWFUH010000016.1:0-400718 GCA_963818855.1 Bryobacterales bacterium | reverse complement strand
AAGTGGACTAAACCGTGATGGGATTTTGCCAGGGAAATTGCTTATGGGGATTCAATGCAGGGCAGCAATTTGGTGTAGACATTGACTGTGACTCGTTTTGGAGCGTTCTGACTACAGCGCTGGCGGTTATGGCAATTGCCCTGCCAAATCGCCGACCAAATCGCCAAAGCGCTCGTCGACATGTGATCGAGAACGAAAAGTCGGCCAGGGGCCCGCGATGCCACTCGGACGAAAAGCGCGCGTACCGCTGACTGGCTTCAGTCGGGCGCGGGGATTGAGCATAACCGCCGGTGCCAGTTCAGGAACCCACGAGCCGATCGTAATCGGCATGTGTCCCGATCCAGACCCATGTGATCGTCTCCGCGGTGTGCTGAGTGCGCGATAGTGGTCTCCCAAGGAAAGCACTCCGCGCTGCCCTGCAACCGCTTGAAGTGGAGCGACGGATGGTGCGGGTTGTGCCGCCACAGGTCATAAGACCTGATAGCGAGTGTTGAACATCACTAGGGAGCGCGTGGAACAAGGTCCAGAAACGACGGGTTGCGACGGAGTTCACTTTGGCGGCTTCCAGCCCCTGTTCGGATTCGCTCTCGGGGTCCATAATTGGAGTTTAGCTTTAGCAGGATAGCGGGTCTGGAGACCCGCTGCAGGACTGGAGTCCTGCCCCACGCGCAGAGTGGATTAGTGGGCGGTTTCCTTGTTCTTGATTACTTCCTGGGCCCGCTCGGCGGTGGCGGCACGGGCGCTCTCCTCCAACTTACTGAAGGTCTGCATCTCGGCTTGCGCATCTTGAGCCCGTCCGAGGGCGCGATAGACTTTGGCGAGCAGGAAGTGAGTGCTGGGTTCGGCCGGATCGGCTTTGGCGGCTGCTTCGAGATCCGCGGCAGCTTCCGCGTTCCGGTTGAGTTTGATCAAGGCGCGTGCCCGGTCCGCCCTGGCATCCGTCAGGCTGGGGCACAGAGCGAGCGCCCGGTCGATTTCCGCCAGGGCCTCATCCGGACTCCCATTCTTCTGTAGGACAATAGCTCCGACCTTCCAGCGCGCGTTGCAATTTGCCGGATCCACCGAAAGCTCGGCCTGAAATTGTTCCGTGGCCGAATCCCATTGAGAGAGACTATAGTAGGCGTCGCCGAGTTTATAGTGCGTGCCGGGACGCCGCGGAGCCATCTCTACCGCCTTCTTCAACTCCACCACGGCGCCGTCGTAATTGTTCATGGCCTCCATGGCCTCGGCGGACAACTCGTGCGCCAGAACCGAATGGGGATCGATGGCGTTCATCCTGGCCAGGTCCTGTTCGGAGAGCTTCATGTGAATTTTGGCGAGCAGATACCAGACTTCCTGGTTCTTTGGCTCGCGGCCGGCTAGTTGCCGCAAGTGGGACTCCGCCGCCTCGTAATCGCCCAACTTCGTCAAATCGCGCACCAGGTACATCTCCGCGTTACTGTCGGCGGCGTTGGCGCGGAGGGCCGCCTCCAACCGGGGCCGCGCCTTGCCGTACTCGGCCATTTCGAACAACGAAATACCGAGCAGCGCGGAGGCCGACGGCATCGCCGGATTGATTTTGAGCCCCGCCTCGAGGACCGCCGCGGCCTTCCGATACTCCCGCTGCCGGAAATACAGCCCGCCAAGATTGTTATACGCCGGACCCAATCGCGGCGCAATGCGCAGAATCTCTTCGTACCTGGAGATGGCAGCCGCGATGTCGCCTTGCGACTGGGCCGTCTTGGCCCGGCCGTATAGTTCCTGCACGCGCGGGTTGTCGCTTCCGTCGCCGCTTTGGGCCTGCGATTCCGGGCATGCCGAAAGCACAAGTAGCAAGAAGGAAGCTGCCGGGAGCCGATGGAGCATGGATGATTCTACCTGCTATACTACTACGATCAACATGAGACTGAGCCACGCTGGTGCGGTGGTGGTCCTCGTGGTTTTTCCGGTCCTCGCGATTCTCTCCTCAGCCGGCAGCACAACGGAAATCCAGTTCACAGAGACCGCCGGCGCCGCTGGAATTCATGCCGAGATGCGCTGCGGAGGCCCCGACAAGCGTTGGATTCCGGAGGCCAATGGCAGCGGCGCGGCGTGGCTGGACTACGACAACGACGGACTGATGGATCTGCTGGTGGTGAACGGCTCCAGCATGGAGCAGTTGCGCCGCATCGTAGCGGGCCAGCCGCCCGCGCCATCCAGGGGTGGAGTGTACCTGTTCCACAATCTCGGCAATGGGAAGTTCGAAGACGTTACCGAACGCGCGGGCCTCTCGAACGCTTATTGGGGCACCGGCGCGAACGCCGCGGACTACAACAACGACGGTTACACGGACATCCTGATCACGACCATCGGCGTGGATCTGCTCTATAAGAACAACGGCAATGGAACGTTCACTGAAGTGGGCGGCGCGGCGGGCTTGAGCCGCAACGTGGAATGGCATACCGGCAGCGCGTTTGGCGACTTCGACGGCGACGGCTATCTGGACCTTTACGTGGCCGGCTACGCGGATATTCACGCGATCTCGCTCAACGAGCCCGCACCGGTTTGTCCCTACCAGGGCATGCCGGCATTCTGCGGCCCCATCGGCCTGAAAGGGGGCCACGGCGTGCTGTACCGCAACAACGGCGACGGCACTTTCACGGATGTCACCAATCGCGCGGGCATCGGCGAGCGGCGGCTTGCGCACGGTTTTACCGCCGTGTTTGACGACTTCAATCAGGATGGCAAGATCGACTTGTTTGTGGCGAACGACTCCGACCCGAACTTCCTATTCCTGAACCAGGGCGACGGCACGTTCAAAGAGTGCGCGCTGGAGCGCGGGTTGGCCGTCAACGCGGCGGGAAAATCGCAGTCGAACATGGGAGTGGCCGTGGGCGATTTCAATAACCAAGGGCGGCTTGGCCTGCTGACCACCACATTTTTCGACGATTATTTTCCCCTCTTCCGGCAGGACAATTCCGGCTTCTTCGATGAAGTGTCATTGGAGGCCGGCGTTCTTCCTGCCACCAGGCGGTACTTGGGTTGGGCCTGCGGGTTTGCAGACTTCGACAACGACGGCCAGCGGGACCTTTGGCTCGCCAACGGTCATGTTTACCCGAAGTCGCCCAATTACTTCGAACCCTTCACGGTGCTGCAGAATCACGGCGGAGGATTCGCCGCTGTCTTCCGCTATCCGGATACGCCGGATAACTCTTACCGGGGAGGCTGTGCGGGCGATTTCGATAATGACGGCCGGGTGGATGTGGCGGTGCTGCCCATCGCAGGGCAGCCTTTGCTATTGCAAAACAAGACTGCTAACTCGAATTCCTGGGCCGGGCTGCACCTGCGCGGCACCCGCAGTAACCGCGATGCCATCGGGGCCAGCGTCCGCATTGCATACTGCGGCAAGACGCAGTTCGATACGGTCCGCAACGGCGGGAGCTATCTGTCGCATGACGATCCGCGCCTGCACTTCGGGCTGGGGGCGTGTACGAAAGTGGATCGCGTCACCATCACGTGGCCGCGCGGCACGGTGCAGGTGCTGAACGAACTTGCGGTGGATCGCTATACGACCGTCGAGGAGCCGCGGTGAAGATGTGGCGGCGCGCGTCGAGTTGCGGGGCTGAAGCCCCGCGCGGGCTGAAGCCCGCCCTCCATTGTCTACCGGGCTTGGTCTTTGTCGGGTTGGCCGGGGCCTGGCAGGCGGCTCCCGATACACCCGGCCACTTTACCGATATCACCGCGTCCAGCGGAGTCCGTTTCAAGCATGAAGCGTCGCACACATCCAGGAAATATCTGCCGGAGACCATGGGATCGGGTGTGGCGCTGTTCGACTATGACAACGATGGCCGGCTGGATATCTTCCTGGTGAATGGCGCACCTCTTGACGACCCTACTCCGAAGGGCACGATTCCGCAGAAGACCGGGCCGAAGTATTGGAATCGCCTCTTCCACCAGAAGAGCGACGGCACCTTCGAAGACGTCACGGAGAAAGCCGGCCTGCAGGGGGTTGGCTATGGCATGGGCGTGGCGGTGGGCGACTATGACAACGACGGCTATGAAGACCTGTACGTCACCGCGTACGGCGGCAACCGGCTCTATCACAACAACGGCAACGGCACGTTCACCGACGTGACGGCGGAGGCCGGGGTGGGAGGCGGCGGGTGGTCTACCAGCGCGGCGTGGGTGGATCTGGACAACGACGGCCTGTTAGATCTGGTGGTCCTGCGGTATCTGCAATGGGACTTCGACGACATCTGGTGCGGGGAGCATAAGGAGGGTTTGCGCGCCTATTGCCATCCCGATACGTTTAAGGCGGCTGCGCCGCTGGTGTATCACAACGATGGGAACGGCCGCTTCACGGAGGTGGCGAAGAAGATCGGCCTGGCCCTGCCGGGCAAGGGCCTCGGCATCGCTTTGGCGGATTACGACCGCGACGGGCACATCGATCTTTTCATGGCCAACGATTCCATGCCTGAATTTCTGTTTCACAATAAGGGCGACGGGACCTTCGAAGAGAAGGGCCTGCTGGCGCAGGTGGCGGTGGACGAAGACGGCCGGACCTACGCCGGCATGGGTGTGGACTTCGCCGACTTCAACAACGACGGCCTGCCGGACCTGGTGGTGGACGACCTCGCCAATCAAATGTATGCGGTGTATCAAAACGCCGGCGACGGCACGTTCAATTACATCACCAGGTCTTCGGGTATAGGCCGCATCACAATGCTGCACTCCGGCTGGGGGCTGCGGCTGATCGATTATGACAACGACGGCTGGAAGGATCTGCTGGTCGCGCAAGGGCACGACCTGGATACCATCGAGCTGACCAATCCGCAATTACACTATCGCGAGCCGATGTTGCTGCTGCGGAACACGGGTCATGGTTTTGTGGATGTATCCGCAGCGTCCGGCAGCGTCTTCCACCAGGCGTGGCTGGGCCGGGGACTGGCCACCGGCGATCTGGACAACGACGGCCGCATCGACGCAGTGGTGTCCACCAACGACGGACCGGCTTATGTGATTCACAACGAAACGAAGACGGAGAATCACTGGCTCACCTTGAACTTGGTAGGCCACAAGAGCAACCGGGATGCCATCGGCGCCGTAGTGAAACTGGTTACGCCGCAAGGAGCGCAGCACGCCACGGTCACCACCGCGAGCAGCTATCTTTCCTCCAGTGACAAGCGGGTGCACTTCGGCCTGGGCCCGGCGGCGAAGGCTGAAACGGTTGAAATTCTTTGGCCCAGCGGTGTGCGGCAGGTGCTTAAGGATGTTTGTGGCGGGCGGATTTTGCAGGTGGACGAGCCTGGCTCGCCGGGCAGCCATTGAGGCTAACACCCCAGATGCGCACCGCGCGGCTCTCTTTATACAGGGCCAGCAACTCCTCTACCGTCGCCAGCGGAATGCGCTGCGCGCTCGCTTTCCCCTTGCGCCGATGCGCCAGTCCAGCATAGCCGTCCGTCTCCGGTCGCTTACGCCGATGATCTCGGCAGCCGCCCACCAGGTGATCTTCTTCGCCATCGCCTTCAACAGCACGTCTTGAACTTTCATCATCCGCTCCATCTCGGCGGCCGAGTACTGCCAGGTTTCATCCACCACCCAGCATCCCTCGCCGCCGCGCCGAGCGGACAACTCACGTGTGAATTCAACCGGACAACTCACAGACTAGCGACACGTGGAAAACGGCGCGTTGCAAATTCCTTGAGAGTGTGAGATGATTCTTATCGGATTCCGATAGAAGAACGGCATGGTTCGGATTCCGATAAGAGGATGGCATGGGGCAAAAACGTACTGATCTTCTACGTGGAACTCTCGACCTGCTGGTGCTGAAAGCACTGTCGCTGGAGCCCTTGCACGGAGTTGGAATCTCTCGACGTATCACGCAAATCACCAAGGAAGCTTTTCAGGTAAGTTTCGGTTCGCTTTTTCCAGCACTACACCGCATGGAGGAAAGGGGCTGGGTAAAAGCCGAGTGGCGCTCGTCCGACAACAACCGCCGCGCAAAATATTACCGGTTGACTTCCGCTGGGCGCGCTCAGCTCAAGGATGAAGAGCGGCAATGGAACGAGGTGGTGACGATCATGGCGGCGGCCGTTCAGTCCAAGTGAATCCAGAGGGGACGCATCAATGCCTAATCGAATTCTGAGTTTATTTCGGAATCTCTTTCGCAAGCGCGCGATTGAGCAGGCGCTGGATGATGAACTTCGTTCATCGCTGGAAGCCCTGACCGAGGAGAAGATGAAGCAAGGGCTTTTGCAATCGGTGGCCCGACGAGAAGCCCTCATGGAAATTGGCGGTATCGACCAGGTGAAGGAGGGGGTCCGCGCGGTACGGGCTGGGCACTTTGTGGAGGGCCTCGCCAGGGACATCCGCTATGCCCTGCGCCAGCTGCACCGCAATCGGAGCTTCAGCGCCGTAGCCGCCCTGACGCTGGCACTTGGCATCGGAGGGACGACAGCCATTTTCAGCGTGATTAACGGCGTCCTCCTCCAACCTCTGCCCTATTCGCACCCGGAGAGACTCGTAGAAGTAGGGCTCGACCTTCCTGGCATCAGCCAGTTCAACTGGCCTCTATCTCCGGCGGAATACTTTACCTTTCGCGAGCAAAGCCGCACTTTCCAGGACATAGGCCTCTACTATACGGGTTTCGGCGGTAATATCTACTCGGCCAACGTCACCGGCCTCGCAGGACCCGAACATGTGCCGGCTCTCGGCGTGTCCGACGGGGTGCTTTCCATTCTGGAAGTCACACCTCTGTTCGGGCGCTCCTTCACGCGGTCGGACGATGAACCCGGAAGCCCGGACACGGTGATGATCACCTATGGCTATTGGCGCAGCAAGTTCGGCGGCGACCGTTCAGCGATCGGGAAAACGATCAAAGTCGATGGTAAGCCGAGCACGATTATCGGCGTGTTACCGCAGCGCTTTCGCTTCCTGGACATGACTAATCTGGGCATACTGCTGCCGCTCAGGCCGCGCACGCAGCGAGGCTATAACTACTTTGCGGTTGCCCGGCTCAAGCCGGGGGTGACGCTGGCCGGAGCCAAAGCAGACGTAGCGCGCATGATACCAATTCAACTGGAGCGTTTTCCCGAGGCGTCCCAGTTCTTCAAAGAAGCGCGGATAGTGCCGAATCTGCAGCCTCTTAAACAATACGTCATAGGCGACGTAGGCAAGGTTCTGTGGGTTTTGATGGGTGGAATAGGCCTGGTGATGCTGATCGCCTGTGCAAACGTGGCCAGCCTTCTTTTGGTCAGAGTGGAAGGGCGACAACCGGAGTTGGCTATTCGAGCAGCTTTGGGCGGCAGCCCCGGACGTATCGCGGGCGGTTTGTTGCTTGAAAGCCTCGTGCTGGCGGTGATTGGCGGCGCGCTCGGCTTGCTGTTTGCTTATGGTGGCTTGCGGGTCCTGATCGCTTTGGCGCCGAGCGATTTGCCCCGGCTGAATGACATCGGCATCGATGGGCTCGTCTTGCTATTCACCTTAGGCGTTACGATTGTGGCAGGACTCTTGTTCGGCTCGATGCCGGCTCTTAGGTATGCCGGTGTTCGCGCGGGGACTGGGTTGCGCGAAACAGGTCGCTCTGTCAGCGCCAGCCGGAAGCGGCATCGGGCTCGTAACGCGCTTGTAGTCATCCAGGTAGGTCTGGCTCTTGTTTTGCTCGTGAGCTCGGGCCTCATGATCCGTACCTTTCAAGCCTTGACACACGTTCAGCCCGGATTCAGGGGGCCAGCCGAAGTCCAAACCTTTCATGTCCATTTTCCTCCGGAAATGATGAAGACTCCCGAGCGGCTGGTCCGTATGGATCAGGCGATTCTCGACCACATCGCGGCGGTTCCGGGCGTCTCTTCTGCCGATTTTAGTGGGGCCGTGCCCATGGATGCCGGCGCCGAGAGCGATCCCGTGCTCGTAAAGGATCACATGCTTCAGGGTCAGCTCCCGCCGGCGCGCAGGTGCTATTGGGTTTCGCCGGGCTTTTTCAGGACCATGGGCATTCCCATCGTCGCCGGACGCGATTTAAGCTGGAACGACATATTGAACAAGCGCCCTGTGGCCATCGTGTCGGAGAACCTCGCGCGCGAGTATTGGAATAATCCGTCGGATGCACTGGGGAAACAAGTTGGCGGAAACCCCAAGGATTGGCGGCAGATTGTGGGCGTTGTGGGGAACGTCCACGATGACGGGACCAGCCAGCCAGCTCCGGCGACGGTTTATTGGCCGATCACGGATGCCGATGTTTTTCTGGGCAGCCCGGCCTTCGCAATTCGCAGCGCGCGCGCGGGGACCGAGAGCTTGATGAACGAGGTCCGGCGAGCAGTATGGTCCGTAGACCCGGATCTTCCGCTGTACCAGATTCACACGCTGGACTATTACTATGCCAAGTCCATGGCGCGCACTTCGTTCACACTGGTGATGCTGGCATTGGCGGGCGGCATGGCGCTGTTACTCGGCATCGTGGGCCTGTATGGCGTTATCGTCTACTCGGTTTCCCAACGCACGCACGAGATCGGCATCCGCATGGCCCTGGGAGCGCAGAAGGGCGACGTACTTAAACTTGTCGTGCACGGAGGCATGGGTTTGACGGTAATTGGTGTGGGCGTCGGAGTTGCAGGCGCCTTAGTTCTGACCCGCTTCTTGTCCAACTTACTCTACGGCGTCAAACCCACCGACCCGCTGACGTTCGTCGTCGTCTCTTTGGTCCTGACCGGAGTCGCGCTGCTCGCCTGCTACATTCCGGCACGCCGCGCGACGAAGGCGGATCCCAGTGTGGCCTTGAGATATGAGTAGGGTTCGCAAGTCGTAAGGCCGAATTTTGATTTTTAAGAGGTTGGACAAATTTAACCGGCATAATCTGCTGGTCATGGACGGAGATGCAGGCGTAAAGACCCACTCGAAACGGGGTTCGGGTCCCTCCCGATAAATTAGGCCGAAGTGTGATTCAGGAGAAGGGTATTCAAGGCGTTTGAACCCAGAATCGCCTCATTAGAGCGGCGCAGCGTCCGCCTTTGTCATGGCGTGCCTGTCACAGCTTTTCTTTGCGTCCAAGCTATACCGTTTTTGGCTCCTTGTTCCATCCATGGAAGGCCGACAAGTCGCCCGCGTTCCAAGCCTCGCGGAGTCCGGGAGTCCTCAGATCCCAGTCGGGGCGGATCTCGCTCGTCACCGCCCGCAGGTCATGCCAGAGGTCGATGACAGAAAGGCCGGCCCCAGAACCAATAGCCGTTACAGATGCTGTGGATGATGAGTCCCGGCTTGAGCACGAGTGTGTGCGGGATCATCGGATTATGCTCCGGGTCGGTGTACTCCGCGATGTCGAGGTCCTTTTGAACCGTTCTTTCGGGGTCGGAGAGAAGGTCCAATGGGCGCCCACCGACGCGCGGAACTCCTGGAGAGTGTGGTGGTCATTGGTTTGGGCAGTAGTGGCCGCGCGCAAGCGTTAGGATCAGGGGATCATCGCCTTGGAGTTCGCTGAGCCTGCGCGCTGCGCCCGTGTGATCGGGAAACTGATAGTCGGGAAAAACGTTTCCCTGTACGAGGTCATAGCGCATGATCGGATTCCTTCCACAGGTCCAATTGGGTTATAGCTCTAGACGTTCAAGCGCACGCTTCATGCCATTGTCCAGACTCTGAAAATAAAGGCCGTCAATCCCGCCTCAATGCGGCGTCAGGCGATCCGCTGAACCCATTGGCTCCGCCAGGCTGGTGCCTCGAAGGGATCCGCGAAATACTGTGTCTCGTGCACGGCCTTACCGTTGGTACGCTGGCCGCCCCTGGCAGGTGATTGTGTATTCCGAGATCCAGAGGTCACCTTCTCCGAGAATTCGCTTGACGTTGAAACCCGCCGGCTTGCCTGGATGATGACTCCGCAAGGCCATATCGTGTTCCGCGTTTAAATCGCCGGCTGCCGACGAGCTTCACGTATTTGTTCATCTTGCTTGATCATCTCCCTTGTGGAATGAAACCGGGGCTGCCGGTCTTCACTACTTCATTGAGCCTCTGTCTGGTTTGAATTCGATTGATTTCATCGAGCGCGTCTTCCGGAAGGGCGGAGATGTTGAAATTCTCCCGCGCGCGGGCCGCAGTTCTAGGCGTGGTAAGCAAAGCCGTGCCACGCTGCACCGCCCAGGCCAACAACACCTGTGCAGGCGTCTTTCCAACTCGTGCGGCAATTGCCGAAACGACTGGATCTTCGAGCGGCCCCGGCCTTATGCCGTGACCCAATGGCGCAAAAGCCAAAAACACGATGTCTTTCTGCTTGCAGAATTCCAGAAGCTCCGTTTCCGGCAGATACGGATGTGCTTCGACCTGGACCACAGCCGGCTTGATTCTCGCGGATTCGTAGATGGGCATTAGCCCCTCCAGGGTGATGTCAGACAGTCCGATGGACCGGCATTTCCCACGGTCCACCAGACTCTCCATCGCCCGCCACGTATCGAGCAAAGTCACGCCGCGGTCGTAGAGAACATTGCCGTTCTGATCTCGCGGATCCTGCTCGTCCCCCGGCTGAAACGCAAATGGAGTGTGACTGAGATAGAGATCCAGATAGTTGAGCCCGAGCCTGGCTCGACTCGCCTCGAAAGCAGGTTCGACGCGCTCAGGCCGATGATTGGTGTTCCACAACTTTGTGGTAACAAAGATGTCGTCGCGCGCAATTCCTCCAGCGGCAAGTCCTGCCCGCAACGCCTCCCCCACCTCACGCTCGTTCCGGTATCGTTCCGCGCAATCAAAGTGTCGAAATCCTGCTTCCAGCGCGTCTCTGGTAGCACTTATCGTCGCGGCTGCATCGGGAATCAGGGTGCCAAAGCCGAGTACGGGCATTTGGCCGGCTCCGTGGTTGAGCGGCATCCTTTTCGTCTGAAAATCAGAAGAGTCGATCATGATGACACCTCGTTAGTAGTTCGCATCCTGTAAAACTCCCGGAGACGCGGCGTCTCCTCAACAGTTCGCGCCGGCATGGCACTGTTCATCCGCCAACAGCCGAGGGGCGCGCCCCCGGGTGCCAGCAGATAACGCCGGTCTCCTCTGGCTTCACCGTCCTTTGGGAACAGCCGATAGCGAGGGAGATACTGTATCCTGGATCGGATTCTCCTGGAACAATCGGGCGACCAGGGCCGAGTCCAGGTAGGCGCGCACGCGTACGATCACCCCATCCCGGAAAGACACGACCCAGCAATAGCGATTGTCGAAGCGCATGCCGTTCTTGGCGGTCGCGAGAGAATGAAGCTCGACCACCGCTTGATAGTCGTTGACGATAAGATGCTCCATGTGGAGTTGCGCGCCGTTGGGAAGAACTTGTCCTAGCTTGGCGAAGGTACCAGCGATGAAGGCCTTTTTGCTCAGATAGTGCCCGGCCAGTGGGTGGGTGCCCATCACTGTCCAGTCGACGTCATCAGCCACATGATCGAAAAAGGCAGATCCATCTCCATTCTCAAGTCCCTTGAAGATTTCACGAACACGATCCGATGTAATAGGCATCTGAATTTGTCCTTTACTGTATTGCGCTTCAATCCTGTTCACCGAGAGTTTGGGCATATGTTTTGCCGTAAGGGTAGAAGAGTTCTTTGCGGCCTTGCTGCCATGCCGCTCGAAGTTCGGGCGTTGTGATGTCCCAGTCCGGCCGGCATTTCATGGTAACGGCGCGTAGGTCCTGGCGGAGATCCTCCAGAGTGGGCCGGCCTAAGAACCAGTAGCCGTTGTAGATCTTATAAATGACAAGACCAGGCGCCAGGACAATCACGTGGGGGATCATAGGATCGTGGCCAGGGTCGGTGTATTCGGCGACGTCGAGATCTTTTTGGACGATCCGCCCAACGTCGGAGAGGAAAGGCCAGTGGGCGCCGACTCCAGTGCGATATTCATTCGTCTGAGTGATATTGTCGGTACTAATCGTGACCAGCCGGCAATAGGCAACCTCCAGCTCACGATGGAGTTGAACCAGCCCCTCAGCCTGCCGGCGGTCCTTGGGACAGAAACCTCCGCGGCTGAGGACCAGAACCATGGGATGTTGTCCTTGCAGTTCGGAAAGCTTCCGCCGTTTGGCGGTGTGGTCGGAAAGCTCATAGTCGGGGAAGATGGCCCCTGGAACAATGTCAGATCGCATATGAATACCATTGGAACATGACAATCTTCAACGTGATGAAGCGACAAAGCCTCGCACCCATCGGGCGATCTCATCTGCAGCCGTGTCCAATGCGAAGTGACCTGCATCCAGAACATGAACCTGGGCGCTCGGCACATCCCGGCGATAGGCTTCGGGCTCCGAAAGATCGAACGAGGGGTCATACTTTCCCCAGAGCACCAGCAGGCGTGGCTGCTTTTCGCGCATCCATGCTTGCCATTTCGGGTAAGCGTCCACATTAGTTCGATAGTCGTAGAACAGGTCGCTTTGAATGTCCACCTGCCCCGGCTGGCTTAGGAATGCAAACTCGTCGGTCCAAAGATCGGGGTCGTAGCGATCCACGTTTGGATCGCTTCCAACGTGGCGGGTACGGGTCGCCGCTAGCGACAGGAGATTGGTGCGAAGCGTGCCTTCGTTGGCAGCTCGATCGGCCCAGAAGGCCCGCCGCGCCTTCCAATTCGCCCCCAGTCCTTCGTTGTGCGCCACCGCGTTCTGGACGATGAGAGCTTCGATCCGGTCCGGATGGGACAAGGCCATGCGAAAACCCACGGGGCCGCCGTAATCCTGCATGTAAAGCGTGTAGCGCGAGAGTCCCAGCGCTTCGGCGAAGTGATTCATGATCTCTCCGTAGTGATCGAATGTATACGCGAAGGTTTTTGGGTTCGGCCAGTCGCTGTGTCCGAAGCCCGGGTAATCGGGCGCGACCAGGTGATAGCGATAGGAAAGCCGGGCGAAGAGCGGATCGAACATGCGCGACGAAGAGGGCAACCCGTGGAGCAGGAGAATCGTCGGGGCATCCTTCGGTCCCGCTTCCCGATAAAAAATGGAGAGTCCGTCAACCTTCACTGTGCGATAAGAAACGTGCTGCGACACTTCTTGGCCTTGGAGATGACCAGCGGTGAACCCCAGTAAGAAGAGTAGTACCGAGTTCACCGCGACTGTTCCAATGCGCATGGCTCCCTCAAAAATCCCGCAGCGCCGATTCCCTGGGACACCCCCCTTTAATATCATGGCCTTGGGCTTGGTTCGTGTTTTTTTCGCGCCATCATCTAAATGCGGCTGCCGGCCGCGAGCCTCGAATTCCTGCCACTGTCCCGCTTCAAGCTGAAGACCCTGGCTGAGGAAGAGCACGAAGGCTTTGGTCGCGCCATACAGGGTCAGACCGAATTCCGGGCACAAGCCCCAGAGCCGAGCTGATGTTTATAATGGAGCCCTCGCCCCTCTCGACGAAACGGCGGGCCACCGCGCTTGCGAGACGCGTCAGCGCCGTCGCGGGGAGGCTGCCACCGGCGTTGTTGACCAGGATGCCGATGCGAGCGGTGAGGTCCGCGGGAACGATCTCGACTGTCACCGGGGCCTCCCGCCGCAGGCGATCGGCGAGAATTGCCATTCGGGCCTGGTTACGTGCCACCAGCACAAGATCATGGCCGCGCTTCGCGAACCGGTCCGCATAAACCTCGCCAATCCCAGCGGTGGCGCCGGTAATCAGGACGGACGGCTTTGACGTCATCGGTTGCTCCATCCGTTTTGCACTCCCCCAGACATCATCCTTCTCCTTCCGCGGCGGTTAAGTTCGAAAAGAGCAGACCATGTACCGTCGCTAAGATGGTGAAACTGAGGGCGTGCTCTCGAAAATCGAGGCGACTGCGCAGTCGGCTGACATCACGGATAGACATTCGTCACGAGCCAGCGCTCCCCCAGGCACCCCAAAAACGTCGTGGTATACCCCGGAACGGTATCAACGATCACACATAGATCCGGAAAATCCACAGGGGGCTTTGCCGGGTTTTTGCCCCGGGTGGGAGAATAAAGGTACTGGGGTGCGCTTGACGGGCACGACTGTCCGTCGGAGACGTGAGAGGAGGAGATATGCCGGGGTCCGCACCAAAGCGAGATCTGTCCGCACTCGAAATCCCGCTCGACCACGACAGCTTTCTGCGAGATCTGGTCCGCGCTTTGGCAGGCGCACTAGAGGATACCGTTGGTCTGAATGAAGCGTCCGGCTTCGTCAGCATCGTCGGTGAGGCCATCGGGGATCAGATCAACCACGAGTATCAAAAAGCGTTGCGAGTTTCAGCCCTGACGCGAGACCGGTTAGGCCGGGTTCTGGTTGACCTGGAGCGCCGGATTCAAGGGGACTTCTACATCATTGAGCAGGATGAGGACCAGATAGTCCTCGGAAATCGCGCCTGCCCTTTTGGCGATCGCGTCCTCAACCGCCCATCCCTGTGCATGATGACCAGCAATGTATTTGGGTCCATCGCGGCGGAAAACCTGGGATATGCCAGGGTGGAGTTGCAGGAGACTATCGCGCAGGGGTATACCGGTTGCCGGATTATCGTGCACCTGAGGCCGGCTCCCAAAGCCGAATCGGCCGCGGGAAGGGAATATTTCAAGACAGCGTAGCCCGCGATGACCTCGTCCGATCTGATGAGAATAATCGGAGGAATGCCCGAACCTTTCCTCCTGGTCGCTGCCGATTCCACCATCCTGTCGGCCAATCAGGCTGCCGCAATGCTCTTCCGTAAAGGATTGGCCGAATTGCAGGCCGAGAAGTTGGTATCGCTGGTGGCCGATGATCCCGAAAAATTGGGCCGATACCTGCGGCTTTGCACGCGAACCCCCGCGGGAATTCCGGGTGGAATTCGTGTGCGCGATAAAGACGGTAACCCGATTTTGTGTAAAGTCCTTGGAGGACTCGCCCAGCGCAACGGACGCCGTGCCGTAGTATGGTTGCGATTGTCGTCGCATGAACCGGAGCGCATCCGCTCGCTTTCCGAGAAGAACAGGGCCGAGCGGGAACGCCAGAAAGCCGCCACGGCGCTGCACACCAGCGAAGAACGTTTTCGGCTGTTGGTAGAGAGCGTCAGCGATTATGCGATCTTCCTGCTCGATCCCGATGGCCGCATCGTGACCTGGAACGCGGGCGCGGAGCGTATCAGCGGCTATCGGGAAGACGAAGTATTGGGCCGCTACAGCTCTGTGTTCTATACGCGCGAGGATATCGAGCGGGGCAAGCCGGAAGAGGAATTGCGCGACGCCGCCGCCAGCGGACGGGCTGAACACGAGGGTTGGCGCTTGCGCAAAGACGGCTCCCGGTTCTGGGCGAACGTGGTTTCTTCCGCCCTTCGAGCTGACGATGGAACCATAATCGGGTATTCCAAGGTGACCCGGGACCTGACCAGGCAACGGCTCGCCGATGACGCGCTGCGATTGCAAGTCAATGTGCTGCAGTGCATGCCGTCGATCGCCTGGACTCTGGCTCCGGATGGCGTCATTGATTTTGTAAACCGTCAGTGGCTGGAATACACTGGCCAAACCGAAGAGGTGGTCCGCGATGAACCCCAAGCCTGGATGCGCGCGCTGCACCCGGATGATCGCGAATCTGCCAGCCGGATCTTCTGGAGCGGTATCCGCTCCGGTCAGGGCTTTACCTTCGAGTGTCGTTTTCGCCGGGCGTCGGATGGAAGCTACCGCTGGCACCTCAATCGCGCGGTGCCCGTGCATGGTTCCGCCGGGGATCTGGTCAAGTTCGTCGGCACGTCCACCGACATTGAGGCGCTGAAACGAGCCAGTGAAGAGCTGCACAATGCCGACGAGCGCACGCGAATGATTGTCGACTCCGCGCTGGACGCCGTGGTCACTATCGATACCGAAGGGAAGGTCACCGGTTGGAACCGGCAGGCCGAATCAATATTCGGCTGGAGATCGGAAGAAGTGATCGGCCGGCCAATGGCAGGCATCATCATCCCCACACGCGATCGCGACTCTCACGCCCGGGGATTTGGACATTTTCTCCATACGGGTGAAGGTGCGATTCTGAATCGGCGTGTGGAGGTGATTGCGCTCCGGCGCGATGGCCGGGAATTCCCGGTGGAATTGACGGTCAGTGCGGCGCGATTGGCCGGCGGCTGGAGCTTCAGCGCCTTTGTTCGCGACATTACCGAGCGTAAACTCGCGGAGGAGAAGCTGCGCGCCAGCGAACGCAACCTGCGCCTGCTGACGGAGACGATTCCGGAGATGCTGTGGAGCGCCACCCCCGAAGGGGCGGTCGATTACTGCAATGCGCGCGTACTCGATTACACGGGCTTGTCGGCCGAAGAGCTCATGGGCAACGGTTGGCACAAATCTATTCATCCAGACGACGCCGATCGGGTGGCTCCCGTGTGGATGTCCTGTGTCACTACGGGAGCACCGTACCAGGTGGAGGTTCGCACCCTCCGCGCCGCCGATCGCACGTACCGATGGTGTGTAACCACCGCGCTCCCGTTGCTCGACCAACAAGGGCGGATTCTAAGGTGGCATGGCACAATTGTGGACATGCACGATTGGAAGCAGGCGCAGGAAGAGCTACGCATCACGCAGGCTGAGTTGGCGCACATGACGCGCGTCATGACCCTGGGGGAACTTACCGCATCGATTGCCCACGAAGTGAACCAGCCGCTGGCCGCCGTGGTCGCCAGCGGCGATACTTGTTTGGCGTGGCTGTCGAGCACTCCGCCCAATCTGGCGAAGGTGCACTCCGCGGTCACACGAATGACGCAGGCAGCCACGCAGGCCAGCGAGCTGGTCCAGAGAGTGCGCGCGCTCTTCAAGAAAATACCGCCGGAGCGGGCGCTGCTGCAGATCGATGAAGTCATCCAGGAGGCGGTTACACTTGTAAGATCCGAAGCTGCTCGAAAGGGGGTATCCATACGCGTGAACCTGGCGCCGGCCCTGCCCAGGACCGCTGCGGACCGCGTACAGCTCCAGCAAGTGATTCTGAACCTGATGGTGAACGGAATGGATGCGATGGCGGGTACCACCCCGAAGCAATTGGTCATCCGCACGGAGCCGGCGGAGAGTGGAAAGATTCTGGTAGGTATCAGCGACTCCGGGATGGGGATCCAACCGGAGCAGGCCAATCGGGTTTTTGAGCCCTTTTTCACCACCAAACCTGAGGGAACCGGCATGGGTCTGGCCATCAGCCGCTCCATTATCGAAGCGCATGGGGGACGGCTATGGGTCGAGCCCAATAAACCGCGTGGGGCGACTTTTCAGTTTGTCCTTCCCGCTGAAACGGTCGCGGTATGAATGTGCCCGGCGCCATCGTTTTCGTGGTCGATGACGATCCTCTGGTACGAAGTTCCCTGGAGGACCTGTTTGAGTCCGCCAGTTTAACCGTCCAGACATTTGCGTCCACGGGCGAGTTCATGAATGCGGTGCGTCCGGATCTGCCGGCGTGCCTGGTGCTCGATGTGCAGTTCCCCAATGGCAGCGGCCTCGACTTTGTGCAGGAGCTGACGAACGCGAGGATCGAAATTCCGATTGTGTTCATCACCGGCCACGGTGACATCCCCATGAGCGTGAAGGCCATGAAGGCGGGCGCCGTGGAGTTCCTGACCAAACCTTTTCGCGGGCCGGAGCTGCTTTCCGCCGTCGATCAGGCGTTGGCACGCGATCGCGCCGGCCGGGTCGCGCGGGGTCAGGTCACCGAGCTTCGTGACAGGCTCCAATTACTAACGCCGCGGGAGCGCGAGGTGCTGTATCTGGTCGCGGCTGGCTTGGCCAATAAGCAGGTAGCTGGAGAGATGGGGATCACTGAACTGACGGTTAAAGCCCATCGCGGTCACGTGATGCGCAAGATGGCCGCGCAGTCGCTCGCGGATCTGGTGCGCATGGTGGACCGCTTGAAGTCCTGATAGGCCAGGCCGGCCTTCCCGGCAGGCAGCAGCATACCCCGGGTCATCGGGTGCGTGAAAACCAGACCTTACCGCTACCAAAGTAGAATTGTCTCCAATCCCGGACGCTGTTAGTGTTGCAGATGAGGAGACCGTTTCCCCGAAGAAGCGGTCAGGGGAGCATGATGGACGCACCCTCGAGGCATATGATCGCAATTGTCGATGACGACCGCCTGGTGCGCGAATCTTTCAAGGACTGCATGGAATCGGCCGATTACGATGCCCGGGCTTTTTCGTCAGCCGAAGAGTTTCTGGCGTCCAACTTTGCGGGGAGTGCGGATTGTCTTATTTTGGATGTGCGGCTGCCGGATATGAATGGACTGGAGCTACAGAGGAAACTCGTCGCGCTCGGCTGCAGGCTCCCCATCGTATTCGTGACTGCGCACGGTGATGATGCGATTCGTGATCAGGCCGTACGTCAGGGGGCTGCCGGATTTCTGAAAAAGCCGGTGAACAGAGA
The DNA here is from genome assembly GCA_963818855.1 of Bryobacterales bacterium. Classification (GTDB taxonomy): domain Bacteria; phylum Acidobacteriota; class Terriglobia; order Bryobacterales; family Bryobacteraceae; genus Bog-159. The sequence continues at coordinate 382,462 of CAWFUH010000016.1, read as the reverse complement.
GAAACTTCTCGAAAGCATTCATGGCGCCCTTCAGTCGCGCCGGGAAGATTAGCCGGCGAAGGATGGACTACGCGCGTGACCGGCCGGGGCCGCGTCAGCCCGCGTGTCTGATATGCACATTGCCTCGTTACAGAAGGCAGACGTGCGCCATCGCCGAATTTCGGAACCTGAACGGAAGAGTAAAAGATTGCTGGGTTACCAGGGAAAGGGAATGATCCTGTGTATAACAAATTAGCCGCTCTCAGTGGGGTCGAAGGGGAAATAGTCGGCCAAAGTCTCGCGTTTCAATCTGTTTTGAATCAGATTCGCGTTATCGCTAAGTCTGACTCTATGACGTTAATTCAAGGGGAAACCGGCACGGGGAAAGAGATCATCGCACGCGCCATTCACAACCAGAGTTTACGAAGCCAGCAGCCGTTTGTGAGGCTGAACTGCGCTGCGATTCCCGGGCCTTTGCTGGAGAGCGAGCTCTTCGGCCACGAAAGAGGAGCTTATACGGGAGCGTATACGCAAACCAAAGGTCGATTCCAACTGGCGGACAAGGGCACGCTCTTTCTCGATGAAATCGGAGATTTGCCGCTCGAGTTGCAACCTAAGCTGTTACGCGCCTTGCAGGAACAGGAGTTCGAGCGATTGGGCAGCAGCCAGACAATTCGGGTGGACGTGCGGGTAGTGGCGGCCACCAATCAGGATCTCTCGCAGCTTGTGGCAAATAAGCAATTTCGAGCAGATCTGTACTACCGCTTAAACGTAATTCCAATCTGCCTTCCTCCGCTGCGGGAGCGCGGCCAGGACATTCCCTTGCTGGTGCAGTATTTCGTAAGGAAATTTTCGGCGCGTTTCCACAAGCCCATCGATCTGATTCCGGATGAAGTGATGGAGGTCCTCAAAGCGCACGACTGGCCGGGGAACATTCGCGAACTGCAGAATTTCATCGAGCGCGCCGTGATCCTCTCGCCCGGGTCCGTGCTGCGACCCACGCTGATGGAATTGAAACAAATGACGAAACAGCCGTCGGCAACCGCCTCACGCACCCTTGCCGAGGCCGAGCGGGAACATATCCTGGCGGTGCTGCAGCAAACCGATTGGCTGATCGGGGGACGGGATGGTGCTGCCGTGCGGCTCGGCTTGCCGCGCACAACCCTGGTTTACAAAATGCGAAAACTTGGAATTCAATCGCGCCCTTCATGCCGGGTGCGGCCCGTCGGGCAGAAACCCAATGGCGAGCCACCTCTGATCGCTAGGGTCGCATCTGGCGGCCCTCGGACCGGGGGGTTTGAGGCTGTCGCGAACTTCTGAGGCGTCGCGCGATCCTGATCAGCGCGGGGCGGCCTGCGGTCGGCTCCTGCCGCGCCCCCTCTGCCAGACGCTGCCCCCCGCCGGCGTCTGGTAGAATTGAACTGAAATGGTTCCGCTCGACGAATTAGAACACCGCTACACGCCCCTCCGCGATCAGGCCTTGGCCGTGCGGAGGTATCTTTGACGCGCCCGCGCTGAAGTCCAGGCTGCAAAAATTAGAAGAACAGACCGCCGCGCCGGATTTCTGGAGCCAGCCCGAGAAGAGCCAGAAGATCATGCAGCAGCGTAAGCGCGTGGAAGAGGGCCTCGGCAACGAACAGCGCATCGCTACGCTCACTTCCGATCTGGACACCCTGTTCGAACTGGCCCGCGAAGGCGAAAACGTCAACGGCGATATCGAGCGCGATCTGGAAACCTACGCGCAGTTCGTCGAGCGCGTGGAAACGGCCATGCTGCTTTCGGGCGAAAATGACCAGCGCAGCGCCATTGTAACGATCCACCCCGGCGCGGGCGGTACGGAAAGCCAGGACTGGGCCGAGATGCTGCTGCGCATGTACCTGCGTTGGGCCGAGCGCGACGGCTTCTCTACCGTCATCACCGACCGGTTGGAGGGTGAAGGCGCGGGCATCAAGTCGGTGACCTTCGAAGTCAACGGCGACAACGCGTACGGCATGCTGCAATCCGAGATCGGCGTGCATCGGCTGGTGCGCATTTCGCCCTTCGACGCCAATGCCCGCCGGCACACGTCGTTCGCATCTGTGTTCGTTTACCCCCAAGTAGACGACGAGATCAAGATCGACATCAAGCCGGACGACTTGCGCATCGACACATTCCGCTCCGGCGGCGCCGGCGGCCAGCACGTGAATATGACCGACTCCGCGGTGCGCATCGTGCACCTCCCCACGAATATTGTGGTGCAGTGCCAGAACGAGCGCTCGCAGCACAAGAACCGCGACAGCGCCATGAAGCAACTGCGCGCGCGGCTCTACGAGTTCGAGTTGGAAAAGAAACGCGTCGAGGCGGCCAAAACGGAGGCTTCCAAGCTGGATATTAACTTCGGCAGCCAGATTCGCAGCTATGTCCTGGCGCCGTATCGCATGATCAAGGATCACCGCACCAAGCTGGCCATCGGCGATGTAGACCGTGTGCTGGAAGGCGATCTGGAACCGCTGATCCACGCCTACCTGGTCTTTCGCAAGACGGGCAAGACGGCGGGCGATGGCAAGGATGAGTTGCCTGAGTGAAGAGCGACGCGGCGGCCACGGATATTGAGCGCGCCGCGGAGTTGATTCGTTCGGGAGGGCTGGTCGCGTTTCCTACGGAGACAGTCTACGGCCTGGGCGCCAATGCGTTTGACTCTACGGCCGTGGCGCGCATTTTCGCGGTGAAGGGACGGCCGCGCCAGAGTCCGCTCATCGTGCACGTGGACTCGATCGATATGGCGCGTACACTCGTGCTCGAGTGGCCCGACGCGGCTGACACGCTGGCGCGCCGCTACTGGCCGGGTCCGCTGACGCTGGTGTTGCCGAAGCAGCCATCGCTTCCCGATATCGTGACCGCCGGTCTGGCCACCGTGGGCCTGCGTGTGCCGGCCCATCCGCTGGCGCTGGCGCTGATCCGCATGGCGGGTGTGCCGATCGCCGCGCCCAGCGCCAACCCGTTCACCAGGCTTTCGCCCACCACTGCCGAACATGTGCGCCGATCGCTGGGCGATGCGGTCGACCTGGTGCTCGATGGCGGCCCCGCCACCGTCGGCATTGAATCGACCGTTTTGTCGCTGGCAGGCAAGCAGCCGCTGCTGCTGAGGCCGGGCGTGATTCCGCTGCCGGAAATTGAGGCGCTGATCGGCCCTGTGCGCATCGCGGAAGCGGTCGAGACGTCCGGGGCGCACGCATCGCCGGGTATGCACGCGCAACACTACCGCCCACGCACGCCACTGGCGCTCCTCTCCGCCGGCGAATCTCCACCGGCCGGCCGTGGAAAGTGGTTGCGCCTCGGCCGCGAGATGCCCGCGGATCCCACTGCCTACGCCGCTTCGCTCTATGCTGCCCTGCACCAACTGGACACGCTGGGCCTGGATTGGATCGCTGTGGAAACTCCGCCAGATACGCCCGTGTGGGCCGGTGTGCGCGACCGCCTCAAACGCGCGGCGGGTTCGTAACGGTCCGCGCGTCGTGCACGTTGCCGGTGTTCAGCGTACCGGCCGGCTCGAACAACATCACGTGCACTTCCTCACCGGCCACCGGCCGGTGTTCCAACCCGTGCGGCACGATCAGGAACTCGCCTTCGTGGAGATCGATGGCGTGTTCCTCCCCATTTTCGCGATAATCCATGCGAAAACTACCGCGCAGCACCAGAAACAACTCGTCCTCGGCATCATGGTGATGCCAGACGAACTCGCCCTGGAATTTGACCAGCTTGACCTGCTGGCCATTCAATTCGCCGGCGATTTTAGGCGTCCAATGTTCCGCGAACAGTGACAGCTTCTCAGCCAGATTTACTTTCTGCATGATTCCGCGTTTCCATTTCCGCTTCCGTCTTGCCGAGCAGCGCCAGGCGGGCAATCGGATCACGCGGCCTCAAGCCTTCTGCGCGGCCCATCGGGCTTGCCCGTACTCGCCCAGCTTCACCACGCCTTCCATGCGGCTGCCGGCCACATCGCCCGCGAACTCATAATGCAGGGTGGCGCCTTCAATGCGCTGCGAACTGCGCATGGTAACGCGGCGGCCTTCCACGGCGCCCGTTAACTTGCCGGACAAAATATCGCCGCGGTGCACGCCGCTGAGCCGGCCCTCCTGCTGTTCGATGGTGAAGTGGTGCTGGGATGATCCCGAGACGAAGGTCAGATCCGCGACCCACTCACCGGAGACTTCGACAGCCGGCGCTTCCGGTTCCGGCACGGCGATGTGCGGAGGGTTCGCCAGCAGCTTGCGAATGGCCGCCGCCGCGATCCGGTCGTCACCCGGCATCATCATGTAAGGCATGATCGTGAGCGAACTCGGCCGGCCATCCCGCCGCGTGCCGCTCGATCCACCCACCGCGATGCGCGGCTGTCCGTGTAATAGAATCTCCTCCACCTCCGTACCGGTGATGCCGATGCGCGCCGCATCCCAATGCAGCCGCAAACGCGGTGCATGGTTCGAAAGGTCTTCAGGTTGCAGAATCTCAGTGGTGACGCCCGTCACTTGGGTGGCCTGCTCCGCAATATTATCCAGCCATGCTTGCCACTGTTTCCATTCGGCATCGTGATCGCGCTTCACCCACATCTCGACGGCCGCCAGCATGCCCATGATCTCTTCCTTGCCCGCTTTGAGTGAGCGGCCGAAGGCGTGGTGCGGCGCGCTGTTGATCCACGCCGCACGCACCAGGTCCTTCTGCCCCAGCAGCAACCCGGCCGCCTGGGGGCCGCGCAGGCACTTGCCGCCGCTGTAAGCCACCATGTTCGCGCCATGCGCCAGGTGAATGTTGGGAATCGTTAAAGTCTCGGCGGCCGCATCCACAATTACCGGGACGTTTTGCGCGCGCGCCATCCGGCAGGCATTTTCGATCGACAACTCGCCCTTCTCCGCCGCCGGACAGGAGAGAATCATCACCATAGCCGTGCGCGGGGAAAGGGCAGCCGCGAACTCCGCGGCCGTTTGCACCTCCACCATCTTCACGCCGAGCATACGCACAGCGTGGTCGTATTCGTTGCGCGAATAGCGCGGCACCACCACTTCGCTCTTCAGCCCCGCCAGGTTGGGAAGGCGCTGCATCTTTTCCGGGTCGCCGCCCGCGATGCAGGCGGAAGTGGCGTGCGTCAAGGCCGCGGCGCATCCCGCGGTGACAATTCCCCATTCGGCTTTGGTCAGTTCCCCCAGACGCTGCCCGACCGCATCCATCAACTCGTCCATGTTGACGTAGGCGTGGGATGCCTGCTCCATGGCGCGCTTCACCTCGGGCAGGGACTGCGATCCGGTGATGATCGTAAACGTGCCGCGACAGTTCACCAGCGGCGTGACGCCGATTGACTCATATAGATTGCCGCCCAATTCCAGGGCAGGCGCCGCCAAAACGGATTCGGGAATAGACGTGGACACTCCCGCGGCCGCCAAAGCGGCTCCCGACCGGAACAGCCCGCGGCGGCTCATTTTTCCAGATGGCATAAAAGCCCCTCCACTTACGTGATGCTAAACGGTCGGGGGACGGAATGCAAGGCTGCAGGCTACCGGGCGCACGCTGGCCGCCTACCGCCTAAACCAGTTCACTCATGCCTATGACGCGGCCGCTGGTCAGATTCTTCTAGGGGCGGTTGGTTGGCCGATATCACAATTAAATTAATATGAAGAGGATCCCAAAGGCGACCCTTGTCCACGTGGCGGTGTGGCTCGCTTGCGGTTTGTCCGTTTTCGCCCAAGCCAACAGCGGGACGGTTCGCGGAACAGTCCTCGATCCTTCCGGAGCGGTCATCGCAGGCGCGGTGGTCGCCATCCAGAATCCTGTATCGCACTACACACGCACCGCCAGCAGCGATGGTCAGGGTAACTTCGAATTCCCCAACGTTCCCTATAACAACTATCACCTGGCCACTACGGCGGCCGGTTTTCAGTCCGCAGCGCAGGATATAAATGTGAGATCGCCTGTGCCATTCGAGCTGAAAATCAGTCTGGCAGTGAGCGCGGAGACGCAGACAGTCACCGTCGAAGCCGGCGCGGATTTGATCGAGAACACGTCCACTACCCATACGGATGTCGATCGCGACCTGTTCGATAAGCTTCCACTCGAAAGTTCGTCGTCGTCCCTCAGTTCCCTGGTCACCCTGGCTACCCCGGGAGTCGCCGCCGATTCCAACGGACTGTTCCACGGACTCGGCGATCACGCTTCTAACTCGTTCTCGCTGGACGGCCAACCGATCACAGATCAGCAAAGCAAGGTATTCTCGAATCAGATTCCGGTCGATTCCGTTCAATCCATGGAGGTGATCGAGGGTGCGCCTCCCGCGGAATATGGCGACAAAACCAGCGTGGTGATTAATGTGACCACGCGGTCGGGACTCGGACAGACGCAGCCGCACGGCGATATCACGGCCTCTTACGGCACCTTTGGCACGAGCAACGGCGCATTCAACCTGGGCTACGGAGGCCAGAATTGGGGCAACTTTATTTCGGCCAGCGGGATGAATACGGGCCGGTTCCTCGACGGGCCCGAATTTCAGGTTTTTCACGATCACGGCAACGAAGAGAACGTATTTGACCGGGTGGATTTCAAGCCTTCCGCCTCGGATACTCTCAGTGTGAATTTGAGCTTTACGCGCTCCTGGTTCCAGACGCCCAATTCCTACGACGCCCAGGACGCCACCGCCTGGTCGGGCCTGGTGGTGCATAACAACGGGTTGGGGCCGAACGGCCTGCCTGTAGGTCCGACGGACCAGCGCTCACAAATCCGGACGTTCAACGTGGCGCCCACATTTACAAGGCTGGCGAACGCGCACACGGTGGTGACATTCGGCGCCTGGGTGCGCCAGGATCAATACAATTACTATCCCAGCGACAATCCCTTCGCCGACCTGCAACCCGATCTGCAGTTACAGACGATTGGGCAAAGCCGCACGCTGACCAGCATGGGTCTGCGTGCCAGCGTATCTTACGCCAGCGGCATCCACAACCTGAAAGCCGGCATCAACTTTGCAGATACGTTCCTGACCGAAAGAGACGCATTCGGCGTCGTGGATCCGACATCGAATGCCGTATGCCTGAATGCGGACGGCAGCCCCTATACCGGCGCCGGATTAACCAATCCCGTGTTATGCTCCGGGCCCCTGACGCCCAATCCGAGCTTCAATCCACTGCTGGCCTGTTACGATTTAACCCGCACGGCGGCATTGCCGGCTTCGGACAATTGTCCCAACTCCACCAGCGGCTTGTATCATTGGTACGGCCATGCCGACATCCGGGAGCCATCCGCATACGTGGAAGACACCATGACGAAGAAGAACTGGACTTTCAATCTGGGTCTGCGCTTCGATTATTACGATGGAATTGTCACGGCCAACCAGATAGAACCGCGCTTGGGTATTGCGTATAACATCAAAGCAACTGGAACGGTGCTGCGGGTTTCCTACGCACGGACACTCGAAACGCCCTTCAACGAAAACCTGGTGCTTTCGAGCGAAGGCTGCAGCAATCCGGTAATCGCGGCTATCGTGTCCTCGACCGTCAGCCCTTGCGTATCCACGACGCCAGTCAGTCCCGGGTGGCGCAATGAGTTCCATGCCGGTCTGGAACAAGCGTTCGGACGGCACTTCGTACTGGACGGCGAGTACATCTGGAAGTACACGCACGAAGCTTACGATTTCAGCGTGCTGGGGAACTCGCCGATCACGTTTCCGATCGAGTGGGACCGTTCGAAAATTCCCGGATTCGCCGTGCGGGGCAGCATGCCGGCGTGGCATGGTTTGTCGGCTTTCATCGTGATGTCGCACGTGGCGGCGCGCTTCTTCGAGCCGCAAGTCAGCGGCATTGGCGCCACGCCTTTCTGCTCGGCAACGACCGGGTGCGAGGTGTTCCGCATCGACCACGACGAGATTTTCAATCAGACCACGCACCTGCAATATCAGCCCAGGAAGAACGGGCCTTGGTTCGGGTTCAATTGGCGGTACGATAGCGGGCTGGTAGCGGGTCCGGTGCCGTGCGCCGGAGGACAAGACTGCGCGAACGGTCCGGCCGGCACGGATTCCATGGTGGACGTTTCCGGGCTGACGGCCGATCAACAATTCCAAGCCGGGCTTTATTGCGGCAGCGTGCACGCCACGCCCACTTCACCGATCAGCCCCAACGATTTGTGCCCGGCATCGCAGTACGGCTCGAATCTAGTCAAGATACCGTCGGCCGGTACGGAGAATGACGACCACAACCCGCCGCGCATCCAGCCGCGCAGCCTCTTCGATATGGCCCTCGGAATAGACAACGTGTTTCGCGGCGACAAATATAAGTGGAGCTTGAAATTGGAGGCCGTGAATGTGACCAACCAATACGCGCTCTATAATTTTCTTTCAACCTTCAGTGGTACACATTACGTGACGCCGCGTGCCATAACCGCCACGGTAGGGCTTCACTTTTAGTAATACGTGACGTTCGCCCCACCCAACAGGCCACCAGCGTAAAATGGTTGGAATGGCACAAGCGAGGGCGACGCCCAAAACATACGACGTGGTTGTGGTGGGCTCGGGGGCCGGAGGCGGCGTAGCTGCACACGTCCTGTCGCAGGCCGGGGCCAAGGTCTGCATGCTCGAAGCCGGCGCATGGTACGACGGCACGAAGCAGTCCGATATGTTTAAGTGGCCCTACAACGCGCCGCATCGCGCGGCAGGGACCAAGGAAAAACCGTTCGGATATTTTGATGCCACACTGCTGGGCGGCTGGCAGGTGCCAGGTGAACCCTATAGCAACGCACCCGGCTCGGAATGGAGATGGTGGCGGGCGCGCATGCTGGGCGGCCGCACCAACCACTACGGCCGCATCTCGCTGCGCATGGGTCCATACGATTTCAAGCCGTACAGCCGGGACGGCCGCGGCTTCGACTGGCCCATCACCTACGAAGATCTGGCGCCGTATTACGACAAAGCCGAGGAACTGATCGGCGTATTCGGCAGCCAGGAGGGCCTTGAGAATACGCCTGACGGCAGGTTTCTGCCGGCGCCCGCGCCGCGCGCATTCGAGCGACTGGCGAAACTCGCTTGCGACAAGATCCACGTTCCCTGTATCCCGTCGCGCCTGGCTATTCTCACGCGTTCCGTTCATGGGCGGCCGGCCTGCCACTACTGCGGGCAATGCGGCCGGGCCTGCGGCATCAACGCCAATTTCAATTCTCCGGGCGTGCACATTTTTCCCGCCATCAAGACGGGCAATCTGGACGTGCGTACGGGCGCCATGGCGCGCGAGGTGGTGGTTGGTCCGGATGGATTGGCGCGCGGCGTTTCTTATATCGACAAAAAAACGCGCGGCGAAGTCACAGTCAGTGCGAAGATCGTGGTGCTGGCTGCCAGTTGCTGCGAGACGGCGCGTATCCTGCTGAACTCCAGAAGTAGCCGGTTCCCGAATGGCGTGGCGAATTCCAGCGGGCTGGTGGGACGGTATCTGATGGATACCGTGGGATCGGACGTTGGTGGCTACCTGCCCATCCTGGAAGATCTTCCCCCGGCAAACGAAGACGGCGTCGGCGGCATGCATATGTATATGCCCTGGTGGCTGTACCAGCAGCAGAAGGCCGGAAAGATGCCTTTTGCGCGCGGGTATCACATCGAGTTTGGCGGCGGCCGCGGCCTGCCGGACGTTAACGATTTCAGCGGTTCGGAACGTATTCTCGGCGGAGGCTACGGTATCGAACTGAAGCGCAAGGTGCGGAAGACGTATGGCGCGCAGGTGGGCTTCACCGGGCGTGGCGAGATGATTCCCAACGCGGAGTCTTATTGCGACCTCGACCCGGATCGAGTGGATCAGTGGGGCATCCCCGTGCTGCGCTTCCACTTTAAATGGAGCCAGGATGAAATCCTGCAGGCGAAACACATGCAGGATACTTTCAAAGAGATCATAACGGCCATGGGCGGCAAATATTTTACCGACGCGACGGCCGAAAATAACTGGGGCATTTCGCGCGGCGGCGAGATCATCCACGAGGTCGGCGCGGCGCGCATGGGAGCCGACCCTAAGACCTCCGTACTGAATCAATATTGCCAGGCGTGGGACTGCAAGAACTTATTTGTTACCGATGCGGCGCCATTTGTAAGCAATGCGGATAAGAATCCTACTCTCACAATTACCGCGTTAGGCTGGCGTACATCGGAATATATTGCCGAGCAGGTGAAGAAGCGGAACCTGGCGGCCTGAGTAAGTGGGGAAAAAATGAAAGAGAACCAACTGAATCGCGTTACCGTCAGCCGCCGCGACCTGTTTCAAATCATCGGCTCGGCGCCCGTGCTGGCCGCTGCCACGGCGGGCGCAGGTCTGGCGCAAACACACGAGACGCACCAAGCCGCCTACACGCGAAAGGTATTCGAGGAGCACGACTGGCATACCGTACACGTGCTCTGCGATCTGATCGTACCCGCCGACGAGCGCAGCGGCAGCGCGACGCAGGCAGGCGTACCTGAGTTCATGGACGACTGGCTGGACTTTCGCAAGAACGAGGACGGTAACGACGACCTCGCGGCCGAGATACTCGGCGGGCTTGCCTGGTTGGATCGCGAATCGTCACGGCTGTTTCAGAAGAACTTCGCGGACGCAACGGTGGGGCAACAAAAGCAGATACTCGATCGTATAGCATGGCCCGAGCGTGCCGCTGACGATGATCGCAGGTGGGCCGCTTTCTTTAGTAAGTTCCGTGACCTGACGCTAAACGGATTCTATTCAAGTAAGGCTGGTATCGCCGATTTGCCGTACCTAGGCAATACCGCAGTGGAGGAGTGGAAGGGCAGCGATCCCGCCGTTTGGACAAAACTGGAGGAGCGCATGAAGAACGGCTACAAGGGGTTGGGCGGCGAAACCAAGCCCTGGACTTAACCTCGTGGGGTCAGGACTCCAGTCCTGCGGCGGGTCTCCAGACCCGCAATCTGGCGGGACGTGGACGTCCCGCGCAGGCGTAGACGCCTGCCCCACTAGCGCCGCAACGAAATCGCCGGCAGGTAGATCCCTTTCTCGGTGCGCCGCCACCACGCACCGGTCTGCCGCCGCTCCGCAAAATTCGTGAACTGATAATCGTATACCACCGCACGGATGTACCGCGGGGAGCCGTTTGGAAACGGATTCCGTTTCAGCAACCCCAGCACGGGAGCGGACCCCTGGAGCAGCCGCGCCACGAAGTTATAAAACCATCGATTCTGGTCCGCATTTCCCAACGCCGCGAACCACATCTGCCAGTCCAGTCGCGGTTGATACGGCGCCACCCACGCTGGCGCGCGATTCACATCACCCGGCTTATAGCGGAATTCGTATGGCGTCCAGGACGCGCCATCGTTCGAGCCTTCCACCACGATCTCCGGACGCGTGGTAGTCATTACCGCGAACAAGCCATATGAGTTGACCAGGCGCAGCGGTGAGATCCACATCAGGTAGCCTTCAGCCGTCGCGGGCAGCGGCACATGAAACATTTCGAGTAACTGCAGGCCGCTGGTAGTCACTATAAATACCATTAGCGCCAGCGTTACGGTCCGATGCCCGCGCGCCTCGGGCTGCGCCTGGCGGGCCGGCGGGTCTGCGAACAAGAATATGCACAGCGCAATCGCCAGCAGATTGAAGAAGGTGTAATTGCCCGTCAGGAGAATCAATACCTGCAGGCCGATCAGCAGTACCGCTGCTACGCGCCGTAACTTGAATGGCGCGAAGATCACAAAGGGCACCAGCACTTCCACAAAGAAAACGAACACGGTGGATGCCTTCTGAAACCACATGGGAAGTTGATGCATGTACCAGGCAATAACGGTCGGCAGAGGCTGGGTTTCGTAATGATAGCTCAGCGCGGTCAGATCGCGCCACGCAGGGTCGCCGCTCATCAATTTCACCACGCCGGACATGAACATCAGGCGGAACAGCAGCCAGCGAAACAACCACATACGGCCGCGGGAATCGTCCGCGAAGATTGCCAGGAAGCCAACCTCGGTCAACAGGATGTCCCATTGAAAAGACCAGAAATCCTGGCCGGCGGTCGAGATTGAAATATACAGAATCAAGAGTATGACTAGACACGCTCTGCGGAAGAAGCCGAGCATGAGGATAATCGCGCAGGCGGCGCCGGCGATCCACGTAATTCGGAGCGCCAGATCGCTTGCATTGAGCCAGAACACCGTAGGCGCGTACCAGAATGCGCGGGCCCCCAGTTCTTCGCGCATACCATGCAGATAATTGGCCACCGGCAGAATGCCTTGTGACCCGATGGTACCGGCCGCCTGCACTCCGAACGACACAAATGCGATCAGGTAGATGGCACCCAGGACCCGCAAAAACAGCCGGGTGGCGCGGTTCACGCGACACACTCAAGAATGTAGTAGGTCTTACCATCAGCGCGCGCGATCCTGCCAGCGATGGTCCATTCGTGGCCATCCGCCAGATAAATCCGCCGGTACGAATCGTATTCGATGCCGATTTGCCGGTCGATGCGTGAGGTTTCCACCTCGCGTGTATCTCCGGGTGTCCAGGATTGTCTAACTATAGGAAAGCTATCCACTGTCCAATTATAAATCGTCAGGTGGTCGCGTGCTGCTCAGGCGCTTTAGAGTTAAGCGTTTGCACGCACAGTTAACTGCCGGTTATCCGGACTTAACCGAAAGTAGCATTTAAATAGCCGCTGGTTAATTCTTATAATTTAGGCCAAAGGTATCTTATGGCATCGGTAATGCGCGTCGTTGCTCCTACTCTCGTATCAATTGCCTTCGCGAATATGATCGCACCAGTGATGGCTCAGAAGAGAGGAGTCCATCTACAAGCCGGCGCGGCGCGCAAGGCTCATACCAGTCTGGCCGGATCGGTTTTGGGGTCGGTACAAAGTTATCCCGCGGGATTCGGCGGAGCCGCTCAATCGGTTGTTGCAGACTTTAACGGCGATGGCATACCCGATTTGGCGGTCGTCAATCCTTGCGATTCGTCCAATTGCGGAGCTGGATACGCCTCCATAGCCGTACTGATTGCCAATTCAGATGGCAGTCTTCAAGCGCCTGTCCTTTACGCCGTCGGAACATTTGAACCCATGTCAGTAGCTGCCGGAGATTTCAATGGAGACGGCGCCATAGACCTGGTAGTGGCGTCGCAGTGTCCAACGAGTACGAGTTGCGGCACAGGCCAGGTGAGCATATTCTTGAACAACGGCGACGGCACGTTCCAATCGCCCGTTCCGTATGCGACCGGGGCAGGCAGCAGCTACTTCGCGGCTACGGGCGATTTCAACGGGGATGGCATCCTTGATCTCGCAGTGGCCAATCAGACCAGCGCGAATAGTGCGGTCGCGATTCTATTGGGCAACGGCGATGGCACCTTTCAGGCGCCTCTGAGTTACTCAACCGGGTCCCCGTCTGCTGCCTTTCTCGCGGTCGGTGACTTCAACCTGGACGGCGCCATCGATCTCGCCGTAGTGAACTCCGGCACACAAGACACGGTCAGCATCCTATTGGGGAATGGCGATGGCACTTATCAATCCGCTGTAATCTATCCGTCCGGCGGGGCGTTTGCCAGCGCCGCCGGCGTGGGGGACTTCAACGGCGATGGCGTGCCTGACCTGGCGGTAGTCAACAGCTGCGCGACTTACAATAACCTGAACTGTTCCCAAAGCGGCTCCGTAGCGGTGATGCTGGGCAACGGCGATGGCACATTTCAAGCGCCTACCGTCTATGGGTCCGGAGGCAACGAAGCGAACTCGATCGCGATCGCGGATTTCGACGGCGACGGCAATCTGGATCTGGCGGTTAGCAACCTGGGCCCGTCGGCGGGCGGCAGCAGCGCCGGCGTCTTAAGTCTGATGCGGGGGAATGGCGATGGCACATTCCAGTCCGCAGCCACCTCCAGCGCGGGAGGAAGCTTCACCTCGTATGTGTCCGCGGGAGACTTCAACGGCGACGGACAGCCCGACTTAGCCGTAGTCAGCCAGTGTCCCACGTCGGGAGGCTGCACGAACAGCGTATTGGGAGTGGTGCTGAATACCGCATCTAACTTCAACTTGTACGCCAGCGTAACTGCATTAAGCTCCTCGAAAAATCCGGACGCCAATTGTCAGGCGGTAGTTTTGACTGCTACCGTCACCTCCGCCGTGGCCGGCACGCCAACGGGAAACATCACGTTCTACGCCGGCGAAACGTCGCTCTCCACTGTGCCTCTCTCGGGCGGCACGGCCACTTATACCGCCTCCTTTGCCGCGCTCGGCCCCCAGCCGCTACTTGCTGTGTATTCTGGCGATACGAGCTACGCACCCAGCGCATCGCCCGTCTTGAATCAAATCCTGGGCATGCCGGTTGCGCTCACGTCATCGCCAAACCCATCCGCCTTCAATCAAGCTGTCACCTTCACCGCGACTGTGGGAGGGGCCAGCGGCAAAGCCACCGGTACGATCACCTTTATGGACGGCGCCACATCCTTGGGAACATTCAACCTGGTAAATGGCAGCGCATCCATCACCACATCGGCGCTCACTCTCGGCGACCATTCGATAACCGCCTCTTACAGCCCCACCGGGAGCTACCATCCGGGTGCCGCGCTAATGACCCAGTCGGTCAGCCAGGCCAGCATGACGGTGCTCGAATCCAGCGCGAACCCGGCAAATACGAACCAAGCCATCACCTATACGGCCGTGATAACGGGTCAATATGGCGGCTCGCCGACCGGCACCGTGGCATTCATGCAAGGCAGCCCACCCACCGTTTGGGCAACGGCACCGGTCATCAACGGGGTGGCCACTGTCACCAACAGTTTCAACAAAGCTAATACCTATCCGATCACGGCGGTGTACCTTGGCAGCAATGACTACCAATCGAGCAGCTCCGCGGGACTCAATCAGGTAGTGAACCTGAATGTGACTGTTACCACGACGACCACGCTATTGGCCGCCCCATCACCTTCATATATCAACCAACCGGTGACGTTCACAGCCACAGTCTCGCCGATATCCGGCACCATACCCAACGGCGAGATGGTCACGTTTTATAACGGTAGCAGCACACTCGGAACAAGCACCACAGCCGCCGGACAGGCGGTATTCAGCACTTCATCTTTGCCCGTGGGCACCGATCCCATTACCGCCACTTACGCCGGCGATGGAACCTACCAAACCAGTACCTCGAGAGCGGTCAATCAAGTAGTGAAGCTCGGTCCAACCAACACCAGCCTGACTTCGAGTTTGAACCCGTCCGCGTACGGCCAATCAGTGACGTTCACGGTTGCCGTAACTCCGCAATCGGGATCGGGCACGCCTACGGGTACAGTCACAGTCAAAAACGGCTCAACGGTGATAGGTTCCATTCAACTTGCCAATGGCGGCGGCACACTGACCCCCGCTCCGCTGCCCGCCGGCTCTCTTTCGATTTCTGCCTCCTATTCAGGCGACGCGAACTTTGCGGCCAGTTCCTCTTCGACGCTGGCGCAAACGGTGAATGTTGCCACGACCAGCACTACTCTGACCTCCACGCCGAACCCAGCGTCTCTGAATCAAACCGTGACGTTCACAGCCACCGTTACCGGACAATTCGGCGGAAAAGTAGGCGGTACGGTGACTTTCACGCGGGGTTCGACTGTGCTGGGAACAGCAGCGCCGGCGCCGAGTAAGGCGACCATAACGTATTCGTTCTCCAGCACGGGAACATATCCCATCGTCGCCACGTACTCCGGGGATGTCAACGACAGCGGCAGTGCTTCCGCGGCAGTAAACCAGGTGGTAAACGAGATCTCCACGACAACTACGTTGATCTCATCGGCCACGCACGCTGATATTGGGCAAGCGATTAGTTTCACCGCTACGGTGACGCCCGCATCCGGCGCTGTGCCGGATGGCGAGACAGTGACATTCTACGACGGCTCGGTCTCATTCGGCACCGGCACGACCAAGAGCGGTGTAGCGTCTCTGACCACATCCAGTCTGGCGCTCGGTACACATACGATCACGGCCACCTATGCGGGCGACGCCTCCTACCAGACCAGCACATCGAAGGCATTGAGTCAGGTGGTGAGTTTGAATCCCAGCACGACTACGCTAGGGTCGAGCGTCAATCCATCCATCTATGGCCAATCGGTGACGCTTACGGCGACGGTCACGGCCACATCGGGCTCTACGGTACCCACGGGTAAAGTGACATTCAAGAACGGCTCCACGATGCTGTCATCGGTCTCCCTGGTGAACGGATCCGCGGCTTATACCACCGTCACCTTGGCGGCCGGCTCCTCAGCCGTCACCGCAGCCTATAGCGGCGACTCCAACTTCGCAACCAGTTCTGCGACGCTCACGCAGGTTGTAAACCAGGCCACTACAGTGGCCACGTTGAGTTCGACCCCGAACCCATCGTCCTCGAGTCAGACTGTCACATTTACCGCCGTCGTCACTGGCGCATATCAAGGAACAGTGTCCGGATCGGTGACGTTCAGGAACGGCTCGGTGAGTCTGGGAAGCGCCCCGATCACGAAAGGCACGGCCACGCTTACCAACGCGTTCACCGTGGCGGGAACGGACTCGATCACGGCGGTCTATGCGGGCGACGCCAACAACCAGGGCAGTACTTCCGCACCGGTCAGTCAGGTGGTGAACAACGATCCCACTACCACCACGGTTAGCTCTTCCGGCTCGCCCGCGTTCGTCGGACAGGCCGTGACGTTCACTGCGACGGTGACTTCGTCTTACGGTGCGATACCGGACGGAGAAGTGGTTACATTCTATAGTTCTGGCGCGTCGATTGGCACGGCCGACACCAAGGGTGGCGCCGCTTCTATGACCACCTCCACCTTGACCGCCGGCGCCCACAGCATTACCGCCACCTATGCGGGCGATTCCTCATATCTGACGAGTACTTCCAAGCCACTCAGCCAAACGATTAGCAAAAACTCCACGACTACAGCGTTGTCTTCGAATGCGAACCCGTCCGCTTATGGCCAGGCAGTCACGTTCACCGCGACGGTGACCTCCGCCGGTCCGGTACCTACGGGGACCATTACGTTCAAGAACGGCACGGCCTCTTTGGGTACCGCCTCGCTCAACTCGCAAGGTGCCGCGACACTGACCACCCTGACGCTGGGCGCCGGAGTGTATCCGATTACGGCAGCATATAACGGGGACAATGCGTCGTCGACGAGCACGTCTGCGACGGTAAACCAGAGTGTGAATGCGGCCGCTACGACGACCCAGATCTTTTCATCAGTGAACCCAGCGGCCGTAGGCGAGTCTGTGACGTTCACCGCAATCGTAAGATCCGCCACCACCTTTGCCACCGGCTCGGTAACGTTTACGGCCGGCTCGACCACGCTCGGCTCCGCGACGCTGGTGAACGGCTTAGCCAAGTTGGCGGTTACGACACTGCCGTCGGGCGCAGATGTAGTTACTGCTACTTATGCCGCGAGCACCAACCTGGCGGGCAGTTCCGCGTCAATGGTGCAGAACGTAGAGTAACGTAGAGTAATGTGCGAGCCTTCTCTCGCCAAGCGCCTGCCCCACTGGTACAATAGCGCGGATGACATCTGCAATAACCGTGGAAGCCCAGGCCGCCTATCCGCCCTTTACCGCGGAGCACGAACTGATCCGCCAAACCGTGAAACGCTTCTGCCGCGAGGAAATCGCCCCGTTTGCCCAGGAGTGGGACGAAGCCGGCATTTTCCCGCGCGAGATCTTCCGCAAGGTTGCCGATTTGGGTTTGTTCGGCATACGCATTCCAGCCGAATCGGGCGGCAGCGGCCTCGACTGGTGGGCCAGCGCCGCCGCGCTTGAGTCCATGGCCTGGGCCGACAGCCCCGGTGTAGGTATGGGACTGATGGTGCAGGCCGAGTTGACGATCCCAGTCATCAATGAGTTGGGCACAGCCGAGCACAAAGAAGTCTTCATGCAGCCTGCCATGGCCGGCGAGTGGATCGGTGCGTTGGGCATCAGTGAACCGGGCGGCGGCTCGGATGTGGCGGCGCTGCGGACAGCGGCGCGCGCCGACGGCGACGACCTGGTGATATCCGGCCAGAAGCTGTGGATCACGAACGGTTCGCGCGCCGACTTCATCGTGCTGGCCGTACGCACGGGCGAGGCCGGCCGGCGCGGTATCTCGCTGGTCCTTTTCCCGACGCGCACGCCCGGCTTCTCCGTGGGAAAGAAGCTGAAGAAGGTGGGCAATCTCTGCTCCGACACGGCCGAGCTGTTCTTCGATGATTGCCGCATTCCCGCCCGCTATATCCTGGGTGAGAAGAACCGCGGCTTCTATTACATCATGCATAACTTCCAGGGAGAGCGCCTGGCTTCCGCGATCATGATGGTTGCGTCGCTGGGGCGCTGCCTCGACTTAGCCATTCAATATGGCAAAGAGCGTCAGGCCTTTGGTAATCCTGTAGGCAGTTACCAGGTCTGGCGGCATAAGTTCGCCGAACATCGCACTAACCTGGAGGCCGCGCGGTGGCTGGTTTATCGCGCCCTCGATTTAACTAATCGCGGCCAGAAAGCGGTACGCGAGATTACCATGGCCAAGCTTTATACTTCCGAGTTAGCGCAGCGGATAAGTTACGACTGCATGCAGATCTTCGGCGGTTTCGGATACACGACTGAGTATCCGATCAGCCGCTATTGGCGCGATCTGCGGTTGTACACGATTGGGGCGGGGACTTCGGAAATCATGAAAGAGATTATCGCCAAAGAGGACGCTCTGTAGTCCGGCCCATTCCCACGCCATTATTCGGCGTATACTCACCTTATGAATCGCCGCGAATTTCTCTATACCAGCGCCGCGGGTTTGGCCTTGTCCGCCACCGCCGCCTATGCCGCCGACAGGCCCAGACGCATTGGCATTATCGGACCCGGCTGGTACGGCAAGGCCGACTTGTTCCGGTTGATTCAAGTCGCGCCAGTGGAGGTGGTGTCGCTCTGCGATGTCGACACGCAGATGCTCGCACGCGCCGCCGACCTGACCGCCACACGGCAGGCATCCGGCAAGCGGCCGAGAACTTACAGCGACTATCGCGAGATGCTGAAGGAAAAAGACCTCGACATCGTGCTGGTCGCGACGCCCGATCATTGGCATGCGCTGGCGATGATCGCGGCCGTGGAAGCCGGCGCCGACGTGTACGTGCAGAAGCCCATCAGCGTGGATATTCGCGAAGGCCAAGCCATGCTGGCGGCGGCGCGGCAGCATCAGCGCGTAGTGCAGGTGGGCACGCAGAGGCGCAGCACGCCCCATCTGATCGAAGCGCGCGACCGGTTCATCCGGGAAGGCAAGCTGGGCAAGATCGGCCTGGTGGAGATCTGCTGCTACTATCACATGCGCGCCACGGACAATCCGCCGGACATCGATCCGCCGGCCTATCTCGATTACGAAATGTGGACCGGCCCCGCGCCCATGCGCCCGTACAATCGCCTGGTGCATCCCCGCGGCTGGCGGGCGTTCATCGAATACGGCAACGGCATCGTGGGCGACATGTGCATTCACATGTTCGATATGGTGCGCTGGATGATGGGCCTGGGCTGGCCGCGGCGGGTTTCCTCGGAAGGCGGCATCCTGGTGGATAAGAAATCAAAGGCCGACATTTCCGATACGCAGACCGCCACGTTCGATTATGACGATTTGAAGATTGTATGGCAGCATCGCACCTGGGGCGCGGCTCCCGATCCCGACCCTAACTACAGTTGGGGCGCGACCTTCTATGGCGATAAGGGCACATTGAAGGCCAGTGTCTACAGTTACGATTTTGTGCCGGAAGGCGGCAAGGGCGCCGTCCACCGCGATGTCACGTACGAACTGGAACAGTATCCGGTGGACAAAACCGAGGAAGCCCTGGAAAAGCATGTGGCGCCCGCCATCCGGTATCACATGAAAGATTTTCTGGCGGCCATCGATGCGCGCTCGAAGCCGGTGGCGGACATCGAGGAAGGATACGTCTCGACGGCGAGTTGCATCCTCGCCAATCTTTCAATGAAACTAGGACGCACGCTGGCTTGGGACCCGCAGGCCGGGCGTATCGCGGGTGACGAGGATGCCAACCAGCTACTGGCGCGGCCGTATCGCACCCCATGGGTGCACCCGGCGTAATCGTCGTGCGGCGGAATCACGCCGCCGGGCGTCGAAATCGGTTCCCGGGTAGCTCCTGTTTTGAACAGCAGTAGATCATCCCTCACGAGAGCGTTCTCTGGTCCGGCCGAACCGTCCCGGGTACACTGAAATAGTGTTCCGCGCGCGAGTCCTCCTCATCCCGCTAGTCCTGGCGATGGCCGCATCCGGCGCCACGTCGCACAAAACGCCGGTGACGCCGGCCAGGCAATCGGCTTTTGTGCGCCGTTGGATGAAATCTCTCACCTTGCGCGAGAAAGCGGCGCAGTTGGTCTTTATCCCGTTTCACGGCGCGGCCCCCAGCACCCGGTCGCGCGAGTACCGGCAATTCCTGAAGTTGGTCCGCGATGCGCGCGTAGGCGGCATGGTATTAGTGAACTGGAGCAATGGCCGCGTCACGGAGAAAGCCCAACCCTACGCGCTGGCTGCGTTCCTGAATCGCATGCAGAAAATGGCGCGCGTGCCGCTGCTGGTTGCCGGCGACTTCGAACGCGGCGCTTCTATGCGCGTGGATGGCACCACTGTATTTCCGCAGGCCATGGCCTTCGGCGCGGCCGGCGATACGGCTCTGGCGCACATCGAAGGCGAGGTCACCGCCCGCGAGGCGCGCGCCGTCGGCGTTCCATGGCTCTTCTTTCCCGTGGCCGACGTTAACAACAACCCCGACAATCCCATCATCAACATCCGTTCGTACGGCGAAGATCCCAAGCAGGTTTCCGCCATGGTGGTCGCGTTCATCGAAGGCACGCGGGCTGACCCGCACTATCGCGTGCTTACCACCGCCAAGCATTTTCCGGGGCACGGCGACACCGCGGTGGATACGCATCTGAACATGGCCGTGATCCAGGCTACCCGCGAGCGCCTGGAGAATGTCGAACTGGCGCCCTTTCGCGCGGCTATCGCGGCGGGCGCGGATGCCGTTATGACCGCGCATATAGCCGTGCCCGCGCTGGCGCCCGCGGATGTACCCGCCACGTTATCGCCCGCCATACTTACCGGTTTGCTGCGCGGCGATATGGGGTTCAAGGGCATCATCGTCACCGACGCGCTGGAAATGGGCGGTATCGCCCAAGGCTACTCGAGCGGCGAGGCCGCCGTGCTGGCGCTCTTGGCGGGCGCCGACGCGCTGGTGATGCCGCCCGATCCGGAGGCCGCTATCCATGCGATTCTGGCAGCGGTCGCGAGTGGCCGCCTCACCCGCGCCCGCATCGACGAAAGCGTGGCTCGCCTGCTGGCCGCCAAGGAGCGCCTCGGACTCGGACGCCGCGCTACGGTTGATCTGGAAGCGATCAGCGAGGGTATCGACCGGCCCGAGGATCAGGAGCAGGCGGCGGAAATCGCCAGCCGGGCCATCGCTCTGGTGAAGAACGATGGCAATCTGATTCCATTGCGCGCGCCGGCCAAAACGTGCTTCATGACGCTGGCGGAGGGGCATTATTCAAGCCAGGGATTTGAATTCGCGCAAGAAGTACGCCACCGGGAGAAGAACGCCACCGTGATTCAACTGGACGCTTCGCTGCCGGACGCCTCGTTGGATTTGGCCGTCCAAAAAACTGCGGCATGCGACAGCGTGGCCGTCGCGGCATTCGCCTCCGTAGCTGCCTACCGCGGCGATGTGGCTCTAGGCGGCGGATTCCCGCGCATGCTCGACGCGCTGTTCGCAACGGGCAAGCCGGTGGCCCTGATTGCTCTGGGGAATCCGTATCTGGTCCGCAGCTTCCCCAAAGCCGCTGCGTTCGTGCTGACTTTCAGCACCGTGCCGCCCTCCGAGGCCGCAGCGGTGAAGGCTTTGTTCGGCGAATCGGCTATCAGGGGCCACATGCCTGTTTCCATCCCCGGCGTCGCCCAACTCGGAGAGGGCGTCCAGTTGCCCGCCGCCCACTCTCCATAACGTAAACTATCTCCATGCCGTTAGATCGTCGCACCTTCCTCGCCCGCAGTGCCGCGCTGGCTACCACCGCCCTCTCCTATAGCCGCATCCAGGGCGCCAACGAACGCATTTCCCTCGGCCACATCGGCATCGGCTCGCGCGGAACCGAACTCGCCGGAATCGTCTCCCAGCTCAAAGACCGGCACAACGTCGAAATGACCGCCGTCTGCGATCTTTGGAAAATCAATCGCGACCGCGCCGCCGCCAAAGCTGCAGCCGTCTACGGCCGTGCGCCGCGAGCACTCCCGTATTTCGAAGATCTGCTGGCGCTCAAAGACGTGGATGCCGTCATCATTTCTACTCCCGATTTCGCGCACTCGCCCATGCTGAAACTCGCCGTCGAAGCCGGCAAAGACGCGTATTGCGAGAAGCCCATGGGCAACGTCCTCGCTGAAGCCAAAGCCGCCCGCGACGCCGTGCTCGCTGGCAACCGGATTGTCCAGGTCGGTACCCAGCACCGCAGCGAACCGTACCAGATCGCCGCCCGCGACCTCATCCGCTCGGGCGCGCTCGGGCAGATCACCAAGTACGAGATCGTGTGGAATTATCACGGCCCCCGCTGGCGCGGCCGCCCGGAAGTTGCACAGCTACGCGAAGAGGATACCGACTGGCGCCGCTGGCTGCTGACCAAGCCTTACCGCCCCTTCGATCCGCGCCTCTACTTCGAGTTCCGCCTCTACCAGGAATTCTCCAGCGGCATCGCCGATCAGTGGATGACCCACGCCATCGATCTGGTCCACTTTTTCCTGGACGATCACTTCCCGCGCTCCGTCATAGCGCACGGCGGCATCTTCGCCTGGCCCGATGGCCGCGAAAACCCGGACACCTTCCACACGCTGCTCGAATATCCCGCCGGTTTCCTAGTCAGTTACTCCACCAGCTTCGGCAACGATTGCGATAGCTTCACCCGCATCATGGGTAAGAAGGCTACTCTCATCAACATCGGCGGCGAGGGCAGCCCGCGCTGGAAGCTGGTGGAGGAAAAAGGCACCTACGAGGACAACCCATTCCTGCATCGCGCGGAAAGTTATGTGACGATCCCCGGCAAAACCAGTCCCGCGCCCACATTCATCGACGACAATTACCCGGCCCATATGACTAACTGGTTCGAGTGTCTGCGCAGCCGAAAACAACCCAACGCTACGGTGGATGACGGCTTCGCCCACTCCGTAGCTGTAATCATGGCGGCCCAGGCCTATCGCGAAGGCCGCAAGCTTCACTGGGATGCTGGCCAGATCGGAGTATGAAACGCGCAAACGTGGGCGCTGGGCTGGCACTCGCCCTGATCTTACCCTCGGTGCTCCAACCAGCCGACCCGGCCCACTTCACCCCTCACACCGTAGCCACCGGCCTGAAGGGAGGCTACCAGGTCGTGGCCATCGACATGAATCACGACGGCAAACCGGACCTCGTCGCCCTGGCCAGCGGCATGACCGAACTCGTCTGGTTCGAAAACCCCAACTGGCAGCGACACGTGATCGCCTCCGGCCTCTCCGGCATGATCAACCTGGCCGCCTGGGACGTCGATGGCGACGGCATCCCCGTCATCGTCTTGGCCTCCGGCTTCTCCATGAATGCCAAGAAGAGCACCGGCATCGTGTCCGTGTTGCGCCATCAAGGCGATCCCCGCCAGCCCTGGAGCATGCACGAAATCGACCGTCTGCCGGCTTCCCACCGCCTCCGCTGGGCCGATGTCGACGGTAATGGCCGCAAGGTCCTAATCAGCCAGCCGCTCACCTCCGCGAGTGTCGACCACCCCGAAGATCGCGCCCACACTCCCCTGGTCCTTTACCGTCCCGGCGCATGGAAGCGGGAGATCATCTCCGATCAGGAAGAAGGTGTGGTCCACGGCATCTACATAGTGGATTGGGATGGCGCCGGCCGCGACGATATCCTCACCGCGGGCTTCAGCGGCATTCACCTGTACAAACCCGGCCCGGATAACCGCTGGACCCGCACTGAAATTGCCCAAGGCGATCCCGCGCCGTGGCCCAAATGCGGATCGAGCGACGTTACTGTAGGTCACCTAGGGAAGAGCCGCTTCCTGGCGGCCATCGAACCGTGGCACGGAAACCAGGTGGCTATTTATACGGAGAGTGCCGGAGTGTGGCGCCGCCACGTCATAGACGATACTATTTCCGACGGACACACCATCCTGACCGCCGATCTGAACGGCGACGGCGCTGACCAGGTGATCGCCGGCTATCGCGGCCAGGGCGTCAACATCTATTACGCGCGCGATGCCCAAGGCGCGGAGTGGACGAAGGTTCCGCTGGATGACACCATTTCAGCCGCCGCCTGCGCCATCGCCGACCTCAACGGCGACGGCCGTCCGGATATCGCCTGCATCGGCGCCGCCACAGCAAACCTGAAGTGGTACGAAAACGTTACTTTCCGACCACAACAATAGAGAACGAATCCGGCACCATTTGCCCGCGGCGCTGTCCCGGCGGGGGCGGCGTAAATTCCCCTGTCACCGAGAAAATGCGCCCTGTCTTAGTGTCTATGGTCATGGTCCGGGCGCCTGCCTTGGTCTCGACGTTCTGCTCTACCGCAAAGCTGGTCGGGCTGTTTTCCTTGATGACGGTCAGCGTGCCGTCGCCCTGCGAACTGAACGCCTCCATGGTGTCCGGATTGAACCCGGCCCCGTCTACTCCTTTGCCGATCGGCAGCGTGGTAATGATCTTGCCGTCGTCGGCATTCAGAATCGCCATGTTCGCCGGTTCGTGGCAAGCCGCGAACAGAATATGGTGCTTCTCATCCAGCGCCAATCCGCCTGGCCCACCGCATTTGCCGGCCAGATCGTAATGCGCGGTCACCTTGAGCGTCTTCGCGTCCACGGCGGCAATGCTGTCCTTGTCTTCCAGATCCACCCAGATGTGGCCCTTTTCGTCCGTGGCGGCCTGCTCGGGCGCGCCACCCAAGTCGACCGTGCCGGCCACCGATCCGTCCTTCGCATTGATCACGGTCGCGTTCGGCGCACGATGGCTGAAGACCCACACGCGCTCGTTGAAGGGATCGAACATAATGCCATCCGGACCGCCTTCGACATCGATCGTCGTGATCAGCGCCAGCGTTTTCGAATCCCACATGGCCACCGGTTTGCTACTGCCGAAGGCGTGATGCGATTTGGGATCGACGGCCACGCCGCGCGCATTGGTATTGGGGATTTCGCCGACCAAGGCCAGCGAATCCAGATCGAATACCGTGATGCGCGCGCCGGTTTGCGCAGGCCGCGGGATGTATAAGCGGCGGCCGTCCACGTCCGCATAGACGTAGTCGAAACCGCCGGCTCCGCCGACCTTCACGATCTTCTGCACCTTGTACTGCTGGGCGAAGCTCGCCGACGCGGCCATAGCTATGACCGCAACTATCCGTCCTATTTGGCCCACACTATTTTCCTCTGGCAGTCCACCGTATCACATGTATACCCGCCGCACGCGCGCGCTGATGCTCGACAGAATGTTGTACGAAATCGTACCCGCCACGCGCGCGATCTGCTGTGCATCGAGCCGCGCATCGCCCTCGCTTCCGAGCAGCGTAACATCGTCGCCGGGCTTCAGCTCCAGGGCGTGGCTCACGTCGATGGTGGTGACGTCCATCGAAATGGTACCCAGAATTGGTGCGATCTTGCCGGCCGCGATCACCTTGCCGCGATTCGAAAGCCGGTGAAACACGCCATCGGCATAACCCGCGCCCAGGATGGCGATGCGCATGGCGGACGGCGCGCGAAACGTGCCGCCATAACCCACCAGCGTGCCCTCCGGAATGTCTTTCACGGCCAGAATTTTTGCCTTCCAGGTGAGCGCCGGCTGCACGTCCAGGATCGGCTGCGGTCCCGCGCCGCGCGCGGGCGAAAGGTAACCGTACAACGCATGGCCGGCCCGCACCATGTTGTGCCAGGCATCCTTGCGCGCGTAGCCGATTGCATTGGTGCTCGATGTGTGCACGTAATCGATGCCGATGCCGGCATCGCGCAAGCCCGCCAGAATGGCGTGAAATCGGGCCAACTGCTGGTCCGTCTGGGACGATGTGAAATCCGCCGCGGAAGCGAAATGCGTCATCAGGCCTTCGATGCGCGCATGCCGCAACTGCGCGAGCGCCGCCACGATTTCGTCCGGCTCGGCGCGCGTACCCAACCTCCCCATGCCGCTATCGATCTTCAGGTGGAACGCCGGCGGCTGGCCGGAGCTTCTCGAAGCCAGGCGGTCCAGCTCCGCGATATCTTCGAGCGAATGCGCGGTGGGGGTGAGGTCGTATTCGATCAGCGCCTCCTGCTCCTGCGGCAGAAATCCGGCCATCACCAGAATGCGTGCGGCAATCCCGGACAGCGCGCAGCGTCACGCCTTCATCCACCGAACTGACCGCCAGCCATTTGGCGCCTTCGCGCACCAGCGTGCGGGAAACCGCCAGCGCGCCGTGCCCGTAAGCGTCGGCCTTCACCACCGCCATCACTTCCACTCCCGCGCCCACGGCCGCGCAGACATTGCGGTAATTGCGCGCAATCCGATCGAGCGAAACCAGAACATAGGAGCGATAGGGCGGCGGCATCATTTCATTATCGACTGGAACAGATTTTCGTAAGCCGTGGCCACGGCATCCCAACTGTAATACTGCTCCACGCGTTCGCGCGCGCGGCGGCGCAGCGTTTCACGTTCCGCCTCACTCATCGCCAGCGCCTGTTGCAGCTTCTCCGCCAGATCGCCGTGGAACGGAATGCCGGCGTCTCCGGCCACCTCGGCGTTCTCCGGCGTATCGCGATAGAGCACCAGCGCGCCGCGGCCCATGGCTTCGATCAAAGCGGGATGCGTGCCGCCCACTTCGGTCGCGTGGATGTAGGCGAAACAGTGCGCGTCCAGTTCATGATATCCCTGCCCATAAATCGCCCCGGGAATCACGATGCGCGGATCGCGTGTGTCGCGCACCTGCCGGATATAATCGCGGGCATAAGGCGCGTCGCCGATCAGCGCCAGCTTCATATCCGTGCGCACGCGTTCGAAAGCCTGCGCGCACTTCGAGCGCGTGGTTCTCCGGCTCCATGCGGCTCACGTACAGGAAGTAGCGCCGCGGATTCGAGGCCCAATTGCGCCAGCACGCCGGTGGATTCCACCTTGCCGGTCTCCGCGCCGTATGGAATAAACGTGGTGCGCTTGCGATACCGCTGCGCGTAGTAGTCGTTGAATGGACGCGCGCATCGGTCACCACCTCGCTGGGCAGAAAGGTTGCCAGCCATTCCGACACCAGATACCAGGCTTTGGCGGCGCGGTTCCACTTCTTGCGCTTGCGCTCCAGGCCGTCGACGTTCAGCGCCACCGGCATTCCGCAGAGCCGCGGAAGCACTGTAAAGACCGCGTTGGCGCCGTTGCAATAGAGTGCCACATCGACGCGATGCGCAAGCAGATCAAGCGTAGATACGCACGTATGCGCGATGGTATCGAGATACTTGTGGCGGATGGTGGGCAGATACCGCAGCCGGACGCCGCGATAGACCGGTTCAGTGGGACGCTGGCGGCAGTAGACCACCACGTCATGGCCGCGCGCCGCCAGCCGCATAGAAAGCTCTTCCGCGAAGGTCTCAAATCCGCCGTAATTGGCGGGAATGCCACGGGTTCCTAGGATGGCAATGCGTAAGGGGAAGGTGGTGGGTGTAGGTGGTGGGTTCTGGCAAGCTCATCGTAGACAGGAGGGCGTTTCCACTGGTCGCCGCAGGCGCGATGGATTTTCCCTACCACCCATCACCCACCACCCACCACCGTTCGCCGCAGGCGAACTAAGTCTTGGCCGCTTGCGAACGCGACATCAGCCGCGGCGCTTTCTTGGGAGCCTGCACGCTAACCGGCGCGTATTTGAACCAACTGGCGATGTAGGCGTGATCCACGCGGCGCCGGCTCTGGATCTCGGCGCGCTTGGCCATCACCCGCCGCCAGTTCCGCGCCAGGAACCAGAACGCCCGCAATGACGAGTGCTCCCACATCAGACAGCACATCACCACGGTGACATCCCGCATGGTGATGGAGAAGCAGGTTGCGGCGGTAGAGGTCCGGCGAAATGTTCTTGATGCGCATCAGGAAGCGGTTCTTCACCGAGTGCATGTTGATCTCGGGCGGCAGCGCGCCGCGATTGCCTGGCAGTACCTTGCGCACGTGATAGCCGCGGGCGTAAGGCACGTAAATGCATTTCCAGCCCAGTAACTGGGCACGCCAAGCCACATCCGCGTCTTCCCGATACACGAAGAAATCGGAGTCGAAGAACTCCCCATCGAGCGAGATGTCGTCGATCATCTCGCGGCGGTAAAGCGCGGCCGCCGCGGTGGCGCCGAACACGAACTCATATTGCAGATAGTGGCCGTTGTCGATTTCCTGGCTGCCGCGGTCCAGATGCCGCAGCATGGGGTTGAAGTAGATGCCGGTAGAATCCACCACGGGCTTGGCTGGAATCTCGAAGGTGGCCGACATGGTCAGCAGCTTACCGCAGACCGAGCCGATGTTCGGATCGAAGTTACCCGCCTCCACCAGCGCCTGAATGAAATTCGGCAGCAGCAGCACGTCCGGGTTCAGGGTCAGAACCCAATAGCCGCCGGCCAGTGAGATGGCCTGGTTCTGCGCCGCGGCGAAACCGATATTTTCTTCGTTGTAGATGATCTGGCAGCGGTCTTCGAACTGTTCCAGGATGTCGATGGTGCCGTCGGTCGAGGCGTTGTCGATGACGATGACTTCCTTAGTACGGATACCGCTGTTCGAGCACCGATTCCAGGCATCTCTTGATAAAACGGCCGCTATTATAAGTTACGATCGTGACGGATACGAAGTCGTTATGGGACATGAACTCGAACCTGAATTAACGCCGATCAACTGGTACATCCGTTCACCCCAGACCGCGGGAACAAGACAAAAACACTACTCACCCGGCTGGCCGGATGAAAGTCTTGCCGGCCAGCGCCATCACCTTACTGTATACTGCGATGGGCGTCAGGCTTCGAAATGCCGCCATTCCCCAGAACATCCTGGGTATGGAGCCAAGGAATACAGCCGCACAAACCATCCTAGCCGTACCGGAACGATAGTGCTTGGCTGCAAACCCTAGTAAACTACGATACCAATAAAGCTGCCGGTTCTCCAGCGAAATTTTTGCGAGGGAATGGCCGCCCGTATGTTTAGCTACAGCGTCCGGCGTGTAGCGCATGCGGTAGCCTGCTTTGCCGGCTCTCCAGCAGAAATCCACATCTTCGAACCAAAGCGGGTAGAACCGCTCGTCAAATCCGTTCAGTTCCTGCCACACAGTCCCGGCGGATCATCAGGAAAGCGCCTGCCGGTTGTTCCACGTCACCCGGCGCAGAGAAGTCAAAACCTAAGCAACGGTAGTGCCAATTGATTGGGTTATCGCGGCCATAGTCGATTAATGAGCAGAGCCTCGCAAATCAGGGCCGCGGGTGAGGGCAGGCTGCGTACCGCGAAACCGGTCTGCGGGTGACCGGCGGCGTCCACCAATTTGCCGCCTGCGCCCGCCACGCCCGGGCAGCGGCAACACTCGACCAACGCGTCGAGCGACGTCTCCGAGATGCGCGTCAGGGTTCAATAACAGCACGAATGGCGTATCGAGCGCACGTATGCCCTGGTTCACTGCGGCGGCGAATCCGCGGTTCTCACAGATTTGTGATAAGCCGTACATTGCGGCGAGCCACCTCCTGGCAGGTCTGGTCTGTTGAAGCATTATCCACCACCACGATCTCGGCCCCGGTTGGTACGGCGCCGTCCAGGCAGGCGCCGATTTCGGCCTCCGATTCGTGTGTCACGATCACGATACCCGCCTCACCCATGTGTCACTTTGCCTCACTCGCCTGCCCGGTGAGCAGAAAATACAAAGTCCAGTACAGAATCCTGCCCGGATTCGCGCTGCACACGGCGGATTTCCCGCTCGCCTTGGCAAAGATATGGATTGTGTAGCCGGCAAGTTGAGTAACTGCGTCGGAACTCCCGCGCAATTCGGCGAACCGGCGCAATCCCTTCCACCTTACCGCGCAGCCACGCCCATCCCCTTCCGTGGCGCAGCGCCACCAGTCCCCACAATCCCTGCGCCACCGACGATGGGCCACCCATACCGATCAGCAGGCGTCGCGGGATAATGCTTGGCGACGAGGAAGACCTGATTGCGCGCGGTGCGGCGCGTGGTTTCCGGATGCCAGCGTCCCAGAGTGGCGCTTCCCGCGTGCCAGGCGACGGCCTCCGGCACGTACTGCCCCGCACAACCGGCCAGAGCGCAGCGCAACCCGAAATCCACATCTTCCAGATACGATTCGAAACGCTCGTCGAGCAGCCCAACTTTGTCGAACAATGCGGCGCGAAATAGCGCCGCGGTAAAAGGCGCGGATCCTGGATCTCGCGCGCCTCGCGAAAGGGCGGCCCGTCGGGCAGGCCGTGGCCCACGCGCCACGCAGTCCCGCCGCGGCAGAGCGCGTCATAAGTGGCATCGATACGGGTTCGGTCGGCCGCCTGCAGAATCCTGCCGGTGGCAAACCAGACCTTCGGCCTCGAATGCGGCCAGACAGTCTGCTCCATCCAGTCCGGCAGCCAATTCCACGTCGTTATTGACGATCGCCATGCAGCGGCGTGCGGCTCTCGCGAATGCCCCGGTTCACTGCGCGCGCAAATCCGCCATGCGCGCCCATGCGAATGGCCCTGGCGCCCATGGATTCGGCGAGTCTCCGCCGATCCGTCCTGCGACCCGTCGTCCACTACCAGCACTTCGGCGGGCGCCTGCAGTCTGCGCGCGCAATCCGCACAGCAGCGCGTTCCAGCAATTCGCGCCGGTTCCATACCGGCACCATCGACCGTGACATCGCCGCCCGTCATCATTTGCCTTGCGCCGCGGCAGCCGCTTCTTCACCAGAAACAGCAGGTTGTGCAGGCCGTCCCGCCAGGGATTCAGTTTCTTCTCGCCGATGCGCGAGGTATACATGATGGAGATCTCGCCGAAGCGCACGCGCGGATTCTTCAGTGCTTCGATCTTGATCTCCTCGGAGAACGCCATGCCGTCCGCTTCCAGATGCATGTCCTTCAGGATGGAGCGCCGGAACACCCACATGCCGGATTGCGAGTCGCGCACCCAGCGGAAGTAGAGGATCGACATGGCCAGCGACAGCATCAAGTTGCCGAAATGGTGTTTGAGACTCATGGCCTGGCGGTCGCGCACGGGAAAGCGCGAAGCATTCAGGAAGTCGACCTTCAAAGTGCCGGAAGGCCTCCAACAGATACGAGATGCGCATCCGGCGGATAACTATGATCGCCATCCAGCGTGACGATGAGATCGCCGGTGGCGTCGGCGAACCCGCGCTTGTAACTACGGCCATAGCCGCGCACGTCTTCGCGGATCACTTGCGCGCCCAGCGACGCCGCCACCATGCGAAGTGCGGTCGGTGGAGGCGTTGTCCACCACGATGACCTGGTCGACAAAATCCGGCATGCTGCGCAGCACGCGCTCGATGCCCTGCTCCTCATTCAGGCACGGAATGATGACTGTGATCGTGTCGCCTTTATACATTATCCGCGGATCTGCAGCGGGCTGAAGCCCCGCGCCGGCTCAAGCCCGTTCTCCATCGTATCGTCTTTATGGGGGCGATCAAGCGTCTATTGTTATGATGAGAAATAACATGAAGTGGGCCGTCACGCTGCTCTGCTGCCTGAGTCTTGCGCCCGCCGCGGAACTCACCGGAACGCATACCGTGTACCTGCTGCCCATGGGCCACAGCCTCGACCAGTTCATCGCCAACCGGCTTATCCGCATGCATGTGCTGCAGGTAGTCGCCGATCCCGCCAAGGCCGACAGCATCATCACGGACCAGTTGGGTATGCCGTTCGAGAACCGTCTGAAGGATTTGTATCCGCCGCCGCCCGATCCGCAAGCCAAAGAAGCGGCCAAGGCTAAAGAGACAGCCGCCAAAGAAAAGACCGACCAATCTTCGCCAAACGCATTCCAGAGCCCGGCGTCGATTCTGGCGAATACCTCCAACAAGGCCGAGAGTGCCGGAAGCATGGGTGTCGGTGGCCGCGGCCGCGGAACCATCTTCCTGGTCGATGTAAAATCGCGGCAAGTGTTATGGTCCGCCTTTGAAAAGCCCAAGAACTCCAGTCCGCACGAGCTGGATCACACCGCCGAGCGCGTGGTAAAGCAGCTTAAACAGGACCTGACCCCGAAAACCAAGTAGGATTCTTTTCGCGCACGGCGTCCCAATAGCTCTCGACCAGGCGCCCAGTGACGGTGGCCATGTCCCAGTTGGCCACCACCTCGGCGCGCGCGCGTGCGGCCATCCCGGCGGCGAAGGCCGGGTCGTCGAAAATCCGCAGCACCTGCTCCGCGAAAGTCCCGGGGTCATCCGCGAGCAAACAGAACTCGCCGTCCTGCGCTGCCAGGCCCTCCGCTCCAATCCGCGTTGAGACCACCGGAATGCCACTGGCGTAGGCTTCCAGCAGCTTCACCCGAACGCCCGAGCCGGCGCGGACCGGGCACACAAAGACCGTATAACGGCTGAGCGGCTCGCGCACATCTTCCACGAATCCACGGATTTCGATGGCCGGCGTGCGATCCGCATAAGGGTGCCGCGGCGGCGCATCCGAACCGACCACCACCAGCCGCGCCTCCGGCCGGCCCGCCACAATACAGCGGCAACACCTCCTCGACGAACCAGGCCAGCGCCACCGCATTCGGCGTGTGCCGGAAGCTGCCCAGAAACAGCATGGTGAACGGCTCGCGTGCGGCTGGGGAAAAATGATAGCGCGTGGTGTCGATGGCGGCGCGCAAACCCGCCTGCATCCAGGCAGAGCGCCTGCTCTTGCGGGGCAGAAAGCCGGCCAGGTAATCGCCGTTTTCCCGCGTGCAGACCTGCACCCGGTCGCAACGCGGCAGCATGCGCAACTCATAGCGCAGCGCCCGCAGATACTCGTATCGCGCCTTGACGCGGGCCAGTGTTCCGGGCATGTAAGCCAGGCTGCGCGCGATGGATTGGAAATAGATATCATGCTCGAACAGCGTAGTGGGAATGCGGCGATAGGCGCACGCGTATTGGCCCAGGGGCGTGTATTCAAGCTGCACCAAGTCGATCTGCTGCACAAAAGTCTGGCGGTGAATCAACCACGCCAGATCGTCGTTTGCGAACTCGGCGACTGCGTGCGGCCGTATGGAACCGGCCGTGGCCGGGTGCGGCGGACGCACCAAAAGCTCGACAGATGCACAGAAGCCGAGCAACTCCTCCTGCGCGGGCGCCTGGGATAGATCGTCGAGCATGGCTACCACGTGCACGTGCGCACGCCGGGAGAGTTCGCGCAGCGTCTGATACATGAACACCCCGCCGCCATGCACCGGCGGGCAGATGGGATACGGGGAAACGAACAGGACGCGCAGGACGGCAGGAATCCCCGGCCGGTGCGCTTCGAATCGGTCGCGGAAGTATCCACCAAGCGGCCTGCGGAACGCTTCGGTATCGTCCACCACGGCCAGGCTGCGCGCCCGCCAGCGGGAACGGATGGCGCCCGGAAGCTGGCGAAATGCACGCCACCAGCCATCCAGGTTGGCCCGGCCGGGCACGTCGCCGGCCAAGCTGAGCAGCGCGCCGGCGTAACTGAAGAAGAAGTGCGCAGCCAGCCGCCGCCAATCGTGGATATTCTTCCAGGTGAACAGCAGGTAGTTCTTCTTGAGCACTGCCTGGATTTGCGCCTCGCTGAAGCGCTTGCCGATGGTGCCGCGATGCTCGTGGTAGACGATGCTGCGCGCCTGATACAGCACCTTCCAGCCGCGTTTCCATGCCTGGTAGCCGAGGTCGGTATCTTCCAGATAGAAAGGCGCGAGCAACTCGTCGAACCCGCCCAGCTCCAGAAATTTCCGCCGATCGAAAGCGCAGGAACCGCCGCCGCCATAGAAGCAGGGGAACAGGCCGGTGATGGCCGGGTCGACGCGATGCCGCACTTTCAATCCGCCATCCTGCCACCAGCCTTCGGTGAGGCCGGTTTCCTCGCGGCGCCGGGCGGGGTCGCGAAAGAAGATCTGGCAGGAGACGGCGAACACGCATTCGTCGTCGAAGCCTTCGAGGAGCGGCGCCAGGAACTCCGGCGAGACCTGCATGTCGCTGTTCAGCAGGACCACGATATCGTTCCGCGCGGCGCGGAAGCCGGCGTTCGAGCCGCCGCCGAACCCCAGATTCCGTTCGAGCCGAAGCAGCGTCACGCCCGGAAATGCCTGCCGCACGAAATCGGCGCTGCCATCTGTGGAGCCGTTGTCTACGACTACGATTTCGTTCTCCGAATTACCGGCCAGCGCCGTGATTACCGACGGCAGATATTGGGCCAACAGATCGCGGCCGTTCCAATTGGGAATGACCACACTCGCCGCATTCCGCCGGCATGCCTGGTTGCGCGGCGCAGTTCGCCGGCCGGCCAGCAGCCACGCCAGATCGGCAACCGCCAGCAAGGCGACGGCGGCCAGCCACATCAGCGGGGAAATGAGCAGCAGAAAGAGCGTACCGAGGACGCGCGCCAGTGGGATCATTGTGGATCGGCGTCAGGTCCCAGCCCGACACGGCGGCCCAACCGCACCCAGCGCGACGACTCCAGCAAATCCAGCTTGCGGCGAAGCTGCTCCACTTCGGCGTTCAGCGCCTGCGCCCAGCGGGTGCGCTCTTCCACGGTCTTCTCCGCGCTGTGCAGATACTCAACGCATTGCGCCAGCTCTTGCATCTTGGCGTCGAGTTGCGCATTCAACTGCAGCGCCCATTCCGACTTGGCGGCGATCTGGCGGTCGAGTTCGGAAATCCGGGCTTGCGCGGCGGATTGCGCGGCAGCCAATTCGTCCTGCAATTCCTGAATGCGCGCGCCGGCCGCCGCTACTTCCGCGTTCAGCCGTTCGGCCCAGCGGTTGCTTTCTTCCAGATCCGCCGTTTGCCGGCGATGGACGCGATCCAAATCCGCCAGATCGCGCTGAGACGCGGCCAGCCACTGGTTCTTCTGCAGCAACTCGCCTTCGAGTAGTGCGATATGCGTTTCCCTTTCGCGCAGCACGTTGGCCGCGCTCGGAACATACACAAACGTCGGGCTGCCGGTCTGTGGACGATGCGCGCACACCGCGACGAAAAAGTGCGATTCCGCGGGCGGACTTTCACCGCCATCCACGCGCACCTCGGCGTTGGCCTCTATCGCACCCGCTTGCAGTGGACGAAACGCGACGCTCTCTACATGGTTCTCCAGGAAGAGCGAAATATGCGGAAACACTGCGGCCAGCGCGCGTTGGAACTCGTCGAATTCGAATTCGTGCGCGTGAAACGGATTGGCTCCAGCGCGGCTGCGGGATTCCGCGTAATAAAGCTTATTCGGCGTGGAGACGATGAATTGGCCGGTGGGCGCGAGCACCCGCCGCGCTTCTACCAGGAAATCGCGCCAGCGTTCCAGGTGCTCGATCACCTCGAAAGCCACTACCAGGTCGAAGACCGCGCCGGGATGCGGCAGTTCCGTACAGGAAGCCTGTTCGAACTGCAGGCCCGGCAGTCGGTAATGCTCGCGCGCGAAGGCCACCGCTTCGGACGCGATGTCCGCGCCCACCACCGATAGTGCCGATTTGGCCAGTTCCGCCGCGCCGTAACCCGCGCCGCAGCCGGCATCCAATACGCGTTTGCCGCGGGCCAGTCGCGCCGCGAAGGCGTAGCGCGACAGGTGCTCGTTGAACAGGTCGGGATCCACCTGGCCCGGAATGACGCGTTCGCCGGTGAACTCAACCAACATGGCTCTCCCGGGGTTGTGCCGCGAGCCGCGCCGCCAGCCGCGCATTCACCTCCACGCGGCACGGCAGGCGCAGAAATCCGTAGATCTCACCCGGCGAATGGCCCATCTGCAGCGCGATGGCGTTGTCGATCCAGTCGCACATGGTGTAGCCCAACAGCGTGCCGTCTGCGATGGCCGGCGAAAAAGAAAACGAGGCTGGATACAACTCCGGCATTTCGAGATGAAAATCCACTGTGTAGACGTCGTCCGGCGTCATGGCGGGCAGATCGTAACCTTCGCGCGCCGTGTTGGTGCCGGAGAAATCGATGCCCAGATGGTTGCGCATCATGAAGCCCACGATGGGCCGCGGGATACCGGCGTGGGCGCGTACGCTGACGCGCACGGTGACGCGCTGGGATGGCTGCAACAGGTGTACCGGATCGCCTTGCGCATCGAGCACGGCGATGCCCAATATTTCGGCGCGGCCGTCGCCATAGCGATGATCGATGTTCGGAATATGCTCGACAATTTCCGGGGCGCGCACCTGTGAGCCGGTGTGCGCACGCGCGGGCGCGCCTTTCAGCATCAGGTACGCCGAATCCTTTTCCACCATGGCCGCCAGATACTTGGCTGCCACGCGGTCGGTTTCCCCGATTTCCCGGATGCGGCCGTGCTCCAGCCATAAAGCGCGGTCGCCGATGGCTTTCACGTCCGCGATGGCATGGGAAACGAACAGAATGGTGATGCCGCGGGTGCGCAACTCGTGCACCTTGCGCATGCAGCGCTGGCGGAAATATAAGTCGCCCACGGCCAGCGCTTCATCCACCAGCAGAATTTCCGGATCCACGTTGATGGCTACGGCAAACGCCAGCCGGACCACCATGCCGCTCGAATAGGTCTTCACCGGCTGGTTGATGAATTCTCCGATCTCGGCGAACTCTTCGATGTCTTTGTAGCGCTGATCGATTTGCCGGGTAGTCAGGCCCAGAATAGAACCATTCAAGTAGACATTGTCGCGTCCCGTGAATTCCGGATTGAATCCGGCGCCCAACTCGAGCAGAGCCGATACCCGCCCGGTCACCTTAAGCGAACCGCTGGTGGGATGCAGAATACCTGCCACCATCTGCAGCAGCGTACTCTTGCCGGACCCGTTTTCGCCGATCAGGCAGAACGTCTCGCCGCGCTGGACTTCGAAGCTGACATCGTGTAGGGCCCAAAAATCTTTGTGGCACTTCAACCGGTTCAGGGAGAGCAGTTCCTTCAGACGGTCGCCCGGCGAGTCATAAATAGAGTAGCTCTTGGAGACAGCCTGAAATTCGACGGCGTTCACGTTCGGTGGCCTGGGAATTGCCTGGAACCATCAGTGTAGCGAAAGTAGGCAGGAGGTTGGGGGAAGACGAAAGCGACAGTCGCAGACATGGGAGAAAGATTACCTCACCTGTCTTTGGCTTGCACCGCGTAGTAGTATGTATCGCCCGCCGAAACGGTAGTGTCATTGGCGGACAACGCGCTGGCGGAAACGGTCTTTAGCGAGGTCAGGTTCGAAGCAGTAATCCCGAGGAGGACGATGTACGAAGCTAGCGGCATACCGCTTTGAGCCGCCGTCCAGGTCACCGCAACCTTGCTCGTTCTCAGTGCTGTCGCAGCGACGTTCGTGGGCCAGAGGGCAGCGCCGGCGTGGTGGCCGACACGGTCGCGGACAGCGGCGAAACGTCGCCGCCTGTATCAGTCGCCTGGATCGCATAATAATATGTGGTCGATGGAGATCCGGAGGCGCCACCTGGCTCAGGCTGGTTGTGGTCGCGCCTCGCAGCACGCTGTAGCTCTGGATCGGCAGGCCGCCAGTGGCCGCCCCCGCCCAGGCCAGGCTGATCTTCGAAAGTGGAGACCGGCGTGGCCGTCAGGTTGGTTACCGCCGCCGGCGCCTACGGTATAGTGACCTCGACCAGGGCGGACATGGGCGACAGGTCGCCTCCCGAATCCGCCGACTCGACGCCGTAATAGTATGTAGCCCCCGCCGTCACGCTGCTATCCCAGTAGGAGGTCTGCGAGTCGATGGCCACCTGGGTGAGATTGGAAGGCGTGGTTCCCCGGAACACATGATAGTAGTTGATGGGCAGACCGCCACTCACCCCGGCTGACCAGGTCAGGTTGAGTTTGCTACTGGACGCCGGTGTGGCCACCAGGTTCGTGGGCGCCGCGGGCAGCCCCGGTGTAGTGACGGACACAACCGCGGACATCGCGGACAGATCCCCACCCGTATCGGACGCTTCGATGGCGTAGTAGTATGTCGTGGCAGGGCTGAGGGAAGTGTTCGTGTAGGAGGTCTGCGGATCGATGACGATCTGGCTAAGTCCTGAAGGCGAAGTGCCGCGATAAACATGATAGTAATTGACGGGTAGTCCACCGCTGGCGGCTGCCTTCCATGTCAGGCCGACTTGGGTGGCCGAGGCGGCCGTGGCTGCCAGACCTTTGGGTGGAGAGGGCGGCTTCGGAGTGGTAATCGATATGACCGTGGACATCGCCGAGGTGTTCCCGGATGTGTCGATCGCCTCCACCCCGTAGTAATACTTAGTCCCGCAGTTGAGGGGATAACTCGTGTATGTCGTCATCGTAGCGGGAGTGCGTACTAACTGGGCGAGTGTTGCGGGCGAAGGTCCCCAGAACACGAAATAGCCGCTGATTCCCACATTATCGGTGGATGGGGACCACGACAGGGTCACAAGTTGGCAATTACTCGCGGTGGCCGTCACGTTGGTTGGCGTGCTGGGCGGTGTGGTATCCTCGGTCGTGACGCTCAGCGGGAGGGTCGGAGCTGAAACGTTTCCGCCCAGATCGAAAGCCTCTATGGTGTAATTATACGTGGTGCTTTCCGCGAGCCCGGAATCCAGATAATACAGGCTGGCTATGGTGGCGATACGCGAGCCGTTGCGGGACACGTAATAACCCGCCACACCTACATTGTCGGTAGATGCGGCCCAATTTATGGCTGTCGTAGTAGGACTGGCCGATCCGCCGTTGAGACCGCTGGGAATCGACGGAGGAGTTTTGTCGGGTGGCGAAACCAGTGACGCGTAATAGCTCATCGCGGTGCTGGTGTAAACCGTATTCTGCTGATTCAGGTTCTCCTGGACATTCTCCTGGCTCAAGATCGGGCCGGGCGCCAGATTCTCGGTGGAACTGTTGTAGGGCAGATAGGCGGCATAGTAGACCGTGATGAACGGATCCATAAAAAGCATCTGCGTATGCTGCGCCAGGTTTTGCATGGTCTGGATAAAATACGCGTCGAGCGGCGCCCAAAAGCTGAACGGATTTCGCGCCCGCGTCTCGTCGGCGGTCAGCACACCGACTTCGGAGTCCGCCAACTTCCACAGCCAGCATTCCGTCATAGCGACGGGCTTGCCGGCCGCCGCGGCCGTGCTGGCGATGTTCAATGCGACTGGCAGGAAATTAAGATTGACCGGGTAGATGTGGAAGTCGATGAAATCCACCGCCTGGGCCACATATTGCTGAATGAAGGACACAGCATTCGCTTGCGAGGCGCTGGTGCCAGCCCCCACCTGCATGCCCGGTACGCCGGCCTGCTCCAAGCTCGCCAGGATCTGGCCTAACAGAGAGGCCGATCCAGCGGGAGTGTTGGCTTGGCTTTGCCCGCTGTTGCCGGCTTCCGTGCTGGGCTCTTCCACCACCACCAGGTAATCCGGCTGCATGGTCTGCGCAATGGTCAACGCGGTCTGCGCGCGCGCTTGCTGGTATTGGCTCCAGCTTAACGTGGCGTAGAAGGGAGAGGCATCCCAACCGGCCGACACATCACTATTGGCCAGCAGCGTGTCATTCTCGACGATGACCCTGAGACCCGCGGCGCGAATCAGCTGCGCGACCTGCTGATAGAAGCTGACGAACTGGGCCTGCGTTTGCCCCTGACTGGTGAGAAACGGTGCATACAGCATGGGGAAGCCGACTTCCACCATGACTGCCTGTACTCCCATTGCCTTAAGCTCATTCAATTGCAGTTGGAGGCCCGCCATGGTACCCGGATTCACCAGTTGCGGACCCGCATTGGCGTCCGCATTGGCCAGAGCTGCCGTGGACAAGAGCGGAAGATTGCTCGGGGGAAGGGCATTCAAAGTCGTATTGAAATTAGCGAGATAAGTATTAAGTGAACTGTACGTCGCCTGGAATTCCGCCGGAACCGGTGGGGCTTGCGCTCTTACATTGCTATAAGAGAGCGAAGCCAAGAGCGATAATACAGTAAATAAGCAAGGGCCACGCGACCCTACAAAGGAGAACAGGTTCGATTTGATGTTGTAGCGCACGATGTATTCCTATCGGTCAGTCAAAATATAATCGGATCTATTTGTAGGTTAACTGGTTACGTACTTATTCTCAGGTGGTAAAGGAAGTTACTCAGAGATCGATGAGGCTAACGGAGTTTAATGTGCAAGAGGAGAGATAAAAAATAACATGAGAAAAATTAACGGGCGGCCGCCAGACGGTTCATCAAGACTCTATTCCGGGCCGGCGTGGTAAAAGCCCGTAGCCGGTTCGGTTTGTCGGCTGGTTTTCATTCGTCGTCAGCGTGCTAAGACGAAAGCGCCGCCCGCGCTTGTGGCACGGCCGGCGCACGGAATGCCTGTGGGGCGATGGTTACGGCGTAGTCACCGCGACGGTATCCGACAGGGGAGAGAGATTGCCTCCCGTGTCTTTGGCCTGCACTGCGTAAAAGTATGTATCGCCCGCCGATACGGTAGTGTCATTAGCGTACAACTGGCTGGCGGAGACTGTCTTCAGCGGTGTCGAGTTCAAAGCGGTTGTCCCGCGGAAGACGGTGTAGGAAGCCAGCGGCATGCCGCTGGGCGCCGCCGTCCAGGTAACGCTGACATGGTTCTTGCTGGGGGCGGTGGCCGCTACGTCCGTGGGCGCCGAGGGCAGCGCCAGCGTGGTGGCCGACACGGTCGCGGACAGCGGCGAAACGTCGCCGCCTGTATCAGTCGCCTGGACCGCATAGTAATACCTGGTCGACGGAGAACCGGACGGATCCGTGTAGGTGGTCTGCCCGGTGGTCGCCAGTTGGTCCAGGCTGGCTGCAGTGGTGCCCCGGAACACGCTGTAACTCCTGATCGGCAGTCCGCCATTGGCCGCCGCAGACCAGGTCAGGTTGATCTCCGAAGTGGAGGCGGGCGTGGCCGTCAGGTTGGTCACCGCCGGCGGCGACGGTATGGTGACCTCGACAAGGGCGGACATGGGCGACAGATCGCCTCCCGAATCCGCCGACTCGATGCCGTAGAAGTAGGTGGTTCCCGCCGTCACTGTTAAATCCGAGTAGGAGGTTTGCGCGTCGATGGCCACCTGATTGAGATTGACACGCGTCGTTCCACGAAACACATGATAGTAGCTGATGGGCAGACCGCCGCTCACCCCAGCCGACCAGGTCAGTTTGAGCTTGCCGCTGGACGCCGCTGCGCCCACCAAGTCGGTTGGCGGGGCGGGCAGCGCAGGCGTAGTGACGGACACAACCGCGGACATGGCGGACAGATCCCCTCCCGAATCGGCCGCTTCGAGGGAGTAGTAGTATGTGGTGGAAGGGCTCAGGGAAGTGTCCGTATAGGAGGTCTGTGGATCGATGACGATCTGGCTGAGTGCTGTAGCCGACGTGCCGCGGTAAACATGATAGTAATTGACAGGTAGGCCGCCGCTGGCCGCTGCCGACCATGTCAGGACGACTTGGGTGGCCGAAACGGCCGTGGCTGCCAGACCTTTGGGTGGAGAGGGCGGATTGGGAGTGGTGATCGATATGACCGTGGACATCGCGGAGATATTCCCCTCTCTATCGATAGCCTCTAAGCCATAGTAATATTTGGTCCCGCAGTTCAGGGGATAACTCGTGTATGTCGTCACAGTAGCGGGAGTGCGTACTAGTTCGGTGAGTGTTGCGCGCGAAGGTCCCCACAGCACGGAATAGGAGCCGATTCCCACATCATCGGTAGAGGCGGACCACGAAAGGTTCACAATCTGGCAGGAACTCGCGGTGGCCGTCACGTTGGTCGGCGTGCTGGGCGGCGTGGTATCCCTAGTCGTGACGCTGAGCGGGAGGGAGGGGGCCGAGACGTTTCCGCCCAGGTCGAAGGCCTCGATGGTGTAAGTATAGGTGGTGTTCTCTGTGAGGCCCGAATCCTTGTAATACAGATTAGCCGTAGGGCCGACGCGCGAGCCGTTGCGCGATACGTAATAACCCGCCACACCTACATTGTCGGTGGATGCATCCCAGTTTATGGCTGTCGTATTCGGGTTGCCCGATCCGCCGGCGAGACCGGCGGGAACCGATGGCGCCGTTTTGTCGGCCGGCGAGACCAGCGACGTGTAATAACTCATGGCGGTGCTGGTATAGATCGCATCCTGCTGATTTAGGTTTTCCTGGGCATTTTCCTGGCTTAATATCGCGCTGGGCGTCAGATTCTCGGTGGAACTGTCGTAGGGCAGATAGGTGGACCAGTACGACGTGATGAACGGAACCATAAAGAGCATCTGTGTATGTCGCGCCAGGTTTTGCATGGTCTGGATAAAATACGCGTCGAGCGGCGCCCAAAAGCTGAATGGATTCCGCGCCCGCACCGTGTCGCCGGTCAGCACGCCCACTTCGGAGTCCGCGATCTTCCACAGCCAGCATTCAGTCATAGCGACGGGCTTACCGGCCGCCGCCGCGGTGCTGGCGATGTTCAATG
This sequence comes from Bryobacterales bacterium, assembly GCA_963818855.1. Taxonomy (GTDB): domain Bacteria; phylum Acidobacteriota; class Terriglobia; order Bryobacterales; family Bryobacteraceae; genus Bog-159. Next base: position 340,042 of record CAWFUH010000016.1, on the reverse strand, counting down.
CGACTTGCAAAAAATTGAGATTGACGGGGTAAATGTGGAAGTCGATGAAGTCCACCGGCTGGGCCACATATTGCTGGATGAACGACACCGCATTCGCTTGCGAGGCGCTGGCACCAGCGCCAACCTTCATGCCCGGCACGCCGGCCTGCTCGACGCTCGCCAGGATCTGGCTTAATAGGGCGGCCGATCCCGCGGGCGTGTCGGCTTCGCTTTGCCCGCTGTCGTTGGCCTCCGTGCTGGGCTCTTCCACCACCACCAGGTAATCCGGCTGCATGGTCTGCGCGATGGTCAACGCGGTCTGCGCGCGCGCTTGCTGGTATTGAGTCCAGCTTAAAGTGGCGTAGAACGGCGCGGCATCCCAGCCGGCCGACACATCATTGACCAGCAACGTGTCATTCTCGACGATGACTTTCATACCGGCGGTGCGGATCATCTGCGCGACCTGTTGATAAAAGCTGACGAACTGGGCTTGCGTTTGCCCTTGGCTGGTGAGAAACGGAGCATAAAGCATGGGGAAACCGACTTCCACCATGACCGCCTGTACTCCTATGGCCTTGAGCTCATTCAACTGGAGTTGGAGGCCCGCCATGGTGCCCGGATTCACCAGTTGCGGCCCCGCATTGGCGTCCGCATTGGCCAGCGCTGCCGTGGACAAAAGCGGAAGATGACTCAGTGGCTCGGCATTCAAAGTCGTGTTGAAATTAGCGAGATAAGTATTGAGTGGACCGTACATCGCCTGGAATTCCGCCGGAACGGGCGGAGCTTGCGCTCTTAAATTGCAATAAGAAAGCGAAGCCAAAAGCGATAACCCAGTAAATAAGCAAGGGCCACACGACCCTACAAAGGGGAACAAGTTCGATTTCATGTTGTAGCGCCCGAAGCATTCCTATCGTGAGGTAAGAACATAATCGGATCTATTTATCTGGTTATTATCTCCGCACTTATTCTCGGGCTGCGTGGCTAGTGAAATTACTCAGAGATCGATGAGCTAACGGAAGTTAATGAGCAAACGTAGAGAGAGAAAGTAAAGTGAGAAATGAAGGGCAGCCGCCGGACCCTGCGACGAAACCCTATTCCGAAGGCCGGTCTGGTGAAAGCCGGCAGACGGCCCGCTTTGTCGACCGCTTTTTATGTAGCTCCGTGGTATTCGTCGTCAACGTGCTAAGACGAAAGCGCCGCCCGCGCTTGTGGCGCGGCCGGCGCAGGAACTGCTTATTTGATGGTCGTTACGGCGTAGTGACCGCGACCGTGGCCGAAATGGGAGAAAGGGTACCACCGGTATCCTTGGCCTGGACGGCGTAGTAATACTTGTTGCCCGAAGATACAGTAGTGTCATTAGCGTACAACTGGCTGGCGGAGATGGTCTTCAGCGATGTCAGGTTCGATGCGCTAGTCCCGCGGAAGACGGTATAGGAAGCCAGCGGCATCCCGCTTGGCGCCGCCGCCCACGTTAGAGCCACCTGGCTCTTGCCGGGGGCGGTCGCCGCTACGTTCGTGGGCGCCGAGGGCAGCGCCAGCGTGGTGGCCGACATGGTCGCGGACAGCGGCGAAACGTCGCCGCCTGTGTCAGTCGCCTGGACCGCATAGTAATACATGGTCGACGGAGAACCGGACGGATCTGTGTAGGTAGTCTGCCCGGTCGTCGCCACCTGGCTCAGACTGGCTGCGGTGGCGCCCCGCAGCACCGTGTAGCTCTGGATCGGCAGGCCACCGCCGGCCGCCGCGGACCAGATCAGGCTGATCTTCGAAGTGGAGACGGGCGTGGCCGTCAGATTGGTTACCGCCGCCGGCGCCGACGGTATGGTGACCTTGAGGATGGCGGACATAGGCGACAGGTCGCCTCCCGAATCCGCCGATTCCGCGCCATAATAGTATGTAGCTCCCGCCGTCGCTGTTACATCCCAGTAGGAGGTCTGCGAGCCGATGGCCACCTGAGTGAGATTGGCAGGCGTCGTTCCACGAAACACATGATAGTAGTTGATGGGCAGGCCGCCACTCACTCCAGCAGACCAGGTCAGATTAAGTTTGCTGCTGGACGTCGCTGCGACCACCAGGTTCGTGGGCGCGGCGGGAAGCGCTGCGGTAGTGACGGGCACTACCGCGGACATAACGGACAGATCCCCTCCCGAATCGGCCGCTTCGAGGGCGTAGTAGTACTTGGTGGAAGGGCTCACGGAAGTGTCTGTATAGGAGGTCTGCGGATCGATGACGATCTGGCTGAGTCCTGTAGGCGAAGTGCCGCGGTAAACATGATAGTAATTGACAGGTAGGCCGCCGCTGGCTGCTGCCGACCATGTCAGGCCGACTTGAGTGGCCGAGGCGGCCGTGGCTGCCAGACTTTTGGGTGGAGAGGGCGGATTCGGAGTGGTAATCGATATGACCGTGGACATCGCGGAGATGTTCCCCTCTGTATCGATCGCCTCTACGCCGTAGTAATACTTGGTCCCGCAATTCAACGGGTAATTGGTGTATGCCGTGACCGTGGCTGGAGTGCGTACTAACTGGGTGAGACTTGCGGGAGAAGGTCCCCAGAACACCAGATAGCCTCCGATTCCGACGTTATCGGTAGATGGCGACCATGAAAGCTTTATAAGCTGGCAGGAACTCGCCGTGGCCGCCAGGTTGGTTGGCGTGCTGGGCGGCGTATTATCCTTGGTCGTGACGCTGAGCGGGAGGGAGGCAGCCGAAACGTTGCCACCCAGGTCGAAGGCCTCGATGGCGTAAGTATACGTGGTATTCTCCGCGAGCCCGGAATCCTGATAATACAGGTTGGCCGTGGTGCCGACACGCGCGCCGTTGCGCGATACGTAATAACCCGCCACACCTACATTGTCGGTGGATGCATCCCAATTTATGGCTGTCGTATTCGGGTTGCCCGATCCGCCGGCGAGACCGGTGGGAACGGATGGAGGAGTTTTGTCGGGTGGCGAGACCAGTGAGGTGTAATAGCTCATGGCGGTGCTGGTGTAAATCGCACCCTGCTGATTCAGGTTCTCCTGGGCATTCTCCTGGCTCAAAATCGCGCCCGGCGTCAGGTTGTCCATGGAACTGGTGTAGGGCAGATAGGTGGACCAGTACGACGTGATGAACGGATCCATAAAAAGCATTTGCGTATGCTTGGCGAGGTTTTGCATGGTCTGGATAAAATACGCATCCAGCGGCGCCCAAAAACTAAATGGATTCCGCGCCCGCGCCTGGTCGGCGGTTAGCACGCCCACTTCGGAGTTCGCGATCTTCCACAGCCAGCATTCCGTCATGGCGACGGGCTTACCGGCCGCCGCGGCGGTGCTGGCGATGTTCAATGCGACCGGCAAGAAATTGAGATTGACGGGGTAAATGTGGAAGTCGATGAAATCCACCGGCTGGGCCACATATTGCTGGATGAACGACACGGCATTCGCTTGCGAGGCGCTGGTTCCGGCGCCCACCTTCATACCCGGCACTCTGGCCTGCTCCAGGCTCGCCAGGATCTGGCTTAACAGGGAGGCCGATCCAGTGGGCGTGTTGGCCTGGCTTTGCCCGCTGTCGTTGGCCTCTGTGCTGGGCTCTTCCACCACCACCAGGTAATCCGGCTGCATGGTCTGCGCGATGGTCAACGCGGTCTGCGCGCGCGCTTGCTGGTATTGAGTCCAGCTTAAAGTGGCGTAGAACGGCGCAGCATCCCAGCCGGCCGACACATCATTGACCAGCAGCGTGTCATTCTCGACGATGACTTTCATGCCGGCGGCGCGGATCAACTGCGCGACCTGCTGATAGAAGCTGACGAACTGGGCTTGCGTCTGCCCCTGGCCGGTGAGAAACGGAGCATAGAGCATGGGGAAGCCGACTTCCACCATGACTGCCTGTACTCCCATCGCCTTAAGCTCGTTCAATTGGAGTTGGAGACCCGCTAGGGTACCTGGATTCACCAGTTGCGGACCTGCATTGGCATCCGCATTGGCCAGAGCCGCCGTGGACAAAAGCGGAACATGACTCAGCGACTGGGCATTCAAAGTCGTATTGAAATTAGCGAGATACGCATTGAGTGAACTGTATATCGCTTGGTATTCCGCCGGAACGGGCGGGGCCTGCGCACTTAAATTGCAATAAGATAGCGAAGCCAAAAGCGCTAATACAGTGAATAACAGGCGAGGGCCGCGCACCCCTCTAGCGGGAAACGAGATCGATTTCATGTTGTGTGTCCGAAATGTTCTTATCGGCAGTAACAATAGAAGTAGATCCAATTATCTTGTTAGCGCACCCCATACTTTTTCCCGCGCGGCGTGGTTAAGGATTTTACACGGAGATCGATCAGCCTAACAGAAGTTGATTAGCAACAGGAGAGGAAGAACATGAGCATCGGGAGAAAACGAGCGGGCGGCTGCCGGGCCCACTCAACATTTTTTCTTGGGCCGGAGGAGCCTGTTTGGCTGCGGTGCAAATACCGCGGCGCTGCCAAAAAACTGCGCCTGGCGCGTCACCACTCAACGGCTGTTAGCTTAGGAACCGGTAGCCGCCCATATTTGTCGACTGAGCAAGCAGGCTACCCGTAACGCCTCTTTGTGGCGCTGAGGTTTTTGGCTTGTCGGAAGGCCGATTGCCCGCCCGGTTCCACACCCCAATATGCAACCAGGCGCGCACAAGTGTCAAGAGATATTTCGGGATTATCACCTTAGTCCTGTTATGTGAAGATGAGCGTTCCTGGTATGCCCTGAAAACCAGAACCGCGGGCTGAGGAGAGCGCCTGAGAGACGAGATCGAGAATATGCTCTGGCCGCAGCAGACGTTGCAGGCCGCTCAGCAGCACGAGGTACATCGGTATTATTACTCATGTCGGCGTGCGTCTATAACGCCGACGAGCAGCGCGAAAATACTCTCCCCAGCTTGGACTTCAGGCGCGCCCGGTCCGCTATCACCCGGTCCACACGGGGCCGGGCGGTGAGGTCGGGAGAAGGCGTCGGCCGCCATCTCCCGCAAAGTGATCGAAGCGCGGTTCGCCGGGAGTGGCCAGATCCAAAAATGGGGCAGCCGCAACCGGAACGGAGCATTACCCCGCATGCGCCGCCAGAAACTCGCGCACGACAGGAGCGAGATTGGCAGCCACCCGCAAGTTTTGTTGTGGGTCCAGATCGGAGATCACATAAGCCAGGTAGCCGTGGCTTTCGAATCCCACCACCTGAAAGCGATCGACGCCTTCCTGATAGATGCCGCCGGCCAACGACTCGCCTGGCCCGGCGCGCGTGAGGAGCACCGAGAGGATTTTGCCGCCGCCATCCACGATGAGATGCGTATACTGGCGGCCGCCCGCGCTGCAATGATGGCCCTGAATGATGCGGAAGCCGGCGGGCAGCCTGGCTTGGAGCAGCGGCACCAGGCCGGCGAATGCCGGCCCTAAATCCGAGGCCATCTGGGTAGCGGGGAGGGGCTGCTTGGAATACTTGCGGAAAACGGCGCATTCCAAGTGATCCTGCAAGCCCACGTTGAGCACGGCCGCCAGACGCCCGGTAGCCTTCCGTAGAATGGCCTGTTCCGGGTTCATCAAGACGCGCAGCCGGCCCACCAGGAAAACGCACAGGATCACCAGGGCCGCCGCCGCAACAGCCCACAAGCCGGTGCGGCGGCGCGGGAGATCGTGCGAAACGGGGACCCCTAAGCCACTCCGCACGGCGCGCCGGATCTTGGCATCCAATCCTGCCGGGACGGGTGCAGCCCGTACTGCGGCCTGCAGCTGCCGCCGGAGGCTGGCGCGGGCTTCTAGCTCGGCTGCGCATAGCGCACAACTCTCCAGGTGCCTTTGCAACCGCCGGCTGGGCTCTTCGGCCAGCTCACCGCTCAGGTGCGCATCGAGCTGCGCGCGGAACGGTCGACAGCCGTCCGCATGTGGAGCGCTGTTCATGCGCCCTCCTTACCGGCGGGATCGATCCCATAGGCCCGCGCGAGTTCGCTCAACTGCTGTCGCAACAGCTTCCGGCCGCGGCTCAGGCGGCTCATCACAGTTCCTATAGGAACATCGAGCATTCCGGCGATTTCCTTGTAGGAGAATTCGTCGACATCCGCCAGCAGAACAGCGGCGCGGTAGTCGGCTGGCAGGCGGGCGAGCGCATGCAGGATTTCCCGCTGTGCGATGCGCTCCGGAACAGGCGTCGCGGGGACCGCGGTTTGCTCCAGGAAGTCTTCGCTCTCTTTCGCGCGGCGCCAGTTGAACCACGCGCGCCGGTGATGGTGGATGGCATTGATCAGGATCTTAAACAGCCAGGCGCGGCAATTGGTGCCAGGTGCAAAGCGGGCGAACGACTTCCAGGCTTGCAAATAGGTTTCCTGCACGACGTCTTCGGCTTTCGCGCTGTCACCGAGCAACCGGACCGCGGTCCTGTACAACTCGTCGAGATGCGGCAGGGCAACTGTTTCGAATTCGTCGGTTCGCGGATGTTTCGAAAACAATACTCCTATGGTGGCATAAGGCAGCGAGGCGGAGATTTATTCCAAAAGAAGACGATCTGCCCGCCTGCGCGGGCGAACGCATAGAACCAACGGCGTTTTGGTAAACTGAAAGAAGCATGACGACGGCTTCAGCCCAGGTGGTGGAGCGTGGGATTGTGGTCATAGCACCCTAATGCTGCAACGTACTTTAATTGAATGACTTATCCGGACTGCGAGAGGTTCTGTAGCCTATTTTGTAGCCTATCCAAAACGTGACTGGGATAGGCTACAATGACAGTCGCACCCTGATTACGGCGGGCGTAGCTCAGTTGGTAGTAGCGTCAGATTGTGGTTCTGAATGTCGTGGGTTCGAATCCCACCGCCCGCCCCATCTCGCCGGCTGAAAGAAATTACGGTAGGTTGCGCGTAAAGTGACTCGCGGGCGTGACGCAGGATCCTCCACGCAGAATCATCTGGCCGGACATAAACTTGCCGTTGTATTCGTCCAGGGCACCAGGAAGGGGCTTGTAACCCGGATAACCCGTGTAGGGGCTTGCTGTCCACTCCCAGGAGTCCCCGAAGAGTTGGTCAAGGCCATCGCCGGACGCGATTGCGGGATGTAGTCTTCCGGTGTCGAGCAAATTCCCGTGAATCGGACTTCCATTCGCGGCAAGTTCCCATTCCGCTTCGTTAGGAAGGCGGCAGCCTCTCCAGCGTGCGAACGCATCGGCCTCAAAATAGCTCACGTTGCATACGGGCGTATCGAGCAACGCGGAAAGCGGATGCCAGCCTCGAAGGGTGAAGATGCGCCAGCCAGTGCTGTCCGTGGCATCACGTTCCCAATAGAGTGGCGCCCGCCAGCTCTGTTTCCTCACCGCTTCCCAGCCCTCGGAAAGCCAAAACCCGGGGCGCGCGTATGCGTCATCGGACATAAACTCCAGATACTCACGACACGTGGCGCGGCGGTTTGCGATCCCGAAGATTTCCAGTTAGACCTTGTGGCGGGGAGCTTCGTTATCGAAGCAAGAGTCGAGACAATTCGTCGACTCTATGGGATAACCAATTTCAGTCACACCGTCATGGAAGCGATGCCACATGAACTCAGATGCCGAAACGTCGCGTGCTCCCACTAAAGGGCTGGCATTGTACGCCGGACGCAGTGGGTTCGAAAAGAAGGCATGCTTAATATCGGTGAGCATTAATTCCTGGTGTTGCTGCTCGTGGTTCAGGCCCAACATGATGCGTCGCGCGGCGTCGTCATGAATCCGACCTGCGAAGAGCTTTTCCATCGCGTCGTCCACATGTGTGCCGAAAGGCGAGCACCTGATCGAGCGACGGACGCGAAAACGAAGCGCGCAGGTGCTTCTCCGGAGCCTTCTCGCCGAGAGAGTTGTAATAACTGTTGAATAGCCAGCGAAACTCTTCGCGAAAGGACTTGTAATCCGGGAGAAAGGGACGCAGCACAAACGTCTCGAAAAACCAGGTTGTATGCGCCTGATGCCACTTCATCGGACTAGCCTCCGGGCAGGATTGAACCATCTAATCCTCGGCGGAGGTTCGTGCTGCGAGCGAGCGGGTCGCCGACCGCACGGCCCTATATCTGATCCGAAGACAGCCATTTGTTTGTTTCGGGTCCGCAGCGTCCGATGTCAACGCCCGATGGAGTGATCTAGTTTGCGGAGTCACAACGTTGTAGAATGCATTTCAAGAACCAGCACGCATTTATCGTGCGCAGAAAACGCAACGCTCTCGAAATCAAGGCGTTTGCCGTCCGTCGAAAGACTGGCCCACCGCGCGGAAAGCTGGGAAAGCCATCGGCCTGACACTGACAGCCGACTGTTGACAGAGATGGACCGCTGCGGATTGTGCCCAAGGCCGTAATCTCGACCTCGCGGGTAACGGGTGCAGTCACGGGAACCGCGGGTGTAGGCTGCAATTTCCGAGCCCAAGAGCTTGCTGGCGCGGTGGCCCCGCACGTGCAGTCGTATTTCCCGCGTTTAGCAGATGCTACCAAAACGGCGGACACGATCTTTTGAGCCTTCGCCGTGGGGTGCTTCACCCCCCAAACAAAGGAGTCAATGACCAAGACCTACGGGGCGATTATCATCGGAAACTGGTCAGGCTGGTCCTTTCCTGGCGCAGCGCCTGGCAGGGGCGGGAATGAAAGTTGCGATCATTGAGCGCAAATTGTTCGGCGGCACGTGTGTCAACACCGGCTGCACACCTACGAAGACTATGGTCGCAAGCGCGTATGCCGCCCACATGGTTCGTCGCGCAGCCGATTTCGGAGTAGTCAACAATGGCCCGGCGAGCGTCGACATGAAGCTCGTCAAATCGAGGAAGGACGTGATTTCGGGCAGTCGAGAACCCAGCGTCGAGAACTGGCTGAGAGGTATGACAAACTGCACCGTTTACCAGGGCCACGGTCGCTTCGAGTACTCGAAAGAGGTGAGCGTCGGCTCGGAGAGGCTCACGGCGGATCGGATATTCATCAACGTAGGCGGTCGCGCAGGGGTGCCTCAGATGGCCGGTATCGAGGGAGTCCCATACCTTAACAACAGCTCCATCATGAACCTGATCATCATCGGTGGCGGCTACATCGATCTGGAATTCGCGCAAATGTACCGCAGGTTTGGGAGTGAAGTCACCATTATCGAGACAGCGTCGCACCTGGCTCGGCACGAGGATGAGGATGCTTCGACCGCGATCCGGGGGACCCTCGAGCACGAAAGCATCAAACATACGGCAGCGTCCAAATACGGATGATCTCGGTCTTACAGAGGCGGGCGTTGCCGTCGATAAACGCGGGTACAATTGTCGTTGACGACCAGTTGCACACCAGCGTCACGGGAATCTGGGCGTTAGGGGATTGCATCGGAAAAGGCGCATTCACACACACGGCCTTTAACGATGCTGAAATAGTGGGCGCGAGTCTTCTGGATATGACTCGCGCAGAGTCAGCGATCGCATTACCGCCTATGCTCTGTTTCGTTGATCCTCCGCTCGGCCGTGCAGGCTTGACTGAGGAAGTTCGCAAAAAGCGGTTGCTGCGCGCTGATCGGCCGGCGGCCGATGACGGATGTTGGTCGCGCCGTTGAGAAGGGCAGGACGCAGGAATTTATGAAGATCATGGTGGATGCCCAGACTCACGAAATCCTGGGAGCCGCGCTCCGCAGCAGCGCACAGAGAAATGAAACGCGTAGGTGAGGCGATTCCCCTTTGTCGTCTTCGGCGGCTCCGTCGAACGGAACTCCCGGTGGATACTGTGGAGTTGGCACGCTACCTGGTTGGCAAAGTAGCGGTCCATGATACCGATGATGGCAGGCTCAGCGGGCGCATCGTCGAGACGGAGGCTTATCCGGTCGGTGATTCCGCCGGGCACGCATTCCGCGGAGAGACGCGGCGCAATGCCTCACTATTTCTTGAGCCAGGACATGCTTACGTATACTTCACCTACGGTTCGTCGTTCATGCTGAACGTGACGAGCGAGGCGGTCGGAGTCGGGGCGGGAGTCCTCTTGCGTGCCCTCGAACCACTTGAGGGAATCGATCGGATGCAACGCTTCCGTGGCGGGGCAGGTCTGCTCGATTTAGCCCGGGGGCCAGGCCGGCTAGCCCAAGCGATGCAGATTGATCTCCGGCAGGATGGTCTGGATCTGTGCGCCGCCGGTCCGCTCTGGCTCGCGACGAGCCGGCGGAAAACGGGGGCCATCGGCAAAAGTGTACGCATCGGTTTGACGCGCAACGTGGATCTCAAACTGCGCTTCTACGAGCGAGGCAATCCGTACGTGAGTGGTCCAACGAGGTTACGCGGGTAGTTCGACGACCCATCGGAGAAATACAGTGGCTCAGATCCTGCTCAAGATCGGCGCCAAGTCCGGCTCGACGTCTACAACCGCGGCCAAGGAGACCCGCTAGATATGGGGCGAGTACCGCGCGGTCATGGTCTATCGGCCGTGGGTGAGCTGCTACTGTTGTCGATCGTTAGGTGTCGGCATTTGGTCTTTCGCCACGGCGCAAGCGAACTCTAGCGTGCGGACAGGAATGAACGCCGGGCACTGCTCGCCGTATTCGCGAGCAGTAAAGAGACGGCCAAGAACTCGCCCGGTGGGCTTACACTCACAGATCAACTTCGATGTCGCCGGATGGTCTAGAACAGCAGATCAGCAAGTTACCTGTGGCTGGTGGCTCTAGTGGATCAGGCTGATAGTGGACAGTTCCTGCGACCAATGCGCACTCGCAGGTATGGCAGACCCCTGTACGGCACGCCCACTGTACGGGAACATCGCAAGCTTCTGCGAGTTCCAACAGACTCGAGAACCGCGAATCCCACGAAACCGTGAGCCCGCTTCGTATAAATGAAATCTGTGGGCCGATGCCGGGTTCTCCCGCGGGGGCGTGAACCGGCGGGTGGGAGGATCGCGCAATTCCTGGTGTGATCGGCGCTTCCGGCCCAAACACCTCCAGGTGAATTCGCGTGGAATCGGCACCCCATGTCTTCAAGCCTTCGGTCAGTTGCTTAAGGAATGATGGTGGGCCACACAGGTAGAAATCCGCGTCGCGAGCTACACCGATCCGATCGAGCAGCGGCGTGTCCACATGTCCGACCGAGTCGTAATCCACGCCGAGTTCATCCTCAGAGTTGGGCTCACTGTAGACGATATGGCTTCGGCTGTTCACCAGCGTTTGCACAAGGCCACGCGACTCTTCCGCAAACGGGTGCTCTGCCCGGTTACGCGCTCCGTAGATCCACCAGACCTCACGACGTGACGCGGCGGTGGACAACGAGTGCAACATAGCGAGTACAGGCGTTACCCCGATACCGGCACTCAGCAAAACGACCGGCGCATCGCCGGACCTCAGCGTGAAACCTCCCCGAGGCGCACTGACCTCGAGGATATCGCCGACGCGTGCGTGATTGTGAAGATACGTGCTGACAGCCCCGTTCACCTCGCGTTTGACGCTCACCCGGTAAGTTCCGGCACCGGGAATACCCGACATAGAATAGTTCCGGAGCAGCATGGGGCCGTCCGGAGTTGTTCGCAACCGTAGCACCAGAAACTGTCCTGGCAGACCTGCAGGCAGAGATGCGCCGTCCGGTTTTTCGAGGAACAACGAGAGCACATTGGCAGTCTCCCGGTCTATTCGGGTAACGTGCATTGGTCGAACGCCCGGCCAGGCTGGTGGCGGCCCGGTTGAAGCCTTGAGCCCGGGATTCCGTGCCTCCAAAGGATTCTGCTCTGCAAGCGCCCTTAAGGACGTTTTCCAGCCTGCGCTGAGTGCCGGCACTCGCAACGAGCTTTCGAGTTGTTCGCGCGAGGGGTTTGGCAAATACAGCAGGGCATCAATGTTGGCCACTGTGATGTGTTTGGGGCCATCCGCCATTTTCGTGATTTCGTCGCCAGCGCCAACGTCACCCTCCTCCAGCACGCGAAAGTAAAAGCCAGGCCGGTGATGTGACACGAGCAGAGCAGGCATTGCCGGCTCAGCCATTCTGATACCCACGCGATAGCATGCGACCCGCGGCTGAGTGACCTCGAAGAGCGCGCTTCCAATGCGGTATCGATCGCCGATGCAAACCTCATCATCGGGTAAGCCGACTACTGTGAAGTTCTCACCAAACTGTCCGAATGAGAAATCGTTGCGGCCGAGGTGAGCCTCCCAGTAGCGATAAGCGTCCATTTGATAGACCATTACCGCGCGGTGTTCGCCTCCATGCCCAGCGAGATCCCCTTGTCCATCACCCTCCAGATTCAGGCGACGGACTGCAATCCTGCCCTGGACTGGCTGCTTCCAAATAGCGGTGTGGACTTTCTCGCCCCTCCATGCCACGTCACGAGGAAGCCCGACATTGATTGACAGAAGCCGAGCCATCAGATGCCTTCCTGGAGATACTTACTGCGAAACAAACGAGCGACCGTCCATCCTGTCGGGGCTGCTTCCCGCCTGGGTGATCCATCCTTCGAGGTTAAGTATAGCGCCGACGTCGATTGGTTGGCAGGTCTGATTCCATGCGTTCCGCGTGTAGTATTTCAAAGATACGCGGGACATGAGCGGGAGATGACGGCAGTCAGTGTCGGGGCGTTGACGGAAGGCAACGCGAGATTTCCTCGGGGACTCGAATTGAAAAAGTCGGATCGCGTCGGCCCGCTGAGCCGGTCCGCGAACAATAGTGTGCGACAACTACCGGGCAGAGCTCTGGCGCGCAAGATCGGATCCTCGCGCCGGTCCCACACCGACCGATCACCATTACGAACATCTCCGGCTCGGCATGCGAGGTCTGTCCACTGCGCTGGGGATGGTCGCATAGGGATCGACAATCTCCTTTTCGTCTTTTCCTGTAAGAATCTATGCAGACTGCGCCCTACAATAGCCACGACAGGTGTACACTGATCGCAGTGCGCTGGTTTCCCTGTCTATTTATTCCACTCGCTCTTGCAGCGGCCGATTGGACGCAGTTTCGTGGACCGAACGGCTCCGGCGTCTCTCCCTCCAAGGGCCTACCAGAGCACTTCGGCCCGCAAAAGAATATTCTCTGGAGAACAGCGTTACCGCAGGGACACTCCTCACCGGTCTTCACCAGGGACCGCATCTTTGTCACCGCATTCGAGGGTAAGAGTCTGCTTACGATCTGTCTCGACCGCGATAGCGGCAAGGTACTGTGGCGGCGGGAAGCGCCGCGCGACCGCGTAGAGAGCTTCCAGCCGACCAACGGACCAGCGTCCCCCTCTCCTGTTACCGACGGAGCCAATGTTTACGTATTTTTTGGCGATTTCGGGCTGTTGTCCTACCGGCCGGATGGCAACGAGCGCTGGCGTTTGCCGCTAGGCCCTTTCAACAATCCAAATGGCCACGGCACATCGCCAATTCTCGCGGATGGAAAGCTGGTGCTCATCTGCGATCAGGACACTGGGTCGTACCTGATTGCCGTTGATCCCACGGATGGCCGGGTGCTCTGGAAGACGATGCGGCCGGAATACACGCGCGGTTACGCCACGCCCGCGGTCTACCACCCGAAACGCAGGCCGGCGGAGGTGATCGTCCCCGGCTCGTTTGAGGTGGCTTCGTACATCCTCGACACCGGCGAGAAACTCTGGTGGGTGCGCGGCTTGCCGTGGCAACAAAAGACTGTGCCGCTCATTGACGGCGACCATATTTTTGTGAACGGTTGGGAATCCGATGGCGATCGGCCCCATCGCAGCGAAATCCCGGAGTTTGCCCAGGTTCTGGCGAGATATGACAAGAACCACGATGGGAAGCTGTCGCGTGACGAGACGCGTGCGGACCATGACGATGAGTGGTTTGGCGATAACGATCTGAACCACGACGGCTACATCGACGCCGGCGAGTGGCAGCTATACCGGGCGCGCACTGCCTCGGAGAACTGTCTCGTCGCGATTCGGGGCGGCGGCCACGGGGATGTTACGGCGACTCACGTGCTCTGGAGGTACCGCAAGGCTCTGCCGAATACATCATCGCCGCTGCTATATGAAGGCGTGATCTTTCTAGTGCGCGATGGAGTTTTTACGAGCTTGAACCCGGAGAATGGCGAGGTGTACAAGCAGGCGCGTCTGAATGGGGCACTCGGGCGTTATTGGTCTTCGCCGGTGGCCGCCGACGGCAAGATCCTTGTGGCAAGCGAAGATGGGAAGGTCGTTGTGCTGCTTGCAGCCCCGCAATGGGAGATCCTCGCCGTAAACAACCTCGACGAAGACATCTTTGCCACGCCCGCGATTCTCGATGAACGCATCTACGTCCGCACCCACGATGCACTCTACTGTTTCGCAAAGAGGCGCGATCAGCAATGAAGCTCGGACGGCTACCGATATTCACGATCATCGTTCCTGTTGTTTGCGCTCTCCCGCAAGGTCCCGATTTGTACCTCGATATGACCGTTTTGCTGGCTTGGCTGGACTAAGGAACCCGAGATGGAGTTAGGTCTGGTTGGCGACGATTTAGATGGTCACTCCGCAAGCCAACGATCCAACAGCGCTACAGTGCCGATGCTACCTTGGGAGCGGCAGGGTGCGTTTCCAAAGAGTGCTGCACGGGTTTCACGGAACGCAGGAACGCATGGATTGCGCTGATATCTTCAGCCGTTAACCCGGAAAATGCCAGCCACGGCATCATGGTGAAGGCTCGCGGCCCGGCCAGCGGCGGCGACCCATGCTCCGCGTATTCCTTGTATTCATAGATCTTCTTTTGGAATAATTCCGGCGACCACTTCCCAATTCCGGTATCCATGTCCGGGGTGATGTTGGCCGTCAACACGATACCGGCTTTGGTGGCAAGGACCTCGCCGCCCGCAAAATCCATGCCAGGGAGAGGCCGATGATTTTTGTCCCTGGGCGTATGGCATTCGCCGCAGCCCGCGAAGGTCACGAGGTACTTGCCATACCGCAAAGGATCGGCTATCGCCGGGGACGGCACGTGGCCGGTCGGCCGCGGAGCGAATTTCACCAGGAGATTCACCGGAAACTCCAGGCTGGTCTTGGGCAGCCGATGGTGAACGGGCGCCAGGGTATTCAGGTAAGCTACCACTGCTCCCACGTCCGCATCGGACATGAAACGATACGCCGTGTACGGCATCATGGGAAACAGTGCATTGCCATTCTTGTCCATGCCTTCGCGAATGGCTCGGATCTTCTCGCCGTCCGTCCAGGAGCCGATCCCGGTCTCCGGGTCCGGCGTGATATTGGATGCCACCACCAATCCGGGTAGGCCCCGTCAGGAAGTCTGAAACAACGTTTCCCCACCCTTGGTGACCGGGCACCACCGGCCCGCCCACGCGTGTGAAGTCGCGCTCGGAATGACAGCCGCCGCAATCGGCCACACGCTCGAAGAGGTACCGGCCTCGTGCGATTCGCTCCGCAGTCATGGACACCTTCACGGGAGACGCCGGCGCCTGGGCTGGCTTACGCAAGTATAAGAACGCCAGACCGCCACCAATCAGGGCAAACACTCCCGTGAACAGAAAGAGAAGGATTCTCTTCAACATAGTTTTCTCGATCGTCCTCTCGTAACTCGGAGTACCCCCTCCTGCTTTGCGCCCCTGGACAAGAGGCGTAATCCACCGGGGAAAACCCTCATCGGACAGGATTTTCATCGCCCCAACCGGCCTGGTCTCTGGCAGGATACCGCCTGGCCAATGGGCGCCAACCTCGCGTGGGCCGGGCAGTACGCCGAGCGCTTGGACGGTTTGCCGGACGATCTGAGGAGCCGACGGTCCCGCCGACACCGGCGCATCACTTACCGGTCATTTGCGTGTTCGACAATCGCGGCCGTCGGTTTTTTGATTGCAGTTCTGTCGACCAATTATCGTCGGTCCGGGAGCGATACCGCGTAAAGTGCGCGCTGGGCTTGAGCCTGGCTGGTGAAAAACAGTATGGAGAGGCCGAGCCGTTGTTAGTGGATGGCTATCAAGAGATGATGGAGCGGAGAGCCACAATCCTCGCCGACGGAAGGGCCGAGACGGATAAGGAAGCACGCTGAGCGAAATCCCGCAAGATTCTTGTTTTCCAGATTGCCACTCGGATTTCCGTTCCGCACGGTTGGTCGCGCAGACTGGGGGCGGCGTTTCAGCACTTTGTTCAAGACGATAGTTCTTTTCAGGCGATCATCACCACTGTACCCGTGAGCACCAGCGCCTTCGCTATCCACGAATTCATGGCCAAGCACCGTCCCTTTCAGACCGTACTGCGAACTGTCATCAAAGTGCTTCTGTCCGAATAACTCGCTGTAATGCCGGACTCGCAGAACCTCCACCACGCGGTCCTATAGCCTAGCAGTCGGCCGGCATATGAATGATGCAGTTCAGTCTATCAGATCAGGAAACGGTTTGCGCCTGAGTTACGGCACACTCGGAAACTGGCACGCCAGCCTCGGATCGCGCAGGTCGACATTTACCTGGCAACGCCCGCGGCGCGAGGCGGGCCGCGCCAACTGGAGGACCGGATGAAACTCACAGTGCCAACGGCTGGTAGTGGTTCAGTTTGAAGAGGCGTAGCCTAATTGAGCTGCATTGAGGAGAAGGCTCCTGGTGCCCAAGTAAGCCAAGTGGGCGTCACTCTCGACAATCCCCTGAGACATAAGTCTGAAGCGCTCTCTGAAAGTCAGCGGTTCCGCAGTGCATCTCGCCAACATTGTGGACGTCTTCTCAACCTCGACGAAGTAGGTTCGCATGGCAGCAACGCAGTTTGCATGCATCTCCATAAATTCCTCGCGGTTCATTCGACGCCACCTTTCCTTTGACACAATGATTATACCAGGGCATCGGACGATGAACGAGTTAGCTATATAAGTCTGCTCAACGTGGCCGTGGCACAGAGATATTCTCCAGAAGTCTCCGCTCACGGAATTCACCACTTCGACGCAACTTTCAGCCACTCCCAGTGTTTCCATTAGTGCAAGGTAGCTTACGTTTACGTCTAAGCATCTTCCATGAACATTAGTTAATCCTAGCACCTCTAGGCAACTATTTCATTTGAGAACAAAGTCGCTTCGGCAGCCCTCCTCCACTCTGCTGCAGAGAATTCTCCCGTAGCCTGCTCGAGGCGAAGCTGTTGAGGCTCAAATACCGCCGGACTGCTTTGATTCGCGCCATTTGGTTGCTCGAAGAAATCATGCTGATTCGGCCGAATCGGACCCCGGAGCTAACCGCCCTCATTTCCCGACTCGGGCTGGTCGCCTGAGCCCGACGTCATCTTGACGGCCAGGGCGTCGTACGCCAAGAAGATCCTCAAAAGGATGAAAATGGATCCCAAACGGTTCAAAGAATTGCACGCGAGGTGTCTGGAAGCGCTTAAACACTATGTGCACGAGGCCGAAAGGATGTGCGAGTTGTTCGGCCAGTGCCTCCCCGAACAATCATCCCTGCAGACTCGCTCAGAAATCATAGAGCAACGCGTCCGCGAAAACATTGCTCACGCCTGTTACATCAAGATCCGCCGGCAACTCTTCGAAGCGGTTCGGATCGGCTAGGCTCGTCAAGCCAAACCACTATCTTGCGGATAGTCAGATTAATCCCAGCCTTCGTACTGGTCGTGAAGTTTCTGCACACGAATACCTAGCGATATGGCCGCACAAGGCTCCGGTTCGTAGGGCGCTTTGCTGCATTATCTTGAGACAGGCGGACCGGAGGAACGCATGCAGCTAGTTAATCGGTGGCTCGGATGCTGGCCGCCGTATCGCCCGATCGAGACTGGCTATTCATTCCGCAGGGCGCTCATCGGATCAATTCGGGAAGCCCGCAACGCGGGTATCAGACCAGCCGCCACGGATACTATGGCGATCAGCAGGCCGGCCGCGGCGAATACCGCGGGATCGTTTGCCGACACGTTGTACAACTGCTCCCGGACGAGCCGGCTAAGCGCATACGCTGCAGGCAGCGCGATGCCTAGCCCCACGACGGCCAACAGGCCCACTTCATGCATCACCATGCGGATCACGGTCGGGCGCGCGGCGCCCAGCGCCATGCGCAGTCCGATCTCCCGCGTCCGGCGCGATACGGTGTAGCTCATGACCCCATACAGGCCGATGGCCGCCAAAAAGGTCGCCAGAACGCCGAAGAAGATGGAGAGTGCGGCTACCAGCCGCTCCGTAGAAACGTCCTCGTCGATCTGCCGCTCCATGGTTTTCATATCAAAGACGGGCAGGTTCGGATCGGCACGGCGCACCTGGGCGCCCAGCGCGGCCGCCATGGCTGCCGGATCCCCCGCAGTGCGCACATAGAAATTCATGCGCATGATACTTTCGTGCTGCTGGTACGGGTAATAAACAAACGGTTGAGGATCTTCCCGAAGGTCGCCATGCTTACTATCGCTAACAACTCCGATCACCTCGACGCCGGGATCGTCCTTGGAGGCTCTGGTCAGATGGAATCGCCGGCCGACAGGGTTATCGCCGGCGAAGTACTTCCGCGCGAACGGCTCGTTGATGACTGCGACTTTCGGCGCATTGGGGCCGTCCTGGCGGGTAATCTCGCGGCCCATCACCAGCGGAATCCCCATCCCGGAAAGATAGCCAGGCCCCACGAAGTTGTCGCTCACGCTCATGCGCTCACCTTCCTTCGGCTGGTAACCGGGCACATCGATTCCCATCATGTCGACACTGCCGGACAGTAGTTGGACTTCGGCCAGAGCTACGCCGCGGACTTGCGGCAGGGCGGCAAGGTCGTCGTGCAGGCGATCGTAGAGGGCCAGCGTGCGCGCCTGGTTATATCCGTTCAGCGAAGGCTGCACGGCGAAGGTTAACAGGTTGGTGGCACGAAAACCCGGATTGATCTGTTTGAGGTTGAAGAGGCTCCGAGCGAAGAGTCCGGCACCGATCAGCAGCACCAGCGACAGGGACACCTGCGCGATCACCAGGGCTTTGCGGAAGCGGACCTGGGAGGCGCTGCCCATAGCACCGGCCGCCTGTTCCTTAAGCGTAGAGGCAACGTCGGCACGGAAAGTCTCCCAGGCCGGCGCCAAGCCAAAAATCACACCGGTCAGGATAGCGAGCGCCAGCGCGAACAACAGGACCCGGGTATCCGGCTGCGCGGTGAGGCCTCGCATGGAAGGATCCGAGGGCAGAAAGCCGAGCAGCATGTCGCCGGTCCACTGCGCGGTGAGAACGCCGAGCAGACCGCCCGACAGCGAAAGCGTAAGGCCCTCGATCAGCAACTGGCGCAGTAGCCCTCCGCGGCCTGCCCCCACTGCCAGGCGGATGGCGATTTCCTTCTGGCGGCCCGCCGCACGTGCGATCAGCAGGTTGGCGATGTTGGCGCAGGCGATCAACAGAAGCAAGCCGGCCATACACGTAAGCACGATCAATGGGCCGGAAGCCTGATCGCGCACGGACGAGATGCCGCGCCCGCCGGGGATAAGGGTAAGGTGACGGGCGGCGAATTCCCGGCGGTACTTCTCGGAGGCGCGCGGGGTGTTGCGGGCTTCATCCTCCAGGATCGGCCGCCAGAATACATTGAGGGCGGATTCGGCTCGCTGCGGCGACACACCCGGCTGGAGGCGCGCAAAGATATTCAGCCAGTATCCACGCCGTTGAGGCAGCCCATCGAACATCTGAGTCAGGCTGTGTTGCAGGGTGATGGGGACGAACAGGTCGGCGGATTCGCCCGGGGACACCCCCTGGAATCCAGCCCGCGCCACGCCCACCACAGTCATACTGCGCCCGTTGACGCGTAGCTTTTGATTCAACGCCGACGGCGCCATCCCAAAACGATTCTTCCAGAGGTTATAACTAAGCACCACCACTTCGTTCGGGCTCCCCAGACGGTCGTCTTGCGGCGTGAGCGGACGCCCCAGGATGGTTCCGGCGCCCAGGACATTAAAGTAGTTGCCACTGACCAGTTCGCCCTGCACGATCTCGGTGGTATCGCCAGCGGCAAGGCTGACGAGCAGGGGAAAACGGGCCAATACACCCGCCAGCGCCGGAGCGCGGTCGCGGAAGTCGCGGTACATGGGGTAAGAGAAGGCGTATTGGTCGTCGTAGTTTGTCTCCACAAAGCCGCTCTTGCGCCCCAGCGCGCTGAACAGGACGAGTTGCCTGGGATCGTGGACCGGCAAACTGCGCAGTAGCACCTGGTCCGTGAGGCTGAAAATGGCGGTGTTGGCGCCGATGCCGAGGGCCAGCGAAAGGAGTGCGGCGCCGGCCAAAACCGGGCTCTTGCGAAAACCGCGGACGACATACCGAATGTCCTTGAAGATGCTGGGCATGGAGCCGATGGCAGCAAGCGGTGTGCCATCCGGGGCGGCGAGGAATACGACGGTCACATGAGGATACTTGTTCGCCTATGGGATTTGCTGTCTGGGAATGAGCAGGCGATATGGTCCGGCGCTCAAAGATCAACCACCTTTCCATGGCGTCAGTTGTTTATATCCTCCCGAATTAAGAACCAGCGAGAGTCCGCTGGAGCAGGGGCGGAAAGGCGTGGAAAACCGTTTCTGCTTCAACCAAAGCGAGACAGGATCGCGATCAGACTCGAGATTTGTCCAGCGAAAAGGCATGGGGTGGAATTCTGGCTCGTGATTTGCAAGTGTCTGCACGGTTTCCTGGATGAAACTCAACTCAGGTCTGATCGCTATCGCGATGTGTGCGGGCCAAGCCTGTAGTCATCCTGCGCAAATTTCCGAGTCCCGGGGCGGCGTTCACGAAGAGCAGGTGCAGTTTCGCAACGGAAACGTTACTTTGCATGGGTCGCTTTTGCTCCCCGCGTCGTCCGGGCGGCATCCCGCATTAGTCATCTTTCACGGCTCTGGCCCCGAAGGCAGGAACACGACGATGGCAAGCTGGTTCGCCAGTCAGGGCGTCGCGGCGCTAACTTACGATAAACGCGGCGTGGGCGAGTCCACCGGCGATTTCCGGCAAGTCGCGTTTATGGACCTCTGCGGCGACGGGCTCGCCGGGATCGATCTGCTGGAGAAGCGCGCGGACATCCAATCGAACCAAGTCGGGGTGTGGGGAATGAGCCAAGGCGGATGGCTCGGCCCGCTGGTTGCCTCACGATCGAAGCAGGTATCCTTCGTAATCGCCGTATCGGGACCTGGTGTCACGCCGGGTGAACAGATGATTTTTCTGTATGGCCGTCAATTGCAGGCCAACGGGTTTACCGGCGCCAAGGTGGAGGAAGCCAGCGCCCTTCGCAGGCAGATCTGGAAGTTCCTCGCTACTGGGGAAGGATACCAGTCCGCCAAAGCCGCGCTCGATTCCGCCCGATCCAAGCCGTGGTACGCGTCTCTCGCGGAGCAGCACGACGGACTGTTTGCCTTGCCGGCTTCCAAGATACTTCAGTATCCGCCACAACGCTCGCGGCTGTGGTTCACCGCCGAGATGAATTACGATCCCACGCTTGCATTGCGAAGGCTCACCGTCCCGGCGCTGTTCCTGTTTGGAGGCAGGGATGACATGGTGCCGGTCGGGCGAAGCGTGGATATTATTCGCACGACCCTGACTGAAAGCGGCCATCCCGATTTCACGATTCGCGTCTTTCCCGGCGCCGACCATGGAATTTACGTAGCCCTGCCAGATGGGACCATGCAGCTGGCTCCCGGTTATCTCGACGCCATGCGAGATTGGCTGCACAAGCGCCTGACCATGAGTTGACCGGCACTCGCCGCCAGATAAACCAGCGGTTGCCTTTGGTTGCGGAACCAGACGCGTGCAGAATCTTCTTCTGGTACGCTATCCCCGATTTTTCCGCGAGGCGAATATTCTCATAACCTTGGCGTTTGGCAATCAACGCGATAGTTAAAGGGCACCGTCAAGTGGCCGCCCTTCAGCTCGCGGACCTCGAATCCGGTGGCTGTCTCGTTAGTGACAAAGATCCCTTCCTGGCATCCCAGTCTCCATTGGCGCACTGCGCACACATCGCCGCGCCGTGCGCCTTTAGGGTCCGCCAGGAGTGGCGCCGCAGATCTTTAGAGGCGCTCGCGTGCCGGGGTGCCTTTAGCCGCAGCAACCGTCTTGAGCGGAATTTAAACGCGATAAAAGACGATCTTCAGGTGTTCGCGCGAGCTCGAACTTCCGCCCGTTTACCTTACGGAGATGACGGTCTTCGCTGCGAACGGCTATCCTGGAAGCGTGAAGCCTGGACGCCAGCGCGGGATCGTGAGACGGTTGTTGCTATTCGCTTTATCCGCAATCATCCCGCTTGCGAGTGCCGATCCACCCGATTCGATTCGTTCTCAGGATGTGATTGCGCACCTGGAGCAGGTGATATCCTGGTATCGCGATTTGAACGCGGTCGAGCCGGCCGGAGACGTGCTGGTCCGCGACAACCTTCATCAGACCTCTTTAAAGGCGCTGGATCTCGCGCTTGGATTTGCGCGCGCGGAGACTGCGCTGATCGCCAAACAGAATCCGCACAATTTTTCCCCTGCGGGGAATTTACAACAGGCCGCCGTGAAAGCCGCTGATCGGCTCACCGCTGTACAGTCGAAGATCGCGGAGATCGATTCGGAGATTCAGAAAGGCGGGGGGCGGCGGGGTGAGATATTGTCGGCACAGCGAAATGAGCTGCAGGCCGAGCTCGCCCTGGCCAGAGAGATTCAAGCCACGGTGCAGAACCTGGTCAATTTCACAGGAGCGATCGGATCCGGCGGCGGTGCGCTCGCCGCTCAAATTGACGAGCTGGAGCGGTCGGTCCCCGAAGCCACCGGGAAGAACTCCGCGCCGGCGAGCAATTCGAAGGCGGCTTCCGCCACAGTATTCTCGGCCAGTTCCGCCGGCGTGATTGGGCTTATCACGGAACTGTTCAGCATTCACAGCAGCCGCACGCAGCTCGACGATTGTCGGAAAACGACGGAGGCGCTGGCGGCGAATATCGGACAGCTCAAGGTTCCGCTGACGAACGAGGCTCGAAGCTCCATACAGCAAAGCGACCAGATCCTAAGTCAGGCCGGCAGCCAGGATCCGGCGCAGCTGCGAACGGCGCAAAACCAGTTAACCACCCTGGCAAACCGATTCCAGCAGCTCTCAACCGCGATCGTGCCGCTCAATGAAGAAGGCATCGCGGTGGGGATCGCGCAGAGTTATTTGGCGGAATCGATCAGCACGCTCGATCAGGAATCGGCGCGCGCGGGCCGCTATCTGCTGGTACGCACCGGCACGTTGGGGATCGTGATTCTGGTTGTGCTGTTCGTCAGCGAACTATGGCGCCGCGCGACATTCCGTTATGTGGGCGACGCACGGCGCAGGCGTCAGTTTCTGGTGGTGCGAAGAGTAGTAGTGGCGATCGCGATCTCTCTGGTCGTCATCTTCGGATTCGTGAGCCAGTTCGGTTCACTCGCGACGTATGCCGGATTCGTCACGGCGGGCGTGGCGGTCGCATTGCAAAGTCCGATCCTGTCGGTAGTAGCGTATTTCTTCCTGATCGGTCGCTATGGGATTCGAGTGGGAGATCGAGTGACGATTTCAGGCGTCACCGGTGAAGTGATCGAGATCGGCTTCGTACGGCTCTACCTGATGGAACTTGCCGGGACGGGTCCCGACCTGCATGCGAGCGGTCGCGTGGTGGTTTTCTCGAATTCCGTCATATTTCAGCCGACCGCGTTATTCAAGCAGATGCCGGGTATCGATTACCTCTGGCACACGGTGACGTTGACGCTCACTCCCGACACCGATTTCCGGCTCGCGGAGAACACCTTGAACGCGGCGGTGGAATCGGTTTATAAGAAATATGGCGAGCGGATCGAGCGCCAATACGCGACTGTGGAGAAATCAGTGGACGTGTTCATGGCGGCGCCCAAGCCGGAGGGCAGGCTGCGGTTCACGGATGCGGGCCTGCAGTACACGGTACGGTATCCTGCCGAGATCCAGCAGGCGGTGGAAATGGATAACGAGATCCTGCGAGCCCTGCACGATGCGATTGCCAAAGAGCCGAAGCTGAACTTCGTGCCGTCCGGGACGCCGAAGCTGCAAGCTCCGTAATGGCCGCCGGCAAGCATCTCACAAAGCTCTTCGAGGGGCTGGGTAGTCGCCACACCGGACCGCCGGGAGTTTGCCGTACGGATCACTTCATACCCAGAGTTAGATATCTTCATTCCGTTCGATTGGAACGCCACCGCAGCCGAGTTGACCGAGCGCGTGCGCGCGGCGATGGACGATTGACGCTCGTGAACTCGGATACGATGCGGGACGATGTCCGGTCGTATCGGTAGAGATGTGTGTCTCCACCTACGGCAAGAACTGCGGCTTCACGCTGCCCTGGTGGCAGTCCGGGCAGCCCAACGGGCCCGATCCGCCGTAAAACTTATTGACTGTTGCGGTCACCATGGTAAGCATCGTCCGCGCTTTGAGTTTGCCGGGCGTGTCTTTGTCCCATTGACCGGTCAGGTGACAGTGCGAACAGTCGACGCCGAGCGCGCCGTTGAAGTACGCCATGATTCCCGGTAACTGTCCGGCAGGGACGCCAGCCAGCGACTGGATGTCGTGGAAGACCTGTTCGGCGGGCTTCGCTTCATCCGCCGCGGGAATTGCCATCAGCTCTCTCGCCTGTTTTTTGCGGCGCGCGTCGGCCACCGGAGCAAGTGGCTTTGGGTGTCCGCGGTGGCATGTCCAGCATGAGATGCGATTCTGGCCGGCGAAATACGACTCGTTCAGATAGTCGATCATTTCGAACATCTTCCGCGCCGTCTGCTTGGGAGGCTTGTCGTCTGTATCCCATTCGCGCGCGAGGTGGCAGTAGGTGCACTCTACGCCCAAGAGCCCAGTGAGCGCGTCCATGGCGGGGATCACGCGCGCCGCAGGCTTGCCCTTGAACGTTTGGATATTCTTGAACACGTCCTCGGCCAACACTTGTTTATTCTCCGCGAAAGCGGAGGCCGCTCCCAGCATCCAAATGAGGATTATTGGAGTTGTGTATCGCATGGCCGGCCCTTCTGGCCATAGAATACAACGGATATCGCTGACGGTTTTCGGCCTAGTGGCGGAACGCGGTCTCGTGCGGCGACGACTTCGCGATTCGCAGTCCAAGTTATAGAAGTTACCGTCCTCCACTAGCCTACAATGGACGAAGAGGTGAATCCTGTGACTCTCTTTCGCGAACCGCTGGTCGCGGTATTGGGGCTCTTAGCCAGTGCCCCGGCGGCCATGGCGCAGACTGCCTATGTGCGTGTCAACCAGGTTGGCTACGAAGCGGGTAGCCCGCCCTTTCGCGCGTATCTCATGTCCACCGCCACGGAAACAGGCGCGACGTTCCATGTTTTGAACTCCAGCGGCTCAACGGTGTATTCCGCGCCAATTGGTGCGTTGCTCGGCACCTGGAGCAATAGCGCCACGCTGACGTATTCCATATATGCGCTGGACTTTACTGTTCCGTCGAGCGACGGTTACACCATTTCGGTCACCGGTCCGGCGGCCGCCGTTTCGCCTGTGTTTGCGGTGGCAGACCCGGTTACTCTCTACTCCGGACTGCTGCTGAATACCAGGTTTTTCTACCAGACCGAACGCGATGGGCCGAACTATATCGCCAACGCGCTGCGTACCGCGCCTGGACATCTCAATGACCGCAGTGCCAGCGTCTTTCAAACTCCGCCTTTGAACAGCAACGATTCCATCACCACTACGGGAAGGCCTTTGACTCCCACCGGTGCCGTGATCGATGCGTCCGGTGGATGGTGGGATGCGGGCGACTATATGAAATACGTCGAGACCACCAGCTACACGGTGACGCTGCAGCAGATCGGCATCCGGGATTTTCCAGGTCAGATGGGTGCACAGGCGCCGTTGAATCCAGCCGCGCCGCCGAACTCCATTTCGTACGCGGGAACCGCCGCCGGCGCACCGGCATCGGCGGACTTCGGACCGGAGGCGCGCTTCGGCATCGAGTTCCTGATGAAGATGTGGGACGATTCGACCAAGACGCTTTACTACCAGGTTGGCAACAGCCAGGACTGGACTAACTTCCCCGATCTTCTGAGCGACTATGATATCTGGCGCCTGCCACAGGCCGACGATGATTGGGACGGCTGCCCGGGCGCCGCACAATACATCTGCCATCGGCCGGCGTTTGTGGCAGGAGCCGCGGGAGCGTCCATCAGCCCGAATCTGGCTGGGCGCCTGGCGGCGGCGTTTGCCGCGTGCTATCAACTGAACCGCACGGCTGATCCGGCCTTCGCCAATCAGTGTCTCCTAAATGCGGAAGACATCTTCGCGCTGGCTGACACATCGTATTCAGACCCGGCCGCGGCGGTGGGCAGCGGGACCTGCAGTTCCGGCTGCCTGCTCACGATTATGCCGTTCGACGGATATCCGGAGACGGTGTGGGACGACGATATGGAACTGGGAGCGGCCGAGCTGTACTTTGCGCTCAAGTCCGCCGGAGGGAAACTGCCGCCGGGATTGCCTGTTACTAATCCGATGACATACCTGAATCAGGCGGCACAGTTTGCCAGTAACTATATTACTAAGATCTATGATGCCGGTTATGCAGATACATTGAATCTATACGATGTCAGTGGATTGGCCCATTTCGAGTTGTATCGGGCGCTCCAGGCGGCGGGCGATCCGGCTGGTCTGGCAGTGACTGCCGCGGGCATTCGCAGTCAACTGTTGAAACAGGTTGGCGATGCTATATCGCAGGCGGGTGAGGATGCCTGGGGTTTCGGCGACGCATGGAATGGCGACACGACCTCGCATGGCGCAGGCATATCTGTGATGGCGAGTGAAGCTCATTACCTGACGGGCGACCGCTCGTATGATACTTACTCGCGCCGCTGGCTGGCAAATATAATGGGGGCGAACGCGTGGGGGTCGTCGTTCATCGTGGGCGATGGTTCCACCATATTCCCGGACTGCATCCAGCATCAGGTTGCCAATATCGTGGGCGCGCTGAACGGTACGTCGGGCGGGGTGCCGGTGTTGTGGGGCGCGGCTTCGGAAGGCCCGGCCTACGCCGCAACTGCAGGTACCCTGTCCGGCATGAAGCTTTGTCCCGCCAATGGGGGCAATCCGTTTCAGATATTCAACGGTAATGACGGAACTTACAATTCGTCGCAGAAAGCTGTGTACCGGGACAATGTGCAGTCTTATAGCACTACGGAGCCGGCCATCGATCTGACTTCGACTTCGTTCCTGATGTGGTCGTGGCGTATGGCAGGAAAGCCGGCGGAGTGAGGATGCGGTTCATCGCCTGGTGTGCCTCCGGAGTCCTGCTCGTCTCCGCGGTTGGCTGGTGCGCGGCCCCGGCCGAACAGCCCGAATTGAAGGACGTCTTAACGTGGCTGCCTCCCGATACGGAAACTGTCATGGGCGCCAATGGACCATTTGCGTTGAAGGATTTCGGCACGGTAGGCAACGGCCCGGCCTTGGATGCGCCCTCCGCCGAAGAGTTGAAGCTCGGAATCGAAGGGCTGGCCGCCGGCTTGTTTTCCTTTGAAAACGGCGGCCTGCGGGCGTTTCTGAGCGGCACCAACGTGGCGTTGTTAGTGGAAGGGTCGCGCCGCTTTAGACCTCCTAAAGACTTAGGGGGAACGTTGTTCGAGGGCTGCACCATTGCGGTGATGGATGGTGCATCGGTCATTGATAGCGACGCCTTCATGCACAAAGCTGCATCGGCGAAGCGCATCGAGAAGATCGAGGGTGTGAACATCGCCGTTTTCGAGGAAACGCAGGAGAAAGACACCTGGAC
Organism: Bryobacterales bacterium; assembly: GCA_963818855.1. Classification (GTDB taxonomy): domain Bacteria; phylum Acidobacteriota; class Terriglobia; order Bryobacterales; family Bryobacteraceae; genus Bog-159. The sequence goes on along the minus strand of CAWFUH010000016.1, from coordinate 312,520 downwards.
GACATTCGTCGGCTTTCCGCGGAAAAACGTAGTCCTCGTGGCTACTAACGCGGATTACCTGCGCACGGTCTTGGCGCGCATGCACGCAGCCTCCGGGCCGCGCGCTTTGCCCGAAACTCTGCCGGAATGGAAATACGTGAACACCGACGCACCAGTATGGGGCGTGCGCCACTACGAGCGAGCAGACTCAACACTGGACCCCACTTCGCCATTTCACGGTAAGGATGCGGCCAATGTTCCGGACCACCAGGCCGTTGGTGTCGCGTTCTGGTTCGATCCATCCGGCGGCGTGGCGACAGTGACTTATCTTTCAGCCGTTCCTAACTCCCGCAAAATCGTAGAAGAGTTCCTGGGACTTACCGGTCCGGCCAGCGCCTCATTCCCTACCAGCCAGGTTCACGTCCGCCAGCCGGCGGCTGGCGCAATCGAGTTCGCGGTGCCTTTATCCATACCGAGAGCACTGGCCCGCGTACCGATGCTGGGCTTGATGGCCATGTTCGGCTACGCTACCTACATGTAAATCGATTGCGCGGAGCAAAACGGCTCTTACCGGCGTCTATTCTAAGGTGGAACCGTGCTTAAAAGGAGGCCGACGCATGTGGCACACCGCACTCCTCTCCCTGGCGTTTCTCACATCTGCGATGGCAGATGACACGTCCAGCGGCCAGGCGGAGTTGGATAAAGGAAGACAGGCTTACGCCCAACAGCAATTCACGGAGGCGCTGGCGCATTTCGATGCCGCGGAACAGGCGGCGCGAACGGGAGGCGACGCGGCATTGCTGCTGGACTGTCTGCGCTTGCGCGCCGCCGTCCAGCGCGATACGGGCGACCCTGTACACGCGGATCAATCGCTGCAAAAGGCCGCGGACGAGGCCGCCAAGTCATTTGGTGAAAGCAGCCCCGAATTAGCGGGGGTCCTGGAGGAGATCGCCACAGCTAACCGCGCGCAAGGGCGTACCGAGCCGGCCTTAGCCGCCATGGAGAAAGCCATCAAGATTCGTGACGGCCAAACGGGCGGCGCGCGGGCTGGCCTGGCTCGCGATCTGACGCTGACCGCGGTCCTGCGCCAGCAAGCCGGCCAGGAGGAACCTGCGATTGAATTGCTGAAGCGCGCCATACCGGAATGGAACCTGGCGCAACCTGGCGATCCGCAATGCCTCCAGGCCATCGAGGCGCTGGCCGGCATCTATCGGGATGGCTCGCAGTACGCGGACGCCGAACCGTTGTTGCTGCGCGCCGTGCGTTTGCGCGAAGCCGCCGATGGACCCGAAACCGCGGAGCTGATCCCTTCCGTCGATTCACTCGCCTATGTCCAATTTGGACTGCAGAAATATCCGGAAGCCGAAGCGCAGTACAAACGGCTGCTGAGTCTTTGGGAGAAGAACGCCGGGCAGGATCATCCCATGGTGGCGCTGACGCTGGATAAGATGGCCGAATTCTACGCGGCCCAGCACCGCTACGAAGAAGCCGAAAAGAGCGCCATGGAGTCGCTGGCCTTGCGCGCCAAGACGTACATCGCCAGTCTGAATCAAACCGGTCGCGTACTGCTGATGGAAGCCAAGCTGGACGACGCGGCCGACCTGTACCGCCGGACGGTGCAGATCGGCGACCTGGCCAAGGCGCCGGATGAGGTGATGGATGCGCCCCTGCGCATCTACACCCGGATTCTGCGCGAGACGAAGAGAGACACTGAAGCCGCTGCGATCGAAAAGCGCATCAAAGACGCACTGTTGCGTAAAGCCGATCGCGAGGGGCGCCGGCCAGCGCCGCCAATTCCGCCAAATTAGTTGGAAACCGATTCCGCCTGTGCGCGGGTGCCTGGGGCCTCCGCCCGCGCGACCAGCCGCGTCGCCGACGCATCATAGGGCGTGCCATCCAGACTCCCGAAGAGTTGCACCTCCGCGAACCCCGCCTGCTCCAGCATCGCCGCCAGTTCCTGGCCCGAGTACATGTTGTGCTCAAACTCAAAGCGCCGCGCGCGTTCGCCATCCACCAGCAGCCATTCGACGCGCAGCCGTCCCCAGCCGGGGAAAACATCGTAATGCGCTACGTGAATCTCACCGGTGGGCCACGTCTCCCAATGCGTGGGAGTGCCCTGCGATATCACGTATTCCTTGCTCATCACATCGATTACGAAAACGCCGCCCGGCTTCAAACTCGCGCGTACATTGCGCAGCACCGCCAGGTCTTCCGCGCGCGTTTCGAGATAGCCGAAAGACGTGAAAAGGCTCAGGGCGAGATCGAAATGGCTCGGCCGTACGAAATCGCGCATATCGCAGTCCACCAGTTCCACGGCGGCGCCCGCGGTCAACTCGCGCGCTTTGCCCAAAAGGAAAGGCGAGCGGTCCACACCGGTGACGGCAAACCCCTTCTGCGCCAAAATCAAGCTATGGCGTGCGGGTCCGCAGCAGAGATCCAGGACGCGGCCGCCGGTGATGCCGCTGAGCGCGATCACCCGCTCTACTTCGGCGGAAGCGGCGGCCGTGCGGCCCTCGCCGAACATGAACGGATAGAATGTCTGCCAGAATACTTCGTTTTCGAACCACTGCATCCCGTCAGTATAACGGGCCATCATAATCACCTGGAGGGAACATGGAAACACGTCGCATCGGGTCGCTGGAGGCAACGGTTGTCGGCCTCGGCTGTAACAACTTCGGCTGGCGGGTTGGCCGGGAGGCCAGCGCGGCCGCCGTGGATGCCGCGCTGGACGCCGGTATCAACTTCTTCGACACGGCGGATATCTACGGCGCGGGCGCCAGCGAGGAGTTTTTGGGCCTGGCTTTAGGAAAACGCCGCGACACGGTGTTAATCGCAACCAAATTCGGTATGAAGATGGACGAGCAGCGGCGCGGCGCGCATCCTGAATATGTGCGGCGGGCCGTCGACGATAGTCTGCAGCGCCTGGGAACCGATCGCATCGATCTATATCAGCTGCACCAGCCCGATCCTGAAGTTCCCATCGCGGACACGCTCGGCGCGCTGGATGAACTGGTGCGGGCCGGCAAGGTGCGCGAGATTGGCTGTTCCAACTTCTCGGGAGCGCAATTGCGCGAGGCGGAGGCTGCCGCCAAGGGCGGCGCGCGCTTCGTGAGTGTACAGAACCAATACAGCATGGTCTACCGCGAGCCCGAAGCCGAAGTCATTCCCGAGTGCGTGCGGGAGGGCATCGCACTTGTACCATATTTCCCGCTGGCCAGTGGACTTCTCACTGGGAAATATCGTCGGGGACAACCGCTTCCCGAAGGCAGCCGCGGGCACGACGGATGGGGCCCGAAAGTATTCACGGATGAGAACCTGGCCCTGGTGGAGTCGCTCACCCAATTCGCGACGGAACGCGGCCATACCATGCTGGAATTGGCGGTCTCGTGGCTAGCCGCGCAACCCGCGGTCGCATCAGTGATCGCGGGAGCGAAGTCGCCGAATCAGGTCAGGGCCAATGCCAAGGCGGCGAGTTGGAGGCTGTCAAGCGAGGATCTCAAGGCGGTCGAAGATATCCTGATCGCCCGAGTCAGAACTTCAGCCGGTTAAAGGCACAACCACCAGCCACCAGCCACCAGCCACCGCCCACGGCGAGCGCGAGCGAGCCACGCTCTGTGGCAACATGAGAGTTGCGCATCCTGCTGGCACATAATTCGCTTTATTTTCCATCTTATGGCGGCGGCGACAAATCGAACCGCCTGTTGATGGAAGCGTTGGCCGCCAGAGGACACCCAGTGCGCGTGGTGGCGCGCGTGGAACATTTCACGGCCGAGGCGCACGGGGCCCTGGTGCGCGAACTGAGCACGCGTCGGATCATTCCGCGGTGTGAACCGTCCGGTGTGGAGTTCCGCTTGAATGGAGTGGAAGTCCGCATCCTGACGCGCGAGCCCAATCTCCGCGCCTATTTCACCGCCCAGGTGCGCGATTTTGTACCGGAGATCATCCTGGCCTCGACCGACGATGCGGCGCACCTGATGCTCGAGGTCGCCCTGCGCGCGGCATGCGCCCGGGTGGTCTACCTGGTGCGTGCGACCATCGCGCTGCCATTCGGTCCGGACGGCGGATTGCCCAGCGAGTTCCTGGCCGGTGCGCTGCGACAGACCGACGGCGTGGTAGCGGTGAGCGAATACGTCGCCCAATATACTCGCAAATGGGGCGCGGTGGAGGCTGTCCATTTGCCGATTTCGTTGCTCGATCCTGGCATCCCCGCGCGCTTGGGCCGGTTCGAGAATTCTTTCGTCAGCATGGTGAATCCGTGCGCCGTAAAAGGCATCTCGATCTTTCTGGCGCTGGCCGAGCGCTTCCCGCGCGTCGAGTTTGCAGCGGTTCCCACCTGGGGAACCACAGCCGCCGATTTCCGGGCACTGCGCGCGCTGCCGAACGTCTCCATTCTGCCGCCGGTGGATGACATCGACGATCTGCTGCGCTGCACGCGCGTGATGCTGGCGCCCTCGCTGTGGGCCGAAGCGCGATCGCGCATGATCCTGGAAGCGATGTCGCGCGGTATTCCGGTAATGGCCAGCAACGTGGGCGGCCTGGCGGAGGCTATGCTGGGCGTCGACTACCTGCTGCCGGTCAGCCCCGTGGCACGGTATCGGCCCGCGGTCGATGAGTTGATGGTACCGGCGGTCGAGATCCCGCCGCAAGACGTGGATCCGTGGGCGGCGGTCCTCGAACGCCTCCTGAACAACCGCGCGCATTACGAGCAACTGGCGGACGATTCCCGCCGCGCCGCCCTGGCCTATGCGCGGGGCCTGAATGCCGCACCCTTCGAGGCCTATCTCCAAAAGGTGTTGCAGTCGCCCAGAAGGCGGGCAGTCCCGCACGGATCACCTGCGCGGCCGCCGCTCTCCGACGAACGGCGCCGGCTGCTGGCGCTGCGCCTCAAGCGGGCAAGCCATGTGGCTGACTGAGACAGACGCTGGCGACCGTGCACGGCTCGCGCGCCAAGCCACGCAACTCGCCCGCGCCGCGTTGCCGGAAGTGGATATCGAGATCTTCTGGGACGGCATGTGGGTGCGCCGCGTTGGTGTGGATTACTTCCCGGATCCCGACATGTTTCGGGTGGCCGAGCCCGACTGGCCGCGCTGGGCGGGACAGGCCCGCAAATATCTGCGCGATGCGGAAGACTACTGGATCCATTTGTACAAACCGCGCGCGGGCGATGTGATCGTGGATATCGGCGCGGGTCGAGGCGAGGATGTGTTTGCTTTTTCGCGCGCCGCCGGGCCGGCCGGGCGTGTGTGGGCGGTGGAGCCGCATCCGGTTTCCTTTGCCGCACTACGCAAGATGTGCGAACTCAATCGGCTGGCGAACGTGACGTGCCTGAATTACGCCTGCATGGATCGCGCGGAGGAATTGCAGATCGAAACACTGCCGGTATGGGAATCCAACTACGTGCGCGGCGGCGAGCCTGGCCCGAAAAGTCACACGGTAACGGCGGTACGATTCGACGAATTGACCAGGGAATACGGCGTAGGCGCGATCGACTTCCTGAAGATGAATATTGAAGGCGCGGAGCGGCGCGCGCTGCCCGGCTGCGCCGAGGCGCTACGGCGTACGCGATTCGTATGCATCGCCGCGCATGATTTTCGCGCCGGGCGCGGCGAAGGCGAGCAGTTCCGCACGCTGGATTTTGTGAAAGGTTTCTTGTCGGCCGAGGGCTTCGAAATCGTGATGCGTGATGACCCGCGCTACTATGTGCCGTATCACGTGCACGGCGCCCGCTGCCATTAAAAACTGCACATATCAGGAAGCAGCGCGGTACTTGTCGCGGCAGCCGGGCGAACAGAAGTGTATCGTCTGGCCGTTAATGCGCTTGGTTACGGCCGTATCTTCCGAGACATACGTGCCGCAAACCGGATCCTTCTTCAATTCACCGCCGGCGGAAACCGTAGGCGCCTGCCGCGCCGGTTTGGCGGCAACCTGCGTGTTCACTCCTGCCAGGATCGACCTGAGGATGGTTCGCACCAGCCAGAACAGCAACAGCGGTATGATAACGATGCGAAACAAAAAGCGCATGCCGAAGCTTCAGGGTGCTCTTTTTGCGCCCTGCAATTATTATCGCACCGCCGTGGATTTCAGTTCTTCTTGGTGGTTTTCTTCTTGGCCGCCGGATTCTGATAAGAAGTGTCCACCGAAGCGGTGAGGCTGGCTAGCATGCCCTTCGCTGATTCCGCATATGGCCCATCGGGCTTCAGATCCAAGTACGCCTGGAAAGCTTCGCGCGTGCCCGGCACCGGTTCGTACTTGCCATCTGCGCCCAGCTTGGCCTTGCCGATCAGGTAAATGCCGTATTGGTATTGCGCATCGGCATATTTCGGATCGGCGTCAATAGCCTTCTTGAACGTCGCACCCGCTTCTTCGGACTGGCCGTTATTCACCAGCAAGGCGCCCAAGTTGTAGTAGTACTTTCCGGCGCTGGGTGGATCGAGCTGAGCGGCTTTGCCCAGTTCGGCCTCGGCCTCATCGAACTTCTTAGCCTGTGCCAGTGCCAGCGCGTAGTTGTTGTGGACTGCCGCGTCTTCCGGCTTCAATTCCATGGCCTTCTTGTACGCATCCAGCGCTTTGGTCATGGCGTCGTCGTGTTCCGCACCGGTCTTGGTCTTAGAGAGGTTGACTTCGGCATCGCCAAGAGCGGCCCAAACCACTTCCTGGTCCGGCGCCATTCCGGAGGCCTTGGTAAATTGGACCACAGCTACGTCGAACTGCTTGGCGTTCAGGGCCTCTCTGCCGGCATTATAAGCCTCATTCAGCTCCTTATTTTTAGCCTTCAGTTCCGCGCGATCCTTATTGGCCTTCTCGAACGCGGCTTTCTCTTCGGCGGTCATGCCGCGCGCCTGATCTTTGGACAGGTTGCCGGTGTCGGCCGCCTGGTTCAGCGCCTTCTTTCTGGATGCGAGTGCCTGCAGGTCGAAGTCATTGACCGTGGGATCGCCGAGCTTTGAGTGCACCTTGTCGACGGAAGCGCCCTCGACGTCCTTGCCATTCACCTCGAGCACGATCTTGTAAGTGCCCAGGGGCAGGCCGCCGTAGAAGTAGTGTCCCTTCTTATCGGTTTTGACCTGGTAATGACCTTTGATGTCTTCGCGATCGATTTTCACCAACGCGCCTTTCAGCGGCGCGCCGTCCTCGCCCTTGACGTCTCCTTCAAACGCGGAAGTGGTTTGCGCGAAACCGGCGAGCGCGCAGAACAGTACCCCCAAGGCGGGCATGGCCACAGTACGGAACTTCATGGAACCTCCAAAACTTTGGAATTGCTGGTATTAAATTCCAGTTTACTACACAGCCGATGGCGCGGCTTAGCCATGCTTAGCCACGCGTGCCGCCGGCAACGCCCCGCTGCTTGCGCGTCAGGATCTCCCGCACGGCGTAGATGCGCCGTCCCTGACTCTCAAAATATGTACGGATCATGACTTCGCCGATCAGCCCGGTGCTGAACATCATCAGGCCGCCCAGCAGCAACAGGCCCCCGGCGATCATCAGAGGACCGTGCTCCACCATGATCAGCTCATGTCCCAGCACTTTACGAATCAACAGCCAGAACATGATCATCCCGCCCAGGCCGGTCCCCGCCAAGCCCAGCGAACCGAAAAAGTGCATCGGCCGGGTAAAGTATTTCAACAGAAATTTGATAGTCAGGATATCGAACATCACCCGGAAGGTGCGCCCGATCCCATAGTGCGAATCGCCCGCCGCGCGCGTCGTATTGTGAATGGGCACTTCGGCCACGCGCGCTCCGTAAAAGCTGGCCAACGCCGGTATGAAGCGGTGCAGTTCTCCGTACAGATTCACGTCTTTGAGCACTTCGGCGCGGTAGGCCTTAAATGTGGTTCCGAAATCGCGCAGGTCGATACCCGAGGCCTTGGCCATCAGCCAATTGGCGATGCGCGATGGAATCTTGCGCGTCAGGGGATTGTCCACGCGTTCTTTGCGCCAGCCGCTGGCAATGTCGTAGCCTTCGTCGATCTTGGCCAGCAGCGCAGGGATATCTTCCGGCGCATGTTGCAGATCGCCGTCCATGGCGATGACCACGTCGCCTTTGGCCTCGTGAAAGCCGGCCGATAATGCGGCGCTTTGGCCGAAGTTCCGGCGCAGCCGGATCACCTTCAAATGCCCGTCCGTTTCCACCAGGTTGGCCAACAGCTCGAAGCTGCGGTCGGTCGAGGCGTCGTCGATGAATAGAATTTCGTAGGGTCGGCGGAGCGGCTCCAGCACGGCAGTCAGCCGGTCGTACAGACGGAGGATGGAGGGCTCCTCGTTGTGCACGGGGATAACAATCGATAGCATGTAGAAAGGTCAGTGTATCAGGAAGCACCGCCGTCAGAAAGTAGCAGGGCTGAAGCCCCGCGCCGGCTAAAGCCCGCCTCCAGTTACTTCTGGGCGGCAATGTCCTTGCCAAACTGAAAGACCGGGCCCAACGAGAAACGCACGGAATTCTGCCAATTCAAGAGATCGGAGAACAAGTGATCGCGCACAAAATCGACGTGCACCTTCACGAGGAAGTGGCGGGTCACGCTGAGGTTCATCCCGCCACCGATTCCGTAGAAACATGTATACTCCTGCTTCGTCCCGGAAGGCGCCAGGTTCTCGACCAGCGCCCTGCCGATGGTGTCGGTGGGATGCGGGATGGCGGTCTCGTGGATGACGCCGAAATCTGGATTGACAAACAATGTGACCGCCCGAAAATGGCGATAGTTGATCTTCGGACCAGCGGCATAGGTCTGCGATCGCGAATGCATGGGCACTAACGGTTCATAGCTGGCCGGCAGCAGTCCCGCGCTTTTTAGCGGCGCCAATTGCGCGGCGATCTGCTGCTGCAGTGAAGACTTCAGCATCGTGGGGTTGAGGGTAGTATCTCCACTCCCCGCGCTGAAGTCGAAACCCAACGAATACCATTTTGCCGGCTGCATTCCGACCTGTGTGTTGAAGCCAGGTTCGCCAAGGCTGATGAGTGGGCTGCTCAGATACATGTATCCCGTATATACGTCGTAACGACCGATATAGTCTTGCTGGCCGAAGGCAACGGAGGCCAACACGAGGGGGGCTAGAATGCAAAATGCGGTTTTGTACGACGTTTTCATTTTACGACTCGCGAATATAGGCTATCTAGATTCTTATATCCTAATTTGGGGGAAAAAGAAAGGGGGGTACGGCCAGGTCACCCGGGTCACCCGATCATGGGCCGCTCAATGGCCTTCTGTACGGCCCTCGTGAGTTCACTTGGCACATAGGGTTTTTTCAGGAAGCCGGCCAGCCCCAGGCCGCCAAAATTCCCGGCCGCCTCATGCTCGCTGTATCCGCTGGAAAGAATAATAGGGATTCCGGCTCGGATGCGCTGTAACTCGGCCGCAGTTTCCTCCCCATTCATGACCGGCATGGTCAGATCGAGCACTATAGCCGCTACTTCGCCGGCATGCCGCCGGAAAACCCGAATGGCATCGCCGCCATCGTAGGCCGTCAAAACCGTGTAGCCGGAATTCTCCAGAATCGTGCGCGCCAGGTTACGCATGCCCGATTCATCGTCGACCACCAGAATCGTGCCGCTGCCCCTCGCCAGGCGGGCCATCAGCGGCGCTTCCGTGTGCGGCTCCTCCATTTTCCCGGTGCCCGGAAACAACAACCGGAACGTGGAACCGCGTCCCGGCTGGCTGGACACGCTCAAGGCGCCATGATGAGCGCGCACGATGCCGATTACAGCGGCCAGGCCCAAGCCGCGTCCGGTGAACTTGGTTGTGAAAAAGGGATCGAAGATTTTCGCCTGCGTTTCCGGACTCATGCCGCATCCGGTATCGCAAACCTCCAGAAATACGTAGCGGCCTGCCGGCAGATGGTCGTCGAAGTAGGTACCGGAAAGATAGGTCCGATCGACATCCATCACACCCGTCGAGACCTGGATCGACCCGCCGGCTTCCCCAATGGCCTCCGCCGCATTCGTGATCAGGTTCATCACGATCTGCCGAATCTGGGCCGGATCGGCTTGGATGGCAGGCAAATCGTGCGGGAGGTTGAATTGGATCGCCGTCTTCTTGGGGATCATCGTGTGCAGCAGTTTAGCGATTTCCTCCGCCGCGCGTGACAGGTTGACAGCCTGCAGGGTAAAACGGCCCTTGCCGGAATAGGCCAGCATCTGGCTGGTCAATTCCGCGGCCCGGCTGGTGGCCGTCTCGATCTCGGCCAAATTCTCCAGTGCCGGCGACTCCGGCGGTAGTTCCAGCCGGGCGATCCGGGCGTGCCCCATAATGATGGTGAGCAGATTGTTGAAATCGTGCGCCAGGCCTCCGGCCAGAATGCCGAGACTTTGTAAGCGCTGGGCGTGTTGTACCTGGATTTCCAGCTTGCGGTTTTCCTCCTCTGCATGCTTGCGGGCGCTGATGTCGGCCACCGTCCCGATGCATCCGACCACCTCGCCGCGTGGTCCCCGTTCCGCGGCGAAGTGAGTCAGGGCCCAGACGGTGGTGCCATCGCGCCGTCGAATGCGGTGCTCCAGGGAACCCGGCGCGCTGCCCCCCACCACTTTGATCCATTCCGTTGAGACCCGGGCCTGCTCTTCGGGCTCCAGAATGCGGTCCCAGAAGCCCTGGCGTACTTCCTCCGGGCTGAAGCCGCAGATTTCGCAGATCCGTTCATTGAAGTAGAGGAAGCGGCCCTGGGCGTCCGTCCGAAAAATGCCCACAGGAGCCAGGTTCGTGAGTACCTCATAATGCTGCTGGGATTGGCGCAGTGCTTCGTTGGTGAGCACGAGTTCGGCGGTGCGTTCCGCGACCCGTCTGGCCAATTCATCGCGCGCCGCCCGCAACGCCTCCCGATCGCGCCGCGCCTCGGTCACGTCCACGCACGAGCCTATGTGGCCCTCGAATTGTCCCGCGGAGTTGAAACGCGGCGTCCCGGCGGTCAGGATCCACCGGTACTCGCCATCGGCGCGCCGCATGCGATACTCGCCTTGGAACTTGGCGCGATTGGCGATGGCTTGGGCGAAATCCGCCAGGCAGCGTTCCCGATCTTCGGGATCGAGACCTTCCATCCAGCCGCTTCCCAGTTCGTCATCGAAGGGCCGGCCCGAAAAATCGAGCCAGGCCTTATTTACGAATTCGCACTGGCCGGTAGTGCCGGTCACCCAGATAAATACCGGCGCCGTATCGGCCATGCTGCGAAAGCGCCGTTCGCTGTCTTTCAGCGCCTCTTCGGCGCGTACCCGCTGGGTGATGTCCTGCGCATGGCCCAGCACGCGCGGCGGCGAGCCGGGCTCCTCGTACAGAATGTTGCGGTAAAGCCAGATGCGTTCGCTACCGTCGCGGGCGACCAGCCGCATCAGTCCCGCGTCACTACGGTTACGCCGGATGCGGTCGAGGTAATCGTCAAAAAGATGTTGCACCGGAGGGGCCAGAAAGCGCTTCATGCTCACGCCGATGCCATCCTGCGGCCGGAGACCGAGGGATTGGGCCGCCGCTGGATTGACGACAAGCAAAACGCCATCCAGATCGTGAACGCACATCAGCCCCAAGCTTTCTTCAAACAACTCGCGGTAGAGCCGCTGGTCTTGGCGCAGGGCTTCCAGTTCCGAATTCATCGGGCGTTCGTGCTCCGTGCCGTCGGTCTCCGCCCTGAATCGCGGCGGGGCCGATGGCGGGCTGTTTCTAAGCCTAACGCAACTTTTACCCGCCCGGCAAGATTGGCGTACGCCGGGCACGCGCCCGGCGTTACCGACAGTCAAAACGGCGGTCAAAACGAAGGCACGGGAGATCTGGCACATCGGCCAGAGCCGAACCAGGAACCAACTGCGGGAACGCCTGGCGGCAGTACGTGCGTGGCTGGCCGGGGTACTACCAACCAGCTAAACACGCGCCGGGGCCCAATCCCCAGCTCTCAACCTGATCGGCGTGTAATACAACTTGGGAGTACTGGAACCGGCTAGATGTGAAATAGTCCAGTTTCCAGCGCGCCCGCACCGCCCGCATTGTATACTCTTTACGATCACAGGATCGGCGCGCCACGGCGGTCCCGTCAGGAGGGCAAGCATTACATATGAAGTTTGCGGCAGTGGTCACAGGTGTGGGCTTGCTACTGTTGCCGGTCCTGACTCAGGGACAAGTCCCGCCATCGGAGTTTGTCAACTTTGAGGGCGCCCAAACTAATCCCATACGGATGACGATGGACGGCACGCGATTATTCGCGTTGAATACGCCGGACGCGCGCGTCTCGGTATTCGATCTGACCGCCAATCCGGCCGCGCCCTCGCTGATCGTCGAGATCCCGGTGGGCATTGAGCCGGTATCGGTGGCGGCGAATCCCACCAACGACGATGAGGCCTGGGTGGTGAACCAGGTTTCCGACAGCATCAGTATCGTTTCGGTTGCGCAGGGCATTGTTACCGATACCATCTATTGCAAGGACGAACCGGCGGACATTGTATTCGCAGGGAACAACGCATTCGTCAGCGTGTCGCGCAGCAATATGGTGAATGTATACGATATTGCGACCCGCCAACTGGTCCAGTCAATTCCGCTATTCGGTGAGAACCCTCGCGCGTTGGCAGTGAACCAGGCAGGCACGCAGATATACGTGGCGTTCGCGCTATCCGGCAATCACAGCACGATTCTGCCGGAGAGCGTCGCGCCGCCGCAACCGCCGCCCACCAATCCCCAGTTGCCTAAGCCACCGCCGGTGGGATTGATCATTGATGCCTCCGATCCGTCCTGGTCGTGGTACATCAACTACACCATGCCGGATAACGATGTGGCGGTGATCAACACGAGCACACTGGCGGTGACGAACTATTACTCCGGCGTGGGGACGATCAATCTGGGGATCGGGGTACAGCCACATACGGGGAACATATATGTGGCGAACACCAACTCCCGGAACCTGATTCGTTTTATGCCCAACCTGCGCGGCCACTGGGTGGACAATCGCGTCTCGGTGATTCAGCCGTCCGGCCAGGTGACGGCGTACGATCTGAATCCGGGGATCGACTACACGGTGCTGCCCAATCCGACGGCGCTGACCACGGCGCTGTCGCAACCGGCGGCGATACGCTTCGATCCCAGCGGAAAATTCTTTTGGGTGGCGGCATTTGGCACGGATCGCGTGGCGCAAGTCAGTGATACCGGGCAGATCCTTTCGATTATCGAGATTGGCCCGGCCACAGGCTCGCAAGTGAACCCAGTGACCAAGCGCGGGCCGCGCGGCCTGGCTATCAATCCCCTGAGCCAACTGCTCTACACGCTCAATCGCTTGTCGAACTCGATTACCGTGATCAGCACTTCGACCAATACGGTACTCGAGGAAATTCCCACGGGCACGTTCGATCCCACGCCTACTGTGATCCTGAGCGGCCGCGGTTACCTGTACGACGCCAAGCTTTCCGGTAACGGGACGGGCGCCTGTTCTACCTGCCATATAGATGCCGATATGGACCTGCTGGCGTGGGACCTGGGCGACCCGGGGGGGTCGATGGAAACAGTAATCAACAACGGCCACACCTATAACATGAATCCTATGAAGGGGCCGATGACCACGCGCACGCTGCGCGGTCTGGTGAATACTAATCCGCTGCACTGGCGGGGCGATGAACCCAATTTCACCGCGTTCGCCACCTTGTTCGACGATCTGTTGGGGGGAACCGCGCTCACTACCGATGAGATGGCGGCCTTCAATGATTACATCAATACCATTGCGTTCCAGCCGAATCCGAATGAAAATCTGGACCGCACGCTTTCCACGTCACTTAACGGAGGCAATGCCGTCAATGGGCAGAACGCTTTTCTCACGTCACCTATCAACTCTACCCCGACTAATACCTGCAATGCATGCCATGCTTCTAATCCGGGCCCCGGCAGTAATTTGAATATCGTCGCGCGGACGAATCTGGCCCAACCGCTGAAGGTACCGGCGCTGCGCAACATTTATCAAAAACTGAATTTCTCGAACGCACCGGGATCGCAAAGCATCGACGGATTTGGCCTGGCTAACAATGGATCGAATTCTACGTTGATTCAAGTGCTGGACCAGCCCGTTTTGGGCGGCTTTACCAACGCGCCGCAAACGCAGCTCGATGTGGCCGCGTTTCTGGTCTCTTTCGATACCGGCACCGCGCCGGCCGTGGGATACACGCGCACGGTGACTGTGGCCAATGTTACGAGTGACCCGACTATCGCCAGCGACTGGGCAACCTTGCAGAGCCAGGCCGCCGCCGGAAATGCCGACTTGATTTGCCAAGGGACCATACAGGGCCAGTTACATGGCTGCCTCTACCAGCCTTTGTCCAACAATTACGAAACAGATACAACCGGCCTGGGCCCCTTTACGCAGGCGCAGCTCATCCAATTCATTCAAGCCGGAGACACGCTGAGCATCATGGGAGTGCCGCCCGGATCTGGCGTGCGTTTCGGCATCGATCGCAATCGGGACGGCATTAAGGACGGCGACCAGCGCTCCCACAGCACTCGCAGACACGGGCATTAACCAGGGCCGGCATCGCCGCTTCCAAGGAGAACAACCAATGAGAAACTGGCTTGTGAAATCCGCGTGGGGCGCCGGCGTGGTGTGCGCGTGTGCCGGCGCATTGGCGGCGCAAACTATATCCTTTAACGCGGCGAAAGCATTTCCTGCCACGGGTGTGCCGGCTAGCGTGGCGGTGGGCGATTTCAATCACGATGGGAAACCGGACCTGGCGGTGGCCGCCAGCGGCGCCAACCAGATCTCCATCCTGCTGGGTAACGGCGATGGCACGTTTCAACTACCCGTTAACTATGCGGTGGACATATCGCCGCGCTTCTTAGTAGCCAAGGATTTCAATCACGATGGCAACCTGGATCTGGCAGTCGTGAACTATACATCCAACGATGTTTCGATCCTGTTGGGCAATAGCGACGGCACGTTCCAAACAGCGGTTAATTACCCGGTCGGCGTTAATCCGGATTACCTGGCTATCGGCGATTTCAATGGAGATAAGAAGCTGGACCTTGCAGTAGTCAATTACTCGTCTACGACGATCTCGATACTGCTGGGCGACGGCGATGGCACGTTTCAGACTGCCACGGAACAAAACCTGGGAGCTACGCAGGCGGCGTCAGTGGCGGCCGCTAACCTAGGCAATGGGACGACCGACCTGGTAGTGACTTACGGCGAAACCAGTGTAGCGGTTCTGATAGGTAACGGCGATGGTACGTTCGCCGCGCCGGTGCTGTATAAAACTGCCAACGATCCCGTGGCGGTAGTGGTGGCCGACTTCAACAAGGATGGGAAATTGGATTTAGCGGTGGCGTGCGCGTACCCCAATGGCTTGGTAGCGATGTTTCTGGGCAACGGCGATGGCACCTTCCAGACGCCCAAGAACTACGCGGCGGGTTTGTTTGTCACATCCTTGGCGGTAGCTGATTTCAATCACGATGGAAATCCCGACCTGGTAACAACCAACGCCAATGCCGACAATGTTTCGATTCTGCTGGGTAAGGGCGACGGCACTTTCAGGAAGGCGGTAGACTACTCGGTGGCCACGGCTCCCCAAGGGATCGCGGTGAGCGATGTAGATGGCGACAAGAAACTGGACTTGGTGGTGGCCAGCAGCGGTTCCAATCTGGTTACCGTACTGCTCGGCAACGGCAAAGGCGGGTTCGCCGCAGCCGAGAACACCAGCGCCGGGATCGGTGCCATCGATGTCGCCGCCGGCGATTTCAACAACGACGGGAATCAGGATCTCGCGGTTGCGGACACTTATGGCAACGGTGTATCGGTTCTGCTTGGTAACAGCAACGGGGCCTTTCAGACGGCCGTTAGCTATGCGGCCGGCATCACACCGAAGGGTGTTGCCGTAGGCTATTTCAATAATGATAGCAACCTCGATTTAGCCGTCGCTAATTACGGTTCTAATAACATATCCATCCTGCTGGGCAACGGCGATGGAACTTTTCAGCCGGCGGTGAACTATGCGGTGGGAACCGGCCCTGTTTCTCTGGCAGTACAGGACTTCAACAACGATGGAAACCAGGACCTGGTGGTGGCCAATCAAGGTTCCGGCACTGTCTCTATATTACTGGGCAACGGCGACGGAACGTTCCAGGCGGCGGTGAACGAAGTGGTGGGCGCCGGCCCGGTTTCGGTAGCCGTGGGCGACTTGAACAAGGACGGGAACTGGGATTTGGCAGTAGCCGATTCCACTGCCGGCGAAATTTCCATTCTATTAGGCAAGGGTGACGGGACGTTCAAGCCAGCGGTCAACTACCCGGCTGGATCTAACGTTTATTCGGTGGCCATTGGCGACGTCAATAACGACAGCATCCCGGATCTGGTGGCAGCGCTGAATGGAGCCAATGCGATAGCCGTACTCATCGGCAAGGGCAAGGGCACCTTTAAGCCCGCCGTGACCCATCCTACTGGGATCGGTCCCATCGTAGTGGTCGTGGCCGATTTCAATGGCGATGGCAATCAGGATGTGGCGGTAAGCGGCTCAACTTCCGCCGTTACGGTCCTGGCGGGGAGTGGCGATGGCTCCTTCCAATTGCCCGCCTTTTTCGTAGCGGGCAGCGGTTCTTTCGGAATGATCCAGGCGAATTTGAATGGTAGCGCTTTGCCCAGCCTGGTGGTCGCCAATCAGTTTTCAGATACTGTCTCGGTTCTGACTAACACGACACAATAAGTTGGACAGGCAGCGCGCCTCCGTGTCACTGGAGACGATCTACGCGCAAGTGCAGGCCATGTTTCGGGCGCAGCGTCACAGACGGAAAAACTTCTACCGGCGCGGACGATGCCAGCGAGAACCGGAAACTCTGCATTAGTGTGGCGAGCACCAGGGCGGACTCGGTAAGCGCCAAGCTCGCGCCCACGCACGCCCGCGGACCGGCTCCGAATGGCAGGTAACCGAATCGGGGCAGGCAGCGCCTGCCGGAGACTTCCTCACGCCAGCGCTCCGGATTGAAGCGTTCGGGATCGGGGTAGATCCGCGGATTGCGGTGCATGACCCATTGCGAGACGATCACATTGGTGCCGGCGGGAAGTCGATAGCTCGCGACTTCAAAATCATGGAGTGCCTTGCGCCCTATGGCCCAGGCGGGTGGATACAGCCGCTGGGCTTCCATGAGCACCATCTGGGTGTAGGGCAGCCGCTGCAAACCGCCGGCCTCCGCCACCCGGCCGCCGAGCACGGCGTGCACTTCGGCTTCGAGGCGCGACTGCTGCTCCGGATTCTGCGCCAGCAAATACAAGGTCCAGGAGAGTGTGTTGGCGGTGGTTTCGTGACCGGCCAGCAGCAGCGTCATGACCTCGTCGCGCAATTGCAGGTCGGACATGCCCGCGCCGTTTTCATCGCGCGCGTCGAGCAGCATGTCCAACAGGTCCCCGGGGTGCTCGCCCGAGGCCCGCCGTTCGCGAATGATGCTGTAGACGATCTTGTCCAGATCGGCCAGCGCGCGGCGGAATGCGCCCAGGCCAGGCACGGGCACCCAATCGGGAAGAACCGCGAAACCGCTCAGCTTCGGCATTTGGGCCATCACCACGCTTAGGGCCTTGGCGATCGTCCCGGTGTCGCCCTCGATGGCGGCATTGAAAAGGCAGCGCGCGGCAATTTCAAGCGTCACGCGGCTCATATCGCCGTGCACATCGCGCACCTCGCCATCCTGCCAGGTTTCGAGCAGACGGGTAGTGTAGGAAGTCATCCATCCGCCGTACGACAGGATGCGCTCGCGAAAGAAGGCCGGCTGTACCAAGCGCCGTTGACGCTTCCAGACCTCGCCCTCGCTGGTCAGCAGACCTTGACCCAATACGCGTGCCAAGGCGCGATAATCCATGGACTTGGTGAACTTCTGACTGTCCGTGACCAGCACCCGCTCGATACCGGCAGCATCGTTGATCAGACAGACAGGCATGCCGAGGAAGCGGAAGTAGACCACATCGCCGAATTTCCGCTGGCACTCCGTCAGGAAATCGAGCCATCGGTCCGGGCTGCGCAAGAGCCGCAACAGAAACGTAATGCCGCGCGGTCCGGGTGGACACGCGCGGCCCGGCCGACCGATCACTGCCGGTTCGGCGTTGGCGAAACTCATGCCACTATTCTACTGCGCGCGTGAGTGGCAGACGGCTCCTTGCTCCTACTGCTCCTGGGTGATGTGCGCGCGGCGGTTCTTCTGCCAGCACTCTTCATCGTGCTCGCTGCAGATCTGCTTCTCTTTGCCGAAGCTGACGGTCTTGAGCTGAGAGGCTGGAACGCCGAGTTCGGCCAGATAGTCCTTGGCTTGTACAGCTCGCTTGTCACCAAGGGCTAAGTTGTATTCTTCCGAACCTCGCTCGTCGCAGTAACCCTGCACGGTCAGCTTATAATCCGGATATTGCTTCAGGATTTCGCCCAGGGTCTTAGCATCGGCCGCCAGCGCGGCCTGCGCGTCTGGGCGGATATTATGCTGGTTGTAATCGAAGTACGCGTCCTGAATGCGATTGAGTAACTCCTGTATCTGGTTCTTAGTGGCTTGATCCGGCATTCTGGAAGCCGTGTGCATAACAATGCTCACGCTGGCTGTAGCGGCAGCCGATCCGCCGGGTCCGGTGGCGGTCAAAGTATAAACCGTGTCCGCTGTGGGGAAGATGGCCCGGCTCCCGGACTCCTGGACCGCTCCCAAAGCCGGAGTGATCCGCACGTTATTGGCATGTTCCACGGCCCAGCGCAGGGTCGTCTCGCTGCCTTTATCGATAGTTCCGGGCGAAGCGGCGAACAACTCAATCACGGGTTTCTCGGGGGTGCTCGCCTGAGCCTGTTTCACGGCGGGCGCGGGTGCCGGCTTTACGGCTACTTTCTTCGTGCAGCCCGCGGCAATCAGGCAGGCTGCTCCAACTATGGCGCATAGTGGCTTGTTCACTTGCTAATTCCTCCAGGAAAAAATTCCTATTTACAAGGTAGGTTGGAAGCGAGGTCAACGGGCATCCCGTTGAAAGGGTATTTCCAGGTGGGGCCACATGCTACGGCCGGTTCAACCGCGTTTAAGCGGGCGTGCTCCGGTACCCGAACAGGCCCTTCTGCTTGATGACCGCGGCCGCCCGGGGTGGTACCAGTTTCTCCCAGCCGGGATCGCCGGACTGGATTCCTGCCAAAACGTCGCCCGGCGTCACGTGCAGTTGTGCGGAATCGAATTCGCGTATCGAGTGGATGTAACCGTTCTCGACCAAATGCCGGTACAGATGGTTCAGTTCCGGTTTCACTTGTAGCTGATCTGAAGTGGTCACTTCGCCGGCATCCGTCTCCAGCGTTGGATAAGCGAACAGCTTGACGCGCCCCTGGAATAGCCTTCCTAAACCTTCCAGGATGCCGCCTTCCAGGTCGGTATAATACTTTTCATCCAACACCTCGCCCAAGGTGGGAACCCCCATAGCCATGCCGATACAGTTTTGCGTGTAGTGACGCAGATAACTGATGACGCGGCCGAAGCGGGTGTAATTCGATATCATGACCATATTTCCCAGGGCCGCCAGAATATCGACGCGCGCCAGAAAATCCTGGTGGTCGATGATATGGTCGATGGTCTTGTCGCTCATCAGATTGTTCAGGGTCATTTCCATGATGGCCACCAGGTCTTTTATGGGCGCAAAGTCCTGCTGCAACTGGCGGGCGGCACGATCCAGCATCGCCAGAGTGACGTTGGTAACCGGGCGGAAGCTGCCCCGCTCAATCATCACGGGCTTGTTGTACAGCACTTCCGAGGGCTGCACCACTTCGCCATCGGCAGTGAACATGACCGCGTCGGTGAGCCCCTGTTCCACCAGTTGCAGGCTCATCAGGCGATTGTCCACCTGGGCGAAGGCCGGACCCGAAAACTTGATCATGTCCACTTCGATCCGGCGCCGGCTCAGATCGTCCATCAGCGAGGAAATCAGATGCGTGAGATCGTTGGCATAGTAGAACGCCCCGTAGATCAGGTTCACGCCCGCCAGGCCTAGAGCCTCCTGCTGTGACACTGTAACGGCGTCGAGCATTTCCACGTGCAGGATGATTTCCGACGGCTCGCTGCGCGGTTCCGGCTGAAAGCGCACGCCCAGCCAGCTGTGCCCGGCAGGCCGCGCGGAGTGTGTTTGGGTGGCGGACGTATCCGCAAAGGCGAAGAAGCCGGTGCGCTCGCCGCGCGTCGCGCCCAGGCGCTCCACCAGGCGTGTGAACTCGTGATCGAGCATGGCTTCCAGCCGCTGGCGGCTGACGTAGTGCTGGGTAGGACCGTAGATCCCGTCGCTGATCGCCATATCGTAAGCGGAGATGGTCTTGGCGATGGTGCCGGCAGCTTTTCCGGCATGGAAGAACCAGCGGGCCACTTCCTGGCCGGCGCCAATTTCGGCAAAGGTGCCGAACTTGCGGGCGTCCAGATTGATCTTCAGCGCTTTTGGCCGCGTGCTGCCGGATTCTTCCGCCATCTACTTATGGTAAGGCAACCCGCGGTTCTCTCGAGGTTACGGGCCACGCGGCTGGGAAACTGGCTGGGTCGGAACCTCGCGACAAAGTCCACGGAAAGGTGGGAGAGCAACTGGGCAGGCCGTAACGCGTGTGAAACTCGCGCAGGCCTCGAAAGACCGCTCGCGAACCTGTACATGAACCGGATGTTGAAGGGATTTCGGCAGACCCGGCGGGAAGAGCAGTTTCGGGTGCGGATAGTGTACTATGCTGACGATTCTCAGTCGCGGCCAAGCGAAAGAGGCGCTGGAGTTAACGGGTAGGGTGCGAAGGTGGTTGGAAGTGACTCTGAACGAAAAGACGACGAGCATACGAAATGCCCGGCAGGAGCGATCCGATTTTCTGGGGTACACATTCGGACCGCATATCAGTCCCCGGGTTGGCCGTAGGTACCTCGGATACGGTTTGTCGCCGAAGAGCGTGAGCCGGATCAACCAGAAGGTGGGGAACTCCTGGATCGCCGGAACGGGGCACCCTGGGCGGAAATCCGTCAAGAGCTGCATCGCAAGTTACATCGCAAGTTACAAGGTTGGCGGCAGTGCTTCAGCGTCGGGAGCACCTGCAAGGCATTTCGAGCCGGTGGATGAACATGTTTACGATCGGGTACGGAATTTCCTGAGAAGGCGGCGCCAGGTGTCCTCGCAAGGCACGCGCCAGTTCCCTGCGGAACGGGCGTATGGCCCCTTGGGGGTCTTTCGGCTCCAAGAGCGGGTCCTGGAGGACCCGCGCAGACCTGGAGGTCTGCCCCACGGCTCAACGATCGGCAGCGGGGCCTTGAAAGGCGATATGGCCGGGCACGGACAACTCCACCTCTGTTCCGGACGCCGCCCGGCTCCAAACGCGAAGTCGTCCGCCCAGGCGCTCAGCCCCTTCGCGCATGCCCGGCAAGCCCCAGTGCCCCGGGCGCCCCGACTGAAGTAGCTGTGGATCGATCCCGCAACCATCGTCGCGTACCAGAATCCGTAATTGCCTGGCGGAGTATTCGACTTCGACTTCGATGCTTCTCGCTCCGGAGTGGCGAAAGGCGTTTACCAGGGCCTCACGGCCAATGCGATAGAGTTCATCGCGCAGGAGCGGGCGCAACGGCCGCCGCTGGCCTTGCACAACGACGCGAAACCCAATTTCGCGCTGCACGCCAAGTTCTTGCTCGATTCGTGAAAAGGCCTGTTCCAGATCGAGAGAACCGCTGCGCGACAGACGCAGGCCGCGCAGCGTATTCCGGCCTTCGTCTATGACGCGTCCCATCAATTCTATGATGCGGCCGAGCGGCGTTTTTGTTGGCGAGTCAGCGGGCAAGCGGTCGGCCATGACTTGCAGTTGCATGGAAACGCTGAGAAAACCCTGCAAAAGAGTGTCATGCAGTTCCTGGGCGACGCGCGCCCGTTCCGCCATCCGCTCTTCGAAGCGAAGATTCAGCTGCCACGCCAGCCGATGCATCCGATAACGATAGAAAGCGAAGATGGCGAGTCCGCACGCCAAACCATGGCCACATAGAACCACAGCGTCTGCCAGAACATGGGTTCTACATCGAGCGGCAAAGTGGCTTCCGCGCCGTTCCACACGCCGTCGGCGTTGCTCGCGATTACGCGAAATCGGTACGCCCGCGGAGGCAAGTTGGAATACCCTGCCTCGGTGGCGGCGGTCGGTGCGCTCCAGGCGCGGTCCAACCCGTCGAGCATATACCGGTATCTGACGCGCTCCGTGCGGTCAGGCTCATGCCGGCGTAGGTAAAGATAAGCCTCTGTGAGGTGGCCGGAATTCGAACGGGGTGCGACATATCTACCGGACTGCCATTGGCCGAAATGGTTTGAATATGCACGATGGCCGGGACGGGAGGGCGGCTCAGCCGGGCGGGATCGACCACGGAAATGCCGCGCTCCGTCGAGAACCAGATCCGGCCACGCGCGTCGGTGACAGCGGATCGGTCCCGCTTGACGCCCTCAGTTGACAGAAGGCCGTCACGCGGCCCATATTCGCGGACGTCCGCATCGCCGGCCTCGCCGTTCAGCAGTTTATCCGCCTGCACCCTGAAGACGTGGGCGGAGGTTGAAATCCAAAGCCATCCGCCCGAGTCCGCGGCAACTCCGAGAATCTCTTCGCGCAGTGGCTCAGGCGCCGGGCTGGGGATTTGCACGCGGTCCGCGCGAAGAAAGGCCAACCCCTCGGACGTGCCGATCCAGAGCACGCCATGCGAATCTTCCAGAAGGCAATTCACGTGCCCGGACGGCAAGCCCTCTCGGCCCGTATACACCCGCCAGCTGTCGTTGGCAAACGCATTCAAGCCGTTGGCAGTGGCAAGCCAGATGGTCCCGTCCGATGCTTCCAGCATCGGGGAGATGCTGTCCGACGCCAGGCCGTTTCGACTGGTGTAGGTGGTGAAACGGCCGTCTTTAAAACGGCTGACGCCGCCACTCAGGGTCCCGGCCCATACCGAACCATCGCGGCTGCGAAGAACCGTGTAAACGGTGTCCTGCGCCAGCCCGTCCGCGTGCGTGTATGTCCTGGCAGTGAATGCTCCGCCCGCTTCGACTAAGTGAGTCAAACCGCCGCGTTGTCTGCCGACCCATAATTCGCCGCCGCCGCCTGCCATCGAATACACCGTGTCGTGATTCAGGCCGGCGACTTCGACACCTTTGATCTCCGCTCCATTTAGCCAAAAGAGTCCTCCCTCCGACGGGGCGAACCAGGTGCGGTTTTCGCGATCGATGTAAAGGGATCCGCTGTTCGCAGGCTGTCCGGCGCGCCCAGTCGAATAGCTTAGAAACAGGCAGTCGCGGAGACGCTCGATCCCGTCCCCATTTCCCGTCCACAGATTCCCCTCGCGATCTTCAAACAGGGCCGTCACCGGCATGCCGGCGTGCCCGTCCAGCGACGAGACTCCCTTTGCGTTAATCCGCATAACGCCGCCGGCGGTGCCAAGCCAGACATTCGCGTCGCGATCCTCGATCATGCTCAGCACATTAACGCGGCCGGGAGATTGGTCCGCTCCGGCCGCGGCGACGCGCGTCCCATCCCACCGCATCAGGCCGGTATCCGTGCCGATCCACAAGTCTTTGTCGCCGGCCGCCAGAAGACAGTTGATTCGGCGGCCGTCGAGACCGCGGGGCGCCGCCGAGCTGTCGCGTGGCCCAGCGAAAACAAGCCGATATCGAGCGTTCCCAGCCAGATTTCGCCGTCGCCGGTTTCGGCTATCGAAGCTATGAAGAAGCCAGGCCGCCCGGGGTGGAAGCGACGCTCGGTGAGTTTTCCATCACTGTATTTGAAGGTGATGTCTGAGAGGGTCGCGAACAGAAGGTCGCCATGCTTCTGCCGGGACATTGCCGTGATGGGGTACTTCATCTGCTCGAGCGAGGCGGCGGTATCCTGAAAGATGCCGCCGTGGTAGCGGATCAGCCCGGGGCTCTGCATTCTGATCCACAAATCTCCATCCGGCGACGCCGCCAGATCCAGCACCGGACCGGCCGGCAGGGCCGAGTTGAGGTGATTGAACAGGCGGAAGTTCAGTCCGTCGAAGCGAACCAGGCCCTTCTCCGCGCCAATCCAAAGGTAGCCGTCCGCGGTCCCCGCAATAGCGTAAACCTTTCCACCGGGAAATCCCTGTTCGACGCTCCAACGGTCGCGCAAGTACTGCGATAACGCGCGATTCGGATCCATAGCACCGGCCAGACCCGCGAAGCAGAAAGCGGCGCATGCCGCCCGGAGACAGCGCCGCAAGTCCCTGCGGTTCGGCTCCTTCGTCACGGCAGGTACTCGAATTTCTCGACCACCACCTCTGCCCCATTCTCGAAAGGGATCCGGGAGCGCCCGTAGATGCGAAGGTTCATGCGCACCGATTCCACGGCGGGAGTAGGAACGCCGGATGTAAAAACGTGCCCGGCGACGGCGGGCGACGTCTGGAAAGACATACGCCCAGGCTCCCAGTGGAACGAATGCGTCAGCACGCTGGAGGGCGCCGTAAACCGGAACACATTCGCCGGGACAAAGTAAGGCTGGACTACATAACGACCATTCTTTCCGGTGAGGTCGCCCCTCCGGCTGATCTCGATATCGACTTCGCTGAAGTTCTGGTCCGGCTTGGCGTAGTCCCACGTGAAGATGTTGAAGACGGCGGCAGGCTGCAGGTTTGAAGTATCGCGCACGGTGAAGGCATAGGTACCGTATCCCAGCGTGCGCGTGAGGCTCACCTCGGCGCATGTCCATCGATCCGAGAATTTGGCGATCCGCAAATGCAGCGCCCCGTTCGCGTCCGTCGAGGCGTTCCGGGGATCGTAGTTATTGACAGTGCCGCCACGATCGCTGGGGGCGTCCCGGACCCTCCACTCGTATCCACTAAAGTGGATGGAGGGCGAAGGCGGCGTACTTCGGCCGGGAACGCTGGCCACGGCAGTTACCAGGCCGCCCGGTCCCGGCAGCACCGCGAGCGTAGGTGGCGGTTGAAATCCGGGTTTCACCAGGAGGGCCGCATACTCGGTTCCCAGGTGCGTGGCGCTGGTCCATTTCGAATTCGGATTTATCTTAGTGAACGGCCGGCTGACGAGCGGCTGAACCCACCATTTTCCGCTCCTGGCATACAGGACGATCTGCTCTCCCGGATGAGCGCCCTTCACGCGGCCTTCGATAATGTCGTGATTGTCGCGGCCGCCCGGGTCGGTCTGCGGAACCCTGGAGAATTCGATGACCGGCCGGCCGTTGTCGCGGTGTGAAGCGCACCCACCGAGCACCAAACCAGCCATTCCCCGCAGGGCATTCCTCCGTGTCGAATTCATTAGTCCTGCCGACACATCCGACATTTGTTGCTCCCGTGCTGCTCCGCTCCAGAGAGAGGTTCCTGGTGGTGTGAACTATTCTCCCATGCTGCCCCGGCGAAGCAGGCACGGTTCGGCCGCCAGGGTCGAGACTTATGGCTATGGCATCACCGCAGCGCGATGCGAAAGCAGATCAGAGGCACGGCTCCCCGCGGCCCGGCCATCCGACGATGAGTTTCGTACTAGCGGCGAGCCTTGGTAGTTTTCGTAAGAATAGGCAATCTGATTGCCTGGTCCGGCAGTGACACTTACAAATTCGACTGACTTCGGTTGCCCTGGGATGTTAGCGCCGAACCAGTGAACATCCGGCCGCTGTGACCAGGTCACAAGCGATAGTACGGATCCGGCAGGATAGTCCTGTTGCGCGTTGCTTCTGGCGTATCGCACGGCGACGTCGTTGCCGTATAGAGTGCTCATGGTCCCGGCGTGCTTATCGATGGAGCAAGAGATCACATCCCATTGCAGGGGATTATAAGGCAGGCTCCCGGCAAGCGCGGCGGCCCGCAGTGGCATGGTAAAGACGTAATCGGAGTCGCGCAGGGGCGCGTGGCATCCGACGCACTCGGAGGAGAACCCCGCGTCCTTGCCGTACGGAGCCAGCCCGGCGCCGCGCCATCGCCCCCATCCCCAGCCCTTGGTTGCCGCATATTTCCGGCTGTCGCGGATCATGAATTCGACTTGAAAAAACGCTCCGGGCCGCACCTGGCCCTGGCCGTCGTCACGCTCGAACCACGCTACTTTTGCAAAAGTCGTGCCATCGGGCCACGGGTTAATGAGGTTTTTCGCGATCGCCTGGATAGCGGTGTCGTTACCCAGGATTGCGCGCATGGTCTGATTGTCGAAACGATCAGTGGTGCTGATGGCTTTCCAGTTCTTGTAGTCAACCGGGAATTCGATGCCGTTAGGCGCCGGAGCTACAGCGCGCGGCGCACTACCCTCGCGGATCCATGCCTGATACTGCGCGTCGTCCGCCGCCAGATCGCGCGGCGACGCAGCGCTTGACGGTAGCGGAGGATTCAGGTAGCTTTCCAGTGCCTTCAATTGCGCCGGCGTGACGTCAGCGCCGTGATGGAGGCGCGTGTATGCTGCGAGCGGCATCGCGCCGAGTTGAATCTGGTTTACCGCGTCGTAAAGCGCGGCCTTCTGCTGCGCGGCTGGGAGGCTTCCGATCTCCGAAAAATTCAAAACGCGCCGCGCATCCTTCACATCATTCACCACCAGCCAATAGGCCGGAACGATCTGATCGAACCAGGCCAGCCGGGTCTCGTTCGAATGGCAGTCGTAGCAGGAATTCCGCAACACTTGCGCAACCTCCGGCGGCGCAGCCAGGTCCCCCGTCACCGGCGGATGCGAGATCGTGGGACGGATGAATTGGATCGCCACGAAGACTACGAGTCCGGCAATGCAGACGCCCCTCCATATGCGGCCGGCAAGTGCGCTCATACGTGCGCTCCCTGCGTGAGGTCGGCTGACTCCGAAAGGGCCTTCCAGCGCTCCGTCTCGCCTTCGACAAAGCTATTCTTCGAGACAATGCGGCTCACGGCATCGCTGCCAGGTGGAAGACCGAGGGGTGGATCGGGCAAAGCGACCAGCCGCAGAAGCGCTTCCCCCAACTTGGCGGGATCGCCCGGCTGCCGGCCATTGTTCGCTTCCGCGAAAGCCCGGGTTTGGCCCACTGTCGTGGCGTAATCCTGAATCTGCTTCTCCGCCCGCTGGAGCGAACTGCCATCCATGAAGTCGAGAGCTTCGGTGATGCCTTCCACGGCGAACTTCGTAGAGCCGTAACTACCCCAGCCCGCGGAGGCCTGGTAACCGCCGAGCGAGGACACCTCCACAGCGGCCTTCGCCTGTTCCTCGATGCTCACGTCGAGTGGGCATGCCAGCAGCGACGGCCAGTCCGCACCAAAGCAAAAAGAGTCCTTCTTGCGCGCAGTTGCCACCAGGTTATCGCCGTGTGCCAAAATCGCCTGGCCCGTCTTTGCGCCAAGACCGCGGGAGGCGCCTGTCACCATCCAAGTCCGTTTCATTTTTGTCCTCCTCACCACTCGTTCGGCGCCTGCCTGGTGTCGGCATATGGAGCAACCCAAAGCGCGAGCTGGATCTCGATGGACTTGCACCATGCGCCATGCATCTTGTCGACCTGTTCAGCGGAATGCCGGTTCCGTACGAATGCCGGTTCAGTACGAATATTCGGGGATCTGTTCGCCAACTTTCTTCACGAAGTACGCTTTTCCTGCGCCCGTCGTTCACTCGGCCGCCTTGGATGCCAGGGCTTCCACCACCGCAATGTTGGCAAGCAGTTCCGGCGGCAAGCCATGGCGCGCCTGGAGGTAGGCTGGAGCGTTGTATGACACCCTGACCTTGCCGTCGGCATCCTCCCAAACGAGGATCTTCAGCGGGAGATCGATCGCGCTGCTGGGAGACGCGATCATCAGGGGAGTGCCGGCTTTCGGATTCCCGAAGATTAGCAGCTTCGTAGGGCGCATTTCGAGCCCCGCCTTTTCCGCCTCACCACTGTGATCGACCAGGGCAAAAATTTTGACTCCCTTTGCCCGCAAGATTTCTTCGAGCTTTTGGACTGTCTGGTCCACGGATTGATGCCCGGGTATCGTCACGATCCCGTTTGCTGAATTCGAGGTCATAAATTTTTCCTGGCTCAGGTCGATCAGACGTGCACGCCGAATACCAGATTGTTTCCCTCAATTTCCTTAAAAGCTAAGTGACATTGGGTGCGGGAACGACGTTTCGACTGACGAACAGGTTTGACACATAGCTTCTCGGACAGCCGGCTCGGTGAGTAACACAAAAGTGTTACGAAAACATTACAACGCTTAGGGATTCGCTTTGCAGCCGGGTCCGATAGCCTTTGAGTAGGTTGTTGGAAATAAGTCAAGGAGATGCACACTGCATCGTCTGTTCTCGACATTCCCAGGCGGTAGCCAGGGTGTTGGTTTACTGCTTTTGCGGGCAGCCGTTGGCGTGCTGGCGATCGTGCACGGTGCGTTCTTCCTGGCGGGCGGAGGCCGGGATGCAGTGTACGGCTCGGCTGTAGGTGCGCTCGCGATGGCGGCCGGCCTATCTCTTCTAGCCGGGTTCCTCACGCCGCTTGCAGCCGGCGTGGCCTTGCTGGGCGGGATCGGTGTTGAGTTGTCGTGGCTATCCCTGCCTTCCCCGAGCCCGTTCGAGACCAAGCTGACGACCGGCCTGGTTATGGTCGTGGCGCTCGCCGTCGTCCTTCTCGGCCCTGGAGCGCTATCGCTGGACGCCCGTCTGTTTGGCCGGCGCGAGATCATCATTCCCAGAGTTTCACGTCCCCAGAAATCCTGAGCAGCTATCGCCTCGGTTCTGTCCCCCTTGTAAGGTATTTCACAAATACCACTATAGGTTTACTTCGCCACTGGTCCAAAACGGTAGATAAAAAACGTGCTATCGCGGGATGCCAAGTTCGCCAGTCGCCGGTAATAATCAAAGGAAAGTGAAATTGAAAGACCGCAACGTGCGGAAAAATGGAGGGTATGGGACATGGCAGCAGTAGCTGAGCTAATCCGCTGGCCCGAGCCGGAGTCAATGATTGGAGGCAGATTAATTGGTTCCAGTGCGAGTCTTGGCAGGGTCTGGAAATCTATTCAACTGGTGGCGCCAACCGATGCGGCGGTTATGATCCAGGGGGAAACCGGCACCGGCAAGGAACTCGTCGCCAGAGCCATCCACGACGAAAGCCCGCGCAAGGGAGGTCCGTTTGTAACGGTCAACTGCGCCGCGATTCCTGGCGCGCTGATGGAAAGCGAACTGTTCGGCCACGAACGAGGTGCTTACACCGGCGCATTATCGCAGACCACCGGGCGATTTCATCTGGCCCACGGCGGAACCCTGTTCCTGGATGAGGTTGGAGAACTACCGCTCGAACTGCAGCCGAAGCTGTTGCGGGTTCTGCAGGAAAAGGAATTTGAAAGACTAGGCAGCAGCCGGACAATTCATGTGGACGTGCGGGTGGTTGCGGCGACGAACCAGGACTTGTGGCGGATGGTCCAGGAGAGGCGGTTCCGCGCCGACCTGTTCTACCGCCTCAACGTATTTCCGATCGGGCTTCCGCCGCTAAGGGAACGCTGCGAAGATATTCCCCTTCTGGTACGCCACTTTGCCAACGAGTTCGCGCAACGCATGAACAAGAAGATCAATTATATCCCGACGGAACTGATGGAGATTCTGCGGCAGCACGATTGGCCGGGCAACATACGTGAACTCCAGAATGTGGTGGAGCGCGCCGTCGTCATGAGTCCAGGACCGGAATTACACCTTCCGTCGCAGGAACTGAAGCCAATGGTGAAACACAAGACAGCATCCGTATTGCGGACGCTGGTCGAAGTCGAGCGAGATCACATCTTGCAGGTGTTGCGAGAGGCCGGCGGGGTGATAGGCGGGCGGGAAGGCGCCGCCGCGCGACTCGGCGTAGCGCGCACGACGTTAATCTACAGGATGCAGAAGCTGGGGATCACCCAAAGCAAGGCCGTAGGGGCCGCTGCCGGTGGGTTTTGAATGAGCAACCTCAAATACACCAACCTTCCCGCTGAGACATCCAACGAAGATGCATTGGCGCAGCTTGCCCTGGACCTGAGCTGGCCAGGCCGCCACGCGACGAGCGTGCTCTGGGAACGCTTGAACCCGGAATTGTGGGAGATGACCCACAGCCCCTGGGCTGTTCTGCAGACGGTTTCCACGAAGAGGCTCGAAGAAACCACTTCCGATCCGGTGTTTCAAAAAGCCCTCGCTGAACAGACCGAAGCCAGCGGCGCGGCGGCCGCATCGTCGTGGTTCCACCGTGCTCACCCGGGTTCGCCGCTCAGCGCCGCCGCCTACTTCAGCATGGAATACATGTTGAGCGAGGCGCTGCCGATTTACTCGGGGGGCCTGGGAAACGTAGCCGGCGATCAGCTTAAGGCCGCCAACGACCTGGGAGTCCCGGTGACCGCCGTCGGACTACTGTACGATCAGGGTTATTTTCGCCAGGAGATCGACCGCGACGGCAGGCAACGGGCGCTCTATCCCTATAACGATCCCGGACAACTGCCGATCAGGCCGGTCCGCGACGCCGACGGTGAGTGGGTGAGGCTTGCCATACCCTTTCCCGGTTCCAAACTCTGGATTCGTACCTGGGAAGTGCAAGTTGGCCGGGCCAAGCTCTATCTTCTCGATACGAACGATCCCGCCAACGTGCCGGAGTATCGCAGTATCACCAGCGACCTTTACGGGGGCGGCCCCGACTTGCGCCTGCGACAGGAGCATGTGCTGGGGATTGCCGGTTGGCGTTTGCTTCGATTGCTGGGGATTCGGCCGGAAGTATGCCACCTGAACGAAGGTCACGCGGCGTTCGCCGTGCTGGAGCGGGCTGCCAGCTACATGGAAGACACGGGCCATCCATTCGATGTGGCACTGACCGTTACGCGAGTTGGAAACCTGTTCACCACCCACACGGCCGTGGAGGCCGGCTTCGACCGCTTTCCCGCCGATCTGGTGTACACGCACTTCGGCGACTATTGCGGTCGCCGGCTGCGGATTCCTTTCGACCAGTTACTCGCCTTGGGGCGTCGGAACGGTGACGATGGCCAGGAGCCGTTCAACATGGCGTACCTCGCGCTCCACGGATGCGGCGCCGTCAATGGCGTGAGCCGGTTGCATGGAGCGGTCAGCCGCCAGCTGTTTCAGCCGCTGTTTCCGCGCTGGTCGGCAGAGGAAGTGCCGGTTGGTCATGTGACGAACGGCGTCCACGTACCCACCTGGGACTCCACGGACGCTCACAAGCTCTGGGCGGAGGTGTGCGGCAGCAGGTGCTGGCGCGGCGACTTGGATCAGATGGAAACTCAGATCCGCGGGGCCAGCGACGCGGCCCTCTGGCGCATGCGCAACGACTCGCGGAAGGCGTTAATCGAATATGTAAGAAGGCGCTATGCGCGCCAGGTCGCCATCCAAGGCGGGTCCGACGCCGAGATCGCGGATGCCGGGGAAGTTCTCCATTTCAATACTCTGACCATCGGTTTCGCGCGCCGCTTCGCGACCTACAAGCGGCCAAACCTTTTGCTGCGCGATCCGTCCCGCCTGCTGCGAATTCTTGGCAATTCACAGCGGCCGGTACAACTGATTGTGGCGGGCAAGGCGCACCCGCAAGATATCCCCGGGCAGGACATGGTTCGCCAGTGGATTGAGTTCATCCGGTCATTAGGGACGCGTCCGCCTGTGATCTTCCTGAGTGACTACGACATGCTGCTTACCGAGCGGTTGGTCGGCGGTATTGATGTTTGGCTGAATACCCCGCGCCGGCCTTGGGAAGCCTGCGGAACGAGCGGAATGAAGGTGCTGGTGAACGGCGGGCTGAACCTTTCCGAGATCGATGGCTGGTGGGCAGAGGCTTACACTCCGGAATGCGGATGGGCGATTGGCGATGGCCGTGAACATGGCGACGATCCCGCATGGGACGCCGCCGAGGCCGAAGCGCTCTACACTATGATCGAGCAGCAGGTCGTGCCGGAATTTTACCAGCGGGATGTCGATGGAATTCCTCCGCAATGGGCGGCGCGCATGCGCGAGAGCATGGCCCAACTGACGCCGGCCTATTCAGCCAATCGCACGGTTCGAGAGTATACCGAAAATCACTACCTGCCGGGGGCCGCTCGGTACAGCGCGCGCGCCGCTGAAAACGGCAAGCTCGGGATGGACGTGCTCGATTGGCAGCAAAAGCTGAGCGCCGGGTGGACGCATCTCGCTTTTGGCCCGCTGAAGGTGGAGTCGCACGGCGGCCGTCATAGTTTCGAAGTTGTCGTCTACTTAGGGGGCCTGGAGCCGGACGGCCTGCTGGTTGAAATGTTCGCGAATGGTCGGAATGGAGAGCAGCCTCAACGAACGACAATGAATCGAGTTACTAAGTCATCCGACGGCGGGTTTGTATACGCTGCCACCGTCGAGAGCGGGCGCGACGCGAATGATTTCACTCCGCGGGTTATTCCGTATCACCAGGGTGTGTCGGTTCCGCTGGAGGCAAGTCAGGTCCTCTGGCAGAGATAGCACCGTAAACATGACTTCGTCGGAAGCCAGGAAGAGGACCGCCTACTTCACCACGCCGGATTCCCAAAGCGTCGTGCCGGAATCCGGCTCTTGAGTGACTCTGACATGGCGTCGAGATCGTTTTTCGGAACAGGATATCCAACTGCCCAACGGTTTTGGCAACCGCACCGGCAAGGGTCCCCCCGGCGGCCGAGTCACCGGCGTTGGAGGAAATAATCAGCGCTTCATAACCGCCACTGCGGCCAATTGGATTGACCCACCAGGAGGCTTCTCAATCGATCACTTCGGGCCTTGCGCGCGCCTGCGCCGGCCACTCATCAGATATATCGTGGCGCGCGGATCAAGCAATGGATCTTCCGACGGCTCTATGCCATCCACGCGAGGAATCGGATCGAAGATGATATGGCGCTGCGCGGCGTCGTTGTCTGGCACTACGCTGACCAGCTCGATAATGCCGAAGTTGACCTCGACCCGGCTCGACCAATGCGCAGTAGAATCGTTCACCACATCTTCCTTCCCGGCCACCTGCACCGTAATGCGCATGGTTGGCGAGCCATTCGCGAGCCTTTCCCCGATTTCGTCAAACAGAAAACTCGGCGCCTTTTGCGGGGTAGCAGCCGGATCCAGGTACTCGTTGGCGAGGTTGGGGCGAATGCGGTATCGCCCATACTGGCTGTTCCCGTCTGCGTTCAAGAATTTATAGGCGTTTACCCCATAGAACGACTCCGTGCAAAAGCTCGCCGGAACAGGCTTGGGGACTTGGATGAATTCCAAAGCCGCTGGGTGCGATGCGAGGAATTTCTCGATCGGCGTCGGGCTGGATGTTCCAGGGCCGCTCGCATACGCTGCGTGCAGAAATTCTACGAACTCTTCCAATGTCCGAGCCGGAAATCCGTCGACCGAATGAGCAATGATATCGGTGTGCACATGCTCTGCGAGATTAAACCGTATGGCCATTCCGCGCGGGCTGGCATTCGGGTCGCTATCCGGCATCGTAGGCAGGCCGCCGCCGTCCGAGAATCGAATGGTTACTGGTGTGGAATCTCGTTGCACATGTGGTGCGCGCGTCAGTGACCTCGCTGCCGGCGACGGAGTAAATCTGGCTTCGAGAAGGATTCCCTTCGCATGCGCGGGCCGGAAACCTGGCTGCGTTCCGCTAAGATCGTCAAGAGCGCGCAGCGCTTCTTCGGCAAGCGCTGTGGCATGGCTGGTTTTTGAGGGACTCATTACTTAAGTATGGGGCGAGAAGCCGTCGACGTCATCACACAATCGACGGCTATTGTGATAATCATTTCAGTACCATGATGATGAGAGCGGATGACGACATCGGGCACCCGCCCGGGCGCCAAGTGTACTCATCAGCACGGTGACGATGAACCGATCCGAACAAAGTTCCCGGAAGCCCGCATCATCAAGATGCAGGCCGCGAAAGCGCGATCGACGAGGCCGCAGCGGTCTGTCAGAAGAGGAAACTTGCGATGGACGAATCCCATTCGGATGCTTTAGTCTTCTTCGGCGCCACGGGCGACCTGGCGTACAAGAAGATCTTCCCCGCTCTGCAGGCGATGGTGAAACGCGGCCACCTCGATGTGCCCGTCATCGGCGTCGCCAGAGCCGGCTGGAATCTTGAACAGTTTCGAGCGCGGGCGCACGACAGCCTCGAGAAACACGGCGGGGTCGATGCCGCGGCCTTCGACAAGCTGAGCGCCTTGCTGCATTATGTGGATGGCGATTACTCCGATCCGGCCACGTTTGATAAGCTGCGCAAAGAACTTAACGGTGCGCAACGGCCGGCGCATTACCTCGCCATTCCGCCGCTTCTGTTCGGAACGGTTGTCGAAAACCTGGCGAAGTCGGGTTGTTCCACAAACGCGCGCGTGATCGTGGAGAAGCCCTTCGGCCGGGACCTGGCTTCGGCACAGCAGCTCAACCGGATCTTGCATCAATTCTTCCCCGAATCGGGGATCTTTCGCATCGATCACTATCTGGGCAAGCGGCCGGTGAACAACGTGATGGTTTTTCGGTTTACCAATGCCTTCATGGAGCCCTTCTGGAATCGAAACTATATCGAGAGCGTGCAGATTACCATGGCCGAAGATTTCGGCGTAGAGGGGCGCGGGGCCTTCTACGACGAGGCCGGCGCAATTCGCGACGTAGTCGAAAATCATCTCTTCCAGGTGATGTGCAATCTAGCCATGGAGCCTCCTGTCCGCAGCGACAGCGAATCCACTCGCGATGAGAAGGTTAAGGTACTGAAAGCCATCCCGCCGGTGGACCCGGGCAATTTGGTTCGCGGCCAGTTCCGCGGCTATCGCCAGGAACGTGGCGTGGCGCCCGATTCGCAGGTGGAGACCTTTGTAGCCTTGCAACTGGAAATCGATTCCTGGCGATGGAAAGGCGTGCCGTTCTACATCCGCGCGGGGAAGAACCTGCCGGTCACCTGTACGGAGGTCGTCGGCCGGTTGCGAAAGCCTCCCGCGGTTATCCCGGAGTGCGCCCTGCGTCGAAACCATCTGCGCTTCCGCATCAGTCCCGAGATGACCATCGCGGTGGGTACCACGGTGCTGGGTCAGAGCGGCGCACTCGATGGCGAGCAGGTGGAGATGATCGCCAGCCAGCATCCCCCGCCGGAAGAGATGGATGCGTACGAGAAGTTGCTTGGCGACGCCATGGCAGGGAATCCTACGCTGTTCGCCCGCCAGGATTATGTGGAAGAGGCGTGGCGAATTGTCGATCCGGTGCTGAATTCGGGCTCTGTGCACGAATATGAGAAAGGCACATGGGGTCCGGGCGAGGTCGACCAGCACATTGTGCCTCCCGGCGGCTGGCACAACCCGGTGGCGTCGGACCCGGAAGACTTCCGAGTGGCGGCCTGAGCGAGCCGCAACCAAAAGCTTCGATATTGGGAATACTGCATTATTTGTGGGACCCGCAGGTCCGGAGATCCGCGTCGGTAGCACGTGACCGTGCTTAACCATTTCATCGCGTGCTCTTGGGCAAGACTCGCCCGTGCGTCACGTGCAGGCCTACTCTTCGCGGAGGGCTGTCATGGGATCCACGCGGGTGGCCTTCCGCGCCGGCAGATCGCTGGCCAGCATGGCGGCCACCAGCAGAATGCCGGCCACTGCCGCATAGGTGGCGGAATCGGTTGGGCTGACATCGTACAATTCCGACCGCAACAGCTTCGTCAACAGGGCCGCCGCGGCGACTCCCAGTGCGAGGCCGCCCGCCACCAGCCGTCCGCTTTCCAGCCAGATCATCTTGCGAATCTCGCGCGCCGATGCACCCAGGGCCATGCGGATGCCCATCTCGTGTGTGCGGCGCGACACCGCGTAGGCCATCACACCATACAATCCGACTACTGCCAGCAGAAGGGCGAGTCCGCCGAAGAACGCGAAGACGGTGGTGAAGAATCGCTCCTGCCAAATGGAGTTGGCCACTACGTCCCTCAGACTCACCATCCGGCTGATGGCTATGCCGCGATCGATCTGAGCCATGCGCGTGCGGATGGCCTTGGCCGGATCGGCGAACCCCGCGCCGGTGCGCACCAGGTACGCCAGACTTGAGAATTCGAATTCGCCGTTGGGCAGATAGACGCTGTGGTGTCCTGGTTCCCGCAGGCTCTGGTTGCGCGCTTCCCCTACCACCCCGATCACCGTGTGCCACGGCTCGTTCCACTCCGGCGGTCCGTAGCGCACGCGCTTACCGACGGCGCTTTCATTGGGCCAATAGCGTTTGGCGAGCCCTGCATCCAGGATTGTGACCAGCGGTTGCTTGGCATCGGTCTCTTCAAAATCGCGGCCTTCCAGGATCGGAATTCCCAGCGTGCGGAAGTATCCGGGCGTGACCACGACGTGATTGATCATGGGCGCATCTTTCAAGCTCAACACCGGAGAGCCTTCGGCGGTGAAGCTGCGGCCCCAACCGTCGAGCAGTGGCACAGCGCTTGATCCGGCGGTGGATATGACGCCAGGCAGAGAGGCAATCTCCTGCCGGATGCGCCGCGCCAGCTGCAACGACGCTTTTCCGTCATAGCGGTTGGAGACCGCGGTAGTCTGAAACGTGATCACGTTTTCCGGACGGAAGCCGGCGTTCAGCCGATTGAGTTTCCAGAATGTCTGGACCATCAGCCCGGCCCCCACTAGCAACAGCATGGACATGGCGACTTCGGCGACGAGCAGAGCGCGGCGCAGGCTGGCCGCCGCACCGCCTGACGTGCTGCTACGGCCGCCCTCCTTCAGGGTTTCCACCAGTTTCAGACGCGACGCCGAGAATGCCGGCACCATTCCGGCCAGGATGCCGGTGCCGGCCGTAACGGCCACCACGAATGCCAGCATGCGCAGATCTGGAGTGAACCGGATCCAGCGCGGAAGTTGCTCCGGAACCAGCGACAGCAGCGCGGGAATCGCGGCCCAGGCCAGTGCTATGCCGGCCAGCGCGCCGGCCGCGCCGAGCATTACGCTCTCCACTACAAACTGGCGCATCAGCCGCGCGCGCGAAGCGCCCAACGCTCCGCGGATGGCAACTTCCCTGGCGCGCGCCGAAGCCTTGATCAGCAGCAGGTTGATGGTGTTGGCACAGGCGATCAGGAGGACGAAGCCAACCGCGCCCAAAAGTGTGAGCAGCACCGGCCGCATCTGCCCAGTGTCGCGAACGCGGTACGGCGAGACGTTCACTGTTTGCCCGTATGTTTCGGTGGGATGCTGCTGGCTGATGCGGGCCATGATGGCGCGCAGGTCTTCCTGTGCTTGCGGTGGTTGGATGCCCGGCTTCAGGAGGCCGATGCCTTCCAGGCCGTGGTCCATACGTGTGTTGTATTTCGGGTTGATCTGCAGGGGCACCCAGAACTCCGCGATTTCCGGGAAGTGAAAGCCTTGCGGCATGACACCGATCACGCGCGTCTGGTCGGAACCAATGGTGATCGTTTTCCCCACGATTTCCGGGTCCGCACCATAGCGGCGCCGCCACAGATCCTCGCCCAGCACCACAACGTGCGGACCGTTGAAGCGCTCGTCTTCCACGGTGAAGGTTCGCCCCAGCAGCGGCCGCACACCGAGTACGCGGAACAGCGAAGCGGTTCCGAATCCGGCCGGAATACGCTCGGCATCCGTATCGCTGACCAGCGTGGCGAGGCCGCTGCCGAACAGCGCCAGGTCATCGAGAGACCGGTTGTCGCGGCGGAAGTCCAGGTAGTTGGGATAGGCCACCACACGGCTTAAATACTGACGGTCGGACGTGACCTCTTCCACGTAGACCAGCCGATCTTGCGCCGGATACGGCAGGGGACGGAGCAGAAGACCATCGACCAAAGTGAACACGGTGGTGGTGGACCCGATGCCGAGTGCCAGCACCAGAATGGCGGCGGCGGCGGACAGTTTCTGCCTGCGCATGGTGCGCAGCGCGTAAACCACATCCTGGCGGATCATATGATAGTGCTCCTTAGGCGCGTCGCTGAGGACGCCGAGATACATGGAGGCGAGGGCGGCCAAGCCGGGCCGCTCACGCAGTCGGCGCGCCGCCACCAGACAGATCTCCCGGCTGAAGTGGTCGCGAAATTCGGCTGGGTAGAGGCACAGCAGGCCGCGAAACAATACCAGGGCTGGAGTTTCGTGGGGCATGGTTAAAGCCGCTTGGGCACCAGCCCGGCGGCGCGCGCATCCGCCAGCAACCGTTCCAGGCGGCGAGCTTCGGCAATGGCGACCTTGCGGCCGAAGGTCGAGATGCGGTAGTAGCGGCGGCGCTCGTCGTCGTTCTCGGGGTCGGGCCGCTCGTCGAGTTCCTCGATCAGGCCGTCCTCCATCATGCGGTGGATGGCGCTGTAAAGTGAACTGGGCCGCAGAACGAGCTGGCCGGCGGTGCGGGCGGAGATGTCCTGCAGGATGGCGTAGCCGTGGCGCTCGCGGTCTGAAACGGCCACCAGGATATGGAATACGTCTTTGTGGAGCGGCAGGAGATCTTCCGGCCGCGGATCTTTTGCCATGAGTTTTTACTATACCAAGAGTTAGTATACCATAAAATAGTATACCAATAAATGGAAATGTCGGTGCAGGGGATGTCAGAGGTTGGCCACATTGGCGGGCAGCCCGCCGCCTCTCTCTGAGAGCTAGTTCACCCGCGCCATTTGCGTGCCAGGCCGACTTGCCGTTGTATGCCTCGATTCAGCTCCGCCCGCCCGCCACACAATCCGCATAGTAACGATTTCGGCAGGTGCATTTACCGGCGCCGTTAAGGTTAGGCATCAACGCCTCCAATGCACGCCCTTTAAAACGATTATGGGACACTGAAGATCTGCGCATGCCCGAATCTCCGGCCGGCGGGGTTTTTCGCCACTCCAACTTCCGCTTTTACCTGATGGTGCGAGTACTGACCACGACCGCCTCGGAGATGCAGGCCGTAGCCGTGGCGTGGCAGGTGTATGCGCTGACGCATCGGCCGCTCGATCTGGGACTGGTTGGCGTGGCGCAGTTTCTGCCCGGCATCCTTCTCTTCCTGATCACCGGCGATGTTGCGGACCGGTTCCCGCGGCAACGCATTTTGCAGGTGAGTTGCGCCGGCTTTGCGTTATGCTCGCTGCTCCTGCTGGAGTTGACGCTGCACGGCGTCTCATCAGTATTCTTCCTGTATGCCGTACTGCTGGGGAACGGAACTGTGCGCGCCTTCAACGGGCCTGCCGGACAGGCGTTCCTGCCGCTGCTTGTGCCCGAAAAGATTTTTCCCAAGGCAGTGGCTTGGAACTCCTCGATTTTCCAGGCGGCCGTGATTACCGGGCCGGTGGTGGGGGGCTTGCTTTATGGCTGGACGGCCAGTCCGGCGCCGGTGTACTGTTGCGCGGGGATCGAGTACCTGGCAGCGCTGCTGGTATTGGCGGGTATTCACATTCCGGCGGCTCAACAGCGGCGGCCGGCGCCGTCGTATGCGCTGGCTCTGGAGGGTTTGCGATACATCTGGCGCAACCGCCTGATCCTGGGCGCGATCTCGCTGGACCTGTTCGCCGTGCTGTTGGGCGGCGCCGTGGCGCTTCTGCCCGTATACGCGCGCGAGATTCTCAAGATAGGCGCATCCGGCCTGGGCATCCTGCGCAGCGCGCCCGGGTTGGGCGCCGTGATCATGGCGCTGGTGGTGGCGCACTGGCCACTGCGCAGGCATGCGGGCGCGATCATGCTGTGGTGCGTGGGTGGTTTCGGGGTGTTCACTATTGTTTTCGGGCTTTCGCGATGGCTGTGGCTTTCGCTGGTCGCGCTGGCCCTGATCGGCGCCTGCGATATGGTGAGCGTAGTAGTGCGCCATACGTTGATCCAGCTTTCCACGCCTGATGAAAAGCGCGGGCGGGTGAGCGCCGTGAACGTGGTGTTTATCGGGGCTTCGAACGAGGTGGGGCAATTCGAGTCGGGCTTAACCGCGCAGTGGTTCGGAGCGGTTCCGGCGGTGGTGTTGGGCGGATTGGGAACGATCGCTATTGTGGCGCTGTGGGCCTGGTGGTTTCCGGCATTGCGGAGGGTAGATGCGCTGGCACAGCAGGAGCAGGCGTGAGGTGTCCTTCGAGAATGCTCGCCAGCAGTTCGGGAATTTCGTAAACCGCCGAATTTTTGAGGGCGGCGGAGTTGGCGCGGTAACGCTCGTAACGCGCCGGCGACAGCAATTCCGCGATGGCTGGGCCGAGACGCGTGAAGCTGCTCACCACGACGCCGACCTGCTGTTCGAGTATCCAATCCGCGTTGTAGCGCTCGTGCGCCAGCGTCCACGGGTTGCGCTCAACGATAACGGGCAGCCGCATGGCCAGCGCTTCGCTGATGCTGCCCGGGCCGGGTTTGCCGATGAAGAAGTCGGCCAGCCGCATGTAATCAGGAACATCCGTCGTGAAACCGGCGACGTGTACCGGCGCGCGATGGCGCATGGCGCGCAGCTTTCGGGCGGCTTCTTCGTGGCGCCCACAGAGCAGGATCATCTGCACTTCGCGCTGGCTGCGATTGATGGCACGCGCGACCTTCACGGCATCCATGGAACCCTGCCCGCCGAACGACACGAGGGCGGTGGGCAGATCCGGGCGGAGTCCCAACCGGGCGCGCCCGGCATGGCGGTCGGCATGGTAGTCGATCAATGGCGGCGCGTAAAACTTGGGATTTAATATCATGCCGGAAGTGCGCAAAATGCGGCTATCCGGATACCCGAGCGCGCGCGCCTGAGCCACCGCGCGGCTGGACCCGCAGATCACGTATTGATCCTGGCGCTCGATCCAGAAGTGGGGAGGATAGTCGGCGATGTCGGTTAGGATGGTGACCAGCGTGGCGGCGGGGCACACTTGCGCCAAGGCCTCTTTAATGGCCCGGTTATAGTGCGGAATCAGGGAGACGACCATGTCGGGCGGGTCCGGGCGCCAATGCGCGGCGAGCGCGCGTACCTCGGCGTCGTGGAAGATGCGGATGGCCAGGTGCATGGGTGGAATCATTTGCGCCGAGCCCAGAGTCCAACCGCGCCGCAGCATGATGTTGTAGACTTCCTGGAACGGAATGCCGGTCAGCTTGCGGATCACATCGATGGATTGCAAAAGGTCCTGGATGTTTCGCAGCCGCGTTTCCCAAGGGCGCTGTTGCTCGCGGATCACCGCGTCCAGAGCGGTTACCGCGGCGCGATGGCCGCCGCCGGAGTCTATATAGATGAGGTCCATCTTGCTCCGAAGCATCGCATTCGAGCCGCGGGTTTAATTGATATGCCCAGGTTGAGGCACCGCGGGACTGCCGGCTTCCAGATGCTTGGTGAGAACCACGCCAGTGAACTGTCCGTCCGGCGCGCAATCGGGACGCGGCGAGTGACCGGCGTTGGCGCGCGCCGCCACCAGCGCGGGGCGGAAGGCCGTCAGAACGGGGCGGCCGATCCAGCACTGCGGCGTATCGAGGCTGAAAATCCAGGCTACCGTCAGCGCGGTGTCGAACGTATTCACCAGCCCCGCCATCGTGGCCCGGCGCGATGCCCGGTCCCGATAGAATCCAGGGGATAAGGATTTCCGGCAGCGAGTTCTTGCCATGTCCGTGTGCGGTGCCGCCGTGATCCGAAGTCACCAGGACGTAGGTGGATTCGCGCGCCGCAAGTGCATCCAGCATATCCAGCACCTGTCCAATGTAGCCATCGGCAGCTTCAACCGCCCGGTAATACTCCGGACTGTACCAGCCGTGCGCATGGCCCTCGTGATCGACATTATCCAGGTGGATGAAGGTGAGCGCCGGGCGGTTCTCCCGCCAGTAAGCGATGGCCGCCGCGGTGGTCTTGGCTGGGCCGCGCTCATGCTGCAACAAATCGGGAGCTTCTTTCTCCAGCAGGTCGGCAAAACCGCCCCAATCGTGGAACACGGCAATCTTGCTGGTTGGGTAGGCCGCGCGCAGAACGCCGAATATGGTGGGGAATTTGCCGTCCGCGGCCCGGCAGACCGGCTGGAATTCCACCATATGGCGCAGCCAGCCGTTCGAGGTGATGCCGTGCTGGGCGGGCGAGGCGCCGTTGATGGCCGAAGCCCAGTTAGGACTGCTGAGTGTCGGCAGGACGCCGCGGGCTTCCAAAGTCCACGCCCCGCGGTCCATCAGTTCGCGCATGCGAGGCACGCGCGCTTTAGCCACGCCATCGACGCTCAATCCGTCCACACCAATGATGATGACGCGCGGGCTGGCCCAGGAGCCTGCCGGTTCAGCGCAGAGAAAGTGAACGCAGCCCAGCGCCAGAACAACCGGCAGCAAGCTTGTTTTGGGGCCCATACTATTATAGATAGACCAGAATTGCTGCGATAACGTTACGATGTGGTGAAAATTCAGGGTCTTGGAACCATTTTAACTAAAGTCAGGCGCTGTGGCGTACGCTTCGCAGCTTGCGTCACAGAAATCCTACGGAAGAGACCACCATCCCCAGCTCACGGTGATCGCCGGGCACGGAGAAGGTACGATCGATGGTAATGGTCACGGCGGCGGTGGGACCGGCAGGCAGTTCCGGCGGGGATTTCAGCGTGTATGGCCCGGGCGCGTTATAGGTTTCAGCCGCCACCACGCGGCCATCCAGAAGCAGTTCCACCCGGCGCGCGGGGGCCGGATCCGGAATCGTGAAAACGACTGCAACCGGCAACGGCTGGGCGGGACTTTTCAGCACGACCACCGCACTGCCCGACATCCAGCGCCAGGCGCCGGCTTCGACATCATAAAGACCACTCACAATCTGGTTGGCCGCCTCAGGCGCATTCATGGGCAGGAAAGAAAGCGTGGGATGCCGGTCGAGCACGATAGCGGCGCGAATGACGTCGATGGGCGCGCGCGAAATGTCGAAAGGCCGCAGTCCCTTAGTGGCCGTGGAATAGCCCGAGCGGGCTTCGAGTCCGATAAGTTGGAGGGGCAGTGATGCGCGAACGGTTTGCTGGGCGATGGGCGCGGTGGGCGCGGTGAATGCGATCGGATAGGCCAGTTCGCTCGACACCACAATATCGCCCGCGCGTAGAACCTGGCTGCGTTCGAGCGGCAGGCCGCCATCAGACTCGAGGTAGAAACGCAGTCCCCATTCGCCATCGATGTAGACGCGATGGCCCGCGGCGGCGGGGCGGAGTTGGCGGGCGAAGCGGCGGTAGGCGTCCCAATGCTGATAATTCACGGTAGCCAGCGCCAGGCTGAGCGCCATTTGGGCGGCAACGCCGACTGCCAGCCAGCGCGGCCGCAAACGCGAGACCAGCAAAGCTAAGGGAGCAGCCATAGGAAGCAAGTAGCGGGCCGATCCGGCGAAGAAC
This sequence comes from Bryobacterales bacterium, assembly GCA_963818855.1. Taxonomy (GTDB): domain Bacteria; phylum Acidobacteriota; class Terriglobia; order Bryobacterales; family Bryobacteraceae; genus Bog-159. Next base: position 269,505 of record CAWFUH010000016.1, on the reverse strand, counting down.
AGCAGGACTGCGCCGCCGAAGAACAGCGCGATCCACGATATAAGAAAAGCGGTGTCGCGGTCGCCGCGCCGCTTCCAGGCGATGACTGCTGCGCCCGGCAACAAAGCGGGAAACACCATGAAGCAGGCGTGCACCGCCAGCGCCGCGGCGCTGCGCAGTTTCGCGGGGAGCGTCTGCAGCCCGTAGCTGCTCATGTATCCGGCAGCGACCGCCACTGGCAACGCGCCCGACGACCAGCGTTCGAACAATTGCCAGGCGAGAACGGTCGCCGGCGCAACCAGCGTTAGCAGCCAGGCGGTGCGGTCGCGGCGGCGATACATCCAGACGTAGACCGCCAGAATGGGCGCCAGAAAAACAGCCTGAAAAGCGCTGAGGGCCGCCAATATCATCGCCAGGGCGGCAGGGATCCATTTGCCTGCCACGAAGCAGGCGAGGGCGGCCATCCAAAATGCGAGGAACGGCAGATCGGATTCGAGTGAGTTGCCGTTGATCACGAATGCGGGCACCGCCAGGAATAGCAGCGTGGCCCACAGCGGTTGCGGCGAGAAGCGCCTGGCCAGCGACCACATGGAGAGCGCCGCGATGAGCGAGAACAGGATGTATGCGGCGTGAAATGGTACTTCGCGGATATCGCCGAGCGCGGCCAGCAGCATCGCCAGGAACCACGCGTTTAAAGGCGGATGCGGGAATCCGCGCAGATCCACGCGATCTCCCAGGAAAACGTATGTACCGTGGTTCGGATGGAGCGGGTCGATTTGGGCGTGTTCCGCGGCCGCCAGGTAGTAGGGGTCGTCGCCCTGAATCGCCTGGTTGAGGAAAGGCAGGCGGATGAGGAGGACGACAACCAGCACTAAGGCGACGGACCAGGAACCGCTACCTGACGGTCGCGTCTCAGCTACGCCGGGGGCGTCCATTTGAGGATCGGCTTGCGCGCGGCCTTCACTTCATCTACGCGGCTGGTGCGAGTGGAGTGGGGCGCGGTCTTCACCGTTTCCGGCTCGGTTTCGATCTCCTTCGCAATCGAAATCATGGCGTCGATGAACAGGTCCAGTTCCAGCTTGCCTTCCGTCTCGGTAGGCTCGATCATCATGGCGCCGCGTACGATCAGGGGGAAGCTTACCGTATAAGGATGGAACCCGTAATCGATCAGGCGCTTCGCGATATCGCCGGTGCGCACGCCTTGGCGGGCCTGGCGTTCGTCGCTGAAGACCACTTCGTGCATGTTCGGCAGCGCGTATGGCAGATCGAAAAAAGGCTCCAGCGCCTTGCGGATGTAGTTGGCGTTGAGCACGGCGTCCATGGTGGCGGCGCGCAATCCGTTGCCGCCGTGCGCCAGGATATACGCCAGTGCGCGCACCAGCACGCCGAAATTTCCGTAGAAGGCTTTCACTTTGCCGATGGAGAGCGGCCGGTCGTAATCGAAGTGCCAAAGATCGCCCGCGCGCTTGAGGCGCGGCACGGGCAGGAAGGGCTCCAGGTGCTTCTTAACGGCCACCGGGCCGCCGCCTGGTCCGCCGCCGCCGTGCGGCGTGGAGAACGTCTTGTGCAGGTTCAGGTGCATGACGTCCACACCGAAATCGCCCGGCCGCGCGATGCCTACCAGCGCGTTCATGTTGGCGCCGTCCATATAGAGCAACGCGCCCTTGCGATGCAGGACTTCGGCCGCCTCGATGATGCGCGCTTCGAAAACGCCCAGCGTATTGGGGTTGGTGACCATCAGGCCGGCCACGTCCTCGGTGACGGACTTTTCGAGGGCCGCCAGATCGAGCAGGCCATGTTCGTCGGAGCGGATGTTCTCCACCACGTAGCCGGCGATAGCGGCTGTGGCGGGGTTGGTGCCGTGCGCCGAATCCGGAATCAGAATCTTCCTGCGCGGGTTGCCTTGCTGCGCGAGCAGCGCCCGAATGAGCAGGATGCCCGTGAGTTCGCCGTGCGCGCCGGCCGCGGGCTGCAGCGTGACGGCGTCCATGCCGGTGATTTCGAGCAGCGCGGATTCCAAGTGCGCCATGACTTGCATAACGCCTTGCGAGAGCGATTCGGGCTGGTAAGGATGCGCCCAAGCGAGCCCTTCGGTGCGGGCGACCAGTTCATTCACGCGCGGATTGTACTTCATCGTGCAGGATCCGAGCGGGTACATGCCGTGGTCGATGGCGTAGTTCCAGGTGGAAAGGCGCGTGAAGTGGCGGATGGCTTCCACTTCGCTGACCTCGGGAAATCCGGCGATTTCCGCGCGCACGTTTTGGGCGCCCAGGGCGGCGCGCGCGTCGATTGCGGGCACATCCAGGGCGGGCAGTTGATAGGCTTTTTTGCCTGGGGAACTGCGCTCGAACAGGAGCGCTTCGTTGGGCGAGATGTGGGAGCGGACTTTTTTAATAGCCATCAGTTGTGGGGCAGGACTCCAGTCCTGCGGCCGACGTCCACGTCGGCCGTCAGCATTGGCAGACCTCCGCCAGTTTATCCATCTCATCCCGCCGCGACATCTCGGTGGCGCACAACAGCATCGCATCGGACAACTCGGGGTAGAAGCGGCCTAGCGGCAAGCCGCCGATCGTTTTTTTCGCGAGCAGGGCGGCGTTAATCTCATCCGGGGAGCGGTCCCCCGTTGAAACCACGAATTCGTTGAAGAATGGCCCATTGAATCGCGGCTTCAATTTACCAGCAAGGTAGTGCGCCTTCGCCAGGTTCTGTTCCGCGAGCTCGCGCAGCCCCTGCTTGCCGTAGACGCTCATGAAAACGGTGGCCATCAAGGCGATCAGCGCCTGGTTGGTGCAGATATTCGAAGTCGCTTTCTCGCGCCGGATGTGCTGCTCCCGCGTAGCCAGTGTCAAACAAAACGCGCGATTGCCATGCGTATCCGTGGTCTCTCCGACCAGCCGGCCCGGCATCTGACGCGCGAACTTCTCGCGTGTGGCGATAATGCCCGCATACGGTCCGCCATAGCTCGGCGAGATGGCGAAGGATTGCAATTCCCCTGCCACAATGTCGGCGGCAGGCGGTTCCAGAATGCCCAGCGAAACCGCCTCGGTGAATCCCATCACCAGCAGCGCCCCACGCCGGTGCGCGATTTCGGCCGCGCGCCCGACATCTTCGACGACGCCGAAAAAATTGGGCGATTGCACAATCACCGCGGCGGTCAGCGCGTTGATCTTTCGCTCTAGATCTTCCAGATCGGCCATGCCGGTCTCCGCATCGTAATCGAAAACCGTGATCGGCATGCGCTGATTCTTCGCGTAGGTCTGCAGCACTTCCTGATACTCGGGGTGCACGCTGCGCGCTACCAGCAGCCCGCCTTTGCTGGTGAGGCGCGCGGACATCAGGGCCGCCTCGGCCAGCGCTGTCGAGCCGTCGTACATAGACGCGTTGGCCAGGTCCATGCCGGTGAGCTGGCAGATCATGGTCTGGAATTCGAAAATGGTGGTGAGAGTGCCCTGCGAAATCTCCGCCTGGTAGGGCGTGTACGAAGTCAGAAACTCGCCGCGCGCAACCACCGTATCCACCAGCACCGGGCGGTAATGCCGGTAGACGCCCGCGCCCAGAAAGCTGGCGTAGGCGTTAGCGTTCTCGTCGCCGCGGCGGCGGAAGTAATCGACAATTTCGTATTCGGAAATTCCCGGTGCGAGATCCAGCGGCCGCTTTAGCCGCGCCTCCTTTGGAAGATGGGCGAACAACTCTTCGGGGTTTTCCACGCCGCAGGCATTCAGCATCTCGCGGCGTTCAGAGTCAGACTTCGGAAGATAGCGCAAATCTTACTTTTCGGCTCCTATATAGGTTTGATACTCGGCGGCAGATAGTAGATTCGCCAACTCGCCGGGATTGCTCAGCCGGACTTTCACCAGCCACGCGGCGCCGTGCGGATCTTCGTTGAGCTTCTCCGGCGCATCGGCCAGCGCCTGGTTGGTCTCGACCACATCGCCCGAGACCGGCGCATAGATATCCGACACGGCTTTCACCGACTCGACCGAACCGATGGTTTTTCCCTGATCCACGCGTTGCCCGGACTTCAAAGTCTCTCTGCCGTACTTGAAATCCACGTAGACGATGTCGCCGAGTTCATGCTGGGCGTGATCCGTAATGCCGATGGTGCCCGTATCGCCTTCCACGTGCACCCACTCGTGTTCCTTCGTGTAGCGGTAGTCTTCGGGATACATTATTTGGCTCGTTTGTAGAATGGCGTTTCCACGGTGATGGCGGCCACCGGCTGGCTGCGAATGACGACTTCGATGGCGCGGCCGATTTGGGCCTGCGCCACGGGCAAATAACAAAGACCGATGTTTTTGTTCAGAGCGGGAGCGGGCGAACCGCTGGTCACCCAGCCGGCCGGCTCGCCATCCACCCGCACTTCGTAGCCATCGCGGCCGATGCCGCGGCCGCACATTTCGAATCCGATGAGCTTGCGCCGGATACCCTGTTCCTTCTGCTTCACCAGCACGCCGCGGCCCACAAAATCGCCTTTATCGAGCTTTACGATCCAGCCGAGATCGGCTTCCCAAGGCGTAATGGAGGCGTGGATTTCGTGGCCGTAAAGGGCCATTTTAGCCTCCAGGCGCAGCGTGTTGCGCGCGCCCAGTCCGCAGGGTTTGATGCCGAATTCCTGGCCGGCGTCCATGATTTCGTGCCACACGCGCGGCCCTTCCGCGGGGGCTACGTAGATCTCGTAACCGTCTTCGCCGGTGTAACCCGTGCGCGCGATGCGGGCCGGCGTGCCGGAAACTGCGCCATCGATGAACCAGTAGTAACGAATGGCGGCGAGATCCGCTGCGGTGAGCTTCTGCAAAGTCGCGCGCGCGTTAGGACCTTGAATGGCGATTTGCGCGTAATCGTCGCTCGACAGGCGCACCGTGGCGCCGTAGCGATTGTGCGCGCAGATGTGCTGGTAATCTTTTTCCTGGTTGGACGCGTTCACGCACAGGAAATAATGATCGTCGGCAACCTTGTGGACCAGCACGTCGTCGACGAATCCGCCGTGTTCGTAGAGCAGGCCCGCGTACTGGATTTGGCCCGTCCTAAGCCGCGCGGCGGCGTTGGTGGTGACGGAATCGGTCAGTTCGAGCGCGGCCGGACCGGTGATATCGATCTCGCCCATATGGCTGACATCGAAGGCGCCCACGCTGCGGCGCACGGCCAAGTGTTCTTCCACCAGCGAAGAGTATTGGACGGGCATGTCCCAGCCGCCGAAATCCACCATTTTGGCGTTCATCGCGCGATGCACGTTGTTGAGGCAGGTGGCTTTCAGGGTAGCGGCGGCGGGCATCAAATTGGTACTGTAGCACGGGTGTCAAAGTTAGGGGATGAGCTGCTTGACGAGCTGGCAGTTGATCTGGTCGGACCAAGCGCGCCGAGCGAGAGTTCGCTCGTCCTCGGTTATCAGGACGCAGTTGTTCCGCGCAGCCAGTTCGATAAGTCCGGTGTCGACAATTCCGATATCGAGCAGCATTTCCTGCCGGCTCCCGATATCCAGCAGTCGAATGAGCCGCTCGTCGAGGTTCCACTACGTCAGCAGGTCGATGGTTGCCTGCCAGAAGTTGAAGAGGTCGTCCCCGTACAGATTCGCGGAGTTTACATGACCCTGTATCTCGGCGATCACGTGCGAGGTAGTGAGTTTATCAGGTATCGCGGCCAACAGCCATAGGAATTGTTCCTGGTGACTTCTGATTCGCAGCGGTTCCCTAAGGAAAGAGTCGAGGACGGACCGCCGTGCATACCTCATGTGATGGTTCAAAATGAGGGCGCTTAACAGTGGGCCTGTGTCGATGACGGCTTTGCGGATCGCGATCACGAGAGGGCACTGGCTGGACTGCCAACAACATACGGAACGTCATGTTCCAGCGACAATCTGAGGCGAAGACCCTTCAGGTGCCGCAAGAGGCTTTGAGTTGTTTCTTTCAAGCGCTGGCCCGCGTATACCAGGGACTCGTGGTGCGGATGGATCTCCGGCTGGTCAACCGCGGCCATCAATGCGGCGCGGTGCCGGTTCCAGAACCCGGAGGTTGTGTAATAATCCGGCAGCTCGCCCACATTGTTGACGATGTATTGCGCGATTATATCGTACCGATACTCCAAAGCATTGGCGCCAATAATACGCTGTATATCAGGGAGCCCTGCGGCCGCCAATGCGCCTTGGTCCCAAAACGATTCACAGAGGGCAGTGAACGACTCCGACTTCGTCAGGGCTCGGTGCAACCCGGCGGCGCCCTCAAATACGATATTGACGCTGTCGTCATGGGACTGAACCACGGCCTTGGTCTCCGACTCTAAATCGAAGATCTGCTCAAGGGTTGCCACCGCAGTATTACGGAGTCTCGCCGGTCGGTCTCCTGACTTGCGCTTCCACGAACCGGTCCGCCTTCCCATCCTTTTGGACAGTGGCTTACGTCGACCGGTCCTCCACGCTTACAGTGGCGGGGCCGTGCTGGAGTTGCACCAGCTTCCCATACAACACCGGCAACCTTCGGAACGAATTCAGAGTAACCGCAAATGGGAAGAATTGTCAATCGTGATGGCGGGTCTGGAGACCCGCCGCAGGACTGGAGTCCTGCCCCACGCGCCTTGTGCTATCCTCTACCGCATGTCGCGATTCCTGCTGATCACACTACTGGCCGGCTTGGCCGCGCTGCCACTGCTGGCGCATGATATATCGGGCAATTGGGAATTCAATGTGGAAACTGCCGCGGGCAGCGGGAGCCCGTCGTTCGTCTTCAAACAGGATGGCGAGAAGCTCACCGGCACCTATAGCGGACTATTCGGCAAAGCTGAACTGACCGGCACGGTGAAGGGCGACCAGATCGATTTCAAATTCGACTTTTCGTACTCGGGGCAGAGCGGGGTGGCGCACTATTCCGGAACGATCGAAGGCGACAAGAAGATGAAGGGCAAGGTTGAAATTGGCGATTTAGGCGAGGGCACCTGGACGGCGACGAAACAGTAGCGAGAGCTACAACAGGCGGAAATTCACTTCAATCGTGGCGGCCACGGTGACGGGCTTGCCATCCTTGTAGCCTGGGCGGAACTTCCATTTCTCGACCGCCTCGATGGCCTTCTCATCCAGGCCGAGTCCCAGGCTGCGCACGACCTTCAGGTTCTTCGGCTTGCCCGTGGGATCCACTTCTACGTACAGAACCACGGTGCCCTGATACTTGGCTTTCCGGGCTTCCTCGGAGTACTCCGGTTCAGGCTTATACAGTGGCACTGGGGAGGTGACGCCCCCACCCACGCGGAAAACGCCGCCGCCAAAACCACCGCCTTCGCCCGGACCGAATCCTGCGCCTTTGCCCGAGCCGACACCGCCACCCGAGCCCGACCCGATGCCGCCACCGGACCCCGGACCATTCGAAGGCGGACCGATCTTGGCCAGTGGATCGCCATACTGGGCCATGTTCACGTTTGGTACGTTCACATCCGGCGGCGCGATGATGGTGGGTTCCATCGGCAGCTTGGGATTCAGATTATTGTATACCTGCACTGGAGGCGTAAACTGGCGGGGCGCGATCTTCGGTAGTCTGCCCTTCGCGGCGGGTAACGGGGAACGGTCACCACCGCCACCGCCGCCACCCGATGGTTTCTGCGGTCCCGCTTTGGGCTGATACTCCGCCAGATCGACGGGAGCGATGAGCGACGTCACTTCCTTAACCTTGTCCTGAACGGCTTTGGTCGATGCCAAGGTGAACAGAAGGACGATTACCGTGATATGAATCGCGAGCGAATAGGCGCCGGACTGCTTTTTACGTCCGTAAAGTCCCCAAATGTCCTTAACTACAATCGGCTGGGAGGTCACTTGAAGAGGCGGGAGCGGTGTGGGATGAATCAGTTCGCGGATGCTTTCGGCGAGTGATTTGAACCATGGTGTTTCCACTTCCGGCGCCAGCAAGTGGTCCAGGTGCCCCTCAGGATCGTATTGCCCCGGCTGATTCTGTTCCGGTAACGGGGTGTTCTGCATGTTCTCAGACATCTTTTCCCCACGCGCCTAGGACGGCGTTGAACTCGTTCACAGCCTTCGACGCAAGTGCCTCCCCATTAGTTACAGCTTTTGGAACCCAACGCGAGGTTGCACTTGGATTCTACCATAATCGGGAAGTCCGCGAAAAGGCCGCAGATGCCGTGCGTCTCGCAGGCATGCCGTACCATGCCGCACGGGTGCTCCCAGTCGGTTGACGCCACCCTGCGGTGGATGTTAACATACACGTCTAAACGCTGCATCTTTAAGCCTTTTCTCGTCAATCCAAGATGGAAGCAACCTTGCACGCCTTGAGTGGGATTTTGCTGCGGGCGGTCCCTACCTTTTTAATTGTTATCTTCCTGCACTTCTATTTGAAGTACATGTTCTTTAAGCCCCTCGACAAGGTGCTGCAGGCCCGCTACGAGGCCACCGAAGGCGCCCGCCGGCGGGCGGCCGAGAGTCTGGAAAAGGCGGCCGCCAAGACTGCCGAGTACGAGGCGGCCATACGCGCCGCGCGTGCCGAAGTGTACCATTCGCAGGAGCAAATGCATCGCCAGTTGCAGGACGAGCAGGCTGCCCAGGTGCGCACGGCCCGCGAGCAGGCTGAAGCCGCCGTCCGCAACGCCAAGGCGCAACTCGCCGCCGAGATCGAGCACGCCAAGACCGACCTGGCGGCCGAGAGCGATGCACTTGCCAGCCAGATCGCGGACGCTATCCTAAACCGGGGTGCCATGGCATGAAGCGCCTCGCATTCGCCGCGCTGGTGCTGCTCCTCTTGGTGAAGTGGCCGGTGCACGCCCAGCAGCACGAAACCGAGGCACAACGGGTCGCGGAATCGCGGGGCGTGACCGAGCACGGTCCCAATGTTTTCTGGGGGTGGCTCAACTTCATCCTGCTGGCGGGTGGTTTGGGCTACCTAGCCAAGAAAAACGCCGGGCCTTATTTCGCCCAGCGCTCGCGCGAAATTCGTAAGGGGATAGCGGATGCCGAAGCCGCGCGCGCAGCCTCCGATGCGCAAGTGGCCGAGGTGGATCGCCGGCTGGCCAATCTGCAGGGTGAAATCGAGCGATTGCAGCGGGACGCCCAGCAGGAAGCTGCAGCCGAAGCCGAGCGTGTCCGCAAGGAAGCCGCAGCCGAGATGGCCAAGATTCAAGCGCATTTCGCCGAAGAGATGGCCGCCGCCTCCAAGTCCGCCATCCTGGAACTGCGCCGCTATGCCGCGGAACTCGCCCTGCATCTGGCGGAACAGAAGATCGCCGCTCGTGTGACGCCGCAGTCCCAGGAACGTCTGGTCGGCAATTTCGTGACGGACATGGCGCATACCGCCGCCGGCATTCACGTTAATTAAGAAGAATATGACGCAATCCGCACTCGCCTCGCGATACGCCAGCGCTCTGGTGGATGTGGCCACCGGCCCCAAGGCAGGTGTGGACCCGCACCAGTTGCTTAGTGAGCTGCGCGGTTTCGAGCAAGTGCTGGCGAGTTCCGCGGAGCTGCAAAATGCGCTATCGTCGCCTTCGGTGCCGCCCGCCCGCAAGCGTGCCGTGGTGGGCGCCATCTGCAGAAAACTGGGTGTCTCGCGCATCGCCCGCAATTTCTTGTTTGTACTTTCGGATCATCGCCGTATGGCGATGCTGGCCGAAGTGCTGGAGTCGTTCGACCTTCTGTTAGACGAGCGGCTGGGTTTCGCCCGCGCCGCGGTCAGCTCGGCCCGCGAACTGGAACAACACCAGCGGGATGCGGTGTCGCAGGTATTGGAGAGGGTCACCGGAAAGAAAGTGCGCATGCGCTTCGCCGTGGATCGCGGGCTGCTGGGCGGACTGGTGGCGCGCATCGGTTCCACGGTTTATGACGGCTCCGTTCGGGGCCAGTTACAGGCGCTTGGCAAACGCTTGGCGGCGGAGTAAAGAGGTTAGCCGCAGATGGACGCAGATGCACGCAGATAAAGGCAAGAACCGGTGGTTTTTATCTGCGTGAATCTGCGTGCATCTGCGGCAAAAATTGAGGTTTGAATGGCTCAGATTCGGGCAGACGAAATTACTACTCTCCTCCGTCAGGAGATTGAAAACTACGAGGGCGCGATTGACGTAAACAGGTTAGCCGCAGATGGACGCAGATGCACACAGCTACAGGCAAGAACCGGTGGCTTTTATCTGCGTGAATCTGCGTGCATCTGCGGCAAAAATTGAGGTTTGAATGGCTCAGATTCGGGCAGACGAAATTACTACTCTCCTCCGTCAGGAGATTGAAAACTACGAGGGCGCGATTGACGTAAACAGGTTAGCCGCAGATGGACGCAGATGCACACAGCTACAGGCAAGAACCGGTGGCTTTTATCTGCGTGAATCTGCGTGTATCTGCGGCAAAAATTGAGGTTTGAATGGCTCAGATTCGAGCAGACGAAATTACTACTCTCCTCCGTCAGGAGATTGAAAATTACGAAGGCGCGATCGATGTCTCCGAAACCGGGTCGGTGATCTCGTTAGGGGATGGCATCGCCCGCATTCACGGCCTCGAAAAGGTGATGGCCGGGGAATTGATCGAGTTCCCGCACGACGTGGCGGGCATCGCCATGAACCTGGAAGAAGACCAGGTTGGCGCCGTGCTGCTCGGCGACTACACCGAGATCAAGGAAGGCGACGAAGTGCGGCGCACCGGCCGCATCATGTCCGTGCCGGTGGGCGAAGCCATGGTCGGCCGCGTGGTGAACGCGCTGGGCGTGCCCATCGACGACAAGGGTCCTATCCTGACCACACAATTCAACGCCATCGAGCGCCTCGCGCCCGGCGTGGTCGATCGCCGGCCCGTGAAGGAGCCCTTGCAGACCGGCATCAAGGCCATCGACGCCATGATTCCGATCGGCCGCGGACAGCGCGAACTGATCATCGGCGACCGGCAGACCGGCAAGACCGCCATTGCGCTCGACACCATCATCAATCAGAAGGGCGGCGACGTCACCTGCATTTATGTGGCGATCGGCCAGAAGCGCTCCACCGTGGCGCAGGTGGTCAAGACGCTCGCAGACGCCGGCGCCATGGAATACACCATTGTGGTGCTAGCTTCGGCTTCCGATCCGGCGCCCATGCAGTACATCGCGCCGTACGCCGGCTGCGCCATCGGCGAATATTTCCGCGACACCAAGCGGCACGCGCTCTGCATCTACGACGATCTTTCCAAGCACGCCGCGGCCTATCGCGAAATCTCGCTGCTGCTACGCCGTCCGCCCGGCCGCGAAGCTTTTCCGGGTGATGTTTTCTATCTGCATAGCCGCCTGCTGGAGCGCGCCGCCAAGCTCAACGACGAGAACGGCGGCGGCTCGCTGACCGCGCTGCCGTTCATCGAAACACAAGCGGGCGACGTTTCGGCGTATATTCCGACCAACGTCATCTCGATCACCGACGGCCAGATCTACCTGTTGAGCGATCTGTTCAATTCCAACATCCGGCCGGCCATCGACGTCGGGATATCAGTCAGCCGCGTGGGAGGCAGCGCGCAGATCAAGGCCATGCGGCAGGTGGCAGGTACGCTGCGCCTGGATATGGCGCAATTCCGCGACCTGGCCGCTTTTGCGCAGTTCGGCTCCGATCTGGACAAGGCCTCGCTTGCGCAGCTCAATCGCGGCAAGCACCTGGTGGAAATTCTCAAGCAGGGCCAGTTCCAGCCGCTGCCGGTGGAAAAGCAGATCCTGATCGTCTTCGCCGGCACGCAAGGTTATCTGGACGATCTTCCGGTGGAGCAGGTGCGCAAATTCGAAGAGGAGCTGTATCGCTTTGTGGATAACGCGCATCGTGCGCTGCTAGCCAAGATCGTCGAAAAGAAGGTTCTGGACGACGCTCTCCGCGCCGAGATCGGGGCGGTGATCAAGGAATTCAAGGACCGCTTCGTCGCCGAGCAGCCCGCGGCCGCCAAGCATGCCTAGCCTGATCGATATTCGCCGGCGCATCCGTTCGGTGCGCAACACGCAGCAGATTACCAAGGCCATGAAGATGGTCTCGGCCGCCAAACTGCGCCGCGCGCAGGATCGCGTGATCGCCTCGCGCCCTTACGGCGCCGCGCTGCGCGGTCTGCTGGCCGATGTGGCCGCCGCCGCCGGATCGGATGAGCGCGTCGCCGCGCAACCGCTGCTGGCGCGCCGTCCCGAGAGGCGCGTGCAGTTGGTGTTGATTACCTCGGACAAGGGATTGGCCGGCGCCTTCAACTCGAACCTGACCAAAGCCGCGCTGCGCTTCGCCGAGGAGCACCAGCCCGCCGCGACCGATTTCTTGCTGATCGGCCGCAAAGGCCGCGATTTTTTCCGGAAGCGCGGCGTCCCGATCACTGGCGAGCATCTGGGCATGGCCAAGGTGCAGTACGGAGACGCGGCGGCCATTGCCAAGACGCTAATGGAACGCTTCCGCAACGAAGAGATCGATGCGGTGTACCTGCTGTACAACGAGTTCAAGTCGGTGATGGCCCAGAAGGTGGTTCTCTCGCGGGTGTTGCCGATGGAGCTGCCCAAAAAGGCGGAGCCGCTGGATTTCATTTTCGAAACACCGCCGCTTGAAATGCTGGCCGGCCTGCTGCCGCGCTACGTGGAAATCGAGCTGTACCGCGCGCTGCTGGAATCCGCCGCCGCCGAGCACGCCGCGCGCATGACGGCCATGGATGCGGCCACATCGAACGCATCCGACATGATCGATAGCCTGACGCTGTATATGAACCGCGTGCGCCAGGCCAGCATCACCAAGGAGATTATCGAAGTGGTGAGCGGCGCCGCCGCGGCGGAGTGAAAAGAGGGTGGCGGGTTGTGGGTGGTAGGTTGTGGGTCCGCAGCCACCACCCACGACCCACCACCTACAACCGCTCTTGAGGTTTAGAAATGAACAACGGTAACGCATTAGGAAAAGTCATTCAGGTGGCCGGCCCGGCCGTGGACTGCCAGTTTCCCGAGGGCCAGATTCCTTTGGTCTACACCGCCATCCGCATCACCAGCGAGGGCTTCGACGTCCCCGCTCCCATCGACATCATCTGCGAAGTGGAGCAGCACATCGGCGAAGGCCGCGTGCGCACCATCGCGCTGCAGCCAACCGAGGGCCTCGTTCGCGGCATGCACGCGCAGAGCCTCGGGCATCCCGTCGAGGTGCCCGTGGGCAACGAGACTTTGGGACGGGTGATGAACGTGATCGGCGAACCCGTGGATAAGATGGGACCGATCAATGCCAAGAAGATGTATCCTATCCATCGCCCGGCGCCCTCCTTCGAAGATCAGTCCACGCGCCAGGAGATGTTCGAGACCGGTATCAAAGTCATCGACCTGATCGAGCCCTACTTGCGTGGCGGCAAGATCGGCCTGTTCGGCGGCGCGGGTGTCGGCAAGACGGTCATCATCCAGGAACTGATTCACAATATCGCCATGAAGCATGGCGGCGTTTCGGTGTTTTCCGGCGTCGGTGAGCGCACGCGCGAGGGCAACGACCTGTGGCTCGAGATGCAGGAATCCGGCATCGTCGACCCGCACGACTTTAACAAGTCGAAGGTCGCGCTGGTTTATGGCCAGATGACCGAGCCGCCTGGCGCGCGCCTGCGCGTCGGACTGACCGGCCTCACCGTCGCGGAATATTTCCGCGACGAGCAGAATCAGGATGTGCTGCTGTTCATCGATAACATATTCCGCTTTACGCAAGCCGGATCGGAGGTTTCGGCGCTGCTCGGACGCATGCCGTCCGCCGTCGGATATCAGCCCAACCTGGCCAGCGAAATGGGCGAGTTACAAGAGCGCATCACGTCCACCAAGACGGGGTCCATCACTTCGGTGCAAGCCATCTATGTACCGGCCGACGATTATACCGATCCGGCGCCGGCCACGGCGTTCGCGCACCTGGATGCCACCACCAACCTTTCGCGCGCGATTTCGGAGTTGGGGATCTATCCGGCCGTGGATCCGCTGGCTTCCACTTCGCGCATCCTCGATGCCCGCATCATCGGGCAGGAGCACTACGATGTGGCGCAGCAGGTGAAGGGCGTGCTGCAACGCTATAAGGACCTGCAGGACATCATCGCCATTCTGGGCATCGACGAATTGTCGGATGAGGACAAGCTCACGGTGGCACGCGCACGCAAGATTCAGCGCTTCCTCTCGCAACCATTCAACGTGGCCGAGCAGTTCACCGGCGTGCCGGGCAAGTACGTGAAACTGGCGGACACCATTCGCGGGTTCAAGGAGATCGTGGAGGGCAAACACGACGCGCTGCCCGAGCAGGCGTTTTACATGCAGGGGACCATCGAAGACGTGGCGGAGCGCGCCAAGACGCTGCAGGGGTAACCATGGCTGACGTGCTGGCACTTGAAATTGTGACGCCGGAGCGCCTGCTGGTGCGCGAGGATGTCACCGCCGTGCAGGCCCCCGCTACCACCGGCTATCTCGGCATCCTGCCGGGCCACGCGCCGCTGCTGGCGGAACTGGGCACCGGCTTCCTGAACTTCGAAGCGGGCGGCAAACGCTGGTACCTGGCGGTGCACGACGGCTACCTGGAGGTTTTGGATAATCGCGTGCGGGTGCTGGCCACGGCTGCCGAGCGCGCCGAAGAGATCGACGTGGAGCGGGCCAAGACGGATATGGCGAAAGCCCGGGAGGAAGTCTTCAATGCGTCCCTTGGCGTGGACCCGGCGGTGGCTCTGGGTGCCATGGCGCGCGCGCAGGCGCGGTTGGACGCGGCCGCGCAGAAGCAGACGGATGGCGGGGCACGTTCCGTGTAGGGTGCAGCCTGCGCTGATCTAGTATTAACTTGCATAAATAGCAGTTAATAGAGATAATCGGGTATGTCCCGATCAAAGACGGCTGAAATACGCCTGACCGAGCAGGAAGAGCAGGTGTTGCGCGCCTGGACACGCAAGGGCAGCGGAGAGCAACGGCTGGCGGATCGCGCCCGGATCATTCTAATGTCGCACCAAGGCGTTGCGGTTGTGGAAATTGCCAGAAGGTTGCACACACGACTGGCGCGTGTTTCTAAATGGCGGCAGCGCTTCGTGCGGGACCGTTTGAATGCGCTGTCGGACGCCCCCCGCACCGGCAAGCCTCGGCGGTACGACCGGGAAACCGACCGGCGCGTGCTGGCGCTGCTCGATCAGGACCCGCCGCGCGGCTATGCGCAATGGAACGGCCGCTTGTTGGCGGAGGCTTTGGGCGATGTCAGTGCGGCGCACACGTGGCGGATTTTGCGCAAGTACAAAATCCAGTTACAGCGGCGACGGAGCTGGTGTATCAGCACCGATCCCGAGTTTGGGCCCAAAGCCGCCGATGTGGTGGGGATCTATCTGAATCCTCCGGAACACGCGGTGGTGCTGTCGGTCGACGAGAAACCGCATATTCAGGCGCTGGAACGCGCGCAGGGCTTTCTCCGCCTCCTAGCCTGATCGCTCTTGACGGCCAGAAAGGGCTCTAGACGATGATCTCTGATAGTGGGCGCGAGCCTGCCAACCTCGGAGCAGCATTGGTGAGTCTCCGCCTCGCGCTATCGGCGTCAGCGCAGGCATCCCCAGGCGCCGTTGGTAACCCATTGCCCATCTGGGAGTTGCTCGGTTGCAAAAGGGCTGAGCGGGCTCACACTCTTGTGCTGCGATGGCTATTTGATCCGACCGAGTCGCATGGACTCAGAGGCGCGTTCTTGCCGCTTCTACCAACGGGTCTTTCAGCGAATTCCTTCTGACTCGGACCGGGCCGTGGCGCAGTCCGAGGTTCGCTTGAAAGATGACATCGTCGACCTGCTCATCTGCGGTCGTGATTGGCGACTGGTAATCGAGAACAAAATTGATCATCAAGACGTGGGTCAATGTGAACGGTACACCCTACGGTGGCCGCGCAGCGATTTCGTGTACCTGACCCCGGATGGTCGTCGATCGAAGTGCGGTGAAACTTTCAAGCCGGTTTCATATCGGATCGTCCGCGAGGTTCTCGACGATCTGTGCCGCCACGGGGCGGGCAACGACTTCATTCGATGCTTCGCCGACCACATCGCTTGGGATCTGTATGCATAAGGGGTTTGAGTATGGCACACGAGTTTCGATTCGAGTCGAAGGTCGCCGCATTGTTAGGGCAGATCGCATTAATTCGGGAAGTGCGGATAATCTGCCGCGAGGAGGGGCCGCTCGCCAACGAGATCCAGCGTCTAGTGAATCATCTCCGGCGAGAACTGCCTGCCTTAGTGCCGGGAATGAAGGCCTGGCAGATAGGGCGACCATTTGTGGACAGTGGGCGATACCACCTGCAAACCGCCCCGGGGGAGACCTGGAAGATTGCGGCGTCTGAGATCGTCTTTGGACTCTACATGAAGTGCGATCCAACCTTTTGTGCATTGGACCAAGCCGAATCCCCGTTAGACCAGGACCCGTGCGTATACATCCAGATTCCCTTGAGATGGCCGAACCGCGAAAAACTAATTCTTGCCCTCAAGCATTCAATGCCCAACGGGTTCACAGATTCCTATCCACCCGGGGACGTGGATGAAGAAACACCTATATGGCGCTATCTGCGGCTGGAGGATTATGCCGAAGGACGGAGCTTCAACGTAGACGACCTGATTCGCCAGATTGCTAAAAGTTTTCAGGGCTTAATGAGTCTCTGTCCTATCATCGACAAATTCGCCCCAGGAAAGAGAAGTACGGCAGCGACAAAATGAGCCGCGCGCCGGCGGAGAGCGCTTTCTCGGCGGAACCAGATCCGCCAACAAGAACTTTTTGGCCGAGTAGTTCACGTGCGTGCCGGCAATTTCGTCGAACCGGCCGACACCGCGAGCGGGTTCGAGGAGATCGCGGATGGCGACCGCGGCGTGCTCGTGCCAGGCGCATCGCTTGTCTTATTTGAGATCGCGTGAAGCTTCTACACTTTTGCGTTGAGCAAACCTTCCAGGTCGAGTGCGAACACCAGCGCCCGTCTTATGTTGGTCAGCGCAGGAGCCGGGAGTGCGCCGAGACGCCGAACCAGGCGTACAATCGGCATCGAACCCAATCCTTGGACGTTGGCAAACGAATCCCGGTCGAGGAATGAAAGGCGCGGAAGGGTCACTTCATAGAGACTTGTTCTATTCTGAGTCGTCAGTGGGACATACAGCACCAAGGCACGCGGCGAATCGGGGTCATAACGCGAGACAATCACGACTGGCCGCGTTTTCGCAGCCAGACCCAAATCCGCCAACCAGACCTCACCGGGACGTGGGCTCATCGATCAGGTCCAGAACCTCCTGTTCCACCGCCCGGGACCTCGCCAGGTCGAGCGCGTCTTGATCCGCAAGGTCGACGATCTCCGCCAGGACCCTTCGCACCTCAGTCGCGGTCTCAGGACGCCACTCGCGCAGCTTCACGTCCAGTTTCTCAAGCAAGGCTTCCATGATTTCCCGCTTTCAGTCTAGCGTAATTCTTGGATATGCTGCCGTGCATCGGCGATTCCTGTTGTTTTGGTTTTATCTGTGTTCATCAGTGTCCATCCGTGGTTGCGCAAGCCGTTTGTTGGAACGTAGGCTACCGCCGGGTACGTCCCACTCGTTGAGCCCTGCCGCACCAATGCTGTAATAAAGGTAGAAATGATTTTCCTCCTCATAATCCTGATCTGCGGATCGGGCTTCGGGATGCCGGCCGCCTTGGCGCAGTCGAGCCATGCCAAAAAAACGACCCAGCCTGCCCAACCGCATCAGTGGCCGATCGAAAGCCTGAAGGTGGAAGGAAGTCACAACTACACGCAGGCGCAGATCCTGGCCGTGGCCGGAATGAAGGTCGGGCAGATGGCCGGCAAAACCGATTTCGAAGCTGCGCGCGACCGCCTGCTGGCCACCGGAATGTTTGAAACGGTGGGCTACAAGTTTGCGCCCGGCGGCGATCAACATGGCTACGCGGCGTCGTTCCAGGTGGTGGAAGTGCAGCCGGCTTATCCCATTCGCTTCGACGATCTGGGTGTGACCGACAAAGAGCTCACAGAATACTTGCGGAGCAAAGATCCGCTCTTCGCGCCGCGTCTGGCCGCTACTAAAGCGGTGCTCGAACGATATAAGCAATGGGTTCAGGAATACATCACGGCGCACCACAGTAAAGACACGGTAATCGCCAAGGTCACGCCCGGTGAGAAGGCGGGGACCGGCGATCTCGTCATCCTGTTCCGTCCGGCGCGCTCGGATCCGGCCGTGGCGGAGGTCGCCTTCGAGGGCAACCAGGTGATCCCCACGGCTGCGCTGCAGAGTGCTATTGCCGAAGTGGCCATCGGTATACCATATAAAGAGGATACCTTCCGCCAGTACCTGGATTCCAGCATTCGCCCGCTGTACGATGCGCGCGGGCGCATTCGCGTCGTGTTCACCAAAGTGACGGTGGAGAAAGTGACGGACGTGCAGGGTTTGGCCGTAAACGTGAACCTGGTGGAGGGCCCCACGTTCGACCTTGGCAGCGTGCATATCGAAGGAGCGCCGCATTTTGAGCCGGCGCGCTTGCTGAAAACCGGCAAATTCAAGAGCGGGGACCTGGCCGACTTTGACGAAATCGGCAAGGGTGTGGACCGCATCAAGAAAGTGCTCGCGCATGAAGGCTACATGCGCAACGACGTCCAGATCGTGCGCAACATCGACGATGCCAAGAAGGTCGTGAATGTGGTGCTGCACATCGACGAAGGCCCGCAATTCGTTTTCGGAACGCTGGCCATCGACGGGCTGGACCTCAACGGCGAAGCCGCGATCAAGAAGATGTGGACCCACCAGCCGGGCACGCCGTACAACCCCGAGTACCCCGACTACTTTCTGAAACGCGTGCGCGAGGAAAGCCTCTTCGACAACCTGGGTGAAACCCGCGCCGACACGAAGATCGACGATAAGACCCACGTTGTCAATGTGACGCTGTACTTCAAATACGCCCCAAAACCTGTTAACCCCAAGAAGCCTTCGCCGTTTTAGCTGACGAGGAGGCAGTCAATGGGACCAAATGTAGCGATAATGCTGGTGATGGTGGCTTCTTTCGCCACGCTGGCGTGGGTGATGTATCTCGTCTCTGAAACGAGCAAACGGCAGCGGAGGACAAAAGCCCAGTCCGAACTGCAAGGGCGGCTACTGGATAAATTCAGCTCGGCGCACGAAGTGGCCGAGTTCCTGCAAACGCAAGGCGGTGCGCAATTCGTGAACAGTTTCTCCGGTGAACACGAAGAGCCGGCGGCCGGAATTCTCCGCTCGACGCATCGCGGGATCGTGCTGGTGATCGTGGGGGTGGGCTGTCTGGGTTTAACCCGGGCCTATGGTTGGGAGAACAACCCGCTCTTAGTGGTTGGAGTGATCCTGCTTTGCCTGGGTATCGGCTTTCTGATCTCGGCTGCCGTCTCTCATCGATTATCGAAAGCCTTGGGGCATCAACGGGCGCTCCGGCAACCCGCCAACAGTGACGCGCCGATGGATCAATCCGATTTCACGGCGCTCTATCATGAGACCGCCGCGGCCCTGCGCGGTTACATCCGGCGCGTTTCTGGAGATGGGCAGGCGGCGGACGATCTGTTGCAGGAGACTTACCTGCGGTTTCTGCGGGCCAATCCTCCCAACGGGCGATCGGGCGGCGATGAAAGCCTACCTATACAAGGCAGCGACTGCGGCGATTTACGACCGTTGGCGCAAACAAAGGCGCGAGCGATTGTGGTCTTTGGCCTTCCGCTTTCGCGACGAGACGGCGCCATTGGAAGGGGAGGGCGATGTCACGCGCTGCTTCCAAAAGTTGAACCCGCGGGAACGGGCGCTATTGTGGCTGGCGTATGTGGAAGGATGCGCTCACCGGGAGATCGCTACGGCGCTGGATCTCCGCGAGAAGAGCATCAAGGTGCTGTTGTTTCGGGCGCGCCGCAACCTGGAGCGGATTCTGAGGCAGAATGGTCTTATCGAGGTGCAATCGTGAACGAGCGTGATACCGAGGTCTGGATGAGCCGGCTCGAAGAACCTTCCGGCGAAAGCGGGTTGCCGGACCCTGCACTCATCTGGTGGAAGGCGCAGTTGATCGAAAAGCAGGCGGCCCAGGCGCGCGTTATCCGCCCGATGGAGATCGCGCAGTGGGCATCGCTGGTGGTGGCGGTAGCCGCGACCGTCGTGCTCGGAGCGCTCAATTGGTCTGCCGTGAAAGGCATGCTGGAGCCTTTCGGTGTTACGCTGTGGATACCCGCGGCTGCGGTCCTTATTTTGATGGGGCTGGGGTTGCGGATGGTATTTGCGGAGTAACGAAAGTGCTTGATCGGACTGGAACCATCCTATTGAGCTTGTTTATTTTCGCGCCTAGTTCTCTTCCTGGGTCTGCTGATGATTATCGATCCGGACTGCTTCGTCACCTCTCTGCGGTCGCTGGCGGGCGCGGTGCGCACGATCGAGCAACGATTTCGTGGCTCCTATTGGGCGGAGCCCTTGTCGGACGTGAATGCGAGCCGGGTTTCTGCGTCCGCGCGTCTGACTTTCAGATTCGCCGGGCTGGCGCTGGTTTTGTATACCATCGCGGCGCTGGCGGATGCGCTGCACGTCTAATCCTTTCCCGCTCCTCCCCAGTGCATCGCGCTTGCTGAGGTTCGGCCGCCGTACCAGACGCCGCACCTTGGTCCGGGCCGATGATGCAGTGAGCGGCTTGATATACCCGCTGCGCTCCGCGCTTCCAGCATCACCTTGATCTGTCGTTATCGGCTGCCGCGTTGGCTCGCCGGTCGAACTGATCGATGTCCGCGGCCACAACGGGTCACCTCGCAAGAGTGTCGGGTCACCGCTTGTCCAGGCTCAGTACTTCGTCCGCGGCGCCTTATCCTTCCTCGGTCTCGCCCAGCTTCCATAAAATCTGGCGCAGCATCCCCATTACGACCGGTGCATCGCGCTTGCCGATGTTCAGCCGCCGTACCAGACGCCGCACCTTGGTCCTGGCCGACTCCGCGGTGAGCGGCTTGATATACCCGCTGCGCTCGAGCGCCTCCACGAACATCAACGTGATCTGCTCGGTATCGGCTGCCGGGGCGATTTTCTGCGACTCCGGGCGCGCGGCCGCTGCACGCGGGTCGCGCGTGAGTTCGTAAAGGCACACTGCCACTGCCTGGCCCAGGTTCATCGAACGGTTCAAGTCCACCGTGGAAATGCGCATTAACCAGTGGCAATGGCTCATATCTTCGTTCGACAAGCCGAACTTCTCCGATCCAAAGAGCAATGCGATCGGTCCGGCGGCCCGGCGCATCACCCGCGCGCCATATTCCAGGCGCCGCAGCGGAAGTTGCAGCTCACGATGGCCCACCGAAGTCGTGCCCACCACCAGCGCGCAGTCGGCCACCGCGTCCGCCACTGTCGCGAATTCTTCAGCGGAAGCCAATAACGGCGCGGCTCCCACAGCGGAGCGTGCTTCGCGGAACGCGACCTCGTATGGATTCACCACGCGCAGCCGCGTGCAACCGAAGTTGACCATCGCGCGCGCCGCTGCTCCGATGTTCAACGGGTTTCGCGGCGCGACGAGTACTACTCGCAGGTCCTCGCTTGAAAAAACTTTTGCTGTTGAGGCATCTCGATGCATTTTTCTCTTGACTTTTTTCTCGAACAACTTTATATATGAATCACATTGCGATTTTCGAATCGCAAAATTTGATGTTTAGGGAGAATCAATCGATGAAGAGCGCAACGAAGAAAGCCGCCCCGAAGAAGAAGGCGCCTGCCAAGAAAAAGAAGTAGCATGGGCGCCCACCAAAGGGCGTGATCCGAGTTTGAGTACATAGGCCCCGATTCGTCGGGGCCTTTTTCATTTTGTGGCCGGCTCCGCATGTGCCCCTCCCGCCTTCTGCAGCAGCGTTCGGAACGTCTCCCCCATCCCGAACAGCAGGCTCTTCAACTGCAACCGCCGTTCGGTCTCCTGCTCGCGCGTGGATGCCGCCAACGCCGCCGCGAATTGATCCGGCTCTCCGGCGGCCAACAGGGTTTGCGCCAGCGTTTCCAGGCAAACCATCTCCAGGCCGAGGAGCGCGCCGCGTTCCGCCAGTGCCGTGAATGCCACATGTGCCGTGATATCACGGGTGCCTGGATTATCCAGCACATCTTCCTCCGCGCGGTGGCGCCGGTAGCTCATCAGCGTGCCGCGGGGGAAACGCACGGACTCGGCACGCGTGTAGCCGTAGTCAATCGTAAAGACGAATCCTTCAGCCAGCGCGCATGCGATGCGCTCCAGCCAGGCGAGCGCTTCCAGGTTTACTTCATAGATGGTATCTTCGGCGGGCGGCGGAAAGTAACGGCGCAGATAGTCCGCCACTTCCTCGCGCACGGGTGGGCCGGCCACCCACACGAAACGCTCGTCCCACGCCACGCGCATCTCGCGATACGCACCATGGCGGTAGGTAAGTTCTTCCACCGGCAGGGCGTCGAAGAACTCGTTGGCGAAGACCACGCCGCGAAAGCGCTCCGGAAGCGCGCCACCGGCAAGATCCACCGGTGTGTAATGCCATTCGGAGAAAGCCGCGCGCATCTCGCCTCTGCCGGCGCCCAACTCGACGACGGTGAAATCCGGCGGCGCGCCCATTGCTTGGTGGAGCGCGCGCATTCGGGCAGCGATCAGAATTCCGAACACCGGCTGGATCTGTTCGGCCGTGTAATAGTCGCCTTGTTTGCCGAATGGATCGCGCGCGCGCCGGTAATAACCGAAGTCCGGATGGTAGAGCGCCGCATCCATGAACCGCTGGAACGAGATCGGACCCTCGCGGCGGATCTCGTCGCGCAGAATTTCGCCGAGCGGGCTCACGGTTCCACAACCCGGCTCTGTGGTGTGCGGATGAACATCTCGATCAGGTAATCGTGCAGGCAGTCGTAGAGGTAGCGCTGCAAAGTCCAGGAAAACTGCGAATGCTCGATATCCCGGGGATGCAGCGGGGCATAGTAGGTGTGCAGGCCCAAGGTTCGATTCTTCAACTCGATCACCAGATCGATGGACCCGTTGTGCTCGCGCGCCGAGAAATCCATCAGCGCATGCTCATAGCGGCGCAGTTCGGCTGCGACCTTTTCCAGGTGCTCAAGGTGATTCGGTGGGCTCACGCATTTATGCTAGCGTGAAAATCAAAGGCATGTCTTTACCTGCCACCATCCGGGTCAAACTCAGTTCGGAGGCCGCCGAAGGCATTTCCATCACGCGCGTGGTGGTGCAGGATTTGCCGTTGCGCGACCTGGTGGAGCACATGTTAGGCGTGACCGGTAAAGATGAGGGGCGCGTGCGCGAACTGTTGCTGCGCGGCACGCTGGTGAGCGGAGCCTCGCGCTTCCGGTGGAGCGGATGGGAAGCGGAACTGGACGGCCTGCGGGAACTGTTGGCGACGTTCCCCGGCGACGATCCCACGCGGCCCTTTGCCTGCGCCCACTGTGTGCGCGCGGTACTGCGCGGTGGACGCCAGGCGATCCATATTCCGCGCGAGGCCGCCGCCCGCAACACCCCGCTCCTGAAGAGGTGGCGCCGCCAGGCCGGCTTCTGGGACGTGCTGATGGAACTGGCAGCGGCGGGCGAGATCCGCTACATGCATTACTCATATAAGGACCACGCCGACTGCTACCGGTTCGATATGCCGCTAGCGGCGGCCGAGACGCTGCGCGCCGCCGGCGAGGCGGTGAAGTACTCGAGCTTGCGGGACCAGATCCGCTCGTCCGGGTTTGTGTGGGCGGAGTTGTACGCGGAGCGGTGAGCACGCAACCCAAGCCGATGTTAGTGGCCTCCGCCCTCTACGCGATGCCTTCATCGGCGGACGGACCATAAATCGACGGCACCGGCGTGTTGGTCAAGCGCAGATAGACCGACAGCTGGCCGCGGTGATGGATCAGGTGGTTCATCATCACGGTGCGGATGACCGTGGCCTTCGGCGCTTGGAACAGCTTAACATCGCCCCTGCGCAGCACCCACGGCTTCATCAGCTCTTCATCGCCGACGCTCGCGATGGCGGAGCGCGCCTCGGCCACGGCCTGGTCGAAGGCCTCGAGCAATTGACGGCAGCCGGTGGCGTGGATCTGTTTGAATTCGCCTTTTGCGAAATCCATCGAGTCCGCCCTGGCTGCCGACGACGCAAAACCAGGAATCTCGGCGATATGACAAGCCAGCCGCCCCATCGTCATGGATTTTTCGTGCGGCCGCCAGTCCATCTTGTCCTCGGGAACGCGTTCGAGCGTTCTTCGGGTGGTAGCCATTTCCTGATCGAACTCTGGCAAAAGTGCATCGGTGATCTTCATGTCTTGAGATACTCCCGGGACATTTTAACCTGTCGCAAACCCTGCGCGGCACGCTGTGTGGATGGCCGTCTTCCTTGCTTGGTGGTGCGGAAAAGGGATTCGCAAGCTCGGCGAGGGGCCATGGGAGTTGTTTACGTGGCACACGATGAACGCTTAGAGTGCGGTCGTCATCAAAACCCTGCGCACCGCGGTTCAGGGTGGCGAGGGCCGCCAGCGCTTGTAGCGGGAAGCCCGTTCGCTGGCCCGCGTAAGCCATCCCAACATCTGCCAGGTACACGATGCGGAGCAGGAGGGCGACACAATCTTTCTCGTCCTCGAACTCCTCCAGGGCGAAACGCTCGCCCAACGCCTGAACGCCGGCCCGGTACCCGCGGTCGAAAGCCCTCGGCATTGAATGCCAGATCCTGCGTGCAGGGGACGAACTGCACTGCCTCTCGATTGTACATCGCGACCTGAAGCCCTCACGGGCTGTTACTTAGGAGCTATACGTTGCAAAACGGTTCTGCTTCCCGTTGGCCGCTGGCCGCTTTCCTCGTAGTCCCGAAGCTGATCCTTGCCGCCGTTCTTGGCCGCATACATGGCGCAATCCGCCTTGTTCGTGAGTCCCTCCGCCGTTTCGTCGTCTTCGGGGAAGACCGCGATCCCGATGCTGGCGGAAGCGACCAGGCCCGGGGCATCCAGAAGGGCCGTCGCCTGGACCGCCGCGAGCAATCTTTCTCCGACTTGCTGCGCTTCCGTCCGCGAGCGTAGCCCGGGAGCAATGGCGATGAACTCGTCTCCGCCCCATCGCGCCACCGTATCGGCCCCGCGCAAGGCCGCCCGCAGGCTCCCGGCGACCCGCTGCAGACAGATATCGCCAACCTTGTGGCCGTACTCGTCGTTGATTTGCTTAAACCCATCCAAGTCGACAAATATTACCGCTATCATGGTCCGGTCGCCCCGTGCTTTGGTAATCGCGCCTTCCAACCCGGCTTCCAGCACATGGCGGTTGGGCAAACCCGTGAGACCGTCGTACTGCGAACGATAGGTGAGCCGCTCGAACATTTCCCAGTGCGCGACGGCCAGCGTTACCAGATTGCACACCACATCTAAAGCGCGTTCCGGATCGTCTGTCCGGGAGCACGCTCCGGGCGAGATCCCGAGCCAGCCGATAGAGCGGTCGCCCGTCGCGCGGATTTGTCGCCGCCAGCGGTACGCTTCAATTGGTTTGTTCGATCCCCTATCCACGCGGTCTGGAAAGAGTTCGATGCAGTGCTCCGACGCCGGCCATTGGTGTTCGATGAGCTGGTCAAGAGCAGTCATGGTTGTGTCGAGCGATTCGAACCTGTTCATCAGCTCCAGCACCCGGTTCCTGTCATCCTGTAAGACCGTTGCGCGGCGGATCTGCGCACTCTGCAGGGCGTTTCGCTTCCGCAGAACAGACACCCAGCCGAAAATCCATACCAGGAGCCCGGCCGTTCCGGCGAGTACGAAGAGGAGGAGCCGAACACTCCACCAGGAAGGCGACGAGATTACAGAGATGTCTCCGGGCGTTCGCAGGATAAGCCGGAAGGCCACCGGTGCCAGCCAGAATCCGCCGGACCGCAACACGCAAATGCCCGTGAGCCGTACTTTGCTCCCGACAGGCACTGCCGCGAGCCGCGCGTGATTTCCGGATTTCGTGTAGCTGGCTTCGAACAGATGCGACCCTGTCGAGAGGCCCCACGTCTGCTCGCGTAGGCTCTCGCTAGTCTGGAGAACCCGCGCGTCCACCGAGACTAATGCGTAACCTAGCTTTCCCAGCAGGGCCGGGTCCCCGTCGATGTGCACCGGTGGCTCCAGGGTCCCTGTACGGACCGCCCGGAAACGCGCATCCTCCAGCATCGGGGTATTTTCTCCCGGCACCGGAAACCCGGCTGCCTCGACAAAATCGCCCGCCTTCGCGCCGGTTTCGCCGACGGTGTGGCATAGCAGGGCGTTTCCTCCGTGCTGGATCACCAGGCGGCCACGCTCGCAGAGCGTCACGGTTCCGGTAACTCGAATGCGGCCGTCCATTTCGTTCTCAGCGCGATACCTCAGCAGCCGGTCGATTGGCAGGGACGGTACATCAAACGGATCGCGGAGGGGCGGCTTGATGACGGTCACTTCCCGAGCGCTAGAAATCCGCACCAACGGGCCGTTGAACTGAAGCCGGTCGTTGAAGTACGCCCCCGCGACCGCCGACACCCGAATCGTGGAATCAATCAGTTCTTCTGGATGGAGATCGCCGTACCGCAGGAGATGCGCGTTGATGGTCCCCTCGCGCATCGCAATGCTTAAGAACATCACCTTGCCGGCGGGGGCTGCGAACAACGACGCCGACCGCACGGTTCCGGTGAGGGAGACCAGGTTGCAGTCCTCCTCGCCGCGCGCAATGGCGTAGAAGCCGGCATTCCTGGGTATCGGCAGCGGCGCTTTTCCAAGTTCCCGGACAATCGCTTCCGCGATGATCGTAGTGAAATCCGCCTTGGTCACTCCTTGCACCTCGACGCGGGATCCTACGCCGATGGGCAGGTCGCGGTCGTTTTCGACAAAGATTCCGGCCGTTTCATCCTGGACGAACAGGATGCGGTCGCGCGGGTCGTAATAAGTGACCGTCGCCAGCAGCTTTACCGGCAGGTGCTGGCCGGCTTGGGGTACGCTGAGTGCCCGGATCTCCGCCGCCGTGCGGAGTGCCTTCTGGCCGGCAGCCTGCAATGGGCCAGGTGCGCCGAAGGCTCCCGCCAGGAGAGCAACAAGCACAGCCATTTGCCGCCTGACGTTCGCCGGACGGCTGGGAACCGCAGTCACTCTTTGCCAGCCACGCAAATAGTCGTTCACTCTATTAGTGATCGGCGGACGACCGTTGGCACTGTAGCTGCCTGTTTTGGTCCGCCGTGCTTGGGAGCCAACAGATCGGCAGTGCCGACCTCGACACTGACACCATACGTCAAGAGAGTGGGCCATGCGGATCTCAATGTTGGGTGACACGAATGGCGGGCTCACCCAGGCCACCGACAACTACCTCTACGGGACCGCCGCATCTGATGGAGCAAACGGGGCGGGGACGGTTTTTAAGATCACGCCGATTGGCACGCTGACGACCCTCTATAACTTCTGCGCGCCATACGCGTGTGCGGATGGCAGCGAACCCCAGGCGGGGCTGATCCAGGGAGGCGGATGGGAACTTCTACGGGACCACCGGCGCCAGTGGCGGAAATGGCCATGGCACGATTTTTCGTATTACCCCGTGCGGGGCGTTCAAGAGTCTATATAGTTTCTGCTCCGAAGGCGAGGTGCGTGGACGGCTCAGACCCATACTATGGTGTTCAGCTTATCTGCCGGGTCTGGGCCATTCGTGGAAACGCAGGCTACATGGCAAAGGCGGACGCAACTGTCAGAATTCTGGGGACCGATCTGAGCGGTGCGACGAACGTCGGATTCAATGACGTTGCGGCTGCGTTCGAACTGGTCTTGGCTACAGAAATCATTGCCACAGTTCCCTCTGGCGCGAGCAGCGGCAAAGTCCAGGTGGTCACACCCGGCGGCACGCTCTCGAGTAACAAGCCCTTCTGGGTGGTGCGTTAACGCGGCCGGTTCCGGCTTAAGAGAGGGGATGCAAATCCGTGTCGAATAGGAAGCGAAGAGCAGCCTATTCGACACGCCGCCACAGTCACCGACTGTATCCCCTGATAATCGCGCTTGCGTACCGGAAAAGGCATTCGCCAATTCTTCGCGGGCAGTATGGCGCGTGTCCCGTGGGCCTGCGCCGGCGGAGTGCGCACGAACGTGGTGCCCAAGGTACCGTGAAGTGAGTTGTGAGGAACAATCCATGGCGATTCTTTTGGAGATGGGACTGCCCAGCTATGTGGTCGCCGAGCGTTTCGTGCCCGGCTCTATCCTGCTGAACGACGATCTCTACATCCAAGCAGCGGGTCTGCAGCCCGACGATTTTTAGCATGGAGAAGCACCGCCGGATCTTCTCCCGCATGGCCGAGTTGTAAGCCCGCGGCGATCGCATCGACCGTGTCACGGTCGCCAACAAGCTGTTGCGCTACAACGAACTGGAATCCTGCGACGGCCTGCCGCAGATTCTTAATCTCGACGCCTATATCCGCATCGTCAGAGAAAAGGCTGTGCTGCGGCGCATCGTTTTCGCCTCGCAGCATTTGATGAACCGCTGCCTGCCCCGGCGAAGAGGGCATCCCCGAGATCCTGGCAGGCACCGAAGAAGCCCTGCTCAAGCTGCGTGAGTCGCGTGCACACCACTCCTTGGTCAGTGCCCGCCAGAACATAGATGCATATCCCGGTGATCTCAATGCGTTCTTGGATCCCAGTAGGCGAGTCCAAAAAATCGGCACGGGCTTCACCAGGTTCGACCATGAGACCAGCGGACTCCACGCTGGCGACTTATGCATTCTGGGGGCGCGCCACTCGATTGGCAATACCGCGCAGGCGCTCAATATCGCACACCACGTGGCCACCCAGGCGCAACGGACCGTGGTTCTGTTCTCGCTCGAAGTGTCGAAGGAGTCACTGCTGACGCGGGCCGGCTACCTCGACGCTGAGGAGCGCGGAGAAGCTGCAAGCGGCCGCCTCCGGCTTGGTGGAGGCGCGGTTGTTCATCGACGACACGGCGGGCATCCAACTGATGGATATCCACGCCAAGCCGCGGCGCACGAAGGCGGGGCACGGGCTGGGGCTGGTGATCGTGGACTATTTGCAACTGATGACGGGCGGGGGCAGCTTCGAGAACTGCCGGCCCTTGACAAGGCGGCTGTGACGGCCGCATTATCGATTTATGCCAGGACTGATTTTCGACATGCGCGGCCGGCGGTTCGGCCAGCCCGCACTCGAGTGACCATTTCCGCCGTCCTGAACCGCGTGACTGGGACTGCGAAATTCATGGTTGTTCCGCCGAGGTTATCGGTGCTGGCGCTGTCTCCCAGGCAGGTGGTTGGTGGGCAGTCAACCACAAACAACTCTGCGACGATCAATGGTCCCGCGCCCGCTGAAGGTGTTCCGGTCGATCTCACGAGCGGAAACGCCGTCGCGTCTGTACCCGCTTCCATGACTGTAACGGACGGGGCCATGGTCTCGCCGGCGTTCACTATAACGACGACCAAGGTATCGGGGAATACGGGCGTGGCGATTACCGCAAGTTACGGCGGCGTAGACAAGACGGCTACGCTGACAGTCGAGCGGTAGGCGCGTCGATGCTGGCCATCCACCTGGAAAATGGACGCGTGGATGTACGCGAGCAGCCGCGCCCGTCGAGGCCCGCGGGATTTGCTCTGATCCGGCTGCTGTGCGGCGGAATCTGCAATACGGATCTGGAACTGCAGCGCGGCTATTACGGATTCAGCGGCAGGCCCGGCCATGAGTTCGTGGGCGAAGTGATCGAGGCGGATTCGTCTCTATGGATCGGCCGGCGCGTAGTGGGAGAGATCAACCTGGCCTGCGGCGTGTGCGCCTGGTGCCGGCGCGGGCTGGGCCGGCATTGTGCGCGACGCACGGTGCTGGGTATTGTCAATCATCCCGGGGCGTTCGGCGAGTTTCTGACCCTGCCCGAAGTCAATCTGCACGCGCTGCCCGATGCGCTGCCGACCGAGCGGGCGGTGTTCGTGGAGCCGCTGGCGGCTGCGTGCGAGATTCTGGACCAGGTGGCGCTGCCCTGCAACGCCGAAATTGCGGTGCTGGGCGATGGCAAGCTGGGGCTGCTTGTCGCGCTGGTGTTGAATGCATACGGCCATCGCGTTCACCAGTTCGGGCACCATCCGGAAAAGCTGCAAATTGCGGGCCGTGCCGGTGTTTTCACCGAAGCCGGTGCGGGCACTTTGCCGGAGATGGCCTATGACTGGGTGGTAGACGCCACCGGCTCGCGCGAAGGGTTGCGGCAGGCCGTAGAGATGGCGCGGCCGCGCGGCACGGTGATTCTGAAGTCTACGGTGCATGGCCAGGTGGGGGTGAACACCGCGCCGGTGATCGTCAACGAGATCACGCTGGTGGGCTCGCGCTGCGGACGGTTCGAACCGGCGCTCGATCTGCTCAACCGTAACCTGATACCCGTGGACGAGATGATTGCGGAACAGTTCCCCCTGGCGGAGGCTCCGCGTGCATTCGCACGCGCCGCGGAAAAAGGCGTTTTGAAGGTGCTGCTGGGATGATCCGCTGGCTGGGTGACGATGGCCCGTTTTTGTCGTCTTTTGGTGCGGTCACTCCAAGTACCGGAAGTCGATGCCGCGTACCGTGCTCTCCGCCAGGCTCATCCGCCGCGCCACGTGCCGCTCCGACGCGCTCTTACCGGCCTGCCCTTCTGCGTGCTCAAACCGTTTACTGTAGGGCGACTTGCTGGGCATGGGGGCACCTTTTCCGCCTTCACTCGGGCCATCCACCCGATACAGTTCCACCACCCGTGCTCTGATACTCAAAAACCGGGACATCCCGGATCTCTCGTTCATACACCTCGTGTATCCGGTGCACCCGTCTGCCGCACCCCGAGCCGGCCGTTCCGTCCGATTCTCGCCAGAAGCCAATAAGAGAATGCTCCCACTCAGCGTGAAATTGCCATCCCCCAGCATTGCCGTTGGCCTCCAGTTTCGCTCCGGGCCGTCGTGCTCGCGATATGGCCGGCGCCAATATCGAAACGTCGGCCCACGATCGCCAAAGTCCATCCGAATCCCCCTGAAAGCGAGGGTGCCGAGATAAGCAGGGCGATTGATTCAGGCGGATGGATAATCAGAGAGTGAACCGGACAACAACTTTGGCAGTTCTGCTTGCGACAGCAGCGTTTCAGTTGACCGCCGCTGAGTCGAAGCGCGAGACGATGGACCGCCTAGTCCGCACCGCCATTGCGAGTTTTCAGGGTACAGTCCGCCTTTATGCCAGGAATCTCGATAACGGCGAGACGTACGGGATCGGCGAAAAGGACAAAGTCCGCACTGCGAGCACCATCAAGCTGCCCATCATGGTGACGGTCTTCCGGGCGGTTGCCGAAGGCCGTGCGAATTGGGCTGAGACAATCACGCTTCGCGAAGAGGATAGGGTTTCCGGATCGGGCGTGCTGCGGGAATTCTCCAACGGACTGAAACTGCCCTTGCGCGATGTGGTCCGCATGATGATTGTGGTCAGCGACAACACGGCGACCAATATGGTGATCGAACGAATCACGGCCGACGCGGTCAACGCGGAGATGGACCGCTACGGCCTGACCGCTACCCGCTCCATGCGCAAGGTTCTGGGCGACGGCATGGCGTTGAAGGAGCCCAGCGGCTTCAGCGCCGCGGGTAGATTGCCGGAAAACACGCGCTATGGGCTGGGCTCGACCACACCGAAGGAGATGGTGACGCTGCTCGAGAAACTGGCGCGCGGCGAAGTGGTGAGCCCGGCAGCGTCCCGGGAGATGATCGCGATTCTGAAGCGGCAGCAGTTCAAGGAGGGCATTGGCCGGCATTTGGAGGACGAGTGGGTGGCAAGCAAGTCCGGCGCCCTGGACGCGTTGCGAAGCGACGTCGGCCTGGTATATGCGCCGAAGGGACGCGTCGCCATGGCCATTACGGTCGACGATATGATCCGCGTCGACTACTCCCCAGACAATGCCGGAAACATCCTCATCAGCAAGGTCGCGAAGATTTTGCTGGAAGGTCTCGGCGCAATGGATTGAAGTCGGCGGATCGCAAGCGCGGATGCCACTGCTCGGTTGTGGAGTACACTTGAGGGGACGCAGGTTCATCACATATGGCAGAGAAACCCGAGAAGAAGGATAAGAAAGATAAGAAAGATAAAGCCGCGGCCGCCAGCGAAGTACCGGTAGTCGCCGCGCCAGTCGAAAAGAAAAACACGCCTCCGAGACCGAAAACTCCCAAATTGGCGAAAAAGAATAAGTCCCGGCTACCGCGGCGCCAGAAGAAGGCCCTTCAGAAGGCCGCCGGCAAGTAAGCCCGGCGACGCTCAAGCCTTGGGCATCGCTAGACTGGCACGGGTTGAACGATTGCGAACCACTGTCAAGCCAGTTACAATTCATCGCATCGACGCAGTTCCGCGAGTTTCGTGCGTCGCAATGCCCAGGTAGGGACATATGTCTGAAGAGAAGCGCGAACTATTGGAGAAGTTGAAATTCGAATTGGCCTTCGTCGAGGACGGTGGATGCGGTCGCTCGGTTCGTGCGCACCCCTGTGGTGAATGCGTGCTCAGTACGTTCCCGAGGCCCGCAAGAACGAAGATTTCCCGTGCCACCATATTCCGCTCGATCAGGAGAGCAGAACTATCGCCAGTCTTGGCTTCGCGACGAAATCAGCAGGCTTGAACGAGAACTCGCGGTTTAGGACGGGTTGGAGTTGCGCCGGGAACTGCCTGCCGCCGTCGGCTGTGTTAGCACATGCCGGTCGACAAAATCAAATCGAAAGCCTCGCCCCGATGCCTCGTCAGCGCGCCGGTCACGACACATAGCCGATAATCCAGTTTTCGCTGACGAATTGGTGCGTAATCGTTGGGAGTGACCTCGCACGAAACGCCTGAACCCGATGTTCCTTTTACTTCGAGGCAGAGTTTAGTAGCGGATGTCGCCGCCTCCAAGTCCCAACTGCAGTTCAGCAACTCAACGCTCTTGATCTGATAGTGGAGGGCCTCGAAGTGCTCCCACACGGCACAAACTGCCCTCTTTTCGATCAGTTGTCACCGTTCTAATATCTTTTGCCAGACAGCACCGTGTTTTCGCGATTTAGCGGCTGGTTGCCGTCGGCAATTCTCGCGTCTGTATGTAACGACGCACGCTCATTTGCAAAACTCGCCCTGTTCTTTTTTATCGGCGTACCAGATCCGGGATTGCCCAATGCCCCCGCGCCCTCGGGGCCTTGGAAAACGCGATCATCGACGGGACCCGCACGATCGTTTTTTGTCGTCTTGCCAGTGCATGCTCATCGGGATGAAAGGTCTTGAAGAAACGGACGCAGCGCAGGGTTGCTTCGTGGGGAGTCAACTCTTCCTCGTTTCTGGTACGGAGGATTTCCGCCATGCCCTGCGAAGGGGGCCATCGTAGTCGGCTGTTGCGACGATGCGGGGGACCAAATCGTCCAGAAGTTCGAAGATCGCATCGGGGCTGAAGGCGCGTTCATGGGTTTCGGCCCACAATTGAGCGCCGGTCAGGGCGTCGGCCAGTTGCACGGCGACGCGCACTTTGGCGCCCGCCTGTCGCAGGCTGCCTTCCGTCACATAGCGCGCGCCCAGTTCCTTGCCCACCGTTCGCATATCCGCGGCCTCGTCGGCGTATGTCAGCGTGCGCGAGGTGGCATAATCGTATGCACAGATGCGGAAAGCCATTGGCGATTCTTTGATCCCTAAGGGTTACACCTTAGAAAAAGGCCTGGCGCTCATCAAGTCGGCCGGGTTCGACGGCGTGGAGTTGTGGCTGGGAGACAAACCCTGGTTTCAGATGAACACGCCGGACAGCACGGTCCGCGAGCTATTGCGCAAAGTCCATGACGCGGGCCTGGTGGTCTCTGACGTTTGCAACACACTCGATTGGAACGAGAATATCTCCGCGCGCGATCCGAACGTGCAAGCTGCTGCGATGCGCCACGTCGAACGCCAGATCGAGACCGCGCAGTTGCTCGAAACCGACGCAATTCTGGTTGTTGCCGGACTGGTCACCGAAGAGATCCCGTATAACGAAGTTTACGCGCGTTGCGTGGAAAAGTTAAGGCGGCTGGGCGAAACCGCGGCCAAGGCTAAAGTGAAGATCGGCTGCGAAAACTGTTGCGCGGAGCAGCGTTTCTTGCTTTCGGCTAGGGAATTCAGGCAATTTCTGAACGACGTCAACAGTCCCTTCGTGGGCCTTCACATGGACGTCGGAAATGTCCACGAAACGGGATTTTCCGAGCAATGGATCGAGATCAACGGACCGCTGATCACGCGTGTGCACGTGAAAGACGTGATGCGGCATCGCGGACGTTGCGGCAACGAAAGCGTCTACACGAATCTTTTCCTGGGCGATAATAATTGGCCCGCTATTCGCGCCGCACTCGATAAGGTCCGTTACGACGGCTGGATCATCGCGGAGATGGAGCGGGTCTACAATTGCGCGCCCGATCAGCAGTTCTATGACACCGCGACTGCGATGGACCGTTTCATTCAAAGGCGGATGTGACGATGCTGATTTCGCGGAGGTCGCTTCTGGTCGCGGTGTCTGCTGCATCGGCCCTGGCACGGAGTGTCCCTCGGTGTGTCGTGTTGGATTTGGGGTGTCTCTTACCCGAATCTCTGGCAGGATTTCGGTCACAGGTGGGAGCCTCCCATTCCACGAATCCGGATTTGGTGATTGTTCCCGCAGCCGGCTCCTTCATGCCGGCGCTCGTCCGGCCCTTCTTGAACCGTGGCGCGACGGTGCTGCTGGAATTGTTCACGAGCGATGGTCGTATTACGACGGAACCATACTTCCCGTACGTCGAATACTCTTGGCCAATCAAAGCTAAAATCCGCGAATTCGCTGCCGTCTCGCTCGATCCGGTTCCAGGCGATCAGGTCATCGGCACACTCGCTCAACAACCCGTCGCCTTGCGCCGTCGAGTCGGCCGCGGAACGCTGGTGACTCTAGGCTCGCCACTGGGACCGATTTTCCTCTCCGGCGACCCGGATGCTCGCGGCTGGCTGGCTGCGTTTCTCGGGTAGAATCAGAAAGGGAGTATTATCATCGAGATCTATGTCCCTCTGCGCTGTATAGCCACATACGCTGTACTCCGTAACAGAACGCGGATTTTTCGTTGGCGATATACAAAAGACGACGGCCCGACTGAACCAGAAGTGACTATTCCGTGGCCTGGGCCGGAAAGGCACTGACCCGGTTCCATTTACTCCAGCGGCAACTTGTCGCCGGTTGGGCAGGTCTCGTGCGGAAGAAATCCAGCTACAGGCGCCGATTAAAATGAGAGAGAGGGAATCCCGATGAGCAACCTGCGAGATCGCAGCACGTTCGAAGCCGCCTATGCCGGCAAGGCGCCCTGGGACATCGGCAAGCCGCAAGGGGCCATCGCCGAATCGATCGATCTGGTAACCAGCCCAGTTCTTGATGCTGGCTGCGGCACGGGCGAGAACGCGCTTTTCCTGGCGTCCCGCGGACATCACGTCACCGGCATCGATTTCGTCGATGAAGCCATCCGCTTGGCTCGCCGCAAGGCGGCCGAGCGCGGCTTGACCGTGGAATTCCAGGTGAAAGACGCTTTGACGCTTGGCGATTGGGACAAACGATTCGCCACCGTAATCGACAGCGGTCTGTTCCACGTTTTGTCGGACGAGGACCGCGTGCGGTACATCTCCGGGCTTACCCATGTCACCGAGCCAGGCGGTCGGCTGTTGCTACTATGTTTCAGCGATGAGGAGCCCGGCACACAGGGCCCCCGGCGCGTCACGCAGCGGGAGATTCGGGCTGCTTTTGATGATGCTTGGACGGTTGAAGAGATCCGGGCGCGGCGCGCGGATGTGCGCCAGGACTTGGAGGATGTTTCATTCTCCGAGGGCGGGCCAAAGGTCTGGTTCGCGATCATTGGCCGGGACAGTTAAAGCAGAACTGGCCAGGAACTTCATCGAGACCGACAATTGACCGAAATCGACGGGCGCGCCGAGCGGAGGGACGGAATGCGGGCACGCGAACGACGACCAGGCCGATTGGAGAAGCAGATGCCCAGGCCGGAAGCGCGGGATACTTCTCAAGACCGATCCGCATGCGCGCAACCAATACCGAACAAGCGACAATGGAGTATGCGCTGGGTCCGATGGCTTGGCCGAATAACCGCAGGCAGCGTCCTGTTAATTGCGGCTTACGCGGGGCTGTTGTGCACGCCGCAACCGTTGTTTCCATTCGCGGTAAAGGCGGACCGGCTGGAACTGCGCTCGGACCGGCCATTCGAAGCGGCGGCTGGCGCGCGCGTGCTGCAGTTGGCCGAAGAGAAGCTGGCGCGTTCGCCGTTGTTTTCGAGGCAAGCGAGTTACGGCGTGTATATCTGCAACGCACGGTGGCGTCAGGTTCTGTTCTTCAATAAAGACTATGGGGTGGGCGGGGTGGCCCCATATCCGTTGACCGCCAACGTTTTTCTACGGGATGCAGGTATTGAAGAGAATCGGCTGATTTCCCCGCGAGGACGAGCCGTGCCTGGGGACCGGACGCTCGACTATTTTGTGGCGCATGAGATCACCCATCAACTGACGGGGCGCGCGCTCGGCCCGGTTCGCTACTTGCAGTTACCGCAGTGGGTGAGGGAAGGTTATGCGGATTATGTCGGCAAAGGCGATTCTTTTCATTACACGGAGGCCAGACGGGCGTTTCTGGCAGGGGAACCGGAGATGGATTGGAAGCGGTCGGGGCTGTACTGGCGGTTCAACTTACTAGTGGCTTATCTCTTGGATCGGCAAGGGTGGACGGTGGAGCGGCTGCTGCGGGAGCCGCCGGCGGAGGCCGCCGTCGAGGCGGCGGTGAGAGGGGCCGAGCCGGGAGTTGGTCGTTAATTCAGGCCTGTCACGGCGACGCCTCGCGACCGCGGACATCTTCCGATATCGCCGCCGGCCACCGACGGTGCGGCTCTGGCCAGCAGACTGTCCAGCGCATACGCCCGAGCGGCCCCCGCGGAAGGCCTGGAAGCGATCACCCTGGCCTTGTACTTCTGAGGCGGGGCCAGCCATAATGAGACGCAACCCAATGAGACGCAACCCAATGAGACGCAATCTGCTGTTGGTGGGGGCGTTTGGTTTCAAGCTCCTCTATGGCCAGGCGCTGCCCGCCGAGCAGAAGCAGAAAGTGGATGACGCCGTTCCGGCGAAGGCGGTGGCCAAGCCGAGAAGGCCCCGCCGCTTGCTGGTGAGTAACCTGGTGATGCGCGATGGCTATCCGTGGCGTGGCAGTTCCTACGCCACCAATCCGGCAGCCAACTACGCCATCGGAGAGATGGGGAAGCGGACCGGCGCCTACGAGGCGGTGTTCAGCGACGATATAGAGATGTTCCGCCCGGGCCGGATCAAACAGTTCGACGCCCTCTGTTTTCTGAACACGGGAGGCGTGTTATTTGAAGACCCGGAGTTGAAGAAATCGCTACTCGCCTTCATCGCGGGCGGCAAGGGATTCGTGGGAATTCACGATGCCATCGCGACCTTCGTGCAGTATCCCAAGTATGACCAGTGGCCGCCGTTCGGCCAGATGCTGGGCGCCACCGAGAACGGCGGACATCCCTGGGACGGGGAGAGCATGACGGTGAAGGTGGAGGACCCGACGAGCCCGCTGAATGCTGTGTTTCACGGCGAAGAATTCCAGATTGCCGATCAGGCCTTCCAGTTTCAGGAGCCGACCCTCCGCGACCACCTTCACGTGCTCCTGAGCATCGACGTGGAAAAAACCGGCTTTTACCCGAAGCACCGCATCCTGCCGGTGCGCATGGCTGACAAGGATTTTCCCGTAACGTGGATTCGCGCGTATGGCAAGGGCCGCGTGTTCTATAGCTCGCTGGGGCATGGCGCGCCCGTCTTCTGGAACGCGCCCCTGCTCGAACATTTCCTGGCCGGCATACAATACGCCTTAGGCGATCTGAAGGCGGATAGCACTCCGAGCGCAAAACTGCCCGCACCGAAGAAGTGAGCCGGAATCCTTTCCTGCCGGTACTCTCGTCGTATTTGTTCGCGGTTCAGGGCATGGGCCGAGCCGAACGGTAACGGTAAGACGAATCAGCGGACCCGCACAATAACCGCCCGGCGATCAGCGCGCAAGCCCTTTGTTGATACATCCCCTTAGTCGCGTCAAATCAAACCACAATAAATGCCATCAGGCGTCACACCGCCGCCAGTTCAAATAAATACTCCACGTGCGACCGCGCCGCGCCATCCATACCCTGAATCTTCGGATTGCCGGACTCGACCACATAGTATTCATCGGGCGCGTGCGCGCCGTTTCCATGGCCCAGCC
This sequence comes from Bryobacterales bacterium, assembly GCA_963818855.1. Lineage (GTDB taxonomy): Bacteria > Acidobacteriota > Terriglobia > Bryobacterales > Bryobacteraceae > Bog-159. The sequence continues at coordinate 231,440 of CAWFUH010000016.1, read as the reverse complement.
CGAAGTGACCGGCGGGCAGCCGCAGCGGATCTCCGGTGAATACAAACCCCGGCCACGAGCCGGCCAGCCGCGGCCATAGAATCGGGTCGATGCCATTGCGCTTATATACAGCCACCGCCGCTCGCACGATCCCCGCGTCGGCCGGCGTGGTCGTCGGATCGTAGCCGCCGGTCATGTTCACTTCGATATCGCCGAAGCCGCGCTTTTCCAGATGCGCCCGCAATGCGGCGACCGCGCCCGCCGCCGTCATATCCGGCACCAGCCGCATATCCAGCTTCGCAGCCGCGCGATGCGGCAGAATCGTTTTGCCGCCGGGTCCCGTATATCCGGCCACTAGCCCTTCGATGTTCACCGTCGGCCGTGATGCGAACAATTCCAGTGCTTCCAGCCAGTCCACATCGTGCACCCAGCGTTGGACACCCATCTGTTTCTTGGCGACCTCTTCGCTCTGGCGTTTGGCGGCCTCTTTGACCAGCGCCTTGTCCGCGGCGCTGAGCGGGCGCGCCTTGTCGGCAAAGCCGTCGATGGCCGGCGTGTGCCCGTCGGGTCCCACCAATGTTGCCAGAGCTTCGACCAGGTGCCATGCCGGGCTGTCAACGCGCGCCTCGTTGCTCGAATGCAGATCCTGTTTCGGACCGCGGCCCCAACGTTCCCCGCTCGAAACCAACTCGACTTCAATCACCCCCTTAGCTCCAAGCGCGATGGTCACCGTACCATCCAGCGCCTGTTGCGGCATGGGCATATACACGCCCGTGCATTTGCCCAAAGCCGCCAGCACCTCTGGCCGGTGGACGATTTGCGGGAAGTGCGGCGATCCGATCTCTTCCTCGCCTTCTGCCACGAAAACCAGGTTCACGGGCAGTTTGCGTCCGGTAGCGCGAAAAGCGTGGAGTGCCGCCAGAAACGTGGCCTCCGGGCCCTTCTGGTTCACGGCGCCGCGGCCCACCACGATCTTGCCGAGCCCTGGCTTATCCATCAGCCGTGCCTCCCACGGCGGCGAAGACCATTCCGATGGGTCCACCTGCTTCACGTCGTACATGAAATAGATGCCCACGGTACGCGGCGCCCCCGCGTCCAGTGTGGCGAAAACCCCCAGCTGGCCATCGCTCGGGACTTTGGTCACCTGCTCGAATCCGGCCTCGCGGAGCAGCCGCATCATCAGGTCGCAGCCCTCTTGCATCCCTCGGTTTTCCGCCGCAATGGATGGCTGCCGGATCCACTCCTGCAGACGCGCCACGGACTCGTCGTGGCGTTTCTCAATCTCGGCGAAAAGCGGCTTCAGTTCCGGACCATCGGCACCCCGCGCCCGCCGGCTCGCCGCCAGCGCCACCCCTCCCGCCATGATGCTTTGCACAAACACGCGTCGATCCATATCGCACGATTATCATGGCGGGAGCATCCAGACGTCAAGCCGCTCCGCGCGCAACACGTGTGGTGTGGGACGGTGCCATAGGGCTTGCAGCCGTCGGCTCTTCAATCTGCGGCCAGTCCTCGTTCACGGAAGTCGCTGGATATGTCAGGACGGACGACGATAACGCGACACATCCAAGCCGCGGGAGTAGACAGGCAAAGCTGATAGAATTCAAACAACGAGCAAGTATGGCGAAGCCGCGGTCCGTGCCAAGCAACTAATCCTGTGTCGCCGGCAGATGCTTGGAAGAAAGCGATTTCGCGAGTCATAACAGGGTTATTCCCGGAATTCCCGCGAGCAACTTTTCCCGAGGCGAGATAAGAATGCTGAATTTGCACTGGTCGCGTAAGAACTGCTTCAGGCTGAGCCAGATCCTGGCAATGACAAAGACGCGCTGTGGGCCCGTACCACAACGGCAGTAGCGGCCGGGCCACGAACCACAATGGTAGATGGACGTCGTTTTGTGTCTGTGGGCGTGATTGTTACCAGCGATCTTTGGCGCCGTAAACGGCGTGCGGCCCCAAGGAAGTCAAGCTTGTGGATAGGGCCCTGTTCGGGCTGGGATCGATTACGCATTGGCCTGGTCAAGTCTCCGGGCCTACCTCTCGTCTTTTTGCGTGGTTGCGGCCTGAGTGAGCGGTTCATCGGGTTACTCGGTTGGGAATACGACAACGCCAAGTTCGACGCTGAGACGGAGAATGTGATCCGTGCCTTGCGCCGTCGTGCCCCCCACGGCCCTGTTGACTTGCACCAGATTGCCGAGACGACCGAAACCGTTCAGGCCGGCTTGGAGCCAGCCCGCAGGACTGGGAGTTGGCACGCCCGCCGAAACGGTTTAGCGTCTATTTCGCGAGCTTGCCTTGGTTGTGTTCGTAGCTGATCACGCGTGTCACCTTCCATGCACCATCCTTGTTCTGCCACAAGGTTACAAATTTGGCGTCGCCCACACCGTCCTCAGGGTGTCCAGGGTGGTGGAAACGATGAATCCCGATCTCAACCGCTCCATATCCTTTTAGCGGATAAACTTCCAGTGTTTGCGGTAACAGCTCCCGCTCCACCTTTCCGCAAATGTTCTGCTTGATAGCGGCGAGAAATGGTGCTTTCCCAACCGATAGTCCTGTCTGGTCATGGTAGAACTCCAAATCGTCGGAAACCATCGCACCCAGGGTAGTCAGATCGCAGTGGTTATATGCATCGAAGAGTTTGGCATCCAAGGACTTTATCGTCAGAAATAAGGTTTCGGGCTGCGCGACAGATTGCGCTTCTGTACGCACGCCGCAAAGAGCCGAGAGGACCAGCAGAAAAAAAAGTAGGGATCTCTTCATACAAAACTCCGTGGCGACGATGCCGCTGCTAGTCGATACGAATCGCGAGCAAGAGTTGTTCGAGGAAAGATTGCTGGCTTTTCCGTTTTCGTTGGGGGACAGCGGTGGCCGCACTTCTTCGCGCGCGCCGCCGCAGGGTTGTTTATTTGTCAACGGTGGTCGCAAAAAAAGACCGCGCCGGGATTGAGAGACTCCGGGAGCACCTTGTTTCGAACAGCCCTTCGGCCGCCAGGCCCATCAGGGTGCGGTCCTTCCAGGTGAGCGGAACTGATGGGCTCGCCGTTCAACGGCCACTCCCGTCGACTACAATGGCGGTGAGCCGACCATGAAAAAAATACCGCAGCCGAAGCGTCTTGCGCTCATCGTCGCGGCGGCGTCCGCGTGTCTCGCTCTGCAGGCGGCGGGCGATCCCGTTGCCTCCAGGTGGGAGGAGCAGGCCCGCAACGTTACCGTCATCCGGGACGATTGGGGGATCGCGCACGTGTACGGCAAGACCGACGCGAACGTCGTTTTTGGCGCGATCTATGCCCAGGCCGAGGACGACTTCAATCGGGTGGAAACGAACTACATCAACGCGATGGGGCGGCTGGCGGAGGCAGAAGGTGAATCCAAAATCTATCAGGATTTGCGGATGAAGCTGTTCATCGATCCGGCGGACTTGAAAACGCTGTATGCGGCGAGTCCGGCGTGGTTACGCGCGCTGATGAACGCCTGGGCCGACGGGCTGAACTTCTATCTCGCCAAGCATCCCAACGTGACGCCGCGGGTAATCCAGCGATTCGAGCCGTGGATGGCACTGAGTTTCACGGAAGGCAGTATTGGGGGCGATATCGAGCGTGTGAATCTCGGCCAACTCGCGGCGTTCTATGGGAAGTTTTTGATGAGCGCTGTGCAGCGCGAAGAAGACCGGCAGCCGGCGGAACCCACGGGATCGAACGGGGCGGCGGTGGCGCCTGCGAATACGGCAGCGCATCATGCGCTGCTGCTGATCAATCCGCACACTTCCTTCTTCTTTCGCTCGGAGCTGCAGATGGTGAGCGAAGAAGGACTGAATGTCTACGGCGCGGCCACATGGGGGCAATTCTTCATTTATCAGGGTTTCAACGAGCACGCGGGTTGGATGCACACATCCAGCGGAGTGAATGCGGTAACTGAGTACCTGGAAACCGTGCGGAAGAAGGGCGATCGCTACGTTTACAAGTACGGAAACGATGAACGTCCCGTCACGGCGAAGGAGATCACCGTGCCGTATAAGAGCGGTGCGAGCATGGCCCAGAAGAAATTTACCGTGTACTACACACATCACGGGCCTGTCATCCGCGAGGCTGACGGCAAATGGATAAGCATCCGGCTGATGCAGGAGCCGGTGAAGGCGCTGATGCAGTCGTACACGCGCACCAAAGCGCAGGACTATAAATCATACCGGCAAACGATGGAGCTAAAGGCGAACTCGTCGAATAACACCATCTTTGCCGATGGGGACGGAGACATCGCTTACTTCCATGGCAACTTCATTCCGCGCCGTGACCCTAACTATGACTGGACAAAGCCGGTAGACGGCAGTAATCCCGCGACAGAGTGGAAAGGATTGCTGGATATCGACGAGACGCCGCACTTACTCAATCCGAAGAGCGGATGGCTGTATAACTCGAATGACTGGCCGTGGTCGGCGGCGGGCGAGAGCAGCCCGAAAAAGGAAGACTATCCGGTTTACGTGGAGAACGGCGGCGAATCGGCGCGCGGCCGGCATGCGGTGCGGGTGCTGCAGCACAAGCAAGATTTCACGCTGCAATCGTTGATGGCCGCGGCCTATGACAGCTACCTGACCTGGTTCGAGAAGCCGATTCCGGCGCTGATCAAGGCATGGGACGAGATGCCACCCTCGGATCCCCTGAAGGCAAAAGTGGCGGAGCAGATTCAAGCGCTGCGCGGGTGGGATCTGCGATGGGCGGCGAATTCGATTCCGACCTCGCTCGCGGTGTTCTGGGGCGATGATGTGCGGCGGCGAGCAGGCCCGGACGCAAGACGGGCTGGGACGGCTGTGGACGATTACATCGGCGGCAAAGCGGCGCCGGAGCAGTTAGTGCAATCGCTAGCGGCGGCGTCAGACAAGCTGACGGCGGATTTTGGAAGCTGGAAGACGCCTTGGGGCGATATCAATCGATTCCAACGGCTGACCGGGGAGATCGTGCAGCCCTTCAATGACGCTGCGCCAAGCATACCGGTAGGGTTCACCTCGGCGGCCTGGGGATCGCTGGCGTCATTTGGAGCGCGCGCCTATCCAGGGACTAAGAAGTGGTATGGGAGCAGCGGGAACAGCTTCGTGGCGGTGGTGGAGTTTGGCGAGACGGTACATGCGGTGGCGGTGACGGCGGGCGGCGAGAGCGGCGATCCGTCATCCGGGCATTTTAACGATGAGGCGAAGCGATATGCCGCGGGCGATTTGCGGGAAGTATACTTTTACCCGCGGCAATTGAAGGGCCACACGGAAAAGGAATATCATCCGGGGAGTTAGAAAAAAAGGTGCGCCGGCTCTGAGCGCCCACGATAAAAGCACCGTTGGCCGTGCGGGGAAATGACGCGTAAGCCCTCCCTAAACCCCTTCGACAAAATCCAATAAGTCGGTCATCGCCCTTTTCTAGCCAACCCGACCTGTTAAAATATCCGCCGACGAATCTGTAAGAGGCTAAGTCGACCAGAGCGTTTATTTCATCTCTTGTTGATTGCTTAAAGGAGATCCGCAAGTGAACGTTACGACCACCCATCCCGATGCGGATCCTCAGCTTCGACGCAATTCGCTCGGCCTTCTGGAACTGGTGTTCCAGGGTGTCACGCACATCGCACCGGCAACCAACATCGTGTTCACGTTTCCGATCATCGCCCTCAAAGCTGGGCCGGTCATGCCGCTCTCGTTCCTGCTCTCCACCATTGTGTGCCTCTTTATCGGGAACACCGTGTCCCAGTTTTCCCGGTACGTGCCGTCGAGCGGCGGCTACTATTCATTCGCCACTCGCGGACTCGGGAGCCGCAACGGCTTCATGGCGACGTGGAGCTACTTAATCTATGAGATCCTCGGGGCGGCCGGAAGTACAGGTTTTCTTGGCTACCTTATCTCGGAAATGTTGAAAATGCAGTTCCACGTCAGCATCCCATGGTGGTTCGTCGCATTAGCCACAACTGCCCTCATCTGGACGCTCACTCACCGCGGAGTTCAGCTTTCAGCGCGGATCACAGCGCTCTTGGGCGGCCTCGAACTACTCATTATGTTAGCGCTCGGGATCACGTTCCTGATTCATCCCGGACCCGGTTCCACCTACCTGGCGCCGCTAACGCCTTCTTCATCGCCCCATCACTTCGGGGGCATCCTGGCCGGCATGGTTTTCTCCATCCTCGCGCTTAGCGGCTTCGAGGCCCCGGCGCCGCTCGCGCAGGAAGCCCGCCTCCCCGGCAAATTTATCGGGCAGGCGATCATGCTCTCCCTGGGTAGTATCGGTGTCTTCTACATCTTTACTTCTTTTGCGAGCGCAATCGGCTGGGGCACTGGCGACATGGCTGCCTTCGCCTCCAATGCCAATCCGTATTACGTTCTTGGACATGCGCTATGGGGCGCGGGCTGGTGGTTCGTCGTCCTTGCCATCATCAACAGCGCCGTCGGTGTGGGTCTCGCCTGCACCAACGCCGCGTCGCGCGTGATGTACACGATGGGTCGGGCGGGCACGCTCCCGGCAAGTTTCGGGCGCATCCATCGCATCCACAGGACACCTGCGTTCGCGATCGCCTTTGCGCAAATAGCTGGAATGGCGGCGATCCTACTCGTGGGTCTGTTGTTGCGCCCCGATTACATCTTTGGTTTCCTTGAAACCATTGCCACGCTTGCGGTCATTATCCTCTACGTCATGGCGAACTTGGCCTTGACGCGTTATATGCGTAGTGAACAGCAGGCCAATTTCAGTGTTTGGCAACACGTAGTGGTCCCATGGGTCGCGACCCTAGCTCTGCTACCTGTCCTGCTTGTCACCATCTACCCGGAACCCTCCTGGCCCTACAACATAACGCCCTACCTCTTTCTGGTATTACTCATAATTGGATTTGCCTACATGCAGTGGCGCGAGTGGCGCAGCCCAGGAATCCTTCGCCGAGGCGCAATGATGATCATTCTAGCGGAAGCGCCGGAGAAGGCGAGGCCGAACGAGATGAACCCGTAGGGGACGATCTCACTCTCGGATAATAGCCTGGATGGCGAGGATCGGCGCTGGCAGCAACGTTTGTGCGGGGCCTCGCCGCGGCACACCTCCCAGATCGCTCTATCTCGGGAGTTTGAATGCGGGCAACCCTCTAGTCATGAGCAAAGGGAGGTGCCGCGGGACGTTTGGCAATATCTCTGAACATATTCAGATCCTGCCAACCGTAAGCGCTTTCTGTGAACGATTGGCCGCCACGTTCGATCTGCTGTTCGGCGACAACTTTCCCTCCGAGGGCTTCATAAAATTTCCTGAAAGGGTTCGCCGCCAAAACCCATACGGCCATCGAACCGAAGCCTCGTGCACGAAGCTCGCGTACGAAATGTTGTACGAGCAGCGTTCCCAGGCCCTGCCGTTGGGCAAGCTGGAGGAGATAAATCGCATAAAGCTCACCCTCGTAGCCCAGCCGGCCCGTTCTCTCGGCGCCACCAGAGACGAATCCCACAATGCTGCCGTCCACATTGCAAGCCACCAACGTTACCGAATTCGGTTCTGGTATGGCCAGGGTTTCTTTCCAAGACTGTTTACGTTTGTCGACGGATAAGCTATCCAGAAAAGTATCGGAAAAAATGCCCTTGTACGTGGTCCTAGAGCTTGCAACGTGAACCTCCGCGATAGCAGGAGCATCGTCAAGTCGCGCGACACGGACATTGTTTCGATGCCATGACATTCATGAATCTTAACTGCTATTGGTGCGTTTCACAAATGGTCGCCGTTCCGAGCCGGCATTTGTGGCGCGTGTACCGAATGGGCGCGAGCCCGCGAAGTCCACTTGTGGAAGCTTGTGAATAATCTCCAAATCGCTTGGATGCGGTTCCGATCGGCGCGCGGGCGAGGATCCATAGATTCATCCCGCCGAAAAGCAGAAAAGCGGCGCCAATCAACTTCATTCCCGGCGGGCCTCCTTCGGGCGACACGAAATAAGTTCGCGCGGCCGCCGCCTCGAAGGCCAGGCAACCGCCGCAAGCTGCGAGTGCGAGATAGTTTAATACCGGCATAGCGATTCTTCCGATTCTGTCACAATAGGCGTAAAGTCGCTGCCAAAACCGGAAGCCCCTGCCGGAAACTTTTGCGCGGGGCCGCCCGGCGAGGAAGCTTAACAGGGCACGGCCCCGAACTCATTTTCATGCGTCGTTGTGGCGCAAGGAATCTATTGGATCGAGGCCGGCTCCCCGTCGCGCGGGCACGAAGCTGGCGGCCACGGCCCACGGCCAAAAGCACCGATACGGCGGCCAGTTCCGGCGTGTGGAATGGGTGACGCCGGATAGCGGGCCGGCGATGAAGCGAAACGCTGGTCATTCATAGTGAGTAGAGAGACGTGGGAGGAAACGGCCGCTCAGTATCGCGGCTTCAACAAAAACGTGTTGCCACCGACTTCAGAGCAAGACCAGCGGCCAGATCTCCCGACTGCTGAAGCGTCTTGGCGCCCGCGGCGTATCAAGAAGATCGGCAAGGATCTACAAGTATTACCGCAGTTCCCTCGGCAAGGAAGTCATCACCCTCGGACTCAAGCTAAAGGAGCTTTACATCATCCCCAATCTTGCGGTGCGGGCACGTTGAAGTTTCCTGCCAGAAACGGCAACGATTTGTTTATAGAGATACAAGACACTCACGTGACTGGCACCAACAGCGCCTTGCTGATCACAGTCGTAAAACCGTCCAACATGCTGATGAAGCTTGATTCAAATAACGGAATGGTACGGAGCTGCCAAAGATGCCCAGCGTTTTGCCACGCTGACTCCCGGGCAGCGCTCACGCTCCAGGCGGCGATCGTATTTTGCAGATGAGAGACGGGCGGAAGCGCCCCCCCGAGGAGACGGACATTCAGCGTGGTCTTGGCAGATTCAATGAGGCTGTCCAGCGTGGAGTTGAGTGCAGTGTAGTCGCTATAGTGGGCCCCACCGTGGTCTGGCGTTGTACTGGTGATCTCGCAGGTGGTGACGATGGCTTCCGGCAAATCGTGATTTATATGGGCGTTGATGCCTGCCAAGGCGAACTGGATTCGCGCGATTGCGCCCTGATTGCGGCTATTGAACAAGACCTGCCAGCAAGTGGGAGTCTCTTGACCGGAGAGCGAAGATTTGAGGGCAGAAAAGTAGAGGCGTGCGAATCGTATGTCGAGCTCGGCGAGCCACACGGGATCAACGAATCCACCACCTGCAACCCGCGCTTCGACCGCCTGCGTCACCTGCAGATATAGCCAGTTGAACCATTTCAGGCCATCACCATCGACACAGGTAGTTTCGATGGACTGGAGGATTTGGAGAACGTCCGCGATAGATTGGGGAGCGGCCTGAACGGTGGCGAGGAGCGTAGCGTCGTAGGGAAACATGGCCCATTGTAACCCCGACGGTCTGTTTGGCACCCAGCTTCCCAAGTGATCGGCATTTGTGAGCCGCTCTTATCAGGGGTCCACCCAGTTCAGGCCGATAGCGCCGCCGGCGATATGAATGATGAGATCGTTGCAAATCAAGGCGCGCGCTTTCAAGCTGAAACTCACTAACTGGTGTTTTAAGAGCAGAATCCATCGCTTGGTCTGGCCAGTTCCCCAGTTTCCGCGTTTGATAACGGCCACTCAGCGATTCCCTTTGCGACTCATGCTGATGCGGATCTCATGCTCTTCTAATAGATCCGTCTAGTCCGTCGAGCCATACAGACCACCCGCTCGGAGTGATGCACTACGCGCATTGGCGCCGGCCGACGCTCTTGCAAAGCTATGCGCAGTGCCGTCATGGTGAGCTCATCCTCCAAGCTGCGTCCCAGAGACGACCCAATCATCCGCCTGGAGAAGGTAACCAGCACTACTGCCAAATATAAGAACTTCACCTCCAGAGGGTCCTGATTGGAATTCGTGAGCACTCCAAACTTTAATCGATCTCTCGAAAGCCATCCTCACTTATCACAGTTTGAGAAGCCAGGGCAAACGGACTGTTGACCGGGACGCGCCGAAACTGCATCCCTTGGCGGAAACCGGCGGCGGCTCGGTGAAGGAAAGGGCTCGGCTCGATGAGATCATTTCCAGGCTGCGAAACAGCTCCAACAGCGAATTGAGATCAGGACATCCGCGCAGGCTGCGTAAATGGGGCCGGATGCCGCTCAAAATAAGTACTATCTCTGGACAGGGCAGGTCGGGCCGGCTGCCAGACGCCACAAACTCCGGAATTTCGGTTTCGAGGCCGTGCTGTTGGAGGGCATTGCGAACCGACAGAGCGCCGGGTCGATTGTCGAATCCGCTGACCTCCGTAATCGGGCGTTGCGGAGCGGGAAACCGGTTTTGAAGGGCCGCGGTTTCATCCCGAGGAGCAATCATTATCTCCAGTGTGCGGCAAATAAACGCTCGCCACGGGACGGCCTGCGCGAACCGGCAGCTTTGCCGGAAACAGATTCCCTCTCAAGACCCTCATCACGATGCTGGGATGGAGTACGCTCGGGGGCGGAGCGAGGAGATTCGACACGCGCAGAAATGCCTCCGTGGCTGCCGGATCGCGATGGGCCGCTCGATGGAGCTTCGATATGTACCAATTGATCAAGGATTTTGCAACGTTCCGCGGCCCCTTGGTCTCGGGCATACGCAGATCGTTGGCAACCACAAGACTCCAGGGCGTGTCGACGACCTTGGCCGCTTTCGCAAAAAATCTGTGCGCGAGATTGCCAGTGCCTCTAGTCAACACTTTCCGCAGTTCCATCGCCTGCAGCGCGGCGCACGACATGCCTTGGCCATAGATCGGGTTGAAGCTGGAGATTGCGTCACCGATTACCAGGAAGCCCGCCGGGAATCTGCCGAGCCTTTCATATAGCCGGCGGACGCTCGCTGGGAAGCGCATCATCGCGCCGTCGCACAGTGGCTCGGCGTGACGAACCACCTCATAGATGTAGGGTGCGGGGAGCGTTTTTGAGTACTCGATAAAACCGTTCAGCTCCGTCGGGGGATACTCGCCGAAGTGCGAGAAGAGCGTGACGGTCCAGCGATCACCTTCCTGCGCCAGGATCACGCCGCCTCGTTTGCCACCGGAGGCCTGGGGGATCACTACCGAAAGATCCCCGTCCAGATCGGAAGCTTGGCGGCGAAAGATGCGCGTGGTATATCCGAGCGCAATTTCCAAACGTTCTTCCGCCGGCTTGGGATACCCGATGGCCTCTAACCATTGGGGACTTTGCGAGGCCCTGCCGGTTGCGTCCATTACCAAATCGGCGCCTATCGCCGGCGCCTCGGCCAACCTTATCCCAGTCACGCACCCACCGTCTGCAATCAGTCCTTCGACCGCACACGCCTGCAACGTTGCGACGTTTGGGAGGGCGAGGGCACGTTCGCGAAGTGCTCCTTCGAGCCGGGGCCGGCTCACCAGCAGACCCCGCAGGTCGCTCGGCCGCCGCGCGAGGCAACCTCCTTCGAAGAACCAGCGTGCGTTTTGGACGATGTCACGGTCCAGGGCGCCCGATCGAATGAGCGTGCCGGAATGCCGGGAAACAATTCGTCCAGAGCGCGGCGCCCGCTGGCGAGCAGCCCGTGAGTATGCCGCCCTTGAGGAACACCCCGCCGTTGTTCGCCGGACGCAGGAAATTGGTCGCGATCGACAATCGTGACTTGCTCGAAATGATCGGCGAGCACTCGGGCCGCAAGCAGCCCTGCCATGCTCCCGCCGATGATGATGGCGTGCTCCATAACGTTTCCTAAAGCGAGGCCGTCACTTCTCTTCCAGTTTCGCCAGCACGATGGTCTGTACAGCGCTTTCCGCCGGCGTGGGGTCCTTCATCAATCGCCGCATCATGCGCTCCTGCAACTCCTCCCCAAAGCCGGCTTGCCTGTTTCCATCCAGTCCCGCTGCGAGCGACGGCGTAAACACCGCTCGGAAAAACCTCGCCTGCCCCCGTGCCAGCGCGTGTTGATCGCCGTCCCGTTGATAGTCCAACCAGACGGGGTCGGCGATCGGCTGGATCTCGCACGCTTCCACGTGCAATCGATGGAATTGGCCATCTCTCGTGAAGGGCGACAACAACTCCTCTTTCCGCCGCGCGTACGACAGCAACACCATATACCGGCGTTCTTCGGCCGTAATCACTCCGTCGTGGACCATTTCCTCCAAAGCGGTATTAGCCACATTCATGAACTCCGCAAATGTGTGGCGCCCGCTATCCGGTGTAGTCGGAAGCACCACCACCAGGCGGGCGCCCGGCCGCATCTCTCGCGCCCGCATCGACAGAAATGTCTCCCAGTCTTCCGCGCCTTGACGCTCGAATGCGGCGCGCGCATCGCCCGCCGCGCATGCGGCAAAAATGTGATCGGGGATCAACGCCGGGACACGGCTGAGCCAAATCGCCGCATAAGACGACCATCCCAGGTGTACGGAACTTGCCGGCAACACCTGGTCGTAGAAGGACTTCCCGATCATGTAGGTAAATATGTTCGGCTGGCTCAGCGAGTAGCGGCTGGGATGCGAGTTCAACACCCCGGCCAGGCAGTTGAAATCGTTCGCCGGCTGGTCAATGTGAAAAATGGAAATCGGGCGATCGCCCGGCATCCGCCGTCGCAGGCTCCGAATGGCGATCTCCATGGGCAAAAGAGAGTTGCCGCCCTCCGAGCATCCGTAGTCGGCTAACACAACCGGCTCGGCTCCGCCATCGAGAGCGGCCCGCTGCGCCGCGGTTTCCCACAACGGAAGCGCTTTGGCGATACCGTTGGCGGGCAGCCGCGCGTCTTGATTGTAGGCTCCATTGCCCGCCATGACGCTTGGGGAAACCACGCTTGCGAGCGGATCCTCCGCATACTGTGCGCTTGAAACAGATAGGTTGGACATTAGTAGCTCCTTTTTTCTAAGACTTGTTTATGAATTGAGTCTTGACTGATATCGATAAGGACCTAATCGCATCACGATGCCGCCGCCAATCGCCGTCACCAGGCAACTGACATCCAGCGCGAATGCATAAGAAGAAGCGGTGTCATACGCCGCTCCGATCAAATAGGCACCGAGCCCACCAGCCAGGCCAAAACCGCCGAAGGTGATGCCGTAGATCGTCCCAAACGCGCGTAGCCCGAAGTACCGGCTGATCAGGTACGCCATAATGTCTACTTCGGCGCCGAGCCCCAGCCCGATACAAAACGCCGCGGCACACGCCATCCCGGCAGTACCGGCGATCCGCAGAAGTCCGATCCCTAGTGCAGCCAAGCCGAAGATGACGGCAGCTACGCGCGGCGCGAAGAATCGATCCAACAGGTAGCCCAAGCCACTGCGGCCGACCAGGACTCCGCCGCCGAACAGCGAAGTTGCCAATGCCGCGGTAGCCGCTCCGCTTCCGCGATCCGCCAAGATTGATGAAACGTGGGCAAGGCACCCCTGCACACTGCCGGCGATCAGAACAAAAGCGCAAAACATCGCCCAGAAAGTGCGTGTGCGCAGGGCTTCCGGCCAGTTCAATCCCAAAGTGGAGCCGGGCCGCAACTCAGGCGCCGGGGGGCTGTCCTTCAGAAAGATAGCGAGCGCTGGAACTGTAATGACCAGAGCGGCCCCGCCAAAGAAACTGAGGGTCCAACGCCAGCCCACTCTGGCGATAAAGTATTGTGCCGCCAGAGGCGTTATGAGTGCTCCCAGGCCCAGCCCCAGCATCGAGAGGCTGAGGGCCAAGCCCCTTCTCCGGTCAAACCAGTACGATACGACGCCGCAGTATTGAGGCGGCGCCACACCGCAAGTGGCTAAGCCCAACACCAGATAGAAGATGTAGAATTGCCGTAGGCTCCCGATAGTAAAACAGGCAGACAGCAAAACCAGCCCCGAAGCGACGGCTGACGCAAGAATGACCTTCCGCCCACCGTAGCGATCAAGCAGCCGGCCGGCGAACGGCAATCCGATCGGTAGAACAATGCTATGGATCAAGCGCGCCAGCGAGATGGCCCCGCGGCTGGCGTCAAAATCGTGTGCCAAGGGCTGCAGGAATACCCCAAACGAGAAAACAGAGATCGGAATGGGCCCAAGAAATAATGCCACCGCCGATGCCATTACCACCCACCATCCCTGAGACAATTGCCTTTCAGTCCGGATAACCGAAGGTTGTGCGATTGCTGACATATTCTGTCGGGTCGATCCCGCCGCCTCTCAACACATTGGCCGAACCGCGGGCGCGGCGTCCTTACGAAAACCTAGGATTCTTCTAAAGCCGGTGAAACGGTTTTATAATGGCCTGATTACTGGGTGCCTATGGCTGTAACTTGTGGCCGTCAGTACGAATTCGGCCCCTTCCGGCTGGAGCCCGATCAACACCTTTTGCTGCGCGCCGGCCAGCCTCTGCGGCTTAGCCCGAAAGCTTTCGAGCTTCTCGTCCTTCTTGTTCGCAATGCCGGCCAACTCGTAGCTAAAGAGCTGATTATGGAGGCCCTCTGGCCGGGCAGCTTCGTCGAGGAAGCCAACATTCCGGTTCTGATCTCCTCGCTGAGAAAGGTTCTCGGCGACAGAGAGGACGAGCCTTACATCCAGACGGTGCCGAAGAAGGGGTATCGATTTACTAGTGAAGTGACGGTCCCGGGACCGGCCGAACCGCCGCATTCAGCCGCGCCGACTCTCGATGTCTCACGAAGGCGCGCGGCCCTTCCATTGCTTGTTTTGCTGATTCCGGTTCTGGGCACGGCGGTGTTCTTCGCCTACCGGGATTGGCCGGCCCAGCACACGCTCGCGGTCCTGCCCCTGCGCAATCTGAAGCACGACCCCGATAGCGATTTCCTCGGCTTCTCGCTCGCCGATGCCATCATTACGAAGATCGGCGCTATCAGCTCCGTCATCGTCCGGCCGTCGTCAGCGGTCGAGAAGTACAAAGGCCGCGAGATCGATGTGCCCAAGGTCGCCTCGGAGTTGAAAGTCGAATCTGTTCTTACCGGTAACTTCATTCACGATGGCGATCGCCTGCGCATCACTTACCAGTTGATCGGCGCGCGCGCCAACAAGATCCTTTCCAAAGGCGTGATCGACGTCAAGTATGATGAGCTGATCGCGGTTCACGACAACGTTTCCCGGCAGATCATTCAAGCCCTGAAATTGGAACTTTCACCCTCGGAGGCCGTTCGCCTCAAGCTCGACGAGCCGGTCAATCCGTTGGCATATGAGTTCTATCTGCGCGGCGCCGACCTCATGGCGAGCCACAATTTTCCGCTGGCCGTCAGGATGCTGGAGAAGTCCGCCGAACTCGATCCGAACTACGCACTGACGTGGGCCTATCTGGGCCAGTCCTATACCTCCGACGCGGCGTTCGAACTGGGAGGACGCGAGCGCTATCGCCGGGCGCAGGCGGCTTATGAGCGCGCGCTCGCGATCAACCCCAAACAGTCGGAAGCCGAAATGTTCTATGCAAACCTGTTGGTCGACACCGGCAATGTGGAGCGGGCCGTCCCCCTGCTTCGGGATGCCATAACGCGCAATACCAATGATGCGGCGGTCCGTTGGGAATTGGGTTATGCGTACCGCTTTGCGGGCATGCTGGCGGAATCGCTCCAGGAATGCGAGCGAGCCCGCCGCATCGATCCCCTCGTCAAATCCAACGGCTCCGTTCTGAACACCTATCTGTACCTCGGCCGGTATGACGACTTTCTGCGCAGCCTTCCTGACGCGGCCGGATCGGGATTCTTCCGCTTCTATCGCGGTTATGCAGAATACCACCAGGCGAAGCCGGAGCTCGCGGCGGCGGACCTCGATGGCGCCTACCAGGAAGAGCCCACCCTATACACAGGAATCGGCAAGGCCTTTGCCGATGCGATCGCCGGTAGGAACGGCGAGGGATTGGCACTGCTACGTGATTTCGAGGAGAAAATCCAACAGCGTGGCGTCGGCGATCCGGAGGCCACTTATAAGATGGCCCAAGCCTACGCCGCGCTCGGCGATAAAGATTCGGCCCTGCGCATGTTTCGCGCCAGTATTGAAGCCGGTTTCTTCGCCTACTCTTACTTCTTACGCGACCCGCTCCTCAACGCCATTCGCGGCCTCCCCGAATTCCCGCACCTGCTCGAAATCGCCCGCCAACGCCACGAATCCTTCCGCAGGGAATTCTTCTAATCCGACTTCTGGCTTCCGGTCCGCCTGGCAAAGGCTGGATCGCCCCCTGGCGCGAATCAGGAGAGCGTGTACATCACAGGATAGGCGCCTTCAGCGAAGCCAGGCCCATACAACGAGAACGAGGGCCGTGGCATCGGGAGGCGGATGACGGCCGTTCAAGAAATTCTCCGCAGTACCGGCACTTCTTGGCCTCCGCCAGAATCCCTCTCGGCACAGAACGGACTGCGTTTCGTTGCTTCTGTCACGGCGGACCGTGGCGAAGGAAGCTGATTCTCGGACTCGCCGGTCCGCATGGCTTCCAATTCAGGGCCAGTGAAAATGATGCCCCTCTGCGAAGTTTTGGTTTCGCGGACCGCGTATCCGCAATCCGGGCAGATCTTGGCTTCGCTGCTAATGCGGCTCGCGCACTTTAGGCACTTCGCACCAGTGCCCAATGGAGCCGAGCAAGACCCTGCCGGCAAGCTACTGTCGCTAGCAACGATAGCGGCACAGACGCCGAGGAAAAGCCAGATTGCGATGACGACTTCCACGAAAACAACGCTTATCATATTTTTTTCTTTGCGATCTGTTTGTGGAGGACCACGCCATTCGGTGTTCCTCAACAAAATGCGGAAGGCACAGCGATTAGCTAATGAGTACACTCAAAGGGCGGAACGTGCGATCGGTTGCCCCCCGACACCGGAAAAGGGAACCATTTAGGTTACCGAAATTAACGAACAACGCCGTCTTGTAAACGGGTGGATCTCCCCGGAATGTCCGTGGGCGGCAACTCCACCAGTGCTGCTTTCGGAATAGGGATATTTCTTTTTCGAGCCATATCATTGCTTCCCGATTTTGAATACCGACAAAAGACTTGCAAAATTCGATACTGCACTTTCCAGGCATTTCAGGGCCGTTCCTGCGTAAGTCGGCTAATATTGCAAGTCCCTCTGGAGACCCGCCGCAGACCTGGAGGTCTGCCCCATGGCCTGGCATTACGCGTGCACAGAGCGCAGGCATGAAGCATATCCTGCCCACCATAATCGCCGCATTGGTGCTCGTTTCATGCAACCGGGTGTCCCCTACCACTACCTTTGCTGCATCCGAAGGGCGTGTACAACCAGCCGGAGAAGTCTCGCCCGCCGGCCCGCTATTCTCTTACGCCGGCGTGGTGGCGCGGGTGGCGCCCGCCGTGGTGACCATTCGCGCGTCACGTCGGGTGCACGCTGCGGAGATATCCCAATTTCTGGATGATCCGCTCTTCCGGCAGATGTTCGGAGGGCGCATTCCGCGGCAGCGCGGCGGCCAGACACAGGTGGAACACGCACTAGGATCGGGCGTTATCGTACGTGAGGATGGGTACATTCTCACCAATCATCATGTGGTCGATGGGGCGCAGGACATAAAGGTAGACCTGAACTCCGGCCGTAGTTACTCGGCCAAGCTGGTGGGCTCCGACGCACCCAGCGATCTGGCGGTATTGAAGATCGACACAACCGGACTTCCGGTGCTGCACCTGGGCAATTCCGATCAGGTGCAGGTGGGCGACGTGTGCCTCGCGGTGGGTAACCCTCTGGGTGTGGGCGAGTCGGTGACCAACGGCATAATCAGCGCGAAAGGCCGCGAAACGGATGTGAGCACCGGCAGCTTTCAGGATTTTCTGCAGACGGACGCGCCCATTAACCAGGGAAACTCCGGCGGGGCTTTGGTGAACACTCGCGCTGAACTGATCGGCATCAACTCGGAGATTCTTTCCTCGAATGGCGGCAACGTAGGGATTGGCTTTGCCATTCCGTCAAACATGGCGAATGGTGTCATGAACCAGTTGATCACCACCGGCAAAGTGCAGCGCGGCATGCTGGGGGTGGGCATCCAGACTGTGACCAGCGATCTGGCGGCCAGCTTGGGGTTGAAGCAAACGGGCGGCGTTCTGGTAAATTCCGTGAGCGCCGGCGGACCGGCGGCGAACGCGGGCGTGAAGATGGGCGATGTGATTGTTAAGCTGAATGGCAAAGACGTGAAGGATGCCAACGGACTGCGCAATGCCATTGCGGCCACCGCACCGGGTACCCAGGTGACTCTCACCGTTTCGCGAAATGGCAGCCAGCAGGATCTGCGGGCGAAGCTGGGCCAATTGCCGTCGAACCAGCCGCCCGGTGTGCCTGGAGCGGCCGGCGGCAGCATGAAGCTCGGCCTTACGGTTGCGCCTCTGACTCCCGGCCTGGCAGCCCAAGCCGGCGTACCGCAGGGGACCCGCGGCATGGTGGTGGAACAGGCGGATCCCAACGGGCCGGCGGCGCAGGCCGGGATACAACCGGGCGACGTCATTCAGCAGGTGAACGGGCAGCCGGTGCGCTCGGCGGCGGATTTTCAGAATGCGCTGGCAAAGTCCGGAAATCGCCCGCCGCTTTTATTGATCAATCGCCAGGGCGAGACCGTCTTCGTGCCAGTGCCGCCGAATTAGGCGCGGTGCGCTCCCTTACGGTTCGCGACTCAGTACTGAGCTGAAAGCAAGCGGTGCGGCGGCAAGCTGAAGATTGCGCCACACCGCTACGCTACAATCGAATTAACCCCGGCATGTCCACCGATGTCAAAGCCGTTCCCAACGTGCATCAGTTCTTCGGGCGGCACGGCGCACTTTCGAAATGGCATCCGAATTATGAATACCGGCCCGGCCAGTTGGCCATGGCCGAAGCGGTGGCGGCGGCGCTCGAGGACCGTAAGCATCTGATCGTGGAGGCCGGTACGGGCACCGGCAAAACGCTGGCCTACCTGGTCCCCGCCATCCTCTCCGGCAAGCGCATCGTAGTCTCCACGGGCACCAAGAATCTGCAGGAGCAGCTCTTTTTTAAAGACATTCCGTTTCTCCAGCAGCACTTCACACGCCCCTTGCGTGTGTGTTACATGAAGGGCCGCAACAACTACGCCTGCCGGCAGAAGATCTACGATGCCGACCACGAGGCGGTACTCACCGGTCTGGAAGAAGTGGCCGATTTCCAGATCATCCAGGCCTGGGAGAACACCACTGAAATCGGCGACCGCGCGGAGATCAAGAAGCTGCCCGAATCGTCGACCGCGTGGGCCAAAGTCGACGCGCGCAGCGACCTTTGCACCGGCCAGAAGTGCAAACAGTTCGAGCGCTGCTTCCTGACGCTGATGCACCAGCGGGCGCAATCGAGCGACATCGTCATCGTCAACCATCACCTGTTCTTTGCCGACCTGGCCCTGAAAGAGGTGCTGGAGGATGGCGACACCGAAGGCGGCATCCTGCCGGAATATCATGCGGTGGTGTTCGATGAAGCGCACGAAATCGAGGATGTGGCCGGGCAGTATTTCGGCGTGTCGGTCAGCAATTACCGGTTCCAGGAATTGCGGCGAGATATCTCCGCCATGGCGCGCGCCAAGGAATTCGGATCGGCGGAGCTGGATCGCATTCTGGATCGCTTCGAAGAACTGACCACCTTTCTGTTTTCGGCCCTGCCGGCGCCCGAGGGCCGCGCCGCCTTCACCGGCCGCGCCGAATTCGTGGAGCGCAACGAAGAAGTCTACCGCGACCTGCACACGTCTCTCGAATTGATCGGCTCGCACTTGAAGCTGATCAAGAATCCGCCCACGGAAGTAATCCCTTTGCAGCGCCGCGCCGTCGAGTTGAGCCTGGCGATGCGGTTCGCGCTCGAGAGCGACGACCCCTCCTACGTCTATTGGGTGGAGCGCCGCGGCCGCGGCTTCTTTCTGCAAGCCACTCCCATCGATGTCGCGCCCCTGCTGGCGGACCGGCTTTTCGACGCAGTGGAGACGTGCGTGCTCACCTCGGCCACGCTGGCGGTATCCGGCGGCTTCGACTTTGTGAAGAAGCGGCTGGGCATCGAGCAGACGCGCACGCTGGTGGTGCCCGGCCATTTCCAATATCAGAAGCAGACGCTGCTTTACGTGCCGCAGCATCTGCCCGATCCGCGCAACCCGGCGTTCACCCAGGAAGCGTCGAGCGAGGTTACGCAGTTGCTGAAGCTGAGCCGCGGGCGCGCCTTCGTCCTGTTTACCAGCTATCAGCAGATGCGCCTGATGTACGACCGCATTTCCCTCGATATCGATTACCCCACGCTGCTGCAAGGCACCGGTCCGCGCAGCGCGCTGCTCGAAGAATTCCGCGGCACGCCTAACTGCATCCTGTTCGCGACTTCGTCGTTCTGGCAGGGAGTGGACGTTCCGGGTGACCAGTTGAGTTGCGTGATTATCGACCGGCTGCCGTTCGCCGTGCCCAGCGACCCTATCGTGGAAGCGCGCGTGCGCAAGCTGCGGGATGAAGGCGGCAATCCATTTTACGATTACCAGGTGCCCCAAGCCGCCATTGCTCTGAAACAGGGCTTCGGCCGGCTCATTCGCAGCCGCTCCGATCGCGGCGTGCTGGTGCTGCTGGACAATCGCGTGACCAAGCAGCGCTATGGCCAGGTGTTCTTCGATAGCCTGCCGGATTACAGATTCACCACCAAAATCACAGACGTGGAGAGTTTTTTCAATGTTTGAAGTTTCCGTGGAAGAGACCTTCTCCGCCGGCCATGCGCTGCGGAATTATAAAGGCAAGTGTGAGAACCCACATGGCCACAACTATCGCATCCAGGTGATCTTCAGCGGTCCGGAACTCGATTCGATAGGGCTGCTGCTGGATTTCGTGGCGGTCAAGAAGCTGATGCAAACGGTCGTGGACCGGTTGGATCACCAATATCTGAACAATCTGGCACCCTTCGACGTGCTGAACCCCTCCGCCGAAAACATGGCCAAGTATTTTTACGACGAGATCAGCGAAGGGCTTGGACAGAGCGCGCCCGCGAAGCTGGGACAAGTGCGGGTCTGGGAGACCGACACCACCAGCGCCACCTACCGCCCATAGTAGGCGGCGTTCTTAGCGGTAAAGTCCGACCACTTTTCCGGCAGGTCGTCCAAAGCGAAGATGGCCGAGACCGGACAAACAGGAACGCACGCGCCGCAGTCGATACATTCGACAGGGTCGATATAAAGCAATTCGGCGTCCGCGTAGGCCGCTTCATCCTTCTTGGGGTGGATGCAGTCGACCGGGCAGGCATCCACGCAGGCGGTGTCTTTGGTTCCAATGCAGGGTTCTGCTATTACGTATGCCATGTATGTTTCTTCCAGGTAGAGACCGACAATAGCATACGACTGGGGGTAAAAACAACCAGCCGGCTTGCCGGGCCGCGACCCGACCCTGGCCGAGCCGCGACCGCCGGGGAGCGGTCTCTACGGCCGCGCCTCGAAACTATCGATGGAACCAGTTCCAATCCGAATTTCGACCTGGCCGTCATGTGTGACGAACATCGCCAAACTGAGGTGCTCATCGAACTGTTTGACAGCCGCCTCAACCTTCTCCTTGGATTCCTCCGACAGCGTGTCGCCCACATGCACTGGCAATTTGGCGAGCAGTTCGCCGCGCGAGGCGCCCGCCAGTCCCCGAATGTCGATGGTCTTCAGCCGCCGGCCGGCGAAGACGGGTGCGCTCAATTCCGCCTTCAAGTCGGCCATTCGTTTTGCGAGCGCCTCCATCTTCGATAATTGCGCTTCCTTCAAGCTGTCTGCCGATGCCGCCAATGCGGCCTCGTCATCGCGGAGCACCTTCGCGGCAGCCCCGAGTTGTCCATCTCCAAGAACCCGCAACCGGTTTTCCATCTCCGCGGCCTGTTCGGCATATAACTTGGCGAGGGCTGCGTCCGCCGGCAGGCCTGCCTCCCGATCGAGCATAGCCCGCAATTGGCGGTCTAATGCCGCGGTCTGTTCCGCATATCTCTTGGCCAAGTTCTCCGATGCCAGGGCGCCGTTTTGTGCGACCTGCGCGGAAAAATCGGCCAGCTTTTTAGCCGCATCCTCCAGCTCCGATGCATAGGCTGAGGGTTGGCCTTCGAGGTCTCGGGCATGCTCCATTTTTTCGGCGATGAGCTTTTGCACCATGGCCTGCACGCGATCTTGTTCCCGTTTGGCGTCGCGAAGCGCGCGTGCCGCCCCCGCCCCGCGCTCCGCCGGCAATTCGAACCTGATGCTCACTTGCCGCGTGCTTCCGGCCGCATCGTGTGTGAAGTGCCATTGCAAGACGGATTCGAGAGACGCTTTGCGCAATTCCGGCGGACCGCTCAGCACCCGCGCGTCACTGACCGCTGCGTCGCCATCCAGCGTGGCTTCCAGCACCACGGTTCCCTGAATTCGCTTGTCGATGGCCGCGTCCGGATATTCCACTTCTTCGCGATGAATTACGCCGGCGCCGCCCAGGTCCACGTGTACGCCCGGTTCGTCCGCCGCGTCGTTTTCCACGGCCGCCAGTTGCGCGGCGGGCGCGTCCTGCTGTTGGCCGCGGGCCCATTGCATGTTTACCGCCAGGCAGACCAGGCCGAGAGACAGTGCCAGAATGCCCGGCAGCTTGGAAGGTCCGCGCTGCCCGCCCGTCTGGCCGGCGAGCCGCTGAATGCGATCGAACAACGATCCGCCGGTGCTGCCCAGCGCCAGCGTTGGAGTAGTCAGGCGCAGACGTTCCAGGCGGGTGAGCGCGCGCGCATAACACAGCGCGTCGCCGCAGAACTCCACCGCCAGATCGTCGCAGCACAACTCACGCTCCTGCCGTATCCGCGCCGACGCCCACCACACCGCCGGATGATAGAACAGCAGCGTCTCCACGACCGTTTGCAGCAGGTTGACCAGATAGTCGTAGCGCCGGATATGCGCCAGCTCGTGCGCCAGCACGGCTTCCAGTTGCCGCGGCGTCAACCCCAGGACGGTGGCGGCGGGCAGCAGTACGACGGGCTTTATCCAGCCGACTACACTGGGACAGTCCGCGGCCGCGGAGACGAGCACGCGCACCGGACGCGCCAATCGCATCCGCGCGCGGAGATCGCCGACGATAGCCAGCAGGGCGGCTTCCGCCGGGCGCGACCGACGCCGCAGAGCGACGACCTGGCGGGACGCCCATACCACGCGTAGCGAGAACAACAACACACCGATCGACCATAGCGGGAGCACGCATTGCGTTACCCATCCGGCGCCTGCGGACACCCCACTTACCTCATGCGAGGCCGAAGACGAAGCCGGAACCGCCGGCGCAGTGTGCGAAGCCGCCCAGGCTCGGGACGCGTGCGACGGTGACGGATCGAAAACCAGACATGCCGTGACTACCGGCAGAATGGCCATGACGGCCAACACCGCGCAGCTTGCCGCATAGCGGGCGCGCGCGGAACGGTCGCGCAGGATGAAGAGCGCCAACCACAGTAGAAAGGCTGCCAACAGCCCTTGCCATACGAAATCGAGCAACGCGCGCGTGAGCGCTTCAGATATGGCCGTCATTTCCTTTCTCCTTCGATACGATCCAACAGTTTCTCGATGGCTTCCAACTCCTGCGGAGACGATTTCCGGGTCGCCAGCGCCTGCAGCACCAGGGCTTTCACCGATCCGCCGAACGCGCGATTCATCAGGTCGCCCAGCAGTTGCCGCTGCGTCTGCTGCCTGCTGTAGCGCGCGCGATAGAGCTGCGGGCGGCAGGTTTCGTCGCGCTCCACCAGCCCTTTTTCGGTCATGATCTGGATGAGCTTGAGAACTGTGGTGTAGCCGGTGGGGCGGGACTCGTTGAGCACCTGCTGGATGGCTCTAACGGATTGCGCCTTGCCGTCCCAGAGCACTCGCAAGATGCCCAGTTCCGCTTCGGTAGGCTTGGGCCGTTTGAGTTCCATGGCTGCATTATGACGAAGGTCTTCGTCATTTGTCAAGGAAAAAAATAGACTCGCCGTTTCGCCGGCGTATAGGACGACCCACGCGGGATAAGATCCCGGTCCGACGCGAATAAGCGAGGACATCTGAAAGTTCACATGCACGGCTTGTGCGACGAAGCCGGCATCGTCCCGAAACTCTGTCGAGGCCCGGCATCGTTTCCACCCGGAAATCCGGTCCTTTTTCGGAGGACGTTGGGTAGCCATATCGGTAGCAGTGTCTGGCCGGCGACTATGCGGATTCAGCCGCAGGTCTGAATTGGAACGGTCTCAATAAACCTCTCGAACTCCTCGTAGCTTAAGGCAGCACGCGCCTGCGCAGCGAATGTTGCTCGACAATGACGAGCGCGCTGCCGCGTCCATCCGGTGCGAGCCCTCTGACGGACTGGTTCGCAATCTCTAGCGTGTGCTCATCGTGTGTGACTGCCAACAGCCCTTCGCCCCACGTTGCCAGTTCTCGCGGGCTATCGGAGTTGTTGAACGAGGCCGTGCGGTTCTCTCCAGGAGCACTTCCTAGTGCGGAAAGACTCCGACCCGGCGTGAATACCACTTCCTCGCGGATGGAAGTGACAACCTAAATCGCAGGACCCCTCGAAATATTCATGCTCCCCTGGCGGCCGGATGACCCGCGAGCCTAAGGTTTCCGAAGCATGACGAACCCCCACAACACATCGCCCGCTCCCACAACCACGTACTGGGTGCCGTCCAGTTCGTAGGTCATGGGGCCGTTGCTTACGCTACTTCCGAGGTTGGCATGCCAAAGCGGCTCGCCCGTCGCCGCATTCAAGGCGACCACATTATTTGCAGCATCGCCGGTGAACACCAGATTGCCGGCTGTGCTCAGGACGCCGGCGCGGCTGCCGGGACCCTCCCATTTGTGGCGCCAGACGACTCGTCCGGTGCGGTAGTCAAGCGCCTCGAGGCTGGTTTGGGAAAAGCCGCCGCGGTCGTTCCCGGCCCAACCTTCAGGCTTTTCCTCGTCGTCGTAAATGTAATAAATGCTAAAGGCGTCTGTCGCGTTGATATAGAACAGCCCGGTTTGTGGGCTAAAGCTGGGGGGTGGCCAGTTCGCGGCGCCACCCTGGTTGGGCGCTACCAGCGCGCCATCGGGCTGCGGCATCTTGGCAGGATCGGGAATCGGTTGGCCCTTAGCATCGGTGCCTTTCGCCCAGTTGGCTTTCGCGAACTTTGCCGTCACCAGGTTCCGGCCGTCGGTCCTGTCGAGAACGAAGAAGTAACCGTTGCGGCTCGCCTGGGCCAACAGTTTGCGCGGCCGGCCGTCGACCGCGCCGTCAATCAGCATAGGGACTTCAATAGCATCCCAGTCGTGGGTGTCGTGCGGTGAGGATTGGAAATACCACGTCATCTTGCCCGTGTCGGGGTTCAAGGCGATAATCGATTCGGTATAGAGATTATCGCCCTGACGAGCCTTACCTGCTATGACCGGCTGCGGATTGCCAGTACCGAAATAAAGCAGGTTCAATTCCGGATCGTAGGTAGCAGGACCCCACGTCATGCCGCCACCATGCAGCATGGCATCCACACTGGGCCACGTCTTGGCTTCCGGATCTCCGGGATTGGGGTGCGCGTACCAGCGCCATTGCAGGGCGCCGGTTTCCGGGTCGTGCGATTCCAGATAGCCGGGCACATCCAGGTCGTCGCCGCTGACCCCTGTGATCACATGGTCCTTGACGATGAGAGGAGCGATCGACCCGAAGTAGAACTGGTCGAGATCGCAGATGGGCGTATGCCAGCGCTCGCTGCCGTCCTTGCGATTCAGCGAGACGAGGTTGCAGTCGGGTGTTTCGAAGTACAGCCAGTTTCCATACACGGCCACGCCGCGGTTCCCAATGTGGATGCCGCCGCGCGATGGCCAGGTATGGCTCCATATCTCGCGTCCATCGCGGGCGTCGACAGCCCAGACATGGTCTGGAACCGTGAAGTAGAGGATGCCGTCGAGGAGCAACGGCGTAGACTTGATCGGTCCGATGGACGCGCCGCCCCCACCACCGATGCGATATACCCACGCCAGGCTGAGCGAATCGATGTTAGCCGTGTTCACCTTGGTGAGCCTACTGAAGCGGCGCCCCGAATAATCGCCGTTGTACATGGGCCAACTGTCCGGCGCCGGATGCAGCAGCCAAGCCGGATTCGGAATCTGAGCGGGTATGCCGCCAGCCAACAAAACGGCCGGCGCGAGGTGGCGCAGCCAACGGACAATCGCGGCCCTCATTTCGCCCTCATTTCAAGGTCTCCAGGTAAGCCAGCAGGTCGTGGATGTTCTTGTCCGTGTACACATCCAGCAATTCGATATGGGCGGCATAGGGATCCCGCAGCTCGACTTTCAGTTCGGAGGTTCTTTTCCAGGAGCGATAAGCGCCCGTTTCATCCCGCAGGGAAACATCGAAATCATCGATGTGCACAAGCACGCCGGTGACAGACGGCGCCGAGGGCGGAGTCACCGTAATCGCGATTGGCTTCGAAGGCGCCAGGCGCCCGCCGCGGCGCAGGCTCGCCGTGCGCGGGAAGACCAGTTTTTGTTGCAGCGCGACGGCATCGTAACGCGCGGCAATTCGCGCCAGGTCGCCCGTGGGCGAATGGCAGGTGTGACAGCGGCCCAGGCCGTCAAAGAACGCCTGCCCGGCTGCGGCGTTGCCCGTCAGGATATTGATGGGCTGCGAATAGGGGCCGCCGCGCAGGGTCTCCTCCACCATGGCATGTAGGAAGTGCGAGAGATCGCCGATTTGACCGGCGCCTAATGATGCGCTCGGCCGGCCGCTCTGCATGGGATGGCCTTTGGCCAGAAAGGGACTGATGGTGTTGCCGTAACGATCGTGCAGTACGGTAACCGATCGGACCAGATCGGGGCCCCGCTGATTTTCGGGGGCATCATCGCGGGCACCGCGCGCTTTCGACCCGTGGCAAGTCACGCATTCCGCGATGTAGATGGTGCGGCCGCGTGACTCTGCCGCCGGATCCACAACTTGCATATCATCGGGGCCCGCACCCAGGCCGTGGTGCTCCCGCCCTCCCGGAGCGCTCGGGGCGCTACTGGAAGCGGCCGGGTTGCCGGGCGGAAAGCTCTGCGCCAGGTAATTGACGACCACCGCGAAATCGGCCTCGCTGATCTTGGCGCCTTTCGCGATCATGTTCGCCACCTCCGCGCTCCATTGATCGCGGTTCATGGCGCGCCCGAGGACCATCGTGGCGGGATGGCAGCTTCCGCACGCCTGTTGAAAAACAGCTTTACCGGGGGCCTCGGGCAAAGCCTGTCCGCGGCAGACTACCGCCGCGGCGCAAAGCATCAGGGGGAACCAGAAAGGTGTTCGCATAGCTGCGCTCTTCACACCTGCATGATCTCCATCGCCTGTCGCAGACTCACCAGAGGATCGTGGCCCTGCGCCGGCGAATACTCGTGCGCCACATATCCTGTGTATCCCAGTTCCGCGATCGCCTGGGCGATGAAGCGGTAGTTCAATTCCTGCGTGCCGTCAATCTCGTGGCGGCCGGGATTACCGCCGGTGTGAAAATGGCCGATCCACTGAAAGTGATCGCGGATGTTCCGCACAATATCGCCGTCCATGATCTGGGCGTGATAGATATCGTATAGAATCTTGACCCGCGGCGAATTGACGCGCTTCATCACGTCCACCCCCCAGGCGATGTGATCGAACATGTAGTCTTTGTGATTGACCTTGCTGTTCAGATACTCCATGCAAATCGTGACGCCCTGGTCCTCCGCATGCGCCTTCATGCGGTCCAGGACGGCCACGCAGTTGTCGGCGCCCTCCGCGTCTCCCATTCCGCGGCGGTTACCGGAGAAGGTGATGATGTTAGGGACGCCGTTGGTGACGGCTTCATCAATGGCGGCGTGCATCGACTTTTCCAGGGCCGCATGGTTTTCCTTTCGATTGAGCGCATCGGGGATGGTTCCGCCGGGACCGGGAGGGTACATGGTGGGAATCAGCCCGTACTTCTTAAGAGTCGGCCAGTCGGCGGGACCGATTAGGTCGTACCCATGGCAACCCGCCTTCGCGGCTTCGCGGCACGTGTCTTCGAAGCTCATCCCACCTCGGCCGAACACGCCGCGCGTCACGCACTGCTTCAATCTTCCCTTGTGCTCGACGGGGCCGGGTGTCTGGGCGGCGGCCGCCGTACAGGCGAGCGCCGGCAAAAAATCCCTTCTGCGCATTCTTCCCCCCGTCGCTAGGATATCGCATTACGGCAATGCGCCAAGCGTTGAGATCCGCAACGGAAACATGATCGAGGTTCACGAGGGCGAACCCAATCGACCAGGAGATCTGTCTCATCCATCTTGGTATGGAGAGGGCCCATCTCAACGCAGACGAGCGAACCGTGTCTTTGCGTCAATTCCCGTCCGATACTTGTGCCGAAGCTTCTTCAGATCGTGATTCGAAATACACGGGCTACCTCTCGAAGAGCTCGTTGAAGTTCGCTCTGTGGGGGCAAGTGGCAGTGCGTTTTCGCGGAGTCTGAAATAGCCGCACGGACGGTTGTACCTGCGAAATACTGACTGAGCAAATCGTCCTCCGCAGGCGGGGATGGAATTATGAATTCATTACCACCCGGGAAATTAGCCCGAACATCTGCACAATGAGTTGGTTCTGGAAACTTAAACTCATCCTTGCGGCTACCGGCAATGAAAAGCCTCCATCTTTACTGCTGCACGCCGTAGTGCGCCGCTTGAGAGCTCTTAGGAATGGCGTATACTTTTCCGATTTCAAGAACTCCATGACACCGACAGCCAGGCTCAGCATCGCGACGACTGTTGAAATGCCTCCGCGTCTAAGCGCCCGAAGAGCGTAGCGGATGTCGGAAGAAAGGCCGCGCATCGTCTGTAATCTTAGCCCTATTCCGAAGTCGTCGGCAATCGGAGCCTTGCGCCGCGGTCGCATCGCTCGCCGCTTGGCGACAAGGCAGGATCTATTGCCCAGAACGCCGGGTTCGGGACCACCGCCGGACCAGAGTCCGAGACAACATATCAGTCAAATGGATTCAATTGGCCGAAGCGCCTATTATGGACTTTCGGCTATCGAGCGCATCGCACACGCCGCAGGTCTGAATTGGAACGCTCTCCATACACTTCTCGAACTCCTCGTAGCTCAGGGCAACTCCAGCAGCATGCCGTTTGGACAGAGCGTGCGCCGGTCGTAAGACGGAACCCGGTAGCCAGTGTGGCCGGTCTGCCCACCACAAGCCGGGGATGCAGGCGTCTGTTGATCGCTTTCATCTTCTTTCCCGCGTCTCTGCCGGCCTGCCGCACTGCGCTTTTACGTAGCAAACTCGAATGAGGATGTCGTCGCTGGAGCCGGTTTCGTCGCAGCCGGCGCCGGGCCGGGTCGTCCCTCCCAATCGAACCAGTCCTGGCCCTCGAAATCCGCCGCTAAAGGCACGCGCTACCAACGTCCGCCCGCCAAATTCCATCGTCCCCTGACGCACCGAAAACCGGGCGTGTCGTCAGATTCTCGAGAGCCGGATTTTCAGCAGTCAATCCAAAGCGTTCCGTCGATGATCTGAGGAACACCTGCATCGATCTGTTTCCGGACGCGGCGCGTCTCGCTGAAACCGAAGTTCCTGCTGATCGAGAATGTAACGGGACTGCTGAGCCTTGGAGATGGCTACGCGCTCCAGAGCATGGCCCGAACGTGGCGATCTTCAGTGTCGGTTACGCAATGCTGGTCCATCCGCTGCCTTACCCCGGCGCGGATCGCCTGGTCATGCTCCGCCCGATGAATCCCTCGCACGGCATGTTCTTTCCCACGGTTGCGCCGGCTAATCTGCTCGACTGGCAAGCTCAGGCGAAATCGTTCGAAGCCATCGCCGGCTATCGGCGGAAAACTGTGGATGTGACCGGGGGAGATCGAAGCGAACGCCTGCGCGGGCTCAGCGTCACGCCTGAGTTCTTCGAAGTTCTCGGCGTACCTTTGATGGGCGAGACGTTCGGTCCGAATGATCCACAGCGGCGGAGGTTCGAGATCATTATCTGCCGCCGCCTCTGGCAGCGCCGCTTCGCATCGGACGGGAAACTCCTCGGCAAGGTTGTGGATGTCAACCTCATCAATCTGAGCCGCGTCGGGCCCACGCCGTCTTTGGTTATCGGCATCGCTTCGGCCGACACACATTTCCCGCCGCTCAGCGCCGATTTCAGTCTGGCGCCCGGAGTTGTCACGGGTATTGGCGATTCGGTGGATTTCTGGGTTCCCGAATTGATCGATCCGGCGAAGCGTGATAATGGCGATCTGGACGCCATTGCCCGGCTGCGTCCGGGAATCTCGCTCGAGCGAGCCCAGGCGGAGATGGATACCGTTTCCCGCAATCTTGCCGCGGCCCATCCCGAAACCAACAACGGTCTCAGCGTTCGTGTCGTCCCTCTGCGCGATGAGGTGTTGGGGGGATCTCGCCGGGCGTTGCTGTTGTTGTTCGCCTGCACGGGTTTTGTGCTCCTGGTTGCATGCGGAAATGTCGCCAACCTGCTGTTGGCTCGCGCCACAGCGTGCCACAAAGAAGTGGCCATACGCGCGGCGCTCGGCGCGGCGAGATGGCGAATCCTGCGGCAGTTTCTGTCTGAGTCCGCCTGCATCTCTTTGCCGGCGGGCGCGATTGGAGTCGGCTTGGCATACGCCAGCCTCGTTCTGCTGCGGCCCTTGATTCCCGCGGACGTTCCGCTGGCGCAGGAGGCGACAGTGGATCGCGCCGCTCTCCTGTTCACGTTGATGGTGGCTTTACTGACAGCGTTGATCACGGGCATCATCCCCGCATTGCGGGTGTCGTCTGCAAATCCGGGCGATGCCATGAAACTCGACGGACGAAGTATCACCGCCGGCCACGGCCGCCAACGCCTGGTCGCCATTCTCGTCGCTGCGGAAGTGGCCATGACGCTCATGCTTTTGATCGCCACGGGGCTGATGGCCAGGAGCGCGAATCGGCTGTGGCGTATCGATCCGGGTTTCGATACACGGAATCTGTTGACGATGACGATCTCCCTTCCCAATAACAAATTCGAATGGAGGCACAACGTCGTATTTTCCCGCCAGGTGATCCGTTCGATGGAAGCGATGCCGGAAGTTCGCGGCGCCGCGGTCATCCAGGGCGTGCCCATGCGCGAGGGAAGTTTTTATGGCTCCTTCAGCATCGAAGGAAAGCCGGACGCGCCGGTGGATCGGCCCTCCGCGCGACTCCGCGTCGTCAGCCCGGAATACTTCCGTTTGATGAAAATCCCTATCCTCTCCGGACGCGGTTATGACGAGCACGATGAAGTGGGCCAAGTCGGAAGCCTTCCATCCGTAATCGTGAATCGCACACTGGCGGAGCGCTCCTGGCCGGGGCAGGATGCCGTTGGCAAAAGAGTGCTGATGTCATGGAAGACGACCTCATCGGTGGTCATCGGCGTGGTTGGCGACGTGCGATACACGGGACTCGACGCGGAGCCTGGAAACGAGGTCTACCTTCCCGAAGGGTTATTTCCGCAATCCGCGATTACGCTGCTGGTGCGAACCGATCGTCACCCCTTGCCCCTCTATCCCGCCATGCACGGAAGAATCGTGGACATCGACAAGGACGCTTTCGTCTTTGACGTGAAACCGATGACGCAGCTCATTGCCGAGTCGCTGGCGCCACGGCGGTTTTCCACCATACTGTTGTCCACATTCGCCGTCGTCGCGCTCATCCTTTCGTTGGCGGGCATTTACGCCGTGATCGCCCACTCGGTTGCGCAGCGCACGTTCGAGATCGGCATTCGCATCGCGATGGGCGCCTCGCCGGCTCGCGTTACCGGCTTGATGCTGCGATACGGACTAATCCCGGCGATCTGCGGAATCGCGGCTGGCTGGTCGGGCGCGCTTGCGATTTCGCGATTTTTTGCGGCGATGCTGTTCGGCGTCGGGCCGCTCGATCTTCCGACGTGGATCGTCGTTTCTGGCTGCATGCTCGCCGTGGCGTGCGTCGCGAGCTACCTTCCTGCGCGCCGCGCCTGCCGTGTCGATCCGGTCGCGGCGCTTCGAGCGGAGTAGTGCCTACGTCGAAGCCGCACGATCATCTTCAATGTGATCCGCGTGTGGGAACACAGCGATAGCTTGGGTCCACTCGACGCGAGAACCGCCGTGGGCAGAACAACATGTTCCCAGATCAGCTCGGCAGCGTTTCCGCTGCGGATCGAGAGAATGACGGCATTCCACGCTTCACACGCGCCAAGGGACAAGCGGGTTCCTCGTCTTTGGATCTTGAGCTCAGAAATCGGCCGTATTCCAGCCGTCGTTTTCGCACGCCAAGTAACCATAAGTCGCGAAGGATTTACCGATGGCTCCCGAGCGCCATCGACTGTTGGGGGCGTGTCACGCGGCACTCGGAAGCTTTAGCTGCCTCCAATACGGCTTCAGTCCGCACGAGGCCGGGATAGAGCGAGATCACTGATACACCGTAAGGACGCAGTTCGTGCGCCAGGTCGGCAGTCATCTTATCGGTCGCAGCTTTCGCCACCCCGTAGATGACATTGCCTAGAAACTTCCGTGCCGCCCAATATCCGATGTTCACGATCAGCCCGCGCCGGCGCTTCACCATCAGACCGGCATCCATCATCCCAGTCCAGCGAAGCGCGGGCTGCTCCCAGAATGGGAGCTGCCAGGTAAAGACGCGTGTGGTCCGGCGCATCAGGTAATTGAGGTGTACGAGGGCTACTACGGAACCCTTGGTACCACGTCGGAATTATTGGCACCAGCACACAAATCATAACCGGGCAGCCGGGCTACGATTACGGCAGCGGTTTATCCAAGATGGTGCGCCATCCTCGGATTTGCGGCACAGAAGAAAGGCATTGATGCGCAAATCGCCGAACTACGCGCCGATAATAATGATGACTGGCACACCGGAAACTTTCTCTGCAGAGACGCCGCCTGGGAAAGGCAAGAGAAACGCTTCAGCGCCGCTGCCCGGAAGAGAGAGTGACGGTGATCTTCGTTTAGATCGAGTCGATGCGCGGCTTATTGTGTCAACCATAGGCTTCGCAGTAACTCCTGAAACCTCGGGTTGTCGCGCAGCGGATCGTACCTCGGGTCAACCTTGAGGCTAGTCACAATGTTGGAATGCTCTGAGTAAGCTTTTTGTAGAAGAGCGACGGCTTGATCTATCCGCCCAGTGCCAATGTAGGCGAAAACCGACGCTTGTGTCCGATCGCGCAGTTGGGAGGCGAGCTGTTCAAATTTCACTAAAGCATGTTGGGCTTGTGCTGTTCGGCCCCACTGGCCGTAGAGATACGTCTTCTCCGCCCAGTCCCCCGGCGAATCGGTGGTACTCTGGCCGCCCTCGACTTCTTCCAGGGCTTCCGGGAACTTGCCCTCCTTCACCAATGCAAAGAACGTGAATGCTCGCGCGAGGGAAAACTGGGGGTCCATGGTGAGCACGGCGCGGCACCCCGCGATGGCTCGATCGTACTGTCGCGCGTAATACAAGATGGTGCAACGATCCGTGGCAATGATCAGCGACAGCGGATCGAGCCGCTGCGCACGTTCGCTCTCCGCAATGGCCTCATCGAAGCGCCCCTGCCAGGAGAGGTACTCGGCGTACCACTGGCGCCCCGTGGCGTAGTCGGGATCGAGATCGATGGCCCGCTGAAGTTCTTTCTCCGCGGTTTTCCAATCGTAATCGAAGTTCTCTGCCACCAGCGCCAAAGACGCGTGAGCTTCCGCGAGAGTATCGTCGATCTTTAGCGCCTGCAGGGCGGCCGCGCGCGCCTTCGGCATGAATTCACCTCCCGGGGCCAACGACCAGGTGCTCATCAATCCATACGTGTCCGCCAACCCGGCATGAGCCCGGGCGTAGTGCGGGTCTTTCCCGACCGCTTGTTGGAAATACTGGGCCGCCCGCTCAAAATCCTCCGCAGTCCTCTTGTTCCAGAAATAGCGCCCCTTCAAATAAAGGTCGTACGCCTCATACGATGTGGTCCCACCCGAGGCTGCCGGACGATGCCCGGCGTTGGCTTTAGGCTGGCCGCCGAGAGCGAACTCAGTCTCGTCCGCAATCTCCTGCGCAATTTCGCCTTGCAGGACCAGCAGATTCCTCATGTCCCGGTCGTACTCTTTCGCCCAGACGTGCGTTTGGTCTTTCATCTGGATCAGCTGCGCCGTGATACGCACCCGTCCCGCATCGCGCCGCACGCTGCCCTCAATTACGTACTGCACTCCCAGCTTGCGCCCGATCTCGTCGAGAGGCCTCGGGTTGCGCTTATAAACCATGACCGAGGTACGGGCGATGACACCCATCTTCGCCGGATCCGTGCGCCCGAGTTGGGTGATCATTTCCTCCGTAAACCCATCGCTGAAGTAATCCTGTCCCGCATCGCCGGTGAGGTTCTCGAAGGGCAGAACCGCCAACATCACCCTGCCGGCGGGCGCCGTGCCGCGCGTGGGCAACTTTGGCCGCTTTAGATATAGATCCAGGGCGACGGCAAGTACAACAGCCAGCCCAATTGCAATTCCCATAACCAGCATCCACCGCGGACGGGCCGGCTGATCGGCCAAATCGCGAGCGTGGATTTTCGCAGCCGCGGGCTCCGTGGTTGGCTGCTCCCGGAAATCCACCGATGCCACGAAACGGTATCCCTTCCCGGTAACTGTTTGGATGAAACGGGGCTCTTCGGCATCGTCTTTCAGAACGGATCGAATTTTTCGGATCGCACCGTTAATGCTGTTGTCCGTATCGAGGAAGACCTTTTGCCCCCAGATCCTCTCCGCAATCTGCTGGCGGCTGACAAGCTGACCCCTCTGCTCGACCAGGAACAGCAGAATTTCCATCGGGATGCGCTCAAGTTTGAGCACACGACCGCCCCGACGCAGCGTGTAGGACTCTGCGTCGAGCTCGAAATCCTCTGCAAACCTGATGGCTTCTGAGATTCTGACCGGCTCCGGTGTCAACACTCCCCCTGGGGGAGAGAGATTCCATTTTACGCTAATTTCCTGCTTTCACTGCATCTTCCCTGTTTTGTTTAACTTCAGGGGACATGAAAAAGTAAGGCACGCGACAGGCAGGCACTATTGTGAACGAGGCCGCACTCCGTCATCCTGCGTACCTGAAGCGAGCCCTGACGCGACACCTTAGGTCGGCTTTGGGTCCGTCTTCCTAAAAGGAGAAAAGGAAAATATGAATCGTCGGATATTGCTATTGGCTGCTTCCGTCTCTTGCTGGGCCGCCGTTGTCGTCCCTGCATCAGCACAGGAATTCGACCAAATCCCAGGCTCCCTCATACAAGTCGCTGCTGGCCGAGCGGAGGTCTGGGGTATTAACGCTTCTCAACAGGTCTATCGTTTCAATGCCCCCAACACGAAATTCGTCCAGGTTGCAGGAAGGCTCACACAGGTTGCCGTGGGCGGCGGTAGCCTGCTACAGACGGACGCGGTCTGGGGACTAAACGCAAGGAGCGAGATTTTTCAGTTCGACTTTGCCACCAAGAAGCTCGTTCAAGTGCAGGGGGAGCTTACCCAAATCACGGTCGGCGAAGGCGACACGGACAACTGCCATCCCTATGAAGTTTGGGGAATCAACGTCGATCAGCAGATCTTCAGATATAACTATTGCACCTTGGTGTGGGACAATTCCCCGGGTTTTCTCACGCATATTAGCACCGGCGCAGGCGATGTTTGGGGCCTCAATGCCGCTGGCCTAATCTTCCAGTACAACTTCAGCACGGCTACATGGGTGCAAATTCCAGGCACTCTGCAACAGATCACGGTGGGCGTGAACGACGTGTGGGGACTTGATGCTGCTGGTAATGCCTACCGGTACCAAGGCTCCGCCGGTTTTGTCCAGACTGTCGGGGCCCGGTTCATTCAACTCGTAGCTGGGGGAAATGGGGTCTGGGGAATCGTTACCACGGCCGTGCCTCCATACACAGGCATCCTCCGCCTCGACCCTAACGTCGAAACCGCCGTCGCCGTGCCGGGCGTCCTTACACAGATCGCGAGCGGGTATGGAGCCGGCGTCTGGGGAGTCAATTCAGCGGGTCAAGTTTTTACATTTGTCCGGCCTTAGGCGCCGCATGATCAGCCGAGGTCCTGGGCTCGCCGCGAAGCGGGCGGCCAAACGGAAAGGCCACACTCATTTTTCTGGGTGTGGCTTTTCGCGGCGGGAAGAAAGGATCTCAGGTTCGGAGTTTTGAGGAAAAGGAGCAACTATGTGGACTCCAGTCAATTTGCGCGTCGCACAAACGGTATGGCGCACAGCAAACGGAGAAGGAATGTGGTCTTTGCGCAGCGCATCTGGGCGGCCGTTCTCATCGGTCTTATAGCCGCTCTCCCAGGTCTGCCGCAGACCGGCGCGTTAACGCTCCCTGGGCTGGTGCCGTCCGTAGTGAACGGACCGGCCATACCGGCCGGGTCACTCAGTTCCAGCCAAATGCTACGGCTGGTCTTCGGTCTCGAACACCCGCATATGGCCGAAGAGGAGCAATTCCTGGAGGCGCTGCACACCAAGGGATCGCCGGAGTTCATGCATTTCCTGACGGCGGACGAGTGGAACGCGCGCTTTTCGCCTTCCCCGCAAGACGAGCAGGCCGTGGTGGACTGGGCGCAAGCGCAGGGCTTGACGGTTTCCCACCGCTTCTCCAACCGGTTTCTAGTGGCCCGTCTCCGCCATCGAAGCGGCGCTGACGGTCAAAATCAATAGCTACGCGATCGGCGGCCTCACCTACTATTCCTACGACCGGGATCCACTGGTCCCCGCCAGTTTAGGCAATATCGTTCACTCGGTCGTTAGACTGAACAACATTCAAGTCATGAAGACCGGCCATCACGGATTCGCGCAACCCGTATTTCCCGTGTATTCGAAGGGCATGACCGACGCCGTGGGCGCAAGCGGCAGCGATAACGGCGATCTCACCAAGCTGCCTGGCGACCCAGGCCTCACGAACTCGGCGTACGATCCAGTTTACCTATACAGTTCGAACACCACGCCGCTGCCCCCTTCGGCCGTGACGCCATACAGACCCCCGCCCGCTCCGATGACCACGGCGCCGACGGGATTGAATCCGTCACCGGAGGTCTGGCCAAAGTTCCAGAGGACCCTCTCGGCCCAGGCGCCGCCTGGCGATGTCGGCGGCAAGGCCAGAAGGCGCCTGTCCCGCTGCGTTGTTGGCATTCTCGTTGAAGCTGTATAGCGTCGTAAAGACATGAGCCTGTCCCGATAGAGGAACTATCGCACAGCAATACAGGAGCAATTAACTGATCGTGTTTGCCGCCCTTGCCTCAGAGCTCGTGTTTTTCAACATTAGTTCGATGCGCCTTAGAGCATCTGCATGACTCTGATGTCCCCGGTTCAGCGGCGAACAACCAATGGTACAACCAAACGCGGAGAATAGGCCCGCAACATCCGTTTTTTGTGGCGGCGAGAAACCGCGAAAATGCTTCGTGGCAGGCCGCCCACGCCCAGTCACACACTCTCCCACAAAATCAACGCGCGCCGCATCTCCAACACCCTCAATACCCCGCCGCCAATCCGCCACGCGACAGCCCCACGTAAAACCCGGCCTCAATTGAAGCCACTGCTACCGTGAAATCGGGAGTGGGCCACTTTCCCATTCTTTCTGCCCACCCCCCAAGCCGCGCCACCCCAGCCGAAAATTGGCTTTACCAATCTCGCAACTTTAAGTAAACAAACATATTATTGGCTTCGTTCGTCCGTAAAAAACTATATGGCTACCAAAAAACAAATCGCGGCCAATCGCCGCAATGCACTGAAATCCACCGGCCCGCGCACCGAAAAAGGCAAGGCCGCCGTTCGCCTCAACGCCCTCCGCCACGGCCTGCGCACCCAGCCCGGCATGCTGCCCGCCGAAAGCCTCAACGAACTGAACCAGATCCGCGGCGAATTCCTTCGCCTCTTCCAGCCCCAAAGCCGCGCTGACGTCCGCCTGGTGCACCGGATGGCCTGCGCCCACTGGCAACTCATCAACTTGCAGCGCGCTGAAAGCCAGTTCCTCAGCGAATCCTTCCAGATGAGCGCAGCGAGCCGGCACCACAGCGTGGAGGCGTTCTCCCGGCGCCTGGCCCGCTACCAGCGCGCCTTCAACAACGCGCTCGATTTATACAACCACTCCATCCGCGCCGACCCGCAACCCAAGCCCCGCCCGGCGGCTTGATATCGCGCCTTGATATCATAAATATTCCCATGCAAATCGAGAAGGTCTACGAGCCCCAGCGGTTCGAACCGCATTGGGCCCAGTGGTGGATTGACTCCGGCATCTTCCACGCCTCCGAGAAGGCCCTGCCGCGCGTCTTTTCGCTCGTCATCCCGCCGCCCAACGTCACCGGCTCGCTCCACATCGGCCACATGCTCGAGCATTCCGAAATCGACGTCACCATCCGCTGGCATCGCATGCGCGGCGACAACACCCTGTGGCTGCCCGGCACCGATCACGCCGGCATCGCCACGCAGATGGTTGTCGAGCGCAAACTCGCCGAAGAGGGCATCGACCGACGCACTCTCGGACGCGAGAAATTCGTCGAGCGCGTGTGGGAATGGAAAGCCCAATACGGCGATCAAATCAAGCGCCAGATGATCCGCCTGGGCGCCAGTTGCGACTGGAGCCGCGAGCGCTTCACCTTCGATCCCGGCCTCTCCCGCGCCGTACGCGAAGTCTTCGTCCGCCTCTACGAAAAGGGCCTCATTTACCGCGGCGAGTACATGGTCAACTGGTGCCCCCGCTGCCAAACCGCCCTCTCCGACCTCGAAGTCAAAAACGCCGAAACGCAAGGCAACCTCTGGCACATCCGCTACCCGGTATCGGAACAAAACCCCGGCCCCCACGCCCCGGCTTCCGGCCCCGGTCTTGTCGTCGTAGCGACGACAAGACCCGAAACCATGCTAGGCGACACGGCCGTAGCCGTGAACGCCAAAGATCCGCGCTACAACCACCTCCACGGCCGCACTGTCGATCTGCCGCTAATGAACCGTCCCATCCCGGTCATCCTCGACGATCTGGCCGATCCGCAATTCGGCACCGGCGCCGTCAAAGTCACCCCGGCCCACGATCCCAACGATTTCGAGGCCGGCAAACGCCACAATCTGCCGCGCATCCAGGTCATCGATGAAACCGGCCACATGACCGCCACAGCCGGCCCCTACGCCGGCCTCGACCGCTTCGAGGCCCGCCGCCGCGTGGTCGAAGATCTCCAGCGCCTCGGCCTGCTGGAAAAAATCGAGCCATACACTCTGGCCGTCGGCAGGTGCGACCGCTGTAAGACCATCGTCGAGCCGCTCCTCTCCACGCAGTGGTTCGTGCGCATGAAGCCGCTCGCCGAGAAGGCTATCGCCGTGGTCGAAACGCACCGCATCCAGTTCATCCCCGAAAACTGGACCAAGACTTATTTCGAATGGATGTACAATATCCGCGATTGGTGCATCTCGCGCCAGTTGTGGTGGGGCCATCGCATTCCGGCCTGGCACTGCGGCGAGTGCGGCGAAATCATCGTCGCCCGCGAAGCGCCCACGCATTGCGCGCGCTGCGGCTCATCCCGGCTCGTGCAGGATCCCGACGTGCTCGATACCTGGTTCAGCTCCGCGCTCTGGCCTTTCTCCACGCTCGGCTGGCCCGACGAAACCGAAGACCTGAGGCTGTTCTACCCCACCTCGCTGCTCATTACCGGCTTCGACATCCTGTTCTTCTGGGTGGCGCGCATGATCATGATGGGCCTCGAATTCATGGGCGAAATCCCTTTCCGCCAGGTCTATATCCACGGCCTGGTGCGCGACGCCGAGCGCCAGAAAATGTCGAAGACCCGCGGCAACACCATCGACCCGCTGGTCGTCACCGAAAAGTACGGCACAGACGCCGTGCGCATGGCCCTGCTGCTAGGCGCCGCGCCGGGCACCGACATCGTGCTTTCCGAAAAACGCATGGAGAGCGCCCGCGGTTTCGCCAACAAAATTTGGAACGCCGCGCGCTTCCTCTTCTTGAATATGGAACGCTCCGGCGTGGAGCCGTGGCTGCCAAAGCAGCTGGAAACTTTTCGCCCCGAAGCTGGACCGAGCATCGAAGTCGCCATCGAAGACCGCTGGATCTTCAGCCGCCTGAACACCTGCGCCGAGCAGGTGAACCGCGCTATCGAGCAGTATCGCTACCACGAAGCCGCCCAGTTGCTGTGGCACTTTTTCTGGCACGAGTTCTGCGATTGGTACCTGGAGCTGAAGAAGCCCGGCTTCCAGGAAAACTCCGGCTTGGACGCCGGCTGGCGCAATGCGCTCGCGGCCTTTGAGACTGCGCTACGCCTGTTGCATCCGGTCATGCCGTTTCTCACCGAAGAGCTATGGCAGCGCCTCAAAGGCGATGCGCCGCGCCCGCTGTCCATCGCGCTCACCGAATACCCGCAGTATCTCCGCAGCAATACCGATTACGCCGCCGAACGCGAAATCGGCCTGCTGCAGGAGATCGTCACCCTGGCGCGCACCCTGCGCATCGAGATGAACCTCGATCCCAAGTTGCAGTTGCAGGGCACGCTGCACGCGCGCGGCGACGCCCTGGAGATCGCCCAACGTCACGTCGATGCCATACGCCGTCTTTCCAGCGTGGCGCTCGATTTCACCGCGGACCCGCCGGCGGCAGACGCTGTCAGCCGGTCTACGCCGCAGTTCGATCTGGTGCTGAATGTCCCCAAAACGCAGCTCGAAGCACAGCGCCGCCGCCTGGAAAAAGAAAAAGAGCAACTCACAAAGAACATAGCCAGCGCACACCGCCAACTCAACGATGAAACCTTCGTAAGTCGCGCCCCGGCCCCGGTAGTGGAGTCGCTGCGAACCAAACTAGCCGAATACGAGGCCCAACTTGCCAAAATCGAATGACTCCAGAGTACCCATTGTCGTGTTTTATCAGCGTTCTTCGGAGGCCAACCGCGACTAGCAGCCAGGAATCAAGCGGCCTGAAATCGGCCCTGGAATCATGGAGTAGTCCATTTTCCTGTCTTATCGGCGTTCATCGGCGTTCATCGGCGGCCAATCGAGGCTTTGAGAACTCTCGGACCATGACGCAACACATATACCGGCCGCCGATGAACGCCGATGAACGCCGATGTCCCGATTCCTTAACTGAACAAGTCCTGGCCGCAATCTTTGAAGTCTCCAATACTCTAGGCGCCGGATTCCTGGAAAAGGTTTACGAGCGAGCGCTTCTCAGAGAAGTCAGCCTTCGAGGCATCCAAACCACCGCCCAAGCGTCATTTAAGGTAACCTACAAAGATCGCCCGGTCGGGGAATACTTCGCCGATATCCTGGTCGAGAACGTCCTGGTCATCGAGCTCAAATGTGTGGATCGCCTTACCAACGAACACACCGCCCAATGCCTCAACTATCTGAAAGTGTCAGGTCGAAGCGTGTGTCTTCTAGTCAATTTCCAGAACCCCAAGGTCGATTGGAAGCGTATCGTCAATGGCTTTGAAGCTTAACGTCGAACAAGTCCGTCGCCATCTACCTGGCCGGCAAATCTCCTTCTTCGAATCCATCACCTCCACCATGCACGAAGCCACCGCGCTGGCGGCTGCCGGCTGCCCCTCCGGCACGGCGGTGGTCGCCGAAGAACAGACCGCCGGCCAGGGCCGTTATGGCCACTCCTGGCACTCCGAACCGGGAGCCGGTCTTTATGTTTCGGTCGTATTGCGCCTCCCGCTTTCCGCCGACTCGCTGCCGGCAATCACGCTGGCGTTGGGTTTAGCCGCCGCCGAAGCCATCGCCCGCGTTACCGATCTGAAGCCCGACCTGCGCTGGCCGAACGACGTCATGCTCGGCGAGCGCAAAACTGCCGGCATTCTGGTGCAGCTCGTCGCCGATTCCGTCGCCATCGCCGGCATCGGCGTCAACGTCAATCACCCGGCCTTTCCGCCCGAGATCGCCGCCGAAGCCACCTCTCTGCGCCTGGCCGCCGGCCGTCCGCAGTCGCGCGACGATCTCCTGGTCGCGCTGCTCACCGCTATCGATAGTTTCACCCGCATGCTCGTCGAAGGCGGCCGCCAGCCCATTCTCGACCTGTTCACCCGCCATTCCAGCTACGCGCGCGGCAAGCGCGTGCGCGTCGATCGGCCTGGAGGCCCGCTCACCGGCACCACCGCCGGTCTCGATCCCAGCGGCTTCCTGAAGCTGCGCGCCGACGACGGCTCGGAATCCCTTATACTCGCGGGAGGGGTGCGCCCGGCCCCTAGCCAACCCTCATGCTCCTAGCCCTCGACGTCGGCAACAGCAACATCACTATCGGCGCATTCGATCAGCGCCGCCTCGTCAGCCAATGGCGCCTGCGTACCGTCCACGGCCAGACCGCCGACGAATGGGGCGTCCTGCTGCGCAACCTGTTCGCGCTCGCCTCCCTCGATTCGCCGGGTGTCGACGGCATCATCATCGCAGCGTCGTCCCGTCGCTCGATTCCAACCTGGCCGCCATGGCGCAGCGCTATTTCCGCATCGAGCCGATGTTCGTCACGCCCCAGACCGACATCGGCATGCCCATCCGCTACGACGATCCCAACCAGGTGGGCGCCGACCGCCTGGCCAATGCCGTCGCCGCTTTCCACAAATATGGCGGTCCCTGCGTCGTCGTGGACCTCGGCACCACCGTTAACTTCGACGTCATCTCCGCCCACGGCGAATACCTCGGCGGCGCCATCGCCATCGGTATCGGCATCTCCATCGAGGCGCTGTTCAGCAAAACCGCCCGCCTGCCCATGGTCGATTTTCGCGAGCCCGCCAAAGTCATCGGCACCAATACGGTGGCCAGCATGCATTCGGGCCTGTACTACGGAGCACTGGGCATGATCGACGGCATCCTCGACCGGATCGTCGCCGAGCTGGGGGCCGGGACCAAAGCCATCGCCACCGGGGGCCAGGCCGCCCTCATCGCGCGCGGCTCCCGCCACCTGAAGCACATCGACGAACACCTCACGCTCGCCGGCCTCGAACTCATCTGGGAACGGAACGCCGCCAAGTGAATGACGATTGGGTTCACAACTATTTCAACTACTTCACCGAGATTGAAGAGCACTTCCAGCGCGTGCGCGGCACCAGCCTGTTTCTGCTATCCCCGCTCGATTGGGCGCTGATCGAGAGTTGGAAGAATGCCGATGTGCCGCTCGAGGCCGTGCTGCGCGGCATCGATACCGCGTTTGAAAAATGGCGCGGCCGCAAGCACAAAACTCAAATGGTGAATTCGCTCACGTTCTGCGCGCAGGCGGTCTTAACGGAAGCGCAGATCATGGCGGGAACAGTTCAGCGTCCCGCCGCGCAAGAATCCGCGCCACCCTTTCCGTTGGACGATTTGCGCGACTATCTGGCCCGTAACGCGGCGACCGTGCGCCAGGCCGGCGCCGATTACGCCGGCATCGCCGAGGCGCTCGACCGGCTGGCTGCCGAAGCCGAAAACCATTACCGGGATCTGGAGGAATTGGAGCGCCGCCTCACAGTTCTCGATGAAAAGTTGATCGCCACCGCACGCAGCCGCCAAACCGATGACCAGTTGCTG
The DNA here is from genome assembly GCA_963818855.1 of Bryobacterales bacterium. Taxonomy (GTDB): domain Bacteria; phylum Acidobacteriota; class Terriglobia; order Bryobacterales; family Bryobacteraceae; genus Bog-159. Next base: position 188,195 of record CAWFUH010000016.1, on the reverse strand, counting down.
GATGCCCGCCGCGACCTCGATGCGCAGCTCCGGCCCTATCGCTCGAAGATGAGCGCCGAGCACCTGGCGCTACTCGAAAAACAATACCTGGAGCGCAACTTATTGGAGAAAATGGCCTTGCCGCGCTTGAGTCTCTTTTACATGCGTTGACGGGCCTCGTATTACAACCGGGCTGCAACGAAGTGCTGATTTCAAGCGTCATACAACTGTAAGCGACCTCTTTCGAGTTAGGTTCCGCTCCTAAGGATGCGGAACCGGCCGGCGGGCGCGCTCCTCCGAGTGCCCGCCGGTTTTCTTTTTTGTGGAGGGCGGGCTTTAGCCGGCGCGGGGCTTCAGCCCCGCCAACTTGCTATTGGTATATCCGCCACCCAAGCCGAGCGGCCGCCAGTGCCAGCCGATGAAACGAATTAGGCTCATCGTCCCGAGCCAGCCCGCCCGGATTAATACTGCTGGCACAGTCGGTCTGCGGCGTAACAGCCTGACGCAGAGGCAGAAGCGGCGCGGGCCTCCCAGCGCTGTTCAAATCAATCACGGAAAGCAGATTGCCCACGTCATCGGAAGTCTCGCGCGCCGCCAACGGAGGCACATTGAAAACCGATTCGATCATCTTCAGCACCGACGTGTGATCGAACACAGTATGATTGACCTGCGTATGACTGGCGAAAGGAGCCCGGGGACGCCCCGGTGAAATCACCTCCACGATGGACTCGCGTCGGGACTCGGCTGCGGCCGTCCAAGGCGACGCCACCACGCAAGGCGTCCGGCAACCGAGCAATGCCTTCCCGTTCACCAGGTCCGTATCGGTATTATTGGGAGCCAGCGCCCGCGGCGGCGGCACGTGATCGAAGAACCCGCCCCACTCGTCGTAGTTCATCACCAGCACCGTGCTGTTCCACGCGGGGCTGGCGGCGACCGCCTGATAAACCTGCGCGAGAAACGCATCCCCGTTGCGGATATCGGAATGCGGATGATTGTCGTTGGCCGTGTTCACCAACAGCGTAAAGGAAGGGTCCACGAAAGAGACCGCCGGCAGAGAGCCGCTGGCGCAATCGGCAAGAAAATCCGTGAACGAGTTGGCGAAAGTCACCGCATCGATGGGAAAGAGCGCCAGAAACGGGATGTTGCCGTAGTAATACTTGCTGCTGACACCGGCCAGAGTGCACTGATCGAAGATGGTAGGGTAAGAACAGATAGATACACTGTCATCCACGCGGTCGGTCTGGCCGCAAAGCTGGAATATGCGGTTGGGAAACGTGGGGCCCAGCATCGACGGAAAATACATGTCACAGCTGGTGAAGGCACGCGCAAACCGCGGCAGAAATTCGTTTCCGTTCTCGTCGTAATAGCCGATCGCATAAACATCCGCCACCGAGGTTTTCATGAAGCCGTCCATCAGCCCGTTATCCACCTCGATGCGCGCGCCGTCGTAGCTATGGTCCGGATCGTTGTAGGCGCACCCGGTCCAATCGGGCGCCAGGTTGTGCGTGGCGTGGCTGGCGCCGTTCACGTCCGTATACGACAGGCCAGATTGCTTCCCGTCGGCGTTCGGCAGCCATCCCAGCAGGTGATCGAAGCTGCGGTTCTCCATCATGACTACCACGATGTGTTCGATCTGGGAAGCCGCCGCGCGCAGGAACTCCGGGCTGAGTGCGGCGCCGGCAGCCAGTCCGCCGGTGGCCTTTAGAAAAGTTCTGCGATCCATAACGGATCCATCCGCGTCAAACCAGCACGGTAAAGGCAGTCTCGGTGCGCGTCACCGGCCGGTACAGCGTATCGCGCTCCACGGGATCGCGGCCCGCCTTGCGGATCAACTGCAACAGCTCGGCGCGGCGCAGCGACTGGCTGGTGGTGGCGCCGGCATCGTGGTAGATTTTCTCCTCCACCACCGTGCCATCGATATCGTCGGCGCCGAAGCGCAGGGCGATCTGGGCGATGCGCGGCGTCATCATAATCCAGTACGCCTTGATGTGCGGAATGTTGTCCAGCATCAGGCGCGCCACCGCAATGTTCTTGATGTCCGCGAATCCGGTGGTCTTGGGAATGTGCTGCAGCGCCGTATTGTCGGGGTGGAAAGCCAGCGGGATGAAGGTCACGAAGCCGCCGGTTTCATCCTGCAGCGCGCGCAGCTTCACCAGATGATCGGCGCGGTCCTCCGCGTTTTCGATATGGCCGTAGAGCATCGTACAGTTCGAATGCAGACCCAACGAATGCGCGGTGCGCGCGGTTTCGAGCCACTGCTCCCCGGTGATCTTGTGATCACAGATGATGCGCCGCACGCGGTCGCAGAAGATCTCCGCACCGCCGCCCGGCAGCGAGTCCATGCCGGCGTCGCGCAGCCGCTCCAGCACTTCGCGCACCGAGATCTTGCCGCGCTGCGCCAGGTAGCCGACTTCCACCATAGTGAAGGCTTTCAGATGCACCTGCGGGAAACGCGTCTTCAGCCCGCGCAGCATCTCGCAATACCAGTCGAGCGTCAGCTCCGGATGCAGGCCGCCCACGATGTGGAATTCGGTGACCGCCTCGCTCCAGCCCTCGCCCGCGCGATGCCACACCTCTTCGAGCGACATGGTGTACGCATGCGGGTCCCTGGCGCGCTTGCCGAACGCGCACAAACGGCAACTGGCCACGCACACGTCCGTGGGGTTGATGTGCCGATTCACATTGAAGTAAGTGGTCGAGCCGTGCAGGCGCTCGCGCACCACGTTCGCCATGTAGCCGAGCGAAAGAATATCGGAGGTCTGATACAGAGTGACGCCATCGTCATAAGAAAGGCGCTGGCCGTCTTCGACTTTTTGGAGAATAGAACGCAGGCGAGGATCGTCAATTACGATTTCCATAGAATGTCGGCAGCCCAGAATACAAAGAATAACATGCTGACATAGCCATTCATGGTGAAGAAAGCCGCATCCACGCGCGAGAGGTCGTTCGGTTTCACCAGGCTGTGCTCGTAGATCAACAACCCGGTGACCGCCGCCACGCCGGCCACGCTGAGCGCGCCCAGGTGAAAGCTGTATACCAGCGCCAGCAGGCAGGCGATCATCAGCACATGGAACAGGCGCGCCACCCGCAGTGCACCCGCGATGCCCAACCGGCGCGGCAGGCTGAACAGGCCTTCCACGGAATCGAATTCGAAATCCTGGCAGGCGTAGATGATGTCGAATCCGGCGGTCCAGAAGGTGACCGCCGCCGTCAGCCACAAGATGCGCGGATCGAGCGCGCCGGCGATGGCGATCCAGGCCGCGGCCGGCGCCACTCCCAGCGCAAATCCGAGTACCAGGTGCGAGAACGAGGTGAAACGTTTGGTGAATGAGTAAAAGAATACAATCCCGAGTGCCAGCGGGGCCAGGCGAAAGCAAAGCGGATTCAACTCGCCCGCCGCGAAGACCAGCACCAGCGCGGAAACCGCCACGAAGCCCCACGTGAAGCCGCGCGTGAGCACGCCCGAGGGCAGGTGCCGCAGGCGTGTGCGCGGGTTGCGCGCATCGATCCCAGAGTCTATCAGGCGGTTGAACGCCATGGCCGCCGAACGTGCGCCCACCATCGCCACCACGATCCAGCCGATCTTTCCCCAAGCCGCGCGCGCGCTCAAACCGGATTGGCGCACGGCCAACAGCGCCCCGGTCAACGCGAATGGCAGGGCGAAAATGGAATGTTCGAACTTGATCATTTCCAGCGTGAGCCGGATGCGCTTCCACATTTTTTCAAGATGTCTTCAAGATGGCTTCAAGATGGCTTCAAGAGCGCTACCATTTTATCGCATGCGTCATTTCATCCCGCTCATGCTGCTGATCTTTGTGTTGGCCGGTTGCAGCGGCCCGGAAACCGGAGATTCAGACCTGGCCGGAACCCGCAAGATTACTCTACCCGGTGGGCAGGTAATCCGCGCGGAAGTGGAGATCAACCCCGTGGACATGCAAAAGGGCATGATGTTTCGCGATTCGATCGCACGCGGCCGCGGTATGCTCTTCATCCATCAAACGCCCGGCATGAATCCATATTGGATGTATCAGATGAAAATTCCGCTGGACATCGTTTGGATGGATTCGGCGCATCACATCGTGGAGGTCGCCGCGGACACCCCGCCGTGTAAGACGAAGGCCAGCCTTTGTCCCACGTATGGCGGACATGAGATGGCGCAATATGTGCTGGAACTGGGCGCGGGCGAGGCCCGGCGATTAGGCCTGAACTTAGGCCAAACGCTGGACTTCTGAATCCGCGGAAAACGTCCCCTGCCATTCGCTGAGCCGCGACCGTGCGGTGAGCGTTTCCCAAGGCCTGTCACCGCAAAATTAAAGAACGGCTTGACGATTTAACGAAATCCCGATTGCGTCCTTTCGTTACAGTGGTATATCCTTGTCCTTACACCACAGCGAGGTGACATCGTGCGATTGAGCAACATCGTTTGCAGAAAGGGACGTTCGATCGATGGCAAAAGCACGGCCCAAAGATTCGCCGAAGGAGGCTCAGCCGAGCGTTGACGGCAACTCGGGCAAAGGCGAATCCGCCGCATTGATGCCGCGTAATTTCAAGGTGCCGGAGAGGCTTCACCGCGAGTTTAAGACCTACGCCGCCCAACACGGCGTGGCTATGCTCGAATTGCTCCAAGAAGGCCCCCGCCTCGTGAAAGAGCGCAGAGGTGAGTAGGGCAGGAGCAAAAGTCAAAGAAGCCGAATCCTCCAGTGAAAACTACTGGACTGGCCACGACCCCAACGGCGCATCCTGGCATGTGTACAACGGGGATTCCTTGGCCGTCCTCAAGACGCTTCCCCCCGAGCATTTCCATTGCGTCGTGACCTCCCCGCCATATTTCTGGTTACGCGACTACAATGTGGAAGGGCAGATCGGACACGAGGAGAACGTCACCGCCTACGTGGACGCGCTCGCCGCCGTCATGGACGGGGTTTATCGTGTGCTTCGTCGCGACGGCTTGGTTTTCCTTAACTTGGGGGACACTTACTATTCAGGAAAAGGAAAATCCCACGGCATTGATCCTAAGAGCGCCAAACGCCGTTTTGGGTTGCGCGCAGTGGACAAGAGTGGCGGCTTGGGTATCGGTCTTCGGCCAAAGTCGGTTATTGGCGTGCCCTGGCGGGTTGCCATCGAGATGGCGAAACGCAAATGGGTACTGAGAAGCGCCGTTATCTGGCACCGAAAGCACGCCCTAACCGAGGCAGTATTGGATCGTCCGCGCAGAAGCTACGAAAACATTTTCATGTTTGCGAAGGACCGTAGCTACTTTTTCAATCGTGCAGCTCTGCGCGACGTAGTCGTGGAGGAAGATGTGTGGACAATCTCCGCGCGACCGAAAGGAACTAATGGTCTTGACACCGCGCCATTTCCCGACGAACTGGTCGAACGCTGTCTTGCTTTGGGCTGCCGAATCTCCCCGTCGCGCCGGACAAATATAGTAAATATCGGCACTTGTCCCCCAGACTCACTCTCTCCGTGATAATCGCGGTTATATGTGTTACCGGCCGATGATATTACCCGTAGGTTATGCCAGCCGCGTCTCAGCGCAAATTCGCGAATGCGCCCGATCGGCGACTTCGCCACCACCGCCAGGTTGAGCCGCTGCCCGGCATGCGGCGCGGTGCCGTTCAAGCTGTCCAAAAACGAGGTGCACATCGGACAGGCTTGCTTCATTTCCGGGCCGTACATGAAGCTGTAAATTGCCAGCGTGTCCATGCCGTCCCGGAACAGCTCAGAAAGCTTCACCGGAAACACGCTCGAGTTATCCGCCAGGTCCCTGGCTCCCTCCGCGAACGTATAGTCCTCGGGCACCGCTCCTCCCAGCGGCAGTCCGCGCCGTAACTGCGCGACTAAACTCAACGTGTTTGCGAAGTTCGCGTTCGGCCTTCAGAAGTTGGTCCCGAGCTTCGCGATAGGATACGCTCTCACCGGGGAATCGTGCCGTCGAATGCCAGTCGTCCATAACAATCTCTTTCGCTCCACTGTCTACTTTATCCGGAAAAGCAATAACGGTCCAACTTCCACCGGCTTCTCCAAGCCCCACTCCGCTTCGTGCCCTCGCATAGCCGCGCCCAGCAAGGCATTCCCCTGGTTACCGTAATCCGCCAGAATGTAACGGAAGCCGGCGCTCCGAAACGCGCGCGTGGCGGCCATGCGCAAGTCCTGCGGCGGTTTCTGTGTTACTAACGTGTGGCTGGTCAGAAGCTGCCAACTGGCTCGCTGGAGCCCGTAGAATTCAAATGTAATAGAGCCAGCCCCAACAGGTGTGGTCATCAGCAGGCCGCTCAGCGCCAGTGGCCGGTCGAAATCCGCCTCCACATACATCCCCGCGCGGACCGGCTCGCGCGTACGCCAGCGCGTCGCCAGGTTGCCATCGAACGCCAGCGGCACGTCCCATGCCTCAGGCCAAGCATCCAGTTGCCAGGCCGGGCTGTTAACCACCGCCTGTTCACCGGAGAGCAGTGTGATTTCGGAGATCGCCCATTCTACCGGGGATGCCCGCGGGATACGGATACGCAATCCCGATAGCTCGCGCGGTGTCCAGTCCGCACCCACGTCGCACAGTGTTTCGTTCTGCGCCGCCGCGCGTAATGCGTCGCTCAATCGATCCGCCTGGGCCGAATGCCAATATTCCAGGACCTCGCGATCGGTGTAGGCAGTGGGCACCGAAATCAGCGAGAAGATTCGCGCGCCGGGCTCCGTGTGGTCCTCAATCAGCCGCGCCACCCGGTACGCGGGCAGGATGCTCTCCAGATAGTCGCGGTCCGATTGGATGCGCAGTGCCGCGCGCCACGGAATGCGCTCCAGCCGCCAGGTGTATCCGGGATGATAAAGCGCGAACACCTGCGGCCACGAGAGCACAGCTTGCACGGCCACGCATGCCCAGAGCGCCGGCCGCGGCAAAGCCATAGCCAGAGCTATTGCCAAAGCCAGGGCCAGAAACGGTAACGCCGGCATCAGGAAACGCGTACCCGTATTCCAGTACCACGGCAGAGTCAGCAGCGTGGCGGCCATCCAGCAGATGCGGCCCGCCCGCCTCCCCAACGCCAACAAGCCCAGCGGGAGCGCGAAGAATACCGGCCCCAGCGTGCCGCCGAACGTCCCGCCGGTGATCAGTTCGTAGGGAACCCGCCAGGGCGGCACGCCCCACAGAGAGCTCAGCGACGCCGCCAGTTCTCTCTCCGTCGATACATGGAAAAACGGATTCGGGAACAGCCGGTTGAACAGCGGCGCTACGGGGTCGCCGGTCATCGCAGCGGCCCGCACCATCCATGGCGCGGCCGTTGCCAGCGCGGTCCCAGCCAGCAGCAGCAAATGCCGCACGCGTACGTCGCGCTCCACGATAACCACGAACAGCACTGCCAGAATCGCTACCAGGGCGCCCGGAAACTTGATGGCGTAGCAGAACCCTGCCATGATGCCCGCCGGCGCCAGGTAGCGCACGTCGCGCGTGTCGCGCCACACCAGCAGCAGGTAAAAAGTGGCCAACGTGAAGAACACGCCGCCGGCGTCGGTATACCCGGATGTGCCCGTAATCCCCGCGACCGGCGCACAAAAATATAGAGCCGCGGCCGCCAGCCCCGCCCCATCCGGCAGTTCCAGCCGCCGTCCGACGCCCAGGATCAAAGGCACGGACGCCATTAGAAACGCGCAATGCACCAGCCTCGCCGCCACGTGCTGTCCGAAGGCGAAGGCCGGCACGAACAGCATTTCGAAACCCTGCGGCAGCATTTCATAGAAACCTACGCGTGCAGGGAAGCCTGCCAGGCGCACATATTCAGCCGTGAGTCCCAGGTGATACGCGCGGGCATCCGGCTCGAGTTCGGGGGCCAGCGCGTTGATCAGGTACAAGGCGCCGTAGCATGCCAACGCCGCGCCCGCCACATATGCGCTGACGCGATCCGTGCGGGCTTTCGCCGGATCCGTCAACCGCGGCGCGGCGCGTCCCAGCCGCCAGTACAACGCCGCTGCAGTTACCGCCAGTAGGGCGAAGCCGGTCCGATAGCCCAAGCCGCAGACCAGCAGCAGGAACACGACGGTGCTTTCCACCGCTGCCCCCACTCCCAGCGCGATGGTCCATGGAACCGGTAAGCGGTGCAGGCAGACGTTGCCCAGCATCCATGCCGTCGCCAACGTGAGGAGCGCGCCAAAGAGGATAAAGATCAGGGCCGGCAAACGATCATTGTAATCGCGGAGATCGTTTCAGCAAACCAGCGGAATGAAAGGGTCAATCTCCTAAGCAGTGGCCGCCAGAGTCGAGTTCTGTCGCACGGTCAATCGGCCATAATAGTCCGGGTCCGCAAACTTTTCGTTGAAGATCCGATCCCAGCGGGCATTGTCCAGGCACCATTTGCACGTTCCACAATCGCAAGAGCGACGTTGGCGCGTCCGTGAACCCTCTCTCTTCTCGGCCGCATCGAAACGGCCCTGTTGCACAACGCCGGTGGCGCCTGGAAAGCTTATCGGTGTCTTTGGCGATTCCCGAAACGACAACGGTGCTTGTCCACTCTCGTGAGGGTCTTCGAAAAGCTGCCCGAGCGCATCCCCGGCCAAGCGGGCTGCATCTCGTCTCCGCGGTGAGCGCCGGCCAGTTGGCGAAGCAAGTTGAACAAGAAGACAGATAAGCTCGGCTTTCGACACTAAAAGGTTCTCGTCCGGAACTGCAGGGTTGCTATTCATGATGTCGCCTAATATGCATCCCACTTACCAAAGCCTAAAAATCCATGCGGATGGCTGTCCCGCCTATTCCTCTATTCCTCAAGAATCTGGCAAGCCGCTGAATTCACTACCAGATAACTCCAGTGCGGGTTTTTGGTTGAGGCGCGGAGTCAATGTCGTGGGGGTTGGTGGCCGCCTCTGTCGATGGGGCAATGTGAACCCAAAGGCTTCGTGCACTAACCCATCGGCGGATCAGCGCGCCGCGGCCAGCGGCTCCCCCTGCACGTTCGTGCTCCACAGGTACATGGAAGCATAGGCGCGCCAGGGACGCCACGCCTCCGCGCGCTGTTGCAGTTCCCGCGCGCCGGGCAAGCCCAGCGCTCGTAGAAGACCCAAATCGCCCGGCGGAAAAGCATCGGGTTCGCCCAGGGCCCGCATGGCCACGTATTGCGCCGTCCATTCTCCAATGCCGGGAATCTCACGCAGCCGCGCCAGCACACCCCCGGAGTCCGAGCTTCCCGAAAAAACGATCCGTCCGTCGCAGACCGCGCGGGCCAGCGCGCGAATCGTCTCGGCGCGCGCCGTCGTTAGCCCCAATCCGCTCAGGTCGCCGCTTCTGAACGCCTGCGGCGACGGAAACAGATGCGTGATTCCTCCGGGCCCGCTGAACGGTTGGCCCAGCGCGGCAACCAGGCGTCCCGCCAGGGTCGTAGCACCCTTCACCGTGATCTGCTGGCCGAGGATGGCGCGTACGGCGAGTTCAAACGCATCCCAGCAGCCCGGAACGCGCATCCCCGGGTTGACCGCCAGTCGTGCCGCCAACTCCGCATCCGCCGCCAGACCTTGCGCGATCGCCGCCCAATCCGCGTTCAGGTCGAACATAGCGCGCACGCGCTCGATGATGGCGTACAGCGCACACGGATCGGGGAATTGCACGCGCACTGCCAGGCCTTCTTTGCCTGCATCTATGGTTACTTCCAGCCAGCCGATACTGCCGCCTAAAGATATCGCCCGTCGATAGCTGTTGCCATCCACCATTTCCACCCCGGGCGTGGCGCGCGGCGCCAAAAAACCCAGCATGCCGTTCCAATCGTAGGGCGGACGGAAACGCAGGCGGAAGAAATATTCATTCCGCGGCGGAGCTCCCGCTGGCCGCGACAGGCGCCGGATTTGAGTGGGTGTGCGGTGATAGACCTTGCGGATCGCCGCGTTGAATCGCCGCACGCAGCCAAAGCCGGCCGCGACCGCCACTTCGCTCATGGGCAAACGGGTTTCGTCGATCAGCTTCTTGGCGAAATCCAGGCGGCGCGTTTGCGCCACCGCGCTGGGGGTCGCGCCCAAGTGCTGCAGAAACAGCCGGCGCAGATGCCGCGGGCCGATACCCAAATGCTGCGCCAGGCCGTCCACGCCATCGCTCAATCCGCTTTCCGCGATCAGCCGCAAGGCGCGCGACACGGTGCTCGGCGTGCCCAACCAGGCCGGAGTCCCCGGCGAGCATTCCGGGCGGCACCGCAGGCACGGGCGAAAACCGGCCGCCGCGGCCGCCGCGGAACTGGGGTAATAACGAACATTCTTCTCTTTGGCGGTGGGCGCGGGACAGATTGAGCGGCAATACACCTTGCTGGTCAGCACCGCGATGAAGAACTTACCGTCAAAGCGCGCATCTCGCGAGAGCCGCGCCCGCGAACATACCTGCCAGTCCAGATCCATGCCCACCCTTATGATAGCGGCTCGCGCGGCCGAAACTGGACGCTTTCGGACCATGCTCCCCGGTGTGATGCGCAACGTAGGGAGCAGCGTTAAGAGCCGCGTCCGAAAACGTCCAGCGTTGTGGCCAGCCGCGTCCGCTAGCGTCCAACCCGCGCCGGATAACAGGCCTATCGTGGATGGCAGGAGTTGGGCGAAAGCTTCTAACGAGGACAGAGGAGACGCTTATGAAACCGACGTTCATTATCGCGATTATGGCCGTGAGCGCAATCACCACGCCGCCGCGCAGCGCCGCGCAAGACAGTACGCCGGCCGCATCGCCTAAGTACCGCATCGTGACTCTGGGCACGCTCGGCGGAAACACCAGCGCCGCAAATAGCGTGAACAACCTGGGGTGGGCCATGGGAGCGGCCTACCTGCCCGGCAACACCACCGAACATGCCGCCGTGTGGATCAACGGGCACAGAATCGATCTGGGCACGCTGGGCGGCCCCAGCAGCTCCGTGGCGTGGTCGTCGGTGAACAGCTCCAATGTGATTTCCGGCGTCTCGGACACGTCCATCGTCGACCCGTTCGGGGAGATCTGGAGTTGTGCGGAAGCCTTCTTCCCGTCTTCGAGCGGCCATACCTGCCAGGGCTTCGCGTTTCAGGACGGTATCATGCGCGCGCTTCCCACTTTGGGCGGTAACAACGGCGTGGCCGCCGGCGACAACAAGGGCGGACAAATTGCCGGATGGGCTGAGAACACCACCCACGACCCAACCTGCATTGCCCCGCAGGTTCTCCAGTTTGAAGCGGTTATTTATGGGCCCAAACCGGAACAGATCCAGGAACTGCCGCCGCTGCCGGGCGATGTAGATGGAGCCGCTACCGCCATCAACGACCAGGGCGTGGCAGTAGGCATTTCCGGAATCTGCGCCAACGCCGTGGGAGGCGCCAGCGCGGCTCACGCGGTGCTCTGGGTAAACGGCACGCCGACCGATATTGGCAACCTGGGCGGCGTGGCTTGGAATACCCCGACCTCCATTAATAATCGCGGCCAGGTGGTGGGATTCTCCGACTTGCCCGGCGACTCAGCCGCCAGCCCGAACTACCATGCGTTTCTCTGGACCAGACAGAGCGGCATCACGGATCTGGGTACCCTCCCCGGAGACGCCCTGAGCATAGCCTGGGGCATCAATGAAGAAGGCTGGATAGTCGGCCAGTCCATCGCCTCCACTGGCAGCAGCCGCGCCTTTTTGTGGCGGAACGGTGTCATGACCGACTTGAACACGCTGGTCGCCCCCGGACCTCTGAGTTTGGTCTACGCGAATGACATCAACGACTCTCGCGTAATCGTCGGCGGTGCATCCAATTCGGTGACGGGTAACTATCCGGCCTTCCAGGCGATTCCGCTATCGCCGCAATGAGCGGCTGTAAGCGCTGCGCTATTCTTCCCGCAAAGCAGCCAACGGATCGATTTTCGCCGACCGCCGCGCCGGCACATAACAGGCCAGCATCGCCAGGCCGGCTAGCAGCAGCGGTGCGCCGAGCACCAGCCGCCAGTCGTGGCTTCCCGCCGTTAACTCCGGCCCGTAGAGGCTGCTCGCCGACCCCATCACGCGCGCGACGGCCTGCGCGCCCGCCAAGCCCAGCACCGACCCGGCTATCACCAGCGTGCCGCCTTCGCGCATCACCAGCCGCAACACCTGCTCCTGGCGCGCGCCCAGCGCCATGCGGATGCCGATCTCCTTGCGCCGCCGCGCCACCGAATAGGCCGTCACTCCCGCGAGGCCAATAGCCGCGAGAATCAATCCAAAGCCGCCGATCCCCAGGTAGATAATCGTGTTCAGATGCCTCATCGCGGTGGCCTGCTCCACCTGTTCGGCCAGCGTCCGCACGTTGAACATCACCAGGTTCGGATCGAGCGCAGCCATTTCCCGGCGGATGCCTTCCATAGTGTCCCCACCGCGCGCAGCGCGCAACATCACGATCATTCCGCCGGCCGGCGGATGCGCGCAATCGCTGCGCGTCAGCGGCAAGTACATCGTGGCGATCTCGGGCGTATCGGTAAAATCGTCGTTTTTGGCGCTTCCCGGAGCCGGCAGGTTCTTCACCAAACCCACCACTTCGTAAGCCCGCGACGCTTCCCAGATACGCCGCCCCAGCGGGTCGCGGTTTCCAAAGAGTTCGCGGGCTGCCGTCTGGTTCAAAACCACCGGCAGCGACTGGCTCTGCGATCCGTCGAGCAACTGGTCGCGCCGGTCGAATTCACGGCCTTGGCGTAGGCTCACGCTCAGCGCGGCGAAATAATGCGCGCCAATGATCTGCTTGGCGACGCCCTCCGCAACCTGATCCGGCTTCCCCACATCCGATGGGGTCCGCAGCGTGGCAGTCCCATCCAGCGGGTTGAACGGCGGCGTGTCCGCCACGACCACCTGCTCGACCCCTGGCACGCGCGTCAACCGCGCTGGAAGGTTTTCGAAAAGATCGGCCGCGCGCTCCGCCGAATACCCGTCGCGCACCGGATCGAGCGAAATCAGAACCATCTGCTGCGGATTAAATGCCACATCCACGTGGATGCCCTTTTCGAATCCGACGATCAGGAAACCGGCAATCAGCAACAGCATCAACGATCCGGCCACCTGGGACACCATCAGCAGGTTGCGCATGCCGAATCGCCGGTAGCCGCGCACTTGCGCCAGCGCGCCTTCCTTCATTGTCGCGGCCAGGCTCGTGCGCGTACAGGCCAGCGCCGGCGCCAGGCCGAAGCCGATGCCTGCGGCGAGCGACACCGCGCAGGCAAACAGCAATGCGCGCCAATCCGGCGTGAAATCGAGATCGACCGGAAAAGCCACCGGCAGTTTGATTTTCTGGAAGCCGGCGGCCGCCCAGTATGCAAATGCGATGCCGGCGACGCCGCCGGCCGCGGCCAGCAGTACGCTCTCGGTCAGGAACTGGCGGACAAGCCGGAAACGGCTGGCGCCCACGGACAGCCGTATAGCCACCTCCCGCTGCCGTGCCGTGGCGCGCGCCAGCTGCATGTTCGCCAGGTTCATGCACGCGATGCCCACAATTAGGCAGTCCAATAGCACCATCATCCCTACCAGGGCCGGAAGCACCGCACGCGGAAGCGGCGCCATCTTTCCTCCCGGCGCCAGCGTGACGCGCCGTCCCTTGGCATGGCGCGCCGGATCGAGGGATTCTTCATCCAGGCGCCGCGTAACCGCGTCCAGACCCGCTTCGGCCGTCCGCGGCGTGATTCCCGGCGCCAGCCGGAACAGACTGCTGAATGACTTCTCGTCGCGCTTGTGAAGGGCGTCGCCGGCCAGTTCCGGAACCATGGCCGCGGGCGACGTGGTTGGCACAAAAATCTCGGCGGGCATGATCGGAACCACGCCCCGAAAATCCTTCGGCCCAATACCGGCAATGGTGGCTGTCTGGCCGTTCACGCGGATCGTGCGGCCCACCGCAAAGGGATCCCCGCCCATACGCTCGCGCCAGAACCGGTCGCTGATAAACACCACGGGCGCAGACCCCGGCTTATCGATTTGCGGGTCGAACGTGCGGCCGCGTGCCGCGCGCACGCCAATCACCGAAAAATATTCGGGCGAAACCAGGTGGCCGAAGATGCGCTCCGGCTTGCTTTCGCCCGCGCCGCTCGCCGAGATTACCCGAAGAATTAGCCGAGGAATTAAACGATATATTGAACGGAATCGGCCCTTCGTAAGCCGCCGCGCCGGCAAACAGATTGTGCTGATCGCGAAAATGCTCGAAATAGGGATAAGATGTCCCTGTCAGAATCACCAGTGCATCGGGATTTTTCGCGCCCGGCATGTCGCGCAGAATCAGGCTGAAGAGTCTGCTCGCCGACACCGTCGCGACCCCTATGCCGAGTCCCAGCGAAATGATTCCCACCGCCGCAAATCCGCGCGATTTCCATAGCGTGCGCCGCGCGTATGCCAGGTCGCGCCGCATCTCCGACAGATATTCGAGCGGCAAATGCAAGGCGATATCGGCCAGCAATCGGATCAGCCCGAAAATTCCGAGCCGCGCCCAGATATCGTCGGCCGCGTCTTCGCCCAGTTGGATCAAATCCGCACCATAGACCATTTGAAATTCGTGCGGGTAAGCGTAAGCCAGCCGCCGGTACAGGCGCATCGCGAGCGATTTCATTTAAGCCACCTCCATGCCGCGTTTTACTTGCAGGATCCGGACCAGCTCCTGGAGCCGATCGCTTTCAGCCGCGAGCACCCGGCGGCCCAGGCGCGTCAGCCGGTAATAGCGCCGCCGGGCATCGTCGAGTTCGCGCGCCGGGCGCTCGCTCGACTCCTCGATCAGCCCCGCTTCAATCAACTGCTTCAACGAGCCGTAGAGCGTGGCCGGCCACAACCTCAGTTTGCCGCCGGTGCGATCGAGAACCTCTTGCATGATGCCGTAGCCGTGCTGGTCTTCGCCGGCGAGCGACAGCAGAATGTGGAACCAATTCGTTTTTAGTGGCAGGAACGTTTCCGGTTTAGGCATGGGTCAATATTTATATATATACCATGTAATATATAGTTGTCAAGAGAGTGGCGTCTGGCTGCCCCCTCCGCCGCCGATGGCCAAGCGACGTGCTCTACTAATAGCAGGAGGTCCCCATGACGGCCAAGGCTAAGATGAGCACCGCGGCTCTACCGGCACAAGACCTGCACGCCGCCCAGCGGTATCTGGAATCCCTGCTCGATTCCGACGAACCCCTGGCGCCCGGCGAGATCGAAGAAATTCAGGACAGTATCGAAGGCATCCGCCGCGGAGACATGACGCTCGCCGATTTCGAGCGCAAACACGGCGTCTGACGTTACCCGTGGGTAGTCTATCCCGCTACGCCGGCAGCCGCAGGCGCGCCACGCACCCGCCGCGATCGGTCCGGTTCTCCAGCACCAGCGTCCCGCCATGCGCTTCGGCAATCTGGCGGCTCAGCACCAGTCCGATGCCTGACCCGCCAGGCTTGGTGGTAAAGAACGGCACGAACAGGTTCGCCGTGTTCGAAATCCCCGGTCCTTCGTCCTCGATGTCGATCTCGACATGCGTGCCGTTGCGCATCCAGCCGGCCTGCACGCCACCGCCGGTAATCAGCGATGCGTCCGCCGCGTTGCGCAGCAGATTAATCAGCACCTGTTCCAGTTGGTCCGGATCGCCCTGTATGAAGATATCCGGACCTGGCTGCACGGCCACGTTGAGCCGCGTTTCCAGGCTGACCACGCGCTGTACCCATGGCTTGATCTCCATCAGCTGCAATTGAGGGCGCGGCAGCTTGGCTAGCCGCGCATAAGCGCCGATGAAGCGGCTGAGCGCCTCCGAGCGGGTAGTGATCACGTTCAGCCCGCGGCGCATGTCGTCTTCCCAATCGGTGGGCAGGGGCTTTCGCGTCAGCAGGCTGCCCAAACTCCCCGCAATCGATTTGATGGGCGTCAGCGAGTTGTTCAACTCGTGTCCGAGCACGCGCACCAGCCGCTGCCAGGCCTGCAGTTCCTGCTGGCGCAAAGGCAGCGTCAGGTCCGCCACCACCAGCAATTGCAGCGGCAAGCCCTGCTCGCGGATGGTGGTGCGCCGCAGCCCCCAGCGGCCCGCGCCGCCAGGAAAAGTCATCTGAAAGGTTTGCTGCGGCTCTCCTTCCAGGCAGCTCTCCATTTCTAACTCCGCGGCGCTGGCGCCCAGCGCGCGTTCGGCGGGCGCGGCCAGCAGGCGCTCGCCCGCGCGGTTCACCAGGCGCAGCTTGCGCTCATGATCGAAGGCGAAAACCGCCACGTCGATCTCCGACATGACCGTCCGCAGCAGCGTGGTGGCTTCGAGCGCGCCCAGCCGCTGTTCGCGCAGCGTGCCGCCGAGCGAATTGACCTCGCGCATCACTTCGCCCAGCGCATCGTCGAACGCGCCCGCGCGCCCGCGCACCGAGAAGTCGCCCTCCGCGCAGGGCGGAAAGCAGATTGGAAAGCGTCTGCAGCGGGAACACCACGCGATCCCGCACGGCCATGGCGAAGCCCATCCAAAGAGCCACGATCAGGACCGTCAGCGTCCATTGCGTCTTGGCCTGCGGCGTCGGTTCGCGCAGCCATAGAAAGATGAGCGCAACCAGCGAGCCCGGCAGTCCCGCCAGATGGCCATGATCACGATACGGCCTTCGTATTTCATGTGCCGCCGGCGCCGGTTTTTAGAGGGTGTCATGGGAGGCTGCTGCGCCTCAGAGTCCGTACCGCTGCAGCCGGCGGTAGAGCGCGCTACGGCTGAGGCCGAGGGCGTTCGCCGCGTGGCTGACGTTGCCGTTGAAGCGCTGCAGGGCTTTCTTGATCAGCAGGCCTTCCACTTCTTCGAGGCTCATGTCCTCCAGCCGCGGCGATCCGTCACGCGACGCGCCGCAGTCCCAGGTCGTTGACCTTCACACAGGCGCTCTGGCTCATCAGCACGGCGCGCTCGACGGCATGATCCAGCTCGCGGATATTGCCGGGCCAGAGGTGCGCCAGCAGCGCCTTCATGGCGGCATCTTCGAAGCCGCGAGAGGTTCTTGCGGTAATGCTCGGCGTGCTGCCGCAAGAAATGCGCGGCCAACAGCGGAATGTCTTCGCGCCGCTCGCGTAATGGCGGCAGCCGGATCTCGATGGTATTCAGCCGGAACAGCAGATCCTGCCGGAAGCGCCCTCCGTTCACTTCGGTGTTCAAATCCGAGTTGGTGGCCGATAGCACGCGCACGTCCACCTGCCGCGTTTTCGACGACCCCACCCGCTCGAATTCGCCGGTCTCCAGCACCCGCAGCAGCTTCGACTGCAGGTTGGCCGAGATATTGGCGATTTCGTCCAGGAACAGCGTGCCGCCCTCGGCCATCTCGAAGCGGCCTACGCGATCCGTCTTGGCGTCGGTGAATGCGCCCTTCACATGGCCGAACAACTCGCTTTCGAATACGCCTTCGGAAAGCCCGCCGGTGTTCACCGTGAGCATGGGTTTCAGCGCGCGCAGCGAAACCGAATGCAGCGATTGCGCCACCAGTCCCTTGCCTGTGCCGTTCTCGCCGGTGATCAGGACGTTGGCGTCGGAAGGTCCCACGCGCGAGATCATATCCAGCACCGGCTGCATGGCGGCGGATTGCGCAATCAGGCTGGGAAATTGCTCCGGAGCGGAGCAGTCGATTCTCGGCTTCCAGAATCTGCCCTTTGCGCAGCGCGCGGCCGAGTTCGATCTGGGTGCCCAGAATGGCGGAGAGGCGCGCATTGTCCCACGGCTTCTGGATGAAGTCGCGCGCGCCGCGCCGCATGGCTTCGACCGCCAGATCCACGCTGCCCCAAGCCGTCATTACGATCACGGGCAGCGTGCTGTCGAGAGCCATCAGGCGGTTCAGCAGATCCAGGCCCTCCTGCCCGGATGTGGTATCGCGGGTATAATTCAGGTCCATCACCACCGCGTCGAAGTCGCGCGATTCGACGGCATTCCAGAATTCCCGCGGGCGAGTTTACGGCTTCGGCCTGATAGCCTTCTCCCTTGATCAGGAAGCGCAAGCGCTTCCAGCACGTCCGGCTGGTCGTCGGCGATCAGGATCCGCGGTACATACTCGTCGGTCAGTCTCATGGAGCGGTTAACAACATTGTCGCATTTCAGCGGCAATTGCCGCACCACTGCTAACACTATGGTGTTACACGAGATAGCAAATTGGAATGTCCGGTTATGGGACAGCCGTGTCCCAGCCATGGAACGGAACGCCTGCCCTAATGGATGATCACAAATCCGCTCTCCACGTGATCCGGAAACATCCAGTTCCAGACCACGCGAGCCTTGCCGGCAGCATCCGCGTGGCGGAACGCTGCGTTAGTCCCCAATGGCAGCAAGCCTTGGTGATGCGTGGTGCGGAAGCCGGATGTGCTGACATCCATCAGATCGACTTCGACGGTACCAGGCGGATGGTTTTCGAATTTCAGTTGCACCGTGCCCGATGCGGGGCGCCGCGGTTCACGCCGTCGGTCGGCCGGATTGCTGGCGATGGTTTGGGAGTGCGTAGTTGTGTGCACGGTTATGAATCGTCTCGATGGATGCGCACCAGCATGCGGCAATCGCCTTAGGCAAGCTAAGTATTCGGTTTCCTACTCGACTGTAAAACTTCCGGGCGTGGTGCTGACGCCGCCCGGCGTCGTGACGGTGATAGGGCCGCTGGTAGCTCCGGCGGGACGACTGCCCATACGTAGTTAGAGCCGGCGTTAGTAACTGCGGTCGCCGCCACTCCGTTAAACTGCACGGTCGCGGATAACAGGTTGTAGCCCCAGATGTGCACTTTCGTGCCGGGAGCCCCGGTCTGCGGGATGAACTGAAGGGCGCGCGGCGCGGGCCCATTTATGGTTGCCCCATAGATAAGGCCGTCGCTGCCCTGCGTTAGCGGACAGTAGCACCCCTCTCCGAAAGTATGCAGGAGCGTGTATTCGCCGGAGGTGGTTACTCGAAACAAAGTACTTGGATAGCCGCCAGTATCCGTGGCCCGTAGAGGTTTCCGTCACTGCCCTCGCTGTGAACGAATACAGTTCGGTGTACTGGCCGCTCAGAGTGAGCCTGTAGACCACACCAGTGCGGTTGGCCCCGCCATTGCCCACCGCTCCGTAGAAGTTGCCGGCCGTGGATTGCAGGAACGGGAGATCCCCGCCGGCGGGGGGCACCTTGTACACGTATGCCGGGCCAGATACGGGATGAGCACGCCGTAGTAATTCCCATCAGATGCCAGGAGAGCGCTCGCCGCATCGTCCGGCAGGCATTGGGAAGGCTGAGAGGGAAACTGGTATATGGCTGTTACCTGCCAATCCAGATCGGTTCTGACTAAGTACGTTAGCTTATTGCCGTATCCGGTTCCGAGAAACGTGCCGCCCGGCAGGTTCTGCGCAAGCGTTGGGACGATGCTCTCGGCAGGATACATCTGCTCGGTGCCGGGCGTCGGACCAGGGGAGGACCATCGCCAACTCCCCGGAGGACCAGAGACTTGTAGGCGAGTCCGTTGGCGCCGCTGACGAATGGACCCTGTTCGAAGTCCTTAGAGCTGAACTGCGCGGGGACCGTGAGCGTCCCGCTGGCTGTTATCGAGAGGTAGCGCAACCGAGTAGAACGTGCCTGGCGAGATCTCTGTTAGCTCGGTGGGCTGTTGGTAGCGTTGCAGGCTGTAGAGTCGGTTGGCCCGGGGCCGGCGCAACGCTGGCTCTAGGAACAGGTCCGGGGTATCGACCAGGTCGCCGGTTCGCTGGTCCAGATTGAGCAGGTGACCCAACGCGCCGCCGCCAGTTCAGAAGAGAATGCGGCGGCCGGCGAGGAACTGAACCCAATCCGAAGTGCTAAAGAGCGTCGTCGAGAAGTTGTCCGCGTTGGTGTAGCCTTCGCGCAGGGCTGCAGTCGCGCGCAGTTCGCATCCCGTACACTAACGCTCCGTCAGTTTGGCGATCCTGATTCTGTGGATGGGCCACCGCTAGGCTAGGGCAGCGGAGACCCTCGCGAGCCATAACGCTTCTTGCCTGAACTAAAGGACTGCCGCTGGCGAGCCGATATGACATAAAGAGAAGGATTGTCGTATGCTCTGCAGACGCGATTTGGAAGCCGCTGGCGCGCTGGTCTTGACCTTGCTGACAACCTTTTTAGCCGTGAGTTGCAGGGCTTTGAGCCTAAGAGACTCCCCAATCACGGTAGCTCGCGTCAGGGCACTCGGTGAAAAAGCGCCGATTCACGGCGTTGCCGTAACCTTTCGCGGAGTAGTCACCTATACCGACCCGGTCAACCACCTGCTGTTTGTGCAGGACGCGACCGCCGGAATCAAAGTGGAGGTCGGCGGTCTCAGTCCGCTACCTCGGCGTTCGGAATTCCTCGAAGTTCAGGGCTTGGTGCTGCGAAGTTCACGTTTGCCATTCGTAGCGCATCCCTCCTTCACGATCCTGGGCTCCGCGCAACAGCCTTCGGCGGTTCTGGTCCGTCCGTCGCAACTAGTGTCGTTGGACTACGCCAGTCGGAAGGTGAGAATGACTGGCATCGCTCAGTCAGCCGAAATGGACCAGAACGGTGCGCTTCGTGTGCGCGTGCACGTCGGTCAACAGGTGTTCGGCGTGCGGATTAAGGATAACACCGACTCCAATCGCGTTGCTCTCCCGGGCGCCTTCGTGGATGTGGAGGGCGTCACCGACCCCGTTTTCGATGAGGCAGGATCGATGGAGGACTACCGTATCTGGGCCGATTCCTCCGAGGACCTCCGGATTATCCGTCCGGCTCTGCCGCTTTCGAGTTTTGACGCGGTCACGGTCGGTAGCCTGCGGCAGCGTGCCCGCGAAATAGATTCCAGTTCGTTGCCTTTGCGCGTGCGGCTGTGCGGCGACGTGGTGGAGGACGGACGCGGGGGATTTCAGTTCATAGATGCGACGGGGACTCTGCCATTGACCGTTGCCCTGGATCGTCTGGCGTTTACAGGGCATCGACTCAATGTGGTGGGCGTTCCCGCGTTCTTTGGCGGGTGGTCTGGTGCTGGAAGACGCCGTGCTCGCGGCAGGAGCCGGGCCACGAAGTCCCGTGTTTAGGCCAGTCGCCCTTCTGCGCCATATCTCGGACGTGCGAGCGCTGGCAGCGGGAGAGGCCGCAAAAGGTCTAGCGGTGGATGTGCAAGGGACGGTTACTTACGCTTCTTCAGTTTGGGGCATTCTGTTTGTGCAGGACCCCAGCAGTGGCATTTTTGTAAATACCCTCGGGCCTCTGCCTCCAGGCATCCGAGCCGGTTGGCGGGTTCGGGTCCGCGGAAAGTCATCGGCCGGCGGCTTCGCTCCCAGCATTAGCTATGCTCAGGTTGCGCATCTCGGAGAGAGCGTACTTCCGCGCCCTACCGTAATGACGCACCAAGATCTGCAGTCAGGCCGGATGGACAGCCAGCGAGTGACCGTCGAGGCTGTCGCTCGGTCCTTCGAACCATCCAATGGCCCCTTAACCCTACGACTGATGGATGGCCAGACACGCCTAACAGCCTATCTGGATGGCTGGCGGACACTACCCCAGTATCTACTGGGCGCGCGAGTCAGGCTAACGGGGGCCTGCGGCTCCAGCGCCAATTCACGACGACAGTTCAACGGAATCGAGGTGTACGTCCCGCGTCCGGATTGCGTACGTGTGATCGAGCCCCGTCCCGACCCGTTCATATCCCCTGTTCGTTCGATAAGGGATCTGCTGCAATTCTCGCCTTCCGAGAGACCCGGTCGCGAGGTTCGCCTGCGCGGGGTCGTGACCATGGCCGGATCATCCGGCTCGGTATTCATGCGGGACGCCACGGGAGGCATCCAGGTCTTGAGCACGGCTAGTACTCAATTGGAGTTGGGCGAAATCATCGATGCGGCCGGATATCCCGCCGCGACCCGGTTGGGCACCGTGCTGGAAGATGCCCGGATTCGCGGCATCAGGCCGGGGCCGCCCCCGGAACCACAACACACCACGGTTTATCAGATTCTGGATCGCAATCTCGATTCGCAACTGGTCGAACTGGATGCCCGGCTCGTGAGCCAGATCCCGACTCCCATCGGGTTGCATCTCCTGTTGGAGTCGGCTGGGCGTTACTTTACCGCGAACTCGGAGGCCAATCTCTCTCTCCGCGAAACCTTGGATCCGGGTGCGGTGTTACGTTTGCGCGGAATCTGCTCGGTGACCGCGCCCGTCGCCGCCGGCGAGAATATCCCCGATAGCTTCGAGTTGCGCTTGCGTACGGCTGACGACATACGGATCCTCCGCCCGGCAGCCTGGTGGACGGCCGAACGGGCTCAGCGGATTATCGTTGTGGGCGGCCTGCTCTTCCTTGGGGCATTGCTCTGGGTCTTGATGCTGCGGCGGAGAGTCAGCCAGCAGACTGCAACCATCAACCGGAAGCTCGATATCGAAGCCCTCAGAACCCGGCAACTCGCGAAAGCCGCACAGGACCTGGCTGCAGAGAAAGCTGAGTTGCTCCGCACCCGCGAGGACCTGCAAAGACTGGCAACCCGCGATGGCCTCACCGGGGTTTGGAATCGAAGCGCCATCTTCGACCTGCTGGAAAGTACGCTCAGTCGCTGCAGGCGGGCGGGCCAGCCGACCTCCGCTATCATGTGCGATCTCGATGGCTTTAAGAGGATCAATGACTGCCGCGGCCACCCGGCCGGAGACCGGGTGCTGCGAGAGATATCTACGCGCTTTCAATCCTGCATACGCGCCTCGGACTTTGTGGGCCGCTATGGCGGGGAGGAGTTCTTGATCGTACTCTCGGATTGTGACGGCCGCGGAGCCTTGGAGCGCGCCGAGCAACTCCGCTGTGAGATCGAGAGTCGGCCCATCGTGCTGGATGGCGGGTCACTCAATATCACTTGTAGCTTCGGAGTCAGTTGTGCTCATGACAGTAAAGACTGTGATCAACTTGTGCGAGAGGCGGATAATGCTCTTTACCGCGCCAAACGCCTGGGCAAGAACCGGGTGGAGTGTTCAGAAATTCCGAACTCGTCCACGCCGCGTGGGAGCGCGCGCTAACCAGCCTGCTAACTACACTTTTGACGCGATTTTTCTTTGCGCGCGTTTTGCCACTTAAACAGCTAAGGGCCTGTCTAGAAATAACCTGATCAGGATGTTGGAGCGCGCGGCTGGATCTCATAGTTCCAGTCGCCATGGAATTTGTCACGACGGATCTTGATTTGCGCAAATGCTTGATCGGAGACCTTAATCCCGGCTGCGTAGGTTTCTGTGTTCAATTCGGCATGCACCCTGAGGCCCGTTGAGGTGGTGGTCGCGGCGATGAGGCTGACAATCGTTTCAAAACTGCGCAGGGGTTTCCCGCGCCAGTTTTGGCTGATGAAGGAAAAGAGCCGGTGCTCGATCTTGTTCCACTTGCTGGTGCCCGGAGGGAAATGGCAGACAACGATTCGCAGGCCTGTTTCGTCGGCCAGTTTTTGCAACTCCAGTTTCCAAAGCCGTAGCCGGGAGCCATTGCTTCCTCCCGCGTCAGCCGTGATGAGTAAGCGTGTCGCACTTGGATAGCTGGGCTGTCCCATGGATCGCCACCAGCGTCGGATCGTCTCCACGGCAAACTCCGCCGTGTCGTGATCCATGCCGACGCTTACCCAACCGCTATTGCGGCCCAAATCGTAAATGCCATAAGGCGCGGCCCGCCCCAACTCCGGGTCTACAAAGTCGTGGACGCGCACCAACTCCGGGCTGCCTTTGGGGCGTAATTCTTGGCCGTTATTCTTGAAGTCCCCTACCAATTCCTTCTTCTTGGTGTCCACGGAAATCACGGGCTGGTGCCGTCCCAAACACCATTTCACCTTTCCGTTCAGATGCTCAAACTGGGCGTTGCGGTCCGGATGGTCCGTCCCTTCCTTCGTCTTGCTATTGGCCTGCAGACTATAGCCCAAAGCAGCCAAACTGAATCGCAGGGCACACGTTTGTCTAAACTGAACATGTGTCCCGCTAGCGCACAACCCGCCAAGCGCCCAAGATGGCCGCCCAACGTAAAACCCGCGGCGCCGTCCTGGCCGCCCCGTAGGCTGGCGCAAAGGCCCGTTGCCCGTGTGCCATGACCCGCAAGCCCGCGAAGAAACGAGGGCACGTCTGCTAGAGGCCTGCGCTGATCGCAAGCAGGACGACTTTATAGAAACGGTTCGTGGTCATGAGGGTTCCTTCTAACTCGAAACATCGTCATGCCAGCCACCCGCGCTTTTCCTTCCAACGGCCGCGCGTGAAATCCGGGAACTTCACGGGCGCGCTGCCCTGCGCCACCGATGCTTCGCTCAACGGGCCGGGCGCGCTCCAGGCCGCCGCATCGTACACGTCCATATCCGGCGCGAGGCCCTTCTGCATGCACTCGACCAGCCGGTAGACCATCAGATAATCCATGCCGCCATGCCCGCCCAGCTTGCGCGCCTGCTCGCCCTCGTGCTTCCACAGCGGATGCTCATACTCGTCCTTGTACTTATCGATCGGTGTATATTCTTCGGCATTGGGGTCGTCGAAGTAAATACGCGGTGGATAGTCGCGGAAAATACCCTTCACTCCGGCGATCAAGTTAGTCCGATCGTAAGGATGCGGATTCACCACGTCATGCTGCAGTGTAACTACCAGGCCATTCGCCGTCTTAATCAGCGACGTATTCAAGTCGCCGCAAATATACTTCTCCTTCCACTTAGGACTGTCTTTGGGCACATGCGCCGCGCGCCAGGCGTCCAGGCCGCGCTCGGGCGTGCTCATCGACACCAGGTAATCGAAGCGGTCGCCGCGATTGATGCCCATGTAGTTGGCGACCGGTCCCAACCCGTGCGTGGGATAGAGATTGCCGTTGCGGCGGGTGTGCGGGAAGCGGCGCCACAAGCCTTCGCTCTTGTCTTCAAACAGCAAGCGGCGCAGGTCGTGCAGGTAGGCGCCCTCGCCGTACAGCAGATCGCCGAACAGCCCGGCACGAATCATGTTCAGCACCATGAGTTCGTTGTAGTCGTAGCAGCAGTTCTCCATCATGATGCAGTGGCGGCGGGTCTTTTCGGATGTGTCTACCAGCTTCCAGCAGTCCTCGATGCTAAAGGCGGCGGGCACTTCCACGAAGGCATGCTTGCCGCTCTGCATGGCCGCCACGGCCATCGGCACGTGCCATTCCCAGGGCGTGGCCATATAGGCGAAGTCCACATCGTCGCGCCGCAGCAGGTTTTCGAAGTCGCGCTCGCCCCCCGCATATACGGCGGGCGGACGCTTGCCGGCGCGCTCGACCGTGGCCTGGGCCGCCAGCGCCGCATCTTTCACCACATCGCACACGGCGGTGACCGTCAATCCCTCCACGCCGAGATATTCTTTCAGCATGCTGCCGCCGCGCGAGCCGCAGCCGATCAGGCCCATGCGCACGTTCGGGCGGGCTTCGAAGGGCATGCCGATGACGGATTGGCCTGCACCGGGCGGCGCCGCCAAGGCGTGTTGGCTGAGAAGCACGGCACCTGTCCCGGCTACCGCGCCGCGAAACAGGTCCCGCCGGGATAAGGGAGAACTCGGCTGTTCAGGTTGCATGCACCTATCTTAAATGGTTGTGAGGCAGACCCGGTGGCCTGCCTGGGATCAGAAGATGAAGCTTAAGCCGCCGCGGAACATGCGCGGGTTCTCCATCAGCACCAGATGCGAGCCATCCATGGTATTCAGCGGCAGATAGCCCTGTTGCATCAGGTTGCGGAGATCCGCGCTCAGCTCCATGCGCCACGGCAGGCTCGTAAACACGGGGATCGCCTGGCGAACATAGATGTTCAATCCGGGCTGCGGACGCAGACTGCTGGTGGAGTATATCGGCTCCGGCACGCTGAAGCGGCCGTCGGCTACCTGGTAGCTGGCGGCGATGTGCGTGCCGGTGTGCGGACTGACGGCTACCACGCGCATCGTTACGGATTGCTGACGCCCGGAATGCAGCATGGCGCGCAAGTCGTCCGGGTCGCTGCCGACGGAATCGCCGGTATTCGCAGTGAGCGCCCCGGTCGCACCGTACGTCACCGTGGCGGTCAGATTCTCGCCTACGCTCTGCGTGGCCGACGCTACATAGCCCATGCTCGAAAAATTGCCGGCATTAAATACCGCGGTGCCCGAGTAGAAATCCGGCAGGATATCGCCCACCGGCAGGAATCCCTCCGGCGCCGAAATGGTCAACGCCAGGTTGCTCACGGATTCGTGATAAACCCCCACGGCGAACTTGCGGGAACCCATGGTGCGCGAGTAGCCGGCATCCAGGTCCTCGCCTTGCTGCACGCCCGCGTGCCCGGATCGCAACGATACTAAGGGAAACAGCGCCAGCGCGCCAATCTCGCGCTGCAGGGGATCCTCCGGGGTGCCGGCAGCCTCAAGGTCGGGCCGGGCATTACCCGAAGTGTACGCGAATTCGAGCGTACCGGCGTTGCCGAGCGAATAGATCAGCCGGGCATACGGGCTGAAATAACTCAAATGGCCGTTGAACGAAACCGTATCGGCCGCCATGCCATACTGCAGGGTGAGATCGTCGGTGAGGTGCGCATGATCGTCTACATTGACGGTCGAACTGCGCAGCATGGGAACATTGGTATCCGTAGGGCCGAAGATCGCCACGCCCATTTGCTGGGGCAGGAACAACTCGCGCATGGTGACGGATATCTCCGGGCTGTCGGGACCTACAGATCGGCTGTAAGTCGTCCGGAAAGCGGCCGATGGAATTCCCGATTGCGCCCCGGAGCCCACATTCCCGGCAAACTGAAACTGGTTGCTGCCGAATAACGACGTCGCCAGGGCGAATGCGGTACCCATATCGGCGCTGCTGCCGAAGCCCGCCACCGGCGAACCATCGCCCGCCGAGAACATCACTACACCGCGCGTATCGGAAAACACCGTCCGATGCGGCTTGTCCTCATCGGAGGTCGGAGGTGGTGCGGCCAGCACACGCATCACGGGCCGGGTGGCGCCGGCGGTGCGCAAGACCCATTTCCAATCGTCGCTCATGAAGGCCGGATGCTCGGCTGGATAAACCAGGTGGATCGAGCTGAAGAGGCTGGCCAGGCTTACATTCAGCACGCTGCGCATCCCGGGCTGTACCAGGATGTTTTTCTTAATGGCCGGCACGAAGCTGGCCAGCGTCACGCGGATCGAATAAATATCGGGAAGCAGTCCGGCAAACAGGAAGATCCCCTTCTCGTCCGTGAATACTTTCTGTGAAAGGCCGTCTCGCTGGTCGAATAGCATCACGAGT
This sequence comes from Bryobacterales bacterium, assembly GCA_963818855.1. GTDB lineage: Bacteria > Acidobacteriota > Terriglobia > Bryobacterales > Bryobacteraceae > Bog-159. Next base: position 161,161 of record CAWFUH010000016.1, on the reverse strand, counting down.
GCGCCCATCTGCGGCACACCTGCGCCATTGGTGACCGAACCCGCGATGGCGCCGGATAGCTGAACCGAGATGGCACCAGACGCCGGCGCGGCAGCGGCCAGACACGCCAGCCCCAGGATCGCGCCTGGTAGCGAGATGTGCGCCCTCGTACTCATCGTCCGGTTCGCCTTAGCATATCACGGGGCCGACCCGGATAGAACCAGCCCCGCCTTGGTTACGTAACGGAGAACTGCGCGCTGGGAGTCAGGATCTGGTTCCGGTTCCGGTCCGTGATCTTCAGCTTTAAAGTGTATGACCCCGGCTGCAGTTTCCCCAACGGCAGCAACTTTTCAATCGTTACCTGCGAGGCCGAAGCGCCCGGCAGACTGGCGATGTCCTCGGTAAACTCGAAAATCTTTTCATTGCTGCCGTCCTTCAACACCTGGTATTCGATCTGCCCGTTCGGCTTGTGAGTCTTTTCGTCCCCTTCAAAGTTGTACAGTTTCAGGTAGATGCCCATCTTCTCGTCGCGCTTGAAGCTCTCGGAGATGCGCGGCCGCACCTTGCTCGAACCGATTACGAATTGCCCCGTGCCGATGCTATGTGTGGGGACCTTCTCGATCTGATCGGCCAGGATGATGGTGCTGGCCGACAACTTCTCGTCGTCCATGTGCGGCACGTTCAGGGCTGTCTCGTAGTTGTTCATGTTGCCGCCCACGATGTCCTTCACTACCACGTTGAGGCGGTAGGTACCCGGGGGCAGCGGCAGCGACTTCTGGTAAATCGAAGATCGCGTCGCATAAGCCTGCAGCATCTCGGTGGGACACTCCACCGTCACGGTATCCTCGAAGGTCTGCACAATGCGCCGCGTCATCGTGGTCACGCGCCCAAAGATGTTGACGGACGCCTTCTGCACTCCAGCCTTGTCCTGGAACTGCAGATCCTTGTTTTCAAACTGCAGCGTCACGTACGAGAGAACCGAAGCTTCCGTCAGCGGGAAGAAATCGGCCCGCACCTTCATGGGCAGGATATTGAAGGTAATCTTGCTGGTGACGGCATCTTCCAGATCCTTGAACTTCACCGCCGGCGGTTTCTGCAGCTTGGCGAACTGTTCCAGGCGGCTGAACTCCATCATGCTTTCCGGCGTGCCGCCGAAGGGTTGGCCCAGGTGCGTACCGTCGGTATTCTGGAAGCGCTGCGTCTTGCTGGACATCCCCATCTGTTCCATCAGGGTAAGACCGGCGCCAGGGACGTACAACAGCGCGTCCTTCTCAGACGGGTCCATGGTCATGTGGTATTCGCCCGACATGCTGGGGTCCACGAACTCGATCACGATATTCGTGCCGATGCCTTCCAGGTAGCGGTAGCGCCATTGCTCGAACGGATAGGTGGAGGTTTCTCCGCCGCCTTCTTCCATGGGGCGCTCGTAAGTGCCGCCGGAGGGATGGGATTCGATTTCGTCCGGGGGCCCGTACATAATATAGATGCGCCCGCGATCCGTTTTCCAGCCCGGTATGCCGGATGCGTAATGGTCGTTGGTGTAGGCGATGCGCCGGTAGTGCTCTTCCTTGAATTCGTTCTCTTCGGTATCCGGCGTGGGATCGCGCCGCAGCCAGAACTGCTCGATGAACTGCTCGCGCTCCTCATCGGTGTTCAGGCGCTTGAAGGTGGTCTTCTCCTCGTCGGTGATAATGTAGACCACGTCTTCGTTCAACCATTTCTTATACGGTGTTTCCAGCTCTTTGCGCAGTTTGGCGTCGCGCTTCTTCTTCTCTTTATCGGTGAGCGGCTTGGCAATGGTCTCGCGAGCGGGAGCCGCGTCCGTTTTCTTCTGATCGTTTTTCTGATCGGTGGAAGCTGGTGTCGAATCCTGGCAAACCGCATTCCCGGCCAGGACCAACCCGAGGGAAACACAGGGCAACAAGATGTATTTTGTGACCATACTAACCATTTCCCGGAACAGGGCCTTTATACGTGAGACAATTGTACGGTTTCATTTTAGCACTCGTCAAGCTGGGCGGAGGAGGCACACTGGGCGCAGTGTTCACGGCGGGGCGAGCGAAGCGAGCTTCGCGCGCCGGTGGTGGGTTGTGGCAAAACCACCAGCCACCAGCCACTGACCACCAGCCACGGCGGCCGAAGGCCGCCTAAGCCGGGTACCGCCCCTCGATGTACCCGCTCAACTGGTCGATCGCGTGCGCTTGCGCCGATATAATCGACCGCACCACATCGCCGATCGAGATGATACCCACCAGCGCGTCCCCCTCCATCACCGGCAAATGACGGATGTGATGCGCCGTAATGGTGCGCATGCAATCGTCCACCGAGTGATCCGGCGACACGGTGAATACCGGGCTGGTCATGATTTCCTTAACCTGCAGCTCCTGCGAGCGCTTCCCCTTCAAGATCACTTTCCGGGCATAGTCCCGCTCGGAAACGATGCCGGCCAGTTTGCCACCCGCCAGCACCAGTAAGGCCCCCACACCCTTTTCGGCCATCATGGAGATGGCTTCGTATACGGTGGCTTCCGGCGACAACCAGTAAATCTCGCACCCTTTGTGCCGCAGCATCGAACGTACGGTTTCCATGGGCGTTCCCTCGTCTGAATCATCTTGCAGCGTCCGGGCCGTCCTGTCAACTCTTAAATCTGACTTTTGGTGCGTTTTCTTTTGGGGGCAGGCGCTCCCTGCAGCCGATTCTCGAGTTCTTGCACCCGCCGCCGCAAGGTTTCCATCTCTTCCGCATGCACCGGCGGTGGCGCCGCGGCCGCCTGCGGGCTGAACAGGTTTCGCATCACATCCAGGGGATTGGTGTGCAAGGCGCTCTGCGTTTTCTGGTACATATCCGTCATCGTGCTCAGATACCAGCCCAGAAACTCGTGCGTGGCGTGGTCGGAAGCCACAATCAACTTGCGCAACAACTCCAGGGGCAAGCCGGATTCGTGCCCCTTGGCATCCTCCATAATCACCTGCGTCAGAATTACGCGCGTCAGATCCTCGCCCGACTTGGCGTCCACCACTTGCACTTCCACCCCCTCGCGCACCATGCGTGCTACATCGTCCAGGTTCACGTAACGGCTGGCGGAGGTATCATAGAGCCGCCGGTTCTCGTATTTCTTGATCACCACCTTGCGTGCGTCCATAATCGGATTATATAATCTGAAAGTCCTTGACAGCTTACCCCCGAGGCGATATACTCGGGTTGTAATGCTGCAATGCAGCATTACTAAAGGAGCATAACATGGAGAACCCCACAAAGTCTATGGCCGCTGTTCCGGTGGCGCTGGCTTCCACGCTGGCGGACTGGACCCGGCAGGGTATGGAAAGTTTCGTCGCAACGCAAAAAATACTATTGGATTTGACCGCACAGCAAAACTCCCTCGCGCTCGGGTTCGTGCGCGAGCGGGTTAACTTCTCGCCTCTCCGCCCGCTGACCAGCATGGTCGATCTGGCGGGCCAGAGCATGGCCAATTTTGTCGCGGCGCAAAAAATTCTGCTGGACCTGGTCGCTGGCCAAAACGCCCTGGTACAGTCCGGCGTGAAGGATGGGCTGGGCCTCACGGGACTGCCGGCGGCCCTGACCGACGCTTTCCGCGAAGGCGTGAACTCCTTCGTCGACATGCAGAAAAAGTTTCTGGACATGGCGAATAGCCAGAGCCAGGCCGCCGTCACGGCCCTCAAAGAAGGCAAAGCGTTCGAGGGCAAGAACCTGGGTGAAGTGGCCCGCGAAGGCGTGGAGAATTTCGTCCACACCCAAAAGAAGTTCCTGGACCTGGTGACGGAACTTACCCAACCGGAAACCCACGGCAAGGGCCGCAAAACGGGCAAACCAGTGAAGCTGACCGAGTTGGCCAAGGAAGGCATGGACCAATTCGTCGACTCGCAGAAGAAGCTGCTGGATCTGGCAACCAGCCAGATTGAGGGCGCCATGAAGACCGCCGAGGCGATCGCACGGCCTTCTCCCGAGCCCTCCACGAGCCTGGGCGATTTTGCGCGCCGCGGCATCGAGAATTTCATCAACGCGCAGAAGTCTCTGCTGGATGTGGCGATGAAGCCGTTCATGCCGCCGCCTCCCACGCATACCCACACGCCCGCCCACGCGCACGCCGGCCGCAAGAAATAATCGGCCCGGCAATATTTGAATCTGGTGTCGCGCCAAGGCGCCTTCCGCTCTACCGCGCGGCCGTGGGACAGACCTACAGGTCTGCGGCGGGTCTCCTCCAGACCCGCCGCTCGCGACCGCTGGTACGTCGATCTATCTCCGCCTTTCGCGCTACCAACTCCTTGCCGTCGATTGGAGCGGCAGCGACCCAATTCGATTCCCGGAGTGGGCTTGCGATGGTGCGCTCATTCAATACGCAGCGCCGCCATGGGATCGATTTTGGCTGCCCGCCGCGCCGGCAGATAACTGGCGAACAGGGCCACTGCCGCCAGCAGCACCGATACCCCGCCCAGCACCACGGGGTCGAGCGGCCGCACGCCGTAAAGCAATCCGGCCAGTAGCCGTGTGAGCGCCGCCGATCCCGCCAAGCCCGCAGCCAGGCCCACCAGCACCCAAACCATGTTGCTGCTCACCACCAGCCGCAACACGTCCATGGTTCTCGCACCCAAAGCCATGCGCAGTCCGATCTCGTGGGTCCGCTGCGTTACCGAATGGCCCACCACTCCCACGATGCCCACGGCCGCCAGCCCCAGTGCCACTACCGAAAATACGCTCAGCAGCAGCATGGGGAAACGACGCGAGCCCGTGGAGTCGTGGACCACCTCTTCCATGGTTTGGAAGCCAGCGACCGGCCAATCGGGCAAAGCACTCGCCAGCGCCTTCTTAACCGGGGCGGCGAACGTAGCGGGGGCGTGGATGGTGCGCACCACCACAGTCATCACCGGCCATCCGGCTTGCATGTACGGCCGGAAGAACTGGCGCTGTACAGGCGCGTCCAGTCCTACATGATGCACATCCCCGGCCACCCCCACGATCGTCAGCCGGGGCCCGTCGGATCCGCCCAGCCGGATCGCTCTACCGATAGGATCTTCCTTGGGCCAAAACGCACGCGCCATGGTCTCGTTGATCACGATTACGCCCGGCGCATTCACCGTATCCTGCGTCGTGAATTCCCTCCCCTTCACAATCGGAATGCCCATGGTCCGGAAGTAGTTCGGGCAGGCCACCGTGTAGTTCGCGCCTGGAAGTTTTCCCGGAGCCGCCGGCGGCCGCCCTTCGATCTGGAAACCCCTGCCTGCGTTTCCTTCAAAAGGCAAATGCGCCACCGCCCCTACGGAAACCACGCCGGGAATGGCGCCCACGTGCTCGTCGAGATCCTGGCAGAAGCGCGGCAGCCCCGGCGGCCCTACGTAAATCTCCTCCTGCGGAACCGACATACCCAGGATCAAGACGTTTTTCGGATTCAGCCCCGGATCGACGCCCAACAGTCGCGTCATGCTCTTGATCATGAGGCCGGCGCCTGAAAGCACCACCATCGCCAGCGCCACTTCGGAGGCGACCAGTACATGGCGCAGACGATTGCGGCCGCCTGTAGCGCCGCTCCGCCCGCCTTCCTTCAAGGGCTCGTTGATGCCGGTACGCAGCGCGCTCAACGCCGGCGCCACGCCAAACAGCACGCCAGTCAGGGCGGAAACCACCAGTGCAAATCCAAATACGCGGCCGTCCATCGGAATCGAATCGACGGCGCGCAGCGGCAGGTAAAGGGAATCCAGCTTGAAAGCGTAAAACAGGATGCGATTGCTCCAGGCCGCCAGCAGCAATCCTGCCACGCCGCCGGCCAGCGCCAACATGATGCTCTCGGTCAGCAATTGGGCCATAATGCGCGACCCCGCGGCCCCCAGCGCGCGCCGAATGGCGAATTCCTTCTGCCGGGCCGCACCGCGCGCCAGCAGCAGGTTGGCGACGTTGACACAGGCGATCAGCAGAATAAACGCCACCGCCGCCAGCAGCGCCAGCATGGTGGTGCGCATACCCTCCATCCCATACTCTCCCAGCGGCGATACGGTCGCCCCCATATCCGCGTCTTCCTTGGGATTCTGTCTCTGGACATTGCTGCCGACCGCCTCCATCTCCGCCCTCGCCTGCGCCACGCTCACGCCTGGCTTCAGCCGTCCGATGGCGATGAAGCTGTTGTCGCCGCGCCCGTAATCGGTTTTGGTATAGCCAACCGGAACCCAAAGCTGGCGCGGTGCGCTCCAGAATTGCCAGGAGAAATCATGCGGCATGACGCCAATCACCGTGAAGTCCGCGCTATCGATGCGGATCGTCCTGCCTACCAGCGAAGGATCGCCGCCATAACGTCTCTTCCACAAGCCGTAGCTGAGGACGACTTCGCGATCCCTGCCCAGCGTCTCTTCCTCGGGAAGAAACGTGCGCCCGATAAAAGGCTTCACCCCCAGCACGGAGAAAAATCCGGCGGTCACGCGCAGCCCCGAGACTTGTTCCGCCTCCTGGCGCGCGCCCGCCGCAGAAAGGTTATAGCCTCTCCCTGCCGAATCGAAGATGGCCATGCGCTCGAACGAGTGGCTCTGGCGCTCGAAATCCCAGAAGTTGGGCGCCGAGACGATGTTCCAGTTGTCGGGGCCCTTGCCGAACGTTTCCCACACCAGCACCAGGCGATCGGCGCCGGGGAACGCCAAGGGCTTAAGCAGCGTGTTGTTGATCACGCTGAATACTGTAGTGTTCGCGCCGATGCCCAGCGCCAGCGTGAGCATGGCCACCAGCGCGAAGCCTGGGTTGCGGGCCAGGTTTCGCAAACCGTAGCGCACGTCTTGCACCAGCGTTCCCATCCGATCACCTCAAATCCTAATACTGCCATCTACCAAAAAGGTAACGGGTCAAAAGGTTGTGGCGCCTAGATTTGCAATCGAATTCCCGTCATTTTAGATAACGATGGTACCGCCTGACCGCTGAAAGCAGATCGCCACATTTGCTAAACTACTAGTTCGCCGGTCAACGAAACTTACAGGATGTTGCTTCCTAGGGAATTCATCGCCTACCTCTCCCGTGAATTGGTGAAGAAACTGACGCCTGCCGCGATTGAAACGAATAATCCGCAGGCCGTCGCGGAGATTGTCTCCGGTATCATCACCGAAGAACTGGCGGTCGAGGATCGTCTGAACGACGAGGTGCGCGAAATCCTGCAGCAGTACAGCGAATACATGCGCCGCGAAGGCGTCAGTTATCAGGAAATGTTCCGCAAGGTTAAGAACACCATGATTGCGGAACGCAAAGTAATCCGCGCATCCGGCCGCGACACGCACGACCAGATGAAGCTCTCGCGCGACAAGATCAACGACATGTCGCATAAAATCGTGGTGGCGTTGCGCAAGACCCGCGAGTTGCGCATGAAGAAGGACACCAACGAAGTGCGGCTGGAAATCGTGCGCGATATCAGCGACGTCCTCACGGCCGAGGAGAAGGTGGATCGGCTCGCGCGGCAGAAGATTCGCTCGCAAAAACGCGAGATTCCCGAAGGCAGCGAAGAGTGGGACCTGCTGCACCGCAGATACTACGCCGAAGAACTGAAACGGCTGGGCATCGATCTGGCAAGATAATGCCCGCCCTGGTCGTCGTCGGCAGCCTCAATATGGATTTCGTGGTTTCGGTCGGCCGGTTGCCGGTACCGGGCGAGACCGTGCTGGGCCGCGATTTCCGGATGATCCCCGGCGGCAAGGGCGCCAATCAGGCCTGCGCCGCGGGCCGGTTGAGCGCCGGCGGCGTTGCCGTGCGTCTGATCGGACGCGTGGGGTACGATGTTTTCGCCGATCACCTGAAGGCCAGCCTGGCGGCGGCGGGCGTGGACGTCAGCGCTGTCTCGGCCACTAAATCGCAGCCCACCGGCGTGGCCCTGATCTGGGTGGACCAGCAGGGACAGAATTCCATCGTGGTGGCGTCAGGCGCCAATTACGCGCTGGCCGCCGCAGACGTGGAAGCTATGCGCAAAGTGTTTCAGGGCGCCAGTCTCGCCCTCTTCCAGTTGGAGACGCCGCTCGATACAGTGGCCGCCGCGCTGGCATTGGCGCGTGCAGAAGGCCTGCGCACCATGCTCGATCCCGCGCCGGCCCAACCGCTGCCCACCGAACTGCTCGCCTGCGTCGATATCCTGACCCCCAACGAAAACGAAGCGCTGATGCTGCTGGGACGTCCGCCCGCCCGCGTGTCGCGTGAAGAAGCGCCCTCGCTGGCGGAAGCTTTGCGGTCGCTTGGCGCGCGCAGCGTGGTGTTGAAGCTGGGCGACCAGGGTTCTTATTATTGCGGTGATGAAGGACGCTACCACACAGCCGCGTTTCCGGTGGAAGTGCGCGATACCACGGCAGCCGGAGATACCTTCAACGCGGCGTTAGCCGTCGCCCTCGCCGAAGGACAGACCGTGGAACGCGCGCTGTTGTTCGCCAATGCCGCGGCGGCGATTTCCGTCACCCGCTTGGGAGCCCAGGTCTCCGCGCCCGCGCGCCCCGAAGTGGACGACTTCCTAAGAACCCAATCTTAATCAAGGCTAATCAATTACAGCACTAGTTCCAGTTCTTAGCAGGCCGTGGGGCAGGCGTCCACGCCTGCGCGGGACGTCCACGTCCCGCCCCACAATCTCAACGGCAACTGCGATCGCCCGGAACATCCAATCCGATCACGAAAGCGTCGTAGGGCCCGCCGCCGTAGCCTCGTTGGATCGGCGAACCCTTCTGCGGGAGGTTAGTGGAGGAGGAAATCCCGGAGGCGTAGACTTTCCCATTGCCCGTCGCCAGCCCCTCCAGAATGTCGTGGCCATTACCGCCGGCGAACGAACCGTAGCACAGCTTGCCCGTCGGACGAGAGCGCCGCCACGAATCCATCAAAGTCTCCGCCGTCGTATGACCGCTGGAAGCCGTTGCGCGTGGGCAGATCCGGCGAACTGGGCATGCCATTAAACCAAACACGGCCGGACTCATGCTGCCGTCGGCACTCAGTTTGGTCACGAAGGCGTCAATCGGGCCCCGCCGCCGCGGCTGGAACGCTGCTGGTGTAGTCGGGAAATCGGTCGAGTCGGTCACTCCGGAAACGATCGGATTGCCGGCAGAGTCGAGCGCCAGCCCGTAGGCTCCATCCATCGTTGCGCCTCCAAGGTAGGTGGAAAACAGAAGGCTCCAGTCCGCGATGTGCAGCTTCAGCAGGAACGCATCAACCACACCTCCGAACCGCGCCTGTACCGGGTTCTTCAAAGGGAAGTCCGCCGACCTGGTATATCCGGTGGCAAAAAGATTACCGGAATGATCCAGTGCCAGGCTGGCGATGTGGTCCACATCCTTACCACCCAACAGCACGGTTTCGAAGCTATGCGGGTCGCCGGGCCGCACCCGCGCGATGAAGGCGTCCTGTTGGCCGCGCGGACCGAATTGCGCCACACGCGTGCCGGGAAAGTCCGGCGACATAGTCACGCCGCCAACATATGCAACACCATCATCGGTGACTGTCAGACCAGTCGCTTCGTCGTTCTTCGAGCCGCCCAGCAGCGTGGAATATACGATCTTGCCTTCCGGATCGAGCTGCAGCAGGAACACGTCGCGGTCCGGTCCGCCGACGCGGCGCTGTACGGCATCCGGCGTGGTCGGGAAGTCCGCTGAGCGGGTCCCGCCCACGACATAGATAGAGCCATTCGGAGTTATCGTGAGATCGCCCGCGGCATCCCAGTCGCTTCCTCCCGTCCGTGTGGCCCAGACCAACCGGCCCGTTCGTGCATCGATCTTCACCACCACGGCATCCATAGAACGTGTCGGTATGCGCCGGCCTTTTGGCGGGAGCACCTGGAAAATCCGGCGAATCCGAATGGCATCCCAGGTAGATGTCGCCGGCATGGTCCAGCGCGATGCCGTCGCAATCGTCGGTGCCCGAACCGCCCAGATATCCCAGGAAGCTCGATTCCGGTACGGCGACTGAGGCGGCGAATAGGAATGCGAGACAAATTACAAAGGCGAGCCGCATCGCGTCAGTTTAACAGGACCTTTCTTGTACCATTCCATAACAGACCGCTTTTGCGGTCTTTTGCTAAACTAATCACCTTATGTCACCGAAAGTGGAACCACATCCAGCTCTCTCCCAAGCTCGCGCTCAGACTGACAGCCTCTTCGATCTGGTGAAACCCGAGGCGCTATATGAGCGCCCCATCCCGGAGCGGCATCGCATCATCTTCTACCTCGGCCACCTGGAGGCGTTCGATTGGAACTTGCTTGGCCGCGCTCTCGAGCTGCCTTCGTTTCATCCTACATTCGATCACTTGTTCTCGTTCGGTATCGACCCCGAATCGGGCGATCTGCCCACCGACCAGCCCGGCGACTGGCCCACAGCAGAAGAAGTGCGCGATTACAACACGCGTGTGCGCACCGCGCTGGATCGGACCCTGCCACAGGCCTCCGCGGAACTGCTGCATGTGGCCATCGAGCATCGCTTGATGCATGCCGAAACTTTCGCTTACATACTGCATCATCTGCCATTTGCTCATAAGACGACGCCGGAGTATTCAGTCGCGCCCTCGTTACCCGCACCCCAAGTCCGCATGGTCGAGATTCCCGCCGGCTCAGCTACGCTCGGACGCCGCCGCGGTGCGGGCTTTGGCTGGGATAACGAATTCGAACAGCACCAGGTGGACCTTCCCGCTTTCTCCATCGCGCAGCACAAAGTCACCAACGGCGACTACCTCGAGTTTGTGAAGGCGGGCGCCGCCGCGCCGCATTTCTGGACCTGCCGCCATGGTCAGTGGTGCTATCACGGCATGTTCGAAGATATTCCGCTGCCGCTCGACTGGCCCGTGTATGTCACCTACGACCAGGCCCAGGCCTACGCGCGCTGGAAGGGAAAAGTGCTGCCCACCGAAGCGCAGTTCCATCGTGCCGCCTACCGGGACGGCCCCGATGACGTGGCCCCGTTCGCCCGCGGGAACGTCGATTTTCGAAGCTGGGATCCGGAGCCGGTCACTGCTTCGCCGCCAAACCATTACGGCGTTTCGCAACTGGTGGGCAACGGTTGGGAATGGACCGCTACGCCCTTTGCCCCATTCGCCGGTTTCGAGCCGTTCCCGTATTATCCCGGCTACTCGGCCAATTTCTTCGATGGCCGGCACTACGTGCTGAAAGGCGGTTCGCCCCGCACCGCGCTATGTCTGCTGCGCCCAACTTTCCGCAACTGGTTCCGTCCGTCGTATCCTTATATCTACGCGACTTTCCGGCTGGTCGAGAATTGATCGGGAATTTAGCATGTTCCTAAACGACGTGCGCGCAGGCCTGTGCCACGCAGGCCAAAAATACCTGTCTTGCCAGTATTTTTATGACGACGCCGGCTCGGCCTTATTCGAAGCCATCACCATGCTGCCGGAATACGGCTTGACGCGCGCGGATTTGCGGGTGATTCGCCGCCTGGCGCCCGCGTTGCACAGCTATTTGCGAGAGCCCGTTTCGGTAGTGGAACTGGGTAGCGGCAGCGGCCTGAAAACCGGGCGCATTCTACAATCATTGGCGGCGGGCGGCCCGGTGTCTTACTATCCCATCGATCTCTCCGCCTCCGCGCTCGCCCGTTGTGCGCGCGAGATGGAAGCCTTTGCCGAAGTGCATCCCATTGCGGAATCCTATCTGGATGGCCTGCGCGAAGCGGTTTGTGCCCGGCGGCCGGAACAATCCGTGCTTCTGCTGTTTTTAGGCAGCACCATCGGGAACTTCGAACGCGCCGCCGCTGTGGACTTCCTGCACGACGTGCGCGCCTGTCTCATGCCCGGCGACGCGCTGCTGCTCGGCGCGGACCTGGTGAAACCGGTAGCCCGCATGCTGCTGGCATATGACGATCCCGCCGGGGTGACCGCTGCCTTCAACCGCAATCTGCTGGCGCGCGTCAACCGCGAACTGGACGCCGATTTCGCCCTCCGCAGTTTCGCGCACGAGGTCCGCTGGGATGCGGCAAACCGGCGCATCGAAATGCATTTGAGGTCGCTCAGACCGCAGCGCGTGGCCATCCGTGCCGGTGGTTTCGAATGCCAACTGCAGAAGGATGAGACTATATGGACGGAGTCCTGCCATAAGTTTCAACCGGGCGAGATGCATGACATCGCGGCCACCGCCGGCTTCGCGTGCCGCGCCCAATGGATCGATGAAACCTGGCCCTTCGCCGAGAGCCTGTTCGTCGCGTGAGCGCCGTCGTTGAATTTCGCGCGGCGTCATACCGCATCGGTCCACGCCAGATCCTGAAGTCTCTGACGCTCGCGGTGGAGGCGGGCGAAACATTGGTGCTGCTTGGCCGCAGCGGTTCCGGCAAAACCACCGCGCTCAAAATGGTGAATGGCCTGCTTTTCCCCAGCGCGGGCGAAGTGCTGGTGGACGGTATGCCCACCACGGCATGGGATCCCGTGCGCCTGAAACGCCGTATAGGCTACGTTATCCAGGAGATCGGTCTGTTCCCGCATTACACGGTGGCGCAAAATGTCGCGGTGGTGCCGCGCCTCGAAAAATGGGATGACGCGCGCGTGCGCGACCGTGTGGATGAACTGCTGCGACAGGTGGGCCTCGATCCCGCACAGTTCGCCGCGCGCTACCCCGCGCAGCTCTCCGGCGGGCAGCGGCAGCGCGTGGGCGTAGCGCGTGCGTTGGCGGCCGATCCATCCGTGCTGCTGTTTGACGAGCCGTTCGGCGCGGTCGATCCGGTCACCCGCCTCGAATTGCAGAGGCAATTTCTGGATTTGCGGCGCGGTCTGGGCAAAACCTCTATCTTCGTGACGCACGATGTACGGGAAGCTCTGCTGTTGGCTACGCGCATCGCCCTGCTGCGCGATGGCGCACTCGAATTGTTGGCGTCCCCCTCACAGTTACTGGCAGCCCCTAACGCTGAGGCGTGCGCATTTTGCGCGTGTCTCGACTGGAAAGCAGACGCACCATGAATTCAGGCTTGGCGGACGAGATCGCGCAACTCACGCTGGAGCATTTGACCCTGGTGCTCGTCTCGATGGCCATCGCGGTTGCCCTGGCCGTACCCGCGGGTATTCTGATTACGCGGCGGCCGCCGTGGCGTCCCTGGCTGCTGGGATTCGCCAACGTGATGCAGACCATCCCCAGTTTGGCTTTGTTCGGATTTTTAATTCCAGTGCCGCTGATCGGCGGAATCGGCAAGCGCACGGCCATCGTAGCGTTGGTGCTCTACGCCCTGCTGCCGATTCTGCGCAATACCCTGGTGGGTATCCTGGGCGTCGATCCTGCCGTGCGCGAATCCGCCGTGGCCATGGGCATGACCGGACGGCAACTGCTGTGGAAGGTTGAACTGCCGCTGGCAGCGCGGACCATTCTGGCCGGCATCCGCGTGGCTACCGTGACCACCATCGGCACGGCCACCATTGCGGCGGCCATCGGCGGCGGCGGACTGGGCGTTTTCATCTTCCGCGGCATCGCTTCGGTGGATACCGCTCAGATACTCGCCGGCGCTGTACCCGCTGCCTGCATCGCGCTGCTGGCGGACGGCGGGTTGGGGTTGCTGGAGAGGCGCTGGACTATAGGGTAAGTTTTGGCAGTTATCATAGCTGTATGAGGACGCGCCACCTCGCTCTACTGTTACTCGCATCGCTAACGGGTCCGTCAGGCGTCCCCGCCGGCGCTCAAACCATCACCGCGGAGCAGCTGCTCGAAAAGGTGCGCGCTGCTTACGGCTCGCTCAAGTCCGTACACGTGATTGCTGAAAGGGAGGAGTCCAATCTTGTCGATGGCCATCCACTCAGCGCCTCGTCGGAGTGCGAACTGGCGGCCGCGCCGGGCAATCGCTATTACGCGAGATTCAAGACACCCGGCGAGGACGCCATCGTGGCGAGCGACGGTAACAACATATGGCGGGCACTGGCCTCAAAGAAACAGTGGACCAAGCTGTCGGGCGCGTCGCTCGAAAGCGGCGAAGAGGAGAACGCCAGTTCCTCCTCCAACGACCTGCATGGCGTGATGCGGGACGTTCTGCTGTACCACTTTTGGGCCTTGGCTAAGAAAGCGGAGGATCCGGTCGTTGTCAAGGAAGAGGACTTCAAGTTGGGGCACGCGAAACTGCATGGCTACCTGCTGCGCGGTCACACCGGCCAATCCGTTTTCGAAATGCTGGTGGATCAGCAGAGCTTCCTGGTGGTAAGCGCCAAAGAGCAGCGCAAGTCGCCCCAAGGGACGGTGGAAGTGGTCACCAGGTTGAAACAGTTGGAAATTAACCCAACGGTGAACGATGCGCTTTTTTCTTTCGAGCCGAAACGGGGCTGGAACGAAGTGGAGATGTTGGCGTTGCCGGGCGAGCGGCGCATGCTGTTGACCGGCGCGCACGCCTCCAACTTCGCGCTGAAAACGCTCGACGGTGCGGCCGTGTCGCTCGCGGAGTTACAGGGCAAGGTAGTGGTGCTCGACTTTTGGGCCACCTGGTGCGGGCCGTGCCGCGAAGAACTGCCTCTCGTTGAGAAACTGCGCGCGGAATTCGGCGATGCCGTCCAGTTCTATGGCGTAGACGATGAGGATCCCTCGACGGTGAAGAGATTCGTGAAGGAGAAAAATCTTCACATGCCCGTGTTGCTCGATTCCGAGCGACAAGTGCATGTGCGCTACGGCGTGCACGCCATTCCCACGGTGCTGATTATCGACTCCGCCGGCGTGATCCGCGAGCACTTTATAGGTTCGCGCAGCGAACCGGTGCTGCGTAAAGCGATCCAGTCGGTGTTATCGGGCAAAGCGTAGTGCCTTGGTCCGCTCTGCGAGCCTGGAACAAATTCGGGCGCCGGGGTGTCTTCAGTGATATGCTCGAGGTCCGCCACCTGACCAAGCTGTATACGCGCCGGGCCGCGGTCGAAGACGTCACCTTCACCATCCTGCCGGGGGAGATCCTGGGATACCTGGGACCGAACGGCTCCGGCAAAAGCACCACCGTCAAGATGCTGACCGGCCTGCTGGAGCCATCCCGCGGCGTCATTCTCTACCAGGGGCGTAACATCCGCCAGGATCTGATCGGTTACAAAAAGCACCTCGGCTATGTACCCGAAGAACCAAACTTATACCCATACCTGACCGGCCGGGAGTATTTGCAACTGGCGGGCCGCCTACGTTGCCTGCCTGCCGCGCCGCTCGAGGCCCGCATCGACCAGCTGCTAAATCTGCTGTCACTCCACGAGCACCGTTACTCGCCGATTTCTTCTTACTCGAAAGGCATGAAGCAGAAGATCTTGATCTCGGCCGCCTTGCTGCACAATCCGGATGTGCTGGTCTTCGACGAGCCGCTTTCGGGCCTGGACGTCACCACCAGCCTGGTATTCAAGAACCTGCTGAAGGCGCTGGCGCGCGAGCGGAAAGCGATTCTGTACAGCTCGCACGTCTTGGAGGTCGTCGAGAAGGTGTGTACCAGTGTCATGATTTTGCGCAAGGGATGCGTGGTGGCGAATGACTCCGTGGCGCGCTTGCGCGACCTCATGGAGCTGCCGTCGCTCGAAGACATATTCTCGCAACTGGTGCTGCAGGAAGACACGGAGAAGATCGCCGCGGACATCGTGGATGTCATGCAAGCCTGAGCAGCCGCCATGAGTCCAGCGCTCCAGGATGAAGCTTCTCAATTACGCGAACTGGCGCGCCATTTCTTCAGCCGCTTCTTCGATAACGACCTGGTGGCGGTGAACGCGGGCGATGTGGACATGCGCGCCACCGTGGTTAATATTTTGGCCATGCTGGCGGCGCCCGGCATGCTGCTGCCGTTCCTGTTCATGACCAGGTACTCGAACATGCAGCGGATGCCGCTCTATGTGCGCGACCTGGCGTCGCTGGGCGAAAAGGAATTCTTCATTTGCTTTTCGATGACCGTCATGGGACTGGTGACGGTGATCGAGTGGGAGATGCTATTTCCGGACCGGCGCGATTATGCCAACCTGACGCCCCTGCCCATCCGGCTGCGCACTATGTTCGCCGCGAAGATCGGCGCATTGCTGGCTTTTCTAGCCATCTTCTCGGCGGTGATCAATGCATTTTCGCCGGTGATGTTTCCGGCCGTGGTGCTGCAGTCGGACTCGCTGTTGCTGCTGCCCGGCTTTGCCCGCTGTCACATCGTCAGCATATTGGCGGCGAATGCTTTCGTGTTCTTCCTGTGCGTGGCCGTGCAGGGGATTTTGATGAATGTGCTGGGATACCGCGCGTTCCGGCGCATTTCGCCTTATGTGCAGTTTGGGCTGGTGGCGCTGTTGATCCTGATGTTTCTCCTTTCCAGCCGTATCAGTTCCGAGCTGCGGTTGGGAGCGGCTGTTAACTCGCGCGCGGTGTACTTATTCCCCCCGCTCTGGTTCCTGGGGCTGTATCAGGCGCAATTGGGCTGGACGAGCCCGGTGTTCCGCGAACTAGCTGCCACGGCGCGTATGGCCGCGGGTTGGACTACGGTGGTTGCCCTGGCCACTTACATCTTGAGCTACAAGCGGCATGTCACTCGATCGCTCGAGAGCGCGGATGAATTCTCCACTGTACCCTCGGCTATGGAACAGTGGGTCAGTCGCGTCCTGGACCGGCTGGTGATTCGTGACGGGCTGCAGCAGGCGGCCTTCTATTTCATCTGGAAGACGCTGACGCGCAGCCGCCGGCATAAGCTGCTATTCGCGGCGTACGTTGCGGTGGGATGCGCGCTGATCTTCGAAGGTCTCGCGGTGCTGGTGGCGCGCGGCGGCAGTTCCTGGATGTACCGGCCCATTCCCGAGTTATTGCCCGCGCCGCTCATATTGGCATTCTTCATTTTGTGCGGAATGCGGCACGTTTTTGCGGTACCGTCGGAATTGCGCGCGAACTGGCTGTTCCAAGTTTCGGATCGCGGCGAGGCCAAACGCTGCCTGGCCGGAGTGCGGAAAGCCATGCTGGTGCTGGGCGTCGCGCCCTTATTCGCGCTGTTGCTGCCGCTCCACGTTTTGTTTTGGGGTTGGCGTACGGCCGTGCTGCATATATTATTCGGAACTGTGATAGCTTGGCTATTAGTGGATGTTTTGTTGGCTAACTTCGAGAAGTTCCCGTTTACTTGTTCTTACTTGCCGGGTAAGGCAAATCTGAAGGTATCCTGGCCGTTGTATTTGTTCGGCTTTACGACATATGTTTCGGCCGTGCTGGCGCTCGAATATTGGATGCTGCAGCGTCCCGTGCGGTTTGTCTGCCTGGCCGGTGTAGTCGTTTTGGTGCGGGTGGCTCTGTGGATTTATCGCTGGCGCGTGGGGCACGACGTGGCGCTGGTGTTCGACGAACAGCCGGAGCCCCTGGTGCGAACGCTGAATTTGTGGGCTTAGGAACGCGACCCGACGCCAGGGGTAGATCCCGTATTTCTCGTAAGTTAGGGTTAGTTCGTCCCAATCCGCCCATCACCCGCGCCCGCCGCCGCCGTCCAGGCGGGGTTGAAGTAAAATTATTCCATGATCACAGGCTCTCACGTTGTTCTCTTCAGCAGTGATGCGGACGCGGACCGCACGTTCTTGCGCGACGTGCTGGAGTTTCCCTTCGTGGATGCCGGCCATGGCTGGTTGATCTTCAAACTGCCTCCCGCGGAGATCGCCGTGCACCCAAACGGCGGCGATTCCACGCCAAGCCATGCAACCGATGCCATGCTGAACGCCGAGTTCTATTTGATGTGCGACGATCTCCAGGCCACCATCAAAGCGCTGGCCGCCAAGAACGTCACTTGCACGGCCATCGACCAGGCGCGTTGGGGCATGAAAACCACGATTCGTCTGCCCAGCGGCGGCACCATCGGCCTCTACCAGCCCACGCACCCGATCGCCCACCAGCTTTGAGCTGCACTCATTTAGAATAGAAGTAATGCGTCCCGCCGTAATCCTGCTGTCCGTCTGTCTGGCGGCCGTCTGCGTTGCCCAAACTCCCAAGCCTGCAACTATTCGCGGCACCCTCGTGCAGCGTGAGGGAAAGCCGCCCGCTATCGAAACGGCCGATCACCGCATCATTTCGCTCGATGGCGACGGGTCTACCAAGGGCGTGCTGAATGACAAGCGCCTGGCCGGTTTCGATCTGGAGGCCAAGGGCCACTTTACCGCCCCCGACCAATTTCTGGTGGATCCCATTCACACCAAAGCGATGTTCGTACACAAAGACGGGCATGTGAAGGAGATCACTTACTGGTGTGACGTCTGTTCCATTCGCACCTACACGCCCGGACCGTGCTGGTGCTGCCAGAAAGAAACCCTGCTCGACCTTCGCGATCCGGACCAGGATCAATAGATGCGATTGTTCGTTGCGCTACTGGTGCCATTTATGTCCATCGCCGCAAATTATTCCGCTCAGAAAGCCGTCGTGGACGGCATCGACGTGGTGCGCCTGTCTGACACCGCGCACCGCATGGAAGTGTCCATCGTACCGTCGTTGGGCAACCTGGCCTACGAGTTCAAGGTGAATGGCAAGAATGTATTGTGGATGCCTTATGAAACCCTCGGCGAAATGAAGGCCAAGCCTCAATTTGGCGGTATTCCGTTTCTGGCGCCCTGGGCCAACCGCCTGCACGAAGATGCATTCTTCGCCAATGGCCAGAAGTACCGTCTCAATCCCGATTTGGGCAACATCCGCCGCGACCAGAACCAACTCCCCATTCATGGCCTGCTCACGGTTTCGCCGGACTGGCAGGTTACCGCGGTAGAGGGCGGCGCCGATTCAGCCTGTGTGACCAGCCGCCTGGAATTCTGGAAGCATCCCGAGATGATGGCGCAGTTTCCATTCGCGCACACCATCGAGATGACTCACTGCCTGCGCGATGGCACCCTGGAAGTCCGCACCACCATCGAGAATCTTTCCGCCGATCCTATGCCTGTCGGTATCGGTTTTCATCCTTACTTCCAGCTTCACGCCGCACCGCGCGACCAATGGAAAGTGCATCTGGCGGCGCGCGATCACCTGGCGCTTTCGAAGATGCTCATCCCCACCGGCGAGCGCAAGCCAGTGGAATTTCCCGATCCGTTGCCGCTGGCGAACACAGGACTCGATGATGTATTCGGCGGCCTGGTACTGGACGGCTGCGGGGCGCGCCACTTTCTCGGTCGAAGGCGGAGGGGAAAAGATCTCTGTCGTTTATGGAAATAAGTACACAGTCGCGGTGGTCTACTCGCCGCTTGGACGCCACTTCATCTGCTTCGAGCCTATGTCTACTATTACCGATGGTTTCAACCTCGCGCACAGCGGAGTCTATAAGGAACTGCAGACCATCGCTCCGGGCGAGAAGTGGCGCGAAAGCTTCTGGATCGCTCCTACAGGGTTTTGAAAGGTCCGAAAACGCACCTGCAACTTGTACGCTAACGCGGTTCCGGCCTCGCGGATAGTGCGCCTTTGCGCAGAATGGCTAGTAAGCACTCTGGATGACGGGCACCCTGTCGTGGTAGTGTTTCGTTAAGCGGAGCGATGTAAAGCCCCAACATTGGAGCCCTTATTGCTGTGGATGACGACGGGGACAGCATGAGCCTGCTGACAAAACCCGTGAAGTCCGACGAACAGCCGCAATCCTGGTCGCGCCTGCATAAGAGTGGAAGCTCGTGCGCGGACAAGACGCGGCTCGAGGACGAATTCCTGAGAGCCATCCGGGAATTGATGGCATTGCACGTTCAGCAGACGCAGGCCCTCATCGACGGGGACCCTGAGTTCTCTCGTTTCGACGTGCTCATTCATGAGGCCAGTGAACAAAAAGAGCTGGCGAAGTACGCTCTGATTGCGCATATCGAGTCACACCATTGCGGAAAGGAGTAGAGCATGCCGCTTACGAAAGCTGAAAAAGAGAGATTGACTGACAGCAGGATGAAAATTCAATCGGTGGCCAGATCGCTAAGTAAAATCGCTCCGGATCTGGTCCCCGACCATGCGCAGATTGAGACATGCCTGGAAGACGCCGATAAGAGTCTCCGCCAGGCGCTCCGTTCGTCCGAGTCGAATTAATTCCTATGTTGAAACTACTGTGCCGGCGCGGGCACGCGGAAGCGGCCAGTAGCTCCGTTGACGGTCAGTAACGCTTCCACAAATGGCTCGTTCGTGGGCACGCCGGCGGGATAAGTAAAGTTCAACTGATCGATGATCTCCCCAGGCGCCGCGCCGCAATAATCGATTGTTGCGGGCTCGCCTCCAATCGTTAGCTGGCAAGATGTCGGACCACCGGCCACTTGCAGCGGGTCGAGCGATCCTCCGGTGAATACCACCGGCACCCCATCTTGCTCCGGCGAGTTCTTCGGCCCCAGTCCATTGGCCCAAAGCTGGTAGACCGCGCTGGTCTGGGCCGTACATTGCGTGGTCGCACATCCGGGCGCGGTCATCCACGCGATGCCATTGGTAAAGTCTTCCAGGAACATCGAAGGCGAGGCGCTGTTAGCGATGGTGATCGTCTCGACGGCGCTGAGCACCGTGTTCCGTGTGACCTGTATGCTTACAGCCGTTCCAGGAACCGTCTCCCATGGAACCTGGAAATTGATCTGAGTCGGGGAAAGGTAAACGAGCGGCGCGGCCACGCCATCGACGGTTACGGTGACGCCCGCCAACGTCTTCACGAAATTGCCACTGGCGTCGATGACGTTTTGATAGGTGTTGTCCGCCAGGTTTGTACCGTACAGGACCGCCAGCGCACCCGGCGCCACGGTCCCCAGATAGGAGGCCGCGTTCACGACGCTGCCCGGCGTGATGACCGGTGTCTGGCTGGTCGCGGAAACGGATTGATAGACGCGCACCCAGTCGAACACCAGGTCCTGGTTCGGGAAGGGCGCACTCGGATCAGGCGTACCCAAAAAAGTGCTGGTACCACCGATGGCCAGATTCAGCAGAATGAAGAAAGGCGCGTTGAAAACCCACTGGTCGCCGGACGGAATCGAGGACGGAGTAACCGTGTTGTAGCTGACGCCATCCACGAAAAATTGAACCGAGTTTGGTGACCACAGTAGCGCGTAGACGTGATAATCGTCGTATACCGTCTCGCCAAAGGGCAGCGTGATGGCTGCCGTAATCCCGCTCCCACCCGAATAGCCGGGGCCGTGTGCCGTGCCGTTGTTTATCGACGTATTGTTGTTGAAGGTCCCAAAATTCTCCATGATGTCCACCTCGCCGCATCCGGGCCAGGGGTCCGTGTCGATATCTTCTCCGAGCATCCAGAACGCGGGCCACACGCCCAGTCCGAACGGCAGCTTGATGCGCGCTTCGATCAAGCCATATTGCCAGCTCAGGTCGGTGGTGCTCGTGGACGCGCCCGGCGCACCGGTCTGCAGCCGAGCCGAAGTGAAGTTGCCGCTTGAGTCGCGGATGGCCTGAATCACCAGATTCCCGTTGCCGTCCTGAAAGACGTTGTTCGAAGAGTTGGTGTAGGTTTCCGACCTCGCCGTTACCCCAGCCGCCGCCGCCCAGATCGTAGTTCCAATTGGCGGGGTTGGGCGGCGAACCAGCCGTTCCGTTGAATTCGTCGCTCCAGACCAGCTTCCACGCAGTCTGGGCCGCGGCGCTCTGCGCTTGGGCGGACGTTGCGGCCAACAAAGCCGCTGCTGCAATCGCTATCACGGTGCGCATACGTATATAGTAATCTCTTGATCCGGAACTCTATGAGGACTTATATTCCACTGTTGGCTCTGGCCGCCACGTCGTTTCAGGCGCAGGCCGCCTCTTCGCTCCTGCTACGCGAGCATTGGGCCATCCAATCATCGGAGCTGGACGAGGATGCCGGTAGCGTCATCTCCATGCCCGGCTACAAGACCACCGGCTGGTATCCGGCCACCCTGCCGTCTACGGTCGTGGGCGCGCTGGTCGCCGACCATGTGTATCCCGATCCGGGGTTCGGCATGAACCTGAGGGCGTTCGCAGGCGAAAGCTTCCCGATCGGGTCCAATTTCTCCAACATCGCCATGCCGCCGGACAGCCCGTATCGCGTACCGTGGTGGTTCCGGACAGAGTTTCAAGCGCCCGCTGAAGCGAAAGGCAAGACGCTGTGGCTGCGGTTCGACGGCATCAATTATCGCGCCGATGTCTGGCTGAATGGCAGGCGCATCGCGGATTCCGGCAGTATGGCCGGGGCCTGGCGCTTGTTCGAATATAACGTAACCGATGCGATCCGGCCGGGCGCGGCCAACGCGCTGGCTGTTGCAGTACACGCACCGCTGCCCGACGACCTCGCCATCACGTTCGTCGATTGGAATCCTGGTATGCCCGACAAGGACATGGGCCTGTGGCGCGATGTGCATCTGGACTCCACCGGTCCGGTGGCCATTCGCTTCCCACAGGTGATCACCCACCTGGATCTTCCCGCGACTGACAAGGCCGAGCTGACCGTAAGCGCAGAGCTAGTCAACGCCACGAAGCGGCCGGTGAGCGGCGCACTGAAGGGCGTTATCGAAGGCGTCAGCGTCTCGCAGGAAGTGCGCCTGGCGCCGAACGAGACTAAGGTAGTGAAGTTCACCCCTGATAAATTCGCGCAGCTCAAGATCGATAATCCACGCTTGTGGTGGCCCGCGCAGGTCGGAACTCCGAATCTCTACACGCTGCAGTTGCAGTTTGAAACTGGCGGCGCCGTGTCCGACGAAAGCTCCACGCGCTTCGGTATTCGTGAGGTGACTTCCATACTGGACGAGAAGGATCACCGGTTATTCCGGATCAACGGCAAGAACATCCTGATCCGCGGGGCCGGATATACCTTCGATATGATGTTACGCACATCGCCCGAGAAGCAGCAAGCCGAGTTGAAGTATGTGCGAGATATGAACCTGAACACTGTACGGCTGGAGGGCAAACTTGAAGACGATCACTTCTTTGACTTAACCGATGAAATGGGTATCCTGGTCACTCCCGGCTGGTGCTGCTGCGATCACTGGGAGAAATGGGACAGTTGGAAGGACGAAGACCATGCAATCGCCGCCGCTTCGTTGCGCGACCAGATTCGCCGCCTGCGCGGCCATGCATCGGTGTTCAACTGGATGAACGGAAGCGATAATCCACCGGTAGCTGAGGTGGAGAAGAAGTACATCGAGATCGAGAAAGAGCTTGACTGGCCCAATCCAGTGGAGTCATCGGCCACGGAGAGGCCGACCGAAGTGAGTGGTAAGTCAGGCGTGAAGATGAACGGTCCTTACGATTGGGTTCCGCCCAATTACTGGCTGCTCGATAAGACGCGCGGCGGCGCGCACGGCTTCGCCACGGAGATCGGCCCCGGGCCGTCGATTCCGCCCATCGAGAGCCTGCGCAAGATGCTGCCGGAGGATCACCTGTGGCCGGTGAACACGTGGTGGGACTACCATGCGGGCGGCGGCGCGTTTAAGGATCTGAAGAATTTCACCACCGCGCTAGACGCGCGCTATGGCCCGTCGAGCAACGTAGAGGAGTTCGCACGCAAGGCGCAGGTGATGGCCTACGAAGGGCATCGCGCCATGTTCGAGGCTTTCGGAAGAAATAAGTATACTTCCACGGGAGTGATCCAATGGATGCTGAACAACGCGTGGCCTTCGATGATCTGGCATCTGTACGACTGGTACATGCGGCCCGGTGGTTCTTACTTTGGCGCCAAGAAAGCCAATGAACCACTGCACATTCAATACAGTTACGACGACGCTTCCGTGGTGGTGGTGAACTCTTTCTATAAAGGCTATCCGGGGATGAAGGCCCGCGCCTGGGTCTACAACCTCGATATGCGGCAGAAGTTCACCAAAGATGCGCCGCTCGATGTGGCCGAGGATAGCGCTATGCGTGCCTTTACTATTCCCGCGCTCGACGGATTGTCCTCCACTTACTTTGTGCGGTTGGCCCTGGAGGATAATTCGGGCAAGACGGTAAGTACCAACTTCTATTGGCTCTCGACTAAGCCGGACGAGCTCGACTGGGATGAATCGACCTGGTATTACACGCCGGAGAAGGCTTATGCCGACTTCACCGCGCTGAATAACCTGCCACCTGTAGAGTTGAACTACACGGCCGCATCCGAAGTGCAGGGTAGCGACGGCATCACCCGCGTGACTGTGGAGAATCCATCGCGCCATCTGGCGTTCGCTGTGCATTTGATGGTGAAGACGGTCAGACGCGACGAAGAGGACGTACGTGAGGAAGCCGAGATCCTGCCGGTGGTGTGGGAAGACAATTACTTCCCCCTAATGCCTGGCGAGAAGCGAACGGTATCGGCCACTTACAAGGCATCGGGGGCGGGCAAGAAACCGCCGGCCGTGCAGGTAGAAGGCTGGAACGTAAGATAGGGCTTCCAGCCCAATGTACATAAATTGTGGGGCAGGACTCCAGTCCTGCGGCCGACGTCCACGTCGGCCTGCAGGCGTTTGAAACGCCTGATTCCAGGCGCGAAGGGCGGGTCCTGGAGGACAGACCTGGAGGTCTGCCCCACAGATTATGCAGCATTCCCAATATTGGGAAAACGAAGTGGAATTGGGCTCTCAGCCCGCCCTTTTTTCGAGTAGACTGGGGCCTCCGCCAACTCAGAGAGGGGCCGTATCGGCGACCGTTTGTAGACCGTAGATTAAATAGGAACCGCACTTCTCGACCAATGTGAAGCTCGGATCTATGGGCGTCCCACAATCCGCCGACGCAACGTAGATTGAGTTGTTGTACTTCTTGAGCAAAGCCGCCCACTGCTCGTCACTCAGATCGAGCGTGATAGCACACACTCCATCGGAATCCAGGTTCCTGAGTGAGCAGTTTTGGCGTTCGCATTCACAGTAGGGCTGAACTATAGTAACGCTCATACGCACGTCTTTCGTGAGGTAGTTTGGGCACAACGCCGCCTGACGGATGTCAACCTCGCCAGATCAGTGGAACAAATGGTGCTGCGGACAGACATATTCAACTGGACTATATCACGTTATAACCACGATTTCAATGCTTACGAACCTTATGAACATGGCGATCGAGTTAATCGGCGGCTCGGCTGGTGGGGAAGGCCAACCAGGAGGGAGCGGCCTGCGAGGCCGGACCACAATTACGCGGTTACAGCGGTGCCGCGCTGCTCCAAGGGCAGGAAGTTGCGTGCTTCATGACCTGTATAGATTTGCCGCGGACGGGCGATCTTCTGCTCCGGGTCCTCCAGCATCTCCTGCCATTGCGCCAGCCACCCTACCGTGCGCGGAATGGCGAATAGGACAGTGAACATCTCCGGACGGAAGCCCATGGCCTGATACATGATGCCGGAGTAGAAATCCACATTGGGGTAAAGCTTGCGCTTGACGAAATATTCGTCTTCGAGCGCGATGCGCTCCAGTTCCAGCGCAATCTCCAGCTTGGGATTCTTGCCTGTAACTTCGAATACCTTGCCGGCCGCCCACTTAATAATACGGGCGCGTGGATCGTAGTTCTTATAGACACGATGCCCGAAGCCCATCAACTTACCATTGCCTGACTTAACATTATCGATAAAAGCTGGTACCCGGTCTTTAGTCCCTATTTCGTCCAGCATGCGCAGCACTTCTTCGTTCGCTCCTCCATGTAAGGGGCCGGAAAGCGCCGCCGCGGCCGCCGCCGTAGCCACAAACGGATCGGACTGTGCGCTGCCCACGGCGCGCATCACGTTGGTGCTGCAGTTCTGTTCATGGTCGGCGTGCAAGATAAAGAGGATGTCCAGCGCGCGGGCCAATACGGGATTTACCTGGTATTTCGGCTCGACCATCCTCCACAGCATGTTCATGAAGTTCTCGGCGTAACTGAGGTCGTTATCGGGATACACATACGGAAAGCCGAGATTATGGCGGTAAGTGTAGGCCGCTATCGTGGGAACCTTGCCGATCAGTCTTAGGATTTGCAGCCGTCGAACCTCCGGGTCAAGCACGTGGCGCGCGTCCGGATAGACGGTCGATAGGGCCGCGACTGTGCTGATAAACATGCCCATGGGATGCGCGTCATAACGGAAGCCTTCCAGAAATTTCTTGGTAGTCTCGTGCAGCATGGTGTGCCTGGTGATACCTGCAATCCATTGCCTGAGTTCCACGGCGGTGGGCAACCCGCCATGCAGAAGTAGGTAAGCCACCTCCAGAAACGTGCAGTTCTCGGCCAACTGCTCGACAGGATATCCGCGATAGCGGAGAATACCCTTGTCGCCATCGATGAACGTAATTGCGCTTTGGCATGACGCCGTATTCAGGAATGCCGGATCGTACGTCATTACACCGAAGTCCTCGGGTCCTGTTTTAATCCGGCGCAAATCCATGGCCCGGACAGTGCCTTTGTAAAGCGGGAGATCGTAGTTGGCGTCCGTGCGCCGGTCCACTATATTGAGGGTTTCCTTGTCCATTTTGCCGTCTCCTGGCACGGCCAGCGCCGTGCGAAACGTCTACACACAGGATACTCGAATGCACCAAATTTTCATACGGCCATCAAATTTATCAAAGGTTTAACAGCATCGAAGGGCGTAAGCCGCCATAATGAGTCCAGAGGACAACGAAGCATGAATTTCCGTTTGATGGTTGTATCATTGGCTGCTGCGGCGGCCGCTACCGCGATGTTCGCCCAGCCGCCCGGCGGTCCCCGCATGCACGGGGCAATGAAGACCACCGCCGTGCAAACATATCTGAACCTGACCGATGCCCAGATTTCGACCCTGCAGCAACTGCACCAGTCAGAGATGGCCGCGCTGAAGCCGATCTTCGAGCAGATGGCCCCTTTGCGCCAGAATCTGCACACGCAGACGCAGAGTTCCGGCGCCGACGCCGCGGCAGTCGGCAAAGCGGTGCTAAGCATCCAGGCGTTGGAGCAGCAGGCCGCGCCCATCCGCGCCAGTTTCGAGCAACAGGCGTTGGCCGTGCTGACGGCGGCGCAGAAGACCCAGTTAGCCGCCTTGCAAAGTGCCGCGGCCCTGATGCCCGCGATTCACGAAGCGATGGGACTGAATCTGCTGGCGCCCCCGGCCGGCGAGCGGGGTAACCACGTGTTTCACCTGCAATGATGCGGCGCGGACGATTCGATCCTCCGCAGTAGGGTTTTGACTTTCCCCTTCCCCCTCCCTTGCCCAGTCCGGCAGGCGTGACCGCACGATGTGCCTACGCCTGCCGGATAAGCTCCGCCTCAGGCGGCCCGCCCCACTCCGATCCCGTGATGCTACGATGGCGCGCATGATCCGGTACGCATCGTTCATCTTGCTCGTGCTGGCGGGCGCCGCGGGCGCGCAGCCCACACTCCCGGAGCTTCTCGAAAATAAGACGCTGGCCGAACTGCACCGGTTTGACGAAGGTTTTGATGGGGCGCTGGGCGTGGCGGCCATCGACCTGGCCACCGGCCGCATGTTCGGATTGCATCGCGACACACTATTCCCGCAGGCGAGCGTGATCAAAATTGCGATTCTGGCGCGTATGTACCAGGCGGCGCGCGCGGGCAAATTCACACTCGACGGCCCGGTGACCATTCAGCCGGCCGAAGCCGTGGGAGGCAGCGGCCGGTTGCAGGCGCGATTGAGGAACGGCACTCCGGTTACCCTGACCATACGTGACCTGATCACCGCCATGATCGAGTGGAGCGACAATACCGCAACCAACAAATGCATCGCCCTGGCGGGCATGGACGAAGTCAACCGGATGATGGATGAGCTGGGATTTCGCCACACTCGCCTGCGGCGCAAGATGATGGATTCCGCCGCCGTGGCGCGGGGCGACGAGAACATCTCGACGCCGGAAGAAATGGCGCGCCTGGTGGAAACTATCTACCGCGGCAAGCTGGTGGACGAAGCGGCCAGCCACGAGATGCTGGAGATCTTGAAGAAAGTTTCGGGCGGTATCAGTGAAGGGCTGCCGCTGGACATCGAGACGGCTTCGAAAACCGGCGAGTTGCCCGGCGCACGGGGTGAGACGGGCATCGTGTTCCTGGAGGGAAGGCCGTTCGTGCTGAGCGTGATGTCTGCGTTCATTGACGACCGCCGCACGCCCGTGCCCGAAGTAACCCGCATTGTGTACCGGTATTTCGAGAAGCTGGCCGGCGCCAACGCGTGGGGCAACCGGCTGAAGTAGTTTCAATACGGCCAGATGGGTTGGCTGAACAGCCCGCCATCCACGAATAGCGTCTGGCCGGTGATGAAGTCCGCCGATTCGCCGGCCAGAAACGCCACCGCGCGCGCTACATCGAGCGGCTGTCCCACGCGCGCCAGGGGAGTCACGCCGGCCCAGGTTTTCGCATATTCGGGCGCTTCGCGTTGCGTGCGTTCGATCTCAATGGCGCCGGGCGCTACGCAGTTCACGCGGATGCCATACTTAGCCAGTTCGATGGCGGCGGATTTGGTGAACATCTCGATGCCGCCTTTGCTCGCCGTGTAGCTCGACAGGTTGGGGAATGGAACTCTATTGCACCCCGAGCCGATGTTCACGATACTGCCCCCGCCCTGTTCGCGCATGTGGCGCCCGGCGCGCTGGGTGCAGAGGAAGCAGCCCTTCAGGTTGGTGCGGATGACGCGGTCCCATTCGGTTTCCTCCAGATCGAGGAGCGCCTTCCAGGTTTGTGTGCCGGCGTTGTTCACCAGAATATCGACGCGCGGCAACTGGCGCAGCACCTCGGCGAACATGCGATCTACATCGCCTGCCACGCCCGCATCAGCCTGTACCACGATCGCTTGCCGCCCCAGCGCGCGAATTTCGGCGGCGGTGGCTTCGGCGCCGCCCGCGTCGCTCGCATAGTTCACCGCGATGTCGCACCCGCAGCGCGCCAGTTCCAGCGCGATGCCCTTGCCTACGCCCTTGCTGGCGCCCGTGACCAGGGCGGCTTTCGATTCAAGACTCAGCGGCATGCATGCGATTGTATCGCGGGCGCGGCGCTTGTTTGAGGGCCGCTCAATTGACAAGCAGCCTTGAACCGTGTCAGCTTCATTTCATGCCCGAAGTTCTTTCATCGCAGGATATCGTCCGCTGGACCCGCGAGTTAAATTACGGCACCTGGCGCTTTCAGAAAAATTGGAATCCGCTGCACATCGTGGATGCGGAAGGCTGCTATTTCATCGATGTGGATGGCAAGCGCTACCTGGACTTCTCCGCGCAGCTGATGTGCGTGAATTTGGGCCACAAGAACGCGGCCGTGATCCGGGCCATCGAGGAGCAGGCCCGCGCGCTGCCATACATCGCGCCCGGCTACGCTACCGACGTGCGCGTGGAACTGAGCCGCCTGCTGCTCGAGGTGCTGCCCCGCGGTTTGACCAAGTTCTTCTTCACCACCTCGGGAACGGAGGCCAACGAAGCAGCTTTCAAAATCGCGCGCATGTACACCGGCCGCACCAAGATCATCGCCCGCTACCGCTCGTACCACGGATCGACTATGGCATCCATTGGCGCAACCGGCGATCCGCGGCGCTGGCCTGCCGAACCGGGCGCCAAGGGCCAGGGCTTCATCTTCGCGCCGGAGGTGAATTGCTACGCGTGCCCGATCAAGCACGAGTATCCAGGCTGTGACATCGCGTGCGCGGACTACCTCGACCACATGATCGAGAACGAGAGCGACGTAGCCGCCGTGGTCGTGGAGCCGATCGCCGGCACCAATGGCGTGCTGGTGCCGCCGGCCGAATATATGCCCCGCTTGCGCCGCATTTGCGACGATCGCGGCGTGCTGTTGATCGCCGACGAAGTGATGACCGGCTGGGGACGCACCGGCAAATGGTTCGCCGTGGACCACTGGGACGTGCTGCCGGATATTCTGGTGACCGCCAAGGGCATCACGTCGGCGTATATGCCGTTGGGTTTGTGCGCCACCACGCAGAAGATCGCCGCGCATTTCGAGGATCATTTCTTCGCGCATGGCCATACCTATGAAGCGCATCCCATGACGCTCGCGCCCGGCGTGGCGGCGATTCATGAGATCGAGCGGCTCGGACTGGTGGAACGCGCGCGGGACATGGGCGAATATCTCGGCGCGCGCTTGCGGGAGTTGCCGGACAAGCATCCCTCGATTGGGGATGTGCGTGGGCTTGGGCTGTTCTGGGCCGTCGAGCTGGTGAAGAACCGGCACACCAAACAGCCGCTCAATACCAAGAGCGATAAGATGGCGGGGAAACCGCTGGTGGTTGACCAGGTAGCAGCGGCTATGATGACGAGCGGTGTGGCCATCAATTCCTGGCTGAGCCATTTCGTAATTGCGCCGCCGCTGATCATCGAGCGCGACGAGATCGACCAGGGCGTGGCGGCGCTCGACGCAGCGCTGGGCTTGGCCGACGCGCACGTGGAGTAAGTGGGGCAGGACTCCAGTCCTGCGCGGGTCCTCCAGGGCCCGCTCTTTGCAGGCGACGCGATTGGCGACCGATTTTCACCTTTTCAGTCCGGCGCACCTGGCCATCATCGCGGCCGTACCCGCGGCGTCGGCGGGTCTCGCTTCCATCGCGCGGCGCAGCGCACGCGCGGCGCGGGGGGTACGTATCGGGCTGGGCGTGTTCCTGCTGGTGAATGAGCTGATCTGGTATGGCTACAAGCTGCACTATGAAGGCTGGCGCTTTCCCCAAGGGCTACCGCTGCAGCTTTGCGATTTCACCTTGTGGCTCACCATCGTGACATGCCTGTGGCAGGTCGAGTGGTGCTTCGAATTCGCGTATTTCGGGGCGCTCGCCGGCAGTGGCATGGCGATGCTGACGCCCGACCTTTGGGCGCCGCTGCTCTCGTATCCCAGCATCTATTTTTTTCTGGCGCACGGCGGTGTGATTGTGGCCGTACTGACGCTCATCTGGAGCAGGCAGGCGCGGCTGCGGGCGGGATCGGTGTGGAAGGCGTTCGGGGTGCTGAACCTGATCGCGGTCGCGGTGGGGACGTTCGACGCCGTTTTCAAGACGAACTACATGTACCTGCGCGAGAAGCCGCCCGCGTCGCTGCTGAACTATCTGGGGCCGTGGCCGGTGTACATTCTCGCGGGGGATGCCGTGGCCTTGGGGCTGTTTTGGATTCTGGCGCTGCCGTTCCGGGAGGACCCGAAAGCCGGAAAAACCATGCCGGCCGCCGGTCGCTTTTGAAGCTGGCCGCAATTAAGGGTTGTTTTTGATCCCCCCGATATGCCGGAAACATACGAATACGGTGGGTGAGCGTGACACAGTACGCGGCCGAATTTCCCGTCGTAACCCCTGGAACAAGGAAAAATTTACGTTGGACGATTTGGCGAGGGCAGCCGGACCTGGGGCGGAACTCTACGGTCCGGCACGACATCACGACGGCAAGACTAGGGCGCGATTGAATCCTGGCGGATTTGGAGAAAGAACCAATCTCGATTTGGGGACGCTCGTCCGGCCAAAGTATTGTGGCAAGAAACGTGCTCTAAAGTCCGCAGAATGGCGGCGTTGGCTAGTTCGGCGACGGGCTCGGCGGGCTACGTCTGGGAGGATCCTGGCGATTCGATCATGGTCCAGGTTAGCCTGGATCTGGTTGAGCGCTTGGGCGCTGCGGTACATCAGGGCTTGGGGCCAGGACTACGCGGCGTTGAAATCGGAGGCATATTATTAGGCCGGATGCTGCCGGGCCTTGGGCGGGCGGTTCTGATCGAAGACTTCGAACCGGTCGCCTGCGAACACCTGCGTGGTGGATCTTACACACTTTCTCCCAAAGACAGACGGCTGTTGGGCCTGCGTTTAGCGCGTCGCGGGCCGCGCCAGGTGGTTGGTTACTTCCGCAGCCATACCCGTCCGGGCATGTACCTGGACCAGGACGATTTCACGGTCTTCAGCCAGTATTTTCCGGATACGGGGCAGGTATTCCTGCTGGTGGCGCCTGCAACGGAAGGCGCCGCGACGGGTGGCTTCTTCTTTTGGGAGGAAGGCGACGTCAATCGCAGATCGCCCTACCGCCAGTTTCCGTTCGATAGCGCACAGTTGGCGGCGGGCGGCTTTCCGATCACTGGCGGCCAGCCGGCGGTAGCTCCGGTGGTCCCGGCGCCGCGTCCGGTACGAGTGCAGGCGCCCAAGCCCCCCAAGCCGGAGGTAGCGCGTCCGGGACGCAAACTTCCACCGCTTCCCTGGGTGGTGGTCCCCGTGATTGCGGTCCTGTTTCTGATAGCGGGTCTCTTTGTTTCGGGAAACCAGGCGCCGGCCCGCGTGGCAGCCGTAGTGAAATCGATTCCGCCGGTTGAGCCGTTGCTGCCGGAGCCGGATTCGCCGTCCGCCGCAACTCCGCAGTCAACCGCGGCTGCTTCCCAGGCGCCTGTGTCTCCCGCAACGGCGGCTCCGGGGCCGGCCGTGAATACATCCAACCCGGCCACGCCTAAGCTGGCGAGAAAGCCGCCGCCCACCGTTCTCGCGCCTCCGCAGACAACGGTGGCACGTGCGGCGCCGCGTGCGATGGAGCAGCCGCCGGCACTGGCGGCGTCCGTACAACTCGAGCCGAAATTCGCGGTCCTGCCGCGGGTGAATACCGCGCCGCCATTCGAGGCTGAAGTGAGCTATGAGCCGCCGCATCCTGGCGTATTCCGCCGTGCGCTGCACAAAATCGAGGGCGCCGGCGGCGGGGACTCTGCTGAGTCTGCCGGCCCTGCTCCCATTCGAAAGGTCACAGCGATCAAACCGATCGGGACTGTCGAAGGGAGCGTCGTGGACGTGAAAGTGTTTATTGACGACGCCGGCAACGTGACCCGCGCGCAGGCGCTCGAGAAGAGCGGGGAGCTGACTGGCGCCGCGTTAAACGCAGCCCGGCAGTGGCGGTTCACGCCCGCCCGTAAACACAATAAACCGGTTTCGAGCGAGATGCTGCTCCACTTCCGGTTTTAGAGTAGGCAGGACGCGCTGCAGATCTGGCGGTCTGCCCCACACTCAATCGGCGCGCACCCAACGGCGCGCTTTCATTTCAAAACGCGGCAAACTCCCAGACGGAACCAATGACACCGGGATGCGTAGCGCGAAGGCATTGGTCAGGGCAGCTTCCAGGCGGTGAGTCAAAATGGAATCCTGCGTGTTGGCGGGATCAGCCTCCACCTGGATGCTAAGTTCCGGCAGCGTGCGATGGTTTTGAATTTCCACTCTATATTCAGTGACCGCCTCGAAACCGCGCAGAATGTTATCGACGGCGCTGGGGTACACGTTGACTCCCCGCACCACCAACATATCGTCAGTGCGGCCGAGTATTCCGCCGTCCAAGGCCAGATCCGTCGAGCCGCACACACAGCGTTCCCCGGACGCGGCCTGCACCATGTCACTGGTGCGATAGCGTATCAGCGGCGAGCCCAGGCGTCCCAAGTTAGTCAGCACTAACTCACCTGTACTGCCGCGCGGCAGTGGTTGTCCGGTCACCGGGTCGATCACTTCCGCTATGTAGGAGTCCTCGATCACGTGGAGCACGCCTGGGCACTCTGGGCAACCGTAACTCACGGGCCCGATCTCGGTCATGCCATGATGATCGATGACGCGCGCGCCGTGCCAGAGTTTAGCAATGTGGCTGCGGGTGGCCGGCACGCTGCCGCCCGGCTCGCCCGCGACGATCAGCACACGCACCGCGGACGCGCCCAGATCGATATTCTCCTCGGCGGCGATCTCCGCCAGCCGGATGGCGTAAGTCGGCGTGCAGCAGAGCACGGTGGCGGATGTCTCGATAATGGTGCGCAAGCGTGCGGCGCTGCGCATGCCGCCGCCGGGAATGGCGAGTGCGCCCATGCGCGCGGCGGCGTCGAACCCAACCCAGAATCCCAGGAATGGCCCGAAGGAGAAGGCGAAGAAGATGCGATCCCGAGCGCTTACCCTGGCTGCCTGATATACGCGCGACCAGTTGCCCACCATCCAGTCCCAGCTTTCCGGCGTATCCAGCCAGCGCATGGGCGTGCCGGTAGTAGTGGCGCTGGTCTGGCAGAAGCGTGTATAACGATCGAGCGGGTAAGTGAGGTTGGAGCCGTAGGGCGGATGCGCGGCCTGATCGTCAATCAGCTCTTGCTTAATTGTGAAGGGCAGGCTCGCCAGCGGTGTGTCCGGATGCGCGCCGCGCAACTTAGCCGAGTAGAAAGGATTGCCTTGGATCGCCGAAAAAAGGTCGCGCAGCTTGGCCATGCTATGTGTATAATTCGATCGCTTCGCCCGCCGCCAGCGGCTTGCCGTGCGGGAGCCGGCCGGGCACGGCCACGAACCGAGCCACGGCGTCGAACAGCGGCTGGAAATCGCGGGTTAAGTTGCCGATCAGGCCGTCCGTCATGTCACCTTTGAGATGCGGTAACTCCGTTATGAAGACCCGGAAGCTGAATGCGTGATTGTAAAAAGCATTTACCAGCTTGCGCATGGCCTCGATCCCATCGCAGACCTGCGCGCCGTACGCGGCGAAGCGGGTTGCGGAAGCATCCCCTGCGGCCAGCGCCGCATCCACGGCATCGGCGGCGAGAACCAATCCATCAGCCGCGCAGTGACGCGACCGGTAGGAGTACTCACCAGTTACGCGGTAAGGCCCGAATTGTCGGCCGGCCGCCAGATGCTTTTCGATCCAGGCGTTCTTCTTCACCTCTCCATGAAAAATCGCCGCTAAGTCGCGCGTATTCTTGTATAGGTAATCCTTCTCTGCGACCACTCCCACGCTGACTATGTCATCAGCCAGGGGTATGTACCAGAACCAGCCCTTCTCCGGCATATAAGCCACGGTGGTGGCGCCTTCATCAATTCCGGGGTCGCGGAGGGCGCCCTTGTAGTAAGTCCAGACAGCAATCTTATTCAGGACCGGGTCGCGCAGCTTCCAGCCATTGAGTGTCACAGCGAAGGCGTCGCGCCCGGTAGCATCAATCGTGATAGGAGCATGAAACTCGCGCGCCGTACCGCCCTTATCGATAGCCTTGACGCCCTTGACCGCGCCATTCGGCTGTATGAGTTCGCGCGCCGTGATCTCCTCGATTACTTCCGCACCCTTCGCCCGCGCGTTGTCGAGCAGCAATTGGTCGAACTCGCTGCGCAAAACCTGCCAGGTGGCGGAGGCTTCGTGCGCCAACTGTTGCGAGAAATAGAACGGGACGGACGCGCGTCCGCTCGTGACGACGAACTGGACACTGTGCTTGCAGACGAAGTGCGACGCCTTCATGCGGTCCAGTACACCAATGCGCTCCAACGTCCAGTAGCCGTATGACAGCAGCGATTCGCCAATGTGATAGCGCGGGAATTTTTCTATCTCCAGCACCACCACGCGCCGGCCCTTAGCGGCCAGCGCGGCGGCGGCCGTGGAACCGGCAGGACCGCCTCCAATCACGATGGCATCATAGGAACTGCCGTTCTGCATCCGGGGACCTCAGGCAGTGAGCGCCAGTTTGTGTTCGGGCAGGAAAAACTCTTCCAACAACGTGTCGACCCGCAGCAGGCCTTCACGCGTAAGAAGCAGGCTATCTCCGTCAGTAGTCAGGAAGCCGCGATCTCGTAATCGACTTAGCGGAGCGGCGAAGCGCTCCAGGATGCGCACCCCGAACTTATCAACAAAGTACCTGCCTCGCACGTGGCCCAGCTTCATTTGCAGGATCAGCTCGCGAATCAGGCGCTGTTCCTGAGTAAGACTAAGTGCCCGGTAAATCGGAAGGGAGCCGAGGCGGAGCTTATCGGAATAGGTCTCGAATTCGTGCTCATTCTGGAAATGCATCCCCTGCACATGCGAGAAAGAGGCCACGCCCAGGCCGATCATATCCGCACCCGACCAAAGCAGATCGGTATAGACGAAACGCGTCTTAGCAGGATTCTTGACCGCTGTGTAAGCGCTTCGCACCGTATAGCCGGCGCCTTCCAACTCAGAGAAAGCATATCTTACCCAATCGCGCTTAGTCTTCCAGTTTGCCACCGGAGCAAATGACTGTCCCATCACCTTCATCTCTTTGAAGATGGTCGTATTATAGGGAACTTCCATCTGGTAGATGGTGACGCTGTCCGGATCGAGCTCGATGGTCTTACGCACGCAGGCGCGCCAGTTCTCATCGGTTTCACCCACCATGCCGGCGATCAGGTCGACATTGATCTGGGGGAAGCCGATCGAGCGCGCGAAATGGTACGCCGGTCCAATCTCCTTAGACGTATGTGCGCGGCCATTGATCTTCAGGATTTCATCGTCGAAGTTCTCGATCCCCAGGCTGAGGCGGGTCACTCCCAGATCTCTGATCACTTGCAGCTTGCCTTCGGTCAAAGTTCCCGGCTCGCACTCGAAGGCCACTTCCTCGGCTTCATCCCACGGCAGCAGGTGTTTCATGCGCTCCACCAGGCTGGAAAGCTGGCGTGAGGAGATATAGGATGGCGTGCCGCCGCCGAAGTAAATGAACTTCGGCTTGCGTCCCCCGATGAACGGTTTAGCGGCGTAGAGACTCAGCTCCTGTATGGCTGTGTCCAGATAGCCTTCCACCTCCGCGGCATTCTTGTCCGTATAAACCTTGAAGTAACAAAAATGACAGCGCTTACGGCAAAAAGGGATGTGCAGGTAGATCCCCAGCGGGGTGTCTGGCGCGGGCGGATGGTTTAACGCGGCAAAGACTTCGCCTATGTACGCCGGACTCCAGAATGAATAAGGAGGGTAGTTTGAGACGAAATAGCTACCGCCTGTGGTTTGCTCGGTCTCGGTGTCAGTCAGCATCCCATTCACTTCAGTATAGCGCCGTGGGGCAGGACTCCAGTCCTGCGCGGGTCCTCCAGGACCCGCCCTTCGCGTGCCAGGCCGACGTGCATCTTGGTGCAAGATCGGCCGCAGGACTGGAGTCCTGCCCCACAACGTTCTCAGAAAAGCAGCTTTAGTCCCAATTGCAGCCTGCGCGGATTCCCCGCCGATAAAATCTGGCCAAACGTGGGCGACCCGATAAAATTATCGGGCAGATTAAAATTCGCGTGATTCACCACATTAAACAGCTCCACACGGAACTGCAGCGTAGCGCGCTCCCGAATCGCCGTATTCTTAACCAGCGATAGATCCACGGTAGCCATGCCCGGCCCCGTCACCGTGTTGCGGCCGGAGTTCCCGAAGCTGCCGTAAGGCGGAATCGCGAAAGCCGAGGTGTTGAACCATTCATTGGTACTGGGGTTCGCCAGATGCGGGCTGCCTACCACGTTCGGCCTGTCGTTCGCGCCAAAACCCAAACTATCGATGCCGGTGTTGCTGTTGTCATCATCCGCCAGCATGGAGACCGTGAAGGGCTCGCCGGTTTGGAATTGCAGAATGCCGAACGTCTGCCAGCCTTTGAGCCAGTGGGAACGCTTGCCGAACGGCAGATCATAGCCGTAACTGGCCACAAAACGCTGGCGGACGTCAAAATTCGAAAGCCCGCGTTCGGCGTGCAGGTCGTAACTATCCTGTGGGAAATTCGGGTCGCCGGCGCTCGAAAAAAAGCTGGAGGCGTTGTCGATCGATTTGGCGAAAGTGTAAGATGCCAGCAGCGACAAACCGAAGTCCAATCGTTGTTCGTAGCGCGCCTGCAGGCTATGGTAGATGGAATTGCGGTTGGATTCGAGCAAATCGATGTCGGCGAACTCAGGCAACGGACGCACGAAATTCGGATTGGCCGAGGGCGGGGGCTGGTTGATGTCCCGCGCGCCGATCAAATCTGTACCCTTCGAGCCCACGTAGCCAATCTCGAACATGCGGCTGCCGCCGAGAGAGCGCTCGATGTTAAAGTTCCACTGCTGAATGTAAGGCGTGCGCAGGTCTCGCTGGAAGGCCAGCGCGGAGGTGGGCGTGGGATAAGGAAAGTCGCTGGGGAATGGGTCCGATAGCAACAGCGGAGCGGTCGGGCCGAGGGGATAATAAGTGCTGAAATTGAAATACGGAGGGCTGAAATACAGGCCTTCGCTGGGAGCCAGCGACGATTGATCGAAGTAAATACCGTAGCCGGCGCGCAAAACCGTGCGCGACGAACTGCCCGGCGACCAAGCCACGCCAAAGCGCGGCGCGAAATTATTGCGATCCGGCAGATACCCCCCGCGCGGCATGCCGTCGGTGCCCACGGGCACCAGCGTTTGGGTGGTCTCATCCAACAGGTTCGCGTGATTCTGTGCGTCCACACCGGGCGAGTTGAATTCGTAGCGCAGCCCCAGGTTCAGCGTCAGATTCGGGCGCACCCGCCAAGTGTCGTTGGCGAAAAAATTGTAGCTGTGCGTCCGCAGATGCTCCGGGTTGTCGAGAGTAGCGACACCGGAGTCGGTCGGCAGACCCAGCAGCAACTCCTCCAGAGCGTTGCCGAGCAGCAATCCTGTAAAGTCGATAAAGCCGCGCGATTCCACGTCCCGATATGCATTTTGCTGTGTAATGCGGTAATCCACACCGAACTTCGCTTGATGC
Source organism: Bryobacterales bacterium (assembly GCA_963818855.1). Taxonomy (GTDB): domain Bacteria; phylum Acidobacteriota; class Terriglobia; order Bryobacterales; family Bryobacteraceae; genus Bog-159. Next base: position 123,069 of record CAWFUH010000016.1, on the reverse strand, counting down.
CGGCCGTGCACCCACGTCAGGTTATCGTTCAACTGATACACGTTGGTGGTGCCATGCTGCGGATTGTTGGATTCATCTCCGAGCGGCGAGAATCCGGTAACCGTAATGGAAGTCAGTCCGTAATCGCGCGGGTTGGTCGAAATCGTCGGCAAGCCTACTTCGCTATTGATGTTTTGCCCGATATCCTGCTGATAGACGCCCAGTGAGACGCGGTCGAATCCGGCACGGAATTCATTCAACAGCGCCGGCGTGAAAGCGTGAGTTTCGGCCGCGAGGACATTCTGATCGCGGCTGGGAACGTTATCGCCGTATCCGGGCAGCAACGGGAAACTGGGACCGGTGAACGGTTCAAACAAGCTGCTGTTGGCGAAGCTGTAGCGGAAGGTCAATTGGGAGGAAGGCGACAGGTTGTGATCGACGCGCACATCGAACTGGTCGTCGCCCAGGCGCCCCACCGGTGACGATACATAATTCTGGTTCAGCACGGCGCGGTTCGGGGCCGGATAAAGCGCCGCGATCGCCACGCCGGTAGGGTCCAGATAATAGCTCGGAATCTGGTTGTTCGGGAATGGCGTGCCGGTAGTGGGATTGATCGCCGGCAGGCTGCTTTGCGAAAAGTCGCCGGTGCGTTCGGCCAGCGTCGGCACGTTGGTAACCTGCGTGATGCCGGTGTTGTCGCGGGTGCCCTGATAGTCCATGAAGAAGAAGGTGCGGTCCTTCGCGATCGGTCCGCCTAACGTGCCGCCGAACTGGTTGCGCTGGTCCTGCGGCGCGGGCGCATCCGACGGCGCGAAGTAGTTACGCGCATCGAAAACGGCGTTGCGGAAAAATTCGTAGGCCGTGCCATGAAACTGATTGGTGCCGGAGCGCAACACCACGCTGATCTGGCCGCCGCCGTTGCGTCCGAACGAAGCGTCGTAGGTGCTTGACAGGACCTCGAATTCGCGCACCGCATCCACCTGCGGGGTCACCGCCACGCCATTCAGCTTGGGATCTCCGTCATAGATGCCGTCCAGCAGGAAGTCGTTGGCATCCTCGCGCGCGCCGTTAATGTTGATGGAGAACGAACCCCGCACCGAGGCTGCGGAGCCTTCCGCCGGCGGAACCACTCCGGGTATCAGCAGGCTGAGCGCGAAGAAATCGCGGCCGTCCAGGGGCAGGTCTTGAATCTGGCGGGTGTCGATGATGCCGCCGACGGTGGCGGAGTCCGTGCGTAGCAAGCTACGTGTGGCGTTCACCGTAACGATGTCAGCCGGGGGGAGGCTCAGCGCCACGTCCACGCGAATCTCCTGATTCATGTCCAGGATCAAATCCTGGAAGTAGCTGCTGTAACCTGGCGCCTTTACCTCGAGTCGATAAGTACCGGGATCGAGCAGCGTAATCCGGAAATCCCCCTGCTTGCCGGCCGCAACTGTACGCTTCCTGTTGGTGTCGCGGTCCGTCAACGTCACCGCCGCGCCCGAGAGCGGTTTTTTGGCGGCATCGGTGATCTCCCCGCCAATAGAGCCGCGCGTGGATTGCGCGCTTAGGGATACAGTTGTTAACAGTATGGAGATCAGGAGTGTTTTCACTAGTGCCTCGAAGAAGCGCCGCCTTGCGATATCTATCTAATATAGCCCGTAGTTTGGATAGACGGGCGGGCGCGCCCAACGTTTGGATTGCCGTGGGGCAGGCGTCCACGCCTGCGCGGGACGTCCACGTCCCGCCCCACGCAAATCAGTTATTCAGTACACGCGAACCGAAACCACCCGGCCCAACGCACCCACGCGGTCGGGCTGATCGTGGTCCAGCCGCGCGCGCCGGCCACCAAATTCCGACTCCGCAAATACCTCAACACCGCGCGCGCGGCCGAAAAACTTCACGGAGGCGAACCGTTCGATCAGCGGATCAGGCAGGCGGCGCACCTCTTCCCCCACACGCACGCAAAACGCCCGTCCGCGATATCCCGGCTCGCGATAAAAGCACACACCATCGCCCTCCAGTCCCCAGCGCTGCGCGCGCTCATCGAATCGGCCATAATAGCGCTCCCAGCGGCGCTCCCGATCCCAATCATCGGCATCGGGGAAGGCCCCGCGGCGGGCCAGATCGGCCAACCGGCGGAACACGAATTGTTGATTGGCTTCGCCGTTAACGGCATACGTCTGGACACGAACGCCATCGCGCGTGGACCCGTTCGGTATATCCAAAGTCTTGCCTAGCCGGTTGGTGATCAGGGCGTTGCCATTCCTGCCGGGCGCAATGCGCCACTGTTGGGCAGGGCTTCCGGTAAAGGGCACGCCGCGGACTGGAATGCTGTTTGCGGATCCGACGGCCTCCAGCGCCGCGCCGTTCATAGCGTTGCGCAGATACCAGAATCCAGGCTCGGCGGGAGCTACGTCCCACTGCTGGTTGTCGGTGTTGCGCGCGGAAAACTGAATGACGCTGGTCTGGTCGTTGCGATCCAGGTCGATGACCTTGCCGGATCTGACGTTGGAGATCTCGTAGCGGCCCGGTCCGCTGAATCCGCCTTGCGCCCGCGCCGCGGGTGAGAGGCCAGCCGCTACGGATGCGGCCACAGCAGCCGCGATCTGAAATTGCATTATTCGAATCGTCATCTTCTTTCTGTGGCCCAGCATAACGCGCTACACTGGTGCGCGGACGGCGAGGAAAACGTGAACTATACCTACCTGGAAATGGCCAAGATGATCGACCATTCCCTGCTGAATCCCACGCTGACAGTGGACGATCTGGAAGGCGGTATCCAACTGGCGCTGGCATACGATGTGGCCAGCGTGTGCATCATGCCGTATTATTTGCAGCGTTGCGCGGAGGCGTTGCGCGGCAGCGCCGTCAATGCCAGCACCACCATCGGCTTTCCCCATGGTGGACACACCACCGCGATCAAAGTAGCCGAGGCGCGGCAGGCACTCGCCGATGGATGCCAGGAACTCGATATGGTGGTCAACATCAGCAAGGTCCTCAGCGGCGATTGGGGCTACGTGCAGTCGGATGTCTGTGCGGTGATCGAGCTGGCGCACGCGGCCGGGCAGAAGGTGAAAGTGATTTTCGAGAATTGCTACTTGAATGATACGCAGAAAATCCGGCTATGCGAGGTCTGCGGGGAGCTGCGCGCCGACTGGGTGAAGACCTCCACCGGATATGGCACCGGCGGCGCGACGATGGAAGATCTGGCGTTGATGCGCCGCCACTCGCCCGAATACGTGCAAGTGAAAGCGGCGGGAGGCGTCCGCGATCTGGATGCCCTGCTCCAAGTGCGCGCTTTGGGCGTCACGCGGGTGGGTGCCACGCGCACGGCCGCTATGCTCGACGAATGCAAACGCAGGCTGGCCTTGGAGGGCGGGCTTTAGCCGGCGCGGCGCTTCAGCACCGCTGTATCGGACCTTTTGGTTGCGGCTCTGCTTCCGCGAAGGACTGCCGTCGCAGGACCCAGCCGCGCGCAGCGTCCTGGGTTTCAAGCTCATGGTTCCCCGGTAATGGTGACGTACTGCGTTGTGCCGGAGGCATCCGTCACCGACAGAGTTCCCGTGATCGGCGTGGCGAAACACCAATTCACGGTGACGGTGCGACTCGCTTCTGAAGGGACCGTAACGTCGCTCAGGCCGCGCTTCTGCCAAAAGTGGCTGGATTTCGAGCAAAGGCTGGGTGTGGCGGGGCTGAAGCCCCGCGCCGGCTGAAGCCCGCCCTCCTCACACCGCGCTGCGCCGCTGCTCCCGCGCCGCCATCTGCGCAAGTTCATCGCAGCGGTTATTGTCAGCATGCGAAGCGTGACCTTTGGTCCACTCCCATGCGGTCTTGTGCCGCGCCACGGCCGCGTCCAACTCCTCCCAAAGATCCCGGTTGACGACCGGCTTCTTCTGACTCGTCATCCAGTCCCGCCGCTTCCAGTTAGTCACCCACGAGGTGATGCCATTCTTCAAATACTCGGAATCCGTGATCACTTCCACCTCGCATGGCTCCTTCAGCGCCTTCAGCCCCTCGAGGGCAGCCGTCAGCTCCATGCGATTATTCGTGGTGTGCGGAGAGTACCCATACAACTCGCGCTTATGTTGGTTGTACCGCAGGATGCAGGCCCACCCGCCCCGTCCGGGATTGCCCAAACACGAACCATCCGTTATGATCTTGACCTTCTTCACCGGACTCAGGCGGCTACGACCTCGCGGCTGAAGAACTCATCCACTAACTCCAGGATCCGGCCGGCCTCGCACTCATGATAGATGGCCGCGCGCAATTGCGCCCCATGCCGCACACCATGCGTGAAGTAGGTGGCGAATTGTTTCATCTTCCCCACGCTGTCCGGCACGTCGCGCTCGATCAGCATGGCGTAGTAAGTGCGCATCATCTGGTAGCGATCCTGGTGGCTGGGCTGGTCGTAAGTGCCGGCCGCCAGATATTGTTCGATCTGCCGAAAGATCCACGGGTTCGACGACGCCGCGCGCCCGATCATGACCGCGTCACAATGGGTCTCTGCTACCATGCGCACCGCATCTTCCGGCGAGTTGATATCGCCATTGCCGATTACCGGGATGCGCACGGCGGCCTTCACTTCCGCGATGCGCGTCCAATCGGCCAGTCCGCTGTATCCCTGTTCGCGCGTGCGCGGATGTAGTGCCACGGCCGCCACGCCGCAATCTTCGGCCAGCCGCGCCATCTTGACCGCCACAAGTTCCCGATCGTTCCAGCCCGCGCGGAATTTGATTGTCAGCGGAATGGATATCGCCGCCCGTACCTGTTTGAGCAACTGCTCCACCAGCGGCAGATCGCGAAGCAGGCCCGAGCCGCCATTGCATTTCACCACCTTGTTCACAGGGCAGCCGAAGTTCAGATCCACAATGTCGAAGCCAAGGTCCTGGCACACCCGCGCGGCGTCCGCCATAATCGCCGGATCGGCGCCAAATAACTGCGCAGTAATGGGCCGCTCCACCGGATCGAAGGTCAGATATTTCACCAGCGTGCGCGTCGGCTTGCGGGCCCGCAACGAAGCGCTCACACCGTGCGAACTGGTGAATTCTGTCATCAGCAGGCCGCATCCGCCCAGATTGCGAATGAAGCGGCGGAATACCGTATCGGTCACGCCGGCCATAGGCGCCAGTACGGTGGCCGGAGCTACGCGCACCGGCCCGATCCCGAATTGGGTTGGGAAGCGGAACATCGCCTGGAATCTTCATTCTACCCGGCGTTACACTGGAAACGAAAGCGCGAGCCGGTCCGTCCGACTCAAGTGAAGGTACGCGACCACATGAAACCGTTTCAGATTGGGCTTCTGGTCCTGGTTGGGGCATTGGGTGGCGCCCTCATCATGAAGTTCACCCAAAGGCCGAAACCGGCCGCGGCTCCCATCGTCGCCGCCGTGCCCGCGGCTGCACCCGTTCCGGCCGTCCCGCCGCCGGCCGCCGTGCCTGCCCCGGCAGCGGCTCCGGAGAACACGCCACCCGCGCCCGTGTCTGCTCCGGCACCTCCGGACAAGCCTGAACCGGCGCCGCCTCCCCGGCCCGTGCACCGTGTCAAGCCCGCCCATCCGGCCCCGCCCGTGACGGTCGCGCAGAATGTGCCGCCCGCGCAGCCCGATCCACCCGCGGCCCCATCGCCGCTGCCCGTTCAGGAACCTGTCGCCCCCCCGATTTCGAATGAGCCCGAGCCCGCACCCGTTCCCGCACCCGCAGCCACCGAATCCGTCGAACCCCCCGCCCCGACCCCGGCGCCGTCGGTTACTTTGCCTGCCGGCATGACCTTGCCCATCCGCTTGGGTGAGAAGCTATCGAGCGAAAACAACCAGGCTGGCGACACCTTTACCGGCACCCTGGATGCCCCACTCTCCGCCGGCGGATTCGTGATCGCCGAAAAAGGCGCGCATGTGGAAGGCCGCGTGGTGGATGCGCAGAAATCCAGTCACGCCAAAGGTAAGGCGGAGCTCTCGTTGGAACTAACCAAGCTGCATACTTCCGACGGCCAACACGTCGCCATCAAGACCGAGACGCTGCGCAAGCAGGGCGAGATGATGGCCACCCAGGACCAGGTGGGAATTGTTGCTGCCGCGGCCGGTGTTGGCGCGATCATTGGAGCCATCGCCGGAGGCGGCAAGGGCGCTGCGATTGGAGCGGGCGCGGGCGGCGCGGCCGGCGGCGGCGGAGTGCTGGCCACCCGCGACAAAGCCGTTACGCTGCCGACCGAATCCAAACTCACCTTCCGTCTGAACGCGGCAATTACTCTTACAGAACAGCCCAACAGATAGACGTTAGCGAACTTTGTAGGGCGGACGGCGCAACTGCTAAAATCAAGATAACCGCAGCCGCCATGACTACCCCTGAGGATCGCCGCGAAGCCCTGCTCGATGCGCTCGACAGCCGCATACTGGTTATCGATGGCGCCATGGGCACCATGCTGCAACAACAGCGCCTCACGGCTGACGACTTCGGCGGGCCCGCGCTCGAAGGCTGCAACGAAATCCTGGTCAAAACGCGACCCGATGTGGTGCTCGGTATCCACCGGGCGTATCTGGAGGCCGGCGCCGATATTATCGAAACCAATTCGTTCAATGGAACCAAAAGCGACCTGGTGGATTACGGCGTCGACGGTGAATCTTACGAACTGATGGCGGCGGCCGCCCGCCTCGCGCGCCAGGCCGCCGACGAATTCTCCACCACGGCGAAGCCGCGCTTCGTAGCCGGCTCCATGGGGCCGACACGCAAGAGCATCACCATCAGCCGCACCATCGCCTTCGACCATCTGCAGCAGGACTATTACGATCTGGCCAAGCCGCTGATCGATGGCGGAGCGGACGTCCTGCTGCTCGAAACCTGCCAGGACACGCGCAACATCAAGGCTGGTTTATTGGCCATCCGGCGCCTGGCGCGCGAACTCGGCCGCCGTATCCCTGTGATGGTCTCGGGCACCATCGAAACCATGGGGACCATGCTGGCGGGGCAGACCGCCGATGCGCTGTACGCGTCGATCTCGCACGCCGACTTGATAGCGGCCGGCTTAAACTGCGGCACCGGTCCCGAATTCATGACGGATCATTTGCGCACACTCAGCGAGATGGCCGCCACGCGCGTTTCGTGTTACCCCAACGCCGGCCTGCCCAACGTCGAGGGCGAGTACAACGAAACTCCGCAGTCTTTTGCCGCGCAGCTCGAACGATTTGTCGAAAACGGCTGGCTGAATCTGTTAGGCGGATGCTGCGGCACCACCGCGGCGCACATCCGTATGGTCGCGCAGATGGCCGAGGGCAAGAAACCGCGCGCGCTGAAGCCGTCGCCGCACCGGGCGTATTACTCCGGCATCGACTTAGTCGAAGCCGAAGACAGTAATCGTCCCTTGATTGTGGGCGAGCGCACTAATGTGATCGGCTCGCGCCTCTTCAAGAACATGATGGCGGAGGAGAAGTGGGAAGAGGCCACTGAAATCGGCCGCCGCCAGGTGAAAAACGGGGCGCACATCGTAGATGTCTGTCTGCAGAGCACCGACCGCGACGAGATCAAAGATATCCCGCCGTTCTACGAGAAACTGATCCGTAAGGTCAAAGCTCCTGTAATGATCGACACCACCGATCCGCGCGCGATCGAGTTGGCGCTGAGTTACTGCCAGGGTAAATCGATTATCAATTCCATCAACCTGGAGGACGGCGAAGAAAAATTCGAGCGCACTTGTCCCATCGCCAAAGCCTATGGCGCGGCGCTGATTGTGGGCTGCATCGATGAAGATAAGCAGCAGGCGCAGGCCTTCACGCGCGAGCGCAAGCTGGCTGTAGCCCGCCGGTCCGTCGAGTTACTGACTGAAAAGTACGGCATCGCGCCGGAAGATATTATCATCGACCCGCTGGTATTTCCGTGCGCTACCGGCGATGTCAATTACATCGGCGGCGCGGTCGAGACCATTGAAGCCGTACGCCTCGTCAAGGAAGACATCCCTTATGTGAAGACGGTGCTGGGCATTTCCAACGTCTCTTTCGGACTGCCCGCTGCCGCGCGCGAAGTAGTGAACTCGGTCTTCCTTTATTACTGCACCAAGGCTGGGCTGGATCTGGCCATCGTGAACGCCGAGAAGCTGGAGCGATTCGCATCCATCCCGGAAGACGAACGCCGCCTGGCGGAGAGCCTGCTCTTCAACACGCCGCCCGCCGACGGACCCGAGGAACTGCAGATCGCGCCGGAAGACTGGCGCCGGCAAACCCTCGACCAGCGCGCGGCCATTAACCAGTTCCACATCGCCGCCGTCAGCGACCATTTCCGCAAGACCGGCGCGCGCACCAAGGTCCGCCCGGAAGATTTGCCGCTCGACCAGCGCCTGGCCAATTACATCATCGAAGGCACTAAGGACGGCCTGGTCGCCGATCTCGAGCGCAAGCGCGCGGAAGGCGCCACCCCGCTCGAGATCATCAATGGTCCGCTGATGACCGGCATGGCGGAAGTGGGGCGATTGTTCAACAACAACGAGCTGATTGTCGCCGAGGTGCTCCAATCGGCCGAAGCCATGAAGGCCGCTGTCACGCACCTCGAGCAGTTCATGGAGAAGGCGGATTCCGCGGCCCGCGGCAAAATCGTGCTGGCCACGGTAAAGGGCGACGTCCATGATATCGGCAAGAACCTGGTCGAGATCATCCTGAATAACAATGGTTACCGCGTGATCAACCTGGGCATCAAGGTGCCGCCCGATATGCTGATCCGCGCTTTCCAGGAGCACGCGCCAGATGCGATAGGGCTTTCCGGCCTGCTGGTGAAGAGCGCACAACAGATGGTGACTACCGCCGGCGACCTGAAAGATGCCGGCATCCACGTGCCGCTGTTAGTGGGCGGCGCGGCGCTGTCGGACCGCTTCACGCGCACGCGCATCGCCCCGGCTTATGGCGAGGCCGTCTGCTACGCCAAAGACGCCATGACCGGTTTGGATCTGATGAACCGTCTCATGGATCCCGCCGCGCGCGAGGTTACTATGCTCGATCACACTTATGTCGAGGCACCCGCGCCGGCGCCGGCCGCGGAGGAAACGCCCGTGCGTGTCACCGAAACACGCAGCCGCAAAGTGCGGCCTGATATTCCGATTCCCGCGGTACCCTCCCTCGAACGCAAAGTGCGCGACGTGCCGCACCTGGCCGAAGTCTGGAGTTATATCAACCCGCATATGCTCTACGGCAAGCATCTGGGCTATAAGGGTAACTTTGAGAAGAACCTGGTGGAGCATGAGCCCAAGGCCCTCGAACTCTTCCATAACATGGAGGAGCTGAAGCACGAAGCCGCGCAATTCATGCGTGTAAGAGCCGTTTGGCAGTTCTTCGAGGCGGAGCGCGACGGCAACGCCATCCACTTATTTGTTCCCGGCGCGCCGGCTCCGCTGCACACCTTCCGTTTCGGCCGCCAGCACCGCGACGAAGGTCTGTGTCTCAGCGACTACATCCTCGACGCGGAAGATGGTAAGCGCGATCACCTGGCTATATTCGTAGTTACTGCGGGCGCCGGCATTCGCGATAAGGCTGAGGAGTGGAAACAAGCCGGCTCATACTTCAAGTCACATGGCTTACAGTCATTGGCCATCGAGACGGCTGAAGGCTGCGCCGAGTGGCTGCACCGCCGCATCCGCGAAGATTGGGGCTTTCCCGATCCGCCTACCATGAGCATGCAGGAGCGCTTCACCTCGCGGTACCGCGGCAAGCGCTATAGCTTCGGTTACTCGGCGTGTCCCAACCTGGATGACCAGCAAGGTATCTGGAAGTTGCTGCGGCCGGATGACATTGGTGTGCGGCTGACCGAAGGTATGATGATGGATCCGGAAGCCAGCGTAAGTGCGCTGGTGTTTCATCATCCGGATTGCGCATACTTCACGGCGAGCGAAGAGACCGAAGCAGTATTGGCGTAGCTTATTGTCTGTTAGCCACGGCGGCGCCGCACTTGAGCCATAATAGAGGAGAGATTTTCCATGGCCACAATCACTACCATCTCCGGTGCCCAGTTCGATGCCATGCCCTACGAGGAGGGCCGCCAGTGGGAACTGGTCAACGGAGAGATGATTTCCATGCCGAGTCCGACGCCTCGCCATCAAGATATCGTATTCCGGATCCAGGTGGCAATTCAGCAATATCTCGAGGCAGGCACGATCGAGGGCCTCGCTTACCAGGATGTCGAATTTGCATTATCCGACAACGATCGCGTCCGCCCGGATCTGTGCATTTTGTTGGCCGGGAACGCGCGCCGTCTGGATCCCGATAAGATCCCTGTACCCGGCGCCCCCGACATCGCCATCGAAGTCATCTCGCCCAGCGAACGCGCCACGGATAGCCATGACAAGGTCCGCGCCTACCTGCATAGCGGCACTACCGAAGTCTGGCAGGTTTTTCCAAAATCCCGCACCGTGCAAATCCATCGCGGCGAGACGGCCCGGTCCCTGGAATGGAACCGACCGATCGAGACCGACCTCCTGCCCGGCCTCGCACTACAACTCGCATCTCTCTTCGCCTGAATATCGCGCCGCTTTTCTCCCCTTTCCGCTCTGGCAGGAAAATTGCTCCCCAGCCCGGACCGCTATGGCATGCGTTATAGCTTTGCGTCGAAGCCTGCCGGTGTGCCCGACTAACTCCATTTATCCGCTGACTACGGCCAAACGAATCCGGAGTTGCCGCGTCTGCTGACGTATGCGTACTCTGCTTCAGATTTCCATCGCTCTTTCTCTGTCCGGATCGCTGTCCGCCCAGTTTCCCGGGTTGACCCTTCCCCCTAGCGGCAACAACCAGAAAGCCTCGGTGACTCAGTTCATCGGTCCCGTGAAAGTTACCATCGATTACTCCAGCCCCGCCGTGCACGGTCCCAATGGCAAAGACCGGCGCGGCGAAATCTGGGGCAAACTGGTCCCCTACGGCATGACCGACCTTGGTTTCCGGGGCGGCAAGCCGAGCCCGTGGCGTGGCGGCGCGAACGAGAATACTGTTTTCACGGTCTCCGATCCCATCGCCATCGAAGGCCAGCCGCTGCCGGCCGGCCATTACGGATTGCACTTGATCGCCGGTCCCGACGAATGGACCATCATCTTCTCCAGGAACTCGTCGGCTTGGGGTAGCTTCTTCTACGATGACAGCCAGGACGCGCTGCGCGTGAAGGTCAAACCGGCCAAGCACGATTACCGTGAGTGGCTGACTTACGAGTTCACTACCCGGCGCCCATCGGAAGCCACTGCTGAACTGCAGTGGGAAGATCTCGCCGTGCCTTTCCAGATCAAAGTGGACAATATCAACGAGATCTATGTTACTAAGTTGCACCAGGAACTGACGGGCGGCGCTGGCTTCAATCCGCAGGCATACGACGCAGCCGCGCAGTTTTGCGTCCAGGCCGGTACGAATCTGGAAGACGCACTCAAGTGGGCGGACCTGGCCATCAGCATGCCTTTCTCAGGTTTGACTAACTACAATACTCTCAGCACCAAGGCTCTCGTCTTATCGAAACTGGGCCGGGATTCCGAGGCCCAAGCCATCATGGTGACCGCCCTGCATCACCCCACTGCGACCAGTCTTGATATCCACCAGTACGGCCGCCAGTTACTTGCCGAAAAGAAGACTCAGGAGGCGCTCGAAATCTTCAAGCTGAATGCCGAGCGTAATGGCGAGGCATGGCCCGTAAACGTCGGCCTGGCGCGCGGTTACATGGCCGTCGGCGATTACAAGAAGGCCGCGGAGTATGCCCACAAAGCGTTCACGCAGGCCCCCGACCCGGTGAACAAGCAGAACCTGGACGCCATGGCCAAATCTCTCGACGAAGGAAAGCCCTTCGACAACTGAGATGAATCCCTGTGGCGCGAGCTTTAGCTTGCTGCGGCGAACTTCAGCTCGCCGTAAGGCGGGACTGAAGTCCCGCCCGGCACGCTGAAGCGTGCGCCACAGCGCTTTTCAAACTTTCTCCCCCGCCGGCGGCAGCAGGGCGCGTATCGTCTCCAGCGTATCCGCGTCCTTCGCCTGCTTATCGGTCCGCCATCGCGCCATGCGCGGAAAACGCACCGCAATCCCGGACCGGTGCCGCGGCGAGCGCTGGATGCCTTCGAACGCCAGCTCAAACACCAATTCTGGTTTCACCGCGCGTACCGGCCCGAATTTCTCCATCGTATTCGCGCGCACGAATGCATCCACGTGTCGAATCTCATCGTCGGTGAGTCCCGAGTACGCCTTCGCAAACGGCACCAGTTCGTCGCCGTCCCACACGCCAAATGTGTAATCCGTGAATAGACTGGCGCGCCGGCCATTCCCTGGTTGCGCGTAGATCAGCACCGCATCCACCGAATACGGTTCGATCTTCCACTTCCACCAGTCGCCGCGGCGGCGTCCCACGCGATACGGCGATCCCAGCCGCTTCAGCATGAATCCTTCCACTTTGCGCGCGCGGGCTTCCTGACGGCGCGCGGCCAATTCCTCCCACGTATCCGCCCGCACTATCGGCGAAACGATCAGCGCGGATTCAATCGGCGCAATGCCCTCCAGGCACGCGCGCCGGAATTCGAGCGGACGCTCGCGGATATCTTCGCCGTTTAACTCCAGCAGATCGTAAGCCACCATCACCACCGGAGCTTCGCTCAGGATGCGCGGCCCCAGCACTTTTCGGCCAGTGCGCCGCTGCATCTGCGCGAACGGCAGCGGCTCGCCGTTTTTCCAAGGCAGTATTTCGCCATCCACTACCACGCCGTCCGGCAGCGCCGCGCCCACTGCCTCCAGCTCCGGAAAGCGGTCCGTCATCAATTCCTCGCCGCGTGACCACACGAACGTCCGCCCCTTGCGCCGGATCAACTGCGCGCGAATGCCGTCCCATTTCCATTCCACCTGCCACTCGCGAATCCCGCCCAAGTCTTCGATCGGACCTTCCACCGGGTAAGCGAGAAAAAAAGGATACGGGCGGCTGATGTCCGCATCGGCCGTATCGGAGGCAACCAATTGCGACCAGAACTCCGCCGTAGGCTGCCAATCTCCCATCAGGCGATGCGATACCGAGGCGGCGTCCAGGCCGCTGACCGCTGCCACCGCGCGCACCACCAGGCTCTGCGATACGCCCACGCGAAACTCGCCGGTAATAATCTTGTTCCAGGCGAAGCGCTGCCGTTCGTCCATCTCCCGCCACGCCGAAACCAGCGCCGCGCGGCGTGTCTCATCATCCGCATCGCGCAACGGCAGCAGGCGTTCTTCAATCCAGTAGTGCAGCGGCAGGTCGCTTGAAGCCTGCGCGGGCGGCAGCAGCAGCGCGATGGTTTCGGCGAAGTCGCCCACCGCGTGGTAGCATTCGCTGAACAGCCACTCGGGGATGCCGGATTCCTCCGTCGCCCACTGCGCCAGCTTCCGCGATTCCAGCAGCCGTTTGGGGCGCCGGCCGATCAGGAACGTAGCCGCCCATCCCGCGTCCGCCGCGGGCACGCGCGCAAAGTAACCCGTCAGCGCCTCCACCTTTTCGTTGGTCTTGGTAGTCTCGTCGAGGGCCGCATACAAATCGGCGAACGCCTTCATGGCTCGGCCTCCGCGGGTTCCCCGCCGGTCTCGTCCTGCTCGCCTTCGAAGCGTGTCTCAATGGCCTGCGCCTCCAGACCCTGCTGTTTCAGCCATTCGACGACTGGCGCGCGATATCCGTGCGTCACCCAAACGCGCGTCGCCCCGGATGCGCGAATCGCGGACAGGATGCCCGCCCAGTCGGCATGATCGGACAGCACGAAACCCCGATCGAGCGATCGCCGCCGGCGCGCGCCGCGGATGCGCATCCAGCCCGAGACGAATCCGGTGGAAAGCTGGCCGAACCGGCGCATCCACGCTGTGCCGTTGGCCGATGGCGGCGCCACAATCAGTGCGCGGCTCCAGTCCGTGTCCGCGGGCGCCGCAGCCGCGTATGTCGTGGGCGCCAACGCAATGCCTGCCTCGCGATAAAGCCGGCAGAAGTTCTCCACCGCGCCGTGCGTGTAAATCGGACCAGTCTCGGCGTCCAATCCCGCCAACACCCGCTGCGCCTTGCCCAGACTGTACGCGAACAGCATACTGGCCTTCCCTGCCTGCTGGTTGGCGGCCCACCAGTTGTTAATTTCGGCAAGGACCTCAGCCTCTGCCGGCCAGCGGTAAATCGGTAATCCAAACGTCGATTCGCTTACAAATGTGTGGCACGCGACCGGCTCAAACGCCGCACAAGTCGGATCGGGTTCCAGCTTGTAATCGCCCGAGACTACCCAGATTTCGCCGCCGGATTCGAGGCGTACCTGCGCGGAACCGAGGATATGGCCGGCCGGATGCAACGAGACGCGCACGCCGGTGAAACTGACCGGCTCGCCGTATTCCACTGCCTGGATGGCCGCCTCATCGCCCACGCGCCCCCGCAGCAGCGCTGCTCCGCGCCGCGTCGTCAAATACGCGCCCGATCCCGGCCATGCATGATCGGCATGCGCGTGCGTGATGATCGCGCGTTCTACCGGGCGCCATGGATCGATATAGAAATCCCCCCGCGCGCAATAGAGTCCGTTGGCGTTGACTTCGAGAATAATCCCAGTATAAAGGAGTGGGGCAGGCACCCTGCCTGCAGCGGCCTCGCAGGCCGCCAACCGCGTTACACTGGCGTTAATGACAGCATTCAAAATGCTGCTTGTGATGTCCGTAGGTCCCTTCATGGTGGCCGCGCCAGGACCGCTCCCCGCACGGGAAACACTCGAATACACCATCGAATGGCGCCTCGTCACCGCCGGAAAAGCGCAGCTGGCGTGGACCCCCACCCCGCACCATTCCGCTCCCGGCTGGCAGGCCGATCTGCATCTCGAATCCACCGGCCTGGTCTCCAAGCTCTTCAAGGTGAATAACGATTACATCTCGAACCTGGAAGCGGATCTCTGTTCTTCCGGCTCTTACCTCAAAGCCGAGGAGGGCAGCCGCCACAAAGAAACTCGCGTCACCTTCGACCGCGAAACGCACAAGGCCGAGTACCTCGAAAAGGATCTGGACAAGCACACCGTTGTGAACACGCACGATATCGACATTCCCGCGTGCGTGCACGACGTGTTGGGCGGACTGTACGCTCTCCGCACGCTGAATCTGCAGCCCGGTCAAACCGCCCAGTTGCCCGTCAGCGACGGCAAGCGCAGCGTGCTGGCCCGCGTCGAGGCGCAACAGCGCGAGGATATCAAAACGCCCGCCGGCGCCTTCAAGACCATCCGCTACGAGGCTTTCCTGTTCAACGACGTGCTCTACCGCCGCTACGGCCACCTATATGTCTGGTTGTCCGACGACGCGCGCAAGCTACCCGTGCAGATCCGCGTGCGCCTGCAGTTGACCATCGGCACGATTACACTACAACTGGAGAAGGAAGAAAAAACATGAAGTGGCTTGCCTGTTTTTGGGCCGCGGCGGCCATGGCGTGGGCCCAAAGCGGCAGCGCCTTGCTCTCCAATCAGGACGCGCTCAAACTGGAACGGCGCACCGTGCAATTGATGGAATCCACCGGCCTGGCCGTGCCCGGCTTGACGCGCGCCGGAGCGCCCGCGCTGGAAGATGCCCGCCAGGCGCTCGCCAACCTGGAAGCGGCTCCCCAAAACGCCGGGAATACATTTAATTTCCTTAGCGTGGCGCGCGCCTATCTGGCCATTGCCGACACCGTCCCCAAGCCTTATCCCTTCGCCGAAGAAGGACGCCGGCAGTTCGGCGAGTTGCGCGACAATGTGGATCGCCTCGACTCGCATTTCCGCGCCCTGCTGGACGTGAAGGAAGCCCAGCTGCGCAATCCGGATCCCGATAACCTGAAGCGCTACGCGGACGCCAACGAAAAGCTGGGCGCCCCCTCGCCGCAGAAGCCGCGCGTAGTTTTTCTGGGCGACTCCATCACCGACGGCTGGCGCCTCAACGAGTATTATGGAAGCGATCGCGACTTCGTGAACCGCGGCATTAGCGGCCAGATCACCGACCAGATGCTCGACCGCATGAAGGCCGACGTCATCGATTTGAAACCGCGCCTGGTGCTGGTGTTGGGCGGTATTAACGACCTCGGCCGCAGCGTGGCCGTCACTACCATCGAGAACAATTTGTCCATGATCGCGGACTTGGCCGAGGCGCATCACATCGAGCCCCTGTTCGCCTCCCTGCTGCCGGTCAGCGATTACCACAAAGACGTAAATCCGCAATACGCCCGCACGGCGCACCTGGAGCCGTCCAAAATTCTGGAGGTGAATAGCTGGCTGCGCGGCTTCTGCGAGCAGCGCCATTTCCGCTACGTGGATTACTATACGGCGCTGGCGGACAAGGGTGGATTCATTCCGGCCGATGCCTCGGATGATGGCCTGCATCCCAATGCCATAGGATACCGGGTCATGGCGCCCATCGCCCTGGCCGCCATCGATGGCGCCGCCAAAGCCGCCAGCGCCGAAGTGAAGCCGGCCAAGAAGAAAGGCGGGGTCCGCGCATGGCTCGAAAAGGAACACAAATGAAAAAAGCCGCGTGGCTGCTGTTGGCCGCCTGCTGCGCCGCGCTCGCTGCGCCGCCCGCCAAGATTGTGCTGGTGGCGGGCAAGCCCAGCCACGGACCCGGAGAACACGAGTTCAACGCGGGCGCCCTGCTGCTCGCCAAGTGCCTGCGCCAGAATCCCGGGGTGAACGCCATCGTGGTGAAAGGGGGCTGGCCGGACGACGATTCTTTTTTCGAAGGTGCCAGCTCCATCGTGCTCTACATGGATGGCGGCGAAAACCACCCGCTGCTGACCGGCGATCGTCTCGCCTCGTTCGGTAAGCTGATGAAGCGCGGAGTCGGCTTGGCGTGCCTGCATTACGCCGTCGAAGTGCCCGGCGACCACGGTGGCATGGAGCTTCTGGACTGGATCGGCGGCTTCTACCGCCGCCCCTACTCGCAGAATCCGGTGAGCGATGTGGAACTGACCCAGACCGCACCGGCTCACCCAATTTCGCACGGTTGGGATACCTTTCGCAGCAAAGACGAATGGTATTACCACATCGTCTTCCGCCAGGACGACAAGCGTATGGTGCCCATCTTGACCGCCATGCTCCCTAAAGATAAACCGGAGCAGGAGACGCTAGCCTGGGCCGTGGAGCGTGCCGACGGCGGGCGCGGCTTCGGCTTCACCGGCGGCCACTATCACCGCAACTGGGGCCTCGAAGATCAACGCCGCCTGGTCGTGAATGCCATCTTGTGGACCGCCAAGGTGGACATTCCGGCCGCGGGCGCAAAGTGCGACATCACGCCGGAGGATCTCGAGACGAATCTGGACCCCAAATAACCGCCTTTGTAACCGACCCGCCACCGCAACCGAGCCGCGACCGTGAGGGAGCGGTTGAACCGCGTTCGCCACCAGCTAGAATAATTGGCTGATGGATGGTGCATTGCTCCTGGTGCGCCTGTTGTTGGCTGCCACCTTTGCCGTGGCGGGGATTACGAAACTGGGCGACCCAGCCGGAACCCGCCAATCCGTGCTGGATTTCGGCGCGCCCGCAACTTTCGCTGCAACCCTGGCGCGGCTGCTTCCCCTTACCGAACTGTTGTGCGCCACAGCGCTTCTGCCCGCTCGGTCGGCAGTCTGGGGCGCCGCCGGAACCCTCGCGCTGCTGGTCTTATTCATCGCGGTTATCGGCCTCAATATGGCCCGCGGCCGCCGGCCTGCCTGCCACTGTTTTGGCCAATTGCATTCCACTCCCGTAGGCTGGACCACACTGATGCGCAACGTGGTTCTCGCTGCCTTGGCCGGCGCGATCATCCTGCAAGCCCGTATTTCGGCATCTCCCAGCTACATCGCCTGGTTAACCGGTTTGGACCGTTTCCAAGCCGCCGTGCTGGCGTTCTCGGTTGCATTCGCGGCGCTGGCGGCGTTGTCGATCTGGGCGCTCCTGCACCTGCTGCGGCAGAACGGCCGGCTCCTGTTGCGCCTCGAAGCCGTGGAAGAGAAACTCGGCGTGCATCCTCCGGCGCCTGAGCCCGGCCTTCCCATCGACACTCCCGCGCCTCCCTTTCGATTGCCTGCCCTCGACGGCACCATGGTTACCCTCGACGCCTTGCGCCAGGCCGGTGAAACGCTTCTGCTGATTTTCACCGAGCCGGGATGCGGCGCCTGTGATGCGCTGCTGCCCGATGTGGCCGAATGGCAGCAGGCTCACGCGGACCGCCTGTCCATCGTGCTCATCAGCCGCGGCGACTTGGCGACGAATCGAACCATCGCCGCACAGCACCAGCTGCACAATGTTTTGCTGCAATCCGCCGACGAGACCGCTCGCGCCTATCGCGCCGAGGGAACTCCGGTCGCCGTGCTCATCCGGAACGGCCGCATCGCCAGCCTCATCGCTTCGGGTGCGGATGCCATCCAGTCCCTGGTCGCCAAGGCTGCTATCCCGCCGCCTTTGGCCAAAGGCGCACTGGCTCCCCCGGCCGCCCTTCCCGACTTGAACGGCGCGACCGTCGACCTGCGCGCGCTGCGTGGCCGCCGCCATCTGCTGCTGTTCTGGAATCCCGACTGCGGCTTTTGCCAGCAGATGCTCGGAGACATCCAGGCCTGGGAGCGTACCGCCCCCCAGGAAGCGCCGCGCCTGCTGGTCGTCTCCACCGGTACGGCGGAAGCCAACCTGGCCCAGGGCTTTCGCGCGCCCGTTTTATTGGATCACGACTTCCACACTGGCAACTTGTTCGGGGCCCCGGGCACGCCCGCCGCTGTATTGCTCGACGAAGAAGCCCGCGTGGCTTCCGCGGTGAGTGCGGGCGCCGAAGAAGTCCTCAGACTGGCGCGCGCTTAGTCACCGTTATGCGGTCATTCTGACTTCTGGCTCCTGACTCCTGTCTTCCATATCCCGCAGGGATATCAAGGGCGCAGCCCTTGGCCAGTTAGTCGCGCTCACATCGCGGATCGGGGCAAGGGAGCGCCCGGCTTCCAGAATTGTTCCCATTCGTCTACCGGCATGGGCGTGCCCAGCAGAAAGCCCTGTACCCGATCGCATCCGAGCGCCCGCACCACCGCCAACTCGCCTTCGGTTTCAACGCCCTCCGCCGTGGCCGTCAACTTCAATCCGTGCGCCAGGCCCACGATTGCCTGCACCAGCGGTTGCATGGCCGCGCTCTGGTCGATACCCTTCACAAAGCATTTATCAATTTTCAAATCGTCGATCGGCAGGCGCTGGAGATAACTGAGCGACGAATAACCCGTACCGAAATCGTCGATCGAAATCCGCACGCCCAAGCCCCGCAGTTCCGCTATCTGGCGCGCCGTGTCTGTGGCGTCCACCATCAGCACTCCTTCCGTAAGTTCCAACTCCAGATAAGCTGCCTCCATTTCGTGCGCCGCTAAGGCTTGCGCCACCGTTTCCGGCAGATTTGAGCGCAAGAATTGCGTGGCCGATATGTTTACGGCGATCTGGACCGGCGGATACCCCGCCCGCCGCCACGCCTGGTGCTGCCGGCAAGCCTCCCGCAACACCCACAAACTGAGTGGTATGATCAACCCGCTCTCTTCGGCCACCGGTATGAACCGGTTCGGCAGGACCAAACCCAATTTCGGATGTTGCCACCGCACCAGCGCTTCGACGCCGCGCAACTGCCCGGACGGTAAATGAAACTGCGGCTGATAGTATAGTTCCAGCTCGCCTCGTTCCAACGCGCGGTGCAGCTGATTCTCGATTTCCAGCCGCTCGCTCGAAGCGCTGTTCATCTCACGCGCAAACCGCTGAAATCGGTTTCGGCCCCGGCTCTTGGCCGCGTACATGGCCACGTCGGCGTGTTTCTGCAATGTTGCAGGATCGCCTCCATCGTCTGGAAACACGCTCAGGCCCACGCTCGCGCTGGCGTACAACTCGTGCCCCTGCAAATATAACGGATCCCGCATCGATTCCAGGATGCGTTCGCCAACCAGTTCCGCGTCGCGAACGGTCTCAATCCCGCTGAGTACCGCCACGAATTCATCCCCGCCTGTCCGCGCTAGCGTGTCCGATTCGCGCACCGTTCGCGCCAGCCGCTCGCCCGCTTCTTTCAGCAGCATGTCCCCTACGTCGTGCCCCAGAGTATCGTTGATAACCTTGAAGCGGTCCAAATCCACGTAGAGCACCGCTACCAATTTCCCCTGCCGCCGCGCCAGGCTGATGGCTTGCTTCAACCGATCCTCCAGCAACGCGCGGTTCGGCAGACCCGTCAGGGGATCGTGGTGCGCCTGGTGCGCCAGCCGGTCTGTGAGGATGCGGTGTTCCAGTGCGATGGATGCCAGCCGCGCCTTGGAATCCAGCAGAACCTTTTCGGGTTCGCGGACCTCCCACGGTGCGGGATGGCAGATCTGCAGCGTCCCCAGCAGCCGGCCGTCGCCGGACCGGATGGGAACTTCCAGATGTCCCCGGCAGTCCGCAATCGCCCCGCTGCGCTCCACCGCGCCTGGTACCTCGGCGCCATCCGTCAGCAGAATATGCGCTGCGGCCCCAGGATAGTAATCTTCGATCATTCCCTCTATCCGGCGCAATATGCTATCTAACGGCTGGTTCTGGGCCACCATCTCGAGAACCTCCCGCCGGTGCCGCTCCAACTCCTCCACCCGCTGGCGTTGGCTGATATCCCGCGCGATGCACAACACGCCCATCGGCACGCCATTCCGGAGTTGCAGCCGCCCGCTCACCTCGATCGCTATCCGGTGTCCATCGTGCGCGGTGACCTCGGTCTCGAGCGGCGGTGGGGTCTCACCGCGGCGCTGCGCCGCCATGGCCTGCTGGATCGCATCGAGCGATTCGGGCGGCACCACGCGCCGTAGATTCATCGTCAGCAGTTCGCGCCGGCTATACCCGGAGATTCGTTCGCCAATGCGGTTGATGGAAGTGAGATTCCCTTCCAGATCGATGGTGAAAATCGCCTCGCTGGCATCCTCGATCAAGTTGCGGTAGCGCAGCTCGCTCTCGCGCAAGGCCGTCTCCGCCCCTTTCTGCTCCGTGATATCCCGGAAGCTGATGACCAGCGCACGCACGCCCGGCTCCTCAATCAGGTTGGATGCCCAACTATCGCACCACCGCCAGCTCCCATCGGCATGCCGCAGCCGCAATTGCGCCCGCAGCCGGGTGCCCGGTTCCTTTAGTAACTCTTCATGCATCATGCGCATGTAGGCGAGATCGTCGGGATGCAGCCATGCAAACAGTTTGCACCCCTGCCGTTGCTCCGCTGAAACACCCAGCAGTTCGGAGATACCGGGTGTGTCGTAGAGAATGACTCCCTCCGGATCGATCAGCGTCACCACGTCGTTGCTGTCTTGCACCAGCGCCCGAAAACGATTCTCGCTTTCGATCAAAGCCTGTTGCGCACGCTTCTGTTCGGTTATATCGCGCACAATGACGGAACCGCCAATCGCATTTCCGTCCACATCCCGAATGGGCGAGACCGTCACGCTGACCGGAAATACCTGGCCGTTCTTGCGCCTGTGTTCTGATTCGATCGATTGCAGAAGCTGCCCGCTGAGCGCCGATGTCAGGTTCTGTGCGGCCAAATCGCGCCGTCCGGGTGCGGCCAAATCCACCCCTGGTTTGCCCACGATTTCCGCGGCGAGATACCCGTACAGCTTCTGCGCCGCCGCGTTCCAGCTGCGGATTACCAATTGCGCGTCTAACCAGAATATTGCGCTGCTCGAATACTCCACAATAGCGGCCAGGCGCGCCAGCCCCTCTTCGGCCTGCTTCGCCTTAGTGATATCGCGCAGCGCCCCGATCCATCGTCCATCGCGCTCCGCCGCGCCGTAATCCAGATAATGCCGCACCACGCCTGCCGTATCTACCAGCCGATACTCTTCCCGCCATTCCCCGGGATTCCGCTGCCGGCGCTCGATCGCCGCCAGAATCCGCTCGCGATCCTCCGGGTGTATCGCGTGCTCCCAGTTCGCCGCCGGCCCCAGGTCGGTCAAAAACTGGTCCGCACTGAAGACTTGCGCCGCGCCGGTTTTCACGTCCACATCGTAAACGCAGATCTCCGCGCACCTGGCGGCGATGCGAAAGCGTTCTTCCGATATGCGTAAAGCCGCCTCCATGCGCTTACGTTCCGTGATGTCTTCCTTCAGTGCCAGGTAGCCCACCGGCTTCCCCGTTTCGTCCCGGATCGGAGAAATCGATGCGGACTCCCAGTACAGCTCCCCGTTCTTTTTTCGATTGTGAAATTCTCCCCGCCACTCTCCCGTCTGAATGGTCTTCCACAGCTCCCGATACTCTTCCGCACGCGTCTCCCCTGATTTCAGCAGCCGCGGATTCCTTCCCAACACTTCCTCAAATGTATAACCCGTTATAGCGGTGAACTTGGGGTTCACGTATTCTATGTTCCCGTTCAAGTCAGTGATAATCACACTGGCCGGGCTCTGCTCCACCGCCTTGAAGAGCCCACTCGATTTGTCTCCGGCGTGTTTGCGCTCCGTAATGTCGACCGCCAGACTTACGTAACCACAAAAGCCGCCCTGTGGATCGAACTGCGGCGCGCCTTGGTCCAGTATCCAGCGGTACTCGCCATCCGCCCGCCGCATTCTGTATTGCGCTTCAACGGGCTCACGCGATTCCGATGCCACCCGAAGCGCGGCCAGCTGCGCCTCCTGATCATCCGGGTGCAGCAACTTACTCCACCCGCCGGCGAGTTCCTGCTGCGCATGACAGCCGGTGAATTCGAGCCAACTCCTGTTGAAAAACGTAGCGCGTCCGTCGGCTCCCCACATCCGAATCATCCCGGGTAGAGAATTGGTAACCTGCCGCAAAAGCGCATCCCACTCGCACGCTGCAGGATGGCCATTCGTCCGCGGGACCAAACGAGATTGCACCGAGACACCGGGAAAAACCTCTCCGAGTGAAAAGCTCACACCTTCCTAATCGTCAAATCGGCACCGGAGTTTAGATCGCGGCTTTCAGCCGAAGCCCTGCCCTGTTAGGAATTCTCCTCTCTCACCTTTCGAATCGCCCGATTATTTACTCTCTTTTTCCTCATAGGTAGAACTAAAGTCCCACACCCAAACTAAAGTTTCTAACCAGATCCGGTACTATATAATGCAATTTTTCAAATAAGTAGTTGACCTTAGTTCGAGAAGAAATTAGATTACTTAAGTGGAACAAAGACGCACGCGCCGGTTTACCATCCAGTTGCCGATCTCCATCACCCGGAATGGGCCGGAACGCATCACCCAAATGGGGCTCACCCGAAACATCAGTTCGGGTGGGGTGCTGTTCACGACCGAGAGGGAACCGGGCATCGGAGCCTCCATCGAATACATCATCACCCTCAGCGGAAACTCGGAGCACGGGGTGAATTTGCGTTGTATTGGTAAGGTCGTGCGCGCTGATCCTTCGCCTGCCGGCGAATCCGCTTACGATGTCGCCGCCACCTTGGAACGCTACGAGTTCGTCCGTCCCGAGGAATAGTCGAGGCCTGCTCCGGCTTCGCCTTCCGAAGCGGCTCCCTTTAATCGGGAGTAGTTGCCATCCAGCGCCGATTCGTGTAGCCTAGCAAAGAAAAGGCGAAACTGGATGGACCTGACTTTAGCGGCTCCCAAATCACCCACCCTCGAGGCGGCTCTCACCCGCTTCCATCATGCGGCAATCCGCCACGAACCGGCCACCAGCGGCACCTATCAGGATCTGCCCGGCTCCGTGAATCCCGTTTTGCGCCGCGCGCTAGCTGAACGCGGCATCGCGCAGCTCTATTCCCATCAGGCCGAGGCTTTCCACCTGGTGGAACAGGGCCAAAATACCGTAATTGTGACGCCCACAGCCAGCGGCAAAACCCTTTGCTATAACCTGCCCATCCTGAATGCGCTGCTCGCCGATCCCGGCGCCCGCGCCATGTATCTTTTCCCCACCAAAGCTCTGGCCGAAGATCAGCTCCACGAACTTGAAACCGCCATCGGCCGCATGGGCTCCGAACTCCGCGCGTTCACCTACGATGGCGACACGCCCCAGGATGCCCGCAAAGCCATCCGCCAGCGCGCCAACATCGTGCTCACCAATCCCGACATGCTGCACTCCGGCGTCCTACCGCACCACACCCGCTGGGCCAAGCTGTTCGAGAACCTGCGCTATGTGGTCATCGACGAGCTGCACTACTACCGCGGCGTATACGGCAGCCACCTGGCGAACTTGTTGCGCCGCCTCAAACGCATCTGCGAATTCTACGGATCAGCGCCCATCTTCATCTGCTGCTCGGCTACCATCGCCAATCCGCGCGAGTTGGCCGAGGCGCTTACCGGGTTACCCTTTCATATTGTCGATTCGAACGGCGCACCCCGCGGCGAGAAGTTCTTCGTCTTTTACAATCCGCCGGTGGTGAACCGCCAGTTGGGAATCCGTCGCAGCTACATAGGCGAAGCGCGCCGCATCGCGCTCGAATTCATCGAGCACCACTTACAGACGTTGGTCTTCGCCAATAACCGCCTGGCTACCGAAATCCTGGTGACTTACTTGAAAGATGCCATCATGCAGAAGGCCCGCGGCCCGTTGGCATCCGATTCCGTGCGCGGCTATCGCGGCGGATACCTGCCGCGCGAGCGCCGCGAAATCGAACGCAAGCTGCGCGACGGGGAAATCCGCGCCGTGGTAGCCACCAACGCGCTCGAACTGGGCATTGATATCGGCTCGCTGGATGCCGTCGTCATGGCCGGCTACCCCGGCACCATCGCCTCCACCTGGCAGCGCGCCGGACGCGCCGGACGCCGCCAGAGCGCCTCTGCCGCCGTGCTGGTCGCCTCCAGCGCTCCGCTCGATCAGTACATCGTCGAGCATCCCGATTACTTCTTCGGCCGCTCCCCCGAGCACGCCTACATCAACCCCGATAACCTCGAAATCCTGCTCGCGCATCTCAAATGCGCCGCCTTCGAACTGCCCATCCAGGATGGCGAAAAATTCGGCGCGCACGATATCGCTGAGCCGTGCCGCTTCCTCGAAGAAACCGGCTTCCTGCACCACTCCGCCGGCGCCTGGCACTGGACTTCGGATTCCTACCCCGCCGACGCCACCAGCTTGCGATCTATATCGAGCGATAACTTCGTGGTCGTGGATATTACCGGCGAACCGCAGGTCGTCGCCGAAGTCGCTTTCACCGCCGCTCTCACCACGCTCCACGAAAAAGCCATCTACCTGCATGAAGCCCGCCAGTATCACGTCGAGCGCTTCGATTACAAAGAGCGCAAAGCCTACGTGCGCCGCGTCCAATGCGATTACTACACCGACGCCATCGACTACACCCAGGTGCAGACCCTCGCGGAATTCGAGAGCGAGCCGATCGCCCGCGCGCGCAAGGCCTACGGCGATGTGCGCGTGAACCGCCAGATCGTGGGCTTCAAGAAGATCAAGTTCTACACCAACGAGAACGTGGGCGCGGGCAATCTCTCCATGCCCGAACAGGAAATGCACACCACCTCTTTCTGGCTGCACTTCCCCGCCGAATTCATGGCCCGCTTCCCGGATCTCACCGCCGACGAAAAGCGCAGCGGCCTCGCCGGCCTGGGCCACGCGCTACGCACCGTCGCCGCCCTCCTGCTCATGTGCGATCCCCGCGACTTGGGCGTGGCCTTCAGCGAAGAGCCCCATCTATATCTCTACGATTGCTACCCCGGCGGAGTCGGCCAAAGCGCCCCGCTCTATCGCATGGCCGAACGCCTCGTGCAACTGACCTCCGGGTTGTTGGCCGCCTGCGATTGCGAAGCCGGCTGCCCCTCCTGCGTAGGCGCACCGGGCGAAGTCGGCGAGCGCGGCAAAGAAGCTGCCCTGCGCATCGCCCGCGAAATGTCACCCGCTTGAGCCTTGGAGGGCGGGCTTTAGCCGGCGCGGGGCTTCAGCCCCGCAAACTTTTCGTCCCGCGCTTGCCTGCAACGGAAGGCGACCCGAAAGCCACTATACCTGCAGCGATGCGCCTTCCGGCTGCGGGTCTGACAACCACCGTTCTTCCTGCCCAAGCCCCACGCGAGGTATCGATTGACTTGCGCGCCGAGTTATAATGTTCTCACAATTGTGCTAACATTATCACAGAAGGGAATCCCTCCAGGTTCGCTGCGCTCGTGCAAAAATGGCAACCTTGAAAACGAACGGAATCAAAAAGACGATCGGCTACCGCGGCCGGCAAGCCAAGACCGGCAACTCCCTAGGGCTGCGTTTTGAAAAGGCCCTCTTCCAAAGCCACCCGGAGTTCCTCGGAGAAGTGCGGGCGCACGTGATCGGGCCTGGGCGGATGCTGGTCGTGGCGGAGAACGCCACGAAACCCAGCCCACAAGAGCGTGACCCCGTCATCGAATCGTTTCTCAGCTTCCTGGCGGAGGATATGAAGCGGTCTCCGCAACAAATAAAGTCGCTGGACCTTGATCTGGTCAAACGCGCCCATGCGCTGGTTCAGCGCATGACCATCAACCCGGACGAAGACTTGGGCGACGACTCCCTCGTCTGATGCAGTCGCATGGCTGGCGCCTTTTGGTGCATCCCCTGTTTCAAGAACAGCTCGAGAAGCTGGTAAGGCGGGTGGAGAAACTGGCGTCCAAGGACCCGCAAGGCTATACCTCGCATCCCGCGGCCAAAATCCTGGCGACCATCGATTACTACATTCGGGAGGCCATTCCGCGAGACCCCAACGGTCCCGAGTTCCGCCAGGGAAATACGCTCGGTCCCGCGAACCGGCATTGGTTCCGGGCTAAGTTCCACGGTAGATACCGTTTATTCTACCGGTTTTCTACTGAACACAAAATCATAATCTACGCCTGGGTTAACGATGACGACACCCTGCGCAAGTCCGGCTCCCGGAGCGATCCCTATGCTGTGTTCAAGGCCATGCTCGAAAGCGGCGAGCCGCCCGGTTCCTTCAGCGATCTCGTGACGGCGTCCAAGGAGATGGGCAATAGCTGACAAACCGGCTCGCCGCCCCTCGGGTCACCGCAGGAACTGATACGCCGGACACCCCACGCAAGATATCCCAGCCTCCAGTGTCCGGGAATTGACTCGCCGCTCAGAGAGTCCTTGGCCTGCCAAGTACCCCGCGGGCGCTTGCCGCCGCTTTCAAGTGGTCCGAGTGGGCAGCCAGAAACTGGTCGGTAGCTCGCCAGTCTAGTGAACTCCAATCGAACCCGCAGTTGCCGCGGATCTCCTCGGCTAAGCGCTAGTCGGCGCGTCGGGCGTGCAAACCATCGAGCCGCCATCGGAAAATCAGCCTGTATGCTAGCCCGAGGAGTTGCCCGCTGCGTTCAACGGCAGACCTCAACAGAGAAATGCGTCGGCGATGGAGGCGACCGCACAGGCACATCAGTATACCTCTGTGTCCGTTGGGGGCAGAGCCGGAGCATTACTCCGCATAGTGGTATTGGCGAGTGCTACTGAGCACGACCACTATGAGGGCCGCCGTTACCGTTTCCGTCTCCATGCCGCCGGCCGACCTCAAAATGGCGGAGCACCTGGCCAAAAGCACCAATCGCAGCGTCAGCGGCGTGCTTCGGGAAGGCCTGAAACGCCTGGCATCCGACCAATATTGGCGGCGGGTGCACGAAACGTCGCAACCTAAGGCCACAGCCCTGGGCGTTACCCAGCGGGATGTCCCCCGCCTGGTTAAGGAATACCGTAGCGAGAAGCGCGCCAAGACAGCTAAGAAGAAAGCCAGGTGACGGGAATCGTTGTGGACACCAACGTCTATATCTCCGCGCTCGTCTTTGGCGGAAACATCTCAAAAAGTATTTGATCTCGTCGAGGGCTTGGGCCACCGGCTCTACATATCGAAACCAATCATGAATGAGATCGCGGAAGTCCTTACCAGGAAGTTCGGTTGGACTGAGGCTGACCTGGAGTTTTTTCTCCCACCGCTGTGGCAGCGCTGCATCTCAATTACTCCTATGGCTAGGGTCGATCTCTGCGACGACCCGGATGACAACCGCCATTCTGGAGTACGCCCAGGCAGCCGGGGCAGATTTTATCGTTACACGCGACCATGACCTGCTGCGTCTCAAGAGCTACGACACTGCACAGATCGTCTCGCCGCGGACATTCGTTAATTCCCAGGGACGATAGCTCCGCCGCTGCGCGCGACCGGTGCGAGAATAATCCCCATGCAAGATTTCCCCGCCTTCATGAAACACCCCGCCGACCGCATCGCCGCCAGCCAGCAAGCCACCCCGGGAGTAGAAGGCTACGTCTTCGATGGAGCCGGCGGCAGCCAAATGGCCTTCTGGACCTGCACGCAAACCGCAGCCTCCGCCGCCCACACCCACGATTACGACGAATACATGATCGTCGTCCAAGGATGCTACACCCTGATCGTCAACGGAGACCGCATACCCTTAAACTCCGGAGACGAGTACTTCATCCCCAGAGGAACCGAACATAGCGGCGAGGTCCTCGCCGGAACCCGTACCATCCACGCCTTCGGAGGTCATCGCGCTGACCGCGTTCCCGTATAGCCGGCCTACAAATATAAAAAATTGCCAGCCGTGCCGTTGAGAAAACCATGCAACATACTGATTGTAAATTAATTAGCATGATTGGCTTTAATTGGTTAGAATATTCCGCGCGCAACCCCACGCCCGCCCAAACCATCTATGTAAAAAGATCACAAATGCCCAAAGCCTCCCCCGGCAACAGAGCCGGCATCACCGCCGCCCTTATCCTATTCAGTTTCCCGCTTCTGGCCGACTCCTCCGCCGACGTCGATCAAGCCCGAAAGCTCTACCAACTCACCGATTACCAGAACGCCCTCAAAATCCTCGAAGACGTCCAGCCCAAAGACGGCCCCGTCTATGCCTGGATCGGCCGTAGCCATTACATGCAGGGCGAATACAAAAAGGCCACTGAGAACCTTGAAAAAGCCGTCGCTGCCGATCCCGCCAATTCCGACTTCGAACTCTGGCTCGGCCGCGCCTTCGGCCGCCGCGCCGAAACTGCCGGCCCTTTCACCGCGCCTGCACATGCCAGTAAGGCGCGCCAGCACTTCGAAAAGGCCGTCCAGCTCAACCCAGCCAACAAAGAGGCCCTCAGCGATCTCTTCGAATATTACCTGGAAGCGCCCGGTTTTATGGGCGGAGGTCTGGATAAAGCCGCCGCTACCGCCAGTCAAATCTCCGCTGTCGATCCCGTCGAAGGCCATTGGGCCCAGGCGCGCCTGGCCGAAAAGCGGAAAGAGTTCTCGAGCGCCGAGCAACACCTGCAGCGCGCCGCCGATATGGCCCCCCAACAGGTCGCCCGCCTCGTCGACCTGGCCCGCTTCCTCGCCCGCCAGGGCCGTTATCAGGAAAGCGATCAGAGCTTCCGCCAAGCCGAGAAAATCGCTCCTAACAGCCCGCAAGTGCTCTACGCGCGCGCCGATACTTACATCGCCCAAGGCCGCAATCTGGCCGACGCCCGGAAGCTGCTCGAGCGCTATCTGGCCGCCCAATTAACCCCCGACGATCCGCCTCGCGCCGACGCCGAAAAGCTTCTCAAGAAAGCGTCCGGCGGCTAAGCATGTTTCTGGGTGAAGCCCTCGATTTCAGCATCAAGGCGCTCAAAGCGAATCCCGCCCGCTCCTTCCTCACCGCGCTGGGCATGGTCATCGGCACGGCATCCGTAATCCTGGTGATCACCATTTCGCTCACCAGCCGCGATTACATCCTGGAACAGATTGAAGGCGTCGGCTCCAACATGATCTTCGCCTACTACGAGGCCGGGACTCAGAACGCCACCCAGGCCGATGCCGACTTCGTGAAGATGGCCGACGTCGACGCCGTGCGCGAGCGCCTGGCCGGCCGCATCGTCGCCGCCACCGGCATCGCCAATAGCTTCGACCACATGCTGATCGGCGGCAAGGAACACGATGTGCGCGTCAACGGCTCCGATCCCGATTACCAGACCGTGCGCAACCTCGTGGTCACCTCCGGCCGCTTCCTGGATGCCAGCGACGTGGGCCTTCGCCAAAAGGTCGCCTTGCTCACCGATAAGCTGGCTGAGCGGCTGTACGGCACCCACGCTGGCGCCGTCGGGCAGATCATTAAGGTACACGGATTGCAGTTCACCGTCGTCGGCACCTTCAAGGAACGCGTCGAAAGCTTCGGCCAATCGGAACTGTCGCAGGATACCATCCTGATTCCGTTTACCGTGCTGCGCTACTTCACGCCCGTCGAGCGCGTCGACCCCATGTATGTCGAAGTGCGTTCCCCGCAGGATGTCGAAGCCGTCACGGCCTCCGTCAAGCAGATCCTGGAAGCGCGCCACCGGCCCGGTGCGAGCTATCACGTCGAAAATCTCACCGCGATTCTGGACGCCGCCAAAAGCATCGCCCTGGTCTTGAGCCTGGTGCTCGTGCTGGTCTCGGCCATCGCCCTGGCGATTTCCGGCATCGGCATCATGAACATCATGCTCGTGACGGTCACCGAGCGCACGCGCGAGATCGGCCTGCGTATGGCCGTAGGCGCCTCCCGCCGCGAAATCCTGGCGCAATTTCTTACCGAGGCCGTGCTGGTGAGCCTGTCCGGCGGCAGCATCGGTATCCTGGTGGGCGTCGCCATCCCTTTGGGCGTACAGGTTTTTGTCGACAACGTACACATCCCGATTTCTGTTACATCCATTGCCATCGCCTTCAGCGTCTCTATGATGGTGGGGTTGGTTTTTGGCCTGCTGCCGGCCAACCGCGCAGCCCGGCTCAACCCGACCGAAGCCCTGCGCTATGAATGAGGTGCATTGAATACCGTGCTACTATAAACGGGAATCCGTTCAGGTCGTGATCCGTTTGGGCCCGCTGTGACGAACAGATCCCTCTTACAAACGAACCGGGTCGCGACCCACCGCGCCCCAAACCGAGAAGGAGCGAAAGCATACAGATGAAGATTGCGGTGTTGGGAGGCGATGGTTATTGCGGCTGGGCCACTGCGTTGTATTTGTCGGCCAAGGGACATGAAATCGCCATCGTTGACAATTTCTCCCGCCGCCAATGGGACCATGAGCTCGGCGTGGAAACTCTTACGCCCATCCGCCCGTTGGCCGAAAGACTGAAAGTCTGGCAGCAGCACACGGGACGCACCATCCAGTCATTCGTCGGCGACGTGACCGATTACGAGTTTCTGTCCTCTGCCATCCAGGCCTTTGAACCCGAAGCTGTTGTGCATTTCGCCGAACAGCGCGCCGCACCCTATTCCATGATCGACCGGCAACACGCGGTCTTCACCCAGGTCAACAACGTGGTCGGCACGCTCAACCTGCTGTTCGCCATCCGCGAGTATCAGCCCGAATGCCACCTGGTCAAGCTGGGCACCATGGGCGAGTACGGCACGCCCAATATCGACATCGAGGAAGGCTACATCTCGATAGAGCACAACGGACGCCGCGATGTCCTGCCTTACCCCAAGCAGCCCGGCTCCTTCTATCACCTCTCCAAGGTGCACGACAGCCACAACATCATGTTCTGCTGCCGCATCTGGGGATTGCGCGCCACGGATCTCAACCAGGGCGTGGTTTACGGAACCATCACCGATGAAGTGTCCATCGACGAGGCCCTCATCAATCGGTTCGATTACGATGAGGTCTTCGGCACGGTGCTCAACCGGTTTTGCGTGCAGGCCGCCGTCGGATATCCGCTGACCGTCTATGGCAAGGGCGGCCAGACGCGCGGCTATCTGGATTTGCGCGATACCGTGCGCTGCGTGGAGCTAGCCTGCCTGACCCCCGCCCGCCCCGGCGAATGCCGCGTCTTCAATCAATTCACCGAGCAGTTCAAAGTTAGCGAACTCGCCCGCCTGGTGCAGGTGGCCGCCAAGAAGATGGGCCTCGCCGTGGCGATCGACCATCTGCCGGCCCCGCGCGTCGAGGCCGAAGAACATTATTACAACGCCCGGCACTCCAAGCTGATCGATCTCGGTCTCAAGCCGCATCTTCTGTCGGAGTCGCTGCTCGATTCGCTCATGAACATCGCCATGAAATACCGCGACCGTATCGACGAGGCCTTTTTCCCGCCGCAGGTGAACTGGCGGAATACGCGCAACGAGCGCAAGTCCAGCCTGCGCGTAGCCACTTTTTCATAGTGGGGCAGGCTCGCAGCCTGCGGCGGCCTCTCAGGCCGCCATCATCCGGTCTTTTCCAACAGCTCGGAATACCGCGCACGCCGGTAGCGTGGCCGCTTCATGGGAGCGATTTTTCTTCGCGGTACGCACGCATACCGTACCTCGTTCGCCCAAGCGATAGCCCAAACCCGCCCGCATTTGCGGCAAGTATAGTGACCGTGCCGCGGCCAAATCGTCTGGTCATGAAAAGTCCGGCACCACCAGCTTGTCATCTGCTGCCAAAGGTCCTGCACGCCTTTACAATTCGCAACATCCCTGCCACTGTTGAATACCAGACCATCGGCCGGCTGGAATCTGAGATTCCCGGTTCGGAGACTCGGCCGAATCGAAAATCGGTGCTATAATAAGTGCATTCGTCAAATTGATTTGCCGCGCGGAATCCACAGTTGTCCCAATGCGTCGCTTTAGCCACGAGTTAGCTTAGAAACGCCGATCAAATACCGGATACCTGACGCATGAAATTTATCGTTCCCAGCTTAGGCCTGTTCCTGGTGTGCTTTGTTGCGGCCGCTCAAGACGCCCCAACACCTGACACTGATACTGATACTGACGGCCAATGGACGCTATTGCCTCCTCCCGGCCCGTCTCTCCCGCCGTGGTCCTTCGCGCCCGCCCTCCCGGCGGCCATGCCCCGGCCGGTCGATCCCCGTGCTCTCATTAGCGCCGCCTCGCGCAAACATCGCGTGCCCGCGGCGTTCATCACCAGCATCGTGGCGGCCGAGTCCAATTTCGATCCCGCGGCGATTTCCCCAAAAGGCGCCATCGGGTTTATGCAACTCATGCCCGAAACCGCCCTGCGGTTTGGCGCCGACGCCACCGTTCCTGAACAGAATGTCGATGCGGGCACTCACTACCTGCGCGTTCTGATTGACAAATATCACAAGTATCGCAACTGGCTGACGCGAGTTATCGCCGCATACAATGCCGGCCCGGGAGTGGTGGATCGCTACCACGGCGTACCGCCCTACCCCGAGACCCGGATCTATGTGGCGCGCGTGCTGGCATTCATGAAGAAGTTCCAGCATCAGCCCGCCTAGTTCTGAGATTTGGAGGGCGGGCTTTAGCCGGCGCGGGGCTTAAGCCCCGCTCGCCATTCTCCAGCTAAATCGGCAAGTTAGTCAGCACCACTTTCCCCCCGCTCTCCGCCACCACATGCAGCGCCGCGCTCCCCACCAACTTCTCGAACCGCGGCACGGCGGTCTCGCTGGCCACCACGTAACAACGCGCCGGAGTCAGCCACATGCCCTTCCATTCCGCGTCGTTGATGAACACATCCGGCGCACCCGGCGCATACGATCCGTAAACCAGGTTGTTGAACCGTCCGTTCAGCAGCAGCGCGGTGCGCCCCGTGTAGAAGAACACCGAAGCGAAAGTATAGTAATGATGATCGACAATCAGCTTGCCCTCCGGCGCCCGCCGCAGCGCCTCCGCCAGCGGACGCGACGAGAGATACGGATCGAACACTACCATCGCCAGCCGTGCGGCCTGGAAGAACAACACCATCATCAAAGCCGCCGCCAGGAATGCGCGCCGCCCCGTCGCGCGCAGCGTGCCGATAGCGCCCGCCGCAAACGCGATGGCTGCCAACGCCAGCGGCCAGCGCAGGTACGCGAACGACGCCACCGTCAGATCTTCCATGTGACTGAGTGACAGCGTGTAAGTGCCTGGCCGCTGCGAAAGTGCCGCCGAGATGTCGCCCGGCGCGGGAACGTTGCGCACTACCAGCCAGATCGCGATCAGCACCACCGCGGAGCATCCGGCCACCGTCGCAATCACGCGCGTGCCCCGCCGCACCCAATCGCCGCCCGCTGCCATCGCCGCTCCCAGCAGCAGCGCCAACGCCGGATAGCACGGCATCGTGTAATACTCCTGCGTGGTTGAGAAAGTAAAGAAGACCAGCATGAACCCGGTCCAGCACAGTGCCAGCAAGCGCGTGCGGCCGGCCCGGTCGATAGGCTTGAAAGACAGCTTCGCCACCGCCGGAAAGTACACGCTCCAGGGAAATAGCCACAGCAGATGAAACAGCCAGAAGTACACGCGCGGCACTGTGTTGTAATCGCGCGGATAGCGCAGGTTCAGGAACCGCAGCACCTGCTCGTTCATGAAATAGAACCACAGAAATCCGTGATACTCGCCGGGCACACTGCGCAAGCTGAAAGAGAAGTATGGCGGATTGCGCAGCGTGGCCAGCACGTGCCACGGCGCGGCGATCAGTAATACGATCAGCACTCCGCTCAACGGGTGCAGCCGCTTCCACGTCTGGCGCAAGAACAGTTGCTTCGTCAGGAAGAGATAAATGATCCCTGCCGCCACCGGGAACAACACGCCGACGGTGCTCTTCAGCATCAGCCCCAAACCCAGGCTGGCTGCCAGCAGCATCGCCCAAAACCGCGGATGCTTCTCTTCTTCATCGAGCGCGCGCAGAAACGCCCACATCGCCAGCGCCACGCTCAGCGTCAGCATCACATCGGGAATCAGCACGCGCGTAAACAGAAACAGCCCGATGCACGTAGCTAGAACCAGGCCCGCGTAAAACCCGGCGCGCCGTCCAAATGCCCAGACGCCGAACGCCGCGGTGAGCCAGCACAGCCCCATGGCGGAGAGCGCCACTGGAATGCGCGCCGCCCAGTCGTGCACGCCGAAGATCGCGAAACTGACCGCCATCGTCCAGTTGATGAGCGGCGACTTTTCCAGATACTTCACGCCATCCAGGCGCGCCGTCACCCAATCGCCCGAGGTCAGCATGTTGCGCGCGATCTGCGCCTCCACCGCATCCGCATCGTCCATCAGCGATGGCGGCGAAACGATCGAGACCAGATATATGGCGCCGGCGAATAGCAGGACGGCTAGATAGATGTAGAGAGGCCGGCCGGCTGATGCGCGAACTCCCTTGCCGGAGCCGTCCGTATGTGCCATCTCCTCATCCACAAAAACAGGATCATCAGTCCCCATAGGTGATAACCAACATTGGCGCGCCGTTCGAGATGCCGGCGCATGGCCGCCTCGATCGCCGCGCCCTGGAACACTTCCGCATGTTCCGCCGCGCCGGCCGACAGTGTCTCGCGCATCAGCTCGCGCAAAGGACCGCGCAGCCAGTGGTGCGCCGGAATATCGAAGCCGGTCTTCTTCCGCTGCAGAATCGCGGGCGGCAGCTTGCCCTTCATCAAATCTTTCAAGATCACTTTCTGGCGCGTGTCGCGGATCTTGAAATGAGCCGGCAGGGTTGCGGCAAACTCCACGATGCGGTGGTCCAGAAATGGCGGCCGCACTTCAATCGAATGCGCCATGCTCATTCGGTCCACCTTCATCAGAATATCGTCCGGCAGATAGTAGCGTTGATCGAACCAAAGATACGCCGCCAGGTCCTCTCCCGCCGCGCGGAGTTCCGCCATGATCGCAGCGAATGCGCCCCCTTCCGGAACCGAAAGCAGCGCGCGTTTTTCAGAGTCGGAAAATGTGCCGTTCCAATACACGTGTGCGCGCGCGGCGTCCATCCGGCAGCCTTCCAGAAAGCGCTTCAACATGTATTCGAAGCTGATCTTGTCGTCCGAGACCGGCCACCGCCGCGCGGCCGCGAGCCCCAGCCCCAACCAACTGTCCGGCACGCGCCGCATCATCCGCCTGTAACCGTCCGCGCGGTAAGTCAGATATCCGCCGAACAGTTCATCGGCGCCCTCGCCGCTCAGCGCGACCGTCACATTCTGCCGCGTCATCTTGGACAGATACCAGACCGGCAGCGCGCCCGCATCGGCATTCGGTTCATCGAAGTAATGCGCAAACTCCTCGATGGCGTCACTTAGACCCACTTCGGGGTTCACGTCGAACTCGCAATGATCGGTGTCATACTGCGTGGCCGCCGCGCGGATATAGGCGGTCTCATCGAAGCTGCGCCCGCGAAACGAAATCGAGAACGTCTTGATCCGGTTGCGTGAAGCCGTCGCAGCATAGTGCAGCACCGTCGACGAATCGATGCCGCCGCTGAGCCAGACACCCAGCGGCACATCCGCCAGCAGGTGCTCGCTGACCGATTCCCGCAGCAGTTTGTCCAACTCTTCCGCGGCCGTCTCCCGATCCCAATTGCGCCCGGGCCCATCCGGCAAACGCCAATAAGCTTCCGTGTGGACGACGCCATTCGACCACTCGAGCCAGTATCCCGGACGCAACTTTTCGATGCCGTCTACCAGCGTCCAAGGCGCCGGCACATAGTTCAACGATAGGTAGCAATCGAGCCCCGCAAGACTCAGCCGCCGCTCGAACTCCGGATGCACGAAGATGGTCTTCAGCTCCGAGCCGAAGAACAGATCCGCGCCGTGATGCGCAACATACAGCGGCTTGATGCCCAATCCGGTCCCGCGCCAGCACCAGGCGCTTCCGTGATTCGGTCCACAAGGCGATGGCGAACATGCCGCGCAGCCGCGAGAAACAATCGGTGTCCCATTCGAGAAATGCAGCCAGCACCGTTTCCGTATCTGTGCGTGTATGGAACCGGTGGCCGCGGCGCTCCAATTCCGCTCGCAGTTCCGCGTGGTTGTAGATTTCGCCGTTGAACGCGATGACCGTGTCGCGGTTCTCCGAAAAGATGGGCTGATCGCCGCTATCGAGGTCGATGATCTTGAGCCGCGCGGCGCCTAGCGCAATGGACTGCGATTCGAAGACGCCCTGCTGATCCGGCCCGCGATGAATGATGGATTGAACGGCGCTCCGGATACGTTCGGGGCCCGGATGGAATTTGCACTTAGTGAACCCGGCGACGCCGCACAAGCCATTAATGTAGCATATAGACTGTGATAGCTCTTTTCCTGGCGGTGGCCGCAATCCCCTTCATCTATTACCTGATTGCGTTATACAGCGCCTGGACCTACTTCCGCCGCGCACCTCGCACCGAAGCCGCGCGCGGCGCGCCTTTCACGCCGCCGGTGAGTAACCTGAAGCCCATACACGGTCTCGATCCCGGAGCCTATGAGAACTTCGCCAGTTTTTGCCGGCAGGATTATCCGGACTACGAATTGATCTTCTGCGTGGATGGCCGCCAGGACCCGGTCCTGCCCGTGATCGAAAAATTGATCCGCGATTTCCCGGAGCGGCCGATCCGCGTGCTGTACGGTTCCGGCCGCATCGCCACCAACGACAAAGTAGCCAAACTGGCGCGCATGGCGAGCGAGGCGGCGCACGAGGTCGTAGTCATCAGCGACAGCGACGTGCGCGTCCAGCCCGGTTACTTGCGCAGCGTCGTCGCGCCGCTGGCCGATCCCAATGTCGGCGCAGTGACTTGCTTCTATGTCCCCGCCGACGAGCGGACCCTTGCCGACAGTCTGCAGGCCATGGGCATGTTCTCCGATTTCTATGCCGGCATCCTGGTGGCCTGGCAATTAGACGGAGTCAAGTTTGCCCTCGGGCCCACTATTGCTACCACGCGCGCGCGGCTGGCCGAATTCGGCGGTTATGAGTCACTCGAGAATCGCCCGGCCGACGATTTGCTGGTCGGGCGCCTGATCGCCGAGCAAGGCCACCAGGTCGAACTGTTGCGCTACACCGTGCTGGCCGTTGCCGATTATGAATCGATGAGTGACCTGATCCACAAGCGCCTGCGCTGGATTGTGGTGATGCGGCATATGCGCCCCTGGGGCCACCTCGGCCTGCTCCTGACGCAGGGCTTGCCATGGTCCATCGCCGCGATTGCCGTCCATCCGACAGCCGCGGTGGCGGCGGCTTATCTGGGCACTTACTTCGCGCTGAGGTGCGCCATGACCTGGATGATTGGTTCTTGGGGCTTGAAGCAGCCCGGCTTGTGGCGGAAGATGCCAGCCATCCCGGCCTGGGACGCACTGGCGTTCTGCATCTGGCTCGCCAGTTTCGGGCGCAAAAGCATTCGCTGGCGCGGCAGCAACTATCTGCTGCGCGACGGCCAGCTGGTGCCGGTGGCCACCGCGGAAGACTGATCTGTGGGGCAGGCGTCCACGCCTGCGCGGGACGTCCACGTCCCGCTCCATTTTCACGGCGTATGCCATAATAACGCGCAGAGGGTCGGATGTCCTTCCGGGTCATCTTAAGTATCGCAATGGCCGTATTCGCAGCCAGCCAGATCTACTGGTATCTGCGCGCGCGTGCCCTGGTAAAACGGGCCGCGAAAAGCCGGCGGAAGCGCATACTGCTGACAGCCGCAATCCTGGCCGTCTACCTGGCGCTATTCCTTCTCAACGTAGTCTTCTCACCCCGCACCAGTCCCACGCATTTGACCTGGTATGACGCATTGATCGCCGCGCCCTTTGCCTGCTGGGTCGTTTGTTCGCTGGTCGGTTTTTTCCTTGCTATCCTGATGTGGCCCGTCCGCCGCGCGGCCCGATCCAAAATCGCGTTACGCTCGCCGGGCCGCCGACAATTTCTCGAAAGCACCGCCACCGCCGTGGTCGCCGCGCCGTTCGTCGCCGGAGCATACGGATTATTCTACGGCCGGCTGAATCTCCAAACCACGCAACAGCGCATCCGCCTGGCACGCCTCCCCAAGGCCTTCACCGGTTTCCGTATCGCCCAGCTTTCCGATATTCACATCGGCCCCTTCATGAGCGAGCAGGAAATCCGCAAGTACGTGCGCATCACCAACGAACTGAAGCCGGATTTGATCGCGCTGACCGGCGACTTCGTCACTTGGGACCCTTCCACGCAGCATGCCGTGGTGAATGCGCTGACCGGCCTGCACGCGCCATTCGGCATCTTCGGCTGCCTGGGCAACCACGAAGCCTGGTCGCATACCGAGGATTCCATCACGCGCATGTTTCAACAAGTGGGCATTCGAATTCTGCGCCAGGAGCGTGTGCCAATCTCCGTTCAAGCAGAATCGTTCAACCTGATCGGCGTCGATTTCGAAACCCGCCGCCACATGGTGCCCGGCCATGAAAACTTTGTTCGCGTGTATCTCGAAGACGTCGAGAGGCTGGTCTCGCCGGAGACAGCGAACATTCTGATGAGCCACAACCCGGACACGTTCGATCGCGCGGCGGAGTTAGGCATCGGACTGAGCCTCGCCGGACACACGCACGGCGGCCAGGTAGCCCTGGAATTCGTCAGTCCCGAGATTGCGCCCAGCCGGCTGGTGACCCCCTACGTGGAAGGCTGGTTCCAAAAGCCAGGTGGACAGCTTTATGTGAATCGCGGCATTGGGACCATCGGCGTGCCCATCCGCATCGGCGCGCCGCCGGAGATCACCGTGTACGAGCTGGTCAGTGAAGCGTAATCGGCGCGACGTCCTTTTCCTGGCACTCTTCTCCCTGATGGCGGCGGCTGCAACCTTGCTCGCCATCCGGCTGCTGGCCGGACCTTTTCACTCCGCGCTGGTCTCCGTAAACTCTCCCGTAAATGCCGCCTCCGTGGTGGCGGTCGCGTTCGTGCTGCTGATTCTGATCAGGGCGCAGCGTGCGGCCGCAGCCACTCAGCCAGCCGGACGTCTCTGGTTGGATCTAACAGTTCTCGCCGGGGCCGTGGCAGTGGCATTTTCACCCAACCTGCGATCGCCTTTCGTCTACGACGACTATGGCCACATTCTACAGATGTCCTACACCACCTGGAGCGCGCTCGCCGGTCTTTTCAAACCGGTCCCCGACGGGCACCCACTCTTCTTTCGTCCCATAGGATTCGCCTTTTACTGGCTCGACTTCCATTGGGCAGGCAGCCATGCCGTGCGCTGGCATGTATGGAACCTGGTCGCGCACGCTGCCAATAGCTGCCTGATGTATCTGCTGCTGCGCCGCTGCGGGTTCACCCGTGTTGCGGCGTGCCCGGCCGCGTTGCTCTTCGCCGTGCACGGGTCCCGCGCGGAAACCGTCGCCTGGGTGGATGCGCGCTTCGACCTGCAGGCCGCCTTCCTTGCCTTGTGCGCGCTGCTGGCGGCCATGGAATATGCGCGCACCGGGCGGCGTCTCTGGTTCCTTCCATTGACCGTTTGTACTGCGCTCGCGGTATACACGAAGGAATCGGCATTCTGTCTGCCTTTCCTGCCGGTCGCACTGTTGCCGCTTGTGCCGCGGGCGGAATGGCGGCGCGCCGCTGCGGCCTGCCTGACGCTATTCTGCATTTGTGCGATTCTCTTCGCATACCGTTGGTGGGCGATCGGCGGCATCGGCGGCTATCACGCCGTCTGGCCTTTGCGGCCGCTGCACACTTTGGAAGCAGTTCTGTTTCGGCAGTGGGCTTTCCTGCTGTTCCCCGTCAACTGGTCCACGCCGGTTGAATGGTGGCTCGTTGCGGCCGCGGTTGCTTTCATCGCCATGCTGTTGACCTACGCGATCCGCTCCTGTGCCTCGCGGGCGGGTCTGTGGGCGGGCCTGGCGTTCATATTCGCCGCGGTCATTCCGGTCCAACAGCTCCTCATGTTCCAGCTGGACTTCGCCGGCGCACGCGTGCTTTACCTTCCCGTTGCCGGACTGGCTATTCTGTGGGCCGCGATTTTGGAACGGACCGCGCGCAGCAAACCCGCTCTCGCGATGGCCGCCGTACTAATCGCCTTCAATCTCGCGGCGCTCGAACACAATCTGCGTCCGTGGCGTACCACTCCGGAAACGGCGGCCGCGGTTTGCCGCGCGCTGGGACAAGAGTTGGCGAAAGATGCGCGGCCGGTGTTCGTCAGCGGCTTGCCCAATCGGCTCGATGGCGCGTACTTTTTGTCAAACGGATTCGCGGAATGCGTGCAGATGAACTCGGGTCAGCCGGCCGCGCGCGTGCACCTGGCGGCCGTTGCGGGCCGCCGCTTCATCTGGAACCAGGAGCAAGGCCGCCTGGAAGAGAAAGAGTAAGTGATGCCCAAGTGCGAGTACCTTTTCGTATACGGCACGTTGCGCGCCGCGGCCGGCACGGAATGGTCGAAATTCCTGCAATCCCAATCCGATTTCGTAGATGGCGGCCGCACGCCCGGCTTACTCTTCCAACTCGATGGTTATCCAGGTATGACGGTCCGTGAAGATCACGATGCCTGGGTCCGCGGTGAGGTCTATCTCTTGCATGATCCCGCTGCAACATTGCCGCGGCTGGACGCCTACGAAGGCTGCGAGTTTGAGCGGCAGGTTGTGAGCGTCACCTTAGACCACGGCCGCACGATCAGCGCGTGGGCTTACATCTACTGTGGCAATTTAGGGTAGGTCAAGTGGGGCAGGACTCCAGTCCTGCGGCGGGTCTCCAGACCCGCCAGCCGCATCTGTCACCGTCCAGCCCCGCGCAGCACCTTCCCCGGCAGCGCATTCGTCATCCTGCCTTCTTCTACCACCGGCACGCCGTTCACCAGCACGAATTGCATGCCCTCCGATAGCTGATTCGGATTCTCAAACGTGGCCACGTCCCGAATCTTCTCCGGATCGAAAACCACCACATCCGCCCACATGCCCTCTTTCAAAACCCCGCGGTCCACCAGCCGCATGCGCTGCGCGGGCAGGGCGCTGAACTTGCGAATGGCATCGGGCAATGTCAGCTTCTTCTCCTCCCGCACATACTTGCGCAGGATGCGCGGGAACGTGCCGTAAGCCCGCGGATGCGGATGTTCCTTCCCCAGCAGCCCGTCGGGGGCGGTACCCTGCGAGTCGTTGCAAATCGAAACCCACGGCTGTTGCAGCGCCAGCGCGATGTCCGGCTCCGACATCATGAAAATCGCCACGTTGGTGAAAGCCTGGTCTTCAATCAACAGATCGAAGATGGTGTCGAAAGGATCTTTGCCCCAGATCTTAGCGATCTCCGCGATGGTCTTACCCTGCAAGGGAAGCAGCTTGGGATTCGCCACCGCACCTACCAGAAAGGACTCCGGACCGGTCACTTCCTGCCATTCGTTTTCCCAATTGCCGCCCGGCGTCTCCATCTCCTTGCGAATGCGCGCGCGCATGGCCGGATCCTTCAACCGCTCGATCAGCTTGGCATCGCCGCCATCGTGCGCCCACGGCGGGATAATTGCCGAAAACGTGTTGAAGCCCGCCGGATAGGCGTACGTATCCGCGGTGATGTCCACGCCGGAATCGCGCGCCTGCTGTATGTGCGCGAGCACCTCCGGCATGCGTCCCCAGTTCGATTTGCCGGCGGTCTTCAGATGCCAGATCTCCACCGGAATGCGCGCCTCACGCCCGATCAGGATGGCCTCATCGATCGCCGGGATAATGGCGTCGGCTTCGCTGCGCATGTGCGTGGCGTAGATGCCGCCAAAGTTGGCCGCTTCCGCCGCCAGCGCGATCAGCTCTTCGGTCTTCGCGTAGGGTGCCGGCGCGTATTGCAGCGACGTCGATACGCCCACCGCGCCGTCTCGCATGGCCTCCCGCACCAGGGCCTTCATGCGCTCCAGCTCCGCCGCGTTGGGCGCGCGGTCGTCGTCGCCCAGCACCATGCGGCGCACCTGTGTCGCACCCACGTAGCTCGCCAGGTTGATGCCCATGCCCTGCTTCTCCAGGCGCGCGAAGTAGTCGCGGAACGTATGCCAATCGGGATGTATTCCGT
The DNA here is from genome assembly GCA_963818855.1 of Bryobacterales bacterium. Classification (GTDB taxonomy): domain Bacteria; phylum Acidobacteriota; class Terriglobia; order Bryobacterales; family Bryobacteraceae; genus Bog-159. The sequence goes on along the minus strand of CAWFUH010000016.1, from coordinate 80,659 downwards.
AATGCTCGTATCCCACGCGATCGGCCTCGAGCATGGCTGCGCTGACCGGCGCCACCGACGAACCTTCGCCGGTGATTTCGGTCGTAATTCCCTGATAGATTTTTGAAGGCAGATGCGGATTCACCAGGATAGTCAACTCAGACTGGCCGAGCATGTCGATGAATCCCGGCGCCACCACCATGCCGCGCGCATCGATGCGGCTCTTGGCCGCGGCGCCCGCCAGATTGCCGATGGCGGCGATCTTTCCCTGCCGGATGCCGATGTCTCCGGAGTACCAGGGCGAGCCGGTGCCGTCGATAATCCGGCCGTGTTGGATCACCAGGTCATAAGGGCTGGCGGCAAAGAGAAAGAAGGCAAGCAGCAGCACCCTGCGAGTGTATCACTTGTTGTATTGCACCAGTTCCAATTCTCTGCAGTGTAGGCGGCCTATGGAGGGCAGGCTTCAGGCGGGGCTTGAGCCCCGCTGCAGCGAAGTTCGGCAGCTACGCATACTCCCAACGCCGCGCGAACCGGCGCGCCACGAAAAACAACACCAGGCCCGCGCCAATCAGCACGCCCACCTGGGGCGCCAGGTGCAGAATGGGTTCATCGCGCCAGAAGACCTTGGTGTAGCCGTCGATGGCCCACGCATTGAACGTCAGCAGTCCCACCTTCTGCATGGCTTCCGGCATGAAGTAGCGCGGAAACATGCTGCCGCCGATCGCCGACATAGTCAGAATGATCAGCGTGGAGATCGCCCCCGCCTGCGCGCGCGTATGCGAGACGCTGGCCAGCAACACGCCAAACGAAGCTACCGCGAAGGAGGTGGCCGCGGTCATTACAATGAAGCCGGGGATGTGGGTGAACAGATCCAGATGAAACACCGCCGCGCCCCACAGAAACATAAGCGTGAGCTGAGCCGAGGCCAGCAGCGCGCTATAGGCCATTTTGCCGGCCAGCAGCGTAGTCATGCTCACGCGCGCGCTTAAGATCCGGTCGAGTGCGCCGCTTTCCGCCTCGTCCAGCAGACTGCCGCCCGCCGCGCTGGCGGTGAACAGCAGGAACATCACGCCGATCCCGGCGGCGTAAAACGAAATCATGGAGTTCTGTTTTTTCTCGCCCACTACATCGCGCACTTCGAGCGGCACCAGTCCAGTATTCTGAGCGTTATCCTTTCGTGGACCACTCTGCGCAGCGGCGCTGGGTATCCGCGAGATCGAAGCATCGATGCGCGCGCGCTGCTCCGGCGTAAGCCCGCCGCTGGCCCGCTCCAGATACTGCATACCCATCCTGGCCATGCTATCCGGCATGGACGTCATCACCGTCTTTTGCAGCATTCCCGCGACCACTTGGGCAGCTACGGGATCGGAACTATCGTGTAGCAGCCGGATGGGAGCGCTATCGCTGCCCGGACCGAAGGCGATGGGATGCGCGCCGAATCCTTTGGGAATAATCAGGGCCGCGGGAGCCTCACCCTGTTTCACCGCGGTTTCGGCGGTCGCCGCCGTGTAATCTGCTGGAACAGGTTCGCCTTTTTTCGTTTTGGCATGGGTGCGGGCGTCGAGCGATGGCTCCTGCAGCAAAGCATTCACCAGACGCTCGGACGCGGCGCTGTGGTCTTCGTCGACCACCAGCACACTGACGCGCGGCGTGCTGCCGCCGCCCATGCCGCCGAAGATTACGCCGAAGATGCTGAAGAACGCGATCGGCAGGACGAACGAGAGGATCATCGCGCCGCGGTCGCGCCGCAGCGAGCGAAAGGCGTTGCGTACAATGGCGGCAATCATTGGCGTAGATCCCTTCCGGTGAGTTGCAGAAAGACAGATTCGAGATTGGGGCGGCGCAAAACCACGTCGATCACCTCCAGGCCGTCGCGGGATGCCGCATCCAGCAGCGCGGCGATATCCGTGGGCTGCGCTACGGTGAAATGCGCGACGCCCGCATCCAGCGTGCCGCCATGCGCCACCGCCCACGCCGCGGCATTTTCGACGCTGGCGGCAAAACGCATCAGCACGTCGCTGCGGCGGCCGAAGGTCCGCTCCACCAGTTCTTCTTTAGCGCCCTGCGCGATTACGAGGCCGTGATCGATGATGGCGATCGCATCGCAGAGCCGTTCGGCCTCTTCCATGTAGTGCGTCGTGTAGATGATGGTGGCGCCCTGGCCGCGCAGTTCCGAGACCATATCGAATATCCGGTTGCGCGATTGCGGATCGACGCCCACGGTAGGCTCGTCGAGCAGCACAATGCGCGGGCGATGGACCAGTCCCGCCGCCATGTTCAGACGACGACGCATGCCGCCCGAAAGCGTTTTCACGACGGCGCCGGCCCGGTCGGCGAGCGCGGCCCATTCCAGGCACCAGGCGATCCCATCGCGCAGAGCTTTGCCGCGCAGCCCCTGGTAGCGCCCGAAGGCTTCCAGGTTTTCCCGGCACGTGAGCAGCGGATAGAGCGCCAGTTCCTGGGGCACCCATCCCAGTTCCGCGCGCGCAGCCGCGGATCCGGCCGGATGACCGAAAACCAGAATGCTGCCCGAATCGGGCAGAACGCGCCCGGCGATGCTGCGGATAAGCGTGGATTTCCCGGCGCCATTCGGGCCGATCAGCCCCAGGCAAGCGCGCTCTGTGACTTCTAGCGACACGCCCGCCACGGCAGTCAGATCGCCAAAGCGCTTGATGACGGAGTCAATGTGCAGAGGAGCCACCGGGGCGGGAGCCATGTCACAATCATACGCGGCCACAAGTTAGAAAGTTCAGACCTGTAATGCTGCTCTGTGGGGCAGACCTCCAGGTCTGCAGCGGGTCTCCAGACCCGCACCACCGAACCGCCCTCCCTGCGCACCTGCTATCCTAATGTGCTGGAATCGATGATCATTTCCAGCGTCCAATCCTTCCTGTTGTCCTATCCGTTCCCCGAACCGGTGCGGCTGCCGTTCTATGGCGGCGAGCGGACCATCCTCAAACGCGACGCGATGCTGATCCGCATCGCATCCGACAACGGCCTGGTGGGATATGCGCCAGGGCCGGGCAGCCCGCATGTCCAGGAGATCATCGAAAACGTAGTGTCACCGTTTCTCGAAGGCCGGACGCTGGCCGATCCGGACGCGCTGCGTATCCAGTTCATAGATCGGACTGCGCCGGATGCCGCCGCCCTTAAGGCATACTGCGCCGTGGAAGTGGGCCTTTTCGACCTTTGCGCCAAGGCCGCCGGCCTGCCGCTTTCCGAGTTGCTCGGCGGCCGCGTGCGCAGCGTTATTCGGCTATATGGCAGTGCCGGGATGTATATGCCGCCCGAACGGTACGCAGCCGAGGCGGCGGCCATCGCGGACCTGGGTTTTCGCGCTTACAAAATGCGTCCGGGGGGCGGTCCCGAGGCGGACCTGGAGACCGTGCGGCAAATGCGCCGCGCCGTCGGCTCCGACTTCGATCTGATGGTCGACGCGCACACCTGGTGGCGCATGGGCGATCGCAGCTACAGCTTCGAAACCGTCGCACAGTTGGCGCGCGAGATGTCCGATTACCATGTAGCGTGGCTTGAAGAGCCGCTGCCGCCCGACGATCATGAGGCCTACCTGCGGCTGAAAGAGAAAGACTACCTGCCGCTGGCCAGCGGCGAGCATGAACCGAGCGAAGAGCGCTATCAGGATCTGATCCTGCGCGGATCTGTCGATTATGTGCAGATGGACGTCTGCTGCCAGGGTGGATTCGCCATGGGCCGGCGCCTGCTCAGCGGCATCGCCCGCGCCGGGCTGGGATTCGCCTTCCATAGCTGGGGTACCGCGCTGGAGGTGATCGCCGCTGCGCATCTCGGCATCTGCTGGCCGGAGACCGTCGTGGAATGGCTGGAGTATCCTTGTTACTCCGTACCGGCGCGCGGCCATGCGCCGGCGCGCGAGGGGATGTATCCTTTTCCACTCGCGGCCGAAATCCTGAAAGAACCGCTGGAAATCGATCACGGCGATCTGGTCGTGCCGCACGCGCCGGGATTGGGTGTCGAGGTCGACGAGACCGTTATGGAGCGCTATCCATGGATACCCGGCCCATGGTCGTACTTTCGCACCGACTCGCCGGCCGAGACGCGTGCGGTCACCTCCGACCACTCCGTGCAGTGGGAGCGGCGCTCGGCGGGCTAAGCGATGCACAAAAGCCGCTACCGCTACTACGATCTTCTGGTCCACACTTTCGTCGTGATCCTGCTGATCTCCAACCTGGTGGGACAGAAGATCACCGCCGTGGGTCCTTTCCGTTTCAGCGGCGCGATGTTATTTTTCCCGATCACCTATATCTTTGGCGACATCTTCACCGAAGTCTACGGATACGGTGCTTCGCGGCGCGCCATTTGGGTCGGCTTCTTCGCGTCGGCGTTGCTCGCAGTCATGGGATTGGTCACCGTCTGGCTGCCGCCCGCATCCGGTTGGGATGGCCAGGCCGCCTTCGCCCGGGTCTTCAACTTCGTGCCGCGCATCATCGCTTCGAGCCTCGCGGCCTTCTGGTGCGGCGAGTTCGCCAACTCATTTGTGATGGCAAAAATGAAGCTGGTGACCAAGGGACGCTACCTTTGGACGCGCACGGTCGGTTCAACGGTCGCCGGACAGGCAGTAGATACGCTGGTAGTGACCGTACTTACTTTTGGAGGCAGCCTCAGTGTCGGGTTGATTGCCAATCTGGTTCTGTCGGGCTATTTGGCCAAAGTGCTGTACGAGGTCGCCGCCACGCCGCTAACGTATTGGATCGTGAATACCCTGAAGCGGCGCGAAGGCGTGGACGTGTTCGATTGGAACACGGACTTCAATCCTTTTCACGCGAAGGATGAGTTACCGCAGCCCGTTCTCGAAAGCAGCGCTGCACGATCCGATTAGGCCTCCGTGCGGGGCTTCAGCCCGCCTTGCGGCGAACGTAACAATGTGTTAAATATATGTTCAAGTCGGACAGAACTTGATCCAACTAAACTCGCGCCGCTTCCGTCGTAAGCGAACCCGCGGGTCAAGTCCAATCTGCCAATAAGGAAGGCTTCCAGTGGAATCTGCGAACCGTAAACTCATCCGCCCGTCCCTGAACGAGATTAAGGAGCAGATTGCCCCGCCGCGCCGGCCGCAGAAAAAGCCCGTGCCACCCGATCAGACCAACGCCGAAAACTTTTACTACGTAAAGCAGATGCAGTCAAAGACTCCGATGGTCTTCGTGCTTAAGGACGGTGAAACTCTGCACGGTGTCATCGAGTGGTATGACAAATGTTGTCTGAAGGTGAATCGCACCGGCGAACCGAATGTGCTGCTGTATAAGCCGAATATCAAGTACATGTACAAGGCGTAGCCAGCCTGGTACTACCGCGTTCGATTCCGCATAGCCAGACGTATTTCCCGTCTCTCGCCGGCATCCCGGTAGCGCCGCTGTTGTTCTTCCGTTTCCGGAATAGCGGGCGGAATCGCCATAGGCTTCCCGTCTTCATCCAGCGCCACGAAGGTCAAGTAGGCGGAGCAGGTATGCTGTTTGCGGCCGGTCATCAGATCCTCCACCATCACTTTAACGCCGACTTCCATGGATGTGCGAAAAACCCGGTTCACCTGCGAATGCAGCACCATCAACTGCCCGATGTGAATCGGATGCAGGAAATTCATGTGGTCGAACGAGGCGGTCACCACCGGCCGGCGCGCGTGGCGCATGGCGGCCATAGCGCCGGCCACATCCACCAGGTGCATGACTTTTCCTCCCAGCACGTTGCCCAAACCGTTCGCGTCGGTAGGCAGAGCCAGTTCGGCGTACTCCGAGATGGAATCGGCCACCGGCTTTCCTGGAGGAAAATGCGAGCCGCTCATGTTTACTTATCGTTATGCCGCGCGAAGTCCTGTGAATTCAGCACGAGGCCGGTCATTCTGACTTCTGACTCCTGACTTCTGTCTTCCATATCCCGCAGGCTCAGCCCTTGCGTAGCTCGTGGCAGTCGCGCTTGCGGCGCAAGTAACTCGCTACGTAAGCCTGTGCCTGTTGGGTCAGGCGGGCATCCGGATGTCCCACCACAAAACCGGCCGTGGCGCGCGAATATTCGAGCGGACCATGCGCGAACGGCAAATGCTCCTTCTCCATTACCCATTGGATGCCGATCAGGCCGTCGCGGTCCTGCGCGATGCTGAAGCGCACCGCGTCAGGCGCATCCGCCGGGACGCGTCCGCACTTCTCTCGGGCATAGCCGAAATTGCAATGCTGCTGCAACGTGCGCGGATCGGGCCGCCATTCGGCCTCGAGTGTGGCCAGGCAAACGCCGGACCAGGCATCGCCCAGCGGCATGGGCGGCGCCTTTTTCCCGGTGGCCTGCGGCATGCGCTCGACCGGGAAGAAACAAGGACATGCCATTGGCAGGTATGGTAACACAGGGGTATGAGCAACCGGCTGGAAGTGCTGAAGAACATGGTGGCGCAGAATCCCAACGACAGTTTCTCGCGCTACGGTCTGGCGATGGAGTACGTCAACGCGGGTGACCTGGAGGGGGCCATCGAGGAATATCGCACGCTGCTGGCCGCCAATCCGAACTACTCGGCCGCCTATTATCACGGCGGGCAAACGCTGGAAAAATTGGGCCGCCGCGAAGACGCGCGCGCTCTCTACCGGCAGGGAATTGAGGCGACCACAAGGATCGGGGATCTGCACACCCGCAGCGAGATTCAGACGGCGCTTGATCTCTTGGGCTGACGTGGGGCAGGCACTTTGCCTGCGGCGGCCTCTCAGGCCGCCCGAACTACGCCACCCGGTCCATCTCCAGAAACTCGCGCACATGCGGATGACTCGACTTCTCCAAATCCGCCGGCGGGCCAAAGAAGATCACGCGCCCTTCAAACAGAAACACCACCTGATCGGCCACTTTATACATCAGGTCCAGATCGTGCGTTACCACAATTGAAGTCAACCCGAGTTGCTTCTTCAGCCGCAACATCAAGTCGCTCAGATGATCGGACATGATCGGATCCACCATCGTGGTAGGCTCGTCGTAGAGCACGCACTGGGGCTGCGCGGCCAGCGCGCGCGCGATCGCCACCGCCCGCTTGTAACCCATCGACAGATCCGCCGGATACGAATCGCGAGCCTCGGCAATGTCCACCATGCCCAGCAGCCCGTTGACTACGTCTTCCTTATTGCGCTCGTTGTAGTCCTCGCGCAGTTCGAGCGAGAACAGCACGTTTTCGGCGACGGTCAAAGAATCGAATAGCGCCCCGGACTGGAACACCATCGTCACTTTTTTGCGAATACGGCGCAGTTCTGCCTCGGCGAAATCGGTGATGTCCTCGTGCGCCACAATCACGCGGCCGCTATCCGGCTTCAGAAAGCCCATAATGTGCGAAAGCGTCACGGACTTGCCCACGCCGCTGCGACCGATGATGGCCACCGTCTGCCCGGCGTCTACATGAAAGTTGGAATCGACTAAAACGGGCTTATCGAACGTCTTATAAACGTGCCGGAATTCGATGTAATGCGGGAATTGATCAATGGGGGTCATGGTAGCAGGCCCACTCCTCGGGGGTGTTGAGATTCTCGAAACAGGCCCCATCCGCAACCGCGAAGTGCGCGACCTCCAAGCCGGTCAGCCCCTCGGTGACCTTTCGCACGCCCGCGTTCAGCGCGCGCCGTACTTCTGCCAGGCAGCGGCGATGATAAACCGCGCTCAGCGGTTCGAGCAGCCCGGAAGGACCCTCCGGAACCAGCGCGTCGGCATTGCACCGTTCGGCGGCCTCCAGCAGGCCGCGCAGAAATTCGGCGGATATCGCAGGCATGTCGCACGCCAGCACCAGGTTCCAGTCGGCGGTGGTGTAGCTCAACGCAGACTCGATGCCGCCCAGAGGTCCAGCGCCAGGCCGGCGGTCCGGAAGCACCGGATAACCCAAATGGCCATATTTCAGAGGATCTCCGATCAGCATGACCGATCCGGCCGCGGCGGTTGCGGCAGCCGCGACATGCGCTACCAACGCCCCGCCGTGGAACGGCAGCAGCGCTTTATCCCGGCCCATCCGGGAGCTCATTCCCCCCGTCAGCACGTACCCGGCCCTACTCACAAGGAAATGATACCATTGAGGGTAATAGCCACTTGGGCGCGCGACGGTCGATTCTTGCTATAGGATTGAAACAATACCGTGCGAAAATGTTTTATAATCGCTTGCATGTGCGGCTTCGCGGCTGCGGTCTTCCAAGGTGCGGACGCGCCCGTGGTGTCCGTCGTGCGGCCCGACCCGAATACGGGACGGCTGGTGCGCACGGTCGTCCGCCAGCGCCCGGCTGCCAGTCCGCGCGCGGTACCGTCGGCGGCCATGGCCGAAACCGTCGACCGGATCGCCCGTGAGAACCAGCTTCCTTCGCGCCTGGTCCATTCCGTCATTCAGGTGGAAAGCAATTACGACCCGAACGCCGTCTCACCCAAAGGTGCGCTGGGCCTGATGCAACTGATTCCAGCGACGGCCCGCCGCTTCGGTGTTTCCGATGTTTTCGATCCGGAAGACAACATAGAAGGCGGCACACGCTACCTGAAATATCTCCTGGGTTTATACAAGGGCGATGAGTCCCTGGCGCTGGCCGCCTACAATGCCGGGGAAGGCGCTGTTTCGCGTTACGGTGGCATCCCCCCATATCCGGAAACAGTGGGCTATGTCGCCAAAGTTCGCCAACGGCTGGCCGGCGCGCCCGATGAAACCGGAGCGGCGCCCGCCGCCGTCCAAACAGACGGCGCCCAGTCGGCCAATGCGCTGCCTCTCTACAATCTGATCCGCGAAGTGAGGGATGCCAACGGCAGGGTCTACTATACGTCGCAGTGATGGCTTCATGAAGCGCGCCCTCATTCCGCTGCTCGCCCTGCTGGCCGCCGGCCAGTCGGGGCCCGTTCGCGGGGAGGACTTACACGAGGTGACCGCCGTACGCTCGTGGACTCTGCCCGAAGCCACCCGCGTCATCATCGAGGTGGATGGCGAATTCGAATTTCGCGCCGAGCGCGCCCATAATCCGGAACGCATCTTCTTCGATTTGAAGGACTCCCGGCCGCGCATCAACGGCCGACGCTTCTATTCCACCGTGATCAACGACAAGCTGGTGAAGAGGGTGCGGGTGGCTGAGCCGGAGTCTGGTGTCACGCGGGTGGTGCTCGATCTGGAAGGCGCCACGGAATACTCCGCTACGCAACTCTCCAATCCCGACCGTCTGGTGGTAGAACTGCGGCCGAAGAGCAGCGTTTCGCCGGCCGCGCCTGCTCCTGTGGCACCGGCCCTGCTGCCGTCGCCGCCGGTTGTGACGCCGGCGGCGGCCAGCGCGCTGGCACCGCTCACTAATGCGGCAGTACCGGTTCCCAATAGCGGCTCTGTAGCAACTGTCATCCCCGCAAGCCGGCCCGCGCCCGAAACCGAGCCTCTGGCGAATACCAGCCGTATCGCCGAATACGCCGGGTCCGGGCGCGCGGCCAAGCTACCCAACGACGGCTCGGGATCCCTCACCCGCGCACTGGGGCTGAAGATCCGGCGCGTGGTATTAGATCCGGGCCACGGCGGCCATGACGACGGTACCTCGGGACCCAACGGACTTCTGGAGAAGGATCTGGTCCTCGATGTGGCGCTCCGGTTGGGCAAGCTGATTGAGTCGCGCATGGGCAGCGAGGTCCTCTACACACGCGCCGATGACACGTTCATTCCACTCGAACGCCGCACCGCCATCGCCAATGAGCAGAAGGCCGACCTGTTCCTCTCTATCCACGCGAATTCATCGCCTTACCCGCGCATCGGGGGAGTGGAGAGCTATTACCTGAACTTCACCAATGCCAAGGATGCACTGGCCGTGGCCAGCCGCGAAAACGCCTCCTCCGATAAATCGGTGTTCGAGCTCCGCGACCTGATCCAGAAGATTACTTTGCAGGACAAAGCGGAGGAGTCCAAGCAATTCGCGGCCAGCGTACAGGCGGCGCTGTTTCCGTTCGCCGCGCACTACGATCCGGGTATCAAGAACCGGGGCGTTAAGAAGGCGCCATTCGTGGTGTTGATCGGCGCGTCCATGCCGTCCGTCTTGGCGGAAATCGGATTCCTGAGCAATGTCCGCGAAGAGTCTCTGCTGAAGAAACCCGAGCATCGCCAGAAGCTGGCGGAAGCTCTGTATCGCGGCGTCTTCCGTTACGCGCAGAGCTTGAGTCACTTCGAAGTGGCCCAAGCGGTGGACAAAGTATCCACCAAGTAAACACAATCACCAGCCACCAACCACTAATCACCAGCCACGGCGAGCGAAGCTCGCCCTGCCGCTTGTTACACTGATACGGCATGGAAGGCGGTTCCCCAGAGGGCGAAAGCCAAAGTACCAAAGGCCCCCGCTGTCCCGGATGCGGCTGGACCGACGTGCGCCGTTCTATGCCGCATGGCTTGCTCGATGGCTTGCTGAAGATCGTGGGGCTGTTACCGTATCGCTGCCGGAGTTGCGGCCATCGCTTCTATCGCACGCAGCATAGTTCGCCGGAACCCGCTGAGTAACCGCAGCCTTACTGCGCTGCCGGCCGGATCTCCGCAATCAGGGCGTCCACCTGCCGCATCACTTGCCCGCTGGGCGTGATGTGTATGCCGCACTCTTTCTCGCCCTCTTGCTCCCACCACCAACGGCCGGCCCGCTCGTCTTCGCAATCGAATGTGGCGCGCGTGCAGGGACCGCAGCCGATGCTCGAAAAACCTTTGGCGTAGAGTGGATGAACTGGGACATCGTGCCGCCGGATGTAATCCGCCACATCCTGCCTGCTCCAATCCGCGAGCGGACTGATCTTGACCGTGCCATCGCGGCTCTCGACCTTGGCGATGTCGGCGCGCGATTCCATCTGCGAGCGGCGCAGCCCCACCACCCAGGCGCTCAAGGTGGCCAGCTTCCGCTCGAGCGGCCGCACTTTGCGTATATGGCAGCAGAGCTTCCGCAAGGCGATCTCACGGTAGAACAGATTGGGACCGTGCGTCGCGATCATCGTTTCCACCTCGGCCGCTTCCGGGAACACAATCTCCACGGGGATACCGTAGCGCTGGCGCACGGTCTCCATCATCTGGTGGGTTTCCTCTGGCAGGCGCCCGGTGTCGATGGTGAAGACGCGAACTTTGGGATTGATTCGGGTGGCCAGGTCGATCACCACCATGCCTTCTTTCTGAAAGCTGGTCGAAATAGCGAGCGAGTCACCGTACTTCGGAAGAGCCCAGGAGAGGACCTCTTCGGCTGTGGCCGACTCGAGATCAGGCAAAGGTACCAATCTCTATCAAGATATATCAGATTGCCCCAAGAAGTCAAGCGGGGCTCCAGGATTTGGCTATGCCGGAATTAAGGAACGGACATATCGCTAGACAAATCTACCAGATAGAGTTTGTTTGTAATTTTTCCGGCGATCAGCTCAACGCTTGGAATATCCCGCCGTAGAACAACGGGGAATATCGCTGGACGAATCTGCCTGTCAAAGTTTGCTTTCGGGTTTCTGGCGAAGAGTGGGGTGAGCGGGCTTTCGGGTTGAAACTTCCGGAGCTTCAATCGGGAGAGCCGGGTTAGCGGCCCGGCCCTCCACTTCGGAGCTAGAAAGGAGGAACTGCTTTATGTTCCTTCTGCTGCTTGACGTCCGGCTGCCGTTACTGGGCCGGTTCAGGACGCTGGTGATCTGGCTAAAACGCCGGAAAAACTAGCGCGAAGCCCGGGGTCAGCTCGCCACTGGCCCCGGTTTCCAGCATATCGCAAAAACCGCCCAGCGCCAATAGTCCTCGGGTCCAAAAAATATGGACTAGCCCTCAACCTTGCCCGCCACGATGATGGAAATCGCCAGACCGTCCACCTTCTCGTCGAGCACCCAATCATGGTCGTTCTGCTTCCCGAAATTGGGGAACTTGTCGCTGGCTGAACTCCAGATACTCAGTACCGCCGGATGCGGTGTGCCGGACACTTTCGTGCTTAACCCCACCAGCGCATCAAATCCGGGCTTTGCGCCGGGATCGGCGTCGTCGCTCGGTCGCACCAACAGCGCGAAATCCCGCTGCGGCGCGACGCCCTGATGATCGCCATTCACCGGATACTGGCTATAGCGCATCGTGTACGTTCCGGCCTTCAGCGATTGCCCACGCCGATCCTGCGCCGGCCCAGGAAAGCGGATTACGCCCAGCAGCGTACCTTGGGGAATGGATAGCGTGATGGCGTCGTCGGTCGATTTGGATCCGATCGGTACTTTTGTACTGAGCCAGACCTCACAGTAGACTGCACCGCCAGTGCCCAGGATCTTGACGCCTTGCTGCTGGACGGCTGCGGCAAATGCCGGCGCAAGATCAGCCGGAGGAGGGCCGCCAGGTGCCATCGTGTACTGCGCCAGGGCCGCGGAGGCTGCGAAAGCCATCAGCAAAAGGAGTTTCTTCATATGGCAAAGGAATGGAGCGGGAGACCGGATTCGAACCGGCGACATCGACCTTGGCAAGGTCGCACTCTACCAACTGAGTTACTCCCGCCCGAGAGGAAGTACCATTATCGTGAACTGCTGGCGCTCCTGTCAAACGATCTGTAACCATAACGAAACGAAGGCGCTATTTTCTTGGTCGAACACGCAGCCGGTATGCTAGACTCAGGTTCGGTCGGTGGCCCACCCTATCGGCACTCCCTCAAAGGCAAGCGCGTCTTATGAATCCGTGGGATCGCATTAAGAAAGAATTAGAAGCCAGACTGAGCCCCGAGAGCTATCAGAATTGGATCAGCCGGATCGACTACATGGGGATAGACGGTGCCACGCTGGTCCTTGGCGTACCTGATGAGAGCACCAGGAAATGGATGGAAACTGAGTACGCTTCCGAAGTACTCGCCGTGGCCCTGCAACTCCGGTTGCCGATCGCGCGTGTAGACTATCTGCAGCCGCCGTCACGGGAAGCGGGTGATTACGAGACACCGCCGGCGAGTTCGTTGAACCCCAAATTCACGTTCGACAGCTTCGTGGTGGGAGCCTGCAATCAGTTTGCGCATGCCGCGGCACGTTCGGTGGCCACCAATCCATCTCGCAGCTACAATCCATTATTCATTTACGGCGGCGTGGGGATGGGCAAAACGCACCTTATGCACGCCATCGGCCGCGCCCTGATGAACAATCACACATCGATGCGCATCATCTACACCTCGAGCGAGCGCTTCATGAACGACATGATTACCTGCATCCGGCTGGACCGCATGCCCCAGTTCCACGATCGCTACCGGTCAGCCGACGTGCTCCTGGTGGACGATATTCAGTTGATCGGAAACAAGGATCGCACGCAGGAGGAATTCTTTCACACGTTCAATGAATTGCACGACCATCAGAAGCAGATCGTGATCTCGAGCGACTCGCCGCCCAAAGAAATCCCGGGTTTGATAGACCGGCTTCGGTCGCGCTTCGAATGGGGTTTGATGGCCGATATCCAGCCGCCAGATCTGGAAACAAAAATGGCGATCCTGGATAAGAAAGCCGAAGTGGAAGGGGTGGCGCTGCCGGAAGACGTCCGTACCTTCATGGCCACCAAGACGAAGTCCAACGTGCGTGAGTTGGAAGGCGCGCTGGTTAAGCTGATTGCGTATTCTTCGCTCACGGGCTCAGCTATCAACCTGGCGATGGCGCAGCAGGTGTTGCGTCACCTGATCTACACACAGGACCGGAAAATCACCATCGACTCCATCCAAAAAGGAGTCGCAGACCGCTACGGCATCCGCCAAAGCCAGCTCAAGGAAAAGAGCAACACGAAGAAAATCGTGGTGCCGCGGCAGGTGGCCATGTACCTGGTGAAAGAGCTGACGTCGGCCTCTCTACCCGAGATCGGGCGGGCCTTTGGGGGCAAGCATCACACCACCGTACTGCACTCGGTTAAGAAAATCGACAAGCAGCGCCATACAGATCCGGAATTGAACAGAATCATCCACGCTCTAATCGATTCACTACAATGAGTTTACCTATCTTTTGCACAACGGGGTGTGAGGATCGACGTGTGCAACCTGTGCAAAAGCGCCGCGGATCCCGGGTTCTGCACCTTTTCGCGCGCGAAATCCGCAGGGTGACATTGGCCAAAACCACTATAATTTAGTATAATTTAGGAAGCCTTCCACAATTTTCACAGGGCCTATGAATTCTGCTCTTATAAGTAGATCTAAATAGACCAGGAGAATAGGAGCTAAAAGACCACATGGAGTTCACTGTCAGCAAAGCAGACCTCGTTCGCGAATTGAGCCTCTCTCAGGGTGTGGTCGAAAAGAAGACCACGATTCCGATCCTTTCCAATGTCCTGTTGGAGGCTAAGGGCGAGCGGATTGTGCTCACCGCAACCGATCTGGAGTTAGGTATCCGTTGTTCTTGTCCGGCTAGGGTGAAGAAAGAGGGATCGGGTACTATCCCGGCGCGCAAATTGTTGGATTACGTACGGCTGTTGCCGGAAGCGGATTTGAACGTTAAGTTCTTGGAGAATCATTGGGCCAGCCTGACGTGCGGTCGGTCGCGTACGCGGATTGCCGGCATGTCGCGCGAAAGCTTTCCGGAACTGCCCCAAATGCCGGAAACGATTGCAGAGATTCCAGTGAAGATGCTGGCTTCCATGATTTCGCGCACGGCGTTCGCCATCTCGCTCGAGGAGTCGCGCTTCACGCTGAACGGCGCGTTAATGCTGTTGAAAACGGATTCGACGACCATGGTGGCAACAGATGGCCATCGTCTGGCTTACGTCGAGATCGAATCTCCCGCGGCCGGCACGGGTAAGAATTTTCGTGCCCTGGTGCCCAAGAAGGCCATGGCCGAAATCGTGAAACTGGCTGACGAAAGCGGGGCCGACAGCAAACTGCTGTTTGCGGGCGATGAGAACCACCTGTTCTTCCAGTTTGGCGAACGGCTTCTGATCACACGCAAACTGACCGGCAATTTCCCGGATTACGACAAGGTTTTGCCGAAAGAGAATCTGCATCTGGCCAAGTTAAACCGCGACGAGATCCGTTCCGCCATCGAGCGCGTTTCGCAGTTTGCCGATGAACGGTCCCGCGCCATTCGCGTACAGTTCACGGCTGGCGAGGTCAAAATCTTTTCGTCGTCCGTGGAGACCGGAGAAAGCGAAGAGAGCGTACCCAGTGAGTACGCCGGTCCCGATATGGAGATCGGGTTTAACGCACAGTATCTCCTCGATTTCTTGCGTGCCACAAATCAGGAGTCGGTGGCATTCGAGTTGAAGGACCAGAAGAGCGCGGGCGAATTACGGCCGGTCAGCGATGGGACTCAGGATCATTACCGCTACGTGGTAATGCCCATGCGAATTTGAACGCGCGGGTCTGAAAAGTATGAACCTTTGGGATCGAATTAAGCAGGAACTGAAGGCCAGACTCGATCCCGCGGATTACCAGAAGTGGATTGGCCGCACGAGCTTTGCGCGCCTGGCAAACGGCACACTTTTTGTCCATGTTGCGGATGAGGCGGCCAGAAAGTGGATCGAGACTGAATGCGCGCTAAGCATACTGGCGATCGCGAAGCAGGTGGACCTGGCGATTGAGCGCGTGGAGTATGAATTAAATCCAATGGCGACGACTTTTAACGATAGCAGCAACGCGGAAATTTACGATTCCTCCAGTATCAAGGTTTTGGAAGGCCTCGAGGCGGTACGCCTCCGGCCGGCTATGTACATTGGTTCGACCGGTGAGATGGGATTGCATCACCTGGTCTACGAGGTCGTGGATAATTCCGTAGACGAGGCGTTGGCCGGCTATTGCACCCAAGTCGATGTGACGATACACGTTGATAATTCGGTTACGGTGGTCGACAACGGCCGTGGTATTCCGGTGGATATGCATGAGGAGGGTGTCTCCGCGGCCGAGGTGGTGATGACTAAGCTGCACGCCGGCGGCAAGTTCGATTCCAAGAGCTACAAGGTGTCGGGCGGGTTGCACGGGGTGGGCGTGAGCTGCGTGAATGCACTGTCGGAGGCCTTGGAGTTGGAGATCTGGCGGGAAGGGCATACCTGGCAACAGGAGTACGCCTTTGGGCGTCCGAAAAGTCCGCTGGCGAAAACGGGTAAAGCCGGCCGGAAGACCGGCACGCGTGTGACGTTCCGGCCCGATTCGACGATCATGACCGAGACCACGTTCAATTACGACACGCTGGCGCAGCGGTTGCGCGAGCTGGCGTTCCTGAATAAGGGTCTTAAAATCACCCTCACCGATGAGCGCGTGGATCCGGTGAAGAGCCACGAGTTTCTGTATAGCGGCGGCATCGCGGAATTCATCAGGCATTTGAACAAGGGCAAGTCTGTACTGCACGACAAGCCTATTCACTTTGAGGCCGACCGCGAGCTGCCGAATAACGCGGGTACCCTGGCGATGGAAGTCGCGCTGCAATACAACGACGGTTATTCCGAGAGCCTTTTCAGCTTCGCCAACAACATCAACACGGTGGATGGCGGCACGCATCTGACCGGCTTTCGCACCGCGCTCACGCGCACCATCAACGCATCCGGGCAGCAAGCCGGGTTGTTCAAAGACGTGAAGGAGAACCTGAGCGGCGACGATGTTCGCGAGGGGTTGACGGCCGTAGTGAGCGTCAAGATCCCGCAGCCGCAGTTTGAAGGGCAGACCAAGGGCAAGCTGAACAGCGATATCGCCGGTTACATGACCCAGTTTGTGAACGACAAGCTGGGCGAGTATTTCGATAAGAATCCCGCGGTGATGCGCAAGATCGTGGGCAAGGCCATCGACGCGGCGCGCGCGCGCGAGGCCGCCCGCAAAGCCCGCGACCTGACCCGCCGCAAGGGGGCGCTCGATTCGGGCGGCTTGCCGGGCAAGTTGGCGGACTGCCAGGAGCGCGATCCGGAACGCTGCGAGCTATTCCTGGTGGAGGGCGAATCGGCCGGCGGCACCGCCAAGCAGGGCCGCGACCGGCGCTTCCAGGCTATCCTGCCGCTGAAGGGCAAGATCCTGAACGTCGAGAAGGCGCGCTACGACAAAATGCTGGGCCACGAGGAAATCCGGGCCATGATTACGGCGCTCGGCACCGGCATCGGCAAAGACGATTTCGACGCCACCAAGATCCGCTACGGCAAGATCATCATCATGACCGATGCCGACGTGGATGGCTCGCACATCCGCACGCTGCTGCTCACGTTTTTCTTCCGGCACATGAATGAGCTGATCAATCGCGGCCGCATCTTCATCGCGCAGCCGCCGCTTTACCGCATTAAGAAAGGCAAGGCCGAGAAGTATATCAAGGATGAAAAGGAATTTACGCGCGAGATCATGCGCCGCGCCACGGAAAACTTGAGCGTGGAGATCGGCTCGAGCGGCAACGGCGCCGCTTCCACGCTCGAAGGCGGCGAGCTGCGCGCGTTTCTCATGAGCCTGGATGAATACGAGCAAATGTTCCAGAAAGTGGAACGGCGGCTGCGGGACGCGCGCGTGGTGGCGGTGCTGGGCAATGCGGAGTTGCGCGCCGACCACAAGGCGGATTTCCAGGACAAAGAAAACATGGAGCTCCTGGCAGCGGCGGTGAAAGCCGCACTGGTGCCCGCGGAGCTGGTGGCGGACGAAGAGCACTCGGCCTGGACCGTGATGTTCCGCGACTCCACCAAGGCGGAGCGGCACATCGGTGTGAACCTGGCGTCGCAGCCGGAGTACAAGAAATTCCGCTCGTTGGCGCGGCAGATCGCCAAGTACAACCATCCGCCGTTCGTGGTAGTGCGCGGCGAGCATCGCGACTCGCAGGCCGACGCGAACATCCTACTCGAGTTCGTGAAGGCCGAAGGCAAGCGGGACGCCTCAGTGCAGCGTTACAAGGGGCTGGGCGAAATGAATGCCGAGCAGCTCGCCGAAACCACTATGAATCCGGAGAAGCGCACGCTACTGGCGGTCCGCCTGGAGGATGCGGTGGAGAGCGAAGAGATTTTCTCCACGCTGATGGGCGAGGATGTGGAGAGCCGGCGGAAGTTTATCGAGGATAACGCGCTGGATGTGAAGAATCTGGATGTGTAGAGGGACACACCCGGCGTCTTACGACAATTCCAGGCTGAGCAACTGGTCAGCCGGTATCTCCTCATAGCGGAGTTCGGCTTGGCTCGGTCGGGCCAGCCAATTGTTGCGGAGAATGGCGAACAGCGCCGCGAATCCCAGGCACCCGAGGACGGCGGCGGTGGCCGCGGAACTCGCGAGGGCATTGCGCTCGCCCAAAGCGCACGACACGATCCCGCTGAAGACCATGTAAATCCAAAGCAGAAAAGTAACGTTGATATGCGACCTGCCGGGCAAATAGGAACAAGTGAACGGGATCTTTTGCGCTCCACCGATAGAGAACTCGGCCAGAAAGATTCCCAGGAAAGCTAGCACGGCCAGGTGGGCGGCGGCCGGGCGCCACGGCCAGAGAGGAAGGAGCACCGCAGCCGAAATCGTCCAGACCGGCGCGACGGATAGTGCCAGAAGCGCGCGGCGGCGGGCGCGGAGGCAAGCCTGTCCGGCACAGAAAGGCATCACGCGGAAGATCCAGTTGGCCTGCAGGTCGAGTGGCAGAGAGAAAACCACGCGGGCGCCTACGACCCAGAATGCCATCAGGACGATGGTGGAAGCCAGCAGCGGCACGGACGGCTGATGCCATTGATCGCCAGTGACGGGGCCGGAGAAATCCAGGGGCGCATTTAGGAATAGCAGCGAGAAGGCCAGACCGACGCCCAGGTAGAAAGCGAAGATCATGCGGTGCTGGCGGCTGCGGAAGAGACTGCGGATGCTGAACTGCACGATGGCGGTTTCGAACGCACGGCCGAAGCGCGGGAGCCAGGCGTGCTGAAGGCCGGGGGCGATATCGGGCTCCTCCACGATTCTGCGCAGAGTGCGGAGATAGGAAGCCGCGTAGGCGACGCTAGTGGCGCAGACAGCTACGATCAAGCCGATCCAGGCGCGCCAGGCGAAGGGTGCCAGCGCCGGATGCAGCGAGCCGCTCAACTGCTGGTACATGCCGACGAACCAATACGAGGGGATCCACGAGACCCAGGGTTTTCGGGGTCCCGCGACCAGCACGGTAACCGGGGACCGCTGGAGAAAATAGGCGCTGACCAGCAGGCAGAACACCGCGAGTTGTAGAAACGACGACGCGCGCAGGAACCAGCGGCGGGGTAAGATCTGCGCGGCGAAGCCCTGTAACCCGAGCACGCAACAGAAGGTGAACGCACCGGCCGCCAGCATGGTGACCCAGTAGGCAAAGAAGGAACGGATGGGGCCGGCAGCCGGCGCCGATACGGGGGTCAGCGACAAGGCCGGTTCTCCAGAGAGACGCTGCTGGACATGCTCACCGAGGAGTGGGACAAAGGGAATCGTAAGGGGTGCGGCGTTCATCAGGACCACGGCAGCGAAGTCGCGCCGCGGGTTGAAACCAGCATGGCTGGTGAAGCCGCCGGTGCCGCCATCGTGCCAGTAGACGCCGGTGCCGGGATCGTAGTTCCAGGCAAGGGCGACGCTCACGTTGCCCGCGATGACCGCGCGCAGGCGTTGCGATTCCACCAGGGCGGCAGGCAATGGCGACCGTTCCGGATGGAGTTGAGCTTCTAGATAGGTGAGCATATCCGCCGCGGTGGAGTGCAGCCCGCCGGCGCTCGCGTAGGCGCCCGACAGATCCCACGGCGGAGTGCGGCGCTGCCGGCCGTCGTAACCTTGCATCAAGCGGCTGCGTAGCGCGGGGGAAAGCGAGATGGTCGTATCCTGCATGTCGAGCGGGCCTGTAATCTCGCTTGCGAGGAACTGCGCATAGCTCGTTTGCGCGCGATTCGCGAGCGCCGCTCCCAGCACGGCGAAGCCGAGATTGCTGTAGAGGTATTGCGGGTCGGCTGGTTTTTTCAAGCCGTGCCGCTTGAGGTAGTCGTAAAGATCGGAGCTGGCATAGTTCGTGTAGGTTTCGCGTTGATAGGCTGAGCCGCCGTTATCCGGCATGCGGGGCAGGCCGGAACGGTGAGTCGCCAAATCCAGCAGAGTGATGTCAAACCCCGTTGCCGGCAGGGCACTGCCCATAGGCAGCAGATCACGGACTGGATCGCCTAAGTCGAGCTGTTTTTCCACGGCCATTTTCGCCAACAGCAGGCCGGTGAACGTTTTGGTGATGGAGCCGATTTCGAAAAGGGAATCCGGTTTCGCCGCGCCGTAGGCCATGATACGGCGATTTCCATGGTCGGAGATGCCGATGACGATGCCTGCGCCACCGTCGGCGGCAGCCAGGTCGAGCCGGCGCAGGATAGGCGCGATATCGCGGTTCATGACGGCTGGAAAATCAGCGGCGCGCACGGGCGGGAGAGCCGGATCGAAAACCAGGGCAGGGGCGGGAATGGAATCGAACTGCGCGAGCGCCAGCGGCCAGGCGAGTCCCGCGAGGGCGTGCAGGGAGGCGATCGTGAGACCCAGTGCGGTGCCGACCGCTGCGATCTTGGCCAGAAACAGCGTGCGGGCACGGACGGGCAGAGGGCCCAGCACCAGCACATCGCGCCGGTCCGGGAAGGTGGATTCCCAACTGAGCACGGCGAACAGACCGACGGCCAACATGGTGGTGGCGATCAGAAAATGCTCGGCGGTCCAGGCGCCGATGATGTGATAGAGCGGGGGGAGTCGGTCGTCCTTTGTAGCTGCGGCCCAAAAGCCGGCCCCCAGCGCCAGAATTACGCTGAAGAAAATGAGCAGCGCCGCGAACTGGCCGAGCAGGGTCCGGCTATCGCCCTCGGCGTGCGATGAGAGCAGTTCCAGATCCACGATGCGGAAGAGGAACTCGCGGTAGAGGACGCGGAATTGCAGTCTTTTCACGAAGGCGCCTCACACCCGAATCAGATCCGCGATTTCGCGGGAAACGGCCGCGGTATCCTGCTCGATGGCGAGCTGCGAGAAAACATCCTCCAGGCTGGACGCGGACCGCAGAAAGCGGAGATGCTCGATGGCGTCGTCGGCGGCCACCTTGCCGCGATGCAGGATGACCACGCGCGAGCAGACGCGCTCGACGGTTTCGAGTTCGTGGGAGCTGAACAGGATCACCTTGCCGCGGGCAGCGAGTTCCCCGATGAGGCTGCGGAGTATCAGCGCGGAGGACACGTCCAGGCCGGAGAATGGCTCGTCGAGCAGGAGCAGATCGGGATCGTGCAGCAGCGCTCCGGCGAGCAGGATTTTCTGGCGCATGCCTTTCGAATAAGCCGAAATGGGCGAGTGGCGGTCGGAGTGGAGCGCGAGCAGGCGCAGCAGTCCGTCGATGCGCTCGGCGGTGCGCCGGGCGGGCAAGCCGCGGAGTTGGGAGACCATGGTCAGATACTCGAGTCCGCTCAGGTGCGCGTAGAGATGCGGCTCTTCGGGGACGTAACCCATGCGCTGCTTGTGGGCGATCAGGTCGCGGCGAATGGGCTGGCCGCCGAAAAGGATTTCGCCCGAGCCGATCTCGATCAGGCCGGCGATCATTTTCATGGTGGTGGATTTGCCGGAGCCGTTGGGGCCCAGGTAGCCCGTGATTTCGCCCGCTGGGGCGGAGAAGCTGACGTCATCTACGGCGAGGACGCCGGGGAAACGCTTGGAGACGTTGCGTAGTTCGAGCGTCATCATTTCACGTTATTCGACACCGTGCCGGTTCACGTAGTTCCAGGGGGCAAATGCAACGGGGGGAGCCAGGAGATTTCTCTTCACGCGGATCGTCCCTTTGCAGCCCCTTGACACCCGAATCCCAAGTTTGTAGCATATATTGCTATGGCATATATGGGTCAGGCAATCTTCGATCGGGAGCTGAAGAAGGGCAGCGCCGAGTTGCTGATCCTCTCGCTGGTCGAGACCCGGGCGCGGCACGGTTATGAGATCAGCAAGCTGATTGAAGAACGCTCCGGCGGCACCCTGCGATTTCATGTGGCGTCTCTCTATCCGCTGCTGTACCGGCTGGAAAAGCGCGGCTGGATACACGGACGGTGGGTGGAAAAAGCGGGACAGCGGCGACGCCGATATTACCGCCTCACCGCCGGGGGAGGCGAGGTTCTTGCGGCGCAGAAGCGCGGCTGGGCGAGTTTCGTGGAAGCCATCCAGCGCATCACCAGACCCGAAAATGCGTGAATGGAAGAAGGAAGTCGAACAGCGGCTGGCCGGCCTGCGGCTGGCTCCTGCGCGCGAGGCGGAAATCGTCGAAGAACTCGCGCAGCACCTGGTGGACCGGTACCAGGAACTCGAAGCCGATGGCGTCGGGGAAGCCGAGGCTCGACGCATGGTGCTCGAGGAAATCAGCGAAGAGAAACTCCTGGCCGGACAACTGCGCGACGTGGAAGAGCTGAGTCGTGCGGCGCCCGTCGTGCTGGGGACCAGTAAGAGGAGCAACATCGTGACCGGTTTATGGCAGGACATACGTTATGGCATGCGGGCGCTGTCCAAGAGCCCCGCCTTCACGGCCGTGGCCGTGGCCGCCTTGACCCTCGGTATAGGCGCCAACACCGCGGTATTCAGCGTGTTGAACGGCGTGCTGCTGAATCCGCTTCCCTATCCCGCACCGGACCGTTTGGTCTGGATGTGGCCCGCGGACGCGCGCACAGGCCAGGCGTTCGGCGGCGCGATCTCACCGCCGGACTTTGTCGATTACCGCAAACAGAATACGGTCTTCGAGAACCTGTCCGCGTTTACGCAAATCGATCTTACGTTGACCGGCTCCGGCGAGGCCGAACGCCTGAATGCCGCGGGTGTCTCGGCCGGTTTCTTCGAAACGCTCGGCGTGAAGCCGTCCGTGGGACGCGCGTTTCTGCCGGCCGATGAACAAACGGGCTGGCCGCAGGCCGCCATTCTGAGCGACGGATTGTGGCGGCGGCGGTTCGGCGGCGATCCTTCCGCGATCGGAAAGACGATCAATCTGGACGGCAAAGGGATGACCATTGTGGGCGTCATGCCGCCGGGATTCAATTTCCCGAAGGACGCTCAGCTTTGGCAGCCGCTTCCCCTGGGCTATGCGGAGATGCGCGTCCGCCGCTTCCATTTTCTGCGCGTCATCGGACGCTTGCGGCCGGGGGTCACGATCGATCGGGCCGAGGTGCAGATGAAATCCATATGCGCGAATCTGGCGCGCTTGTATCCGGATTCCAATGCCCTATATAGTGCGCACCTGGAGAGCCTTCTCGACCGGTTAGTCGGGGACCTGCGGCCCACCCTTAAAGTGTTGCTCATCGCGGTAGGCTTCGTACTGCTGATTGCCTGCGCCAACGTCGCGCATCTGCTACTGGCGCGCGCCGCGGCGCGGCAGAGAGAGATCGCCATCCGCAGCGGCCTGGGCGCCAGCGCGGGCCGGATCTTGCGCCAGTTGTTGACCGAAAGCGTGCTGCTCTCGATGCTCGGCGGCGCCCTCGGCGTTCTGCTCGCCTGGTGGGGATTAAATGCTCTGGTTGCCCTGCATCCGGCGAACGTCCCCCGGCTGGACGAGGTGCATCTGGATGGTCGCGTTCTGGCATTCACGGCGGTGCTATCCCTAGCCACCAGTGTGCTGTTCGGACTGCTGCCGGCGCTGCGGGCGTCCCGGCCGCATCTGGCCGAGGTGTTGAATGAGGGCGGACGCGGGGGTTCGGCGGGCCGGGCGCATCGCCGCTTCCACAATGTCCTGGTGATCGCCGAGGTGGCCATCGCGGTGGTGCTGCTCTTCGGCGGCGGACTGATGATCCGCAGCTTCCAAAGGTTGTCCCAGGTGAACCCCGGCTTCAACCCAGCCGCGTTATGGACCGCACGAATCCAGTTGCCGCGGTCGCCAGACAAGTACGACCCGGATGGGACGACTGCCTTCTTCGGCGCTTTGTAGGAACACGTCAAAGCCCTGCCCGGCGTCGAATCCGCGGCCCTGATTTCTGAACTGCCTCTGAGCGGCCAAAACAACGATACCTGGTTCACCATCGAGGGCCGGCCGCCGATTGCTCCGAGCGACCGCCCCGACGTCGACCAACGCAGCGTCAGCACCGATTACTTTCAGACCATGGGCATCCCGCTGATCAAAGGCCGCTACTTCACGCCAAACGACCGCAGCGGCAGCCCCAACGTGGTGATCATCAGCCGGTCGCTGTCAGATAAGTTTTTTCCAAATCAGGATCCCCTTGGGCAGCACCTGAACATCGATCTCGGGCTGCCATTCCGCTGCGAGATCGTGGGCGTAGTGGGAGATGTTCATCACCGTTCGCTGGCCGGGAGCAGCCAGCCGACCAACTACATTCCGTATCTGCAGCGGCCGCCAGGACGCGCGAACATCGTGGTGCGGGGACGAACCGACGCGATCGCGCTGGCTGGGGCGGTCAGACAGCAGGTGCGGGCCCTGAACGGCGACGTGCCGGTCTTTGAAATCCATGCTATGGGCGGTCTGATTTCCGACTCTGTGGGACAGCCGCGCTTCCGCACGCTGCTGCTGGTAGTATTCGCAGCGGTGGCGCTGATCCTGGCGGCCGCCGGAATCTACGGCGTAATGTCGTACTCGGTGACCCTGCGCACGCATGAGTTGGGCATTCGGGTGGCCTTGGGCGCCGGACGAAGGGAGTTGACGCAACTGGTCGTTGGGCACGGGATGTTGCTGGCGCTGGCGGGCATAGTGATCGGCCTGGCGGCGGCCGCCGGGCTGGCTCGACTGATCGCCAATATGCTTTTCGAAGTGCGTCCCACTGACCCAGTCAGTTTCGCCGCCGTGCCGCTGATCCTTCTCGCGGTGGCGTTTCTCGCCAATTACATTCCGGCGCGCCGTGCGGCGCGGGTGGACGCCATCGTGGCGCTACGGCACGAATAGAACCGGCCTGCTTTGCTATTCCCCCGCGGCCCGAGCCGTCCCCGCCGCCCGATTGGACGCGGTGTGCGTGACCGCGGTGAACCGCCGCCGCTGTCCCTTCGTCACGTGGTGCTTAGCCGCTACCAGCGCACGCGGTCTGGGAGGTGGAACCGGGCGATACGCGGCGGGGATCAGCAGCCGTTCGCCGGCAGCGGGAGATGCCTGCTTCAGCCCGTTCGCAGAAACGATGCTAGCCGGCGTCATGCCGTAATGCTTCCCGATGGAAGCCAGCGTTTCGCCGCTCGCCACCGTATGCATGCGCCAGGAAGCGCGCCGGTCGGCCGGGATCATCTGCAGCGAAGCCGACAGCGACGAGCCGGTTCCCTTGGGCACATGCAGCACGTAACCAGCCGGCGCTACGCCCTTTAGCAGCGCGGGATTCAGATCCTGCAACTCCGGCATGGGCGCGTCGGTGAGGTCCGCTACCAGGCCCAGGTGCGTCGGCGCGTCCACTTCGATGGTGTCGAATTCCAGCGGCGTTTCCGGAACCACGCCTTCCAGTCCGTATCCGGCTGCATTCTTCTCCATGATGGTCATGGCAAGAATGATGGGCACGTAATTGACGGTCTGCTCGGGCAAAGCGTGCCGGTTGCGCAGCTCCCAAAAGTCCGCATACCCGGTGCGCTCCACGGCGCGCGCCACCGCCACTGGACCGCAATTATAAGCGGCCATGGCCAGGTACCAATCGCCGAACATATTGTAAAGATCGTGCAGATGCCGCGCGGAGGCGCGCGTGGCCTTTTCGGGATCGAAACGGTCGTCGGTATAGGCCGTGCGCATCAACCCGTATTGCTGACCGCGCCAGGCCACGAACTGCCACATGCCGCCGGCGGCCTTGCTCGAAATAGCGCGCGGGAAAAATCCCGATTCCGCTTGCGCCAGGTGGATTAGCTCTTGCGGAATACCCTCTTCGGCCAGGATTCGCTCGATCAGCGGGCGATAGCGGCCGGCGCGCTCGAGGCCCGCGATCAACGTCCTTCGCCCGCGGCCGGAGAAATAATTGATGTAGCCCGCCACGGCATCGTTTACTGCGAGCGGAAGCTGGGAAGCCGTCGCCTGTAACTGCTCCTTCACTTTGTCCTTCAGCTTCGGATCTACGGGAAAGGTCATCTGCAGGAGATCTTCGAGCGGCGCTTTCTCAAACCGCGCTTGATCCACATTCGCGCCGGCACCCAACCCCGCCAAATCGAAGCGATGGACCGCATCCACCATCTCGTCCAAGCGGGCTTCGAGCGCTCGCCGGTCCGAAGGATTGCTGTCGGAAGCCTGTAGCATCAGGTCGACGGCTCTGTCGAATTCCTGACGCGCCTGTCGAGAATCGTTTGCCTGGTAGGCGCGCTTGCCGCGTTCGAAAGCCCGATCGGCGCGCTGCATGAGCAGGTCGCCTTCGGGTGGGGCGAGCGGCGTTCGGGCCACCAGCACGGCAGGTGCTTCACCCAGATAGGGATTCGACTCAAGAGGCGGCGGCTCGTCCACCTCCACGCCCGCCGTTGCCGCGGGTGCTGGAGGCAGGAAAGCAGTTTGGAACTTCGACTGCTGGTTATATCCGCAGCCGCTGATGCCCAAGGCCACGGAGGAGCCCAGAACACAAAGAAGTCGCCGAGTTCGATTGGTCACTAAAACAATCCTTCGAACGGATTACAAGCTGGCCGGAACCTTGTAGCCAAAACGAAACCTAGAATCTAGCGCATTGCCCGCCCGGGGTCAACCGGGTATCCCGGTATATTCCGGAAGTGTACGTGTATCGAGACGACACACCTGCGTGGCCTGCTAACCCTCACTATCGGCGTTCGCCTTGGCTAACTTGATAGTCTAGCATTCCGGCGTGGATAGTTGGGGGGTACCCAAAATGGTACGAACTGGTATCCACGTTGCCGCGCGTGCGTGGCGAGGCTACTCTTCTTCTTCCTCTTCTCCCGTTTTGGCGGCCTTCGCCGCGGCAATGATCTTGTCCGCCTGCAGCGCGGGAACGTAATCGTAATGATCGAACTCCATGGTGAAGACCCCGCGACCCTGCGTCATGGACGTCAAATCGTTCTGATAGTTCAACATTTCCGCCATGGGAACCTGGGCGCGCACGAATTGCGTGTTGCCCTTGGTATCCATGCCGGAGATGCGGCCGCGGCGGCTGTTCAGATCACCCATCAGGTCGCCCGCGTATTCCACCGGCGCCTGGATTTCCACATTCATGATGGGCTCGAGCAGCGTTGGCTTGGCCTCCTGCATGGCATTCTTGAACGCCTTGCGCGCCGCCAGCTTGAATGCCAGTTCCGACGAATCGACGTCGTGATAGGAGCCGTCGTAGAGCACCACCCGGAAATCCACCATCGGAAATCCGGCCAGGAATCCGCCCTCGGCCGCTTCCAGAATGCCCTTCTCCACCGCCGGGATGTAGTTCTTCGGAATGGAGCCGCCGAAGATCTCGTTGACGAATTCGAATTTCGCGCCGCGCGCCAGCGGCTCCATCCTGATCCAGCAATCCCCGAACTGGCCGTGCCCGCCGGTCTGCTTCTTGTGGCGGCCCTGCACGTCGGCGCGGCCGCGGATGGTCTCTCGATATGGAATCTTGGGCGCTTTCAGGAGCACTTCCACTCCGTAACGCTTTTTTAACCGGCTGGCGATCACTTCCACGTGCTGCTGGCCGCTGCCGCCCAACAGGAATTCCTTGGTCTGCGGATCGCGGTAGAAGCGCAGCGATTGGTCTTCCTCAAGCAGGCGGTGCACCGCATTGCCCATGCGGTCCTCATCCTGCCGCGACTTGGCCTCGATGGCGAACGCGATGGACGGCTCCGGAAGCTGCACCGGCGGATAGGTAAACGCGACGCCTTTATCGGCCAGGGTATCGCCAGTGAGGGTATCCTTCAACTTGGCCACTGCGCCGATATCGCCGGCGTGCACTTCGGTGACCGGCGTGATCGTTTTGCCCACTGGCACGCCGATATGCGCCAACCGCTCGGCCGTGCCCTTCTGCACATTATTCAGGTAGACATCGTTCTTCACCACACCTGAATACACTTTGAAATAGGTGATGCGGCCGGCGAACGGATCGGCCGTGGTCTTGAAGACGAACGCCGAACACGGCCCTTGATCGGTGATCTTGCGCACGGTCTCTTCGCTGTTGGTTTTGGCTATTACCTGGCGCTCGGTCGGCGCGGGCAGGTGATCCGCCACGAAGTTCAGGATCAGATCGGTGCCGATATTGTGCAGCGCCGAGCAGCACATCACGGGAAAGAGGCGCATCTCCTTCACACCGCTCTGTAATCCGTCAAGGATGTGTTCCACCGGCAGCGTGCCCTTCTCGAAAAACTCTTCCAGGAGGGCATCGTTGCCCTCGGCTACCAGTTCCACCAGTGCCTCGTGGGCAGTCTGGGCGGCGTCCGCCAGATCCGCCGGAATATCGCTCTCCTTCCCCTTCCCGTCGCCATCCGGCGTGTAGGTATAGGCTTTCATGCGGACCAGGTCCACCACGCCCTTAAAGTCGCGCTCGCTGCCGATGGGTATCTGCACCGGTATAACAGTGCGGCCGAAGGCTTCCTGCACGCTCGCCAGTGCGCGCTCGAACGATGAGCGCTCGCGGTCGAGCTTGTTAATGATCACCGCGCGCGGCTGTTTGTAGTCGTCGGCGTAGCTCCAGACTTTTTCGGTCTGCACCTCGACGCCGGCCACGCCATCCACCACCACCAGTGCGGCATCCGCCGCCACCAGTGCGGCGCGCGTATCATTTATAAAGATGTTGTAGCCGGGCGTATCGAGGATGTTGAGCTTGGCCTTCTTCCACTCGGCCACGGCGATGGCGGTAGAAATGCTCACCTTGCGCTGGACTTCTTCCTCGTCAAAATCCGTGATCGTGTTGCCTTCATCCACCCGCAACAGCCTGTTGGTGGCCCCAGCCGTGAAAAGCAACCCGGCGGTGAGCGTCGTCTTACCGGAATCGCCGTGGCCCACCGCACCAACGTTCCGGATGTCCTTGCCCTCGTAGATCTTCACAAAAGACTCCAGTTTGAAACCGGATGGTAACACGGGCGAGCTTGGCTGGCGGGGGCAAGGGCTTCTCTGTGGCCGCCGGAGCGGAACTGTCGGCTGAAGAAGCGCGCTGAAGCGTGCCCGACGGATGACGCTAAATCCCCATTCCCGCGATCCATCCCCGGAGACCTGCCCAAAAACAGCGCGCTCGTTGGCTTCCTGAGGGAAACGCTCCAGGTACGTCTTCGCCTCGTCGTTGAAGCCGTCGCAGAAGAGGCTACTCAGCCTGCCCAAGGCCGCGAATCGAACTCCAAGTCAATCGCCGCAGATATTCACCTTTAAAAAGAGTGTAAAACCCGATGCGGGGTGCTTCCAGGCGCGCCCCTCCCGATGCCATACTCGTGCGCACGGGCCAATCAGCGGTCCCGCAAGCGGAGGGAGAATGGCACATCTTATTCGCGCTTGTAACTGCATCGCGGCTGCGGCGATCATCGGACTTACAATAGTGGCTCCGTCCGCGGCCGCCACGCGCAAGGTGCTGCATGCTTTCAAGGGCAGCCCGGCCGGCGCTTCGCCACAGTCCAATCTCATAATTGACGCGCAAGGAAATCTGTATGGGACGACCTACGCGGGTGGTACAGGCACGGCTTGCGCCGGCGGCTGCGGCACGGTCTTCGAGCTCGTCCGCAATTCCACGGGCGGCTACACCGAGCGCATTCCCCACAGCTTTCAAGGCCCCCTGATAGGCGGGCAGCAGCCGCAAGCCCCGCTGATCTTCGACGCGCAGGGTAATCTTTACGGCACCACTCTCTCCGGCGGCCAAACCGTTACGGCCGCCTCCGGCACGGTGTTCAAGCTGGCGCCGAACGCCGACGGAACCTGGACTGAAACCGTCCTGCACAACTTCAACGATGCGCTCGTGGGCGGCACGGATGGAGGCGAGCCGCAGGCCGGCCTGATCTTTGACGCGGCCGGCAATCTCTTTGGCACCACCGCCGGAGGGGGGACCGGCATCGGCACCATCTTTGAACTTTTGCACACGGAAAGTGGCGCCTGGCAGGAAAAGGCTCTGCATAACTTCACCAACGATCATGCGGACGGTTTTATTCCCATGTCCAACCTGGTCACGGATGGCATGGGGCATTTCTACGGCACGACGTTTTACGGAGGCGATGCCGGCGGGGGCACCGTCTTTCGCCTCAGAGAGACTGCCAACGGCTGGGAGGAGAACGTGCTGTATAGCTTCAAGTGCCATGCGGACGGTTGCTCTCCATATTCCGGCTTGGTGTTCGATGCCGCAGGCGATCTTTATGGGACCACGGTGGGCGGTGGTGGCAGCCCGCAGCGCGGCGTCGTGTACAAGCTGACTCACCACGCAACGGGCGGTTGGACAGAAAGCGTACTGCACCCGTTTGCGGGAACTGCGGACGGCGCTTTTCCGTACGGCAATCCGTTCCTGGATGGTTCCGGAAACCTGTTTGGAACCACCCTGGACGGCGGCGGCGCCGGCTGCCAATTCTCGAGCGGTTGTGGCACGGTCTACAAGCTGCTCCCCGGCGCGGGCGGGATCTTCACGGAATCCGTTCTATCCGGGTTTGGCGATGGCGGCGCCGGCAGCGCCAATCTCTATGGCACGGCGGCTTATAGCGGTCCGCATGGCGCCGGCGTAGTGTTCGAGATCGTTCCCTAGCTAGCTCGACCGTGCGGGCATGGTAACGGCCGCGTCTAGCCGCGCGCCTAGCGCCTCGAAACCGGGCTGGGGGCCGCGCCATTCTAATTCGTCCACGTTCCCGAACAGCGGGATGTCGGTCCGCAAGGTGGCCAGTGTCCGAAACAGGAGCGCGCGTTCGCGTTCGGCGGCCAACGTCTGGGCCAGCGTACCGGCATTCGCGGCGTTCACGCTCCACTGGCGCCAGTCCGCGGGGATCGCTTCGATGTGTCCGAATTTGGCGAGCACCGCGGCGGTAGACTTCGCTCCCCAGCCGGGCAAGCCGGGATAGCCATCCGCGGCGTCGCCCACCAGCGCCAGGTAATCCGGAATGGAGTCCGGCCCGACGCCGAACTTCTGCACGATAGCAGCCTCGTCGAAGATCACGCGCGTGCGGCGATTCAACTGCACCACGCGAGTACCGCGCACGCATTGGGCGAGATCTTTATCGGGCGTGCAGATAATGATGCGGGCGGCGCGCGGGTCGTGAGCCGAGATGGCTGCCGCCGCCGCCAGCGCATCATCCGCCTCGAACTCCACCATGGGCCACACAGCGATGCCGGCGGCCGAGAGCACTTCCTCCAGCAGCGGGAACTGCGCCAGCAGATCGGCGGCCACGCCCTCGCTGGTCTTGTAGCCGGGCCATAACGCATTGCGAAAGGACTCAATGACGTGATCGGTGGCCACGCCGATATGCGTCGCGCCGCCGTGAATCATCCCCATGACGGATTTCAGGACGCCGCGCACGGCAGCCACCTCGCGCCCGTCCCCCTCGCGCGCCGAGGGCAGTGCGAAGTAGTGCCGGAACAACTCGTATGTGCCATCGACCAGATGAACTTCCAGGATGCCGCTCCCACACCAAACTTAGCCGATTGGCGGCTACACTTTCAAGCCGGGGTCCCTGGCAGCCGCGCTACTCGCGGCCGTTGATTTCAACGAAAGGAAAAAACCGGAGCTCCCGAAATTCCTTCGGTAGCGGCAGCAGCCTTCCAGCTATCTTGCTTTGCGAGGCCCAGTCCACAAGGTCGCGATCTCAAAATGCGCAATATTACCGAGCCAGACGACGTCGTCCGAGCTGGAGACTTTGACCACATTGGCGAGGTCGCACGGTCCCAGGCACCCGCAGATGCTGAGTCGAATGTTTTTCAGGAGGCCGCGTTTTCTCCGTGCCTGCTTTAACCAACCGACGGGCACCTCTGATTTGCCGCGGTCGACATCGCCGCAACAGCATCCGTGGCAGATCACGACGCGCCCGATGACCATCGGCATCGGCATCCGAGCGGCTCTTAATTATTATTTCGGGCTGCTCGGCGTGAAGTCCAGGTGGGCGCTTCCAGCGGTAGCACGACATCGAGCAATGCACGTTGTCGAGTAGCGTGCCCTTCCGCGTGCCGCCATGAAGTCCGAAACGGCAACGGCATTATGCGGCGATATCGGTAGCCACGCCAGCTTCACTGTTACCGCGGTTATGCTTGCGAGCGGAACCGCGCCAGGCTCCCCACAGAGGTAGAACGTGTATCGCTTCCGGCTCCTGAGCGCCAACTTATCATTACGGCTTGATCTTGAATACTGCTCCGCCGGACACTTTGCCTCTCTCGTCGCATCGCAGGACGCCTGCGATAGAGCTTGTCCTATCCCTTCCGCCCGTGAAGCAGGCCGGTGTGGTGCAGCTTTGCGGGAATCACCTGTCTTTTCGGGGGTCACACCAACTATTTTACTAATGCCGGCAAGGTAGCAAAGGTGTGTGCCGCGGGAATACGGATGCCTAGCACGCCGATCTGCGCGCCTGCTGGCGTATCGAACTCGATGGTACCGCGAATGTTCGCGGTCGCCGGATATTTGTCCACCGCCAGCGTAAACGCCAGATGCCCATTCGCTGCCAGGGGAATCGTGTCGGTTGCGATTTGCGTGCCGGTGTCATCACGAACCACCACCGGGATACCCGCCGCTTGCGTGGAGGTGCTGTTAATCGCGACGGCCGTGGCGGTCCCGTTGCTATTGTCGAACGCGAGCAGGTAAGCCTTGGCGTTGCGGCTCTCGATCGGTACAACCACTTCCTGCCCGCTCGGATTGTAACGCAGGATCTCAAACCCGCCGACGTTGCCATCGGTGGAGACCTGCGCCGAACCGACGGCTGGCGCCGGATTCGTTAACGGCGCCGCGCTCTCGACTAGCAGAGTCGCCCCTGCCGCCAGGGTTTGATTCACGGAGGAAACCACAGAGGCCGCGCCCCCGAGCTGCGGAAACTCTATCGGCAGCGACAGCGGCTTCCCTCCATCGTCGAAGAAAGCCAGACTGGCTCGCGCTGCGCTTCTACCCGTGTTGATCAGCACGAACGTGGCTTGCCAGCCGTTTCCCGTAGCGGCGTGCGGAATCGAACCGCCGCCGGTACCGATGTTGGCCAGAGTTGGAATGGCGGTGAGCGTCTGAGTCGTCCCTAGCGGCGTGTTGCGGATGCCCAACGCACTGATCCGGCCGCCTGGCGGAGTATCAAACTCGATGGTGCCCTGCTTGTTCGCGGTGACCGGGTACTGCGCGGGTAAGACGAACGAAGTATGGCCGCCGCTCTCCAGGGCGAGGGTGCCGGTTCCAATCTGCGCGCCGGTAACATCGCGAATCACCACCCCAACGTTGGCGCCCTGCGCGGAGGTGTTGGCAAGGGCTACGCTCAGCCCCACTCCGCCGGCGTTGTCGAATGCCAGTAGATAGGACCCCGCATTGCGGGTTTCGAGCGGCACTGCGATGTCTTGTCCTCCGGGAATCAAATGGAGGATCGCGAACCCGTCCACCGAACCAGTCGCGGCCAGTTGCGCCGAGCCCACCTGAATCGGCGCGGTTTGCCCAACTGCTGTGTCGATAATCAACGAAGCGTTGGAGGATAACGTTCGGTCCAGCGAAGCCCCGATGAGCGGTCCCCGAGTTGGAGGCTGTTGGGGAAAGGTGACAGGCAATTTGAGAGGAGTACCGGAGTCCCCGATCAGACTCAGGCGGACCTGCGTCGGCTCCCTATCCTTGTTGATCAGCGTGAACGTCGTCTTCCAATCCTGCTCGGCCGCGATGTGGGGCATGCATCCGATGAAACTCAGCCCTGGGATGGAACCCGCCTCCTGCTCCACAGTGAAGGAAGAGCTGGCCACCGTGATGGTGGCGGCGCGGTCGGGCCCCGCGTTGGACGCAACCTGATAGCGGAGCGTCCCCTTGCCAACTCCTGACGTTGGACCCGTGAACGTAATCCAGTCCGCGCTGCTCGAAGCCTTCCACGAAAAGTCCGCTGGAAGTGTGAAGCCGACCGACTCGCTGCCGCCGCTGGCCGGAACAGCCCGGTCCTCGGGAACAAACCCCGCCAACAGATCTCGGTCCTCCGGAAGGAAGGCATTCACACACCGGAACCCGATCACGTCGTAACGGTCGCCAGGTAAGCCCCCCTCACGCTCCGATGCACGCAGAAATCTCGAATTGTCGGCCCAGGAACCACCGCGCAGCGTGCGCCCGGTTCCGTCGGCTGGCCCTGTCGGATCGCTCGCCGGCGTGGATGCGTAATCCCCGTACCAATCCGCGGTCCATTGCCATACGTTTCCGAGCATGTCGTACAGCCCGTATGTATTCGCCTTCTTCTGCGCCACTGCGTGGGTCGTTCTTCGGCTATTGCCGCGGTGCCATCCGATGTCCCCCAGTGGGCCGTACCGGCTGGACGGATCGCTTCCCCGGGCCGCATATTCCCACTCCGCTTCCGTCGGCAGCCGCGCCCCCACCTCCTGGCAATATGCTTGGGCTTCAGACCAACTTACCCTATCGACCGGCAAGCTTGCGCCCTTAAAATGACTCGGATTCCGCCCCATCACGCGCTGGTAGGCCTCCTGCGTCACGTCCGTCTGGCCCATCCAGAAGCCCGTGGTTATCGTTACTTCGTGTGTCCTTTTCTCCTCGTCAAAGCACCCCTCATCCCCTGGCGAGCAGCCCATCATGAACCGCCCTGGCGGGATCAGGAGGTAGGTTAAACCGTCTTTCGGGTTTACCTTCGTCGCGCGGGCAGTCGGCACCGTCGCGGAGACGGGAGAAAGAGCTGGGGAAGCCGGCGATGAGCTGTCCGCCCGCTGTTGCTTCTGCTCCGGCACAGGCACGGCGCCCTTCTCAGGCGCCTGCGCGATCGCCAGTGGCACCGCAATGGATGCCGCTAAGAACGCGACAAACCTGGCGGAAGACGCGGACGAAGTGGCCAGACACGCCAGCCAGGCGTGTTCGCTCGACGTGCTTCTTGCTTTGGCCAGTGTCAATGGGCGGACATTATCCTCCCGCGAGATGCACAGAGCCGCTATCGCCATTAGAAGAAGATGATAAACATCTGTCCCAAAGTTACCACCACTCAGGTTTGCGGTAGCAAGAGCCGGAGCCGGGCCTCGTCGTGTCTTCCGCCGCCTGATCAGGTATTATCGACCGCCTGTGGGGCGCGCCCCTGGCAGGCCACCTGGCAGGCCTGGCCCCTCCTATCTATGCTACGTCTCTTACTCCGCAGCCGCGATCTTTATGTTCTTGAATGCGCCTGTTTCATCAAACGAGCCCAGACCGACTTTGCCGGGTCCCAGGCTGAGGTCCACCGCGTGCAATGCCGGCACCGCCCGCCCGTCGACCGCAACCTCGACGGTTCCCGTAGTGGTATCGTGCGTTAGCGTGACGTGATACCACCGGCCGCTCGCCGCGAAGGCTGCGGGGCCGCGCTCGGCGCTGATGCGTACACGCTCGCCGCCGTAGACGTGAAAGATGCCGTTGTGCACCGGTTGCGCCTCCGCCGCATCCGTCGAGAGGTGCGCATAATCGAAGTGGGCCTGATCACGGTAGGCGAATACGATCAGCAAAGATCTGGCCAGAGGCATCACGTCGGCTTCAACAGTCATGCGGTCATAATTCCGGAGATCGGTCAGTGCGAACTGGATCGGGCGACGCGGTCCGGGCAACGGCCCACGGCTGTTGACCAAACGCAATGCACCATCCTCAACCTTCCAATCCGTGGCAGCCGGAACAGTCCAGGTGCGACCAAAGATCACGAGTGTATCGGCGGCATTTGCGTGCAAGGCGGCCAACACCGCCAGAAGGACGGCTTTCATTGGAATTGGGCTTGCATTCCTTGTCTCGTCTGCTAATCCTATCACCGGGCGGTAACTTGCTAGACCGACTTGGCGGGTAGCTGCCTTAATTGCCATTATCGTCCAGCAAATCTAAACGCGCCAATACGGACGGCGCAGCAAAGGTGCTGTCGTGGGTAACCAGCATCGTCGTGAACACTATCAGCCCGGAGTTGGCGGCAGGTAAACTGTTGGCCAACGCAATATTGGCTGGGAGGCGGGATAGTTGTTGTGTTGAATTCGGACTCGAAGAGTAAAAAAATGGAGTTCACTCGACGAAGAGGCGCAAATTAAGCGCCGGCGCAAAGCCGGAAGCTGGATGGCAGCCACTTTCCGTGGCTCCAGTAAGTTCCTTTGGACGGGATCTGCATGGTAACCAAAATCGCGTGCCGTAGACCAGCAGGTCGCCGATGTTGGACCGCGCTACCCAAAATGAGAACTGAATCGTGAGCGATCTATCTGATTGGAACGTTCATGGCCCCGCAGTGCGGTACAAGCGGTTGACTAAATCGGAAATCCTATCAAGCAGGGCCTCTTGATCGGCTTGCGATTTTGCGGAGACTGCACGGAGAGCGTCTCGGGCGCTGTTAGCTTGCCCTCGCGCCAGCCAAATGACGATTCGGAACTTCAGCTCATCGTAAGCTTCGGGAAACTCTTCAAAAACCCCCAACTTGATGACCGTTCGGGTGAACTGTTCCAGATCTTCTCCTTCGCTATTGATGAAGCGCTTGCGACCCGAGTTATGAGAATCTGCCTGCCGCCGCATAGCCCGCACCTCCTCGGTCAATTGCCGCAATACAGTCTCAAGCGGATCCATTTTCTGAGATTCGGATGTCCACCTCTCAACAAATGTGCTCGGTATCGCCCGCGCCGGATCAGATAATGTTTCTTTGAGGGATGCGGCAATCGTTCGCCGCAACTCTGCGCCCCAATCTTCGTTCTCCTTGTCGTACCCGAGCACCCGTAGCCCTCGGAGGTCGAAGGGGACATCGTCAAAGTTATTCGTTACCAGAATTACAGGCTTTTGCAGTGCGTGCGCGAGGCCCAGTTCATAGAATACATTTGGGTTTCTTCCCGTAAGGTCGGCAACGAGCACTCTCGCCTCGTTCACGAACCTCCATATATCTGGCATGATCGCTGAAGGCAGAAAAATACTGTCGGCCCGTATCGCTTGTAGACCAGCGTCCTCGATGGCCGGCACGAAGACGTTTTTGAAGTACCGATCGAACGGCGGCCCGAACGGCATGATGACGAAGCAGGTATTTTTGGGCATATTGGGCACTCGACTAGGCGCTGATTAGACATGTCTGAGCCGTTCTGTAAGATAACACGGGCGTACGCCTTAGAATGTCGCGCATCCGGGCCGTGAATTGCAGCTCCGAGCGTGCGCGGCATTGAGATGGTAATGAGCGATGAACGGAGTTATCCTTAGCCCACGATATAACCGGAGACGCAAATCACCGCAGAGCCGCTGGTGGTCGCGTTGTCCCGGTTGATATTGAAGTCGATGTCATAATCAGTGTAGGCCCGTAGCGAATGCGTAGCAGTGTAAATCGCGTTGCCTTGACACGTTCCCCTGGAAGGTCAGGAATAAATCGAGGTTTGATGGTACGGTACCCAGCGAGGTGTGCATCCTCAACCGCGCCCACTCACCGGACGGCACAATGATCGAGGCTGTCACTAACATCTGCCGGAGGTCATCCGCGCCGTTCACGCCGGACAAAAGCGGATTCCGCCTGAGATAGCGATCGAACTAGCTGAACATACTGCGGAGGACGACCTGTCTTTACGCGAGATCGAGGTGCTGCGATTAATCGCGGCCGGCAATGCGAACAAGGAGATCGCAAGCAAACTTTCGATTGTCGAGGAAACCGTGAAAAGCCACGTCACAAATATCCTCGCCAAGCTTCACGCCAACGACCGGACTCACGCCGTCACCACCGCGCTAAAACGCGGAATCATCCAGCTTTGAGCCCCTAAAAGGGGATAGCGCTATCCCAGTTTCAGACCTGTCGATTCCTTCGTGAATCTTCTATTCTCTTATTGGAACATTGTGCAGCGACTATTTTTCGACATTTGCCGGCGGATGGCCCGGTGCGGTCTTCTTCTTCTGCGTTTTCTCACGGTGCGGCGCTGATCGATTTCGGAATCAGCGGCATCCGTGAAGGGCCGCGGCCACCAAGGGTATCGTCAACACCGGCACACACTATCCCAAGGTCGGTCCGATGATCACTGACGGTAGTTCTGGTTTTCACTGGCAATCGAGCGAATCCCGCGGTGTACGATGTGGGCGGCCGCCAATACATCGTGTTCTGCGCAGCCGCGCAGGCGGACACCCAATCCAGGATCAGGGGCGCCTACCTGGCCTTTGCTCTACCGCCGCACAGGTAGCGCGCCAGGCCAATGAATCGCATTTGAAAGTTCTCCCTTAATACACGTCGTTTCGGTACATCGCGAATTGATTCTGTAAACCGGATTTAGTGCGGCGCGCATAGGAAGGGTTCTTCATAACGAATCGAAGTGCCTGGCGGGTTCTGCAGACCGCCTGCTGAAAACCGGGTACGAAAGGGACTGACCGCATCGGGGAACTCTGTGTGCAAGGCACGATCCACCACGCCCACGCGGCGGTTAATGGTGGCGGCTGCCTCGTGATTCGCCGATCAACTGACGGAAATTGGGCACGCGACGAAGCAGCAGCCGTCGCCTCGTCCGCCGCAAAAACTGAAGAACGTTGAAAATGCTGCCTTTCTACCCATGCCTGAATGGAATTACGAATGCGCTAACCATGGCTACGGCGGTGTTCCTACCCGCGCGTCCGCGGAGCCGAAGGTGGGTAGGCAGGAGACGTGAGATGCAATTAACTCGCACTTGGACAAATTCGCGCGTTTCTGCAGTCAACGTGCCGGCCGAGGTTTGGCTCGTTCGTGTTCTGAACTTTATCGCTTTGGCAATGCTTTTCGCCGGGCAGTGCGCCCTGGCACAGGCCACTGGTTCGATCCAGGGAAAGGTGACCGATTCCTCCGGCGCACCGATACTGGGAGCGGTTGTCGCTATTCGGGGCGCAGATGGGGATGTGCACTTGACGGTTACTGACGGCGAGGGCGGATTTCAGATGGCGTCCCTGCCGCCTGGCAATTACAACCTGAAGATTTCCGCCAGCGGTTTGTCCGACTGGACGGCCTCGAATGTGCCGGCCGCGACCACACCGGAAGTGCAACCGCTGGTGGTTGTCATGCAAGTGGCGCCCTCCGTCACCACCGTGACCGTCGGGTTGTCTCCAGAAGAGCTGGCGCAGGAACAAGTGAAGCAGGAGACGCAACAGCGCGTTCTGGGAGTCATCCCGAATTACTTCGTGGCGTATGAGGATAATGCCGCTCCGTTGTCGGTTAAGGAGAAATTGGATCTGAGCTTCAAGACGCTTATCGACCCGGCCACTTTCGGTGCCGTGGGGATTACCGCGGGAATTCAGCAAAGCAGGAGAAGCTACTACCAATTCGGCCAGGGTAGTGAAGGCTTTGCCAAACGCTTCGGAGCAGCGTATGGCACCACTGCCACCAACCTTCTAATCACGTCCGTTGCGGCGGAATCGGTATTTCATCAGGATCCGCGCTATTTCTACAGTGGGCACGGAACCAAGAAGCAGCGCGCGTGGTATGCGATCGAATCCGCATTTCGCTCCAGGGGAGACGATGGGAAATGGCAGCCCCCCTACGCCGGCATAGCTGGAGCGATCGCCTCGGCCGAAATTTCGGACCATTATTATCCCGGTTCGCGCACGCAATACACTCTCCTCGGCAGAAGCCTGATGTTCCATTTCGCCGGGCTGATCGCTTTGAATCTGGGCGAGGAATTTTTCTTGAAAAAGCTCACGACCCACGCATCTGCTGCAGCGGGAGCAAAGCCACCGGTTCTGCCCGAGGGGACTCCCGTGACGCTGATTGCGGTTGAGGATTCAGACGGGCAGCTACCGGTGGGCCAGACGGTCACCTTTGTGCTGGCCCAGGAATTGACGGAGAGCGGCAAGGTGCTTGCTACGACTGGGGATGTTGCATCGGGCCTGGTGAATCAAGTCAACCCAGTAAGCAATTCCGGGGGCACGGGGGCCATTGCGCTACAAAACGTGACCCTGCGGGCAGGTAACGTCAATGTTCCTCTGCGCAGCAATCAGGTGCGCGGCGCTGCTACTCCCGTGGAATATGAGGTACTGCCGGGGTCCGGCAAAATCGAAGTCAAGTTATTCGTCGCGGCAAACGTGGCATTTCCGGAGAAGGAATAACCATGTTCTCCAGGACCGATTCCGTCAAATCCACTCGCCAGGTCCACCCTGCCGTAGAGGAAGTTCGTGTTCGAGTGGCCGCGGCCGCCTCCCGATTCGACGGCGCACTGCACATCTCAAAGGGCATGATGTACACCAGCGGGGCGTGATCCATGATGTTGGCGATGTTGGCGTCTGGCACTTCGTCTGTGAAGGTCTTGTTCGCGGGCAGCACGACCAGGGCGCTTGCGTTGTCACTGATTCTGGCCGATCTGGCATCCCAGTGGGGCAGACCTCCAGGTCTGCGGCGGGTCTCCAGACCCGCCTCGCACGCTTACTAAGGCAGTGCCCGTCAGGGAGCGGTCGGGCCGCGCGTGGCATAAAAATAGTAATCGGCCTGATAGTCGACCGAGGTCTCGCTGCCGGAGTGCGATTGGTCGCAGCCGCCCGGCGGAGCGACGCCGCCCCGCGTGGCCACTCGTTGGATATACGTGACGTGTTCGAACATGCCACTGCCCTGCGTAGACTTGGCCCTCAGCAGCAACCACGGAACCGCGCCCGCCTGCGGCGCATCGGCGCGCTGGAGCACCTGGCCCACCACGCTACTGCCGTCCGCCGCTTCCCAGGTGGGACCCGCATAATGCTTTCCGATTTCCTGGCCTTGTTCATTCAGCAGATTGGCTTGCGGTTTCTCCAGGACCCATTCGAAGCGTGTTGCGTCGTCCGCCCGCGCACTGCATTTGTAGATCTGCGCGCCCTGCCCCTGCGCCTTCAGCAACACGACTTCCGTATCCGCCGGTTTCAGATTCGCGGGAACCTCCGGAGGCGAGACCGGTGCGGCGGCCAAGCCAAAACCGAAAAGGCATATCCAGCTCATAAATAGAAATCGCACGCTCATCGTCCTCCTTGCCGCGCGCCCGCGCGATGCGCCGCCAGGTTGGGGGGCATCAAGCGCAGTGCGGCCTGTTTACGAAATGGCGGACGTGGATGTTCCGCCAATCCGATTTCACTTTTGCGGGCAAGCGATTCCGCGTCCTTCACCCTGCCCAGCGCGGTCCAGCAGGCCGCCAGCGCGCTTTCCGCTTCGGCGATCTGCCAGGGCAACAAGCGAAATGGAGCGGCCTCGGCGGACGCCAACGCCTCGCGCAGTAACCCTTCCGCCTGCGACTCCTCGCCCGCGGCGATCAGCGCTTCTCCCAGGCGCACCTTCACGGCGATCACCGCGGGATGGGTGGACGCGTATTTGCCTGTGCGGATCTCCAGCGCCCTGCGCAGCAGGGGAACCGCGTCGCGCGGATAGCCCTGGAAAAGTTGCGCCTCGGCCAGATCGATCAGCGCGGCCGCCATAGCCGGAGTCTGATCGCCCCCCAACTCACGCCGCATTTCCATCGCCTGGCGCGCCAGCGTTTCCGCGGCCACATAGTTGTTGCCATCAAATTCCAGCACGCCCAGATTGATCAGGATCTGAGAGGCCTGCCAGCTCGTAACTGCGTTCGATCTGCCGCAGCCGGTCGAGCGCCTTTTGAAAATAAGCGCGGGCGCCGGCGCGGTCCCCCTTAGCCTGCAGCAGACGTCCCCAGTTGCTGAACACCCCGACGAATCCCGGGTAATTGCCGGCCTCTTCGATGTCCAGCGCTTCGCGCAGAATCGGCTCCGCGAACCGCCAGTCACCCTTTTCCAGCAGCACGTAGCCGAGATTGTTGAGCGAGTACAACAGATCCGGATGCATATTGCCGAGGACGTTCCGCCGGATCGCGAGGGCCTCCCGCAGCTTGGTCTCGGCGCCGGCAAGATCGCCCATATTGATCAGGGCGCTCGCCAGGTTGTGCAGGCTGATGGCGTATTCCGGACTGTTGACGCCCACCGTGCGGCGATCGATGGCGACGGCTTCGCTGAGCAGCGCGATGGCCTCCTGGTTATCTCCTTTCCGCTCCAGCACCAGGGCCAGATAATTTCTCCCTTCGCTGCCGAAATCCGGACCGTTCCGCCGATTGATGGCCAGCGCCTGTCTTAGCAGCGGCTCCGCATCGGCGTCCTTAGATTGTAAGTAGAGACACTCGCCCAGAGCGTTCAGACTCTGTGCGTAGAGCAGCGAGTTTTCACCGGCTGTCTGGCGGCGGATCGCGACCACCCTTCGAAACAGCGGCTCGGCGCGGGCATATTGGCTCTCCAGGCGAATCACATTCGCCAATAGAAATAGCGTATCCGCAGTGTCCGGATCGTGCGGCCCCATGGCCACCTTCAGTTTATAGGAACGTTCCGCCAATGCTTCGGCTTGATTGTACAGCCCAAGACTCTGGTAGGATTCGGCCAGGCTGTGTAGCATGGAGGCTTCGACAGCGGGTACCGACGCCAGATCCGTATCGATACGCTTCACGCCCTGATCCAGTAGATTGCGCGCCGTGACAGTCTGGCCACGGGCTACTTCCGGAGTCGCGGATTTAAACATGTCAACCAGGAATTGGGCTTCGCGCTCGGCTTTGAGCCGCTCGAGAGTGGCGCGCCGCGCCAGCGCCGCCATGCCGATGCTGGTGGCCATCAGTGCCAGCAGAACCGTACTGCCGATGGCCACGGCAGCTTTGTGCCGGCCGACGAATTTGGCGGCCACGTAGCGCCAGTCGCGTGGTTGGGTGGAGACCGGCTGGCCCGCTTCATAGGCCGCCAGATCCGCCGACAACTGCGCTGCCGACTGGTAACGCGCGGCAGGATTCTTCTGCATGGCCTTCTGCACGATGCTTTCGAGCTCGCCAGTCCATCGGCGGGCATCGGGCGCGGCCCGATCCGCGTGGGATTTGGCCGTGGCGGTGAGGGCGGGCGGTTGACGCTCGCAAATCTCGCGGGTCAATTCCAACGGGGTCACTCCCCCGGCGCGAAACGGGTTGCTGCCCGCCAACAATTCGTACAGCAGCACGCCCAGCGCAAAGACATCCACAGCGGTCGTGATCGGCTTTCCCAGGATCTGTTCGGGACTGGCATACTCGGGCGTCATCAGCCGCACCGTCGGACGCGCCGGATCGAGTTGTGCGTCGTCGGCATCCAGCAGCTGCGCAATGCCGAAGTCCAGCAGCTTCGGGAAGCCTTTGGTGTTTACCAGTATATTGGCCGGTTTGATATCGCGGTGCACGACAAGGTTGTGATGCGTATGTTCCACGGCGTCGCAAACCAGCCGAAACAGCCGTAGCCGCTCCGCCGTGGGGAGCTGATGACGCTGGCAGTACTCGTCGATGGGGATGCCATCCACCAGTTCCATCACCAGGTATGGCCACCCTTCAGGCGTCAGGCCGCCATCCAGAAGGCGGGCGATATTCGGGTGATCGAGGTTGGCCAGGATCTGCCGCTCGGCCAGGAAGCGGGGCACTAGGTTGTGCCCGGGGTCCAGCCCCAGGCGCATGAGCTTGATGGCGACGTACTGCCGGAACTGATCGTCTGCGCGGGCTGCCAGGTAGACCTCGCCCATGCCGCCCTCGCCGATGAGTTTGATCAGCTCGAAGTTCCCAATGCGGCGATGGCCCAGGGGCTCCACGGCCGCCACGGAACGCGCGGCCTCGCGCACAGGCTGCTGCAGCAGACCGAGAGTCCGCTCCGCGGCCGCCAGCAGGGATTCGACTTCCTGGCGCAGGGGCCGATCCTCCCCGCAAACCGCCGCCAGAAAGGTCTCCCGATCGCGCGGATTCATCTCCGAAGCCGCGTTAAAGAGATCTTCGACAGTCTTCCAGCGATTAGCCGCGGGGCGCGGAGCCGGCTGCGGATCGCCTAAGTCTGTTCCTGTGTCAGCGCGCGGTACAGCCATGCTTTCGCCAGTTTCAGTTCGCGATGGAGGGTCGCGGGTGAAATGTTGAGCGCGGCGGCGCACTCCTCCGTGGTGAGACCGCCGAAAAAAAGCAG
This sequence comes from Bryobacterales bacterium, assembly GCA_963818855.1. Lineage (GTDB taxonomy): Bacteria > Acidobacteriota > Terriglobia > Bryobacterales > Bryobacteraceae > Bog-159. Next base: position 36,999 of record CAWFUH010000016.1, on the reverse strand, counting down.
TTCGATGATCTGGCTCTTACGGGCATCCACCTCCGCCAGTTTCTGCAGAGCCGTGTCCAGATCGACCAAGTCCAGCGCGCTGTCTTCGCCTACCATGATGGCTTCGTCCAGCGGAACCTGCTCCGCGCCTCCGCCGCGTTTATGGCGCCCGCGCGATCGCGCATGATCGACCAAGATACGCCGCATCGTGCGGGCGGCCACGCTATAGAATTGCAAGCGGTCCTGCCATTCGGTGTCGGCGCCTGCCAGGCGCAAATAAGCCTCGTGCACCAGAGCCGTGGCGCGCAGCGTATGTCCCGAGCGTTCGGCCATCAGGCAGCGCGCGGCGAGGTGGCGCAGTTGGTCGTAGACCAGCGGAATGAGCTCGTCCACCGCCTGCTGGTTACCTCTTCCGGCCTCTTTCAATAACAGCGTGACCGCTTGGTTTTCAGGCACCCGGACAATCCTTCCAAAAAAAAGGGCGCTGCGTGAGAGAGACCGGCGGCGAACGACGCTTATTGTCATGAGAGGACTTCAAGATCAGTAAGCAAGCCGCGACGCAACGATGCGGTTTCCAGCCCCTCGCGAACCTCTCAACAAGTATAGACCAAACAAATTCCAAACAGATTAAAGGAGAGAGTCATGAACTACATCGTTAGCAAAGTCCGGGAAAGCGCGGCTTTCTGCGGCATTCTCAGCGCCAGCCTGCTGGCTGTTTCGTTTTCCGCGGTGGCACAAACCCCACCGTCACTATTTCCCCTGCCCGCGCCGGTGGTTTCCACAGTGCCCTCGAATGGCGATGTGAACCCGTATGGCGTAGCCTTCGTGCCCGAGTACGTATTGGGCGGAGGGACCTTGCAGCCGGGCGATATTCTGGTCTCCAACTTCAACAACAACCAGAACCTGCAAGGCACTGGGACCACCATCGTGCGCGTGGACGCGCACGGCAACGTTTCGACGTTCTTTCAGGGGCCGGCAGGCCTGGGCCTGACCGCGGCGCTGGGCGTGGTGCAACGGGGCATCGTCTTTGTTGGTAACCTTCCCACCTCGGACGGCACATCGGCTACGGTAAAGCCCGGCTCTTTGATAGCACTCGATCGCAGCGGCAACGTGATATGGAGCTTGACCGGACCGGCAGCCTTGCTCAACGGCCCGTGGGGTATGGCCATCGAGGACTGGGGCCAGGGCGCCAAAATATTCTTCTCCAACGTCCTGAATGGCTCCGTGACGCGCCTGGATGTGGCGTTTGCGAATAACGGCGAATCGCTGGCGGTTCTGGATGCGGTCACCATCGCGTCCGGCTATAACCACCGGCTGGATCCCGCGGCCCTGGTGCTGGGTCCTTCCGGCTTACACTACGATGCGGTGACCGATACTCTGTACGTGGCTTCCTCCGCCGATAACGCCATCTACGCCATCAACGGCGCGGGTTGGCAGCTCGAATCCAGCAACGGTACGGGAACGGTTGTCTACCAGGACAACGTCCACCTGCACGGCCCGATCGACCTGGTGCGGGTGCCCAACGGCGACTTCATCGTGGCCAATAGCGATGGTTCCAACGCCGACCCGAACCAGCCCAGCGAACTCGTAGAGTTCACCCCCGCCGGCACCTTCGTTGCGCAATACTCCGTGGACAAGAATAACGGCGGCGCTTTCGGTGTGGGAGCTTGGCGGATTTCCAATAACTACCTGCGGATGGCCGCGGTAGACGACAACGCGAATACGTTGAATATCTTCGTCGAACCGATTTACTAACTGCAAAGATACCGCGAGGGTCGCCGGAATGGCGGCCCTCCGGTGATTTTTCCTCAGGTATTACTTCCCACCTTAATCTCTTCACTCAATGCCCCAGCAGGCCGATCGCCTTTACCAGGCTGCGATTGATTCGGTTGAGCGAATCGGCCAACATTGATAGCTCATCCTGCCCTGCCGCCGGAATTTCCGCCACGTTGAGGTTTCCCTTGCTAAGTTCACCAGCCACGGCTGAAATCCGGCTTAGCTGGCGAGTGACGCTGAGATACAGCCCGGCATTAAGCAGGGCCAGCGTCACTAGCGCGAAGCCGGCTAGCCACAGCACCAGGCGCGCGAGCGGCTGCGCCGCCAATCTCTGCGCAACCGAAACCGGCACGCTCACTATCTGGGCGCCAATGATCTCATTCAGCTTCCAACCAAACCCGTTGTCGCCGCCGTAGAGACTGACCATGGATACCGGTGCGGCCGCGGGAGTGCTGTGGCACGCCAGGCAACTCTCCACGGCTTTGATGGGGCGGGCCAGATATATGACACGACCGATCAGCGCGTCGCGCTCGCCCATGGATTCCCTCTGCGCCGGATTGTGGCGAAACATCTGGACCACGTCCGCCTCCCAACCGGCGGCGCGATCGGCTGTGTTGGTCGGATTCAGGGTGGCTTCCCGATATGTGTATTCGGGGTAGATTTCGCGCAGGTAGCCGAACATCCGGCCGGCGGAAAATGCGGGAACGGATTCCGGGTAAAACACCTCACTGTTCTGTTGATATTTGTTGAGGATGGGCCGAATGTACTCGGAAGTATATTTCCGGATGGACGCCGTGGTTTCCATCATCAGGCGGGCTTGCTGCGAAACCTGGTCGCGGGCTCTGGTCAGAAGATAATGCCGAGCCACCAGGTAGACACCTGCGGATGTGAGTCCCAGGGTGGCCACGAAAATGATGTTGAATTTGAGTGTGAGCCGCATCACCGGCGGCTATTTCCCCGGCACCGGCAGCCAACCGCGCGTCATCACATCACTCAAGCTCAGCAGTAACAGAATACCCAGCCATAACATGCCCCCGCCCACCACCACCTTCATCAGGATGGTGGAGTGGCGCAGGTGCATAAAAAAAAGGGCCACCAGCATCATCTTCACCACCGCTATGAACAGCGCCACTACCACGTTGAACGGTCCCAGATCGATGAACGCCACCACAGTGGTTGCCGCGGTCAGAATTAGCAGCGAAACAAAAACGATTGTGTAGGTTGTGATCGAATCGATGTGTTCTCGCATATTAGTGTTGATGACGAGCTATCAGGTAGAGTAACGGGAATAGAAAGATCCAGATGATATCGACAAAGTGCCAGTAGAGCCCGCCGATATCGACCGGCGTGTAGTATGACGGAGAGTATCTGCCCTTGTACGCGTGCCACAGGAGAAAGAGCATAAGGCCCTCGCCGATCACCATGTGCAGAGCGTGCAGCCCGGTCATCGTGAAATAGAGCGAGAAATACAGCTGCGCCGGCCCTTGCTGATCGGTCTTCTCCAGATGGAACGTGGGACCCGGCACATGATGCTCTTCAAATTTCTGGTCCCACTCATAGGCCTTCACGCCCAGAAAGACGCCGCCGAAAACGATCGTCAGGATCAGAAACCAGATCAGCGCTTTGCGGCTGCCGATCTGCGCCGCGTGCACGGCCAGCACCATGGTGAAACTGCTGCATATCAGGACCGCTGTATTCACCGCCCCAATGACCACGTCCAGCGTGTTGCTGGCCACCGCGAACGCCGTTGCGAACTCTCGCCGGTAGATCGCATAAGCCAGGAACAGCCCGCCGAAAAACATGATCTCCGTCACCAGAAAGGTCCACATCCCCAGCGTGGAAACCTCTTTCTGCTGCGCGGACGTTTCGAATTGTTCCTGTAGAGCAGGGGATGCTGTGTGGCTATCCAACAGGCGCCTCCTCTAACGCGGCGTAGTCATAAGCTTCATGCGTGACTATGGGCGTTTCTTCGAAATTGTGCGCGGGGGGCGGCGAGGAAGTCTGCCATTCCAGGCCCGTAGCGCCCCACGGATTCGATGGCGCGATCGCCCCATACCGCAGTGACCACATGAAGTAGACCAGCGGCATCAGATATCCCACGGCCAGTACGGATGCGCCCGCGGTGGACATGACATGCAACACCTGAAACTCGTCCGGATACATCCAGTAACGCCGCGGCATGCCCAGGTAGCCGAGAATAAACTGCGGAAAGAAAGTCAGATTGAAACCGAGATAGATGACTAAAGCGGAGAGTTTCGCCCAGCCTTCCGGATACATGCGGCCGGAGATCTTCGGCCACCAATAGTGCAAACCACCCAGGTATGCCATCAAAGTACCACCCACCATGATGTAGTGGAAGTGGGCAATCACGAAGTAAGTATCGTGTACATGCACATCCAAGCCGAGGCATGCCAGAAACAAGCCGGTCAGTCCGCCCACCGTGAACAGGCCAATGAATCCGAAAGCGTACAGCATGGGTGTGGCATAGGATATAGAACCCTTGTGCAGTGTTGCGGTCCAGTTAAAGACTTTGATGGCCGACGGGATGGCCACAAAATAACTTAAAAACGAAAATACCAGGCCGGCGTAAACAGACTGGCCGGACACAAACATGTGATGGCCCCAAACCAGGAAGCCCAGCACTGCAATCGAGACACTCGAAAACGCCACCATCTTGTATCCGAAGACAGGCTTCTTGGCGAATACGGATACTAACTCGCTGATGATACCCATACCCGGCAGCACCATGATATAGACCGCCGGATGCGAGTAGAACCAGAACAGGTGCTGGAACAGCACGGGATCGCCGCCGCGCGCCGGATCGAAGATTCCGATATGCAACGCCCGCTCGCAGATCAACAGAACCAGGGTGATGGCGATAACCGGAGTACCCAGCACCTGGATCAGTGCCGTCGCATAATTCGACCACACGAACAAAGGCAGCCGGAACCAGGTCATTCCAGGCGCGCGCATGCGGTGCACGGTGACGATGAAGTTGAGCCCGGTGAGAATCGAAGAAAACCCCGCAATAAAGATACCCAATCCAGTAGCGATCACCCAGGTATTGGAGTAGTTGCTGCTGTAAGGCACATAGAACGTCCATCCGGTGTCTACGCCTCCCGCTAACATGGCAAACATCGCGAAGCAGCCGCCAATCACCAACAGATACCAGCTCAATAAGTTGATCCGGGGGAACGCTAGGTCTTTGGCGCCGATCATGATCGGCAGGAAAAAATTTCCCAGCGTCGCGGGAATCGAGGGGATCAGGAAGAAGAAAATCATGATCACGCCGTGCAGCGTGAACAGCTTGGTGTAAGTATCCGCCGAGACCAGATCGCCCTTGGGCGTTAGCAGTTCGAGTCGGATCAGAGTAGCGAAAATCCCACCCAGAAAAAAGAAGAAGGTAATGGTATGCAGATAGAGCAGGGCAATGCGCTTGTGGTCCTTGGTAAGCAGCCAGGACTTGATGCCATAACTCGCGTTGAGGTAATTCTCGCGCTCTTGGACCGCTTCTTTGATCATAGCTTTACTGTCTCTTCGATGGCTGACCGGCCGCCGGCGTTGTGGACGTCTTCGCCTGGCCCTGTTTCGGTGTCAAAGACTTGATATATTCAATCAATTGCAGCACATCCTCTTCTGTTACCAAACCTTGGAACGTGGGCATGATCGGCTGATAGCCCTTTACAATCTTCGCCGCCGGGCTCAGAATCGATTCCCGAATGTATCCCTCATCAAATTTGACATGCGCGCCGTCGCTGAGTTCCACCTGCGTGCCGTATAGGTTTCGCAGATCCGGCCCTCTGCCGGGCGCGCCGCCCAGGTGATGGCAGTTTGCGCAGGCGAAAGTCTGAAACAGCTTTTCGCCGCTGGCGGCTAGTGATCCGGTTGTGCCTCCACTAAGCCAGGCTTGGTAGTCTTGCGGCTCCATTACATAAACCCACCCGACCATGGCGTAATGGTTAGTACCGCAATACTGAGAGCAGAATAAGTGGTACTTACCCGTCTTGATCGGCCTGAACCACTCCGTCGTGTAACGTCCGGGCAGCACATCGGCCTTGACGCGAAACGCCGGAACGAAGAAATCGTGGATCACATCTTCGGACGTCATGGTCAATTTCACGGCCTGGTTTACCGGGATGTGCAGCTCGTTAATCTCGCGCTGCCCTTCCAGGTGCTGCAGCTTCCACATCCACTGCTTGCCCACCACATAGATCTGCTCCGCGTCAGCGGGCGGAGTGGAAATGGTAAAGAATACAGAGGCGCCCCAGACGAACATGATCATGGTGAGGCCGAACGGTATCACCGTCCAAAGAATTTCCAGCGTGACTGGACTGTGCGGCTTAGCCGGTAATTCCGCTTCCGAGCGCCGCCGGTAGCGGATCGCGAAGTAGAAAATGGAGAGAAAGATTCCAACCGAAAAGAATGCGGCCACGGCCAGCAGGAAGTAGAGCAGGTGGTCCACGTTGGCGGCCACGCTGGATGCTTCGACCGGAAATAGAGGTAATTCAGAGCCCATCGAGTTACCTTGCGTGCCCCAGGGAATGGCGGTCTCTGCGCCAGTCGCGGCGCCACGCGATGAACAGGAATGTGCCGCAAATCAGGACAAACGTGCCGCCCGCAAAACGTACCATGTTCATGGCGATCGCGCCGTATTTGCCGGTCGCCGGATCGTAGTGGTAACAGAACAGCAGAATCTGGTCCACGGGTGAGCCGATTTTGTTTTGGGACGCCTCCACCAGTCCCAGACGCAGATCGCGCGGCGCGTATTCCACGCCGTAGAAATAGCGCGATAGTTTGCCGTCGGGCGTGAGGATCATGATCGCGCTGGCGTGCGCATATTGCCCGGTGGCTGGATCGAGTTTGTAACGAAAGCCTACTGCCGAAGTGAGTGCCTGGATAGAAGCTTCGTCTCCGGTCAGGAAATGCCAGCCGTTCGCGGTGTCTGGGCGATGGTACCGGCGCAGATAGCTCTCTTTCTTGGCGGCGGCGATATCCGGTGTATCGTGCGGATCGAAACTGACCGCGACCACTTCGAAATCGCGGCCCGGGTTGAGTGAGATGGCGCGCAGGCTGGTCTCCATGCCACTTAGTACCAGGTTACAAAGCATCGGGCAAGTATAATAGACCAGCGCCAACACCACCGGCTTGTGACCGCTGAAGTAAGTGGCAAGCGGCATGGAGCGGCCGAACTCGTCGCGAAAGAGGATGTTGAGCGGCACCTGGTGGTTCAGGTTCTGTTCGATGGTTACCCCTTGCAAGCCTGCCGGCAATGGGGCCGGTTTGGAATCGGCATCGCGCATTCGAGAGGGCTGCGCAGGCGCGGGTTGGTCTGGCTGGGCGCATAAGACGCCGGCGGTCAAGAGCGCGAGGGCAAATGTGGGGCAGGCACCCTGCCTGCGGCGGCCTCTCAGGCCGCCTCTTGTCCTCCTGCCGGACACTTCTAACTCAAGCCAGTTCATTTTGTTTTCCCTGCCGGCGGCGCAGGAGTAACCGGCAGACCGCGTTCGACCACCAGATCCATAGCCCGCTCCACCGGTATTTGCACGATGCCTTTATCCGGATCGATCCACGCGTAGGCGTGCAGACGCTGTTCTTCTACGTCGCGCAGTGCCCGCATATCCTGCGCCCCATGCGCCTGCAAACGCGGTTCGGGCGGCTGTTTCTGCACGTTGACCATAGCCGATGGCGACTCCGGCCGCCCCATTTCCATGGCGCGATTCTTCAGAAATTCAAACAGCCCCCACAAGCCAACCATGAAAACCAGAACCAGCGCCGAGAGCGACAACGCGAACTTACTAAGATACGGGGCATCCACGTCCCCCGGCTCATGGCGAACGTGCGGATTGCGCAGATCGCCATTTGGATGCCCATTATTTTCCATGTTCCAGAGCCTCCTCCAGGTTCGGATCTCCCAGCGGCAGCAGTGGGCGTAGCTCGAGCTGCCACAGAAACACTGCCAGCCAGATTCCGCCCAGCCCGATCGGTAGCACAAAATCCAGCCAACTAACCGTGATGCGCGACTTACTGAAATCCGGCGCCACCATCCAATAAAGATCCACGAAGCGCATCACGATAACCAGAATCGCCACCCGTCGCAGCAGTTGGAAATTACGTTTCGTGTCGCGCGAAAGCAGCAGCGCAAACGGCAACGCGAATTGGAACAATGCCAGCGCCACACCGATGTACTGCCATCCGCCGGCGAACCGGTTCAAGTACCAGGGGATTTCGTCCGGCAAGTCGCCCGACCAGATCACCAGCAACTGTGCGAAAGTGAAATACGCCCACACCATCACGAACGTCAGCATCAGGTTGCCCATGTCGTGCAGATGCTGCCGGGTGAGCACATCCGACAGAGGCGGACGGCTGCTGAAAATGACGAAAAAGCAAATCAGGAAAGCAATGGCCGACAATGCTTCGCCGGCAATGAAGAGCAAGCCGAAGATGGTCGAGAACCAGTGCGGATTAATGGACAGAATCCAATCGACGGCCATGAAGGTGACGCTGAACCCGTAGAAAATCAGCCCCGGACCGCTCAGTGCGCCCAGGCGGCCGGCGGCCCGCGCGTCGCCGCGATCCTGTTCGCCCGACCATCTGTAAAGCAGCCGCGCGATCAGAATCCAACCTACGAAGTACAAGCCCGCCCGAATCAGGAAGAAAGGCACATTCAGATAAATGTGCTTGTGTTGCAGCACGGGATCGTGCGCCACGATATCGGCACGCGGCCACTGATACAGGTACGGTTCGTGGGTTTTTCCGGTATCCAGCAACATGCCAATGATGACCGGGATAAACAGAATCGCCAGCAGCGGCAGCGTGCGCGAGGCGGCTTCGCAAGGCCGCCGGATAATCACGCCCCACGCGCCGCCGGTCAGGTATTGCAGCATCAGCAGCGCCGTGGCTCCCAGCGGCACGCCGATGAAGAACATATAACACCAGATGTAGGAGCGGAAGAATTGAGTCGGGTTGAAGAAGGCGCCGATGATGCCCAGCAACAGAGCCACGGCGCCGATACCCAAAAAACGCGTACGCCAGCCGCGCATTTCGGTGATCACGTCCGCGGGGATGGCGAACGAGCGCTCATGAGCCGCCGCCGGCATTACTTTGGACCTCCGTTGCCCAGCGTGGCGCGATCCGCCGGCGGCACATCGGCGAGCGCTGCATGCTGGCTCAACTGCAGCACGCGCACGTAGGCTACGATTGCCCAGCGATCGCGCGGCTCAATCTGCGCCGCGTAATCCGGCATGGCCCCGATGCCGTTCGTAATCACGTCGTAGAGGTCGCCGACGGGGGCTTGCCGCAGGCGGTCAATGTGGTACGACTGCGGCGGCGGATGATTGAATCCGCGGCGCGCAATCATGCCGTTGCCATAACCCAACAGGCCGTGGCAGGGCGAACAGTAGATATTGAAACGTTCCTGGCCGCGCTCCAACACCGCGCGCGTGACCGGAAAAGGCAGAGTGTCCACCGGCTTGCCGTCAGATGTCTTTCCGGTGTAGAAAGCCGTGTCGGCATCCAGGTGGCCGCGCGCCACGGTGCCTTCCACCAGCGGGCGTGCGGAGCGGCCATCGTCAAAAAACGAACTCGGACGTAGCGGGATGAATTTGGGCTGATCCTGCATGTCCTGCCGGCAGCCGGTGAGCAAGGCAGCCGCAGCGAAGAGGAGAAGAACAGGCATGTGGGGCAGACCTCCAGGTCTGCGGCGGGTCTCCAGACCCGCCAGCACCTGCCTGGACGCCGGGGCGCGTTTCCGAGCCGCGCGCGTAAGCAAGCGGTTTCCTGCCTCTCTCCGGGAGGTGCTAGTGCGCAACTTCGGAGACCTCCCGCGCATCCAGGCTCTCCAGAAATTCCTCCGTAGCCTTCCGGTCAAACAGCGGATCGGTCGCTTCAATACACAAGAAAAACCGGTTGCGCGATGCCAACGCAAACCGCGGCACGTTGAACGTAGGGTGATACGGCATGGGCAGTCCGCACACGGCCAGCAGCCCAAACGTCGCCGAAATCGCGGCGAACAGCACCGTCAGCTCGAACGTGATGACGATATACATCGGCCAGCTATGCAGCGGACGCCCGGCAATGTTAATCGGAAAATAAATCACCGTCACGTAATACTGCATCAGGTAGCCGGTTAGCCCACCCAAAATTCCGCCGATCAGAACAATCAGCGGCAGCTTGCTCTTGGGCAGGTGCAGTGCCTCGGTCAGCGCTTCGATCGGGAACGGCGAATAGGCATCCAGCTTGCGATAGCCGCGGCCGCGCGCCTCGAGGGCCGCATTCACCAACGACGTCGGATTGTCGAACTCGGCCATCACGCCGTAAATGGGAGGCTTGGTCATTTGCCCTCCTCTTCGACTTTGGCTTGCGGCAGCAGCGTGCGCACCTCAAATATCGAGATCATGGGCAGCAACCGGATAAATAGGAAGAAGAGGAACGTAAACAGTCCGATGGTGCCCACGTAGGTCGCCCAATCCCAGCGCGTAGGTGTGAAGACGCGCCACGACGACACCAGAAAATCCTGCGCCAGGCTGGACACGATAATAACGAAGCGCTCCAGCCACATGCCCACCAGCACCACCAGCGAGGCCACGAAGAGCAGCGCCGGCGTGCTGCGCATCTTCTTAAACCACAGCGCCTGCGGGGCTACGATATTGCAGGTGATCAAAAACCAATAGGCGCCGGCATAAGGGCCGGTCATGCGATGCCAGATGGCGGAGTTCTCATAAACGTTGCCGCTGTACCATGCGGTGAACGTTTCCAGGATGTAAGCGTAGGCTACGATCAACCCCGTTGCCAGCATAACCTTCGCTGAGTTTTCCAAATGCTTGTCGGTGATCAAGCCCTGCAGACCGTAGACATGACGCAGCGGAATCGCCAGCACCAGCACCATGGCAAATCCGGAGTAGATGGCGCCCGCCACGAAATAAGGTGGAAAGAACGTGCTGTGCCAACCGGGCACGATGGCGATGGTGAAGTCGAAACTGACAACCGTGTGCACCGAGAGCACCAAAGGCGTAGCCAGTCCGGCAAGCAGCAGCGAGGCCATTTCGTGATTGGACCAGTGCCGCGCAGACCCGCGCCAGCCCATCGCCAGAATGCCGTAGGTGGCGCGGGCCCAGCGGTTGGGCGAGCGGTCGCGCAAGGTGGCCAAATCCGGAATCAGCCCTACGAACCAAAACAGGAACGATACGGTGGCATAAGTGGAGACCGCAAAAACGTCCCACACCAACGGGCTGCGGAACTGCGGCTGAACGCCCATGGTGTTCGGGTAGGGGAACATCCAATAGAACAGCCAGGGGCGGCCCATATGCAACAACGGGAACATGCCTGCGCAAGCTACTGCGAACAGCGTCATGGCCTCCGCAAACCGGTTGATGGAGTTGCGCCAGCTCTGGCTCAGCAACAGGAGAATCGCCGAAATCAGCGTACCGGCGTGCCCGATTCCGATCCACCATACGAAGTTGGTAATGGCGAATCCCCAGCCCACCGGGATCTTGATGCCCCAGATGCCTACGCCTTTGGCGAGCAGCAAAACTATAGACCAAAGGAACAGCAAAAGCAGCGCGAAACCGCCTGCGAAGCACGCCACCCAGAATATGGGCGGTCGGCGGGTGAGGACCACGGACGCGATCTGGTCCGTCACCGTACCGAACGTGTAGCCGGGAGCGATCACCGGCGTCGGCTGTAATTCCTCGTCCGCGATTTGTCTATCGTCAGCCATTGCTATTTGCTTGGAGGGCGGGCTTTAGCCGGCGCGGGGCTTCAGCCCCGCTGCATCGAATCTCCCGGCTGTGCCTATGCTGCGCTGTGGGGCGGGACGCCGGCCCCGCGCACACCTGGGAGGCCAGCCCAACTATCCTCATCCTTCAATCTCCGGATTCGGGTTGCGCAACGCCGCCAGATACGTCGTCCGCGGCCTCGTATTCAAATCCGCCAGCAACCCATAATTCGTTTTCTGCGCCTTCATCCCCACTACCCGGCTGCTCGCATCGTTAATATTGCCGAAAATAATAGCCTCCGTCGGACACGTCTGCTGGCAAGCCGTCAGGATCTCACCATCCCGCACAAAACGATTTTCCTTCTCGGCAGTAATCTTGGCCTGGCTGATGCGCTGCACGCAATAGGTGCATTTCTCCATCACGCCGCGGCTGCGCACGCTCACATCCGGATTGCGCTGCAGCTTCAAGCTGTTCGTCTTATAATCCGAGTACAGGAAGAAATTAAACCGGCGCACCTTGTACGGGCAGTTATTCGAACAATAACGCGTACCCACGCAGCGGTTATAAACCATGTCATTCAGGCCTTCGCTGCTGTGGTTAGTTGCCTGTACCGGACAAACCAGCTCGCACGGCGCGTTCTCGCACTGCATGCAAGGCACGGGCTGATTGTAGATTTCCGGCGCCTCTATGTCTCCGTGGAAGTAACTATCCACGCGCAGCCAATGCATGTGCCGGCCGTGATGTACTTCCTCCTTGCCCACCACCGCGATATTGTTTTCGGCCTGGCAGGCCACCACGCAAGCGCCGCAGCCCGTGCAGGCCGTAAGGTCGATAGCCATGCCCCAGGCGTATTTATCGTAAGTAAACCCCGGATAGAGCGTCAGACCCGCCGGCGGCGCTTCGAAATCCTCCTGGATCATATTCGGATTCTTGCGATAATCCGCGATGTTCGCGCGCTCGATGGTGTGGCGTTCGGTATCGAGCGCGTGATAATCCTGAATGGAAACCAGTAGATAATCGCTGCCTACCTTGCGCGCCTCCAGGCCGTAATCCTGCCACAGCGCCGCGGAAGTACGCATGCCATAAGCGTTGAAACCGATGCGCGTGCCCACGTGTCCGGCGCGCGTCCGGCCATAACCCAGATGCACGGTGACGGAACCATCAGCGTGCCCTGGCTGGATGCAGACCGGCGCGCGCATCTTGTACCCGCGATACTCGATCTCGACTAAGTCGCCAGTGACCACGCCCTTATCCTGCGCGGTCCGCGGACTCATGATCGCCGCGTTATCCCAAGTGATCTGCGTGATCGGGCGCGGCCATTCCTGCAGCCACCCATTGTTAGCGAAGCGGCCGTCGTATACCGCAGGGTCCGGACGGAAGACTACTTCCAGCCCCTGCGGGTTAGGCGCCGGTGGCAGCAAGGCAATCCAGCCCGCGCGTATGGCAACGTTCTTCGCGGGCAGCGCCGTGTCCGGAACCACGCCATCGTGCACCGCTTTCCGCCACCACGCTTCGAAATCCGCGCCATTATGCTGCGCGGTCCAGTAATCTTTAACGATCTGGTACGAAGTCCGTTCCAGTTGGCCCGTCAGCATGGTCACCACTTCATGCGCGGATTTCCCCGCATAAAGCGGCGCGATCAGCGGCTGCATAATCGTGACCGTGCCATCCTGCCCCCGGCAATCGCTCCATGTTTCCAGGTAGTGCGTCATGGGCAGATGCCAGTGGCACAGTTCGCTGGTCTCGTCTTCCTGCAGGCTCAGGTGAATGCGCAGCGTGGCCTTCTTTAGCCGGTCGCGAAAACCCAACTCCACCGGCGCATCGTACGCTGGATTGCCGCCCAGAATCAGCAGCAAGTCCACTGCGCCCGCATCTAGATCTTTCACCAGGTCGTAGAGCGAGGCCACCTGGTCCACCGGCTGCGCTTCCACCGGTTCGGTGTAGATCACGGTTTTGCCCACGTTGCCGAGCGCGGCATTCATGGCATGCGCCAGCGCATTTACCGCCGGACTCTGCTGCTCACCCGCAATCACCAGGCTCGATCCGCGATGCTTCTGCAAATCGCGCACGATGGGCGCGATCCATTTGTCGGCCGCCGTCGCCGCGCCCTTGCGCCCGCCCGTGTTCGCGCCTACGGCCGCCGCCAGGCTCCAGGCAAACTGCTCGACGTCCGCGGCGCGCAGCGGCATTCGATGATCCGCTTTCGTGCCCGTTGGGGTAGGCATCGGCTCGACCGCGTATAGACGGTTCATTTCCGTCTGGCTGCCGCGCACGCGCCGGCGAGCCGAAAACTGCCGCGCGTATCGCAGGCTTCCCGGACCCGATCCCAGAAAATCGGAGTCGAGCGCTACAATCACGTCTGCCGCCCTCAGATCGTAAACCGTGTTGACCGGTTCACCAAACGCCAGCCGCGCCCCAGCCGCCGCGGAATGCGATCCGGCGGGTTCCCACTGGTGCCACTTCGCGCCGGGAAAATCTGTCAGCAGTTCCTTCAGCTGGTTCGCCAGGGTAGGCGACGTTACCGTCTGCGTCAGAATCCGCAGTCCCGCGCCGCCCTTGGCTTTCTGCTGTCCAATAGCCTGTTGCACACCGCCCAAAAACGCGCTCCACGAACGGATCTCGCCCTCGAGCGTCAGCGCCTGCGATCGATCCGGATCGTACAGGCCCAATACCGATGCCTGCGTATACACATCGCACGCGCCCAAACTGCCGGGATGATCGGGATTGCCTTCCACTTTGGTAGGCCGGCCTTCGTGGCTTTCCACCAGCAATCCGGTGGCGCTCGATCCCAAAGGCATGGCCGTCGCGAAGAACAGTGGACGCCCCGGCACCAGCTCCTCCGGCTGCCGCACATACGGAGTGATCAATTCGGTCGGTTGCCGCGTGCACGCCGTCAATCCCGCCAGCGCCAGCGACGCGCCCATCAGCTTGATGAAATTGCGCCGGCCCTCGCCGTCTTCCCACTCCGACGCATAGCGCGGAAACTCGCGATGCATCAAATCCTGGAAAGCGTCGGTTTGCGCCAGATCCTCCAGACTGCGCCAGTATTCGCGTCCATGCGATTTCTCCAGCAGCGCGCGGACGGCCGGCAAATCGAGTTTTCGTGCCGCCTGCGGTGCGGTGTCGTCTTGGTGATCTGTGCTCATCGGTGGCAAGTGTCGCAACTGGTCAGGGTGCGTGCGTCTTGAATTTTATACTCCGCCACCAGGCGGCGGCCCATGGTCTCCTGGTCTTCGGCCGGTTGGTATCCCATGGTGAACACTTCCGCGCGCGGCCGCACATGCTGCTCGGGATGCCTGTGACAATCCAGGCACCATTCCATCTGCAAAGAATTCTCCTGATACATCAGCGGCATTTTGTCCACGCGGCCATGGCAGGTTTCGCAGCCCACGCCTTTATTCACGTGGATGCTGTGATTGAAATAAACATAGTCCGGCAAGTCGTGCACGCGTGTCCACTCGATGGATTGGCCTGTGCGGTAACTCTCGCGCACCGGCTCCAGCATCGGCGCCGTATTCCAAATCTGCGAATGGCAGTTCATGCACGTCTTAGTTGGCGGGATGTTAGCCGTGTTGGAGGTCTCGACGGTAGTGTGGCAGTACCTGCAATCAATGCCGTCATCCGCCACATGGTGCACATGGCTGAACGGCACAGGCTGCGCGCGGACTTCCCCCTGGCGCGTCTCATAACCCGACCGGTCGAGTGTGGCAAAGCACCAAACCAGAAACCCGATCGCGAACACCGCGCCATAAATCGTGATGCGCGAAAGCGTATTCGTGCTGTGATGAAAAATCTGAGCCATTCGTCAGAAAAACCAGTGTTTGCTTAGAGCACCGGGCCGCGGCGTTGGTATCACGCCTTTCGTTCGAATAGGTACACACTGGTCTCCAGACGGCTGGCGCCCGAGCCGTCGTTGACCGCAAAACGTGCGGGCCTCAGCTTGCCCGCGCGCATCTCTCCGTTCCACAGCGACGCACCCGCGAACTCCCCATCGTTGCGCAGCGCGTAAAAATTCAAATCTACCTTTTCCAGGCGCGGCATATCGTTGTCGAAATTGCGCGCGACGCGTTTCAAAGCTTCTAAACAGGCCTCCCGCGGTGACATTCCATGGCGCATGTTTTCGACCACCGTATGCCCGCCTGCGATCCGAATATTTTCCTCGCCGCGCCCGGTCGACCCCGCGCCGCCCACGTCCTGATCCAAGTACAGACCCGCACCGATAATAGGCGAATCTCCCACGCGGCCCGCGATCTTCCACGCCAGGCCGCTGGTGGTCGTGACACCGGACATCTCGCCATTAGCGTTGCGTGCCATGCAGTTGATGGTGCCGTGCGTAGGATGCACGGCCATATCCCAGGCCCAGGCGAGCGTGTCGTCGTCAGCGCGCGGGAACATCTCCTTCAGCCGTGACATGGTCTTCGCCTTGGGTGCATCCAGGCCTGGGCCCCAATTGCTGTGCCCATCGGGATCGCGCAGCGAGGCCTTCCAGGTTAGCCATGCGGTCCGGGATTTTTCGGTAAGCATTTCTTCCGCGGGGTAGCCCATCTCCCGGGCAAATTTTCCGGCGCCGTCGCCCACCAGCATGACGTGGTCCGTACGTTCCATCACCAGCTTGGCGATTTTGGAAGGCGCCTTCACGCCGCGAATCGAGGCAACCGATCCCGCGCGGCGCGTTGGTCCATGCATGACGGAGGCATCCAGTTCCACCACGCCTTCTTCATTGGGGAGCCCGCCGTAGCCCACAGAGGTGTCTTCCGGGTCTTCTTCGTTAATATTCACGCCGGCCACCACCGCGTCCAGGGTGTCGCCGCCCGCCGTCAAAACTTCCATGGCACGGGCGCAGGCGCGCTCTCCGTTGGCGCTAGAAATAACGATTGTTTTTGAGGTTTGCCCCGAGGCCATGCCCAGCGCCGGCAGCAAGGCTGAACCGAGCATGATCGCCCGGCGGCTAATCGCATTGTCGTTCATCTTGCGCTCCACCTGCCACCTGTTTGAATGAGCCATTATGGCACAGGATTACCGGGATGGCGTATTCCATTTTCAGCCGCCTGGGACACCGTTCTGAAAATCACCGTTTACACCTTTTACAAAACTTTTACAAGACCCAAACCTCCTCCGGGCTCCTAGTCCGTAGGATCAGTGTAGGCCAAAAAATTATAGGAGATACTCGCATGGGACCGATTCAGACGACGCCAACGCACGAGCAAGGCTATCATGACCAGCACTTGGAGCTGGACTTCGAGCACAAAACCGCACTGCTGGACGCCAAACCGCTGGGTCTGACGCGCAAGGAGTACGAGCTATTGGCACTGTTGATCCAGAACGCCGGCGAGGTGGTCACCCGCGAGGCGTTGCTGTTGCGCGTGTGGGGCTACACCAACCAGATCCGCACCCGCACGCTCGACGTACACATCCGGCGCCTGCGCAAGAAGTTGGGCGAGCACAGTAGCTCTTACATCGAGACCATCTTCAGTGTGGGGTACCGGTTTCAGCCCTTTCGTACCCCGCGCTTCGTGCCGATAGCGCCGCAAATGATGGCCTTCAGCGCCTAGCGAAGCGGAGGGCGGGCTTTTAGCCAGGCTTTAGCTGGAGCCGGGCTTCAGCCCCGCTGCAGTAGAATGGAGATTCCGCATGCTGCAACGGATATCCCCTGCCCGCTCCATTTCGGGATCCATCACCCTGCCCGGCGATAAGTCGATCTCGCACCGCTACGCCATGATCGCCTCGATTGCCGAAGGCGAAACCCGCATTCGCAACTATTCCACCGGGGCGGATTGCCACTCCACTCTAAATGCCCTCCGCATGCTCAGCGTGCCGGTAGAAGAGGCCGGCACCGAGGTCACGATCCGTGGCGGCGGCCTGGATGGGTTGCGCCAACCTCCAACGGACTTGGATGCCGGCAACTCCGGATCCACCATCCGCATGCTCTCCGGCATTCTGGCGGCGCAGCCGTTCCCGACCCGCATCGGGGGCGACGAGTCTCTTTCCCGCCGTCCCATGGGCCGCATCATCGAGCCGCTCTCCCGGATGGGCGCTTCCATCACCGCTCGCGACGGCCGTTTTCCACCCCTCGAAATCCGCGGCGCGCGCCTGCGGCCCATCGATTACACACTCCCGGTTCCCAGCGCCCAAGTGAAGACCTGTGTGCTGTTCGCAGGTTTGTACGCTGAAGGCGAGACCGTTGTGCATGAGCCGGTGCGCTCGCGCGATCACACCGAGATCGCCTTGCGCGAATTTGGCGCCGACCTGCGCGTACAAGGCAAAACGATAACGCTCACCGGACGCCCCCAGTTGACCGGCCGCGACCTGGTGGTCCCCGCCGATCTTTCCTCCGCGGCTTTCTTTATTGTGGCGGCGCTACTGCTTCCCGGGCTCGCGGCTCGCCATCCGCGGCGTAGGCTTGAATCCCACGCGCTCCACGCTCCTCGATTTCCTGGCCGGCATGGGCGCATCCATCCGCATCACCGAAGTGGAGAGCCGGAATGGCGAATTAACCGGCGAACTGCTCGTCACGCATTCCTGCGTGCGCGGTGGTGTGATCGAAAAGGAAACCACCCCGGCGTTGATCGATGAGATCCCTGTGCTTGCGGTTTTGGGCGCGGCGAGCGAAGACGGTCTCACCATCCGCGATGCCGCCGAACTGCGCATCAAGGAGACTGACCGCATCGCCACCATCGTCGAGAATCTGCGCCGCATGGGAGTGGCGGCGGACGAACTGCCCGACGGTCTCGCCATCCCCGGCCGTCAGCATTTTCACGCCGCCGAGTTGGACTCCTTCGGCGACCACCGCATCGCGATGGCGTTCACCATAGCAGCGCTCTGCGCGGATGGCGAGTCGGTCATTCGGGGCGCGGAGGCGGCTGCGGTGTCGTTTCCGGAATTCTTCGCGACGCTCGGGCGCCTGCAGGCCCAAACGTCATAACCAACGCTCGAAGTGTTTGGTAGGCACGGGCAGATTCGAACTGCCGACCTGTCGCTTAGGAGGCGACCGCTCTATCCATCTGAGCTACGTGCCCGCAATTCCTTATTATATCGTTCGAGGCCTTTGCGCCCGATGTCAGTCCGGTAGTGCACGCCCTCGAAATGGATGAGGCGTGCCGCGGCGTACGCGCGCTCAATGGCGGCCGCCAGGTCCGCGCCGGCCGCCGTTACGCCGAGGACGCGTCCGCCGGCGGTTTCGAGTCCGGCGGAGCCCTGGCGTGTACCTCCGTGAAACACTGTGGCGCCAGTCGATTCGGCCGCTTCCATGCCATTGATGGATTTGCCCGCGGCAAACGCGCCCGGATAGCCCCCGGATGCCAGCACGATGCATACAGAAGGTCCGGCATTCCATTCCAGGCGTGTGTCGGGCAGCGCGCCGCGGGCGGCCGCGAGGAGTAATGGCGCCAGATCGCTGCGCATTCGGTGCATGATGGGCTGAGTTTCCGGGTCGCCCAGACGCACGTTGAACTCGAGCACCTTCGGGCCGGATTTGGTCATCATCAGCCCGGCGTAAAGAAAACCAGTGAAGCCGGTGGCCGCGATAGTAGGGTAAATAATGCAATCCAGAATGGTTCGGTTCTCAGCCGCGCTAAGGATGCGCGAATCGCAGTAGGCGCCCATCCCGCCCGTGTTGGGTCCCGCGTCATTATCATACGCGGCTTTGTGATCCTGGGTGGGTTCCAGCGGAACGGCGTGGCGGCCATCGCTCAAAACGATGTAGCTGACTTCTTCGCCGGTCATGAACTCTTCCACCACGTAAGGCGGCTTCAGCGATTCGAGAGCGGCTTCCGCCATGGCGCGATCCTCGGCAACTACGACCCCCTTACCCGCGGCCAGGCCATCGGATTTGATCACCACCGGGTAGCCGAAGCGATCGAGCGCCCGGCGCGCCGCGGCGGCATCCGGCGCCGCAATGAATAAAGCTGTGGGGATATTACTTTTCGCGAGAAAGTGCTTTGCGAATACTTTACTCCCTTCCAGGCGCGCCGCATCAGCCGTGGGGCCGAAGATAATTCGGCCTCCCGCGCGGAACGCGTCAACGACGCCCGCCACCAGCGGCGCCTCGGGACCCACCACCGTCAGATCGGCGTCCACCGCTTCCGCCACACGCAGATACGCATCCGGTGAGCCGTCCCCCGCCGGCACGCACGTTCCGATCCGTGCGATGCCCGGATTGCCCGGCGCCGCAAACACCCGCTCCACGTCGGGGCTCTGCGCGATGCGCCACGCCAACGCGTGCTCGCGCCCCCCGCCGCCGATAATCAAGACCTTCATAGCCGATACAATAATAACAACGGTGCGCCGAGGCAAGGCGCGGTATACCCGAAACTGGGCAAGCGGAAATCTATGCGCGAGACGTACGACGTAGTGGTGGTCGGAGCGGGGCACGCGGGATGCGAAGCAGCGCGGGCCTGCGCCCGCATGGGATTGCGTACCGCCATGGTCGCCATGAACCTGGACCTGATCGCACAGATGTCTTGCAACCCGGCGATCGGGGGCATTGCCAAGGGGCACCTGGTGCGGGAAATCGACGCGCTCGGTGGCGTCATGGGCGAGGTGACCGATGCGGTAGGGATTCAGTTCCGGCTCTTGAACACCAGCCGCGGTCCTGCCGTATGGTCGCCGCGCGCGCAGTGCGACAAGAAGATGTATCGCATACGCATGCGCGAGGTGCTCGAGCGCGAGCCGAACTTGCGCATCAAGCAGGCGGAGGTCGCGGCGCTGGAGATTGTTGAGGATGGCAGCGGACGCCGCGCCACCGGCGTGCTGTTGCGCGACGGCCGCAGCGTCGGTGCGGGCGCCACGATTGTCACAACCGGAACGTTTCTGAATGGATTGGCGCATGTTGGCGAGATGCGCTATAGCTGCGGACGGAACGGGGAAGCGCCCTCCCAACTTTTGGGTGAGCAGTTGCGAACGTTGGGCCTGAATTGGACGCGCCTGAAAACAGGAACGCCGCCACGCCTGGACGGCCGGTCGATCGACTGGAGCCGCTTCGAACCGCAGGCCGGCGACAAAGAGCCCACCCCGTTCTCGTTCCTGACCGAAAAGATCGACCGGCCGCAAGTGGTCTGTCATATCGCGTACACCACCGAGGAGACGCACCGCATCCTGCGGGAAGCCATCCCGCGCTCACCTTTATATAGTGGCCAGATCGAAGGCATCGGACCGCGCTATTGCCCTTCGATCGAAGACAAGATCGTTAAGTTCCCCGACAAGCTGCGCCACCAGATCTTCCTGGAGCCGGAGGGTCTCGATACCAACGAAGTGTACGTCAATGGGATGTCCACCAGCATGCCGATCGACGTACAGGAGGCCATGGTCGCTTCGGTGCCTGGCTTGGAACATGCGGAAATGATCCGCCCGGGATATGCCATTGAATATGACGCGATCGATCCGCGCGAGCTAAGTCATACCCTGGAGGTGAAATCCGTCCGGGGACTGTATCTGGCAGGGCAGATCAACGGCACCTCCGGGTACGAAGAGGCGGGTTGCCAGGGTTTGGTGGCCGGGATGAACGCCGCGTGTTCGCTGCGCGGAATGCCGCCGGTGATCATCGGGCGCAGCGAGGGATACACGGGTATCCTGGTGGACGATCTCATCACCAAGGGTGCCGACGAGCCGTACCGTATGTTCACCTCGCGGGCCGAATTCAGGCTGCACCTGCGGATAGATAACGCCGACGAGCGCCTGACGCCGCTTGGCCGGCGCGCCGGGTTGGTGACCGATGCGCGGTGGGAGTTATTTTCTGGGAAGCAGCTTCAGAAGGAGCGGCTCGCCGCCGCACTGCGACAGCATCCGAACGGGCAATGGCTCAAGCGGCCGGAGGCATCGATCGCCGAAATCAGCGGCTGGGTACACGAAGCCTTGGGCGAGGAGCCCGTCCGCGGTCTGCTCACTACCATCGAAACAGAGATCAAATATAACGGCTACATCGCGCAGCAGCAGCGGCAGATCGAGCGCCTCAAGGATGCGGAGCGTCGTACGATTCCGGCATCGTTTTCTTTCGCCGGTATCCCGGGCCTCTCGCGCGAGATTGGCGAGAAGCTGGCCAAGGTTCGACCGGAGACTTTGGGCCAGGCGGCGCGCATTCCCGGCGTTACTCCTGCTGCTGTTGCGATTTTGGATGTCTACTTGAGCCTGAGCCATGTTCGCTGAGCTGTTACGGGCGAAGCTGGCTGGGGTATATGAACTCTCCAATACGCAACTCGAGCAGTTGCGCCATCATTATGAATTACTCACACGCTGGAACCGGGTGCTTAACCTGACCAGTGTGCGCTTCCTCGAAGAGACCGTCGAGAGGCATTACTGCGAATCCATATTCGCAGCCCGTTACTTGCCCGAGGGCGCGGCTTCCGTCGCAGATGTCGGGTCCGGCGCCGGGTTCCCAGGCATCCCCATGGCCACTGTTCGGCCCCAGTGCGCTTTCGCCCTGATCGAATCGCACCAGCGCAAAGCGGCGTTTCTAAAGGAGGCGGTCCGGGAACTACCCAATGTTCGGGTGTTGGCCAAGCGGGCCGCTGATGTTCTGGCGCGGTTCGATTGGGTCGTTTCGCGAGCCGTTCGGTATGCGGATATTGCAGCAGATCTAAAGAGATTGGGGCGGAACGCCGAAATACTGACTGGGGAAGTGCGCGCTGAGGAGATGGCCGGCTTTGATTGGCAGGAGCCCATCCGCCTACCTTGGGGAGACCGACGCTACCTGTGGATCGGGAGCAACTCTGTTTCACGTGGAACTTGAAGTCTTCGTGCGTTTCACGTGAAACAACGTAGGCTTCTGTTCGGCCTTGATCATTCGTGCTAGCATGACCGCTTGGGCCGGATTCTCGCCATCACGAATCAGAAGGGCGGCGTCGGAAAGACCACCACCGCCATTAATGTCGCCGCCGCTCTGGCCGCTAACGACCTCCGCGTCCTCGTAATCGACTCCGATCCACAAGGCAACGCCACCACAGGGATGGGCACGACAAAGACTGCCGACCTTCCAGGTCTATACCACGTCCTGCTAGGCGGAACGGAAATCAGCGACGCCATCCTGCATACGGGATTTGAAGGGCTCGATCTGATCCCCAGCGATAAGAACCTGGTAGGCGCAAATCTGGAGCTGGTGGACGCGCCCCGGCGCGAGTTCCGCCTGCACGACAAAGTGGAGTCCGTACGCTCGCAATACGATTTCATTTTGATCGACTGCCCGCCAGCCCTCGACCTCCTGACCCTGAATGCTTTAATCGCCGCCGACGCCGTGCTCGTTCCGATCCAATGCGAATTCTTCGCCCTAGAAGGTATATCCGAATTGATGGACACAATTCAGCGCATTCGAGATGCGTTCGAGCATCCGTTGGAAATTGAAGGAATCCTCCTCACCATGTTTGATGATCGTACGAACTTGACCCGCCAGGTGGCGACCGATCTTAGAGATTTCTTCAAGAGATCAGGTCTTCGAGACCGTAATTCCGCGCAGTATTCGGCTGGCGGAGGCGCCCAGCCACGGCAAGAGCATCCTCGCTTACGACGTACGCTCCCGCGGCGCGGAAAGCTACATCCGCCTCGCCAGGGAAATCCTCGATCATGAACAAACACGTGGACAATCCGCGCAGGGCGCTCGGTAAAGGCCTCGGCGCCCTGCTGCCCACCCGGCCCGTGGCGCAGCCTTCGGTCGAGACTCCCCACTCCGGCGAGGAAGTGGCGCAACTGGCGATTGATGTGATCGACCCCAATCCGCTCCAGCCACGGCGAATATTCCAGCATGACCGCATCGAAGAGTTGGCGCAATCCATCAGTGCCAACGGGATTATTCAACCACTGGTGGTCCGGAGGCGGGCCGAGCGCTACCAGTTGGTAGCCGGTGAACGACGGTGGCGCGCCGCAAAAGTCGCCGGCCTGGCCCATGTGCCGGTCGTCATCAAGGAAATTCCAGATGAACGGCTGCTGGAAATCACGCTGATCGAGAATATTCAGCGGGAAGATCTGAACGCGATAGAAACAGCGCAGGCGTTCGACCGCTTATGCCGCGAACTCCACTTGAGTCACGACGAGGTGGGCCGTAGGACGGGAAAAGACCGCTCAACCATCGCCAACCTGATCCGCCTCCTGCAGCTTCCTCCGGACATACAACAGTTGATTGCCGAGAAGAGATTATCAATTGGCCACGCGCGCTGCCTTCTCACATTGCCGAGCGCCGAACTGCAAAGAGAGGTGGCGGAAAAGTCCGTAGCTCAGGGCTGGTCGGTGCGCCAGGTGGAACGGCTCACTCAGCGCATGATGGAAGACCGGAAGCCCAAGGCCGTCGATGAAGTCCAAGTCGATCCGAATGTGAAGGCGGCCATTGAGCAGTTGGAAAGAGTGCTTGGAACCAAGGTTCGCATCGTCGAGCGGGCGCGGCAGAAGGGCCGCATCGAAATCGACTACTACTCCGCCGAAGACCTGGATCGAATCTACACGGCGATCATCGGAGAATCTGATTAGTTATTCTTCAAAATCTGTAATATGGAAGCAAGTTCCGCCCGAATGACGGGCAATGGATCCGGTGTGAACAGATCCCGCTGCTTGACTTCAGTCATCACCGCTTTGGTCTTCGAGTCATTGTGGAGGGATTGCCGCGCCCCTTCGATGGTATAGCGTTTCTCGTACAACAAGTGCTTGATCTTGAGGAGAAGCTCCACATCCTTGCGCCGGTACAAGCGGTGCCCGGTCCCGGACTTTTTAGGCGCGAGGCTCGGAAATTCGGTTTCCCAGTAGCGCAGCACGTATGGTTCGACGGCGAGTAAATCAGCCACTTCGCCTATTCTGAAAAACAACTTGTCCGGTATTTCCGGTGGATCCGTAGGGACTGCCGGGTCTGTCATCAGCCTTTCGTCAATCCTATCCTACTGCGCTCAGATTGTCACGGTCGCGAGCCACTGCCGGCTTTGCTGGCGTTCGAGGAGATTGGATAGCCAAACCTGGTTTGGTAATATCAGGAAGGTGGTCCGGGCCCTTAGCTCAGCGGTTAGAGCAGCGGACTCATAATCCGTTGGTCGTAGGTTCAAATCCTACAGGGCCCACCAAATCCGACTCACCCCTGTCGGAATTCGCTAGGTCGTCCGTCCGTCGAGATTAAGGTTTGTTAATCATCGGCGTGAAGCTTAGGGATTCGGCTAACTGATACTTCCAGTAGTATCAATCAGGATCACACGCCCCGAAGCCCGAGACTGCCGCTGAGCAACACCCACCGGCGGTCCCTCAACTGGAATCCCGTGGCCTGCATGCTACGCTTACCCAGGGTGGCACAATGACACCCAGTGCGATCTTTGACAACGTGAATCCACCGCACGTTCCCTATTCTGATGCCCGTGGGCGGCTCCTGAGGGCTAAAGCCGAGTTTGAAAATTTGAAATGCGATTACCATTCGAACCCAACTAATCCTTTATTTTCAACAAACGCTCCCGAAAGAAGCCAGATTCCACTACCCCGAACAGTCGTGGTTCACCAACTTCCGTCACGTTGACTGAACCGCTGCCGGAAACAACCGCATGTCGTAGACTAGGGAATTCGCGCGCATTGGTCCGGCTCACGCGCGGCTAAGAATTTCGCCGTGCGCCACGCGGTTCAGCAATAGCGGGCCAAAGTAGCAAGTCGCGGAGTTGTTTTCGCCAGACTAACCCATTAATCAACGTATTGGTCCACGCCGTTGGCATAGCTTAAGCATGACCGAGCAAACAAGCGTAGCAACGCGGGAGGGCAAATCAAGCAACAGATTTTGGTCGGGGCGCGCGGATTTGAACCGCGGACCCCCTGCGCCCAAGGCAGGTGCGCTACCGGGCTGCGCTACGCCCCGACATTTGAAGCTTCTTTGATTTTAAACCACTTTCTCAATTTCCGATACCGTACGGCCTGCCCGAATCGACCTAAAAACCCTCCGACCGTGGCAAAACCGTGACAAAACCCCATCAGTTGGGCCTCTCCGTGTCAAAACCCGGCCGGCCCTCGTTGGCCTTCCGGTTCAGCTTCTGCAACGCCTCCCGTTTCATCTGCAGTTTCATCTGGGAGTACTTCTTAAACACCTTAGCATCTCCCTGCCGAAGCAATTGCGTGACCCACTCGTCTGCCACGCCGCCCGCGCTTAAGCGAGTGGCGTAGGTCGACCGCAGGTCATAGATCCGGAAATACGGCACCTTGGCCCGCCGCAATGTGGCGTGCCAGACCGTCTTGAGCGTCTTCTGATGCCCTGTCGGATTCTCGTCGCTCGGGAACAACCAGGTTCCCGGTCCCGAGATTCGAATCTGCTCGCGAAACGCCTCAAGAGCCAGATCCGTGAGGGGAACCTCGGCGATTCCGTTCGGGGTCTTCGAATCCGGAATCCAAACCACCGCGTTCTCCAGGTCCACCTGCTCCTTCTTCATCGGCATCAGTTCCTTGTAGACCCGGAGTCCGGATTCCGTGATGATCCGGATGATATTGCGCAGATACGCGGGCCCTTGGAACTCGATCCTCTGTTGCTCCGACCAGGACATGTAGTGCGGTCGAAACAGCCCCTTCACCTTTACGGGAAATTCCACTCCCGCGCAGGGGTTCGCAGGCAGCAACTTCTTCCGTACTGCGACGTTCATCATACGACGAAGCACCCGCAGTTCCTGATGGACGGTTGTCGGCTTAAGCCGATCTCGTTGAATGACCCCGGCTGCGGTCCTAACCCGAATGCGCGCTTGAAGCCGCCGCCGGAGATAGTGCTCAATGTCATCCGCCGTAATGTCGCCAATCGATCGCAGGCCAAACGTCTCCTTGAGGTGCGAGGCGGCACGTTCGTTCGCTTCGTGGGTCTTTTCTGCGCGGATCGGTGGTCTGGAGTAGTTCTCCAGGAAAAAGTCCACCCAATCCGCGAATTGTAGTTGTTCTCCTTTCCGGACGATATCGAGGATCTTGTCGTCCCTGGCCTGGAGGCGATCCCGCAATTTCCGCTGGGCCTCCTGCCAGTCTTCCGTGTTCGTTGATTCCCGGATACGCCTTCCGTTCCGGTCTCGATAGACCATCCATAGGACCTTGCCATCCTTGCGCGGGTATATGGAGCCATCGTGTTTACTCGGTCTTGCCAATTCCCACCTCCTGTTTGAATGTTGCGCGGAAGGGCGTCAGATCCGATTTCAAGAACCGGATGTTTCGGCCCATCACGCGGAGATGGGGAATCTGCTTTCGCTCTACCCAAAGATACACTGTTTGGGCGCTGACACCCAAATAGGTGGCGGCCTGGCGAACCGTGAGCGGAACATCGTCCCCGGAGACAGCCAGCGAAGCGTTCAAGGGAAGAGGCTGAGTTTTCAATGGGTTTGCTGCGTTCATCGCTATCTCCGTTGCTTATAGGG
Source organism: Bryobacterales bacterium (assembly GCA_963818855.1). GTDB lineage: Bacteria > Acidobacteriota > Terriglobia > Bryobacterales > Bryobacteraceae > Bog-159. The sequence goes on along the minus strand of CAWFUH010000016.1, from coordinate 10,211 downwards.
GCCACCACAGCGCGCTGATCCGTCCCACCCATACTCCGCCAAAGAACAGCAGCACGGCGGCAAGGGCCGCGATTGCAAGCTGCTGCGCGGACATGCGTTGCTGGTATGCCGCCTCGACCTGTCGAACGATTTTTGATGCTTGCAGCCGAGCGTCCTGAATATCTCGCTCAAGCTCCTGTCGAATTCCGGCAGCGGACTCGCGGACCTCCGCCGCAAGAATAGTTCCCGCACGGGTTTGCATCTTCTTCGCAGCGGCCTCAAACAATCGCGAGGTCCTCATGAATTTGGGAATGGATGGCTTCGAGCGACTCCTCCAGCACCAGGCGATTCATGGTCACGATGGCGAAGGCTGCGTCGTCCGGTTTGAGAAGGAGCCGATGCCGCGCGGCCACCTCGTCAATCAGGCGTTGCACGTCGAAGGCTATTGGTTTCGCGCGCCATGGCTCACTCCATCTCAATCCGATCCAGCTGCTCGAACAGCTCGCGCTGGATGATCTCAAGACGCTGCTTCGATACGAGCGAAAACTCGCCGAGCCGGATGGCCTCCTGGAACGTCAGCCGCCTGGCCAGCATCTGGCGCATGTCGTCACCGTACGTGTTTGGATTGCGCTCTCGAATAACGACTGTTCCGAGAAGTTTGTGAGCCTGCTCTTCGGCCACGCGGAACTGCTCGAATGGCTTCCCGTCTTTCGAGACTTCACCGAAAAACTCGTTCAGCCATACGATCACGTTCTTCTCGGTCGTCGTTTCAGCCAGCCGCTCCAGACCGTTCAACGTATCGCTCATTGCCTGTCCACCGGCGACAACCGAATGGACGAAGACCCGGCGTGACCGGGCAGCGAGGAAGCACAGGATTTCGTTTTCGAGGATATAGTTCCACAGAGGGACAAACGTTGTGGCGCCGGTATCCACGATACAGATACCGTCGACCTGGCAAATCTTCTCAATCAACTCGTCGAATCGCTTATCGTGGATTGCACCACGACGTAAAACGTTGATGTGTTCGGCGCCAAGAGCCTGATACTGGGCGAAGGTTGCGTTGACCGGATCGGTATCAAAGCAATGTAGAGTGGCTTTCCGGGCATGGAAGTACTGGCCGAGAATGGCGGAAACAAGACTCTTTCCGACGCCTCCTTTTCCCTGGAGGATAAATGAACCTGATTGGATCTCGGCTTTCCGTTTTCTGTTGTTGCCATGGGGTTCTCCTAGTCGATGAGCTGCTTTTGAATTGAGAAGGGATCATAGTCGAATCCGGCGGACTGTTTTTTCTCCCGCTGCTCGCGGAGGTTTCGGAACGGATCGCTTGCCACCGGGGATGCGGAAGCCGACGTGGCGGCTGACTTGTCTGCGGCGCACGGCTGCAGTGCGGGTGCTGGCGGATGACGCAGCAACCTGTTCCGCAGCCGGGACACGTAGACCCGAAACTGAGGATATGGAATGTCGAAGCCATCGGCGCGGGCAGCATCCCATACCTCCCTCAGTTTCTTTCCGGTACCCAGAGCGGCCTCGATCTCGGGCCAGATCCACGCCACCCGGCCCGTGCCGGTTGCCGGCTCAACACTCGGAAGCGCGCGTAGATGGACGAGATCGGATTTGGTTCTCTTTCTGGATGGCGAAACCAAGTTCGCGGTCATCGTCAAATACGCCCTCAATCTGTAGGCCTTGGCAGAGAGGCTTCGAGACAGAAACCGCGAAGCATTTTTGGCTGCAACCGTCCGAAACACATTCGGCACGATCTGTAACAACCGGTCGACTTGGGGGCGCCCGGCAACAGGCTGCAACAGTTTGAAACCGTGGAGGGCAGCGAGGGCGGTCAGCGGTCAGCCAAAGTCCGGTAGTGGAACATAAAGGAAATGCATCACATTTGACTGCGGATTAGGCACTAAGAGCTGTATCATTAACAACTTTCAGCGTGCAACGGTTCAACCGGTTTTGTTGCACGTTGTGCAACGGCGATCCTGGTGTCACATACGGCCCATCCCCGCACCTACAGAGTGAGGCACCCATGGCTATGGTACGGAAACAAAAGCGCTGTCACCCACGGCCTGCGATATAACGCAGAGCTTAACAATCGGATCGAGGCGGCGACGAAGAAAGGCGGGTTCTCAAGCCGCAGCGCGTTCATACGCGCAGCGATCGAACGGGAACTGGCCGGCCGGGAAAGCGGCGTCGATGCGGCGGAACAGCGGATCGCTGCGAGTCTGGATCGCATGGCCCGAGAAATTCGCAACCTGCGGATAGGACAGCAGGCGTTGTTCGCGTTCGTAGACGTACTGGCGAAGACATTCTTGACCTGTGTTCCAGAACCGCCGAGGGATGTGCACGACCAGGCCGTCGCCCGCGGCAAAACCCGCTATGACCGATTTCTCAAGAGCGTAGGCATGGCAATGGTGGGTGATTCACAAGCCGCCATGGCAGAGTTGTTAGGCCGTGGCCACGAAAACTGAAGGCGAGCGGGAGTTCCGGATTCGACCTCGGCGTCCCCGGACGACCCACGAAACCGAAGCCTTTCCCTGTCTCCCGGTATGAGGACGGTTGTTCGCTACGCCAGAAGCTCCCGGCGCCAACAAAAGCGCCGTTCCCACAGCGTTTTTGCTGGGCGACGGCAGTTTCAACCAACGCCGCGCGGTTCGCGTGGATGTACTCGTCAAACAGGACCACCGGGCAGTGGCGCGCACACCACAGACCGCCGTAGCCCACATGAAGCATCTGTTCGAACACGTTCCGGCCGTAGGCGACAATGTCGCGATTGATTATACGAGGAACCACGCCCAGATACGGGATGTCCGCGAACGCTCAAATGCTCAAGAGCTCGCCCGTTAGCGACGGGTAGGTGAGATTCTTGAAAGCATCAACTGCGCCGGCGCCTTCGAGATCGCCGGACAAATCGTCAGCCAGGTGCACCAGCGCGGTGAGCTGCGGACGACAGTAAGGCAGTGAAGTCGCTACTGTGGCCGGCGCATGATGAACAAACGTTAATCGATCACTGAAAGGACATGCGACCGCGATTGTCCGCGGACGTGCCACCGGTTGATCCGGTCGCGCTTTACGTTCAGCTGCGCGATCGCTTGTTCACGGCGACCTGCATGTGAGCAATGTTGCTCTTGACTGCACCGCACGCGGGCCTGAGGCCTATATTTTGATCCCGGCGTGCGGCAGGGTGACAAACTGGTCCGTCACCTCCGAGGTCTTGGCTATCAGGTACAACTATCCCCAGTCCCGTGACGGGAGTTTTTCAACGGTGTTTAACAGCCGCCTTCCTAACTCGATCGAACGGGACGCCGTTGATCTGCAACGAACAACGAAAGGCTTTTGCAAGTGCCGCACCACCTGACTGGCCACAGCACGATAGCGCCTTTACTGACGTTGGCACCTGTTGATTTTCTCCACACGCTCCTTCGAGCGCTGAAATGAATCAATCTCCCAGCAGGCGGCCGTACCGCTCTAAGGTTTTCACGTGGTTGCAGACCGCTTTGATGCCGGCGGTAAGCGGAATTGCCAGGATCAGCCCGGCCGCGCCCCACAGCACACTCCAGAACATCAGCGCCACGGCAACCACCAGCGGGTTCAAGTGGACGCGCTGGCCCACGAGCTTCGGGTAGAGCAGGTTCATCGTTAGAAGATGAATTAGCGCCACTACGCCCACGATGATCAAGTACGGCGCCGGCGTGCCGTAGACTGTCAGAGCCGCCAGCAGCGGCGGGGCCAACGCTAGTGGAACTCCGACGGAAGGCACGAGGCTCAGAAAGCCGCTCAAGGGCCCGATCAGCATCGGATACGGCAGCGGAAACGCCCAGAAGAAAGCCGTGCTCGCGACCGCCAGCAGTAGGCCCAGCAGGAAGTTACCGACCACGAACGCCCGCACCATTGAGGCGATGCCGTCCAGGGTCGTGGCAGCCGCAATCCGGTCGGGGCCTTCGAATAGCTGCAGGAAGGCGGGTTGGATGTGGTCGCGCCAGCTCAACATGAAATACACCAGGAACGGCACGAACGAAGCCGTGAGCAGGGTGTGGTACAGCGAGCCGAGATGCGAGTCGACGAAATCGACGATCGGCGGACGCTCGGGCCGGATACGCACCTCCTGGACTCCGGGCGCAGGCGTCACCGGCATGACCGGCTCGCGGGTGCTCCCCCTCTTGGCCGGCTGATTCCCTTGCGCGATCTGCATCGGGCGTTTCGGCACCACCATCGCGTGGACCGCCTGCTCCATGCCCTCCAGTTTTGTAACCACGCCGTCCGAGAGGTCGCCGATGCGCTGCGCGTACTTGGGCACGTCCTCCACCAGCCTCGACCCCTGCCTGTACACGCCCAGTCCGGCGAAGTAAACCGCGCAGACGGCAAACGAGCACACGATGAAGCTGGCCAGCGCGCGGGGCACGCGCACCCGGATCAGCAGGCCCACGAACGGCTCCAGTATGAAATTGATGATGACGGCGGTACACACCGTCACCAGGAAAAGCCGTCCGTAATACAGCAGCGCGATCGCGGCCGCGAGCGAGATCAAACCGCCGCTCAGGCCTCGCGGTCTCAACGCCGCGCACGGACCATTCATCGCGTCGCCGGTGTGAACTAGAATGTGACAGGATTCGTGGCGTGAGTCGCCGGCACGAGCGGCCGGCGTTTGGCTCGAATAAACGTGTGGGCCTGCCTCCGGCTCGTGCATCGCAGAGGGCAGCCTCGAATGAATGGTATTCCTCTCGTTCATTTCACCTCCAACGCAGGTCCAGCCCAGTTCCGATCGTGATTTCGTGCAATCGGCCTGCCCATACCTCGTTCTTCCAAATAAACGGCTTCCCAGCGGCCCACGGGGCGAGAGCCACTGGGTTGGGCATCTGCCGGTGGCACGCGCCGAAGCGCGGCCCGCGCGTCTTGCATCAAAAGTTGCGCGCACTTCCTTGCGGCACGCTGCTGCTACGTCGGAGGGCATCCACGTTGGCCCTAATTACCTCAATTCGAAGCGCGAGGGATAAATTCACTTGTCCACATTGCGCCCCGCTCACCTCCCGAACAAAGTCCTTCAATGACGTCAGTAGCAAGCAGGTGCGGTAGTGCGTCCTCGACGATGTGGCTCCCGAATCTCGTGAGTGGCTCCCTCAACAACGCGCACATCAGTAGCGCATTGATATGTTTGTGGCCAATGATCAGAATCGACTCGCCGCGAAATGATAACGCGGCGTCTCGTACCGCGTCCCCGACACGTTGCTGTGCCGTCAGTACACTTTCGCTACCGCCAGGTATTCCCATTGCATCCTGGGTCCGATAACCACTTCGCGTACCCGGAATCCGGGTCGAGTAGCAGTTCCTCCGTCTTCCTTCCTTCCGACTTTCCGTGATCCAACTCGCGCAACGCCGGTGCGTTGTGAATTGGCAATCCCAGCGAATCTGCATACAGCCGCGCCGTTTCGTAAGCTCGAAGGGCCGTGCTGCACACGATGCGGTGCACGCCGAGATCACGAATCACGGAGACGTTCGCTATTGCCTGCTTGATACCGATTTCGGCCAGCGGCAAATCAATCGTACCCTGTAGGCCGCCTTCCACATTCCATGCCGTCTTGCAGTGCCCGGACAAATAAATGGTTGCAGAGCTGTTATGCATTTAAAATTTGACGAGCATCTCGAAGGCATACGTCCACTGATGGCTCTGGAGATGCGATGCGGTTGAGGCCCTTCACCGCCTGATAGATGTTTTGATCCAGGGGATACCCGCCATTGGTGACGACCGTAATATCGCATTGCACTTTTGTACAGAAGCCAGTGAAGTAAGAAAGTCGCACCCCTTCGCATGCGCCGCCTCCAAATCCCCTGCAAAGAAACGATGATTTCCCTTTCACCATTCAGGATCACATTGACGATGAACCGCAGACCGGCGGTTTTTGCTGCGTAGAGCATGTCGTTATGAAGCGGATTGCCCTGAAGAATGCCGGGGCGTGCGTTAGTTAGGGGAATTGATGAACTCGCTGCAATGATTCGCCATGATGGTCTTATAAGAAGAGATTCCGGGGAGCACCGATTTCCTGCCACCTGAAAAACCGGCGAACAAATGCGGCTCGATGAAGCCCTGCGCAAGCAACAGGTCCGCCTCCACTGCGATCCTGTTGACGATGCACTCGCCTCCGGACGGAAGCGTGCCGATCTTGACCATAGCGGCGTCGTCCGTCGAGACGTGCATCACGATGTGCTCTCGATCCACAACCTCCTGCCCGTATTTGTCGATCAATTCCTGGCGTGTGGAGGGACGATGAAAGCCGGTTGCGACCAGAATTTTAATGGCCGCGTCCGGCTGCGCCGCGCGAATTCGCCGCAGCAGGATAGGCGTAATGATCTTGGAAGGAACAGGACGGGTGTGGTCGGAGCTGATGATGACGATGTTCTTCTTGCCCCGAGCAAGATCTTCCAGCCTCGGACCTCCTATCGGGTGATCCAGCGATGCCTCGGCCAAGTCCTGCTGGGATCGATCCGACCGGTAGGATTCCACTTTCGAGACTAGCGAGCCCACAAAGTTCTGCTCGGCAATTTCGACAGGAATCTGTTTTTTGTCATACGGTAAAAGAAATTTCATTGTTTTCCTCGGGCGGTTAGTTCGTTTGGCGCCTTTTTCTGAATTTGCGCCGCAGGTCCGGCCAGAACTCCTTCAGAACGTTGCCGGTCGCATCGACGCCGATCTGCATGGCCAGTTTCGATAGTGCGCTGCTGGCATTTCTTTGATCCGGATAATAGGCATTCGATATCGCTACCGCGGTCGAGTTCCCAAGCCATTCGGAGTAGTTGAACTGCATACCACCGGAGTCGCGATGGGTCCAAAAGATCTGGGAAATGGCGTACGCGAACCGCGAGCGCCCACTTCCGGTGCCGCGCCGGAAGTACCGAGGATCCTGGTGGAGGATCGTTGGATAAACCGCCTCTGACATGTAATTGCCAATCAGAAGATCCGCATAGGAGGTTCCGAAATACCTGCCAAACCCGGCGGCGCCCTGACCAAACGATTTATCCCCGTCCGTCACCTGACCCAAGCCGCCGAATAAGGCGCCCATGGCGAACGTTCCACGGTCGAGGCTATCGTCGGAAGCGATCTTAAACTTCTCGCGGCTGGTCAGAGGTTCGTAATTGTCGAGGCTCGGGAACGTTCTATAGTTGGGAATGATGCCGAGAATGTGACTGCTCTCGTGTTCGGAAGCGTCACTACTTTCGGGCTTCATGTGAGAATCTGCCTGTGCCGGCTCTATTGGCGAGATCTCTTGGCAGGGCGCCACGCAGGCAACGGCAGCGATAGCCAGGACGGCATATAGATTCCGGACACATTTCAAGAAGATCTTGGATATCGCACGACCCGGGGTTTGAGCGGGGTTCGTCGAGAGTTCGTGAATCGGGAGATCGATCCTAAATTTCATGGCTGTGTTCATGCGTTCTAGCTCACTGGAAGAAGTCAAGTTGATTTTCAGCAGTTAGCATTCCATCCGTTTGCACTTGATCAGTTGCAGAGGACAATGCTCGAATTCGATCTGGAAAGCCTCGTTCCCACCGGGCGGACGCCGAGATTCGGCATCTGACGTAAGCAGATGCCACAGGGTCCACCAACAAATCCCGCGCATTACGCTCATTACGCGAACTGATGCGGTTCATCGAAGCGTGCGGGTGCGCCACTCGCTCACTGAAAGAGGCGGGCGATATTGTATTTCCGCATGCGTGATTGCAGGGTCGTCCGCTTCAGCCCGAGCCGGGCGGCTGCCCCGTCCGGTCCCCCGACCATTCCCTTGGTTTCCTTCAACACCTGCAGTATGCGCGCGCGCTCGGATAGCTCGGTCACATTCGAAGCCCGGACGTGCAGCGCCACAGGCGCGGACTTGCCATCAAGCTCCGGCAAGGCGACGTGGAGCTCAGGCCCGTTGCTCAGAACCACCGACCGCTCGATCACGTTCTGCAGTTCGCGAATATTGCCCGGCCAGTCGTAATTCGTGAGCGCCTCCAACGCATGCGTCGGAATGCTCTCGATGTTCCGGCCCATGCGGCGCGCGTGCTTCTGGACGAAGTAGCGGGTGAGCAAGGGAATGTCCTCACGGCGCTCCCGCAAGGGAGGAACGTTCATTGGAAAGACCGCCAGCCGGTAGTACAGGTCCGCCCGGAACTTGTTCTCCTCGACCATCGCCTTCAGGTCCCGATTGGTTGCGGCGACAATCCGCACGTCGACTTGGATGGTCCGGTTGCCGCCCACCCGCTCAAACTCCTGCTCCTGAAGAACCCGCAGCAACTTGGTCTGCAGGTGCAGGGGCATTTCGCCGATCTCATCCAGGAACAGCGTGCCGCCGTGCGGCCGCCTCGAAGCGGCCTATGCGCTGCGCCACCGCTCCCGTGAACGAGCCTTTCTCGTGCCCGAAGAGCTCGCTTTCGAGCAGCTCCGCCGGGATGGCTGCGCAGTTCACCTTCACGAACGGCCGATGCCGGCGTTCGCTGTGCATGTGGATGGCGCGCGCGATGAGTTCCTTGCCCGTTCCGGTTTCGCCTCCAATCAGCACCGTGGAGCCGGTGGGCGCCACAATCCGAACTTGATCCAGGACGGCGCGCAGCGCCGGGCTTGACCCCACGATCCCATCAAATTCTGTCGAGCACCGGTCGGACCCGGAGTCCACGAACTCGCTGAGTTCGATCCGCGATCCCAACTGTGACTGAACCCGCTCGGCGCCCGAAGGGCTCGAAAAAGACCCGAAGTCGATTACTGCTGCAGTTGCCATATTGTCCTCCTTGAAAACTGATTCTGCGCTTTTTGCGCTCGCCGAAAACCCTATTTAGTTGGGGATGGAAGTGGTTGGATGGTTCGGGCTGGCACTACCACTTTCAGGGGAAAGTAAAACACCCCTGTAGGGCGGGCGCTCAGGCCGCGCGATCCCCTGGACCCGCTGGACATGCGTCATACGAAGGGGGACTAGGCGTCGCGCGCGAATCGGGCGTCCAGCGCCACGCTGCTAAAGCTCGGGAGGGACGTAATGCTTCCTGCCGTAAAGCCGCGCATCGACGGACCACTCGCCGGGCCCGATCAGCGCCAGCGTCACGCCAAGCACCGCCAATACGGCGGGAATACACGCATGAGCCGGCGACGAGAAGGCGACCCACGCCTCGGCGCACGCCGGCACAATTCCGGCGACGGGCGTCCAGAAACCGGCGATGAGCAGCAGGCCGGCCAGCGCTCCGATCACTTGCGGCGCCGCAACCGCGCCACCCGGTGTCGCGATCGCGCAGTACACCAGAGCAGTGCCGACCAGCAACCGCTGAATCAAAAGCCCGGCGCCTGGCGGGCCGTCCGCGAAGGTGGAGAACAGCCGTTGCACGTGTATCCCGTTTTCAGCTTACGGGAATGGCAACGGTTTTGAAACATTCCATAGCGGGGATGCCGTAGCCCACTTTTGGGGGATTTACAGTTCGATGATTCCGCGCTTGAGTCCGATGGTGACGGCGTGCGTGCGGTCGTTCGCTCCCAGCTTCTCGAGGATGCTGGTGACGTGCTTCTTCACCGTATCCTCCGCAACCGCAAGCTGGGCGGCGATCTCCTTATTCGCGTTCCCGTTGGCGATCAGCTTTAAAACCTCCAGTTCGCGCGCGGTCAACTGGTCCTCGGCGGTATGCATGGCCAGCTCGGCCGCGACCTCCGGCGGAATCCGTTTGCGTCCGGCATGCACCGCGCGGATGGTCTCCAGCAGATCCGTATGTACGTTTCCCTTCAGCAGGTAGCCGCGCGCGCCCGCTTTGAGCGCGCGCACCACCTGGACGTCGCCGGCGTACGTAGTCAAAACGATGATCCGGGCATCGGGGAATTCGCCGCGGATGGCGATGATCGCCTCGATGCCGCTGATATCGGGCATCTGCAGGTCCATGAGGCTAATGTCCGGCTGATGCCGCCGGAACTGCTCGATGGCCTCGCGTCCGGTCGAGGCCTGCGCCACCAGCTCCATGTCGCTCGAGCTCCACCAGCGCCGCGACACCTTGGCGCAGAAGCGCATGGTCATCCGCGGCGAGGATTCGGATCGTCTTCGTTTCGGTGTTCATGAACCCGTATTCTTTCTGCGGAGGAACGAAAAAGAGCCGCCATTGGATGCCGCGTACGCGGCCGCGGCCGGCACGGTCAACACCGCTTCGGCGCCCGCCCCCCGCTTCGCTCCAGAACTCCAATTTGCCGCCGAATTCATCAGACCCCGTTCTCGCATTCCCGGCAGCCCCCAGTG
>CAWFUH010000015.1:0-69946 GCA_963818855.1 Bryobacterales bacterium | reverse complement strand
CCTCGCTATCTCCTGCACCACGACGAAGGATTGCGTGGGAGTCGGCTCCTACGACGACGCGCAGGCGACGTCGCCGTGGGCAGAGACGTGGGACGGAACGTCATGGAAGGCGGCTCAGGCAGCGGACCCCTATGGAGCCACTCATGCGGTGCTATCTGGAGTCTCATGTCCCTCGAGCTCGTTCTGCGTCGCCGTCGGTCACGCCACCGACACGTCGGGTGTGCAGGTCACCCTGGCCGAAACTTGGAGCGGAAAGTCGTGGACGGTCCAACCCACACCGAACCCGCCAAGTGCGATTAAGTAGCCAACTCGTCGGCAGTGTCCTGCGCGTCGCCTAGGTCCTGCGTCGCCGTCGGGGACTATTCCTTGTCGCATGGCGTCTCTGAGGGAATCGCCGATGAGTGGGACGGGGCGAGCTGGACGTCGATGAAGATCGCACGTCTACAAGCGGCGGGCACGATGCTCGCCGGCGTCTCGTGCTTCGCCGTGCAAGGTTGCGTCGCGGTCGGTAGGTATCTGGGCTCGAGCAGCGACGACTGGATGACGCTGGCCGAGGTGTGGCAGGGGTCGGCCTGGACGGCCCAGCAGACTCCACAGGCGACTGGTTCGATCGTCGACGATCTGCAGGGTGTGTCGTGCATTTCCCAAAGCGAGTGCACCGCTGTCGGCTACTACATCAACGGCAACGGCATTGGAGACTCCCTGGGAGCGACTCTCGCAGAGGTTTGGAACGGTTCTGCCTGGACCATCGAACCGACGCCCAACCCAAAGGGGTTGGACGTCGCAGATCTCGAGAGCGTCTCGTGCGCGTCGTCAACCGCCTGCACCGCTGTCGGTTACTTCGACAAGAACAATGGGAATGACAAGGCGCTGGCCGAGGTTTGGAACGGGTCGGGGTGGACGCTTCAGCCCACCGTCAACCCGAAGACGACGACGTCGTCCATGTCCGGTGTGGCGTGTCCGGCGCAGAGCGAGTGCTTCGCGGCCGGCGTCTATGAAGCGAAGTTCGGGCCTTCTCAGCCCCTCTTGGAGGTTCACACGATCACGAGTTGGCAGCAGATACTCGCTCCGGTCCTCGAGGGCGCGGCTTCGAGCGCCCTCCATAGCGTTTCGTGCGGGTCGACAAATAGGTGCATGGCTGTCGGCTCCTATGCGGTCAGTACATCCACAACAGCCACGCTCGCGGAGTACTGGAACGGAACGAAGTGGTCGATCGTCCCGACGCCGGAGGTCGTGGGCTCCAGCAAGAGCACACTCGAGAGTGTGTCGTGCCCGACGCCGGACACCTGCGTAGCGGTCGGCTCCGAAACGAGCAGCGCGAGCTCGATGGGGCTTGTCGAAGACTGGGACGGCAAGAGTTGGACCATCGAGCAGAACCCGACGCAACCAGGGACGTCGTCGGGCTTGACGGCCGTGTCATGCACATCAATCGAGTACTGCGAAGCCGCCGGCTACTACGTCCTCGACTCGGAGACGTTCGCTTTCACAGAGGTCTGGAACGGATCAGTCTGGAGCGTCGACACCGTCCCATTGCCACCGGAGGGCTATGACTCCGAGCTCGAGGGTGTGTCTTGCTCATCTCCGACTGCGTGTGTCGCCGTCGGTCAGTACACGCAGTCGGCGATGCTCGCAGCGCTGGTCGAGCGATGGAACGGCAGCGCCTGGGTGCTCCAGTCAACCCCGGCGATCGACGGCTACCTGGTCGGGGTTTCGTGCCCAACGTCAACGGCCTGCACCGCGGTCGGAAACTCCTATTCGTATCCGTCGGGGATCGCGGGCTCTGGCGGAGGCGTGGAATGGCACGAAGTGGAAGATCGAGACCACCCCTCCGATCGCGAACACCGACTTCGCTCAACTCTACGGAGCGGAGTGCCAATCCTCGACCACCTGCACGGCTGTTGGGGGTTACTTCGATACCGATTCCGGGAAATCGGTCAGCTTGGCCGAGTCGAATCAGGCGTCGAATTGGACTATCGACACGACCCCCAATTCAGAAGGCCCCTGCACCATGGCGGGGGTGTCGGCGCGATCATCCAGCGATCTTGTTGCCGTCGGGAGCCGGACCGCCGCCAGCGGCGTCTCGCTCACGTTTGCCGAGGCCGCGACCCGTTAGACCGTGACCGTTCCTCACCGCATTCTTGTGCGCGCTCCAAAACCAGATCGAGTGCGTTGGTAAGGTCGGCGGTAGAGAACAGATCCCGGAGGCAGACCGATAGCGAAACTCAGGTTTCTTGGTCCGAGTCGTCGCTCTGGCGGCCGGGGTCACCGTTATTCCTGGTAGGTGAGGTGGTGCCCTCAGCTGCGGCCGCCTCCGGCGACATTCAGCGGATTCGGGAACACGGGACGGTTTCTGCGAGGTGGGGGAGTGGGTTGCTGAGTGGTTGCGAACAGGCCCAACGTCGGTTCGACAACTTGCTACCGAAGGTGTAAAACCGCAGGTCAGAAACACGCGGGCTGTGGCGCAGTTTGGTTAGCGTGCTTGACTGGGGGTCAAGAGGTCCCGGGTTCAAATCCCGGCAGCCCGACTGGAAAATCATGGTAAAGCCTCGCAGTAGCGGTGGAACTCCGTTTCCCAGTGCGAGCTTGTCAGGGATTTGTCATCTAACTCCGGAAGTACGATTCTCAAGACAGACGGGACCAACTGCCCCAAGTGCGAGCGGTATCAGCGCCCTCGGCCTCGGGGTTATCCACGGCAGTCGTCGGGACATTTAACGGGCCGAACGAACTTGCTTCTCGTTACGTACAGGGCGCTGTCCGGTTGGCCCATGATCTCATGGCCAATCTGGTTGACCCAATGCCGACTCCCTCAACTACTTCGGCTACAACGTCGCCGCTGCACCTGGCACGGCCATCGGTGCAGCGGTCGGAACAAACGACTTTGAGGGTACTGGCTACCTTTACCAATCCTGACTTGGGCAAGCCGTTGTCCGAACATTCCCGCTACGGCAGCGCGACGCCACAACGGCGGTTGACCACGAGGTACGTTGAGTGCGCCGATGCTCGACACCGTTGAATCTCTTGTCCTGGACCTTCTCGAGTGGATAGGTCCAGAGCCTCGCTCCTACGACGAGGTACTCGATGCTTGGCGAACATCGTGTCCCCGTCTACCTGTATGGGAAGAGGCCAAACTGAAAGGGGCCTGGTGGCGTGTCATCGTTCGGAGGGTGGCCGGTTCGTTTCCGTCACCCCTGCCGGTTGGCAGTTGATAGAACATCGACCGAAGGTTCGGCTTGCCGGTGATCGTGGCGAGTGGCCCGGAGTGTCCGGGCAGCCATCTCTGTACCGGTGAGTCTCCGCTGTAACTATGGGGGTGAACTGCTCATTCACCTTTTCGGGTAACGGTCGAGTAGGTACGACATCTCAACGACGACAACAGTCGGCCCTACTAACGAAAATCGCACAGTGCTAGACAGGTACTGTTCGCTTGAATCAGGTAGGAGGCGTGTGATGGCGAAGCACCGGTTGAACCCGAGGCACAGGTATCTGTCGATTGCCTCTGGGCTTGTTGTCATGCTGGGGGTGCTCATTGTTGCGGGTGGCTCCTGCTGGTGCAGGGACCCCCACCAGTCAGGGCGAACTCTGAGCCCGAGCACGCCTACGTGACCAATAGCGGCGCGGACACCGTCAGCGTCATCGACACTGGTACCAAGAAAGTGACTGCCACTGTGAAAGTCGGGTCTGACCCATCTTGCGTGGCGCTCACCCCTAATGGCACTGCGGCGTACGTGACCAACCAGATGTCAGACGACGCCAGCGTCATCGACACCGCTACCGACAAGGTAACCGCCACGGTGACCGTTGGATCCAAGCCTGCCGGCGTAGCCATCACTCCGAACGGCAAGTTCGCTTACGTCACCAACGTGTTTTCCAATACCGTCAGCGTCATCAAGATTGCCACCGACAAGGTCACCGCCACCGTATCTGTAAAGTTTCCTGACTTTGTGGCTTTTACACCGAACGGCGAGTCGGCCTACGTGACGGTTTCAGCACGAACAGTGTCAGCGTCATCGACACCGAAACCAACGGCCAAGCAGGCCATTGCGATCGGACTGTCCAAAGCCCGCCGGGCGGGGGTGAAATTACCCCCTCCGCCCGGAGGGAAGAAAGCAGTCAAGCCTACCGGTCGACGTCCCTCTGCCAAGCGCTCCCGAGCAACTAGCCGGGCCTTAAAACGCGAGGGGTCGGCGGCGGCTTCCCCGCTGGCGCTGTCGCGGCAGGCGCATCGCAGCGCACGCGCAAGAGGGCATGCGGATTTGCGGCGCGCGGCCAGGAAGGCAGCTAACACCAAAGGCGCCGCCGGGAGACAGGCCGCGGCGCGCAAGGCAGCCCGCACCAGGAAAGCGGCTCGCACGGCCTGATAACCGCGAGCTTCCGTAGAAAAGTTCTAGTACTCTAAGACTTATGTTACGGACCGACCCAACTTAGTCGTCCATGCTAGCGGCAGTGCTAAATTCCTGTAGAGTACGCGAAACCAAATGATGTTATCGTGACAGAGTGCGCCCATATCATCGGAGGAGTAGCGCGTGGCCAACTGTACGATAGCAGACATCATTGAGCAGTATGAAGGCGATTTATTAAGCGACTGGATCCGCAGGCAGCAAGAGAGCCTGGCCGCCCGGCGCGATTTGATTTCGGAAGCAGAACTAAGGACGGATTCCCGAAACCTACTCTCCGTATTAAGAGAGACTGTTTCGCGCGGCGGGGATCTGAAAATAACCCATGCGGAGTGGGCCAAGGCGCGCGACATGCTGGGTGACTTGTCCCGCCGGCGTGTGGTTCAGGGCTTCACACCCACCGAGACGGCTACCTTCGTCTTTTCTCTCAAACAGCCGCTGTTCGATAGAATCGTCAAGGCTTCCAGCAATGACTCGCAGGTGATAGCCGACTTGATGTGGTCTGCCACATTACTTTTGGACAGCCTGGGACTCTACACCGTCGAGTTTTTTCAGAAGAGCCGCGAGCAATTGATCACCCGGCAGCAGCAGGAAATGCTGGAACTGTCCACGCCGGTGGTTGAATTATGGGACGGCATTCTCGCCCTGCCGCTAATCGGTACCCTGGACAGCAACAGAACGCAAGTGGTCATGCAAAATCTGCTGGAGGCAATTGTTGCTAAGGAAACCGTGATCGCCATTATCGATATTACAGGTGTGCCCACGGTGGATACATTAGTTGCGCAGCACCTGCTAAAGACAGTTGCCGCCGCGCGGCTGATGGGAGCGGAGTGTCTGATCAGCGGAATTCGCCCGCAGATCGCCCAGACTATTATTCACCTCGGAGTCGACTTAGGAGGAGTTACTACCAAGGCGACTCTCGCCGACGCATTCCAGATCGCCATGCGCAAGCTCGGCCTGGCGGTTACCAAGGCCTAGGATCACGGATAGAATATGGATAGAATACCGATCCTGCGCTTAGGGAAATTTCTGCTTGTGACTGTTCAGGTAGATATGCACGACCGCCTGGCATTAGCTCTGCAAGACGACCTGACAACGGAGATTGTCGCTCACAGGGCGCGCGGAGTCCTGATCGACATCTCGGCCGTCGATGTGGTGGATTCTTTTATGGGGCGGATGCTCGCCAATATCGCGGGCATGGCCCGCATTCTGGATGCGGAGACAGTAGTAGTCGGTATGCAGCCTTCGGTTGCCATAACTCTGGTCGAGCTGGGTCTGTCCTTGCCAGGGATCAGAACAGCCCTGAACGTTGACCGGGGAATGGATCTGCTTCGCGCATCCCAGGAATCGGAGGGCCCCGCCAGTGACAGTCGAGCAATCCAATGAACTGGCGTTGCTGCAGAACGGCGACATTGTCCTGGTCAGACAGGCCGTTCGCAGCGCGGCCGTGCAACTCGGACTCAATTTAGTTGACCAGACTAAGATCGTGACGGCTGCCAGCGAATTGGCCCGAAACACGCTGATTTACGGAGGGGGCGGCACCGCCATGATTGAAACCGTGCGCGACACCTCCAAGGTCGGCCTGCGGCTGACCTTCGCGGATCATGGACCGGGCATTCGCGATATCGAATTGGCGATGAAGGACGGTTATACCACTGGCGTGGGTCTGGGACTCGGGTTGGGCGGCGCCAAACGCCTGTCCAGTGAGTTTCACATCGAATCCGCACCAGGCCAGGGCACCCGCGTGACCATCACGCGTTGGAAACCATAATGCGTCCGGCCGTGCTGGTCCCCGTTAACGATGCAACGCGTGTGGCCGAAGTGCGCCGGCTCGCGGTAGTGGCTGCGCAATCCGAGGGGATGACGGAGCAGGGCTGCGAAGAGACTGCTATCATCGCTACGGAGATCGCCACTAACCTGCTGAAGCACGCGCAATCCGGCGAGGTACAAATCAGCGCGCTGTCGGGGGCAGGCGATGCCGGAGTCGAGATTCTCTCCATCGATCGCGGCCCCGGTATGGCCAGCCTAGCGGCTTGTGTGCAGGACGGCTTTTCCACTAGCGGCACGGCAGGCACCGGGCTCGGCGCGATTTCCCGAATGGCGGACATCTTCGACGGTTTTACGCAGCCGGGCCGGGGAACCGTGATCGTGACGCGCAAGTTCGGCCGAGGGCACGAAAAAACATCAAATTGGATATTCGGCGCGGTCAAAGCGCCGTATCCGGGCGAAACCGAGTGCGGCGACGATTGGGCTTTGCGCCGCTTCGGCGGTGCGCCCTGCATCATGGTAGCTGATGGACTGGGCCATGGAATACTGGCCGCCGATGCCGCATCGAGCGCCGTGGACGCATTCCGGAAAGGTGCGGCGACGTCGCCGGCTGCCATACTGGAGAATATCCATGTGGCTCTGCGAGCCACGCGCGGCGCCGCCGTGGCGGTGACCTGCATCGAAGACCATCGTGTGCACTATGCGGGACTTGGTAATATCTCGGGCGTGATTCTCGGCGGCCGGCGTCCACAGTTCATGGTTTCGCATAATGGGACCGCGGGTCTGGAGGCCCGCCGCTTTCAGGAATTCGAGTACCCGCTGCCGGAGGACGCGGCCATCGTCATGCACTCGGACGGTCTTTTAACCAGTTGGTCCACGGATACCTATCCCGGCCTCCTGCGGCGCCACCCCAGCGTGATTGCCGGTACGCTCTACCGGGATGCCCGCCGCGGCCGCGACGACGTATGTGTACTGGCGGCGAGACGCATATGGGAGTAAGCCAAAGCCAGCCCGGGACCGGTGTGGTGCCGATGATGACTATGCGGATTCGCGAAGAGGCGGACGTGGTCATCGCGCGGCAGCGGGCCCGGCAGATTGCATCTCTGGCGGGGTTCGGCCGCCACGATCAGGTACGCATCTCGACGGCTGTCTCGGAGGTCGCCCGCAGCGCTTTTCAGCATGGCGGCGGCGGCCGGGTCGAGTTTGGACTTGTAGTAGCCCAGCGACGGCAGGCCCTGTCTGTCCACATCTCTTATGACGGACAGGGAATCCCGAATGCCGGGCTGGGCCGGCCGTCCCAGGGGGCCCTCGACTCGTTGATCGGCGGCCGCCGTCTGATGGACACTTTTGAAATCGATTGCGCGCCTGGTAAAGCCCTCGAAGTCCGTTTTTCGAAGATGCTCCCGGCGTCGGCCCTTCCGCTCGATTCACCGGCCATCGCCGCGCTGGCCGCCCAACTCGCGCGCGAGCGCGTGTCGGTCGCACAAGAAGTCCAGATGGAAAAGGGCGACCTGTTGGACACGCTCGCACTGCTCGAAAGCCACGACGCGGAGTTCGAACGGCAGCAAGCGGAAATCGGGCGCCTCAACGCGGAACTCGAGGAGACCAATCGCGGCGTGGTGGCGCTCTATGCGGAACTCGACGAGAAGGCCGTCGCTCTGCGCAACGCCGATGAATTGAAGGGAAAATTCCTGCGGCATGTCAGCCACGAATTCCGTACGCCGCTGAATTCCATACTGGCGTTGACGCAACTGCTGCTGCGCCACACCGACGGCCCGCTCACTACCGAGCAGGAGCGCCAGGTTGGATACATCCGGCGCGCCATACAGGACTTGACCGACTTAGTCAATGACCTGCTCGATATTGCCAAAGTGGAGGCCGGAAAGACTGAGTTGCACCTGAGCCGCATAAATCTGGCACAATTATTCGGCACATTGCGCGGGCTGATGCGTCCTCTGGTGTCGAGCGATGGGGTGACCCTGGCGTTTGATGATCCTCCCGATGACTTGTCGTTCGAGTCGGACGAATCGAAGATCTCGCAGATCATGCGCAACCTGATTTCAAATGCGCTGAAGTTTACCGAGAGCGGCGAGGTGCGGATCTCGTACGGGTTGACGCCAGGCTGGCTGGAGTTGTCGGTCTCCGACACGGGAATCGGCATTGCGCTGGAAGACCAGGAGCGCATCTTTCAGGAATTTACGCAGATCGATAGCCAGATTCAGGGCCGCGTGAAGGGCACTGGTCTGGGGCTGCCGCTTTCCCGCAGACTGGCCGCGTTGATCGGTGGGGAACTCACCCTCAGCAGCCGTACGGGTGAGGGATCCACGTTCATCCTCAGGGTCAAGACCGCCGCAGACGTGGCGGCGGTCCCGCCCGAAACCGTAACCGCATCGGACACGATCCTGATTATCGACGATGACGAAGCCGCTCGTTATCTGGTCCGACAGCGTTTTCGCGGCACGCGCTATCGCCTCATCGAGGCCGCCGGCGGCATCGAAGGCGCGGAACGCGCCCGGTTCGAACGCCCCGCGATGATTTTCCTGGATCTCGCCATGCCGGACCGCAGCGGCTTCGACGTTCTCGACGAATTGAAGAAGGATCCGCGCACGCAGCAAATTCCCGTGATTATTCACACATCCCGGACACTGCGCGCGTCCGATTTCGACCGCCTGGCCAACCGCCATTGCGCGATTTTGCCGAAAGGGGAGTTTTGGCCCGCGGAAGTTATGGATTATATTAAGAGGCTGCTGGGCGAGGAATATTTATTCGCCGGCGAATACGCAGCAGGACCATCGCCATGAACGCTGTCGCCTCCGCTACTTCCGTTCTGCTCAACGTGGATGACGTCGAGCCGATCCGCTATGCGCGCAGCCGGTTGTTGCGGCAAGCGGGATTTGACGTGCACGAAGCCGACAGCGGCCGCGCCGCTCTGCGTCTGATTCCGGGACTCTCCCCCGATCTGGTGCTTCTGGATGTGCACCTGCCCGACATTTCCGGTATCGCGGTGTGCCGCCAGATCAAGCGGGACCTCGGAGCGGGCATTATCGTATTGCAAATCTCGGGGTCGGCTACCAGCGCGCCGCAGGCCACGGTGGCGTTGAACAGCGGGGCCGACTGCTATCTGGTGGAGCCCGTGGATCCCGATGTACTGGTGGCCACGGTGCGCGCGCTCCTGCGCTTGCGTACGGCGGAACGGGCGCTGGCCACCGCTAACCAGCAGTTGTCGGATAAGAACGCGGAACTCCAACGCCTGAACAAGGCGCTGATGCGCTCGAACCAGGACCTGGAGCATTTCGCCTACGTGGGGAGCCACGATTTGCAGGAGCCGCTGCGCAACATCATCACGCACATCGAACTGTTACAACGCCATGCCGCGCCGCGCTTCGATGAATCCGAGCGGCAGTTGTTTTCGGTAGTGGTGGACGGCGCGCGCCGCATGCGGGCGCTGATCCAAGACGTTCTGGCCTACTCCGGCGTGGGCAAAGAAAGCCCTACCTTCGGGCCCACCCGTCTGCAGGAAGCGCTGGATCTGGCTTTGGCAAACCTGGCCGACGGCATTAAAGAGGCGCCTCTTTGCCTCTCCGCCAGCCAACTCCCGGAAGTGTGGGGCGATGCGATGCAACTGAGCCGCGTGTTCCAGAACCTGATCGGAAATTCGATCAAATACCGCTCGCCCGATGTGCCTCTGCGCGTCGAGGTTACGGCCGAAAAGGACCCCGAGGGCGAATGGATCATCGCGGTGCGCGATAACGGGATTGGCATTGCCGTGCAGCACCTGGAAAAAATATTCGAACCGTTCAAACGGCTGCACGGTTACGAGATTGCAGGCACCGGGATCGGACTGGCGCTGTGCCGCCGGATTATCGAGGCCCACGGCGGCCGCATCTGGGCGGAATCGCATCCCGGCGAGGGCGCTACGTTTTTATTTACCGCGCAGCCGGCGGAAAGCCATTATTAGCACTAGCGCGCGAGCGCGTAACCGCGGCGGCTCCGCTTGATCCATCCGTATACCGAGACGACGCTTCCCACCGTGCAGACAACAATAAACCCGATGAGAACATCCTGCACCGCGGGAATCTTGGCCCAGCGCAGGATGCGTTCTCCGAAGCGCAAGGCCAGGAACCCGACTAATACGAAGCGCACCAGCCGGGCCAAGCCGATGACACCCAACAGCCGTGCGCGCGGGTATTGCAATGCCGCGGCGGCCATAACGAACGCGGTGAACGGGAACGGGGGCGGTGCCAACGAGGCCACCACCAGCGCGCGACCCGCGTTATTTTTTACCTTGTCGCGGATGCGCTTCAGGCGGCGCTGCGGCAGATGGGTTTCCAGGCCCTTGGCGCCCAGCGGCCGTATCGTGAGATCCAGCAGCAAGCAGCCCAGCACCGAGCCGGCCGTTGACATGAAGGCGTAGTACAACATGTCCGCCAGATGGCGGTTACCGGCGGTCAGCGCCACCAGGAGCAAGTCATTACCCCACGGAGCGAACAGGAATGAGGAGTCCACTATCCCCAGGATGAGCAGGCCCACTCCACCGTGCTTCAGAAGGAACGCGAAGACCACGCCTGCGAATCGCACGTGTTCGTGGCCTTTTCATGCGCAAAGACTGGCGCACCAGGCGGGTGCGTCGCTCGCCGGAAATGATTCGACGGAAGCTTCATCCACCATGTCGTCCATATGCGCATGGGCCGCCAGCACTTGGGCGGATAAGTCCAGTTGCTCCGGTTGGACCCAGAGCAAAGCGGCAAACCGGCCAGCGCCAGCCGATAAGGCCTGAAAGGCCGTAACTCTGATCCGTGCCTGTGCCAAATCCCGAAGCACGCCGGCAATTGCTCCGGGACGGTTCTCACCTTGAATCAGGAGACCGGATTTCTTTTTGCTCAGCTCGAGTCCCATGGCTCGGGCCGCGGTGAGTAGCGCGCCGGCATCCTGCGGAATCAGGTCCAATTGAGATTTCCGCGGACCGCAGGGAAATTCCGAAAAAGCCATCAGGTCCACTCCCGACTCCCATAAGGCATTTACGATGGAAGCGGCTCGCGATGTCTCGTCGTCCGTAACAACGTAATAGTAATCGAACTGTTTGATCTTGATCCCCATGCGCGGTTTGAGTAGCAGCCAGGTTACCAACCGTTGCGGGGCAGAAGTCAGCGCAGTATCACATCAGACAATGGGCGACAGCATGCGAAGAGAGGGCCGAGATGAGATTCATATTCCTGACACTATTTTTCTTGCTTTTGGCGGCCTGGATCTGCGGCTTTGTGCTGTTCCATGTGGCTGGCGGATTGATCCATATCGTACTGGTGCTGGCGCTGATATCGCTTGTAGTCCACCTGGTAAGTGGCCGGCGCACCGCTTAGTTTACTGAGGGAGCGCAGTGCCCGTTCTGGCCGACTCCACAACCTGGTGGATGGCATCGACGACGGCCTGGGGTTGATCGAGGTAAATGTCGTGGCCGCTGTTTTTTACGATGATTAGTTTGCTGTTAGCCGACAGCCGGGCAAGTTGAGCCTGGCGATCCTTGCGGCCGCGCTCGAGTTCCGCGGGCTGAATTCCGCCTGCCGCGCGATCGAAGGCTACCTCCCTGGTGAGCACTATCAGCGGCTTCTTCCCCAAGGGCTGAGGGTCGGCAGCGGTCTCGGCGTGCAGTTTCTCCATTTCTTCCGGCAGGTACGCAAATTCGCTATTCGCGGCGAAGTTGTACTTGTCCTGTTTTCGCGCCACCAGCCAGATCCGCTGCAGATCCGGGGGCAACTTGGAGCGCGGATCGCCAGGCGGGTACGCGGCGACCTTGGTCGTTATCCACACCAGCGTTTCGCGCTCCGCGGGGGTTTCCAGGCTGGTTTTCACGGCCGGAATTTCTCTTTTTTGAGCGGTCTCCCGCAACCGATGCATTTTATCGGTAACGAATATCTGATCGTCCTCATGCACGCTTTCCACCAACACCATCCCGGCAACGTCTTTGGGATACTGAGCGGCGAAAGTGCGCACGATAGCGCCGCCCATCGCTTCGCCGGCCATCAGGTACGGGCCTTTCTCACCCGCAGCGGCCAGCAGGGAATGCAGTTCAAATACAATTTGCGCCATGGTGCGGGGCTCGGGTCCGGCATCGCTCCACGCGTACCCCGCGCGATCATAACTGCAGACGCGCGTGAATGAGGCGACGCCGGGCTGCACCAGGGCCCACGCCAGAGAAAAGTAACCCGCACTGCTTTCCAGCACGACGGTGGGCGATCCTTCCCCGCTGCAATTGAGATGCAGCCGGCGCCCTCCAATATCCACCAATTTGCCGATCGGGGGAATGGGATTCTCAGGCGGGGTCTCCGCCAGGATGCGGCAGCAGGCCGGAAAGCAAGCCAATGCTGCCATCGCCATGGCGGCCGCCGCACCTGGTAAAAGGTGCGTCGACCGTGTACCGTCGCGCGAAATCTCACGATTAAATCGCCGGCCTTCACCCTGAAATCGCACCCGAATTGCTCCTGCGCCCGTATTTATTTCAGAACTTCGAGACGTTGTTGCTGTTGGTATTCGTCACCCAGATATTGGCTCCATCAAAGGCGACGCCGCTTGGAAAACTTCCGGCAGCGAACGAACCCAGCACTGTTCCGTTGGCCGCCCGGAGTTTACTAACGAAGTCACTCCCCGAATTTGCCACCCAGATATCGACACCATCGAAAGCCAACCCGATGGGAAAGTTTCCGACGGCGAATGTTCCCAACACGGCGCCGGTGCTGGCCATTAACTCGGTTACCGAGTTACTGCCGGAGTTGGATACCCAGATGTGCGCGCCGTCAAATACCAGGCCCGCCGGACCCTTGCCTACGGGAAACGTGCCCACCGTGGAACCGTTGCTTGCGAGCAGCTCGGTTACGCTATGACTGCTCGAGTTCGCAACCCAGATGTTAGTGCCGTCAAAGGCGACTGCGGTGGGAAAGGTTCCGACGGCAAACGTACCCAACACCGCGCCGGAACTTGCGCTGAGCTCCGTAACATTATTCGTCAGCAGATTCGCCACCCAGATGTTAGCCCCATCAAATGCAATACCGTCCGGAAAGGTTCCCACCGCAAATGTGCCCAAGGTGGCGCCGGTACTGGCCTGCAGCTTCGTGACGTTGCTGCTGTTTTTGTTCGCCACCCAGATGTTAGCGCCGTCAAATGCCACGGCACTCGGGTTGGTCCCCACTGGGAAGGTCCCTACGACCGCGCCCGTACTCGCGGCCAGTTCGCTTACCGTGCTGTCGTTGGAATTCGCAATCCAGAGGTGGGATCCGTCAAACGCCACGCCCTGGGGGCCTCGTCCTACCGCGAAACTGGCCGTCAGATTCGCTGCATACCAGCGCAGCAGGGCGATCGCATTGAAATTCTTGGGCGGCGCTGAGGACGCTTGTGGGTCCGCGACTGAAGGGTCCGCAGCCCAAGCTGCCGGTTGTACCTGCGCGCCGCAGATGAGAAGAACGGCAACGGCTGCCATCAAAGTGGACGTTGTTTTCACGGTGTTGTCTCCTTACTTGGGAATCTGCACTCCGCACGATGACGTATCGACCGAGTAACTGGTCTTGATCCTGAGAGCCTCACATGCGCGTGTCGACCTGGAAAACAGTCTGTTAACATCCAACGCATGGACCTCAGGGAGTATTCCGGGGCGATTACTGCGGTTACGTCTCGTTTCGCCAAACAGTAAGATCGTACATCGGATGGCACTAAGCTGCAAGGAAAATCAACACCGCCTTAGATCGCATGGCAGTACTGGAACTTCCGTTTTAATTTCCCTTGCATTTGTGAATAATTACACCAATTTCGAAACATCGGTGCGACTGCACAAAAGAATCTCTTGCCAGACACACGTAACTCGCGTAGGATAACCTAAGAGCGGGCGGCGTTGGTCTCCTAACATAGGCGCGCTTGTGTGCTTCAGGTCGAAACATTCCTTCGCTCGCGCCGCGGAATCAACTCGGGGTGAGCTATACAGATGGATGCGAGAATCCTGCAAGCTTTGGATTTGCTGCATAGCGCTCCCAACCGGCGGATGGGGGTTTCCTGGCTGGCGCGGGCCGTGGGATTATCGGATTCCTATTTTCATCACCTGTTCCGGCAGGAAACTGGCATCAGCCCCGCTAAGTACCTGCTCGACCTGAAGCTTAGTGAAGCGGCTCACCTGATTGAAACTACCGACTTTCCCATCAAAGATGTTTTGAGTAAGGTCGGCGCCACCGATCCAAGCCATTTTATCCGGCAGTTCAGAACCGCTTACGGCTTAACGCCTTCCCTGTACCGAAGAAGGTCGCCAAGTCTATCCACAGAGCAGCAGCCCCGTCAGGCAGCCCTACGAGTGACAGCCAATGGAAACAGTTCGCGTGACCGGTAAATACCGGATAAGAATTAGTTTTAGGCATAACAACCACAATAATAAAAGCAGAAATGGCCTCTTGTATCTCAACAAGGAAACGGGTACCTTTCAAATTGTGCCAGTCCAGTCGCGATGAAACCTGCGGGCGCATGTTAGGTTGAAACTGCACCGCCGGTTGAAGCGCGAATGTAACACCAATTAGAGGGCACATCAGAAACAAGGAGGAAACATGGTTCTAACGAAGCGGTACATCCCGCTATTTGCCGGGATCGTTCTCTTGCTATCAGTCGGGCTCGCTTGGGGAGCGACCCCTTCTACTGATACGCTGCAGGTAGGCTATTTCGTCAACGCCCACACGGCCGGTGTGCCGGATGGCGCCGTGCAGATGGACAATCCCGGAACCTCGGGTGGCAACGTCTGCGCGATGGTCTATGTGTTCTATCCGGACGAAGAGATGACCGAGTGCTGCGGTTGCACTCTGACGCCGGATGATTTGCGCACGCTTTCAGTGAACTTAGACCTGACCGATAATCCGCTGACCGGAGTAGTTCCCACGACGGGTGTGGTCAAGATCGTATCGTCCGCTGGCGGCTCGTGCGATCCGAGAAGCCTGACGCCCACTCCGTCTACACGCGATTGGGGGACGCATATTATCTTACCCACGACCGGCGGCTTTACGGTCACCGAGACAGTATATCAGAGCGGCAACCTGAGTTCCGCCGAGGAAAGCGCCCTGGAGTTAAAATGCGGGGATATAGTGCTGGAAGGTTCCGGGCATGGCATCTGCTCGTGCGGGACAGGATCGTAAAAACAAGGAGGAGAAAACCATGAGAAACATAAAACTGCTGACTCTATGTGCGATCGCGATTCTCGCTTCCGTGGGGGTTACCTGGGCGCAGGCGCCTGCGGCCGCGGGCGCGTCCGGCGATCCGGTCTATGTTGTCAATTACTTCACCAACGCCAACACTGCTGGTGCACCGGATGGGACGATGCAACTGAGCAATGACGGGGCTTTCGGCGGGGCAAGCATCTGCGCGGCGATCTACGTCCTTTATCCGGATGAGGAGATGACGGAGTGTTGCGATTGCAAGATAACGCCCGATGGTCTGAATACGTTCTCCATAAACGTAAATCTGACGTCGAATCCTTTGGTGGGCATCCCGGCGACCGCAGGCATAATCAAGGTCGTCGCGACAACACCCACTTCAGGCTCGTGTCCCCTGTACCCGACGAGCGTGACGCTCGCGTCAGGAGTTATGGGTTGGGGTACTCACGTCCTGGGTCTGTCCACAGGAGGATACGCCATTACCGAAACGCCGTCCCAGGCTGCTACCATAAGCACTACGGAATTAGCCAGCCTGGAAGCGGGTTGCTCTGCCATTAGGGGGGTTGGTTCCAGGCATGGCCTTTGCAGCTGCCCCTCTACACCGCCAGACTAAGCAGCATCAAGCATTTTGAGCAACTCTGATTCTTCGCACCGCCGCCGGGGACAAAACCCGGCGGTTGGTGCGATTTTTTCGACTACGGGGGAAATATTTTATGCGACGGGGAGTAGTTCTTCTTTCCTTGGCTCTAGGCGGGACAATTTGGGGCGTCGGCATAGCTAGCGACGGTACGGAGGTTGTGGCCGAGGTCGGCGGTCACAAGATTACCCGGGCCGAGCTGGAACAGAAAGAATCAGCCATAATATTAAAGCCGCAGAGTCAATATTACCAGGCGGAACGTCAGGCAGTGGACCAGCTCATCGACGATTACCTGCTGGAACAGAAGGCGCAGCAGGAGCATTTGACGATCGATGAGTTGATCAAGCGCGACATCGAAAGCAAAATTAAAGATCCGACCGACGATCAACTGCAGGTTTACTACGAAGGCGTGGGGACCGATGAGCCATTCCCGGCCGTCCGCGATAAGATTCTCTTGTATATCCACCGGGCGCGTTTAAAGAAGGCAAAAATAGAATACATCCGAAACTTACACGACCAAATCGCAGTGACAGTGAGCCTGGATGCGCCGACCGCGGTGGTTTCGGTGGACGGTTCGCCCATGCGCGGGCCGAAGGACGCCAGAGTCCATATTATCGAGTTCGCCGATTACGAGTGTCCCTATTGCCAACAAGTGCATCCGTTACTCACCAAGCTAGGGCAGGAATTTGACGGCAAGGTGGCCTTGGTGTATAAAGACATGCCGCTGCCGATGCACGCCCAATCTGCTAAAGCGGCGGAGGCTGCGCGCTGCGCCGGCGACCAGGGGAAGTTTTGGGAATTGCATGATCTGCTCTTTGAGAATTCCAAGCATCTTGAGATGGCGCAATTGAAGGAATACGCGCGAACCTTAAAGCTCGATGGGGATCGCTTCGATAAGTGTCTGGATTCGGGCGCACAGACAGCCGCGGTGCAGAAGGATTTCGCCGAAGCGCAGCACCTCGGCTTGACTGGGACACCCAGCTTCTTCATCAATGGCCACTTCTTCAGTGGCGCTGTTAAATATGCGAGTCTGCGTGAGATGGTCGAACAAGAGCTCGCATCTCCGGTGGTTGCAGCGAGCCCCACTCCGGGCTCGAGATAGCCAATTGCACGGGAGATGCCGCAGGGAAACTGGGAGTGAATCATGCGCCAAGGGTTATGCTGCTGCGTCATTATCATTGCCGCGACCACGATTCCAGGATTTGCCCAGTCGTCGCCGCCGCAAATTTATACCGCCGTCGTTAATTACAACTGCACGACGAAGACCGTGGTGCAGGGCGACATTTGCGTCACCGGAGCGAATTTCTCCCCCTTAGGCAATAACCCTACCGTCACACTTGGCGGGGTCACCCTTGGGCTGATTGACGGCGAATACAACAACTCAGCTCTTACCGCCCAGCTACCCAGCGGCGGTTTGACTTTGAACACGGAATACGATCTGGTAGTTACCCAGGGCACCCTTGTGTCGGATCCTATCACAGTGTCTCTCGGGACCGCGGGGCCGCAAGGGCCACAAGGCCCCGCGGGGCCCGCAGGACCCGCTGGCCCGACTGGACCCGCTGGTCCCACGGGATCCACGGGCAAAACCGGTCCCGCCGGTCCCACTGGCCCGACTGGACCTGCCGGCATGATCTGGCAAGGCGTTTGGAGCACCAGCAAGACTTACAACCTGAACGATGCGGTAAGTTACAGTGGCGCGAGCTACATCAGCTTGGGGTCGGGTAACACTGGCAACACGCCCACAACCCCGTCTTCGTTTTGGGGTGCAGTGGCAGCGCGCGGGGCGACTGGCGCGACGGGTGCGACAGGACCGCAGGGGACGCAGGGCCCCGCTGGGCCGACTGGTAAAACCGGGCCTGCCGGTTCAACCGGTTCAACAGGTGCTACCGGCCCGCAAGGTCCGGCTGGTCCCGTGGGGATGGTTTGGAAATCCGCGTGGAGCAGCACCACCACCTACAATTTGAATGACACAGTCGGCTATCAGGGCGCGACCTATATCAGCCGCGTGGGAAGCAACACGGGCAACGTACCGACTGCTTCCAACGCGTTCTGGAACCTGGTGGCGGAGCGCGGCGCTACAGGGGCGACCGGGGCCACGGGCGCTCAGGGACCCGCTGGGCAGACTGGCGCGACAGGTGCGCAAGGCCCCACGGGCTCGACCGGCGCCACAGGCGCCACAGGTCCGCAGGGATCGGCCGGAACGAATGGCAACACAGTCTGGAACGGAGCTACTACGCCGGCCAAAGCTACCGGTGTTAATGGCGACTTTTACCTCGACACCGCGACTAATTGCCTCTACGGGCCAAAGGCTTCCGGAGCATGGCCAGGCACTTGTGTAATGCTGGTCGGACCGCAGGGCGCGACGGGTGCGCAGGGTCCCACCGGATCCACCGGCGCAACTGGTTCGCAAGGACCCACAGGTCCAGCCGGCTCCACAGGTCCACAGGGACCGGCCGGAACCAACGGCAACACCGTTTGGAATGGAACGACAACCCCCACCGGCTCGACCGGGGCGAACGGCGACTTTTATCTGGATACCGCGACCCACTGCTTGTACGGGCCGAAAGCGTCCGGCGGCTGGCCTGGGACTTGCGTCACACTGGTCGGGCCTCAAGGCGCGACGGGTACGCAGGGCCCCACGGGAGCTAACGGCGCGACCGGTCCGCAAGGACCAGCAGGTCCCACCGGTTCAACTGGTGCCACCGGCGCCACGGGCGCCACAGGTCCGCAAGGCCCCGCGGGAACAAACGGCAACACCGTTTGGAATGGAACGACGACCCCAACCGTCTCGACCGGGGCGAACGGCGACTTTTATCTTGATACCGCGACCCACTGCTTGTACGGGCCGAAGGCGTCCGGCGCTTGGCCGGGGACTTGCGTAACACTGGTCGGGCCGCAAGGCGCGACCGGCGCGCAGGGTCCCGCCGGCCCCACCGGCGCAACGGGTCCGCAGGGACCCACCGGTTCAACGGGAGCCCCCGGCGCTACCGGCGCTACCGGTCAAGCGGGAACCAACGGCAACACAGTTTGGAATGGAACGAATCCTCCAACCACGATCGGCGTGAGCGGGGACTTCTACCTCGACACCGCGACAAATTGCCTGTACGGACCAAGAGCTTCCGGAGCATGGCCCGGCACTTGCGTAACACTGGTTGGGCCGCAAGGTCCCGCCGGCTTGACCGGATCCACCGGCGCTACCGGCCCGCAAGGAGCCAATGGCCCGCCAGGTCCACAGGGAAATATGGGGGCTGCAGGTCCCGCAGGGGCACCTGGCCCGCAGGGACCTCAAGGAAATACAGGCGCCACAGGTCCCGCTGGAGCTAAAGGTGCCACAGGTCCCGCAGGGGCACCCGGCCCGCAGGGACCTCAAGGAAATACAGGTGCCGCAGGTCCCGCCGGACCCACAGGTTCCATAGGACCCCAAGGCCCACAGGGTCCCGCCGGCGCAAATGGCGCGCAAGGACCGGCAGGCGCAACCGGGGCTCAAGGTCCAGCCGGACCAACCGGTGCCACAGGTGCGACGGGCGCCACCGGTACCGTGGGCCCCCAAGGTCCGGCTGGAACTAACGGCACCAACGGCAACGCGGTTTGGAACGGGCCTGCCGGCCCGCCTTCGGGTTTCGGCTCCAACGGTGACTTCTATCTGAATGTAACCACGAGTTGTCTCTACGGCCCGCAAGTTGGCGGCGTCTGGCCCACTAGTTGTACCAATCTGGTCGGGCCGCAAGGCGCGATCGGTCCGCAGGGACCCACCGGTCCGCAAGGCCTGCAGGGAGCGACCGGTGCACAAGGCTCGACAGGCTTGACAGGCAGCCAGGGTAACCCAGGACCGCCCACCATTTTAAGCGGATTCTGTGGCCCGTCCACAGGCCTGCTCGGCTCCGGTCCTACCACCGGGGTCCTGTTGGAATTAGGCTCAGAAGACGTAACT
This sequence comes from Bryobacterales bacterium, assembly GCA_963818855.1. Classification (GTDB taxonomy): domain Bacteria; phylum Acidobacteriota; class Terriglobia; order Bryobacterales; family Bryobacteraceae; genus Bog-159. The sequence continues at coordinate 50,047 of CAWFUH010000015.1, read as the reverse complement.
CAGCCATCTTGCAACAACGGATACACCGCCGCCATTGGTGGTAATAGTGTAGTGGTTGGGCTGCCGATGCCTTCAGCCGGCACTTTGGGTAACTTGACGATCGCGTCGAGTGCCGGAGCGGCATTTAACTCGTACCCGCAGATCTCGGCTCAGGTATGGGTGAACGGAGTAATGACGTCAATCAGCTGCCAATTCACGGCCGGTTCAACTAAACCCTGTATCGATTCCACGGACACGGCAGTTGTCAACGCTGGGGATGTAGTAGCCGTCGTGCTGACCTTCCCCAACACTGTTCCCGCAGGCGCGTTGAGCGTGCACGCCTCGTTAACGAAGCAGTAGTGCCATGTCGGCGGGGCGTGCCGCCAGACTGTCATTGAATCACGGGCAATCAGGTGCGTTCGCGTAGCTTACGCAGCCTGAGCTCTGATTGCCAAAAGTCCAGATTGCCGAGCTCTTTTTTCGATTCGGATGATGCGTGAACCAGAAGATCCAACTGCCTGAACCGGTCGGCGAACCAAAATCGTTCAGATTGTCCTGTTCATCCGGGTTACATGTAGTCGTGCCTAGATATAGAGTGCCTTCGAGCGGTAACTGGGAAGGCGGATTCGGTATGGCTACAGTGAAGTCCATACCCTGACACGCGCCGTTACAAAAGGACTTGGGATATCCTTTCAACCAGCACGCTCCGCGCCAGGTAACCTGAAGGCCTGTTGGCGACGGGGCAGGATTATGCTGATACTTGCCCACTTCCACTTCCTGCGACGTACTCATGTTCCCACCCGTGCCCGTTGCGTCGAGAACATAGTTTGTCGTCGATCCAGGATAAAACAGGATCGTTCCAGCGCAAATGCCGCCGCTGCATGATGCGATGACGCCGTTAATGGTTGCGGCCGTGACATTACTCACCGAGACAGTGGCGATGGCTGCCTGGCCCGGCAAGGTCGATGCAGGAGCCACATTAAAGTAGTTGATTACCGGCGCCAGGTCCGAACTCGGGGCGGCTGCGCCGTCTTGCTGGAATGCCGCCTTAATCAAGTCGGGGCGGCCGGTATCGTACCTGGCCGCTGACTGGTAACTCCGATGCACAGCCCGGGGCGCTCTGGTGCGTGATGGCAAGAAGGACCAGGATGCAATAACGGCCAGACACAGTGCCCCTACATACGTGTTCGCGCGATGGCGCTTCATAGGTGATTCCTCCGGAGCAGCGTAAGTCAGAACCACCTTGTCAGTGGTCTAACGGCCATAGTATAAATGGTTTCTTTAGGTTAAACCAGATCCGTTATCGATCTTAAATATCTTGTAACGGTTGAAATAAGTGAGTAAATCTTGTGACTTTTTCAATAACTGAGGTTAATTACAAAATGGTGTCCGAAGGCATGCAGAGGACTGCCGATCTGCGATCTAGCCCTTGCGTTCCCGATACCGCCGGATCAGGTTATTCGTGGAGCTGTCGTGGGTGGGCGCGGTTTCGGTGCCGCTTTCCAGTTCGGGGATGATCCGCTGCGCGAGCGCCTTACCCAGTTCCACGCCCCATTGGTCAAACGAATTGATTTGCCAGATGACGCCCTGCGTGAAAACGCTGTGCTCGTAAAGTGCAACCAGCTTACCCAGGGTTTCCGGTGTGAGGCGCTCCGCCAGGATCGTGTTGGACGGCCGGTTGCCCTCGAAAACCCGATGGGGGACCAGCCAATCCGGCGTGCCCTCAGCCTTCACTTGTTCAGCCGTTTTGCCGAATGCCAGCGCCTCGGTTTGCGCGAACACGTTCGCCATGAGCATGTCATGATGGCGTCCCAACGGGTTCAACGTCTGCGCGAATCCCAGAAAGTCGCAAGGGATGAGCCGCGTGCCCTGATGGATTAACTGGTAGAACGAGTGCTGCCCATTGGTCCCCGGCTCGCCCCAGTAGATTGGCCCCGTCGGATAGTTGACGGTCGTTCCCGCCAGCGTGACGTGCTTGCCGTTGCTCTCCATGGTCAACTGCTGCAGATACGCCGGGAATCGCTTGAGGTACTGCTCGTAGGGCAACACCGCGACCGTCTCCGCGCCGAAGAAATCGGTATACCACACGCTCAGCAGGCCCATCAACACGGGAAGATTGCGCGCGAACGGGGCCGTGCGGAAATGCTCGTCCATCTGGTGGAAGCCGTCCAACATGGCACGGAAGCGGTCCGGGCCGATGGCCAGCATGGTGGAAAGGCCGATCGCCGAATCCATCGAATAGCGGCCCCCCACCCAATCCCAGAAACCAAACATGTTGGCCGTGTCGATACCAAACCTGGCTACCTCCGCGGCATTCGTAGATACGGCGACAAAGTGACTGGCAACGGACTTCTCACCGCCGCCGCTGCCCCGCAGGAACCAATCGCGGGCGGAATGCGCGTTGGTCATCGTTTCGAGCGTGGTGAACGTTTTCGAGGAGATAATGAAGAGCGTCTCGGCCGGATCCAGGCGCGCAACCGCTTCGGTCAAGTCGGTGCCGTCCACGTTGGAAACGAATTGGAACGTCATTTCGCGTTCGCTGTAATGCTTCAGCGCCTCGTACGCCATCACCGGACCGAGGTCCGAGCCGCCAATCCCTATGTTGACGACGTTGCGAATGCGTTTCCCCGTGCTTCCCTTCCACTGGCCGCTGTGCACCCGGTCGCAGAAGTCCGCCATCTTATCGAGCACGGCATGCACCTGCGGCACCACATCCTCGCCATCGACCACGATGGACGTGCCTTTGGGCGCGCGCAGCGCGACGTGCAGAACGGCGCGCTTCTCGGTGACGTTGATTTTGTCCCCCCGGAACATCGCGTCAATGCGCCCGCGCAAACCGGATTCCTCGGCCAACTGCAATAGAAGATCGAGAGTCTCATCGGTGATGCGGTTCTTCGAGTAGTCGAGGAAGATGTCCCCCAACTCGGCAGTCAGGCGGGTTCCGCGCGTGGCATCCTTCGCGAAGAGATCCCGTAAGTGCAATGTACGAACCTTTTGATAGTGGCCTTGCAGAGCCAGCCAGGCCTTGCGCTCGGTCAGCGGGGCGATCTTTTCCGTAGTGTTGGCGGCTGAGCTCATTGGCGGCGTCTCCCCTCAACGCGCCGCGGCCTGCAGCGCGGCGCTTTTGGAATCGATGACGGCCATCAAATCGGTCCAGGAGGCCACAAACGACTTAGCGCCCTCATCCTGAAGCTGGGCGGCGAGCGCGTCCACATCGATGCCGGCTTTGGCGTGCCGCGCCAGGACTTCCTCGCAATCGCCGCCGTCTGCAGGCAGCATTTCGCCGATGTCGCCGTGATCCGCCAGCGCTTTCAGAGTATTCTCCGGCATGGTGTTCACCGTGAACGGGGCTGCCAGGCTCTTGATGTAAAGGATATCGGATGCCTTGGGGTCCTTGGTTCCGGTGCTTGCCCACAAGAGCCGCTGCGCGCGCGCGCCGAAGTTGAATGCGCGCTGCCAGCGCGCGGATGCCAACATCTCGCGATACGCTTTGTAGGTACGTTTGGCGATGGCGATGCCCAGCTGGCCGCGCAGCGCCTCGGGGACCTTGCCCATCACCGCGGCATCCCATCGGCTGACAAAGATCGAAGCGACCGAACCGCCGCCGCCCGGGAGCCCGGCATCGATGCGCCGCTCGACGCCGCGCAGGTAAGCTTCGGCGGCACGCACGTAGTGTTCACGCGAGAACAGCAGGGTGACGTTGACCGGCACGCCCGCAAAGGTCGCCTCTTCGATCGCCGGCAGGCCCTCCGGCGTGCCTGGAATCTTGATGAACAAATTGGGTTGTCCGGCGCGCGCGTGCAGGCCCTTGGCGGCCTCGATCGTGCTGGCCGTGTTGTACGCGAGCAAGGGCGAGACTTCCAACGACACCCAACCATCCACGCCGCGGGTTTGCTCATAGACGGGCCGGAACAAACCGGCTGCGCGCTTGAGATCCTCCAAAGCCAGGTCGAAGAAGAGTACCTCGCCTGATTTTCCCTCGCTCGCCTCTTCGCGGATGGCGGCGTCGTATGCGGAACTGTTCTTGATCGCGTGATCGAAGATGGTCGGATTGGAAGTCAGACCGGTTACGGATAGCTCTTTGATGTAGCGCGCGAGTGTGCCACTATCCAATAGGTCGCGCGTGATGTTATCGAGCCAGATGCTCTGGCCTGAATTGTGGAGCGTTTGGGTCGCTTTCATGTTGATGAACCTTCCGGGGAAACCGCGCTCGAACGGACAAGTCCGTCGTCCGCAGTTCTTCCTTATTGTACGCCCGGTACCAAGCCGCCTTTCCGGGTGTCACTCGTAAAGATCCCTCAAACGCGGCAGCTGTTTCACTACGAGTGTGAAAAACACTACACCCGCGTATGTGTTATCGTTTGCTTTTCGATTATGCCACTCCATTCCTTCTCCCGCCGTGCATTCGTCGCTTTGACCGCGGCGCCCTTCGCATCGTCCCTGGCGCGAGCCAAAAGCTTTCCCGTCGGCCTGGAGCTGTTTTCCGTGCGCGACGAACTGAAACAGGATCTCATGGCTACTGTACGCGCAGTGGCCAAGATGGGCTACGAGGATGTGGAATTCTTCGCGCCGTATTACGCCTGGACGCCCGCCTACGCGCGCGAAGTGCGCAAGATGATGGACGATGCCGGCATCCGCTGCTTATCGACGCACAACGGCGCGGAATCCTTCACGCCCGATGGCGTAGGGCACGCCATCGAACTGAACGGCATCATCGGTAGCCGGTTCATCGTGTGGGCCAGCGCCGGAAATCCGAAGACTCTGGACGGATGGAAAACGGTGGCCGAACGCCTGAACCAGGGCGCCGAGAAGATGAAATCTGCGGGCCTGCGCGCCGGATATCACAACCACCAGTTGGAGTTTACGCCGGTTGATGGTAAACGTCCCATTGAAGTGCTGGCCGCGAATACCTCCCAAGATGTCATGCTGCAACTGGATGTGGGCACCTGTATCGAAGCAGGTTCCGATCCGGTGGCGTGGGTGGAGCAAAACCCCGGCCGCATTCGCTCCATGCACTGCAAAGACTGGTCCCCGGACAAAGGGTACAAGGTGTTGCTGGGCGAAGGTGTGGCGCCCTGGAAGAGACTCTTCGAGGCCGCGGAAAAGACCGGCGGCCTGGAGTTTTACCTGGTGGAGCAGGAAGGCAGCGCGTATCCCGAATTGGAAACCGCGCAGCGCTGTCTCAAGAGCTTCCGCGCGCTGCACGGGTAGCCCCTCGTATTACAACCGGAGGGCGGGCTTTAGCCGGCGCGGGGCTTCAGCCCCGGTCCTCACAATGTCACTTAGTTATCCCAATGTGGGGCAGACCTCCAGGTCTGCGCGGGTCCTCCAGGACCCGCCCTTCGCGCCTGGAATCAGCCATTCCAAACGCAACCAGGCCGACGTGGACGTCGGCCGCAGGACTGGAGTCCTGCCTAATTCGCCGTGATCACGCCGAAGGTTCCGGTTGTCAGATTTGGTCCGCCGGCAGCGAAGTAGAGCGACGTAGTGGGACCGCTGTCCGCACTGCCGTTGCCGAACTCCAGCCCCCAGAGTCCCGGAATCGTAACGTCGTATCCCGTGCTGTCTGCCAGGAATCCCGCGAACTTTCCGGTCGTAGCGTTATAAGCCCCGATCCATCCGCTGCCGGTGTTCCCCACCAGAAGCATGCCGCCGAATGCACCAAAGCTAGCGGGCGCCAGGGTCACTCCCCACGGCTGATTGAACCATCCCGTTTGCAATCGCATTAGAAGCTTACCATTGGTGGTGTAAGCATCTACGAAACCTGTCCCACCGCCCGCCGTCCTGTTGTAAGTCACATAGATCTTCGACCCGATAGCTTGGATGCCCGCCGGCGAGTAAGTCTTGGGCACCTTAGCATCGGTGAAGGCCCCCGCAGGAAGCGTCACGGGCGCGAAGGAGGCGGCGTCATAAGCCTCAATACCGCCGTTGGCATTGGCCGCGTAAAAAGTTTCCGCGCCGCTGGTGGCATTCTTCGCGATGGTTAAGCCCTGATAAGAAGCGCCTGCCGCGGAGTTATTGACCATAATAGTCGCGGTGGTCACATGACACGCGGCGCAAGATTTCCCCGGCGAGACTGGCGGCGTTTGCGAATTCCAATACGAGATGGTGCCATCCAGCGTTGCGAACGCAAAATTTACATTGCTGCCGCTGATGGTATACGCGGCCGTTCCCGTCGGACTGCCCGGCCCGGTTGTGCCGGCCGCTGGGACCTTTACGGTGAGGCCCACGATAGAGCCATTGGCATCGTACAAGGTCGAAAGGCCAGTGACCTGGTCCGAGATCCACCACTCGTTCTCTCCTACACTCTTGCTAGCCGCACGCGAGATGCCCCACGGGTTCACCAGGTGTGCATCCTGTGAATTGGTCACGATATTCGCGACGGTATAGCTGCCGGTTTGAGCTTCCGCGCCGGTGCAAAGGAACGCAGCGGCAGTCAGCACAATTATCTTTTTCATGTCTCCTCTTTTATCGGCTTGGTTGACCAGGCCCGTCTGAAGAGTATAGGGCCCCTGACGAGCCGAGTCAACGGCCTGCCTTGTGAACTTTCCGTCGCGCGTGTAACTTTTTTACTCTGCGGCAGTACTGGTCACCGTTATGGTACCGAGTAGCCCGTGCAGGTAGTTGTCAATGCCCGCGGTAAAGTAGAGCGAGCTCGCCGGGCCTGACTCAGTATTACCGCCGCCGAAGAAAAGCGCCCAAAGACCCGGAATCGCAATGGGTTTCTTGGAGGCATTCTTCAGAAAACCCAAGAAGTTTCCGTTGGTCGGGTTGTAGGCGCCGATCTTCCCACTGCCCAGGTTTCCCACCAGCACGGCATGCTGGAACGCGCCGAAACCCGCCGGCGCTTGGGCGATGCCCCAGGGCTCATCGAACCAACCCTGCGCTAAACTCACCAGCAGCTTGCCGGCCGGATTGAACACGTCCACGTAACCGCCCGCCCCCGGCCCCGCCGAGAACGTGACATAGATCTTATCTCCAACGGCCTGGATGCCGTAGGGCGGATAGCCGGCAGGAATGTTGGGATCCTTGAAGGCGCCTTTCGCTAATGCGATGCGCTTGAAATTCGTGTTATACGCCTCGACGCCGCCCGCGCTATTGGCCACGTAAAGTGCCGGCGCCGTGCCGAACGTCGCACTCGTGCAACCCGTGTAGACGGCCCCTTTCGCGGAGTTGTTTACCTCGATGACCGTGCTGGGTTGTCCCGTCCATGCCTGAATGGTTCCGTCCTCGGTAACAAATATGAACTCCGAATTCGCAAAGACAGTTCCGCTTGGCATACCAGTTCCCGTGCCGCTGGCCGGCGGGATCGTCACCACCAGACCCTGGATCGCTCCGGTGCCGTTATACAGCGTCGTCAGGCCGGTACCCTCGTCGGAAACCCACCAGGGTGATCCCGACGCGCGTGAGAGACCCCACGGGTTGACCAGGTTTGGATCCGTGACCGGAGCCTTCCCCGAAATGTCTGAGACCAGATTGGTCTGGGTGTAACTGTTACTAGCCGTATCCTGCGCGCTCGCGCCGGCCACTGTTAGTAACACGATCGTCAATATATAATGTGTTTTCATCCGTCTTCTCCAAGCTACGTAGTTGAGCTTACGCGGCTGAAGTGCTTCCCGTCAATGAAAGAAGGCCTGGAGCCCGTTAAGTTTACAGCTTATAATTTAGAAACAAGTGAAAACACAAATTGTCGGGTCACCGGCCTTGTTTCTGGCAGTATCGCTGCTGGCCGCTCCGCAGAGTTTTTCACCCACTCCCGAAATCTATCGGGCACTGGCCGCCATCTCGGCGGACTCTTTGCGCGGCAATTTATCGTTCATCGCGGCCGACCTGCTGGAGGGACGCGACACGCCTTCCCGCGGGCTCGATATCGCCGCACTCTATATCGCCGCGCAATTTCGCAGGGCCGATCTGGAACCCGCCGGCGACGACGGCTACTTCCAGACCGCGAAAATGCTGCGCATCACTCCGCCTGGCGAGGGCTTCGATCTCAGCTTGCGCGATACCGGAGAGATCCTGACGGTTTCGCGGGACGACGCAGCGGTGGTGAGCCAGCGGCCCCTCGAGTTTTCCGCTCCCCTTTATAAAATCGCGGGCCCGGGCAGCCTGCAGGTCGCCTCCATAAAAGGCAAAGTGGTGGAGTTGGACACCGCGCGTGCGGACACTCCCGCGATGGCCCGCGCAGCGGCGGCCCTCCACCCGGCTGCTTTTCTCGAAACGGACGGCGACGAGGGTGGCTCCGCGGTCCCCCGCCTAATCGATCCGGATCAGGAGCGGATCTCGTACGGCGGCGTGCCGCGGTTGGTCGTCCGCGGACCGGACGCCGTCAAGCTGCTGCATGCGGCAAAACCCGGTGACACGGGCATCACGATTACGATTAAGCTACCCGCCCCCACTGCCGTGCCTGTGACCTTGCGCAATGTGGCCGCTCTCTTGCGCGGATCGGATCCGGCGCTGCGGGATCGCTATGTGCTGCTCACCGCCCATTACGATCACCTCGGCCGCAGTCAGGCCGGAGCGGTCTTCCCCGGTGCGAATGACGATGGCAGCGGAACGGTATCGGTAATCGAAATTGCACAGGCGTTAGCCGCCATGCCCCTGCATCCCAAGCGGAGCATCCTGTTTATGGCGTTCTTCGGGGAGGAAGAGGGCAGCCTTGGATCGCGCTATTACACGTCCCACCCGCTGGTCCCGCTGGCCAAGACCATAGCCGATTTGAACCTGGAGCAGGTGGGACGCACCGATGCCATTGCCGGCAATGAGAATTTGAACGCGACGCTTACGGGCTTCCGGTATTCCACCGTGTCGCGCACGCTCGAAGAGGCTGGCGATCTGACCGGGGTCAAAGTTTATGAGACACCGAACGGCGATGACTTCTTCGATCGCAGCGATAACCAGACGTTCGCGGAGCATGGCATCCCGGCCCACACCATCGCGGTGGCGCTCGATTTTCGCGATTATCACGATCCCGGTGACGTGTGGCAGAAGATTGATTACAGCAATATGGCCAAGGTGGATCGCATGATCGCGATGGGGCTGGTTATGTTGGCCGACAGCGTGGCGCCGCCGCGGTGGAATAGCGACAATCCGAAAGTGGCGCCGTATCTGAAAGACAAATGACTGGCGCGGGGCTTTAGCCCCGCTGCAGCTTCGTTTTGGTCGCGGCTATGCTCCTCGTGGGGCAGGCTCGCAGCCTGCGGCGGCCTCTCAGGCCGCCCTCTTTCTTCGCACGTTTGCGGCGTGCCGCAACCGCCACAGGTTAGAATGCCTACAGGCCACCATGCTGGGCATCGACACGCGCGCCGCGCGCTACACCTGGACCGTCGCCGTCATAGTGCTCCTCCTATGGCTCGTCTACTGGATGCGGACTACGGTGTTCGTGTTCATCGTGGCTCTTTTGTTCGCCTATTTAGTGTCGCCGCTGGTGAACGTGATCGACCGGTTTCTGCCCGGCAAGCGCACTCGTACTCTGGCGCTGGCAATCGCCTACGTGATCTTCATTGGTATAATCTTCGTCGCAGTGAGCCAGATAGGCGCCCACGCCGTGGAAGAGGCCCACTCACTGGCCGAATCGATGCCCGCCAAGTTCGCGGCCTTCCAGCAGCCGAACCACGCCCTTTCCCCGGCTGAGAACTCCTTCAAAGCGCAGCTGATGCAAAAGGCTCAAGAGCAGTTTGCCAAAGGTTCCAGCGATCTCATCTCTTCGCTGCCCAGCGCGGGCATCCGGATACTCAGCGTGGCGGGTAACCTGATATATGTCGTAGTCGTCCCCATCCTCGGCTTTTTCTTTTTGAAAGATGGCCGCGCCATACGCGAGCACTTCCTCACAATGATCGACGACGAGCACCGGCGCACCCAGGTAGACGGCCTGCTGGCGGATGTGGATCTGCTGCTTGCCCATTATATGCGGGCGATCCTGATCCTTTCGCTGGCCACGTTCACGTCTTATTCCATCTTCTTCACCATCATCGGGGTGCCCTACAGTATCTTGCTGGCGGCCTTGGCCGCCGGGCTGGAATTCATCCCCATCGTCGGAACGCTCTCGGCCGGCGTGATTATCCTGATTGTGACCGCCGTCAGCGGCGGACCGTTTCTGGGCGCGCTGATTTTTCTGGTGGTCTATCGTCTTGTCCAGGACTACGGGTTGTCTCCGCTGCTGATGCGGGCCGGGATGCAATTGCATCCGCTGCTGGTGCTGTTCGGAGTGTTCGCGGGTGGGGAACTGGCCGGTGTCGCTGGGGCGTTTCTCTCCGTGCCGGTGCTGGCGCTGGGCCGCATTGGGTACCGCCGCCTTCGCCAGCAGCGCCTGGTCCGGCCGGTGCCTGGTCCGGCCGCATGAAAGCCGCCATATTTTTCGTGCTAGCCTGCCCGGCGCTGGCGCACGTCATGAGCATGAGCTCCGGCGATCTGACCATCCGCGGCACGCTGGCGCACTATGAATTGCGGATGCCTCTGTACGAAATTCCGCACATCGCGAATCCCGCGCAGTCGCTGTTCGCGCACATTGTTTTTTCGAGCGGTGGCCAGCGGGCGCAACTGCTGAATCCCGCGTGCCGCGGAGACCCCGCGCATGGCACGTATGTGTGCACAGCGGACTATCAATTCGCCGCGCCCGTGGATCGTCTCGACGTGGAATGCACGTTCCCCGCCGTCACTGTGCCCAATCACGTGCACCTGTTGCGCGTGGAGAACGGCGGCAAACGTGATCAAGCCGTATTCGATTTCTCGTTCCCGCGCGCCACGCTGCGCTTTCGTCCTCCTACCGCGCTCGAAACCGCCATCACGCAAGCGGGCGGCGGCGTACTGCGAGCCTGGAGTGGCGCGGCGCAGATCCTGTTTCTGGTGAGCCTGGTGCTGGCCGCGCGCAGCCGCCGCGAGTTAGTCGTACTCACCGCCATGTTCCTGGCCGGCCAGATAGCCGCCGCGCTCATCGTGCCGCGCACGGCATGGCAGCCGCCCCCGCGCTTTGTCGAAGCCGCCGCGGGCCTGACGATTGCCTATCTTGCCGTAGAGATCCTGGCGTTACCGAAAGCCGGCATGCGCTGGTTGATTGTGGCGGTGTTAGGCGCATTTCACGGGCTCTATTTCGAGATGTTTCTGACTACGACCGGTTACCGCGCGCTTTACGTGCTAAGTGGTGCCGTGTTGGCGGAGATCATCCTGATTTTCGTCTGTGCCGTGCTGTTCGGTTACTTAGTAAAACGGCTGACAGCCTGGCGGCCAGTGCCGGTATTCGCTTCCGCTCTCTTAGTCACTGGCATAACCTGGTTCTTCCTGCGGCTGCGAAGTTAGGCGGAGACCGCTCCCGTTCTACCGAGCCGCGACCGTCAGGGAGCGGTCCAAAACCCGCTCGACAAGAGCTGCAACGCGGCCTCGGCCACCCGCGCACTGCTGACGCGCGTCATGCAGCGGTGGTCGATCGGGCAGCTACGCAGCAAACACGGACTGCACTCCACATGCTCGCGCACCACTCGCGTCCAAGCCCCGCTTGGCCCCGTGGCCGTATCATCCGTAGCGCCGAATACGGTCACGGTAGGTACGCCCAAAGCCGACGCGATGTGCATTGCGCCGGAATCATTGGTCAGAAATAGCCGGCACGCGGCCGCCAGGTCGATGAATTGCCGCAGTGTAGTTTCTCCTGCGAAGTCGTGTACGGCGATGCTCGCACTGCGCACGCCGCCGGCCACGGACTCGCACAGCGGACGTTCGGCCGCCGCGCCAAACAGCGCCACCGATGCGCCGACCGCGCCCGCCACTTGAACTGCCGTTTCCGCGAAACGCTCCGGCAACCATCGCTTGGCATCGCCGTACGCGGCACCCGGGCTGACTCCCACCACCGTCGACGCCAGGCCCGCCGCGCGCAACTGATCCGCGCCGGCCTCCCTTGCCGCATCGCACGCATCCAGCCGGATGTCCACGCATGGCGGGTATTCGTGAATAATGCCCGCGCGGCGCAGCAGTTCCAGGTAATAGAAGCGCTCGTGCCGCGGGATCTCGCCCGGCTCTGGTCGTCGAATCGCCTCTGTCAGCAGCCAGCCGCGACCGTCGCGCCTGTAGCCGATGCGACGCGGAACGCGCGCCATCCAAGCGACCAGTGCCGCGTCAAACGAGTTCGGCAGCAGGATCGCGCAATCGAATACTTCGCGGCGCAGTTCGACCGCCGCCCGGCGCCGGTCGCCGCCATAACACATCACGCCGTCGATAGCCCCTTCGCGCGCGTACAGATCGGCCACCGCGGGGCGCGCCAGCACCACCAGTCGCGCTCCCGGAAAAGCCGCGCGCACCGCGCGCACAGCAGGCAGCGACATCACCGCATCGCCTACCCAGTTCGTCGCGCGGATCAGGATCTTGGTTTGATTTCGCGGCAAACCCTCATCCTATCAACCGCGCGGCGATTCACCGGCAAGAACCGGATGGAGTCCCGGCAGCGGTCCGCGCTATGCTGTCGAAGTGAAGCTGGCGAGCATTGCGTGGGATAGCCTGGAAACCTCCTTATGGCAGCGTGGGTACGCCAGGCTGCCCGCGGTGCTCACGGCGGCGGAATGCGCCTCGCTGGTGGCGCTCTATCCGCGCGGGGAGTTGTTTCGTAGCCGCATCGAGATGGCCCGCTACCGCTTCGGAATCGGCGATTATCAGTATTTTGACTACCCCCTGCCCGATCTTGTGGCGGAGTTGCGCGAGCGTTCCTATGCGCCGCTGGCCGCCGCGGCCAACCACTGGATGGAGGCGCTGGGCGACGCCACGCGCTACCCGGAACGGCTCTCCCAATTCACGGCCGCGTGCCACGCTGCCGGCCAGCATAAGGCCACACCCCTGCTGCTGCACTACGAAGCGGGCGGTTACAACTGTCTGCATCAGGATCTCTACGGCGACGTGGCCTTCCCGCTGCAACTCGTCTGCTTCTTGAGCGAACGGGAAACCGATTACACCGGCGGCGATTTCCTGCTGGTGGAGCAACGGCCCCGCGCGCAGTCCATGGGCCACGCCATCCACGCGCGGCGCGGCGAAGCAGTCGTTTTCACCACGCGCTATCGGCCCGTGAAAGGCACGCGCGGCTTCTATTGCGCCAATATCAAACATGGCGTGAGCCCGCTGCTCTCGGGCACCCGCTACACGCTGGGGATCATCTATCACGACGCCCGCTAGTCGCCCCAAATCTTAGCACTCATTCTGACTCCTGTCTCCTGACTTCTGTCTTCCATATCCCACAGGGATATCAAGGGCGCAGCCCTTGGCTAGTTCGTCCCCGCCTCCGTATGGTAATTCGGATACTTAGGCCGCTTATGCTCCGGCAATGGATGTTTATCCAGATCGTCCATCAGTACCGCGACCGCCTTCTCGAGCTGCGGATCATGCCCCGCACGCACCGCCGCCGGATCGTATTCCACTTCGATATCGGGCGGCACGCCGTGGTTCTCCACGTCCCACTCACCGGTCAAGTTGTAGAACGCCAGGTTCGGCGCAGTAACGAAGCCGCCATCCATCAAAGCCGGAAAATTAAAAATACCCACCAGGCCGCCCCACGTGCGCTTGCCCACCAGCGTGCCCACGTGCCGCTCGCGGAACATCCACGGCAAGGCGTCGCCGCCGGAACCCGCGTATTCATTGATGATCATGGCCTTGGGGCCGAAGATCTGATTCTGCGGGGTGGTGAAATCCGCGCCCTCGCGCGTAGCCCACAAACTCATCAGCGGGCGGCTCAAGTTGTCGACGATATAATCCGCGACGTCGCCGCCGCCGTTGAACCGCTCATCGATCACTGCGCCTTCCTTGCCCACCTGCGCAAAATAGTATCGGTTGAAATTGGTGTAGCCGGCTTGGGCGGTATTGGGCAGGTACACATAAGCCAGACGCCCGCCGCTCAATTGATCCACCTTCTTACGGTTCTCGTCCATCCACGCGCGATTGCGCAGCGCAAACTCGTTCTCCACCGGCATCACGGTCACTTCGCGCGCACCCGCACCGGAGGCATCCGTCCCCACTCTGAGCACCACGGGCTTGCCGGCCGTCTCTTCGAAGAAGCTGTACAGATTCTCGCTGGCGTGCAATTCGCGCCCATTCACCGCCAGCAGATATTCGCCGGCGGCCACGTTCACACCTGGCTGTGTGAGCGGCGCGATCAACTGCGGATTCCAATTCTCGCCCGAATACACGCGCGCGAAGCGATAGCGGCCGTTTTCCACGCTGTAGTCCGCGCCCAGCAGTCCACCTTTCACATGCTTCACCAGCGGCTCCGTGCCGCCGCCCACGTACATGTGGCCAACCGTGATGTCGCCCAGCATCTCCTGGAACACGTAAGTCAGATCGGCGCGGCTGGCCACCTGGTCCAGGTATGGCGCGTACTTCTTTTCGGCGGCGCGCCAGTTGAGGCCATGCATCGCTGGATCGTAGAAGAAGTCGCGTTCGATGCGCCAGACCTCGTGATACATCTGCTGCCATTCGGCGCGCGGATCCACCCGCACTTCCATATCGTCCATTTTCAGCACGCCCTCGCCGGCCTTGGGCTTGCCGGAAGTAGCCGCGATGGTCCAGCTATCGCCCTCCCGGAGCAGCATCTTTTCGCCGTCGCGAGACACATCAAATGCGCGTACGCCGCTTACCAGCTCCTCTGTCTTCCGGGTCTTGAGTTCGAATTTATAGACGATAAAGTGAGACGGACCCTCCGCCGGCGGTCCCGGTGGATTCTCCATCAGGAATAGCGTGCCTTCTTTACCCGCCACCATGCCCAGGTAATCCCGCGCCGGAATGGGCGTGGCGATGATCCGCTGGCCAATGTTCTCCAGGTCGATCTTGACCTTCACCGGCTCTTTCGGCTTATCTTTGTCCTGGTCCTTATCCTTATCCTTATCTTTATCCTTGTCTTTGTCTTTATCGTTGTCCTTATCGGTGGCCTTAGCGTCGGCGGCCGCCTTCTTGTCTTCCTTTTCGTCGTCGCTCTCCGGCGCCAGGGGTGATGGATCGTCTTTGTTCAGCACCGCCAGATAGACGCTGTAAGTCACCTGCCGGGCGATGCCGGACATATCCAGCCACGCCGTCGACAGACCCTGGTTGGTGCTGGCCGCGAAGTAGAGATACTTGCCATTCTTGTCGAATGCCGCGTATTGCGCATCGCTCATGCCGTCGGAAACCTGATGCGATTTGCCGTCATCGAGCGAATACAGATATGCCGCGCGCAGATGGTTCTTCATCAGCCGCGTATACGCCAGCCATTTGCTGTCCGGCGACCACTCCGGGTTCAGTTCGTGAAACGGCGAATCGTAAGTGTCGGCATCCACCTGTACCGGCGTTTTCTTTTCCAGATCGATATACCAGAGCGTCAGGCGCGTGGTGTAAGCGATCTTCTTTCCGTCGGGCGACCAGACCGGTCCGTAATAAAAAGCGGGCCGGTCTCCCAGCTTGATCCGGCGCACATCTCCCATGCCGTTCTGATCGCGGATCGCCAGCTCGTATTCGCCGGATTCGTCCGAGAAATACGCGATCTGTTTGCCGTCCGGCGACCACGCCGGATCCCGTTCGGCGACTCCCGGCGTGTTCGTCAGGTTGCGGACGGCGCCCTTTTCGGCCGGCACGGTAAGAATCTCGCCGTGCGCTTCAAACACGGCGCGCGCGCCGGTGGGCGAGAGGCTGTAATTGGCTATCTGCGTATTTACCTTTTCAAAATGCGGGCGAACCTCCGGCAAATCCCCACTCACCCGGATATCCACCTTGTGCGACTGGCCGCTGTTCAGGTCGTAGAGATAGATTCCGCCAAACTGCTCGTAGACAATTGCGCCCGGCCCCGCGGAGGCGTTCTTCATATCGAAGCCCGTGTTATGGATCGCCTCCGTGACCTTCTTCGTGCCCGTGTCGTAGGCGAATAACGTGATGGGACCATTGCGGTCGGAAAGGAAGTAGATGCGATTGCCGATCCACATGGGAGCGAAGTCGTTGGAATTCTGGCGCGGCAGCTTTTCGATGTGAGAATCCGCCAGATCGGCAATCCAAATGGGCGAGGTTTGTCCGCCGCGATAATGTTTCCAGGTAAGAAACGCGCGGCTGAGCGGCGTGTAGGCGAGATGGGTTCCGTCGGCGGAATAGGAGCCCTCTTGCGCCATCGGGAGCGGCAATTCGCTCGGCAATCCGCCGCCCGCCAGCGTGGTGGTGTACAAGCGGGCGAAGCGCGAGTAGCTATTCCGCGTGGAGCGGAACAGGATCTGCTTACCGTCGGGGGTCCAGCCACAAACCACGTCCGCGGACGGATGATAGGTCAGTCGTTTGGGCACACCACCGCTGGCGGGCATCAGATAGACGTCCACGTTGCCGTCGTATTCGCCGGTGAATGCGATTTGGGTTCCGTCGGGCGAAAAGTGTGGATCGGTTTCCACGCCCGGGCCGGCGGTGAGCCGGATGGCATCGCCGCCCTCACGGCTTACCTTCCACAGATCCCCTGCGTAGGTGAAAACGATATCGGTACGGTTGACAGTGGGTCTTTGCAATAGCAGCGGCTCGTGCGGCTGGGCGAAACTTAAAGCTGCGCAACCCGACAGCAGCAACAATACGGCAAAACATTTCATGGTGTACCTCTCAGTGAAATCCCATTCTAAGCGATTGCCATGTGGGGCAGGCTCCCAGCCTGCGGCGGCCTCTCAGGCCGCCTCTGCCCACAAGCCCCGTCTGCCCGACCCAAAATTCGATGATATGATCGGAGAATTCGCGCGTCTGTAATTGGAGGGCGATTCCTTGGCACTGACGATAACCAACTTATCCAAAACGTATCCGAACGGCGTAAAGGCGCTCAAAAACCTTTCGCTCTCGATCGGCAACCTCATGTTCGGTCTCCTGGGCCCCAACGGCGCCGGCAAAAGCTCGCTCATGCGCACAGTAGCCACGCTGCAAGACCCTGACTCGGGGTCGATCGATCTCGATGGCATCAACGTGCTCACGCAAAAGGACGCGGTGCGCAGAATTCTCGGCTACCTGCCGCAGGAGTTCGGCGTATACCCGAAAATCTCCGCCCTCGACCTGCTGCAGCATCTCGCCGTCATGAAAGGCGTTACCAACAAAACGGAGCGTAAGCAGATGGTCGACGGCATCCTGAACCAGACCAATCTCTGGGATGTGCGCAAGAAGGCGCTCAGCACTTACTCCGGCGGAATGAAGCAGCGTTTCGGCATCGCCCAGGCCCTGCTCGCCAACCCCAAGCTCATCATCGTCGACGAACCCACCGCCGGCCTCGACCCCGCCGAACGCAATCGTTTCCTGAACCTGCTCAGTTCCATCGGCTCCAATGTCACCGTCATCCTCTCCACGCATATTGTCGAAGATGTGCGCGAGCTCTGTCCGCGCATGGCCATCATTTCGAATGGCGAACTCCTGCTCGAAGGCTCGCCCGCGGAAGCGCTCGAATCCCTGCGCGGAAAGATCTGGTCCAAGGTAGTCACCACCGACGACGAGCTCCGCGCGCTCGAAACCAACTTCAAAGTCGTATCCACGCATCTCATCGGCGGCCAGCACGAAGTCCGCGTCTTAGCCGATGCCAATCCCGGCGACGGTTTCCACGCCGTCGACTCCAGCCTCGAAGATGTCTACTTTGTGAACCTCGCCCGCCACGCGGCGAACTGATCCCGGAGGCACACACATGACCATGTTTTGGGAATTTTTCACCTTCGAACTGAAATTCCGCTTCAAAAGCCTTTCCACTTACATTTACTTCGCGGTGTGGCTGGCTTTCAGCTTCCTCGATGTCGCCAGCGAGAACTTCGGTCCCATCGGCAACTCCAACGGCAAGGTGCTGCTCAACGGTCCGTACGCCAATATCTACAACGATATCGGCATCGGTTTCTTCGGCATGATCATCATCGCCGCCATCTTTGGCACCTCCATCCTGCGCGATTTCCAACGCGATACCATTCAGATTCTATTTACCAAGCCGATCTCCAAACTGGCGTATCTCGGAGGCCGCTGGGCCGGGTCGTTCGTCGCCACCGTCTTCGCCTTCTCGGGTCTGCTCCTGGGCGAATTCCTGGGCACCTTCGCTCCCTGGGCCGATCACACCCGCATCGCTCCCAATCACCTCGCCTGGTATTTGCAGCCGTTCTTTTCGATCGTCGTCTTTCAGATTTTTTTCCTCGGGTCTCTTTTCTTCCTCGTAGCCGCCTTGTCGCGCAAAATATTTATCGTCTACCTGCAGGGCGCCGCGATCTTCATGCTGTATCTGCTCGGCATCACCATCTTCAACGCCACGCGTTCACTTGAGCATTTCTGGTCCGGCATACTCGACCCCGTAGGTTTCCTTTACAACGATGCCATCACGCGTTACTGGACGGTAGTCGAACGCAACAGCCTGCTTTATTCCTGGTCGCCGCACGCCGCCGAGGGCGTCTTCCTGTATAACCGCCTGCTTTGGGGATCGGTCGGTCTTATCTCGCTGATCGTCCTCTGGAAGCTGTTCCCCATGTCGGTCGAAGCTCTCACGGCGCGCTCTAGCGGCAAACGCGCAGCTTTGGCGCGCGCGCACGAACTGAGCGAAGTGACCGCGCGGCGCAGCCTGGTAGCGGCCAAACTGCCCACCGTCCGTCAGATCTTCGGTCGCGCCACGGCCTGGACGCAGATGGCCTGGCTCACCCGGTTGCGCGTCTCCAACATCCTGCATGAAGTCCCATTCTGGGCGTTGGTTATCCTGATGGCGGGCATCGCGCTCAACAACGGCCACTATGCCGGCCACGTCGCCGATCGCAACGTCTGGCCGGTTACTTACCTCATGCTGCAAGCAGTCGAAGGTGGCGCCGAACTCTTCTTCTTCATTGTCGCCGCGCTCTATGCCGCCGAACTGATCTGGCGCGAGCGCGACACGCAGTTTGCCGGCATCCACGACTCGCTGCCGATTTCCGAAACCGTTGACTGGTTCTCCAAACTTTGCGCTCTCTGTTTCGTCGAACTCGTCCTGCTCACCGTCGCCGGGCTTTGCGGCATCGTGATGCAAACCATCGCTGGTTACCACCACTATGAGCTCATCGAGTACGCCAAGGAGCTATATATAGTCACCTTTCCCCAAGTGCTCGTTTACGTGCTGTTCGCGCTTTTTATCCAGACCGTCGTCTCTAATAAGTTCATCGGCCATGGCATCGTCGTCGGTGTATTTGTTCTGGTCCCCATCCTCTTCAGTTTTGGGTGGGAAAATACCCTGTATCTTTTTGGTAACACGCCGCCCTACACTTACTCCGACATGAACGGCTACGGCCACTTCGTGCCGGCGCTCTTGTGGTCCATTGTGTACTGGCTGTCTATCTCCTGCTTGCTCGCCACCATTTCCATCGCGCTCGCCCGCCGCGGCTCAGACGACGCCTGGCCCGCGCGCTTCCGCTTGGCCGTGCAGCGCGCGCCGCGCCTGGTCCCTGCCGCGGCGCTTTTCCTCGTCATCGCCCTCTCGAGCGGCGGCTGGTATTTTTATAACGCGCACGTCCTCAACGAATATCTCACCGCGCAGAGCCGCCGCGACATCCAAGCACGAGTACGAGCGCAATTTCAAGAAGTATGAGCACCTTGCCCAACCAAAAATTATCGCGGCCGACGCTAACATCGATATCTTCCCGGAGCGCCGGTCCTTCTCCGGTACCGGACACTTCGTCCTGCAGAACAAGACCTCCCAGCCCACAGGCCGGATCCACATCACCAACCCGATGCAGTCCATCTCGAACGTACGCTTCAGCCGCCCGTTCCACGTGGTCTCCAGCAGCCCCCGGGCACTCTATACCATTTACCAGCTCGATACTCCGCTTTCGCCCGGCGATAAGCTTGATCTCGACTTCAACGTCGGCTACACCAGCCGGGGATTCAGAGACGGCAACGAACGCCCCGAACTGGCCTATTCCGGTACCTTCTTCGACAGCGGTTACTTTCCGGCACTCGGATACGACCAAACCGTCGAGATTGGCGATCCCCGTCGCCGCCGTGAAGAACATCTGCCCGATTGGGAACTGCTGCCCCGCCGCGGCGACCCGGAGGGCACCGTCACCAACCTGTTCACCACTTATTCCGATTGGATCGGTTACCATACGACCGTCAGCACCTCGGACGATCAGATCGCCCTGGCTCCCGGCTATCTCACCCGCGAGTGGCATGCCAATGGACGGCATTATTTCACTTACGACATGGGTAATGTCAAAACTCTGGACTTCTTCGCCTATGTCTCCGCCCGCTACGATGTTACACGCGAAATGTATCAGGGCGCCGCCAATCCGATTGCGATCGAGGTATACCACACCAGCGCGCATTCCTACGATGTCGCCGACATGATCGAATCTTCCAAGGCGGGCCTGGCGTATTACGAAAAGAACTTCAGTCCCTTCCAGTTCCGCCAGTACCGTATCCTGGAGTTCCCGCGCTATCGCAGCTTCGCGCAGTCCTTTCCGAATACCATTCCTTATTCCGAAGGCATCGGCTTCATCGGCCGTGTGGAGAAGCCCACCGATATCGACTTCACTTACTTTGTTACCGCGCATGAACTGGGTCATCAGTGGTGGGGACACCAGCTCATCGGCGCGCGTGTGGAAGGCTCTAACATGATGGCGGAGACGCTCGCCGAGTATTCTGCGCTGATGGTCATGCAGCAGAAGTACGGCCGCGACAACATGCACCGCTTCCTGAAACATGAACTCGACGGTTACCTGCGCGGACGCGCCGGAGAAATCCGCCGCGAGCGTCCGGTCTTGCTGGTCCAGAACGAGCCGTATGTGTGGTATCAGAAGGGTGGCCATGTGATGTACACGCTCGCCGACTATATCGGAGAAGACAAAGTCAACCTGGCACTGCATAACTTCCTGATGGAGCACCGCTACGCCAACGCCAATGACGCGCAGTCCGGCCCGTATCCCGATACCCGTCAGTTCATCGCCGCCCTGCGCGCCCAGACACCCGCGGACTTGCAGTACTACCTGACCGATGCCTTCGAGAACATCGTGCTTTACGACAATAAGGTGGTCTCAGCGACAGTGGTGCCCGCGCCGGGCAATAAATACAAAGTGACTCTGAGTGTTCAGGTGCGCAAGCTGCAGTCCGATGGCAGCGGCAATGAGTCTCCCATGTCGCTGCACGACCTGGTCGATATCGGCGTCTTCACGGGCAAGAAGGACGAAGAGAAGCCGCTCTACCTCAAGAAGGAGTGGCTCACCAAGCCCAGCCAGACCTTCGAGATCATCGTCGACCAGAAACCCACGCGAGCGGGCATCGATCCATATAATAAGCTGATCGACCGCAACTCAGACGACAATTGGATGGACGTAACCGCCCAGTAGTATTACACCATTCCAAATTCTCGCGTATTGGAGGGCGGGCTTTAGCCGGCGCGGGGCTTCAGCCCCGCTTCTCGTTTGCGATCCTCCATGCTACGCTGTGGCTTACTAAGCCCATGCCCCTCACTCGCGTCAAAGGCCAGCTCATGAGCGCCTCGGAAATCGACCGCACGCTGGTGCGGCTCGCCCACGAGATCCTGGAAAAAAATCCCGATCTCGACCGCCTGGCGTTTATCGGCATCCGCCGCCGCGGCGTGCCCCTGGCGCAGCGCCTGGCCCGCAAAATCGAATCGCTCGAACAGCGCGCCGTGCCGGTCGGCATCCTCGATATCAACCTCTACCGCGACGATCTCACCACCGTCGATATCAAGCCCGTGGTCAGCGCCACCGAGATTCCGTTTTCCGTGCAAGGTAAAGACATCATCCTGATGGACGACGTGCTGTACACCGGCCGCACCATTCGCGCCGCGCTCGACGCACTGTTCGATCACGGCCGCCCGGCGCGCGTGCATCTGCTGGTCCTGATCGACCGCGGCCATCGCGAGCTGCCCATCGAAGCCCAGTTTGTCGGCCGCCAGGTGCAGACCACCGACGCCGAAATTATCGAAGTGAAATTCCAGGAAATCGACCAGATGGAGAAAGTGCTGCTGGTCGAAAGAACCGCCCAAAGCGAAGCAGTCTAGAAAACCATGCCGGCAGGATTGCTGGGAATTGAAGAACTGGATCGCGCCGCGATAGAAGCCATCCTGGCGCGCGCCAAGCAGTTTCAGCCTGTGCAGGACCAGTCCCAAAAGAAATTGGATACGCTCCGCGGGAAGATGATTGTCAATCTCTTTTTCGAAGCGTCCACGCGCACCCGCACCAGCTTCGAAATCGCCGCCAAGCGCCTGGGCGCCGACGCCATTTCCATCGCGGCCTCCGGCTCCAGCGTATCGAAAGGCGAATCGCTGGTGGATACGCTGAACACTCTGGCGGCCATGCGCCCCAATGCCATCGTCATGCGGCACGCGGCGTCCGGCGCGCCGCATTTTCTGGCGCGCCATCTGGCCATGCCCATCATCAACGCCGGCGACGGCACGCACGAACATCCCACGCAGGCGCTGCTCGACGCCCGCACCATCCTCGACCGCCGTCCCAGCCTGGAGCATCTGCGCGTGGCCATCATCGGCGATATCGCGCACAGCCGCGTGGCTCGCTCCAATGTTTACCTGCTTTCGAAATTCGGCGCCGACATCGTGCTCTGCGGACCGGCCTCGCTGCTGCCCCGCGAGTTGGCGGAGATCGCGCCCGGCGTCACGCTCACCAACGATATTCGCGAAGCCATCCGGGATGCCGATGTCATCATGATGCTGCGCGTGCAGCTCGAACGGCAGCACGAAGCCGCGTTTCCCGCCGCCGAGTATTTTCAGTTCTACGGCTTGCAATTGGAGCATCTGGAACTCGCCAAGCCGGACGTCATCGTGATGCATCCCGGTCCCATAAACCGCGGGCGCGAGTTGTCTTCCGAAGTAGCCGACTCCCAGCGCTCCGTGATTCTGAATCAGGTGGAAAACGGCGTCGCCGTACGCATGGCGGTGCTCGAACAGGTGATAGGCTGATGTCCCAGCTCCTCATCAAAAACGGCCGCGTCATCGACCCAGCCTCGGGCCACCGACATGCTGGCCGACGTTCTGATCCAGGATGGCGCGATCTGCCGCCGTGGGCCGCGATCTCGAAGCCGCCGGCGCCGAGACCTTCGATGCCACCGGCCTGATCGTGGCGCCCGGCTTCATCGACATGCATGTGCACCTGCGCGACCCCGGGATCGAACACGCCGAAACCATCGAAACCGGCGCGCGCGCCGCGGCGGCCGGCGGCTTTACGTCCATCTGTTGCATGCCCAACACGCTGCCGGTGAACGATAATGCCACCGTCACCAGTTACATCGTCGAACGCGCGCGCAAGCTGGCCGTGACCAACGTCTTTCCCATCGGCGCGATTACCAAGAACAGCGCGGGCGAAGAGTTGTCCGCCATCGGCTCCATGAAAGCCGCGGGCGTGGTAGCCATATCCGACGATGGCCGCCCCGTGATGAATGCCCGCGTGATGCGCCGCGCCATGGAATTCGCCCGCTCTTTCGACCTGCCCGTCATCGACCATTGCGAAGATCTGAACCTCAGCGCGGGCGGCGACATGCACGAGGGGTACGAATCCGTGCGCCTGGGCCTGCGCGGCATTCCGGCCTGTTCCGAAGACGTGATGGTGGCGCGCGATATTCTGCTGGCGCAGGTCACCGGCGCGCGTTTCCACGTAGCGCACATCTCCACGCGCAACGCCATGGCCATGGTGGCGCATGCCCGGCAGCGCGGTTTGCCGGTAAGTTGCGAGACCACGCCGCACCACTTCGCGCTCACCACCGCGCACATGCGGCCCTACGACAGCAATTTCAAAATGAAGCCGCCGCTGCGCACCGCCTGCGATACGGGCGCGGTGGTGGAAGGCATCGTGAACGGCGCGGTCGACGCCATCGCTACCGATCACGCGCCGCATCCCGGCAGCGAAAAGATGCAGGAGTTCGAGAAGTGCCCCTTCGGCATCATCGGCCTCGAAACCGCGCTGGGCCTGGCGCTCGAGCACCTGGTTCACACCGGCAAAATCTACGCTCGCCCGCCTGGTCGCGCTGTTCACCACCGGGCCGGCGGGAGTCCTGCATCTCGATCGCGGCACGCTGCGAGTAGGTGCGCCCGCCGACATAACCATCTTCAGCACGGATCTCGACTGGACCTACGACGTGAACCAGTCGTTCTCCAAGAGCCGCAATTCGCCGTTCCACGAGCATCGCTTCCGCGGCGGTCCCGTAGCCACGATTGTAAACGGCGCGATAGTCTGGCAGCGCGCCTGACTTAATTCCCGATCGCGATCACCAGGTTCTGTGTGCCGCTCACCCCGTTCAAAGTGAAGGTCAGCGGCGTGGTGTCACTGGCCGGCACGTTCGGCACAATCACATTGAACTGGTAAAGGCCCATATAGTCCTGAACCAGTCCATCGTAGGCCACTTGGGCGGCCGGAACGCCGCCGAACGAGATGGTGAAGGCGGATTCGAGCGTGTTATTCTCCCCCACCAACTGGCCTGGCGGAATGTCGGGATTGACCGGGCCGAATCCGATGCCGTAGAGCACGATCGTATCTCCCGGTTTGGCGCGGTTAGACGGCACACCCGCGATCGCGCCCGGCGGCAAAACGTAGGTGTTGTCCGGAAACAGAGCGACCACGTTCTGCAATCCGTTGATCATGAAGTTAGACGGCGCGAGCAATCCGGGCATGAGGGCCAGGACGGTGGCGCTGAAGGCCGGGCTCGAGCCTAAAGCGTTGGTGACAACGACGTCTTGCGAGCCGGGAGTCACGGTCCCCGGAACTTGCACGTTCACCTGCAACGGGCTGATGTAATCGACCACCGCGGGCTGCCCCCCGACGGTTACGCTGGTGCCTACGGTCGTGCCGTTTTCTCCCAACATGGTGGGCCCGTCCACGCCGTTGAAATCGCTAGCGCCCCAGGTTTGGGCGGTAGGGGCGAGATTGGTTCCATAGATCTCGATCCAGGAGCCGGGCGCGAAAGTAGGAAATTCGCCGAAGGCGCTCGCGCTAACTACATCCACGATAGACGGCGCCAGGCTGAAATGCAGCGCGAAGGTGAATGCGTTCGCGGTGCTCGGATTGATGCCGCCGTTCGTGACGAGCGTGTAAGGCCTTACGAATATTTGTTGCCAGTTTGTCTGCACACCGGCCGAAAGCTGGCCGCTGAACCCGCTGTTGTAATAGGAGTAGCCCGGCAGGATCGGATTCGAAGCCGCGGCGCAACAGATGCTGCCGATGCCATTGGTCAACGGGCTTACCGGCGTGCCGTTGACCAACCACTGGTTGGCGACGGCATCGAAGACAGCGGCGGTGCTGAGCGTGTAGTTCATGACGATGCTCCACTCTGCGCTGGTATCGTTAGCGAGCGGTCCGCCATTGGTAGTTTCCATATAGAATACGTCCCACTCCCCGGTCGGTCCGGTCGGCACCTGACTCTGCCAGATCTTTACCGCTCCGTTATCCACCAGCACCGGCGTTGAACTGAAGGTGGTGGTCGCCGAGTAGGTGTCGGGCGAGTCGGTGCCGCCGAACGTCAAAGCAGAACCGATGGGAATAATGCCCGGGCCCGTGATTCCGGTCACGGGAGTCAGGCTGGCAGGACGCGCCGCACGCGCATTAGCCCTGACGAACGCCCTCCAGGGCTGCGTCGCCGCCGTCTGCGCGCACAGCATCTGTGCGCCAGAGAGCGCGAAAAGCGCAGCCAATGGCCCAAAGAACTTCCGATACATTCTATGATTCCTCCATATTTAACGTCGCACCGCGGCCCATTATATCCCGGCGGCGCCTCCGCATCACGCGTTAACGGTACAGGCACACTCCTAGTACTTGCCGCCCGGTCCCGTGGGGCGGGACTCCAGTCCTGCGGCCGGCGTCCACGCCGGCCTCTTCGCACACGGATCCGCCGCGCCGCCGAGCATCCCTGATATCCTTAACGGGCAATGCAAGCGCCTTCGCTGCGGTTCCCGACGCTGGTGATCGCCGCATTCCTGGCCGTCGCTTGCATCGATATCTCGACGGGCCTGGAGCATTGGCCCTTCGGCAGTTACCCCATGTACTCGCTGCTCTACAGCGACCAGCTCACCTGGCTGCGCCTCTATGGAGTGACCGATCGGGGCGAGGTTCCACTACGCGGCGAGCGCGATTTCGCGCCGTTCGATGAGGCGCGTTTGGTCATGGCATTACAACGTCTCGAAGGCGCGCCTGCGCCAAATCAAAAGCTCACCGCGGCGCTCGGAAATCTGATGCAGTTGTACAATCGCGCGGCAGCCCGCCGCCGGCCCGCCGGCCCACCCCTCCGCGCATTGCGCCTGTACACCGTCCGCTGGCCCTTGCAGCCGGGCGTAACAGGCACCGAGGCGCCTCGCGAGCGCACCCTGGTCGCCCAGGTTAACCGGGACGATAACCGGGACGTTAACCGGGACGATAACCGGGACGATAGCCGGGACGAGGCCGCGCCGTGATTCCCGCTTTCACTCGACCCGCCCGCGCTGAAGACCTCGCGTGGGTTCGCGTGGTCTCTTACAGTCTGCTCTTTGCGATTTATCTGCCGCTCGACGCCCGCGCCTGGACCCAGGTTTCCCCCGTGTTTTGGATGCCGATCTCGTTCTTCCGCCTCCTTCCAGGGCCGCCGCGCAACGCCGCGCTCATCGGCGCGCTCGAAATCCTGTGGAAAGCTTCGTTGCTCACCTCCGCGATCGGATTCCTTTCGCGCGCCAGCATGCTGACGGCCGCAGCCTTAGGCTACTTTCTGCTCGGCCTGCCCAACTGCTTCGGTAAGATCCATCATCTCGACGGCTTTCCCGTTTTGCTCCTCATCATCCTGGCAGTCTCGCGTTGCGCCGATGTGTGGTCGGTCGATCAGGCCATGCGCAGCCGCCCGCCCGGCGCTTCCTGGCAATACGGCTGGCCCATTCGCCTGGCGCAGGCTCTCTTCCTGCTCATATTTTTCGCCGCCGGACTCTCCAAGCTGCGCCAAAGCGGCCTCGCCTGGATGACTGCCGCGAACATGCGCTCCATATGGCTGGGCGAACTATTCACGCACACGCCTCCGACGCGTCTGGGCAGTTACCTGGCGCAGTCGCCGGGGCTGTGCCGGTTTGCCGCCGTGGCCACCGTTACGGTTGAACTCTCGGCCCTGCCCGCATTGTTCTTCCGGCGCCTGCGCGTTTTCACGCTGGTGGCGCTGTTGGGCATACAAACGCTCATCGCCCTCATGCTGGGCGTATATTTCACGCCCCATCTGGCCGGTTACGCGCTGTTCCTGCCCTGGCATCGATACGCGAAGTTTTGCGCTCCCAGACGGGCGCGCCATGGCTTATGCTTGTCCTGATGCGTTTGCCGTCTGCGGCCCCGGCCGCGCTCACCGTAGCCACGCGGCCGCCCATGCGCGATCAGGTCGCATGCCCTTTCCTTTCCGTGGTGGTCCCCACCTACAACGAAGCCGCCAATATCGCCCCGTTCCTGGAAGAGCTGCGCATGGCCCTGGATGCGGTCACTGCGGGCGATTATGAAGTGATCCTGGTGGACGATGAAAGCCCGGATGGTACCAGTGAAATCGCCGCGAATATTGCAGCCGGTTGGCCCAACCTGCGGGTCGTGCGCCGGTCCGGAGAACGCGGCTTGGCCCGCGCTGTGGTCAGTGGTTGGCAGATGGCTCGCGGCGATGTGCTGGCCACCATCAACGCCGATTTTCAACATCCTCCCGCGCTCCTCGCCGAGATGTTCCATAAGATCGAAGACGTTGACCTGGTGGTGGCCACGCGCTACGCGGCCGCGGGCTCCGTGGGACGATTTCCGCTGCACCGCCAGATCCTGTCGGCATTGGCGCGCCGCGTGGGTATCTTCTTTGTGCCGGCAGTGTTTCGCCGGGTCAGCGACCCGCTCAGCGGATGTTATATGGTGCGCCGGCGAGCGATCGAAGATGTCGAGTTCCGTCCTTCGGGTTTCAAAACGTTGATCGAAATCCTGGCGCGCGGCCGCGTGGAAAATCTGGCCGAGCACGGCTACACCATGCAGAAGCGCCGTAGCGGCCGGAGCCACGTCCGGCTGCGGCACTGGTTCGAATATCTCGGCCAATTGGGCCGCATCCGCGGCGAAGTTGCACGGCGGGGGCTTTGACGGCAGGCCGGCAGTGGGCCGCAGCCGCCATGGCTCTGCTGTTCGCACTCCTGGCCATCCAGGCAGCCGCCGCTATTCTCAACGCCCCTACGTTTGTTTGGAACGATGTCAGGTTGGCGCGCTCCGTCGCTTTGCGGCAAGGATTCAGCCTCTATCTGGATAAGGACGCCACCGGCCCGGTGATCGGAACGTTGCACACTCCCCTGAGTCATTGCCTCTATTTGCTGGTAACCGGATTTCATAGCCCTTCGAGCGCACTCATCGCGGGATCGCTCCTGTCGCTGCTGCTCAGTTTCGTGCCGGTGGGTTGGGTGTTACTGCGCGCGCGCGCGGGCTTGCCCGATCGCCTGTTTATGGCCACCGCCGCCTTTCTGTTCTGCGCATTTCTGATTATGCAGGCGCCCGGCACTCTGCACACCGCATCCATGATTCACGTAGATGCGGCCGCGCTCGCCTTTGCCACGCTCGCGTGCGGCGTTTTCTGTAATCCGCGAGAACCGGTCACCGCAGGGCAGGCGTGGCTGGCCGGCATATTTTGTGTGCTGGCGGTGGGATCGAAGCAGACCATCGCTCCCATCGTCCCGGCGCTGGCGCTCTTTGTGTGGGTCACGGCGGGCGCCAAACGCTTCGTCCACTTCTGCGCCGCTCTGCTGGCTGGTGGTATGGCACTGCTGGCCGTCATCGTGGCACTGGTACCGTGGCGCGCTTTCGTGTTCAATACCGTTACGCTGGCGGCGCATCGCCCGCTCCGTGACGGATATTTGGACATCCTGGTGCGGGCTTTTCGCGAAGGCAAGCAGGATGCGCTCCCGGCCCTGTTTCCCATGCTGCTGCTGGTAGCGTGCCACTGGACCACTCCGGAGCGCCGCCGGGATGTGCGGGCGTTCTTCCGGGCGAACCGCTGGCTGGCGTTTGCGCTGGCCGCCGCCGCGCTGGTTCCGGTTACCGCCAAGGCCATCGTCACGGTGGGCGCGGATGTCAATCATTTGGGCATGTTGCTCTATCTTCTCTTTGTGGCGGCAGGCCTGGCCATAGAGCAGTGCCTGGCCGATCCCGATCGCGCGTTTCTGCGCGTCACTGCCTGGCTGTGCGCAGTTATGGGAATACTGGTCGGCATCGCTCCAGGATTGCTGATCAGTCTGCCGGAGCGCCTGCGCGATCTTCACCGGAATCCGTCGGAAGTAGCCTGGCACTATGCACTGCGCCACCCCGGCCGCGCCTACTTCCCCTGTAACCCGTTGGCCGGTTTATTATCGGATGGCAAACTATATCACGTGGATTTTTCGCTCTACGATCGCGACCTGGCCGGGTACCCGCTCGATGCGCGTCAATTCGACGCAGGACTCCCCTCGGGCTTCACCATAGTGGCCATTCCACCGGGACAAAAGGCCTGGTCCAGCAACCTGACAAGTCTGCTGGCGGATTATCGGCAGGTTGCCGAAATGGAACTGCCGGGTTGGACCGTCTATCAGCGGCCGCCCCAGCGTAATACAGCCCAATAAATGAGTTATGTCAATCCAGTACCCGCGCGCAACAGAGAAATATTCGTAACTGCTGTTACGGTTAGCTCCTTTTAATTGTGTTGCTGAAGGTGCTGGTACCGTTGCCATTGACTTGTCTTTTGTCCCGGTTCTATAATCCTAAGCACCCCTTAGCTTCCAGCATCCGAGCAGGGGTTGCCGCTTCTGATACCGTACTAGCTATTGTGGAGGGGAAATGATTACGCCGAAACCGCGGAAATACATGGGCGCAGCATTCTTCGTATTTGCTGTTGCCGTGGCGCCGATGGCCATCCAGGCCCAGTCGACATATGCAAATTTCGAGGCCTCGCAAACCAATCCGGTCCGGCTTTCGGCCGACGGAAAGTTTCTGTTTGCAGTAAATACGGCAAATTCATCGTTGTCCGTGTTTGATGTGAGCCAACCCGCCAGCCCCAATTTGCTGGCGGAGATTCCCGTCGGCCTGGGGCCTGTCTCGGTAAACCCTCTCACCGACTATCAAGCTTGGGTCGTCAACCAGGTTTCCAATAGCATCAGTGTGGTAACTGCGCCGAAGAATTCCTGGATTCATGGTTTGGTCACCGCCACCATCAACTTGAAACTGCCGCAAACGGGCGGCATGTTCGCCGGCGAGCCCATGGATGTGGTGTTTGCAGGTGATGCGGCCTACGCCAGCGTCTCCCGCGCGCACGCCGTCGCGGTGATCAGTCAGAAAACGCTGGCCCTGGTGAGCACGGTTCAGTTGTTCGGGGACAGCCCGCGGGCCATGGCGGTCAGCCCGGATGGCAGCACCATCTACGCTGCCTTCGCTCTCGCGGGAAATGCCACGACTCTCATCCCCAGCTCCATCGCACCCGTGCCGTGCGGAACGGTCGCGCAAGGCCGGACGCCCTGCGTTCCCGCCATGAATCCGATCCTGCCGCCCGCGCCTATCGCGGGACTGATTGTCAGCGCTACCAACCCCACCTGGTATCCTTCCAAGATCAAATATACGATGCCCGATAACGGCGTAGCCGCGATTCATACGGGCGCCACACCCTCCGTCTCCTATTACACCGGTGTGGGCTCCGTCAATCTGGGAATGGCCGTGAACCCGAATGGCGGCGACATCTACGTGGCCAACACCAACGCCCTCAACACCACGCTGTTCGAGAACAATCTGTGCTCGCATTTTGTGGATAACCAAATCACACACATTCAAGTTTCGACGGGCACCGTCACTCCCGTGAATCTGAATCCGACCTTCACTTATAGCTGTGTCCCCAACACAGCCGAGCTCGAGGTCGCATTGGCCCAGCCGGCCGGCGTGGTCTTCGATCCCCATGGCACTTTCATGTACGTGGCGGCCTTCGGTACCGATCGCGTGGCCAAGGTGGACACCAACGGGAACGTATTGGGTTTCGTGGAAGTGGCCCCGCCCAGCGGGTCCGGCTCAAACATCGATCCCGCGAACAAGCGCGGGCCCCGCGGCTTGGCGCTCAATTCCACAGCCGGTATCTTGTATTCGCTGAACCGCATATCCAATACCATTTCCATTATCCCCACCTCCACCTTTAAAACAGTGGCCACTGAGATTCCGGTGGGGACCGATCTCGAACCGACGGCGATCAAAGCCGGACGTGGATTCCTGTATGATGCCAAGCTCTCCGGGTCCGGTACGGCATCCTGCGCTGGTTGCCACGTCGACGGCGAAATGGATCACTTGTCCTGGAACCTGGGAGATCCTACTGCCGAGATGAACAGCTTCGTGCAGAATGGGCAGACTTTTCTCTTCCATCCCATGAAGGGCCCCATGACTACGCAGACGCTGCGCGGTTTGAACAATCTGGCCCCTTATCACTGGAGAGGAGACAAGCCGGACTTCGCCGCATTTAATGTGGCTTTCACGGCGTTGATGGGTGGTACCCAGATCAGCGATTCGGACATGGCCACGTACACTACGTTTATCAACAGCGTCCTGTACCTTCCGAACCCGAACCAAACCCTGGAGCGCGCCGCGCCGGCGTCACTGAACGGCGCGGATCCCGCCGCCGGCTTCAACGATTTCATAGGCGTCCCCGGCACTCTGCCCAACCTGGTCACCTGCACTTCCTGCCACGCCGCCAATCCGGGACCGGGCTCTAACTTGCAGATCCAGCCTGCCACCGACACTCACGCGCAGCAGCCCGTAAAGGTTCCGCAGTTGAGAGCTATTTATCAGAAGCAACTGTTCAACCGGACAGGTCAAACCATAGACGGTTTCGGCATGACGCATGACGGCAGCGTTGATGGAATTCTGGAGTTCATGACTGACCCGAGCTTCCAGGGTTACACGCAGACCGAGAGGAATGATATGGCTGCCTATGTGCTTTGCTTCGATACCGGCACAGCTCCGGCGGTCGGTTACACGCGTACGCTGACGAAAACTACAGTCACCACTGCGCCAGTCCAAACTGACTGGAATACGCTGCAGGTGCAGGCCGCGTTGAGCAACATCGATCTGATTGCCCGGGGTACCCTGAACGGTGTCCTGCACGGCCTGCTCTATCAACCAGCCACCCAGAACTACATCAGCGATACAGGCACAACTTACCCGCAAAGCTTACTGCAGACCATGGTCCTGGGGGGAGATACGTTGAGCATCATGGGTGTGTACCCAGGGACCGGATCCGCGAAGTAACTTCCTTTTGGAGGGCGGGCTTTAGCCGGCGAGGGGCTTCAGCCCCGTTGTAGCTGTCTAGCTTTTTTTAGACTTACGCTCAAGGAGTAATATCATGCGAAGAGATCATAAAGTCTACCGGCCGGCAGTAAGTACACTGGCCATGGCTGCGTCGATGTGCGTGGCGGCGATCCTGGGTGCGCCGCCCGCGCCCGCACAAACTTATAGCGTCCTGTATAGCTTTAAAGGCGGGACCACGGACGGCAGGAATCCCGCCGCCGGCCTGATTATGGACAAGGCCGGTGTTCTCTTCGGTACCGCCACCGAGGGTCCCACCTGCCACCCTGCTCCGTGTTCTACGGGTCTCGGAATAGCGTTCAAGCTGACCACCACCGGGACGGAGACGATCGTTCACCACTTCACGGGCGATCCGGACGGCGCCAACCCATACGGAGGGATGACGGCCAACCCATTTGGCGCCACTACCAAAGGCGGCACATCCAACCTGGGCGCCATCTTCGAATTGAGCGCGACCGGCACGAAGGTGCTGTACAACTTCACGGGAGCTCCCAGCGACGGCGCATACCCGTACGCGGGCCTGATCGAGGACACCCAAGGCAATCTCTACGGCACCACCAGTGCCGGCGGAGCATTCAACGCCGGCGCCGTCTTCAAACTGGATAAAGCCGGGGTGGAGACTCTGCTCTACAGCTTCACTGGCGGCCCGGACGGCGGAACTCCCTATGGCGGTCTTCTCCGCAATTCCGCCGGCACCATTATCGGCACCGCCTCTGAGGGCGGTATTACCAGCGGCAATTGTTTCCCCAACGGGTGCGGCGTGGTGTTTCAGTTGAGTTCCTCCGGCCATCAAGTGGTTCTGTACAGCTTCACTGGAACTCCCGACGGTGCCAACCCTTATGACAGTTTAATTGCAGACTCTTCCGACAACCTTTACGGCACTACCTACAACGGTGGCACCGGCCCCTGTAACAGCGGCTGCGGAACGGTTTTCAAGCTGGCACCGGTCAGCAAGACGGAAAACGTGCTGTATAGCTTCGCGGGATACCCTGTGGACGGCGCGTACCCCTATGCCGGTTTATATCGCGACTCGAGCGGCAATCTCTATGGCACTACCGTGTATGGCGGAACATCCGATAACGGGTCGGTCTTTGAAGTGACTACGGCCGGCACGGAGTCTCTGTTACACAGCTTTACGGGTGGGACGGACGGCAGTTTGCCTCACGGCGGTCTGGTTTCGGATACCAAAGGCAATCTGTACGGCACCACATACGGCGGCGGCATTAAGAACGCCTCCTGCGGGGGAAGCCCAAACGACAGTTGCGGAGTAGTATTCAAGCTGGTACCGTAGAACCGCCATTACCTCCGCGCGGCTCGCATCTCATCTTCGTTTGACCATTGAGAGGCGGATCTGCGAAGATCGTCGAAGGCTGTTTTTCGCCTTGCTTCATATTTAGGGGGAGTCATGAAATCGCCGGCCCAAAATCGGCCAGTTGTTCTGTGTTTGTTTGCGCTATTATCAGGTCCGGCCTTTGCCGCCGTAACGGTTACTTCATTAGAACCTTCGCTGGCATCTCCGCAGGCTATCGGCACGACCATCACCTGGAAAGCCACTGCCACCGACACCAATACCGGGCCGCTGGCTTTCCAGTTCAGCGTCACTCCGCCCGGCGGATCGCTCCAGATGGTCAAGGATTTCAACCTTGGTTCCCTGTCGGGCGGCACCTGGACGGCGCCATCCTTCTTTTGGATGCCCACCGGACCCAATGGCAACTTCACTATCCAGGTAGTGGCGAAAGACTTCAACACCGGTGAGTCAAACACCCAAACCATCACTTTCCACGTCAAAGCGCTGGTAACCGGCAGCGCACCTGTCGCGGTACATACGGCCAACCCCCTGGTAGCTCTGTTCAACGCCCCCCCGTGCGCCGCGGGAAGCACCATGCGCGTCGTCTACCAGGAACAAGGCACCCCCTCAGCCCCCTTTCTGACTACCAATTGGGCAGCCTGCAATCCCGCCGTCACCATGACATTTGAAGTCGCCGGTATGTACCCCAGTAGCACGTATCACATGTACGCGGAAACCCAGACCGGCAGTAATACCGCAAATGGACCTGCGATCTCTTTCCAGACCGGCGCTCTTCCGAAAACGCTCCTTGTGCCTGCATTCACCGTCGTGACTCCCGCGGCCGACACGAATTATCCGGTTCTTCTCCATAACTTCAGCGCGCTCGGAACGGGCAAGGTTTACCCCGATGTCGCTACCGACTTGAGTGGCAACGTTATCTGGTATTACTTCGCGAATGACGGCGGCGACATTCTCACCCGCCCCCTGCCCGGCGGCGGGATCATCGTCATGGAGAATGCCATTGCGTGGGCTCCGGGCGTGCCTCACGCGCAATTCCTGCGCCAGATCGATTTAGCGGGCAACATCGTGCGCGAAACCAACATGGGCGCGATCCAGCAGGAACTGCTCAAGCTGGGGTCCGTGGATGGCGGTCCATGCACGGTGATTACCAACCCGGCGGTGGGAGATGCTTGCGTAGGCGGCTTTCACCACGATGCCATTCAAACTCTCCCAGGCGGCTATACCGCGGTCCTGATGGACATAGAAAAGATTTTTCCTCCCGGCACTCAGGGAGATACCAGCGGCCTACCAGTGGATATCATCGGAGATATGATCGTCGTACTCGATCCCAACTGGCAGGCAGTCTGGTATTTCGACGTATTCAACCCCAAAGGCGGCGGCAACGGCTATGCCAAACTGCCGGTCACCCGCACCGCGCCTTTAAAAGAAACTTGCACCACCGACGAGACCTCCTGCCCGCCCATCTTCCTGCTGGGTCCCGGCATCGCTCCCATGGCGCATGACTGGCTGCATGCCAACTCTTTGTATTACTGGCCGGCGCCACAGGATGGCAATACTACGGGCGGCGATATCGTCTGGTCGTCCCGGCACCAGGATTCCATCATGCGCATCGACTATCAGGATGGAAAAGGCACCGGCGATATTATCTGGCGCATGGGTCCCCCGGATGATCTCACGCCGGCCAGTGACTTCACTTTCACTAACACCTGGAACGATCCGTGGCCGTGGTTCTCGCACCAGCACGAAGTCGGCATGGAGAATGGCGGCGTCGGCCCCATGACCGTTTTCGATAATGGCAACACTCGCGTGCAAGTGGGTCCGCCGCTTGGATTGGGTGCTTCTCATTGTGCGCCGTACGACTGTCATAGCCGCGGCATGGCTTTGACAGTCAATTACGATACGTCTACCGGCACAGGTACGGTGGACCCCGTCGTGAGCTTCGATCTCGAATATTACTCAACGGCCATGGGTAGCGCCCAACTGCTGTCTGACGGGAATTATTTCTTCCAGGATGCCGCCGCCGGCCTCGGGAATGGCCAGACGGCCGGTGTCAGCCTGGAGATCAATCCGGCCAATCCCGCGCCGCAAGCAGGGCCGGCGGATCAGTTCTTGAATCTCATGGGTCCCAACCACTACCGCGCCTGGGAGATGTCCAGCCTCTACGATCCACCAGTCACATAAAGCGCGTTTTGTGGAGGGCGGGCTTTAGCCGGCGCGGGGCTTCAGCCCCGCCGCTTAGCAAAATTACCATTCGAACCCAACAGGTCTTTTGTTTTCAACAAAATACCTAATCCGAATGACCCGGAATGCCCCACTTCTTAGTCACATTGTGGCCGAATTGGAACCCCGGCCCGATCGAAAACCGCACCGTATTACGGCCATTCTTCAGCAGGTCCGGAAACAGATGATCGTGCACTAGGTCCGCCTGCACCACCAGGCTGAAATGCTTCGAGACATTGAAAGCCACACCCCCGCCGAATCCATAAAACGCGGTCCACTCTTCTTCCATGCCGGACGGAGCCACCGACTCGACCACCAGGTGCGTCAGTTCATCCTTAGGATGCGCCGTGGCGATTTCGTTGATAATTCCTGCCGAAGGCCGGATGTAAGGCGTAATGCGCTTGAAACGCCGGTACGGAAACTCCGGACCCGCGGTGAAGGTCTGCGTCACCGAACTGAACGGCAGTGCCGCGACGTAATTGGCGGGTAACTGGCCGGCGGCAATAAACCCCGCCAGAATCGGATCGAACTTGTTCTGCAGCGCGGTAGTGGCCTGGCTCAGGCCGATGCTGGTGTTGCCGGTTCCGCGGCTATAGTCGAAACCCACGCTGATGTGCCGCGACCAGCGCATGCCCGCTTGAATGTGAACGCCCGGTTCAAACAGACTGATCTTCGGGCTGTCCAGAAACATGAACCCGCTGTAGATCAGGAACTTGCCGACATATTGTTCCTCGGGCGGCGCCGGCGCGGCCGGTGATGGCTGCCCGAAAGCTGGAATGATCACGAGCAGACTGCTGGCGAGCAGAAGGAAAAAACGTTTGTGGATAAGCACGGGTAATCGCTAAGAGTAGCATCTTCGTAACCCGAATAAAGCCAGTACCGGTACCCCAAAACATTGGAGGGCGGGCTTTAGCCGGCGCGGGGCTTCAGCCCCGCAAATCCCCCCTCAATTCCGAATCCGTCTAAACAAAGCTATAATCAAAAACGTACAGAGGGAGCTGCATGGCCACTATCTCCACTACAGTCTCGTCCATTTCCACCACGTACGAACGCGTCGCCCGGGTTCCCTGGTATGTCTGGTGCGCGGTCTTCGGCGTAACTTCCGCCATGATTGGCGGCCAGTGGGATATCTCCTGGCACCGCTCCATCGGCCGTGACACCTTCTGGACCCCCGCCCACCTTGCCATCTACATGTGCGGCATTCTGGCCGGTCTCTCCTGCGGCTACCTGATCCTGGCCACCACGTTCGGCAACTTCTCCCAACTGCGCAGCACCGCCGTCAAAATGTGGGGATTCGAGGCTCCGCTCGGTGCTTTCATCGCGGCTTGGGGCGGAGTTGCCATGCTCACCTCCGCGCCTTTCGATGACTGGTGGCACAGCGCCTACGGTCTCGATGTTAAGATCCTCAGCCCGCCGCACGTGCTCTTGATCCTGGGCAACCTGGCCGTTAACACCGGCACGCTGATCCTTATCCTGGGCATGATGAACCGCGCCCGCGATGAGTTCCGCGACCGCCTCAATTGGCTGTTCCTCTACATCGGCGGCGTCGTCCTGGTTGGCCTGATGCTCATGATCATGGAATTCTCCTGGCACGCCCTCATGCATACCGGTGTCTACTACCGCGTGGTGTGCATGGTCGTGCCGCTGGTGCTGGCAGGTGTCGCCCGTGCGTCGGAGAAACGCTGGGCCGCCACCACCGTAGCGGGCGTCTATTGGCTCTTCTGGGCGGGCATGGGCTGGGTTCTGCCGCTGTTTCCCGCCGAACCCAAATTAGGTCCTGTCTATCACCACGTTACCCAGTTCGTGCCGCCCGAGTTCCCCATGCTGCTTTTCATCCCGGCGCTGGCGCTCGATTTGCTTTGGAACCGCACCCGCGGTTGGAAACCGGCCAGGCTCGCGGCCGTCTCCGGCCTGCTGTTTTTGGCCGTCCTGGTCGCCGTGCAATGGCCTTTCTCTTCGTTCCTGAATTCCACTTGGGCGCAGAACTGGTTCTTCCATACGAATATCTTCGATTACAACGCGCGCCCCACTTCGATCAACGTGCGCCACGTGTTCGTACCTCCGGA
Organism: Bryobacterales bacterium; assembly: GCA_963818855.1. GTDB lineage: Bacteria > Acidobacteriota > Terriglobia > Bryobacterales > Bryobacteraceae > Bog-159. Next base: position 12,257 of record CAWFUH010000015.1, on the reverse strand, counting down.
TGCGCCGTCTGTGTTCTGGACCGAAATGGTGCTGGCCGCGGTGCTCGGCATCGCCGCTACCCGTATCGGATTTGCCTGGGGAGAGTGGATGAAACGCGTCCGCCGCTAATCCCAACCAATGCGAATATCCCGTCTACCCGTTCTTCTCCTGCTGGCGGCCACCGGCGCCTGGGCCCATGTAGGCAGCCCGGATGTTTTCTACGAAGGCCAGGCCGGCCCTTACCACCTGCTGGTCACCATCCGCACCCCCACGGTCATCCCGGGCGTCGCGCAGATCGAAGTGCGCAGCTCCGCCAATGATGTTGACGTTGTCCACATCGTGCCTACGCCGCTCACCGGTCCCGGCGCAAAGTTCGCCCCGGTGCCGGACCTCGCGCAGCGCGCTAAAGACGATCCGCAGTTCTTCACCGGATCGCTCTGGATGATGACCTCGGGCTCCTGGCAGGTGCGCGTCACCGCCGAAGGATCCAAGGGTAAAGGCGAGCTTTCCGTGCCGGTGCCCGCGCTCTCCTCCACCACCAAAACCATGCAGGCGCCCACCGGCATCGTGCTGGCTGCGCTCGGATTACTCTTGCTGGTAGGCGCCGTTTCAATTATCGGCGCAGGCGTCCGCGAAGGGCAGCTCGAGCCCGGCCAGATGCCCACCCCGTCCCGGGTGCGCCGCGCGCGCTTCGTCATGGCCGCCACCGCCGTCTTCGTCCTGGCGATGGCCGCTTTGGGCGGACTCTGGTGGAAGAGCGAAGCCAGCGAGTACGACCGCCACATCTTTAAACCCCTGGACATGTCCGCCACCCTCGAAAACGGTGGCCGCCTGATGTTGCACCTGACCGATCCCGGCTGGGCGCGCTGGCGCAAAGTGGACGATCTGGTTCCCGATCACAATCATCTGATGCACCTCTACGTCATCAGCCTGCCCGGCATGGACCGCGTCTGGCACCTGCATCCGGACAGAATCGAGGCCGGGCTGTTCGCCAAGGATCTGCCCGCCATGCCGGCCGGGCAATACGCTTTGTACGGCGATATCGTACATGCCGATGGCCTTCCCGAAACTCTGGTCACCGAAGTGACTCTGCCCGAGGTCGCCGGCGTCCCTCTGGCGGGAGACGATGCCGCCGGCGCCGGCTCTCCGATTTCGCAAGCCGACCCCAACCGCACCATCGCCCAGTTGGCCGATGGCTCGCGCATGATCTGGGAGCGCGACCCCGGTCCCCTGCATGCCCGCCGGGCCATGTACTTCCGCTTTCGCCTGGAAGATCCTTCGGGTCAGCCCGCCCACGATATGGAACTTTATATGGGCATGCCCGGCCATGCCGCCTTCGTGCGCACGGATCGCAGCGTGTTTGCGCATGTGCATCCTTCGGGGTCTGTGCCCATGGCTTCGTTGAGCCTGACACGGAACGCCGCCGGCGAGTCTATGCCCGGCATGCCGGGAATGGCCGGCATGGACCCTTCGGGCATGGCCATGACCGCGGCCCTGCCGCCCGAAGTTTCCTTCCTCTACGGCTTTCCGAAACCGGGCGACTACCGCATCTACATACAGGCCAAGCGCGGTGGACGCATAGAAACCGGGATCTTCGACGCACGCGTGGAGAACTGATTTTGCGGCCGCTTAAGGACCAGGCCGTCCTTATTACCGGGGCCGGCCGTGGCATCGGTAAGCGGCTGGCCATCGGTTTCGCGGCCGAAGGCGCGCGGGTCGGCTTGCTGGCGCGCAGCCAGGCCGAGCTGGACCTGGCCAAGCTCGAAATCGAGCACGCCGGCGGCGCTGCCCTCCGCATCCGTGCCGACGTGCGCGACTACGAACAGATCAGCGCCGCCGTCGAACGTATGCGGATCGTTTTTGGTGGTGTGAACATACTGATCGCCGCCGCCGCGATTCAAGGACCCATCGGGCCGCTGGTCGACCTGAAGCCGCGCGCCTGGGCCGAAACCATCGAAACCAACCTGATGGGAACCATGCACGCCTGCCGTGCGGTGTTGCCGCAGATGATCGAAAAGCGCCGCGGCAAGATCCTGGTCATCGGCGGCGGCGGCGCGGCCTCCGGGCGCCCGCGCTTCTCCGCGTATGCCGCCTCCAAGGCCGCCGTGGTCCGCTTCATCGAGACCCTCGCCGAAGAGGTGCGCGACTTCAACATCCAGGCCAACTGCATGGCTCCCGGCGGAACGTACACCCATATGACCGACGAGATCCTGCACTCCGGGGACCGCGCCGGCAGCCGCGAGATCGAAGAAGCCGAGGATGTGCGGCTCACCGGCGGCATGCATCCCGAAAAACAAATTCAGCTCGCTTTGTTTTTGGCCTCGGAACGCTCCAACCACATCAGCGGCAAGCTGATTCATGTCAATGACGATTGGAAGCGTCTGGAGCGCGAGAACATGAATCCGGAAGCTTTCACCTTGCGCCGCTTTTCTAAAACGTGAAGTGGTCGAGGAGACTCTATGGAGCATTTCCACATCGCCATCATCGGTGCACCCCTCGACCTCGGCCAGGACCGCCGCGGCGTGGACATGGGTCCATCGGCCATCCGCGTGGCCAATCTGAATAAGCGGCTCGCGGCGCTCGGCTATCATGTCGACGATCTTGGCAACGTACCCGTGGATCAGCCGGAAAGCCTGCCCGAAGGTCCGGACCGCGCCAAGTATCTGCCGCAGATTGCCCTCGCGTGCAAGCGCCTGGCGGCCATGGTCGAAGGCGCGCTCACGCGCAAACAGGTCCCGCTGGTGCTCGGCGGCGATCATTCCGTAGCGGTGGGTACGGTAGCCGGCGTGTCCCGCTATTTCCGCCGCAAGAAGCAAAAGGTCGGACTGATCTGGATCGACGCGCATGCCGACATGAACACGCCCGAGACTTCTCCCAGCGGCAACGTGCACGGTATGCCGCTGGCATGCTGCATCGGCCTGGGCCCTCCCGAGTTGGCCAACCTGCTGGGTTACGCGCCCAAGGTGGATCCGCGGAAAACCGTGCTGGTCGGCCTGCGCGACGTGGACGTGCTCGAAAAGAACCACGTGCGCGAGACCGGCGTGCGCGCCTACACCATGCGCGACATCGACGAGCGCGGCCTCCGTGCGGTAATGGAGGAGGCCTTCCGCATCGCCACCGACGACACCGCCGGATTCCACCTCTCGCTCGATATGGACTGGGTGGACCCGCAGTTCGCGCCCGGCGTCGGAACTCCCGTCCGCGGCGGCGCTACGTATCGCGAAGCGCATCTCGCCATGGAACTCATCTGCGACAACGGGCGCATGGTTTCCATGGAAGTGGTGGAAGTGAATCCGGTGATCGACGAGATCAATCGCACGGCGGATTTGGCAGTTGAAATGATCATGTCGGCCATGGGTAAAAAGATCTTATGAAAACCAGAGTCGCCGTGATCTACGGCGGGCGCAGCGGCGAGCACGAGGTTTCTGTCCGCTCGGCGAAATCGGTTCTGGCAGGGCTCAATCCGGACCGCTACCAGGTCAGTGAATACTACATCAACAAGTCGGGCAAATGGTCGCCGCGGCCGATCCTGCCGGAGCCGGATGTGCATCCGGATATAGACGTGGTGTTCCCAGTTTTACACGGCACGTTCGGCGAAGACGGCACCGTGCAAGGTTTGCTTGAGCTGGCGGACTTGCCGTACGTGGGCGCAGCCGTGCTGGCTTCCGCGCTCTCCATGGATAAAGAGATGATGAAGCGCGTGTGCATTGAGCGCGGCCTGCCGGTGGTGGAATATGTCACTGCGGCGCGGCACGCGTTGCACCCCGCGGAGGTCGCCCAGCGCTTCTCGTTCCCGGTTTTCGTGAAGCCGGCCAATCTGGGCTCGTCGGTGGGGATCTCGAAAGTCCATACCGCCGCGGAACTGGAACCGGCCATGCGGCTGGCCGCGGAGTTCGATCGCAAGATCATCGTGGAGCGCGCCATCGTAGGCCGCGAACTGGAATGCGCTGTCTTGGGCAACGACGATCCGGTGGCTTCGCTGCCTTGTGAGATCCTGCCCTCGAAGGAATTCTACGATTACGAAGATAAATACCTGCTCGACCGTGCGCAGTTTCGTTTGCCGGCCGATATCGGCGATCAACTGACCGCCGAGTTGCGCCGGCTGGCGGTGGAATGCTATCGCGCGGTTGGTTGCGAAGGCATGGCCCGCGTCGATTTCCTTCTGGAGTCCGCCACCGGCCAGCTCTATCTAAACGAGATCAATACCATCCCCGGGTTCACCTCCATCAGCATGTACCCTAAAATGTGGGAACAGAGCGGCCTCCCATTCTCTGGACTGCTGGATCGGCTGATCGAACTGGCGCTCGATCGGCACGCGGCCAAGAAGGCCACGCGTTTCACTCGTTAGTGCTACTGGTACTTTCGCAGCTGGCGCAAAATCATAAATCCGCGTAGTTCTGTGCCACAATTTGAGACGATCCGCGTCTTCCGGCGATATGCCGGTACGGGAGGGGACCAAATCTAAATGACTCGCTTTCGTTTATATCTGATGATGGTTTGCTGCACGGCCGTAACGGCCGCGGCAGTGCCGCGGCTGGTGAATTTCAGCGGTACATTAACCGGCGCCAGCGGGCAGCCGCTAGCCGGCGTGGTGGGTGTGACGTTCTCGCTGTATGATGCGCAGGAGGGCGGGGCGCCGGTCTGGATGGAAACTCAAAACGTGCAGACCTCGAGCGACGGCCGATATTCGGTGCTGTTGGGCGCTACGCGCAACGAGGGCATACCCGCGGAGACCTTTGCGTCGGGCCAGCGATGGCTGGGCGTCGCCGTCGCAGGCGAGCCGGAGCGGCCGCGAGTCTTGATGACGAGCGTGCCCTATTCGCTCAAAGCGGTGGATGCCGAGACGTTGGGAGGTTTGCCGGCGTCGGCATTTGCCTTGGCAGGTACGGCGAGCCATTCGCCCTCCGCCGAAGTAGCCGGCGCACCGGCAAAGACCAGCCAGCCGGCGGCAGACGCTACACCCGCACAAACCGGCAGCGGCACGGCCAATTACATCACCATCTGGACCGGCACCACCACCTTAGGCAACTCGAAGCTTTACCAGACGACTGCCGGAAACGTAGGGCTGGGCACCACGACGCCAACTGCCAGGCTGCAGGCGGTGACCTCGGCTGCCACCGGAACCGCCGTGTTTGGAAACGCCGCCTCAACCACGGGCGCGAACTTCGGCGTGACCGGCAAAACGGCAAGCACGACAGGCACGGGTGTGTTGGGCGAGGCTAGCGCGGCCAGCGGTGTGAATTATGGCGTATCCGGCAGCACCGCAAGTCCGGCAGGCGTGGCGGTTTATGGCAATTCCACCGCCACGACCGGCGCTGGTTATGGCGTGTCCGGTTTGTCGGCCAGCCCGGCAGGCGTAGGAGTGATTGGCTACGCTTCAGCGGCGAGCGGCGCCGATTTCGGCGTCTATGGCGCCACGGTGAGTCCGCAGGGAATCGGCGTCGAGGGCACCGCAACCGAGGGGACTGGAGTGGCGGGCGTTACCGCCGCCGCCGCGGGATACGGCGTGTATGGCGTGAACACGGCGACCACGGGCAACGCTTTTGGCGTTTACGGCGGGACCGCCAGTCCGGCTGGATCGGCAGTCTTCGGTATTAACACGGCGACCACACTCAACGCATACGGTGTAAATGGCGAGACTGCCAGCACTGGAGGGGTCGCGGTGCGCGGCGTGGCGACGGCCACCAGTGGAAGCACGTATGGCATCTACGGCGCTGTACTGAGTCCCTCGGGGGTTGCGGTGTCGGGCGTCGGCGGCAGTGGGACGGGCGTGGCGGGCAGCAGCACGAGTCCGACGGCTTATGCCGTCTACGGCGCAAACTCCTCGACCACCGGCAGCGCCAACGGAGTTTATGGCACCAGCTTCAGCACCACGGGCGCGGGCGTGACTGGCGTTGCCCAGGCCACCAGCGGAGCTACTTACGGCGTGTACGGCGCGGTCCTGAGCCCCTCGGGAATTGCGGTGTCGGGCACCGGCGGGAGTGGGACGGGCGTGTCCGGCAGCAGCACGAGTGCAACGGCATACGGGGTCTATGGCGGCAACGGCGCGACAAATGGCGCGGCTAACGGAGTTTTTGGTACGACCGCGAGCACGGCGGGCGTTGGGACGACCGGTGTGGCCACGGCGACTAGCGGGTCCACGACCGGTGTATTTGGCAACGCGCTCAGCCCCAACGGCATCGGTGTCTCCGCAAACGCCACAGGCGGCGGTACGGCGCTGGTGGCCACTGCGACAGGCGGCGGCACGGCCGGGCTATTCACCGGAAATGTGAAGGTCACCGGCAACCTGACGGTCACCGGCACGGTTTCGAAGGGCGGCGGATCGTTCCGCATCGATCATCCGCTCGATCCGGAGCATAAGTATCTTTATCACTCCTTCGTAGAATCCCCGGACATGATGAATATCTACAACGGCGTGGTGACACTCTCGCGGCATGGCGATGCTGTGATCAAGCTGCCGGAGTGGTTCGATGCTCTCAACCGCGATTTCCGGTATCAGCTCACTTGCATCGGCGGCTTCGCGCCGGTGTATATTGCGAACGAAGTTTCCGGCAACCAATTCAAGATCGCGGGCGGCCGAGCCGGCATGAAGATCTCCTGGCAAGTGACCGGCATCCGCAAGGACGCGTTCGCCAACGAGCACCGGATCCCGGTGGAAGAGAATAAGTCGGCGATCGAGTAGTGTCGATGGGAGGCGCGGTCACTTATCTTTTTTGAGGATCTTCAAGCCAGGCGGCAGCGTGAATAAGCTGTCTTTCAAATCCTGGTTGATGACCACAGTCTCCGAGTACATCTCGAATACCTTCTCTCCGTTGCGCTCGCGCCGGAGAGTAAATGGCCACATGACGCCGCCGCCCACGTCCCGATACTTATTGTAGATCGTCACTTCCTCGAGCTTAGTGTTGTCTATTGGATCGCGGCGGTTATATAGCTGGCGGGTAGGTAACTTAGTCTGCTGGTCGAAGTAGACCGTAACCGTGTCGTTATTGGCATCCGTAATATCGACGATTTCAATGGGGCGATTGTCGAAGAAGTCGGGTCCCCGCGAATCGAAGATCAATCCCGGTTCACCTAGTCGCTGGCGCAGGATATAAAAGATGTTATGCATGGTAGCGACTTTGAATTGCTGGATGATGGTGTCGGCCAGCGGACGCGCTCCGCGAAAGGTGATCTCGTAACCTGTTGCGTCGGTATACAGGATCACATCATCCTGCTTCTTCATGCGCGCGTCACGCACGCGCACGCCGAAAAAGGCTGACGGCGGCGGATCGGGCCGCGGCGGGTAACTCGTATACAGGCTATCCACGGTCATGCCGGACAGCTTTTCGTTGTAAAAGCCGTAGATGCGCCCGGATTCCACCCGGTTTTGCATATTGAGATAGGCTTGGCCGCCCAGGGCTGCCAGGGCTTCGTCGATGATGCGCTTGCCCTTCTGCTGGTTAGTTTCGGCCCGCGCGCCAAACGCGGCCAAACCGGCCACTAACAGCGCCGCCCAGAGTGTTCTCATTGTTTCTTGCTCAAATCATCCGGTTTCAGGCCGGTGTTTAACTTGATAGATTCGATCACCACATCCGCGTACTTATGGCCGTTCTGAGTAATCGTCAGGCGCTTGGGTAGCTTCATGCCGTCCACGTCGGCAAACTCCTCATAAGTTTCGTCGATGGTAGAGGGCGGCCCCTTCATGGCCGGCGAACTGTATTCGACCTTCGCGGGTAAGTTCGTCTTTTCATCGATAAAGAGGCGGACGGAACTGCCCTGCCCATCGGAAATTTCCACGGTGTTATCGCCGGCCAGGCTCACGGTACGCCCCGGCAGACGGTCGCTGAGCAGCATGGGAAAGTAGAGCCGCAGTAGCTTATCCTCGACGGGCTTCAACTGCGCAGCCGGCAGAGGAGCCTGGCCCTGCGGACTCGACATCCACCCGGTTTTGCCGTCTCCATAAATCGAAACCACGCCAAACGGCAAAGTGGTGTCCTCGCGGAAATATGAGGGCGCTATCCAGCGGTCCATGCGCCGCATGGTGGCGCCTCCCATGGATGGGTCTACGTGAAACTCGGCGACTTCCAACATATCCTTCACCGCGGCCAGCTTGTCCGCGCCGCCGGCAGCCTGTTGCAGGCGCGCCAGCAACTGCGCGGCTTTAGCAGTATCCGCGGCGCTCGAGGGCGCGGCAGCCTTAGGTGCCGCCTTCGGTTCGGGGATGGTCAAATCAATCGCCGAAACCGGCAGGCCCAACGTTGCGAGAGACTGTTGAAATTCATCTGTCTTACCCACCGCCACGATGGTCAGATCCGCGGGCCGGACACGCTGCTGGGCGGCGCGCAGCACGTCGGTGCGAGTGACCGCTTCCAGACCTTTCTGATAGCGGTCGATGAAGTCTTTGGGATAACCGTAATACTCGTAATTGAGCACACGGCCTAGTGTTTTGGTTTTGGTGTCGAAGGCAAACACGAGCCCATTCAGCGCCGTTTGCCGTGCCGTCTCCAACTCATCGTCAGTAACTTCGGCGGCACGGATACGGTCAATCTGCTCCTTGACGGCTTTCAGCGTGTCGGCGGTGGAAGCGGACTTGGTGCTGCCGGCGATTTCAAACAAGCCGGGGTGATCGTAGTTCGCGCTCCAGTCGGCCGAGATATCGTAGGCCAGCCCGAGTTGGGTGCGTACGCGCTCCACCAGGCGGCTCTGGAAGCCGCCGCCCAGAATATCGGCCATCACTTCCAGGGCCGGGTAATCTTTGTCCTTCCTTAGGCCAGACAAATGGCCCTCACTAAAGAAAGTCTGAGTGACATCGTCTTTCTTCGCCAGGTAAATGCCCGGGTGAGCCTGCTCGCGGACTGGAGGGAACGGGGGCACTTTGGGCTGCGCGTAGTTCCAGTCGCCAAGCAGCTTAGTCAGTTTCTCCTGCATTTCGGCGGTGGAGAAATCGCCCCACACCGCCATCAGCATGTTAGCCGGGAAGAAATAACGTTGGTAGAAGGCGACGATGTCGGCACGCTTGATGTTATCCAGCGTGGCATATTCCATCTGCCAGCCATAAGGCGTGTCCTTGCCATAGACGATATCGGAAAATTCGCGGTCGGCTATGCCGTGGGCATCGTCGTTGCGGCGGGCGATCCCGCTGCGCATCTCCGATAAGGCCAGGTCGATCTTATCCTGCCGGAAGGCGGGCGCGGTCAGCACGTCTTTGAAGATACCCAGCACCGCGTCGGTGTTCTCCTTCAGCGCCGAGAACGATACCGAACCGCTGGATTCTCCAATATCGCTCTCCACCGAAGCGGCGATATTTTCCAGTTCCTCGTCTAGTTGATCGCCGGTCTTATTCTGCGTGCCACCCGTGCGCATCACCGTGCCGGTAACAGATGCCAGGCCAATCTTATCCGCGGGTTCGAACAAGTTACCGGTGCGAACCCGAACCATGGCGCTGACGATAGGGAGTTCGTGATCTTCGAGTAAGTAGACCTTCAGTCCATTTGGCAAAGTATAAGTCGTTACGTCAGGAATAGGGATGCTCTTCAGGGGCGGAAACGTCAAGTTTCGGTAGGCAGCGGGAGTATCCGGAATATGCGCCGGACCCACGGTGTTCTGGCCCCAGGCGGCCGCGGCGGCGAGCATGAGCGCGACCAGCGGGCCATATATGGCAGGAGCCGATGGCATTCTCATTGCGCACCTCCAGCGGGCTGTTTGGGTGAAACCAAGTAAGCTACGGTGCGGTTGCCGGGCACAAAACATTCCTTGGCCACCCGCTGTACGTCGTCGGCGGTAACCTGATTCAATTCATCCAGCGAAGTAAATACCTTCCGCCAGTCGCCATAGGTGGCATAGTAAGACGTCAATAAGCTGGCTAATCCCGAATTGCTATCGAGGCGCCTGATCAGACTGGCGCGAGTCTTAGTCTTTACGCGCGCGAGTGTCACAGTGTCCACCTTTTCAGACTTGAATTTCTCCAGCACTTCGTAGAAAGCCTTTTCGTTCTCCGCGGTGGTGTGCCCCATAGCCGGCGCCACGAAGAACAAGAACAGGTTCGGGTACTTGCTGCCGGGGAATGTATCCTCCGCCTCGGCTTCGAGCGCAATCTGCTTGTCGCGCACCATCTCCTTGTAGAGCAGGCCGGTGCGGCCGCTGGAGAGGACACCGCTGATGACGTCGAAGACCGGATCTTCCTTGCTGTACTCATCCGGGCGCTTATAGCCCAGGACTAACAGAGGCTGGCTGGGCGACTCCACCTCCGCCTGCTTGGGACCCGCCTGCGCGGGCTCGGTAGTATGCAGCAGTGGCGGCAGGGGGCGCTTTGGCATCGGGCCAAAGTACTTCTCCGCCAGGCGCCGGACCTCGGCGGGGTTCACGTCTCCCACGATTCCCAGAGTGATGTTACCGGGCACGTAATACTCGTGAAAGAAACGCAAGGCGTCGGCGCGCCGCAGATGGGCGACGTCGCTCGGCCAGCCGGTGCCCATCACTCGGTATGGGAAGGCCGCGAAAGCGGTTGCCAGAAACGTCTGCACCAGTTTGCCCTGCGGTTCGGACTCCACGCGCATGCGGTACTCTTCCATCACCACGTCGCGCTCTTTGTAGAATTCGCGGAACACCGGCTGAATGAACCGCTCCGATTCCAGCAGGAACCATAACTCCAGCCGGTTGGACGGCAGGCTGTAGAAATACTCAGTCGAATCCCATGCGGTCTGGGCGTTCATCCCTTCGCCGCCATTCTCCTCAATAATACGCGGGTAGAGATTCGATACGACATACGATTCGGACTTTTCTTCGGCGGCTTTCACCTCCGCCTCCAGCGCCGCAACTTTCTGGGGGTCCGCCTTGATTCCCTTGTTGCGCTCGGCATCGAGACGATCGCGGACCTCCTCTTCCTGCTCGATGGCTTTCTTCTCCTCAGGCCAGTTCTTGCTGCCAATGCTTTCGGTGCCCTTGAAGGCCATGTGTTCGAACATGTGGGCAATGCCGGTGGCGCCGGAGGGATCGTCCACCGAACCGGCATTCACATACGTATGAAACGATACGACGGGAGCTTCATGCCGCTCCACCACGATGAAATGCAGGCCATTGGGAAGCGTAAACTCGGTGACTTTCTTCGCAAATTCTTCGAGGTTCTGTGCGGCCAGCGACAGCGGCAGCAAAAGGATAATCAGGCGATGCTTCATGATCTATACTCGAAGTTACCAGATTCAGGTCTATCGGCGGGCTTTCCCGAAACGCTCCCTGACGGTTGCGGCTCAGTTACTTCCGGCGCTGTGCTATGCTGGCACGCGGGTTCACTAGTAAACATGCACTTGCTACCTACACAAGACGAAGTCGTGCGCGTTCTGCGCGAGACCGGCGCGCTGCGCGAAGGCCATTTTGAATACACCAACGGTCTGCACTCGAACGAGTACCTGCAGGTTCCGCTAGCCATGCGCTACTACCAGCACGCCCGCATGCTGAGCGTGGGTTTGAGCCGCCTGCTACGTGAAAACGCGGAGATCCGCGCCATCATCCCGGAGCTTTCGATTGTCACACCCGCCAACGCCGGATTGCCGGTGGCGTATGGCGTGTGCGAAGCGCTGCGCGCGCGCCAGGTGTATTGGGCCGAGCGCGACGATACCGGCCAGCCCCTGCGCTTCCGCCAATTTCTGGAACAACAACCCGGCGAACAGGTGGTGCTGGTGGACGACATCCTGCGCTCCGGCCGCAAACTGCGCGAGATGCGTGAACTGCTCGAATCGCGGGGCGCGCGCGTGGTAGCGCTGGCGGTGATTATCTATCAGCCTACTCCCCGCACTCGCGACTTCGGTGAGTTGCCGCTTTATTACCTGGCCCGGCTCAACGCCAGTTATTATGCCGATGCCGCGCATTGCGATCTGTGCAAGGAAGGCGCGCCGGTGCAGAAGGTTTGGGTGTAAATTGAGCGCCGGCCGGTTGACAAACGCTGCGGTTCTCCGGTAGACTTCCTATAGCCAGCTACTATAGCCAGCTATGGAAGATCCGGAATGCCGAAACACGTGAACGACCGTCTGCAAGGCACCCTCGATCTTCTGGTCCTGAAAACCCTTGCTGGGCGAGGACCCATGCACGGATACGGCATCACGGTGCACATCGGGCAACTCTCGGCCGACGCCCTCCGGCTGGAAGAAGGATCTCTCTATCCCGCGCTCCATCGCATGACGCAGTCCGGCTGGCTCAAGGCGGAGTGGGGCGTTTCCGGCAATAATCGCCGGGCGCGCTACTATCAGATCACCGCGGCGGGCCGCCGGCAGTTGGCTGAAGAAGAGAAAAACTGGGCCGCCTT
>CAWFUH010000014.1:0-206773 GCA_963818855.1 Bryobacterales bacterium | reverse complement strand
CGACCGCGCCCCATGCTTTCCTTGCCGGATGTGATCCATCTCCTCCCGTACGTATTCTCCGGCCTGGGAGCTCGGCGACTTCTTTTTACTCGCTCGTTCCATTGTTTTTTTTTCAGGCATTGTCGAACACTCCGTCCAATCTAAACAGAATTAGTAACCGCCACCGCCGCGAAACGTCTTTTCACGAGTTTCCCAGTAGGGCTCAACATGGTAATAACTGAATACCTTGCCACCCCAGGTGGTGTCACTCATGTCCGGCCAGTTACTCTTGTCGAATCCCGGCGCATTCTTCAAAACCTGCTTGTCTACATCCAGGATGAAGCACTTCTCGTCTTCATCTACCTTTAGAATGCTCCATGGAAGGGCGAAGAGCCGGTCGCCCATACCGAGAAAACCTCCGAACGAAAGGACTGCATAGGCCACCCGGCCGGTAGGTATGTCAATCATGATTTCCGAGATCTTGCCGAGATCTTCGCCGCTGGAATTGCGTACGTCATTACCAGCCAGCGTACTGGCAGAAAGGACGCTCCGGTATTTCTTGTCTGGATCTGTCTTGATGATTTTGTCAGTTTGCATAAAAACTCCTATGCTTTTCCCCTGCATCTTTGATGCCTTCCGGACCAGCTGCCGGGCGCTCGGCAAATATTGCATAGCGACCGAAGCAGGTTACCTCGCGGCGCCTCTAGGAGTTGCCGGCTGTGCGAGTCGTGCCGATCAGTGGCAACCATGTGCTAACTTAGTCACTAACATCGTGCCGGAAGACAGCCAGGAAGAAAAGACGCGCGAGAGGATGCACGACGACCGCCGCGTCAGTGAACTTCTGTTGCGCGCATGCCACGATTTGCGCGCACCCCTGCGTTCGATCCGCACCCACGCGGAACTATTGCATAGGGGCGCCGCGGTGCAACCGCCCGCCAGCGAGAGTCTCAACTTCATTGTAGAAGGCGCGCGCCGGATCGACTCCTTAGTGGATGGCTTATCACATTATTCCGTCGCTCTTCAGTTAGACGACTCATTGTTCCAATCCGCACCAATGGATGTATTGCTCCGGTCCGTGCTGGCTAAGCTAAAAAAGGAATTGAGCGATGCCGGCGCGCAGGTAAACTATCGCAATCTTCCGCGCGTCAGAGGTAACCCCGACCGCTTGATGGAAGTATTCGAGAACCTGCTGCGCAATGCGTTGGCCTACCGGGGCTCAGCCGCTCCATTGATCGAAATTACGGCGGAGGAACAGCAGGACCGCTGGGTGTTCGCCGTACGGGATAACGGGCCCGGCATTGCAGCCGGCTATCTCGAGAAGATCTTCCAGCCTTTTGAACACCTGGATACCGGCGGACATTCCGGCGTTGGCCTCGGCCTGGCCATTTGCCGCACGATCGTGTTGCGGCATGGGGGTGAGATTTGGGCGGAATCGCAAGAAGGAAACGGCGCTACGCTTTACTTCACCCTCCCCGTATGATGTGGCGGCTAACGTCTGTAACATTCCTGGCATAACGATTGCTAACAGCTAAGAGATGCCAGCTGCGCCACCCGCCAGGCTCGCCACCCGCGCGGGCGTGGGCGACTTTATTTCCAAGCTAGGTCCCGGTCTGATTACGGGCGCGGCCGACGACGATCCATCCGGCATCGGCACTTACTCCATAGCCGGCGCGCAGTTTGGCTATTCTACGCTCTGGACGGCCTGGTTCATCTTCCCTTTAATGGTCGCCGTACAACTTATCTGTGCGCGGCTGGGCATGGTAAGTGGCTGCGGGTTGGGCGGTCTGATTCGCAAACGCTTCGGGCCTTGGGCCTTGTGGCCGGCATGCGCTCTCCTGGTGATCGCCAACGTGGTCAACATTGGTGCGGACCTCGGATCCATGGGTGCATCCACAGCTATGGTCACCGGCCTGCCCGCTTACGTTTTTACGCCCATATATGCGCTGCTGTTAGTAGGACTGATGGCCTGGTCATCTTACCGCCAGATAGCCCGTATCTTTAAGTGGCTGACCCTGGTCCTGTTCGCCTATGTGATTTCGGCATTCTGCGCGCATCCGGATTGGCACAGGGCCCTCTATGCCACTCTGGTCCCGCAGGTACAGTGGTCGGCAACTTACGTCACGACCTTCGTGGCTCTGCTCGGTACCACGATTTCACCATACCTCCTGTTCTGGCAGTCAAACCAGGAGGTGGAGGAAAAGCGCAGCCGGCCACCAGCCCGGCGCACCGGCGCGACCGCGCAGGAGAAGAAAGATTCGAAGTTAGACGTGATCACCGGCATGCTGTTTTCGAACGTGATCATGTATTTCATCATTCTGACTACCGGCGCCACGCTGCACTCGCATGGGGCAACCCGAATTGCCACCACCGAACAGGCCGCCGCCGCTTTAAGACCGCTGGCCGGCCATGCCGCCTATCTTCTGTTTACGCTGGGCATCGTGGGTACCGGGATGCTCAGCGTGCCGGTTCTCGCCGGATCGACAGCTTACGCCGTTGCCGAAGGCGCCCAATGGCGCGATTCACTGAAATTTCCGCCGCACCGGGCTCCCCAATTTTATACTGTTCTGGCCGCCGCCTTCCTGCTGGGTCTGGCGCTCAATTTTGCCGGTTTCGGCGTAGTGGCTATGTTATTTTGGTCCGCGGTCATCAATGGCGTCCTGGCGCCGCCGCTCATCATCGTGGCGGTAATCTTGTCTTCCGATCGATCCATCATGGGACGTCATGTGAGTCGCGGTCCGTTGCGTTTTCTAGGCTGGCTAACAGCAGCCATCATGACGCTGGCGGCTATCGTTATGTTCGCGACGATGGGGCGGGCTTAGGCGTCGCGGCTACTCGGCGGAATTACTGCCGCTAGCCGCCGCGGTAGCCTTCTCCGGTTGATACGAGCGGAGCTTGGTATGCAGGGTGCGCAGACAGATGCCCAATAATTCGGCGGCCTGCCGCCGGTTGTGATGCGTTTGCTTGAGTGTGAGGCGGATGTAGGCCTCCTCAATATCGCTTAGCGGCAGCCCGGAACGCACCTGTAATACATCGTCCGGCACAGACTGCGGTTGGGCCACCACCGGCGGCGCCCCTTCCGGCAAATGCCGCGCTTGAATCTCACCCGCGCCTGTCATGATTACCGCGCGCTCTATCAGGTTGCGCAACTCGCGTACGTTACCCGGCCACGACCGGCCGGTGAGCCAATCGATCACTGCCGGACTCACGTGCGTTACGCGGCAGCCATGCTTTTGGTTGGCGTCCCGGATCAAAGCGGCGGCCAGCATGGGTATGTCCTGCTTGCGCTCGCGCAGCGGCGGCAGCGGGATATGGAACACGTTTAACCGGTAGTACAGATCCTCGCGCAGCATCTTCGAACTCATCGCAATATCGGGCGGGCGATTGGTGGCCGCCAGAATGCGCGCGGAGACCGGGATGTCGTGGGTGCCGCCCAACCGGCGCACTTTCGACTCCTCGATGGCGCGCAGGAGTTTGGCTTGCGTAGCGATGGGCATCTCGCTGATCTCGTCCAACAACAAGGTGCCATTTTGAGCCTGTTCGAAACATCCCGCGCGGCGCTCGACCGCTCCGGTGAAAGCGCCCTTCTCATGTCCGAAAAGCTCGCTTTCCATCAGGCTTTCGGGCAAGGCGGCGCAGTTGATGGCCACAAAGGGGCCGCGGCTGCGCGGGCTGAGATTGTGAATCGCGCGCGCCACCAGTTCTTTTCCCGTGCCGCTTTCGCCCGTGATCAGCACTGAAGCCGTGGTTGGCGCCACCTGGCGTACCAGCGAATAGATCTCCTTCATCGCCGGAGAATCGCCCACCAGGTCGCCCAGCACACCCCGGTAGCTCAGTTCCTGCCGCAAACGTTCGGCTTCGTCCACCAAATGGCTCTGCTGAACGGCGCGTTCGAGCAGAGTGCGCAATACGCTGGGCTGGACGGGCTTTTCCAGAAACCAAAACGCCTTCAGATCATGGACGAAGGATATCGCCTGATCGATGCTGCCGAATCCGGTCAGGACAATTGCGGGGATCTGAATGCCACGCGCCGCCATTTCCTTCAACAAGGCGACCCCGTCCATACGCGGCATGACCAGGTCCGTGACTATAACTTTGGCGGGAACATGCGCCAGTTTGGCGAGGGCTTCCTGGCCGTCGGCGGCCGTTTCCACCTCAAAGCCGAGGGAAGCTACCATCTCGGCGAGATCGGACCTCTGACCCGCGTCGTCATCTGCAATTAAAATGTGCGCCACCGAGTGCTCCTTGCTCTATTGGACATTTTACCGTGAAATACCGCTTCATTTCCGTCGATCACGAGCAACGTTGCCGCAGTCTCGCCGACTGCTCCAGCAGTTCCTTGAATATGGCACCCAGACTGAGAAACTGATCCAGGCTGGAAGGTTTTTGCAGGAAACGCGCCACCCCCAGTTGCGTGGCCGCCTCCCGGTCGTGCGGTGAATCCGACGAGGTCAACACAACTACTGGAACACCAGGCACTTGCGCCGTGTCTCGAATGTGCTGCAGGATCTCAATGCCGTCGTGTCGCGGAAGGTTTAAATCCAGGATGATGAGCGCGGGTTGGCGCGGGTCGGCCGGGGATTCGCCGGCGGATAGGATTTGCAAAACCTGTTGCCCGTCGGTGGCGATCCGGACATCACATTCCACCTGGTGTTCTCGAAGAGCCTCGCGAATTAAATACACATCGGCTGGATTATCTTCGGCTAACAGGACGTTAAACATGATTTAACTCAATTCGATCGCGCGCAAACGCCGCCCGAAGACCAATGGCACAAGCGTGCAATTCTTGTTTGACCAAAAGTGCAAAATTTGCCCCGCCGGGCGATCGCGATGCGGCCAGCCATTGACACGAATGAACCCCAACTATAACAATCGATGATGCCGATATGCTTCTGTTCAATCACCATAGGCGCAGATCGTATCGGCATTTGCAAGTTTCGGACCCATCTTGTAATCGCGCCAAACGGGTCAAATCGGACGCCGTTGTGGGCGGGGGAATCCGTTTGGCTTAGAAGGTGCAGCGAGAAAAGAAACATGGAAGCCGCCCGGCGATCGAAAATCCTGATCATTGAAGATAATGCACTCGACCGCGAAGTCTATAAGCAGTGTCTTTGGCAATCGGACACCGAAGCGTTCGAGTTCGCCGACGCCGGCACCGCGGCGGCGGGGATAGAGAAGGTCCGGTCGTGGGGCCCCGACTGCGCGCTGTTGGACGTAAATCTCCCTGATATGGATGGTATCGAGACGCTCGCGCGTCTGCGGGGCGAGCCGAGCGGGGTCCCGTGCGCTTTCATCGTCCTGACTGCATTTGGCGGCGAGAATGTGGCCGTGAAGGCGATGAAGGCGGGGGCCATGGACTACCTTCCCAAAGGGCAGGTGACCGCCGGAACGCTTCCTCCCCTGGTCCGCAACGCCATCGAGCGTTTTGCCATGCAGCGCCGGCTGGACGAACAGCGGACGGCGCTCGAGGCCAGCGAGCGGCGCTACCAGACCCTATTGGAAGCTATGCCGCAAATGGTGTGGACGGCGAATGCCGAAGGCCGCCTGCAATACGTCAATCAGCGCTGGATCGAATACATGGGCCCGGATGTGGAGGAGGCGTCCTCCCTGGTCTCGCGGGAAGTAATTCACCCGGACGACTGGGCGCCCACCTGGAAGGCGTGGCGTACCGCCGTGGATGCCGGCGCGGTTTTTGAGGTCGAGCATCGACTGCGGCGGGCGAATGATGGCGGCTACCGGTGGCATCTCGCGCGCGCTCTCCCGTTGCGCAACGATGCCGGAGAGATTACGCACTGGCTGGGAACTTCCACCGAAATCGAAAGCCAGAAGCAGGCGGAGAATACTCTAAGGGAGAAGCAGAAGATCGAGACTATTGGCCGGCTAGCCGCGGGCGTGGCCCACGACTTCAACAATCTATTGGTGGCCATTCTGTGCGGCGCCGGTTACGCAATGGAGGATTTGCCGCCTGACCATCCCGCGCAGGAGGTTTTGCAAGGAGTCATTCAGGCGGGTGAGCGAGCTGCCGAAATCACCCGCCGTATGTTGGCTTATGCCGGCAAGGGAAATCTCCGGCTGGAAAGCGCTGACGTGAGCCAGGCCGTACAGGATGCTTTGGCGCGCGCCGGCGTTCCCAAAACCATTCGCGTGAAATTCCAAAGACCCAGCATTCTACCGCCCGTTCAGACCGATCCGGAGCAACTGCGGCAAGCAGTTGTGGACCTGCTGCGCAACGCCGTGGAAGCCATCGAGGAAGGCTCGCCGGGTACGATTTCCGTGCGCACCGCGGCGGTGGAACTCGGGCCGGGAACAGCCCGGGATTTTACGAGCTCCGAAATCGCGCCGGGCCAGTACGTTCTGCTGGAAGTGGGTGACAACGGCTGCGGCATGGATGAGGACACGCAAAAAAAGGTGTTCGACCCCTTCTTTACCACCAAGTTCGCCGGCCGCGGACTGGGATTGGCCGCCGTGCACGGATTTGTGCGCAGCACCGGCGGCGACGTCCAAGTGGAAAGCCAGCCAGGAAAAGGGGCACGGGTCCGCGTGCTCCTGCCGGCCGCAGCCAGCAGATCTGAAGTGAATGCGGCGCGTGCCGCACGGGCTCCGGAAGGGTTCGATGGGAACTGACCCGCCAGATGCTCCCGTGGAGGCCGACTTTTCCGTACCGCTCGGCTCCGATTCGCTTCACGATCTGGCCAGCCCTCTCAACCAGGTGTGCTCCATTGCGGACTTGATTCTGCGGCGCTACCGGGGAGCCATGGACAGCAATGCGGAGGTCTTGTTCGGGCTTCTGCAGAATGCCACCGAACGGCTGCAAAGCCTGATGGCGGGACTCCGCACGTATGCGCGGGTGGCCGGCTCCGCCAGCGCCCATCAACTGTGCCGCGCGGAAGAATTACTGTCGGCTGCCCTGGCCATCGTGGAACAAACGGCCGGGCCGCACGACGCACGCATCAGCCACGACCCGCTTCCGGAGGTGTGGTGTAATCCGGCGCAGATCACTTATGCGTTGGCAAGCCTGATTGAAAATTCGATCAGATTTCGCAGCGAGGCTACGCCCCAGATCCACGTGGGCGCGCGGCCAACGGAAGCGACGTGGATTTTGTCCGTTGCAGACAACGGACGCGGAATCGACCCGCGCTATTATAACCGGATCTTCGGCACGTTTAAGCGCCTCAACAACGACACGCCACCTACCGCCGGAGTGGGACTGGCCATAACCAAACACGTCGTCGAGCGCCACGGGGGTAGTATCTGGGTCGAATCTGAACCCGGGCAGGGCGCCACTTTCTTTATTGCATTACCCAAGGTAAGTTCGCGCGCGACGCAGAACGCTTAAGAAGGTGTGGCGCAAGCCATAGAGCGGGCATTCAACAGCTGCAAACGCAAGGCGTGATAGGCCCGCCACAGCAACTCTTTCGCCGTGGATTCAGGGCAAGCCAGCACCGTGGCGATCTGCGCATAATTGAGCCCTTCGTATTTGTGCATCAACAGGACGGCGCGTTCTCTTACGGGTAGTGCGGCGACTGCGCGAGGCACTGACACAGATACCCGCGACCGTGAGGGAACAGTTTCCTCAACAGGCGGCAAAGGAGCGCATTGCCCTAGCCGCCGAAACGCCAAGCGGGTGGCCTGCCGGAACAGAAGCAGTCTAAAGCGAGGGGCGCCCGCATACGCCATGCCCCCGTGATAGGCCAGTAGTAATACCTCGATCGCGATTTCCTCGGCAGCTTCTTCTTCTTGCACGAGCCGGTAAAGGTAAGTGAAAATAGATTGGCGATACTGTTCCAGTATCTGTGCGATGCAACAAGCCACAGCCAAGACCCATCTCCTGGCGATGCGTATTGCAATCACAATGCCAATTTTCTTATGGATGTATTCTAATTCACATAGGCATCCGCATTGCTCACGAGTAAGTGCTACAATTGTGCCAAGCAGTTTTCACGCGGTAATTTTTCACGCAGTAATTAGGTAATTAGCCTCTCAACTTAGGGAAACGACCATATGCTCGGATGGATGATTCTGTTCGCACTAATGAGTTTACTCGGGATGATCGCTACCCTCGCTCATCCGGCTGCATTTTCTGCGCTGGTGGCACTGACGTTCGGCTTCTTATTTTTGCTCGGCTTGTTGACTCGTCTGGTGCGGGGGCGTGGTTGGTAATGGCACCCGACCCGGGATGAACGCGCTTAGACCCCTGAGGACACTTCTTGCCTTTTATGGCCCCGATGAAGCAGAATCCGCACGAGCCTACAAATCCATAGCTGGTTCTGCGAGCGAGCACGCCTATTCGTGCGGCCCGCTCGACGAAGCCGGGTTCGGGCAAAATGGCATTTGGGCAAAATACGGCGCCCTACGTTTCGACGACGAGTGTCTGATCATCGTGCGGACGGTGCCCGCCGGTCTGCAGCAGATCGTGCAGATCCTGCAGCGAGCGGGTTCCCCGGCCGTCTTCGTATTATCCGATTCGCCAGATCCGCCCGGCTGGAATCTGGTCTCCGGACGCGCGGCCGCCGAGCCGCAAGAAGATGTTGAAGATTTCGCCCACCGCGCGGCGGCCCGGCGTGGAAAGCCGCGCCCCGCCAAACCCAACATCCTTTCGCAACTGGCCGTCAACGAACAAATGATCGAGGCCTCCCGCGGCGTGCTGGGCGAGTCCGTGCGCCTCGATCACGTCTTGACGGGCGCGGGCGAATGGCTGCTGGACAACGGTCATCTGATCCGTACCCAAGCCGCCGAGATTCGCCGCCACCTCCCGCACCGCTATTACCAGATCCTGCCCGCGGATGAATCCGGAACGCCCTACATCTATGAGCTGGCCAAAGCGCTGGCCGCGCACCACAACTACTCTCTCGACGAGACTAACATCGCGGATTGCCTGCAGCGGTACCAGGAGGTGGCGCCGCTCACTATCGCGGAATTGTGGTCCTTTCCTATGCTTTTGCGTGTGGCGCTGGTGGAGGCGCTGGCGTGGCTCGCCACGCGCATCAGCCGGGCGCAAGGTTTGCGCGAAGCTGCCTATCTGTGGGCCAACCGCCTGGCGGCCGGGGCCCGCCGCGGTCCTGAGGTATTTGGCCGCATTCTCGAACGCATGGAGAGCGAGCCTATCGCGCTGGAGCCCTATTTCCTCACGTCGCTTGCCGAGCAACTGCAAGAAGAAGAGGATGCACTGGCTCCGTTGCAACACTGGATTGAAGAGCGGTTGGGTAAGCCGCTTACCGATATCGTCCGCGTCCAGCACACCGAAGAAGCCGCCGAATCGGTCTCTACGGCCAACGCGTTCGGCAGCCTGCGCACTTTATCGCGCATTGAATTCGCGGAGGTCTTCGAATCCGTCAGCCTGGTGGAGGCGGAGCTCCGCACGGACCCCGGCGGCATTTATCCACACACCGATTTCGCCACGCGCGACCGCTGCCGCCGCGCGGTGGAACGTATCGCGCGCCAAAGCGGAAAACCGGAGCTCGATATCGCGCGGCGGGCCAACGCGCTAGCCGCCCAGGGCCCCGGCTCCGACGCCGGGCACGTGGCTTACTACCTGATCGGCGATGGCGCCCTACGGCTGGAGGCCGATACCGGGGCGCGGTTGCCGCTCGGCAAGAGATTCCTGCGCATGGTGCGCCGCCGCGCCACGCCATTGTATCTGGGCAGTATCTCGTCGCTCACGGTATGCTTCGTCATGGTTTCCCTGGCCCTCGCCTGGAACGGCGGTATGCGGCACGAAACGCACCTTCTCTGGCTCGGCCTGTTGGCGCTGTTCCCTCTGAGTGAATTGGCCATTCAAATAGTCAATGCTCTGGTTATATCGCTGCTGCCGCCTGACGAACTGCCGGCCATGGATTTCAAAGACGGCATTCCGCCGGACCAGGCCACCCTGGTGGTGGTACCGATGATGTTGTCGAGCCTGGAAGTGGCGCGCCGCGAAGTGGAGAAACTGGAGGTGCGATTTCTGGCCAACCGGCAAGCCAATCTCTTCTTCAGCCTTTTCTCCGATTTCACCGACGCGCCCGAGCAGGCCATGCCGGGCGATGCCGACCTGGTGCGAGCGGTGCGCGACGGCATCGCCGGGCTGAATTCCCGCTATCCCCGCGGCGCATTCCTCCTCTTTCACCGGCAGCGAGAATGGTCCGAGAGCGAGCAGAAATGGATCGGCCGCGAGCGCAAGCGCGGCAAGATCGAGGAATTGAACGCGTACCTGGCCGGGGAAGGGCGGCCGGAGATTCTGCTCGAAGGCTCCTTGCCGCAGCCGGTGCGCTCCGTGATCACGCTCGATTCCGATACGCAACTGCCGCCAGATTCCGCGCGGCGGATGATCGAGACCATCGCGCACCCGCTAAACCGCGTGCAGATCGATCCGGTCACCCGCGTGCGGCAGCGCGGCTTTACGATCATCCAGCCCCGCGTGGAGATCGCATTGCCGGGCGCCACCGCGACCCGTTTTACCCGTATTTTTGCCGATACCCACGGCACGGATCCCTATTGTCAGGCCGTCTCGGACGCCCAACAAGACCTCTTCGGCGAGGGGATTTTTCAAGGCAAGGCGATCTACGACCTGCACGCCTTCCGCACCATTCTGGGCAATCGCTTCCCCCCCGAGACCCTGCTGAGCCACGATTTGATTGAAGGCACCTACGCGGGCGTGGGCATGGCCACCGGCATCCAGATCTTCGAAAACCTGCCCCTCGATTATGCCAGCCATAGCAGCCGCCAGCACCGTTGGATACGCGGCGATTGGCAGATCGCTCCGTGGGTTTTCAGCCACGTCCCCACAGCGGCGGGAACCAAAGAGAGGAATCCGCTCTCCACCATCGGCCGCTGGCGCATTTTCGACAACCTGCGGCGCAGCCTGGTCCCGGTAGCCTTCGTGCTCCTGCTCTTGTTGGGCTGGCTGCTCTCGAGGGTACCCGGCGTCTGGACGCTGGTGGCGGTGTTGGCCATCGGCATCCCGGCCGTGACGCCGCTGCTCGATCGTCTGGCGCGGGTCCTGCAAGGCGCCGTCTACGGGTGGCGCGGCGCAGCCGATGAACTGGTGCGCGCCGTGGTGATGCTGGCCTTCCTGCCGCATCAAGCCTGGCTGGCCGTGGATGCCATTGCGCGGGTGGCCTTCCGCGACACCATCAGCCACCGGCACCTTCTGGAATGGCAGACGGCGGAGCACGCGGGCGCCACCGCGCACAAATTTGCCGCAGCCATCCGCCGGCAGCTTTGGATAATTTCGGGCGCTTCTTTGGTGCTGATCATCGTGTTGCGCCTGCGCGGCGCCGGCCTGCCGACCTGCGCGCTAGCCTTCCTCTGGGGGCTCTCTCCCGGTGTTATGCGCTGGCTCGGCCGTACCCAGGGCGCGGAGGATGGCCAGTCCCCTACGCGCCAGGATACGCATTACCTGCGCCGGCTGGCGCGCAAAACCTGGCGCTATTTCGACGACCTGGTGGGCCCCGATACTAATTGGCTTCCTCCGGATAATTCACAGCTCAGCCTGAATGTAGAGGTGGCGCGCCGCACGTCGCCCACCAACATCGGGCTATGGCTGGCCTCGGCGCTGGCCGCGCGCGATTTGGGCTACCTCACCGCGGATGAGTTTCTTAAACGCTGCTCCAACACCATGGCCACACTGGACCGCCTGGAGCGTTACGAGGGCCATCTGCTGAACTGGTACGACACCAGCTCGCTGGCCCCTCTGCTGCCGCGCTACGTTTCCACGGTCGATAGCGGAAATCTGACCGCCAGCCTCTGGGTGCTCGAGCAAGGCTGCCGCGAAACCCTGCGCGATCCATTGGTCGATCAGGCGTGCCTGCGCGGCTTAGCCGATACCACCGCCATCCTGGTGGAAACCTGCGGCCATGATCCTTCCGTATCGGCGCCGCTGCGCGTCATCCGGCGGCTGCTGCATGGCAAAAGCGAAGGGCACGAGCTGATTGCCCGCCTGCGTTTGGCCGCCAATCCCATCGCGCAAATGCCCCAGAGCGCGCGCTGGCAGGATACGGGCGGCGACGAACGCGCCTATTGGCTGGCGCGGCTCACCCGCGAGGTCAATTCGTGGATCGAAACGCTCGACCGCTACCTGCATTGGATGGAAACGCTCGCCGAGCCGCCGGATTCTTCGCTGGCCAGTCTGGGAGACGAAGCCGTCAAACTACGCCGGCGCATTCTGCATGCGGCGCCATCGCTCGCGGTACTCGCCGGTGCGGCCTCTCCGTCAATGGACTGGCTGCTCTCCCGCCGCGGCGCGGCCGGCCTTGCTCCCAGCCTTGATCCCAATATGGCGCGTTGGCTCGATCAGCTCGACGCCGACTACCGGTCGGCCAAAGCCGCCGCCGCCGAGACTGTCCGGAAGTTCGAACTGCTGATCAGCCAGGCCAAGCAGCTTGCCGCCGGCATCAACATGGGCTTCCTCTACGATCGGCGGCGCCGTCTGTTCGGCATCGGCTATCTGGTGGGCGGCCCGCTCGAATTCACCAGCCATTACGATCTGCTGGCCAGCGAATGCCGTCTGGCGAGCCTGGTGGCCATCGCCAAAGGAGACGTGCCTATCGCCCATTGGGCCGCGCTGAGCCGCCCGCTGGTGCATTCCGCCGGACACAACGCCTTGCTGTCCTGGAGCGGAACCATGTTCGAATTTCTGATGCCGCTTCTGTTTACGCGCGCATTCAGCAATTCGCTGCTCTCCTGGGCCTGCCGCCAGGCGGTGAAACTGCAGATCGATTATGGCCGCGAAAAATCCATACCCTGGGGCGTTTCCGAATGCGCCTATAGCGCCCTGGACGCCCGGCAAACCTATCAATATCGCGCTTTTGGCGTGCCGGCTTTAGCGCTCGAACAGGATCTCGAGGAGGACCTGGTGGTAGCGCCCTACGCCACCATGCTCGCGCTCCTGATCGAACCCCGCGCCGCGATCGAGAACCTCCGGCGGTTGGAAGCCGCCGGCCTGCAGGGCCCCATGGGCCTTTACGAATCCATCGATTACACGCGCCAAAACCAGCGCGACGGCGAGATGGGAGTCGTCATCTACGCCTACATGGCGCACCACCAGGGCATGAGCCTGCTGGCCCTGGACAATGTGCTGCACGGCCGAATCGTCGAACGCCGCTTTCACTCCGATCTGCGCGTCCGGGCCATCGAAACGCTGCTGTTCGAACGCATCCCCATCACCCGCTCGCCGCTGGTTGAGAAGCAGGAAACCTTTCCGCCCATCCGCACCGCTGCCGCCGACGAGCCTGCCGAGCGCGTTTGGGACGAAGTGTCCTCCGTTCCGCGCGTCCATCTGCAGGGTAACGGCAGCTACTCCCTGATGGTGACCAACAGCGGCACCGGTTACAGCCGTTGGAAGGATATCGACATCACGCGTTGGCAGTCTGACACGACGCTCGATCCGTGGGGCAGCTTTCTGTACCTGCGCGACCTGCGGTCGGATGCGGTATGGTCGGCCGCGCAGCAGCCGATTGCCGCCGCGCGAGGCTCTGCTTCGGCCCACTTTTCCGCGGATCGCGCCGAGTTCCACCGCAACTGGGCGGGCATCCAAACCGTCTTGGATGTCACCGTCGCCGCTGAGGACGACGTGGAATTGCGCCGGCTCAGCGTAACCAACCGATCGGCGAGAAACCGGAGTCTCGAATTTACCAGTTACGCCGAGCTGGCGCTGGCTCCTCACGCCGCCGATCGAGCCCACCCGGCTTTCTCCAAAATGTTCATCGAGACCGAATGCCCGGAGCCTGGTGTGCTGGTCGCGCACCGGCGTCCGCGCTCTCCCGACGAGCCGCCCATCTGGGTTGCGCACGTGCTGCTGGGCGCGGCGTCTGATATTCAATTTGAAACCGACCGCGCGCTTTTCCTGGGCCGCGCGAAGACGCCTGACGCCGCCGAAGCCTTGGCCCGCGACCTGACCGGATCTGCCGGCGCGGTTCTCGACCCGATTTTCAGCCTGCGTGGCCGGGCCGTGCTCGAACCGCGTGCCCGGATAGAGCTTACGTTCCTTACGCTGGCCGCCGCCTCCCGTGACGCGCTGCTGGCCATGGTCAACAAATTCCGCCGTCCGGAGGCAGTCTCGCGCGCATTTGAAATGGCTTGGAGGCGCGCGCAGCTCGAGTTTCGTTACCTTGGCATCGGCCCCGCGGCCGCGCATCGTTTCCAGGATCTGGCCAGTCATCTGTTGTACCCCAATCCACGGCTGCGCATTTCGGGTGATCGCCTGGCGCGCAACCACCTGGGACAATCCGCGCTCTGGCAGTACGGCATCTCGGGCGATTTGCCTATGCTGACGGTCACCCTGGTAGAGCCGCGCGGCACGCCGCTGGTGCGCGAACTGTTACTCGCGCAAAACTACTGGCGCTTGCACGGCTTTCGCGCCGACCTGATCGTCCTCAACCAGGAGAGTTCCAGTTACGACCGTCCCTTGTACCAGCAACTGATGCGACTGGTTGAGGCGCATTCGCCAGCCGAAACCGTGGACAAGCCGGGTGGCGTTTTCCTTCGCAACTGGCATGCCCTCCCCAATGAACACCGCGAGTTGATTCTGGCAGTTTCGAGCGCCGTCCTCAGCGGCAGCCGGGGTCCGCTGCAGCAGCAACTCATGGCTGGCGGCGAGGGGATCAGTGCGCCGCCTTTCGCCGCCAGCGGCGGACAGGAGGAACCGTCTCAGCCCTTGCCGTTTCTCGAATTGCCATACTTCAACGGCCTCGGTGGATTCACTCCCGACGGCCGCGAATATGCGATCTATCTGAAGCCGGGCAGCAGCACCCCGGCGCCCTGGGTAAATGTCATGGCGCACGCCACATTTGGCGCCATCGTCAGCGAGAGCGGTCTGGGCTGCACGTGGTTCGGCAACAGCCAGTCCAACCGGCTGACGCCCTGGTACAACGACCCGATCACCGGCCGGCCGCCCGAAGCGATTTACCTGCGCGACGAAGAAACCGGCACAGTGTGGACACCGACGGCTCTACCCATCCGGGAGCGAGACGCCTACCGCGCCCGTCACGGCCAAGGCTACACCATCTTTGAACACAACAGCCATGCCATCGGGCAGGAGTTGACGGTCTTCATTCCCATTTCGGAAAACGGAGAGGGCTACCCTGTCAAGGTGATGCGCCTGCGACTGCGCAACGATTCGTCGCGTCCGCGGCGTCTTACCGTCACCTTCTTCGCCGAGTGGGTGCTGGGAACCAACCGCGAGGATCAGCAATTGCACGTGAACACTTCCTACGATCGCGAATCCGGTGCTGTATTGGCATCCCAATCCTGGAACGGCAGCTTCACCGAGCATCTCAGCTTTGCCGCCTCCAGTCCCGCGCCCGCTTCTTATTCGGGAGACCGCACCCAATTCCTGGGACGCAACGGCTCGCGCTCGATGCCGGCGGCGCTCGAGCGCGTACGGCTCGATAACCGCACGGGCGCGGGTATCGACCCGGCGGCCGCGCTCGAAGTACCTGTCAGCATACCTCGCGGAGGCCAGGTGGAGGTGTTCTTTCTGCTGGGACAAGGGGACACTATCGATAGCGTGCGCGCATTGGTGAAACGCTTTCAGACGCGCGAGCAAATTGAAAGTGCGCTCGAACTCACGCACCGGTGGTGGGATTCCGTGCTGGGAACTTTGCAGGTGCGCACACCGCTGCTCTCCACGGATTTTCTCCTGAATCGATGGCTCCTGTATCAATCTTTGAGCTGCCGCTTTTGGGGCCGCACGGCGCTCTATCAATCGAGCGGCGCATTCGGCTTTCGCGATCAATTGCAGGATTCGATGGCGCTGGTCTATGCCGCGCCGGAAATCGCCCGTGCGCATATTCTGACGGCCGCGGCGCGCCAGTTTCCCGAGGGCGACGTGCAACATTGGTGGCACCCGGAGACCGGCATCGGCGTGCGCACGCGCTGCTCCGACGATCTGCTGTGGCTGCCATATGTGGTCACGCGATATATCGAGGCAACCGGCGATGCCGCGATCCTGGACGAAGCCGCGACCTTCGTCGAAGGCCCTCCCCTCGACGCCCACGAGCAGGAGCGGCTCTTCGTGCCGGCCGTTTCGCCGCATGCCGAACCGTTATGGGTCCACTGCGAGCGGGCCATCGAGCATGCCGCGCAACTGGGTGTGCACGATCTGCCGTTATTCGGTTCGGGAGATTGGAACGACGGCATGAACCGCGTGGGCATCGAGGGACGCGGCGAGAGTGTCTGGCTGGGGTGGTTTTTCTGCACAGTGCTTGAAAGTTTTGCCCGTACCATCGAGAGACACGCTTCGGGAGCGGAAGTGGCGGCGAAGTGGCGCGCACAGGCGACGCGCATGGCGCAGGCCCTCGAGCAATCGGCTTGGGATGGCGAGTGGTACCTGCGCGGCTTCTTCGATAATGGCGCATCGCTCGGCTCACACGCGAATGAAGAGGCGCGCATCGATTCCCTGCCCCAAAGCTGGTCCGTCATTTCTCATGCCGCCGAAGCCCATCGCGCACGCCGCGCCATGGAGTCCGCCGAACGTCACCTGGTGGATGATGGCGGCCGGCTGGTGCGTCTGTTTACTCCGCCGTTCGATCATTCGCAGCCGAATCCAGGATACATCATGGGCTATCCGCAAGGGCTGCGCGAGAATGGCGGCCAATACACGCACGGCTCACTGTGGATGGCCATGGCTTGGGCGCGCCTGGGCGATGGCGAGCGCGCCGTGCACTTGCTGAAGCTTATGAACCCGATCGAGCTGACCCGCATTCCCGAAGATGTGGCGCGCTATCGCGGCGAGCCTTATGTAGTGGCTGCCGACGTGTCCTCCGCACCCGGCACGATTGGCCGCTGCGGATGGACCTGGTATACCGGCTCGGCCGCATGGATGTATCGTATCTGGATCGAGGAGGTGCTGGGTTTTCAACTGCGGGGCGACCGGTTGACGGTGAATCCGGTGATTCCCGATGACTGGCCAGGATTTGAAATCACCTATCGCTTTGGATCCGCCCGCTACGAGATCGCCGTTTCGCGGCACGAGGGAATCGACGGCGCCGCACCGGGAGTGGAACAGGACGGCCGCCATTTGGGTGACG
Organism: Bryobacterales bacterium; assembly: GCA_963818855.1. GTDB lineage: Bacteria > Acidobacteriota > Terriglobia > Bryobacterales > Bryobacteraceae > Bog-159. Next base: position 189,791 of record CAWFUH010000014.1, on the reverse strand, counting down.
GCAGCATCCAACTGGTGGATGACGGAGCCACGCACCGCGTTGCCGTGCGAGTGCCCAAGCTGCAGGCCGCCCCGGTCGCCGGCTGAGGGTGCGCTACGGCGGGGCTAAAGCCCCGATGCCACTTAGTTTTCGCGCCACCGAACACCTGCATAAATTGTGGGGCAGGACTCCAGTCCTGCGGCCGACGTCCACGTCGGCTGCTCGCGTGGAACGGCTGATTCCAAGCGCGATGGGCGGGTCCTGGAGGACCCGCGCAGACCTGGAGGTCTGCCCCACAAATTATGCAGCATTCCCAATATTGGATAACTAACTAAGTGACATTGGGCTAAAGCCCCGCGCCGGCTGAAGCCCGCCCTCCAAATCACGCCACCTCTTTGGACTGCTCCACGGCCTCTTCCACGACGTCCTTCACCGCTTCTCGCACCGCCTGTTTCACGGCTTCCTTGACCGTCTCTTCCACTTCGGTCACATCCAGTTCGAGGCTGCCTTCGACTGACAAATCCTTCACCACCGTATCCACCACCGGCGCTACGGCCGGCAGTTCTTTCACGATTACCTTGGCCACTTTCCTGGCGAGTTTCTCGGCTGGGGGCACGGCGTGTGGAACTCCCACCGCCGGTTGTTCGCTGGCCTCCCAGTCGTCGTGAAATGTTTTCGCGATCTGGCCGGCGATCTTCGGATTCCGGAAGATCACGCCCACCTCGCGGCGCGAGTCCAGTTCCATTTGACGCAGGCTCTGGCTGCCCACAAAAACCCATTGGCCGTCGCGTACCATGGTGCGCGTATGCAAACGCGTGTTTAATTTTCGAGCTTTCAGCAGCGGGCTCTTGCGCGTGAGCTTGCCGATGATGCATACGTCCACGCCTTGCCGCGCGCGCGCCTCAAGCAAACGGGTCATAGGCGGGTCGCTGATCTTTGGATCATAAATGAGCAGTTGCTTTTTGGCCGACTGAATGAAGGCAGCCAGCTGCCGCCGCGCATTGACCGGGCTGACAACGAGCCTGTCCAGCCCGGCGTCGTACGGATTCCGCTGCGAATCGGCTTCGAACAACCTGCAGGCTTCATGCACCAGATCCCGGCTGCGCGTCACCAGGCCAAAGCTGCGGCTGCGTTCGGCATCCAAGTGCGTCAGGTTGAAACCCAGCACGTATAAGAGCGTATGGTCGACGATTATGAACTTGCCGTGATACCGCAGCAGATCGTCAGCGGTGCGCGCCACGGTGACTCCCGCCGCCAGGAGGCGCAATTCAAGCTGCCGAAGATTCTCCTCTCCGGTGCGGTTGGTATGCGCAATCAGGGCGTGCACGGAAACTCCGCGCGTGACCGCGTGTGCCAGGGCCTTTTCGATCTCCGTGAGATCGAAACGGAAGATGGCGATCTCCACAGTGCGCTTTGCGCTTTGAATTGCTTTTACCAGAGGGCCCGCGCCGTCCCCTGGCTGTATCAGGAGTTTCATGGTGATTTACATACTCTGGCATTTACCTTGCAATTTAGACAGCAGTCTGGAGGCTGCGAACTCGACTGGTCTTTATGCCTGTAAATTTACGTACGTTTTTCTGTGTGCTATTGGCCGCGGTGTTAAGCATCCCGTTCGTGTGCGCCGCGGGCAGCGACGCCGGGGCAATTATCACACCGGCGCAGGGTCTTTTCTGGCACGAACCGGAAGATATTTCATCGCGCGATCTCTTTTATGGGCCGGGCGGCAAAGAGCACCAGCCGCATGGCCCGTACACTTTCGTCAAAGAAGATTTGAAGGGCAGCAACCCGAAATACGTGGTGCGGGATGGCGATGGCGTGCAGTGGAAGGTCAAGCTCGGTGTGGAAGCGCGTCCCGAAACCGTGGCCACACGCGTGGTTTGGGCGGTCGGATATTACGCCAACGAAGACTACTTCCTGCCGGATCTGCAAATAGCCAACCTGCCGGCGCATCTGCATCGCGGCCAAAAGCTGATCGGCCCCGATGGCACCATGCACGACGTGCGCCTGAAGAGGGAAGACGAAAAGAAGACTGGCGATTGGCAATGGCGCCAGGATCCCTTCGCCGGCACGCGCGAATGGTACGGCTTGCGGGTGTTGATGGCGGTGATCAACAATTGGGATCTGAAGGACGAAAACAATTCCACCTACACCATCTATCGGGGCGGCGATGCGCAGAACGTATACATGGTCAGCGATCTGGGGGCGAGCTTCGGCACGCCGGCATTGAGGTGGCCGCTATCCAAGGCCAAGGGGAATGTGGAATCATACGCGCGGTCCAAGTTTATCGTTCACACGGCGCCCACGACTGTCGATTTTGCCGACCCGGGGCGCCCTGAGTTTGTATTTCTGCTGCACCCGCGCAATTATTTCGAGCGGCTGCACATGCGCTGGATCGGCCGGGACATTCCGCGCGAGGATGCCCGTTGGATGGGCAGCCTGCTGGCGCGCCTTTCTCCGCAGCAAATCCAGGACGCGTTTCGGGCCGCGGGTTATTCCGCCCAGGAGATCGATCTATTCTCCACTGTCCTGGAAAACAGAATCAAACAATTATCTGAGCTGTGAGCAGGCGGGGCTGAAGCCCCGCGCCGGCTAAAGCCCGCCCTCCAAAACCACGGAGTGGTCCAGTTCTTCGGCTCCGAATTGCAAGCGGTACAACTCGGCGTAGAGACCGTCCGCCTTGATGAGTTGCTCATGGTTGCCGTGCTCGCTGATTTCGCCGTCTTTCACCACGTAGATGGTCGACGCGCGTCGAATGGTCGAGAGCCGGTGCGCAATCACGATCGAAGTGCGGCCTTCCATCAGCCGGTCGAGCGCGTCGAAAACCAGTTTTTCAGAGGCCGCATCGAGCCCTGTGCTGGGTTCATCCAGAATCAATATAGGCGTGTCCCGGATGATCGCGCGGGCTATCGCAATGCGCTGGCGCTGGCCCCCGGATAACGTTTGCCCGCGTTCGCCCAGCAGCGTGTCGTATCCCTGCGGCATCTTCTCGATGAATTCGTGCGCGTTAGCCAGTTCGGCGGCGCGCATGATTTCCGCCCGGCTGGCGCCCGGCTTCCCGTAGGCGATGTTGTTCCACACCGGCGCGTGAAACAACAGCGTCTCCTGCAACACAAAGCTGATCTGCTGGCGCAGGGACTGCATCAGGAAGCGCCGCACATCGGTCCCATCCACGCGCACGACGCCGGAAACCGGATCGTAAAAGCGAGGAATCAAACTGATGATGGTGGTCTTGCCCGCACCGGTTGGTCCCACCAAAGCCGCGACGTGTCCCGGCTCGATCCGCAGGTTCACGTCCTTCAGAATGGGGGAGCCTTCCTGATAACTGAAGTAGACTTTCTCGAATTCGATACGCCCTTTGAACCTGGGCGCTTTGCGCGCCCCGGGCAAATCCTGCACGTCGCCATTGGTCTCGAGCACTTCGCGGATACGTTCGGCTCCCACCACGGCCTTCGACCATGCATCCGTCATCTTGGAAAGTTCCTGCATGGGCTTGTACATTTGTTTCAGGTACAAGATGAACACAACCAGCGCACCGGCGGAGAGCGTGCCGGCCAGCACCATGCGCGCGCCGAACCACAGCACCATGCTCGTTCCCACCGCCACCAGAATGGCCACCAGCGGCGCCAGGCGCGCCTTCAGGCCGCGCGCGTGCAGGGCAATCTCCACACTCTCCAAGCTCTCCTCTTCCAGACGGGACTGCTCGTATTCCTCGCGCGCATAGGCCTTCACCACGCGCATCGAAGACAGGACTTCCTGAATCACCGAGACAATCTCGCCCTCTTTTTTTCTCACCGCGCGGGCCGCTTGCTTGATGCGGCGGGTGTACGTGTAGACGATGACGAAAAGAACCGGCGCCACGCTTAACGCAATCAGCGTAAAGCGCCAGTTCAGATAGAACATCACTCCAACCATGCCCACCAGCGTGACCACATTGATCAACGCGCCCAGCAAGCCCGACGCAATAAAGCTTTGAATCGCGTCGATATCGCTGGTGACACGGCTCACCAGGTCGCCCGTTTGTTTGTTGTCGTGGTAGGCCAGCGAGAGCCGCTGGATATGCGAATACAGCCGCAGCCGGAGATCGTGCATCACCCACTGACCCACACTGGTGGTCAGATATTTTTCCGTGTAAGAACACAGCGCACCCACTACGGCGATGGCCAGAGCGCCAAGCGCGGCGATCTTCAAAACGGTGAGGCGGTCGCCGCTAGCCAACGCCGGAATCATGCGAGTCAGCCATCCACCCGTATGTTTGGATTTCAGGACGTCGTCGATAACCAGCTTCAGGGGCCAGGGCTCCAACAGGTTCGCGGCGCCTTCGCCGATCGCCGCCAGCAGGGCGACGGCCAGCGCCTTGGAGTGGGACTTCAACAGATCCGCAACACGTAGTGCCTGCTTCTCTTTTGCCATCTGGCCGCCGTCAGTGCGCGTACGCCTGACCGAACGCCACCGGCGGGCGCGAATGCAGAATCCTGGGGAAGAACTCGCGCACTACATTGAATCCCGCTTCGGCGGCTATGCCCGTTGCAAAGGAACCGGCAAACGATCCCGGCCCGCTGGTGCTTGGCGGTTGCCATGCTCTCGACACTCCGGCCGCGATGCCGTAGCTGGCTACGCGCGAGAATGAAAAATGCCGGCTGCCATCCTCGTGCCTTCCCATCACCGTGCTCAGGAGCGCATACTTCAACCGGGGCCCGAAGCCGGTTTCGCCCGAAAGGAAATACCGGTTGTCTTCATGCAAGACCGTTCCCAGCCCGTACATGCTGGTGGACTGGATGATGTGCTCCCCATATGCGCTGGCAAATCGGCGACCATAGCCGATCCCGCCTTCTCCCCACTCCGATGGCGAATCCATTGCCTGGTTGATCCCCGCGGCGGCTCCCGCGCGGAGAACTGACTCCGGGCTGAACATATGCTGGAGGTAGTAGCGGAAGCGCTCGCTCTCAGACTGCCGAATATACGGCACCCGCTCCGGTTGGTCTGCTGCCGCCAATGCTGCCGGCGCCGCCCGATCCGCGGCGTCTTGAGTGGCGTTGGTCTGTGCAGCCGCGTGCCACTGCGAAGTTAAAACGAGGGCCACACCAAGAGTGAATCGCAAGCAATGCGGTCGAAGGCGTTTCATTCGGGAGACTCCAAACTGTCAGAAGCACCGTCAGAAGCATGGTTGCACTTCATGGACCGACGTGAAAATCCTCACGCCTGCAGATCAACGAAATTGGGGGGAGCTTAAGTCATGATTAAGCCCTTGGCATTCGAACTGCAAGATCTAACCGCAACCCGCGCTCGGGTGTTCGAGGAAATGATTATGAAGAACCGTTGCTTGTTCCTGCTCTGGATATTAGCGACGCCCGCATGGGCACAGGACCAGACATCTGGACAGACTCCGCCTTCGGCGGCACAGAGCCCTACAGCATCGCAGAGTCAGTCCCCGGCTCGGGAAGCTGAGAGAGCAGTCGGGACGAGTAACAGCCCGCAGCAGACTAGCGGGACTTCGAACCGGCTCTTCTATGCGCTGCCGAACTTTCTAACCGTGGAGAACGCGGGTAATACCCCGCCGCTCACGACGGCACAAAAATTCTGGTTGATTACGCGAGAGTCATTCGACCCCGTGGAGTTCGGCTGGTACGCGGCGCTGGCCGGCATCGCACAAGCTGAGAATAGCGAACCCACTTACGGACAAGGAGCCCTCGGGTATGCGAAAAGATATGGTGAGCGCTTCGGCGATGGCACTATTCAAAACTACATGGCCCATGCCGTGATGCCGTCTCTTTTGCACCAGGACCCTCGTTATTACCAACTAGGAAAGGGAGGAGTTTGGCACAGGCTCGGCCACGCCGTCGGTTTTATCATTATTACGCGCTCGGATTCCGGAACGACCCAGTTCAACTTCTCCGAAATCATCGGCAGTGGAGCTGCCGCCGGAATCTCCACCTATACGTACCACCCGCAAGACGACCGAAACTTGGGGAATGTGATCAGTACCTGGGGCACGCAGGTGGCTTATGACGCCTTGGGTTTTGTGGCGAAGGAATTCTGGCCCGATATTCGTAACAGGTTGCACAAGAGCAAAACCGGGCAGGCTCAGTAGACTGAGCGGGAATCAGGCTTGCCCTCCGCTGGCATTAGCGCTCAGCTCCATAGAGAAGCGCGCATTACGCATCTTCAGCGCCGCCATCCTACTTTGAATCGCGATGAGCAGCGCTTGTTTCGACGGTGAGTCGGGCATCCGTTCGACAACCGCGATTCTATACCGCAGGAACGCCTCTTCCGTCATATCCCATCCCTCATTTTCAAAGTGACTCGACCGGACGTCCCATTACAGGCAACTATCCGTTACGAGCAGTTTCGAGCGCCGCGCACAAGCTACGGTGTCTGAATCATAAAGCTGGCAGAGGAAGCCGTTCAAGGTCCACTGGTACTGTGAAGGTACTGAAAAGCCGGCGGGTTCGGCTAGGCTGGTTGGAATTATTCCGCGAAGCGTTTGAAGAAGCTGCTGGCGTACCAGTGGGGGCGGTCGGGGCGGTCGGCGACGGCTTCGGCCAAGGAGCGCAGCAGGTCGTCGAAGCGACCGGCGCACTCGAGATCGACGGGCTGGCGGAGGTCATCGGCGGGCGCGTGGTAGCGGTCCTTCAGCCAGGTTTTGGCAATCTTCTCTTCGGGCGATCCCTTTTCATAGCCGACTTTCATGGCCAATGCGGGAACGCCGCGGCGGATGAAACTGTACTGATCGCTGCGGATGAAGATGTTGCGCTCGGGCTCCTGATCGTCCTGGACGCGGATGCCGTGCGCTTTGGCCACGGTGCGGATCTCATCGCCTAAATCGGATTCGTTCAGCCCATAGACGGTAACGCTGTGCAGCGGGAACAGGGGCAGGAACATATCGACGTTGAGATCGGCGACCATGCTGCCGGGCTTCACGGTGGGGTGGGCGGCAAAATATTTGGATCCGAGGAGACCTTTCTCCTCGCCAGTGACGGCGACGAACAGGAGCGAGCGGCGCAACTTGGGTTTCGATTCGTTCAATGATTCGGCGATATCGAGAAGCGTGGCTACGCCGGAAGCGTTATCCATGGCGCCGTTGTAGATGCGGTCGCCGTTGATCGGTTCGCCGATTCCCAAGTGATCGAGGTGGGCCGTGAGGACTACGTACTGATCTTTGAGCACTGGGTCGGCGCCGGGCAGAATACCGGCGACGTTTTGGGATTCCACCTCACCGCGTTCGATGGCGACTCTAGCGTGTATGGAGGCGTGGAGAGGAAAGCGCGGCAAGGGCTTGCCGGCGTCGGCCAGGGCCACCAGATCGTCGAAGGAGTGCCCGGAACCGGCGAACCATTTGCCAGCCTGTTCGGGATTGACGGCGGCGGAGAACTTCAATCCAAACTGTTCATCGAGCGCCGGGTCGGCGAGGCTCATGGATGGCTGCCGGCTGGAAAGGGCAATACGCTGCCAGGGCAGGTCCATGTGATGGGGGTTGGGAATGCCGATGGTGCCGACGACGCCGGCGCGTTCGAGGAAGCGCCCGCGTTCGGTCGCGGATTGATAATGCGACCGCAATGGACCAGGAATGTTAGCCGGGCCGCCATTGATGTAGAGCACCACTTTGCCGCGCAGATCGAGTCCGGCGAGATCGTCGAATTGCATTTCGGGAACGGTGAGGGCGTAACCGGCAAAGACCACGTCGGCGTCGAGGGAGGGCGCGGGATCGACGCGCGTGGAGATGATGGCATCCTGGCCGAGGACGAGTTCTTCGGATTCGCCATTACGCACCAGAGTGAGACTGGATTCGGCTTCCTTGAGGCGGCGGGTGTGAAAGCGGACGGGCTGAATGTAGCCTTCCGTGCCGGCGGGTTTCAGGCCGGCGCGTTCGAATTCAGCAGCCACATAAGCGGCGGCCTTGCGATGGCCGGGGCTGCCGGTGTCGCGGCCCTCCAGTTTATCGTCCGCCAGATATTGCACATGGCCCCACCAGCGGCGGCCATCCGGCAGGTTGGCCAGCAGAGTGGCCGACAGGACCGCAGCCAATGTGAACCGTCGCATCATTTCTTGCCCTTCACCTTCTTATACTCTTCGCGAATGGTCTGCATCTGGCGGGCGTGGCTTTCGGCGTGGGCGGCCAGCAGCTCCAACTGGAAAAGGAGCGTGATAGGACCGCGCTCACTATGATTGCCGGTGCGGGTGTAGGTGGACTCGGGCACTTCTTTCAGCAGCTCGTAATTTTCGCCGCGCACGCGCCGGAAACTTTCGAGCGACTGTTTGGGCTTGCGGCGCGCGTAATCGAGATTGCGGGCCCAGGCGTCCTGGTCGAAGGCGATCAAGGTAGGCTGGTCTTCGGCGATGATCTGGCGGAGGCGGTGTGCGCAGACGATTTCAGAATCGGCCAGGTGGGCGACGATTTGCCGGATGCTCCACTTGCCGGGGGCAGGGATAAAATCTTCTTCCTCGCCGAAGACACCGGTGAGGACCACGGCCAGCAGTTCGGGCCCGCGGCGAAAACGTTCGAGGAGGTCCGCGATGTCACTCATGGGTTAAGCTTCGCACAGAAAGGAAACCACAGATGGACACAGATGGACACGGATAACGCTGCATCTGTGTCCATCCGTGGCTCCCTTTCCTAGTAGTAATCCGCGCAACTGAGATAGTATCCGCACTTGGGGCACACCAGTTTGCATTTGTGCTGGACCAGGCGCGTGGAACACAGGGGACAAAACAACATGGGCTCGTCGGTGGTCTTAGGCTCGGCTTCCGGCACAGGCTTAACGCTATTATATCCGTATGAAAGCGGGCCGGTGCCCGCGTGTATAGCGCATGGCGATGGCGGACACCCTGTTTGACGAGCCTTCCTCGTTCGATCGCGACGGGCTGGCAGAACGGTTGCAGCGACTGGCGGCGGAGGGGATTTACCTGGGCGGAAGCTCGTGGAAATACGAGGGATGGCTCGGGCAGGTTTACACGCGCAGCAACTATCTTTCGCGGGGACGGTTTTCGCGCCAGCGTTTCGAGTCCACCTGCCTGCAGGAATACGCGCGGACCTTTCCAACGGTTTGCGGAGACTTCGCCTTCTATCAGTTTCCAACGCCGGAGTTTTGGGCGCGGCTGTTTGGGCTGACTCCGGAAGGGTTTCAGTTCGCTTTCAAAGTGCCGGAACAGATTACGTGCAAAATGTTTCCGTCGCACCCGCGCTACGGACCGCAGGCGGGTCAGGACAACGAGGCATTCCTGAATGCGGAGATGCTGAAGGAGATGTTCCTGCGTCCGCTGTGGCCACACCGGGATAAAACGGCGCTGCTGATCTTCGAATTCGGCACGTTTGCCAGGCGCGCGATAGCCGGGCCGGATGAATTTCTGGCGCGTCTGGACCCATTTTTGAGCGCGCTGCCGCCGCATTTCCGGTACGCGGTGGAAGTGCGCAACACCGAGTTTCTGCACCCGGACTATTTCGCCTGCCTGCGCGCGCGCGGGGTGGCGCACGTATATAGCGCCTGGACGCGGATGCCCGAGCTGCGGCAGCAAATCGAGATGCCGGGATCGGCGACGGCGGGTTTTCTCGTGTGTCGCGCGCTGCTGCGGCAAGGGCGGCCATATGAGAAGGCGGTCGAGATGTTTTCGCCGTACAGCGAAATCCGGGATCCGAATCCAGGAGCGCGGGACTCGCTGCGGATTTTGATTCGGCGCGCGCGGGAAGAACGGGCGATGGCGTTTCTGTTTGTGAACAACCGGCTGGAGGGGAATTCGCCCATGACCATTCTGGCGGTGACGGAACCGGATTAGAGCAGGGGCTTAAAGCCCCGCGCCGGCTAAAGCCCGCCCTCCAATACGATCGAAACCAGTTTGGCCGGCGTTCGTCGTACTCCTTATGCGGTGGGTATGGGGAGTCGCGCTGTCGGCGGCGGCCATGGTCTCGATGTGGAGCGCCGATCAACCTGAGCCGCGTTGGGTGGCCCTGAACCGGGCGGCACACGCGGCGCTGGAGGCGAAGGACTATCTGAAGCTGCGAGATGCGTTGGCGGAACTGCGTCCGCTGCTGCCGGGCAATCCGCGGATACTGTACAAGCTGGCGGTCGCGGATGCGCACCTGGGCGAGACCGCAGCGGCCGTCGCGGAGTTGAGTGCCCTGGCGCACGCGGGTTTGGTATATGATTTCGGCGCGGATGAGGATTTCGCGCGATTGCGTGGCTCCGCGGATTTCGTCTCGGTATTGCGTGACGTGGAGAGGAACCGGCAACCGGTGGCGCGTGCGGTGCAGGTATCGATTCTGCCCGAACGCGACCTACTGCCGGAAGATGTTACTTACGATCCACAGACCCGCCGGTTCCTGATCGGCAGTGCGGCGAAATGCAAGATAGTGTCCACGGATGGTCAAGTCTTCGCGAAAACCGATTGGCCGGTGATGGCCCTGCGCGTGGATACGCGGCGCAGGATACTATGGGCGGCCACCGGCTGGCTCCCCAACTGCGAACACTGTTACGAGACTGACCGGGATAAGAGCGCGCTTTTGGCATTCCAGCTCGATTCGGGGGCATTGCTGACGCGGCTGGACTCGCCGCTTAAAGGTTTATTGGGCGATATGACCATCAGCCGCACAGGCGATGTGTACGTGTCGGAAGGCTCTTACGGCGCGGTGCTGCGGCTGAAGGCCGGCGGTCGAGCTTTCGAGCGTCTGGATGTGCCCGGCGAATTCCCATCGCCGCAGACGCCGGCGCTTTCCGCCGATGAGCGTACGCTTTACGTGCCGGATTATGTGCGGGGCATTGCGGCGATGGATTTGAAGACGCGCGCGGTGCGATGGCTGCAGCCGGCTCGCGGTGTGGCCGTCAGCGGAATCGATGGTTTTTACCGGTACGGCGACGGATTCATCGCCGTGCAAAACGGTGTGCAGCCCGCGCGCGTCGTGTTTTTTTCCGGCGACCTGGCGCGACAGGAGATTCTGGAGGCGAATGCGCCGGGCCTGGGAGAACCAACGCACGGGACGCTGGTCGGGGATGCCTTCTACTTCATCGCCAACACCGGGTGGGACACTTACGACGACGATGGCAAGAAGAAGCCGGGTAGCGCACCGGTGGCGTCGGAGATTCGCAAGATCAGCTTCACTGCGCGACGAATGCCGAATGTGACTGGGCAGCCATGATAGATTGGGCGCGCTCCGCCAAGGCCTGCGCTTCGGTTTTGCGCTTCATCTTCCGCAAGAGATTTGCGTAATTGAACAAAACGGTGATCAAGTCCGGGTTATTGTCTTTCTCGCGCTTGTCGAGAATGGCGATGGACCGCTGCAGGGCGGACTCAGCGTCGGGGAGGCGCCCGAGCTGTTCATACAGCATGGCCAACCGGTTCCATTCGGCCGCTACAACGGGATGAGTTTCACCGAGCTGTTGTTTCCAGATTACCAGGGCGCGTTTATAACTTAGCTCGGCATCGGCTAAGCGGCCGTCATCGCGATAAGTGTCGCCTAACACATTTAATGTGGACGCCAGAGGCTGTCCGCGCAGATCGGCATTATCTTCTTCGATAGCGGTCATGCGCTGGAGCAACTCCGCGGCGACGGCGAGGTGCTGCTGGCCGCGCGCCACCTCCGCAAGTGGCTTGAGGACCGGCAACAACCGGGGATCCTTGGCCCCATACGATTTCTCCCCTATGGCCAGCGCGCGATTCAACTCGGACTCGGCGGCTTCGGCGCGGTCCTGACGCGTGAACGCCTCGGCGAGCTGGCATATGGCAGGAATCAAGCGGGGATCTTCGGGGCCCATGGTTTTTTCGTAGATGGCGAGGGCGCGGCGCGCCGCGGATTCGGCCTCGCTTTTCCGGTCGGTGCGGAGGTATATAGTGGCGAGGCCATTGAGGCTGGCGGCCGTCTCGATACTCTCCGGTCCGATGGTTTTCTCACGGATTTGGAGGGTTTGAGAATAAAGCGGCTCGGCGTCGCCATAGCGGTTTTGGGCAGTATATAAGTCCGCCAGGTTAAGCAGCGCAATGGCCGCCTGGGGGGAAGCGGGACCGTCATGCGCGCTCCAGATCTCGAGTGCGCGCCGCTCGAAATTCTCCGCCGCGGTGAACTGCCGCCGCCTGGCATCCAGATTGCCCAAGTTGTTCCAGACGACGGCCATCTCCACGCTATCGGCGCCGAAGGCTTTCTCCCAGATATCGAGGGCGCTGCGAAAAACGGACTCCGCCTCGTTGAACTGACCCAACCCTTCGAGCGCGCTACCCAGGTTATTCCAGCGCGTGGCGAGATCTGGATGGAGGGGGCCGAGCGTGGCTTTGTCTATGGCAACGGCGCGCTGCAACAGGGGAACAGCCTCGCGATCTCGGCCGAGCGCATGATAGACAGTCCCGAGGCCATCCAGGCAAGTCGCTGTTTTGGGATGATTCGGTCCAAGCAGTTTTTCGTGAAGGCGCAAGGCTTCCTGGTAGTAACGTTCAGCCTCGGGATAATGATGCCCGGATTCCTGAACCTGACCCAGATTGACAAGCAGCAGTGCTAAGGTGGCACTCTCCGGACGGCTTCGGAGGTAGGGGAGCGCACTTAGCAGAAGAGGCTCCGCGGCAGCCGGACGTCCCTGTTTCAGATACAACTCGGCCAAGTTGTCGGTGATCCGGATACGGAGGCCGGCAGCTTCGTCACTCGCCCCGCCAGTTAATTGGATGGCATCGTGATATAACGCCTCAGCGCGATCGAATCTTCTGGTGGCGGTGTAAAGTGCGGCGAGATTACTCCATAGGCCCGCGACATCAAGATCGGTATTCGGCGATACATTGGGCTTCCAGATCTGCAGGGCGCGCTGGTAGTAGACTTCGGCCTCCGCGTAGCGGGCCATGTGATAACAGGATGCGCCCAGATTGTTGAGCGTCTGGGCCAGGCGGCTGCCGGCTATACCTACTTCGTCCGCCACGCTTAGCGCTTCGACATAACTCTGGCGCGCTTCGTCGTACTTACCCTGTTCGAGCAGGCGGGTACCTTCTGTTTGTAATTGGAGCCAGCGGTCCGCAGTGGCACCTATACTCACAGATACAAGTGTTAATAGGGTGATAATGCCACAACATAAGTTAGTTATGATCCTTAGTAACACTGTTCACCTCACTTACTGGTTCGACGGACTCTGGCGGATTCAGTTAGGAGGGGATGGCACTTCGTTTTCGTTCCTACTCGCGTTTGGAAAGGTTGATTCCATAGCGCGAAGGGCGGGTCCTGGAGGACCCGCGCAGACCTGGAGGTCTGCCCCACTGAGCATTACAAGTAATACGATCAGAAGATTAGCTTCGCGGCGAGCTGGAGGTTACGGCGGTCGTCTTCGGACTGCGGCGTGCCAATCGGCGCGCAACCGTAACATGCCGGGATGATGCTGGTGGCCGCGGTATTAGCTGCCGCGCCCACTACGTACAGGTTCGCATGGTTGAATATGTTGTAGGCTTCGCCACGTAGCTGCAGCTTGAACCTTTCGCTGAGCTGGATCGTTTTGTACACGCCTACATCCAGGTTCCAGTAACCGGGCCCGCGGAATGTGTTGCGTCCCGTCATGTCATTGGGGTAGGGAGGCAGATCCGAGAAGAAGTAAGTCGGATTGGTCCAGTGGTCCATGGCGTTGACCGGCAATTGCAGGAAGTTGAAGGTGTTCGGTGTACTGCTGACGGCCGGCGGTGCTCCGTTTCCGTTCACCGGAACCGGCGACGTGAAGGCGGCGTAGGGACAATAATAGTAATTCCAGGTGCAATCGTAGATGGAGTACGGCGATCCGGTGCGGGCAGTGAAGATGGGAGACAGGCTCCAACCGCCCAGCAACCGGCCTGCCCAGCCGTGACCGTCCTTGAAGGCCGGTTCGGCCCAGACCGCGCTCACCACGACCCGCTGCCGGATATCGAAATCCGAGCTGCCCTTGCCGATGTTCGGCTCGAAGGCATTCAGTAAGCCCAGTACATAATCGCCGCCACTGGTAGCAAGCCCATTGGTATCGCTAAATGAGCTGCTCAGGTTGTCAGTGGCGTGCGACCAGGTGTAGTTGAAGTTCAATTGTAACCCGCTATTGGCGATATTGTTGACCATCGACCGCAGGGTCACGCCGTTATACAAAGAGTAAGCCTTATCGCCGCGCACGTTGATCGGCCCATACTGCGGATTCAAGACGGAGTTGCAGATGCCGGCAGTGGGGACCAGCGTCTCGTAGAAAGTCTGAGAAGCGGCATAGCTACATGGCTGGCCCAAATAGACGTTACCGTATCCGTAGTAGTTCAGGTCGGAAACGTCATATAAGTGGACGCCCTTCGATCCGGTATAGTCCGCCGCAATGAGCACGCTTTTGGTGACCTGGCGTTCGAGCGACAGACTCCACAGATCGGCGTAGGCGGTGCGGATTTCCGGGTCTACATTGCGCAGACTGGCGGTTGGCAGTGTAAGACTGCCGCTGGTTCCGGAGAATGGTCCAAAGTTATTGGTAGTTATGGGCAGAGGCATCTGCGCGGAGGTGACGCTGACGGTCTCATAATTCGGAGGATTTTGAATTACGTTGAAGGTGACGTTGTTGAAATTACGCTCGTAACCGACACCGTAGCCGCCACGGAGGGCGGTCTTGCCGTCGCCGAAGATATCCCAGGCGAAGCCGACACGCGGCGCGAAATCTTTCCAGTTTTTCTTCCATAAACCACCTATGGGGCTGTCCGGAGCGAGTTCGACGCTGCCGCCCGCGATTCCCTGCGGGGTATCGGTGGCCAGGTTTGCGGCGTAGTAGTTGGAATCGAGCTGCGGATTCTTGTTGTGCTGAACGCCGAAATATTCCCAGCGCAGGCCCAGGTTCAAGGTGAAGCGCGGTGTGACTTTCCAGGCGTCCTGCACGTAAAGCGCCGGGTCGTCATAACGGTTGCTGCGGCTGAAGTTCGGTGCGGTAAGGGGTAAGGTGACTGTGTCACCGGGGAATTTACCTTGCGGGTTGATAGCCACCTGGTACTGCTCGAGCTGGCCGGCCACAAGGTTGCCGGCGGCCGAGCCCACATCGCCGCCGCTCAAGTACTCGCCGGCGGTTTCGTAAGCGCCAAACGTGCGATTGTCACGAAGGTATACCCAATTACCGCCGAAGCGCAGACTGTGGCGGCCGCGGGTCCAACTCACATCTTCGTATACCTCAGCGAAGTTCTGCGGGCCGCCAAACGGAATACCGGCGCCGGGGGTGAGAGGACTATAGCCTGGAAAAACCATCGCATTGCCCAAGACAGTTCCGGGATTTTGCGAACTGATGTAGAGCGTGGGGACCGCGGGATATTGGCCAAAGGGTTCGACCGGGCCATTGATGCGGTTGAATACCACCTTCGACTGCGAGACCCAGGAGGGGCTGAAGGTGTGAATGATGGAGAACAGGCCGTTGTTATTGAAATCGTACGAGCCCGTATTGAATCCGGCGTAGGGGCTCGAGGACACCGTACCGGCCTGGAAATTGTCGCTCTGCAGCGCGTAACGGCCGTACATCTGGGTCTTGTCGCTGAGGTTGTAGTCAACTCGTTCGACATTCTGATAACCGTTCTCGGGTATTCCGCCGCCGGCGTCTCCGGGTGCGCTATAGGCGACCAGATCGAACGCCGGGATATTCGGATTGATAGCGCTGCATAAGGTGGAACTGCCGCAGAACGAACCGCCCTGCGCGGCGCTGATCTGGTTGATGCTGTAAGTGCCGATCACGTTGGCTCCGGGCGCCAGTTTGCCATAAGTGGAGAAGAATTGTTGGGTATTCGGCGCGGACGCCGCGATCAGACTGGGATCCGGCACCACAACCTCAGCTTCGGCGGTGCTGCGGATGCGAATCCATTCGGTGCTGCTGAAGAAGAACAGCTTGTCTTTCTTAACAGGGCCGCCCAGGGAGTAACCGAACTGGTTGCGGGTGAACACAGACTTTGGCAGGTCGTAGGCATTGTTATTGAAAGTATTCGACGAGAGGGCGGACACCCGGTTAAACTCGTAGGCGGTGCCATGAAATTGGTTGGTGCCGGACTTAGTAATCACGTTCACTACGCCTCCGGAAGCGCGGCCGAATTCGGCGGTGAAGTTGTTGGTGAGAATGCTGAATTCCTGAATGGAATCGAGCGGCACCGATTGGCCCGGTCCGGTGTTGAATTCGTCGTTATTGGCGGCGCCATCCAGGAGCACGTTGGTCGACGACTCGCGTTGGCCGTTGATGGCGAATCCGACGCCGCGGAGCATCGAGCCCCCGTCTGAGGCATTCCCCGAAATCGCCACCAGCGCGTAGGGGTTGCGGGTGAGCGTGGGCAATTCACGAAGTTCGTTTTGATCCACCACGGTCGAGAGGGTCTGCGTTTCGGTATTAACTTGAAGGGCGGACGCGTTGACTTCGACTATTGTGGACGCCTGGCCCACGGTCAGGCGCAAATCCAGAGCCTGCTTGGCTCCCACCGTGAGGGTGACTCGCTGCTGGACCTGCACAAAGCCGGGCGCAGTAGCGGTAACGAGGTAGGTGCCGGGGAGCAGATCGGTGGCTACGTACGCGCCCGTGGCGGAAGCTTTCGATTCACGGACGGTTCCGGTTTCCATCGACCTGATGGTTATCGAGGCATTGGGGACGGCCGCTCCTGACGGATCGTATACCGTGCCGGTAATCTGCGCGGTTTCCGTTTGCCCCATCAGACGAGGACTCAACAACCCGGACATTGCCAAAGCCGAGGCTAAAGTCAGCGCCAGCGCCGCGAGACTGCGTCGTAATTCCGTATGAAGCATCGACCCCCTCCAATAGCGAAACTTTGAAAAATGGCTGGCGAGGAGGTTGAACGGGATCGACCGTACACCCGTCGCACTCCCGGGGGATGTGGGGCCCTTTCGTTCCGCGAAAAGGGCTGATCACAAACACCTCCTCACCAATGCACAAATGATCGGCGCAAACGATGGGTAATTGCAATGGACGGACGGTAACTTAGATATATACAGTTAATCGACTGAGATATAAGACGTTGCTATGTCATCTAACGACATCTAAGCAGGGATGAGAGGTATCTAACGCCAGCCATCAACCACGAACAGGTCAGAAAGATTGCGTTGAAACGAGTAGACAATGGTGTGCTCATCGCGGGAGAGGACGGCGGGCCAAATGAAGCTGACCCCGACCAGATCGAAGGGGGAGATCTGCTTCCATGGTTTGGAGGTTCCGGTTTCGGCATCCACGCGGTAAAGGGTGGCCGGCACTTCATGGCCTTGGGCCAGCAGCGTCTTTCCGGACTGGCTCCAGCTGAGAATGATCGACATAAAGCTGGTGGCTAGCACTTTGGGAGCCCCTCCCGACACCAAGAAAATGACCAACCGGTCTTCGGAATCAACGCCGGCGATGCTTTGCCCATCGCCCGAAATCGCTGGATGGGACAGGTATTCGGAAGTAGGCAGGGGCACAGGCGCGCTGCCATCGAGCCCTTGCACATATAGGCGCGACGGGCCACCAGCCAGGCTACCGCCTACCAGGAGCCGGTCGCCGTTGGGAAAAAAGCGGGCGAAATCGTATTTCAGATTGTGTCCGGAAATCATGCGCGGCTCGCCGGGCGTGAGCGGCGACAGGCGTAAGGCCATTTGATTTCCGTCCGGCCTGGTGACTACCCAATTGCCGTCGGGCGAGATAGCCATAGCATACCCGTCGCCTACGCGCACCGCTCCGGGCGTGCGCGCACGCCGGATATACACGGAGTGATGGGCGCCGCCGCCTTCTCCGGATTCTTCAAAAAGGACCACCCGGCCATCCGCGGAAATGTCTTCGACGTTGGTGTAGTCGAACCAGGATAGGTCCTGCTCCTTAGGCCTTCCGTCTTCCAGGCTGGTCATCATGGCGTGGAGTTGATCGCGCGAAATCAAGACTCGGCCGGATGCCGAAATATCGCAGAGTGTGAGGGTGCCCGGAAAGCTGGCGATCAGGCGCACATGGCCGGATAAAGTGGCTGCGTAGAGTGCGCGCGTCGCGCCGGAGCGGGCGGCCGTGAACCACACTTCGCGCCCGGTGGGCGACCACGCCAAGCCGTAGGCGCTAGCCCATCCAGCCGCCAGTGTGTGCCGGGTGCCGTTTCGGCCGGCCACCATGATATTGCCGCCATCGTCTTTGGGGACGGGATGATCAATAAACGCAACTTCGTCGCCGGAGGGCGATACGCGGACGTGCGACAGCCATCCCGCGCTCTGGTAGAGGGTTTGGCCACGCGGATACTCGATCGTCATGGGATACTTGCCGTAACGGATAACAGCCATCCGGGAGCCATCCGGCGCCCAGTCCGCGGTCCAAATGCGCCGGTCGAGAGGCAGCGGTGCACCACCGTTGATCGGAACCCGCACCAGGCTCCACTCACCGTTGGGGCCGCCGGGATTGATCAAGGCCAGTTCACCGGATCTCGACACCGAAGCCAGCGAGGCGCCCGCGAAGCCCAGCGGCCGCGATTCGGGACTAACTGTATCCGCGAGATATAACTGGCGATCACCGGCGGCTTCGTTGGCATCGTAGATAACGCTGTGGCCATCGGGTTCGAAGCGCGCGGCGCGGATGACCATGCGGCGAAAGGTGATCTGGTGAAATACCGGTTGCGCAGGCTCGCGGCGAACCAGTAACGCGAGACCCGCCAGCAGGGCCAGGCCGGCTGCCAAGGCGGCCCACCAACCAGGTGGGGACCGATGCACTGACCCATGCACTGCGGACCTTTCGGCGGGAGCAGGAACCTCGGCGCTTTCGCGGATAGGGATCAGACGCGGGGCAGGTTTGTCATCCGGTTTGGCGGGCGGTTTGGCGGGCGGCGGCGGGCTTTCGATGACGGGAGCCACGAAACGGTAGCCAGAGCGCGCCAGGGTTTCCACGTAGCGGGGACTATCGGCGGAGTCTCCCAGAGCCAGCCGCAAGCGGTTCATCGCCGTGTTCAAGCCGCTTTCGAAATCGACAAACGTGTGGGCGGCCCAGAGGCGGCCGCGCAGTTCCTCACGCGTG
This sequence comes from Bryobacterales bacterium, assembly GCA_963818855.1. GTDB lineage: Bacteria > Acidobacteriota > Terriglobia > Bryobacterales > Bryobacteraceae > Bog-159. Next base: position 170,880 of record CAWFUH010000014.1, on the reverse strand, counting down.
ACCACGCTGCCGGGCCGCTCCAATAAAGCCTCGAGGAAGTGGAGAGGTTTGCCCTGCAGGCGTATGCGCACTCCCTGCTTGCGAATTTCACCCGTTCCCGTTTTCAGTTCAAAGGCGCCGAATTGGAGCACGCGGCCATTGCGTACCTCGTGCTCCGTGTGTTCCGCCCCTGACGGCGTGACACTGCTTTCCATCCTGGGATGTTAGACGTCCGTGCGCGGGTTTCGATTGGATGCGTCGCGATTTGGATTAGTACCGGATTTCGTTGGCCATGCTATCGGTTGCAGCGGGGATGCGTCACATCAGGCGGTGAGGCTGGCCGGTGCATTCGGGTGCGTGGCTCTGGCGGCGGCGGCCGGCGCGGCCACGGGAAATAATATTGCGGTGGATGGCCAAGGCAACACCTGGTGGACCGGCCAGAATCTGCCGGTGGCGGTCAGTGCCAATGCCTATCAAAAAACCGAGGTGTCGACGACTTGCGCCTCGCAGGACTTGTCGCCATTCCAACCACCGACCAACGTGCCGTGCGCGCATGCGTTCTTGATGAAATTGGATCCGAGCGGAAATGTGCTTTGCGCCACGTTTCTGGGCGGCAGCAGCGAGGACGGCGGCGTAGCTGTAACCACTGATGTGCAAGGGAACGCGTACGTGGCAGGTTTCACGTACTCGGCGGATTTTCCGGTGACCAAGGGTGCCGTGCAGCAACAGAACGCCGGACCGCTTATGCCTGCGACCGTTCAACTGGGGCTGGGGCCTTTCGGGCCGGTCGAGATCCTACCGGGCGGCGATGTCTTTGTAGCTAAGTTCGCGCCGGATGGCAGCGCGCTTTATGTAACTCTGTTGGGCGGCTCTGGATCGGATGTGCCTACGCTGATCGGGGTGGACACGTCCGGCTCCGCTTATGTGGCGGGAACCACGGCGTCTACTAATTTCCCTGTGACTTCCGATAAAATGCAAAACGGATCAGACAGCGGGTACTTCTTTGCGCGGCTGGACGCGCAAGGCGCTCGGTTGGTCTACTCGACTTACGCGGCTGGGACCATACAGGCGTTTGACGTCGATAGCGAGGGATATGCGTTTTTCACGGGAGCTTTCGAGCGCGACAGCGTGACAGGTCCATATGTGACCGAAGTGGATACCGGCGACGGGCAGGTGTTCTATACGGCTTTCTTACCGGACCTGAACGGTAAGTATGCGGGCACGGGCGCGGCGATTGCGGTGAACGGCGCGGGCGAGGCGATGGTGGGAGTCAGTCCAGCGCCGGTAGCTTCCGAGCTACTGACTTATGCGCCGCCGACTTACCCGCTGGGACCGTCATTCCTGTTGATGTTAGCGGCCGGGGGAGCCACGATACTGGCAGAGACCGACATCGGCAATACACAGTTTGACCGGATCCAGCTCGATAGTGCAGGCGATACATACGCCTTAGGTCATGGCACAGGGACGCTTCCTCCGGCCGCGACACCGGCGCTGCTGGCGCTGCCGTGCGCATCGACCGGCGGGGAATTCGCGATCGAAGCGAATGCGGCGGGCAGCGTGGAGGCGGCTACTTACCTGCGGCAAGGCGTGGGAGACGTCGCCGTGATCAATGCGCCTGGTCAGCTTACGGTTTACTGGCCGGTTTCGCAGACGATGGTGGCTAGCGCGGTTACTGACTTACTCATTAGTCCAGCGATGAACTTCGGTTGCCTGGAAAATCTGGCGTCGGGCCGGATTGGTCCGGGTGTCGCGCCGGGCCAGATCTTCGCTCTTCTCGGCACGGGACTGGGACCGACGCAAGCCCTGGCGGCGGCGCCTGACGCCTCCGGACGCTTCCCTACATCGCTGGCTGGTGTACAGGTAACGATCAACGGGACGCCGGCGCCGTTGTTGCTGGTCCAGGCAGGCGAAATTCAGGGCGTGGTCCCGTTCGGCATTTCGGGCGCGATGGCGACTACCGAGATTCAATACCAGGATCAGAGCGCACTGCCGCTCGACGCACCTATTGGCTACAATCCGGGGATTTTCACGATTAACGGACAAGGCGCCATCCTGAATCAGGACGGAACTGTGAATACTCCCGCGAACCCGGCGAAACTGGGGACGATTGTGTCGATATACGCGACCGGCACGGGAGATCTGAATCCGGCACTTCCCGATGGCGAGATCGCGCCGTTACCGCCGGCATATTTCCTGACTGTCAATCCGCCGGCGGTGACGTTTGCGGGGGTGTACGCAACGGTCACGTGGGCGGGGGCGGCGCCCGGATTGATTGCGGGCGGGACGCAGGTGAACGCGCAGTTGCCGGCGAGCCTGCCCGCGGGTACGAATCCGGCGGCGGTACCGGTGGTGCTGATCGTGCCGCCGGCGTTCTCGGCGGCCGTGCCGATCAGCGTGGCGAACTGAGGTTCGCCGCTGTACGTTGAAGCTTGCGCCACCTGGGCGATTAGTCGGTCAACAGGTGCAGCGCGACGATCGCCAGGATGCCTCCGGCGGTTACCGTCGCCACAGCCACCAGCAGGGTCGCCAGATGGCGGCGGATTACGGCGAGGGTTTGCAGGGCGGCCTGCCGCAATGCTGCGTCATTCTTCCAGAAGCGCAGGAGTGTGATGCAGCCGGTGACCAACACGGCCAAGGGCAGCGCGATGAGCAGTCCCCATAGGCCGAGACGCGGCCGCAGCGAGAACCACAGCACGATCTGCGCGGCGGTGTGCGCGGGTTCGTATTGCTCGGGTTGCAGGTTACGCGCGAAGAGCGCGGCCATGAATAGGGCGGACGGGAAAATAAGCAGCAGTTCCGCTGCGGCGATTGCACGCTTGGTGGTCATAAGATACTTTATAGCGCAAAGTACTAACGGCACGCAAGCAGCAGGGCTGAAGCCCCACGCCGGCTAAAGCCCGCCCTCCAATATAATGGAGGCTGTCCCGCAATGCGCAAAACTTTCTACGGCTGGTGGGTGACGCTGGCGGCATTCCTCACGTTCGGAATCGCCGTCGGTCTGCCCTACTACAACATGCCGTTTTTCTACGACTACTTCCAGCGCGAATTCCACTGGACCAAGGGCCAAATCACTTTCGGCTTTCCGCTGGCTGCGCTGGCCACGCTGTGGATCGGTCCCGTGCTGGTACCGCGCTTCAGCCCGCGCAAACTCATCCTATTAGGAACAGCGCTCACCTGCGCCGCGTTCCTGGGCTTCGGCACCATGCACGGTACATTGTGGGTCTATTACGCACTGTGGTTTCGTCTACACGGTAGGCTACATCCTCTCCGGCCCTATCCCGCATCAACTGATCATCTCGCACTGGTTCCGGCGCAATCGCGGTAAGGCCATGGGGATTCTGTACGTGGGCGTCGGCCTCATCGGATTCCTGGGCTCGTATATCGTGAAGCCGCTGACCGAGGAAACCAATTTCCATACTGCTCTGATGATATGGGGCGCGCTCATGTTCCTGGCGTGGCCCATTGCCATTTTTGTTCTCCGGGATCGCGCCGCAAATAAGGGCCTGTATCCTGACGGCGCCTCGCAACCGCCCGCCGAAAATCAGTTGCAATCGCACAGCTACGGCTACCTGCTCCACCACTATTCTTTCTGGCTGTTGTTGGTTGGCAGCTTCTGCTCCATCGGCGCGATCGGCGCGGTGAACTTCCACATGAAGTTCGTTTTCCTCGACCAGGGGTTCACCGACCGCACTAAGGAAGGATTGGCGCTGCTCAATTCCACCTGGCGGATAGCCTCGATGACCATCCTGGCCACCAGCATCGCCGGACGCCTGGCCGTCGGCGGACTGGCCGACCGGTTCTCCAAAAAATGGGTGATGACGGCAACCTATTTTCTGGTGGCTGCCACCATTCCCATGCTGCTCACGGTCAGTCCCGCGCGCTCGCCGGTGGCGTTTGCGGTGCTGTTCGGATTCGGTATGGGCGCCGACTACATGCTGATTCCGCTGATGGCGGCCGAGCAGTTCGGCGTCAACACGCTGGCGCGCGCCATGGCGATCCTCCTGCCCGTCAACACCATTGGGCAGACCTGGTTCCCGTACTTCGTTTCCATACTGCGCGAGCACTTCGGCAGCTATGCCATCGCCCTGGGCGCGGTGTTCGCCGTCTCGATCATCGGCGCGCTGGCCATCTTGCTGCTGCCGCGCCATCAGGCAGAGGATGAGACACTTCGTTTACAAGACCCTGGACGAGTTGCAGCGCGCGGCTGAAGACGCCGGCGCGGCGCACGTGCGCTTTACCGCCAGTCCGGATGAAGTCCGGCGAGTGCTGGCCCGGCCGGTGGCTGTGGGCCGGGCGACCGCGGGCAACTCCATCGCCATACAGCCGATGGAAGGATGCGACGGGACGCTGGATGGCAGTCCCGGCGAGCTGACCTGGCGCCGCTACGAACGTTTCGCGCGCGGAGGCGCCAAGCTCATTTGGTTTGAAGCTACCGCCGTGCGGGAAGACGGCCGCGCCAATACGCGCCAGCTTTGGATTGCGCCGCACAATGCGGCTGAGTTCGCGCGGCTGCTCGCGCGCATCCGCGAGTTGCATGGCGAGCAGTGGCGTACGGCGGACGATCTGCTCATCCCCATTCAGCTCACGCATTCGGGCCGCTATAGCGTGCCGCGGCGCATCATCGCGTATCACAATCCTCACATCGACCGGAAGACCGCCACGCCGCCTGACTACCCCGCGATCTCCGATGGCGAACTGGAGCGCCTGGAAGACGATTACGTCGCCGCCGCCCGACTGGCGCTCGCCGCCGGATTCCAGGCGGTGGATATCAAGGCGGTGCATGGCTACCTGATTAGCGAACTGCTGGGCGCCAAGACCCGCGATGGGCCATACGGCGGCCCGCTTGAAAACCGCTTACGGTTCATTGGCAATGTTATCGGCAAGCTGCGCGCCGCGTTTGGCCGCCGCCTGATCATCGCTATACGCATGAACGCCTTCGACGGCGTGCCGTTCGACCGCGATCCCGCCACCGGCGTGGGAGTGCCGTGCCGGTTCGAAACTCCGTATGCGTACGGTTGGGGTGTGGACGCGGCCAATCCCTTGTGCGAGGATTTGCGCGAGGTACGCCAGGCCATCGCCTGCTTCCGCGAATGGGGCGTGGAACTGCTGAATATTTCGCTGGGGTCGCCCTACTACAACCCGCATATTGGCCGTCCCTTCGAGAAACCGGACGACGGCAACTACGAGCAGCCCGAGCATCCGCTCGTAGGGGTAGACCGGCACTTCCGTATCGCGGCCGAACTGCAGCACGCTTTTCCGGAATTACCCATCGTGGGAACCGGATATAGCTGGTTGCAGAAATATGCGATTCATGCGGGCGCATATAATATTGCGGTGGGCGATGTGCGATTTTTAGGGATTGGGCGCGGGGCGCTGGCTTATCCGGATTTCGCCCGCGATGCGCTGGAAAGGGGTGAACTGGATGAGCGCCGCTGCTGCAAGACGCTGACTTACTGCACTTACCTGATGCGGCAGAAGGATCACCCGCTGGGACAGTTCCCAACGGGCTGCCCGCCGTTCGATAAGGAAGTTTACGGAGATGTGATCAAGCTGGCGCGAAGAGCGGGGCTAAAGCCGCGTGCCGGCTAAAGCCCGCCCTCCACATACTTAGGCAGTACGCGCCATCAAGCGCGGGCCTTCCCATCGACGCTTCCATGCCATCCACGCGGTCCCCGCCACGTGAAAGACCTCTTTCGTGTTGAGCGGCTTAGCCAGGACATTATATCCGCCCAAATTCAATACTTCCGACCACAACTGGTCGTCCGCTATGCGGGAAGTCACCACCAGCAAGGGCGGGCACTGCATCTGGCTGAAATTTGAGAGCACGTCCCGCCAGGTGCCATCCGGCAGTTCGCTCTCGCATATGGCTACCGGCGCCACGTTATCCCGCAGATAATCGAACGCTTCCTTTTGCGTCCGCGCGCCGTGTTGTTGCCAGTTGGAATGTTTCAGGATGTCGCGTACGTGTTGATGGTCCTCGTCAAAAGGACTGATCAACAGTACATTAACGACTCTCTGGAAAACGGTTTGCGTGTCTTCGCTATTCATGGCCATTGTCCCCTTGGCCCTGACGCATCCGACAACGAGGCGGTCGTTCAGGTGCAAATTTTAGGTAACAACAAAATTTTAGCACGGCGCAACATCTTTTTTGGGATTTTTTGCCAAAATGCGGGAATTAGCGTACTATTCAAACTCGCACGGCGGACCGCTGAACTGCGTGCGCGCGCACCAGGCGTCCCAACAACCCGATAAAGCGCGGCGCATTGTTCAGCCCGGGCACCATGCGGAACTCCCGGATTCCCAAACGCAGCGCCTGCGCCCGATGCTCGATATCGATCTCGTGCAGCGTCTCCACGTGATCCGATACGAAAGACACCGGAATGACCAGCACGTGCCGGCTACCCTGCTCAGCCAGCCCCTTAAGCATCGCGTGCATGGATGGTTGCAGCCATTTGGACGCGCCGACTTTGCTTTGGTAGCAGAGATGTTTGCGCCCCGCCCAGCGTCCCTGCCGCCAAACCAACTCGACCGTACGCTCGATCTGCCGTTGGTAGGGATCGCCCGCCTCGATTACGGCCATGGGTACGCTATGCGCGCTGAATACCATATCCACTTCCGCCGGGTTGCCGAACGCCGCGAGCGACTCGTCAATCGCTTCCACCAGTGCCCCGATATATCCCGCGTCTTCATGGAATTCGGTCACGATGTGGACGCGCGGATTCCACCCGTTGGGGTGAAACCGGCGCCGCCATTCATTCAGGCTGCTGCCGGTGGTAGTACGCGAATATTGCGGATAGAGCGGCAGCAGCACCAGGTCCTGCGGGGCGTGCGTCTCCAACTGGCGCACGGCTTCCGACGTGAAGGGATGCCAATAGCGCATAGCCACCACTACGCGCGCGTCGAAATCGCGCCGCAGTTCGGCCTCCAGCGCGTGCGCCTGGCGCAGGGTGTTCTCCAGGATCGGCGAGCGTCCGCCGATTTCCGCGTAATGCTGCCGCACGTGGCGCGCGCGCGTGGTCGAAATCAAGCGTGCCAGCGGCTGCCGCGCTATGCGCGCGAAGGGAAAATCGATGATGTCCGGGTCGGAGAACAGGTTATAGAGAAACGGCTCGATAGCCTCCAGCGAGTCTGGCCCGCCCAGTTGGAAAAGAACCACCCCTAATTTGTGCATTCCGGCTAAATCGAGTGTAACAATACTCGTCGGGCAATTGGCTGGCTGCTCACTTTCTCCGCCACTCGGCAGCTTTCGCCGTCCTCCCCCATGCCTGGTAAAGCTGGACCAGCCATTCGTGAGCGCGCGCCAATGATAACAATCCGGCACTGCTATCCGGTCCTTCCGTGCCACCATCCCCTGATAGCCTTCCAATGCTGCTAAAAACGCCGCGCATTGACCCCGATAACTTGTGCGCGGTGTCTCCGCCGCCGGTGATCGACTGGTTACGCGAGCACGACAGGGTCTTTGTGACCGCCTTGAAAGGCAGCCAGCCCGTGACCAGTACATCAGCTTTGCTTATCCATCTGACGCCGCGCATCCGGAAGGCGCGCTTCGCCCGTTTACTCCAGCTTGAAAGGCACATTGCTCCTTAGAGTGGCGCCGTTGGCAAGCGTGACGTGGATGGGACCGGTGGTGGCGCCATCGGGAACAGTGGCCGTAATGGCTGAGCCGGTCGCGTTGACCGTAAATGATGCGGCTGGGGTACCGTTGAAGGAGACGGCGGTAGCGCCGGTCAAGTTGTCGCCGAGAATCCAGACCTGTTGCCCTGGGTTGCCGAAAGCTGGCACGGGCGTCACAAGCGGCGCGAGGCCCAGGGACAGTCGATAAACGGTTCCCCAGCTCATTCCCGTGCCATAGGTCGTGCCGTAGAGATTCCCGTCGGTGGCCTGCATCATCGGTCCCATTGGGTCGCCGCCATCCTCACAGTCTTGGAGAGAACAGAAGCTGTAAAGCCGAGTCAGCTCTCCCGACGTGGTGATGCGATAAATAGTTCCCCAGTCATTCTTCCCCCCGCCCGCAGTCGTTCCGTACAGGTTGCCATCGGTGGCGGGAACCGGCGGCGCGTACGCGGCAGCACTGCAATCCGGCCCCGGGCAAAGCGCGGCCAGTACCTGGAACGTTCCGTCGAGCGTAATCTTGAAGACGGTCGGGGCCGATTCTGTGGCGCCGTAGAGCGCGCCGTCCGGGCCCAGAGCTAAGCCCGATGGATAACTGCCGTCTGGGCAGCCGGACTGGGTGCAGAAAGTGTAAAGCAGGGTGAAATCGCCCGAGGGCGTCAGGTGATAGATAGTTCCGGAACTTCCGGCGCCCCCGCCGTTTGTCGTGCCGTAAAAGTCGCCATCGCTGGCCTGCACAATTGGGCCACTGGGATCCTCGCCATCCAGACAGCCATCCTGGAGGCAAAACGTGTACAGAGTGGTGATTTCCCCCGCCAGCGTAATCCTGAAAAAGGTCCCGCACGAGTACCCGTAGAGAGTGCACCCCGGGCCTCCATGACTGGTTGTGCCATAGAGGTTTCCATCGGTGCCCTGGATCAGCGGACCCATGGGACCCTCGCCGTCGGCGCAATCGGCCTCCGTACAGAACGAGTGAAGGCCGGTAACCTTCCCGGAAGGCGTCATGCGGAAGATCCACCCCCCGAGGTGCTCCCCCCCTTTTAGGTTCGTCCCGTAAAAATTGCCGTCCGTCGCCAGGAGCAACCCCGCTTGCGACAGACCGGAAAGTGAATCGAGCGTCGTCAGGTCGCCGCCGCGGGTGATCTCGAAAATCTCGCCGGGGACCCCACGCGCTCCGGCCGTGGTCGCATACAATTGCCCGTTCACACCCTGCACCAGCCCAGCATACGAATGGGGATAGTTGCTGGTGTGCGCCAGTACGGTGAACTTAGGCGTCTCGTCCTGAGCTGCCGCAGCAGCGCAGAGCGCCAACCCCATTGCAATTCTGATGTACGTTTTTTGTTGGGTCATATCGTGTCTCCGTTTAGCGCTTTACCGGGCATCCGGAAGCCGCGCTTCGCCGTTTACTCCGGCTTGAAAGGCACATTGCTCCTTAGAGTGGCGCCGTTGGCAAGCGTGACGTGGATGGGACCCGTCGTGGCGCCATCGGGAACCGTGGCCGTGATGGCTGAGCCGGTGGCGTTGACCGTAAATGATGTGGCCGGCGAACCATTGAAGGAGACGGCGGTAGCGCCGGTCAGGTTGTTGCCGAGAATCGAGACCTGTTGCCCTGCGCTGCCGAAAGCAGGCACCGGCGTCACAAGCGGCGCGAGGCCCAGGGACAGCCGGTAAACGGTTCCCCAGCTCGCTCCCGTGCCATAGGTTGTGCCGTAGAGATTCCCGTCAGTGGCCTGCATAATCGGTCCCATCGGGTCGCCGCCGTCCTCGCAGTTCTGCAGGGAACAGAAGCTGTAAAGCCGCGTCAACTCTCCCGACGTGGTGATGCGATAAATCGTTCCCTGGCGATTCTTCCCCCCGGTCGCAGTCGTTCCATACAGGTTGCCATCGGTGGCGGGTACCGGCGGCGCGAACGCGGCACCGCAATCCGGCCCCGGGCAGAGCGTAGCTAGTACTTTGAACGTTCCATCGAGCGCAATCTTGAAGACGGTTGGGTACTCTTCTGTGGCGCCGTAGAGGGCGCCGTCCGGGCCCAGAGCCAAGCCCGATGGATCACTGCCGTCCGGGCAGCCGGACTGGGTGCAGAAGGTGTAAAGCAGGGTGAAATCGCCCGACGGCGTCAGGCGATAGATCGTTCCGGAACGTCCGGCGCCACCGCTGTTTGTCGTGCCGTAAAAGTTGCCATCGCCGGCCTGCACAATCGGCCCATTGGGATCCTCGCCGTCCAGACAGCCATCCTGGAGGCAAAACGTGTACAGGGTGGTGATTTCTCCCGCCAGCGTAATCCGGAAAAAGGTCCCGCACTGGTACGCATATTCGGTGCAGCCCGGACCGCCCCCGGTGGTTGTACCATAGAGGTTTCCATCGGTGCCCTGGATCAGCGGACCATCAGGAGAGGCGCCGTCGGCGCAATCGGTCTCGGTACAGAACGAGTGAACGCCGGTCACCTTCCCGGAAGGCGTCATGCGGAAGAGCCAACCCCCGGCGTGTTCCCCCCCCATGAGGTTCGTCCCGTAAAAATTGCCGTCCGTCGCCAGAAGCAAGCCAGCTTCCGAGAAACCGGACAGTAAATCGAGCGTGGTCAGTTGGCCGCCGCGGGTGATCTCGAAAATCTGGCCGGGCACCCCACCTCCCCCGGCCGTGGTCGCATACAATTGCCCGTTCAGACCCTGCACCAGCCCAGCGTAGGAACGGGGATAGTTCCGGATCTGCGCCAATACGGTGAACTTGGTGAACTTAGGCGTCTCGTCCTGAGCTGCCGCAGCAGCGCAGAGCGCCAACCCCATCGCAATTCCGATGTAGTTTCTTCGTTGGTTCATTTCGGGGTCTCCGTTTCCTGTTTTATTGGGAACATCCGCCCTGAGCCTCTCCCGGCGTGGAGAGGAGCCAGGTGCCCTGGAGGTTGTCAGTAAACGCCACCAGGCATGGGCTGCCTTCGACATCGTTTACGACGACGACTTGGCCGGCCGCCAAGCCGCCTCCGTGGGTGGAGAGGTTGAAGTACCAGGATAGTGCTGGCGTCGTGGACCAGGAGGTAGGGCAGCTCAACGCGGGTGATGTCACCCAGTCCGTGCAGCAGGGTGCGGAGGAGCACTGGCCCGTATCGATAGCCAGCACGGCATTATATCCCCCGTAAGTTGTACTGGTGCGCGCGCCGATGATCGCCAATGAATCGTCAGTGTTAGTCGGTGAAGTCGCTATGGGAACATTCGACGAGGGGAAGATCGTATTCCAGTCGGTAGTGACGCCGTTGGCGAGGTTTGCAATATTAATCGCCGCCACCACGGAGGCACTGGTAGTCGAGAGACAGCTCATCGTCTCGATGGAATACGGGCGCACCCAAAAGCAACCGTTTGTGGGGTCGTAGGAAAAGTTTGCGGTGAAGTATTCCCCGGCGTTGGTAACCCCGGTGGCGTGCGCGGATGCGTCCGTCGGGAGATTGCCGATTGGGAGCGGATACCCAGGGACCACCTTATAGGTCGTGCTTCCGGTGCAGGAGAAGGGGCTGGCGCAGTCGATGAGGCCGAGGACTCCGGCTCCGCAATATAAACCCTCGGGCACATTGCCAGGAACACACTTGATCTTGCTTCGAAGGAAGGAACCGTAATCGGTGAATATGTAACCGTTCGGCGAGCACATAGGGGATGCCTGGCTAGGGCCGACGATGCCATGGCTGACAAAATCATAGCGCCACTCCTCTGTGATGCCAGCGGTTGTGATGGTCAGCGCATAGAGACGGCCTTGGTACTGCTCCTTTTGTGAAGGCACCATGCCTATCCCTAGATCCTGGTTCACTACGGGGTAGATCCTGCCGCCCGTCACATTGTGGTCGCCATCGTACAGTGTGACTGCGCAAGCGCTGTTGTTGCCCGAGTAGAAGCAGGTCCCCCCGTCAACGCAAGGCGTACCGTAGTCGATTGGATCTTTGTCTATGTAGCCGTAGTTGTAGGTGGCGTTCCCTAGGTAGCCGGGATCGAAGACAACTACCGGGCCGTCCTGGAACAACAAGGTGACCAGGCCCTTGACCCCGCCCATACCATCCGGCGCGGGCGTGTATATGACGCCTTGGGGTTCGTCGAGTGATAGTGAGCTGAGCGCCGTCACGGACGAATAGGACGTGTAGTCGTTACTAACGGTGCAGCCCGGAACGCCGGTCGAGCAGTAAAAGCGCGCGATTCCCGCGTCATCGGCCGCGACTACGCTGTTGTCCGTCCCGATCAGCGCAGTGCTGAACGTTACGCTGAGCAGGTCCGGACCGGGGCAGTAGGTTGGGCTGGTGGCGGTGGTCCCGCCACAGGAGTTGTAGATCATGTCTCCGTTCTGTCCGAAGACTTTGAGAAACGGGCTCATGTGCGACTTGCATGCCACGATCTTTCCGTTGCTGGCGCAGCCTTCGGAATTCCCGTCAGGATCGGGGATGGGGTTAGGTCCCGAATTCGCCGTGTAATGAGTTAAGGGTCCACCGGTCGACGCCGGTGCCGGTGTGCTTAAGTTGACGGCGTCGTCCTCGGCTTGCGTGCAATGTTTTTTCGCGCAGCCGGCTGTGGCCAGCGTAAATGTGCTGCCGTGCATGGTATGGGCGCTAGCCACTAGCAACCCGAAGACGGCGAATAATGTGGCGTTTTCGGTGACAGCGCGTTGAAACCGCGCCGCGTGGAAGTGAGCATCGAAGTGAGCATCAAGCTATTCCTTGCCTTTCTCAAGATCCCCACTCCGCTGCAAGATTGTACTCCGGCTGGCTGAATGTTGTCAATAGCACTTCGTCTCGCCCTCGAATTTGTTTACGGCTGAGCTCCTAAAAGGCAGCCTTAGTTCCAGGGCAGGCCGCAATAATCGAGCAGCCGGCGGGCCTGCCCTTTCGAGGTCATCGACCACATCCTCATACCTGACGTCTAACATGGCTTCCGGCGGGAGCACGGATCGCCAGTTTGCCATTAGCTCCTGCTAAATAACGATAATAACGACAATAAAGTCCCAACTCTGCCAGGTTGTAGCTGAATGCCATGTTATCAAAGACAAATCGTTTCGGGAAACATGACATACAGTTATCCACGGGGTCCCGCATAGTGTGGATGATACGCGCATTGGGCAAGATCAGGCGTATCAGACCCGCATGCATAAAATTCAGCGGCCTCTTATCCGTGATGCGAGTCTTACCGTGCGGAATCTCAGGCAGACTTGCCAGATACGCTGCACCGATTCGCCGCACCCCGTCGGCATCGAGATTGGAGATATAGGTCGGATACGGCGTCGCTTCGCCTTTGGCAGCCAGGTTCAAATTACTTAGTTCACCGCCGCCATAGACATCAGGGTGGCTGGCCAGTATTTGTTCAATTAAAGTGCTGCCTGAGCGCGGCATTCCAAGCACGAAGATGGGAATCGACCATGGATCGCCTGCGCCTCGAAAGCGAACGAACAGCCCTGGTGCAAACACATCGGAAATAAGTCGAAGAGCCTCTTGCCTGCGCGCTTCATCATAATCGACTTCCTTACGGCGAACCGCGCTGCCCCCCAGCAGATGTTCGAACGCGCGGGCGCACTCTCCGATATCGTCCAGGGCTTTCGCGAACGCCAGGTGGATGTACGGTCTTTTGCTTTCGGGCAGACTATAATGTGCCTCGGCGTAGTCGGGTTTAAGTACCAGTGCTGTTTGTATCGCGCTGCGGATCCGTCAGGTAGCCCATGTCCTTCAGAACCTTGCCCGGATTGTAATGCACCTTGGCGACATCTGGCTTAAGCGCCAGCCCCCGTTCATAACAGTCCACCGCTTCTTTGAACTTACCCTGTTCGCACAGGGTTGTACCCAGGTTGTTATGAACCTCGGCCCAGCCGGGAGCGATCTCGAGAATCTTTCGGTACGTTTCTTCAGCTTTGGCAAACTGCCTGGCATCTTGCTCGTGCGTTGCCCGCGCAATCAGATCCCTAAGTGTAGTTATGGACTCTCTCAGGTCGCCCATGATCCTCTCCGTCGGGCAGGCGCTTGCCGGGGTGCCCTCTGGGCCCGGCCGCGCAGGCCGCCGCAAGCATAAGCAAGCGGTGACTGACTTTAAAAAATCGCTTCCCCTAATCCCATCAATCGCTTCCGGCCGGATACCACCCTCCGCCCCTCAACCCCAAGCCTATCATCGAAGCGGGAGGCCACAATTAACCTAAATGGCCACAGAAGCGCAAATCAACGCCAATCGTCAGAATGCCAAAAAAGCTACCGGCCCGCGCACCGCTGCCGGCAAAGCCACGTCCAGCCGCAACGGCATCCCCCGCCCGCCCAAGACCAACCAGCATCTGATTGACGACGAAGACCCCGCCGAATTCATGCTCCTGCTCCAGGATCTCTTCAACTGCTTCCAACCTGCCAACCTCCCCGAAACAAAACTGGTCACGCGCATCGCCCTCGATCAACTCCGCCTCGACCGCGCCATGCCCCTCGAAGCCGGCATCTACCGCGACCGCTTCCACAACGTCGCGCAGCGCGATATCGCCCGGCAGATTCAGCACGCCAGGGCCGTCCGGAACGCCGAAGAGGACGGCGATCCCATGCCGCCCCCCGCTATCCCGCCCGATCCGGGCGACATCCTGGCGCGCGCCTTCCTGGCCGATTGCGAAGGCCCCAATGCTTTCATAAAACTCGCCCGCTACGAAAGTCACCTGGAGCGCTCCATCGACCGCTGCCTGCGTGAGTTGAAGATCCTCCAGGCCGCCCGCCGCAACCCGCCCGACCCCGCCGAGCCGCCCCCAACCCCTTCCGCCCCACCGAGTTCCGGCACGAACCCAAAAAATGGGGGTGGGGCAAGCTCCGACCCTGCCGAACCGCTCGCAGCAGGTTCCGCGCAAGCCGAGCGAGCGCCGGTTTCTACATTGTCAGCCCCGCCCGTTTACACTGAAGAAATGGCCCCCTTCCGCCTGATCGCGTTATCCGTTATCGGGCTCTCCCTCTCCGCCCAGACGAACTGCAACAACACTCCCGCGTTCACGCCATGCGAGTTCACCTTCGACCTCAACCCCCAGGAAGCCGCCGCGCACCCCAATCCCTACCTCGACGTCGATCTATCGGCCGAGTTTCGCTCGCCCCATTTCCACACCTTCAAACTACCTGCTTTCTGGGACGGAGGCCAACGCCTGATCATTCGTTTCACACCCACCGAGCCGGGCGAGTGGCTCTTCCGCGTCAGCAGCAATATCCAGCGCTGGGAAGGGCAAAGCGGCTCTTTCACCTCGGCCGAGTCCGGTGCGCCCGGTTTCGTGCGCCCGGCCAATCTGCACCACTGGTCCTGGAGCGCGGGTGACGATGCGCATGGCTATCCGCCGCATCTGTGGATGGGCGATACGCTCTTCCCATTCGCCTTTCTCGATCAGGCGCTCTATGAACGGATCGTAGATGCCCGCGCCGCGCAAAAGTTCAATCATATCCGCGGCCTGGTGTTAGGCACGCCGGCACAAGCCGCGCGTATCTTTCCCTCGCCCGACCACCCCGATATCGCCCATTTTCAGCAGCTCGACCAGCGCATCCGCTACATGAATCAAAAGGGTATCGTGGCCGACCTGATTCTCGCCGGACCCGAGAATCAGCTCACGCGCCTGTTTCCCACCTGGCAACTGCGCCAGCGCTATATCAGTTACATGGTGGCGCGATATGCCGGAATGAATGTGACCTGGCAGGGCGTCGAATCGTTCGAGACTTATGACACCGGGCGCGCCCTCATGAAGGAAATCGGCACGCTTCTGAAGACGCTCGACCCTTATCAGCATCCCCGGACGAGCAGTAACCTGGCTACCTCCGGTGGGCTGATAGATGACGGTTGGATGTCATTTGTAACTCATCACACGGGCGATGACCAGGTCTGCGCCATTGAGCGCCAGCTCTTTCCCACACCTTTTGTGAATCTGAAATTCGCCGGCGAGGACAGCGGCGCCGGCAAATCGCAGCCCGACGATGTGGATAGCGACGCCTTCCGTCATCGGCTGTGGAACATCGTGATGGACGGTGATTACCCGACTTACTTCAACAGCGGCACGGCCGGCGCGGGGAACCTGCCGGTGGACGCGCGCTACCTGGATTCGCCGGGGGCGAAGGCCATGACCGCGTGGTACAGCATCTTCGCCGGCAGCAGGCACTGGGAACTCGAACCTTACTTCGAGGTGGATGGCGGGCGCGCCGTGGCGATCCCGGAAGTGTCGCAGGGCGGCGATGTTATCGATTCCGTCGAATATCTTGTCTATGTGGAAAAGCCCGCGCCGGTAGAGCTGCGCGTGCAAAATCACGGATACGACGTGGCGTGGATCAACCCCATTGACGGCGAGGAAATCAAAGAGAAGAAAGGCTACCATGGCGAGCATTTCACCGGCTCGCCGCCCGATAGCTCGCATGACTGGGTGCTGCGGGTCTCGCGCGAGGGTCACAAGGAAGGCATGCTGAAGTCTTATAAGTTCGAGTCGCGGCGCATCGATATGCAAGTGATCGAACAGGAAGTGCAGAAGGTGCCTTTTACCATTGCGGAGCCCGCCGACACGGCGATTTCCGAGACAAAGCTGCCATTTTACGAGGCTAAGTTCAAAAAGGAGACGCGCGCGACGCGCAGCGTGATGTGGCTCTGGACCGGGGAATGTACCGTGGATGGCGAAGGCTATCGCGTGTTGGGGACCGGGCCGAAAGGCACGGTCAATTTTCCGCCGCACATCGCCATCAACTATCCGGCGGTGATGGACCTGCGCCTCTATGGCATGAATGCTAACGGCAAAGTCTACAGTGTGGATAAGACTTACCAGCTGGAAAAGTGACTGAACTGATTCTGGCGGTAGACACCACGCATGAATTCGGCAGCCTGGCGTTGTTGCGCGGCGATGACATTCTGGAAGAGACGCTGCTGCACTCACCCGAGGGGTTCGGCCAGATACTCTTTGGGCGGCTGGCGGAGTTACTAGCGCGGCATAAGATGAGTACGGCGGATATGGATTGCTTCGCAGCTACGTCAGGCCCAGGATCGTTCACCGGCGTGCGGATCGGACTGGCCGCGATCAAGGGCCTGGCCGAAGCCACCGGTAAGGCCGCTGTGGCGGTGTCGAACCTGGCCGCCATGGCCACATTCGGCTCAACCGCGCTGCGGGCCGTAGTTCTGGATGCGCGGCGCGGGGAAATTTACGGCGCGGTGTACGACGCATCGGGCGCGGCGGTGCGGCCCGAAACCGTGATGCCGTTCCCGCGCTGGCTGAGCAGTCTGCCGGATGCCGAACTTGAGTTTATCGCGACGGATTTCAGTCCGTTCGCGCCGGCGCTCGCCGGAACGCGCTTCGCGGGTGCGCCAGTGACCATCGCCCCGCGCGCGCTGGCTGCCGCGGTGGGCCGCATTGCCGGCCGTCGGTTGCGCGCCGGCCAAGCCACCGATCCGGCCGCGATCGACGCCAATTACGTGCGACGGTCCGACGCCGAGTTGTTCTGGAAGGAATATTGATGCCCCCCACCTGGCTCGACTGGGCTCAACGTCTGCAAGGTATCGCGCAAAGCGGCATTACTTATTCAACGAACCAATACGATCTGGAACGGTACGAGGCGCTGCGCGAAATCGCGGCGGAAATCATGGCTGCCGGATCGGACGCCGCCATCGACCCCATCCGCGATTTGTTTGCCGCGCAAAGCGGCTATGCCACACCCAAGGTGGACATGCGCGCGGCGGTGTTCCGCGATGGCCGGATTCTGCTGGTCGAGGAGCGCGCGGACGGCACCTGGTCGCTGCCCGGCGGCTGGGCCGATATAAACGAGTCCCCGTCCGACGCCATCGTGCGCGAAGTGCGCGAGGAATCCGGCTACGAAACGCGCGCGGCGAAGCTTCTGGCGGTCTATGACCGCAATCGCCACGGCCATCGCGCCCTTCCCGTTCCACGCTTACAAGCTCTTCTTCCAATGTGAGCTACTCGGTGGCAAACCGTCGCTGAGTTACGAGGTGAGCGCCGTGGATTGGTTCGCCGAAGACCGCCTGCCAACGCTCTCCACCATTCGCGTGACGGCCGGGCAAGTCCACCGCTGTTTCGCGCACTACCGCAATCCAAGCTGGCCTGCCGACTTCGACTAGGCGAGTGGGGGCGGACCCGAACAGGCCGGCGTGGACGCCGGCCGCAGGACTGGAGTCCTGCCCACTAAAATCAGGCTAACAAAAGTGGTACATCAGCTCTGCCGAACAGTTAATCCGGCCTGGATACGGCCGGTAATAGTATTAGTGGAACTGAAGAAGTCATAGGATAAGTTCGGATTTTGATGTAAACTACTCATAGTTAAAACGAAATAGACCGAAAAAAAAGGCAGGAGGACGGGGATGAGTTTACGAGAACTGAGCTTAGGGCTGTTATTGCTTCCTGCATTGGCGCAACCGCAGGGATTCGTTAATTTTGAGGGTGCCCAAACCAATCCGATCCGGATATCCAGCGACGGCACGCGCTTGTTTGCCGTCAATACTCCCAATGCGACTCTCTCGGTCTTCGATCTGACCCAGCCTGCCAGCCCTACCTTGATTCGCGAAATCCCGGTCGGTATCGAACCGGTGTCCGTCAATATTAATCCGAATGTCGCGGGTAACGATGAAGCTTGGGTGGTCAACCAGATTTCCAACAGCGTCAGTGTGGTTTCGGTCTCAAGAGGCATTGTCACCGACACGATTCCCGCTAAAACCGAACCCGCTGACGTGGTATTTACCTCGAACGGATTCGCGTTTGTCAGCGTGGGGCGCAGCAATATGATCAACGTCTACAATGCGGCCACACACGTTTTAGCCAAGACCATTCCGTTGGCAGGCGAGGAACCGCGCGCCCTGGCAGTGAATCCGAAGGGAACCATGGTTTTTGCCGCATTCGCCCTGTCCGGCAACCAAACGACTATCGTGCCGGCCACGCTCGCCCCGCCGCAACCGATTCCATCTGATTTCAACACCGCGCTGCCTCCGCCGCCGCAGGTCTCCCTGATCGTAAGTGCAACCGATCCCACCTGGAGCAGCGTTATCAGGTACTCCATGCCGGATCACGACGTGGCGGCCATCAGTGCAAATACTTTTAAGGTCTTCTACTTCTCCCACCTGGGTACGGATAACTTCGGCTTGACTGTCAATCCCGTATCGGGCAACGTCTACGTGGCCAATACCGACGCTCTCAATCTGGTGATGTACCAAACCGCCCTCGACGGCCACATCGTCAACCACCAGATTACGTCGTTGAATCCAGTCAGCGGGCAGTCTCAGGTATTCGACCTGAATCCCGGGATTGACTACAACGTTCTGCCAAATCCTGCTGCATTGGCCACGGCGCTGGCGATGCCCACCGCGGTGGTCTTCGAACCCACCGGACGCTATCTCTACATTGCGGCTTTCGGAACCGATCGTGTGGGGATTTTCGACACCAGTACGAACACGGTCAGCGGTTTTATCGAGATCGACCCGCAAGCTATCGGCGCCATTGTAAATCCAGCCAGCAAGCGCGGACCAAGAGGTCTGGCGCTGAATTCACGCGCTAGCGTGCTCTACACGTTGAATCGCATCTCGAATACTATTTCCGTCGTGAACCTTACTAACAATACGGTAAGCTCCGAGATTCCCAGTGGCTCTTACGATCCCACGCCTCCCGAAGTTAGTGGCGGGCGCGGGTTTCTGTACGATCACAAGCTGTCCGGCAACGGCACGGGGGCATGTGCCTCCTGCCATGTGGATGCAGAAATGGATCTACTGGCGTGGAACCTGGGTGATCCGACCGGCAGCATGAGCACTTTGCAGGAAGGGACCCAACTACTTAATTTCCATCCAATGAAGGGGCCCATGGTAACCCAGACCCTTCGCGGGCTGGTCAACTTACAACCTTATCACTGGCGCGGTGATAAGCCGGACCTGGCGGCGTTCAACATAGCCTTCGCCAGTCTTCTAGGCGGGCAGCAACTGTCCGACACGGACATGACCAGCTTTGCCAACTACATGAACACAATTGCATACCAGCCCAATCCCAACCTGAACCTGGATGGCACCTTTCCGGCTACCCTGCCACTACCCGATGTTCGGGGGGTAAGCGGCAGTCCCGCACAGGGACAGACCGTCTTCCAAGTCGTACCATTTAATGCGCAAGGCCAGACTTGCAATACCTGTCACACGTCCAATCCGGGCCCCGGTACCAACCTGCAGGTGGCCATGAGGTCTGGCGGGGGGCCCAACGCGGCGCAGCCTTTCAAGGTTCCGCAATTACGCAATCTGTATCAGAAGACGAACACCAACTTCAAGACTGGAGCGGCCAGCGTGAACGGCTTCGGTTTAGCTCACGACGGTACCGTCAACGGCCTCTTCGCGCTCACCGGCCAGAGCGCTCTCGGCACGGTCGCTCACAATAACGTCGAAAGAAAGAATATCGAGGCATTCATACTGTGCTTCGATACGGGCACGCCTCCCGCCACGGGTTATTCGCGCACGCTCAGCGCAGTTACCGTCAATACCGTACCGGCGCAGAGCGACTGGAACACCTTACAAATCCTGGCCGCGGCAGGCACAATCGATCTGATCGTCAACGGCACCATTCAGGGCCAGGTGGAAGCGCTGGTCTATCAACCCGCCAACAACAGTTACCAGACCAATACCGCCGGAGTGGGACCGTTCACCCAGGCCAATCTGGCCAACTTCGTGCAGACTGGAGACACGCTAACGATCATGGGTGTGCCGGCAGGGTTGGGTAGTTCGATGGCGGCCAATCGGAAATTAGCGAAGCGACGCTAGCGGGGCTGAAGCCCCGCGCCGGCTAAAGCCCGCCCTCCAGCAACAAAATCCCATTCGGCGGACGCTCGCGCCATCACCAGGGGCACATCTCTCTCGAGCAAATATCCGGACTTTAAGAGCTGGGCGGCGGATGCGCCTACCTGATCTAGATACTCTTGCTGACTGGTATAGCGCTCTTCCACCGACAACCTGGGATCGCCCATTCTCATTCTCTCTGCTTTCGTACGCGCAAATGGGATAAACGAGCCCGCCATACTATATAACTCGTCGGGCGCCCCGATCTCCGCCGAGCGCAAATTCCATCCGGTGTACGTTGCCAGAGGCACCGCCGTTGCCGGCATACGGATACCCGCTGTGTCGTTGCCATCCGCATCCACTTGCGGCACGCGCATCGCAAATGCGCTACCCACCTTGGGCGGTTCAATGGTCACAATCCCGGCGCTGCGGAACTCTTCGCCATAATCCACATGCCACGCCTGCTGGATGCGCGTGGGGAAGGCGATGCCTGGCACCTTCGGAAAGGCCACCGCGCCCAGCGCCGCCAGGCTGCCGTCCGCCAGTTTCGGATAGCGCGATGGCGGGGGCTCTTGCCCGTCCGCCACCCAGCGGTCGAGCGCCACCAGCAGCGCGCGCAGCGGCCATCGGTAATTATTCGGATTCGCCAGATTTACGGTCCCAGACCGTTGCGGTGGAAACGGGCTCGGCCCATGTTGGCAACCGGCCAGGAAATAGATGCGCGTGGTCGGCGCCAACGGCGCGTCTTTCGCACCATCGAGCGTGGTATGAATCAGCGACGCCGAGCGGCCGTAATACTCATACGACGTGTTTGTGTAGAAAATCTTTGGGACGTCGGCGGGCGGCGTGGCATGCGTCAGCAACCCGTCCGTGAGGCCCGTCTGATCGTCGGTCTCCGCCAGGTCGGTGAACGGGAAAATATCGGTCGGATAAAATGTATTCAGGAAGGGGTGCCCATCGCGCGAAGGTTGCGCGAAGCGGTGATTGAAACTGCCGCGCCCCGCGCCCGCCACGTGTACCATCATGCCGTCGAAAACGCGGCGTCCCTGCTCGTCGCCATTGAATCCGAAATAGACGAATGTGCGCAGGAAACGGCCGCTTTGGGATACGCCAAATCCATATGCATGTTTGATGAAATCGTGGTGGTCGCCCAGAATAGTATCGGCCTCTATGCCGTATTTCAGAAACGAGATCAGATCGCGCACTGCCGCAGGACCTAATCCGACAATTGGCGGATCCTCGGCGGTATAGACCAGCTCGTAAATCTTGCCGGGATCGAAGCCGGCCGGCATCACGATGTGCGTACCGCCCTCGATATGCCAGGCCTCCCGCGCTACGGCGCGCCGCAGGCTTTCGGGATGGTCGCGCACCGTTAGTGTCAGGGCCGCATCGTCCGGGTTCACGACCGGGTAACCCAGCAGGTTGCGGTCGCCCAGCGATCGCCGGATATCTCTGTGGTCCGCCGTGATTTCGGAACGCACCAGGCCTGTGATGCCGCGCGCGACGGGCGCATACAAACGGAGCAATGCGGGACCGGGCGGCACGTCGAATTCCCAGCCCAGCCACACCAGCGTGTAGCCCTGCTCCAGCAGGAAACCGTCGCCGAAATCGCGTTCGGCGCGCGGATCGTTGGAGCCACCGAGATCGAAAAAGTTCAGCAGGCCCTTCCCACCGCGGTTCGAAACTTCGAACAGCACCGCGTGGTTGCCGTGCTGGGGATCGCGCGGCTTCAGACAATAAAAATCGGCCGAGAATTCGACCATTCCTTTTTCATCGCGCGGCGCCTTCGCGATATCCGTGATGATTTTGTTGGCCGCCAGATTGGGGTCGACCGCAAAATAAGCTTTACCGACAATGCGCTCGTAGGGACCCGCAGCGGCGAATGCTTTTCCATCCAGCACATCGCTGCGCTCGGAAACTTCGATGCGCAGGAGCGCCGCCGGCAGGCAAACGGGGAGAACGAGGGACAGCATCCATGCGCGTTTGAGCATTCCAACATCGTAACGCTTTCGCGTGGTGCTACAGGCGGGGCTGAAGCCCCGCGCCAGCTAAAGCCCGCCCTCCAATCTTCTCACTGGCGCTGGGCTGTGGCCCGCCGGTACTTCATGACGTTCGCCTGCTGGGCCACCAGATCAGCAGAGAAGTTATGGCCGCCGGACCCATCGGCGCGCGCCACGAAATAAAGATAGTCGGTATCGGCCGGGTGCAACACCGCGTTTATGGATGCCACGCCCGGATTGGCGATCGGCCCCGGCGGCAGTCCCGCATGTTGGTATGTATTGTACGGATCGACGCTGGCCAGGTCGGATTTGTATATGGCGCCGCGATAGTTGCCCGCGAGCAGGGCCGCGTAGATGGTGGTCGGATCGCAATCGAGCTTCATGCCGATAGCCAGCCGGCGGGCGAAAACTGACGCGATAATGGGCCGCTCCTGGGCCAGCTTGCCTTCCTTTTCCACCAGCGACGCCAACGTGACGGTGCTGTGTACGTTCGCGGCGGCGCCCAAGCTGCGCCAGACCTCGCGGAATTTAGCGGTCATAGTCAGGCACAATTGCTCCGGCGTGGTGTTGCGCCGCAGCCGATACGTATTCGGGAACAGGTAGCCTTCCAAAGTCGGCGCCGACGGATCGAGATCGCGAATGATCGCCGGGTTGCGCGCCGCATCCAGAAAGCTGTTGGCCGGAAACACGCCCAGACGCTCGGCCGCAGCGGCGATGTCGAACATGTTCTTGCCCTCCGGCACGACCAGCTCGTAATAGAAGATATCGCCGCGCTGGATGCGATCGAAAACTTCGAGCACCGACGCGGGTTTGGCAAAGCGATACTCACCGGCCTGCAGAGTGGCGCCGCGGCGGAAGGCGCGCGCTATCAGAAACGCCCAGGAGTGGCGGATGACGCCCGCATTCTGCAGCTGGTCGGCCATGCGTGCCGCGCTGGTGCCTTTGGGCAAATCGACGAAAACCGGCTGTTGGAATCCGGCGTAAGCGGTGTAAAGGCTGATGCCCAGGTAGCCCAGAGCTGCCACGGCGCAGAGAAGTATGAGGAGGAGCCAGCGAAAAAGCTTCACAGCGAATCCAGGTAGCTCTGCAGCAGGATGACGGCGGAGAGCCGGTCAATGGCGCGCGCGCGTTTCTGGATGCCGATGCCGCTCGAGCGCAGGACGCGGGAAGCTTCTACCGTGGTGAGACGCTCGTCCCACAAGCGCACGGGTCGGCCGGCGCGCGCCGTGAGTGCCGCGGCGAACTCGCGCACCCAGGCGGACTGCCGGCCTTCGGCGCCGCTCATGTGGAGCGGATTGCCAATCAGAATCAGGGCGACCTCGCGCTCCTCCACTTGTCGCGTGAGCTCCGCCAGATCGGCGCGCTTGGTAGTGCGTTCCAGGTTAGGCAGCCCTTGCGCGGTGATTCCCAACGGATCGCTGATGGCCATGCCGATGCGCTTCTTACCCAGGTCGAGAGCCAGGATGCGGGGTTTGGGAGACGTCATGCGGCCAGAACTGATTTCATTATACGCGCGGGCGTGTTAGATTCGAGACAGGAAGCGCCGTGGCCCTACTATCCAACCCGCTTCGCGCGGCCGAGCGGGAAGCCCGCAACATAGCTTTACCGCTGATTGCCCTGGGGGTGGTGATCGCCATCCTGTACTTCGGGCGGGTGGTTTTCATTACATCGCTGGTAGCGGTGATGCTGGCATTTATCCTGGAACCCTTCGTCACACTGCTGGTGCGCGTGAGATTTCCGCGGTCGCTGGCGAGCTTTGTGGTGTGCGCGGCGGGGCTGGCAGTGGTGTACCTGATCGGCTTGGGCGCCTACTCGCAATTCTCAGGGCTCATCGAGGAAATGCCCAAGTACAGCCAGCGCGTGGGTGACCTGGTGGAGGGCGTGTCGGCCAAGGTGAGCGGGCTCGAGCAGCACACTTACGAATTGGTGATGCCGGCCCACAAGCTGCCGGCACCGCCGCCGCCCGACCCGGCGCGGAGGAAGCGGCGGACGCCCGACACCACGGCGCCGGTGGTTCCAGGCGCGATTCCGGAAGTGCGCATTCACGAGGATTCGTCGCCGATCAAGGACTTCATTTCAGTGCGGCTGGCATCGTTTTATCAATTCCTGCTGATGGCCTCATTCGTACCTTTCCTGGTCTATTTCATGTTGAGCTGGCACGATCACATCCATCGCAGTTTTCTGCAATTCTTTCACGGCGAGGACCGCTCCGCGGCAGCGCGAAGCATGCAAGGCATCGCGGACATGGTGCGCGGTTTCGTAGTCGGCAATTCGCTGTTGGGACTTTTGCTGGCGGCGGCGAGTTCGCTGGCGTTTTGGATCATCCATCTGCCCTATGCGCTGCTGGTGGGGCCGCTGAGCGGCTTCCTGAGCCTGGTGCCGTACGTAGGCCTGCCGCTGGCGCTGCTGCCGCCGCTGTTCGTGGCGATCACGGCTTACGACACGATTTCAGGATATCTGCTGGTGGTGGCGCTGGTGAGCGCGTTTCATCTGCTGGCGTTGAATCTGCTGTATCCCAAGGTGGTCGGATCGCGCGTGCATTTGAATCCGCTGGCGGTGACGTTTTCGCTGATGATCTGGGGATTCATGTGGGACGCGCCGGGGCTGCTGCTGGCGATTCCGATGACGGCCGCGCTGAAGGCGGTTTGCGACAACGTCAAGGGGCTGCGGCCGATCGGGAAGTTTTTGGGGGATTGATAAATGCGCACTACTGCAGCGGCGAAAAATCCGCCGGGTGCATGTAGGTCGTGTCCAATTTTTCCACGGTCTTATCGGTCTGCTCGGATTTCAACATCTCTTGAAATCCCGGGTCGGCCCGCAGCGCGTCCCAATTCTTTTTGGCTTCCTCGCGGCTGGCATGCGCCACTACCCAAATGAACGTGTTGTCCCATGGCGCGGCGCCGTCCGATACCCAATAACCCACGACATTCAGGTTATGTTTGGCGAGCAGCTTGGAAGTCGTGTCGCGAAAGCGCGACTCCAGCGCCGGCATTTTTCCCGGCACCGCATGATAAAGGCGAAGCTCGAATACGCGATTACCCTCGGCCCGTACTGGATTCAAGTGCGCCAGGCGGGCGGTTATGATCGCCCCGGCGGCAAAAGAAAACAGGGCCACGGCGCAGACAGTTCTTCGTTGCATGCTACACCTCTGACACGTAAAACGAATTTGCGCGGGAATCGGATTTAACGCGAGTTTTCCACATCTACCACCTTCCGGTGGGTTTAACAAAATAGGTTTTATATGTTACAAACAGTTGACAACGGTTAACTGTTGGTGCTAAGTTTCTGTGACAACATAATTTCGCGTCACCACTTTTAACCGAATCGTTCGCGTCAATGTCGGCGCGGACACTTTAGTCCCTCGTCTGGACACGTCCCGGCTGCTTTTTGTATCACGACCAAAATCACAAAAGGTGCTTCGTGCGCCCAGAGGAGAGATCTATATTCATGCTTAGACGATACGCTCCCGGTGTGTTTCTTTGTGTTGGGCTTCTCGGATTGGCCGGCCCTTCGCGGGCACAGGTTACCCTGGGACCGGTTACGGTAGGAGCCGGATTGCAAACCGGCTTCGTCAGTACTTTACCCGATGGCTCGTCGACGACCGACCAGTTCCAGCTCGACCACGCCCGTATTTACATCAGCGGCCCTGTTGTCAAAGACATCAGCTTCATGTTCAATACCGAGTACGACGGCGTCACCAACAAGATCGGCGTGTTGGACGCGGTAGCGCAAGTCTCGGTGGCTCCCGAGCTCAATGTCTGGGTCGGCCGTTTCCTGCCGCCCAGCGATCGCGCGAATCTCTATGGCCCTTTCTACTCGAATGAGTGGGCAGTATTTTCAGACGGGATCCAGGACGGATATCCCGGCGTGTTCCAAGGCCGCGACAATGGCGTGGTCTATTGGGGCGACTTCGCCAAGAAAATCAAAGTCTCCATCGGCGCGTTCGATGGTGCGACTGCCACCGGGAATTCTAAAGTGCTCGGAGCCGCCCGCGTCCAGGTCGATTTCTGGGATAAGGAGGACGGTTACTACCTGAATGGGACTTACTACGGCGATAAGAACCTGTTGGCCATTGGCGGCGCCACTCAGTATCAGGATGGCCACACTGCTTCCAGCGTCGATTTCCTTATGGAAAGGAAACTGAAAAGCAACGGCGGCGTCGTCTCGATCGAAAGCGAGTACGCCGACTACAACAGGCTGGGCGGATACGACCCGAACTACGCCAAGAGCCAGGGCGCATACATCCTGGGAGCCTACCTGTTTCCGAAAGTAGTCGGCATCGGTAAGTTCCAGATCATGGCTAAGTATGCCAAGGCCGAGTTTACACATGGCTCGGACCCGAATTACGACCAGAAAACCACCGAAGTGGATTTCAATTACATCATCAAACAGTTCAAGGCGCGCATCATGTCGTTCTGCAAAGACACCAGATTCAACGGAGAAAAGCCCAATTTCTGGCAGGCGGGAATCGGGCTCCAGGTCCAGATCTAGTTTTTCAATTCGGAAGTGAAGGAGATGATTTATGAAGCGTAGAGCAATGTTTTTGGGCGCATGGCTGCTGCTTGCCGGAATTCTGTTCTCCAAAGACGCGGCGGCACAGGACACCATCAAGGTGGGGGTGCTGCATTCGCTGTCCGGCACCATGGCCATCAGCGAAACCACCCTGAAAGACACCATCCTGATGATGATCGACCTCCAGAATAAGAAGGGCGGATTGCTGGGCAAGAAGCTGCAGGCGGTGGTCGTCGATCCAGCCTCTAATTGGCCGCTCTTCGCCGAAAAGGCCGCGCAGTTGCTCGAGAAGGACAAAGTCGCGGTGGTCTTCGGATGCTGGACCTCAGTTTCCAGGAAGTCGGTGCTGCCGGTGTTTGAGAAGGACGACGGCTTGCTTTTTTACCCCGTGCAGTATGAAGGGGAAGAGTCGTCAAAGAACGTCATCTATACGGGCGCGGCGCCCAACCAACAGGCGATCCCCGCAGTTGATTACCTGATGAAGGAAGTGGGCGTGAAGCGCTGGGTGTTGGAGGGGACAGACTATGTCTACCCGCGCACCACCAACAAGATCCTGGAAGCTTATCTGCGGTTGAAAGGCGTGAAGGCCGAAGATATCTCGATCAACTATACGCCCTTCGGTTTCTCCGACTGGCAGACGCGCGTGGCGGCCATTAAGAAGTTTGGTTCGGCCGGCAAGAAAACGGCGGTAGTGTCCACCATCAACGGCGACGCCAACGTGCCTTTCTACAAAGAGCTCGGAAACCAAAAGATTTCGGCGGAGGATATTCCGGTGGTGGCTTTCTCGGTCGGCGAGGAGGAACTGTCCGGCCTCGACACCAAACCCCTCGTGGGCGAACTGGCGGCCTGGAACTACTTTGAAAGCATCAACACGCCGGCGAACAAAGCATTCATTGAACGGTGGCACGCGTTCATCAAGAACCCCAAGCGCACCACCAACGACCCTATGGAGGCGCACTACATCGGCTTCAATCTGTGGGTGAAGGCGGTGCAGAAGGTCAACACCACCGACGTGGAGAAGGTGCTGGCGGCGCTCCCGGGTACCGAGACCCCGAATCTCACTGGCGGCACCGCCAAAGTGTTGCCGAACCATCACATCACCAAGCCGGTCTACATCGGCGAGGTGAAAGCGGACGGCCAGTTTAACGTGGTTTGGAAATCTGCTGGCGAAGTGCCGGGCGAAGCCTGGTCCCACTACCTGCCGGGCAGCAAGGACATTGTGGCGGATTGGGTGACGCTGAAGTGCGGGAACTATAATACAGTTACTAAGAAGTGTTCAGGCCAAAACTACAAATGAAACCTGCCCCGCCGGGCGGGCAGTGGCTATTCGCACTGCTGCTCGCCCTTTCGGGCTTGACGCCGGGGCGCGCCCAATCTCAACCTGCAAACGACGCCGCTTTCCTGGCGACGCTCGGCGAGTTGCGCGAGGCGACCTACTCAGAAAAAGCGAGCATTGCCGAACGGCTGAGCCAGACCGGACACCGCAGCGTGCGCGCAGTCCTCACGGCTTTGCTGGAAGACCGGCTCTATTACCGCAACAGCGACCAAAAGGTTTTTATCGTAAAGTTGCCCGATGCGGATCCCCTCAGTTTGATCGATCCGGTGACCCTGAAGGATGCCGGAAACGCCCCCGCGGATAGTCTCACCAAGATCGGCACGAATAACGGATTGCGCAGCGTTCTGCGGAGCACCGTGGCGCACTTCTCGCTGTCCAGCCCGGATGCCTCGGCGCGCCTGGATGCCGTGCGGGAAATGTCGCGCTCGCTCGACGACCAGACCGTGGCCTTGTTGCGCGCACGCCTGGGCGTGGAAAAGAATTCCAGCGTCAAAAGGGAAATCACGACAGCTCTGGCGCTCGCCGCGCTGGACGGCTCGGATCAGAGGGCACGTCTCGCGGCGGTCGCCACGCTGAGCCACAGTGTCAGCCAGGGTGTGCGCAACAGGCTGGCGCTTTTGCTCGATAAATCTTCCGACGGCGGCTTCGTGGAAAGCGACGCGCAGGTGCGACGGGCCGCCGCCGCCGCGGTCCAGACGATCGACCAGTGGCGCAACTTTTATGCGGGTATCGAGACGCTTTTTTTCGGCCTGAGCCTGGGGTCCGTGCTGGTTCTGATCGCCATAGGGCTGGCGATTACATTTGGCGTCATGGGCGTCATCAACATGGCTCACGGCGAGTTGATGATGCTGGGCGCCTACACCACGTATGCGGTCCAGGTGGCCATGCCCGCGCACATCGGGATCTCCATCCTGGTCGCCATTCCAGCGGCGTTTATTGTCGCGGGGCTGACCGGCGTTTTGATGGAGCGCACCATCATCCAATTTCTATACGGAAGGCCCCTGGAGACGCTACTGGCGACCTTCGGTGTGAGCCTTATTCTGCAACAATCCGTCCGGTCGATTTTTTCGGCGCTCAACCGGTCCGTGGTGACGCCCGACTGGTTGAGCGGCTCGCTGCGGATTAACGACGCGCTGGCCATTACCTTCAACCGGCTGTACATCGTCATCTTCACACTGATGGTGTTCTTCCTGATCCTGCTGGTGCTGAAGCGCACGCGCATCGGTCTCGATATCCGGGCCGTTTCGCAGAACCGGGCGATGGCCAAGGCCATGGGAATCCGCACCGAGTGGGTGGATGCGATGACCTTCGGGCTGGGGTCGGGAATCGCTGGCGTGGCCGGCGTGGCGCTCAGCCAGTTGACCAATGTGGGTCCGAATCTGGGGCAAGCCTATATCATCGATTCGTTCATGGTGGTTGTTTTTGGCGGTGTCGGCAGTCTTTGGGGATCGCTCATCGGCGGCATGTCGATGGGCATTGTCAATAAGCTGCTGGAGCCCTGGGCCGGCGCCGTGCTGGCTAAAATTTTCGTCCTCATCGCGCTCATTCTTTTCATTCAGACCCGGCCCCGCGGATTGTTCCCGCAAGCCGGTCGCGCGGCGGAGGACAAGTAGTGGGGTTTCGCCTCTGGGATTGGAGCCAGGGTCGCGACCGGGGCGGCGCCTGGCTGCTGGCGGTGCTGGCCCTGGTGGCGGTGGGCGTGCCCGTACTTAACCAGGCGGTGCCGGCGTCGTCTGCGTTTCACCTTTCGGCCTTCGGGATTACGCTCATCGGCAAATACCTGTGTTACGGGATGCTGGCGCTGGCCGTAGATCTGATCTGGGGATACTGCGGCATCCTCAGCCTGGGGCACGCGGCCTTTTTCGCGTTGGGCGGCTACGCCATGGGTATGTATCTGATGCGGCAGATCGGCCGCCGGGGTGTGTATGGCGATCCCATATTGCCCGACTTCATGGTGTTCCTGAACTGGAAGTCTCTGCCCTGGTTCTGGTACGGCTTCAATCATTTTTCGTTCGCGCTGGTCATGATGGTGCTGGCGCCGGCCATGCTGGCGCTGGTGTTTGGGTGGTTTGCATTCCGATCGCGCGTCACCGGCGTTTATTTTTCGATCATCACCCAAGCACTCACCTACGCCTTGATGCTGGCGTTCTTCCGCAACGACATGGGGTTCGGCGGCAACAACGGATTCACCGATTTCAAGGACATCCTGGGCTTCGACCTGCACTCCGACCGCACACGCGTGGCGCTGCTGATGGTTACCGCCGCCACGCTGGCCGCCAGCTACGCGGCTTGCCGCGCCATTGTCGAATCGCGCGCCGGACGGGTGCTCCGCGCCATCCGCGATGCCGAGAGCCGCACCCGTTTTCTGGGTTATCCCGTCGAATCGTTTAAGCTGTGGCTCTTCGTGTTTTCCGCCATCGTCGCCGGCATTGCCGGAGCGCTGTATGTGCCGCAAGTCGGCATCATTAATCCGAGCGAGTTCGCGCCCATCAATTCGATCGAAGCGGTAATCTGGGTGGCCGTCGGAGGGCGGGGTACACTCTATGGCGCTATAGCAGGCGCGATCCTGGTCAATTATGCGAAAACTTATCTCACCGGCGCGTTTCCCGAGGTATGGCTTTTCGCCCTGGGCGCGTTATTCGTTTTGGTTACGCTGTTTCTGCCACGCGGGATTATCGGCCTGGTGCCCGCGCGAGGCAAAGGCAAATGAACGCGCCTGCCCGCGATAAGAGACTGTATCTCGAAGATGTGACCGTCAGTTTCGACGGTTTTAAGGCGCTGAACCAGCTTTCGCTGTTCGTCGATCCGGGGGAATTGCTCTGCATCATCGGCCCTAACGGCGCCGGCAAGACCACCATGATGGACGTGATCACCGGGAAGACGCGCCCGGATTCGGGAACCGCGTGGTTCGGCCGCGAAATCGATCTGCTTAAGTTGTCCGAGCCGGAGATCGTGGCGGTCGGAATCGGGCGTAAGTTTCAAAAGCCAACCGTATTCGAGGAGTTGACCGTATTCGAAAACCTCGAGCTGGCATTGGCCGGCAGCCGGTCGTTTCTGAAAACGCTGCGCGCCCGCATTACGCCCGCGCAACAAGAGAGAATCGGCGAGGTGCTGGAGATTATTGGCCTCGCGGAGCACCGCGGCGCGCCGGGAAGGATACTCGCGCACGGGCAGAAGCAGTGGCTCGAAATCGGCATGCTCCTGATGCAAAACCCGGAGCTACTGCTGGTGGACGAGCCGGTGGCCGGTATGACGCCGCACGAGATCGAACGCACCGCCGAGCTTCTGCTGTCGCTGGCGGGCGAGCATTCGGTGGTGGTGGTGGAGCATGACATGTCCTTCGTGCGATCCATTGCCCGGCGCGTCGCGGTCCTGCACGAAGGTCACGTGATTGCGGAGGGCGATATGGACAAAGTGCAGAACGACGCGCGTGTGATCGAAGTCTATCTGGGAGTGTAAACGTGCTTGCGGTCACAGCCCTGAACCAGTTCTACGGCGGCAGCCACACGTTGTGGGATGTGGATCTCACGGTCACCGCCGGTGCGCGCATGTGCGTGATGGGCCGCAACGGCATGGGCAAGACCACGCTGCTCAAATGCATCATGGGTCTGCAGGCGGCCAGATCGGGCGGCATCACTTTTGAGGGGACGGACTTACTGAAGTGTCCCGCCGAGCAGCGGGCCAGGCTGGGCATCGGCTACGTGCCGCAGGGGCGCGAGATTTTTTCGCATCTGACGGTTGAGGAAAATCTGCGCGTGGGTCTGGGCGTGCGGAAGAACGGACCGCGCACGATTCCCAAGCGTATCTTCGAACTGTTTCCGGTGCTGAAGCAGATGATGCACCGGCGCGGCGGCGACCTTTCGGGCGGCCAGCAGCAGCAGCTCGCCATCGGCCGCGCACTGGTGCTGGAACCGACGCTGCTGATTCTCGACGAGCCGACCGAAGGGATTCAGCCCAATATCGTCCACGAGATCGGCGACGTGGTTTTGCGGCTGAACCAGGAAGAAGGGCTCACCGTGCTGCTGGTGGAGCAGAAGCTACCGTTCGCGCGCCGCGTAGCCAGCGAGTTTTGCATCCTCGACAAGGGACGCCGCGTGGCTGCCGGTTCGATCGGCGAACTGACGGACGACGTGGTACGCGCGCATTTGAGCGTTTAGTCGTGCGGGTTCGTCAGGCGGTTCGCGCCATGAGCTGCAATTCGGAGGTTGCAGGGACGACGGCTTTGATCCGCTGCAACGCCTCCCGGCCTAGAACTCTCTCCCAGCAAGCCGGGCATTGGTGGAATTCGAGGTCGGGAATGGTGTAGGTCTTTCCCTGGAACTCACCGGTCCAGGTCCGGCGCACCTTTTTGATTTCATCGCTCCCGCAGGTCGGGCAGTAGGTGATGTCTTGCATATATATTGTATGACGCGGCCAAAAGCGCCGCAGGCTTCAAAAAAATTAGTTGGGGAAGTGGGCGGGTCTGGAGACCCGCCCGCAGGCGTGGACGCCTGCCCCACATCTACTCTGCTAGGGTATCGTCGGGGGTGGCTTCGGTCAAGCCGCCGGCGTATTGAATGCGCGCCTCTTCGTCGTAGCCCGGGATGGATTCGAGCGTCGGCTCGACGGCCGGCTCCTCCACCACGTCTTCGCCGGCGATTTTCACGCGCCGGTAATACTCCATGCCGGTCCCCGCGGGAACCAGGCGTCCCATGATCACGTTCTCCTTCAGGCCCCGCAGGTAATCCACCTTGCCGTTGATAGCGGCTTCGGTGAGCACACGGGTGGTCTCCTGGAAGGAGGCCGCCGAGATGAACGAATCGGTAGACAGCGACGCCTTGGTGATGCCCAGCAGCACGGCCCGGCCCTTGGCGGGACGGCCGCCGGACTCGATGGTTAATTGGTTGATCGCCCGGAAGCGGAACTTATCCACCACCTCCTCCGGCAGAAATTCGGTATCGCCGATATCTTCGACCTTCACCCAGCGCATCATCTGGCGGACGACTACTTCCAGGTGCTTGTCGTTGATGTTGACGCCCTGCAACCGGTAGACTTCCTGAATCTCGTTGACCAGGTACTTCTGCAGTTCCTTCTCGCCGAGCACATCCAGGATATCGTGCGGGTTGCGGGGACCGTCCATGAGGGGCTCGCCGGCTTTCACCTTCTCGCCCTCCTGCACGTTGATGTGGACGCCGCGCGGCAGCGAGTATTCGCGCTGTTCGCCGTCTTCGCCGACGATGTAGATCTTGCGCTGTCCCTTGGTGACTTCGCCGTACTTCACCGCGCCGTTGATTTCAGCCATGATGGCCGTCTCGCGCGGCTTGCGGGCTTCGAACAGCTCCACCACGCGCGGCAGACCGCCGGTGATGTCCTTAGTCTTAGTGGTCTCGCGCGGGATCTTTGCCAGCACATCGCCGGCGTGAACTTCCTCGCCGTCGCGCGTCATCAAGTGGGCGTGGGTCGGCATCAGGTATTTCTTGGCTTCCGACTTGCTGCCGAGTGCCGAGTCGGGCCGCACGATCACGGTTGGCTGGCGCTTCTCATCCGGGGAATCGATCACCACGAGCTGGCTCATGCCGGTGACTTCATCCAACTGCTCCTGCATGGTCATGCCTTCGAGCAGATCTTTGAAGTGCACGCGTGCCGGTGACTTCGGTCAGGATGGAGAAGGTGTAAGGATCCCACTCGAGCAGAATCTGGTTGGCCTTCACGGGACCGCCGTCTTCCACCAGGATCTTGGCGCCGTATACCATCTGATAGCGTTCTTTTTCGCGGCCTTTGTCGTCGACCACGGCCATGATGCCGTTGCGGTTCATGGCGATCAATTCGCCGGTCTTGCTGCGCACGGATTGCACGCCGATATAGCGGGCAAAGCCGTCGGATTTGGAGTCCTGCGTGGATTGCTCCGAAATACGGGAGGCCGTTCCGCCGATGTGGAAGGTACGCATGGTGAGCTGCGTGCCGGGCTCGCCGATGGATTGCGCGGCGATGACACCCACCGCCTCGCCCCGCTCGACCAACCTTCCGGATGCGAGATTGCGGCCGTAGCACATGACGCACACGCCGCGTTTCGATTCACAGGTGAGCACCGAGCGAATCTTGACGCGCTCGATACCGGCAGCCTGAATGGCGGCGGCCAGATCTTCGGTGATTTCCTGGTTCACGGCCACGATCACGTTGCCTTCGTAATCTTTCTGGTCTTCGAGCGCCACGCGGCCCACGATGCGGTCGCGCAACGGTTCGATAATTTCGCCGGATTCAATGATGGGCTCCACGTAGATGCCTTCGGTGGTGCCGCAATCGGTTTCGGCAATGATCACGTCCTGGGAAACGTCCACCAGGCGGCGCGTCAGGTAGCCGGAATCGGCCGTCTTGAGAGCGGTATCGGCCAAACCTTTGCGGGCGCCGTGCGTGGAGATGAAGTACTGCAGCACGTTAAGTCCTTCGCGGAAATTGGCGGTGATGGGAGTTTCGATGATCTCGCCCGAGGGCTTGGCCATCAAACCGCGCATACCGGAAAGCTGGCGGATCTGCTGTTTCGATCCGCGCGCGCCGGAATCGGCCATGATGTAAATCGGATTGAGGTACCGGCCGGTGCGGTCGTCCTCTTCCATGGCATGGAACATTTCGTCGGAAACCTTTTCGGTAACCTTCGACCAGATTTCGATGATCTTGTTGTAGCGCTCGCCGTGGGTAATGGCGCCGTCCTGATACTGGTTCTCGACGGCAACTACGTCTTTTTCCGCCTCGCGCACCAGGCCGGCCTTTTCCGACGGCACGACCATGTCATCGATGCCGATAGAAATGCCGGCGCGCGTAGCGTACAGGAAGCCCAGGGATTTGACCTGGTCGAGCATTCCGACCGTAACCACCAACCCAAATTTCAGGTAGCAATACTGCACCAACTGGGCCAGCCCCTTCTTCTTCAGCAGGCCGTTGATGAAAGGCATGTCCTGCGGCAGTTGATCGTTGAGGATCACGCGGCCGACGGTGGTTTCCATGTACTGCTTGACGAACTCGATGGGCTCGGTATGCAGCATGTTCTGATTGTCGAACGCATGCACCAGGTCGATGACTCTGCCGGTGTAGCGCAGCTTGATAGGCGTGAGTGTTTCCACCTCGCCCATTTCGAGCGCGATGAGCACGTCTTCGACGGAGGCGAAGGTGCGGCCCTCGCCCTTGGTACCGGGGCGCGCCTTGGTCAGGTAGTAGCAGCCGAGCACCATGTCCTGCGTAGGCACGGCGATGGGGCCGCCATGCGCTGGCGACAGAATGTTGTTCGAAGACAGCATCAGCGTGGAAGCTTCGATCTGAGCTTCCGGAGATAGCGGGATGTGGACGGCCATCTGGTCGCCGTCGAAATCCGCATTGAACGCTGTGCAAACCAGCGGATGGATCTTGATGGCTTTACCTTCGACGAGTACCGGCTCGAAGGCCTGAATACCCAGGCGGTGCAGCGTGGGAGCGCGGTTGAGCAGAATGGGGTGGTCCTTGATGACCTCTTCCAGAATGTCCCAGACCACGGGATCCTGCTGCTCGACCAGTTCCTTGGCCTGCTTGATGGTGGTGCAATGGCCGCGCTGTTCGAGGCGGTGATAGATGAAGGGCTTGAACAGCTCGAGCGCCATCTTTTTAGGTAGACCGCACTGGTTCAACTTCAACTCGGGGCCGACCACGATAACGGAACGGCCGGAATAATCGACGCGCTTGCCAAGCAGGTTCTGGCGGAAGCGGCCCTGCTTGCCTTTGAGCGTATCGGAGAGCGACTTCAGCGGGCGGTTATTGGCACCGCGCAGCACACGTCCGCGGCGGCCGTTATCGAACAACGCGTCCACGGCTTCCTGCAGCATGCGCTTTTCGTTGCGCACGATCACGTCGGGCGCGTGCAGCTCGATCAGCTTCTTCAGGCGGTTGTTGCGGTTGATCACGCGGCGGTACAGGTCGTTGAGATCGGAGGTGGCAAAGCGGCCGCCATCGAGCGGCACGAGCGGGCGCAATTCCGGGGGAATGACCGGAATGACATCGAGAATCATCCACTCGGGCTTGTTGCCGGATTTACGGAACGATTCCACCACACGCAGGCGCTTGGCGAACTTCAGCTTCTTCTGCTGCGAAGTTTCGGTCTTCATCTTCGCGCGAATGTCTTCGCTGAGGAATTCGACGTCCACTTTCTTGAGCAATTCTTTGATGCCTTCGGCGCCCATCATGGCGACGAACTTGCCGGGGAAGTCCTGGTCAAGCTGGCGTTTGCGCTCGTCGGTGATGACCTCGCGCTGGGAGAGATCGGGCACTTCGCCGGGATCGACTACAACGAAAGCTTCGAAATAGAGCACGCGCTCGAGCTCGCGCAGGGTGATATCGAGCAAGTGGCCGATGCGGCTGGGCAGGCCCTTGAAGAACCAGACATGCGAGCAGGGGCTGGCCAGTTCGATGTGGCCCAGGCGTTCGCGGCGGACGCGCGCGAGGGTAACTTCCACGCCGCACTTATCGCAAATGACGCCGCGGTGCTTCATACGCTTGTACTTGCCGCACAAGCACTCCCAGTCCTGGGTGGGCCCGAAGATACGCGCGCAGAACAATCCGTCGCGCTCCGGCTTGAAAGTCCGGTAATTGATGGTCTCCGGCTTGGTAACCTCGCCGTGGGACCAGCTCCGGATCTTTTCGGGCGACGCCAGACTGATCCGGATGGAATCGAAATCGGCGATCAAATTTGCGCGATCGTAAGGTGAAGATCTCAAGTTGCCTCCAAAGAAGGAGTCAGGAGTCAGAAGTCAGGAGTCAGAATGTCTGCTCCCAACTGTAACCCTCGCTCCAAAACTAACCACGCAGCCAAATATCCTAGCCAGGAATTCTGACTTCTGTCTCCTGACTCCTGTCTCCTGCTAATCAGCCGCAGGCGCCATATCCAAAACCTCGTGCGGCGCTTTTTTCATCAACTCGACGTCCAGGCACAACGACTGCAATTCGCGGATGAGCACGTTGAACGATTCCGGCACACCCGGTTCGATAGCGGCTTCGCCCTTGACGATGGCTTCGTAAATCTTGGCGCGGCCGTATACGTCGTCGGATTTGGCCGTCAGCAGCTCCTGCAGAATGTAAGCGGCCCCATAGGCTTCGAGGGCCCATACTTCCATTTCGCCGAAGCGCTGGCCGCCGAACTGCGCCTTGCCGCCCAAGGGCTGCTGGGTGATGAGCGAGTACGGCCCGATGGAGCGCGCGTGAATCTTGTCGTCCACCAGGTGCGAGAGCTTGAGCATGTAGATGTAGCCGACCGTGACCGGCTGCTCGAAGGGTTGGCCGGTAAGACCGTCGTAAAGCTGTGTCTTGCCGTCCTTCGGCAGGTGCGCGTCGGTAAGAGCTTTCTTGATTTCGCGCTCGGTGGCGCCGTCGAACACCGGCGTAGCGTAGTGCAGATTCAGCGCCTTGGCGGCCCAGCCCAGGTGGGTTTCCAGAATCTGGCCCACGTTCATGCGGGAAGGCACGCCTAGCGGATTCAGCACGATCTCGACCGGCGTTCCATCCGGGAGGTACGGCATATCCTCATCCGGCAGGATGCGCGCGATCACGCCCTTGTTTCCGTGGCGGCCGGCCATCTTATCGCCCACCGAAAGCTTACGTTTCATGGCGATGTAAACCTTGACCAGCTTGATCACGCCGGGCGGCAGTTCGTCGCCCTTGCGCAGCTTGCCGACCTTCTCGTCGGTGATTTTTTCGAGCACCGCGATCTGGCGCGAGGTCATCTCCTCGATTTCGTCGATCTGCTCGTTGATGCGCGGATCTTTGTCCTTGAAGCGCATACGCTTCAGGTCGCGCGATTTCATTTTCTCGATGAGGTCGCGCGACAGGTCCGTATCTTTTGCCAGCAGGCGCTTGTTGGTCTTTTCGTCGTGCAGGTCGGCCAGCAGATGCTTGCCTTCCAGAAGATTGCCCAGGCGCTTGGCGCGTTCGTCGGTCAGGATCCGGATTTCATCCTGCAGGTTGCGCTGCAGGCGGGCGATCTGGGATTCCTCGATGACGCGGGAGCGCTCGTCTTTCTCCTGGCCCTTGCGCGAAAAGATCTTGCAATCGACCACCGTGCCCTCTATGCCGGGCGGGCAGTAGAGCGAAGCGTCTTTCACGTCGCCGGCCTTTTCGCCGAAGATGGCGCGCAGCAGTTTCTCTTCGGGAGTGAGCTGGGTTTCCCCCTTGGGAGTGACTTTGCCCACCAGGATGTCCCCGGGTTTCACGGTGGCGCCGATGCGAATCACGCCGCTTTCATCCAGGTTGCGCAGGAACGAATCCGCGATGTTGGGAATATCGCGCGTGATTTCCTCCGGCCCCAGCTTGGTGTCGCGGCCTTCGATTTCGAACTCCTCAATGTGGATCGAGGTGTAGTAATCTTCCTTGACCAGCTTTTCGCTGACCAGGATGGCGTCTTCAAAGTTGCAGCCGCGCCAGGGCATGAAAGCCACCAGCACGTTGCGGCCGAGGGCCAGTTCGCCCATATCGGTGCAGGGGCCGTCCGCCAGCACCTGGGTCTTGGTGACGCGCTGCCCCATGGCCACGATGGGCTTCTGGTTGATGCAGGTGTTCTGGTTCGAGCGCTTGAACTTGGTGAGCTGGTAGATATCCGCGCCCACTTCGCGCGAGAGCTGCCCTTCGTGGGCTGCGCCGCCTTCCACGCGCACGATGATGCGCTCGGAATCGACCGAATCGACGATGCCGGGGCGCTTGCAGAGAACCACCGCGCCCGAGTCGCGGGCTGTGACCCGCTCCATGCCGGTGCCCACATAGGGGGCGTCGGCGCGCAGGAGCGGCACCGCCTGGCGCTGCATGTTGGAACCCATCAGCGCGCGATTGGCGTCGTCATTCTCGAGGAACGGAATCAAGCTGGCGGCCACCGAGACGAGCTGCTTGGGGCTGACGTCGATGTATTCGATCTCGTCGCGGTGCTTCAGTACGAAATTACCCGCCTGCCGGGCGTTGCACAGGTCAGAGACGATGCGGCCGTTCTCGTCCAGATCCACGTTGGCCTGCGCGATGGTGTACTTGTCTTCTTCCCAGGCGGACAGATACTCGCAATGGGCTTCGAACTCGGCGGCTTGCTTCTTCGCGCCGAGGGCTGCGTTGGCCTTTTCGATATCGGCGCGGCGAATGATGTCTCCCACTTTGTAGGGCGTGTCGCCGGGATTCAGGATTTTGACCTCATCCACGACGACGCCCTTTTGTACCTTGCGATACGGGCTTTCGATGAAGCCGTATTCGTTGATGCAGGCAAAGCACGACAGCGACGAGATCAGACCGATGTTCGGACCTTCCGGCGTCTCGATAGGGCAGATACGGCCGTAATGCGTGGGGTGCACATCGCGGACTTCAAATCCGGCGCGCTCGCGCGACAGACCACCGGGACCAAGCGCGGAGAGACGCCGTTTATGCGTGATCTCCGAGAGCGGATTGGTCTGATCCATAAACTGCGAAAGCTGGCTCGAACCGAAGAATTCACGGATGGCCGCCATCACCGGCTTGGCGTTTACCAGGTCGTGCGGCATGGCCGTGGACATTTCCTGGTAGACGGACATCTTCTCTTTAATGGCGCGCTCCATGCGCACCAGGCCGATGCGGAACTGGTTTTCGAGCAACTCGCCCACGGCGCGCACGCGGCGGTTACCCAGGTGATCGATATCGTCCACCGCGCCAATGCCCTTGCGCAGCTTCAGCAGGTATTTGATGGTGGCGCGGAAGTCTTCGGGGTCGAGCGTGCGCTTGTCGAGCGGCGTGGCGTCGGCGCGGTCGAACAGCTTGATATTGAACTTCATGCGGCCCACGCGCGAGAAATCGTACTTGCGCGGGTCGAAGAACATGCCCTGGAACAACTGCGTGGCGGTATCGAGGGTGGGCGGGTCGCCGGGGCGCAGCTTGCGGTAGATCTCGATGAGCGCATCGTTCTGCGCCTTGACGCTGTCTTTGCGCAGCGTGGCGGAGATCACCGTGCCCACGTCGTCGCGCTCGGGGAAGAATACTTCAAACTCTTCAATGCCGGCTTCGATCAATTTCTGAATCCCGGTGGTGGTCAACTCGTTATTGGCGTCCACCAGCACTTCGCCGGTGGCCATATCCACCACGTCGGCGGCGATGTACGCGCCTTCCAGATCGTTCGGGGCGATCTCCACCTGCTGGATCTTGGATGCCTGGATGTTCTTCAGCAGCGTAGAGGTGATCTTCTTGCCCTGGCCGACGATGGTCTCGCCGCTCTTGGTCGCGATGGCGTGCGAGAGCTTCAGTCCGGTGAGGCCGCTGGTGAGAACGCCATCCTTACTGTAGAGGTTCCAGTAGAGCTTGTTGTCTTTGATCGAAATGCGGTCGATCGTGTAGAAAGCCCGCAGGACCTGTTCGTCGCTCTTGAATCCCAGGGCGCGCAGAAACACGGAGCCGTAGAACTTGCGCTTGCGATCGATGCGCACATACAGCAGGTTCTTGGTGTCGTACTCGAATTCGACCCAGCTTCCGCGGTAGGGAATGATCTTGCCCAGAAAATAACCTTGTGCGGGCACGCGTTCGAAGAACACGCCGGGCGAACGGTGCAACTGCGATACGATGACGCGCTCGGTGCCGTTGATGATGAACGTGCCGTTGTCGGTCATCAACGGGATTTCGCCGAAGAAGACTTCCTGTTCCTTGATGTCGCGGACGCTTTTCTCGCCGGTGGTGGGATCCTTGGCGTAAACCGTAAGCCGGATGGTGACTTTGAGCGGCGCGGCGTAAGTCATACCGCGCTCCTGGCACTCCACCATGTCGTATTTCAGTTGCAGGCCGACCGGGTCGCCGCACTTGTTGCAGAACGTGACGATGTTCTTGTTAAAGGTGCCGCAATGGTGGCAAAGCACGTCGCCCGCGTGGAACGGATCGGTGCGGATGGTAGCGCCGCAGTTCCGGCAGGTGGAACGGAGATGGTGCAGTCCTTTCAGGTTGCCGCACTTGCACTCCCAGTTACCGATGGAGTAGTCGACGAACTCCAACTCGCTGACGCCGCGGAAATCGGAGATCGGAAAAACGGAACTGAATACCGTTTGCAGGCCGGTATCTTCGCGCTCATTGGGGAGCAAATCCATTTGCAGGAAGCGCTCGTATGAATTCTTTTGAACCTCGATGAGGTTCGGAATGGGGATCGAAGTCTTGATTTTGGAAAAATCAACTCGCTCGGGGGCGGCGCCGCTGTTTTGAATATCCATTGTCTTCTATAAACTCCTGAGGGCCGAACAACCTAAGCAAAAAGGTCTACCAACTGCAAAAGCCTTGGCCGTCCCCTAGAACCGCTAGGAGGGGCCGCCATGTAATCGATAAGCCGAAACCGGCTCGGAGCCGGGGAAGAGGTGGCCGCGCAAGCCGGGTCGAAGTCGTCAGCGAGAACGGCTGAGAAGGGCGGGGTGGGATGCCTTTGCGGGCACACGAATTCCGGACCGGAAATGCGTTCAATAAATAAGACGCAAATCCTCGCGTTGCAGTTGCAAGCCAACTGCAATTTAACTGCCAGGATCCAAAATTCACAGTCACCAATGGGATCAAGTTCAGTTGAAAGAAGCAGACCCCAACTAAGGATAGTATCAGATTCTCTCCCCAGTCGTCAACAGCAAACGCCGGAAAGCGCAGCAAGCCACGCGTTTCCAGCAACTTGCAGGCGATTAACCCTGCTCCCCCTACTTTACTTCAACGGTGGCGCCAGCGTCGGTGAACTTTTTCTTGATGGTTTCGGCTTCGTCTTTACTCACGCCTTCCTTGATCGGCTTGGGTGCGCCGTCGACCAGGTCCTTGGCTTCTTTCAGGCCAAGGCTGGTGACTTCACGAACGGCTTTGATGACGTTAATCTTGTTGGCGCCGACCGCCGTGAGAACGACCGCGAACTCGGTCTTTTCCTCTGCTGCCGGGGCTGCCGCTGCCGCCGCTCCGCCGCCGGCTACCATAACGGGCGCCGCTGCCGCAGCCGAAACGCCCAGCTTTTCTTCGAGCAGCTTGACGAGCTGCGAGGCTTCGAGCAGCGTCAAGCCTTGAATCTGATCCGCAATTGTGTTGATATCCGCCATTTTGCTAACGACTCCTATCTCTAAAAATCTGGGTTGAAGGTGGTGGGTGGTAGGTGATGGCCGACGCAGCGACCTTCTGCTAGGTGTGGGCCACGACCCACCACCCACAACCTATCACTCTTCTTTAAACTTTCCTTCCTTCGCTGCCTGATCCAGCACTACCGCTACGTTCCGTCCCACCGCGCCCAGCGCGGAGACCAGCCGCTGCGCCGGGGAATTGATCAGGAACAGCAGCTTGGCGAAGATTTCCT
This sequence comes from Bryobacterales bacterium, assembly GCA_963818855.1. Taxonomy (GTDB): domain Bacteria; phylum Acidobacteriota; class Terriglobia; order Bryobacterales; family Bryobacteraceae; genus Bog-159. The sequence goes on along the minus strand of CAWFUH010000014.1, from coordinate 128,415 downwards.
CTTTGGGCGGCATGGCTGCCAGGTCGTTGATCGCCTTAATATCGATTACGCGGCCCTCGACCATGCCCGCTTTGAACGTGAACGCCGGGTTAATCTTGGCGTAGGCGGTGAGCGCTTTGGCCAGCGCTACCGGATCGGCAGTAGTGTAGGCCAGGGAGGTCATGCCGCGCAGGTTCTTCATCAGTTCTTCGGCGGCTGTGCCTTCGGAAGCTTTTTCGGCGATGTTGTTCTTTATCACGCGATATTTGCCGCCCGCGGCGCGTATGGTCTTGCGCAGTTCGAAATCCTGGGACACGCGCAGCTTTTCGTAACCCGTCAAAAACAGGTTTCGGGACGCCTGCAAATCCTGGCGCAGGGCTTCGAGGTCCTTTTTCTTGTCTTCTTTCTTCTTCATTTCGACACCCGCGAGGGAATTATACAGCCGCCGCTTTGAGGCTGAACACGGTCACATCGAGCGATACGCCCGGCCCCATTGTCGAGCATAGCGTAGCGCTCCTTACATACTTGCCCTTGGACGCGGCCGGCTTGGCTTTAACCACCGCGCTGATCAGGCTGGACGCGTTTTCGACCAACTTCTCCGACGTGAAGCTGATCTTGCCCACCGGCGCATGAATGATGCCGGTTTTATCCACCCGGAACTCGACTTTTCCGGCCTTGATCTCCCGGATGGCCTTGGCCACATCCTGGGTCACCGTGCCGGTTTTGGGATTGGGCATCAGCCCGCGCGGGCCGAGGATTTTGCCGAGTTTGCCGACCGAGCGCATCATGTCGGGCGTGGCGATGACGGCGTCGTAATCGGTCCAGTTTTCGGACTGGATTTTGTTGACCATGTTTTCGCCGCCCACAAAATCGGCCCCGGATTCTTCGGCTTCCTTCTGCTTGTCGCCGCCGGCGATCACCAGGACCTTCTTGGATTTGCCTAAGCCGTTGGGCATGACGACGGTGCCGCGCACCATCTGGTCGGCATGCTTGGGGTCCACTCCCAGCCGCAGATGGACTTCGACGGTCTCATCGAACTTGGCGTACTTGATTTTCTGCAGCAGCGGCACGGCCTCTTCGAGCGGATAATCGCGCGATTCGACCTGTTTGGCCGCAGCTTGGTATTGTTTACCTTGTTTGTGTGCCATGTACAATCCTCATTGGTACAAGCGGACCGGCCTAGAAGCGCGGCCCTCCCACTGAGCGTCTTTTGGGGACCTTTGAAAGATTAGCACATTTGGGAAAGGAATGTCCAATCGACTTTTCAGCGACGCCACTTGCTATATCGAGCGGCGGCAGCCATCCGGCCGCAAGTCGACATTTCGGGCAGTCGCGCAGGTTATTGGTAAACCTCCCGGCGATGCGCGATCCGCGTCACACTGACGAGCTTCGTAGCGTCGTCTATTATGTACACAACTCGCCACTCTCCGACCCGAACGCGCCACTGGTCCTTGCGGCCTTTCAGCTTTTTGCAGCCTGTCGGCCGCGGTGTGTCGCCCAACGTTTCGATTTTGCGAACTACGCGGCCGAGAACCGTGCCCGTCAATGCCTCAAGTTCCTTCAGAGCGGAAGGCTTCACCTCGATCCCATAATCATGCACGCAGGCGCCCGCGTTTCACAAGGTTCGCCTTGATCTTTTCGAACGGCACGCCTTTCTCGTTACGGCGCGACTCCGAAATCAGCCCGTCCCAAAAATCTTCCAATGCCGCCCCGTGTTTTTTCAGGTCAATCACGACGCTGACCTTTCGGCCCTTCCCGTCCGTTAAGAACTGGATTCCGTTCATGGACTCATTATCGCGCAGGCCGTAAGCCCGCTTCATGGAGTCTGAGACAATACCAGCATGCCGACGTGGACTCGCATCATCACCCTGGCGTGCCTGGCCGCCGCACTGCGGGCGGAAGTGCATACCATGAAACTGCAGCAGGCCGTGGACCGCGCGCTCGAGCAGAACCCGGAAATCGCCATGGCGCGCCTGGATGAACTGAAAGCGCAGGCAGCCGTGCGGGTGCAGAAGGATCCGTTCGCGCCGCACTTGTACGTCGGCAGCGGCCTGGCCTATACCGATGGATTCCCTATGAGCATCGAGGGGGCGGCGCCCTCTATCGTGCAAGGGCGTGTCTCGGAGGTCCTGTTCAATCGCCAACAGAGCTATGCGGTAGCGCGCACGAAAGAGGAGGCGCGCGGAGCGCACATTAGCGCATCCGCCAAGCAGGACGAAATCGCTTTTCGCACGGCCGCGCTTTTCCTGGATGCCGAACGCGCGGCCCGCGCCGGCGAGATGGCGCGCAGGGAATTGGATAGCTGCCAAAAAGTGCTGAGTACGATTCAGGATCGCGTGCAGGAGGGGCGCGAACTGCCGATCGAAGCCAAGCGCGCGGAGCTCAACCTGGCCCGCGCTCGGCAGCTCGCCGATTCGCTCGCTGCGGATCGCGAAACCGCCGAGACCTCCCTGGCCATCCTATTGGGATACGGCGCGGAGGACCGCGTGCGGCCGTCGAGCGAGGAGCGGCCCGTTCCACCGTTGCCGGCTTCCGAACAGGCTGCCGTAGAAAGCGCGTTGCAGTCGAGCAAAGAACTGCGCGGCCTGCAATCGCAGATCGCAGCCAAGGGGCTGGAGGAACGATCGGCCAAAGCCGCGCGCCTTCCGCATGCGGATCTAGTGGCGCAGTATGGGCTGTTCGCCACGTTCAATCATTACCAGGATTACTTCCTGAGGTATCAGCCCAACAACGGCGAGATTGGCGTTTCGTTCCTGCTTCCCCTATTGCCGGGCCCCGGGGCCGCCGCGGCCGCCGCCGAAGCTAATGCGGACGCAGCCAGGCTGACCATCCAACTGGCCCACACGCGCAACCAGATTACGGCCGACACGCGCCAGTGTTACCGGGAGGTGCACAAAGCGGAAGCGCAGCGGGATGTCGCCCGGCTCGATCTGGACGTCGCCCGCGAACAGGTTTCGGTGAATCTGGCAATGCTCGAAGAAGGCCGGATTCTGTTAAGCCAGGTGGAGGAATCGCGCATTGCCGAGAGCGGCAAGTGGATTGCGTTCTACGACGCGCAGTACGCCGTCGAGCGCGCCCGCTGGACTCTGGCCAAGCAGACCGGCGATCTGTTGGCTGCGCTGAAATAATGGGTGTGACTAACTGGCGAGAGAGGCCGGCCGAAATCCGCCGCCGATCATGTCCTTTCCGTTACGGGTCTGGCGTCCGTCTTCGGAACTGTTCGCCACCCCCATCTGGATGCGGTAGAACGCCAACAACTCGGCTTCGTCGAAATCGATGGCCTTCGCATATTGCCGAATATAGCTGGTATTATAGATCCCGCCGGGTAATTTCTTGAAGTCGCCGCCTTCGATGGCCTTCAAACTGCGAATATTGATCTTCGTGGATTCCGCAATTTGTTCCAGCGATATGCCGCGATTCCGGCGTATGGTAGCCAAGCCCAGGATGCTCCCATCTTCCTCTGGCATCAGATAGTTCTCCTAAGAGTGCGATACACTCGTGCGTTTATGAAGAAGTATTAAGAAAAGACGATACCATAAAATCCGGCAAGATTGCTAAACTTTGTTAGGCCATGCCCATTTCGCGTAGACGTTTTGCGGCCGGCGCTTTGGCCGGGCTGGCAGCGCATTTGCCCGGCCTGCAGGCACTCCGGCCCCGGCCGAAGCTGTTCGTATTTCTGATTGCGGAGCAGTTCCGCCAGCTTTACCTGGACCGGAACGGAAATCAACTGCAGCCCGGCGGGTTTCGGGAGCTGTTGGCGAAAGGCACTTTCTATCCCGATTGCCGTCTGGCCGCCAGCGGATTCACAGCCACGGGTCTGGCCACGCTCGCGACCGGCGCTTATCCGAGCGTCCATGGCATAGTCGCCGACCAATGGTACAACCGCACTACACACACACTGACCAAGGCGCGTGCGGACATACTGGAAGCGGCTACGCTGGCCGATGAGGTTGCGCGCACCGGCCACGGCCGCATTTACTCCCTGGGACTGAATGAAGGTCCGGCTTCGCTGCTGGCAGGGAATTCGCGTGCGCCCGTGTACTGGATGGATGCGCAGGGCCAGTTCATCACCCGCGGAAACGCTCCCGAATGGCTGGCGTCATATAATGCGGCCCGGCCGCTCGAGCAGCTGCATGACAAGAAATGGATGGCTGTGGGGGCAGCCGGCGACCTGCCGCCTCTTCGCACCCTCAGCTTCGATATGAGGCACCCGGAGGAATTCTTCGCCCTTTACCAATCGTCTCCCTTTTGCCAGGAGGCGCAGTTTGACCTGCTGCGCACTCTGGTCGCGGGGGAAAAATTGGGGCAGGGCGCCACCCTGGATTTTGTCTTCGTTTCGCTCGGGTCCATGGCGCTGCTGGGCTACGAAACCGGATCGGATTCCCCTCGCGCTGGCGGGAACTTGCTGATGGATCAGATGACTTTAAAGCTGGACCAGCAGGTTCAGCTCACCCTGGAGCAGTTGAACAACACGGCCGGGAAGGGTAACTATAACCTGATTTTTGCCGCCGCGCACGGCGCCCCGCCGCAGCCTGATCCAGCGATGCGGGCGCAGAAGGTCATCAACGGCGAGAGCATCGCGCACGGCGTCGGCGAGGCGCTCTCCGCGCGGTTCGACAAAGCCGGCGTCAAGAATGCCTACGTGGATAAGTACGTCTATCCGTTTCTCCTGTTGAAGCTCGCCACGCTGCAGAAGCAAGGCGTTCCTTTACGCGGCGCGAGCAAACTGGCCGGCGAGTCGGCCTTGCGCCTGCCCGGCGTGGCGGGTTATTACACAGGGGATGGGGACTGCTCGCATACCGGCGAATGGCGGCGGCGCTTTGAAAACAGCTTTCACGAATTGCGTTCCGGCGACGTGATGCTCGCTTACGAGCCGGGAAACGTGGAAGACTATGGCGACGGGCGCGGCGTCTCGTATGGCTCGCTTTACAACTACGATACGTCCGTGCCGCTCTTTTTGTATGGCGCGCAGTTCGGCGCGAAGGTAATAGAGCGCAGCATCGCCGCGGTGGATCTGGCGCCCACCGTCGCGCGCGCCGCTGGAGTGCCCGCGCCATCCTCCGCGACCGGCGAGGTGCTGGCGGAAGCCTACGCCGAAAGTAGCGACGACGAGCGCGGTAAATGAGCCAGGACGACGCGCGCCTGGCCACTTCGGTGTGCGGCGTCGCGCTGCGGAACCCCGTGCTGGCAGCCTCTGGAACGTTCGGCTACGGCGTGGAATTCGAGCGCCTGGTGGACTTAAATGCGCTGGGCGGCCTGGTGGTGAAGGGCCTGTCGCGCGAACCGATGGACGGCAATCCCCCGCCCCGCCTCTGGGAAACAGAGGGCGGCATGCTGAATTCCGTTGGTCTGCAGAATATCGGCGTGCGCGCGTTCGTAAGCGAAAAACTGCCGCAATTGGCCCGCTGGCGGACAGCCGTTTTTGCCAACGTGTTCGGCTACGCCACGGAGGACTACGTGGAAGTGGTGCGCGTGCTCGAATCAGCCCAGGGCCTGGCGGCCTATGAGCTGAATGTTTCCTGCCCCAACACGAAGCACGGCGGAATCTTTTTTTCGAGCGATCCGGCGCTGCTGGCGGAGGTGGTGGAAGCGGTGAAGCGTGTGGCGCGCCGGCCGGTAATCGTGAAGCTCTCGCCGAATGTCGCGGCTATCGAGCCGCTGGCGCGGGCGGCCGAACAGAGCGGCGCGGATGCCATCTCGCTGGTGAATACCTTCGTGGCGCTGACCATCGACGCGCGCGCCCGGCGTCCGCGCCTGGGAGCCGGTTTCGGCGGGCTCTCCGGGCCGGCCATCAAGCCCATTGCGTTGCGCCTGGTGCATCAAGCGGCGCAGGCGGTGAAGATCCCGGTGATCGGCCTGGGCGGTATCGCCAGCGGTGAGGACGCAGCCGAATTCCTGGTGGCCGGCGCCAGCGCAGTCCAGGTGGGCACGGCGACGTTTTGGGATCCGCAATCGCCGGTACGCGTGGCACGCGAATTAGGGGACTTTCTGCGTGAGCAAGGCGTCGCGAGTGTGGACGCGATCGTGGGGACGCTCCGCTGGCCGGACCGGTGATCAGACATCCCGCTCTAAATCCGGACCGCGATATTCGGGCGGAACATCATCTTCGGGCAGCTGTTTCGTGTGCACCTCAGCCACGTCCGGGTCGGGGGCGTCTTCGATACCGCTGATTACCTCGGCTTCGAACGGTTGACCTTCCTCGATCAGCTGCGCGACACTCTCCGGACCGGCCTCGGCTGTGTGAGAGAGCCCTTGCGTGTCGCCGGACTGTCCCGCCGCGGCCGCCTCGTCTGCCTGGTCTTGCTTCTTTGTCCTCTTTTTCATATCTGTAGCGGCCGCACGTCGGTTGCCAAATGGTGTGGTGCACCTGTTCCCCATCGCTTTAACGGAAGGAAAACGCCATGATAGAAAACATGATAGAAAACCGTTCGGCCTCGCCGGGCCCGATCGTACCCCGACTGATATATAAGGATGCCGCCAGAGCCATCGCCTGGTTGGGCGGAGCCTTTGGCTTCGCCGAACGGCTACGCACGCCACCTGAACCCGATGGCACGATCCACCATTGCCAGCTGGCCGTGGGCTTGGGATCCGTGATTCTCACCGGCCAGCCTGTCGCGCATCCTGATGAGTTTGTCGCAGCCGTCATGGTGCGGGTGCGCGACATAGACGCGCACTTCGCGCATGCCAAACAGTTCGGCGCACGAATTCTAAGTCAGCCGGACAGCAAGCCGTTCGGCGAGAGGCAATACAGCGCGGAAGATCTGGAAGGTCATCGCTGGGCATTTACCGAGTCCGTAGCTGACATTCCGCCTGAGTCCTGGGGCGCCCAAGTGGCACATACGGTGCAGCCCCCGCTCTGCTCTGCTGCCCCGCCCGCGCATATGTTACCTGGAGATTCCCGCCGCGGATGTCCATCAGTCCGCCGCCTTTTACGAGCGGGTTTTCGGCTGGAACATCAGGCATCGGGATACGGACCGGCCCAGCTTCGATGATGCCACTGGATACGTGAGCGGGGCGTGGGCAACAGGCCGGCCGATTTCGCGCGACCCAGGCCTGCTGCCCTATGTCTGGGTCGATCACATCGACGCGATTCTGATCTGCGTGCAGGAGGCCGGCGGCGAAGTTGTCGCAGCCGCGCACCCCGATTCCCCCGGCGGGACCTCGCTGATCGCCACGTTTCGTGACCCGGCGGGAAATTTACTGGGACTCTATCAGGAAGCCGGTTAGTGCCCCCACAGAACGACCATCACTCCAGTCCTGCGGCCGACGTCCACGTCGGCCTGCTCGCGTTTAGAATGGCTGATCCCAAGCGCGAAGGGCGGGTCCTGGAGGACCCGCGCAGACCTGGAGGTCTGCCCCACAAATTATGCCGCATTTCTGAATATTGAGATAACTAAGTGACATTGGGCTTTTAGCCGGCCCTGGGGCTTGAGCCATGGGCTTGAGCCCCGCTACAGCTAAGACCCGCCCGGCAATCCCGCGGTAAAGTAGAAGAATGAAGCTGCGCTCGACAAGCTGGGCAGCGCTCCTGTTCGCCATTCCGTTGTGGGCATCCATCGCGCCGCCGGCAGGCTGGGTTCCCGCACGCTGGAACGGCACGGAGCCGCGATCGCTGGACCTTCTCTCCGGCACGCCCATCAATTGCCTGCTGGTGGCCGCATACACGCCCGAATTCGTCTCCCAGGCAGCCGCGCACGGCATCGCCACACTGGCAGTCCTCAAGCCGGGCGCGGATCCCGCAGATCCCGCCCGCAAGGCCATCCGCGACGGCCTCCAAGGCATCGTGCTGGAAGGCGATTTTCCCGCCGGCACGGCAGCGCGCGTACGCGATCTGCTCGCCAATGCCCACGTCACAGTCGTCGAACTCACCTCCCGTTCCCGCATGCCGCTAGGAGGGTCCGAACCCATCGTCGGCACCTATCAGGGCGTGTGGCCCGGCATTCAGGTGCTCGAAAACGGCGCGGCCAAAGCGGCCCCCTCCGGCTCGCCCTGGATCGACACCAACACCGGATTCATCCACGCCGTGCGCGCCTGGGGCCCCGCTAGCATCTGGCTCGGATATCTGCCGCCGGCGCACAATATCATCACCGCCGAGCGCTATCAGGCCGCCATCGCCGACGCCGAAACAGCCGGGGCGCGCTGGATCGTGGCGCTCGACGACGATTTCTCCGCGCGCCTGGAACGTAACGACGCAGCCGCCCTCAAGAATTGGCATGCCATGGCGCGGGTCCTCCAGTTCTTCGAAGGCCATCCGGAATGGCGCACGCTGCGGCCTTATGGCCGACTGGCGGTGGTCGAAGATCACGACGACGAATTGCTCTCTGGCGGCATCCTGGACATGATCGCCGCCAAACACACACCCACGCGCGCCATCCCCGGCCAGCGCCTCACGCCCGAGTCGCTGGCCGGCGCGACCATGGCGGTCGATGTGGATTCCGCCTCGCTCACGCCCGAGCAGCGCGAGATGCTGAAGAACTTCGCGCGCGCCGGCGGCACCGTGCTCACCGCTCCGCCCGGATGGAAAGGGCAGTCCGCGCTGCAGCCTGGGCAGATCACGCTGGACACCACCGAACTCGAGCGCTTGAACGACATCTGGCATGACGTGCAGACCATGACCGGCCGTAAGAATCTGGGTGCGCGGCTGTTTAACGTCTCTTCCATGCTGTCCAACGTGCTGTCCAGCGACGATGGCAAGCAGGTGGTGGTGGAACTGGTGAACTACTCCGCTTATCCCATCGAAAACGTGGACGTGCAGGTGCTCGGCACGTTTAAACACGCGCAACTCATCACACCCGATGGCGTCCAAAAAGATCTGGAGGTTTACGTGACCGACGAAGGCGGAACCGGGGTGGATATCGACCGTGTTTCCGCTTGCGCCACAGTGCGTCTAGACTAATAAAATGACACGCAGAGAATGGATCGCTCTTATCAGTACCGCGCCCCTGCTTAAGGCGGCTCCGGAAAGCACCCCGCCCGCGGCGCCCGTAGCCATCGCCAAGTGTCCCACGTACGATGAGGACGTGACCGCCCGCCTGGCCACCCTCTTCGATCAACTCGGCGGCCTCGACCGCATCGTCCGCGGCAAGACCGTAACCATTAAGCTGAACATGACCGGCAGTCCCGGACTGCGCGTAGACGGCCGGCCGCCGGGCGTCACGCACTACGTGCATCCGAAACTGGTGGGCGCCACCGCGCACTTGATGGGACGTGCCGGCGCGCGGCGCATCCGCTTCGTCGAGAGTGCCTGGGCCACCAGCGGTCCGCTCGAAGAGTACCTGCTCGATTCCGGCTGGAATGTGCGCCAGTTGATGGCGGCCGCGCCGGGCGTCGAATTCGAAAATACCAACGCGCTGGGCAAGGGCAAGAAGTACGCGCGCTTCAAGGTTCCCGGCGGCGGTTATCTGTTCCCGGCTTACGATCTCAACCACGCGTTTGAAGACACGGATGTCTTTGTCAGCATGGCCAAGCTGAAGAATCACGCCACCTGCGGCGTGACGCTCTCTCTGAAAAACTGCTTCGGCAACTTGCCGGCATCCATCTATGGAGACGACGCGGGTGTGGACCAGCCCAACGAAAATCCCGCGTCGGGCCGGGCCAAGACCATGCACGAGGGGCAGCGTCAGCCTTCCAAATCTTCGCCGGCGGAACTGGATCCCAGCTCCAGCCGGGAGCCGGGATATCGCGTGCCGCATATTGTCGCCGACCTGGTGAAGTCGCGGCCCATCGATCTTGAAATCATCGATGGCATCGAATCCATCGCTGGCGGCGAGGGGCCGTGGATCCAAGGCATCCGGCGGGTGCAGCCGGGCGTGCTGATAGCTGGTCTGAATCCAGTCTCGACCGACGCGGTGGCCACGGCGGTGATGGGTTACAATCCGCGGGCCGCGCGCGGCACGGCCCCTTTCCAGACGTGCGAGAATACTCTGCTCCTCGCCGAGCGGCATGGTGTAGGCTCCGCGGACCTCCGCAAAATCGATGTGCGCGGCGTGCCGATCGCCGGAGCAATGTACCGCTATGAGTCGTAACCGGGCTGGGGCTTTGGCCCTCCTGTTCGCCGCCGCTCTCTCCGCCCAATCGAAGCTCACCATGTTTCCCCCGGTGCGCGGAATGCACGAAATGGTCGGATCGTGCAACAACTTCGAGGTGGACGCAGGCATGCGCATCCTGGCCGAAGGCGGCAACGCGGTGGATGCCGGGGTGTCCACCACGCTCGCGGCCGGTGTCACCGAACTCGATCACTTCGGCCTCGGCGGCGAGATTCCGATTCTGATCAAGCTGGCCGGTAAGCCCGCGGTAGCCATCAGCGGCATCGGCACGGCTCCCAAACGCGCCACCGTCGCTTATTACGAATCGCGCCGGCGCGAGCTTTGGGAACAGCCAGGCCACATGCCACCCATGCCCGCCGAAGGCATTCTCGCCTCTCCCGTTCCCGGCGTGATGGACGGGCTCGTTCTGGCGCTCGACCGCTACGGCACCCTTTCGTTTGCGCAGGTGGCCGCACCCGCCATCGAGTACACCGACGGCTTCCCGGTGACCGAGGTGATGGCCGATTGGATTCGCGGATCCCAACCGCTGCTGCAGCTCTGGCCCACCTCGCGCGATTTTTTCCTGCCCAACGGCGTAGCACCCCGGCGCGGTGACGTTTTCCGCGAGCCGGCCCTCGGCAAAACGCTACGTGCGCTGGTGAACGCTGAGGCCAACGCCAAAGGCAGCCGGGCAGACCGGCTGCGCGCCGTGCGCGATTACTTTTACAAGGGCCCCATCGCGCGCGAGTACGACGATTTTTGCGCGCGCAACGGCGGCCTGATCGCCTACGACGATATGGCTGGCTTCCATGCCGAAACCGATACGCCGCGCACCGGCACTTATCGCGGATACGAGATTTTCAAGCCCGGCTTCTGGTCGCAAGGTCCGGTGATGATCGAGATGCTGAACCTGCTCGAAGGCTTCGATGTGCGGGCTATGGGCCACAACAGCCCGGCGTATATCCATACGCTGGTGGAGGTCGCCAAGCTGGCATTCGCCGATCGCGACCGCTACTACGGCGATCCGAAATTCTCCAAGATCCCCGAGGAGAAACTGCTTTCGAAGGAGTATGCGGCGGAGCGGCGCAAGCTGATCGATCCCGACCACGCTTCGCTGGAGGATCGCCCCGGCGCATTCGGCGGGCCGCTGCCCATGCCGGTGACCAGCGAATCCACCGTGGCGGCGCGCGACACCACTTGCGTGAACGTGGTGGACCGCGAACGCAACATGTTCTCGGCGACTCCCAGCGGCGGCTGGCTGCCGTCAGTGATCGCCGGCGATACCGGCCTGGCGATGAGCGAACGCATGCAAACGTTCGTGCTGACGCCCGGCCATCCGAACCAGTTGGCGCCCGGCAAGCGGCCGCGCGTGACCCTCAGCCCCATGCTCGTGCTCAAGGATGGCAAACCCTTTCTGGCTCTGTCCACCCCCGGTGGAGATTTGCAGGACCAGACGCTGCTGCAGGTGTTTCTCAACATCGTTGAGTTCAACATGTCGCCGCAGGAAGCCATCGAGGCGCCGCGTTTCGATAGCGCGCACCTGTACACCTCGTTCGATTTTCACGAATTTCTGCCAGGCAAACTGAACGTGGAACGCCGTATCCCGCAGGCCACGATTGACAAGCTCACCGCCATGGGCCACCGCATTACGGTGGTGGGCGATTGGGCCAATCTCTCCGCGCCCACCGCCATCCGCATCAACATGGCTGACGGCGTATTGACCGGCGGCGCCGACCCCCGGCGCAGCCGCTTCATCTATGGCCGATGAAATGGGGAAATAGCGCTTCGAAAATGACCATCACGCCGCTTCAGTCACGCGCAGGCGACCCCTCTGGCGCGTGCGCCGGGCCGATTTGACGATGATCTCTACGTCCCGCCCCAGCGCGTTCAGCCAGCTCGCGAGCCGGTCGATGGTGACGCTCTCCATGCGGCCACGGAACACTTTGGAAAGCGTCGGCTGATCCGTGCCACAGAGCCGCGCCGCTTCTTGCTGCGTCAGTTTGCGCTGCTCGATGGTGCCCTTGATGGCGATTATCAAGCCGCTCTTAGCGGTGAGTTCCGCCGCCTCGGCCGGCGTGAATCCAAGATCGGCGAACACGTTGCCGCTGCTCTTCTCAAAGGGAATTCTGGCCATGGTTCAGTCCTCCTTATCTAACTCCCGTGCGCGCCGTAAGCGTACGGCGATCAGTTCCGCGTCCCGCTTCGGCAGGCCGATCCCGGACTTGGACTTTTTCATGAAGGCGTGCAGCACATAGAGCGCCTTCCTGAGGTTCACGGCGTACATCATCCGATAAGCATTCCGGTCGAAGCTCTCCCGCAGTTCATAAACGCCCGATCCGAACTGGGGACAGCGGCTCCATGTCGAGCGGCGTCTTGCCCTGTTGCAATTCATAAAGCCTGAAACCGAAAGAACTCTTCACTCCGCGCGGCAAGGCTGAAAGATCACGCTTGCTGCTGCCAATCCAGACGACCGGCCGGATTAGCGGCTCCACTGGGTGCTGCTTGCTCAACATTCTAATTATGGCAGATATGCCATAATTGATCAAACGCCCTGCATCGGCCGAGGCGGCGCAGCGCGCTGATGCGCTCGCGTGCGCGATGCGAATAATGGGAAAATGATGGGACGATGACGCCCACTCTTGCGCCCATCTATAAGCAGCACCGGCTGGCATCGTGGGACGAATTTCTGAAAATCATCACCGGCTCACCCTATTCCAACTGGGCGTTTCGCGGCCATCGTAAAGAGGCTTGGCCGCTGGCGAGCGCGCTTTCACGTTATTTCCGTATCTTTCACATCGATTGCCGCGCGTGGCCGCAGCAGGAAGGCCGCATCCTGCGCGTGTTCAAACGCAAGGCGCACCAGTTTCTGGCGCAGCCGCCCGACCCGGATGACGACTTCCAATGGCTGGCCCTGATGCAGCATCACGGGGCGCCCACCCGGCTGCTCGATTTCACCTGGTCACCCTACGTGGCCGCGTTTTTCGCGTTGGAGCGCGCCACCGGTGACGCCGCGGTGTGGGCCCTCAACCCCGCCGACATCAGCGCGGGCGGCATCCGGCGTTCGCCGAAATCGCGCAAACCCGCCATCACCACGCGCGCCATGGACCCGCGGCGCAAGGGCAATTTCGCGCGCTATTTCCTGAACGGCGATCGCGAGTTCATCTGGCTGGGCGAGCCCGACACCATGAACCGCCGCTTGATCGCGCAATCCGGAACGTTCGCGCTGCCGGGGGTGCTGGACAAACCCATGGAGGAGATCGTCCATCAATACCGCGATCCGAAAAGAATGATGGCGAAGTTCATCCTTCCGGCGGGCAAAGTGCGCGAAACCGGTTTGCGCGAGCTGTACCGCATGAACATCACCTACGCCACGCTGTTTCCGGATCTGGATGGGCTGGCGCGCTCGCTGGCCTACGAACTGGAATTCCACTGGGCCTACAATCCGCGCACCATGGAATCCTTCCATAGCGAGGAGTGAGCATGCCGCGCATGCTATTGTTCGCGGCGACCACTGGCTACCAGATCCGCGTTTTCGCCGAAGCGGCACGGCGGCTGAATGTGGATCTCACGCTGGCCACGGATCGCTGTCACGTGCTCGAAGATCCCTGGGGCGATCGCGCCATCCCGGTGCGGTTCGGAGACGTGCAATGGTCGCTCGACGCCTTGCGCGGCAAGCGCTTCGACGCCATCGCCGCGGTCGGAGATGAACCGGCCGTCCTGGCAGCCGAAGCCGCGTCTGCCCTCGGGATTCCATTCCATCCGCCGGCCGCCGCGCGCGCCTGCCACGATAAATACGCTGCGCGGCGCCTGTTCGAAGCGGCCGGGCTGCCAGTGCCTCAGTTCTTCCGCGTGTCTCTTGCGCATTCTCCCGCGGCCGCCGCGCGCCGGGCGCCGTACCCATGCGTGCTGAAGCCGCTCAGCCTTTCCGCCAGCCGCGGCGTCATCCGCGCCAACCATGCCGGCGAATTCGTGGCGGCCTTCGCGCGCATCAAAAAGCTGCTCCAGCACAGCGCGGATCGATACCTGCAAGTGGAAGCCTACATTCCCGGAAGCGAGTTCGCCGTGGAAGGTATCGTCACCGAAGGCAAGCCGCGCGTGCTGGCCATATTCGACAAGCCCGATCCATTGGAAGGGCCGTTCTTCGAAGAGACCATTTACGTGACCCCGTCGCGCGAAAACACCGCGACGCAACAAACCATGCGCCAGACGGTCGAGCGCGCCGTGCGCGCGCTGGGCCTATACTACGGGCCGTTTCACGCCGAGTTGCGCGCGAACGATAGCGGCGTGTGGATGCTCGAAGTCGCCGCGCGCCCGATTGGCGGGCTGTGCGCGAAAGCCCTGCGTTTCGGCGAAGGGATGCCGCTCGAAGAGTTGGTGCTGCGGCATGCGCTTGGCGAAGATGTCTCCAACCTGCAGCCGATGGATGCCGCGTCGGGCGTGATGATGATTCCGATTCCGCGCGGCGGTGTTTACGAGGATGCCGCCGGCGTGGATGACGCGCGCGCGGCGCCCGGCATAGACGACGTGATCGTCACCGCGAAGGTGGGGCAGATGCTGACGCCGCTGCCGGAGGGCTCGTCGTACCTCGGGTTCATCTTCGCGCATGGCGAAAACCCAGCAGACGTGGAAGCTGCCTTGCGCCGCGCGCACGCCAAACTGAGCTTCCGCATCGCGACCGCCCTACCTACGCTGCGACCCACGCAGGGCGGCCTTTAATTTTGTGGGGTAGGACTCCAGTCCTGCGGCCGACGTCCACGTCGGCCTAAGCGTGTCCTCGAGGTCTGCCCCGCATTGCGGCAAGCCGCAACCCACAAGTGGCGTTCCAGAAGGTACATTAGCTGCGAGATCAACCCAACAACGTATGCAGGAGGAACGCCATGAAACAGCTTATCGCGAAGGTCTAAGACACCATCCAAGGAATCTTATGTTCTCTGCAAACAGTATGAGGATCGCGTCAAACAGGTGAGTCAGGAGCTTAAGGAGGCCTCGCTGGAACCTTTTGGCCGCCAGCAACTGCCCATTGAACACGTCACCGATCCGCAGGCCGGGAAATAAGAGCTGGCACATGTCTGGACCGCCAAACTTAACCTCCAGCAAGGCGATATCTGTGCGCTGACCGCCCTGGAGCTGGCGCCGACTTCCGCATCGAGAGACCGGTATAAAGCCATGCTTCCGGTTCTACATTCAAATCTGCATCAACGGCCGGGAATGGCCGGCCGCCGCATGGACCGGGAGGGGCTGCAGTACTCTCGCCAAGATAATTGCTTTTCCTCGATTCAAGATCTGCCACGGGCGCAAAAACTCTTCGATGAGATTACTAGGCCTGCTTCCAATGCGAATAGGCCAGCGACGTGATGTTCCGGGGAACCCTGCAGCGTTTGGACCCTTACCGACGGTCCGTGGTGGTCATGCTCGGCGCCGCGCTGGGCACTTACACCTCCCCTTGGCCGCTCAACCCGGAAAATCACCGGAAAATCACTGGAAGACACCTGCCGCCGGGCGGATAGTGATACGCGGGGGGGTGGTCGCTGAAGGGCGTCTACGCGGATAATGAACCCATCCGCCGGATCATCGGGGCGAAGCAGCCTAAGCTCCGCTCAGGTCAGACGTGCCGGGGGCGCGACCGACCAATCCTGCCGCCGGCGCGCTTTGATCGCCGCGAAGTCCAGCCGGGCCAGCGATTCGCGGTTTTCAGGCAGCGTCAGCTCCCAGAGTGGAAAAAAGTCCCGATCGACGTCGAGCCCCTCCTGATATCCACGCGGGCCGAAGACTATCTCGTGGCAGACATCCAGTCCTAACTTACAGAGATCTTCCGCCAACTGGACAGGGTTATCGATCTCTACCATTCGCCGAGGCTCCTCACCACTAGTACACACCGGGAAGCGCGGATATCCAAACTGTGTGGGACAAAGTGGACCACTGGTCCGATTCGGACTGGTCTAAATGGCAGCTATCACCCGATCGGCATGGAAAACCACGTTCACTGCGCGCAAAAAGAGTGACCGCGACCGGCGCTTCGATCAACCGCTCGCCCGCCTGCCGCCGCTCGCTCGCGCAACGCCTGCGTCAGCGCCGCGGTGATTTCATCCCGGGTTCCTCGCTGAACGCGGTGATGGCGGGAGCCTTCCGGCACCACCGTCTCCGCAGGCGGCAGCCCGATTCACTCAATCCACCCGCCGCCTAACACCAGATCTCCGTCATAAAACACCGCTGCCTGACCGGGCGTCACCGCCCGCTGCGGCTCGTCGAATCTCACTTCGACCGGCCCGGCCGCAGTGGATGGATATAGCGTCGCCGGCGCGGCCACGTGCTTGTTGCGGATCTTCACTTGCGCGCGGGCCGGGGCCGGCAGCCCTGCAATCGAAACCCAATTTACATCGCACGCGCGCAAGGTGGAGCGCAGCAACTCGGCATTACTCCCCACCGTGACGCGCTGCGACCGCGCATCGGTCGCGATCACATACAGCGGCTCGCCGGTTGCCAGACCCAACCCCTTGCGTTGGCCCACGGTAAAGTGATGCACGCCGGAGTGCTCCCCTAGCGTGCGCCCGTCCGTGGTCACGATCTCGCCGTGCACGGGCGCCGCGGCCGCGCTCTTCTGCTTCAGGTATGCATCCATGAACGCGGCATAATCGCCGTTGGGTACGAAGCAGATTTCGAAGCTCTCGCCCTTTTCCGCGACGGCCAGCTGCATATCCCGGGCGAGGCGCCGCACTTCGGATTTGTGCATCTCTCCGAGCGGAAACAGACTGCGCGCCAGTTGCGCCTGCGTGAGCCCGAAGAGGAAGTAAGTCTGGTCCTTCGAATCATCCATGGCCTGGCGCAACTGGTATCGCCCGCTCTCCTGGTCGAAAGTAATGCGCGCGTAATGTCCGGTGGCAATCTGCTCGGCGCCTACCGCATCCGCCATCTCCAGAAACTGGTCGAACTTGATGAAGTTGTTGCACAGCGTACACGGAATGGGAGTGCGCCCCGCCAGATACTCCGCGATGAACGGCTCGATGACGCGCGCCTCGAACTGCCGCTCGAAATTGACCACGTAATAAGGAATGCCGATCTGCTCGGCCACCCGCCGCGCGTCATAGACATCGTCGAGTGAGCAACACCTTCCCGTGGCGCCTTCCACCGAAAGTTCGGGCAGCCGCCGCTGGTTCCAAAGCTGCATGGTCAGGCCGACTACGGGCTGTCCGCTGCGGGCCAGCAGCGCCGCTACTGTGGAGCTGTCCACGCCGCCGCTCATGGCCACCGCAATGGGCGGAGCGTTCATACCGTCACCGGCGACAGCTTGCGCAAATGCGCCACCGTGGCGGCCACCGCCTCTATCAGCGCATCGACCTGCTCCGCTGTATTCGCGCGGCCCAGCGAAAAGCGGATGCTGGCGCGCGCCCGGTCGGCACTCAGGCCGATGGCCGTCAACACGTGCGATGGCTCCACGGCCCCGCTCGAACAGGCCGCGCCGCTCGACACCGCAAAACCGCGCAGGTCGAGCCCGATCACCAGCGCTTCACCCTCCAGGCCGTCGAAGTAGATGTTCGTCGTATTCGGCGTGCGCGCCGCGCGGTTGCCGTTCACCCCCGTATGCGGAATGCGCTCCAGGATGGCGGATTCCAACCGGTCGCGCAGGCCGGCGAGGCGCGCGGCATCTGTCTCCAACTGCTCGCCGGCCAACTCCGCCGCGCGGCCGAACGCCGCCGCTCCCGGTACATTCTCCGTTCCCGCGCGCCGATCCCGTTCGTGATGTCCGCCTAACGCGATCGCGCCCAGCGGCGTTCCCCGCCGCACGTACAACGCGCCGACACCCTTGGGTGCATAAATCTTGTGACCGCTCACGCTATAGAGATCCACGCCCAGTGCGTCCACATCCACGGCGATCTTGCCGAGGGCCTGCACCCCGTCCACGTGAATATATGCGCCGGCCTCGTGCGCGATGGCCGCAATCTCCGCTACTGGCTGCACGGTTCCCAGCTCGTTGTTGGCGTGCATCACGGAGATCAGCACGGTATCCGGGCGCAGCGCGCGGCGGATCTCGTCGGGATCCACCAGGCCGTCCGCGGTCACCGGCACATAAGTCACCGCCACGCCCTCGCGCGCGAGTTGGGCACACGTATTCAGCACGGCCGGATGCTCGATCGTAGTGGTGATCACGTGCAGGGACGTATGCTTCGCGTGACGCACGATTCCCAACAACGCCAGGTTGTCGGCTTCGGTGCCGCCGCTCAAAAATACGATCTCACGCGGCTGCGCGCCGATGAGGGCCGCCGCCTGCCGCCGCGCCGTTTCGAGCGTCTGCTTGGCCGCCTGCCCGAAATGATGGATGCTGGAAGCGTTACCATACACTTGACCGAGACACGCCACCGCGGTCTCCAGCACTTCCGGAGACACCGGGGTGGTTGCGTTGTAATCGAAGTAGAAACGCTGCACTGTTTCCATTCTAACAATGCCCGCTCCGCTGATTACCTTAACCACCGACTTCGGACTGTCGGACCACTACGTGGGGACCATGAAAGGTGTCATCCTGTCGATCTGCCCGCGCGCGCGCATCGTGGATATCAGCCACGGTGTGGGAGCCTTCGAGATCGCCGAGGGCGCTTTCACGCTGGCGCAGGCTTACCCCTATTTCCCGCGCGGTACCGTGCATGTGGTGGTGGTCGATCCGGGCGTGGGAACGTCGCGCCGTCCGATCCTGGCCCAAGCCGCCGGCCAGTATTTCATCGCGCCCGATAACGGCGTCCTCTCCATGGTCTACGCGCGCGCGAAACACAAAGTGCGGGCGGTCGCGAACGCCCGCTACTTCCTGCAGCCGGTGAGCAACACGTTTCACGGCCGCGATATCTTCGCGCCGGTGGCCGCGCACCTGGCGGGCGGCGTGGCTGCGGCGCGCTTCGGAAAGCTCATCGGCGACTACCTGCGGCTGGATTTCGACAAGCCGGCGCGCACCGGTCGCCGCACCTGGGCCGGCGCCATCCTCAAAGTGGATCGCTTCGGCAACATCGTCACTAACTTTTCGGTGGAAGACTTCCCGGACCTGGACAAGGGTTCGTTTGAGATGGCCGCCGGCCCGCAGCGCATCAGCGTGCTGGCGCGCACCTACGCAGAGCGCGCGGCCGGCGAAGCGTTTCTCATCGCAGGCAGCGCGGGATATTACGAAATATCGGTGGGCCAGGCTTCCGCTGCCAGGTTGTTAGGATGCGCGGCCGGCGCGCCCCTGGAATTGACCATCCGGAGTAACGACTGATGGCATGAACGTTCAGGCAGGTTCCGCGATTTCGCCATCGATCTCCACGGCCTCCCCATCCAACACGCTCCGCGCGCGCTCCGCGTCAAATTCGTTTTCCCATTTCGCTACTACGATCGTCGCTACGCCATTGCCCACCAGGTTGGTCAGCGCGCGCATCTCCGACATGAACCGGTCCACGCCGAGCAGCAGGGTCAATCCCGCCACGGGGACGGTCCCGATGGCGGAGAGAGTCGCCGCCAGGGTAATGAATCCGCCGCCCGTCACGGCCGCCGCGCCTTTGGAACTGAGCATCAGCAGAATCAGCAGCGCGGCTTGCTGCCCGCCAGTCAGATGCACGTTGGTGGCCTGCGCCACAAATAGCGCGGCGATCGTCAAATAAATTGAAGTGCCATCCAGATTGAAAGAGTACCCGGACGGTATCACCAGCCCGACGACGGACTTGCCGCAGCCCAGTTCCTCCAGCTTCACCATCATGCGCGGCAGCACCGATTCCGAAGACGACGTGCTGAGCACAATCAGCAGCTCCTCTTTAATGTAGTTGAGGAACTTCCACAGGCTGAAGTGGTGCAGGTAGGCGATGGCTCCCAGCACGATGAACACGAACGCGAAGCTGGTCAGGTAAACGCACGCCAACAGCTTCAGTAGCGGCAGCAGCGTATGCAGGCCGAATCTTCCTATGGTGAACGCCATGGCGCCGAATGCGCCGAGTGGCGCCGCTTGCATGATGATCCCCACCACGCCGAACAGCCAGTGCGCGATTTTGTCGCAGCCGTCCACGATGGCGTGGTTGCGTGGAATCGCGGCCAGCGCCAGTCCGAACAGAATCGCCACCAGCAGCACCTGCAGAATGTCGCCCTGCGTGAAGGCGCTGGTCACCGTGTTCGGGATAATGTTCAGCAGGAAATCCACGGCGTGCAGTTCTTTGCCCTGCGCGGCATATTGCGCTACGGCCCGCGCGTCCAGCGTGGCTGGATTCACATTCATGCCCGCCCCAGGCTGCACGACTTTAACCACCGTCAGCCCGATCAGCAAGGCGGCTGTGGTCAGCACTTCGAAATAGAGCAGCGACTTGATTCCCACGCGGCCCAGTTTCTTCATGTCGCCGATACCGGCGATCCCTACCACCACAGTGAAGAAGATGATGGGCCCGATCATCATCCGGATGAGCTTGATGAACCCGTCGCCCAGCGGCTTCATGGCTTCCGCGGTGTGGGGATAAAACACGCCCAGCATCACGCCCAACACGATGCCTACGACGACGCGGAAATATAGCGAGCGATAGAACCTGTGTGGCTGCGCCGCGGGCGGCATGAGAGACAGCCCCAGTATACATGGCTTACACGCGAGTATACTGAACAGTTCATGGTTTCATCGGAGCCGCTTCTGTTTCGTATCGCGCGCTGGCTCACGTTCGGTTCGGCGGTTGCCATTCTCTTCTCCATCGCCGCATCGCAAATCCTGCTGGCGCTGGCGCTGGTAGCCCTGCTACTTTCCGGCGGACGCATGCGGCTGCCGCGCATCTGGCTCCCGCTGGGCTTGTTCCTGGTGGGCACGCTGATTTCGCTGCTCCTTTCTCCCAGCCCCGCCGCCGGCCTGCCGCAGGTGCGCAAGATCTTCGTATTTACCACTCTGCTGGTGGTCTTCTCGACGCTGCGCGACATGATCGTCATCCGCCGGCTGTTCCTCTGCTGGACAGGCGCCGGCACGCTGACGGCTCTCCGCGGCCTGGTGCAGTTCGGCCACAAGGTACAGGAGGCGCATGCGCAGGGACGCGGCTTCTACGAATACTACATCGCCGAGCGCATCACCGGCTTCACCAGCCACTGGATGACCTTTGGCGGCCAGGAAATGTTTGCCCTGCTCATGACTGCCGCGTTTCTCTTCTTCGCCTGCATCAAGCGCAAGCGGGCCGGGCTTTGGCTCTTCTGCGCCCTGGTGATGGCGGTGGCCCTGCTGCTGGGCTTTACGCGCAGCATCTGGGTGGCTAGCGCCGGTGCGGGAATCTATCTGCTCTGGTTTTGGAAACGCGCCATGGTGGTGGTGCTGCCCGTCGCGCTGGTGCTGATCGCATTTCTCTCCCCCGCCTCGATTCGCGAACGCTTCTCGTCTATGCTCAACCCGGGCAAACTGGACTCCAACCAACATCGCATCGTTACCTGGCGCACCGGCCTCGAAATGATTCGCGCGCATCCCTGGTTCGGCTTGGGCCCGGAAGAGGTCAAGCTGCAATTCAACAGCTACGTGCCAGCCGATATCCCGCGGCCACTGCCCGAGGGCTGGTACGGACATCTGCACAACATTTATCTGCAATACGCGGCCGAGCGCGGCATTCCCACCATGCTGCTGATGTTGTGGGTGCTGGGGCAGATTCTGTGGGATTGTCTGCGCTGCGTCTGGCGCCTTCCGCCGGGGCGCAGCGACTTGAAATTCGTATTGCACGGCACGGTGGCGGTGGTGCTCGCCACCATGATCGCCGGCTGCGCCGAATACAACCTGGGCGACAGCGAAGTGCTCACCATGTTCCTGGTCGTGGTAGGCTGCGCCTACTCGGCCATGGAAACCACCATCGAAACCACCATCGAAGCCAGCATGGAGACGGCCCCGCCCAGTTACTGAGTCTCTCACATTAGAGTGACGAGTGGGGCAGGACTCCAGTCCTGCGGCGGGTCTCCAGACCTGCCATTTTGGCGGGACGTGGACGTCCCGCGCAGGCGTGGACGCCTGCCCCACAGAATTAGTGCGCAGGGGGCAGAACGCCGTACCGCCGGCTCGCAGTGGCATCGGATGCGGCGGCCAATTTGCGCACCGGTTCCATCTGCGCGCGAAGCATTCGGATGCACTCCCGGCTCGATGGCGAAACAGGTGCGCCCGGCGCAACTTCCTCGGACGCTTCCGGCTGCAGCAAATTGTGCAGGCGAGACCCGAGCCAGACGTACGACTCCCGCAACCGCGGTATCAGCGTGGGACCGACATGATCGGCGCCGCAAGTCAGCCGGTACTCATGCGCGACGTCCAAGTCCCACAGCACGCGATGCAGGAATTCCGCGCCATCGTGGACGTTGATGAAGTCCTCGTCGCCGGCCTCGATGTAGATGGCCAGATCGTGATCTCGTATCCCTTGCACATTTGCCATCGCCCGATTGGCCGGATTGTTCGCCGCGAACAGATCCGCATCGCGCTCCGGACCGATCAGCCGGGGCGGACCGCCGGAGCCGTGATGCAGCTTGTTGCGCGCGGTGATCTGGCCGGTGTGCAATCCCGGCTCGAGCAATGGCTCCATTGCCGCAACCGCGGCGAACCGCTCGGGGTAAGCGAAGGCGATCTTGAGAGCGCCGTAGCCACCCATGGACATTCCGGTGATGATAGTTGCAGCGCGGCTATCGCGGACATGGCAGGTTGCGCGCAAGTGTGGTACAAACGACTCCGCGATGAATGCGTCCCATCGGACCGAGGCCGCCGGGTCCTCCAGGTAATAGCTCATGCCGGCGGTCGGCGAAGCGAGCACCATGGGCGGCAGGAGTCCATCTGACCACCAGCTCTCATATAAGCCGGCGCAATCGATCATGCTCTGCCGGCTTCCTCCGCCGCCGTGCAGCACGATGCAGAGAGGAAATGGACCGGGCTCGCCGCCTTGCGGTGTGATCACCGCGTAGGGAACGGCTTCCGGAAGAAAGTCCGATTGCAATTCACCGAGCGCGGTGTGAGCGGAGTATGTCATTCACATGCGCCTGGCGGCCTTAGGAGGTACGATCTTGCCTTGCGGCCCACTGCAGATAGCGCCACAGATCCGCGCGCCGCTGCCACGCGAATCGCCAGAAATCGCCCCAGGCGATTTGCTCCGCGTGCATGCCCCAATAGGTTTCCATGCGCCACCGCAAATACGGGCTGCGCCAGGGAGTGAACCGGTAACCGCGGGTGATCTGCCAGAAAACGCGCAGCATTAATTGCTGCCGGCGTTGCGGGCCGATGTCTTGGCGCCGATACCGTCGGGCGTGGCGTAGTAGCCCGAACGCGTGCGCACCATCGGCCGGTTGGGACCGTTCGCAGTCACCTTAATCTGGCGGAAGGAGCCATCCAGGGCCAAGTTACTGGGCGTGTAAGCCAGCGTGTATTGGTTCCGGATATCGTGCGCCACTTGATGCGCCACGCGGTCCACCTCAGCCGCTTCTTTCGGGAAATAGGCTTCACCGCCAGTGACCGACGACAGCTCTTCGAGGGCCCGGCGGCAGCGCTTCGCCTCGCGGCGCTCTTCCTCGCTCAGTAGGCCGACCGTGTAGACCAGCACGCCGCTGTCCTGCGCTGACTTCACCAGGTTTTCCAAGCTGATCAGGCTGCTATTGTCGTTGCCGTCCGTCACCACCACCAGCACTTTCTTGTCTTTTTTGGCCTTCTCCTTCAGGTGGTCGATGGACATGCGGATCGCGTCGCGCATGGCCGTTCCGCCGCGCGAATCGATGCGGGCGAGGCCGTCCTGCAGGCTCTTCATGTCATTGGTGAAGTCCTGATCCAGAAATGCGTCGTCGTTGAAATTTACGATGAAGACTTCATCTTGCGGGTTGGATTCCTTGACCAAAGCCAAAGCGGCCGCCTCTACCTTGGCGCGCTTGTCGCGCATGCTGCCGCTGTTATCGATCACCAGGCCCATGGAGACCGGGACGTCTTCGCGCTTGAATATTTTTATCTGCTGCTGCACGCCGTTCTCGAACACCTGGAAAGCGGTTTCCGGCAGAGTCACCACCAGGTGGCCGGTCTTATCCACCACCGTGGCGTGCAACACCACCAGCCGCGAGTCCACGCGGATGACAGGCGTCTGCTGGCCGGGCGTTTCCGCCGCCCACAGGCCAAAAACAGCGACGGCGCCTAGCGCCCACGTGAGAGTTTTCTTATTGGGTCGGAGCATAGTAGCCCAGCCTCCAAAAGGCCCGCAGAGGAGGCAGTCCGCGCGGCTGCACCAGCTTGACTTGCACCCGCCGGTACTTGCCGTCCCGTTCCAGGTTCTTCGGAGAGTAGCCGATCACGTATTGATTGCGCAACTCGATGCCGATCTTCTCGGCGATGTTAGGGAGCTCGTTGAGGTTCTCCACGGGGAAATGCCGTCCGCCGGTCTGCTCCGATATTTCGCTCAACAGGCTGGGGCCGCCTAACTCCTCGGCGGTCCGGCCGCGGGTGGCCGCCGGTTCGAAAATGCCCATGGCGTAGATCTGGACGTCGGCTTCGCGCACCAGGTTCTTGATTTCGGTTTCCGTGTAGCGGCTGTTATTGTCACCGCCGTCGGAGATGATCAGCAGGGTTTTGCGGGCATTTTTGGCCTTCTTCATCTCATGCAAGCCCAGGTACACGGCGTCCAGCAGCGCGGTCTTGCCTTTCGAGGGCGTGAAGGCCAGCCGGTTTTGAATCTCCTCCAGGCTGGTGGTGAACTTGATGGTCAACTCGGCGCGGTCGTTGAATTCCACCAGGAAAAATTCGTCTTCGGGGTTGGCCGTTTTGAAGAATTGCGCCACCGCCTTGCGCGACATTACCAATTTGTTTCCCATGCTGCCGCTGCAATCGAAGATCACGCCTACCGACAAGGGCGCATCCTCGCTCGAGAACTGGGCGATCTGCTGTTCGGTCTTGTCCTCGAAAATACGGAAATTCTCCTTTTCCAGCCCCGTAACGAACCGGTTGAGCGGATCGGTGACGGTGACCGGGATCAACACCAGCGTTGTATCTACGCGAATATTGCCCTTGGGCAAAATCTGGCTGGGCGCCGCCGCCTTGGGCCGCGGAACAATGGAAACCTGCGGGTCCGACCCCGGTTTGTCGGCGCCCTTTTCATCGGCTTTACCATCGGCGCCGGAAGCCGGGGCCAAACAGATCGGGAGGAAAGAAACCACGCTTGTCACCGCCAGCAAGCGCTTAAATCGCAGGCCTGTCACAGCTTCCCAGCCTTTCTTTCTTCCATGAGTGTAGCACAGCACTTTTATGGTAGAATCGCCTGTGCGCCGTAAAATTTTGGGCGTGATCCCTGCGCGTTACACTTCCTCCCGTTACCCAGGCAAACCTCTCGCTCTTATCGGCTCCAAAACTATGCTGGAGCATGTCTTCGAACGCGCTTCCATGGCCCGTTACCTCACCAGCGTCACTATTGCTACGGACGATGAACGTATCGCCGCGGTGGCGCGCGGCTTTGGCGCGTTTGTCCGTTTGACGCGCACTGACCATCTCTCGGGTACCGACCGCGTGGCGGAAATTGCATCCGCCGACACAGCCGAACTGATAGTTAACATACAGGGCGACGAACCGCTCATCGATCCAGCCGCGATTGACGCCGCCGTTCTGCCGCTACTTCATGACGACGACATCGTGATGGGCACGCTGAAGAAGCGCATCGAAGATCCGCGCGAGCTGACCGACCCCAACGTGGTGAAGGTGGTCACTGACCGCGCCGGCAACGCGCTGTACTTCTCGCGCTCGACCATTCCTGGGGGGCGGGATTTATCCCGCGCGGGGCTTGAGCCCCGCTCTTCCGTCGCCCATTACAAACATGTCGGTTTGTACGTTTACCGCCGCGATTTTCTCCTGGGTTATTCCGAACTGCCGGTAGGGCCGCTCGAACAGGCCGAGCGGCTGGAGCAGTTGCGCGCGTTGGAGAATGGCTACCCCATCCGGGTGGTCGAGACCGAGTACGAGTCGCTGGGCGTGGATACGCCCGAGGATCTGGAACGTGTATCGAAGCTTTTCGCGGCTTCGGTGCAGCTTCGAAAACCTTATGGCTAAATACGTATTTATAACGGGCGGGGTGGTCTCGTCGCTGGGAAAGGGTATTGCCGCGGCGTCCATCGGGTGCCTGCTGGAGAGCCGCGGCTTACGCGTCACGTTGCAGAAGTTCGACCCCTATTTGAATGTGGATCCCGGCACCATGAGCCCCTTCCAGCATGGCGAGGTGTTCGTCACCGACGATGGCGCCGAAACCGACCTGGACCTGGGCCATTACGAGCGCTTCACGCACGCCAAGCTGACGCAGGCGAATAACCTCACATCCGGCCGCATCTACGAGCAGATCATTACCCGCGAGCGGCGCGGCGATTATCTGGGCAAAACCGTACAGGTGATCCCGCACGTGACCAACGAGATCAAAGCTGCCATGCGCAAAGTCGCGGCCGACGTGGACGTGGTGATCGTGGAGATCGGCGGCACCGTGGGCGACATCGAGTCGCTGCCGTTCATGGAAGCCATCCGACAGATGCGCCATGAGCAGGGGCGCGACAATTGCGTGTTCGTGCACGTGACCCTGGTGCCCTGGATCGCCGCCGCCCAGGAGTTGAAAACCAAGCCCACGCAGCACAGCGTGAAAGAGCTGCGCGGCATCGGTATTCAGCCCGATATTCTGCTGTGCCGCTCGGAGCGCTCCATCGGCGCGGACATGAAAGATAAGATCGCGCTGTTCTGCGACGTGGACGCGCGCGCGGTGGTGACGGCGCGGGATGTGGCCTCGGTCTACGAAGTGCCGCTGGTGTTTGCCGAAGAAGGCGTGGACGAAATGGTGGTGCGGCTGCTCAAGCTGGACGGCGGGTCGCGCGATCTCAGCCGGTGGAGCGCCATGTTGGGCCGCATGCGGAATCCGGTAGATGAGGTTTCGATCGGGCTGGTGGGCAAATACGTCGAGTATGAGGATTCATACAAGAGCCTGAAGGAGGCGCTGGTGCATGGCGGCCTGGCGCATCAGCTGAAGGTGAGCATCAACTGGATCGAGGCCGAGGGCGTGATGGGAGCCGAATGGGAGCGGCAGTTGGAGGGTTACGACGGCATTCTGGTGCCGGGCGGATTCGGCAAGCGCGGCATTGACGGCATGCTGAACGCGATTCGCTATGCGCGTGAGAATCAGGTGCCGTATTTCGGCATCTGCCTGGGCATGCAGACTATGGTGATCGAATTCGCGCGCAACATTTGCGGACTGGAGCAGGCGGATTCGACCGAATTCAATCCGGGGACGCCGCACCGGGTGATTTTCAAGTTGCGCGAGTTGAAGGGCATCGATGAACTGGGCGGCACCATGCGGCTGGGCGCGTGGCCCTGCCATCTGGCGGAAGGCAGCGTGGCGCTGAAATCCTACGGATCGCGCGAGATCAGCGAGCGGCACCGGCACCGGTATGAGTTCAACCGCGAGTATGAGGAGCGTTTGACCGCGTGCGGACTGCGCATCACCGGCGAGACGCCCGACCAGACTTACGTGGAAATCTGCGAGATTCCGGCGCATCCTTGGATGCTGGGCTGCCAGTTCCATCCGGAGTTCAAGAGTAAGCCGCTGGAGCCGCACCCGCTGTTCAAGGCGTTTATTGGGGCGGCGTATTGTTACCGGCGGCAGCGGCTGGCACCGCTGGCACGGCAGGTGGAAGTGGAGTTCGCGCGAGGGGATTGAGCGCGCGGGGCAGGCCCGCGCAGACCAGAAGGCATGTCCCACAACTCACTCGTCGCGCAACGCCACCATCGGATCGATACGGCTCGCCCGCGCGGCCGGCACGATACATGCCATCATCGCCGCCGCACTGAGCAACACCGCCGCCGCCACGAACGTCACCGGATCGGTCGCGCTTACGCCGTAAACCAGCGTGGCCATCATGCGCGTAAGAACCAGCGCGGCGCCCGTCCCCGCACATATCCCGAGAACCACCAGCACGCTTCCCCGCCCGGCCACCATGCGCAACACCTGCCCGCCGTCCGCGCCCAGTGCTATGCGCAGGCCAATCTCCCGCGTGCGCCTTTGCACGCCGTATGAAATCACCCCGTAAATCCCGATCAGCGCGAGAGCCATGGCGATGCCGGCGAAGATCCCCATCAGCCAGCCGATGAACCGCGGCCGCGCAGTCTCCTGGCCGATCAACTGCTCCAGCGTGCCGGCGTTGTAAATCAAAATGGATGGCTCCGCCTGCTTCAGCGCCGCCCGGATCGTCGTCAGCATAGCCGCCGGCTCAACGGTAGTCCGCACCAGCACGGAGAAGTCTTGCGACCGTTCGATGAACACCTGAAACAGATCCGGATCGGCCGTCGGGTTCTGCGGCAGTCCGCGGTAGCGCATCTCCGCCACCACCCCGACAATCGTCAGCCACGGCGCGGAGGAACCCGCCGGCCCGCGCTTGATTCGCTTTCCGACCGGGTCCTGTCCCGGCCAGAAACGCCGCACCATGTTCTCGGTCACAAGCGCCACATTGGCATTGTGGGCGACTTCATCGGGTGAAAAGCTCCGTCCGGCGAGCAGGCGCGTGTGCAGGGTATGGAAGAAGCCCGGCGACACCCGATGGAAGTATGCGCGCGGCATATTGCGCGCATCCATCGGCGGTTGTCCTTCGGCCGTGTAAAACACTGCGCTTTCCCCAGTCAGCGGCGCGTCACTCGCGATGCTGGCCGATTCCACTGCCGGCAGCCCCGCGACGTGACGCAGTATGTCGGCGGCCGCCACCGCAACCCGGGCATCCGGTTGACCGTTCACGCCGGGGCCCGGCGCTTCGATCCGTGGCAGACTTACCCTGAAGTTGATCACGTGTGTGGGATCGTATCCCGGATCGAGCGCCGCCAGCCGATCGAGGCTGCGGATCATCAAGCCGGCGCCGATCAGCAGCAACAGCGAGATGGATACCTCAACCACCACCAGCGCATCTCGCAGTCGCGCGCCGCCGCGCGCTCCGGTCGATCGTCCCACGCTCCGCTTGAGTCTTTCCTCCAGACCGGCGCCCGCTACGTGCACGGCCGGCGCGAGCCCCAGCGCCAAGGTCACCACGCCGCAGACCAGGATCGTGAACAGCCCAACCCTTCCATCGATTGTGGGATGGAAGAAGCTGGGCAACTGCAGCGGGCTGACTGCCATGAGCGCGCGAATTCCGTAATACGCGAGCGCCAGTCCGGCGGAGCAGCCGCATGCCACCAGCACCGCGCCTTCGGCCAACAGTTGCCGCAGCAAACGCCCGCGGCCGGCGCCTAACGCGGCGCGCATGGCCATCTCGTGCTGCCTCGCATCCGAGCGCGCCAACAACAGGTTTGTGACATTCGTGGCGGCGATCAGCAGCACAAAACCGACCGCGGCCAGCAGCACCAGAAGCGGTTTCCGCAAACTGCCGAAGGTCTCCTCAGCAAGAGGACTCACCTCCACCCCGCGCGCCTCGTTCGTCTCCGGGTACGCCCGCGCCAGACGCTGCGAGATGGCATCCATTTCGGCCTGTGCCCGTCCGCGCGGCACTCCCGGCCTCAGGCGTGCCAGAACCAGAAACCCGCGCACACCGCGCTCGTTCAGATCTTCGGCGCTGCCCGACATCGCATAAGGCACCCATAGCTCAGCTGCGTCCGATATACCGTGAAATCCTGCCGGCGCCACCCCAACCACGCGATACGCACGTCCGTCCAGTTGAATCGACCGGCCCACAATTCCAGGGTCGCCGCCGAAGCGGCGTCTCCAGAGGCCATCGCTCAGAACCACGACCGCATCGCGCTGCGGTACGCGGTCTTCCTCGGCCGTGAAAGTCCGGCCTAACGCCGCCTGGATTCCCAGCAATGCGAAGTACGGTTGCGAAACGTGTTCGCCTGGAATACGCTCCGGATTGTCGATGCCGGTGAGCGCGAATTGCGCATCGCCGAACGCCGCCATGGCGGCAAACGATTGGCTCTGGTCCCGCCAATCCCGGTAATCCGGATAAGAAGCGCCCCGCCGCTCGACGCGCACGCGTTTGACGTTTCCCCATAAGACCATGAGTTGCTCGGGATCCGGATACGGCATTGGACGCCAGGTGGCCGCATTCACTATGCTGAAAATCGCGGTGTTCGCGCCGATTCCCAGCGCCAGCGTAAGAATGGCCACCGCTGCGAATCCTTTGTTCTTGCGCAGCACCCGCGCGCCGTAGCGCAGATCCTGCCAAAGCGTTTCGAGCCAGCGGGACTTCCGCATGTCGTTTCGCGCCTCCTGTAAAGCAGTCAGATTTCCGAACTGGCGGCGGGCGGCGGCGAGGGCCTCCGCGCGAGGCATCCCCAGCGCCGCGAAACGCTCGGCCAGCATGCCGATATGGGATTCGATCTCGTCATCAAATTCCGGTCGGCGCATGTAAGTCACCTCGGATGAGCCAGGCTCAGCAGCCGTCCGATGGCACCGGAGATCCTGTGCCACTCCTCCGCCTCGCGCGCCAGTTGTTTCCGGCCGGACTTGGTGATGGAGTAGAACCTGGCGCGGCGATTGTTTTCCGAGACGCCCCACTCCGAGCGAATCGCGCGCTGCCGCTCGAGCCGCAGCAACGCCGTGTAAACGGTGCCTTCATTCAACTGCAGTACGGCCGCGCTGATCTGCTCGATCCGCCGCGCGATCCCATACCCGTGCAGCGGCCCCAAGGCATCCAGCGCCTGCAGCACCATCAGATCGAGGGTGCCCTGCAATATATCTGTTTTCTTCCGGGAGGTTCCGTCTTCTTTGGACATTGCAAAGGACAGCATATCACGGCGACCTATGGAATGTCCAATGGAGCGTAGGCGCTGACCGGGGGCCCTGTCAGAGTATCGACAGTGTGTCAAAGTGAAGAAATGTCGATGAGCAAAGCAATAGACAATCTACGGGCGGCCCAGCAACGAGCCGTCGCCGTCCGGCCGAAGGCCGGAGGCTTCCCCTATCTGGCCGAGACCCTGCGGCAGGCAGGCGTAACGCGCAATCTCTGGTTTCTGCCTGCTTGTCAGAGCCTGTATCTGACCGGGGATGGGCCGGTGGTGACCGTGGGCACGCCGCTGCTCTCCGGCACCGCGGATGTGCCGCCATTCAACCGTGAGGCGCTGATTGCGGCGCTGCGAACCGACCAGGCCGGGAACAGCACCTTCCCCGAGTTCCTGTCGTCCTGCTGGCGCGCCGGGGTTGTGCGCTACGATGTCGATTTTAGGGCGCGCACAGTCGCGTACTACGGCTGCGATGGCCAGGAGTATATCGAAGACTACCCGGCGGTAAAGGTGGACTCGCCAGTCTCCGCGTCCGCGGTCCAGACGCCCTCGAAGTCCACCAGGTAACACACCACCTGGATCTTCGGGAAAGCCTGCTGTACACACGCCGCCGCGCGCCCCAGTTCCTCGCCGTGATGGCGCGCCTCGGCCCGCGCATCCCCTCCGAAAGCCGCCAGTCCCCCGTAAGCTCCGCAGTCGGAATGCACCATCAACACCACCCGCCGGGTGCCGTGCAGCCGCACGGATTTGCGGATCTGTTCCAACACGAACTCCCGCTCCGACTCCTGCTCCGGAGTTGCCAGGCATTTAGCCCCGCCCGCCAGGCGAATCGCATCCGGACGCATTACGCCGGTGCGCTTCAGAATTTTCCGCATTGCCGGTTCAAAGCGGTGATCGTAGCACCAGACCACGGCCGCGTCGCAATGATAGGGCTCGCGCGGCGAATCGAAATGCAGGACTTTTCGCATATTCTACTCGCAGATCAAATTGATCTGCCCAATCCCGCCGTTCACACTCACGTGTATGGTCGCCTCAGTCTCGCCCGCGGGCTCGTTCACCCAGCGATCGCCGCGCTTGGTCAGCCCATGCGCCGAGATCTCCCCGATCCCGCCATGCGCTTCGATGTCCAGCCGCGCCCGCTTCGGCAGCCGCACCGTCGCTTCACCCACGCCGCCCCGCATCCGCACATCGATGTCGCCGTGCGGATGGCCGGTCAGGTCCACTTTCATCTCGCCCGCGCCCACTTCCACGTCCAGACTGTGCAGGGCCGTGTTGCCGAGCTCCAGCCGCCCTTGGCCCGCGCCCATCTTGACGTTGATGTCCAGAGGCACGCTCTCGTTCAACTGCAGCACCCACTGATTCTTATCGTTGTTCCCCATGCTGTGGTGGCTCGGCTGCCGCACCGTGAGCGTGCCGCGCGTACCGTTCACGTCATATTGCACTTCCGGCTTGCCGTCGCTGGTGCGATAACGGAAGTCGGCGTCCAGCAATTGTGCCGCGCCGCCGCGCATCGCCAAATCTCCCGCGCCCATATTGACTTCCACTTGCACGCTCTTCGCGCTCTGCAAATCGACCGTCCGGGTTTCCCGTTCCACAGGCCCAGAGCTCTCGCTATTGACATAGCATGCCGTCCCGAACATCGCTAGTGCAACCACACCCGCCACCCACGCCGTGCTTTGAAATTTGGCTCCGTTCACAAGTTGCCCTCCACCCGTAAGCATACGTGAATGCGCTGCCGTATGTTCCCGGAGGGCGGGCTTTAGCCGGCGCGGGGCTTCAGCCCCGCTGCGCTGTGAATCCCCATGCTAATCTAAAACCGCGCGGTGAAACTGAATCTCGCCAAGACCGTGATCTTCACTGTGCTCGTGCCCGGCACTGTAGGTGTTTACGTCCCCTACCGCCTGCGCGCACCCGGAGCGCATGCCGCCGCTCGCCTCGCATGGCTGGGGCTCCCGCCCATACTCATTGGAACCGCCATGTATCTCTGGTGTGCTTGGGATTTCGCGACGGTTGGCCGAGGAACGCCGCTTCCCCTGGATGCCCCGCGCATATTAGTAGTGCGCGGCCTCTACCGCTACGTCCGCAATCCTATGTATGTGGGTGTGCTGCTGGTCATCCTCGGCCAGGCGCTTTTCTTCGGATCAGTCGCAACCCTATGGTATGCCATGTCGGCGGCGCTCTTCTTTCACCTGTTCGTGCTGCTATACGAAGAGCCCGCCCTCAGCCATCAATTTGGCGAATCCTACACGCGCTACGTCAAAACCGTACCGCGGTGGATTCCTAGACCCGCCGCAAAACCCGCGCCGGCAAAGTGATAATCGCCCAAACCAGCTCCAGCACACCGCCCACCGCAATTCCCACAATTCGGAATGGCAGCAGCAGCAGCCAGATCAGCGGATACAAAATCAGCGCGACCAGCGCCAGCGGCCAACAGAAGAACAGCACTACGCACCAAATCAGAAAAGTCAGCACATCGCCGCCCCGCGGAGCGCTCCCTCCGCCTCCTCCACATCCTGAAACAGCGGAACGATTTTGCTGATCCGCGTCATCTCCAGCACTTCGCGCACCCGCTGGTTGGCTCCCGCCAGCAACAGTTGGCCCCCGCTCGCAGCCAGAGACTTGTGGAGGTCCACGACGAACGCCAGACCTGTCGAATCGATATACGGAACGGCTTCCAAATCGACAATGGCACTGTTCATTCCTGCTTCTTCGAGGAAATTCCGCGCCGACGCCAGTTCCGCGTCGGATCCGGTTACGAACCGGCCGTACAGCCGCAACACACAAACGCCATCACGAATCTGAGGTTCCACTCGCATAAAACAGCTCATATAATTAGACGATTCTTCCCGCAAAAAGGTTCACTCATTCGTGCGGCCGCCGCGCCCTATGTCAAAATAGTATCCACATGTCCGAAACAGCAGACGTCGTTATTATCGGCGGCGGCATCGTCGGATCGAGCGTCGCCTGGCACCTGACCCAATCCGGCTGCCGTAACATTCTCGTGATCGAACGCGAAAGCCAGCAGGGCTTGGGTTCCACCGGCAAAAGCATGGGCGGCGTCCGCGCGCAATTCGCTACCGCGGTCAACATCCGCATGTCCCTTTACTCTATCCCTATCTTCGCCGCCTTCCAGGAGATCACCGGCTACCCATCCGAATACAAGTCCCACGGGTACCTCTTCGTCGCCACCACGCCACAGCATCTCGCATACCTCCGCCGCAACTTCGAACTCCAGACCACCCTCGGCTTGCGCCAGGTTCAAATGCTCGGCCGCGATGAGATCGTCCATCGCGTTCCGCAGCTTCGGTCCGACGACATCCTGGGTGGCAGTTTTTGCGCCACCGACGGCTTCGTCGACCCCTACAGCGTAATGAAGGGCTTCATGGCCGCCGCCGCCGAACACGGCGCCCGGCTTTGGCGCAGCGTCGAGGTGACCGGTATCGACATCGATGCGCGCGGTGTTGCCGGTGTGCGCACTTCGCGTGGGAACGTGGCTGCGCGCACCGTGGTCAACGCCGCCGGCCCGTGGGCTGCGCAGGCCGCGCGCCTGGCCGGCCTCGATCTCCCCATCGTGCCACTGCGCCGCATGCTCGTCCCCACCGAGCCCTTTCCCGGCTTGCCGGATCGACTGCCCATGGTCATCGATATGTCCACCGGATTCCATTTCCGCCCGGAAGGCCTGGGCTTGCTAATGGCCTGGAACGACCCCGCCGAAACACCCGGTTTCAAAACCAGCTTCGACCCCGCCTTTATCGAAAAAATTCTGACCCACGCCGTCAATCGCGTCCCTTCCTTCGAGGATCTGCAAGTCAATCCGCACCGCGCCTGGGCGGGACTCTATGCCGTCTCTCCCGATCACCACGCCATCATCGGGCCCGCTCCCGGACTCCCCGGCTTCTTCTTCGCCAACGGCTTCAGCGGCCATGGCGTCATGCATTCGCCCGCCACCGGCCGCATCACCGCGGACCTGATCCTGAACGGCTCGAGCAGCCTTCTGGATGCCCGCGATTTAGCCCTGGAGCGCTTCGCCGAAGGCCGCACTCTGGAAGAAACCGCTGTCCTTTGAACTAGATGCAAGCCCTTGGGGGCGGGCAACGTTTTCCCTCATAGCGCATCCAATCAAGTGGGTTCAAGGTAGTGAACCCGAGGTGCTCGAACTAGGAGCAGAAGGAGGGACGTCATGTTCCGATTTTGGAAATTGCCCGTTATTACCGCAATGGCACTGGGTAGTATGTTCATGTCAACTCCCGCGGCGTCGGCGCAAGTCACAGCTACGCCGGTCGCCTTTCGCGCAGGTTTCAGAGGAGGCTGGGGTTACGGCGGTGGCTGGTACGGCCCACGATGGGGCTGGGGCTGGGGTCCCGGTTGGTATGCGTGGGGCTACCCGGGATATTACGGCTATGGCTTCTATGGACCGTCCGCCGGTAAAGTGAAAATTGTCACACACGACAAGAACGCCTCGGTGTACGTCGATGGCGGTCTGGTTGGTCCCGTAGCGGAAGCTAAGAAGTTCCCGCTTCGTCCCGGCGATCACGACATCGAGTTACGCGACCTGAACGGCCGCACGCTGTACCACGAACGCGTTAATGTAATCCCGGGCCGGACCGTAGAGGTCCACCCCAATCTCCCGAACGCCGGCTAATAAAAGTCAGGCAATCTCGTGGCCTGCGGGCGGGGTCCAAAACCCCGCCCTCACCACGCCGCCCGGTGAGCCGATTGCCCCGCCACTTCCAAATTCCAATCCGCGCCAGGCTCCCGTCCCAACATCGCGGTAACCCGCACCATCCGTCCACGCCGGGAAAGCCATAACACCAACCGATCACCCGGCCGGAAATTGCGCAGCTCCGTATCCCACTCATTCGGCCGCACGCGGAAATCGCCGAAGCCCACGATTTCATCGCCGGTGTCCAAACCCGCCTCATAAGCCGGCGTCCCACGCGGTATAGCCGTCACCATCAACCGGCCGTCTTCCACTTTCGTCTCCGCACCCAGCCAGGCCTCTGGACCGGCGTGCTCTTCGGCGAACCGCAGCCCGAACCACTCCAGCGCCCCCCTGTAATCGAGTTCCGCGGTCGAGTCGAAAACTCCCGTGAACCAACCGCTCAAATCGGTTCCAGCCACCTCCGAAGCGGCCGCCCGAAACGCCGCCGGTGTATATCCGCTCGGATTCCGCTCCAGCGCCAGCCGCATGACATTGTCCAGAGTCTTGTCACCGTGTGTATCGCCGCGCACCCGCGCATCCAGCAGAAAGCCGGCTACCTCGCCCTTCGTGTAATAGCTGATCGCCGTGTTCTGGGAATTCTCGTCCGGATGGTAAAACTTGATCCACGTATCGAACGACGACATCGAGAGCGACTGCACCAGCCGCCCCGGCGTGGTCTGCAACTCTCCGATCGCGTGCGAAAGACTGGCCAGCAGTTCCTCCTCCGTCGAGAGGCCCGCCCTGTGGATCAGCACCGGCGCGTAGTAACTGGTGAAGCCTTCCGCGATCCCCAGGCTGGTGGTGTAAGGCTCGGTCTCATATTCGCCCGGCGTCAATTCCACCGGCCGCAGCCGCTTCACGTTCCATGTGTGGAAGAACTCGTGGCTCGCCAGGCCCAGCCAGCGCAGATAATTCCGGCGCGTGCGCGTGCCCCAGCGATTCGACATCAGCGCAGTCGAATTGCTATGCTCCATGCCACCGCCGCCGCCCGTGAGCATGTTCAGGAAACGATAATTCTGGTAGGGCAGCCCGCCCCACACCTTGGCATCTTCGCGCACGATGCGCGCCAGGTCCGCGGCCGCGCGCTCCCCATCGAACACCCCATCCTCCCCCACATCCACCAGGTAGTGCGGCTTGCCTTCCACTTCGAATTCGTGCACCGCCGGATTGCCCGCCACTACCGGCGAATCCACCAACGTCTCGTAATCCGGCGCGCGGTAGTGGTGTTCACCGCCCGCTGCGGGCATCCCGGTCTCCGTTGTTTTCCACTCCGCCGGCAGGATGATCCGCACATCATGCGGGCGCGCCGTGCGGTCGGCCAGCGTCATATAGGTGGCCGCGCCGTTCAGCAGCGCGAATTCATCGTCCACCCAGTTGTCTTGCACACCCATTACATGGCAGTAAACGCGATACGACACAATCGCCGGATCGGCCCCGCCGGTTTCGATACGCCAGCGGTTCTTGCGCGATTTCGCCATCTCCAGCGGATGTCCATCCGCCCCGCGCGCCGTCACCGCTTCCACGTTCTTCGCATACTCGCGGATGACGTACGGCGTCCACACCGCCATCATCAGTTCCACCTGCGGCTGTCCGCCCGTGGGGACGCGCGCCTCTACTTCCACGTAATGATTCTGAGGCGCCGGGATGCGCACCGTATAATAGATCGGTTCAGCCGCCCGCGCCGCGCCCCACCCGAGGCACAGCAGGAAGACCGTGAGCCGCTTAAAACCCATCCTCCAATCTTCCCACGCCGCCCTGTGGCGCAAGCTTTAGCTTGCCGCGGCGAACTTCAGTTCGCCGAGCCGCGACCGTAAGGGAGCGGTTCCCCCCGAAACGCGCAACCACCCACGGCCCCAGACCATAGAGCCGCGGTGCGGGGCGCCGCATGTTAGCATGGTTCTCATCCCACCGGATTCGCGCTGACGTCGCTCGCGCGGCCATCCTTTATATGGAAACGGAACTCGATTTTCTCGGCGGCCTACGGCGAACTCATACCTGCGGGCAGTTGCGCGCAGCCGACGCCGGTGCGCGCGCATTGTTGATGGGCTGGGTGCACCGCCATCGCGATCTCGGCGGCGTGATCTTCATCCATCTGCGCGACCGCGATGGAGTCACTCAAATCGCCATTCGCGCGGACGCGGACGAAGCCGCGCACCACCGCGCCGGGCAGGTGCGGCCGGAATATGTGATCGCGGTGGAAGGGACGGTCTCACTGCGCACCGCCGACACCATCAATCCGAACCTGGAGACCGGCGAGATCGAGTTGTGCGCGGAAAAGATCTGGATCCTGAACGAGTCGCGGACGCCGCCTTTCCCCATGGAAGAGGCTGTCGATGTGGCCGAAGAGGTGCGCCTCAAGTACCGCTACCTCGACCTGCGCCGGCCGCACATGCAGCGCAACATCATCCTGCGCTCGAAGATCGCCTTTGCCGCGCGCGAGTCGCTCAACGGCATGGGCTTTCTCGAGATCGAGACGCCCTTCATGACCCGCTCCACGCCGGAGGGCGCGCGCGATTACCTGGTGCCCAGCCGCGTGCAGCCGGGCAGTTTTTACGCGCTGCCGCAATCGCCGCAAATCTTCAAGCAACTGCTGATGGTCGCCGGTTTCGACAAATACTTCCAGATCGTGCGCTGTTTCCGCGATGAAGACCTGCGCGCCGACCGGCAGCCGGAGTTCACCCAGATAGACCTGGAGATGTCGTTCCCGCAGGAGGAGCGCATCCTCGAGGTGATTGAGCCGCTGGCCCAACGGATCTGCCAGGTGGCCGGCTTCCAGGTATCCGCCCCATTTCCGCGCCTGACTTATGCGGAAGCTATGCGCCACTACGGCAGCGACAAGCCCGACCGGCGCATTCCGCCCATGCAACCGGTGGAGCATCTGTTCCCGGAAAGCACCCTCAGCGCGCCCGGCCTGCCGCTGATGGCAATCCACATTCCCGGCACCGGAGTGCTGAGCCGGCGCGAGCGCGATGAGCTGAAGGCTTACGGCGTCGAGCGCGGCCTGCGCGTCTACGACGATCCCAAACGGGTGGAGCGCGACTACCCAGAGTCAATGGCGCGCGTGCGGGAGGTAACCGGCGCCGCTGAAGACGATCTGTTAATGCTGGCCGCCTGGGCGGGCGAACCCAAGGGCCATCGCCCCGAGGAGACCGTATTTCAGGCGTGCGGGCATTTGCGCCTTTGCGCCGCGCAAAAATACAATGAGCGCCATAAGCTCCTCGATCCCCGCCGTCTCGAATTTCTCTGGGTGATGGATTTCCCCATGTTCGAATGGGACGAGGACGAGAAGCGCTGGAATGCCGCGCACCATCCCTTCACCTCGGTGCACGACGAGGATCTCGACAAGCTCACCAGCGATCCGGCCCGCTGCCGCGCCAAGTCGTACGACCTGGTGCTGAACGGCACGGAGTTGGGTTCCGGCTCGATCCGTATTCATCGCCGGGACGTGCAGTCGAAAGTGTTCGCCGCTCTGGGATTCAGCGAAGAAGAAGCCCGCCGCCGTTTTGGTTTCCTGTTGGACGCGCTGGAATATGGGGCGCCCCCGCACGGCGGCATCGCGCTGGGCCTGGACCGCCTGGTCATGATTCTGGCCGGCGAGAGTTCCATCCGCGAAGTGATTCCGTTCCCCAAAACCGCGCGCGCCACGGACCTGATGTGCGACGCTCCCGCCCCCGTCCCCGACAAGGCCCTGCGAGACTTGGGTATCGCGTTGCGCCCATCCGGCCACAGCGAACGCAACGAACCCCCTACAAGCGCTTAGCCCGCGCCGCAGTCCGCGCCACCGCTTCTGCCGATCCCGCCGGCTTCCGTACCGGCGCCTGGCTCAGCAGCCGCTTCACCGATCGCGTCAACTGCCCGACTTCTCCGGCGCTCTTGATGATCACCACGTCGGCGCCTGTCGATTCCTCAGTCAAACCCAGCGGCTCCACAAATCCCGACAGCAAAATAATGCGCGCCCCGGCCTGCGAGCTCCGGATGCGCTTGATCAGCTCGATGCCGTCCATGCGCGGCATCTTGAAATCCGTTACAACCACATCGAAGTTCTGCTTCGCTAAAAGTTCTAACGCTTCGTCTCCATTCGTCGCTGTCGAAATGTTGTATCCAAGCTCTTGCA
This sequence comes from Bryobacterales bacterium, assembly GCA_963818855.1. GTDB lineage: Bacteria > Acidobacteriota > Terriglobia > Bryobacterales > Bryobacteraceae > Bog-159. The sequence continues at coordinate 88,915 of CAWFUH010000014.1, read as the reverse complement.
GGAGCGACTTGCGTGCGATCAAACCCTGTTTGTTATCGTCGACCAACAGGATCTCGGGAATCTTCCCTGGGGGTGGGGCGGGAACGTGTCTCATGCCTGACGCTGGCGAGATTATCAGACCAGTAACGGAAGTGTCAACACTTTTGCATCAGTCTGTAAAGATGCGAGATGCAGTGCTTGACAAAATGCGCGGCTATTCCACTTCGCGCGGCGCGGTGTAGCCGTTCTTCGCGACGATCTGGTATTTGATGGGCTTGCCCTTCTCGTCCACCACCCGCAGCGGCTCGTTGGTGGCCGGGTTCACCAGCTCCACTTTGATCTTGCGGAATTTGCCGTCCCTCACCTTGTTGGAAGGCTCATAGCCGATCGAGTACTCATTGCGCAGCGAATCGGAAATCGAGCCGAAGATCGATGGAAACTCGCCATAGAACCGCGGGAAAAACACCTGGCCGCCGGTCTCGCGCGCGAAGGTCGTCATCTGATTGTCCGCCTGCAGAAAGCTGATGTTGTCGCCGCGTGGGCTCATGATGCGCAGCGCCTGCATCAGTCCGATCGCGTAAACCGGCACGGCGCTGTCCTGAATAATCTTCCGTGCTTTGTCATACGTCAGCTTGCTGAACGTGTCCACGCCTGAAGAGAGCAGCACGATGGCCTTGCGCCCCTCCAGCTTCGCCATGCGTTCTTCCGTATCCGACAGCGCGTCGAACAGGTTCGCTTCCGAAAATCCCGGGATGCGCAGGCGCTGCATGGCTTCATAAGTCTGCCGCCTGTCGGTCGTGAAGTCGGACAGAATCTCTTCCTTCATGTCGTACGCGATGACCGCCGCATAGTCGTCGGCCTTCAGCGTTTGCACGAAACCATACGACGCCGCCAGCGTCTGGTACCAGGTCGAAGACCCGTACCATTGGAACTTCGCGCTGAACTCGATCAGCAGACACACCGTCATGGGCGCCGTGCTCTTCCCGAAAGACTTGATTTGTTGCGGCACGTTGTCTTCCAGGACGCGGAAACTGCCGCGCGGAATGTTCGGGATAAAATGGCCTTTGTTATCGAGCACCGCCACGTCCACGCTCACCAGGTTCACGGCGCTCTGGAAGCTCGGCAGGTTCGTGGTGTCCACATCCGGCTGCGCCTTCTTGCTCAGCTTCGACGGGATCGGTGCCGTTTCTGTATCGTCCGTGGCCTTGCGGGGCTTCGCCACAGTCTGATCCTGGTCCTTGTCCGGACCCTGTTGGTCCTGGGCCAACACCGCGCCCCCCAGCGCCCAAAAAGCCGCCAAGGCGACCGGGAGAACCGGAATTCTGTTCCAGCATTTCATAAACATACCTATTCCCCAGCTAAACTATAGCAAAGATGACGCACCTCCCCATCATTAGGTTTCCCTATCTCCACTTCAGTCCTGCCGCAGAGCCACCATCGGGTCAATCCGGGCAGCGCGCCGCGAAGGCACCCAGCATGCCACCCCGGCCACAGCCAGCAAGAGCAGCGCGGCACCGCCGAAAGTGACCGGATCGGTAGGCGGCACGCCATAAAGTAACTTGGACAGCAGCCGCGTAACCGACAGCGCACCCACCAGGCCCACCGCCGTGCCGATGAGAGCCAGCCTCAACCCCTGCCGCAGCATCAGCGTCATCACCGCACCCGGGCGCGCACCCAGCGCTATACGCACTCCTATCTCGCTCGTACGCTCGACCACCACGTGATGCAGCAGACCATAGATCCCGATTGCCGAAAGGAACAGTGCGCCAAAGGCGAAGCTGCCGGCCAGGAACGTATCGAACCGCCGCTCGCCGGTCTGCTCACCCAGTTCATACTCCACCGTGTTGATTTTGAATTTCGCCACGGTCTTGTCCACACTTTGCACCTGGTTCTGGATGGCGGCCGCCATCGCTAGCGGCTCGAAGCTGGTTCGCACGATGATGTCTAACATGTTCTCCGCGCCTTGCCGGTGCGGACGAAAGACCTGCGGCGCGATCTCCCGTTCGAGTCCCTGGCGGCGCATGTCGCCAGTCACTCCCACGATTGTCAGCCAGGGCCCCGCTGCGCTGAAGCGGAATCGTTTGCCGATCGGTTCGACGCCCGGCCAATAAGTGCGCGCCATACGCTCATTGATAATTGCCACGGGCAGAGAATTGCGGCGGTCCTCATCCGAGAAGACCCGGCCTTGCCGCAGCGGAATTCCCGCCGTCTCGAAGTATGGGCCGGCTATCAGATCCTCACACGGTCCGGGCCGTTGCGGCGGACGCCCTTCGATCTGGACCGAGTCTTCGGGGTCGGTTCTCAGGAACCCCGAGATCGCCGCGGCCGAGCGCACGCCCGGCAGGGCCTCCACGCGCCGGATGGCCTCCTCGAAGTAGGCCGCCTGCTGATCGTTGGTTTTTCCGACGTGCAGATCGACTCGCATCGTCAACAGGTGGTCGGGGCGGAACCCCAGTTCCACCGCCCGCAGGCGCAGAAAGCTGTGGATCAATAGTCCCGCCGAGGTCACCAATACCAGCGCCATCGCGAATTCTGCGACTACCAGTACATTCCGCACCCGGCGTGCGGACGCGGAGGTCCATTGGCGGCTGCCCAGTTGGGTGCCGCCCGCCTGCGTTCGGCTACCCTGCCAGGCGGGCCAAAGGCTCGCGAATAATGCCGTGAACACGCTAACCCCGGCCGTGAACAGAATCACCTGCCAGTCGGTGCGCGCATTCGCCAGGCGTGGAATGTCCGGCGGGCCGAAATGTTTGATGGCACCGGCCGCGCTCGATGCCAGCAGCAGCCCCAGCAATCCGCCGCTTAGGGAAAGCACCAAGGTTTCCGTCAGAACCTGCGCCGCGAGGCGCATACGCCCCGCCCCCAGCGCACGGCGCAGGGCGAACTCGCGTGCCCGAACCGAACCGCGCGCCAGCAGCAGACTGGCCACGTTGATGCTCGCGATAAGCAGCATCAAGAACACTGAGCCGAACAGCAGCCACAATGAGAGGCGAAACCTGCCGGTTACCTGCAGATCCAGCGGCACCACTGCAATGCTCGCCGGTATCTGGTCTCCCGGATACGCGGCCTGCAAGCGGTGGCCGATCGCGTCCATCTCCGCTTGCGCACGCGCCCAACTCACGTCGGGCCTGATCCTGCCCAGCGCCAGCCAGTAGGGATCCGAACGCGGGCTCTTCCGGTCGCGCGCCGTCCAGTACGGGTGGGCTGTCATCGGCTCCCACACTTTCGTGTCCGAAAACGGAAACTGAAACGACGGCGGCATCACGCCTATCACCTGATAGGCTCTGCCATCCATCACCAGGCTGGCCCCTATTGCCGCCCGCGATCCGCCGAACTGTTGCTGCCACAACTGGTGGCTCAGCACGGCCACCCGTTCTCCGCGCTTCTCTTCTTCGGAAGTGAACACGCGTCCCAGCCAGGGTTCCACGCCGAGCACAGTCCAGAAGTTCGCCGGCACCCGCGCCGCGCGCATACGTTCCGGAGGTCCATTGGTCCCCAGCAGAAATGTCTGGCCAATGAACGCCGTCATGTCTTCGAAACTCCTGCTCTGGCTTTTCCAATCCTCAAAATTCAGCAGCGACACCCGGCCTTCATGCAGCTCACGCGCCGGATCTCCGGAAAACAGCATGGCCAGCCGGTTGGGATCGTGGTACGGGAGCGGCCGCAGCAGAACGGCATCCACGATGCTGAAGATTGCGGAATTCGCGCCAATGCCCAAGGCCAGCGTGAGTATAACCACCGCGCTGAAACCCGGCCGGTTCCGCATCTGTCGCACAGCCTGCCGCAGATCGCGCGTCAGACGGTCTAAGAACATCCAGTGCCAATGCTCATAGCCGGCCTCCTGCGCGGCCGTCACATTGCCGAACGCACGGCGGGCGGCCGCGTCCGCATCCGGGCACGATTCTCGATCGCGAACCTGGTCGGCCTCGTGCGCCAGATGCGAATCGATCTCCGCTTGGAAGTCTTCGAGCGACCTTTTCCGCCGGAACATGCTCATGCCTCCGATTCCTCCGCGCCCAGGATGCGCGCCATCGCCCCGGCGATCCGCCTCCATTGCGCGGTCTTGTTCGTCAGTTGCCGGCGTCCCCTGGCAGTCAGCGTGTAGAATCGCGCCTTGCGGTTATTGCTCGAGACACCCCATTTCGCGGCGATCCAACCGCTGTCCTCGAGCCGCCGCAGGGCCAGATACAGGGACCCGTGGTCCACCAGGAAAACGTCCGCGGACTGTTGTTGGATCAAGCGCGCGATGCCCTGCCCGTGCTGCGGCCCCAGCAGCAGAGTGCGCAGAATCATCAGGTCCAGTGTCCCTTGCAGCAGATTGGTCGGCATCCGACACAAGTATCCTCCACTTCGGGTCGGATGTCAACCCGTGTACGCGCATCCGCCCGCGAGGCAGGCTCTCCGGGGTTAAAATTTAAGCTGGCTTTGACATGGAAGGCGAACACTCCGTTTCTTCCCATCTCCGCCTCGATACGGCGGAGTACGACCGCATCATCCGCACGTACATTCCGCACTATGACGAGAGCCGCGGACTGCAGCTCGATCTGCTGGCCGCCGCACAGGTTCCGCCGGGCGCCCGGATCGTCGACTTGGGCGGCGGCACCGGCTCGCTCGCCGAAGCCATCCTGGATCGGTTCCCGCAAGTGTCGGTTCTTGTGCGCGACATCGACCATGAAATGCTGGCTGTGGCGCAAGCACGCCTGGCCCGCTTTGCCAGTCGTGTTGAACTGGGGCTCGGTTCATTCGTGGATTCCTTGCCGCCGGTGAACGCGGTCCTCTCGGCCTTCGCCTTGCACCACATTTCGAGCTTGGACGAAAAGGCTAAAGTGTACCGTCGGATCCGGGCGGCCATTCTGCCGGGTGGCGTGTTTTTGAACAACGATGCGGCGGCCGGCCCTTTCTGGCCGTCCCTGCGCGATGAGTGGGCCGCCTTCATGGCGGGTCAGGGCTTCACGCTCGAGCAGGGCTACCGGAATCTGGATGATTGGGCTGCCGAGGATACGTATTTCTCCGTGCACGAGGAGCTTCAGGCAATGGCACGGGCGGGTTTCGAGCACGCCGAATGCTTCTGGCGGCGTGGTCCGATCGCCATTCTCGGGGCGCGGCTGTAAGGTGTCGTTGCAACTCCTGCGGCTGCCCGCGATCCCAGGTGAACAGAACCGGACTTCAGCCAACTAGCCGCCCAAAGAGAGGAATTCCAGCCCGATTTCCGAGTGGCGCGTTATCCAGGAGTTGACCCCACGCGTAAATGCCAGCGCCAGCGCACTTGTTTGCTGGTACATAATGGCGAAGGGAGCACATCCGACGCCATGGAAATAGGAGCTATGGAACCGCTAGCCCAAGCACTGACGAGTGCGATTCAGACAGGAGATGTCGAGGCGTTGAGGCAATTGCTGGACAGTGACCCTCTGATTTCCAAGGCGCGCATCGTCGATCCAAAGGGGGCCGGCCGGACACTGCTCCACATTGCGGCCGATTGGCCCGGTCATTTCCCCAGTGTGTCGCAGACCATCGGGCTCCTCATTGAACGGGGCGCGGACCCAGATGCCCCGATGGTGGGTGGTAACGCCCCAGAAAGGCCTCTCCACTGGGCCGCGAGTAGCAATGACGTGGATGCCCTCAATGCCCTGCTCGATGGCGGCGCCAATATCGAAAGCCCGGGAGCCATTTTCACGAACGGCACCGCCATGTCCGACGCGGTCATCTTCGCACAGTGGAACGCTGCACGCCGGTTGCTCGATCGGGGAGCGAAAACCACGCTGACGGAGTCCGCGGCGCTCGGCCTGCTGGATCGTTTGACCACCTACTTCGAACATGGGCCCAAGCCGGCGGGTGACCAGATCACCGTGGCACTCTGGCACGCCTGCCGGGGCGGGCAGTTGAAAACCGCCCAGTATCTCACCGAGAAAGGCGCAAACATGAATTGGGTCGGCTGGGACAAGATGGCACCGCTCGATTGTGCACAACAAAGCGGCAATCAAGACCTTGTCGCGTGGCTTCGGAATCGGGGTGCGAAGCGGGCACGCGAACTAGCTGACCAGGAGTATTCCTGAGTGTGCCGACTCCTTGGTGATGGCGGCAGTAATTTCCAATGAAACGCCGCTCTGCAAAACGCGTCAGCTGGATTGTGGACGGACCGTCGCCCAGTCGGCTTATCCTACCGCCTGTGCCACCCACCACCACCCCGCTAGAACGAACCCCCCACCATCGGAACCGTTCCCAGCCGGGCGGGATGCCCGTCGTAATCCACAAAAGCCGCTACACGCATCTTGAACGCCGGCCCTACGTCTTGCTGCGATGTCTTTGCTTCCGGTTTGCCCGTGATCCGCCCTCAATCGAGGGCCAGCAAGCGCGGACATAGCTTCCAATTCCGACAAGCCGACATCGGCCGACGCACTGGCAGACTTCTACGACGGCGATCGCATGCGGATTCTGATCGCGGCCGTATCTTACGGCTTGGGTGTCCTCAATCCCATGTGATTCGAGGGGCGCTCGAGACGCGTTGGCGGATGCGGGACAAAACGGTTGGCGCCGGGCGGCGACCGCCTCCAGTGCCGCCGTCGGAGCGCTTTTCCTCTCGCTCAGACGACCTCGTGGGCAGGCTTTGTTCCTGCGCGCGATGCTTATCATGACCGCGGCGTTTTAAACATGTTAAACATGGATTTTCACAAAGAGTAATGAACATCACCCTTAAGGCGAGCGTAGCTTTCTGGCAGCGTAGCGAGAAGTATACTAGTCGAATCGGAGGAACGATGAGCACCGTAGCTATCCCCTCTCCCATCCACCGTGAACCGGAGCTCCTTGGGCAGACCGTTGTTGTGATCGGCGGTAGCGCTGGTATCGGATTCGAAACGGCACGTCGTGCACGTGCGGAAGGGGCCAAGGTGATCCTCACGGGCCGGAATGCCGAGCGCCTCCAGCACGCTGCCAGTGAGGTTGATGCCCTGAGTACCGCGGCCTTCGACGCCGCAGATCCTGTTGCTATCGATCGGTTCTTTCGTGACCTCCCGACAATCGACCACGTGATGGTGACAGCCGGTCGGCCTTACTACGGGCGCCTCGCCGATATGGACTTCGCGAAGATTCGCGATCTTATCGGCGAGCACCTCTTGCTGGCACTTTACGTCGCGCGCAGCGCGGCCAACAAAGTGCGGCCAGGAGGAACACTGATCTTAATGGGCGGCACTGGTGGTCGACGCCCAGCGATCGGTATGAGCATCGCTGGCGCAATCACCGCTGCGCTCCCCGCCCTCACCGCTAACCTGGCGCTTGAAATCGCGCCCGTGCGAGTCAACCTCATCGCCCCGGGGTTCGTGGACACGCCTTTGTCCGCGGAACTGCTGGGCGATCAGCTCGAAAAACGTCGCAACCAGCTTCGCACCACGCTTCCCATCGGACGCGTGGTCGGACCGGCGGACGTGGCCGCGCTCGCCGTACACATTATGACCAACACCGCCCTCACGGGCGCAACCTACGACATCGACGGCGGACAGCAGTTCGTCGCCGCCTAGCCAAAGAAGCCGGTATGAGCCGTATCGAACGGAGTAATCAAAACTAGACTCAGATCCCGGGAGCCTCGGGAAGCGAAAGGGGGGCACGCATGTCCACGATCCACCTGCACCAGACACCACCTCGACGCCCGAGCAGTACGTCGCCGGGCTCACCGACTTCGGGCCTGGCCGCTCGAAGCTTTTTGGAAAAGCGCCGACGAGTACCTCAAAGTGCATGACCGTGGCCCGTCGCAGGCTGACGTCACGGAAGGCTCGGGCGGCATCTGGGAACGCCTGCACTACGACTGGTCCGATCCCAACCATGTCGTCCTCACGACGACCGACTCCAACACGTGGGGAGGCGCATCCGGCCACACCTATACCTTCACACGTCGTCCCGATGGTTTGACCGGCATCGACGTGGTCGTCGTACGCGAGGGCAAGAACCTCAAGGGACGGCTGCTCGGCTTCGTGCTCGGGACCATCGGTAAGCGCGTTTTGGAAAAGGCGTTTGAAAACTCCGTCAAGGTCATCGAAGCCCGGAACGGCTCAGCGAATGAGGCACGTTCATCATCAGCCGGATAGCCGTATCGGCCACGAAAATCTTCAGCGTTGAAGACAGCAGAAAGCCTGTTCCCTTGTTCAGCAGTCAACCAGTTCCCAATCCGCATGCCGTGTTTCTTCACGACTTTCACCCGTCGGATGCCTGCCGCGAGATCAGGACTGAGAAGTCCGCAATGCGGCTTTGTAGTCGAGCCTGCGAATCGCTGCAAGGCGCGATGAATTCACGGATGGCGTGATCTTACGATCGTTGCGAACTCCGCGAGAGGCTGTTCAGTACTGCTGATTTTCGATTGTTCGAGATCGGGCAGTTTCAAGATGGTGTTGGGAGAGTGACTGCGCTTGTTTTTCGCCATCCAGCATCTGTATCACTGCCGGTGGTGGAGTTCTACGGCATGCTGGCGCGCTATCGGTAGTCCTGCGAAGGACGGGTTCAGCGAAGTCTTTTCTTCAGTGCTCGCTTTCGACTTCGACGTTCCCGCCTGGATCTGACTGCGCCATATTGCCAGCCGGTTACATGCTGGCGACAGCGAGTCCGCCCTGCTATCCCTCGCGATCCACGATTTGAGTTTTCCTACCGGTAAGGCCCTGAAAGCGTGTCTGAGGCCCCCCGGGGGTGACTGAACGGGCCATCGGGAGGCATCGCGCGGCGCCTGCAGGCGGTTCGCGGCCGGCGCGCCGAACACGCGGTTTATGCCGACCTGATCCCCTTGCACCGTTGATCTCCGCGGTTCTGAAGACGACAGAGTAGCTCTCCAAGTGGCGATCGCACGGTATCGAAGACCGGATGAAGACTCGCAGATCATGTTAAGATCGGGCCGATGGAGGCGGACGGGGCCGCGGATATTACGCAGCTTCTGGAGCTGTGGCGTCATGGCGATGCGGCTGCATTTGACGCCGCCAGCAGTCTGCTCTACGCCGAACTGCACCGCATCGCACGATCGTACGTGAGGGCAGCTCACCCCAGCGCCACTCTGCAGCCCACCGCTTTGATTCACGAGGCTTACATTCGCCTGGTAGAACGCTCCCCCGGACCGTTTCTCGACCGAAAACATTTTTTTGCCCTGGCAGCCAAAGTCATGCGCCAGATCCTGGCAGATCGCGCCCGCGAGCGGTCCGCGCTCAAACGTGGTGGCGAGGCGGTGCAGCATATTCCGCTGGATGAGGCGCAGGCGGGGTTCACATCCGACCCCGACGAATTCCTGCTCCTGGATCGCGCACTTGACCAGCTCGCGGAATACAGCCGGGATCTGGCGAGCGTGATCGAACTGCGCTACTTCGCAGGACTCACTTTGCAAGAGACAGCCGAATCCCTGGCGATTTCTGTGGCTGCCACCGACCGGCGCCAGCGTCTGGCGGAGGCCTGGCTGAGCCGTGCGGTTTCAGGCGGCTAACTTGCGCTGTTCCGCCCTTACCTCAGGTGACCTGAGCATCCGGCATCTCTCCATAGCCGGTGACACTGTGAGCCGGGCGCGAGCTTGAGGTCTGACCCGAGATCCGTTGGCTCTCTGCGCATGAGACAGAGCACGATGACGGCGCCAGGTTATGCTGGCGCCGCCCGAGAAATTATGCCTGGTCCGGCAAACCCTTCGTTTTCGCGTATGTTAGGGAAAGAGACAAGATGACTTCCCTGGACTGGCAACGGTTGGAATCGCTATATGCGGAGGCGGCTGATTTGCCGCCGGAGGAGCAAGCGTATTTCATTGAACAGCTCTCCGCCGCCGACCCGGTGCTGGCGCAGGAGATGCACTCCCTGCTCGATCACGCGCGCACGGCCGGTGAACGCTTGCGTGGCATCCTGGACCGTGCCACCGCGCCCGCGGAACAGGGGCTGCCGTGGCTGGGACAGACCTTCGGCCGCTATCGGGTGGTGCGTACGATTGCGACGGGCGGCATGGGAACCGTGTTCGAAGCCGTGCGCGAGCAGGACTACCGGAAGCGGGTAGCCCTGAAAGTGGCAGCCTCGCCCATCGGCACGCCCGCGTGGGTCGAGCGGTTTCAGCAGGAGCGCCAGATCCTGGCCGGCCTGGACCACCCGCACATTGCGCGATTTCTGGATGGCGGCGCGTCCTCGGGTGGTCTTCCCTACTTCGCCATGGAGCTCGTGGAAGGCGCGCCGATCACGGATTACGTCCGCGGCCGCAAAGCGAGTCTCCAGGAGCGCATTGAGTTGTTTCGCAAAGTGTGCGCGGCCGTCTCATACGCTCATCAAAACCTGATCGTGCACCGGGATCTGAAGCCGGGAAATATTCTGGTAACGCCGGATGGAAACCCGAAGCTGCTGGATTTCGGAATCGCGAAGCTGCTGTCGCCAGTCGACTCAAGCCTCCACCTTACGCAAACGGCATTGCCGCTGCTGACGCCTTCGTACTGCAGCCCGGAACAGGTGGCGGGAGGGAAGATCACCACACGCGTGGATGTCTATCTTCTCGGCCTGATTCTGTTCGAGCTGCTGACGGACGAACCGGCGCACGAGCTGGCTTCCAGTGCGCCGGCAGCGTTGCAGCACGTGGTCTGCAAGGAAGAGGAGCCGGTCCCCAGCGCGCGGGCCGCGCAGGCAGGGAAACCGGCGATCGCCAGATCGCTGCGCGGCGATCTGGATACCATCGTGGCCAAGACGCTACAGAAGGACCCTGCGTTGCGGTATGCGTCCGTGGATTTGCTTAGCGAGGACCTGGCGCGCTTTCTGGATGGCCGGCCGCTGCTCGCCCGCCCCTGGCACTGGCGTTACCGTGCGGGCAAGTTCGTGCGGCGGCATTGGGTCCCGGTCACAGCATCAGCCGCAGTGTTGGTGGCGCTGATTGCCGGAGCGGTGGCCTTCGCCTGGCAGGCGCGCATCGCGGAGCGGCGTTTCGACCTGGCGCGCAAGCTGGCTAACGCGCTGCTGTTCGACATTCACGACAAGGTGCAGACCATGCCGGGCGCGATCGCGCTGCGCGAACAAATTTCCTCCACCGCGGTTCAATACCTGGACGCGCTCGCCAAGGAGGCGGGAAGGAATTATGCATTACGGCGCGAGTTGGCCGCGGGTTATCTGCGCCTGGCTTCGGCGGAGTTTGATGGCGGCAGGGCCGCCCCGGCAAGCGGTGGGCGATCTTCTCTATTGAGCCTGAACAGCGGCATCGCCTTGCTGGAGGGCATGCCGGCTTCCGAACTGGCGGCCGCGGCGTCCACCGAGGCCCACCTGCGCGAGCAGCGCGGCGAGGTGCTTACGGAGACCTGGCAACTGGAAGGCGCCCGCGCGGATCTGGAGCGGGCGCTGGAGTTATCGCCATGCGATTCGCAGCATACCGCGCTCTGCCAGAATCGGATGCTGGCGCTCGCCGAACTTGTGAACGCCGATATCCCGCCCCGGAAGTGGCCGGACTGCGAACGCGGCCTGGCCGAGATGCGGCGCGCGGCGGAGATCTGGCGGCAGGCAGGCGGCGAGGCAGTTTACCAAACAACCATGCTGACTGCCGGAATTCTGGAGATGATGATCGCTAGCGCGCAGGACAATCCGGTCAAAGCATTGGAGTTCGCGCGCCGGGTGCGGCCCCTTGCCGAGCGCGTGGCGGAGGAACCCCAGCTCGACGCGCCGGTGCTGCTGAAGCTCTGCAAGTACTATGCGTTCTTCGCGCGGCACATGAAGCAGGCGGGACAGGGCACCGCGTGGGAGTGGATAGAGCTGGAGCGCAGCGCGCGGGACTTCGCGTTGCGCCGGGCGCAACTGGACACCGGAGATGTGCGCGCGCAACTATCGTTGGCCGATAGCACTCTCGAACTGGCGCACGATTCCGAGGAAAGCGCGCCCGCGGAGGCAGCCAGCCTGTACCGCGAGGGGATCGCGTCATTCGCGCGGAACCCGGGAGTCTTCGCCAACCAGCTGCCCCCGCGCATCGCGCTATATACGGGCGGCGAGTCGGCTTTGCGATTCTTCCTGCGGCGCGGCCGTAACGGTGAAGCCATGGGCTACGCGCGCCAGATCACGGCACTGATTTGTCCGGCGCTCTTTCTGAAACTGCCCATGCCGCGCAGCGAGGCGGCGCAGCGCACACAGGCATTGTGGTGGACGGCATCGGAGGCCGTCCAAGTGCAAGCGGGATCGGCCGGCGAGCTTTGGCTGGCAGCCTGCCGCACTGCCCAGGATGGGCTCGCGCGAAGCCCGTCCGATCCGGCCATGAAGGCCAGCGCGGCCCTGGCGTTTGACGGCCAGGCGGATTGGCTGCCGGCCACCAGTGCGCAAGGGCTGATCTGGCGCGGCAAAGCCCACGAACTCTGGGCTCAGCTCAGCGCGGCGTTTCCGGATAATGAGTTCATCCAAGGCCGCGCCGGCGGCGGCCGGGACCAACACGGCCGGCAATAGACCCGCGAAATATTCTCCTGCGCACGAAAAATTAAAGCGCGAACTCCGTTCGTCCGGGTAGGAGGATTTGGTATGCAGCGTATCTTCATAGGGGCCAGCTCAGCGATTCTCTCCGGCCTGCTGACGCCGCCACTCGTCGCGCAGACGGATAGCCTGATCTTCAACTTTAACGGCCTGAATCGCGACTTCGGCACCTGCGAAGGTGAGCAAAGCAGTCTCCGGCCGCGGGCCGGGCTGCTCTTCAAGAACAATCGCCTGTATGGCACAACTCCCGGCGGCGGCAAAGCCGACGGGGGAGCCATCTTACAGCCTGATAATCCCGCAGGCGGGCCAAGCCGGAGGCATCAAGCAGGTGCATCACGGTTTCGACGTCGGCGGCGTCGATGGAGCAAACCCCTGTTCCCGCTTGATCACCGGGCCGCATGGTGGTCTGTACGGCAACAAAGTGGCGCACTACCGGTCGAGGTCGACCGCGCAGTGGAGAATTTGAGACCGTAGGTCTGTCTGATCTGGAGCATGCCTTTGAACCAATGAGTGTGCACCGGCGCGGGATCCGCGTCGGCAGCACGTGACCGTGCTTAACCATTTCATCGCGTGCTCCACCGGGGTGCACTTTACAGAGGTAGAGCACATGGAAACAACATACCCCGGCTAACAGATACCTATCACTTATTACCGGAGCAGGCCACCACATGACGAACACGGGGTTTCGAGGTGAGTTTTCGACCGAGCGCGGGTCCTCCAGGACCCGCAGGACCGGCGTGGATGGGTCGAACCGGCCATCGTTCAACGTAGTGGCGACCTATTTCCAGAGGCCAATTCGGCGATTCGCTTGAAATCTAGGTCGTAAGGTTTGGCGCTATCCGCTCTTGTGGTTTCCGTCGGCCGTTTTACGGGAGGAATTCGCGCTGGACTTTCAAGCTTCCCAGATCGCGACTTGGGGCTCGCGTGGTCTGGTCTACGGGCGCGCGGTAGAGGTCAGCTTGCCGCGACTCAGCCCAGTACCGTAGCCAAGCCGAGTCAACGTAATCCTTTCTTCAGCGCCTGGGGCCAGCTTTCGGCTCGACGATCCCCGGAGTCCGACCAATTCTTGGCCAGCCTCGTCAGCAGCCGTTCCCGTATCGCGGCACGCTGGGACGGGGTGAATTCCAGGAATCCCATGGCCGCGTGCTGATAGTCGGGCCTGCCCCAGCGGGCCTTCATGATCCCCTCAGGGGAGTGCTCCGTGGTTCCCAGCAGCACGTGTCCAATCTCATGAGCCATAGCGTGCCCAAGCAAAGCGGACACGCTGATCACGCCAGACCGGCCCAGCGGCTCGATCCGGTCATAGAAAACCGTCGCTTGTGCGCCCGCTTTAGCATCCGGCAACGAAAAGCCCAATGCGCCTGAAAGAGCGCGAGCCGGAAAGCCCCGCACGATTCGCACCACCAGATAATCACGGGTATCAGGGGGTTCGCGCCAAACTGCGGCACTGGCGGTTTGATCACTCGCGTGAGCTTCCGGCGAGTCGGCGGGGCCTGGCTGCCAGACGATCTCTACGCCTGCAGTCGCGAGTACCCGGGCTGCTTCTAGGGTTGCCTCATCCAGCGTGTGGGGCGAGATGTTCGCCAGGTCATATAGGTGGATGCTGAGAGGCAGGGGCGGCGGGGCTGCCGCGGGTCGCGCGTACGCCTGCCAGCTTGCCGAGAGGATTCCCAAAGCGAGCTGCATTTTCAAAGACCTGTTCATGGGGTGGCCTCCTTTGGCCACACCCAAGGTCAGTCAGGTCAGCCAGGGTCGCCATAGCCCGCAACTGATCTGGTCATGGAAAACATCTGTCCGTGTAAGCGATTGATTAGTAGATAGTTATGTTAGATCTGTCCTTGGGCTTCCGAGCACTCTCGTGCCGATCCGCGCTCCCAGAAGAAAACTTGCTCTCTCGCGACAGGCAAGAACATTTCGTGTTAGACTCACACCGAGATGGGCGGCGTGGAGACACGGCGACCGGTGTACCGGTTCGGGAGCTTCGAGCTGAAAACGGGTCCTGGAGAACTGCGTAATCAGGGAACTCGCGTCAAGCTGCAGGACCAGCCGCTGCAGATCCTCGTGCTCCTCCTGGAAAACGCCGGGGAAGTGGTGACCCGGGAGCAGATCCAGAACAAGCTCTGGCCTCCGGGGACGTACGTCGATTACGACAACGCCATCAATAGCGCGATGCGAAAGTTGCGTGAGGCGCTATGTGACAATTCGGGCGATCCGCGGTTCATCGAGACGTTCGCGCGCCGGGGATATCGATTCATCGGCGCCGTTGAGGCGCCTCCACTGCCAGAGCAGGCGCCAGCCGCTCCGGCTCCGCGGAGATTGCGACGGGGACTGATCGCCGGAGTGTGCGGCGCAATCGTGGTCCTTGCAGCCGCCGGAGCCTGGTTGTTGCTGAAGCCGCGCCTGGAAACAAAGGCATTTCCGCTGACGCCCGCGCCGCTTACTGCCGCGCCCGGGTGGGAGTTCCAGCCGAGTCTCTCGCCCGACGGGAACCAGGTGGCGTATGCGTGGCGCGAGGGAGATGATGACAGCAGCCACATCTACGTGAAGGTGATCGGGGAAGGCAAACCCCTGCGACTGACTACGGGCCCCCAGGGCGACGAGTGCCCGGCCTGGTCTCCAGACGGCCGCACCATCGCATTTGTTCGATTTCTCGGCCCACCAACCAGCCGGATTTATGTCGTTCCGGTGCTGGGCGGCGCTGAACGCCAGGTGGCCGAGGGCCCATTTGGCTGCGTCACGGGAATTGCATGGTCGCCCGACGGCCGGTTTCTGGCGGTGGCCGAAAACGCCGCGCAGCCGGATTCGAAGTCCTTGTCCCTTGTTCGCGTCGAGAATGGCGATAGGCTCGTCTTAACCAAACCGCCGGATGCGAAGACCGCGGACACGGATCCTGCCTTTTCCCCGAATGGCCGTTTACTCCTGTTCACGCGGTGCGTCGGAACCTCCCAATGCGCGCTGTATCTTCTGGACCTTGCGGCGGGCTACCAGCCCGCAGGCGGCCCGAGGCTACTGAGGCAGGAGGGCGGCGACATAGCCGGGGCCACGTGGACCGCGAGCGGAAGAGAAGTTGTATACGCGCTTTCCGAATACGGCGGCCGCGATCATTTGGTGAGGGTCAGGGCGGAGGCCGGGTCGCAGCCGCAATGGCTGGCATTTGCTGGTGAGCGTACTTCCAGGCCGGCAATTGCCTCGCGCGGGAATCGGCTGGCCTATACGCAGGACCTGTGGGACAGCCATATCTGGCAGGTCCAACCCGGCAAGCCACCGCGCAGCTTTATATCGTCGACGCGCATGGAGTACGCCCCTCAATACTCGCCGGACGGAAAGCACGTGGCGTTCTCCTCGGACCGCTCCGGCTTGCAGCAAGTCTGGGTTTGCGACGGGGATGGCGGTAATCCTGTGCAGCTAACTCACTTCCACGGGGAGACCTCCGGTACGCCGCGTTGGTCCCCGGACGGACGCTGGATCGCCTTTGATCATCACGAGAATCAGCGGTGGCGAATCTATGTAATGGCATGGGATGGCGGTCAAGTCCGCAGACTGGCGCAGGACGAGGGCGACGCGGAGGTTATCCCTAGTTGGTCCGGCGATGGAAAATGGATCTACTACGCCAGCAACCGGACCGGTCGCTTCGAGATATGGAGGCGGGCGGCGCAAGGCGGCCAAGGAATGCAGTTGACGCACAACGGTGGATGGGCTGCGTTCGAGTCTCACGATGGCCGATTGTTGTATTACACGAACTCTATCCACAGTGCCGGACGCCAGGGAGAGAACCTCACGACGACGAAAATCGGAGGCCTGTGGGTACTTCCTCTCGGAGGAGGTGATGAGAAGCAGGTCCTGGAATCCGTTTGGTATAGGGCCTTCGTCGTCATGGACGACGGAATCTTCTACATTCCCGCCCCCGGCGCTAAGGGCAGTTCCGTGCGATTCCGTAGCTTCGCCACTGGCGAGGACAAAGAGATCTCACCCATCGGCCAGCCGACCTTCCAGGGGCTCAGTGTTTCCCCGGATCGAAAGACGATTCTCTTCGCCGCCGAGGTTCAAACCGGTAGCAACATCATGGTGGTGGATAACTTCCGGTAGTGTTTCCGGTGTGCTGACCTTCCGGGCCCCAGCAGGATTTTTTCTGGCTTGGCACGGCGTCATTTCGTGGCCGTTGAGTCCGGCTCACGTCAACTGGCCCAGAAACGCGCTACTCGGGCAGTTGAGCCCACGCGCGGCGCGCAGCGCGCAAGAACGGCTCTCGCGTGGTGAGCAAAGCGTGCGTTTCTTCGTAGCTCGGCAATTATTGGCCAGATTGGGCTCCTCTGGCTTAAGTTAGCGCTTATGGAGTCCTACCCACAATTTGTGCAGGTGTTCGGTCGCCGCGAAAACTAGGTGGTTGAGCTAAGCTAAGCAGCACTACGAGACGGGTTCGAGTTCTTCTTCCATCACCAGGGTGCTGCCTTCCAGAGTTTCCGCTTCGGCGGCGCTTTCCGCCAGCAACGTGGTGACGTCCGGCTCCGGCTCGGGCACAGGCCCTGGCTTCGGTTTCGGCTGCCGCTTAGGCGCGGCCTTGCGCGCTTTCGGTCTGGCTTTGCGGACTGGGCGAGATGCCGGCACTCCGGCCGCCTCGCGCAATTCCTTGAAGGACGCCTCCAGCAATTCGATCATGCGCCCGCCGTCTGGCGCGGCCAGCGCGTCGGTGGTTAACGCAAAGTATAGCTTCTGGTTGTAACTCTCGATGGCGACGCTGATACCCACGTCCATACCGGTGGGAACATGCGGGTAGCAGGCCACCATACGGCGGCCGCAGGTATACAGCGGGATCTGCGGGCCGGGCACATTCGTGCACACCATGTGAAATAGGGGAATGGGCGTATTCAGCCAGCCCATATTGCCGGCCAGGAATGCCTGCACGGGCGGCGGCAAAAGGCCCAGCCAGGACAGGCTCAGGCGCAACAATTCCGGTGTGCGCGCGCCCTTCATGGCCTGGGTCATCTGTTGAATGTGCTCGATGCGCGCGAGGGGATCGCTGATGCCCAGCGGAAGGGCCACCAGCATCAACGAAATCAGGTTGCCGAAAGCGCCGATGGCGTCGCCCGGCGGGCGCACGTTGACGGGCACCATGGGCCGGAAGAAGCGGTTCTTCACGGTTTGCCCGTGCAGCCGGGTGTACTCCGAGACCGCACCGGACACCACCGTCAGCACCACATCGTTCACCGTGCAGGAACAGGCGGTGCGAATGGCGTGCGCTTCCTCGAAGGGAAACTCGGTCCAGAATACGCGCCGCTCGCCGGAACAGGTCCGATTGAAAGGCAGGCGCTCCACCGGGGAAAGCAGTTCCGGCGTCCTGTCGACGACGCGTGCGAGTCCCAGGGCCGCTAAGGGGTCTTCGCGCAGCAGATTGCCGTATCCGACCAGCGCGTCGCGCGTCTCGGCAAGCCGCTTAGGGAACTGCGCCAGGCTATCGGTGAAGGCATCCAGGAAGAGAGTTGTCGCGTCGGGGGCCTTGGGCGGGCGGTAGGCCTTGCGCTTAGGCAAGCGGCGCTCCTTCGGCGAGGCATCCATGATTACGTTCAGCAACCCGATGCCGCCGACGCCGTCCACGATGCAATGATGCACCTTGCAAATCAGCGCCGAGCGGCCACCGGCCAGGCCATCCACTACATATGTTTCCCAAAGCGGCTTGTTGCGGTCCAGCAGCGGCGTGAAGATGCGGCCGGCCAACTCCTGCAACTGTTCGTCTGAACCCGGTGGATCGAGGTGCACGTGAAAAATGTGACGGCGGATATCGAAATCCGCATCGTACTGCCAGGTGGGGTATCCGATGTTGAGGAATGGCCGCATCACTTTTTCGCGGTAACGCGGGATCGAATCCAGCTTGGACTCGATGATGGCGACGAACCGGTCGAAGGGTATAGGGCCATCGAAGACGCATACGCCGCCGATGTGCAGGGGCATCTGCTTGGATTCGAAATTGAGAAATGCGGCATCCAGCGCGCCGAAGCGGGTGGGGAGTTGGGGAAGAGCCATCGAGCCGCCTCCTTTAGGAAACAGAGTATAAGACTATATTGTCTTGTAATTAGGGCGTGAATGCAAGGGCCAAATGCGAGGCCTTATTCGTTTCCTCAACGGTCTCAGTAACGGGTATAGCCGTGGCTCGGCGCCTTTTGCGGATGGTAAAAAAATTGCTCGAACGATGCAGTGACGAGGGACCCAAATGCACACTTCTTACTGTTTCGCCGGCCAGCCCGCACCGGAGGGCTATTTTTACAACGACGTTCTGCCCTGCGTATGTGGCAGCAAGGAAAAGCTGCTGCTGGCTTTGGGCCAGACTGCCATCCCTTACGAACCCGTGATGCAGGCAGCTCCCCCGGAACTGCATCTATTGCCCTTAAGCGCCTGACCGGTGGTATTGGCGCAGTGAGTGGTGGCGCACCGCTGGGTGCAACCACCCAATGCGATGACAAGACTGCCTATTAGCGGGTCCGCCCGGCCCTCCTAACTGGCTGGCACCAGGCTGGTTTGTAATTCCGGAATCTCGATTTCGATGCGCGTGCCCTGTCCCGGCTGGCTGTCTATGGTCATCCGGTGTCCGTTTCCGAACAGCACGTTCAGCCTTTCGCTCACATTGCTGACACCGATGCCCTGTTCGCGCAGGGTGGCCAGTTTGGATTCGGGTATGCCCACGCCGTCATCTTCCACCCACAAAAGCAGCCGCGAATCCACCCGCCGGCTGCGCAGCCGGATGGTGCCGCCTTCCACTTTGCTGCTCAATCCGTGCTTAACGCAGTTTTCGATCAGCGGCTGCAGCAGCATGCTGGGCACCAGCATATCCAAAGTGTCGGCGGCCACATCCTTTTCGAAGCGCAGTTTGTCGCCGAAGCGCACCACTTCGATCGACAAATAATCGTCGATGAAGCCGATTTCCTCGCGCAGCGCATTGAAATTATCGTGCTTACGCAGCAGCCGCCGCAGGATATTGGAAAGCTTCAGCACCATTACGCGTGCCTGGTTGGGATCGGTGCGGATCAATGAAGAGACCGAGTTCAGCGTGTTAAATAAGAAATGCGGATTGATCTGGCTGGTGAGCGCTTCCAGGCGGGCCTGAATCAGATGCCGGTTCTGCTCCTCGAGCTTGTCTTCGTTGCGGGTGTTGTTCCAGATCTTAATAGGAATCGTGACGGCGAAGATGGTGTCCGCATACACGGCCGCGTACATCAGGAGACTGGCTTGCTCCGGGTGTACATAGAAGATACGGCCGTTGGCGCCGAAGGTCTGGCCCAAGGCCTGGCGCAGAAATTCGGCGAACAGGATCACCACGAAGAACAGCAGGTTGAACGCGTTGCGGCGGTCGAAGCGGCGCTGTTTGAAGATGCGCCAGAGGTTCAGGTCGAAGAACGGGCTGAAACGCCAGATATCTTCGGGGTCGGCGGCGCAATCGCGCAACAGTCCGCCCAACACACCGAGGCCGGCCAGCAGCGGCATGGTCAGATACTCGCGGTTGAGCATGGCCGGCACGGAAATCAGAATTCCGGATGCCAGGCCGGTGACGTATCCGCCCAGCAGACCGGCCAGCAGGCTGCCTTCCAGGCCCAGATCGACCGCTGGGTATTTGGCGCTCCAGGCACGCGTGGCCACGCTGGCGCCGAACACGATAGAGAACCACAGCGACAGTTTCATGCGCTGGCCGACGGTGCGGTTTTCGCGCATCAGCATGCGCTTAACGGCGCCCCAGCGAACCAGAATGCTGGCCAGCGAGGCCACCACACCCAGCTTTACCAGCAGCGTAACGAGCGATGAATCCGCCATGGAAACTCGCAGATCATTATAATAAAAGGATCGGAACAGCCGGTAGAGATCTCATGCACACTCCTTCCGCGCTGCGGCTGCATAAGGTTGCCGAAGCGGATTTTCCAACCCGGTTTGGACACTTTCGAATCTATGGATTTGAAGGCCGCCTGGACGGCCGTCTGGAAGAGGCGGTGGTCCTCGAAATGGGCGACGTGTCACACGGGGTGTTGCCTGCGCTGGTGCGCATTCACTCGCAATGCCTGACGGGCGACGTCTTCCATAGCCTGCGCTGCGATTGCCGCGCGCAGCTGGAACTGGCGCTGCAGATGATTGGCGAAGAAGGCCGCGGGCTGCTGATCTACGAGCATCAGGAGGGGCGAGGCATCGGGCTTCTGAACAAGCTGCGCGCTTACGAGTTGCAGGACCAGGGCGCGGATACCGTGGAGGCGAACGAACAACTCGGGTTCGAGTCTGACCTGCGCAATTACGAACTGCCGGGGGAAATTTTGCGGTATTTCGGATTGACGAGGATCCGCCTGTTATCGAACAATCCGGATAAGATGGCGGCTGTGGAAGCCGCCGGTGTACAGGTGGACTTAGTGCCTTGTATTGTGCCGGCGATGGTCTCGACGGAAGCCTACCTGCGGACTAAGAAAGAGAAGATGGGACATTTGCTCGAGGGATTCTAGTCGCGGGGCAGGACGCCAGTGTGTGCCCTAAAGGGGCAGATTACCAGTGGGGGAAGGAACCACTCGAATGGTTGGATGGTTAGACTCGATACCTGGCGAGCGTGCCAGAGCGGGGAAGGCCGTGTCCATCTTACGACTCTACCCTGGGCGGGTCTCCTCCAGACCCGCCATGTGGCGGGAGGTGGACGTCCCGCGCAGACGTGGACGCCTGCCCCACCGATCACTCAATCACTAACAGCAGATCCTTCGCCTCCACATGGCGCCCCGGCCGCACCAGCACCTGCGTCACCTTCCCACCTACCGGCGCATACACCGTGCTCTGCATCTTCATGGCTTCCATCACCAGCAGACGGTCGCCCTTTTTCACCGGCTGGTTCAATTCCACCGCCACGGTCGACACCACCCCTGGAATCGGCGCGCCGATCTCGCCGGGCCGGGCGGGGTCCGCTTTGGGCGCTGCGGCGACCTTCACCTCCAGGCTCTTGTCGCGGATGTTCACTTCGCGCGGCTGGCCGTTCAGCTCGAAGAACACCGTGCGATAACCTTCCGGGTGCGGCTCGCCCACGGTGAGAAACTTGATTACCAGCGTCTTGCCCGGCTCCAACTCGACGGCGATTTCGTCACCCTTCTGCATGCCGTAGTAGAACTGCGGCGTGGGCAGCACCTCCACGTTGCCATAGCTTTGCCGCGCCTCGGCGAACTTCAGGAACACGCCCGGATACATCAGGAAGCTGAGCACTTCGTCCTGCGCCGGATCGTGGCCGATCTTGCGGCCCAGCATGGCGGCGCTTTCCTCGAAATTCACCGGCGTCAGGTGCGCGCCGGGACGGCCGCGCTGCGGCTTGGCGCCTTTCAGAATGGCTTTCTGCAAGCGTTTGGGCCAGCCGCCTTCGGGCTCGCCCAGCGCCCCGCTGAGCATTTCGATGACCGAGCCCGGCAGCGTCAGATTATGATCGGGACCGAGCCGCTCGAACTGCTCGACGGTCATATCGTGGTTCACCAGGAAGATCGCCAGGTCGCCGACTGCCTTGCTGGACGGCGTCACCTTCACGATATCGCCCAAGGCCGCGTTAGCCTTGGCATACGTGCGGGCGATCTCGTGCCATCGCGCACCCAGTCCCATGGCTTCCGCCTGCTCGCGCAGGTTGGTATACTGGCCGCCGGGCATCTCGTGGATGTACACTTCGGCCGAGCCGGATTTCGGACCCGTGTCGAACGGCGCATAGTACGTCCGCACGGTCTCCCAGTAGTCCGCGCACTGATTCAGGGCATCCAGATCGACTCCGCTATCGCGCGGCGTGTGTCCGAACGCTGCCACGATGGAATTCAGATTCGGCTGGCTGGTGGTGCCGCTCATGGAAGCGATAGCGCCATCGGCGACGTGCACGCCGGCTTCGGCGGCTTTCAACACCGACGCCGCATTCAGGCCGCTGGTATCGTGCGTGTGGAAGTGGATGGGAATCCCGACCTCCTGCCGCAGCGTGCCCACCAGCTTTTCAGCCGCGTACGGCTTGCATAGCCCGGCCATGTCTTTGATGGCGAGCACGTGCGCGCCCATGCGCTCCAATTCGCGGGCCATCTTCACATAGTATTGAAGCGAATACTTGTCGCGGCGCGGATCCAGAATGTCGCCCGTGTAGCACACCGCCGCTTCGCAAATCTTGCCGGTCCGCCGCACGGCTTCCATGGATACCTTCATATTGGGAAGCCAGTTCAACGAATCGAAGATGCGGAAAATATCGATTCCCTGCGCGGCGGCTTCATTAATAAATGCCTCCACCGCATTGTCCGGATAGGCGGTGTAGCCCACCGCGTTCGAGGCGCGCAGCAGCATCTGGAAGCAAATGTTGGGAATGGCTTCGCGCAGCTGACGCAGCCGCAGCCAGGGATCTTCGTGCAGGAAGCGCATAGCTACGTCGAAGGTCGCGCCGCCCCACATCTCCAGGCTATACAAGTTGTGCAGGCGATGCGCCACGAAATTGGCGATCCGCAGCATGTCGTAGGTGCGTACGCGCGTGGCCAGCAGCGATTGATGGGCGTCGCGAAAGGTGGTGTCGGTCAGCAGCAGCCGCTGTTGCGAGCGGGTCCATTCGGCGAACTTGTCCGGACCAAGGCTATCAAGCAGTTGACGGGTGCCATCGGGCGGCCGGGCAATATCGCGCGGCGGCACAACGGGTGCGTCTATACGCGCGGGCACGGGCTTGCCGGCCACGGTAGGGTTCTGATTGACGATGACTTCCCCAAGGTACGTGAGCAGCCTGGTGGCGCGATCCTTCCGCAGGACAAAATGGACCAGTTCCGGCGTTTGCTCCAGCCAGCCGGTGGTCACGCGGCCGGCCTGGAAATCGGGGTGGTTCACCACATTTTCCAGAAACGGGATATTGGTCTTCACCCCGCGCACGCGGAACTCGCGCAGGCAGCGGTCCATGCGCTGGCAGGCATGGCGGAATTCGCGTCCCCAGGCGGTGGTCTTCACCAGCAGCGAATCGTAGTAAGGCGTGATGACGGCGCCCGAGTAAGCCGAGCCGCCATCCAGGCGAATGCCGAAGCCCGCGGGCGAGCGATACGTGTGGATCTTGCCGTAATCCGGCATGAAATGGTTTGCGGGGTCCTCGGTGGTGATCCGGCATTGCATGGCGTAGCCGTAAAGCGGAATCCGCTCCTGGGGCGGCAGGTTTATGGCTGGACCAAACAGATCGTGCCCCTGCGCCACCTGAATCTGGCAGCGTACCAGGTCGATGCCGGTGACCATCTCGGTGACCGTGTGCTCTACCTGAATCCGCGGATTCACTTCGATGAAGTACCAGGCGCCGGAATCCGCATCCACCAGGAACTCCACGGTGCCGGCGTTGTAGTAGCCGGCCGCGCGCGCCAGTTGGACGGCGGCTTCCGCCAAAGCGCGGCGGATGGAATCTTCGAGGCCCACGGCGGGCGCCACCTCGACCACCTTCTGATGCCGCCGCTGGACGGAGCAATCGCGCTCGTAGAGATGCACCAGGTTGCCGGCGCGATCGCCCAGGATCTGCACCTCGATATGGCGGGCGCGCTCCACGTAGCGCTCCAGGAACACCGCATCGTTGCCGAAGGCCGCGCCAGCTTCGCGCCGCGCTTCGGTAAGGCGCTCGGCGAACTCGGCAGCGGCGCGCACCACCCGCATGCCGCGTCCGCCGCCGCCGAAGGCCGCTTTAACGATAAGCGGAAATCCGATGCGGCGCGCCATACGCTCCGCTTCGCGCGGATCCGCGATGGCCTTCACGGTGCCCGGCACGGTGGGGATGCCCGCGCGCGCGGCGAGTTGGCGCGCCGCGCGTTTATCTCCGAGAAGCTCGAGCAGCTCCGCGCTGGGTCCGATGAAAGCGATGCCGGCCGCATCGCAGGCGCGCGGCAGGGCCGGGTTTTCCGACAGAAATCCGTAGCCTGGATGGATGGCGTCCACGCCCTTTTCCTTCGCCAGCGCGATGATGCCGTCCACGTCGAGGTAGGCTTCCACTGGTCCTTTGCCCTCGCCGATCAGGTAAGCTTCATCGGCCTTGAAGCGGTGCAAGGCCAGGCGGTCCTCCTGGGAATAAATGGCTACGGTGCGCAGGCCGAGTTCATTGGCGGCGCGCAGGATGCGGATGGCAATTTCGCCGCGATTCAGTGCTAACAGCTTTCGCATTTACGGGGATGATTTGAGGATAGCAATGTTGGCACGCGCGGGGTGGGGCAGGCGTCCACGCCTGCGCGGGACGTCCACGTCCCGCCACCCCTCGGACTGTTGGTGGGTGTCTCGCTCGCGGCGGTCGACCAGACTCGATTTCCAGTGAGCTCCGCAAAAAAGGCGATATTGTCAGATTATGCGTGAGGTGAATTCGTGGCTCCACTGAACCCGCTTTCGATTGAGCGTTGGAACCCGGACCGGGACCACGTAGACGGCGACCTCGAAATGCTGGCCGGAGTTCTGCACGCCTGCGTTCACGCCGGCGCGAGCGTCAGTTTCGTCTTACCGTTTTCGCGCGGCGATGCGCAGGCGTTCTGGCGTGACCAGGTTCTGCCGGCGGTCAGCGCCGGGAGCCGGCTGGTGCTCCTCGCCCGCAGCGGCGGGCAGATCGCAGGAACCGTGCAACTCGATCTAGCCACGCCTCCCAATCAGCCGCATCGCGCGGAGGTGAAGAAGCTCCTGGTGGATCCCGGCGCCAGACGCCGCGGAATCGCCCGGTCCCTGATGGCCGCGGCTGAAGAGCAGGCGCGCGAGGCGCACCGGACGCTGCTGACCCTCGACACGGTGGCGGGCAGTTTCGCCGAGCGGCTGTATCTGTCGATGGGTTATGTCCCGATCGGAGCTATCCAGCGTTACGCGCTGAACTTCGATTCGAGCCTTCTGGAGGCCGCCACCGTGATGTACAAACAACTCTCGCCCGGATGATTTTGTTACCGAGCCGCGACCGTCAGGGAGCGCTTTCCCGCTTGCGCGCGCCTGCTAGAATGAAGGGCAACGGTAATTTTCTATGGTGGTCCGCATTCCTTTAGTGCTGACGGTCGCCGCGCTGGCCCTGGCACAATCCGACAAGCCGGCGAAACCCATCAAGGTGCAGGTGAACGAGGTCATCGTGCCCGTAACGGTCACCGATTATAAAGGGCGCTACGTCTCGAATCTGGAAGCCAAGGACTTCAAGATCTACGATCAGGATAAGGAACAGCACATCGAGTTCTTCAGCCACGACCGCAATCAGCCCCTGGTGGTGGGCTTTCTGATCGATCTGAGCAACGACAGCCGGGTGCACTGGAAGAATTATCAGGACGCCGCCATCGACCTGGTGCTGCATATTTTGCCCGGCGACAAGAAAATGAGCGGCTTTCTGATTTCCTACGCCAACGAGCCGGAGTTGCAGGTGAACACCACCTCGGAGGCCGACACCATGGTCGAGAAGCTGCGCAAGATGAAGCCGGGCGGCGGATCCGCGCTTTACGATTCGATTTACATGGCCTGCATGCACCGGCAGGTGATTGAGGGAGAGCCCTACGATCCGCGGCGCGTGATTATCGTGATCGGCGACGGGCACGATAACGCCAGCAAGAAGAGCCTGGATGAGGTCATCGAGATCGCGCAGCGCAGCCTGGTGACGATCTACGGCATGAGCACGGTGTCGTTCGGGTTTACCAACGAGGGCGACGAGAATCTGCAGCGGCTGTGCACCGAAACGGGCGGACATGTGGAGTACCCGCTGAACAATCTGTACTCCGACGTGGATGGCTATCTTTCGCATCCGTCGGACGACGGCAATTACGCGCTGACGGTAGGTTCGGGCGGATATGCTTCGGAGGTGTCTTCCGGGATTTTCCGCTCGATTGCGGCGATTGTAGGCGAGGTGACTACGCAGTATATTCTGCGCTATGTGCCGGACGTGGGTGGCGCGGATAACAAGCAGTTTCGTAAGATCCGGGTGGTGGTGCCGCAGTTGCCGACCGCCAAAGTGCGGTTCCGGACTGGATATTATCCGTTTGCGCCGTGACGGTCCATCATGATGAGATATTTATGCCGCAAGCAGCCGTAATTCCCATCAGTGCGCGTACGCGGGGCGAGTATGTCCTGTTGCAGCTTGCGCTGCCGGGGCAGCCGGTGCACGACGTGGGAGTGCTGCTGGTGGATGCGGAACAGGATTCCCACCGGCATGCCCTGCGGCTGCGCGCGCATTGGGATGATTTAGCCGGACCGGAAGACGCGGCATATCTGGCGGCGCTGCAGGAGGATTTCGCAGACAAGATCGCGGAGTTGGGCGCCCGTCGCCTGCTCGAGTCGTGGGAGGATTCCCTTTCGCACGTGTTGCGCGTTTCCGACCGGAGAGCCGTGCCAGTGGACTCGTTCTCGCGCGTCGCGGACCATCTTTTCGAACAGCACGTGGAGAAGTTGCCGGTCGCGCGCTTTCGTACGCATCTGCCGTTGTACACGCTGCGCGCGGCGGCGGGGAAATTCGGCGCCGACGAAGAGGTGGAGGACGAAGATTGGGTGCGCGCGCCGGAAGGCCTGCGCTTGAGCGAAGGCATGTTTGTGGCGCACGTCGTGGGGCGATCCATGGAGCCGCGCATCCCGGATGGCAGCTTGAATATCTTCCGCGGGCCGGTGGTGGGCTCGCGTAAGGGCAAAATCGTGCTGGTGGAGCTGATCGGCGTGCATGAGCGATACACCGTCAAACGGTACACCAGCCGGAAAACCTTCACTGGTGAAGACGCGGCCGAAGGGGAGTGGCGTCATGAGCGCATCCGCCTGGAGCCGCTGAACCCCGACTACGAAGCCTTCGATCTCCCGGCTGAGCAGGTGAAGGTCATTGCCGAGTGGATCCAGACACTCGAATGACGCCCTCGGTGGCGGCCCGCCTGTTGCGCTGGTACCACGCCGGGCATCGCGACCTGCCCTGGCGGCGCACCGACGACCCTTACCGCATCTGGATTTCGGAAATCATGCTGCAGCAGACCCGCGCCGAGGCCGTCATCCCCTATTACCAGCGGTTCCTGGAGCGCTTTCCCACCCTGACGGCTCTGGCGGGCGCTTCCCCCGAGGACGTGCTGGCGTGCTGGAGTGGCCTGGGTTATTATGCGCGAGCGCGTAACCTGCACCAGGCCGCCCGCCTGATCGGCAGTGTATTTCCGCCCGATTACCCGACCATCCGCGACTTGCCGGGCGTGGGTGACTACACGGCCGCGGCCATCGCCAGCATCGCCTTTGGACTGCCATATGCGGTGCTGGATGGCAACGTCATGCGCATCGTCGCGCGGCTGACCAACGATCCTTCAGACATTGGATCGGCGCGCACGCGGGCCCGCTTTCGCGAGATCGCGCAGCGCTGGCTGGACCGCGGGCGGGCGGGCGCGTTCAACCAGGCCATGATGGAACTGGGCGCCACGCTGTGTCTGCCGCGCGCGCCCCGTTGTGACGTCTGCCCGTTGGCACGGCTCTGTGAGGGCCGGCGGGCTGGGCGCTCGGCGGAATTGCCGGTAAAGGCAAGAAAAACGGCGGCGGTGCATATCGAAATGGCGGTGGCGGTCGTCGAGCGGCAGGGACGCATTCTGCTGTGGCAGCGCGCCGCGGATGAGCCGCGGATGGCGGGGTTTTGGGAGTTGCCTTCGCTCAGCCAGTGCGGAGCCGCCCAGTTGCCGGAGGCGATCGGAACGTTCCGCCACACGATTACGCATCACCATTATCTGGTAACGGTGCACGTGCCCCGCGACCAGGGCAAGGCGCGGGTGCCCAAGCCGTGGCGCTGGGTGCCGGCCGCATCTCTTCCATCGCTGCCGCTAAGCACCACTGCCAAGAAAGCATTGCGATTGTACGGCGCCCGCTGCGGGCCGCATTAAAATGAACGTGGCCATCCGCGCAATGCACACGGGCGATATCCCCGCCGGCTTGCGACTCTGCCGCGCCAGCCGGTGGAATCAACTCGAGGAAGACTGGCGCGCTTTCTTAGATTCCGCGGAGGGAGGCGGCCGCATCGCCGAGCACGAGGGCCACGTGATCGGCACCGTAACGTTTCTCCGTTATGCCGGCTGCTTTAGCTGGCTCGCGATGATGCTGGTCGATCCTGCCGAGCGCGGCGCCGGCGTCGGCACCCGGCTGATGGAGGCCGCGCTCGACGCTCTGGCGGGCGAACCGTGCGTGCGTCTGGACGCCACGCAGCTCGGCGAACCGCTTTACAGGCGGTTCGGCTTTCAGGGCGAATACGAACTGGAACGCGCGAAGGTTACCGTTGCACCAGGCCATTTCGGCTCCACGCCCGAAGCTGTGCGCCCGATGTCAGCCGCTGACCTGGCCGGCGTCTTCGCGCGCGATCGCCAGGTTTTCGGCGCCGATCGCAGCGCTGTGCTGACGTCCTTTTACCGCCGCGCCCCGGGTCTGGCGTGGATCGCATGCCGCGGCGAAGCGCTTACCGGTTACTGTTTTGGAAGACCCGGCTATCTGTACCTGCAAGTCGGCCCAGTGGTGGCGGACGATGCCACGGTGGCCGGAAAACTCGTGACAGGCTGTCTTGCCGGCCAAGCCGCCGCGACGATAGCCATCGACGTGCCGCGGCTCGCTGCCGAGTGGACGGGTTGGCTGGAAACAGCCGGCTTTCGCGTCGAACGATCCTTCCTGCGCATGTATCGCGGGCAGTCTCCGCCCCACGAACTGGGAGCCCGCCAGTTTGCGATGGCCGGCCCGGAATTTGGATGAGACCATGACTTCCGTCACCGATCTGGAAAACGAACTCTCACGTCCGAGCGGAGCCGATTGCGCTTTCATGCGTGAGATGCAGGGTGACGTGCTGGTGCTGGGCGCGGGTGGCAAGATGGGGCCTTCCCTCGCTCTGCGGGCCCGGCATGCGGCGGACCAGGCCGGCCCCCCCCGCCGGATCGTCGCGGCATCCAGGTTCGCCTCCGGGGATGCGAAGCACCTGCTCACCAGCGCCGGCGTGGATGCCGTCGCCTGCGACTTCCTGGATCGCGCCCAGATCGCGCGCTTGCCGGACTGCCCAAACGTACTGTTTTTGGCGGGCCGGAAGTTCGGATCTACCGGAAACCAGCCGTTGACCTGGGCTACCAATATGTTGTCGCCCGCGTTTGTCGCTGAGAGATTCATGGGGTCCCGCATTGTCGTCGTCTCCAGCGGGAATGTCTACCCGCTCGCGCTTGCCGGTTGTACGGAAGAGACTCCACCCGCGCCCGTCGGGGAATATGCGCAGTCGGTGTTAGGCCGGGAGCGCGTGTTCGAATACTTCTCCAATCGGGACAGCACACCGTTGGCCATCATCCGGTTGAACTACGCCGTTGACCTGCGCTATGGCGTGCTGCTGGATATCGGCCGGCGTGTCTGGCAGCGGCACCCGGTGCCGCTGGCCATGGGGTCGGTGAACGTCATCTGGCAGGGCGATGCAAACTCCATGATCCTGCGCGCACTGGCGCTGGCATCCGTTCCCCCGCGCGTCCTGAATGTCACCGGACCCGAAACGCTGCGGGTCCGCGCGATCGCGGAGCGGTTCGGAGAATTGTTCTCCATCGAACCGCGATTCGAGGGGAGCGAAGCCGAAACGGCGTTGCTGAGCGATTCCGCACTTAGCCGCCGCTTGCTCGGGCCGCCGTCCGTAAACGCGTCGCAAATGATTCAATGGCAGGCGGAATGGATCCGCGCCGAACTGCCCACGCTCGACAAGCCGACTCATTTCGAGGTGCGCGATGGCGCCTTTTGACTGGCGGCAACGCCTGCGCGAGGGCGTGGTGATTCCCGCACATCCGCTGGCGTTAAACGCCGACCGCAAGCTGGATGAACGCCGCCAGCGGGGCCTCACCCGCTATTATCTCGATGCCGGCGCAGGTGGCATAGCCGTGGGAGTGCACACCACTCAATTTGCCATTCGCGAGTGCGGATTATACGAGCCGGTGCTGGCCCTGGCGCGTGAAGAGGCGGGCGCGCACGCTGTGGTTAAGATCGCCGGCGTGTGTGGTGGAAGGGAGCAGGCCCTGCGGGAGGCCGCCATCGCCGCCCGCCTGGGCTACGATGCCGCGCTGCTCAGTCTCAGTGCGCTACCGCATGCCACCACGGACGAACTGATCGGGCACGCGCGCGCGGTCGGCGAGGTACTGCCGCTGGTCGGGTTTTACCTGCAGCCGGCAGTAGGCGGCCGGGTGCTCGGCACGGATTTCTGGCGGCGGTTTGCAGGGCTTGGTTGTGTGGCCGCCATCAAGATTGCGCCGTTCAACCGCTACCACACGCTCGACGTGCTGCACGGTGTGGCGCAGTCGGGCCGCGCGGCGGAGATTGCGCTCTATACCGGCAACGATGATCACATCATCCTCGACCTGATCACATCCTTTCGCGGCCTGCGCATGGTGGGCGGCCTGCTTGGGCAGTGGGCGGTCTGGACCCGCCGCGCCGTGGCCATGCTGGAAGCCATTCACCGCGCACCGGACGCGCCGGAATGGCTGGAGATGGCCGCGCGGCTTACCGACGCCAATGGCGCAATTTTCGACGTCGCGAACGGGTTCCGCGGCTCGATCGCCGGCGTACACGAAGTCCTCCGCCGGCAGGGCCTGCTCGACGGAATCTGGTGCCTCGATCCCGATGAGTGCCTCTCACCCGGCCAATCTGAAGAGATCGACCGCGTCTGCGCGGCGTATCCTGAACTGGTCGACCCATAACCCTTGACCGGCATGCTACACTTTCCCCGGGTGTGAGACATTGACGTGCGGCCACAGTTCCCTAATGAATACGAAATTACCATTCGAACCCAACAACTCCTTTGTTTTCAGTAATGGCTCGGAATAATACTCTATGCGCGCGTTCCTCATCTCGTTGCTGATCCTGCTTCCTCTTGCTGCGCAGAAGCGCGTACCGCCCAAACGCTCATCCCAAATCGAGGACGGCTTCGGCATCAACTCCGACCTGCCCCGCGACCCGTATCTTGCCCTGGGACCAGCGCTGGTGGACGCGCATGTTCGACGCGGGCGTGAGCTGGATCCGCATCGGCCAGTACGAAAACACTTCCGACTACACCAGTTGGGATTGGATCGAGCAGAAGCGCGGCGTGCTGGCGATTCCGCCCGGCTTGGACGATTACGTCGATTCGCTGGTGGATAACGGGGTCAAGGTGCAGGTGCAGTTGCTCTACGGAAATCCCATGTACACTTCGCCGGCCGGCAAGCTGCCGGATGCCATCGTCCCCGAGCCCGGCGGCTTCCATAATCCTGACCGCAGCCTTTACTCCGCGTATTGGCCGCCCAAGACGCCTGCGCAGGTTGCGGCATTTGTGAAGTATGTGCAGTTCGTGGTGGGACACTTTCGCGGCCGCATCCGCTATTACGCGTTGTGGAACGAGCAGGATATCGATTACTGGAATCCGCTGCCCAATCCGGAAGAGTACGGGCACTTACTCAAGGCTTTCATCCCGGCGGTGCACGGCGCGGATCCGCAGGCCAAAGTTATCTATGGCGGGCAAGCCGATCCTACACGTGACTTCGCGCGGCGTGCCCTGGATGCATGCGATTGCGCCGCGGGCATCGATGTATTCGCCTATCACACGTACCCGGGCTACGGCGCGCAACCTCAATCCGGAAGTCGATGGACTCGGGCGCATACGGCGAGGAATCACCCGCGAAGTTGCGCGAGTTAGTGCGCGGCTATCCGGGCATCCGCAAGGACATACCGTTCTGGGATGACGAGTTCAATTCCATCCCGGCTTGGGTTGGGTCGGATGAATCCGTGCAGGCGAAGTATATTCCCGCGGGCTTGTCTATAACTGGGCGCGTGGAGTGCGCACTTTTGTGTGGCTGCTGACCGCCGCTACCGACGGAAACGAGTACGACGATTTCGGCATGATCCACGGGCTGCGGCATCTGCCCGACGATTTCACGCCGCGCCCGGTGTTCTACGCGCTGCAGAATACCAATGCGCTTTTTGCGGACACGCACCTCGATCCGTCCATCAAGATAGCGCCCGTCGATGTTCCGGCGCTGCACGATCAGGCGCAGCCATTTCTGGCTTATGGTTTTCGCAGCAAGACCGGCAAACCGATCGTGGCTTACTGGCTGGCCGCGCACAGCGAGCCCGGCGGCGCTTTCCCGTCCGTGCGCGCAGACCTGACCATCCCGAACAGCGGCATCGGTCATCCGGTACTGATCGACGTGGTATCGGGCGATATCGCAGCCGATCCCCAAGCCGGAAGCGAACGGCGTTTTTCCGAACCTGCCCGTGCGCGATAGCGTGATGGCAATCGCGGATGAGGATTACTTCGATTGGCCGGTGCTGCCGGAAGCGCCGAGTTCGCTGATTGCGTCCGCCACGGGGAACACGGTCCAGCTGCGCTGGCACGCCTACGGCAACGATGTGACCAGCGCCATTATCGAGCGCCGCGCCGGAGACAAGGGATCATGGTCGCGCATCGCCACGTCAACCGGCAGCAAGGCAGGAGTATACGGACGACAGCGCGCCCGCAGGCGTAGTTTGTTACCGCGTGCGGTCAGTGAACGTCCACGGTGAATCGGCCTATTCGAACGTAGTGCATGTGCAACACTAGACCACCGCCGTAACCCCTTCAACGCAGCGCACTAACCGGAATAGTAAATGCCACCGTATTCACAACGCCCTTGCGTTGAAACTGTATCCACACGCGGTAGGCCGCCTCGCGCGGAAAGAAGATATTGAATTGCATCTCCGGTCCGCCGTCGGCAATGAACGGATGCTCGTGGATCGTATCGACTAAGTCGTCGCTAACGGCGAGTAAGTGGGCCCAAGCGCCGATATACGGTTCCAAACCATCCGCGGGAGTCAGATGCACGAACAGCATGGTCTTCTTACCGGCGATCGGTTCCGGTGGATCGAGCTTCAGTTCGGCGGTTAGATTTTCCGCCTGCTTGGGCGAAAGGTCCGGGGCAAGGCGAGGAATGCCGCCTTCGAGCGGCGCAGTATAACCAGCGGTCGTAATAGTCTTCGGAGCCAGTTGCGGCGTGCCGCCGGTAGGATAAAAATCCGCCAGCAAACGGTAGGTACCAGGCTTCGGCAGCGACGTCTCCAGGCGGAAGGCTCGCGCCATCGAACTGCGGATGCACGTGCGCGAAGTATTGCAAATCCTGGCTGACGATGAACAGATGAAACAGCTTCTCGTGCACGATTTCGAAATGTTCAACCAGCGCGCCGGCTTGCCGGATCGGCGATGCGAAATTCGAGCGTGATGGGACGCGCGCTGGGGATCTGCGGCGGAGTCGACCCGCAGATCCACGGGATACTCGACCGGGTCGGGCAGATTCGCCACCAGAGTCATGCCGCAGCGCGGGCACTTGCCGGGAGTTTTGGACCGTACGTCGCGATCCATGGGACAGGTGAATTCGATAGCTTGCTGCGCACATAGCAACGCCGCCACGAACAGAATACCGAACACACGGCGCATAGTCAGGCCCTGGGTTCGAACGGCCAGACTGCCGTGGTGGTGTAACCGCCATCCACGGCGATGATCTGGCCGGTGATGTAGTCCGCGCCGCGGCCCGCAAGAAAAACTGCCAGCGGTGCGACATCCTCAGGTGTACCAGGCTGCGGATTGGCCTGCGCGCCCTTCAGCCATTCGCGCATCGCAGCCGGCTCCCACATCTGGCGATTGAGATCTGTAATGATGAAGCCCGGCGCGATGCAGTTTACCTGGATGTTGTAACGGCCCCACTCGGCTGCCAGAGCCTTTGTCAGTTGGCCCAGCGCGCCCTTAGTCATGGCATAGACACTAAGATACGGCAGACCCAGCAGCGACATCAGGCTGCCGATCATGATGACCTTGCCGCCCGCGCCGCGCTCAATCATGCGGGCGCCCATCTAATTGGGTCAGCTCCACGATGCCGTGCAGGTTGGTGCGCATGATGTGCTCGTATTCGGCCGCGGTGTATTGTGTGAAACTCTTACGGATATTGGTCCCGGCGACATTCACCAGGATGTCCGGAGTCTCGATGCCAGCCACGGCGGCGCGGATGGAAGCAGAATCGGCCAGATCCAGGCGCAGCGCGTCGGCCTGGAATCCCCGGGCTGCGAGCGCCTGTGCGTGCGCTTGCAGTTTCTCTAGCGTGCGCGCAGCCAGCGTGGTGCGCGCTCCCGCCTCGGCCAGCTGTTGCGCGATGGCCAAGCCGATGCCCCGGCTGGCGCCCGCTACCAGCGCCGTCTTACCGGAAAGGGGTAACACGCTCATAGGATCACCGGAACAATCCGAAAATATGTGCGGTGCCGGCGTAGCTCCACTGCGACATCCAGCGCCCCAGGTCGGAGACCGACACCGCCACGATCAACAGCAGAAATCCGGCGCGCGCCAGTTCGTTATATACCACTACGGGAATGCGGGCGGCCAGCAGCAGCTTGGAGCCATCCAGCGGCGGCACCGGCAGCATATTGAAGATGGCCAGATATAGGCTCAGATTCACGCCGCGCGCGGCGAACTGCGCCAGGGCCGGCGCGAAGCCGACGGTGAGCGCGCGCCACGGCGGCCAGAATCACCGCAAAGACCACGTTGCTGGCGGGTCCGGCCATGGCCACCAGCGCCAGCCCGTTCAACCCCCAGCGCAGCTTGGCCGGGTTGCTGTTGACACGGGCTTGCCCCAGCCGAGCAGTCCGCCGCCGAAAAGCGACGTGAGCGCCGGCAGGATGGTGGTGCCCAGCCAATCTACGTGCGCCAGCGGGTTCAGGGTGAGGCGGCCCTGCAGGCGCGGCGTGTCGTCACCCAGCCGCGTGGCCACCCAGGCGTGCGCGAATTCGTGCGGCGTGGTGAGCAGCCACAGCAGCGCTACGTTGAGAATTGCGCGTCACGAAGTCTAGGTGCATCGGAGATTCAGCGGCGCTGTACGATCAGCGGCCCACAGTATGAGCAAAACGAGCACGGCCGCGACCGCAATTACGACTAACAAGCTGATACCTTCTATTGTATGCGCATCACGGCCGTCGAAACGATCCACCTGCGGCGCGGCATCACGGTAAATTGGCGGACCCATCCAATGGTTGTGGGTCCGCATCCATACCGATAGCGGCCTGGTGGGCCTGGGCGAAACGTATCCGCATCCGGAGGCGGAAAAGGCCGTGGTGCAGCGATCCCTGGCGCCGGTGCTGCTGGGGCGCGACCCATCGCAGATCGACCGGCTGTGGGCGGACATGCTGCAGGCCGTGTCGTTCAGCGGCTGGGCGGGCGCCGAGATGCGCGCCATCAGCGCCGTGGATATCGCGCTCTGGGACCTGGCGGGGAAGGCTGCCAATCATGCCCGTTTACCAATTGCTCGGCGGCGCGTCGCGCGAGTCCATTCGCACTTACAACACCTGCTACGACCACATCGATTTTCTGACGGAGCCGGTGCGGCTGGCGGACGAGCTGGCCAAATCCGGAATCCACGCCATGAAGATCTGGCCGTTCGATCCGGTGGCCAAGGAAACCGGCGGCCAATACATCACGGCCGATCAGATGCGCCGCGGAGTATCGAGCCGCTGCGCCTGATTCGCGAAGAGTTCGGCGATTCGATGGAAGTCGCCATGGAGTTTCACGGTACTGGAACCTGCCCTGCGCCATCCGTATCGCGCAGGCGCTCGAGCCCTACGCGCCCATGTGGCTGGAAGAGATGCTGCCGCAGGATAACCTGGCGGCCTATCGCGAACTGGCCGCAGCAACCCGCCTGCCGCTTTGCCTGAGCGAGCGGCTGATGACGCGCTTCGGATTCCGCGAGTTGATGGAAAATCGCGCGGCGCGCATCATCATGCCGGATATCTGCTGGTGCGGCGGCATTTCGGAGGCAAAGAAGATCGCCACCATGGCTGAGACTCACTATCTGCCGGTGGCGCCGCATAACTGCGGTGGTCCGCGTCTTGCACGTGGCTTCGCTGCATTTGGCGGCAAATGTGACTAATCTGTATATCCTGGAGAGCGTGCGACGGCATTATCTGGATGAATACCGCGGCATCGTTACCCAGACCTGCCCGCCGGTAGACGGCGAGTTCGGGTTGCCGCCGGGTCCGGGCCTGGGTGTGGAGTTATGCCCGGAAGTGATGAAAAGGGATGATGTCCAGATCGACAGAGCATAGCTCTTAAAGCCGGGCACGCGGGTGTAACCGTAAGGGTCAGCCATTCGCCTAGATAGCGTGGCCCTCAAGTTGAGAATCTGTACGTTTGCCCTGTTGAGCCTGGTGGCGGTGTCCGTTCAGGCACAGACCGCCAAGCCCGCCAAGCCGTCGCCCAATGGCGGCACTGTTACTGGAACGGTGAAGGATGCCACAGGCGCGGTCATTCCAGGCGCCACAGTGACTTTGACCGGCGACGATGGAAAGACGCAGCAGGCGCAGACCGGGGCCGATGGGGTTTACACTTTCCGCGGGGTTGCCCCGGGCACTTATTCCGTCTCGACGGTGTTCAAAGGCCTGGAGCAAAATGGCGGCGTCGCCGTGGCGGTAAGCACGGGACAAGTCGCGCGCGGAGATGTGTCCATGAAGCTGGCGGAAGTGAAGCAGGAAGTCACGGTCGCCGAAGAGAATACCAGCCAGTTAGGCCTGCAAGCTTCGCAGAACGTAGACGCCCTGGTATTCAAAGGTGCCGACCTGCAGGCTCTGCCGGATGATCCGGACGATCTGCAACAGGATTTACAGGCATTGGCCGGTCCGTCCGCCGGACCCAATGGCGGTGAAATCTACATTGACGGCTTCTCCAGCGGACGCCTGCCGCCCAAGGAATCCATTCGCGAGATTCGCATCAACCAGAATCCGTTCGCGGGCGAGTACGACAAACTCGGTTTCGGGCGTATCGAGATCTTCACCAAGCCCGGATCAGACAATTTTCACGGCACCGCGTCTTATGACATCAGCGACGGCATCTGGAACGCGCGCAACCCGTTCATCACATTTACGCCGTTTCCTGGATTCAAGTCGCAGACTTACGGCGGCAACATCAGCGGTCCGATCAATAAGCACGCCAGCTTTTTCCTGGATGTCGAACGGCGGCAGATTGACGATAACGGTATTGTGAATGCCACGATTATCGATCCGGTTACGTTTCAGCAGGTAATCGACCGAAGCGCGACTCCCACTCCGCAACAGCGCACCACCTTCAGTCCGCGTATAGACTGGCAGGTAGGCGCCAATAACACGCTCAGCGTGCGCTATTCCTATTTAGACCTGCATCGGGATATATGGGGTATAGGTGGATTCAGCCTTCCCGGGAATGGTTATAGCTACGTTCAATTACAGCAACTGGGACAAGTTACCGACACTGCAGTTTTCTCCACCAGCGTGGTCAATGAGACGCGTTTTCAATTCAACCATTACCTGACGGGTGAGACCGCGCAATCCGATGCTCCGGAGGTAATCGTACCCGGCGATTTTGATATCGGCGGCTCCGGCGTTAACCGGACCAGGCAGACAGACAGCAATTACGAGTTTCAAAACTACACTACCGTGACGCACGGCAAGCATACGGTCAAGTTCGGAGCAAGGACCAGAAACGATCTGTTGAGCTACTATACCCCGGCTAACTTTAACGGCACCTTTAATTTCTCCACTATCGGCGCATACCAGACATTGTTACAGACTTGTGCGGCCGGCTGTAGCGGGATTCCCGCCGGCTCGGCCCCCACGCTATTCACCATCAATGAAGGCCAGCCATATTTAACTTCCAGTATGTTCGACCTGGGCGCATTCGTACAGGACGACTGGCGGGTATCGCAGAGCCTGACTTTAAGCGCGGGCTTGCGCTGGGAAGGTCAGACGAATATTCACGACTGGCGCGATGCCGCACCACGGTTTGCCTTCGCCTGGGCGCCGGGACGGCTGGGGTCCCGAGGCACCCCGTCCACGGTAATCCGGGGCGGCTTCGGCATGTTCTACATCCGCTATGCCGACGTCAACAATCTCTATACTGAAGAGTACAACCCCATCAATCAAAGATCGTACTCGGTGAGCAATCCCACATTCTTTTATCCGAATGCCATACCGGCCGGGTTATTGAATACGCTGCCGCTTTCGACCAATGGCGTCCAGTTCGTCGCGGCGAACAATCTGCGGGCGCCCTATCTGATCCAGTCGGCGATTGGTGTGGAGCGGCAACTCAATCGCCGCACCACCTTCGCCGTCAATATGACAGATACGCGCGGGGTTCATCAGTTCGTCACGAGTGATGTTAATCCGCCGGGAGCACCGCTGCTCTATCAGTACCAAGCCGACGGGTTACTCAAGCAGCTGCAAGTAATCACGCGCGTCAATACTCAGTTGGGGAGCCGCGTGTCGATCTCGGGCGCTTACATCTGGGGCACGGCGCATAGTAACACCGACGGTAATTTGTGTGCGATAGCGACAGGCTGCGGAACGTCGACGCCGGTGAACCAATACGACTTAAGCCAGGAGTGGAGCCGGTCGGCGCTCGACGTGCAGAACCGGATGTTTGTGTTCGGCACCGTAAGTGCCCCCCTAAAGATCCAGCTTTCTCCATTCGTGGTCGCTTCGAGCGGCGCGCCGTACGACATCACCACGGGTTACGATTACTTCGGCGATGGCATCTTCAACGCACGGCCTGCGCTCTACACCAATGGCTGCGCGAGCGGTCCTTATCCAAAGACCTATAATGGGATTGTTTTGTGCCAGGACCCTCTACCGGGTGAGGCGCTAGCCCCTCGTAACTTCGGCAACGGCCCGAACCAAGTCAGTGTGAACCTCCGGTTGAGCCGGACATGGGGATTTGGCACCACTAAGTTCTCTGGATCGAGCGGCGGGGCGCGCGCGAATGCCGGCGGCGGCGGACCCGGCGGTCGCGGCGGCTTTTTCGGCGGCGGCGGAGGCCGGGGCGGTCCGTTCGGCGGTGGTGGAACAACCGAGCATCGCTACAATCTGACCCTCTCCGTCAGCGCCCGCAATCTGCTGAACCACGTGAATTATACGGCTCCGGTAGGCGTCATGAGCTCGACGAACTTCTTGACGTACACGGCGATCTCCGGCGGATTCATGGCCGAACAGACACCCACCGACAACCGGCGCATCGACGTGCAATTGCGCTTTCAATTCTGATTAATGCCGGAAATGGCGCACTCCGGTAAACACCATCGCCAGGCCTAAGCGATCGGCGGCCGCGATCACCTCGGCATCCCGTACCGATCCCCCCGGCTGGATCACCGCGGTGGCGCCATGCCGCGCGGCTTCTTCCACACCGTCGGGAAAGGGGAAGAACGCATCCGATCCAACCACCGTGCCGGACAGCGGCAGCGCTGCTTTCATGGCCGCCAGCTTCACTGAATCGACGCGGCTCATCTGGCCTGCGCCGATGCCCACCGTCTGCCCAGCACGCGCGAACACGATCGCGTTCGACTTCACGTGCTTGGCCACTTTCCAGGCGAACTCGAGCGCGATCCATTCCTCGCCGTTCGGCGTACGGCTGGTTTTCACCTGCGCTGCCGCGCGATCCAGCAAGGCCGTATCGGACGTCTGCGCCAGGTACCCGCCGGAAATCGATTTCACCACCAACCGATCGCTGCCTGCCGCCACTTTCATCAACCGCAAGTTCTTCTTGCCGGCCAGCAACGCCAGCGCTTCCGGCGCATACGCCGGCGCGGCGATAGCCTCCAGAAATGTCTTGGCGCATTCGCGAGCCGTCTCTTCATCCACCGTGCGATTGAATCCGACCACGCCGCCGTACGCCGACACAGGATCGCAGGCGAACGCCTGGCGGTAGCTCTCGGCGAGTGTGCTCTGCTGGGCGCAGCCGCACGGGTTGGTGTGCTTGATGATGGCGGCGGCCGTGGTATCGAAGTCACTCACCAGCTGCCAGGCGGCATCCAGATCCACCAGGTTGTTATAGGAAAGCTCTTTACCCTGTAGCTGCGCCGCGCCCGCTATGCCAACTCCGCGCGTGCCATACAGCGCGGCCGATTGATGCGGGTTCTCGCCGTAGCGCAGATCCATGATCTTGCCGGCGCGCACGTCCAGCACGGCGGGCAGCGCGGTTGCGCAATCTACATGGGCAAGGCGGGCGCTGATGGCGTGATCGTAATCCGCGGTGGTGCGAAATGCCTTCTGCGCCAGCCGCCAGTGCGTTTCCAGTGACAATGCGCCATCATGGGACCGCATCTCGTCCACGATACCCTCGTAATCAGCGGGCGAGACCACCACCGCGACATCCTGGTAGTTCTTGGCGGCGGATCGAATCATGGTGGGACCGCCGATGTCGATGTTCTCGATGAGTTCCGGAAGGCTGGCATCGGCCCTGGCGGCTGTTTCTTCGAAGGCATACAGATTGACCACCACCATATCGATCGGTTCGATGCCGTGCGCGGCCAGCGCTTGCATGTGCGCAGGCTTGCCGCGCATCGCCAGGATGGCTCCGGTCACATTAGGATGCATCGTCTTCACGCGCCCGTCCAGCATTTCAGGAAAACCGGTCACTTCCGACACGTCACGCACGGGCACACCGGCATCGCGCAACAAGCGGGCAGTGCCGCCGGTAGAGATCAATTCCGCACCCATGTCGCGCAGTTCGCGGGCGAACGCCGCGATACCGGTTTTGTCGGTGACGCTGATCAGGACGCGCTGGATTTTGGCCATCAATGGCAACGTAACACGGAGGGCTCGGCTCGCCGGGCGCGACTGTGCTACTCGCCGCGGATGGCCGCCAGTGGATCGATCCGGGCGGCGCGCCGCGCCGGCACAAAAGCCGCTAAAGCTGCCACCATTGCGAGCGCCAACAGCGCGCCTGCCAACGTCGCGGAATCCATGGCGTCCACGCCGAACAAGAGGGAACGCAACAGGCGGCCGACGGTCCAGGTGAGCAGGAGCCCGGTGGCCGCGCCGATTGCCAGCAGACGCGCCACGCCGGCCAACAGTTCGCGCACTATCTGGCGCGGCTCAGCCCCCAGCGTCATGCGCACGCCGATCTCACGCGTGCGCGCGGCGACCACCAGCGTCACCAGGCTGTAAAGACCAACCGACGCCAGCAGCATGGCCGCCAGCGCAAACAAGCTGACCACCTCGCTCTTCAGGCGCGGCTCGTCGAGTGACTCGCTCAATACCTCCGGCACGGTCTTCATCCCGAAAACCGCCCGCGTGGGATCGATCTGATGCGCGACGGCCCGGATGGCCGGCGCCAGCGGTATGGGACTCCCGTGCGCCCGCACCACGTATTCCGGATCGGGCCAGCCGCCGGGCGAAATGCAGACATAGAGATAGGGCACGGGCGCTGCATTCAAAGCATCCTCGCGCAGGTCGCCGGCGATCCCGACGATTTCCATGGCCTGCGCACCCGGCGTGACCAAATCAGTCACGAATTGGATATGCTGGCCGACCAGGTTGCGCCCTTTGCCGTACAGTTCCGCGAAACGGCGGTTCACCAGCGCCTTAGGCGGCGGCGCGGCCAGCGTGCGCAAGTCCGGGCAATCGGTGCCGGCCACAATGGGCGCGCCCATGGCCTGCAAATAGCCCTTGCTGATGCTGCGCTCGCCAGTGGTGATGCGGCCGGTCTCTTCGGTGCGCGCAGTTTCCAGCAGCGCGACCTGATAGCGCAGCGTGGCACTCGATGCCGGCAGGAAGTTGGCGAAGCCGGCCGCCTCAACGCCGGGCGTGCGATCGAGCTGGTCTAACAGGGCTTCCTGCATCTGGCCGACGCGGGTGCGGTCTTCATCCCAAGCGGCGCCCATGTGAAAGGTGATGCTGCGGGCGGGGTCGAATCCCATATCCACGTGCTGCAGATTGTAATAGCTGCGCAGCATCAGTCCGGCGGTGGCTAGCAGCAGGACGGTCAACGCCACTTGCCCTGTGACCAGGGCGCGCTGCCATTGATGCCGGACGCCCGAGCCGCCGCGTCCCGCTTGCGCCAGAACCGCCGCCAGATTCGCCCGTGTGGCTTCGAGTGCAGGCAATAAGCCGCAGAGCATGGCCGCCCCTACGCCCGCGAGCCCAGCGAAAGCCAGCGCGCGCCATCCCAATCGAAATCCGCCGGGCGCCGGCAAAGTGGTGAATACCTTTTCCGCGACTTCTACCAGCCAGACGGCCAATGCGCAACCCAGCGCGACGCCCAGGGCAGCCATCAACAGGATCTCGCGCATGACGGCGCCCAGGATCTGCGTGCGGGTGGCGCCGATGGAACTGCGGATAGCCATCTCCCGTTCGCGCTGCTGCAGTTGCGTCAGCATCAGTCCGGCGATGTTGCCCACCGCGATCA
This sequence comes from Bryobacterales bacterium, assembly GCA_963818855.1. Lineage (GTDB taxonomy): Bacteria > Acidobacteriota > Terriglobia > Bryobacterales > Bryobacteraceae > Bog-159. The sequence goes on along the minus strand of CAWFUH010000014.1, from coordinate 46,404 downwards.
ACAGCAGCATGGCCACGGCGCCGAAGACAAAAAACAGGGTCTTCCGGTACTGGCCGACGCGCGCCTCTTTCAGGCTGCGCACCACCGCCGACCAGCCCTTGTCGGTTTGCGGAAACTGCTCACCCAGTTGGTGCTGGACGCGCGCCAGATCGTCGTGCGCTTGCGCGATCGTTACGCCGGGCTTCATACGCCCCACACCAGAGTAGAAGCGTGCATCGCGAATCCGCATCAGCCAGGCGTTAATCTGCGCGGGGATCCAGACGTCGATGTTGGCGGTCTGGAAATCCTTCGGCATGACTCCCACGATGGTGTAACCCTTCCCCTGAATGATTAGCCTGCGTCCGATCGCGCCGGGCGATTGATGGTACCGGCGCGTCCACAGCGCATAGCCGATTACCGCCGCGGCGGGGCCGCCGTCCACCTCTTCGGCGGGCGTGAATGCGCGGCCGTAGAGCGGACTGGTTCGGAAGACGCGGAAATAACCGGGCGAAACGCGCCGTCCCGCCAGCCGCTCCGGCTCGTTGCCGCTGGTGTCGGTGACGTTCTCGGTGTAACTGGCAGCGATGCCGTCGAACGCGTGGTTCATGTGGTTCCAGTCGGCGAGACGGCCAGGCGCGATCAGGCTTTCCGGCGCACTCTTCGAAGCGCTGGCTTCGAGGACCGACACGAGGCGCTCGGAATCGGGGAATGGAAGAGGCTTCAGGAGGATGGCGTCGACCACCGAAAAGACGGCTGTATTGGCGCCGATGCCGAGCGCCAGAATGCCGCTGACGGCCGCGACAAATCCCTTGCGCCGGGTGAGCGAGCGCAGTGCGAGCGTCCAATGCTTCATGTACTTGAGACGGTGGAATGGCGGACTGGTTAGCGCTACATATGGTAGAGCATCAGGTAAACCACCACTCCGGTCACACTGACATACAGCCAGATGGGCAGTGTCCAGCGCGCGATGGCGCGGTGCTTGTCGAATCGCGACGACAAGCCGCGGCTCAGGGTCATGATCGCCAGGACGGGAACGGCCGCCGCCAACAGCGTGTGAGACGTCAGAAGTGTGAAGTACGCCGTACGGACGGGGCCGGTCTTGAGGAAGTGCATGGATTTCGCGCCCACCTGCACGTGGTAGGCGATGTAGCAGACCAGAAACACCGAGGAGGTGATGAATGCCGCGATCATCACTTTGCGATGGCTCTGGATGCGCTTGCGGCGGATCAGCGTGTAGCCCCAGATGAGCAGCACGGCGGCGAGGGCGTTGAGGGCCGCGTTGACGGATGGGAGGTCGTGTATGGTCATGTGGGGCAGGACTCCAGTCCTGCAGCCGGCGTCCACGCCGGCTGCGGGTCCTGGAGGACCCGCGCAGACCTGGAGGTCTGCCCCACAGAGCAGAATACAGCTGTCATTAGGACTTTTCCCCCGAGAGCGTGCGAATATCGTGTAGCAGCTTCGGCACCGCGCCGTCCTCCGACGCACCATACAAGCCGCGCACGCGGCTGTGGCGGTCGACCAGCACGAAGCGCGTACTGTGCGCGAGCGTACCGTCCACGTCACCCAGCTTGAAGCCGTTGCGGCAAAGCGCTTCGAGTTCCGCCTGTGATCCGGTCAGAAAATACCAGCGGCCTGGTTCGGCCCGGTAGCGGGTGGCGTAAGCAGTCAGCACGGCGGGCGTGTCGTTCTTGGGATCGACGGTGAAGGACACCAGTTTCACGCCGGGCATGCTTTCGATAGCGCTTTGCACGCCCCGCATCTTGGCGCTCATGCGCGGACAAGGCCCGGGGCAAGTGGTATAGATAAAATCGGCCACCCAGATATTGCCGGCTAGCGACTTGCTGTCGAATGGTTGGCCCGATTGCGCCGTTAACTGGAATGCCGGGATCTGCCAGTAGACCGGCAGCGGTGTGGGATGGCCGCAGCTTGCCAGAGCGATGGAGAAGGCGAGTAGTAGCCAATGCCTCATGCGTTGCTTACCAGTCGCTTCCGGTTGGCCACGACTCCCGAGGCCAGCAGCAGCGCCATGCCGAAGCAGATCGTGACAACCAGGCTGACCCCAATGCCCGGCGCGCCCGATTCGAGCTTCAACAGGCCGTTTAGCAGCGAGATGGAGTAAGTCAGCGGGTTCACCCACATAACGGCTTTGATCCAGCCGTGCGCGGTAGCCATGGGAAAGAGCGATCCTGAAACCATCCACATGGGCACCAGCAGCAGGTTCATGATGGCGTGAAAACCGGCGGTCGAATCCATGCGCCAGGCGATAACAAAGCCCAAACCGGTGAGCGTAAACGACACCAGGAACACCGCGCCGATGAGCTCCAGCACGTCGCCGATGCCGATGGATACTTTCGCCAGCGGCGCGAATGCCAGGAAAATCAGACCTTGTATCCAGGCCAGCGTAGCGGCGCCCAGAATCTTGCCCAGCACCAGGCTGGTGCGGGACGCCGGGGAGACCAGCATCGAAAGCAGGAATCCTTCGCGGCGATCTTCGATGATCGAGATGGTGGAGAAGATGGCCGAGAAGAGTATAGTCAATACCAAGGCGCCGGCGAAGAACCTGCCCAGGTCGCCGGAGCCCGAGCCGATCAGCAGCCAGAACACCAGGGGCGAAGCGACTACGCCCAGCACGCGGCTCTTCTGTCTCCAGAACCGCACCAATTCGCGCTGCCACAGTGTGACTACCGGCAACCAGAAGTTACTCAATCAAAGCTCCCGTCTCGCGCACAAACACATCTTCCAGAGTCGGCTTATGCAGTCCGACCGAATCGATCGCACCGGGGAAAGCCTCCACCACCTCGGTGATGAAACGGTGCCCGTTGGCGATCTCCACGCGCAGCACGCCATCCACAACGACAGGCTTCAGACCGAAGCGCGTCTCGATCCGGCGGCCCAATTCGACCGGATCCGCCGCCTCCAGCACGACCACATCGCCGCCTATACGCGATCGCAAATGCGCGGGCGTACCCTCCGCGACCACCCGCCCCTGATGCAGCAACGCCAGCCGATCGCAACGATCCGCCTCATCAAGGATGTGAGTCGTTAATAGTATGGTAACGCCTTCGCGGCTGCGCAATTCTTCGACATACTGCCACAGCTCGCGGCGCGCGCCGGGGTCGAGGCCGGTGGATGCTTCGTCCATCAATAGCACCACCGGGCGATGCAACAATCCCTTGGCGATTTCGACGCGGCGCTTCAAGCCTCCCGAGAGCGTCTCCACCAGGTCGTTGCGGCGGGCCGCGAGACCCAGACGCTCCATCACCTGCTCCATGCGATCGCGCAATTTCGGACCGGAAAGACCGTGCAGGTGACCCTGGTTGCGCAGGTTCTCGGCTACCGTCAATGCCTTATCGAGGCTCTGCGTCTGGAACACTACGCCGATTGTGCGGCGCACGGCGGCGGGATCGCGCGCGACATCGTGCCCAGCTATTTCGGCGCGGCCACCGGTGGGCGCCATCATGGTGGAGAGGATGCGGAAGAGCGTGGATTTCCCGCCGCCGTTCGGCCCCAGCAGGCCGAAGATCTCGCCCGCCTTGACTTCGAAATTGACATTCGAAAGCGCCAGGCGAGATCCGTACTGATGGCTCAGGTTCTCGGCGAGAATCACAATCCAGGTCTATCCAACAGCATCAGTCCGTAGATCAGCGGCAGGTAGAAAACGGAAACCAGTAATACACTGCGGGCGCGCAGTATGGTGCGTTCGATCGCTACGCGGACTCCGGAGTAGAGAAAATACAAACCCAGCAGCAGCGCGCCGATCAGGTAGATGCGCCCGGACATGCCCAGGATGCTCGGCACCAGGCTGACCGGTATCAGGGCGAGGCCGTACAGCACAATCTGTCGCGCCGTGGAGCGGCCATCCGGCTCGACCACGGGCAGCATGCGGATGCCGGCGCGCGCGTAGTCCTCGCGGTACATCCAGGCGATCGAATAAAAGTGCGGGAACTGCCACAGAAACAGGATGGCGAACAACACCCAGGCTTCGCCGGTGACAGAGCCGTGTGCGGCGGCGAATCCGATCATGGGCGGCATGGCGCCGGGGAACGCGCCGATGGTCGTCGAAAGCCACGAGCGGCTCTTCAGCGGCGTGTAGAGGAACAGATAGCTGAGCAGCGTGAAGGCACCGAGCAACGCGGACAGCAGGTTTACGCCCCACCAAAGATCCAGGAAGCCGGCCAGCGACAGCGCCACGCCGAAGGCCAGCGCCCGCGGCGGCGTGATACGGCCGGATGGAATCGGCCGATCGGAGGTGCGGCGCATGCGGCAATCGGCCTCGCGCTCGTACCATTGGTTGAGCGCGGCCGTGCCGGAAGCGATCAGGCCGGTGCCCAGAATGGTATGGAACAATCCCCACCCGGGGACGGCGGTCAGGAACGCCCACCAGTTTCCAGCCTTGGGCAGGCCGAAATAGTAGCCGATGGCGGTGCTCATCAGGATGAGCCAGGTGATGCGCGGCTTGGTGAGCTGGATGTAGGCCTTCATTTCGCGTGCATTTCGCGTGATGCTGCAAGGGCGGTCTTAGAGGCCGCCCGCAGGCTGAGAGCCTGCCCCACTGAGAAACCTAACTGCCGATCGTGAAATCTTGCGTCGAGCTCTGCTTGGGCGCCACCGTCACTTGGACGTCTTTGGTACCGTACTTTTCCTGCCAGACTTCCAAAGTGTAGGTCCCCGCCGGCAGTCCCTTTATTGTATATGTTCCGTCCTCGCCTGTCACCGCGAAAAACGGGTGAGAGACCACGCCGATGTAAGCGCGCATCCACGGATGGACGTTGCACTTCACCGGAATCATGACTTCCTCGCGCGCGAAGCTCTTGGTCTTGGGATCGCCCTTGGGCGGCTGGGATTCGTTCCACTCCTGATTGATCTTGGGGAGCGGATGAATATTGTGATTGGTGGCATCGTCGTTCTTGATTTCGATGCCCTGACCGGCCATTACGCCAATCACATGAGGCTTGTACATACAGCCATCCTGCGCCAGTTCGACCGAGGTAGTGGGCACCTGCCACTGCTTATCCGCGGGCAGGCCCGATTTAATCCACACGAACGCATTGCGCACCGTGCCGTTGTCATTGACCAACACCTCTTCCGATTTTTGCGCGGTAGTATGTGCGCGCGCACAAACCGGATTAGCCGACATGTCGATTGTCTTCAAGACCGGCTTGGCCCCGCTGAAATTCACTTTTCCGGTGATCGTCGCGCCATTTGCCTCATCCGGCGCGGCCCCCGATGCAGGCGCTGCCGCAGGCGCCGAAGTATCTTCCTTCTTGGCCTCGTCCTTGCTGCCGCCGCAGCCCGCCAAGAACAACGCGGCAACGGTGCCGCAAGCGATAAAAAGTTTCGTCATAGTTTTTGAATAGCTCCTTTATTGAGGTTGTAGGTTGTGGGTGGTGGGTTGTAGCAAACGATTGAACCGTCTGCGATGAGTTGGCCACCACCTAACACCCACCACCCACCACCGCAACTCACTGCGCTCCCGCGCTGGCCCGCAAGCGGCTCAGCTCTTCCGGCGTGAACTGGAACATATAGCGCACCAGTAATTCCGCGTGGTCCTTATTGTAACTGTTGAAGCTGGCTGGTGTGGGACCGGCGAATACCATGTGGTCGCCTTCCGCCCGGAACAGACCGGACGGCATCGCCGTGCCCGGACTCATCATGGCCGGGTCCAGCATCCAACGCCGCGCCCAGCCCGGCTTCAAACGCTCCTTCGCCAGCAGGAAATTCGGCGCGGTGGCGTGCGCGTCATGCTTGGGATCTCCGGTAGCGTGGCACTTCAGGCAGGGCGCGCCCTCGCTGGTGAACAACTGCCGTGCCATGGTGCGCTCCTGATCGCTGAGCGCCTCCAGCCGATCCGGTATGTACGGCGCCGCCTGCGACGACATGGCCGCGAAGAATCGCACCAGCTTCTGGATCTCGCCGTCCGAGAAATAGAAGGTAGGCATGCGCGCGTGCAAATAGCGGCGCACGCCGTCGCGATCGGTCTCATCCGGTTTTTCCGCCAGCGACGGATCGTTCAGGAAACGCATCAACCATTCCGGGTTGACGCGCGCGCCTTCGCCGATCAGCGTCGGAGGGAGCTGATCCTTATAGTCCGGATCCTGGTAGTGTGGCAGCGTCATTAATATGGTGGTCTGGCCGACGTGCACTTTATGGCATCCCATGCAATTGTATTTGCGCACCACCCACCAGCCTTCGATGATGTCGCGCCGCTGGTCGCCGGGATTGTAGAAATAGCGCGCCGGAATGCTGGGTTCCACCGAGCCGGTCAGGAACGTAGTCAGCTGATCGATCTCCGGCTTCGACAAGTTGAAGTTGGGCATCTTCAAGCGGTCGAGTTTGGCCTTCTCTTTGCCTTGGTCATAGACCGCCGGATTGGCCAGCTTATGCTCGAAGAACCCTTTGTGCGTGTACCAGCCATCGCTTTCCGCCTGGTGGCCAAGCAGGGCAAAATCCAAACGTTCAATGGGCTTGGACCCTTCCTTGGTCAACTCCGTGCCGATGCGCTGTTCCTCCTCGAGGCCGGAGATTTCATGGCAGCCCGCGCAGCCGTAGAAACGCACCAGGAACTGGCCGCGCGTTTTCAGGCTGGCATCGTCGAGATAATCTGCGTTCGCGTACGTTGCATCGGCGTGCTTGCGCGTCTCCAGATAACTGGCAACATCGCGCGCCTCAGCTTCGGTCAGCCGCAGGCTGGGCATCGGCGTCATCTGCATCACGATCAGCTGATGCCCGTCATTGGGGCATTTGTCGTGCTCCAGGTCGAAGACGAACGGCTGCCCGGCGCGTTTGTAATCCGCTTCGGTGATGTCTTTCTTCTCAAACGGACAATACGGCAGCGTGCGCTGGCGCGGATTGTGCACCCATCGCACCAGGTAATCGTAATTGTCCTTTTCGCCGACACGGCTCAGATTCGCGGCGAACGTGCCGCCCTGTTTATCGCCGCCCTCGCCCATGGAATGGCAGGCCATGCAGCCGCGCGTTTCAAATGCTTCCTTACCCTTTTCCGGATCGCCCGCAGGTTGATGCGGCAGATCGCCGGTCACCCCGGATTGCCAGATGAACGCGGCGATGGCCCGGATTTCGCCATCGTCCAGGCGGAACGTGGGCATCTTCGTGCCGGGACGCCACACGTGCGGATCCTTGAGCCAGACCGGCAGCCACTCCTTATGCATCTTCATGCGCACTTCTTTGAGGCTGGGCCCGACCTTCTTGATCTCCCGCACCAGGCTGCGCGCACGGTCGTCATCCTGTTCGATCTTGGCGTCCAGCAGGCTGATTCTGACCTTCAGATCGTTGGCGTGCTGATAGAGCTTTTGCGCTTCGTCGTTATTGCGCGTGCGGTCGCCTTTTTCCACGCTGAAGCCGATTTCACGGTTCCATTCGGCTTTCTGCTGCGTGAGCTGGCGGATATCCTGATTGACCGCGCCCAGTTCGTCAGGATCGCGATCGAAGCCTTCATAGCGATGGCATGCCATACAACCGCGCAGGCGGAAGACCTCGCGGCCGGCATCCAGCGTGGGGGCCATTTCGGTGACGATTTCCTGGGAGTGGCACTGCTGGCACCCGGCTTCCAGATTTTCCTTCGCGTGCAGCGGCCAAAGCCAGTGTTCGTTGTAGCCATGCGCCTTCTCGACGCTGGTCAACGCCACGCCATTACCACCATGGCAAGGCGTGCAGCCGAACTTCTCCGGATCGTGGACTTTCAACAGTTCGCGGTTGGGATGGCTAACGAACATCTGGTCGCCCAAACCCGCCGGAGGAGCCGCCGCCGTGAGCGTCACAGGCTCGCGCGTGCCCATATGGCAGGATTCACAGCGGTCCACCAGGTCCACATCTTTGACGTGTATCTGGCGGATGCCGACCTCGAAGGTCGCCATCTTGTTGCGCAGGCCGTTCAGCGTTTCGGCGCTGACGTCCGAGATGCGATCCGTCATGTACTCTTTTTGCTTTGCGCGCAATTCGGTCGCCGGCTTCAAAAGATCGACGCGCTTCTGCAGCAGTTCGGCCTTTTGCGCCTTCCAATCCTGCAGACTCTTATCCATCAGCGCGAAGTCCATCGGCAGCTTCTCGGTGCCTCCATCGGCGGTAGGCAGCTTCACCGTGTGGACTTCTTTCTTCAGCTCTTCGATCTCCTTGCGCATGGATTCCTTGCTGCTATCGCTCTTGGAGATCTCGATCTGATACGTGAGGGCGCCCACGTGCCCGCGGACTTCCTGAAACGGTTCGTTCAACGCCAGGGCGCGCGGCACCAATTCCGTGTTGACCTTGCGATCGATTTCGGCAACTTGCGGGAACACGGCCTTTTCCGCAGCCTGGGCCTGGCGCTCCAGATCCCGGTACTCCGGCGAAGCTTTGATCTTCTGCTCTGAGGCCGCCTCCTGCGGCAGCGTCTGCCGCAGAAAGCGTGAGTACACCTTCTCGAAACGCGCTTGATAACCTTTCCACGGCCGGGTGCCGTATACTTCGTCGTACAAAGCCCAGCCGAGCGAAAGCAATAACAGCGCCGCCGAAATAAACAGCGGCTTGCTTAATGATGAATGGACGACTGGGTCCTTTTCTTGGTCGGTCATATATTAAACCAGGGTGTAATCCAGACGTACTTGATGCGGAATACCAGGCGCAGCATCATCTTCACCGGCAGCAGCAGCATCAGGATCAGGAAGACCTGCATGATGGAGTACTGCAGCAGGCTCATGCGTGCATAGATCTTCTTACTGAACGCAGTTAGAGTGATCAGCTTGTGCATGCCGATCCACGCGCCGACGAAATAAATTCCCATCACAATGGCGCCGAAGATCAGCTTGCCGATGCGTGCCTTGATCCCGAACAGATCGGGCAAATCGCGGTTCACCTCGAAGATCAACCGGTTATGGTCCCAAGTGACGCCGGGCCAGAACCACATCCATCCGGGGCCGCGAATGATGGTGCCGATGATGATCATGCTCACCCACAGGACGATGAATCCGAAGATGAACGTGAGAATCGAAAACTTGCGCTGCTTAAACGTGTAATAGCCGTTGCCCAGCGGATTGGTGTCTATATAGGGAATCACCATCAGACCGATGATGATGAGGCTGGGGAAAACCACGCCCGCCATCCAGGGATCGAAATATACAAGCATCTCCTGCAGGCCCAGGAAGTACCAGGGCGCCTTGGCCGGATTCATGGTGAGGGTGGGATTGGCGGGCTCTTCGAGCGGCGCGTTGAGCGTGATCGACCACACCATCAGGATGACGGTCACGATTATGGCGGCCAGAAACTCGATCCGCAACAAGTACGGCCAGACGTGGACTTCCTTGGCCCAACCCGGCTTCCATGGTTGAGTCTTGCGATGACTCGTCTTGGCCAGCGCGGGGTCCGCCTCGAGCTGCCCGATCAGCCGGTCGTTGGCGAATGCCTGCCGCATCCCGTACCAGGTGTAGAAGGGAACCACGAAAAGTAGCAGCACGATGGGGACGTTGTCCGGCGTGCTGAAGATTGTCCATAGCTGATGAAAATCCATATCAAAACCCCGGTGGTGGGTTGTGGGTTGTAGGTGGTGGGGCCGAGGTGCCGCGCTCCGCACCTACAACCCACCACCTACCACCCACCACCTCTGTTAGATCTTTCTCGGTTCCTTAATCTCCGACTCCAGCATGACCGGCGCGGGACCGGAGATGCCGCCGTCCTTACGTACGCGCCAGAAGTGCACGACCATAAATGTCGAGGCGATGATGGGGATCGCCACACAATGCCAGATATAGGCGCGCAATAGGGCATTCGCGTCCACGATCGAGCCGCCCAGTAGCCCGAACCGCACGTCATTAAATGGAGTCATCCCCAACAGGTGTCCGAATGGGCCGTCGTGGCCCAGCAGCGGCGTGGCGCGGGCCATGTTGGTGCCGACGGTTACGGCCCAGAAGCCGAGCTGATCGTCCGGCAGCAGGTACCCCGTGAAGCTGAGCAGCAGCGTCAGCACCAGCAGCAACACGCCCACCACCCAGTTGAACTGCCGCGGCGGCTTATACGACCCGGTGAGAAAGACGCGGAACATGTGCAGCTCGACCATGATCACCATCAGGTGCGCGCCCCAGCGGTGCATATTCCGCAGCAGCTTGCCGAAGGGGACGTCGTGTTCGAGATACAGAATGTCGCGGAAGGCCACGACCTTCGACGGGTGGTAGTAGAACATGAGCAGCGTGCCGGTGAAGACCAGCGTGATGTAGACGTAGAACGTCATGCCGCCCATGCCCCAGGTGTATTTGTAGGCCACCGCGTCGCGATTGATTTTGGCCGGATGCAGGTGCAGAAAGACGTTGGAAAGCACGCCCAGCGCGCGGCTGCGCGGTGTCTCGTCGTGCTTGACGCGCAGTACCGATTTCCAGAGGTCGGTCTTTTCGGGCTGTTTGAGAGCTTTCAGTTCGTCGGCGGCGCGCTCGCGCACGACTTTGCTGCCTTCGAGCAGCGCAGTCACACGGCCCTTGCCGTTCTTGCCGTTGCCCTCCGCGCCGGCCGGCGTTCCGTTGGACGCAGCGGGTGCTTTGGGCGCTCCGTTTTTTCCTTCTTGTTCAGCCATGATTACACCTCACACATTGCGGAGAATGGCTCCGTCCTCGCCGAATTCCGAGGGTTCGCCCTTCGGCCAGCGGTACACATGGCTCAGATCGACTACGATCTGGCCTTCGGGATCGAGTTCCACGTGGGCGCGGTCCATGGGGCGCGGCGCGGGACCTTCGAAGTTGATGCCTTCCGGATCGTATCCGCTGCCGTGGCACGGACACTTGAATTTGTTCTCGCTGGGCTTCCAGTCGGGCGTGCAGCCCAGGTGCGTGCAGATGGCGGAAATCACGAAGATGCCCTCCGTGTTCCGCACCACCCAGATGCGGTATTGATTTTGGAACTTGGTGTCTACGCCAAAACCGAAGTCCGACGGATAGCCGATGCGGAAACGGGTCTTGGGTTCGTAGAGCGCGCGGGGGAAGAAAAAGCGCAGGAACATCAGAAAATTCACGCCCAGCACGCCCAGCGAAGCTGCGATTACAAAGCGGCGCCGGCGCATGATAGGCCGTTGCGGATCGGTATCCGCGGGATCGGGGTCTTTCAGAATCTTGAAAATCGCTTGCGAAAACGAGGGTTTCGATTGCGGCGGCGGGGTACTCTTCCCCGCGGGAGCATCGGGGGTTACATTTGCCATTACTTTCCTCTGGGCCGGCGCGGGCCGACCGTCCTTTGGTTCATTCGCGAATTGTTGAGGACTCGGTGGACGCCGCTGGCTCCGCCAGCCGCAGGAAATGGCGACTCCCTATGGAGAGTATGGTAAAGCCTGGTTTTTAATAATTGGGGCCCTATAAAATCGCTGACAAGAGCCACCCTCTCCCCACTACGCTGACATCCTCAGCGTCGCATCCCGAGTGCACTTTTAAATATTATCCAGTTGACATCTTACACCCGTTACAACATTTTGCAAGTGCCCCCCGGCTTCCGCCCCGGGGAAATCGGGCCTCGGTTTTTGAACGAACAATGTCACTTAGCTATCCCAATATTGGGGATGCTGCATAATTTGTGAGCCAGACCTCAAGGTCTGCGCGGGTCCTCCAGGACCCGCCCTTCGCGCTTGGAATCAGCCGTTCCACGCGAGCAGCCGACGTGGACGTCGGCCGCAGGACTGGAGTCCTGCCCCACAATTTATGCAGGTTTCGTGGCTTTAGCGGCGCGGGGCTTCAGCTGCGGCCGTGGCGGGGCTGGACCGCCCAGGCCGCGGCAGGCCAGTTCTGTCAAAATTGCCAGTCACGCCCCGAGCCGCCACCCTTCGCATTCGAGGATTGGCGGGGGCAGGCTGGACGCCCGATACACTCCGTCCAATCCGAACTTCTCGTATCCCAAACAAACAACACGAGATCCAAAAAATTGGCTTTGGCAGATTTTCTCTTCAAACCCAAATGACCTCGCCCGCGCGGGGCATCATCGCCGCTGTCCTGGGTCTCTGCACAAAATTGTACGGCAGGCCCGTGGCCTAACATGCCGTTAAGCTGAGGGTCGGCTCCACACACGGCGTGATGGCGTCTGCGTCTGCACCGGCGTGGGCCCTGTCGTTGCTGCATCGAGGTTGCATCGAGAAAGCAGCAGGGATATACTGCATGAAACCCGTAGGGGGGAACTATGAAAATCTCGGCAGCATTGTTCGGCCGCAGCAGTCTCCATAACGGCTATCGCGTTCTCCAATTGTCGCTTGCCCTGCTCTGTGCGCACACGGCGATGGCGGACGTCACTGGCGCCATTCTGGGCGTCGTCCGCGACCGTACCAACGCGGTCATCGCCGGCGCTCACATCGTGGCCACGAATGCCGAAACCAACCTGTCGCGCGCCACCAATTCCGCCGCCGACGGTTCCTACCGGATTCTGGCGCTGCCTGCCGGAACCTACAGCGTCACCGCCACATCCCAGGGCTTCCAGCAGTTCACCGCGGCCAACATCGACGTGAAGGTGAACGACCAGTTGCGCGTCGACATCACGCTCGACGTGGGCAGTCTGCAGCAGGAGGTCCACGTGGCCGCCAGCGCCGTGCAGGTGGAAAGCGCCAGCACCCAACTCGGAGAAGTGATTGAGTCAAAAACGATGCTCGCTCTGCCGCTGAACGGCCGAAGCTATATCGATCTTCTCGGTCTGCAGGCCGGTGTCGCGCCCGCCACCTCCGGCACCATCGGCGGGGACCGGCTGGTGTCCGGCATGCTCGATGCCGGCAACGTTTCGGTCAACGGACAACGCGAGACGGCCAACGCCTTCCTGGTAAACGGCGGCGACGTGAGCGAGGGCCGCAACGAAGGGACTGGGCTGATCCCCAACCTCGACTCCATCGAAGAATTCCGCCTGATCACCAACAGCTTCGACGCCGAATACGGGAAATTCAGCGGCGCAGTGATGAATGCCATCACCAAGTCCGGCACGAATGGCTTTCACGGGGATGTCTTCGAGTTCCTGCGCAACGACGATATGGACGCCCGCAATTTCTTCGACGCCACTAAGGCCGAGCTGCGCCGCAACCAGTTCGGCTACGCGGCCGGGGGACCTTTCCTGAAAAACCGGCTCTTCTGGTTTAGCGACTATCAGGGCACGCGCCAGGTGCAAGGCGCCAGCACGGGCATCGTGCAGTTGCCGACGGTTGCCCAGCGCCAGGGTAACTTCGATCCTTCGCAGTTGACCGGTATGGTGGACGGCCCTTATTGGGCGCAGGTGCTGGCCCAGCGCTTGGGGTACGGCGTGAATGTCAACGAGCCTTATAGCTTCCCCGGATGTAATAATCCGTCGGATTGCGTGTTCCCCGGCGGAGTGATCCCAACTCGGGCTTTCGATCCGGCCGCCGTGGGTACGCTACCTTACATCCCGCTGCCTAATCTGGATCCCACCGCCGGGCTTTATTCTAACGACAGCCAGAAGAACACCGTGCGCGACGACAAGATCGGCGAGCGCGTAGACTTCAACAACACCAAAACCGGCGCTTGGTCGTGGTATTACCACTTCGATGATTCGACCGCGTATAACGCTTTGCCGGCCGCCAGCGTGCCGGGCTTTCCATCCGTCACACCCACCCGCGCGCAAGAGATCGTGATGAGCAATACCAAGATTTTGGGACCCTCCGCGGTTAACGAGGCGCGCGTAAGTTTCTTTCGCACCTCCACGCATAAAGACGAGCCGGAAGGCAGTTTCGCGAAGCTCAGTTCGCTGGGCTTTGTCACCGGCGACGGCAGCCTCGGCATCGTGCCATCCGGGCCGCCCGGATTTCCGCAGACCGTCCCACCTATGTACTTTGTCAATTTTGCGATAGGCGTGCCCACGTTGACCACCGGCCAACCTAACAATACCTGGATGCTCAGTGACGGCTTCTCGAAGGTGTCGGGAAAGCACAGCTTGAAGATGGGAGGCGAGTTCCGTTATCTGCAAATCAACGAACGGAATGTGTGCTCGCCCAATGGCAACTTCGTCTTCGACGGCACCGTGACGGGCGTGGATTTTGCGGACTACCTTCTGGGCGCTCCCACTGCGCTCGGAGGGTATACGCAGTGCAGCCAGCAGTTCCTCGATTCCCGCACGCGGTACGGCGGCGCTTACATACAGGATTCCTGGAAAGTCACTCCCAACCTGACCCTCAATCTCGGCGTGCGTTGGGAAGTCAGTATGCCCTGGTACGACACCGAAGGCAAAATCGAGACGATCGTTCCAGGCGAGCAATCCACGCAGTTTCCAACCGCGCCGTTGGGCTGGGTGGTGCCCGGCGATCCGGGCATCCCGAGCACCTTGGCGCACACTCGCTATGACAACTTCGGCCCGCGTCTCGGCTTGGCCTATTCGCCCGGCTTCACCGACGGCATCCTGCATAAGATCTTCGGCGGACCGGGCAAAAGCAGCATTCGCGCCGCCTACGGCATCTATTACACGTCGATTGAGGACCTAAACCTGTTTTACGAAGTCGGCGATGCTCCGTTTGGTCTGTATTGGTCGAGCTCGGTTCCGGTAATGATGGACGAACCCTGGCTGGACCGCCAGAACGGACAATCCATCGGGCAGCGCTTTCCCTTCACTTTCCCCCTGCCCGGTAGCCCCTCAAATCAGACGCTGGACTTTTCGAAGTTCGAGCCAATCACCTACTCGCCCGGTTATGACATCCACAACCGGCTCCCTTACGCTGAGCATGTCAATTTTTCCATCCAGCGCGAGTTGACTCAATCCACCGTGCTCACACTCGCCTACGTGGGGACTCAGGGCCACCGGCTCATTTCGCAGTACGACGCCAATCCCGGCAGTCCGGCCCTGTGCAATCAACTGAATGCCGAAGGCGCCACACCGACCTGCGCCTCGGGTGGCGAGAGTGTCACTTACACTCTGCCCAACGGTCAGTTAGTCTATGGCACCCGAACCAATCTTCCCGCGCCTGCTTTCGCCGGATTCAACACCGTCACTGCTAACATTGCCAATTCCAATTACAACGCCGCCGAGATTACGGTCGAACGTAAGGCCGCCGATGTAACATTCCTCGCCGCTTACACATTCTCTAAGGCTATCGATAACGCTTCTGGGTTTGGCGACTTAGTGAATTTCAGTAACTACCGGCTTAGCCGCGCGCTTTCCTCTTATGACGTCACGCAGAATTTTGTTGTCAGCTATACCTGGGCCGTTCCGTTCGATCGGGCGCTGCGGAGTTTGCCGAGGCGCCTGACGCAGGGCTGGACCGTCAACGGCATCACGCGTCTCTCCACCGGCTTTCCCATTAACCTGAGCCAGAGCGGAGATGTATCTCTTTATGGGACCGAAGGTGTGGATGTACCGGATATCGTCGGGCCGGTGGTAACTCAAAATGCCCGCAACGCCGGCCCCAACGGCCCGAATACATACTTCCTGCCGGACGCCTTCACTTCCGGTCCGGCGGGCGCGTTCGGGGACGCCAACCGCCGGTTCTTTCACGGTCCCGGAATTGTGAATACCGATCTTGGGGTTTCCAAATGGATACCCATCAACGAATCCATGCACGTTGAGATCCGTGGCGAGTTCTTCAACATCTTCAACCACACCCAATTCAACAACCCGGATGGCAACTTCAGCAGCAGCTTGTTCGGCGTCGTGACCAGCGCGCGCGACCCGCGTATCGGGCAGGTCAGCGCGAAGTTCGCTTGGTAGAATTGGCGCATGGAACCGAACCCTTGGTTTGACCGGCGTCATTTTGTCAAATTGGCGAGCGCCGCGCCGCTACTCGCCTATCTGGCCGCGCGTGGATTGGCCGAAAAGGCGCTGGGCGCGGTGGGGAAGCCGGCCAATGACAGTATCTATACGCGCATCGGCGTACGGCCTTTCATCAACGGCCGCGGTACCTGGACGTATCTTAGCGGCTCGCTCGAATTGCCTGAGGTGCGCGCCGCCAAACAAGCCGCGGCTGAACATTTCGTCGATATCTTCGAGTTGCAACACGCGGCCAGCCGCCGCCTGGCGGAGCTTTCGGGCGCGGAGGCGGGTATGGTCACTTCCGGCGCCGCGGGAGCTATGGCAGGGGCCACCGCGGCGTGCATCGCGGGCAGCGATCCCGCCAAGATCTGGCAGTTGCCCGACACTACCGGTCTCAAGCACGAAGTCATCATGCACGAAGGACGCAGCGCGTTCGACAGTGCCATCCGGCTGGCCGGCGGAAAACTGGTTCTCGCGCCTGACGTAAACGGTGTGCGCGCGGCGATCAACGGTTCGACGGCGATGATCTACACCACTGCGCTGGGCAGCACGCTGGAGAAGCTGATCGCGATCGCCAAAGACGCCAAGGTGCCGCTGCTGCTCGACGACGCCGCGGGTATCCCGCCGCTCGATAATCTGAAGCTCTACGCCAAAATGGGCATCGATCTTTACTGCTTCAGCGGCGGCAAGGGGCTTTGCGGGCCGCAATGCTCGGGCCTGCTGCTGGGACGCAAGGACCTGGTGGAAGCCGCCATGCTCAATACCAGCCCGTGGGAGGGCGCGGTATGCCGCGCAATGAAAGTGGGCAAGGAAGAGGTTATGGGCTGTCTCGCGGCGGTGGAAGCCTGGACTAAGCTGGACCTGAACGTCCTCAACCGCCAGTGGAACGAACGCGCCGTACGCATTCAGAAGTTGGTGGATACCGTTACCGGCGTCAAGACGGAGATCCGCATTCCCGAGGAAGGCAACCGCTACCCGACTCTGCTCGTGAGCTGGGATGAGGAGAAATGGGGATTCACCGTGGCGGACTGCGATCGCCAGTTGCGCGCAGGCACTCCGCGCATCGAAGTGCTGACCTCCAACAATCCGAGCATGGTGGCGGCGGTTCGCGAGGGCTACCCGAATCCGAAAGAAGTGAAAGAACCCAACCGGATGGAAATTGTCTCGATGACGCTGCAGCCTCGCGAGGAACTGATTGTGGCCAGACGGCTACGAGAGATTTTGAGCGCGGCGCGCAAGAAGGTAGCGTAACAGTATGTGATACCGTTATTGAATTAGCTCACTTGACACTTGTGACAGCCAATCCAGCAATCAGCAGGCGGCCTCCTCAACTGCGTCACGGCCCCGACCTTCAGCCCTCGTTTCGTCTCGTACAGAACACCGGTGATTTTGACAGGGCCGGATGCTCGTAGTGGTTTGCAGACTCACGGAATCTACGGAATCTGACTGGTATTAAGCCCAGCATGGTGCAGTGCCAGAAGGCCGCGCGAGATTTTTGAGCCCGCGCGCATGAAGTCGGCGCGAGGTTCAGTGAGATGCAATACTCAGGCCGAAGCCGACTAACACGTCCTACAATGCCAACGTGGCTCGAAGCGCCGCGTCCACCTCTATCATTCTGGTGAAAATGCCAAGTACCCGATCAATCTCCGAGTAACGTACGGTCGCGAGGTTGTCAGTCATGATAACCGAGTCCATTAACAGACCGGATGCTTCTGCGCCCTGGTTATCGACGCGTACGATTAAATCGGCTTGGATGTCCAGCACGGGACATATTGCTCGTGATCATCGCCACTATTGTCTGGGGCAGATCTGATGGAGGTGTGTCGGCTTGAACAACCAGTGCCGGCCTTCGCTTCGCTGTGCGCAAGTTGGAGTCCGGAAAGAAGACTAGAACGACCTCACCGCGATGGCAAGTCATCGTACGCAGCCATTTCCGGCCGGTCCCAATCCTCTGCGAACGCGGCCAGTCGGCGGCGCAGATCAGCAGCTTCCTGCTGCCCGATGCCCTTTTCACAAAGGTCGACTGGCTCGGAAGGACCGACCCACGTCACGATCACACGCGAACCCTCGGCCTCCGTCAGAGGTTCCACGAGTTCTACCTTCCCGTTGCGGCAGATCCCTTCGACGGACTTCACCATAACTTCAGTATCGCGCGCGACGCACCGCCGAGTCCAGGAGGCACAGCCCAGACACAGCCCGGACATCCGGCCTACCGTTCCTTTACCGCGATCAGCGAAACCTGCTCCAGCGGGGGATACTCGCCCTCCGCATCCATTTTCCGTTCCGCGACCGGCGCAATCTGCTCGATCGTCGTCCGGGCGGGAAAAGGCGTCTTGAAATACTTCGCGTAAATCCTGTTCATCGCCTGAAAATCGGAGATGTCATCCAGATAAACATTCGCCGCCACCACGGCGCTGAAGTCCATGTCCGCCTCCTCCAGGTTGTCCAGCAGGTTGCGCATGGATTGCCGCACCTGGTGCTCGACCGAAGTCGCGAAAACGCCCGCGTTGGGCCCTGGAATGAACGCATCCTTCGCCGAGCAGTACAGCGTATCTCCCGCGAACACGCACGGGCTGGCCGTCGGACTGGGCCGCATGTTCTTCGGACGCACCGCCCGGCGCTGGCTCAGGTCTCTCACGGCCACACCGGTGTATTCGATCTGGGCGCCCTCGGGCAGGCTCGAAACCTGGATGGTGGCCCGCGCCGGTGTGTTTCCGAATTCAAACCGGCTGGCATACAGTTTATTCATCACCCGCGTCGGGATCTGGCTGGTCAAGTAAGGGTTGACGAAGACCATGTTTCCCAACTGCAGTCCGGCAGCTTCCAGCACAGCCTTGACGCCGTCCAGTGCCGCATCCACCTGCGCGGCCGGATCCGCCGGAACATTTCCGGTACGGAGGTCGCGCCCGCGCATGGCGGAAACAAACAGCCGGTCATGCGTCAGGATTCCGGGTGACACCGGCTCCCGCGGATCGTAGCCCGGTACGGCGACCGCCTTCCGATTGGCCAGATCGCGCACTGCCACGGCGTTGATCTCGACCGGAGTGCCGGGCAGCTTGGCCACTCCCAGGGTCGCCCGTGCGGGCGGAGCCTTGGGAAAATATTGTGCGTAGACGGCGTTCATCTGGTCGAACTTGCCGATGTCCTCCAGGTAGACCTGCGTGTATACGACGTGCTCCATGGTCAGTCCGCCGGCTTCTACGACGGCCTTCACATTTTCGAGCACCTGGCGCACCTGTCCCGCAAATGTATCCGGCATGGATCCGTCCGGCGCATGCGCGCCCTGGCCGGAAACATAAAGGTAGTCGCCGGCGCGGATGCCTGGAGAATAAGGGCCGACCGGAGCGGGGCCGGATGCCGGCACGACCGCCTGCACCTGCGCGCCGCATTCAAATGGCCCCAGCATCAGAATCAGCAGGAGGACTTGTCTCATAAGGAAAATGGATACCATAGATTCAAGCCCACGATTCAGCCGCGAGTCCGGCATCGTATACTCTCTTTTGAGGAACCCCTCTTTGCGAAAGACATTTGCCGTTGCAATCCTGGCCGGGGCCGCGCTGGCTTACGCGCAGGAGCCCTGCACCGTGACGCGGCCCACCGCAAGTTTCAACGTGCCGCACGTCACAGGCGATCCCGCGCTCAATGCCGATCCCGCATCACCGGTCTGGCGCCGCGCGGCCACTACATCCATTTCGAAGGATTGCAGCAAGCAGATCGATTATCCCTGGCTGCGCACCGAAGTGCGCTCGTTCTGGACCGATACGCATCTCTATCTGCTCTTCAGTTGCCCTTACCGTGAATTGAACCTCTTCCTGCCGGCTATGGGCGGCGGCCCGCGCAATAAGCTGTGGGACCGCGATGTGGTCGAAATGTTCCTGGGCGACGATTGGAAAAACATCCGCCACTATCGCGAATTTGAGATCGCACCCACGGGCGATTGGATTGACCTGGCTATCGACCTGGACCATGAAAGCTACGATCAAAGCTGGCGCTCGGGATGGACCACCACCGCGCGCATCGACGAAAAAGGGCACGTCTGGTATGCGGCGGCCCGCATCCCGCTGAGCGCCATCAGCAGCGCGCCGGTGAAGCCGGGCACGAAGTGGCGCGCCAACCTGTATCGCATCGAGGGCCTGGGACCCGACACCGAGCGCCGTTTTCTGTGCTGGCAGCCCACCTGCGTGGTAAATCGCGACCCCAACCATGTGCCGGAGAACTTCGGCACTCTGGTGTTCACCGGCGATGCGCAGGCGCTGGCGGAAGGGCGGCATCGCTTTGAAACGCGCTGCGGCGGGTGTCACGGAGCCGACGGCACTGGCGGTGAGCGCGCGCCGGCGATCGGCAGCGGAGAACGCGGGCGCCTCGAATCGGAAGAGAGCGTGCGCGCCCTGATTCACAGCGGCATTCCGGACGCCGGCATGCCGGCCTTCGACGTGCCGGAGCCTGAACTATCTCAGTTGGTCGCGTTCGTGCGTTCGCGGGTTACTCCCGCGCGCGACAACATGCCCGCAGGCGATGCTTCGGCAGGCGCCGCGTTCTTTTTCGGCGAAGGCCGTTGCGCCGAATGCCACTCTATGCGCGGCCGCGGCGGCGTCACCGGCCCGGATCTGAGTGATGCCGGCGAAAAAATGACTCTGGCCGAAATGGAGCAATCCTTGCGCAACCCGTCATCCCGCCAGAAGCGCGGCTATGAAGCAGTCACCGTGCGGCTGCGCTCGGGCGCCGCCGTTCGCGGATTGCTGCGCAACGAGAGCATCTACGATCTGCAACTGCAGGATTTCGATGGCCGCCTGCACCTGTTGCGCCATGATGAGGTCGCGGCCATCGATCGCGACGCGGCATCCTATATGCCCGCGCTGCATGCCACCGAGGCTCAAACGGCAGATCTGATCGCTTTCCTCGCGAATCCAGCCGTCGAGTCACCGGCTACCGAGACAGCCCGCCCTGGCGGCATACCTTGGGACCGAATCGCCCATCCGCAAGCAGGCGATTGGCCGACCTATCACGGCCAACCGGGCGGCAATCGCTATAGCGCGCTCGACCAGATCACCCCGCACAACGTCGCTCGCCTGGCGCCGCGCTGGATTTTCCCGGTTCCCGGCGCGCGCCATCTGGAAGTCACACCGATCGTGGTCGACGGTGTGATGTACATCACCAACGTCAACGCGGCTTGGGCCCTGGATGCCGCCACGGGCCGCGAAATCTGGCACTACGAGCGTCCGCGGAGCAAAGGGCTGTCCGGGGATGCGGCGGGCGGTATCAACCGCGGTGTGGCCGTGCTCGGCAATCGTGTATTCATGGTCACGGATAACGCCCACCTGATCGCGCTCGACAGCCTGACCGGCACGCTGTTGTGGGATACCCAAATGGCGGATTCCAACGCGAATTACGGCGCTACATCCGCGCCCCTGGTGGTCGAAGACCTGGTCGTTTCCGGCACTTCCGGCGGCGATGAAGGCATTCGCGGATTCGTGTCCGCCTACCGCGCATCCACCGGCGAACGAGTCTGGCGATTCTGGACCATTCCCGCGCCCGGCGAACCCGCCGCTGCCACCTGGGTAGGACGCGCGATCGAACATGGCTGCGCCGCCACCTGGCTTACCGGAACCTACGATCCCGAAACAGGAACGCTGTTCTGGCCCGTCGGCAACCCTTGCCCGGATTTCAACGGCGACGAGCGCCAGGGCGATAATCTCTATTCCGATTCAGTGGTGGCGCTAGACCCGCACACCGGCGCGCTGAAGTGGCACTATCAATTCACACCGCATGATTTGCACGATTCCGATGCCACCGAGACGCCCATGCTGGTGGATGCGCGCTATGGCGACCGGCCGCGGCAGCTTCTTCTGCACGGCGATCGCAACGGCTTCTTCTACGTGCTCGACCGCGGCAGCGGGCAGTTCCTCAACGCCACGCCGTTTGTACGTCTGCTGACCTGGGCGAGCGGCATCGGCAAAGATGGACGCCCACTGCTGGTTCCCGGCAGCGAGCCCACACTGGCAGGCGCGCGCGCATGCCCCTCCATGGATGGCGCCACCAACTGGATGTCCACGGCTTTCGATCCGAACCGCCGCCTGTTCTATTTGCTTGCGCTCGAAAAATGCAACATTTTTTCGAAGTCGTCGGCCGTGTGGAAAGCCGGCGAATCCTACTACGGCGGTGGGGCGCGCGAGGTTCCCGGCGAAACGCCGCGCCAATATCTGCGCGCGCTCGACCTGGACACGGGCAAGATCGTTTGGGAGATTTCGCAGACCGGCGAAGAGGAAAGCTGGGGCGGCGTACTGGCCGTCCCCGGCATCGTGTTTTATTGCGACAATGCGGGCGCCTTTGCCGCGGTGGACTCCGCCACTGGCGCGCCGCTCTGGCACATGCACCTCAACACGGCCTGGAAGGCATCGCCGATGACGTATCTGGCGCGCGGCAAGCAATACTTAGCCGTGGCGGCCGGCGGAAACGTAGTGTCCTTCGCGCTGGCGGAATAATTTAACGCCTGTGCCCTATCTCCCTGTTGGCGCGCTCCGCAGCTCAGGTGCGATTGCGAAAGCTTTCTCAAATTCCACGCGCGACTCGTCTTCTTTGTTCTCCTGGCGCAGCGCCAGCGCCAGGTTATAGTGGGCCTCCGCGTAGCGCGGCTTCAGGCGGACGGCCTGGCGGAACTCAGCGTCGGCCGCGGCGGCATCGCCCGACTGCAGCAGCACCAGTCCCAGGTTGTTGTGCGCCTCAGCGAAATTCGGATTGTGCCGCAGCAGTTCGCGGTACACGTTGGCGGCGCCGGCCAGATCTTTGCGTGAGCTGAGGAGCAGTGCCAGCCGGACGCGTGCGTCCGTATAATCCGGATCGAGCGCCACAGCCTCGTTCCATTCCCGTAAAGCCTCATCGGGACGGCCAGATTCGAACAGCGCCAAACCGAAGTTGTAGTGCGCTTCGGCCAAATCCGGATCGCACATCACCGCCTGACGAAACTCTTCGAGCGCGCGGGCGCGATCGTTGCGCAGCCAGTAGAGCAGCCCCTCACTAGAGTGCGCCTGGGCGTAGTCCGGCTTGATCTCCAGCGCCCGCTGGTAGGCCGCCAGCGCGCGATCGTTCTCTCCCTGGCGTCCCAAGGTGACACCGAGATAATAGAAGCCCACTGGATTTTCGGGGCTCTCATCCACGGACTTTTGAAACAGGTCGTGGGCTTTGCCGAGTTGCTGTTGCTTGAGCGCTTCGACACCCTGGAGGATCAGTTGCTTCGATTCCGCCAGGCGCGTGCGGAATTCGTGCAGCGCTTTCACCTCGTCCAGTTCTTTTTGCGCCGCGGAAGTCTGGCCTTGTGCGCGCAAGGCCAAGCCCAGGTTGTAACGCGCGCTCTCGAAATCAGGCCGGATCTCGAGTGCCTTACGGAACGCCGCCGCGGCCCCCGCCGGGTCGCCCGTTGTCTTCAACTCGAGACCCAGATCGTAGCGTGCGTCGGCGTCGTTCGGATCGGCTGAGACAGCCTGCTGGAAAGCGGCTAGCGCACCGCGATGATCGTCACGCCGGCGCAGGGTTGCGCCCAGACGGTCGTACGCGCGGGCAAATCGCGGATTCAGGCGCGCCGCACGGCGGAACTCCGCGGCGGCTTCAGGTAGATTGCCGAGCTGGCCCTCGGCCAGGCCCAACTCGAAATGCAGGTCCGCCGACGGTCTTGCGGCGATGGCCCGCCGTAATTCGCGCGCCGCATCAGACGGATCGTTCTGCTCTAGATCGATACGCGCCAGAAGACGTAGCGCTGGTGCGTAGGCTGGATCAACGACAATAGCGGCGCGGCATTCGCGGGCCGCTCCGGCGGCATCGCCCTTCAGCTTCAGGGCGACTGCCTGATTGTAGTGAGTCGCGGCCGTGGCGGCGGCCAGAAACAGGGCGAGATAACCCGCGGCCGGCATCACCAGAGAAACTTGAAGCTGACCTGTCCAATGCGCGGATCTCTGGCGCTGGTCGCTTCGCCGAATTGCGAGCTGCTGAAGTTGCCCACCGGGTTGTTGAAGTTGGCGTGGTTGAAAATGTTGAAGAACTCACCGCGGAACACGATGGACATCCCGCGACCGGAGAAAAACCGGCGGTTGGCATCGGCAAGAGTGCCCAGCGGCCCGGATTCAAACGCCAGGATTCGATAGGTCCCGTCAGCGCCGGAGACCGCTGTTTTGCTGAAATTGGTTTCGATGTTGATGGACACCACGTTGGCGAGCACCACGGCCAGAAACAACAATCGCGTAGACGTATAGCGGTAGCGTGTTCGCATGCGCTCCCCCTAATTTGCGAGATTTCAGCTAGTATACATCGGTCCACGCGGGATTTGTCAAGGCGGCGCTGGAGCGCCGCGCCTGCTAAAGCCCGCCCTCCAGCGTGCGGCTACATGCGGACAGCGTGTTGGGAAACATAATCTTCGAGTGACTTATCAGGCCCGATGTAATGGAATTCTTCGGCGTACTCCAGGCCGTATTTGCGTCCCACAGCGCGGTCGCGGTTCTCGAGCGCCAACTTAGTAAATTCTCCGATAGCCGCATCTTCGTCCCCTGTGAATGATGGCAAGCGAAGGCTGCGTTCCGCCAGGGATCGATTCAGATCTTTGATCATATGGAGCATCATGGTCCGGCACGATCTTAGACAAGCGAGTTTCCCGTCCCGGGTAGGCCCGATATCCACGGCGCGATTTACCAGTTGCGGGCCGCGCGCGAAATAGTATTTCTCGGAGACGCTGTGCGGCTGGAGGCCAGCCGCAAAATGCTCGGGCATGTCCAGGTGACCGCCGGACATCCAGCAGGCCGCCTCTACAGCCTGCGCCGTTACATAGTGATCGGGATTCTCTTCGTAGTGTCCCCAGGGATCATAACTGAAAACGGTATCTATCTTGAGGAGGCGAAAAAGAAATATCAGGCGGGCGCGTATCTCCGTGCGCGCCACGTCGTCCATGCGATGATTCCGATAGCTCAGATCGAACGACTGCCGCAGTCCTGAGACCTTCAATAATTCGCGGGTATCGTGTTCATTGGCCGCCACCGTTTCGCCGAGTGTGAGATTGTAGGAGTCTTTCTCGTCGTTGCTGGTGCGGATGAAATATCCCGTGTAGCCTTCCGCGAGCAGTTTCAGGACGGTTCCGCAGGCAAAAAACGGCCCGTCATCCAGGTGCGGCGTGATGAGCGCCAGCACCTTGCCTTTGTACGGCTGTCCCGTGGCGGCCCGTTCCACGAACACATCGGCAGGGGAAGCAGCGGTCTGGCCGGACGCCTCAAGCGCACCGCCCAGCGCGAAGGCGGCGGTAAAGAAATCGCGGCGTTCCATGCCTATCCTCAGGCGGCGCTCAAGAGAACTTCGCGCAGGCGCCGGGCGACGATCATATCCTCGCCGGGCTGCAACATCCAGACCCCTACCACGATGGTGTTGGCGTCGGAAGGTAGTCCCGCACTGCCTTCGTTTGTGCCCGTCGCGGGATTCAATTCGATGCTCGGCGTGCCGCGGCGCAATTGCTCTTTCACGTCGAGCGGCGAGATTTTCAAGCGCTGCCGATCGTAGCGAATCAGCAAATGCGGCACCTGATTGGCAACCGGCGGCACCACGGTCCTGGTTTCGAGAGTGGGAAGATCTTTCAGGTGGGCCGTGATCCGGTCCGCGCGCGCTTGGAATTCCGCCTGCATCCGATCGTCGGACTGGCTCAGGAACCAATCCACGGCTGCCACCATGCCGACGATCTGCTCTTTGGCCACCTTCATGCCCCGGCCCACACAATCGTCGTACGGGTTGTTACTCATCACGGCCGCGGCAATCAGATCTTTCCTTCCCAACAACAGGCCGGCGTTTTGCGGGCCGCGAATTCCTTTGCCACCGGAAAAAGTCACGAGATCAAAACCCATCTGCGTGTAATTCCACAGGTTCGAAATGGGCGGCACATCGGCCGCCGCGTCATTGAAGCAGGGAACACCATGCTTATGGGCTACGCGGATCCAGTCTTCGCGGCTGATCTGGCCGCGCTCGGCGGCGTTGAAGAAGTGCGCCATCACTGTGCGGTCATGGAACGCGGCTTCGTAATCCGCCAGGTTCTCCACCTCGACGAAGCGAATGCCGCAATTACTCAGGGCATGGTCATAACCGTAGCGGTGGGTCTTCTGCACGATGACTTCGTTCTTCATGCCGACCGCGCCGCCGGGCACCTCGTGCGGCGAGCACTTGTTCCCGACCATCATGCACGCAGCGGTGCCCAGCGTCAGAGCGGACGCAGCGCCGGCCGTTACCATGGCGGCTTCCGTGCGCAACTGTTTGGCGAGGTATGCGCCGGCCTTCGTTTGTAACTCGAGCAGGCGGACCGGATGTTGGGCCGCGCGCGCCACCGCCGCCTGCACGGAGGGCGGCATGATGGATGCCGTGAGAATGGTGTAGGTCCCCGCTGCGTTGATGATCTTGGTGACGCCAAGTTTGTCGTAGTAGTCTTCGCCTTCGGCGGTAACGCCATCAGGCGCGGGTGTGGCGTGGAGGGTCGCCATGCCGGACAGGCCGCCGGCGGCGATAAGACTGCTTGTCTGGGCGAAGAAAGCCCGGCGAGTGGGAATTTGCTTCATAGGGGTAGACTATCGCAAAAAGGCGGCGCACGCTTTCAGGCTTGCGAAGCGTGGGTTATTGCACAAATTGATTGAACCGGCTGGCAACCGGAAAATACGCAGTCCACTCTAACTAGTGAAATGTCAAGCAAGGGATCGCATTGTGGCGCGGCGGCTTTGGCCGTTTTTTTACTTTTCTTAATTGCGGCGGCCGCCCAGGATCCCCCGCCGGACGGTTCCCAGAACGCGCCTCCCAGCGCACCCGCAGGAGCTGCAGCGCCGGGGACACCGCTATCGCCGCAGGCGCTCGACGATCTGGTGGCACCCATCGCCCTCTATCCAGACCCCTTGCTGGGCCAACTGTTGGCGGCGTCCACTTACCCGGTCGAGATCGCCGAGGCGGAGCAGTGGGTGCGGGATCATCCAAAGTGGAAACCCTCCAAACTCATGGACGAGGTAAAGAAACAGCACTGGGATCCCAGCGTGCAGGGGCTGGTGGCTTTCCCCGATGTGCTCGCCCGTTTGAGCCAGGATAACGGCTGGACCACGCAGCTTGGCAATGCCTTCCTGGCTCAGCAAAAGGATGTTATGCAGGCAGTGCAGCGTATGCGGGCGCAAGCCGAAGCCAAGGGCACGCTCCATTCCACGCCGCAAGAGAACGTTACGACGCAAAACCAGAATGGACAGTCGGCAATCGATATAGAGCCGGCAAACCCGGATATTTGGTACGTGCCGAATTATAATCCAGTGTACATTTGGGGACCGCCGGTTTGGGGGTTTTATCCGCCCATTTTTTACCCGGGCATTGGTCTGGGCATAGGTTGGTTCCCGGGCATCGACATTGGACTATACTTCGGCGGATGGGGCGGATGGGGCTGGGGTGGCTGGGGATGGGGGCCCGACTGGTTCGGCGGCGGCATTTTCCTCAACCATTCCTTCTTTCATCGCTACGGTTTCCATTACGGCTTCGGGGGCGATTATCTGGGCCGTTCCACGTGGGCGCATGATCCGGTGCACCGCCTCGGCGTGCCCTACGGCAATCGGGAGGTGGCCAGCCGTTATGCGCGCAATGGCGACTCCCGCGAAGGCGCCGGACGCAACTTGGGTCGCGGTGAGGGCAACTTGGGTCGCGGTGAGGGTAACGTCCGCAGCGCGCCTGAGCAGCACTTCGGTAGTCGGGGTTTTGAGCAGCGCGGTTACACGGGCAACCACAGTGTCTTCGGCGGCTACCACAACGGTGGGATGGCGCGCATACAAAGCGATCGCGGCTTCGGCAGCATCGGAGCCGGCCGCAGCTTCGGTGGATTCGGCGGCGGCGGTGGATTCCATGGCGGCGGTGGAGGGAGGCGTTAGTAAAATGAATATCAAGCTTTGCACGATTTGCGCCGCGCTGGCGATTACATTCGCCGCGCCTGCGCTAGCGCAAGAGCATTTCGATTCCGCGGAAGCTGCTGTGCAAGCCGTCATCAGTGCGGCCGAGGCTCACGATTCCGCGCGCCTAATGGCAATTTTCGGTCCGAACGCGAAAGATACCCTTACCTGCGGCAACGCCGCGCAGGATTCCGCCGAACAGACCGAATTCGCCAAGCTCGCGCGCGACAAGCACCGGCTCGAAATCTCCGCGCTAAACCCGAACCGTGCGATTCTGGCGATCGGGGACGAGGACTGGCCCTTTCCGGTGCCCATCGTCCGCACCAACGGGAAATGGAGTTTCGACGCTTCTGTAACCAAGGCCGAGATGCACGCGCGGCGCATCGGCACCCACGAACTTGATGCCATCGAAATCTGTCAAGGCTACGTGGCGGCGCAGCAGAAGTACGCTTCCGAAGATTGGGACAAGGATGGCATGCTCAAATATGCCCTTCATGTGATGAGCGCTCCAGGCAAGCACGATGGGCTGTATTGGCAAGACGCCAGTACCCCGCTGGTCCCGGAGAGTTTCGCCTCAGCGGCAGGGGACGGCACACAAGCCGGCCGGGCCAAACCTTACCACGGATATTATTTCCGGGTTCTCGTTGGCCAGGGCCCTCACGCGCCGGGTGGAGCGCACAATTACGTTGTCAATAACAAGCTGGTTGGCGGGTTTGGCCTGGTAGCCTGGCCGGCTGAATACGAAGTTACCGGGATTCACACGTTCATTGTGAATCAGAACGGAGTGGTCTACGAAAAAGACATTGCGCCCGTTGCCGGCAAGGCGGGGGCGCCGATAACCAGCTTCGATCCGGATGATTCGTGGCATCCCGTGGAGTGATGATGGCGCGGCGGCCGCTCGCGGAACTGGACGCCATGAGTCATACCAGACGCCTGGCGAACAGGTATTCCGCGACCGGCTGCCCGCCGATCAAGTGTTCCTGAATGATCCGTTCGAGAACTTCGGGCGTGGCCGAGTGATACCAGATGCCCTCGGGATAGATTACGGCGATGGGCCCCTGCTCGCAGACGCGCAGGCAATTCGCCTTAGTTCGGTATACGCAGTTCTGGCCCGTCAGCAGGCCCAGCTCCGCCAGTCGGCGTTTGAGATATTCCCAGGATTCGAGGCCGGCTTCCTTCGGCGCGCATTTGGGCTTGGTTTGATCGCAGCACAGAAAAATGTGGCGGCGGATATTGCCGATTTCGAGGCCCTGCGCGATTTGAATCAGGCGATCGGCGTTCATGATGGGTCGCGATCCTCGATTGTAGCGCGCACGAGTTCCCCCAGTTCCCCGACAACGGTTTCGGGCAGCCGATCGTGCGTCAGGCTTTCGCAGAGAGCCGCCAGATCGATGAGGCGGGCCAGGCGCCGCCAGTCATGCGGCAAGTGGCCGCCGGCGTCCTCGAAACCAGCGGAGAAGTGCGGTTCGAGCAGCGGACGCGCGGCGCGTTCATAGCGCAGGAAGCTGCCTGCGTCGGCAAGGGGAGAACTGGAAACGGCAAATTCCCAATCGAGAACCGCGGCCACCTGCCATTGGCCGGCGGCGCGGCGCATCAGCACATTGCGCTTATTGAAGTCGCCGTGGACGAGGCGGCATTCAGCATCGAGACTGGCGTATTCCGCGGCGCACGACCAGACCAGGGTATGCGTGTGGTCGCGCAGTTCAGCCGGCATGCGGGATCGCAGATTCGCCGAGGCGAGACACAGGTCGATGAAGCGCGGGATGGGATTGACACCGTCCAGGAGCGGCGCGCCGACTGATGGGCCGGAAGCCAGCCAGCCGGGCTTCGGGAAACTGAAGCGGCCGATGCCGGCCAGAACGGCGCCGGCGGCTCGTGCGGCTTGCGCGATGGCTTCGGCATCGCCGGTGCGTTTCAATTCGCGGAAGCCGATGCCATCGATCCAGCGCGCGAAAGTGAACGGCGGCAGGTCCTCCCAGCCGGCCGGCGCAGCGTAGATCACTTCCGGCACGGGTACCGCGCCGCAGACAAGGCGCATCAGGTCGATTTCTTTCTGGCATAGCGAAGGATCGTGCTCGTATATACGCAGCACGACCGGTTCGGGCTGCCTGTCGAGATAGAGTTTGATGTTCGTGTTACGCAGGCCCTCGCTGAGCGGCTCGCACGCGATCAGGCGAGAGCGCGGGAAAGCCACACCGATAATGCGCTCGAGCACGGCGGCGGGCAGCACGCCGCGAGGTGCGTCGCGTATCCAGCGGGCCTGTGAGGGAGCGCCGGGAACCACGTTAAGCGTGCGCGCGGACCGACGCCAGTCTATCTGCCAGCACCGGTGTGAGACCCGCCTCGACTTCGAGAGTGATCAGTCCGGCCTCATCGAGATCCTTCAGATGCATCTGATCTTTGAGGCGGTAGCTCGTGAGCTTCATCCGGATCAGGTCCGGCAAGGGGATCAAGCGCAATCCCCGAAGCTCCCGGCACGGTCCGAGTTCCGGCGTGGGCGCCACGGCATCCGGCCGCACCTTCTCGCCGGCGAAGACCATGTGGATGGCACGCCGTGCCGAAGGCTGATCAGGCCGCACGAGCATGTCGACTCCCGCGACGTGACGGTATTCGAGTCCGAACCGGCCGGCGGCTTCCGCGATTTCGTCAAGATCGGCGCGGCGCACGGCGATATCCACGTCTTTGGTCAGACGTCCGGCGTCCGGCTCGCGCTCCTCGACATATAGATAAACTGCCACGCCGCCCACGATACGATATTCCAGCCCAGCGGAAGAGAACATCCGCTCCGCAAGATTCGCCAGATCGAATAAGTGCTGCAACCGTTCCTCAAAGAAAGTGTTAACGAAGACGGGCATTGATGACGTTTTATTATCGCAGAGAAGCCCCTACTCTTCCGCCGTGCCTTCCGCGGTATCTTCTGGCGGCTCGAACCCGTCGAGCAGATCGGGATCCCGCGCGAACTTCTTCAGTACCGCGATGGCGGCCGCCGGCCTAAAGCCCGCGCGCACCAACCGGCGATAGGCGGAGGCCATCTGCTTCTCGTCCTGAAAGAGATTCTCCCTGGTCGCCAGGCGGAATTTGCGCCGCACGAAATCCTCGGCCAAAGCCTCTTCACTGACATTTTCATACACCTTTTTCACCGTCTGTTGCGCGACCGCCGGCGCCACCCGCCGGCGCGAGAGATCGGCCAGCACGCGCGTTTTGCCCAAGCCTTTGTTTTCCAGGCGCGCGGCGGCAAAACTCTCGGCGAACTGCCGGTCATTGAGATAGCCGTACTCCTTCAAGCGCGCCATGGTGGGGTCCACATCGGCGACGCGTTCGGCCTTAGCGCGCAGCTTCTGACGTAACTCACCACTCGAGTGCGCGCGGCCGGCCAGAACCCGCAGTGCGTACTCCCACAGCGCGGCTGAATCCAGCCGTGTACGTTTTTGCTCTTTCATACCGATGGCTTTCCAGTGGAGTAGCTGTTTATCATGCTACTACTCTGTGCAACGCAAGGTATACTGAGAAGTGTAAAAGGAAGGAATGACATGGATAAGAGTGGATTCTCCAGTTTCCTGTTGGGCCTAGGGGTGGGTCTCGGCATAGGTATGTTGTTCGCCCCCAAGGCCGGCTCGGAAACGCGCCAGCTCATCAAGGATAAGACCGGCGAGGGCACTGATTATATCAAGCAACGAGGTACCGAGCTGAAGGACTCCGCCGGCGATTTACTGAACAAGAGCAAGGATGCACTGAACCGGCAGAAGGACACCATAGCCGATGCCATGGCCGCCGGCAAGCAGGCCTATCGCGACGCGGTGAACCAACCGCCCGCACCTCCCGCCGAAGGACCTGCTCAGTAGACCAAGACCCGCGGAGGGTTCACGAATGTCTCCAGTCTTCCAATGGGTGATCGCCGTAGCCGCGGTGGTGGCATGTCTGGCCGTATTGGTGCAGGCGCTCATTCTGGGCGCCATGTACCGGGCTTTAATGGAAGCCCACCAGGCCGGCAAGGAGGCGCAGACCAAGTTTGGACCGCTGGTGGACCGTTTCGATGCATTTGTGACCAATGGCGCTAAGCTTTTGGAAGACGTGGGCCCCCGTGTGGTCCAGATCACCGCGGAAAGCCTGCGGCTGGTCGAGACCGCGCGC
Source organism: Bryobacterales bacterium (assembly GCA_963818855.1). Taxonomy (GTDB): domain Bacteria; phylum Acidobacteriota; class Terriglobia; order Bryobacterales; family Bryobacteraceae; genus Bog-159. The sequence goes on along the minus strand of CAWFUH010000014.1, from coordinate 14,686 downwards.
CAGCACGCCGACCGCATCGGCGAAATGATAGATGATACCAGCGGGCGGGCCAAAGCCCGGATTGCCCAGATCGATCAAACCGTGGAGCACGCCGTGCAAGAGGTGGAACACGCGAGCGATGCGGTCAAGAGCGTGGTCATGCGGCCGGTGAAAGAGGTGAACGGCCTGGTCGCCGGTGTGAAGGCGGCTTTGAACACCTACGCGCAGGGAGGCAACCGTAACACTCCGGAGCATGTCACGCAAGACGAAGAGATGTTTATTTGATAGCGGGCAGGCGCTTGCCGCCGACGGAGCATCCTACGCAGCCTTCTGAATCTTACCCGAACGAATGCAGGATGTGCACACGCGCAGTCGCTTGGTAGCTCCGTTGACCAGTGCGCGGACAGGCTGCAAATTTAAATTCCAGCGCCGCTTGCTCACATTATGAGCGTGGCTGACGCGGTGGCCAAACTGCGGGCCGCGCCCGCACACATCGCAAACTCGTGCCATTGTTCGGAAATCTCCTGGAAAAACTGCGAAACTAGTATTCTACCAGCGGATGCCGCAGTTTCGCAACCGAAGCAGAACCTGCGGCCATCGAAACACTTGCATTTACAAGGATCGTAACGTGACAGAGTTCAATCACATCCACATCCGCGACGGGGAAGACTGGGTTTGCGGACGCAGTATGGCATTCGAAGACCGCGAGTTGATTCGCTGCGAGGCGCGCGACCCGGATGAAGATGAATCGTGCCGCCGCTGCTCGGAACAGATTCTGTCTTATTTCGGTGATGCCATGCACGTGCAATAGCCGGCCGAGCGTCCGTGGCCGGCGCTCGGGAGCGCGCCGGGATGCCTGATTATCAACTTTTCTCGATGCGCCGCTTCTGGCATAGCCTCGCAGCGGTGGTGCTGGGCAATGCCGTGTACTTCAGTCTGGACCGGTTCCTGCCACCGGCGGGCCGGCACGTGCCCCACAGAATCGATTGGGGACTGGCTATCGATTTTTGGTGCTGCCTGGTGTTTTACGGATTATTGGCGCGGTTGAAATGGTTCCAGCGGCGTTGATTGGCGATCGTCAGATGGCACGCGTGAGCAACTCCTCCAACTGATCGCGCGTCAGCACGACGGGATTCGCTTTCATGCTGCTGGCGCGGCTCGCCAGTTCGGCTAACCCCGGCACATCCGATCGACTGACTCCGTAAGCGCGCAGCCGTGGCACTTCCAGATCGCGGCACAAGCAGTCCACCCAGCCAACTCCATCTTCGGGCGTGGCGTCCGGGCGTCCGGTGAGGATGCGTGCGGCTTCCGTGTAGCGCAGCAGGGCTGGGGTTTCGGAAGCCGCCGCCCGCAATGCCGCGATATTCACCCGCATGGCATGCGGCAGCAGCGCGGCGCACAGCGCACCGTGCGGCGCATCGAACATTCCGCCCAGCGGCGCCGCGAAGCCGTGTACCGCTCCCAGGCCGGCGTTGGCCAGCGCCATTCCGCCCAACAGGCTGGCGAAGGCCATGTCCGCGCGGGCGGCGAGATCGTGTCCGTGATGCCAGGCGCGTTCGAGTGAGGACGCGGCCAGCCGCATGCCCTCCCTGCAGTACAGATCCGTCATGGCATTGGCGCGGCAAGAGACGTACGGTTCGATCAGTTGGGTGAGCGCATCGAGTCCCGTGGCCGCGGTGAGCGCGGGCGGAAGATCCAGCGTGAGTTCCGGGTCCACTACCGCCAGCCGCGGCAGCATATGCGGGCTGCGCAGGCTGGCCTTTACGCGATGCTCGGGCGAGGCCAGCACGGCGTTGCGGGTGACTTCCGAGCCGGTGCCCGCGGTAGTCGGGATGGCGATGAAGGGCGCCGACGGCGTGGTCAGCGGCTGGCCCTTCCCGATGACCTCCAGGTAGTCCAGCGGGTCGCCGCGATTGGCGAGCAGCGCCGCGATAGCTTTACCCGCGTCGATGGCGCTGCCGCCGCCCATGCCAATCACCACATCGCACGCCGCGTCGCGCGCACGTTGCACGCCTTGCCGGACGACGGCCACGGTGGGCTCGCCGTGGACCGCGAACGGCTCGCCCGCGATGCCGAGGCGCTCGAATTTTAAGGAACCGCGCATGACGAGCAACGGCCGCCGGCCCATTTCCGCAGCCGCGGCGGCGACCTCGCGCACGGTGCCGGGGCCGAAGACAATGCGTGTGGCGGTCGCGAACTCAAAGCGCATGCTGCTTCTACCAGCCCTCATCGGCCGGAAAAATATTGACGTACTCGACGCGGTTGCGCGGTTCGGCCATCATATCGGCGACCGCGTCGCGCCAGGTCAGATAATGCGCGGTCTCCCTGTGTGCGGCGGGAGCTGCGGGCGTGCGATAAACTTCGACCAGGACGAAACGCGCCGGGTCGTCGGCCTGCTGCACCAGGTCGAAGCGCGCGATGCCGGGCTCCTTTACACTCTCGCGCGCGTTGGCAATGGTGGCCTGCCGGAAGGCTTCCACGGAATTCGGTTTTACATGGATGTGGATAATGACGATCAGCATGCAGCCATCGTATAACGGTGCAGGCGTGGAAGCTTACCCTATGCGCTCGCGGACGTTGAACTCCAGCTTCCACCGCCGCCCGTCGCGTGCCACGCACCACAACTGCAGCATGCCGGTCTCGGTGACTACGGTCTCGAACGAAACCGGCACTATATCCGCGGCATTCTGCTCCGCGGGCAAATTGACCTCCATGGGCGCCAGCTCTTCCAGATCGTCGCCGAAGTCCTCTATCAAATCGCCGGGCTGATCGTTCTTGCGGACCGCGGAGGTAAAGAAGCGGAACTCGGCAGGCTCGCCGACTACCAGTCCGAATTCGCGGTTGGGAATGCGCAGATCGGTACCTTCCTCCATGCCGAAGGGAACCACCGTCAGCGCCTTAAACGGCGCCGCAAAGCCGGGTACCGAAGGCATCGCGCTTTCGATGGCCACATAGTAAGTACGCGGGACACCACCGCGGATACGGACGCCACGGCCCCGGCGCGCGAGCCCGTAATAAGCCGCGCCGCGCGAAACAGCGTGCATCAGGTCTTCGCCGCTGAGCGATTTCACGGGCGGCAGAGCCTCTTCGGCCAGCCAGGAATCGAGCACGCTCAGGATGCGCTCGCGGATCAAGCCGGCGTTCAGCACGCCACCGTTCAAAAGGATATGGGTGGGGCAAGCCAGGCCGCTGGGGCCGCGCCGCACGCCGCCCTGCTCGGTAGCGGACGCCTGCTGGCGCAGGAAGCGGGCCAAGTGACGAGTGATGGCCGCGTCGGCTGCATAGGGCAGGCCGATCTCCTGCAACCCGGCGCGTCGCTGGCGGGCGGGCATATCCTGGCTCGAGACAGCGGGCAGGAAACCGTCGCTGAGCAGGCGTTCGAGATCGGCACGCTGCAGCTTCGCCTTGATCGATCCGCCTACCACGCCGGTCCCTTTGCCGAGTATCGTGACCGGCGCTTCATCCTTCTTGTTGCCGGGTTCCAGCAGCTTTTCCTTGGCGATCCGGCAGTTGTTCCACAGCGCCTGGAGCTGGAAATTATCGATTTTGGTGCCCTGCTGCGCCAGTTGATCCGCGACCAGTCGCGCCAGTGCCAGATCGATGTTGTCGCCTCCCAGCAGAATGTGCTCTCCTACCGCCACGCGTTCTAGCGTCAGTTCGCCCGCCTGCTCCGTGACGGCGATCAAGGTGAAATCGGTGGTGCCGCCGCCGATATCCACTACCAGGATCAGGTCGCCCACGGTGACCCGTTCGCGCCAGTCGGGATGGCGCTCGATCCACGCGTAAAATGCGGCCTGCGGCTCTTCGAGCAGCGTAATATTCTGATAGCCGGCCTGCTCGGCGGCCTTCAAAGTCAAGTCGCGCGCTACGGCATCGAACGAGGCCGGCACCGTCACCAGCACGTGTTGCTGGGTGAACGGCGCGTCCGGCATCTTGGTGTCCCAGGCGTGGCGCAGATGGTCCAGATAGCGGCGGCTGGCCTCTACGGGCGAGAACTTGGACACGCCCTCCGGCGCGCGATACGGCAGGATAGGAGCGGTACGATCCACCCCGCCATGCGAAAGCCACGACTTCGCCGACGAGATGAGCCGGCCGGCGTTCTCGGCGCCGCGTTTCTGCGCCAGACGGCCCACCACAGTTTCGGGCTTCGGATCCCAGGGGAGAGCGGTGGCGCCCGCCGGAAAATCCGTTGCACCGGGAATATAGAGGAACGAAGGCAGCAGGCTTTCGTCGCGCATCTCCGATGGGTTCACCAGCTGGGGGATCGTCAGCAATTCGACGTTGGCCGGGGCGAAGGGGTCGGCATCCGGCCGGTTCTCAACGTAGGAGAGCGCGGAGTTAGTGGTGCCGAGGTCAATACCGATAACGTAGCGTGGTTCCATTCGTGGATGTACAGGAGTCCTATTCGATCTCGATCTCGGCAGGCGCGATGATGGCGGCGTCCTGCTTGGGATTGAGAGCGGGCAGATCCACCTTCGTGGCGCGCCAGCCTTTGTGCCGCAGCGTTCCGCCCTCGGGCCTGGTAGCCGGCACGTTGCCGATGAACTTCACCGCGGCAGGGTCGGCGGAAGCGGGACGTGTGTAGGCGCCCTCCACGCCGTCGATCACCGGTTGAAGGCTGAGATAGCGGGAGAGGGAATCGCGCGCCTGGTCGTGCAGGCTGCGCACGGCGGCGCCGATCTGGTCGTCCTCGAAGGAGGCAATGTCTTCCATGAGGAAGTCAAGCAGACGCGAATCGCGCTGCAGGATGGCGAGGAGTTGCAAGGCGTGCGCGGGGTTGGGCGGCTCGGGCTTAGCCGCGGGCGCGGCCTTCGGGACGGCAGCCGCGGGCTTGATCTCCTTGGGCAAGGGGCGGCCGAACAGGATCGCAAAAAACGCACGAAAAGCTAACAGAATACGGCTCAAGTATTGTGCTCCAAGTACTTAGGATAGCAAGGCCACGCGCAGCTTTTCGAGTTGGCGGCGGGCGATCTCGGCCCAATTGCCGGTGTTATCGATTTTCAAATAGGCTTTCCAGTGGTGCACGGCCCGCAGTATATCGCGGCGGCGTTCGCACAGCAGCGCGAGATTGAAGTGCGCGTCGCCATACCGCGGGTTGATACGCAGGGCGGCCTCGTAACAGCGTTCGGCTTCGGCCAGGTCTCCGCGCTCGTCATAAAGATTGCCCAGATTGAAATGCGCCAGCGGGTAGTTGGGATCGGCCTGTAGAGCGCGATTGTAGTAGTCCTCAGCTTCCTTAAACTGGCGCAGCCGGTAGCGAATCGTGCCCAGGTTGACCAGCGCGCCGGCGGCTTGCGGATTGAGCTCGATGGCACGCAAATACGCCTCCACCGCCTCTTCCACCGGCGCGCCGGTTTCTTCCAGGAACAATCCCTTCTGGAACCAGGCCTCGGAATCGTGCCCGCGGGGCGGAGGCGGCGGCTGGGCGGGAAGGGATTGCACATGGGCCAACTCCGATGTCTCGAAGTCGAAAAGGATCTGGCCGGTGAGAGCTTCCATGTTCTGGCCCGCGACGCGCACGGCGATACGGCGCCCGTCGGAGAAGATTTTGAGTTCGGCCAACGGATCGCGTACTTCCGATAGCCGCTGCTTCAGGGATGCCAGAGCTCGCCCGATTTTCCGCAAGGGGATGCGGTGGGCGCGCAGTTCGCCGATGGTACGTAGGGCGATGAGATCGCGGAAGGAATAGCTTTCCGTCCTGATGACCAGGCCGAGATGCTCCCATCGCTGCAACTGCCGCTCGGAGAGATGGAGCAACCGGCGAACGTCGGCGCGCTGATATTGCTGCTTCGGCGCGATGGCGGGCACGGGCGAATTTTATCATGATGCGGCGCGGCGGGGCTTGCGTCAGAGCTTATAGCCCGACTTCGAGGCGTCGTCGTGGAACATTTTGACGGTGGCCAGCGAGTATTCCGCCAAGTCCCGGTCGAGGAGATCCAGTTTCTTCAGAATGTCGTCAGTGACGGTAATGATGTGACAGCCGATCTGGTCCGCCTGGATCACGTTCAGAAGTTCGCGCGGGCTGGCCCAGATCAGTTCGATACCGGGATGCATGCGGACCAGATCCACGGCCGCAGACATCGTCGGCAGCGGGTCAACGCCCGTATCGGCAATGCGGCCGGCGAAAACAGAGACGCAGGAGGGCGCGCCGCCGGCCAGGGCCTGGGCAACGTCACGCACTTGTGCGAGCGTCAGGAGGGCAGTGACGTTCACTTTGATTCCGGAATGCGACAGGCGGCAAACCAGATCGAGGGCAGGCTCGCGCCGCGTATTGGTGATGGGGATTTTGACGTAAACGTTCTTAGCCCAGGAGGCGATAATGCGCGCCTGCCGCTCCATGTCGGAGAATTCGTCGGCGAAGACTTCGAACGAAATAGGGCGGTCCGGGATGGCGGACAGGATATCGCGCGCGAAAGCTGCGTAGTCATGGACTCCCGCCTTGCGCATCAGCGTTGGGTTGGTCGTGAAGCCGCGGATCCACGGCTTGGCATAAGAGTCCAGCATGGACGCCTTGTCGGCGCCATCGGCGAAGATCTTGATGTTGAGATTCAGGTTCAAGAGAAACTTCTGCCTTACCCAACGAAGGAGTTTTCTCAATTTTGGCACACTTGCCGGCAGAAACGCTGACAGCCGTATCTGACTTTCCGCTACGTGCAGTCGATCACGCATTGAAGGCGTCCTGTATGTCGCGGCTCTGACCGACCCTAAGGGATCACCGGGCGGTTGCGCGCGGGCAGGTCAAGCGTAGGCGGCCATCCCGTAAAATGTTTTTGTGACGAAACAAAAGCCTACCAAAAGCAGCAGCCCTAGGAATAGCTTACTTCAGTTTCTGGGCCAATTCGCCAACATACTGCAAACTCACCTATTTCCTCCCTTGCAGGAGGAACTGGGTGGCATGGGCGATTTGCACCGAAAGTTGGTGGCCACCTTGGCGATGCTGAGATTGGATGGGTTCCTCAGCGTCCGCCATGGACGGGGACGGCCGGCCCATTCGCGGGCGGCCATCGCGCGGGCCTTCGTGGCGAAGGCCGTGTTTCATATTCCGCACACCCGGGCCTTGTTGGAGCGACTGCAAATCGACAGCGCGCTGCGGCGGATCTGCGGTTGGAACCGGGCGGCGGATGTTCCCGATGAAACCATCTTTTCGCGGGCCTTCGCGGAATTGGCGCACAGCGAGTTGCCGCAGCGGGTGCATACGGCGTTGATCGCGCGCACGCAGGGGGAGCGATTGGTGGGGCATATGATTCGGGACTCCACCGCGATTGCGGTACGCGAAAAAGCTAATCCCAAACCGGCGCAGACCACTCCCCAACCGAAACCACGCTATCGGCGCCGGCAGCAGGGACACACATGGCCGGGGTGATAGTCGATGTCGAACTCCTGTTCCAGCAAGTGGGCTACCCGCTGACCAGTCCATAGAGGCGTTTCGTAGCCCAGCGCTTCCGGCCCACGGAGCAACAATTCCTCCAGGCGCTGCCACTTGGCCGCCTCCAGTTTTGGCTTGCGGCCCGCTCTGCCGGCTTTCTTCAAAGCGGCCTCCCCCTGTTCCGACAAAGTCCGGTTCCATCGACTCACGGTCTGGCTACAAACCTTCACACGGCGAGCTACTTCAGACTGATTCAACCCTTGTCGTAGCAGCTTGATGGCTTGCATCCGCCGGCGTTCGAGAGCATCGAAGTCCCGTCGCATTCCTGCTAGGGTTCCCATACAGGACTCAACCCTATCCCGTCGAAATAGTTGCGCTATATTATGCAAAGCTAAACAATACATGGGTCGCGATCAAGGGAAATGGCTTGTCCGCCACGACGGGCACCTGGCAGGTCACCGGCAGCACGCTACGCACCGAAGTCAACGGTGTGGGCGTAACACTAAACGGCGCGGCGGTTCCTGTGAGCTTCGTGAGCAATACGCAGGTGAACTTTCTGGTTCCCTCCAACGCGCCGACGGGCCCAGCGCAGATCCAGACCACCAACAATGGCCTGACCAGCGAAGCCGCGGCCGTCAACGTGGAACCTCTGGCGCCAGGTTTCTTCACGATAGGAACCAATGCGGCCAGCGGCAATACTTACATCGCCGCCGAGCACGCCAACGGGAGCCTCATCGGGCCGGCAGCGACTATTGCCGGTGCTACGCCAGCCGAACCAGGCGAGACCATCGTGCTGTTCGCTACCGGCTTCGGACCAACGCTCGCTTCTGGCGACGGGCTCTCGGTGACACCGACCATATCGGTTGACGGAATCGCCGCTGACGTCAGTTTCGCCGGCCTGGTGGGTCTGGGACTGTATCAGCTCAACGTAGTGGTGCCGTCCACAGTGACGCTCGGCCAGGACGTACGGTGGTGGGACTGTCTGGCGACTTTGAAACGCAACCCAATGCGTTCCTCACTATCGCGGCTCAGTAACGATTGAAGCGAATGCCTGGTGTCACCTGACTTATGCACAGAGCTACCCTGAAGAGCAGCCGAGCGCCTGCCCTGACTGCGTAGCTAACGCGATTCTGGTTGTTTCCTCGACGTTTTGTGTGCCTGACTGATTCCCTCCACTCGCAAGTCATTGTTTCAGTGGGGCCGCGTGTGCATAGAATTCTATGCGCACCCTTCAGCAGCGGAGGGCCAACGCGATCACCGGCGCAAACCCTCTGCGTCGGCCGTCACTGCCCGCAGCCGTGCCATCAGTCGCTGGAATAAGGGCTGCTCCGGGTAGTGATCGCTGTAGCTGACCCCTACGGTTCCCGCGTGGCGCCAGATGCGCGCTGCCAGAAACAGGAATCGCAACCGAGCCGTGGCCAGGGTGATATGGCCGAGTTGCTCGACCTTGCCCTCCTCTTCTCGATTGAACAGCATCAGCCAACAATTGAGGTTGTAAGCCACCATGGCGAGCTGAAAGTAGATGCAGTTCATCGGCCACCGCCCCGACGGATGGTCTGTCAGCCCCGCGTCGTTGTTGGCTTCTTTAATGAGGTTCTCCGCGCCCGCCCGCTGGCTGTAGAACCACGTCAGCACGGCGATGCCGTCGCTCATATCGGTGACGAAGACGCGGTAGCTGTACTCCGCAGTGTCGAACAGCTGATATTGTTCTGGCTTCTCCGTCGCGGGCGGCTGCTTCTTCTGGATGTAGCGCAGAGCGATGAATCGATGCGCTCGGCTCCAGCCCTCCGGCTGATAACGAAATTCGCACTGTGCGTCGGCATCGGTCTTCGGCGAGCCGGTCCAGGGCGCCCCCTTCAGTTCGTCGATCAGCCGCGAGGTCTTGCGCGCCGAGACGATGTACCGCGCCCCGGCTTTCTCGTACGCCTCCACCGCTTCGTTGCAGTAAAACCCGGAATCGGCGCGCGCATAGATGGTCTCCACGCCCTTGGGTAAGGCGGCGAACACACTCTCCAGGTGGCGAGCGATCTGTTTGCCGGTGGGCCGATCTCCATTGCGCAACTCACCCCCCACATATTCCCGCGTTTCAGCCAGGAACGTCAGGATAGGTAGGGTCGAGGACTGGCGCGGCATTCCGTAGGTTCAGCCTATCCGTTGGCTCCCCGTTTCCTCTGGGAGTGCCTCACTAGCCGAACCGTAAACCCGTTTCCAGTCCCCGCCGCATCAAACCCACCGTGCGGATTTCCCGCAGTGGGCTTTCCTGTTTGCTTCGCATCAAGGTCTATGGGACGTTTGGCATTGGACTGGCTTTCGGGAATTGCTGTGTCCTCACGCGGCGGTAGTCATTGAACAGCCCCACCCCGTCGTAAAGCCACTCCCTACTCCACCGTTTCCAACCCATCCCCTTGCGTTTACTGGCACGCATCAAGTGCCGCCGGACCTTCTTTTCTACCCATCGTTTGACCATAGAGAAGCATCGGCTCGAATCGCCGATCCGAAAGTAATTCACCCAGCCCCGCAGGATCGGATTGATCCTCTCAATCACTTTTCCCACAGGCTGGCTGACGTTGCGTCGGAAGACCTCCCGGAGTTTTGCAAACAGCGCAGTCCGCTTCTTCAGCTTCGGCGCATAGTAAGGTCGCCACACCCGATTACGGCTCCGAATGCGACGATATTCAAAACCCAGGAATGAAAAACTCTCTCCCTTCGCCAGATCGACCATCCGGCTCTTGTCCTCATTGATCTCGACTCGTAGTTTCGCCAACTCCTCCCGCAATCGCCTTTCCACCGCCTTCACCAGCCAGTCATGCCGCGGATGAGCGTCGATCAATATCACCAGATCGTCCGCGAATCGTGCATATTGGACGTTGGTGTATTCCCCGCGCCGCGTGGTGGCGATCGCCTTTTCCAGCATCCGATCCACCTCGGTGAGGTAGAGGTTACTGAGCAACGGCGAAATCACCCCGCCTTGCGGAACGCCCTTTTCCCCAGTCGCCTTCAGCATCATCTTGAGCAAATGCATGACCGCATCATCCTGTACCCGTCGAGCTACCTTCTCTAACAGCAGATAATGCTGAACGTTATCGAAGTAGGCCCGCAAGTCAATGTCAATGATTCGCGTCTTGCCCTCCACAATTGCCTGTGCCACTCGGTTCACCGCTTGATGCGCTGTCCGTTTCGGTCGGTATCCATACGACCCCGATTGAAAATCAGCTTCGAAGATCGGCTCCAGAATGAGCTTGAGCGCCCCCTGGACCACACGGTCGCGGATAGCCGGAATCGTCAGAACGCGGACTTTCTTGCCCCCGTCCTTGGGAATCTCCTTCTTCCGTCCCCGCATGGGCCGATACGTGTTGGAGACCAGTTCATCCCGTATCTGCTTCAGAAAACTCTCCTCTCCACTTTCCTCGATGGCTTCGAACGTGACCCCGTCAGTCCCGGGTGCCCCGTCATTACTCTTCGCCATCTGGTAAGCCTCCTGGAGCGTTTCCATCTTGCAGACATGGACGTATAGTCGTTTTAAACCGGCCAATGTTGAAACGAGGTCGTGCGGGCAATAGGCAGAACGCGATATTCTTTTTTCGTTCGGAACTGACTTTACCTGGAGGGTGAAGGCCAGCCACCAGATCGAGACTTGGCAGCGACGGTCAGGGCCGGCCTTCACACCAGCCGTGATTCTCTTTATCGCACTGCCTGAGCCAGAAAACAAGACCGACCCGGGGTGACCGAGATCCCGCTGGAACTGCTCCCCCGGCTGTGCCCGGTTTGCGGCGAGCGGACCATCATCGGTCACGGACAGCGCCTCAAAAATGCGCACGACGAACGGCACCAGCGGATCTGGATTCGCCGGGGCCGTTGTCGCCCATGCCACAAGACATTTACGGTGTTGCCCGACTGGTCGCCGCCGTCCGGGCACTACACCCTCCACTGCCGGCATCAAGCGTGGGAGCTGTTGCACCAAACGGATGGCACCTGGGAGCGATCCATCCCCGACGTCGCAGACGCGTCGCGATCGCCAGACCCATCTACGGTGAGACGGTGGGCGGGACGCTTGCTGCATCTGGGAACCCTGCTGGCAGCCCAGCTCTGGCAGGCCGCCGGCTGGAGCCTTTCGATCTCACCCACCATCCTTGCCTGGGATTGGACCGCGATCCGCCGTATTCTGCTGTTGGAGGCGAGCAGTCCGTGAGCCGGAAAGAACTCGATGAACTCAAACAGCAGATTCCCTTGCGGGACTACCTGGAAGCACACGATTGGCGGCCGATGCGGCGGCTCAGCCGCGGCCGATGGATGGGGTTGTGCCCGCTTCACGCCGATCGCCAGCCCAGCCTCCTGATGGATCCCGGCAAGAACTTGTTCTACTGCTACGGCTGTGGCCGCGGCGGCGATGTGATCCGCTTTGCAGAGCTCTACCATCAGGTGCGGTTTCCGCAAGCCTTGGCCTTGCTGCACCAATGGCGTGGTGGAACACCCTTGCTGCACGAAGTCGCGAGTTTCTATCGCATGCAGTTACACCGTCACGCCGAGGCGATTGCTTATCTGCACCACCGAGGACTCCGCTCGCCGGAACTGATCGAGCACATGCGCATCGGTTACGCGCCTGGCGGATGCCTGCGCGGTTGGCTGACACGGTTGGGTTATACGCTCCCCCATCTGCATCAAGCCGGTCTGGTCTCCGCCGTGGGATACGACACCTACATGCATCGCATCGTTTTCCCGCTGGAAGGCAACCTCTATGGCCGCAGTCTGTCAGCCACGGCGCCGCCGCACCGGTTTTTGCCAGGGGCCAAGGGTGGGCTGTATTTGTGGGAGCCAGTCCGGCAATCTCCAGAAGTGATTCTCGTCGAGGGTCTGTTCGACTACGCCGCGCTGTGGCAGGCCGGTTTTCACAACGTCACCTGTGGGATGGGAAACCATCTCAATGCACACCAGTTTCGGCAACTGTGCGACGGCCGCGCGCGAACCGTCTATGTCACCTTTGATGCCGACTGCAATGGCAGCGGCCAGCAGGCGGCCCAAGTGCTGGTAGGCCGACTCAGGGAAGAAGGATTGAACGCTTGCCGAGTTTCCTTGCCCGAAGGGTACGACCCGAACAGCTTCTTCGTCCAAGGCGGCGATGCCCGCCAGTTCCAATCGCTGCTGGAGGCTGCCCGGCCATGACGTTTCGTGTGGTCCACCAGCCCTCCAACAATCAGACACGATGCCCTTATCGCGTCATCGTGCAGGCCACCGGACGTGAGATTGACTGGATCAATCAGTATCTCGATTACGAGACTCTGCGCCGCCTGGCAGATAATACTCTGAAAAGTTATGCGCACGAGTTGTTGCACTTTCTCCGTTGGTGGGAGAGTGTTCATCACACCGACGCGATCCACAAAGATGCACTCACCGAATCGACACTGCTGGACTATGTGCGATCCAGTCCAGTCAACAACGCGAGCTCACCGGCGGTACCATCAACCAGCGCGTAGCCATTGTCGATCGCGCCTTGCGCATCGTATTCCCGGACGCTCCGGGGCAGATTGCTCCTGGGTTCCAGCAGACTTACTGGCAGCGTGCACCGATGGGCATCGGCAGGCCGCGGCTGGCATTGAGCCGGTTGCGGGTAAGGACCCCCAAACGAACCATCGTACCGCTGTCGGTAGACGAAGTGGCACGGTTTTGGTCCAGTTTTCGTACCTCACGCGATCTGGCCATCGTGGGTTTGATGCTGCTGCAGGGACTCCGGTCCCAAGAGGTCCTGGATCTGAATCGGGACGATCTGTTGTTGCCGGAAGCGCAGATCCGCGTGCGCGGCAAGGGCAACAAGACCCGCTTCCTGCCGTTAGCTCCGGAAGCGGCTCAGTTGCTAGATCACTATCTGCGCTTGGAGAGGCCGCCGACCGCGACGAATCCTTTGTTTGTTTCTCTCAAGGGTCCCGCGCGCGGCGCCCGGATGACACCCGCGGGTTTACGCTCACTGTTTCGCTATCATCGTCGGACCACCGGCGTCCACATTGCCAACCCGCACCGTTTTAGACACACCTTCGCCTCAGATATGGTGCGCGCCGGCGTGAGCCTGCCCGCCCTCATGCAGTTGATGGGACATGCGCAAATCCAGACCACGCTGGTCTACATGCAGGTCACGCCTCTGGAAGTCTATCAGCAATATGCGCGAGCGGTCGCCCAGCTCATCAGGCCGTACCGGTGACCCCGCCGTGAACTCTCCCGCCATGTTCCTGTGGACCATCCACTGGCTCTCCAGTTCCAGCGAGCCGTCGAGTCCCTCACTGCCGCCCAAGTGTGGGATTCAGCTCGTCAATACCGTGGCACCGCGCGCGACTTCCTGATTTATCTTGGCGAAAACCATCCTGATGTTACTTCGTTAAATCAGTTGCGCCGCGACCCGCACATCCTCGGCTGGTTCACCCATCTGCGCTCATTGGCGCCGGCGGTCTATATTTCTCGACTCATGCTCCTGCGGTGCATCCTGGAGGAACTTGCCTGGACCGCACAGCTTCCCGATCTGGCCCATTTGATCCGTCGCGAGGATTCTCCGCGGCCTCCGCAACGTCTTGCTCGGGCCGTGACGGCCCCGCAGGATCAATTCATCCAATGGAGTTGCTCCGCCGCAATGATCTGGCGGCCAACTCTTTCGCTGCTGCGCCATACCGGTATGCGCATCGGTGAATGTGCCGACCTTTCCTGGGATTGCCTGCGCAACGTCGCTCCGGATCGTTGGGCAATTCACGTGCCCCTCGGCAAGTTGAAAACGGAACGCATGGTGCCGGTAGACTCGTTTGTCTGTGAACTCGTGCAACGCCTACGCTTCTTCCGCTCTTTCGACCCCCTGCCTCCCGACGGCCGCCTGCTCGCCCGACCTCACGGCAAGACCGCCTTGATCCGCCAGTTGCGCTACTACCTGTACGAAGTCCGTGCGGCGGCCGGCATTACCACCCGCATCGTTCCGCACCAGCTTAGACACACCTATGCCAGTGAACTGATTCGCGGGGGGGTCAGCGTACCTGCGCTGATGACATTTCTCGGTCACAAGGATCCAGGGATGACGATGCGGTACGTCTTTGTTGCCGGTAACGACCTCCAACGTGATTCCATCTGGCCCGCTCGACCCCCGCATCCGGCCCCCACCGAAAGCGCCAACGTTCTCGCCCCGCGCCGGTTTAGATGGCATTGTGGACTCTCTGCTCTTCGCTCAACATGCCATCGAGATGTTCCGTCGATCGATGCCGGACGGCCTTTCGAGACTTTGCCTCGACCGGCTCTCCAATCGGTTGACTAAGATCCTCACGGAAGCCCGCAAACTCAACCCCCCAAATAAGGGCAGAGATTGGCCGGATAAGT
>CAWFUH010000013.1:0-111411 GCA_963818855.1 Bryobacterales bacterium | reverse complement strand
TGATCACCGGCGCCACGGGCACCGGCAAAGAACTGGTTGCGCACGCGCTACACGATCTCATCCGGTAGCTTCCCGGCGGTTGGCGGTCTTGAACGCCTCTGCCATCGTGGAGGCGCTATTTGAAAGCGAGCTGTTCGGCCACGTCAAAGGCGCTTTCACGGGCGCCACTGAGGATCGACCGGGCCTGTTCGAATACGCGCAAGGCGGCACCGTATTCCTCGACGAGATCGCCGACATGCCGCTCACCACGCAGAGCAAACTGCTGCGTGTAGTGCAGAACCAGGAACTGCAGCGGGTAGGCTCGCCGGAAATCCGCAAAGTGGACGTGCGCGTGATCGCCGCCACCAATCGCGATTTGCGCGCGCTGGTCGCCATGAACCAGTTCCGCGAGGACCTATACTACCGGCTCACCATGGTCGAATTGAAGCTGCCGCGCCTGGCCGAGCGCAAAGAAGATCTGCCGCTGCTGGAGCGCCATTTCGTGGAGCGGTTCGCCCGCGCTTACGGCAAACCTGTCGGCGGCATCTCGCGCCGCGCGCAGGCGGTGCTGACGGCACAACTGGCCCGGCAATGTGCGCGAAATGGAAAATGTTCTGGGACACGCCTGCATGATGGCGGACGCGGAGTTCATTGATGTGCGCGATCTGCCTGAATATATGCGCGACGGCACCGGCGGGCCGACCGAAGCCGACCTGATGCCGCTGGCCGATCTGGAACGGCAATACACGCACCACGTGCTGCAGCGCGTAGGCGGAAACAAGCTGCAAGCCGCGCAAATCCTGGGAATCAGCCGCGCCACCCTCTATCGCATCCTGCGCGGCGGCCCCACCGAGCAATTGGATTTGAAGCCGGGCTTCACCCCGCGCAGCGTTGCAGCCCCGCTGTCGCTGAATCAGTGAATCGTGCGCGTCTTCCGATTCATATAGTCCATCAACAGATACTGCCCCAGGGTATAAGGCGTCGTGAAATAAGCCTTTCCCCGGCAGATCTCAGTTACCTTCCGCACGAAGTTCACTAACCCGTAATCGCTGGCCAGCATGAAGGTGTTGATCAGGATGCCCTGCTTCTTGCAGCGATTCACTTCTTCCAAAGTCTGGCTGATCACCAGCGGGTCAAGGCCGAATGCGTTCTTATAAACGCGCCCGTCTTCGAGCGTGAGGCAACTCGGCTTGCCGTCGGTGATCATCACGATCTGCCGCATATCCTTCTTTTCCTGCGCCAGCAGCCGCTGCGCCAGGATCAGCCCGTCGCGCGTGTTGGTATAATACGGTCCCACCTGCACGCGCGCCAGTTGGCTGATGGCCAGTTCCTCGGCCGAATCGTGGAACAGCACGCAGCGCAGGCTGTCGCCGGGATACTGCGTGCGGATCAGGTGCGCCAGCGCCAGGGCCACCTTCTTGGCCGGGTGAAGCGGTCCTCGCCGTAGAGAATCATGCTGTGGCTGCAATCGAGCATCAGCACCGTGGCGCAGGAACTCTGGTATTCGCACTGGTGCACGTGCAGATCCCCGTACTCGATCTCGATCGGTACCTTGGCGCCTTCGCGCCGGATCGCCGAAAACAGCGTCTCGCTGACGTCCAGATTCAGCGTGTCGCCGAATTCATACTGCCGCGACGACCCGGATGCTTCGATGCCCGTCGCCAGATCGCGCGTATCGTGCCGTCCGAAGCTGGACTTACCCAGCGATCCCAGCAGATCCTTCAGCGTCTTGTAACCGAGAAAGTCAAGCGACTTATCGGTAACTTCGAAACGTACCTTGCTGTCCGGACCGTTGGCCGCCCCCGCCGCGCCGGGCTGCTGTTCCGACGGCTGTTCAATGGTGATCTGCCCTTCGTCGATCATCTTCTGCACAAGATTATCGAGCAGCTTTTGCATCTGCTCCGGCGAGAGTTTTTCGAGGCGCTCCATCATCTCCCGCATGTGCTCGTTATCGAAAAGATCGCCCTGCTCGAGCGCTTGCTGAATGGCTTTCTTCAGATCCTCCAGAGTATGCTGGTTCCATTCGCTGAAAGGCATGTACTGCGTGTTGAACCCGCTGTGCAGAAAGAAATCGGAAAGCGCCTGCATCAGATCCTCGGCGTCGATGCCGAAGTCTTCGCCGGTGTATTTGGAGTACCTAATCTTCATAAGGGGTGGTGGGTCGTAGGTGGTGGGTTGTGGGGCTCGCTGCCGCGGCACCGGGTACCCACCACCCACCACCTATCACCCACCACCTAGTTATACTGTCGTCGCACATTCGGCCGCTGCGGAGGCCCCTCTTCCCGCGGACCCTCCGCTTCCGCTCGCCCGCGCCGAACTCCCGCTCCTCGTTGCGGCTGATGCGCCGGAGCGCGTACAAACCTTCCAGCACGAATTCCGCCGCCGAAGCGCGCACCGCATCCGGCTCGTTGGCTGAAAGCTTCAGCGTCTTCAACTTCTCCATCAGTCCCTGGATCGATCCTAGAGCGTTCACCATGGCCGCCGCATCCTGCCTCTCGTCCAGCTTCAGCGTGCCGCCGATATCGAACCACTGCACGATCTGCGAAATGTTGGCGCCTTCGAAATACCGGTCGTAAACTTTGCCCACCGCCACGCGGATCAACTCGCGCGCCACCGTATCGCCGCCCTTCAGCTCGCCCTCGTACTCCAGTTCCATCTTGCCGGTGATGGAGGGCAGCGCGGAGTAAATATCCAGCACGCGCGGCACGGCCACCTGCTCTTTGCTCTTCAGCGCCCGCCGCTCGGCATTCGACACTACGTTCTCCAGCACCGAGATGGGCAGCCGCTGCGAAACGCCCGAGCGCTTATCCACGCGTTTGTCCTCGCGCGCGAGAAAGACCAACTGTTCCACGATCTCCTTGATGTAGACGGGCACGCGCACCTCGATCGGTGCGCTCTCCGGAAAGGCGCGCTCGAGCCATGCTTCCTGCTCCGTGATGGCCATTCCCTGATCGAGCGTCACCGGATAGTGCGTGCGAATCTCGCTGCCGATGCGGTCCTTGAGCGGCGTGATAATCTTGCCGCGCGCGGTGTAGTCCTCCGGATTGGCGGTGAACACCAGCATCAGATCGAGCGGCAGCCGCACCGGATAGCCTTTGATCTGTACATCGCCTTCCTGCATGATGTTGAACAGGCCCACCTGGATCTTGCCGGCCAGGTCGGGCAGTTCGTTGATGGCGAAGATTCCGCGATTGGCGCGTGGCAACAGGCCGTAGTGCACGGTCAGTTCGTCGGAGATGTCCTGCCCGCGCCGCGCCGCCTTGATCGGATCGATATCGCCGATCATATCCGCGATGGTCACATCCGGTGTGGCCAGTTTCTCAACGTAACGATGCTCGGCGGTCAGGTAGGCGATCGGCGTATCGTCGCCTTCTTCCTGAATCAGGTTGCGGCACCGCCGGCAAATCGGGCGATAAGGATTGTCGTGAATCTCGCAGCCTTCGACGTACGGCGAAACATCGTCGAGCAGCGTGGTCAGCATGCGGATCAGGCGCGTTTTGGCCTGTCCGCGCAATCCCAGCAGAATGAAATTGTGCCGCGACAGAATGGCGTTCACCATTTGCGGCACCACGGTTTCCTCGTAGCCCACAATGCCCGGAAATAAAGGTGTAGGGCATTGCAGCTTACGAATCAGATTATTGCGGAGTTCGTCTTTTACGCTACGGCCGCCGATGCGGTCTTCGGAGAAGGCGCTGTTGCGAAGTGCGCCGAGAGTGCGGGGTAAATCCCAGGTGGCTTTGGTCAACTGCCGACCCCCTTTGACCGATTGTACCAGACGCGAAGAACGGCCTCTATAGACCAGACGGCGAACTCCACCCACCGTTCCGTGGCGCCGGGCCCAAACTGTTATACTGCCGCCTGGTATGCCCGCTGAAACCCAGCCACCGACGGCCTGATAGATGCGCTTCTCCGACCAGCTGCTCGCCTTCATCACGCTGGACATCTGGACCATCCAGTTGGGCGCGCTCCTGTTCACCGCCATCGACCGCACTTTCCCCAATCCCGTGCTGAATTACCCGGACGGTAACTGGGCGATCCGGAATATGGCCGATGCGCTGGCCAGCATTATTGTAGGGTTTCCATTGTTTCTGCTGGTAACTTTGGGCATCCTTCGCGGCGCTCAGCGCCAGCCGGAGCGCCTCGAAAGCTCCGTGCGAAAGTGGCTTACTGATATGGCGCTCGTGATCCACGGCCAGCACCATGATCGCCGATATAGGAACATTCCTCGCGAACTTCCTGCGCGGCGACCTGGACACGCCATTCGTGTTGAAGGTCATCACGGTCCTGGTGATCTCTGGCGGCGTACTTACTATCTCGATTCACTCCGCCGCGACCGGGTCTCTTCAACTCGTAACCGGTCGTTTGCAGTTGCCGCGCTGGCCCTGGTCGGCTGCGGCGTTTTCGGCGGATTCGTGCACATCGGGTCACCCGCCGTTCAGCGGTCCGCGGCGGAAGATACCCGCCGGCTATTTGATCTGTCTTCTCTGGCCCAGGCACTGCACGGCGCGTGGCTCGGTCGTGGGCCGCAGCACTTCGTGCTTTCCGCGACGACACAGGATCTGCAGACGATGGCCCTGCGAATGGGCGCCAGACCCCCGCGGGTTCGATCGGGATACGAAGAGCCACAAACTCAGTTTCACCCAACGCTCTGCACCCACCGCCTCGAATGTAGAGTGCAGCGACGGCGTCGCCTACGGAATCTGGGCAACAGAGATGAAAAACCCATTCGAGCTTGGTCACATGACCATGTAGGCTGTTAGCATAGCAACTATGAAGGAGCGGGTTTTGAGCGCGTCCGAGTTCAAAGCCAAGTGCTTGGCCTGCCTGGGCGAGATCGAGCAGTTCGGTGAGCCCGTCACCATCACGCGGCGCGGCCGTCCAGTGGCGGTGTTGAGCCCGCTAAAGCGCATGATTCAGAAATCGCCCCGCAACCGTTGGGCGCGTAAAGGGCGCATCATTGGCGACATCGTGAACCAGGACACGTCCGCCTTATAGGAAGTTGTGGGAACCAAATAGGCCCCCCTGCTGCCCCGTTTGTTGTTGGACACGCACATACTCATTCGATGGTTGATCGACGCCAAAAAGCTTTCCCGGGTATAAACCAGGCCAGCCCGTCGCTGTCAGTGCCATCAGTTTATTGGAAATCGCCGTTCTGGCCAGCGGTGAGAAACCGTCGTTGCAGGTGCCCCTGAAGTGGCGCGGGAGATGGCGTCTCTGAGCCTGTTGCGAGACCCCGCGGCCCGCGCCATCGCTGCCACGGCCCGCGTTCACCGGCTCCGGCTGGTGACCTCGGATCAGCGCATTATTGCTTCCAAGCTTATGCAAGTCGTCGAGTAGTCGCAGCCTCCACAACAACAATCTCGCCTGTAGTCATTTCCAAGCAGCACTCACGTGAGAGGCAGGCTGAGATTTCCAACGGCTGCGTTTCGACAACAGCGTCCGATATCGCAATCGCGAGCGGTCCTCGGGATGCTCTCCGCGACCTGCTCAGTCCCGCCGGAAGTTTCAGCGCAATCGCCAGGGCACGGAATACTTGTTGATCATCGCGGCCTCGTCAGATCGGCGGTTTGCCGCCATGCTGTCTTTTAATATCGTTCTTGCCCGGCACTGCGCTTCCTCGAACGATGGAGCCACACCGTGATCGCCGTGATCGGTAGACCAGCGGAATTCGCTGTCGCCCTCCTGATCAGAAACTACATATTCAGCCCGATTCCCGGCAACGTCGATGAATGTGAATGCTTGACTCATTGAAGATCTCACATCCCGGTAGTTGCTGCCATTGTCCGGCCCCGGACCAAAAGGCGATCCTCTTTGCCTGCCCTTGTCCCTTCTGCGAGGCCGTCTGAAACAGCGGGGGGTCTGGTGGCATTCAGCTCAGCAAGAGCAGCCTTGCCGCTCTCAATTGCTCCTGTTTTGTCTTTGTGCCGAATTGCAATCACCATCGTCCTGACATGCGGGATGGCCTTGGTCAACTTCCCAGCAAGAGTGCTTTGCGCCAGGGCCGTGGCGTTTAGCCTGTCAGGTTTATACGGCCGGTACAACGTCCCCTTCATCTGGTGCATCTCGTAAAGACAGGCATTTCCAGATTCGGTTTGGTCATCCCATTGGCTCTCGTCGCCGGTTTCGAGTGACCGCATAATACTCTGTAACAGGCTTCTCGTGCTGTCGTATAACATAAGAGTTCTCGCTTCTTTCTCTATCTTGCTGGTTCACGACCGAGCCTACACCGGTGATCGGACGGCGCTCGGGCTATAAAGGCTGGAAGTGTTGACGTGTAAATAAGTATAACACGGTTTGGGCTTGTGCTATACTAAAGCTGGTTTGATGCTCCTGCCAATTCAAGGCTGACCGTCTTCGTTCGTCCACCTTCCAAATTAGCCGCCGTTCAAATCAGAAAAAGGAACTTAAACGTGAAAAACATTTTTGTTGGAAACCTCAGCTTTGGGGCTTCCGAAGAATCCGTCCGTGCGCTATTTGAGACCCACGGTACTGTTGATCGTGTCAATATCGTTACGGATCGTGACACCGGCCAAGCTCGTGGCTTCGGCTTCGTTGAGATGGCAAATGATGGGGAGGGCGATAAGGCGATTGCCGCCGTCAATGGCACCGACCTTGATGGTCGTGCTCTCACCGTTAACGAGGCCCGCCCCAAGGGGGATCGTGCAAGCGGCGGTGGCAGGGGCTTCGGCAGCAAACGCTGGTAGCCGGATTTTAACAACAACGGCGCTCAGTTCCCTCGCCGGATTTCTGAGCGCCGTCCCGAACACTGGTCCCCCTGCCAGGCGCTGGCCGCTTAATTCCCGGCCACCCAAATCCACGAATAGCGAGTATTACAACGATCGGACTGATCGGCGATACCAGACCCCTGGGATAGTCTCTGGTTTTGGCACTACGATCCGCCCGTTTTCCGATGCGCTTTGGGTACCCGGCCGCGAAAACGAGAATGGCGTCAGCGTGTTCCCCAAAGAGTGACGTGGGCCGCTTCTTCCTATCTCTTTAAAGGTGCAGAACCAGGCGCAGACCTTCATTGACGGAGCCCAGCAGGCGAGGCGGCAGCGTACCGGCGTGCTCGCTCAGGAAGCCGCGGTCGAGAGTCAGGAGTTGCGAGACATTCACGACCGAGTCGCGGGGGAGCCCAGTCGCGCGTGCGGGCAACAAGACATTACCGGGCACATCGGCAAGATCTAAGTTGCTGGTGACCACCGCCACGCTTGCGGTTTGAATGCTACGGTTGAAAGAGCCTGCTTGGACCACGAGCACCGGGAGATCGGCCCACCAAATCTCTCCCCACTGAATTTCGCCCATCTCTACCACGAGTCCTTCTCGATGGATCTCAGTTGGGCGCTATGCAACCCGTCATCCACCTTAGCGGGCCGGCGCGAATACAGTTCGTTCAGGCGCTCCGTGACTGCGTCCTGTTGTTGCCGGTTCAGGTACTCCGCAAGCGCCGTGGCGTACAATTTACTTCTCGAAACCCGCAGGCGCCGGGCAGCAGCTTCAGCTTGGCGGAAAAGCTCGTCGCATACCGAGACTGACGTCTTCATGCGTTCAGAATAACCCGGCCGCAGTGACACACGTTCCACCCCATTGAAAACAGACGCCAAACGCCACTCGTCCCCCCGAATCCCCGTCGCCTCCGTGCTACGCTCGTTCCGGGCTGGCGCCGGGCCGGCCTGGGTTGCCATCATCGTCTCCAACATCGTCACAAGCCTAAATTGGCTTCGCGAATTTATTAATACCATGAAAATACAAGACTTATTGGCTTTGATCGTACAGCGAAATCTGTCAATCCCAATGCCGTCTCCCGCCTCGCCAAGCGGGTTCCCCTGGAACGCCAACGCACGCCGCAGTCCCATCCCCCGCAACGGTATAATGATGCGAACGACAGGAGCGCATCCATGCCACGCCTCGTCCGCTGTTCTCTCATCCAGGCCCACACGGACGTCTCGCCCGAGCTGCCGCTCGCGGAGATCAAGCAGGCCATGATCGCCAAGCATCTCGGCTACATCCGCCAGGCCGCCGATGCCGGCGCGCGCATCGTGTGCCTGCAGGAGCTGTTCAATGGCCCCTACTTCTGCGCTGAGCAGCACGTCCGCTGGTACGATTTCACCGAGCCCGTGCCCGATGGGCCCACCATGCGGCTCATGCAGGATACCGCCCGCCGGCACCACCTCGCCCTGATCGTCCCAGTCTACGAACGCGAGCAGGAGGGCGTCTACTACAACACCGCCGCCGTCATCTCGGGCCACCACGGCGATCAGACTCAGACGACCAGAATCACCTCGGTGAGCTACGAGCCGCTCGCCGATTCGATTTTCGAACTGCCTGGCGAAGTTAAGGCTTTGCTCAAATAGCGCAGAACTGAGTAAACTGGAGTTCTGTGTCCTCAATTGCAACACTTGGCTTGCAGCCGGTGGGGCTAAGCCAGGCCAATGGGCCGGTAGTGCCCCTGCTCGAAAAAACCACTACCGACGTATTTCAGGAGACGGTCGGTCGGTTCCCGGATCGCGAGGCGCTGGTCGTCCGCCAGGATGGTGTGCGGCTGACGTGGGGCGCGCTGGCCGCGGAAGTCGAGCGCACCGCGCGCGGACTGGCGGGGCTGAAGCTGCGGCCCGGCGATCGCGTGGGGGTCTGGGCCAGCAACTGCGCGGAGTGGATCCTGTTGCACCTGGCGTGCGCCCGGGCCGGCCTCGTCCTGGTCAACGTCAACCCGGCATACCGTTCTCACGAGCTGCGCTTCGTGCTGGCGAAGTCGCGCATCCGGGCGATTTTCCTGCGCGAACAGGACGCCCGCACAAACTACCGCGCCATCCTGGAAGAGTCGCGCGGCGGCAGCGGCCTGGCGCTGGAAAATGTCGTTTATATCGGCCACCAGGTGGGCAAAGACTCCTGGCAGGAGATGTTGGCCCAGGGCGCGGACGTACCTGCACACGCCGGCCAGCCGGAAGACGTTGCCGATATCCAATACACGTCCGGCACCACCGGTCAGCCCAAAGGCGTGATGCTGACACACCGCAACCTGGTGAACAATGGGCATGCCATGAGCTTGTGCCTGCGCATGACCTGTGATGACCGCATCTGCGCACCCGTCCCGCTATACCACTGCTTCGGATCCGTGATCGGGACCATGATCTCGCTGGTGACCGGAGCCACCCTGATCCTGCCCGCGCCGCAATTCGATGCGCACGCCACGTTGGAGGCAGTAAATGCCGAGCGGGCCACTGCCATTTACGGCGTGCCCACCATGTTCATCGCAGAACTGGAGCAGCCGGACTTCGCCTCGTTCGACTTGACTTCCCTCCGCAAAGGCGTGATGGCCGGCTCGCCTTGTCCCATCGAAGTCATGCGGCGCGTGGTAAACCAAATGCACTGCGGCGAGATGACCATCATCTACGGGCAGACCGAAAGCTCGCCGGCGATCACCATGTCGCGCGTGGATGACCCGCTGGAGCTGCGCGTCACCACCGTCGGCTGCGCGTTGCCCAACACCGAGGTCAAAATCGCCTCGCCGCAGACCGGCGAAACCATGCCGGTAGGCCAGGCGGGTGAGTTGTGCACGCGCGGATACCTGGTGATGAAGGGCTACGACGAAGATCCGGAGGCCACGGCGGCGGCGGTGGACAGCGACGGCTGGCTGCACACCGGAGACCTGGCGCTGATGCACGAAAACGGCTATTTCAGCTTCCGCGGGCGCGCCAAGGACACCATCATCCGCGGCGGTGAGAATATCTATCCGCGCGAGGTCGAGGAGTTCCTGCATACGCACCCGCAGATCGCGGACGTGTATGTCGTGGGGTTGCCGGATGCGCATCTGGGCGAAACCGTGCTGGCGTGGATCCAACTGAAGCCGGGGGAGACGGCCAGCGTGGAACAGGTCCGCGATTTTTGCCGGGGCAAGATCGCCTATTTCAAGATTCCGCAGTACATTCGGTTCGTGGATGCATTCCCCATGACGGTGACACGGAAGGTGCAGAAGTTTCTCATACGCGAGCAGGAGATCCGGGAGCGCGGTCTGGGCAAGGTAGCTCAGATCGAGACCGCCTAAACACGCCGCGAAGCCGCCAGAGTGCAAGTCGCGATGCCAAATCGCAGCCACCAGCGGAACAATCAGGAAGGCGTTGTAACTCGATCCGGCCGCCCAACCGCCGTCATGATGGCGCCGAATACCGTTCCAGTTTCATTCGGGAAGAGATCCCCGGCCACTCCCAGGGCCGTCGGGAATACGGCGGCCATTCCCAGGCCGAGCATGGCAAAGCCTGCGATCATGCCGTCGAAGCTGGCGCTCAGCCGCACCACCGCCGCCCATATGGCTCGGCGAAAACGGTTTCCGCTATAACGACTACTACCGCAGCCTGGCCATTGAACGCGGCTGATGTCGCCCGCCGAGCAACTTGTGCGCCACGTGCGCTCGTTGTAGGGTGGGGCAGGACTCCAGTCCTGCGGCCGGCGTCCACGCCGGCCTGTCGCGCGAAGTGCGGGTCCTGCAGGACCCGCGCAGGACTGGAGTCCTGCCGCACGTGCCGCGTTGTGTCATCCTGGAATTGCCATGCGAGACCCGGAGATCATCGAAAACGAGCTGATAGAAATCGGCGCCATCGCCGACGATACCTTGAAGTTCGAGCGCATCATTGCCTGGTGCGCAGCGCATCCAGATGAAGTCCCTTTTGCCCTGCACCAGTTCATGGGCCGCAGCGGCAAGCACCCGACCCCACCGGCTGAGACTTAAGTTCGAGTTCGGGCCAGCTACGCCACTTTCCGCAGCCGGGAAACGCGCCCCACTTCCACCCACTCCACCACCAGGATATTTCCAACGTGATCGAAGCAGGCGCCGTGCGGACACACGAACTTGCCCGGCGTAAAGTGGTCGCGGCTCTGTTTGCGCAGATCGCTCCACGTCTTGGCAGCGCTATCGTCACCCAGATGCGTGATCACCTTATTCTCGCGATCCATCAGGGTCACGCGTGCGCCCAGGTCCGGGATCACGAACTCGCCGTGCCGCTCACTGAAATGACACGGCAGGTTCACGCCGCCTACAAAGCTCACGTGCTTGCCTTCGAGCGTGAAGTATTGCAGCCGGGCGTTGGCGCGGTCGGCGACCAGCAGCAGCGGCTCCGGCCCGCGCAGATCCACGGTGATGCCGTGCGGACAATCCAATTGGCCCGCATCTTTACCCTTGCCACCGAAGGTGCGGATGAACTCGCCCTTACTGTTGTACTGATTGATGTAACTCGACCCATAACCATCACCCACGTATATATCACCGCCGGGCGCGATGGCCAGGTTCGTGGGACTGTACTTAACAGGCGTGCCGTCTTTGCCGGGCTTGTAGAATTCCGACTCTTTCGGATAGCCCAGCGTAAAGACTTCCTCGCCATCGAGAGTGGTCTTCACCACGAGGGCGCGCTTGGTATCGCACAGGTACAGGAACTCCTGGCTGCCTTCCTTGCGAATATGCAGACCATGCGCGCCGCCCTGGAACTCCCTGCCCCAGGACTTGATAAATTTGCCCTGATGGTCGAACACCACCATGGAATCGTGGCTTTCGCTCGCGTCGTTGACGGTATGATGCACGTAGATGCGCGCCTGCGAGTCCTCGCACACGCCGTGCGTATTGCCGTACTTGATATCGGCCGGCAGTTCGCCCCAATCGTGCGTGCATTCGTATTTGTGATCGCCCTCGCCCAGAATCGGCTTGGCGCTGCCGGATTTGTTTTGCGCGCCCAGAATGATCGGGCCATAGCCCGCCAGCGCGCCACCACCTATGCCGCGCATGAACCCGCGCCGGGATGTGTTTTGCATTGCTACCCTCCTGCTGACTTACAGGGTCAGAACCGCTGCGCTATTTTACCAGAATGTGTTCTCATGGTGATGTGAGTGTGTCCACCTTCAGCTTCCCCACCACAATCCTGTTTGGCGCGGGCGCGGCCGGCCGCCTGCCCGAGGAACTCAGCAAGCGCGGCATGTCCCGTCCCCTGTTGGTCACCGACGCAGGCTTGGCGCGCACTCCCGTTTTCGAGCGTATCGCGCGCCTGGCGCCGGACACCGCGGTTTTCGCCGGCGTGGATCCGAATCCCACCGAGCGCAACGTGCTTGACGGTCTGGCCGTTTACCAGCAGAATCGCTGTAACGGCATTGTCGGGCTGGGCGGCGGATCGCCCCTCGATGCCGCCAAAGCCATCCGCCTGAAAGTCACGCACGAACTGCCGCTAGCCGAGTACGACGACCTGCTCGATGGCGCCAACCACATCTCGGCCAATGTGCCGCCCTACATCGCCATTCCCACCACGGCCGGCACCGGCAGTGAAGTCTCGCGCTCCACGGTGATCACCATCACCGCCACCAACCGCAAGACCGTGGTCTTCAGCCCGCACCTGATCCCCACGCTGGCTATCGCCGATCCGGAACTCACGCTGGCGCTGCCGCCGCATCTGACCGCCGGCACGGGCATGGATGCCTTCACGCATAACGTGGAAGCATACCTCGCGAAGGGCTACAATCCAATCTGCGATGCCATTGCGCTGGCCGGCGCGCGCATGGCTTGGGAGAACCTGCCGCGCGTCATAGCTGATCCGTGCGACCTGGAAGCGCGCACGCAAATGATGATGGCGTCCATGATGGGTGCAATTGCCTTTCAGAAAGGCCTGGGCGCCGTGCACTCGCTGGCGCACCCGCTATCGTCCGATTGCGGCATGCATCACGGTACGTCCAACGCCGTACTGCTGCCCTTTGTGCTGGAATTCAACCGTCAGGCTGCCGCTGCGCGGCTCGCCGATCTGGCTGCGCAGTTCGGCGGCGGCGATGTCGCCGCACAAGTGCGCGATCTGAATCGGCGCGTGGGCATCGCGCCCCGGCTGCGGGACTATGGCGTGACCGAAACCGCGCTTCCCGCCTTGGCAGACAAGGCGATTCAGGATGGGTGCCATCAGCTCAACCCACGTCCATGCACCCGCGACGATTTGCTGGCTCTCTATCGCGCCGCCCTGTAGCCGCCCGCACGCAGAGTTGTGAAACCCGGTACACTAGCAGTGTCAGATGCAAGTTTTGCAAGCTGGACAACATAAGCTGATTTTTCTGGAATTGGAGCCGGAACTGGTGGCGAATATCGCCAAGCAGGCCGGTTTCGATACCAAGCTGAAGGATTCGCAGCGCAGCATCACGCTGGATCTAACGGCGGCAGGCCGGCAATCGCCTCTTTTGCTCTTCGATGCCGCCGATCCGGCGAATCTTGGCTGGTTTTCGCGCTGCCAGTTTTACATCGATGGCCGCAGCGGCGGCGTGATGCAAACGCCTATCAGCCTGGCCAATAAGCGCGATCGCGGCGGCAAGGCGCAGCCCAATTCCGTGCGCGTGAATATCGCCAAGGAGCTGCCGGCCAGCTTCCGTCTCCCGGGCAAGCAGCCGCTCACCGAACAGGTGCTGTACGCCCTGCTGTTCAACTTTCTCAGCGCGTTGATGAAAACGGGCGTGGCGGTTTGCGGCGGAAACGCGGTGCAGGCGCTGGCCGGACGCACCGAAGGCATCGGCCCGCGGAACTGAAGCCGGCAGTTCGCCGGGTTCAGGCCGGCTGC
This sequence comes from Bryobacterales bacterium, assembly GCA_963818855.1. Taxonomy (GTDB): domain Bacteria; phylum Acidobacteriota; class Terriglobia; order Bryobacterales; family Bryobacteraceae; genus Bog-159. The sequence goes on along the minus strand of CAWFUH010000013.1, from coordinate 97,864 downwards.
AACCGGTGCAGGATGTCAGCGGGAACCTGGGAACGCAAGCCGGGGTAAGCTTCCAGAATGCGCTCTATATCCAAAAGATCCTTCCGCTGTTTGCTGGGACGCCGGCTTGGATCTTGCACCGCCCAGATCTTGCCTTGCAAAATGTCTTCCAGCCGGGCCACCGGCAGCGTAAGGCCAAGTACATCGGCAAGGTGCGCGCGCTCCACGAATCCGGAATAGCGCGGATCCGTTTGGATCTGCACTCTCAACTTGGAATCGCTGGCGGCGATTTTGAGACTGTGGGCAAAGCGCTCGACCTGGAATCGTGCGCGCAACACACTCTCAATCCGTTCCAGTTGCTCAGCCGCAACGACCAAATCCAGATCCAGGCTGACTAGGGGGTCAACGTAAGCGTTCACTCCCTGGCCGCCGATGACACAATAGCGAATCCCGTTCTTCGCCAGTAGAGCGAGGAACGTCTCCAGAAAGTTCGATTCGTCCACGATGACCGCTTTCCAAAAGGCCAGCTCCTGCATGCCCATTTGATTGTAGCCGATGACCCGCCGCTTACGCCGGCGGTTCACGCACGTCGTGGCGGCGCAACAATTCCACCCCGTTGGCGTCGCCATGCGCCTCGGCTTTGCGCGCATGCCGCCACGCGGCGCCGTCATCCTGGCGCACGGCATAGATCTCGCTCAGCGCTACGTGCGCCACGGCGTATGCGTCGTCGAGCCGCACGGCCTCAAGCAGCAGTGCTAAAGCTTCGTCCTGCTTCTGCTCCATACGATAGAGTTGCGCCAGGTTGTACCAGGGCCGCGGATTCTGCGGTTCGCGCGCGATCCAGTCCTTTTGCTCGCGAACGTGAGCCGCGGTCTCCCGATCCAGCGAGAAATCGATCACCTCTTTGCGCCAGAAGCTCACCGCTGCTCTCCAACCAGGACCAGGCGCACGTCCATCACGTTGGTGTTGGTGGGGCCGGTGACGATTAAGTCGCCCAAGCTTTCGAAATAATGATACGAATCGTTGCGCGCCAAAAACTCGGGCGCCTGTGGATCGCGGGCCAGTGTGCGCCCGTCGGCGATGGCGCCCGCCGCATCGGTCGGACCGTCACTGCCGTCTGTGCCGCCGCTCAACACCACCACTTTCGGCAGACCGGCAATGTCGATGGCTGCCGAGAGGACGAATTCCTGGTTGCGTCCACCTAGCCCGTCGCCGCGCAGCGTGACAGTCGTTTCGCCGCCCGTAATCACGCAGGCCGGCGGTTTCAGCGGGCGTCCATTATGCACGATCTCTTTGGCAATGGCGGCGTGCATGCGGGCGATCTCGCGCGTTTCGCCTTCGACAAAGCTCGATAGCACCATCGTGCGATAGCCCAATTTACGTGCGCAAGCGGCGGCGGCATCTACAGCCAGGCGATTGCTGCCGGCCACCACATGGCGCACGCATGCGAACACGGGATCTTCTTTTTTCGGCGTTTCCGGAATCTGGCCGAGCTCGCCGCTGACGATGCGCTCGCGAACGGAGGCGGGCACGCGCGGGAATATCCCGTACTTCTCAAGAATCGCGCGCGCCTGGGCGAAACTGGAAGCATCCGGCGCGGTGGGGCCGGAGCCGATCACATCCAGATCGTCGCCGATGACGTCGGATAGCAGCAGCGAAAGCACGTGCGCGGGATAAGCCAGGCGCGCCAGTTGCCCACCCTTGATCTGCGAGATGTGCTTGCGCACGGCATTGATCTCGTGGATGCTGGCGCCGCAGGCCAACAACAATTTTGTGACTTCCTGTTTTTCGTCGAGCGTGATGGGATCGGCGGGCAGCGGCAAAAGGGCGGACGCGCCGCCCGAAATCAAGCACAGCACCAGGTCGTCCGGGCCGGCTCCCGCGGCGATTCGGGCGATGCGCCGCGCGCCATCCACGCCGCGCTGGTCAGGCACCGGGTGGCCGCATTCATGCAACTCGATGCGGCGCAGCCGGGCAGTGTGGCCATACTTGACGTTCAGCAATCCCTGCGTGATGCGGCGACCCAGTATACGCTCGGCAGCGCCAGCCATGGCCGCGCCGGCCTTCCCTGCCCCGACCACATAGATGTGCCGGTAACGCTTGAAGTTCTCACGCGCCAGGCAACTGGTAACGCCTTGAGCGGGATTGGCGGCCCGCAGCGCGGCTTTGAAGATGGCCCGCGCGTGGCGCCGCAGCATGGCGACGCCCTTCATTTGAATAACGGCAGCTTCAGCACGGCTTCCAACACCTCATCCGGATCGTCGCCCTCGATCGGGATCCGATAGTCGGCGCGCTCGTAGGACTCGCGCCGCGATTCGTAAAGCTCGGCGAAGCCCGCCGGATCGCGCGCCAACGGCCGGTGCGAAGCCAGACTCACGCGGCGGCGCACCATCTCAAAAGGGCAGTCCAGCCAGATGATGACGCCGTTGTTTTCAAGCAGCGCGTAGTTTTCGGCGGGAACCATGGCGCCGCCGCCCAGCGCCATCACCGCCGGCCGCCCCCGTTCGATGCTGCGCACATGCGCGCGTAACTTCTCGCGCTCCAGCCGCCGGAATTCGGCCTCGCCCTGCGTTTCGAAGATTTCGAGAATGCTCATGCGCGCGCCAGCCTCGATCTCGGCATCCAGATCGACGAAGTGCCAGCCGATCCGCTCGGCCAGCAAACTGCCGATGGTGCTCTTGCCGGAACCCATGAATCCGACCAGATAAATGCCAGGTGTGCGTTTCAGCTTCAGGATCATACGTCGTGTAGTATGGCGGCCATCTGCGCGTCCACCAAAGATGGAAAGAGACGCTCGGCCAACACGAACAACCAACCCGATCGGGGCGCCATCACGGTACGCGCGCCGCGCTCCACACCGCGCACCATAGCCTCTGCGCATTGTTCCGGCGTGATGGCGAATTGTTTGCTTCGCGCGATGCGAGGCGGTGGCTCGCCGCCCAGCGCGTGATCCTGGAATCCCGTCTTCACATAGCCGGGACATACCGTGATCGTGTGAATGCCGTCCTTGCGCAATTCCATGCGCAATCCGTCGGTGAGGGAGCACAGCGCGTACTTCGACGCGGAATAAAGCGTCAGCCAGGGCAGCGTCACCCTACCCGCCACCGAAGCCACGTTGACGATAACGCCGCTCCCGCGCTCGCGCATGTGAGGCGCGACCAGTTGCGTCAGCGCCAGCGGAACAAAGAAGTTCAACTCGAACAAGCTGCGTGCATCGGCTAGAGAGGCACTCCACGCGGAGTGGTAGAGGCCCATGCCGGCGTTGTTAATGAGGATATCGACGGCGCCGAATCGATCGAGTGTAGCTGCCACGGCGGCTTCGCGAACCGCGGGTACCGTGAGATCACCAGCAGTGATTACGGCGGCGGGGCCGGCCATGGTGCGCATCTTCTCTTCGGTTCGCGCTACCAGCGACAGCCGCGCGCCGCGCTTGCCGAACGCCCTCGCGCAAGCGGCGCCGATGCCTTCGGAGGCTCCTGTGAGAAGGACCACTTTTCCGTCGATGCGCATTTTTGGACGCGGCTATTTTAGTGCCCCATCACGCAAGCACCTGTCCCCAACGATTGCCGGAAATCAGTCTGAGACGCAATAATGGTAGCATGTCTTCGCGGCTGCTCCCCTTATTCCCGCTGCATGTCGTCGTCTTCCCGCGTACTCACTTGCCGCTGCACATCTTCGAGGAACGCTACAAGGAAATGGTGGGCAGGGCCATGCAAGACAACTCCGAATTCGGAATCGTGCTGGCCAGGGACGAAGGCATCGTCAATGCCGGCTGCACGGTCATCGTCGAGAAAGTGCTCAAGAGTTATCCCGACGGGAAAATGGATATTCTGACGAGCGGGCGGCGGCGCTTCGAGGTGGTCATGCTCGATGAAGAGAAGGATTATCTACGCGGCGAGGTACAGTTTTTCGACGACGACGAACCGGAATCGCCCCCACCGCTCGAAGCGCAGCATGCCGCGTTGACCCAATATAAGAAGCTGCTGGAATCGGGTGTGCTGCAGCCGCCCACGCCCGAGCCGAACCTGGACGACCCGCAGCTCAGCTTTCAACTGGCGCAGGGGCTCCCGGATCTGGACTTTTTGAACGGGCTGCTGCGATCGCGGTCGGAAACGCAGCGGCTGAAGGAGTTGAGCGAGTTTCTCACGCAGTTCATCCCCAAGCAGCGCCATATCACGCGCGTGCGGCAGGTAGCTCCCCGGAATGGATTCGGCGGCAAACCGGCCGGCCTCTAGGCACGCATGTACGCGCGACCCAAGCCGGCAGCCTACGCGGTTTCGTTGCTCAGCCACGGAATCATACTCGCGTGGGTGGCCTCCGGGCCTGTGTACGAACAACCGAAATCGCTTTACGCGCAAGCGATTGCGCCGCACGCGAGTAAGCTCATATGGTATGACTTTCGCGACAAGCTGCCGGATGTGTCGCCGACCGCCGCGCAGGACCATCCTAAGCTACCGCAGGCGGATGTAAAGAAAGCATGGCAGACGATCGTGGCAGCTTCGGCGAAGGCGCCGCGCAACCGGCAATTCGTTTGGCAGCCGGCTCCTAAGCTGGAATTGCACACGGACCTGCAGTCGCCGAACGTGCTCGCGGTACACGTAGTGCGGCCGGACCCGCCGCCAAAGCCGAGGTTGTTTGTACCGCCACCGGAAACGCCGGCCCCGGTGGCGAATGCGCAAATGCTGGCAGCTCCGCCTGACATTCACTCGACGCGGAATCTGGATGGCGCGGCGCAGGTACCTGGTGCGCAAATTGTGAAAGCACCAGCGCGAAGATTCGTGGCGCCGCAAACGGTCCGCGCGCCGGATCAGCCGGCCAAGGCGTTGCCCGAGGCGCCCACCGTTTCCGCGGATACGCATCCCGCTATGACGGCGCCATCTGTCTTACAGAGCGGCGTGACCAAGCCCTCGGCATTTCCGCCGGAACCCCCTCCCGCGCCCGCCGTGAGCGTGGCTATCGTGGGATTGAACCCCGCGGCCCATGCACCCACGCCGCCAGAAGGCTCGCGTGCCGCCAGTTTCGCAACTGCCACTCAACCGGCCGGCGTCACCGGCACGGACACGCCCAATAACGGCGCGACGTTGAGTCTGCCTGGCCTTTCCATCCACAGCGGGACTCCGGACAACAAGGCGGCCCTCATGGCGCGCATAGTGTCGCCGACTTCCGAGGCGAACCTGCGTGCGGCGCTGCGCGGCAGCTTGCCGGCCACGCCGCTGGCCAGAGGGCAAACCGCGGCCGTGCGCGTCTCATCGTCGCCCGATCCCTTGTGGATTGGGCGCATCATCTACGCAATGTCCATCCAGATGCCGAATGTCACCAGTTATAGCGGAAGCTGGATGATCTGGTACGCGGAGCGCAATGCTACCGCGGAGGGAGAGTTGACCTTACCGGTTCCCTTGCGCAAAGTAGATCCGAAATACTTTCCCGCCGCGATGGCGGAAGGAGTGGAAGGCACCGTCCGACTGGCCGCGATTATTCTTAAGAATGGCCGCGTAGCCTCCGTGAGACTCCTAAAGCACCTGGACGACCGTCTGGATCAGAGCGCGCAAGACGCTATGGACGGCTGGCAGTTTGAGCCCGCGCAGCGCAACGGCCAGCCCGTGGATATCGACGTCGTTGTCGAAGTGCCGTTCCGGCTCGCGCCCGGGGCCCGCAAATGATACGTCAATTCCTCATCATCGACGCCGACGACACGCTTTGGGAAAACAATATCTATTTTGAGCAGGCGTTCGATGAATTCGTCGAGTATCTGGACCATTCCACGCTTAGCGCGCCGGAAATCCGGGACGTGCTTGACGAGATCGAACTGGCCAATGCGAAGATTCATGGCTACGGCTCGCTGAATTTCGGACGCAACCTGCGCCAATGCTACGAGCATCTAGCCGAGCGGGATGTGCGCGAGGAAGACCTGCGCACGGTGATGTCGTTTGCGGAACGCATTCTGGATTGCCCCATGCAAGTGATTACCGGCGTGCCCGAGACGCTCGCATACCTGGCCTCGCGTCACGATCTGACACTGTTCACCAAGGGTCATCCGGACGAGCAGAAGCTCAAGATCGACCGCTCCGGTCTGGCCGCTTACTTCAGCCACACGGCCATCGTGAAAGAGAAGGACGTCACCGCTTACAGGTCACTGGTTGAGGCGCGCCACATCCATCCCGCGCTGGCGTGGATGGCGGGTAACAGTGTGAAGTCCGACATCAATCCGGCGCTCGAAGCCGGGTTAAACGCGGCCTTCATTCCGCACGCCCACACCTGGACACTGGAGAGGCAGGAGATCCGCCCGGGCAACGGCCGACTGTTGATGCTGGAGCGGTTTACGGATTTGCAAGCGCACTTTTGAGGAGGAAGGCATGATTGTATCCGCGGAAATTTTGCGGGCCCAACTTGCTTACAGCGCCTGGGCGAGCGGGCTGTTAGTAGAGGCGGCGGGCAAACTTACCCCCGCGGAACTGACACGCGATTTCGGAACGGCTGACAAAAGCGTCTTGGGTACGCTAGTTCACATATTCGGGGCGGATCGCCTGTGGCTGGCGCGCATGAAAAGGGACTTCTCGAACCGGTTCATCGCGGATGAAGACTATCAACTGACTGTGCTGCAAAACGACTGGCCGGTTCTGCATCGGCAGTGGCAGGAGTGGGCCACGGAACTTACTGACGAAGCTTGTGGGACGGAGTTATCTTATCGCGACATGCGCGGCAATCCGTGGCGAAAACCGCTTGGTCTGCTGGTGTTGCACGTGGTGAATCACGGGACACATCATCGCGGCCAGGTCTCCGGGTTCCTGCGTGCGATGGGGCATGTGCCGCCGCAGCTCGACTTAATCCGGTTCGCGTAAGTGGAGGGCGGGCTTTAGCCGGCGCGGGGCTTCAGCCCCGCCCCACCGGAGCTTTTTTGATGCGACTACGCTGCCTTGTGGTGCCCCCCGGGCGGGTCTGGAGACCCGCCGCAGGCGTGGACGCCTGCCCCACGATCATCAGTTCCACAATCGATTGATAACCCGGATCAAAATGCCGGCGCTGATTACAAAAACCGCGAGCAACGCCATCGCGTATCCCGTGCGCCCATAAAGAAAATTTCCCACCATAAACAAGGCCGACCAGATCATGGCGCATCCTGTAGTCCAGCCCAGCAGCGACAACGGTATATTCTCGTGCTGCGACCATTCCGCGGCTTGTTCCGGCGAGATGCCCGCCAATGCGCGCACGCGCCGCCAGCCTGGGCCAAAAGGATGCACTTTCTTGTAAAACGACATCAGCACTTCCGGATCGGTCTGGGGGCCCAGATAGGCTGTGGCGAACCAGCAGACGGTAGTGAAAGCGATGGTAATCAGCAGTTGCTGATAAGTGCCGATCTCCACGCCGTTCTTGGCCAGAATCAAAAACAAAATCGATATGCCGAACGAGCTGGACATCGCCACAATCTCACACCACGCGGTAACGCGCCACCAGAACCAGCGCATAAGATACAACAGCCCGGTGCCGGCGCCTATTTGCAAAATGAGATTGAAACTCTGCTTGGCCGTGTCTAAAGCAAAGACCAGCGCGGAAGAAGAGACAAAGAGTAAGACCGTGGCCAGACGCCCAGCCATAACGTAGTGTTTCTCCGTTTCACCCGGTTTAATGAAACGACGATAAAAATCGTGCACTAAGTAAGATGCCCCCCAATTCAGGTGAGTAAGGATAGTGGAGGAGTTAGCCGCAATCAAGCCCCCCAGCATCAGCCCCATCCAGCCGACCGGGAGAAAGCGCAGCATGGCAGGGAACGCGATATCGTGGCCCATCAGGTTGGGGTTCAGATGCGGAAACGCAGCTTTGATGTCCGATAGCTGAGGATAGACGATCAGCGAGGCCAATCCGACCAGAATCCAGGGCCATGGCCGGCAGACATAGTGCGCGACGTTAAAGAACAGGGTAGCGCCGAGGGCATCCTTCTCCGACTTAGAGGCCAACATACGCTGTGCGATGTAACTGCCTCCGCCGGGTTCGGCGCCCGGATACCAGACGGCCCACCACTGTACCGCAATCGGCATGATAAACACAGCTACTGCAAGGTCCCAGTTATTCGTGAAACTGGGCAGCATATTCAGATAATTGAGGCCGCCGGGGCCGCGCAGATGCGAGAGTTTCTCCACTAAGCCGTGCATGCCCCCCACTTGCGGCAACTCCACGGCGAAGTAAGCCGCCGCAATCACCGCCGACATCTTGATGAAGAACTGGATCATGTCGATGACCAGCACGCCCCAAAGCCCCGAGTACGCGGCGAAGACTACGTTCAACAGTCCGACCACGAGCAGGGTCTGCCAACGGTCGAAGCCGAACAGTACCGCGGCGATTTTGACGGCGGCCAGATCGACCGTCGCCATAATCATGCAGTTGAAAAAGAAACCGAGATACACGGCCCGGAAGCCGCGCACGGCGCGCGCGGCTTTGCCCGAGTAACGCAGTTCATAGAATTCCAGATCGGTCAGAACACCGGATCGCCGCCAGAGACGGGCATAGAAGAACACCGTGGCGACGCCCGTAAGCGTGAAAGCCCACCACTGCCAGTTACCGGCGACTCCCTCGGTGCGGACGAAATTAGCCACCAGGTTCGGCGTGTCGCTGGAAAACGTAGTTGCGACCATCGACAAGCCTGCCAGCCACCAGGGCACCGAGCGCCCGGAGGCGAAGAACTCGGACGTGCTCTTGCCGGAGCGTTTTCCGAAGAACAGGGCGGGAACGAAGCAGATCAGGATGGAAGCCCCGGCGATGATCCAATCAAGAGTGTGGAGGTGCATTGAGCTCCTTGTTCGACTGCAGCGCGCCGGGCCCGGGTTCGGCGCGGATCAGATGCATATGCTCGTCGAATTCTGGCATTCCCGCATAGTAGCGCTGAATCAGTCCGGTGCGCACGGCGGGCAGGTCCGTCCGGCGGCAGAAAACCACGGCGCAGCCGCCAAAACCGGCTCCCGTGAGGCGCGCGCCGAGAGCGCCGGAAGCCATGGCCGCTTCAACCAGGCGATCGAGTGCGGCGCTGCTGACATGCAGACGGTCGCGCAGGCTGGCATGCGAGGCGATCAGCAGCGATCCGAAAGCCGTCGCATTGTGCCCTTCCATGGCTGTGACGGCGGCTTCGACACGCAACGCTTCACTGGCGACATGCAGGAAACTGGCGCGCTCGACGTCTCCCAGTCCGAACGCAGCGAGTTCTTCCAGCTCCCCAAGCGAGCGTCCCTGAATGGCGAGGCGGTAAGAGGGGAATCCGAGACGTGCGGGGGCCGCTCGACCAGCTTCGCGGCAGGCGTTGTACTGCTGCCGCACTGCCCCGGATTTCTCCGCGACGGTCAGGCTATGGGCTACCAGAAAGGCCCAATCCGGCGGAATCGGCACCGCACGGACCGCCAGTGGTTCGAATTCGATCAGCGACGCACAGCCGGCTCGGGACGCCAACGAAGCTGCGTGATCCATACCACCGCCGCGCGTGCCCACGAATTGCTCCCCTTCCGGCAAAACTTCCATGAGTTCTTCAAACGAAGGTGCGATGCCATTCACGCGCAGCAAGGTCAAGGTGAAGGCCACGATCAAGGCCGAAGATGACGATAAGCCCGCAGCCGGAGGGAGATCGGAGACGATGGCAGCGTCCACACCGCGTAGCGTGCCCCATTTCCGGGCCACGGCGCAGGCGGCCGCGCGCAGATAGTTTTCCCAATCCCCCGGACCGGTGGGCGTTAGTTCCGCATTCCAGTTGAAGTCCCGCACTCCATAACCGGCGCTGGCAGCGCGGATGCGCCGATCGCCGCGCGCCCGGAACGCCACCATCACCGAACGTCGAATAGCCATCGGCAGCACTGCCAGGCCGTGATAGTCGATGTGTTCGCCGATCAGGTTCACGCGTCCGGGGGCGGACAGATTATCTGTCTCGCCGCCTGGACCGAACGTCTGAACCAGCAGTGTACGAGGGTCCGGAAGTGCTGTCATCGGAGTGCGCGGCTCGGAATCAACACTGTTACTATAGCTGTCACGGCCCACCGTATGAAAGCCAGTGAGCGCGCCTACGCCCTACTGATCCTGCTGTTCATTATCTCGTTCAGTTATTGGCTGGCCGGCGCAGCCAGTCTGTATGACAGCCTGCGCTTTGGTCAGGAGCGCGCGCGGTTGCCGCTCCTGTTCGGTTTCCGCCTGCAAATCATCACTTCCGCCCTGCCGGAAGCCAGAAATGCCGGCGCCCACTATGGCGACACGCTGCTCGAGGTCAACGGCCGGCCATTCACCGGCTACCGTGTGTTGCGCGACGCGGTGCTCGACGCGCGCCCCGGTACGCTCATGCACGCCGTTATCCAGCGGCCGGACGGTACCGTAGCGCCCGTGGATATCAAACTGGCGCCGGAGCGTCTGGAGCCGGCGCCGATCTCCGAATGGCTGCGCGACATCTCGCTGGAATTGGTTTTTCCGCTGTTCTGCCTTTTTTTGGGATTCTGGGTAGCGGCGGTGCGCCCGCTGGACCGGAATGCGTGGTTGCTGCTGGCGATCATGATCTCGCTCGAATTCCTGACCCCCGAAGGAAGTTTCACCGAGCCGTGGCAGATTCTGCGAGTTTCGTGGGACGCGCTGGCGGGCTTTTCCTGGCCCCTGTGGATGATGTTTTTTGGGATCTACTTCCCCGAGCGCTCCGCCCTGGACCGCCGGTTTCCCTGGGCCACCCGGATTGTCGTTCTCGTCCTGATTATTTCGACTGCACCGATTCTGGTGTACGAGGTTGGCCGGGAAGTCGGCTTTGCCGCGGTTGCCTGGATCCGCCCGATGCTTTTTCCCATGGATCTGGTGCGCCAGGTGTTCGCCATGGCGGCCATTTCGCTATTCTTCGCGAATCTGGGCGCCAAGAGCGGCACAGCTTCCACGAAAGATGTGGCGCGCCGTATCCGCTTCGTCTGGCTGGGAGCCGCCGTCGGCCTCACGCCCATGTTCGTGGTCGGCCTGAACAGCCTGTTGGGAGGCGGCGACATCGGAGCCGGCTTGCCCGTCTGGTTCCTGTATTTGGCCATCGGGTGCCTGGCCATCTTTCCCTTGACCCTGGCGTACGTGATCCTTGTGCAGCGGGCCATGGACGTGCGCGTGGCCATCCGGCAAAGCGTGCGCTACACCCTGTTCCGCGGTGGACTCTGGCTGGTGGGCGCCCTCATGTTCACCGTGGCAATGAAAATTTTCGTGGATGTCAGCCAAGACAAGCGCAGCTTTACTCCCGATCAGATCGCGCTGCTGGCGATTGGTGCGGTGTTACTGCTTCTCCGCCGCCGTTACAGATCGCGGGTCGAGCGGTGGGTCGACCGGCGCTTCTTCCGTGAAGCTTACCGCGCCGAACAGTTGTTGAGCGATTTGAGTGACGAGGCGCGCCGGTTCGTGGATGCGCGCCCGCTGCTCGAAACCGTGACCCATCGCATTGCGGAGACGCTGCATGTGCCGCGGATTTCGGTGCTGCTCCGCGAGAGCCAGGGCTACTGTTTGCAAGGCGCCGGCGATGGCGCATCGAGCGTGGTGCTGGAACCGGAGGCGCGCAGCATCGCCCACTTGCGCGCGGCGCGCGGTCCGGCGGTAGTTTATTTCGACGATCCGGATGCATGGCTGCGCGATGCTCCGGCGCCCGAGCGGCAAGCACTGCGACAACTGGACGCACAGCTTCTGCTCCCGCTCACGGGCCGCGACGATTTAATCGGCGTTATGGCGCTCGGCCCCAAGCGATCCGAGGAACCGTATTCAAAGACCGACTTGCACCTGTTGCAATCCGTCGCGGATCAGACGGGCCTGGCGATCGAAAATAGCCGGCTGCTGTCATCCCTGGCCGAAGAAGCCGCCCGCCGCGAGCGCTTCAATCGCGAATTGGAGATCGCGCGCGAAGTGCAGGAGCGGCTCTTCCCGCAAAGCTATCCGTCGATAGCCGGCCTGGATTGCGCGGGTCACTGCCGTCCGGCGCAGGGCGTGGGTGGCGACTATTACGATTTCATCGCGCTGCCGGAGGGGCGGCTGGGCCTGGCCGTGGGTGACGTTTCCGGCAAAGGCATTTCGGCGGCGCTGTTGATGGCCAGCCTGCGTGCGTCGCTGCGCGGGCAGACACTGGGAGGGCCGGCCGATCTCGCCGGCTTGATGCGAAACGTGAACGCACTGCTGTACGAAGCCTCCGCGGCCAACCGGTATGCCACCTTCTTCTACGCGCAGTACGATCCGCGCGACGGCACCCTCGCATTCGTGAATGCGGGCCATAATCCGCCGGTCGTGTTGCGCGGCGCAGAGGTCCTACGGCTGGAGGCGGATGGCCCGGTAGTCGGGCTCCTGCCGCGCGCGCAGTATGCGCAGTCCGCGCTCATGCTCTCGCCGGGCGACACCTTGCTCGCTTACACGGATGGCATCAGCGAAGCGATGACATCGGACGACGAAGAGTGGGGCGAGGAGCGCATGATCGCGGCGGCTCAGGCGTACCGCACGTTGCCGGCGCAGCAGATGATCGCCCGGATGATCGCGGCGGCGGATGCATTCACGGCAGGCGCGCCCCAGCACGACGATATGACCCTGGTGATTGTGAAGCTGGAGGGCGGGCTTTAGCCGGCGCGGGGCTTTAGCCCCGCCCTGACGGGCGTTCCGCGGCGTACAACGCCACCCGAATCCCACGCGGCGCCGTCATCCGTTCAAAAACCATCCCAAGCTTCCGCATGATGCCGACCGACGCCGTGTTGGCCGGCTGTGCGATGGCCACAATCCGCTGTAAACCCACCCGCGCGAAACCATCTCGCAGAGCTACCCGCGCCGCTTCCGTAGCCAAACCGCGCCCCCACCAAGCACGCGCCAGCCACCAGCCGATCTCAATGTCCCCGGTTTCGCGCAAAGGCTGCAGCCCGCAAAACCCGATCAATCCGCCGCCGTCCTTCGGCACCAGCTTCCACAAGCAGAATCCTCGCTCGCCAAACAAATTGATCTGCCGCTCTACGAAGAGCCGCGCCCGCTCCTCCGGCCAAGGCGTACCGTCGCCGATATAACGCATCACCTCCGGATCGGCGGCGATGGCGCGAAATTCCAGCCAATCTTCGACCTCCCATTCGCACAAGCTCAGTCTTTCGGTTTCGAGCCGGATAGGCCATCCCCCATAGGCAGGTACACGCGGAACACGCTGCCCTTGCCCCGCTCGCTCTCCACCGCGATTTTGCCGCCATGTTGGTCCACAATCTTCGAACAGATCGCCAGCCCCAGGCCCACGCCTTCGGGTTTGGTCGTGAAAAAAGGATTGAAGATGCTGTCCATCACCTTCGGCTCGATACCCTCGCCCCGATCAATTACCGAAATCTCCGCGGTATCGCCCTCCCGCCGCGTCTTCACCGTGACCGCGCCGCCCGCGGCCGTGGCCTGCGCGGCGTTCGCCAGCAGATTGTAAAAGACGCGCTCCATCAACTCCGCGTCCAGCGAGAAGGGTGAAATATCCGGCGAGTAGTTCTTGTAAACCGTCACTTCCCGCGCGGCGGCCTCCCGTTCCACCATCGCCACGGACCGGTCCAGCACTTGCGCCAGGTCGGCCGGCGCAGGCCGCAATTCGAGCGGCCGTACGAAATCCAGAAAACGCGTGACCAGCGAATTGGTGCGGTCCACTTCCGAAGAAATAAAGCCGGCTACTTCGCGCGCAACTTCGTTTTCCGAAGCCACGCTGCGGTTCAGCATCTCGGCCGAGGCGCGAATGGTCCCCAGCGGGTTACGCAACTCGTGCGCCAAGCCTGCCGCCAGCTGCCCCAGGGCGGCCAGCCGGTCCGATCGCCGCACCGCCTCCTCCGCCTCCTGCAAATTTCGGTTGGCTTCCGCCAGTTGATCGGCCACCGCCTTGGTCTTCGCGTACTGCTGCCGCAGCGCTTCGGCGAGCGTATTGGTGAGGTTCCCGGCCACCGCCAGAAAGATCAGGCGCAACGCGATTTCCCGTTTTTCGGGCCACTCGATTGTGTACTTGTTCCAATCGATGCGCAACAGAAAAGACAGATACACACCGCAGGCCAGCAACGTAATTACCAGCGTTCCGAGCACGTCGAGCGACGATCCGGCTGAGATCATGGGCAGCAGCAGAATCCAATAATCGCTGCTCTGCACCCCGCCGGTGTAGCCGATCAGCAGGTAGCTCAGCAGCAGCTTTACCAGAATCCAGGAAATCAGGCCGCGCGGACTCGCCAGGAAGGGCAGCTTCGATTCCAGAATCTGCACCGCGGCCAGGGCCACCAGCATGGCTATTTCGGAAGCCTCGCCGGTGTGATTGAAGACGATCATCCCCGAAAACAGCAGCAGCCACACCACATCCTGCGGCCGGATTCGCTCGACCGCACGCCGCCACCATATCAGTTGCGCCACACTGCTATCCCAGACCGGATTATGCCACAATAATTATGTAGTCTCATGCCCAACAACATTACCCTGGAACAGGACCAAACCCCAGCCACGTCTGAACAAGGCGAAAACTTCGCGGATATCCTGTCCCAATACGAAAAGTCCCACACGCATAAGCCCCAGGCCGGCGGCCAGGGTCTCACCGGCACGGTAGTAGCTATAGCACCGGAACACGTCGTCATCGACATCGGCCAGAAGATCGAAGGCGTTATGCCCGTGGACGCATTTAAAGATCCTGCCGGCAAAATCGACGTCCGCGTGGGAGATCAGTTCCCGGTATCCATCAAGGGCCGCAACGAAGAGGGCTATTACGAGCTCTCGAAAGTGCGCGTGGAGCGGCCCAAGGATTGGACATCGCTCGAAGCCGCATTCAACGAGAAGCGCTCGATTGCGGGTGTAGTTTCCGGCATAGTGAAGGGCGGCTTGAGCGTGGATGTGGGCGTGCGCGCGTTCATGCCGGCTTCGCGCTCGGGCGCGAAAGACGTGCCCGACATGGAAAAGCTGGTGGGGCAGGAGATCACCTGCCGCATCATCAAGCTGGATGTGGCCGACGAAGACGTGGTGGTGGACCGGCGCGTGGTGCTCGAAGAGGAAGAAGCGCTAGCCCGCCAGAAGCTGTTCAGCGATCTGCAGGAAGGCGCGGTAATGCACGGCACCGTGCGCAGCCTCACCGAGTATGGCGCGTTCGTGGATATAGGCGGCGTGGACGGGCTGCTGCATGTCGCGGATATTTCCTGGGGCCACGTGAATAAGCCGGCCGATTTGCTCTCCGTGGGACAGGAACTGGATGTCAAGATCCTAAAAGTCGATCCAGCCAAGCGGCGCGTCGGGCTGGGACTGAAACAGCTTCAGCCGCATCCCTGGGAACAGGTGGGCGAGAAGTACAAGACCGGCGATCGTGTGCGCGGCACGGTCACGCGCGTCACGGATTTCGGTGCTTTCGTCGAGTTGGAGCGCGGCGTGGAAGGACTCATCCATCTTTCGGAAATGTCGTGGTCGAAGAAGGCGCGCAAACCCAGTGACGTGGTGAAGCCGGGCGACTCGGTGGAGGCCGTAGTGCTGCATGTGAGTCCTGGCGAGCGGCGCATTTCGCTCGGATTGAAGCAGGCGCTGGGCGATCCTTGGGCCGATGCGGGCGTGAAATATCCGGTGGGCGGTGTAGTGGAAGGTCCGGTGGTCAGCCTGACGAAATTCGGCGCGTTCATACAGATCGCCGAGGGCGTGGAAGGCATGATCCACGTGGGCGATATCACGGCTGAGAAGCGCATCAATCATCCGCAGGATGTGCTGCGGGTGGGTCAAACCGTGCGCGCCCAGATACTTGAAAGCGACCCGGAACGACGGCGGCTCAAGCTGGGCATGAAGCAACTGCAGCCCACCAGCATCGACGAGTACATCGCCGAGCACAAGGAAGGGGACGTGGTGAGCGGGCGCATTGCAGATTTCTCCGGCGGGCGCGCCAAAGTTGAACTGGGGGAAGGCATCCAGGTGCCTTGCAAGATCGCGAGCGCGGAAGCGGGACAGGAGGAGCAGACCGCACCGTCGCAGGCCGATCTCAGTTCGCTGTCTTCGATGTTGTCCGCCAAGTGGAAGGGTGGCGCGGAATCCGGTGCGCGCACCGCCGCCAAACGCGAGCCCGCGCGGGCGGGCCAGATTCGCAGCTTCCGCATTGTGAAGCTGGACGCGGGCGCCAAGAAAATCGAGGTCGAATTAGCCGGTTAGCCCGCCTCGAGTGCCGGCCGTGTCATCGCTGAGCGCTAGCACAATTCGTCTTAAACTCTATACCTACCTGAATCTCTTTGCCGGCAGCCTCGGCGGGAAACTTCCAATCCGTGACCGCGACTTCGATGGCTTTTCGTAGCAAGACGTGTCCGGCCAGAAATCGTAGGTGGGAAGCGCTTCCGTCTGATCCGATTTCTGTTGTAAAGGTCACTTGGCCTCCGACGTGAGCCACTCTCGCGATCGCAGGATAGCTCGGAAGAGTGTAGGAAATTGGACGAAAGGGAGAGCTGTTTATGAGATTCACGCTGGGCCTTACGGGGGTCTGGGCCTGACGGAACAACTCGGAGGGCTTCTGAAATCCGGTATCGAAGAGTGTGTCGAACTTTCCCTGCTCCAGGTCCTCCAGCATCGCGTTCGGTTTTGATCCTTGGACGGGCGCCTCCGGCGGCTCGACAACGGCAAAGATCGGTCGCTGCATCACGCTGTTGCCGAGCGCTTGATCGAGGCGGCCTAGCAACCCCATCGTCCACGAGGTGTGCTCGGGTGTCCCGGGGTGCGGATCAAACATGTCTCGATCCAGAACATCCATTCGGATGCGACGGCTCCTATCTCCGCACTGAACTTGCATGGTGATGTCGGCGCCGCTGAAGATCAAACATTTCTTGCAACGCTTGATCTCCCGGCGAAGGTCTTTCTCCGGGATTGTGCACGGATTCGTCCCGCCCAGCAGATCTGCGACGGCTTCGCTGGCCGGCACGCTTGCCACCTGGATGGTTGCGGGCTGAGTACACGCATCTCCCGGCGGCGTGATCGTGATTCGCTCAACCAGCGTTCCTGAGCCCGCTGAACGTACCGAAAACACCTCGTAGAATTCGAAGGGAGGTCCAATATCAAAAAATGTGCGGCGCCCGATCAAGAAGTGGTCGGGCGGTGCCGGCTGGGGCTGCCGAACCTGTAGCGCCGAGGAAACAGGCATTCCAAGAATCACGCTGACAACGGCGAGCACGCGCATGGTCATCCTGAGTTATTGTGCCACGATTCCTGACAAGCAGGGGCAAGTAATGTATACTACCATCGTATACGGGAGTCATGGTGGCAGCTGATCCGTTGGAGGAATGTACCGGATTTGACTGGGATGAGGCCAACGCCCACAAGAACTGGCAGCGCCACGGAGTGACTCCAGAGGAAGCCGAAGACGTTTTCTTTCATGAGCCCCTCGTCGTGCGGGCGGATGTGCGCCATTCGAAAAATGAGAGGCGTCACTACGCACTCGGCCAGACTGCCGCGGGCCGCCGCCTGTTTGTGGTCTTCACGGTGCGACGAAAGCTCATAAGAGTGATTTCTGCCAGGGACATGAATCGGAACGAAACGGAGACCTACGCTGAATATGAAAAAGAAAATCCCTGAATTTAAGAACGAAGACGACGAAAGCAAATTCTGGGCCACTGCGGATTCGACGGAGTACGTCGATTGGCAATCGGGAAAGCGCAAGAAGCTTATTCGCCTGAAACCGTCTCTCAGGACGATATCACTGCGGCTGCCGGTCTCGATGATCGAAGATCTCAAGGTACTCGCAAACCGGCGCGACGTTCCATATCAGTCTCTGCTTAAGGTGTTCCTGGCCGAGCGTCTGGCGCGCGAGCGCCAGCCCGGCCAGGGTAGCCCACTCAATCACAGAAACTTCACCACCCGTTCCCGGAACCGCGTATAAATCCACGAAACGCCCAGCAGAATCACGCCCAGCACGATAAACGAAAAGATGCGCGGCAGCGTCTCCAGGTGGCGCAAATCCCATACGAACAGCTTCAGGATGCACGCCAGCAGTAGCGCCAGCCCCGAGATGCGCAGTACGCGATCGCGCAGCGGGAAACCTGACGCCAGCAGTGCCACGCCTTGAATGCCGCAGGCCATGGTGAGCAAACTGCCGGACACGCGGAAATAGAGGAGCATAGTCGTCAGCGTAGTAGCCATCAGCGAGAAATAGAGCCGCGGGTAGCTATCGCGCGCCGATAGAAGCTGCGCGGCGCAAAAGCATGCGATCGCTGCGGCTGCCGGCCACACCAGCACTGAAGTGTCGGGCAGCTTGGCCAACGCCAGAACGAACGCCAACGCCGCGGCCGCGTAGCTCTGCCAACCGAGCACGTCCAACTTCCATTCGCGCGCTGCCAGCATGAGCGCTACCGCCACTAAAGCCCAGCACGCAGCCACCATATCGACCGGCAGCAACGCCCACGAAGCCACCATCCCGAACGTCAGCGCGATCGTGGACGCCACTATCAGCAACCCGCCGCCTTCTTCCCGGCGCGCGCGCGCCGCCACGGCGTACGCCAATAGCGCGGCCCATAACGGCATCAGCCGCAGATCCCATGGCCCGGAATTATGGAGACCGGCCACGTTGAATACCCAGACGCGCAACACCCCCACCATGGCCGCCGCATACGCCAGGCGGCGGAATTCGTCCGGCAGGCGCCGCAGGCCCAGTTCCAGAACCCCCAGCGCGAGCGCCATCCAGCCGATGCCCAAATACGCGCCAGGCACCAGGCGCCAGACCAGCGCCATCAGCGCTGCTACTGTTGCGCCAGCGCCGCCTATCCGCACGAGTGTGCGTTCGTCTTCCACCAGGCGATCAGCCCCGGACCACAGCGCGCACAACACGGCCGCATAGCAGATGCCGGCCGCCACCGCGAGCGGCACATCGCGCGTCTCCACCGCCGTGCCTGCCAGCCCCACCGCGAGCAGCAGGTACCCTTGCAGGCGGAAATCGAACAGCCGCCGCCACCAGCCGAACATAAAAGCGCCGGCCGCAGCGACTTGCCACATCACGCTGCGGTATGGCTCGTGCGTCTCTTTCCCAATGACCAGCGCAAGTGCCGCGGCACCCGCGTATCCATAGAACGAATCCGCCGCATAGAGCGCGCGGTTGGCGTAAAAGACGATGGCATCGAGCGACGCCACAGGCGCCCACTGTGAGCCCGGCAGATCCCATATGTCGCGCGCCACCAGGCGCAGCGCCTCTACGCCGAATAGCGAGGTGCCCAGCCAGCGCAGATACGGCGCACGCAGCCGGATTCCGGCCAGGTAGAAAATCTCGGCTTCCACCACCAGTGCCGAGGCGATCCACTGGTGCTCGAGCTTCTGAAAAACAGCACCGGCCGCCAGAGCCGCAGTGAGCGTCGCGGCGCCGTGCCATTTGCCGGATCGAACGCGCGCCACCCCGCTCAACGCGTAGGCACCGGCGGTCGCCGCCAGCAGAATCCAAACGCGGTCGGGCGCGGCAGTTTGCCACTTCAGCAGCGATAGTCCCAGGAAGCCTACCGCGTTAAGCGGCAGCAGCCACGCCTCCGGATGCAGCACGTCGAAGATTTCGAAGAGCAGCCAATAGACCGCGAAAATCGTCTGCGCCTGCCACAACGGCGCGCCTGTGTCCCCGCGTATGATGACGACGGCATACGTGGCGATCAGCCCCAACAGGGCCATCCGGATCCACCGGAAGCGATGCGCCACGTAGAGCAACGAGGCCGCCAGCGGGACCAGCGCCACGAACGGCAGCGAACTCATGTCCGTAATCGCCAGTGTGCCAAACGCGACGAAATATGCCAGTCCCGTGACCGTTTGCGAGCGGTACCGCAGCGAATGCACGATCATGCCTGTAGCGACGGCTAGCAGCAGGAACGCGCCAACTACGGGGCTCGCGATCACCCTGGCTGCTTCTACTGAGTGCATGGCATAAACCGTCACGTATAGGCCCGCCCAGCCGCCGCCCAGTAAGCCGCGCGCGAACATGCGGTAGCGTTCTCTTGATTCCACTATGGCGCCCGCGGCCAATAACCCGAAGCTGGCCGCGAGGCAGATGGTGACGCGTCCGAACGGTCCGAATTGCGTAAACGAATAACTCAGCAGCAGCGCCAGTCCCACCACCAGCACGAACACGCCGGCCTTGTTGAGCCAGTTCTCGCCCAGTATGGTTTCCCATTCACGAGCGGCGGGTTCCGGGGCAGGCGCCGTAAAGGTCGGAGGCGCCACGCGCGGCAGCTCGACGCGCGGCGGTTCGACATGCGGCAGTTCGACATGCGGCAGCTCGACATGCGGCGGTTCTACACGTGCGATCGCAGGTTCGATCGGCCGCGGCACGAGCGGAGTCGGAGCTGGCGCGACCACCAGTTGCCTCTGGCGGTGCAGGTCCGCCAACGCCTCGCTCTGGATATCCACACGTGTAGTCAGGTCCGCGATGCGCGATTCCAGCTCCTTCATGCGGTCCTTCAAAACCGCCCACCGGACCACCAACACCACGATCAGGCAAAAAATCAGGAAGATTTCCATGACGGCACTCCTGTCACGAACGTGGCGCGGCTGTCTCCGCCGCCACTAATTCTTCCGCGCGCATTTTCAATCCGCGCAGGTCCAGCTTGCCCGTGCCAAGTTGCGGCAGCGATTCCACCCGGTACAGATTCTCGCGCTTGGGAATCCACAAGCGCGGCAAATCGGTTTCCGCCAGTCGCTGCCACAACTCAGCCGGCTCCATTTCTTGCACGTACAGCGCAATCAGCCGTTCGCCGCGCCGCTCATCATCGACCGCCGTGACAGCGCAAGGCGCCGCGCCCAGCACGCCGGCGATGGCATCTTCTATGCGCAGGTGCGGCACCATCTCGCCCCCGATCTTGCTGAACCGCGAGAGCCGGTCCGTAATGCGGATGAATCCTTCATCGTCGATGGACGCAATATCGCCGGTGATGTACCAGCCGTCGTGCATGGCTTCGACAGTGCGTTGGGGCTCGTCCAGATAACCGAGCATACGATTCGATCCCTTCACCAGCAACAGACCCGCCTGATTCGGGCCGAGCGGCGCGAACGTCGCAGCATCCACCACCTGCGCCGCCACACCTGGCAGTGGATGCCCCACCGTACCCGGTTTGTCGGCTATCTGGGAATCCTTGCCCGCCTGGAAGTTGGGAGCGTTCACCGCCACCACCGGCGACATCTCCGTGCAGCCGTATCCCTCGAGCAGATCCACGCCAAACTTCTCGCGGAAAGCCTCGGCCACCGGCGCGCGTAGCTTTTCCGCGCCCACCAGCACGAAGCGCAGAGTGGCGAATTCCTCCTGGGTGCACTTGCGCGTATAGGTGGCGCAGAAGGTCGGGGTGGAAAGCAGGAACGTCGCGCGATACTTCGCGATCAGCGCGCCGATCGCTCTGGCATCGCTGGGATTGGGATGGTAGACCACGCCGCAACCCGAGATCAGCGGAAACCAGATGGTGACCGTGTATCCAAACGAATGAAAGAAAGGCAGCACGCCCACGATGCGGTCGTGCGGGCCGATCCAGAAGAGCTGCGCCATG
Source organism: Bryobacterales bacterium (assembly GCA_963818855.1). Classification (GTDB taxonomy): domain Bacteria; phylum Acidobacteriota; class Terriglobia; order Bryobacterales; family Bryobacteraceae; genus Bog-159. Next base: position 76,439 of record CAWFUH010000013.1, on the reverse strand, counting down.
GCGTCTATGTTCGCCAGCAGATTGTAGTGCGAGAGCATCACGCCCTTGGGAATGCCGGTGCTGCCGCTCGAAAAGATGACGGTCGCGAGCGAGTCAGGCCGCGCCTTGCCGGCCAATATGCGCGCGGGCAGCAGCCGCGCGGCGGCTAGCGCGCGCAGCCGGGCGAATGCGCTGGTGCGAGCCAGGATATCTTCTACAAAGACCATGCCCGGCTGTTCCTCAATCTTGGCTTTGGCCAGAAATACGCGCGACGTCACTACCGTGCGCATCTGGCAGCGCTCGCGCGCGGCCGCCATTGCCTCGGGTCCAGCCGTAAAGTTGAGGTTCACCGGAATGCGCCCCGCGAGCGTTATCCCTACATTCACCAGCGCGCCCGCCACGCTGGGTGGCAGCAGCACGCCGATCATCTCTTCGTGACGCCGCGCCCGTGCCCACCGAGCGACGATCAACCCGCCGGTGAGCATGCGCCCGTAGGTCAACTCACGGCCGCTCGAATCGGCCATGGCGAAATGGCTCCAGTTGCGCCGGGCGCTGCGAATCAGCCGACGTGGAAGCGTATCGCCGGCAGTCTGGCGGTGCGCGGTGGCTTCCGCTCCCAGTTCCTCGATCGCCTGCCGCACGGCATGCGCCGAAGAATTCGCCGGCATCGGATTGCCGAACGAAACCGTCACCGGATATGGAATGTGCTTGGGCCACTTCCAGAAGAATCGTCCGCGCTCGAAGCTGAAGATGCTGCCCCACAAGCGGTCCAGATGCACCGGAATAATGGGCGCGTCCACACCGTCCATGATTTTTTCCATTCCCCGCTTGAACGGCAGGATGTTCCCCGTGCGGCTGATGGCGCCTTCCGCGAAAATGCAGACCACGTGCCCCGCGGTCAACTCTTGCCGCGCCCCGCGGATCGCCTCGATAGCCGCCCGCCCGCCGCCCACGGGGATCGCCTTGGTCTTGCGCAAAAACCAGTTCAGCGCCTTCAACTCGTAGTAAGGTTTCCAAACCATGAAGCGGATGAAACGTTGTACACACGCGCCCACCAGAAAACCATCCACGTGCGACAGGTGATTCGACACCAGCAGCGCCGGTCCGCGGAACGGAACGTTCTCCTGGCCTACGATGCGTATGCGAAAGATGGTGTGGGTGACGAACCACAGCAGGAAACGGATCAGAAAATCGTCCACCACCGTCACGATGTAGACGGTTATGGCCAGGCTGACGAAACCGAAGATCAAAATAATGTGCGGCGGGCTGATGTGCAATCCGTTCTGGCAGGCATAAAATACGGCCGTCGCAAGCAGCATGCCGAGTGTGTTGTAGATGTTATTCGTGGCGATGATGCGGCCCTTTTCCCCGCTCTCGCTACGCTGCTGCAGGTAAGCATTCAGCGGCACGAAGAACACGCCCGCCGCGATGCCCAGCATCGACAACATCACCACCGACGCCGTGTAGGAACCGCGCGCGGCATACAAGGCCAGGCCGAACGCGCCCATGAAAAAAGAGCCGAGCGGCACCAGGCCAATCTCCACCTTGTCGCCCGACAGGCGCCCCGCCAGCATGCTGCCCGCGCCGATGCCGAGCGACAGGCAAGTCATCAGAAGCCCCACCAATCGGTCGCTGGCGTGCAGCGTTTCGGTCCCGAACAATACCAGGTCCATCTGAAACAGCAACGCCAGAAACCAGAAGTAGGAGATCGCCATTACGGCGAGCCACAGAGGCCGGTCGCGCAACAGGTGGCGGGTGCCTTCCGCGATTTCTCCGAATGGATTGAGCCGCAGTGGTTCGCGTACCGCCGCTGCCGGCACGCGCGTGATGCGGAAACTGGTCAGGCAGCCGATCACCGCGATGGTGGTCAGCACCACGCCGATCTTCCACTCGGCCGTGGTCCATGCCGTAAACAGGAACGGCCCCACGGATGTGCCCAGCACAATAGCTACCAGGGTGGTCATCTCCAGCAGTGCGTTGGCGCGCGAAAGGTCGCGGTCCGAGACCAACTCGGGCACGATGGAATATTTGGCGGGGCTGAAGATGGTGTAGTGCACCGCCATCAGGAACAGGACCACGAACATCCACGCCAAGCTGTGCGAGAGGAACACCACGATGCCGAAGCCCATCACGGCGATCTCGAAGATTTTGACCGCGATCAGGACTTTGCGTTTACTGATGGCATCCGCCAGTTGGCCCGCGTACCCGGTGAAGAGCAACGACGGCAGCACGAAGATGGCGCCGGCCAGGGCCAGATATTTGCCGTTCTGATCGGCCTGGGCGACGATGTGGACGGCCCGCAGCGAGACGATGATGCGATACGCGTTATCGTTGAAAGCGCCCAGAAATTGAGTGCAGAGAAAAGCGAGGAAGCCGCCGTTCTTCAAAACGTCTTTGAAACCGCTGTGTGCCATGCCCGTTCCAGTGCACGGCGTCCGCCGTGGCGCCGTGGTCGAAAAGATACCACGGATCAATATCTTAGAGCTAGATTGGCGGAAGTCAGTGAATCAGTCCGTACATATAATGTATGGAGGCCTTGCGTTCATTGTACGGATCGACGAGACGAAACGTTGCATCGAACGCATTTTTGCTGCGATAATAAACGGATAAAGTTCGACTGGGCGCGCAGTGCGCCCACTCCGCTTGGCCGCCGGACCAGAGCCCCATGCGCACACGTCGCCGGAAAGCTATCGAAACCCCCGAGATACCCGCCGACAGACGTCAACTTACCGTGACGCGAGTGGTAACGGCATGCGCTATCGCTCTTTTCGTCTATGCACCCGCACTAACTGGTCCTTTCGTTTTTGACGATACCGCGCAGTTTTATGGGCGTCCAGCGGAGGAGCAGCCTTTCATCGCTTGGATTGGCGGCCTAAGGCCGCTGCTTAACTTCAGCTTCTGGCTGAACCACTTACTTTTTGGCGGTAAGTCACTCGGTTACCACGTAGTGAACGTGGTCATCCACCTTCTGAACACGTTGCTCGTCTTTTTGGTGACGCGCAAATTGCTGGGCCTCTACCGGAAATCCGCGGCGCCGCAGAAGCTCAACCTTCTGGCGGGGTTCGCAGCAGCGCTGTTTCTCCTGCACCCGATCCAAACGGAATCGGTGGCGTATATCGCCGGCCGCTCTGAGACGCTCTGCGCCTTCTTCATGTTGGCCGCGCTTACGGTGTTTGTGTATCACTTGCCGGGTCCCCTTACCTGGCGTCCGGCTATCGGCATCGTGCTTCTGTGCGCCGCAGCCTGCGCAACTAAGGAGCAGGCAGTGGCACTGGCGCCGGTGCTACTCTTGACGGACCTTTTCTGGAATTCGGACCTGCGCCTGGCGGGCCTACGTAAAAACTGGCGGCTCTATTTGCCTCTGGCCGCCGCCGGATTGCTTGCGGGCGCGTGGGTATTACGAATCCTCGCGGAATCTCCCACCGCAGGCTTTGGGCTGCGGGAACTTACCTGGCTACAGTACTTCTTTACCGAGTGCCGCGTCTTTTTCAGCTATCTGCGTTTGTTCTTCCTGCCTATAGGGCAAACCGTCAGCCCCGACGTTCCGTTTTCAAAGAGTATCTTCGATCATGGCACTATCTTCGGACTTATCGGCATCCTAGCCCTGTTGGCCGCGGCAGTTTATTTCAGGCGCCGTTACCGCATAGCCAGCTTCGGCGTGTTCCTTTTCATCATCCTGCTGATCCCCACGTCGTCATTCGTGCCTCTGCTGGACCCGCAGGCGGAACATCGGCTGTACTTACCCACACTCGCGCTGTGCCTGGTTGTAGTGGAAGTCATGTTAAACGTCCGGATGCGGCAGGGTCAGCTGGCGGCTGTTTGCGTGGCGATTTCGTGTGTGTGCGGAGCTATGACGTTTTCCCGCAATCACGTCTGGGCAGACGAGACTCTACTTTGGAATGATGCGCTGTCCAAGGCGCCCAATGCCGAGCGCCCATACCTGGGTCTGTCGATCGCGTACCTCAATCAGGGCCGCTGCGCCGAAGCCGAAAGCGTGCTCACCCAATTGAATGCCCGGTTCGAGCGTGACGCGCAAGCCCTGACCCTATGGGGTAGGGCCGGCGAGTGCCTGGGCAAATATGATGAGGCGGTCGATCGGATCTCGCAGGCCGCGGCAGTCACGCCGCGTGCGTCGTTGTACATCAGGATCGGTATCATCCGCAACCGGCAGCACAAGACACAGGAGGCTTTTAACGCCTTCAATCGCGCCATTGAGCTGGATCCGATCTCGAAGCAGGCCTATTTCCTGAGAGGACAGTTGTACGAAGCTGCCTCACGCTACGACGCAGCCATTAGCGATTTTCAGCGCGCTTTACAACTGCCACCCGAGGACCGGGCGGTGCGGGAACACCTCGACCGGCTGCAGCAGCGTCTGCGCCTCAGCGGATCGGCGCAGGCCCAGGGCTTCTCGCGCGGCTCCAACTGAAGTTGCGCAACGGTCAACCTGTACAATAAACGTACAGATGCCCTTCCTTTTTCCGCCGGAGCGCGCCTTCCTGGCCGCTGTCGCCCAGCTTGCCTATGCCAACCCGTTCCTGCCCGAACGGGTCGAGTACGAGCGCGCGGCGCTGGGTGATGCCTTCGTTGCGGGCGAGCCGGTCTGGAGCCAGCGTGTCCGCGATCCTGAACAGCCGCGCGCCAATGTATGGCGTATCGTGGAGCGTCTGGAAACGCTGGCTGCGCAGCTGCAGTCCCGGCTGCGCGAGGGCACGGCCGCCCGCGCGCCCGACCTGGTGTTATACGAAGACGCCGTCCTGCACCTGCTCTATCAGCGTTATTACCGGCAGTTCTTCGCGGCCGCGTTCGGCGCCGCGACGGAACAAGCGGATCCCGCACGCTGGCGCTTCTATAACAACTTCCTGGCCGATTGGCGCAACTTCTTCGAGATCGACGGCGTGCGCTTTCCTACGGGCCACGAGCCCCGCCATACGTTCGCATGCTTCCGCCAGATCCAGTGCGCTTTCGAGCAGGTTTTCCGCGATATCATCGGCAGTTCCATGCCGGCCGCGCAGCTGCGCGCCTCAATTTGGCAGTCCATCTTCACGCACGATATCCGCCGCTACCGGCGCACGCTTTACGCGCGCATGGGCGAGTTCGCCACGCTCGTCACCGGCCCTTCCGGCACCGGCAAAGAACTGGTAGCGCGCGCCATTGCGCAATCGCGCTATGTGCCGTTCGACAGCCAGCGCCTTTCGTTCACGCATGACGGCGGGTTCTTCCCGATCAACATCTCCGCGCTTTCGCCGACGCTGGTCGAGTCGGAGTTATTCGGACACCGCCGCGGCGCGTTCACCGGCGCGGTGGCCGACCGCAAAGGATGGCTGGAGACCTGTCCCGAATTGGGGTCCGTGTTTGTCGACGAACTGGGCGACCTGGATCCAGCCATCCAGGTGAAGCTGCTGCGCGTGATCGAGACCCGCACGTTCCACCCGGTGGGCGACACGGCCGGACGGCAGTTCCGCGGCAAGCTGATCACCGCCACCAATCGCGATCTGGCCGTACTGATCGCGAAGGGGCGCTTCCGCGAAGATCTGTATTACCGGTTGTGTTCCGACCAGGTAGCCACGCCCGCGCTAGCCGAACAATTATTGGATTCGCCGGTAGTCCTGCGGGAACTGGTTTTCTATATGGCGCGGCGCGTGGCCGGAGAAGAGGCCGAACCACTCGCGCGCGAAGTCCTCGACTGGGTGGCCGCCAACCTGCCTCCGGACTATGCCTGGCCGGGCAACTATCGCGAACTGGAGCAGTGCGTGAAGAACGTGCTGATCCGGCGCAACTACCGGCCCTCGCGGGCACGCGCGCGCAATCCGGTCGAGCAGTTCGTGGCGGATGCGCGCAGCGGGCGCCTTTCCGCTGATGAATTGCTCACACGCTACGTGACCATCGTATACAGCCGCACGGGCAGCTTTGAAGAAACCGCCCGCCGTCTGGGCCTGGACAGGCGAACGGTAAAGGCCAAGGTGGATCGTGACCTGTTGGCCAAGCTCCGCCCTCATGCCTGAGACAATGGAGGGCGGGCTTTAGCCGGCGCGGGGCTTCAGCCCCGCTGCTCATTGACCCGAGACACTAACCGCGGTTGTCCCGCAGATCGTGCCGGCGCAGGCGCTGATCGTCGCACTGCCGTCCGCCACACCGTAAACGACGCCGGAATTGGTTACATCGCTGGTTACGGTGGCTGCGACCGGATTCGAGGACGTCCAGATCACGGAGAGAAGCTGCTGGGTGCTATTGTCACTGAAGGTGCCGGTAGCCACAAGTTGTTGGCTGGAGCCTACAGTAAGCGGCGGATTGGCAGGCGCGATGACGATCGAAACAAGATCGGGAGGCGCGAACGTGGGCGGCTCATACAACTCCGCCGTAGCCAGTACAGAGGCGCCGGCATTGCTATAACCGCCGGCGATCAGAACGTCGCCATCGGGAAGCAGGGTCGCCGTCTGGAGATCGCGCTGCGTGATCATTCCGCTGGTCACCGAGAAAGACCCGGCAGGATGGTAGATCTCGGGGGCTGCCGTATCCACCACACTGCCGGCGAACAGCACGTTACTATTGCCAAGCAGCGTGGCGGTACCCAACCAGGTTGTGCTGGTCTGGCTGCCGGTGAGGGTAAATGCCGAAGTGGCGGGGTTGTAAAGCTCGGCGCTGGTGAGAGGGCCGGTGGTCAAATAGTTATACCCGTCGGCGATCAGCACACTTCCGGTGTCGAGTAGGTTGGCGGTCGCCCCGGAACGCGCTACGTTGAGGCTGCCGGGCACAAGCGTAAAGATTCCCGTGGTTGGGTCGTATAGCTCCGCGCTGGCGAGTGGACCACTGGCGTCGGCGCCGCCGGCTATCAGCACCATGCCGTTTGGCAACAAAGTGGCCGTGGCGCCGAAGCGGGCGGCATTCATTTCTCCGGCAGTGTATATAAACCCGCGCGCGAGGGGATGATAAATCTCCGCGGTAGCCAGCACACTGCCGCCTCCGTAGCCGCCCGCGATCAGCACGGTGCTATCCGGGAGGAGCGTGGCGGTGTGTTCGTAGCGCGCAGTGTGCAGGTTCCCCACCTGGAAAAAGGACGCCGTGGCGGGATTGTAAATCTCGGTGCTGGCTAGTTCGCCGTCGCCGCCGGAACCGCCGGTAATCAGCACCGAGCCAGTGTTGAGCAGCGTGGCGGAGTGCTGTTCGCGAGCGGTGTTCAGGTTCCCTGTCTTCGTGAACGTCCCGGTTGAAGGGTTATAAAGCTCGGCACTGTTCAGTTCGCTGAGGGCGCCCGTTGCTCCCGGCACGGGACCAATGCCGCCCGCAACCAGTACCAGGCCAGTAGTGAGCAGTGTGGCCGAATGATAATAACGTGCCTCGTTCAGGCTGCCGGTTTCGACGAACACTGGCAGGACCGTCAGGGTGGTGAAGCCGCTAATGCTACCAAGCGCGGCCGTGACCGTGGTGCTGCCGGCCGCCACGCCCTTGGCCAGTCCGGAAGCTTTGATGGTGGCGATGCCAGTGGGATTCGTAGTCCAGGTGACTTTGTCGGTCAGATTACGGGTAGTGTGGTTGCTGTAGGTTCCGGTAGCCTTGAATTGCTGCGTGGCGCCCACATAAATGGACGGCGCTGCCGGCGTGACCGCGATCGACACTAATCCCGTAGTTTGACCGGTCCCGAGAGGGGTGGTCTGCCGGCTGTTGTCGGCGCTACCGGTAACCGTAAATTTTCCGCTCAAAGCGCGGATGCTGGCAGGTTTTAGAACGCTGCCGCTGGTTTGTACGAAATCGCCCGTTACCGCAATGCTGGTGACGTCCAGCGCTGCGCTCTGCACATTATGCAGTGTCGCAGTCTGAGCCGCACTCGTTACGGACGTTTGGGCGTGGCTCAGCGCGGCGAGCGCCGCCACCACGCCTGGAAGGAAAACACAACCGCGCCAAACCCGATTATTCATAATTAGCTACCCTCCGGTCGCGGCGCGTGCGACTTCAGACGAACGTTCCCTAAGTATAGGGTGAGAAAGGGTCGCAAGCAAGGCGTGCGGCAGTATTACGCTCGATTACGGTACTAAGGAGTTGGGCGTCAGGGAGGAAGTTCCGGGGGCCGGGTCGAGGGATGGTGATCGGCCCCCAGAAATAATTGAACTTGCCTACGGTTTAGCGGTGACCACCACCACCGTGACCACCGCCACCGCTGCTATGGAAGCCGCCGCCGCCCCCGCCACCGAAATGGGAGCCACCACTGCTCGAACTCCGCGAACCCCCGCTACTATAGCTCCGCGAACCCCCGCTGCTATAACCGCGGGAACTACCGCTACTATAGGAGCGGGAACTGGGCGCCGTGTAACTCCTGCTGTAAGACGGGCTGGACCGGTACCCATACGATGGACTCGCACGATAGCCGGATGCGCCGTTGGCGCCGTAGCTACCGCGGTATCCGCTGCTATTGCCATAAGCTGGCGTCGAGCGATTCGATCCGCTCTGGCCGAAACGATTCCAACCGCCGGCTGCCGTGCTGGTGCGGGGCGCAGCATTATACCGATTGGCGGAGGCCGCGTAGTTGGACCGCGCGCTGGCTGCTGAAACGGCGCCATAGCGGCCGCGCAGCGCGCCATTCGGATAAGCCACACCCAACCGATGGGCAGCGTTATGCGCCCATATCCCGGTGCGAGCGAACCCAACTCCGCCGAAACCGTAGCCGCGGAACCCAAAATGATTGAAGAAGAACCCATTCAGGCCGATCGAGCAACGGAACCAGTTAGGCCACCAGCCCCAGCCGCCCCATCCCAAGCCGCCGAAGAACCCGCCAATATAAACGCCTGGGCCGAATCCGTATCCGTAACCATAGCCGATGTCGAGGTAATCCCAAGGGGGATAATACCCCGCAGTCGGAGGTCCCCAGATGTATTCGGGATTGTAATAGGGCACATAGACCTCGTCCGGATTGGCTGGTTGAATATCGATAGCCGTCTGGTCCCCTTGCTGTTCCGCAGTGACGGTCTGCTGGGCGTTGGAACGCAGCTTCCCGGAGGCTTGAGCCTGCGCGCGCATGCGCTGCACGGCATTCATTACGTCAGCCTGTTGGGCCAGAAAAGCGTTACCGAGGTCGGTGGTCCAGCGGATGTCGGAGCTTAGACGGGTGAGCACGTCCGGGAAGACTACCAGGGCCTGCACGCTCGGATCCCAGTTTTGCTGGCGAGCGGCATCGACCAGTTGGGAGCCCTGCATACCTGGATTCTGCTGTACCCACTGAGCCGCCTCGGCAACCTCCAGCGGATACGTCGATGCTACCAGGATCTGGCTAAGCAAACGATCGGGATACAATGCCACAGGCGCCACCAGCGTATCCAATTGTGGGGGAGAAAGCCGCGCGGCGGGGGCTTGCGGACCCGGCGGCTGGGGCGGCGGCTGCTGGGCCAGCAAAAAGCCGCTGACCAAAAGCGGAACACAAACCACACCTAGCACCCGACGAACAACCTGACGAAATCTGGGACTCTTCATGATCCACCTCCCTTGAGGTTTCACTTCTATTAGACGCACGCCGCAGGCCAAATGTGCAACCCGTTGCATGCTCTACTTATTCGATGCAGGCGGGGGGCTTGGCGGATGGTTGAAAAGCACCGGTTCCGGTGGATCGCAGCCGGATAAGGACAGGCCCGTAGGCGTGTCCTTCGACGAACTGAAGTTCGCCCTGGGAACTATACAGCTTGTCCGGCGCAGATACTTCGCCCAAGCCAAAACTATGGATGCGACTCCCACGCGAGGCGAACCCCTCGAAACTATTTCCATTAGTGTGCGTTATGAGGATCGGGCAGGTCGATCAGATTCAGCTGCCACAGAGCAGATTTCGACGCACTATTTTGGAGGGTGCTGCTTGCCCTTAACTTTCAGCACGACGGGTGTACCGCGAAAGCCAAATCGCTTGCGGATCTGATTGATCAGATGGCGCTCGTCGGAGAAGTGCAGCGGCGCCGACCGGCTGGTGAACAGCACAAACGTCGGCGGGCGCACGGAGGCTTGGGTGATGTAGTAGATCTTACGTTCTTCGAAGTGCAGGCGCTCCACGAAGCGATTCAATTCACCTGTGGTGACACGCTTGGTGGCGGATTCATAGACCTCGCGGATGAGCTTGAAAATGCGCTCCACACCCGCGCCCGTCTTGGCCGAGAGAAAAACAACCGGCGCGTATTCCAGAAATTTCAATTCATCGCGCACATCCTGCTCGAAGTCTCTCTTCTTTTTGTTGGTGGCCAGGTCCCACTTATTGACGCATAAGATGACGCCGGACCCGCCCTCATGCGCATAGCCGGCAATGGTGGCGTCCAGACCGAGCACTCCTTCGGACGCGTCCATCAGCACCAGCACCACATCGGCCATGCGGATACTGCGGCGCGCCATGACGACGCTCAACTTCTCCGCCATCATCCTGGTCTTGCCCTTGCGGCGGATGCCGGCGGTGTCCACGAACGTGTAGCTCGCGCCGTCGCGCGTCACGGTTTCGTCCACGGCATCGCGCGTGGTGCCCGCAATGGGTGACACGATGGCCCGATCTTCGCCCGTCAGCGCGTTCAGCAGTGTGGATTTGCCGACGTTGGGACGGCCGATGATGGCGACTTTGACGGAGTGGGCTGGTTCCTCTTCGGATGCCGCGCCAGAATCGGTCTCAAAGCCGGCGGTTACGTGATCGAGCAATGTATCCACGCCGATGCCGTGCTCGGAAGATATGGGAAAGACGTCGCGGATTCCCAGCGAATAGAAATCGTGCGCCAGGTCTTCGCGGGCGGCGGTATCGGCTTTGTTCACGGCCAGCGAGATGGGCCGCCCGAGACGCAGCAGCATGCGCGCCAGATCCCGGTCGGGCGCGGTGATCTCGGCGCGCCCATCCACCAGCAAGATGATGTGCGCCGCACGATCGAGAGCGAACCGCGCCTGTTTCAAAATCTGGCTGGGGATGTACTCGGAATCGTCAACCACGATACCGCCAGTGTCGATCAGTTCGAACGGGCGGCCATGGTGATCCGTCAGGCCGTGCAAGCGGTCGCGGGTGATGCCGGGTTCGTCGCCTACAATAGCGCGGCGCTGTCCCGTAATGCGGTTAAACAGGGTCGATTTGCCGACGTTCGGACGGCCCACGATCACCACCGTGGGGAGGGATTGGGACATGCATGTTCATGGTAGCAGCAAGCTGAAAGCTACAGATCGATGGAGTCCTCGTTGCGCACGCTGAAGTAGTGAATAATGTCATCGCGCAACTTGATGTTCCGTTCCGTCAGTTGCAGTACCCCTTGCACATCGTACTTCAGGTCCAAGTCTGGATCGTATGCATCTCCGACGAGAATTTTCCAGCGATCCTGATAGCGGCGATGCTGCTTGGAGCCATGCCAATAGTGATTCACGGTTCCATTAACTACGCCGACTTTCCGTTGGATATGCCGCTCGGCACGATCCTGCCACCGGTTCCAGTAGTTCAGATACGACTTACCGATGCCAACCGGAAATGATTTACCCACCTGGCCCAGCAAAGCGTAGGCCATATGACGGTCGCCTGAGCCTAGAATCCCAATATCGCCTAGCCCGCCCAGATCGCTGATCGCCGAGCGGCGGGCAGCCCACGCGTACCCGGTATGCATCAAACCCTTATACGGATAGGAACCGGGACAGGCCGCCTGGCAGTTTTGCGCATTCGGCTTCCGGATAATAGGTTGCAGGACGTGGCGATCTTTCAGATACGACGCAAACAGACTGCCGCACTGCGCGATCGGCTGATGGTCGGGTCCGTAATCGACGCTGTGCGTCCACATTTGGACGATTCTATAGATCTGCAACTGGTGAAGCGTCTCCTGCACCCAGTCGGGGCGGGCAAACTGGACGTCGGAATCAATCCAGGCTACATACTCGGCGTCCGCCGGCAGGCGCGATATCCCGATGTTGATGAGATTCTCCTTGTGCCACAAGATGTCCGGCGAACGCAGTTGAATGTGCCGGGGGTTCTGGTAATCGGTGATCTCGAAGTGGCGGTCGCGGAGAGCCAGTTCGACGGTGTAAAGGATTCCGCCGGAGTCCTCCACCATCTTAGAGAATGCCTGATATAACTTGTATCGCACGTAGTACCGCATGGGGTTAGATACTACGGTAATCACATATAACTGCGCGGTAACCGGTGTGACATGATGCTGCCTCTGTGAGGGATGAACATCTCTTTGCGACTCTTGTTGCTGTTGGGGAGTTATATACTTCATCGACTTTTCTTACTTCCTTCCGAGTTCGCGCGGTGCAAACGGAGCAGGGACGCACCCATTGCGGCACTCCCTTCCTCATTACAATTCCATTTTGTCCGGGGACTTGGCGGTGTGCGGCTCTGGTGTCCGGCCTTCGGTTTGGGGGCAACGCTGCCGCTCGCCGCCGGCGCGCGAACCGTCCTTCCGATTACGAGATTAGCATTTGCGTGACAGAGGGCCTTAGCTGGCGCGCAGGATATGGCCTGTAATCAACTGAGAATGTGGGCTATAGACTTCTTGAACGGGCGTGTGACTGCCGCATGGCAGGCTGAGAGCCTGCCCCACTTTCACGGGCTGATTTTGTAGTAGCCCTGATACGCACCCATTTCCGGATAGAACACGTGCGCACGATAGAGTTCCATCACCTGGCGGATATGGCCTAAGTCATGGAAGGCGAATTCGTTCAGCAGCTGCGCGATGGTGATCGTGCCCAGTTCTTCATGTCGACCCGCACGATCGCCGGCATCCTGCGGCATCCGCTCCAATCCCGTCAACGTTTGGCTGCGCTTCTCTTCAAAGCGCGTCATTTCGGCGTAGGGATCGAAGTGCGCCGTGGACCGGAAGATTTCCCACTGATCGTAGCTGCGCAACAGCGGCTGGTCAGATGCGAGGATGTCTGCAAAGCGGTTCTGAAACCCCCTGCTTTCCACATCCGCCAGATGCGCCAGTACCATGCTGATCGACCAGCGTTCCGCGGATGGCCGCCAATCCAACTGTTCGCGCGTCGCCAGCGACAACAGGTTCCGCAGCACACCGGGCGTTTGCTCGAGTATCCGTATGCATCGTTCAGAGTTTGGGACGCCTAAGTGTGGCATAACAAACTCCAGGGTACAATAGCTTTATCCGTGAAATACTCCGTGCACTTTAATTCTCTCTATTGCGCCGTCATTTTGGCGCCGGCGGCGATGCTGCTGGCGTTGACTGGCTGCAGCAAGCAACAGGCACAGGCGGTGGGCGGAATGCCGACCGTGCCGGTGAGTGTGGCGGTGGCTGGCGCTGAAAGCATGCCGGTCGAGATCCGCGCCATCGGTACCGTGGAACCATCCTCGACCGTGCAGATCAAATCGCAGGTGGCCGGCGAGTTGCTAAGCGTGCATTTCCGTGAAGGCAGCGACGTGCAGAAGGACGAGTTGCTGTTTGAAATCGATCCGCAACCCTACCGCGAAGCGCTGGCACAGGCCGAGGCGGCCATCGCCAGGGACCACGCGCAACTGGCGCAGGCGCAAGCCAACGTGGCGCGGGACACCGCGCAAGCCAAAAGTTCCGAGGCGGATGCTTACCGCTACGAACAATTGGCGAAGGAGGGGGTCGCGCCGCAAATGCAGGCCACCCAGACGCGCGCCACGGCGGATGCCGCGCATGAATCTGTGCGCGCCGATGAAGCTGCTATCGAAAGTGCCCGCGCATCCCTTCAAAGCGATCAATCCGCCGTGGCGCGCGCGAAATTGGACCTTGGCTATTGCGAGATCCATTCACCCGTCACGGGGCGCGCCGGCAATCTGTTGGTGCATCCGGGCAATCTGGTCAAGGTGAATGATGTGGCGCTGGTGGTCATCAACGGGATGGCGCCGATCTTCGTGTCGTTCGGCGTGCCGGAGGATCAACTCGACACCGTGAGACAACGCGCGCGGTCAAGCCTGCCCGTGGAGGCCTCCCCCTCCGCCGAACCGAACCATGTGGCGCGCGGCGTGCTCAAAGTAATCGACAACTCGGTGGACGCCAACACCGGCACCATCCGGCTGAAGGCGGTCTTCGACAATGCGGATCGCATGCTCTGGCCAGGCCAGTTCGTGAATGTGCTGCTCACGCTGAATACCCAGCGCAACGCCACCGTGGTGCCTTCCGAAGCGGTGCAGGACGGCCAGCACGGGCAGTTCATCTTCGTGGTGAAAGCGGACCAGACGGTCGAATCGCGGCCTGTTACGGTGGACCGCGTGATCGGCCACAAGGCCGTGATCGGCAAAGGTGTCGCTGCAGGCGAGACGGTGGTCACCGACGGCCAACTGCTCCTGTTCCCGGGCGCGAAGATACAGCCCGTGCCGGCCGGCAAGGTCGATAACCTGACTCTCTAATGGCGGCCTGACCATGCATATCTCGCGCATCTTCATTGAACGCCCCGTCATGACCGCGTTGGTCATGCTGGCCATTCTGCTGTTCGGCGTGGTGGCCTTTCGGGCGCTGCCGGTGGCCGCGCTGCCTACGGTGGACTATCCAAACATCCAGGTAAACGCCTCCCTCCCCGGCGCCAGTCCGGAAACCATGGCTTCGGCGGTGGCCACGCCGCTCGAGCGCGAGTTCTCTACTATTGCCGGCGTGCAGAGCATGAGCTCCACCAATAGCCAGGGAACCACGCAGATCACGGTACAGTTTACGCTGGCGCGCAACATCGACGCCGCGGCGCAGGACATTCAAGCGGCCATCGCAGCGGCCGGCGGTCTGCTGCCCGCAAGCATGCCGCATCCTCCCACATACCAGAAAGCCAATCCCGCCGATCAGCCGGTTCTATTTCTGGCGCTCACTTCCAGCACGCTGCCGCTCTACACCGTCGATGAATACGCGGAGACCCTGCTGGCGCAGCGTCTTTCCATGGCCAGCGGCGTTTCGCGCGTGCAGGTCTACGGCGCGCAAAAATATGCGGTGCGCGTGCAGTTGAATCCCGATGAACTGGCTGCGCGCAGCCTCGGTTTCAACGAGGTGATGCAGGCGGTGGAGCGCAGCAACGTCAATCTGCCGACCGGCAGGCTGTATGGAGACAAGCAGGCTTTCACGGTGCAATCGACCGGCGAACTGACTCGCGCGGCCGCTTACCGGCCGCTGACCGTCGCCTATACGAACGGCGTGCCTGTTCGCCTGGAGCAACTCGGCAACGTAATCGACGGCGTGGAGAACGACAAAACCGTGGCCTGGTTTAACGGGGTGCGCGGCATGCTGCTGGGCGTCCAGCGGCAACCGGGAACGAACACGGTGGAGGTGGTCGAGAATATCAAAGCCGTGCTCAAGCAATTGGCTCCCCAAATTCCACCCTCGGTGAAGCTGGACATTGCGTTCGACGGTTCGGTTGCGATCAAGAGTTCGATTCGGGATGTGGAGTTCACCCTGGTGCTGACCATCTGCCTGGTGGTCATGGTGATCTTCATCTTTCTGCGCAACCTCAGCGCCACATTGATCCCCGGCGTGGCGGTGCCGCTTTCTGTTATCGGTACGTTCGCCGCGATGTACCTGCTGGGCTATAGCCTCAATAACCTGTCGCTCATGGCGCTGACTCTGTCGGTGGGCTTCGTGGTGGACGATGCCATTGTGATGCTGGAAAACATCGTCCGCTATATGGAGATGGGCAAAGGCCGCATGGAGGCGGCACTGCTGGCCTCGCGGGAAATCGGCTTCACCATTATTTCGATGACCATCTCGCTGGTGGCCGTGTTCATACCGGTGCTGTTCATGGGCGGCATCGTGGGACGCTTGCTGCACGAATTCTCCGTAACCATAACGGTAGCCATCCTGATCTCCGGTTTCGTTTCGTTGAGCCTTACACCCATGCTGGGCAGCCGCTTCCTGCGTTACAGCCATACCGGACACCACGGGCGCATGTACGCCGCTTTCGAGACGGGCTTCCGCGGGTTGGCGGGGGCTTACGAGTACACCCTGAAGAAGGTGCTGCGGTATCAATTCGCCACGCTCATGGCGGGAATTGCGCTGCTGGCCGGGACGCTGTATCTGTTCTTTACCATGCCCACCGGCTTCATCCCCAGCCAGGACAGCAGCTTTTGTTTCGCGTTCGGAATGGCCGGACAGGACATCTCCTTCGACTCCATGGCCAGGCATCTGCGGGCCGTATCGGATATCGTGCAGGCGAACCCGAATGTAATCGGCACTGGAACGTTTCTGATGGGCGGCAATCAGGGCGGCTTCTTTGCGCAAATGAAGCCGCGTTCGGAGCGCAAACTCAACGTGGATCAGATCATCGATCAACTGCGGCCCCAACTGGCGACGGTGCCCGGCATCATGATGTTCGTGCAGAATCCTCCGCCCATTACTGTCACCGGCCAGTTCAGCACCAGCGTCTACCAGATGACCATGCAAAGCGCGGACCTGCACGAGATCTACCGGTGGGTGGACCCGCTGGTAAACAAGATGCGATCACTGCCTGGATTCGTGGAGATCAATTCCGATTTGCAGATCGCCAGCCCGCAGGTGACGGTGGACATCGACCGCGACCGGGCCACGGCGCTGGGCCTGTCGCCCGAACAGATCCAGGACACGCTGTACGCCGCATACGGCGACCGTCAGGTTTCCACCATCTACACGCCTGCCAACCAGTACGCCGTGATCGTGCAAGTCGATCCGAAATACCAACGCACGCCGGAAGGGCTCTCCAGGATCTATCTGCGCACGCCGCAGGGCCAGCTGGCGCCGCTGGCCTCGGTGGTGAAGCTTTCGCGCACCGTGGGTCCCCTGACCATTAACCATTTCGGGCAATTGCCGGCGGTTACCGTGTCGTTCAATCTGAAGCCGGGCTACTCGCTGGGGCAGGCCGCCGACCTGGTGAAGAAATCCATCGCGGACCTGCGCATACCACCCACGATCAGTGTGAATTTCCAGGGCACCGTGAAGGAATTCCAGCAATCGTTCCAGGGGCTTTCCATTCTGTTGATCGTCGCCATTCTGGTGATCTACATCGTGCTGGGGATTTTGTATGAGAGCTTCATCCATCCGGTCACGATTCTGTCGGGGCTGCCTTCCGCGGTGTTCGGCGCGCTGCTTACACTGAGGCTGTTCCACAAGGAGCTGGACCTCTACGCGTTTGTAGGATTGATCATGCTCTTTGGCGTGGTGAAGAAGAACGCCATCATGATGATCGACTTCGCGCTGGAGCAGCAGCGTGTGGAGGGCAAAGCTCCGTTTGAAGCCATTTTTTCAGGCTGCATGCTGCGCTTCCGGCCGATTATGATGACCACCGTGGCGGCGCTGTTCGGCACGCTGCCCATCGCGCTCGGCTATGGAGAAGGCGCCGACGCGCGGCAGCCGCTGGGTTTGGCGGTGGTCGGCGGACTGGTGGTGTCGCAGTTGCTGACACTGTATATTACGCCGGTGATTTATTTGTATATGGAGCGCCTCCAGAGGTGGCTGCGCGGCGGCAAGGGCGTTTCGATGCCCGCGCCCGCGCCGGAACTGGCCGCGCGATAGCGTAATATTCCGGCAAGGCCATCGTCTAATTCAAGAGGAACTTGGTTATGCGCACTGGGCCGGGCCTTCTTTCTGTATTCCTGTTATCGGCGGGGATATATGCGCAAGACGGTGCACCCTCTCTCTCCGAAGACCAGATTCGCGACCTGATCCACCAGGTCGCCGATGCGGACCTGAAGAACGACCAAAAGCAGCGCGATTATACCTACACCGAACGTGAGGAAATGCACACGCTGGATGGTAAAGGCCGGGTGAAGTCTACAGAGTCGAAGACCTACGACGTGATGGAGCTCTATGGTTCGGAGGTTCGCCGGCTAGTCGCCAAAAATGACCAGCCGCTCTCCGGCGACGCCGCCGCGAAGGAAGAAGAAAGAATCAAGAAAGTGGTGGCCCGGCGCGCGGGCGAAGACGAGAAGGAGCGTCAAAAGCGGCAGGAGAGGGCCGAGAAGCAGCGCCAAGAGGATCGGCAATTTGTGCGGGAAGTGGCGGACGCTTACAACTTCCACCTGGTGGGCGCCGAATCGCTCGACGGGCGGGAAACCTATGTCATCGATGCCGAGCCGCGGCCCGGATATCGGCCGCATCTGAAAGACGCCGGCTTCTTGCCCAAGTTCCGCTTCCGCGCCTGGATCGACAAAAGCGAATCGGAATGGAGGAAGCTCGATATTCAGTGCATCGATACGGTTTCGTTTGGGCTGGTGCTGGCGCGTCTGCACAAAGGCTCGCGCGTGGTCATCGAGCAGACGCGGGTGAATGACGAAGTATGGCTGCCGCAACACATGGCGGTGAAGGTGGATGCGCGCGTCGCGCTGCTCAAGGAGTTCAACGTCGAGCAGGATACCACTTATCGTGACTACAAGAAGTTCCGCGCCGATACAAAGGTCATGCCTGTGGGCGAAGTGGCGGAACCTCGTTAGGCAGCACTGAACGGTGGCCGGTGAGCCACACAAGACGGTGCGATTACGGCGCCGCCTCCACCAACGCAAAACGTGAACACATCCCACGGCGTCCGCTTCACACTCTATATAAATTCTTGTATAATAGGGGACTGATGTGCGGGAGGGGCTCAAGCCGGTCGAATGGATGGGCGACAGCCGGGCACGCGTCCGGTCATTTTCCAAAGTAGTCCGGCAGCGAGTGGGCTATGAATTGGAGATGGTTCAGCATGGGCTGGAACCGAGCGATTGGAAGCCCATGCCCTCTGTGGGCCAAGGAGTCAGCGAGATTCGCATCCACCTGGAAGGCGAGCACCGTGTACTCTACGTCGCTAAGTTCCGGCGCGCGATTTACGTTCTTCATGTCTTCCGTAAGAAGACCCGGAAAACATCAAAAAGCGACCTCGGCATCGCAGCGGCCAGGTTCCAGGCAGTACTTCTAAAGGAGGCAAAGCAGCAATGAAGAGCGCGACAAAGACCGGCCGGGATGCTGACGTCTTCAGAGATCTCGGCTTCACGCCCGCCGAGGCCCAAAATCTGCGAATTCGATCGGCCATGATGCGCGCGTTAGTATCATTTATTCGAACTAATAAACTTACCCAAGCTCGCACGGCCAACTTACTAGGCATCAGCCAGCCGCGCGTTTCGGATCTGATGCGCGGCAAGATTAACCTGTTCTCGATTGACAATCTTGTTACCCTGCTCGCTGCCGCTGGATTGCGTGTCGACCTAAAGGTCAATAAGGCAGCTTGAGGTATAGCCTTCCCGCCATCTACCTTCCGGGTTAATTCCTTCCTATGGTATCAGTGAGAAAACAGTACCCTCTCCCGCAGTGCCGCCGCTCGAGGCCGTCCGATAGAGCACTCCATTGTCATCCAGGACCAGATTGGCCATGGGAATTGACCCGTCGCCGTTCTGGCCCGTGAAGCTGTGCAGGATCGTCTCTGTCCAAACTCCACCGGACGTCGCTGGCGGCGGTTAGCCATAACTTATTTCTCCGTTCTGACTGTGCGTAGCTCCGCCCCGCCGTCGGGTGCCACTACACGCCGGCGCCAAGAGTCTACCAATAGCTCAGATTTTAGTCAACATGTTTACGCGAAGTGCGACACGACCAAGTTATCCAGCAACTTACGGCACGGCAGGTTCGAACAGCGCAAACGTAAACACGTCCGTGGCCGCTGCAATCGTCACATACTGTTTGCCATCTGCCATGAACGTTATCGGCGAGGCGGTCAACGTCTGGCCAAGATAGTAATGCCACAGGCAGCGGCCGGTGACGGCGTCTACAGCGACTAACTGGCCGTCATCATCGCCAAAGAAGACCAGGTCGCCCGCGGTCGATACAGTGCCGGCCCACATATCGCCGTGGCCGGTCATCGGGTACTCCCAGCGCCTCTCGCCGGTGCGCGGATCGAGCGCGCGCAGATAGAATCTACCCGGCTCCTTGGAGATCGACTCACCGCCGGTGCCCGCGAAATTCTTCATCGGTTCGGCAGTCTTGGCCGACGAGCTGTACATATCGCATTGCTCCAGCGTGGGCACATACAACAAGCCCGTTTGCGGGTTGTAAGAGGGCGACATCCAGTTAGTCGCGCCGCGCACCGAAGGACACACGCGCGTGCCATTGGGCGAGGGTTCCATGCCGGGATTCACAATCGGATGCCCCTTCGCATCGATACCCTTGGCCCAATTCAGCCGCTCGACGAAGGGCGTGGCGCGTAGAAATTCGCCGCTCGCGCGGTCCAGCACGTAGAAGTAGCCGTTACGGTTGGCGTGCAACAGCAGCTTGCGCGGGCGGCCTTCGTAGAGGCTATCGAGCAGCACGGGCCAGGCCTGCGCATCCCAATCGTGCGTGTCGTGCGGCGTGAATTGGAAATACCACTTCAGCTTCCCGGTATCCGCGTCGAGCGCCAGCAGCGAATCGGAATAGAGGTTATCGCCGTGTCGCGCGCCGCCGTAGAAGTCGGGCCAGGGGTTGCCGGTGGTCCAGTAGAGGAGATTGAGTTCAGGGTCGTAAGTGCCGTTCAGCCAGGTCGCCGCGCCGCCCCATTCGGGCCCCAACTCGCCCCACGTTTCGGCGCCCGGTTCGCCCTTCGCTGGGACGGTCCAGAAGCGCCAGACCTCCTCGCCGGTAGCCGCGGAGAAGGCGGCCAGGAACCCGCGCACGCCGGTATCTCCGCCCGCCACGCCGACGATTACCAGGTTCTTGACGGCCATGGGTGCCATCGTGGCAAATGCGCCACGGCTGGTGTCCGCGTATTCACGATCCCAAAGCGCGCCGCCGGTCTTGCGATTGAGCGCGACCAGGTGCGCGTCGCTGGTGACGAAAAAGACGCTATCGCCCAGGATCGCCACGCCGCGGTTCACATCGCTGCGTTTGGCCAGTTCGTCGCGATAACGCCAGATGGCCCGGCCCGTGCGCACATCGAGCGCATGCACTTCGTTGCCGTTGGTGATGTACATGATGCCGTCATAGACCAACGGCGTCGCTTCCAGGTGGGTCGCGCCGTCCACATGGTAAACCCATGCCGAGACCAGCGATGTTACATTCGCCGAGGTGATTTGCGCGAGTGGACTGTGGCGATGCCCGGCATAATCGCCGGCGTAAGTCAGCCAGTTAGTTGCGGCGCCCTGGCGAATGAGATCGTACCTTGCCCCTCCGGCTAACGGCGCTGCCGCGCTTTGGACCGTCCCACCGGATTGCCGGATCGACTGGCGGCCCAGAAAAGCGAGCAGATTGTCGATTTCCGCAGCGCTCAGCCGCTTTTTGAAATCTTGCGGCATAAGCGACTCTTTGCGAAATTCCACCGCGCGCAGATCGGATTTGAGCAGGCGATGGATGTCGCCGTGCGCGTCGAGAATCTGGATAGCGTAATTGGTGTTGTCGCGCGCCACGCCCGAGATAGTCTGGCCGGCGCGCGTTGAAACGGTGACCCCGCCGTAACCCTCTGCGATTTCCGCATCCGGATCGAGCAGCGATTCGCGCAATTTCCGGAACGAGCGGGTGCGCCCGATATTGGAAAGATCCGGACCGGGATAGCCGCCGCGGCCGCGAATAGTGTGGCAGTTCGCGCAACCCGCCTTACCGAAGAACAGCGCGTTGCCGGCTTCGACATCGCCCGGCGCGGTGCTGTCATATGCCACCGCCGTGAGGTTGCGCAGATAGGCGATCAGTTGCCAGATTTTTTCGTTGGAGAGACCGGAAGGCGGCATATCGGAACCCTTCACGCCATCGGTGATCGTGGATAACAGTTGGCGGTTGGACGCCCCGCGGATCTGATCGCCTTGCGCCAGGTTAGGACCGCGTCCGCCTTCGCCGGTGGGACCATGGCAGCCGCTGCAGCCTTCCAGGTAAAGCTTCTTGCCGGCAGCGATCGCATCGGCCTGGCCCGCTACCGGATTCTTTAAATCTTCCTTTTCGTCTGGAGCCTGCGCCAAAAGGAGGGACGCACCGAGTACCCAAAGCAGGATAGAGCGCATGGGGATTATATGGTTTCAGCCTGTCACTTCTGCAGAAAGAAATTTCCGACAAACATGGCGTCGATGCCGGATGAATAGAAGCTGCGCACGGCATCGCGCGGATTGCACACCAGCGGCTCGCTGAATAAGTTGAACGAGGTATTGTAGAGCACCGGCAGACCGGTCGACTTACCCGCCGCGTGCAGCAGACTCCAGTACAGCGGATTATCCTCTTCGGCCACGGTGTGCACTCGTACCAGGTCGCCATTCAAGACCGCGCTGGCGAAGCGGCCGCGGTGCTCCGGACGGACGCGTCCGGTGGTAGCCAGGAAGCGGGCGTTCGGTCCGCACTCGAAGTACTCGCCTGCCAGTTCGGCCGGCACCGACGCCGCAAATTTGCGGAATGGCTCGCGATGCTTGATGAACGTGTTCAGGTTTTCAGCGGCGTAGGGATCGAGCGGCGACGCCAGAATGCTTCGGTTTCCCAGAGCGCGCGGGCCGAACTCCATGCGGCCATGCATCCAGGCCACGATACGGTTCTCCGCCAATTCCCGAATGGCTGTTTCGATGGTCTCTTCCGTCGTCGGGATGTAACGGAAACGGAGCTTGCAATTTTCGAGCACGCGCTTGATCTCTTCGGCCGTGTAGCTGGGCCCCAGATAGAGATGATCCAGCCGGATGCGCTGGGGTTGGTTGTAAACCGTATGCCAGGTGTGCAATACCGCGCCGATCGCGGTGCCGGCATTGCCCGCCGCCGGTTGCACGAACACCCTTTCAAACGGCGCGCACTCGAGTGCCGATACCAGCAGCGCATTCAACCCCAATCCGCCGGCAAAGCAGAGATGTGCGCCCGCGCCCGCCATGCGGATGACGGTCTCTTCCACCGCGTGCTGCAGGCCGGCTGCCAGCGGCGCGCGTAGCGGCTCGGGCACTGCCGCTCCGTCTGCGACGCCTAGCCGCTCGTAAAAGCGCGCGCTGAACCCGCCGCCGGTCAGCCGCTCGGCATCGAAGAAAGAACGGTCCAGGCGGGGCCACTCGCCGTCGCGCATGGGCATGATTTCGAGGAACAGATCGCGAAACCGGCCGTCGCCTGCCGCGGAAAGCCATTGTACCTTATGCTCTTCCAGGTTAGCGTGAAAGCCGAGTAACTCGGTTACGCGGCCGTATAGGTCGCCGAGTGAGTCGGGATAATACAGCTCCCTTTCGAGCGTAAGCTGAGTGCCCGTCGCGCGCCAACGGGTGCCGCAGCGGAAATCGCCCGCGCGATCCAACGTGAGCACGGTAGCATCTTCGAACGGCGACGGATAGTACGCCGAGGAGGCGTGCGCGGTATGATGCTCCAGCACCATGATGCGGCTAGTGGGAAATCGCGCGCGTAGCTGCAGGTGCAGGGTAGCTTCCGGCCGGAGGGCCAACGGGCGCACGAGCACCACGGCATCCACGTTCTCCGGCGCCACACCTGCCAGGGACAGACACGCGGCCATGGATTGTTCGGGCAGTTCCGTGGGTCCGTGCGGGCCAGGCTTCAGTCCCTGCCGGCTCAGCTTCGATTCTTCGATGGCCGCGGCCAAACAACCATCGCTCAGGATGGCGCAAGCCGCGTCGCCCAAAATGCCGCCGATCCCAAGGATGATCATTTCGCCTTCGGGCCGCCTTGCTGCGCTTTTTCGATCTTTGCCCACGTGTCGCGCAACGCTACGGTCCGGTTGAAGACCAGCTTTCCCGGCGTCGAATCCGGATCCACGCAGAAGTATCCCAGCCGCTCGAACTGATAGCGTCCGCCCTCCGCCGCGTCGCGCAACGACGGTTCCAGTTTGGCACCGGTAACTATCTCAAGTGAGTGCGGGTTCAAGTTCGCCGTGAAGGTCTCGCCTTCGTCTGTCTCGTTAGGATCTTCGCGCGTGAAAAGGTTCTCGTACAAGCGGACCTCCGCGTCAATGGCGTGGGCCGCGGACACCCAGTGGATGGTCGATTTCACCTTGCGCCCGTCCGGCGCGTTACCGCCGCGCGTGGCCGGGTCGTACGTGCAGTGCACTTCCACAATCTCGCCTGTTCTTTCGTCCTTCACCACGCCCGTGCACGCGATGAAGTAACCATAGCGCAGCCGGACTTCACGCCCTGGGGAAAGCCTGTAAAACTGCTTGGGCGGGACTTCCTTGAAATCGTCCTGCTCGATGTAAAGCACCCGCGAAAACGGTACCTTACGCGTGCCCATGGCGGCGTCCTCAGGGTTGTTTACCGCCTCCATCTCCTCCACAACGTCTTCCGAATAATTGTCGATCACCACGCGCAGCGGCCGCAATACCGCCATCACCCGCGCCGCCTGTTTGTTCAGATCCTCGCGCAGGAAATGCTCTAACAACGACAGTTCGATCGAGCCATTGGTTTTTGAAACGCCGATCGCATTGCAGAAATTGCGCACCGCTTCGGGTGTGTACCCGCGCCGCCGGATGCCGGAAATCGTCGGCATCCGCGGATCGTCCCAGCCGTTCACGTAGCCCTCCTGCACCAAGGTGAGCAGCTTGCGCTTACTCAGCAGGGTATAAGTCACGTTCAGCCGGTCGAACTCAATCTGCTGCGGATGATAGATGCCTAACTGCTCTATATACCAGTCGTAGAGCGGCCGATGATCTTCAAACTCCAGCGTACAGATGGAATGTGTGATCCGCTCAATCGAATCAGACTGGCCGTGCGTGAAATCGTACATCGGATAGATGCACCACTTGTCCCCGGTACGGTGATGTTCGGCGTGCAGAATGCGGTACATCACCGGATCGCGCATGTTCAGGTTCTTGGCAGCCATGTCGATCTTGGCGCGCAGCGTGCGCGAGCCATCGGGAAACTCGCCGGTCCGCATGCGCCGGAATAAATTCAGGCTCTCCTCGATGGAACGATTGCGCCAGGGGCTCTCCCTGCCCGGCTCGGTCAATGTTCCCCGATACTCCCGGACCTGATCGGCGGTGAGATCGCAGACATAAGCATGGCCGGACTGAATCAGTTGCACGGCCCATTTGTATAACTCTTCAAAATAGTCGGAGGCGTAGAAGAGCCGGTTTTCAAAATCGCCCCCGAGCCAATGAACATCCTTGACGATCGAATCGACATACTCGGTCTCTTCCTTCGACGGGTTCGTATCGTCGAACCGCAGATTGCACTTACCGCCGAACTCCGCGGCGAGCCCAAAGTTAAGAGTAATCGACTTAGCATGGCCTATATGAAGATAGCCGTTCGGCTCTGGTGGAAAGCGTGTGTGCACGCGGCCACCGTACTTGTTGGTCCTTAAGTCATCGATGATGATCTCGCGGACGAAGTTCGAAGGACCTGGAGTCGGATTCATAATGTACAGAAAACTCCTACTGCAACTTCTGGATCGCCTGATCGATACGCGCAAGTGTTGTGCCGCGGCCGAGCACCTCCAGTGTCGCAAACAGCGGCGGTGCATTCTTGCGTCCGCAGACGGCCACCCGGATGGGTTGAAACATCTGGCCGGTCTTGATTCCGAGCGCCGCGGCGGCCGCCCGCAGCGTCTGCTCCAGTGTGTCGTGCGTGAACTCGGCATCATCGAGCCCGGCGAGTGCCTCCCGGCCCGCTTGCAAGGCGCGCAATGCCATCGCCGCATCGCCTTTCTGCGGGATCAGCTCGACGTTATCGTACGGCGGCAATTGCTCGACAAAGAAGAAATCCGCGACGGTCAGCACGTCGCGCAGCAGCTTAATGCGCTCCTGCACCAAGGGCGTGATTTGCACCATCCTGGGGCGGTCCACGTTAAACCCTGCGCCGCGAACGAATGCCAGTAACCGGTCCGCCAGATCCCCAACAGCCAGCGCACGAATATCTTCCGCATTCAGCCACAGCGCCTTCGGATCTATGGGATCTTCCTCCGTGAAATTAACCACCGCATTGCTGCGATTGATGCCTTCGAAGGAAAACGCGTCCATCAGTTCCTGGCGGCTCATGCGGTCCCGATCGTCCTTTGGCGACCAGCCCAGCAGGCACAGGAAATTGATGAAGGCTTGCGGCAGGAAGCCGTAATCGCGATAGGTTGTCACGCTCACCACCGGGCCATGCCGCCGCTTAGAGAGCTTCGCGCCATCCGGCGCGATCAGCAGCGGCAGATGCGCAAACTGCGGGGGCGTGGCGCCTGCGGCCTCGAAGATCAGAACGTGCTTAAACGTATTGGTGAGATGATCCTGGCCCCGAATGATGTGACTGATGCGTAAATCCGCATCGTCGGCGCAGGAAGCCAGGTGGTAAGTGGGCATGCCGTTGCTGCGCAATAGGGCGAAGTCCTCAATATCCGCTGTGGATTTGATCTGCTCGCCGTACACGGCATCCCGGAAGCATACGTTCGCGGCGTGCTCGCGCGGCACTCGAAAACGCAGCACAAACGGATCACCGGCCGCCGCCCGCCGGTCGCTTTCGGCGGCAGAAAGCTCGCGCATCCCAGGATTCGACAGCCACGCGCCTTCACCGTGCGCCGGCGCGCCCGCATCCGCCTGCGCGGGTGTGAAGTCGCGGTAGGCTTGACCGTTGTGGAAAATGGCTTGGGCGATGGCCTGGTGCACCGCCAGACGCTCCGATTGACGATACTGCTCGTCCCACCCGAGGTCCAGCCAACGCAAGCCGTCGAAGATGGAATCGAGCGACGTCTGCGTATTGCGCTCGACATCTGTATCGTCGATGCGCAGGATCATCGTGCCGCCGTTGTGGCGCGCATAGAGCCAGTTAAAGATAAACGTGCGCGCACTCCCAATGTGCAAAAAGCCCGTGGGAGACGGCGCGAAGCGCACTCTTAGCATGAAAAGTCCAGTATAACAAGGGTGTCACTGATGCTGAGGCGTACACGCCCGCGGCCGCACGAATGATAGAATGCGCAAATTGGGAGTTATGGCAACCGCGCCTGCGCCGACTGTACCGAAAACACCCGTTTCGAAGCCGCGGCGCATCGCCCTCGCGCTGCTGATCGCTTGCCTGGGCGCGTTCGGCCTCGATGCACTCCTGTTCCGTACGCACATCTACACGCAGATTCTGGAACCCGATTCCTCTGCCGGGCTCGTGGAGCTGATCATGTGGCGGGAGGAAAACGCGCAGCGTACGGCAGGCGACAATCTGATCGAGACTTTCGGAAATTCGCGCATGGGCTTTGTACCCAAGATCGTGGACCAACGGCCGCGTCAGACAGGCTACGCCATCCGCACCGCTGGCGCAGCCGGCAGCGATCCGCGAGCTTGGTATTACATGCTGCGCGAGTTGGATCCCACCGCACGCCGTTATCGCGCGATTGTGATCGGAGTCGACGATTACGACGACGAGGACGGCGCCTTTCACTCGGATGACGATTTGGGCGCGCTGCACTACTGCATTGGCCGGCTGCGGCTGGGCGATGCGCTCGAGTTCGCGCAATCGTTCTACACTCCGAGTCACCAATGGGAAGCTTTTCGCGGCGCGGTACTGAAGGGCATCGCACTGCAGAGCGATATTCAGGCGTTTCTTTCGCATCCTTTCAAACGCCTCGCCTATGTGCAGCTCTGTCATAAGAGCTGGGCCAACTGGACCTACGACTATATTGAGTCAGCCCGTAGCATGGCCGGCCTGCAGATCGACTGGAGCACCCTGACGGCCGCTTACGCTCCCGGTATGACCGACGAACAGAAGGCCACAGTCCGCGGCTGGCTCCTCCACGAAGCAAATCCGCAGACCGGACGCCAGCATCACTTCATGCGCACGTGGCTGGGACGGATCGCCAGCCGATACCGCAACTCGCGCACGAACGTGATCTTTTTCCGCCTGCCTCGCGGCCCGATCCCGCGGCCCCTCTACCTGGTGAAAAAGCTCACGAGTTCCGTGCGGGAGTTGGCGTCCCTTCCGAACGTGGTTCTGGTTAATGAACACTTATTCGATGATCTGGAACATCCCGAACTTTTCAAGGACGCTATGCACCTGAACCGGGTCGGGGTAGAGCGTTTTTCCGAGATGATGGCCGATGAAGTGGCCCGCGTCCTGGGACCGCGGGCCGATCAATCCGCGCGATGATCTGACCTATGCTGTTCAACACCACACAGTTCTTCTTGTTCCTGGCCGTGGTGTTGGCATTGTTCTATGCCAGCCCGCGAGCTTTCCGCAAGTATATTCTCTTAGCCGCCAGTTACTTCTTTTATGGAAGCTGGAATTATAAGTTCATCCCGCTGTTACTTACGTTGACGGCTATCGATTACACGGCGGGTATCTGGCTGGAGAAGGTGCGTCCGGGCCCGCGCCGCAAAGCCGTCCTGGTCGTGAGCCTGTGCGCCAACCTCGGCTTTCTCGGCTTCTTCAAGTTCTACAACTTTCTAGGCGATAACTTTGCTCTGCTGCTGGATAAGCCCGCACATTCGTTCTTCCTGAATATCGTGCTGCCCCTCGGAATCAGTTTCCACACATTTCAGAGCATGTCGTACGTGGTGGATGTGTATCGTGGGGAGCAGCAGGCCGTGCGCAACCCCGTCGATTATGCGCTGTTCATCTGCTTCTTCCCGCAACTGGTGGCCGGGCCCATCGTGCGCGCGCGCAATTTTTTCGGCGATCTCTTCCATTGGCAACCTCCATCGGCCGAAGATGTCTCGCGCGGTGTCCTGCTGATGGCGTTGGGCCTGACCAAGAAGATGGCGTTCGCCGACCAATTCGCCAAAGTGGCTAATGACTACTTCAAGAATGTGTCCGCCAACCCCGGCATGCTGACTGCCTGGAGCGGAGTCATCGCATTCGGCATGCAGATCTACTTCGATTTTTCCGGTTACACGGACTTGGCTATCGGCATGGCGAAGTTACTCGGGTTTCATTTCCCGGTTAATTTTCGTAGGCCGTACCTGGCCGCGAGTATCACGGACTTCTGGCGGCGCTGGCACATTTCGCTCTCCACCTGGCTGCGCGATTACTTGTATATCCCGCTAGGCGGCAATCGGCACGGACACTGGATGACTTACCGCAACCTGATGCTGACCATGCTGCTAGGTGGGCTATGGCACGGCGCGAGTTGGAATTTCGTAATCTGGGGCGGTTACCACGGCGCGCTGTTGAGCATCGAGCGTATCTTCCGCGGCAATCGCCCCATGCGTGAGGATTGGAATTGGCTATATCCGTTCAAGGCAATTGTCACATTCGGTCTGGTCATGACCGGTTGGGTTTTCTTCCGTGCCGCGGACCTGCCGCAGAGTTTGCAGGTCCTTCACGAAATGTTCCTGGGCGCGCCCGGACACCTGCTGCTGGCCAATTGGCACATCGAGCTGATCCTGCTGGCGCTGGTGGTGGCTCTCGCGGAAGAGAAGCTGGACTGGTTCGAGCGGGTACTCCATGCGCCGGCGCTGGCCTACGCTTCCGCGCTAGCGCTGATGTTGTTCTGCATCGAGGTTTTTGGCGTGATCGACGCTTCGATCCCATTTGTCTATTTTCAGTTTTGATGGAGGATTATCCCCTACATGAGAATCACATCTATCGACACCTACATCGCCGGCAATCCCTGGAAGAACTGGCTGTTCGCCAAGGTGTCCACCGACGAAGGCATCCACGGCGTGGGCGAGGGCACGGCGAATTACTTCGCCAGGACCGTGGAGGCCGCCATACATGAGCTGAAGCCGTTGATCATCGGCATGGACCCCTTCCAGGTGGAGACCATCTCGCAACGCCTCATCCGCGATGTGTACACCGACGGGGCGCAGCTGCATATGTGCGCCGTGGCGGCTATCGAAATCGCGCTCTGGGACATCATCGGCAAGGCCTGTAATCAGCCGGTCTACAATCTCTGGGGCGGTCAGTGCCACGAAAAGTTGCGCGCGTATGCCAACGGCTGGTATCGCGGCCCGCGTACGCCGGAGAGCTTCGCGGCGAAGGCCAAGATGGTCGCCGCCCGCGGATACACGGCGCTCAAATTCGATCCGTTCGGCTCCAGCTGGCGGTATCTTTCGCGCTACGATTTCGATCTCGCTGTAGATATCATCCGCGCCGTGCGCGATGCCGTTGGCTCGGCCGTGGATCTGCTGATCGAAGCGCACTCGCGCTTCAATGTGGCCACCGCCGTGGAGTTCTCCGAAGCCATTCACCAGTTCCGCCCGGCGTGGTTCGAAGAGCCGGTGCCGCATACCAACATTCCCGCCATGGTGGAAGTGGCTCGGCGCAGCCCGGTACCCATCGCCACGGGCGAGAGCCTTTCAACCAAGCAGCAGTTTGCGGAACTGCTGCAGCACGGGGCCGTCAGCATCTTGCAGCCGGAGCCTCTGAATTTGGGCGGCCTGTTCGCCGCGCGCAAGATCGCGGACATGGTGGACGCGCATTACGGCGTCATCGCTCCGCACAGCGCGCAGGGGCCGGTCTGCTCGGCGGCCTGCGTGCAGCTTAATGCCTCGATTCCCAATTTCTTCATTCACGAATTGTTCGATGAATTCAACGAACCTTGGGAGGGCGAGATCGTCACCCATCCGGTCGACCAGGTGGATGGCTACATCCAGGTTCCGGACCGGCCTGGGCTGGGCATCGATCTGAACATTGACGAGATCCTGAAGCATCCGTATCAACAGGAGCACTATTTGCCGTTGTTCAAGCCGGGATGGGAGAAGCGGCGGCCTCAGGCACAAGGCACGCCGGACACGAGCGAGTGAAATGGGGGCAAGCGCGGCAGTGCTCGCCTTCGTGGAGCGGGAAATGCTGGCGTGCTTGCGCCTCCTTAAACTCGCGCACGACCGCTTCCGGTGCGTCGAACAGCGACGGCCGCAAATCCACGCGCACTGCAGTGTTCGGCCGCAGGAAGTAGACGTACGCTTCCTCGGGAGCGCGGCCGGTGAGCCGCTCCAGCGCCAGCGCGTAGAGCCGTAATTGCAGCGCGTACTGTTCCGCGCGCACCGGCGCCGCGGTCACGCTGACGCGATCGGTCTTGTAATCAACCAGCACGGTTTTGGCGCGCTCTTCGAACCATAGGTCGATCTGGCCGCGTAACACCACGCCTTCCACTTCCATCAGAAAGTCGAATTCACGTTCAATGTGCGCGGCTGCCGCGGCGCGCCGGCCTAGCGGGCTGCGGCGAAATTGGTCCGCCAGTTTGAGGGCTTCCGCGTCCGGTAAGGCTACACGTGCTTCGGCTAGTAACGCATGGACCTGCATACCGAATTGGTCGGCAGACGGGGAGGCGGCCTGGGAGGCCGCCGCAGGCCACGGGCCTGCCCCACTTGCTTCCAGGCCCAAGTAGCGCGAAAGGTAATAGCGGCGCGGGCAATCGGCGAACATGGCGATGGACGTGACGTTGGCTTGCGAATCGTGTTGCGCATCGAGCACAGGCCGCTCCAGCAACGCGGCCGGAACATCTTCCTCCTCGCGCGGGCGAGCTGGCGGCCGCGGCGGTGGTTCGCTGACCGTTCTCACCAGCAGTCTCTCCGCCACCACGGCGGCCCAATTCTGCGGTTTCTTTCCACTGGTCGCGAACGACAACGCCAGGTGCTCTTCGGCGCGAGTCATCGCCACGTACAGCAACCGGTTGCCTTCTTCCTTTTCGCGCTGCTTCATCTCCACATTGATCGCATGACGAAACGAATCGCTTTTGTTTTTGCCGCCCAGTGGATGCCGCCACTGGACTCCCAGCCCGATCCGAGGCGAAAACGAAATCGCGCCGGCGTCGGTATCGATCCCCTTGTGCAGCGACGCCAGAAACACCACCGGAAATTCCAGGCCCTTTGCGGCGTGCACGGTCATCACCTTCACCGCGTTGGCCGAATCTTCCGGCGGAGCGTCCGGCTCGCGCGGTTTGGATTCCCGCAGCATCTCGATCTCTTCCACGAACTCGGCGAGTGTCTGCCGCGCACTAGCCGCACGCGCCTGCGCCAGAAACTTCTCGACGTTCGCCGCCCCGCGCACCCCACCCGGGCACGCATAGCCGCACTCGTCCATAGCCCGCAACATCAGCCGGTCGATAGACAAGTAATCCCGTCTGGCGCGCCAGCTTGCCAGGCGATCCCGAAAATGGGCCAGCTTCCCGGCGTCATCCCGCGCGAAAACCGCCAGCATCGCGGGTGCCAGCCCCTCCACCGCGCTGCCCAGATTCCCGATCGCCTTCAGCCGCAGCAGGGCTTCGTCGGACAGCGCCACGAAAGGCGACCGCAGCACAGCGGCCATGCTCACTTCATCGCGCGGATTCGCCAGCACGCGCAGCAAATGCATCAGGTCCACCACCTCGCGCGTCTCGTAAAATCCCTTCCCACGATTGACCAGATACGGAATGCCGAAATCATCGAAGGCCTGCGTGAACCCGTTGAGCACTTCGGAGTTGCGCACCAACACGGCGAAATCGCGGAACTCGGCGGCGCCGTTTCGCAATTGCAATCGGCTTTCGAACTCCACAATGCGCGCGGCTACCCACTGCGCCTCCAATTCGGAAGTAGGGGCCGCCACCACTTCCACCGACGCTTCGGCCTTGGCCGGAAAAGGCGAACCCTGCACCAGCGGCCGCGCTTCAATGCCTTCGGCGCCCGCGGCGACGGTCTCCACAGCGCGCAGAATCTCGGGCCGGCTGCGAAAGTTCTCCACCAGTTCCACCAGCCGATGACCGCCGCGCGCCACGCTATCGCGATAGTCGCGGAAAACGCCCGGTTCCGCATGCCGAAAGCCATAGATCGATTGGTTGATGTCGCCCACGGCGTAAAACCGGCCCGGCGAACGCAGCAATTCGAGCAGCCTGGCCTGCTGTCCATTGGTATCCTGAAACTCGTCCATCAGCACCTGGTCGAATTGATTTTCGAGGTGGCGCTGCAGCTTCCGGATGCTCTTCGAGCAACCGCACCGCGTACTCTTCGAGATCGCTAAAATCGAGAGCGCCCGATTGCCATTTGCGCGCGCGGTAAAGACTGTCGAAGCGGACGAACAGATCGATGACTGTGGCGCGCTCGGCGGCATAATAGGCCGTAATGAGTGAATACTCCAACGCGGGAAGCAGGTTATCCTTCAGCGACTTGATCAGATCATAAACGCGGTGGCCGCGCTTCAATTTAGTCAATTTGCATTCGAACGAACCGATCGCCAGCAATGCGGCGCCGGGGTCCCCAGGAACCGCCGCGGCGATGCGCGCCAGCCAATCCTGCGCATCCTGCAGATGTGCCAGTTGATCGGCCCGCCACTCTCGCGGAAACAGCCGTTGCGCCTCCTCAATGGTCCGCGCAATGTCGGGCACGGCAGGCGGGGCGAATTCACCCAGATCGCCAACCTTGACGCCCGCCGCCCGTATCGCATCGTAAGCCTCCAATATTTCCTTGCCCGCATCCACCGCGGCCAGGCCGCGCATCAGCGCGCGCATGCGTTCCGGCTCCTCCATGAACATGCCGTCCAGCGCTTCATCGACGGCGCGGCGTTGTTCGCGCAGCGATTCGCGCTCGTCCATCACATAGAAGTCGGGATCGAGGCCCGCGAAAACAGCGTTCTCCTTCAGCAGGCGCGTGCAGAATCCGTGAACGGTGGAGACGTAGGCGCGCTCCAGCTTGCGGCGAATCTCCGGGCGATCCTGAAATGTGCGCGCCAGCTTGTCGCGCATGTTGTTGGCGGCTTTATCGGTGAAGGTGATAGCCAGAATGCGCAGCGGGTCCACACCGCTTTCGACCAACTGCTCGAAGTAGGCCACCAGCACGGTAGTCTTGCCTGAACCCGGCCCCGCCACCACGCAGGTATCGCGCGCCAGCGCCTCCACGGCCACGGCTTCCAACTGCCGGGCAGTCAATCCCACGACTCAGCTCCTTCCGCCAGCGCGGACTCTGCCGCCACCTGAAAACGGCATGCGTCGCGGAACTCGCAGAACCGGCATTTTTCCTGGTTGGCGGGCTCGGGCTCCACGCGGCCCGCACGGATTTCCGCGGCGATGCGCAGGGTCGTGTCGACTCGCCGACGCGGGTGCGAAAGGCACCCAATCGGTCGCCTGAATGCCCCCCTTGAATCCGAGAAAGCGCATGCCTTCGGGCTGCAATGCGAAGAATCGTTCGAGCGCCAGCAAATACAATTGCGGCTGCAACAGATTCTCATCCGTGGCGCGGTCCTTGGTGTTCTGCGCGCCGCTGTATTTATAGTCGGTCACCAAGCCCCGGCCATCGGGAGTCACTTCCAGGCGGTCGATGCGGCCTTTGATCTCGACATCGGCGCTTAGGTTGTATTGAAACTTCTGTTCCGTGCGGATCTCGTAAACCGAAGGCCACTCGGGATGTGTCAGCAGCGCGCGCAGGTCGGCCAACATGCGTTCGCGGCCAGCCGCAGTGCGATAAGACGACGGTACGCGCTGCTTTTCGCAGACACGCGCAAAGACATCGTCGAAAATCTCTTCCAGGCACCGCGAATTGCCGGAAAGCGCCGCCAGCACTTCATGCACGATTATGCCCTGCGTCAAGAAATCCAACCGCTCGACCGGCCGCTTCGGCGCGGGCTGCAATTGCAAACTGTACCTGCCGAAGAATTGGAACGGACATTGCAGATACGACTCGAGCGCCGTCGGACGGAACGTCGCATGCCGCGCCGCCAACGCATCCAGCAGATCCACGCTCGATATCACGGACGCCGGCCGCGCCGCCTCCGGTTCCCTGCCCTGCCGCGGTCGCACCGGTTTCCAGGGCACCGGCTCCGCCGCCACTCCATCCACAAACAGCGACGGCAGATTCTGTTGCCCGCGCGCATCGGATTGCGGATAGCTCAAAGTGAGCGATTCGGTGGCGCGCGCCATGGCCCAATCGAACAAAAACCGCTCCTCCGCCTCAAAGTCCGCGGCTGTGCGCAGCCGGATGCCAGCATGCTTCAATTGCCCGCGCGCCGATTCCGGAAAGAACGGATCGGGCGTGTGGAACTTCGGAAATTGTTTTTCCACCAATCCGCAAATGAAAACCACCGGCAACCGCCACTGCCGCGCTTCGTGCGCGCCCAGCACGTGCACCACGTTGCGGCGTCCATCTGCGACCCGCAGAGGCGTCAGGCGCAACACCGATTTAGCCGTCCGCCAAAACTCGCCCAGTTCCACCGGGCGCTGGCTGAGTGCGGATGCGGCTTCGCCGATAGCTCCGGCAAACAGTTCCAGCGCCGCCGCCTGGCTGCGCGCGATCGCCGCGGTGTCGAAACTGCCGGGTTCCGGCTGACCCAGTGGACACAATTTGCGCAGATCCATCAACTGCTCCACCCATTCCATTGGAGCCAGCGAAAGAGTGCGCCAGGTTTCCAAGCGTTCGCAGGATTCGAGCAGCCCAGTGGGAGCGTTCGCCAAGCTCCTCAACTTCTCGAGCCCGGTGCCGGGCATCTGCTCCCGCACGGCGAAATCAAATTCATCGCTCGCGATTCCCGGCGCGAGGCGGATTGCGGCCAGCGTTTCCGCATGATCCCATCCGCCCAGCATCGCGTCTACGATGCCGGTCAGGCGGCGCACCACCGCATGCTTCTCGAGATCGCTGTCGAAATAAAACCGTGCCGGGATGCCGAAGCGATCGAACGTCGCGCGCAGGATCGACTCGTACACTTCAGGGCTCCGCACGATCACTCCCATATCCCGGAACGGCCTGCCCGCCGCGGCCTGCTCCATAATGCGGCGCGCGATCTCATCGGCCTCGCGCTCGAGCGACGGCGTGGCGCAAAGCTCAATCCGCGGCGGCGCTGTTTCCCGCGCGCAGACTTCTTCCACAAAGCCCATCTCGAGCAATCGCGCGCGCGTCGCCCCGGTGATCGGCGCGGCAGGCAGGGTTACCGTCACATCCGCATGGCGGCACATCGCGCGGATCACGGCCAATTCCGGGTCGGGCAGCGCATAAAACCCATCCAGCCAGACAGTATGTACGGCTGGGCCTTCACGTGCGATGCGTTCTGCAGCCCGCATCAGGCGTTGTGCGCGCATCCCCAATTCTCGGCGGCGGAGTTCCTCTTCCACCGCGCCGTAAACCGCCAGAAAAGCGTCGCCCAGCGGCGCCTGGATTCCGTGGCGGCGCATGCTGTCCGCCAACCGCGGCGCATCGCAGCCCGCCGAAGAAAGCTCCTCCACGGTGCGCGCCAATGCCGCGCAGAACCCCCGCAACCCCACGACGCGCGCGAACTCCGGCCGGTTCACGCCGCTGGCGGCCTTCTCCACGATGAGATAGAGCAGCGCTTCGGAAACCTGCGGCAGGTCTGCCGTGAATGGATCCACGAAGTGCGACAGCGTTTGAATCAGCGAGGGCCGGAATACGCAGCCTTCGCGCGCCACCTGATTTTGCAGGTGCTGCGCCATGGTGGCCGTCGGCGTAACCAGCCGCACGCCGGCGTCTCGGCGGCGCAAAGCATCGCGAAAGCGTTCCAGTATGCGGAAAGTCTTACCCGACCCGGCCGGGCCGGTCAACAATTGCATTTCTTCCAGAGTAGCCCGATGCCATGGGTATTTGTGCTATAAGAAGGGCTTGAAAATCGTCGTCCGCAACCAGACTCGTAACACGATTTTAGCCGATGCCGCGGAAGTCGCCGACAGCAGCGAAAAACGCCGCGTGGGACTGCTCAAACACACGAGCCTGGAACCCGGCCAGGGCCTCTGGATTGTCCCGTGCGAATCGGTGCACAGCTTCTTTATGAAATTCGCCATCGACCTGGTTTACCTGGATCGGAAAAAGAAAGTGCGCAAGGTGCGCCACCGGATGGTCCCCTGGAGAATGTCGGCGTGCCTCACCGCCCACTCAATCCTGGAATTGCCGGCCGGCGCAGTGGCTCAAAGCGGCACGCAAAAGGGCGACCAATTGGAAATCGAAGAGCAGAAGACAGAAGAGCAGAAGACAGAAGACAGAAGTAA
Organism: Bryobacterales bacterium; assembly: GCA_963818855.1. GTDB lineage: Bacteria > Acidobacteriota > Terriglobia > Bryobacterales > Bryobacteraceae > Bog-159. Next base: position 39,864 of record CAWFUH010000013.1, on the reverse strand, counting down.
GAAGCCAGAATAAAAGCCGCCGTTATGCCCGGCGTAATTCGGGCTCCTGTCTCCTGACTTCTGTCTCCTCCTTTTCCTAACTGCTTCCGATCAAAACTCCCGCCAGGAAGACCAGCACGCCTCCAACCACTACTTGCAAAGCGGCGGAAAGCAGCGGACTATCCATATACCTGTGCCGAATGTAACTGATCACTGCCAGTTCGATAGCAACCACAAATACCGCGGCGGTGAACGCAATGTGGAAATTTGGAACCAGAAACGGCAGCGTATGTCCGATGCCGCCGGCGGTGGTCATCAGCCCGCAAACCACGCCGCGCACCCAGGGATGCCCGCGGCCGGTCAGCGAGCCATCATCCGAGAGCGCCTCGGCGAAGCCCATCGAGATGCCCGCGCCTACTGATGCCGCCAGGCCCACCAGAAACGCATCGTGACTCTTTTGCGTGGCGAAGGCCGCCGCGAACAGCGGCGCCAGCGTCGAGACGGAACCGTCCATCAGGCCGGCCAATCCCGGCTGCACAATTTGCAGCACGAACAGGCGCCGACTGGCGGCCTCCTCCTGCTCGCGCACATTCGTGGTCAGGCTCTGCTCCAGCGATTCGGCGGCCGCCTGATGCTGCCGCTCGACCTCCGCCAGATCGCCGAGCAGCTTGCGCGTGGAGGCGTCGGTGACGCGCTCCTGCGCCTTCTCGTAAAACTGGCGGGTCTCCAGTTCCATGATCTCGGCCTGTTTGCGCACTACGCTAATGCCCAACGGGCGCACCAGCCAGACGGGCTTGCGCGTGATGAAGCCCTTCACATCCTGGCGGCGGATCAGCGGAATATGATCTCCGAAACGCCGCTGATACATGTCGATCAAGGAGCGGCGGTGCCCGTTTTCCTGCTCCTGCATTTCCTCGAACATCTGCGCGGTGGCGGGATAGCTTTCGCGCAGGCCTTCCACGAAGTCACCGTATATGCGGCCATCCTCTTCTTCGAGCGCAACCGCCAGCGCCAGGATCTCGCGCTCGGATAGTTCTTTGAAGTTCTTAGCCATCGAATCTCGCTTAATCACACCGCTCCCTGACGGTTGCGGCTCAGTACAGCTACCTATACATAGATGGATAACCCGTACGCATCTCTTCCGCCAGCGTCCGCACCGCGTCGATCTGCACCAATGCGCCCTGCCCGATCCCCGGGCACCAGTCCGCGGTGCGGCGCCACGCGCGCCGGTCTTCGGTCAATTCCGGCCAGAATGGAAAAACGCGGCACTGCGCCGGTTTGGCCGGATGAATCGAGCAGCCATCCGCGCACAGAAAGCGGCATAGCCCGCCGCGCGGGATGCGCAGGCGGCGCAGATTCCTCGTGCGGTAAATGTAGCGCTTCTCGAAAGCCTCTGCAGTCACGCCGAGGAACGAAGCGGCGCGCGCGATACGTCATCCTCCGTCAGATAAACGAATCCCTTGCGCTGGCAACACGCCGTGCAACCCGGTTGACATGTGAATCGCAAACCGCCCATGCAAGCGGCCATTTTAACCTGCGGCTTGTGCGCACGAGCAAAAAAAAGCGCCGGGCACTGGGCCCGGCGCTTGGACTATCAGGAAACGCGATCTGTGCCTAGAATTTGAACTTGGCGGTCAGCACCACCTCGCGGCCGGAAACCAGGGATCCCTGGAAGGCGCCGTAGGCGCTGGTGGGAGCCGATACCGTGCTGTAAATTCCGCCCACGGCGCCCGAAGCGACATCCACCGCCGGGTCCGCAAAATGCGGGTGATTGAGCAAGTTATAAGCGCTCGCGCCGATGACGAAACGGACTCGCTCGGTGATCGGAATGTTCTTATACAGGGTCGTGTCGATATTGAAATAGCCGGGCCCGAACAGCGTATTCTTACCTACATCGCCGAACGCGGTTTCCGTACCGTAAGGCAGGAACATAGACTGCGATAAGCAGGGCGTGGCTCCGTTGACGGCGGCAGTCCCGCAATGCTCGGGAATCGCGGTGGTCGCGGTAGGAGTCATGAAAGCGCCCCCACCGATGGTGTTCTCACCGATATTAGTGAGCGTACTATCGTAGATGGTTTCCGGAACTCCGGTGCGAATGTAGAACTTGCTGGAAAGCGACCAGTCACTCAACAGGTAAGTGAGGGCACGATTGCTGAACTTCCAGGGCGTATCCCAAACGAAATCGCCCACCACGTTATGGCGGATATCGTAGTCGGAGTTGCCGTAATTGGCCGAGATGTTCGGGTTAATCAGACTGGTCGGTGTGTGGGCCGTGAATGTATAAGGCAAGCCCGAGCCGCCGTTAGATACGTCATCGAGCGAGTGGCTCCAGGTATAACTGACCTGGCCCTGGAAACCGTGAGAGAAGGCCCGCCGGTATTGGAAGGTCAACCCATTGTAGTTCGAAATACCCTGGTTGCTGATCTGGGTGACGCTCAAGAAGCGCGGATCGGGAACCGCTGACGGTAAGCCGGAGAAAGTGCCGCCCAGCGCTGCGGCGTTGGCGAATCCATTCTGCACAAGTAAGTTATATCCGTGATTGCCCGTATAAGTGGCCACAAACACGTTCTTCGCGCCGACGGGCTGCTCGATCTCGAAACTCCACTCCGCATACTCCGGTGTGCTGAAGTGTTGCGGAATTGAGAAATAGCCGATGGGGCTGAATCCGCCCAGCACCGCGCTGTTCAACTGCGCCAATGTGGCGCCATTGAAGAATCCGGTCTTGAAGGCGTTAAACGTGTTCTGGGCCGCGGCGGCGGCGCTGTTCGGGTCACTCGCCGGGCCTACTTCCTGGCCTTCGTAAATGGTGGTGCGTGAACGGATACGGCGCGTTGCCATACAGGTTCGAAACCAGGAAGGCCGGTGCTAGATCGGCAAAGAGCCCAAAGCCGGCGCGGATTACGGTGGCGTTGCCGCCCCTCTTGGGACTCCAGACCACGCCCAGACGCGGCTGCGGCACTATGGCATCGACGCTGTAATAAGCCGTGCCCAGTCCGGTGTCAATGGATTGGTTATAGGGAATATCTGCGCCCTTTTGGAAGCTGGACGAGGTGAATGGAGCGTTGAGCCGTGAGAAACAATCGTCCGTACATTGCGGGTTACCCGTGCGATCGAAGCGGATACCGAGAGTCAGTTTCAGATTGCTGGCGGCAGCCCATTCATCCTGCGCATAGACGCCGATGTTATAGAGCCGGCTATGCGCCGTCGTGATGTTAGTAAACTTCTGCTGATAGACGCTGGAATAGTTATCGGTCAGATTGGTAGCGCCATCGGCAAAATCCGTCAGCGAACCGAAATAATAGGTTCCTATGGTGTTCGTCAGGAGCCCGAAGTCGCTCACCCGGTTGCGGCGGAAATTCTCGCCGACCTTGATGGTGTGGCGGCCCTTAGTAATCGACAAGTCGTCGATTAATTGCGCTTGTCCCACGTCGCGGCCCTGCGGGAAGTTGGGCCAGTAAGAGCCAATGGTATTGGGATAACTGGAATAGCCACCGCCGTTGACTCCGCCATCCTCCAGGTAGAACTGGTAGGGGATCAATGACGTGGAGGCGCTCACGCTGGCAGGTCCAAAATACGCGCTGTACCATAGTGCCGAGCCGATGAAGCTGTTTACCACCGTCGGCGTGATCACATAGGTGTAATTGATCGCTCCATCCCATTCTGGCTGGATACTCTGTTCGTTGAAGACCGGGTTGATCAGGTCGGTAGTGGTGGGTTGGAAACCATCGTCATGCTTCAGCCGCCCGAAAATCTTATGCTTGTCGTTGATCGAATAGTCCCCGCGAAATGTGTAGAGGTGCTCCTTGTTGGTATTGGAGCCCGTGACCTGGTATGCAGACCCGCAGGGAACGGTGGTGCCGAAGAATCCGCCGCCGGGAGCTTGAATCATCCCATTGCCGAACCCCCAGATTCCGCAGCCAAGCGTGCCATTGCCGTCTTGTAAGAGGCCTGGCCCATTAGTAATTGGTATCGCCTTTGAGTAGTCCGCGGAACCCGTCCAGAGCTTAAAGGCATCTTGATAGAGAGGCAGCGCTGCGGCACTCACGCTATTGAGAACGTAAGTCTGTAGCTGAGAACTAGGGTAAGCCACTACCCCGGCCGAGGGCAGCGTGTAATAGAGACCCTCAGTATCAGCGTAGAAGAACAGCTTATCCTTTTTGATCGGTCCGCCGAAGTCAGCGGCCCACTGATTGGAGATAGCCTTGTCGCGCGGAGTGCCATTGGTATTGGCGAAAAAGTCATTCGCGTTCAGACGGTCCCCGTTCCAGTTGTAGTTCAAGTCGCCATGAAAGCCATTGGTGCCCGACTTCGTGATGTAGTTGACCTGAGCGCCCGCTTCGCGTCCGTACTGTACGCTATAGGCGTTTTGCACCACGGCTGCCTCCTGCACTTCGTTGGTCCCCAGCAGGAGGTTGCTGGCGCCTGAGTTGTTCAGGTTCAGGAAAGCGTCGTTATAGTCGTTGCCATTGATGGTGAACAGATTCGATACACCAGGCAATCCGTGAGAACTGAAGTTGCCATAACCCAAGCCCGTGCTGACGACGACGCCGGGGGCGGTGAAGGCGATGGTAGTCATATCGCCGCCGGGCGTGGGCAACTCCTCCATTTGGGTAGTGTTGTAGGTAGTGCTGAGGTTGGCGTTTTCGGTTTGGACAACTTCGCCACTACCGGCCACTTCAATGACTTCCTGGGTGGCCTGCACCTTGGCAACCAAGTCCAGAGTGGCGACTTGTCCGACCTGCACCGCCATCTTCTCCACATCCGTTTTCAAGCCCGCTGCAGCCGCAGATACGGTATAGTCGCCAGGCTTGAGGAAAGTGAACCGGAAGGCGCCGGAATTATCCGTCGCAACGGATCGAGTGTCTCCAAATTGGGTGCTGTGAATCGTAACGGTGGCGCCCGGTATTACAGCGCCCGTTGTATCTTTGACTGTGCCTACCACATCACCAGTGGTAATCGTTTGGGCGAAGGCCACAGGTAGCGACAACAGTAATGCTACGGCTATGCCTAAAGCCGGTTTTTTGCGGAACTCCATTGTGTATCCCCCTTGGATATTTTGATGACGCGTCATTAGGCAATTTGGGAACCAAATGACTTGCGGACTTAAAGGTATGCAAATGCAGGATTTTTGGACTTCTCGCTATGCGATTCCATAATCCCACCCGGATCTGTGTCCGAATTTTTGGATTGTGCGGCGTGCGGAACCTCAATCGGAAGCCTCTATAATTTTTTGGCGCTATCCGTGAAGTATCCGACGCGCTGATGAATTTGTCAACGGGAAAAGTCTCGATCTGTACCAAATATTGTCCGAATGGTTAGTAAAAGAGACGATCAGAGGCAAACCGGATAAGGAAATCGTAAATTCCGGGACCTTGCCGAAGAAAATCCCCCGCGTTATTTCTGGATCGCGGAAGGCGCTTGGCTGATCGATGAAACGCGTGCTACCCTGCCCGAGCGGGCCTCGGTCAGCGACACATGGTTCGCCGTCAGGATGGCGCCGGTGGTGCGGTCGAGCGCGATGCGCGCGGCGATATACGCCGCGAGAGCTGCTGTCTGGGAGTTCTGCGCGGTGATCAGGTCCCGCTGCTGCTGCGCCACATTGTACGGAATCGAGGCGCCCAATTCGAACCGCTTGCGCTCGCTCGCGTATAACTGCTCCTCGAGTATCCGGCTTTGGACCGCTGCCTCGTAACGCGCGCGCGTCTGCCGCAGCGCGATCACGTAATTCTGTACATCCACCTGCACCTGGTTGAGGTCCTTGCGAGTGACGAGTTGCATCTGCCGGTAATTCAACTGATCGATAGAATAGTCCGCTTGCGCCACCCGGTTCCGGAACGCCATTTCATACCCTCCGTAACCGCTTTCGGAGGGAAAGTCGCGGCGGAAGACCTGGCCGAGGGCCGTCCCGATGCCGCCAACAAAGTAAGGGTTGGGCACGGCGGTGAAGCCCTGGTAGGTCACCGTTCTTCCTACCCCGGCTATGCCCGCCTGGCTCTCGCTGCCACCTACCACCGCGAACGGCAGGATTCCATTACGCGTCCCCAGGTTGCTGACTGCCTGGGCATCTTCAGTTTCCTTTTCGCTGGCCAAGTCCGTGCGGTTGGCCAGGGCCTGCTTCACGAGTTCCCCGATTGGCGGCAGATCATCCTGGGCAGGTATCTGTATGGGGTCAACGGGCAGGATGCGCGCGCCGGCCAGGACCGGATCAGCCGTACCATTACGGCTCAACAGGTTCTTCAGCTGGACTTCCTGCTGCTTGAGGGCCGTTTCAGAATCCACCACAGCCTGTTGACTGGTAACAGCCTGGCTTTCGGCGTTGATCGTCTCGGAAGGCGCCAGCGCGCCGACGCGCACCTGTTCCCGCACGTTCTTGAGAAACGAGGTGGCCGTCTCCGCGGCGTTTCTTTTGGCCTTGACGTCTTCGTAATCCGCCTCGAGGGAGTAGTAGGCGTTCAGCACCTGCGCCACCGTATTTGTGACGGTCGTCTGAAAAACCAGATCCGAGGCGTCCCGGTTCATTCTGGCCACGGTAATGAAACGCGAGTTCACCGCCACGCCGCCGCTGTTCAGCAGGTATTGCTGCACCGCCAGGGACAGCACCGGCGCCGAAGTCGGGTTGAGCACGTCGTTAGGGGAGTTCTCGTTCAGATAGTGATCGGTGTAGGTCAAGGTGGCCGTGCCACCGGTCAGGAAGCCTTGCTGGACGGTGAGGCTGTGGACGCGCGTCGCGTCAACCAGAGTCGCCGTGGCGCTCAGTTGTGAATCCGGATACAAGGACGTGGTGTGGCTGAAGGTGCTGGTTTCCTGAATCACCGGATCGAGCACGGGTGTGATGGGGCCAATCTGGGAGATGGTGGCGTTGGTCGACTGAGCGCGCGCACTTGTGCCTCCGGGTGCGGTGACGCCGGCCGCCTGCTGGCTGCCCGCCACGCCCTGACCGGAAGCCACCGATCCGACTTGCGCCGCGTTGCTCGGCACTCCGGGCAATGCGCCGCCGGCCTCGAACAGCGTGACATTCCAATCCTGGATGAGCGGATTGTAACGGGCGACTTCGATATCGATATTATTCTCCAGCGCCAAGGCGATGGCGTCCTGCACCGTGAGATAGAGTGTGCCGGCGCGGACGAGTTCGTTCAAGCGTGGAGAATTAGCCAGCCGGACCGGAGGCACCTCCGGCGCGAGATAAGGGCGCAGGATGGCCGGCGCTTTAGTCGGCAGGGGCGCGACAGAGTTCTGCTGTGCCAAGGCAAGGGGTGCCACGCCGCAAAGCAGGAAAGCAATGTGGGGCAGGACTCCAGTCCTGCGGCCGGCGTCCACGCCGGCCTGTGTGGAGATTGGGAACAGGAGCGGTTTCATGGACGTTCCTCCTTGGGCAATTCGGCAGGCAGCACAGATGGCTGGGATACTTGTCCCCGCATGGCTTCATCGATCATCACGTTATTGACCGCCAGTGTGCTGCCCAACGCCTGGTCGAGCGCGATGCGGGCATGCGTGTAATTGGCCATGCTCTGCACTTCACTGCTTTGGGCGGTGGCCAGGTCGCGCTGGTCCTGCACCACCTGGAACGCCACGGTCGCGCCGAGCGCGTATCTTTTTTGATCGCCGGCCAGAGTCTGCTCCTGCAGCGTCCGGGATTTCACCGCGGCCTCGAACCGCGCGCGGGCCTGCTCCAGACCCACCACCGCATTCTGCACATCCACCCGGATCTGGTTGATGTTCTTGCGCAGGTTCAATTCGTTTTGGCGCAGTTCCAGAAGACTCGTAACATAGTCCGCCTTGGCGGTACGGTTGCGCAGTGTGAGGTTCAGCGAGACACCCGCCGAATAGTTCGGGTAATTTCGTCGGAAGATCTCACTCAGCAGAGTGCCATATCCGCCGATGAAGGGATAATTGCCGCCTAGGGAAGCTCCCAGCGGGGTAAGTGATCCGGACAAGCCGTTATTAGTCAGTTCAGCGAAGGCTTGTAAGGTCGGTTTGAGTGAGTTCCGGATACCCACCAGGTTCATCTGGTTACTCTGCAGGTTCAGGCGGGCTTGCTCCATTTCGGGGCGCGTGGTCAGAGCCTGTTTGATCAGGTCGTCCACGGCATGCATTTCCTCTTGCGCGGGAATTCGAAACTGATCTAGCGGAATAATATGCAGACTCTCCAAGCCGGCATCCGCGACGCCATTGCGGCTGAGATAGTTTTTCAGGATGGTTTCCTGCTGCAACAGGTTGGTTTGGGCGGTAACCAGATCCTGCTGGCTGGCGTACAACTGTGATTCCGCGCGGGTGATCTCGATAGGCGCGGCGGTGCCGAACTGCACCAGCTTCTTGTTGTCGTTCAAAAGCTGCTGCGCAGTCGAGACCTCTTCCCGCCGGGCGTGCACGTCCGCGGAGAAACTAACCAGGTCCCAATAGAGATTCAAGGCGGCGGACACGGTCGCAATCACCTGCAACTTGAATTGCAGATCGCTCACCTTCACGTTGTTCCTCTGAACGCGAACGTTTCTGGCGTTCACCGCCCGCCCGAACCCTTGCAACAGATTTTGGGTCAGGATCAGATCCAGATCGCCGGAGGTGAACGGATTCACATTGTATTCCGGGCTGTTCAAGCCTATGCGCGTGCTCGTATAGGTGAGCTGCGCGGACAGGCCGAAGTCGAAATTCTGGACGTATTGGGCCTCGTAAGTGCGGGTAGTGTCGACCAGCACGGGGGTGGATGTGAGCACCACGTTGCTTTGCGGCGACGTGGTGTGTCCGAAGGCGGCCAAGCCGAATAGGGTTGGATCGAGCGCCGGGATGGGAGGTCCCAACTGCGTGACAATGCCGCCACCCGATCCGACTCCGTTGCCCGCGCTCAAGCCCACGCCGCCCGACGTATTTACGCTGACGCCCTGCAAGCTGACGCTCTGCGGGCCGCTGGCCACGCCCAGCCCCACGCTACGAAGCGCCCCGCCGGCCTGCGCGCGCTTGAGAATTTGTTGGGCCAACAACGGGCCATATCGCTGGATTTCCACGTCGATATTGTTCTCGATGGCTAATGCCACCACATCGTGCGCTGAAAGATAAAAGTTGCCTGCACGGATCAGCGACGCCAGGCGATCGGAATTCTGCAGGCGGATGGCGGGCACGGACCCCGCCCGGTAGTTACCGGTGAGAAAACTCCATCCACCCGTAGGCGGTTGGATGCTGATCTCCTGCTGGGCTGCCGCGCCAGCACAGACGGCCAGGAAGACCCCTAAAAAACGAAGCGGCGTTTGAAGTAGTTTCATCTGATATCAACCGTATATATGGAGGGCGACACCGCAGGACTGGCGCGCACCGGGGTCGCGCTAAGGTGACGCGCGAACCAATAGTTTATTACGCATGCAGGGCGGTTTTGTTCGACAGGTCACGCAGGCGGCCGGCTGGTCTTCCGAACAAAGCCAATAACCCGTTTATTTTGTTCAGTTGCATCGCCGATTCGCGACCGTCAGGAAACGGTTTTAGCGAAGCCAAGCCATACGTTCCCGTAACGACGTGATGTGTGCCACGTGATGATCGCCATGCCAGGCATACAACGCCAGATTGCGGTCGAGCGTGACTGGTCCCAGTTCGGAATGCACGAAGGCTCGGCCGAAATCCGCAGGTGTCATTGAACCGAGCAGCACCACCCAGCGGCGATGCAGCGCTTCGAGCAATGCCAGCGAATCCTCGACCGGAGCGGTGCGGGAATCGAAAAGCTCCGCCCAGCGTTCCTGTTCATAGCCTTTCGCATGGGGCGTGTCTTCGGTAAGGGCCAGGCGAAAGCGGCAATAGCTGTTGATGTGACTGTCAGGCACGTGATGAACGACTTGCCGGACGGTCCAGCCCCCCGGACGATACGGGGTATCGAGTTGCTCCGGAGTCAAGCCGGCGACCGCCGCACGCATACGCGCGGGTGCCTGCGCAATGCGATCAATAAAAGCGCGGCGCTCGACCTCAGTGCTCTCACCGGTATACGTGAATGGGCCGATGGGATAGCGGAGATCCATATAGACAGATTATCATCTGCATAAATTGCCGAGAATCGCATGGCGGCGCATGGCGGCGCGTGGCGGCGCTTGCATCGCATCCCGGCATCGTGCAGAATGGCAGCTAGACCGATATAAATGAGCGCCACCGGGGCGAAACCTCGCCTTGCGGTGGCAGTCGCATCGAGTTGGGCGGATCCCCGCCGGCTTGTACCAGCATCCTGATGGCTAAGAAAATCGCAATAGTAGAAGACGAGGCGGAATTGGCCGCGCTGCTCGAATACAATCTGACGCGCGGCGGCTACCAGGCTTGCGTGCTCGCCGGCAATAAAGGCGCGCTGAAAGAGCTGGAGGCCTGGAAGCCCGACCTGATCGTCCTGGACGTGATGCTTCCCGGCGACGATGGGTTCGAACTCTGCCGGCAGGTCCGGCAGTCGCCCATTCTGGCGCGTATTCCCGTGCTATTTCTGACCGCGCGCTCAGATGAAGTGGATCGGGTATTGGGTCTGGAGATTGGCGGCGACGATTACATGACCAAGCCGTTCAGCCCGCGCGAACTGGTGGCCCGCGTGAAGGCCCATCTGCGCCGCGCCGAACGCGATGAGGAAGGAAATACAGCGGTGGAAGCCGGGCCATTTAAACTGGACCGCGGCGCGCATCGCGTGTTTCTGCGCGGGCGCGAATTGAATCTGACATCCACCGAATATAAGCTGTTGGAATTCTTTTTGACGCATGCGGGCCGCGCGTATAGCCGCGATCAACTGCTCGAGGAGGTTTGGGGCCAGCAGCGTTTCGTCACGCCGCGGACCGTGGATGTGCATGTGCGGCGGCTGCGCGAGCACATCGAAGCGGAGCCGGATAATCCGCGGTATTTGACCACGGTTCGTGGATTCGGCTACCGGTTCGAAGGAATTCAGTGAGAACGGTGGCCTGGCGAGCCGGCCGTGGGGCAGGACTCCAGTCCTGCGGCCGGCGTCCACGCCGGCCTTTTCGTAATAGTGTACGCTGATTCGTTGCGCGCACTGCGGGTCCTGGAGGACCCGCGCAGACCTGGAGGTCTGCCCCACCAAGCGGCGCGGCCGCTCCCCGTACTTGGAGACGATAGGGTACAGAACTTAACCCGCAGTTCACGCTTCCGTAACGCCACGGTAACCGTTCGTTGCTTACGCTCTTAGGTAACGCATCGGAAAGGCGGGTAGCTCATGAAAAAGATCCTTCTCATTGAAGATGACACTGATCTGTTCGCCCTGCTGAAATACAATCTGGAAAAAGAGGGATTTGCGATGACCGGCTCCCAGACCGGCAGGGGCGCATTGGAATTATGCCGGCAGGCGCGGCCGGACCTCATCCTTTTGGACATCATGCTGCCGGACTACGACGGCCTGGAGATTTGCAAGGCGGTGCGCAAGGATCCGGATCTGCTCAGCACACCCATCATTTTTCTGACCGCGCGTGCGTCGGAGACGGACCGGATCGTGGGACTGGAACTGGGCGCCAACGATTACGTGGTGAAACCGTTCTTCGTGCGCGAATTGATCGCGCGTATTAAGCTTCAATTCCGCAACCAGACCGGCGCGGCACGCGTGCTCGAGTCGGGTGGTGTGCAACTGGACCGCAGCAGTTGCCAGGCGCGTCTTAATGGGAATTTGCTGAACCTCACCGCCACCGAGTTCCGCCTGCTCGAATTCCTAATGAGCCGCCCGGGCGTGGTTTTCAGCCGCGAGCAACTCCTGAACGCCGTGTGGGGGCAGGACCGCGCCATTACCGATCGCGCAGTGGACGTTTATGTCCTGCGGCTTCGGCAAAAAATCGAAAGCGACCCCACCAATCCGGCCCTGATACATTCCGTGCGCGGATTCGGCTACACTTTCGAACCGCGTGCTTCCGACGCCAGCTCTGCCGCGTGATGCGCGGCGTCAAATTCCTGTACAATAGTACCGATAAGGAGGCCGTATGAGATCCATTGGCTTTCCTGAGCTCTGCGTGATTTTGGTAGTCGCTGTGCTGCTGTTCGGCGGTAAGAAGCTCGGGGATATCGGCAAAGGATTGGGAGAAGGCATTCGTAACTTCAAGGATGGCTTGAAGGACGATAGCGGGAAGAAGGAATAGGCTTCCGGAGGCTGCCCGCAACTTGGGCGGATCTCACATCAGTCTCCAGAAATCTCGTTTAAGAAAAAATCCCCGCGGGCACTCGCAGAGGCTCGCGGGGATTTTGGCGTTGGGCTGGACTTCTCCTAGCCGACTTTCTTCTTGGGCGGGACGATGGCATCCTTGGCGGCTTTCGCCACGCGGAATTTCACCACCTTCTTGGCCGGGATCTTGATGGTTTCCCCAGTGGCGGGGTTGCGGCCGACACGGGCTTTACGATCCTGGCGCACCAGGCGTCCGATGCCCGGCAGCACGAATACCCCGTTCTTCTTCACCTCGCCGATTGCCAGGCTCGACAGGCTATCCAGAAGCTGGCGGGCTACTTTGTTATTCACTTCACAACTCTCGGCGAGACTCCTCACCAGTTGCGTCTGCGTCATGCGTTGACTTGCCATTAGCTCTCCTTTATCTCACCATCGATTCACAGTCGAGGGCCGCCGGACAACGGCGGTCCAAAAACGCCGTCCATCGAATTAGGGCGTCCGGCCGCACTTCCGTCGCCGGAGCACAGCCGCGATTACGTAATCAATAATAAGGGAAGGCTAAAGTCGATGTAAAGGGAAAATGCGCGAAATGGCCCGTTTTTGGGGCTTTTTTTTGAAGAGAGGCCGCGCGAAGCCCGTCAAACAGCCTTTTTGACGGGTTGTTCGACGCCGGCAGCCACCGCCGCGGCTTTGCGCGGCTGTGCCGGCAGGTTGTCGAGGCCCAGCGCCTTGCGCAGTTCGCCGTCGAGGCTGCGGCATAAGTCGGCATGCTCGCGCAGAAACTGGCGGGCATTATCGCGCCCCTGGCCGATGCGCTCGCCGTGGTAACTGTACCAGGAGCCGCTTTTTTCCACAAGATTCTGCGCCGCCCCTAGATCCAGCAGATCGCCTTCCCGGGAGATTCCTTCGCCATAAAGGATATCAAACTCCGCTTCGCGGAATGGCGGCGCGACTTTATTCTTGACCACCTTTGCGCGCGTGCGATTGCCGATGGGGCTGTCTCCGTCCTTGATGGCCGCGATGCGCCGGATGTCCACACGCACCGAAGCGTAGAACTTGAGCGCGCGGCCGCCGGTGGTGGTTTCGGGGTTGCCGAACATGACGCCGATCTTCTCGCGGATCTGGTTGATGAAGACCATACACGTACCGGTGCGGCTGACCACACCCGTGAGCTTGCGCAGGGCTTGCGACATAAGCCGCGCGTGCAGGCCCATGTGGCTGTCGCCCATCTCGCCTTCCAGTTCCGCTTTCGGCACCAGGGCCGCCACCGAATCGATCACCACCACGTCAATGGCGCCGGAACTGGTGAGAGCCGCGGCGATTTCGAGAGCTTGCTCGCCGTGGTCCGGCTGCGAGACGAGCAGATTGTCGACATCCACACCCAGTTTGCGCGCATAGCCGGGATCGAGCGCGTGCTCGGCGTCGATAAATGCCGCCACTCCTCCGGCCTTCTGCGCCTCGGCAATCAGGTGGAGGGTCAAGGTAGTCTTGCCGGAAGATTCCGGCCCGAAGATCTCTACCACGCGCCCGCGCGGAAACCCGCCCACACCCAACGCGGCGTCGAGCGAGATGGAACCGCTGGAAATCACCGGAATGGGCATAATGGCGCCCGAGCCCAGGCGAAGCACGGCGCCTTTACCGAACTGCTTGTCGAGTTGTGACAGCGTTACGTCAATGGCGTGGCGCCGCTCGCGTTCGTCCATGATTCCTCCCTAGCTGGAAGCAATCTCGTGCCGGATATAGGGAAGTTCTCTCCGGAAATCTTTGACTGGGGATCCGGCCGGCGAGTGCAGCCGGACTCGCACGTATTTTATGTGTACACTGAATTGGACTGCCGCCCCGGCCGGCCTACCCGCATATCCTTTAACGCGAGGAATCTGTTTGCTGCGGGCGAATGCTTTCCGGACCCGTTTACCCCACACGCTCCGCGATGGACTTCGCCTGCAAAAACAGCAGCATGTAATCCGGACCGCCGCCTTTCGAATCGGTGCCCGACATATTGAAGCCGCCGAATGGGTGTGCGCCAACCATGGCACCGGTGCATTTGCGGTTCACGTACAGATTGCCGACGAAGAACTGCTGCCGGGCACGCGCGATGTGTTCCGGCACGTTGGAATAGATGGCGCCGGTCAGGCCGTATTGCGAGTCGTTGGCCAGCGCCATGGCGTGGTCGAAATCGCGCGCTTTGGTCACCGCCAGCACCGGTCCGAAAATCTCCTCCTGGAAAATGCGCGCCTTGGCATCTACATCCGCGATAACCGTGGGCGGCACAAAATACCCCTCGTTGGGCGCCGTCACTGAAACGGGCAAGAGCCTGCCTTCCTTTTTGCCGGTCTCGATATATTGCACGATCGTGCGCCGCGCACCCTCGCTGATCACCGGACCCATGTAATTTTCGGGTTTCGCGGCGTCGCCTACGGTGATCTGGGAAACGCGCGCCTGCAATTTCTCCAGGAACGCATCGTAAACTTTGGCGTCCACGATGGCCCGCGAGCAGGCCGAGCACTTTTGTCCGGAGTAGCCGAAGGCCGACACGGCCACGCCCTCGACGGCTTTGTCGAGATCGCAATCCGCATCCACCAGGATGGCGTCTTTCCCGCCCATTTCCGCGATCACGCGCTTGATCCAGATCTGGCCAGGCTGCGTCTTGGCCGCCAGTTCGTTAATGCGCAGGCCCACATCGCGCGAGCCGGTAAAGGCCACGAAGCGGGTCTTAGGATGTTCGACGATCACGTCTCCCACCGCCGCGCCGCTGCCGGTCAGCAGGCAAAACGACCTGTCGGGGAAGCCGGCTTCCAGCAGCACTTCGGCGAACTTGGCCCCGATGGTGGGCGTTTCGCTGGACGGCTTGATGATGGCCGTGTTACCGGCCACCAGGGAGGCGACGGTCATGCCCACCATTATGGCCAGGGGAAAGTTCCAGGGTGGAATGATGACGCCCACACCCAGCGGCAGATAGCGCAGTTCGCCCCGTTCGCCAGGGAGTTGAACGTCGGGCTTCAAGGGACCGCTGAACCGCTGCATCTCGCGGGCGTAGTATTCGCAGAAATCGATCGCTTCGGAGACATCCGCGTCGGCCTCGGGCCAGGTCTTTCCGGCCTCGAGGACCAGCCACGCGTCGAATTCCAGCTTGCGTTGGCGGATGATTGCGGCGGCGCGCAAGAGAAAACCGATGCGATCTGCCTCTGGTTTTACCGACCACTCGGGAAAATAAGCGTATGCCGAATCCACGGCGCGGCGGGCCAGATCGGCGGTGGCGCGATGGTGTACGCCGACCACCTCTTTGGGATTCGAGGGATTCACCGAGCGCAGCAAGTCGCCGGTCTGCAGGTGCTCGCCGCCGATCAACAGATCGTATTCGCGGCCGAACTGGGCGCGCACTTTGGCGAGCGCTTCTTCCATGGCACGCCGGTTGGTGGGAACGGAGAAATCGGTAGAGGGTTCGTTTTGGAATGCCGGCAGTCGTTGCATAGCTCCATGTTATCCGATGTCAGGATCGCGGAGCTTAACGGTGTCTGAGGGCGCTCCTAAGTTGCAGCCCGCAAAACGGCGTGTGGGCAGTTGTTTCAAGGCAATGTGGCGCCCACCCGCCTTTGCGGGATCCTAAGTAACAGCCCGCAAAACGGCGCGTGGGTAGTTATTCGAAGGCAATGTGGCGCCTACCCGCCTTTGCAGGTTAGCTAGGCTGGGCCACGGACGCGGCCATGCTCAGTTCGCTGTTCCCGCTGACCCAGATCTTATTGACGCTGCTCATGGGCGAGGTGATCAGGGCCGCGGTGGTGAGAGCGACAAACGTTAAGAGTAGAGCGTATTCGGTCAAATCCTGGCCGTCTTCATCGCGCCAGAGTTGTTTCCAGAATGACATTGCGCCTCCTAGTAGGCGGTTCACAACCCAACAATACATCACTATTTGTAAGTACGCCATGCCGACTTCGGTTAACAGAGAGCCGAAGATAACCGGGAAAATACTGGAGGGCGGAGGTGAAGCTCCCGGCCCAGAGAGAACCCGCTTTGAGCCCGCCCCTCGAGGTTCCCGCCGCTGTGGTATTCTCAAAGCGCAGCCGCTTATGCGTCTCCGCACTGCCCTTGGCGCGGGTATCCTGGGATTGGTCGCCTGGGGCTTCTTGCAGGCACAGGCTTCTTTCAAAGAGTATCCCGCGCTCGAATACGAGAACTTCCCTATTCCCCAGGATTGGAACCAGAAGACCGAATGGACGCGCGCGCGCCTACGCTATCCGGATATCTACGGATATCCTTTTGTCGATCTGCGCATGCAAGATGGAAAACCGTTTCCGGGCTATTGGACGATGGACTATCCACGCTCGGACCGCCATTTGATGGCGGGCATTCGGCGGCTGACCCGCATCGAGACACGCTCCGTCGAACAGGTAGTGACCCTGGATAGCGCCGGCGAGGTATTCAACTGGCCCACGCTTTACGCGGTGGAGGTAGGGCACTGGCGTTTGCCCGACGATCAGGCGGCCCAACTGCGGGAGTTCTTGTTACGCGGCGGTTTTTTGATGGTGGACGATTTCCATGGCACTAAGGAATGGAACATCTTCGTGGAAAGCATGCACAAGGTGTTCCCTGACCGGGCGATCGTGGAGATCCCCAACGGCGACCCCATCTTTCACACCGTGTATGACCTGGAGGAACGCTTTCAGGTACCCGGCGCGCAGTATTTCGATAGCGGAAAGACCTATGAGCAAGACGGGTACCAGCCTCGCTGGCGCGCCATATACGACGACAAAGGCCGCGTGATGGTGGCCATCTGCCACAACATGGACTTGGGTGATGCCTGGGAATGGTCCGACGACGCCCGATACTACGAGAAGTGGGCATCGCTGGCCTACCGCATCGCGGTGGACTATTTCGTCTACGATCTCACTCACTAACTTGCGACTCATGGTAATAGCTCGTGGCCGCCGGTCTGGCTACCGGACTTGCGGCACAGGATGCCCGCGAGATCGTACGCAAATCGGTCGAACTGGACCAAACCAACTGGCTGCGCATGCAGGATTATACCTGGACTGCGCGTTCGACAGAGCGGCACTTCGATTCCAGCGGCAAGGTAAAATCCACGGACGAAAGCGCCTGGGAAACCGTGATTCTGGACGGCGAGCCGTACCGGAGAATGCTGGAGCGGGACGGGCGGCCGCTGCCGCCTGCCGAACAGGCGAAGCAACAGGAGAAGCTGGACAAGGCCACGGCCAAACTGGCGCGGGAGACACCCGAAGAGAAACGCCGCCGGCTGGCTGACTATGAAGCGCGGCGGCGGAAGGAGCGCGAGTTTCTGCGCGAGATACCGGATGCCTTTGACGTCCGGATCAAGGGTGACGCGCAGGTGGATGGCCGCGATGTGTGGGTGATCGCGGGAACGCCCAAAGCCAGCTATCATCCACGGGATCGCGAGGCCAAGGCGCTACTCAAGATACACGGAACTTTGTGGGTGGATAAGTCAAACTATCAGTGGGTCAGGTTAGAGGCGGATACTGACGATACGATCTCATTCGGGCTTTTTTTGGCGCGACTCTATCCCGGCGCCAAGCTGGTTTTTGAACAGACGCGCGCGGCGGATGACTTATGGCTACCCAAGCGCATCTATATGAAGGGCGCGGGCCGGCTGGGAATAATCAAGAAAATCTCAATGGACGAGGAGATTACCTGGAGTAACTATCGCAAATTCCAGGTAGATTCGAGGATCGTGCCGCTGCCGCAGTGATACGGAAGCTACAGTCCGTACAGCTTGCGGGCGTTGTCGCGCAGCACGAATCTGGCCAGTTCGAGAGCCCGGCTGCGGGAGATCTCTCCATCGTTCACCATGTTATTCAGCGCGATGGCCAGCGCTTCGCGGGCTCTATGCGATGCGATCCAGCCGGATTCCTCCCATCCCATTTCGTCTGAATAGGGATAAGCATCGGTGCCGAACATCACCTTCTCCGGCACGAACTCCAGCCATTCACGCAGTGAGACGGCCAGGGTAGCCGGCGGCAACAGCAACGATTGCGCCGAATAATCCAAATAGGCGTTGGGCTTTTCGAGCAGCGCCGTGATTTCGCGGATGAAAGGCCAACCTCCGTGCAGCATCACGAAGTTAGTCCGGCGGAGCGCCGGATCGTTGAGCACGGATTCGAGCAGCAGCGGATTGGCGCCGCGTACTTCGAAGTAACTGCCGGCGCCCGCCATGGTGTGGATGTGCACGGCCATATGCAGGCGTCCACACTCAGCGGCGATGTAGTGGAAGAGATAGTCCTGGAGAAGCTTGTATTGCCGCGTCCGGCGGCGTGGCATGGGCACGATATTGAGCGTACACTTCGGCCGCCGCGGCCGGCGTCAGCCGGACCGAAATCGAGTGAGCGCAGATAGGCGGCCTCGAACTTCTCGGCCACCGCGCCGCCCTGCTTCTGGCGCTCGAGGGTGGGGGTAACGACGCGGGACAGATACTCGATGAGGGTGGATGGCAAGCCGGCAAGTCCCGCATCTTTCAAGTAACTCGCGCGCAATATATCTTCGTCGGCAAAGAAGGCTTTGCGATCGGAGTTACGCGCCGCGAGGTGCGAATTGTCGAGCGGAAACAGGAGGGCGTCGGCATATGGCACCCAGCGGAAGCGTGGCGGCTGGATGCCCCGTCCCATGTGGACGCGATTGGCGAGCATTACCTCCACGCCCATCTGATCGAGCACCCACGCGGGATACTGGTCGCCTTCGGCATCCATGATGCGCCGCTTGAGAGGTGGCAAGGCGCGCGCGTGCTCCGGAAGCAAGTCAGGGTAAGTGTAGCCGAATAGGGCATGCGCGGCGTCAAGGATGCCGGGCGCACCCGGTCTTAAATAAACCGGATCGGAAGACGGCGCCATGTTATCGACCGGCAAGGCGTCGAACTCACGGTCGTGCTCTCCATGCTTTGTGACACGCACCGGGTGGGCGTGATTGTCGATGGCTCGTATGTGCGCGATATCCGCGGCTATGTCGGAAGGCTCGCTTCTCCGGCACCCGCTGCACAGTGCCGCAAGGCATAGACAGAACCCCGCCAGAAATCGCGCCATGTAGTTGATCGTAGCGCGACTTGTAGTAAACACGCGGGGCTGAAGCCCCGCGCCGGCTAAAGCCCGCCTTCCAAAAGCAGGGTTTGGATTATTTGCAGATCTTTGACGAACCGTTGATACTCCACCTGGCGTTGCTCCGCATCGGGGGCGCGCAGGATCGCGGAAGGATGTACGGTAGCCACCACGATTCCGGCTGACGGAACTTCGATGGGGCGCCCGCGGTCCTTAGTAACTCGAAATTGGTTTCCTAAAATCGACTGGGCGGCAATTGCTCCCAGGCAGCCGATCACGCGTGGGCGAATGATAGCGAGCTCGGCTTCGAGCCATGGATGGCAGGCACGCACTTCACCGAGCGATGGCTTCTTGTGAATGCGCCGCTTGCCGCGTTCCTCGAATTTGAAATGCTTCACCGCGTTGGTGAGATAAACGTCCGGGCGTGGGATGCCCGCCTCGCCCATTGCGCGATCCAGCAGCCGGCCAGCCGGTCCCACGAACGGACGGCCCGTCAAATCCTCTTCATTGCCCGGCTGCTCGCCGACCAAGACCAGGTGCGCACGCCGTGGACCTTCCCCAAAGACCGCTTGGGTCGCATGCAGGTAGAGATCGCACCCTTGGCAGGACCGCACCGCCCGACTGAGCAAGGGAATGGTCGCGTGCTTCGGTATGTATTGTTCGGCGCCGGGCCACCTGGTGGTTGTCATCCGTACACACACGGGCAATTCAGCGACCACCGTGCGCCGTTGCCGGTGTAGGCTGAAGTTGTGGAAAAAGGCGGCAAAGAAGAAGCGGTTGAATCGCTGACCATCGACGGGCGCGAAGTGCGGATCACGCACCCGGACAAGCTTTATTTCTCCAGGCAGACGAAGCTCTCGAAGCTCGACCTGGTGCGCTACTACCTTGAGGTCGCGCCCGGCGCGCTGGCTGGAATCCGCGACCGGCCAATCGTACTGAAGCGCTTTGTGGATGGCGCGGAAGGCGAAGCTTTCTATCAAAAGCGCGCGCCGGCGCAGCGGCCGGAATGGCTGCGCACGGTTACGCTGGCGTTTCCTTCGGGGCGCACCGCGGAGGAAGTTGTCGTGGACGACGCACCGGGGCTGGCCTGGATCGTCAACCTGGGATGCATCGAGTTGCACCCGCATCCCGTGCGATCCAGGGATCTGGAGCATCCCGATGAACTGCGCATCGATCTCGATCCCGGTCCGGGCGTAGCGTGGCAGGACGTGCGCGCGGTGGCGCTGGAGGTGAGAGCGCTGCTGGAGGACGTGGGGCTGCGCGGCTGGCCGAAGACCAGCGGCTCGCGCGGCATGCACGTGAACGTGCGAATCCATCCGCGGTGGACGTTTGCGGAAGTGCGCCGCGCGGCATTGGCTCTGTCGCGCGCGGTGGAGAGGCGCGCGCCCGCGCTGGCGACTTCCAAGTGGTGGAAGGAGGAGCGCCACGGCGTCTTCCTGGATTACAACCAGAATGCGAAGGATCGCACCACGTGCTCGGCCTATTCGATTCGTCCGCTGCCGGACGCGCGAGTTTCGACGCCGCTCGATTGGCCTGAGGTGAGCGTTTGCGATCCGGCCGATTTCACTGTGCAGACGGTTCCCAAGCGCTTTGCGGAGATCGGCGATCCGCACGCGGACATGGACAGGTTCGCCGGCTCACTGGAGGCGCTGCTGGATCTGGCGGCGAAGGACGAGGCGGAGGGTCTGGGCGATGCGCCGTGGCCGCCCCACTTTCGCAAGATGGAGGGAGAGGCGCCCAGGGTTGCTCCATCGCGCGCGTCGCGCGCATCCGGGGAGAATAAACCGAAGACGAAACAGCCGCGCACTAAGATGCCGCTGATCGTGGTCGCGAACTCGCGCAGCCGGGAGGCGGCGCTGGCGGGGCTCGAACGCTGGAAGGCGAAAAATCCAGCGGCGGCGGGGCTGCTCGCGGTGGATGATGTGCTGGTCGATGCGATGCGGGGCAGATCGTCGACTTGGACCCGCATCCGGGTGAATCTTCGGCATGTGCCGGAAGAGATGCGGCCGGGGCAAGAGACTCCCGATCCGGACGAAATGGCGGGTCTGGAGACCCGCCGCAGGACTGGAGTCCTGCCCCACGATTCAAGATAGAGTCACAGAGGAGGAATCGATGATCGAAATGTTTCAATCTCTCTTTGCGCATCTGGCCTGGTCCGATAGCGCGATTTTGAAGGCCGTGGCGGCGCATGAAGGCGCGGCTGCCGACGAAGAAATCCGGAAATGGCTGAATCATATTGTGATGGTGCAGCGCTTCTTTCTGTCTCTATCTCAGCAGCGGCCGTTCGATATGCAGCGGCAGGGACAGGCGGCCCTCACTATGAGTGAGATGGAACAGCGGTTCCAGGAGGCACATGCAGATGGCGCGGCGTTCGCGGCGCGCCTGAACGAGGCGGAACTGGCGCGCACTATCGAGTTCCCGGTGCCGGCCTGGAAGCACTTTCATCCGACGGTGCGCGACGGGCTGATGCAGGCGATCATGCACAGCGAACATCACCGTGCCCAGGTGGCCACGCGCCTGCGCGCACTCGGCGGAGCGCCCCCGATGACCGACTACATCCTCTGGGTGCGCGATCTGGCGGGGACGGCTTAAGTAAGGTCTAGGTGCGCCCAGCGGTCCTCTGGGCCCAGGTCTCCGGCGCGAGCCCCGTATCCACGCGGTCCATGGTGATGCAGTTGGGCACCGGACATACCAGCCAGCATAAGTTGCAGCCGACGCACTCCTGTTCGTCAACTTTCGGGATGCGCGCGGCGGGCGTATGGGCGGTATCCACGGCGACCACCGCGGGTGTGCGCGCAAACCGCGCGCGGCTGGCCGCCAGAAGCTGCTCCGGGGTCGCGGCGCCTTCCATGTGGATGCACTGGTGCGCGCCATCCCAGCAGGCGATGTAACACAAGCCGCATCCGATGCATAGCTCCGGGTGAATGCGCGCCACGATCTTATAATTCAGGTTTAAATGCTGCCACTCTGTTACGCGGGCGAGACTAAGTCCGCGTAAATAATCCAGAGTGCGGAATCCTTTATCGTCCATCCAGTTACTAAGTCCATCTATCATGTCTTCTACAATGCGGTAACCGTAATGCATCACCGCGGTGCAGACTTGCAGGTTATGACAACCGAGCAGCAGGAACTCGGCGGCCTCGCGCCAGCCGGAGATGCCGCCGATGCCGGAAACGGGCAGCCCGCACTCCGGGTCGCCCGCAATCTGCTGGACCATATGCAAGGCGATGGGCTTCACCGCCGGACCGCAATAACCGCCGTGACTGGATTTGCCGCCAACATCCGGGCGCGGCGTGAAGGTGTCCAGATCGATGCCCGTAATGGAATTGATGGTGTTGATGGCGGACAGACCATCCGCCCCGCCGGCCTTGGCGGCGCGCGCAATGGTGCGGATGTCGGCCACGTTGGGCGTTAACTTCACCAGTACGGGCGTGCGCGCCACTTCCTTGACCCAGGCGGTGATCAGCCTGGCGTACTCGGGCACCTGGCCTACGGCGCTGCCCATGCCGCGCTCGCTCATGCCGTGCGGGCAGCCGAAATTCAACTCCAGACCGTCGGCGCCGGCGTCCTCGGTGCGGCGCACGATTTCATGCCACGCTTCGCGGCGCGATTCGACCATGAGCGAGGCGATCACCGCGTGCTTCGGATAGCGCTTCTTCACCTCGGCAATTTCGCGCAGATTGGTTTCGATGGGACGGTCGGTGATCAATTCAATGTTATTCAGGCCCATCATGCGCAGACCGTCCCAATCCACCGAGGAGTAGCGCGAAGACACGTTCACGATCGGTTCGCCGATGGTCTTCCAGACCGCGCCGCCCCAGCCGGCATCGAAAGCGCGTTTCACCTGATCGCCGCAATTGCTAGGCGGCCCGGAGGCCAGCCAAAACGGATTGGGCGACACGATGCCGGCGAAATTCGTGGTCAGGTCAGCCATACGCAGCCTCCAATAGCCCGGCGATTCCGACGGCCGCGCGTTTGCCCTCGGCGACGGCGTCTACCACTTCGCGGCCGCCGTTGACACAATCGCCGCCGGCGAAATAGCGCGGATTGCTGGTCTGGCCGGTGGCGGGGTCCACAGCTACGCAGCCGCCTAACAATTGGACTTCGCGGAACTGGGACAGAAAATCGAGCAGCCGCGATTGGCCGATGGACGGGATGACCATGTCGCACGCCAGGCGAAAATTGGATCCGGGGACCTGCCGCGGCTCGTGGCGGCCACGACGGTCCGGCGGACCCAACTCCATGCGGATGCATTCCACGGCTTCTACCGCGGTGCTGCCGTGAATGGCCACGGGCTGTGTGAGCCAATGAAAGCGGGCGCCTTCACGCTTGGCCAGATCGAACTCGAAGGTAAAGGCGGGCATTTCCGCTTCACTGCGGCGATAGAGGATGTGCACCTCCTCGGCGCCCAGCCGCAATGCGGCGGTAGCCGCGTCAATGGCCGTGTTGCCGCCGCCGATGACCACTACGCGACGGCCCACGCGCGCGCCCCGCTGGGTTTTGTATTCCGCAATGAAGCGCAGAGCGTCGATCACTCCGGGCAGCCCTTCACCGGGAATCCCAAGAGGTTGCGTGCGGCCCAGGCCGACGCCGAGGAAGATGATGTCGAACGCCTCTTCCAGTTCTTTGACGCGCAACCCGCCTCCGATCTCCGCATTCAACTGGAATTCTACGCCTAGCGAGCGCACCAGTGCGACCTCCTGCAAGCTGTCGGCGGTCCGCAGCTTGTATTCGGCCACTCCGTAGGTATTGAGCCCGCCTGCCAGCGGGCGCCGATCGAAGATGGTGACGGCGTAGCCCCGCTGCCGCAGCGCGGCGGCACAAGCCAGCGACGCGGGACCGGCGCCGATGCAGGCCACCCGGCGGGATTTCGCAGTGGCAGTGGCAGCTATTGGCAGGCGCATGCCGCTACCGTAAAAATGGTCCATGGCATGGCGCTGCAGCCTGCCGATTTCGATGGGCCGCTGGTTGTAGCGATGCAGCACGCAGGCCCCTTCGCACAGCACTTCCACCGGGCACACGCGCGCACAGCTCAATCCCAGGATATTCGCGTTGAGGATGGTGATGGCTGAGCCGGCCAGATTCCCGCTGGCGATTTTCTTGATAAAGCCGGGAACATCGATGTGGGTAGGACAGGCGCTGGCGCAAGGCGCATCGAAACAGTATAAGCAGCGGTGGGTCTCCACCAGCGCTTCATGGGCGCCGAGCGGCGGATGGATTTCGGCAAAGCTGGCGGCGAATTCACGTTCGTTGGTCATGCGATCCTGCGGGCTTACGCGGCGGTGAGTGCCCCGTACATATCGGGGCGCCGGTCGCGGAAGAATTGCCAGGTCTTGCGCACCTCGGCGATCAGGTCCAGATCGAGATCGGCGGTCAGCACTTCGTCGCGGTCGCGCGAGGCTTGGGCGATAATGCAGCCGCGGGGATCGCAGAAGTAGCTGGAGCCGTAGAATTCACCGATGTTCCAGGGAGCTTCCACGCCCACGCGGTTGATGGCGCCGATGTAATATCCATTGGCCACCGCGTGCGCGGGCTGTTCGAGTTTCCAAAGATGCTCGCTCAATCCGGCGACGGTGGCGGAGGGATTGAAGACGATCTCCGCGCCGTTGAGCCCGAGGGCGCGCGCGCCTTCCGGGAAATGGCGGTCGTAACAGATGTAGACGCCAATGCGCGCTACACCGATGTCGAATACCGGATAACCGAGGTTGCCGGGGCGGAAATAGAACTTCTCCCAGAAGCCCGGCGCGACGTGCGGGATGTGCGTCTTGCGATACTTGCCCAGATAGGCGCCTTCGGCCGAGATGACGGCGGCGGTGTTGTAGTAGACGCCCTCCTGCTCGCGTTCGTAGACTGGGACGATCAGGGCGAGGTGGTGCCGGCGGGCGGTATCCTGCATGAGCCGCATGGTGGGCCCATCGGGCACGGGCTCGGTGAAATCGTACCAGCGGACGTGCTGCTCAGCGCAGAAGTAGGGGCCATTGAACAGCTCCTGCAGGCACACGATGCGCGCGCCGGCATCGGCGGCCTGGCGGATGTAGCCGAGATGCTTGGCGATCATGGCCTGCTTGATCTCCGCGAGCGGCAGCTCGGGCGAGACGTCCGTGTGGGCCTGGATGAGAGAACAGCGGACGAGGCGTGGCATGGATGCGCTCCTGTCGTTCGCATCATTATACCGTTGCGGGGGATGGGACTGCGGCGTGCGTTGGCGTTCCAGGGGAACCCGCTTGGCGAGGCGGGAGACGGCATTGGGATTGACAGATTTCGCTGTACGATCAAAGCCAATAAGTCTTGTATTTTCATGGTATTAATAAATTCGCGAAGCCAATTTAGGCTTGTGACGATGTTGGAGACGATGATGGCAACCCAGGCCGGCCCGGCGCCAGCCCGGAACGAGCGTAGCACGGAGGCGACGGGGATTCGGGGGGACGAGTGGCGTTTGGCGTCTGTTTTCAATGGGGTGGAACGTGTGTCACTGCGGTCGGGTTATTCTGAACGCATGAAGACGTCAGTCTCGGTATGCGACGAGCTTTTCCGCCAAGCTGAAGCTGCTGCCCGGCGCCTGCGGGTTTCGAGAAGTAAATTGTACGCCACGGCGCTTGCGGAGTACCTGAACCGGCAACAACAGGACGCAGTCACGGAGCGCCTGAACGAACTGTATTCGCGCCGGCCCGCTAAGGTGGATGACGGGTTGCATAGCGCCCAACTGAGATCCATCGAGAAGGACTCGTGGTAGAGATGGGCGAAATTCAGCGGGGAGAGATTTGGTGGGCCGATCTCCCGGTGCTCGTGGTCCAAGCAGGCTCTTTCAACCGTAGCATTCAAACCGCAAGCGTGGCGGTGGTCACCAGCAACTTAGATCTTGCCGATGTGCCCGGTAATGTCTTGTTGCCCGCACGCGCGACTGGGCTCCCCCGCGACTCGGTCGTGAATGTCTCGCAACTCCTGACTCTCGACCGCGGCTTCCTGAGCGAGCACGCCGGTACGCTGCCGCCTCGCCTGCTGGGCTCCGTCGATGAAGGTCTGCGCCTGGTTCTGCACCTTTAAAGAGATAGGAAGAAGCGGCCCACGTCACTCTTTGGGGAACACGCTGACGCCATTCTCGTTTTCGCGGCCGGGTACCCAAAGCGCATCGGAAAACGGGCGGATCGTAGTGCCAAAACCAGAGACTATCCCAGGGGTCTGGTATCGCCGATCAGTCCGATCGTTGTAATACTCGCTATTCGTGGATTTGGGTGGCCGGGAATTAAGCGGCCAGCGCCTGGCAGGGGGACCAGTGTTCGGGACGGCGCTCAGAAATCCGGCGAGGGAACTGAGCGCCGTTGTTGTTAAAATCCGGCTACCAGCGTTTGCTGCCGAAGCCCCTGCCACCGCCGCTTGCACGATCCCCCTTGGGGCGGGCCTCGTTAACGGTGAGAGCACGACCATCAAGGTCGGTGCCATTGACGGCGGCAATCGCCTTATCGCCCTCCCCATCATTTGCCATCTCAACGAAGCCGAAGCCACGAGCTTGGCCGGTGTCACGATCCGTAACGATATTGACACGATCAACAGTACCGTGGGTCTCAAATAGCGCACGGACGGATTCTTCGGAAGCCCCAAAGCTGAGGTTTCCAACAAAAATGTTTTTCACGTTTAAGTTCCTTTTTCTGATTTGAACGGCGGCTAATTTGGAAGGTGGACGAACGAAGACGGTCAGCCTTGAATTGGCAGGAGCATCAAACCAGCTTTAGTATAGCACAAGCCCAAACCGTGTTATACTTATTTACACGTCAACACTTCCAGCCTTTATAGCCCGAGCGCCGTCCGATCACCGGTGTAGGCTCGGTCGTGAACCAGCAAGATAGAGAAAGAAGCGAGAACTCTTATGTTATACGACAGCACGAGAAGCCTGTTACAGAGTATTATGCGGTCACTCGAAACCGGCGACGAGAGCCAATGGGATGACCAAACCGAATCTGGAAATGCCTGTCTTTACGAGATGCACCAGATGAAGGGGACGTTGTACCGGCCGTATAAACCTGACAGGCTAAACGCCACGGCCCTGGCGCAAAGCACTCTTGCTGGGAAGTTGACCAAGGCCATCCCGCATGTCAGGACGATGGTGATTGCAATTCGGCACAAAGACAAAACAGGAGCAATTGAGAGCGGCAAGGCTGCTCTTGCTGAGCTGAATGCCACCAGACCCCCCGCTGTTTCAGACGGCCTCGCAGAAGGGACAAGGGCAGGCAAAGAGGATCGCCTTTTGGTCCGGGGCCGGACAATGGCAGCAACTACCGGGATGTGAGATCTTCAATGAGTCAAGCATTCACATTCATCGACGTTGCCGGGAATCGGGCTGAATATGTAGTTTCTGATCAGGAGGGCGACAGCGAATTCCGCTGGTCTACCGATCACGGCGATCACGGTGTGGCTCCATCGTTCGAGGAAGCGCAGTGCCGGGCAAGAACGATATTAAAAGACAGCATGGCGGCAAACCGCCGATCTGACGAGGCCGCGATGATCAACAAGTATTCCGTGCCCTGGCGATTGCGCTGAAACTTCCGGCGGGACTGAGCAGGTCGCGGAGAGCATCCCGAGGACCGCTCGCGATTGCGATATCGGACGCTGTTGTCGAAACGCAGCCGTTGGAAATCTCAGCCTGCCTCTCACGTGAGTGCTGCTTGGAAATGACTACAGGCGAGATTGTTGTTGTGGAGGCTGCGACTACTCGACGACTTGCATAAGCTTGGAAGCAATAATGCGCTGATCCGAGGTCACCAGCCGGAGCCGGTGAACGCGGGCCGTGGCAGCGATGGCGCGGGCCGCGGGGTCTCGCAACAGGCTCAGAGACGCCATCTCCCGCGCCACTTCAGGGGCACCTGCAACGACGGTTTCTCACCGCTGGCCAGAACGGCGATTTCCAATAAACTGATGGCACTGACAGCGACGGGCTGGCCTGGTTTATACCCGGGAAAGCTTTTTGGCGTCGATCAACCATCGAATGAGTATGTGCGTGTCCAACAACAAACGGGGCAGCAGGGGGGCCTATTTGGTTCCCACAACTTCCTATAAGGCGGACGTGTCCTGGTTCACGATGTCGCCAATGATGCGCCCTTTACGCGCCCAACGGTTGCGGGGCGATTTCTGAATCATGCGCTTTAGCGGGCTCAACACCGCCACTGGACGGCCGCGCCGCGTGATGGTGACGGGCTCACCGAACTGCTCGATCTCGCCCAGGCAGGCCAAGCACTTGGCTTTGAACTCGGACGCGCTCAAAACCCGCTCCTTCATAGTTGCTATGCTAACAGCCTACATGGTCATGTGACCAAGCTCGAATGGGTTTTTCATCTCTGTTGCCCAGATTCCGTAGGCGACGCCGTCGCTGCACTCTACATTCGAGGCGGTGGGTGCAGAGCGTTGGGTGAAACTGAGTTTGTGGCTCTTCGTATCCCGATCGAACCCGCGGGGGTCTGGCGCCCATTCGCAGGGCCATCGTCTGCAGATCCTGTGTCGTCGCGGAAAGCACGAAGTGCTGCGGCCCACGACCGAGCCACGCGCCGTGCAGTGCCTGGGCCAGAGAAGACAGATCAAATAGCCGGCGGGTATCTTCCGCCGCGGACCGCTGAACGGCGGGTGACCCGATGTGCACGAATCCGCCGAAAACGCCGCAGCCGACCAGGGCCAGCGCGGCAACTGCAAACGACCGGTTACGAGTTGAAGAGACCCGGTCGCGGCGGAGTGAATCGAGATAGTAAGTACGCCGCCAGAGATCACCAGGACCGTGATGACCTTCAACACGAATGGCGTGTCCAGGTCGCCGCGCAGGAAGTTCGCGAGGAATGTTCCTATATCGGCGATCATGGTGCTGGCCGTGGATCACGAGCGCCATATCAGTAAGCCACTTTCGCACGGAGCTTTCGAGGCGCTCCGGCTGGCGCTGAGCGCCGCGAAGGATGCCCAAAGTTACCAGCAGAAACAATGGAAACCCTACAATAATGCTGGCCAGCGCATCGGCCATATTCCGGATCGCCCAGTTACCGTCCGGGTAATTCAGCACGGGATTGGGGAAAGTGCGGTCGATGGCGGTGAACAGGAGCGCGCCCAACTGGATGGTCCAGATGTCCAGCGTGATGAAGGCGAGCAGCTGGTCGGAGAAGCGCATCTATCAGGCCGTCGGTGGCTGGGTTTCAGCGGGCATACCAGGCGGCAGTATAACAGTTTGGGCCCGGCGCCACGGAACGGTGGGTGGAGTTCGCCGTCTGGTCTATAGAGGCCGTTCTTCGCGTCTGGTACAATCGGTCAAAGGGGGTCGGCAGTTGACCAAAGCCACCTGGGATTTACCCCGCACTCTCGGCGAACTTCGCAAGAGCGCCTTCTCCGAAGACCGCCTCGGCGGCCGTAGCGTAAAAGACGAACTCCGCGATAATCTGATTCGTAAGCTGCAATGCCCTACACCTCTATTTCCGGGCATCGTGGGATACGAGGAAACCGTTGTTCCGCAAATGGTGAACGCCATCCTGTCCCGGCACAATTTTATTCTGCTGGGATTGCGCGGACAGGCCAAAACGCGCCTGATCCGCATGCTGACCACGCTGCTCGACGATTTTTCCCTGCGTCGAAGGCTCCGAGATTCACGACAATCCTTATCGCCCGATTTGCCGGCGGTGCGCAACCTGATTCAGGAAGAGGCGACGATACGCCGATCGGCTACCTGACCGCCGAGCACGCTATGTGGAGAAGCTGGCGACGCCGGATGTCACCATCGCCGATATGATCGGCGATATCGATCCGATCAAAGCGGCGCGGAGCGGCCAGGATATCTCGGATGAACTCACCATCCACTACGGCCTGTTACCACGGGCGAACCGCGGCATCTTCGCGATTAATGAACTGCCCGACCTCGCCGGCAAGATCCAGGTGGGCCTGTTCAACATCATGCAGGAAGGCGATGTTCAGATCAAAGGCTTTCCGGTACGGCTTCCGCTCGATCTGATGCTGGTGTTCACGGCCAACCCGGAGGATTACACGGCGCGCGGCAAGATTATCACTCCGCTCAAGGACCGCATCGGCAGCGAGATCCGGACGCACTATCCGGTGGCGCTCGAACAGGGAATGGCCATCACCAGGCAGGAATCGTGGCTCGAGCGGGCCTCTCCGGAACCACCATTGAGTTGCGCGTGCCGGTGTATGTCCAGGAGATCGTGGAACAATTGGTTTTCACGCGCGGGAGGACAAACGGGTCGATAAGCGCTCGGGTGTTTCGCAGCGGCTGCCCATCTCGGTGCTGGAGAATGTGTGTCGAACGCGGAAAGGCGGGCGCTGCGCAATGAGCGGTAGCCGTGCCGCGCGTGCTGGATATTTACCCGCCCTGCCCTCGATGACCGGCAAGATCGAACTGGAATACGAGGGCGAACTGAAGGGCGGCGATACCGTGGCCCGGGAGTTGATCCGCCTTGCGGTGGGCAAAATTTATGACAAGTACTTTGAGGGCGCGAATTTCGCAGATCATTCAGTGGTTCGATCTGGGCGGGACATTGAAGCTGGACGAGGGGCACGTGCGGCGGCCATGGTGAACGCTTTGGATCGATCCAGGGTTGATGGAGAAGTTGAGGGCGCTCAAGCTTTCAGCCAACGAGCCCGATGAACTGCGGGCCTCGGCAGCAGAATTTATTTTGGAAGGCCTGTATGCGCATCGCCGGATCAGCCGGTCGGAAGAGCGGGATTTGCCGCGGAGGAGCGGAAGCGGGAGAGCCGTCGAGTAGTGGTGGGACTCCGCGTCCGCCCGCGAAGGCAGTTTAATTAGTGGTGGTGATCCGTGGTCGGTGTCGGGTACGGTGCGCGGCAGCGAGCCCCACAACCCACCACCTACGACCCACCACCCTCTTCTATTTAGATTAAGTACTCCAAATATAATGGCGAAGACTTTGGGATCGAGCGCCAGGATCTGATGAAGGCCCTGTCCGATTTCCTGCTGCAATCGGGTTTTCACGCGTAATTCCTTTCAGCGTGGAACGCGCAACGCTGGAGGATCTGAAAAAAGCCATTCAGCGCGCCCTGGAGCCGGGCGATTTGTTCGATGACGAGCACATGCGGGATGCTGGAGCAGCTTCGAATGACTCTGGAACAGATGCGATCAGTTGCTCGAGAACCTTGTCCAGAAGATGGTCGACGAGGCCACATCACCTTGATCAGCCTCGGAACAGCAGCCCGGCGAGGCAGGGGCGGCAACGGTCCGGACACCAAGATAAAATTCGAAGTCACCGATAAATCGCTCGACTTTCTGGGATTCAAAACCCTGAAGGATCTGCTGGGATCGCTCGGCAAGTCGAGCTTCGGCCGCCACGATACGCGCGACCTGGCGACGGGTATCGAAGCGTCGGGATCGTGCAAGCAGTACGAATTCGGCGACACGATGAACCTGGATATCAGCGAGACGCTGTTTTCGGCGATGCGGCGCGAGGGCGCCAAGGTGCCCATCAAGATGGAGTACGGCGACCTGCACGTGCACCAGTGCGAATACCAGAGCTCCTGTGCGACGGTGCTGATGCTCGATTGCAGCCACAGCATGATTCTGTACGGCGAGGACCGCTTCACACCGGCCAAGAAGGTCGCGCTGGCGCTGGCGCACCTGATCAGCACGCAGTATCCCGGCGACAGCCTGCGCTGCGTCCTGTTCCACGATTGGGCGGAGGAACTCGCCATCAGCCATTTGGCGCGGGTGCAGGTGGGTCCGTACTACACCAACACGCGCGACGGGCTGATCCTGGCGCAGCGGCTGCTGGCGCAGGAAAAGAAGGACATGCGGCAGATCGTCATGATCACCGATGGCAAGCCCATTGCCTGACGCTCGAAGACGGGCGGATTTATCGGAATGCGTTCGGCCTTGATCCGCTGGTGATCAGCAAGACTTTCGAAGAAGTCAATCGCTGTAAGAAGCAGGGGATCCTGATCAACACCTTCATGCTCGCCAGCGATTACGGGTTAGTGAGCTTCGTGCAGAAGGTTACTGAGTTCTGCCGGGGAAAGGCTTATTTCACGACCCCTTATACCTTGGGGCAATATCTGCTGATGGATTACATGAATCGGAAGACGCGCACGATTCACTGATTCAGCGACAGCGGGGCTGCAACGCTGCGCGGGGTGAAGCCCGGCTTCAAATCCAATTGCTCGGTGGGGCCGCCGCGCAGGATGCGATAGAGGGTGGCGCGGCTGATTTCGAGGATTTGCGCGGCTTGCAGCTTGTTTCCGCCTACGCGCTGCAGCACGTGGTGGGTGTATTGCCGTTCCAGATCGGCCAGCGGCATCAGGTCGGGTTCCGTCGGCCCACCGGTGCCGTCGCGCATATATTCAGGCAAATCGCGCACATCAATGAACTCCGCGTCCGCCATCATGCAGGCGTGTCCCAGAACATTTTCCATTTCGCGCGCATTGCCGGGCCAGTTGTGCCGTGCGAGCACCGCCTGCGCGCGGCGCGAGATGCCGCCGACAGGTTTGCCGTAAGCGCGGGCGAACCGCTCCACGAAATGGCGCTCCAGCAGCGGCAGATCTTCTTTGCGCTCGGCCAGGCGCGGCAGCTTCAATTCGACCATGGTGAGCCGGTAGTATAGGTCCTCGCGGAACTGGTTCATGGCGACCAGCGCGCGCAAATCGCGATTGGTGGCGGCGATCACGCGCACGTCCACTTTGCGGATTTCCGGCGAGCCTACCCGCTGCAGTTCCTGGTTCTGCACTACACGCAGCAGTTTGCTCTGCGTGGTGAGCGGCATGTCGGCGATCTCGTCGAGGAATACGGTGCCGCCTTGCGCGTATTCGAACAGGCCCGGTCGATCCTGAGTGGCGCCCGTGAAAGCGCCTTTGACGTGGCCGAACAGCTCGCTTTCAAATAGCGTCTCCACGATGGCCGAGCAGTTGCAGACCGCCAACCGCCGGGAAGCTACCGGGCTGAGATCGTGTAGCGCGTGCGCAACCAGTTCTTTGCCGGTGCCCGTGGCGCCGGTGATCATGGCGATACGATAGTGCGGCGCCACGCGCTTGATGCGGTCGTAGATCTCCAGCATCTGCGGACTGCGGCCGGCCATGCCGTGGAATCGGAAGTTTTCGAGCAGGCGCTCGTCGAGTTCCAGAGTCTCGCGGCGCAGATTGGCCTCGTGCAGGATGTCGGTCACGCGCTGCCGCAGCGTTTCGGCGGAGAGGGGCTTCGCCAGGCAGTCACACGCTCCCCGGCGGATGTCTGCAACGGCTGATTCGGCCGTGTAATGGCCGGTCAGCAGCAATACTTGCGCGCCTGGATCCCACTCCGCGATTCGTGGTAGCAGGCTGGTTCGGTTGGCTAACTCGGCTTCTACAAGAATGGCATCGGCGTGGGCATGGTGAGGAGATCCCAGCCTTCTTCGGCGTTGTCCGCTGTCAGGACCTGGATTCCCTCAGGCTGCAGGGCAGCGCGGATCGTCTTGAGGCTGGCGGCATCCCGTACTATGGCGGCCACGGTGGGTTTTGGGTCCACATTGGTTTATCGGCTGGGAGTGGGGAGGGCTGTAGTGAGATGAGGGCGGGACTGCGAAACCGTTGCAGGCTGAGAGCCTAATGCCACATTTCAGGATGGGCTTGGGGCCGCGTGTTCTCTTCACCGGAGCAGGCCACCAGATGACGAACACGGGGTTTCGAGTGCCTCGAGGACCCGCACTGCGCACAACGAATCAGCGTACAAGAGTGCGAAGAGGCCGACTTTACGGCGGCCGCAGGACTGGAGTCCTGCCCCACAGAGCAGCATAGCCGCAACCATAATGTTTGTAATACCTCAAAAGACCACTACCGCGCGGCCGCGGATTTCTCCCTGGCGCATCCTTTCCATTAACACCGGCACTTCGTCGATGGCGTGCTCCTCGACGTGCGCGCGGCCCACTCCCGCTAACGCCAGGCGGAAGACCGACTCGAGGTCGGCGCGCGTACCCAGATAGCTGCCGCGGATGGTGAGGCCTTTCAGCACTGTGTCCACGATGGGCAGCTCATATTGATTGGTGGATAGACCGGAGGTGATCAACGTGCCGGCGCGTTTGAGCGCACGGAAGGCCTGCTGAATCGCGGCGGGCGAGCCCGTCAGCACGACCGCGGCGTCGGCTCCGCCCCACTGTTTCTGCAGCGTGCGGCTGGCTTGGTCCGCCAGCAGTGCCAGATCGGCGCCCAGAGACATAGCCATTTCGAGCTTGGCTTCGGAAACATCCACGGCGGCCACGCGAAGGCCCATATGCCGCGCATATTGGATGGCGAGGTGGCCCAGTCCGCCCATGCCGAACAACGCGACCGTTTGGCCCGGCTGCAGCGCGGCTTCGCGCAACGCGCCGTAGGCTGTCCACCCGGCGCAGCATAGCGGCGCGGCTTGGGTGGCAGGCAAGCCATCCGGCACATGGAACAGCAGCGGCGCCGGCACTACCGCGTATCCGGCCAGCACGCCGTCGACCGTATATCCGAAATTGAGCTGCCGTGCGCAGAAGCGCTCGCGGCCGGTGCGGCAGAGATCGCACGCGCCGCACGTGGACGCCAGGAAGGTGATCCCGGCACGATCGCCGAGGGCGAATTCCTCCACGCCCGCGCCCAGCGCCTGAACGCGGCCGACGCCCTCATGACCCAAGGTGAGCGGGAGCAGCGGCAGTTTTTCGAGCGATGCCACGAACAAGTCGGAATGGCAAAGCCCGCAGGCTTCCATCTTGATGAGCACTTCGCCGGTGCCCGGCGCGGCCACTGGAACCGAGGCGATGGCGACAGTCCCGCGCGGCGCCCGGAGCAAGGCGGCGGAGGTCTGTGCGGAAGTCACGCTGCGGCGGCCTGCGCCAAAGGCAATCCGGCGGCCTTCCAGGCGTCGAAGCCTCCGGTCACGTTTATGACTTGGCGGAATCCAGCGCGGCGCAGCAGGCTCGCGGCGATAGCACTGCGATAGCCGCTCTTGCAGTGGACGGCTAGCGGGGCGGCGGGATCCAACCCGGTCTTTCCTCCCAAAATGGCGTTGCCGAGTTGGTTCAGTGGCAGCAGCGTGGCGTCGCCGATGTGCCCTTCTTCCCATTCGGCCTCGCGGCGCACGTCCGCAATCTGCAAATCGGCGCCGTCGCGCTGCAGCCGCGCCAGGTCTTGCACGGTAATTTGGGCCAACTGCTCGACCGGCCGGTTTGCCGCTTGCCACGCCTCGATACCGCCGGCAAGATAACCAGCCACGCGCTCGATGCCCACGCGCGCCAGGCGCAGGCGCGATTCCTTGACGCGGTCGAGATCGTCGGCGACCAGGATCAGCTCGTTTTCGAGTCCGAGGAGGGCGCCCGCCCAGGAGGCGAACTGGCCCGAGAGAGGAATGTTGACCGAGCCAGGGACGTGCGCGGCGGCGAACTGAATGTCCGGACGGGTATCCAGAACGATGACGCCGGTTTCTTGCCGCGCCGCCAGGGCCGCCGGCGACAGCTCAGCGAGCGGCGGCAGGTCATCCAACGCGGGTGCGCCGGTGCGGTTGATCTCGGCGTCGCGGGCAAAGTAAGCCGGCCGCTCGGGAAGACTGTCGGTCAGCAGGTGAATGAATTCGTCGCGGCTGGCGGCCCGCAGGGCGTAATTCTTGACGCGCTGCTCCCCGATGGTGGAGGAGCGCTCGGTGCTCATCTGCCGCCGCACAGCGAGCCTGCGCCGTGAGCGGGATAAACGCGCACGCCGTCCGGCAGGCCGAGCAACTTCTGTTGCAAGCTGTCGTAGAGCAGACCGGCGAGTTGCTGTGGCGTGTAACCGGGTGAGAGGTCGGGGCGGCCCACATCGCCGATGAAGAGCGTGTCGCCGGTGAGGACGGCGAAAGGTTCGGCGCGCGTTCCAGATCCGTGACCAGAACAGAGATGCTTTCGATGGTGTGGCCGGGCGTTTCGAGGAATTGCAGGCGGCACTGGCCGAAGCGGACCTCATCGCCCTCGCGGACCGCCACGTGGGGGAACTGCGCGCCGGCCCGCGCGCCCAGATATATTTTGGCTCCGGTGCGGGCGGCCAGTTCGCCGTGGCCGGAAACGAAATCCGCATGCAGGTGGCTCTCGATTATGTGCGCGATGCGGAGGTTGTTTTGGCGCGCGGCTTCCGAGTAGACTTCCACGTCACGCTGCGGGTCGACCACCGCGGCGACACCTTCTGATCCCACCATGTAGGAGGCGTGGGCCAGACAGCCGAGATAGAACTGTTCAAAATACATACAAGGACCTCATAGGGTTGCCTTAGCGATTATAGCGTTGCTTACGAGTGGTGGGAACTCCTGGAAGCATTCGAATCGCCGCCCGCCGGCGAAAGGCAGGATTTCGCGATCGAGGTATTACGGTGGACTCGCGAATTGCAGCTCGATCCCGAAGTGGCATTGCTTACGCCAATCACACCAGTTCCGCCGGTGGCGCCGTTGTTGATACCGGTAACCCCGCTACCGCTGGTGGCTGTGACATTCCCCTGCACACCCACGCCGTTCGGGCTGGCGGAGAACCCCTGGATGCCGAACGCGAAGCCGCTGGTGGCACTATTGGTGGCGAACAAGGCGTTGCCATTAGGGCTGGAGGTTTGGGCGTACACTCCACTGGCCGAGCCGGAAGTGGCTGTGGCCACGCCGCTGACGCCGTAGCCGCTGGTGCTGGCCGTCTGTCCGTTGACGCCGTTGAAGTTTCCCGACGTGGCCGTAACGTTGCCTAGAATAGCCGTCGCCGACGCGTTCTGTACCTCCAATTCTGCGGTTGGAGTGGTAGTGCCCAGCCCAATCTTTTTGGCCGTGGTCTGATAAAGGGCGGAACTGCCGAGCGTGGTACTGTTGGTCCAGTAGGCGAGATGGTCGGCGGTACCCGTGCCGGTGAGATCCGTGGTGGCTTTGGATCCCTGCCGCTCAGTCAGTTGCGTGGTGGCGGAAACGCTACGGCCGGCCGGGGCGCCAGGCGTGCCTGACAATGCGAACGCGGATGCCGGCAGCCCGCCCAGCGTCTCCGCGTCCACCGCTTTCAGCGCGTAGGGCACGCTGGTCATCAACACGCGCGGCCGCTCGGGCTCGCCTTGCCGCTGGACGCCCAGCCAGCGACCCTGCCCGGATACTTCCGCCGGTACGGCCTCATTGCGCGTCGCGCCGAGCATGGCCGTGTAGTGACCCGCGGCATCGGCTGCGACGTTCTGTGTCTCCATCCATAGCGGCGCGCCACCCTGTTTCTCTTCGTAGAGCGCAAATGTCACCCCGATGACTCCGGTCAGCGGCTGTCCGTTAGCGGCGGTAATGCTACCGCTGAACTTTACTAATCGCGGCACAGTGGGCGTAAGCTTTGGACGCCTGCGCGTGTAATACTGCTGTCAAACATACAGACAACGAGCTTGCACAAATCGGACTGACAACGCGTTTCATTAAGAGTCTGTTCTCCTTGGCGGGCCCCTGAGGCGTCACTTCTGTACATTGTGCACATTCACGCCCCACATGGCGAGGAGAAACGGGGTGCTGGCATGCGCGAAAAGATCTACAAGTACTGCGGCGCGTAACAGCCCGGCCTACTCGTAACGCAGGGCGGCCAGTGGGTCGGTCTTCGCGGCGCGGCGCGCGGGCAGCAGCACCGCCAGCACAGCCACTATCAGCAAAAGAGTGGGAACAGCGATGAACGTCAGAGGATCGGTGGCGCTGATGCCATAGAGCAGACTCGCCGCGAACCGGCTGACTAACAGTGACAGGGCGAGGCCGATGGCCACGCCGATTCCCGCCAGCGCCAGCCCTTGCCGGGCCACCAACCGGAGCACCCCGCCGGTGCGCGCGCCCAACGCCATGCGGATACCGATCTCGCGCGTGCGGCGCCGCACCGATAGCTCATCACTCCATAGAGCCCTACGGTGGCCAGCGTGAGGCCAACCGCGCCGAACACTCCCAGTAGCACGGCGCTCAGTCTGGGGATCAGCAGCGCCTTGTCGACGTGCTCGTCCATGGTCTCATGTTGTCGACCGCCAGGTTCGGATCGAGCGTCGCGATCTGCTGGCGCACCGGCCGGATCATGCTGTTCGGATCGCCGGTGGTTTTGACCACCAGGGATATGCCGTAGAAGCTGAAGACATCCTCTGGACGGGCCTCGAGGTAGAGG
Source organism: Bryobacterales bacterium (assembly GCA_963818855.1). Lineage (GTDB taxonomy): Bacteria > Acidobacteriota > Terriglobia > Bryobacterales > Bryobacteraceae > Bog-159. The sequence goes on along the minus strand of CAWFUH010000013.1, from coordinate 1,645 downwards.
AATGCAGCCTCGGACGGCGCCTCGCCCAGCGTTCGGGATTTGAAGTTCCTGGCGATGCCGATGACCTGATAGCTGTTCTTCTCCGCCGTGACCCGCCTGCCGATCGCATCGGCGTTGGGGAACAGGCGCTGCGCCGCCTTCTCAGTGAGTATGACGGACGCCGCGTCAGTCTGCCGGTCGAAGTCGCGGCCGCGCAACAAGGGAAGGCCCATGGTCTCGAAGAAACGCGACCCCGCAAAGTATACATCGATAGTTGCCGGCTTGACGTCCTTAGCTGCATCGGGAGTCGTCTCGGGCTGGAAGTCGAAGCTGGTTCCACCGATGCTGAGTGGAATGCTGTCGAGATAGCTCACGGACCGGACGCCGGGCAAAGCCCCTACGCGCGCGCGGAGCTGCGCGAGATACTGGCGCGTCTTCTCCGGAGAGTATTGGCTCAGCTTGGGGTTGGTGGCCAGGAGGAGCACGTGATCGGGGCGCATGCCGATATCGATGGAGGAGGCCTTTTGCAGGCTGCGCAGGAACAGTCCCGCGCCGGCCAGCAGCACCAGCGAGAGAGCCACCTGCACTACCACCAGCAAGTTGCGCATGCCCAGCCGGCGGAAACTGCCGAATGTGGTGTTCTGCTGCTTGAGAGCAGTGACCAGATCGGCACGTGTGGCGCGTAGCGCGGGCGCCAGACCGAAGACGATTCCGGTTACTACGGCGAGCGCCGCGGTAAACCAGAGCACGCGCGCATCCGGCGCGAAATCGAAACGTATGGGCAAGGGCAGCGGAAGATTGAAGCGCGAGAGGGCTACGGTAGCGGCGGCCGCCAATGCGAACCCGCCGACCGCGCCGATGAGCGAGAGCAGCACGCTTTCGGTTAGCAACTGGCGGACCAGGCGGGAGCGCCCGGCACCCAACGCCAGGCGCACGCCGATTTGCGCTGCCGGGCGATGGCGCGCGCCAACATCAGATTCGCGACGTTGGCACAAGCAATTAAGAGCACCATGGCCACCAGCACAGCCAGCACGGCCATCAAGCCGATGGCGAAGCGGTCTGCGCCGCCGAACAAACCACCGGAATCGGCCAGGCTGATCGGGTCATGCGGTTTCTCGCCCTTGTGGTAGGTATCGTCCAGCCGCCTTTGCACTACGTTCAACGCGGCGGCGGCCTGTTTGCGGCTGAAGCCCTGCTTGAGCCGGCCTTCGAGCATCAGCCAGTGAGTGCCGCGCCTGGCAGCCGGGTGATCTTTGAGGAGATCCGGCATGATCTGACCAGCCATGGAAAGCGGCACCCAGAAGTCTGCCATAACGGCGCGGTCAGTGCCGTGGAACCCCGCGGGCATCACGCCGATGACGGTGTAGCTTTGGCCATTGAGCAGGACTTGCCGGCCGATGGCATCCGGCGCAGCCGCGAACCGGCGGCGCCAAAGTGCGTTGCCGAGCACGACTACCGGGTTGCCGCCTGCTGCGCCATCCTCTGCGGGCGTGAATGCGCGCCCAATCGCCGGCTGGATGCCCACCACCGAGAAGTAATTGCCGGCCGCGACTTGGCCCCAGATCCGCTCGGGTTCACCAGCGCCGCCCAGATTCGCCGGAATGAAGGGAAAGTGCGCCGTGAGGCCTTCGAACGGCTGGGCAGCCTCGTCGCGATAGTCGATGTA
>CAWFUH010000012.1:0-365626 GCA_963818855.1 Bryobacterales bacterium | reverse complement strand
CTGTGCGCGGAGCACTGTCGATACGGCGCTATAGATTTATCGCTCATCCCGGATTCAGAGCCACTATAATTTCCGAGTTACAATAGACCGCGAGCAATAAGAGGACAAGAGGCATCATTCCGCCATTCGCCAAGGGATCGAGGAATGATTTTGTTCTAGATTTACGCGCAAAGGCCAAAGATGCTGACTAAAATTTAAGGCGAAAGCGAGAGGAGAATCTTAAGATGGTTACCGAAGGGTCACTCGACATTTCACGTCGTCAGTTTCTCGCTGCCGGAGGTCTGACGGTAGCCGCAGCTTGCTTTGCTCCAAGTTACCTGATGGCCGCAACAGAAGGCATCGTTGTAGGAGCGTTCAAAGAAGCCGCCACAGCGAAAGTCACGGTTCAAAACCTTCGCCGCAACATCGGCGTCCTTTTGGGCCCTGGTGGAAATATCGCCGTTCTCACTGGCCCTGACGAAAGCTGCTGGTTGATGCGGAAATCATTACCGCACGTCCGCACGTCACTGAAGCCCTCGCGAGCATCAACGCAGATCCCATCAAACAATTGATCAACACCCACTGGCACTTCGACCATACCGGCGGCAACGAGTGGGTCATGAAGCCGGAGCCGGTATCCTGGCGCACGAGAACACGCGTAAACATCTTTCCCAGGCCACGCGCGTCGAAGGCAACTTTAGGTACACTTTCCCAGCCGCACCGGCGGGTGCGATTCCCTCCACCGTCTTTAAAGACGAACACACTCTACATGCCAACAACACCACCCTGATGCTGAAGCACTACCAGCCTGCCCACACGGACTCTGATATCTCCGTGCACTTTGTTGAGGCCGACATTCTCCACACCGGAGACACCTTCTGGAACCGCGATTACCCCTTTATCGACTACTGGACGGGAGGCAGCATCGACGGCCAGATACGCGCGGCAGAAGCGAACATCGCAAGAGTGACCGATAAGACGATCGTCATTCCCGGGCACGGAGCCGTGGGAAATAAAGCCGACCTGGTTCTATTCCGTGACGTGTTGGTTGAGATCCGCGATGACGTTGCTGCCCTAAAAAAACAGGGTAAGTCCTTGCCCGAAGTTGTCGTTGCTAAGCCTGGAGCGCGATATGACGCGGTATGGGGCAACCTGTTCCAGAACCCGAGTGACTTTGTTGCGCTCGTATACCAGGGCGTTTGAGATCATCTAGAAGCTATATCTTCACCTCTTGAGGAATGCCAGCAGGTCGGCGTTGATCTTTTCCGCCTGCGTAGTAGGCATGCCATGCGGAAAATCCTTATACGTAATCAGCGTCCCATTCTTCAGCAGCTTTGCCGACTTCGGTCCCGCCGCCACATACGGAACGATCTGGTCGTCTTCGCTATGCATCACCAGCACCGGAATCGTGATCTTCTTCAGGTCCTCCGCAAAGTCCGTCTGCGAGAAGGCCACAATCCCGTCATAGTGAGCCTTGGCGCCGCCCATCATCCCCTGCCGCCACCAATTTGCAATGGTGGCCTCAACGGATTTCACCCCCGGCCGGTTAAATCCATAGAAAGGCCCCTCCGGCAGGTCGCGATAGAACTTCGACCGATTCGCCGCAAGCTGCGCCTGCAGATCGTCAAACACAGACTTCGGCAGGCCCTGCGGATTGGCATCCGTCTTCAACATCAGCGGCGGCACCGCGCTAATAATCGCAGCCTTGTACACGTCCTGTTGCCCACGCCGGGCCAGATAGTGCACTACCTCACCACCGCCGGTCGAGTGCCCAACATGGATCGCATCTTTCAAATCCAGATGCGCCGTAAGCGCCGCCAGGTCATCCGCGTAATGGTCCATATCGTGCCCATCGGCCACCTGCGTCGAGCGCCCATGCCCACGTCGGTCATGCGCGATCACGCGATACCCCTTGCCCAGAAAGAACATCATCTGGTTATCCCAGTCATCCGCCGAAAGCGGCCAGCCATGGCTGAACACGATCGGCTGCCCCGAACCCCAGTCCTTGTAAAAGATCTCAACGCCGTCCTTGGTGGTAATAGTAGGCATACAGACTCCTTTGACAGTTGGATTAACACCTGCCAATTAGATCACACTCGCCTGCTTAGAGGGAAGACGCCCCTGCCGATTCCCAAGCGCACACCATGTCCGGAGTCACGGGGCCATCAAGACGCATGGTTAACACGCTAATGCGCTCATCGAGGATGAGCTGGGGCGCTGATAAGGCGATTCGTACTGAAATACGCCCCAGGGTCCGGCGGTCCACGATGACGAGTTGTCGCCTATGGTCAAAAATCACAGCCCGGCTTCCCGTATCCAGCGTTCGGGAACTAAGCGTCTGGTCAGCCGATTTTAGGGTAGCTTATTTGGAGCACGACTTGATGACGCGCGCGGCTCGGTAGTGGGTTACTCCGGCACGCCCAGCATAAACTGCAGCCCCTGCTTAAGCTGCAGCTCCTTCCCGCTCGAAGCAAATTTCGATGCATGCTGCGCCGAATCGTCCACCTGCAGAGTCACTCCCGGCATCCCGATGACCGCGCCCGCCTGCGCAGCCACCCCGTTGACATGGTTCTGCGGGCCGTTGGGCATCATGGCCGCCCGGATCGAGAGGCTGAGCGGCGTCTTGTTTCCCTTTATCTCCACCTGTCCGAATGAAATGCTGACGGAGTTCGGATCCGCCGCCCGCACTTCGCCGAACAGCACCGCGCCCTCAGGAATGGTAACTCCGCCGGGCAGAACCACGGCTGCCACCACGCGCGCCTTGACAGGATCACCCGCCTGAGCGCTCTTCGCCTTTACCGTCTTGAGCAATTCGGCCTGTATAAAAGTTTTGTGTTGAGCCAAAGACGGCAACGCTAAGCACGCCGCTGCCGCTACCGTGACCAGCCATCTCTTCATAAGTGTCTCCTAATTCTCTGCCGACGACCGCGTGCCTGTAAGCGCCGTGTACCGCTCACTCTCGAACTTAGCTTTGTCCAGCAGCCCCTGTCTTCTGTAAACCTGTGACAACATAAAATGCACGGGCGCGTTCTGCGGGGCAAGTTGCACGGCCTTCTCCAACTCACTTCTGGCCTTCTCCAACTGATTCAGGTGCGCGTAGGCCTTGCCCAATTGCCGATGAATCCGATAATCCTCCGGGGAGATCCGCGCCGCCTCCAGCAGGTACGGCAGCCCTTCTTCCGGGCGATCAGTGTTCACCAGCAGACTGCCCAGGTCAAGCAAGGGTCCGTCGTTCTGGTCCTGCGCATCCTTCTGCCAATCGATGGCCGTACGATAGGCGGCCAGGGCCTTCTCGATTTGATCCAGGCCTTCCAAAGACAGTCCAAGGTTGTCCTCCGCTTTGACATTCCGGGGATCTAACTTCAAACACTGCTCGAACGCGCCGGCGGCTTCCTCAAACCTGTTTTCGTTGTACTTGGTGCGGCCCAGATAGTACCAGCCAAGTGCGTCTTTCGGATTCCATTCTACTGCCTTCGTGAACCACTTATCGGCGTCCGGATAATCCTTCAACAACACATAATCGCCGGCTACCGCTTCCAGCTCCGCCGCGCCCGGCGTGCGGTACCGCGCGGCCTCGGTGTATTCAGCCAGCGACGATTTTGGGTCTTGTTTCTTGAACAGGATATAGCCGAGCAGATAGTGCCCATCGGCGGAGCTGCGGTGTATTTCGAGATACCGGCGAGCTACCCGCTCAGCTTCGTCCAATTTGCCTGATTGAAGCAGCGATCGCGCTTCCGCCAGCGGGCTGTCGGGCGAAGAGTGCGCACCCGTGAGCGCGTTGTAGCGTTCGGTTTCGGCGCGCGCCTGGTCTTCCATCCCACTCTTTCGCAATGCCTGGGCCAGCAGGAAATGGAGGGGAGCGTTCTCTGGGGCGAGTGACACGGCCTTGCGTAGCTCGGCGCGGGCTTCCGGCAGCCGATTCAACTGCAAATAGGCCTTCCCCAGCCCACGGTGAACGCGCCAATCGCCGGGCGCGATCCCGGCCGCCTGCTGAAGATACGCGAGGGCATCGCCCGGCTGGCCGTTCTCCACCAGCAGCGTGCCCAGATCGAGGTACGGTTCGGCATTTCCGGGCGCGGCGCCGGCGTCCAGCGCGACCGCCCGACGGTACGCTGCGAGAGCTTCTTCGCTCTTGCCCAGCGCTTCATAAGAACGCCCCAGGTAGTCCGCCGCCTTGGCGTTCCGCGGATCCAGCGCCAGGCATTCGGTAAAGATGCGGACGGCATCCGCGAAGCGCTTCTCGTTGTATTTGGCGCGCCCCAGGTAATATCTGGCGGACGCATCACCGGGGGCCGACTCCACCGCCTTAGTCAGCCACTCGTCCGCCGCCGGGTAGTTCTCCAGAAGCAGGTAATCGCTGCCGATCGCTTCCAGGTCCAGTGCGTTAGGCGCCCTGTAGCGCGCGCCCTCCGTATATTCAGCCAGCGAAGGCTTTGGATTTCCTTCCCGGAACAGAATGTACGCGAGCAGGTAGTGCGCATCCGGCGAGCTCTGGTGAGCCTCCAGATACCGCCGCAAAGCGGTCTCGGCCTCGTTTAATTTGCCAGTATCGACGAGCGATTGAACGTCCACCAGCGCAGGGTCCGGCGTCTGCCCGGAGAGCAGCGCGAAAGGCAGCAGACTGACAAAAATGACCACGCGCAGCATCTCTTCAGTTTAGGCCTACGTGGGGCAGGACTCCAGTCCTGCGACCGGCGTCCACGCCGGTCCGCACCATATCCCTTCACTGAGCCGTACCCGGCGCCCGCGCAATCCCCGGATCAATCGCCCGCGCCAGTTCTCTCGCGCGCTTCGATCCCTCCGCGTCGCCATGTTGCTCCAGCATGACGCCGAGGTTGAAATACAGCCTCGCTGCCAGCGGATCCACCCGCAGACCCGCGCGGCACGCATCGATCGCGCTCTGCCACTGGCCCGCGGAGTACAGCGCGGCGGCCAGGCTCTCGTACACCGCAATATTGTCCGGGTCAAGTTCGATGGCGCGGCGGTATGCCTGGATCTGCCCGTCATGGTTCCCCAAAGCGCCCAGCGTCAGGCCCAGATCGAACTGCGCGGTTGCGTCCCGCGGATAGATCTGCGCCGCAAAAGCGAGGACCTCATAGCCTTTCTGCACTTCGCCGTTTTCGGCGAGCGTGGCCCCCATCAATATCAACGCGCGCAGAAAATACGGATAGACCTGGAGCGCCTGGCCGCCTTTCTCGAGCGCGTCTTTGATGTCGCCCGCCGCTTTCAAAGCGACCGCCTCCTCGAAAAGCCGACCGGCGTCCATTTTGAAATCGCGCGGCATGCGCTGCAGAATCGTCCAGCGATTTCCCATATCGACGATACCGCTGGTTTCTCCGTATCCCAGCTTCGCCGCCGCATCCGCCAGCTTCGGCTGCATCTCGGATAGCTGTATTGCACCGAGGTAGCCGCCCGCCGGTGCCGTATCGTCCATCGACAGTTCGTGCGCAATGCTGGAAAAAGCCTCGCCCTTGGCCAGCCGCGCGGCCGCGCTCTCCGCCTTCTGTCTCTCGTCCACGACGATGATGCGGAGAAACTCGCGCAAAGGCGGCACCTGAGTTCGGAGACTCTCAGCGTGTTTCCCGACCGGGTTTGCCTGCTCCGGATGAACCCGGATCCAGTGATCCGTCAAGTGGAACACGCCTTCGTCCACTCGCGGCATGTGACAGCTTGCACACTTGCTGTTCGCGTTCACCGGACACATAGCGGCGCGCGGCTTTGCCGCGCTGGAGTGGCAGCCCAGGCAAGTAGTGTCGGACGCCTTCTCCTCTTCCGCAGACGTTCGATCGCGATGCGGATCGTGACAACTCGTGCACGTCAACGCCTTACCGCTCTGAATGAAGCACTCCGAATTGCGCAGCGCCACAGCCTGACTCGAAACCAACAACTCTTTAGGGAGGGGATCGGACCGGTCCGAAAATCCTATGTGACATCGCGCGCAGAGTTCCAGGCGCGCATCCTCGCCTAGCTTCTTCGGATTGATAATGCCGCCGGGTTTGCCTTGACGAATCGCTTCCACGTGCTCCTGACCCGGCCCGTGGCAGCTCTCACATTGAACCCCGCCTTGCGTGCCGGCCCCCAGCGTGCCGGGTTCGCCGTGACAGGTGAGACACTTCTCCTCGAATCCCGGACTGAGCACCCTGCCAAATGCGTCTTCATACGAGCTCGGCTGTCCGGAACCGAAGCCGGGTGAGATCGCCAGCACGTGGTTCGGAGTGTTATAAACGTACCGCGCTTCGATAAGCGCCGGGCGCTCCAGCGGGATGGCGCCCAGTTTGTCGATTGAAAGAAGAAAACTCAGTCCGTGGCGATCGCCGCCCATGACTACCTTCACAGGCAAGATCGTCTTCACACCATCGGGCGTCAGTGCGGAGAAGACGAGGCCGTCTCTTTGCCGGTCGATTTCGTATTCGAGCAGCTTAGCGGACCCTTCTGTAGCGCGGCCATGATAGCCTGCTGGAAGCGATGCGGCCCCGCTACGCCACGTCGTAGCCATAGCGGTCTTAGCCTGGCTGGCGGCGGTCTCCTTATGGCAGGAAGCGCAGACCGCCGTTCCCGCATAGCCCGCGCCGCTAGCGTCAGAGCCGCGGCCGAACGCAGCCAAGGTCAGAAGCAGAGCAACGGCGGTCGTGGCTCGGCAAGTGTGCAGTGTTGCATTACCCGCTAGAAATTGACCTGAAACTGCGCTTGTCCCTGACGTTGCGTATTGTTCTGGCTATTAATCACCTGACCAAAGGTCGGGTCTGCAATTCCCAGATCCGGGCCGCCGAACTGCACCCGGTTCAGCAGATTGAAATACGACATGCGCAATTCCGCTTTCACGTGCTCGCCTATGTTGAACTTCTTGAAGGCTGAGACGTTTTCATTAAAGAGCCACGGACCGCGGATATCGAGGACGCGTGGCGCGGTGCCCAACGTCCACAGGCCAGGGGCGCTGAAGGCGGCCGCGTTCAACACCGGCAACCCCTTGTACACGTTGCTGTAGGAGAACTCCTGCTGCACACCCGGCACTACATTCGCCCGGTTGCATGGCGCGCAACCATTGTCCAGCGGGTCGCCGGGCGCGTAGACTGAGCCGCCGGTGCCACTCCAAAGCGGCGTGCCTTGCTGGTAGGTGAGGATTGCGCTGAGCCCCCATCCGCCGAGCAGGTTGCCGATCACTCCGTTATTGTTCAACAATGCTTTGCCTTTGCCGATCGGTAGCTCGTAGACGCCGGCGATATTCACCATGTTCGGCTGATCGTTGTTGTCGATCGTCCATTCCGCTTTCTGATTGTTTTTGTTCAGGTCGGCGTTTGCGAACGACGAAAAGCCGGAGTTAGTGTTCGACATCATACGCGAGAGGTTATAAGTTACCAGGAACATGAAACCGTTGGAGAATCGCCTCTCCGCCTGTACCTGGAGTGCGTTATACAACGAAGATCCGCTATCGTCGAAGTTATTGAAGACGCTCGAATACTGCGGGTAAGGGCGTAAGGCCTGCTGCACTGTGGCGCTGCTTCCATAAGTGGCGAGGAAGCTGGGAAACGGCGCGCTGATGCCGGCGGCAACGGCCTGCGGGGAGGTAATTGGCAGTCCAAGTGTGGTGCCAAGATTGAGATACTGCGCATTCATCTGATTAGGAGGGTTCAACTGCGCCGGCAGGTAATTGCCCCGGTTTCCGGTGTAATGCACCGATAACAGCGTATTGTGGGGCAGTTCCCGCTGGATGCCGACGCTCCAGGCGACTACGTACGGTGCGATGCCGTCGGTAGGCGAGAAAGCATTGATGGATTGGCCAATCCCCAGGGTCGGGCTAAAGGGAGTTTGCCCCGGTATGGGAAGAATATTGCTGTCCCAGGAGCCGAAACCAGGCGAAGTGCTCCCCGTCGAATTGCGGTGGAACGATCCGGTGAGCAGGTTGCCGTAGTTCACGGCTACTTTGCTGGTGCCATATTCGTACGCGCCGCCATCCATATAATTCTGCGCGAAACCACCTTGCAGGACGGTCTTGCTGTTGAAGGCGTACGAGAATCCGACGCGGGGACTCAGGTGATTCCATCGGATGTTGGCGCGATCGTATCCTGCACAACCCGCGCAATCGCCGAACTCCGTGGCGGCGCCCAGTAGTCCACCCGCGCCGGGATTGGGCGTCGCCGGGTTCATAAATACGATGTTATTGCCAATCGCGGTGAACGGGACCATGATGTCCCAGCGCAAACCGATGTTGACGGTGAGGTTGGGTCTTAGCTTGATGTCATCCTGAACGTACAGCGAGAAATCCCGGTTGCGTAGTTTTTCTTCCTGCGAACCCACCCGGTCGGCGCTGTCCACGGTGCCCAGCAGGTAGCTGGCGAACGCATTACCCGTGGTCCCCAGATTGTTCGGGTCGGCTGTCTCGTTGTTGCTGAAATTGAAGTTACCGGCGCACTGCTGGCACTCGTTATCGTCCTGGTAAGTGCGCCGTGTCTCCCACCCGATGTTGAACGTGTGTTTTCCGTGCACCCACAGGTAGTTGTTTTCGATAACCCACCCCAGCTTCCGGTTGATCGAATCAATCCACGGCGATCCGAAGGTGGTGGGCGAAAGGGGCCCGCTAAAGTTGATGGCGGGAAGTTCCGGAGTGTCGGGGTCGGGCGCGAACGTGACGTTCTTCTCCAGGCTGATCTGATCGTTCAACTCGCCCAGCCAGCTTGCCCCAGCGGTTATCACCAGGTGCGGAGTGATCGCGTTGGAGTAGTTCAGGAGGAACACCGTCCCAAGATCCGGGTTGACCGTCTCGCTGCCAAGCTCGCCGAGAAGGTGAGAACCTGTCTCTGTCCCGTAGGTGGTCTGCTTGTCGCGCCACTCGCTCCAGTGTATCGACTGCTTGTCGTTGATGTTGTAGTCGATATTGTAGCCCCAATTCGTTTGCCGGACGGGGAGAACACCCTCGTTGGACTGAAAATTGTTTACGTATCCGGCATAAGTAGGATTGGGCATCAACGGAATCAGGCTCGACGATACCGCGCTGAACCGGCTCGTGGGAATCTGGTCGTTGGGGAAGGGCACTCCCGTGGTCGGATCGTAAATCGTTAAGCCCGTAGCCGTGAAACTGCCCGCCTTTTCAGCCGCGGTGGGCAGGGACATGAAAGTCAAATCCGGGTAGTTCCGGCGATACCATTCGGTGCTGATATGGAAGAACAACCGGTTCTTGCCGTTGTAGATTTTGGGAAGCCACACCGGACCGCCCACGGTAAAGCCATAGTTGTTTTCGTTGTCCACAGGCACAGTCGGGTTATAAGCACCGCGGGCGTCGAAGAAGTTGTTGCGCAGGATTTCGAAGACATCGCCGTGAAGCGTATTGGTGCCCGAGGCGGTCTGATAGGTCGCAACCCCTTGCGCCAGCCCGTATTGAGCCGAGAAAGACGAGCGCAATACGTTAAACTCGTTAACCATTTCGAAGGGCGGGTTCCAGATGGTCTGGAAGCCTTGCGTTTCGGACTGCGCCATCGGGATCCCGTTGAAGACCACTTCGCTCTCAAAGTCCACGCCGCCGTTGATTCGATGGCTGAAGGTGCCGCCGGTAACGCCGGGGGCCAGGAACATGAACGCGTCAATCTGGCGGCCGCGGCCATCGCCTTCATCCAGCTCGACAGGCAGAGCCTGTGCCACCGCGTTTTCAATGGCGGTGCCGAGCTCCGGTTGAGTCGTATTCAAGGTGATCGCAGCTTCCTGAACTTCGACACTCTGCGTAACGCTGCCCGTCTGCATGGAAATGTCAACGGTGGACGGGCGGCCTACCTCCACCAGGACTCCGTTGTGTACGGACGTGTCAAAACCGGGCAAGGCGGCCTCGACCGTGTACGTGCCGGGAATCAGGTCGGTGACGACGTATACGCCTGAGCTACTGCTTGTAGAGTGGCTCGCCACCTTCGTCGCATTGTTGGTCACCAAGATCTTCACATCCGGCACCACCGCGCCGGTGGCGTCGGTTACGGTCCCCGTGATCGAACTCAGGGCTTGCCCACGCAAGGCTGCCGGAGAAATCAGAAGTATGATTGATACCGCCAAACAGGCAATCAAAAGGCGCCCACCGGCGCGTTGAGACAACGGAAGCATCCAGAAACCCCTCATGTACGGACTCCTTGTACAAAGTTTTGACAACGATCCGAGACCCAAAATACCCCTCGTAATTCTTGTAGTACATTACCATTAGCTTTTTTGCTCTACGTTAGTGGTGAGGAATTCCTGAAATTCTGATGAAATCTTTTGGACACAGCGGATTGGACGGACTCGCGCTGCTTCGGGATTGGCTCGCGGTTCTGTATGACGGCAAAGCGAAACGGACCTAAACCCGCGCAATCTGGCGCGGGGGTGTAACACCCTGTAACGGGTACCGCCGTCTTCGCCTGGTTGTGATATCATCACCCCATGCTTCAAGGGGGGGATGGGAGCCCGGTCGCCCCATCTACGAGAGGGAAATCTTCGACCGCCATGCCCGCGGCTCACGGAAAAGGCACTGCCGGCAATCCAGCGGCCCGAAATAGCACCCACATCTACCGCTGCGAGGATGTGGAAATCGACCCTTCCTTAGGCTGCCTCAAACGCGCCGGTGTCGAACAGCACCTTCGCCAGCAATCCTTTCACCTGCTGCTATACATGATCGAGCAGCGCCAGCGCCTGATTGGCAAGGAAGAGCTGATTCAGAACTTCTGGCAGGGCGCCGCGGTTACCGACAATGCCATCGTGCAGTGCATCAAGGAAATTCGAAAGGCGTTGGGTGACGATCCGCACGAACCGCGATTTATCCGGACGATTCACAAAATCGGCTACCGCTTTATTGCCCAGGTTATGGAAGAGCCCCTGGCTGCCGCTGCCGAGACGGTCCGTCCGAGTCCGGAGATCGAGGCAGCCGTTGCTGCAACGGCGACTGCCACCGCCGCGCCGCTTAAGGCCTTCCGCACGCGATGGAAGCCTTGGCTCCGCTGGATTTTCCTGGGCCTCACCGCCACGGGGGGAATCCTACTCGCCTGGAGCGTTCTCCATTCCACCGCAAACGTGGAACTGACCCTGCCCCGGGTCCCCGGACGAAAGACGCTGGCCGTGATGTATTTCGAGAATCAGAGCGCCAAACCGGCGCTGAACTGGCTGAGCGAAGGCTTGGCTGACATGTTCATTACCGACCTGGCCCGTTTTGACAAGTTGACCGTTCTCAGCCGCCAACAGCTTCATCTGCTGCTGAAAAGAAGCGCCCAGCGAACCGGCCACAAACCTCAGGACGGGATCCACCTGGACGATGCGCTCGATATTGCGCGCAGGACCCATGCCGACGGCGTTGTGCTCGGCAGTTTCCAGACGCTCGGGGAGAAAATCCTGATCAACACCCGGCTGTTTGAAACCGCCAGCGGCCAATTGCTCGCCGCGGATCAGTTCGAGGTGGACCAGCCGGCGGATATTCTGGCGCGCATCGATCTGTTGTCTCCGAAGCTGGCGGCCCAACTCGGAACCCCGGCTTCCGATATGCGCCATCAGACTGGCTTAGCTGAAACCATGACCAACAACCTGGAGGCTTACCGGTATTACTCGCTAGGCGTCAGCAAGGCGCAGGCATTTCAGAACGCGCAGGCTATCGCGCTCTTGCGTAAGGCCGTCCAACTGGATCCGAAGTTCGCCATGGCCTACGCGCGGATCGGCTACGCCTACTCCGTGACGGATTTCGTGCCGGAGAAAGGCCGGCCCTCGCTGGCAAAGGCCATCCAATTGTCGGACCGGCTCGCCCCCAAGGATCGCCTGTTTGTCACCGCGTGGGACGCCATTGCCCGGCAGGATTACTCCGCCGCGATCCGCACCATGCGGCAAATCGTCGATCAGTTTCCATTGGAAACGGAGGCTTACACGCGTCTGGCCCGGCTTCTGTATGGAGAAGAGCGCCCGCAGGAGACCATTGCCGTGGTCCAGCGGGGTCTCGTGGTAGATCCTGAATGTGGGGATTTGTACAACGTGCTGGGCGTCTGCTACCTGGGCCTCGAGCGTTACGATGACGCCATCGCCGCGCATGAACGCTACGTGCAACTCGCGCCGGACGAGCCCAACGCGCACGACAGCCTGGGTATGTCGTTCCAGCAGGCGGGAAGGTATGAGAACGCGGCCGCCGAGTACAACGCCGCTTTGTCGCTCGATCCGGAATTTGAGCCGGCCATTATTCACCTTGGCGACGTCCACTTCCAGCAGGGGCGCTACCGCGACGCCCTCCGCCAGTACCAGCGTTACATTCAAGTGACCGGATCGGATGCGGCGCGCGCGGTCGGGTATGGCAGCCTCGCGCGCGTGTACTGGCGCCAGAGGGATTTCACCCGCGCGGAAGAAGCTGCCCGCAACGAGACGCGCTACGCCAAGGGAGCCGTCTGGAGCGAATTGCTGCTCGCGCTCGAACGCGGTGAGAATGCCAGGGCCGCCGGCTTGAAAGCCACGCTTCTGAAGTATTTTCAGGATTCGCCCTATCCGGGGCGCGGCTCCCGCGACGAACGCCGCAGTTATGACTATTACCTGGGCGTGCTGGCGTTGCGCGAGAATCAACCCAGCCAGGCAATCGCCCATTTCCAGGCTGCCCTGCGCCACTTGCCGCCCAGTTCCGGGCTGGACCTTTATGAGGACTGTCTGGCCAATGCATACCTCGAAGTGGCGCGCCTGGACGAAGCCGTTGCCGAGTACCAACGCATTCTGCACCTCAATCCGAACTACCCCATGGCGCAATATCATCTGGCGCAGGCTTATAGGCGAAAGGGCCAGCTCCCACAGGCCCGCGCGGCATACGATCGCTTCCTGCAGATTTGGAAGAGCGCGGATCCCGATATCCCCGAGGTAGTGGACGCCAAGACACAACTCGTGGGGCAGACCTCCAGGTCTGCAGCGGGTCTCTAGACCCGCCTTTTTTCCTTGCAGTTATTGCCCATTAACGCGCCGTAACCAAGCCCATTTCGAGCCGGTATTGCGCCACGATCCCGGCTGCCTTAGCCCCTTCACCCGCATCCCTGTAGAGACCGCTCAGTAGTTCGACGGCCTGTGCAAGCAGGGGATCGAGCTGTAGCGCCTTTTCCAAATGACGCTGTGCTTCGGCCGGCCGTCCGGCCGCGATCAGCGCCGCAGCAGCATTCACTTCATAAGGGGCATACGCCGGCCGCAAGACCAGAACCTTCTCGAAGCGGCGCAAAGCCTCCCCCGGCTGCTTCCCGCGAAGCAGCACGTTCCCCAGTGACGTCAACACGTCCGGATCGTCGGGGTACTCCTTCTCCACTTGATTAAGCATGCGGTACCCGCGGATCACCTGCTGTGCGGCCCCGTTCTCGAAGCCCACCGCCACCAGGGCCAGCGCCAGATTACGCTGGCGCAGCCCGGGATCCGGCTCGCGCCACGCGGTCAAATCCTCCGGCCCCACTGCCGCGTTTTCAGGCTCCGGCCGCCGGGCGATCCGGTGGTCCGTGAACACCGTGTGCCCGCCATCGCGCGCGGCCAGCCGCGGCATGTGGCACGCGATACAATCGCGGCCGGGTGCGGCGTGGGCTTTCTCCAGCGTCGCGGCGTGGCAGCCGAGACAGCGCTCTCTGAAGTACACCGCGGGATCTGCCGGCCGCCGATGAGGATTATGGCAGCTCCCGCACCAGAGCTGCCCGCCGCTGTTTCGGGCGCAGGCGCTGAGCGCCAGCTGCTCCACGTGACTGACGACTTTGATTGTCTTGCCGGCCGGTTGATTCGCCACATAGACGGTATAAGTATCTTCCAGGCCGCGGCCCGGCTGGAAATCCGCGATCCGCTTTCCCGGATTCGGTATGCGTACTTCTCCGGCCAGATGGCATTGCTCGCAGATACTGTCCCGCGGGGCCCCGCGCAGTTTGGCCGGATTCAGAATCGACCCGGGCACGGGGTTCTTCGCATGGGCCTCCCCCGGCCCGTGGCAACGGTCGCAGGAAATGCTCTCCGCCCGGAAGGCCGGCGTTTGATAGCGGTTCAGAGTGTCCGCAACCGGTTCTGGCCTCCCCGCATGGCAGACGAGGCACTCGAGCGTCACTGGCCGCGAAAAGTCCGGATGACGAGACTCTTCGTAACCCGGAGCGACATCCCACAGCCGGCGATTGGTGTAGTAGGAGAGCGGCGATTGAAACAGATGATCGCCAATTCGAACCAGGTATCCGAATGCGTGCGCTCCGGAGCCAATCACGTAGGCGACGCGCTGCTCACTGTGTTCATCGCCGCGCTCGAACCGCTGCACCATGCCCGACTGATCCGAACGAATAGAGAATTTGGTTTTGGATAGAACGTGCTCAAAAGATCCGTCCGGTTCGGGCGCCGCCTCGCTCAGCGAATGCGCCATAGCCGACTGCTGATACCCCTGTACCTCGTTTTGATGACAGTCTACACACCGCCGGTCGCCGCCGAATGCAGGCGCGGCAAGAACCACGATCGTCCCGATTGCCTTTAGCGCTGTTGCGGTGAACATCCGCGGCCGTTATTACATTTATCATGATTCGATAGCGGGTCAGGCCTCTTCCCGGCAAGTTACTCCATAACGCCCTTTTTCCCCGGATACCGCACAGGCGTTAGACTGCTCCGATGGCCCGCAAGGCAAGTGTCGTTATCGAAAAAGACGAAAACGGCTTCTACGCGTGGTGTCCGGAATTAAAGGGTTGCCAGTCTCAAGGAGCCACACTCGAAGAGGCCATGGCAAATAATTAATATGCCTCGTCAGAGGAATCTGTGGGTCACTGATAAGTTCGCATGGTGTCGGGAAGCTCCGCTCGCAGCCCGCGAACCCGATGTCGGATCGTTGAGGCTTCGGGTTTTTTCGTAGCCAGTTGCCGTTCGAACCAGTTTGCTTTTCCGGTAAACGCTACGCCGTTACAGAGGATCTACTGGTTGCGTGCTCCGTCGACACGGCCGATCCAGAAGCCTTGTTCCAGTTTTGAATCGCCCATGGGTACGAGTCTCTTCTTGAATCGTCGACGACAAGGGCGGTCTATTCGTCCCGCAGAGCCTTCGCGGCATCGGTCTTGCAGGCCTGCCGGGCCGGGATGCCGCAACTTGAAATACAGACTACCGCGAGCAACGCTGCGGACGAGGCGAAAACCACGGGGTCGCGTGGCGTGACGCCGAATAGGAGCGTTTGCAGCACACGGCCGGCGAGCGAAGCAGCGATCAGACCGAACACCAATCCGATCAAGGGTGCCCGCGAGCCCTGTTTCACTACCAGCCAGAAGACTCTCGCTTCTGTCGCGCCGAGCGCCAGACGGATACCGAATTCGTGTGTCCGTGCTCGTACACCCTGGACAATGACGCCGTAGACGCCGACCGTCGCGAGCAATACTGCAACCGCGGCAAAGAGCCCCAACAGCACGGTTTGAAACCGTGCTTCGGCAATTTCGCCATCGACGATGCGGTCCATCGTAGAGACCTGCGCCAAAGCAAGAGTCGGATCGAGTTCACGCAATTGCGCGCGCGCAGCCGCCGTGATCTCCGCCGGAGGTACCGCGGATCGGACAACTACGTCCAGTAACGGGCTGGTCAACATCGCAAATGGCATGTAGATCTCGGGACGCGCGGATCGCCGTAAACCAAGAGTATGCAGATCACGCACAACTCCGACCACAGTGGCTGGCCTCGGTCCTAATCGCAGGACTGCTCCCACCGGAGGAATGCTCGTTAGATAACTTTGGACGAAGCTTTCGTTGACCACCACCACATCCCGCCGTCCATCATCAGCGGCTGTGAGTGCGCGCCCTTCCTTCATTCGGAGTCCAAGCGCTTCGAAGTAATCTCCCATCACGGCTCGCCCGCCGGCCCGGTGCTCATCAGCTTGGCCCGAGACGTCAAACTGTACTTCTGTGAGCACATTGAACGCCAACGGCAGCGTGTTCGTCAGGGCTGCGCTCTGTGCCCCCGGAATGCGTTTCAAGCTTTCCACCCATGACCGGGCGAAACGGATTCGATCCTCGTCTGCGCTGTAATGGCGCTCTGGTAGCGCAACTTGGGCTGTGAACAGATTGTCGTGTTGGAAACCGAGATCGATTGAGCGCAGTGTGACGAAGCTCTTCGCCAAGAGACCGGCTCCGATCAGCAGTGTTGATGTGGTTGCGACTTGCAGGAAAATCAGGCCTTCACGCCAGCGGCTCGCGGTCGGCACTGTGCCTCCCCTGCCAGTGCGCAAGCTGGCATCCCCCGGTCTGCGCGTGACTAGCAGGGCTGGCAACACGCCGAAGAACGCCGCACTCAGCGTCGCCAGGATCACGGCAAAGAGCAGGACTGCACCCGTTGCACCACCCTCAGCGATGCGGGGCAGCGTGCCCGGATAGAGGGAGACCATTGCCCGATAGAGTGCCCATGCCGCACAGAGGCCCGAGAGCACTCCCGCCACAGAGAGGGCCAACGCCTCAGTGAGAAGCTGACGAATCAGCCTCATACGTCCCGCTCCTATTGCTGCCCGAATGGCGAGTTCTTGTCGCCGGCCGATAGCTTGAGCCAAGAGCAGATTTGCCACGTTGGTGCATGCGATCAACAGCAGGCAGCCCGCTCCCGCAAACATGGCCAATAACGCGGGACGTACAGAACGCCCGACCTCGTCATCAAGACGGGCAATCCTCACACCTTGCAGTTTGCGGTTGCCTTCAGCATCCATACCGGCTTGCCGTGTCAGGGTTTCCAATTCGGATCGCGCCGCCTCCATTCCCACGGCGTTTCTGAGGCGTCCAAGGACAAAGCCGGAGGAAACCTTAAGCGGACCGGTGGCCAGCTTCGAAATCGGGAGGTACACGCTCGGCGGTTTGACACCGGAAGTGACCAGATCCCGAAAGTCAGGCGCCAGGACTCCTATGATTCGGCAATACTTGCCGTCCACGACAATGCTGTTTCCAACGAGATTGCGGTCCCCGCCGAATCTCGCTTGCCAATACCCATAGCTGAGCACAACGACATCGTCCGTGCCAGGTCGAACCTCTTCCGCCGAAAAAACCCGGCCCAGCACAGTGCGGGCACCCAAAGTCGGCAAGAACTCAGCGGACACGGCCCCAGCCGGGATGCGTTCAGGATCCCCTCCGCTGCCGATCGTGGTGCGCCACGGACGGTAACTTCCGATTGCCTGGAAGCTACGGCTGTGCGACCTCCAGAACTGAACCGTCAATCCATTCGGTAAGCGTCGGTCCGCCGGTGACATGCCGCCGTCAGCCTGCTCAACGCCCCAGATTTGGACCAGTTGCGCGGCATTCGCATACGGGAGAGGGTTCAGAAGTGCACTCCAGACCACTCGGAAGATAGCGACGTTGAGGCCTGTACCTAAAGCAATCGTCAGCAGTGTGACCGCTGCCATCATTGGACGTTTGCGCCATTGCCTCATGCACACGCGCACGTCCTGAAGGAACTGGTCGAGCCAGCGCCAGTGATTCGCTTCATGAAAGCGCTCTTCGATCGCGGCCAGATTCCCCATCGAGCGGCGCGCAGCAAGCATGGCATCCTCCTTGCTTTGACCTTCTTGCCTCAGCCGGTCCGCTTCCATCGCGAGATGTGATCGAATCTCTTCGGAGAAATCCTGAGTGCTACGCCGCTTCTTCCACATGGCAAGTCTCACACCTCCTCCGGATCTAGTACACGCCCTACAGCCGCTACGAGCCGCCGCCAAGCGCCGGTTTCTTCCGTGAGCTGCTTTCTGCCCATCTTCGTCAGGGTGTAGAAGCGTGCCTTGCGGTTGTTCGCGCTGGTGCCCCACTCGGCACTTATCCAGCCCTTTTCCTCCAGTCTCTGCAAGGCTGGATACAGCGATCCATGGTCGATCATCAGAACCTCATCCGACTGCCTCCGAATTGCGTGGGCAATTCCTTGTCCGTGCTGCGAGCCAAACAGCAATGTACGCAGAATGAGTAGATCGAGCGTGCCCTGGAGGAGGGTCACGCGATCAGCGCCTCTTCGTGTCGACATCCGACCCAAGTATGTACCTGCGCCGGGCAGATTGTCAATGCTCGATCACACCACCGACGCCAGCACGTGGATAGTTCCGGCCTGGTCGCGAAGGGGCGGGATGGTCCGTGCGACCCCGCCCCTTGGCAGCAAACCGAGCGATTACAAGCCGCACTCAGGCTCGATTCCGAGCTTGTCGTTGACGGCGCGACTCAACCTCTGTTTACATCCGAGGTATCGTTCGGTCGTTTGTATCGAAACATGCCCGAGCAGGAACTGAATTTGGTCCAGTTCTCCGCAGGCAAGGTGGCATAAGCGAGCGCACGTCCGTCGTAGGTCATGCGGCGCGAGTTTCTCGATTCCCGCGCGGCTGGCCGCTTCCTTCACGACCTCCCACAGCACCTTCGGCGTCATGCCGTCGCCCCACACCCTGCCGGACTTGTTGATTGAACGGAAGACAGTGCCATTGGTGATCCCGGCAGCAGCGCTCCAGACGTCAACTGCGGCCTTGACCCACTGCCGTACCGGAACCGTCCGGATGTGTCCCGCCTTGCCTTTCAGGTCCGCGATCACCCAGTGCTCCTCGCGAAGCTGGATGGAATCCATCGCCAATGACAGAAGTTCGCCGCGACGGAGGCCGCAGCCGATTAGCATCGCCAGAATAGCGTGGTTTCGTTTCCCGCGTAGCGTTGCGGTGTCCGACCGTTCCAGCAGGAGTTTGCCCTGGGCGAGGGTGAGCCAGTTGCCCACGCGGACGCCAAGACGCCGGACTCCTTTGACTCGCCGTATTCCCGCCCCCAGTTCCGGACTCAGCAATCCCGAGTCGCACGCCTCATAGGCTACGCGTCGAACCGCCGCCAAGCGCAGATTGATGGTGTTCGGAGCATACCCTTTCTGCTCCAGGTAAATCCGGTATCTCAGAACCACCGTGCGATTGAAGGCCAGGCGCGGTTCGGAACAATACCACTCGACGAAGTCGTTGATGGCATGGTCGTACGTTCGTTGCCCGCTCACGGATGAGAGGGTGTTGAGGACAGCGGACTTGGCTTGTTCAAGATCCGGCAGTGCCAGGACCCGCTTCGGCATTCTCTTCTTTCGAGATTTCGACATGAGCGACGGACTCCTTCGACCGTCGACCTTGTTATGGCGCCGAACGAGTAGAATGAAGAGAGGAGACGGTCATGGACGTAACGCTGCCGGCGGATTTGACAAAACAGGTCGAGCAGGAACTCGCTAGCGGCCACTATCGGAGCCGCGACGAACTGATCGAAGAGGCGGTTCGGCGCTTCTTCGACCAGCGCCAGCGTGGGCAGCAGCGGCTCGATGCGCTCCGCAGAATCGGTCAGGCCGTTGATCAGGCGGACCTCTATGAGCGTGTGTTGATTCCCGGCCAGGAATGACGGGTACTCCGCTCGTCGTCCTCGACGCCTGCGTCCTCGCCAATTTCTCTTTGTGCGATACGCTTCTGCGCCTCGCGGAGCCGCCGCGGCTTTTCGAGCCGAAATGGTCCGAGGAGATTATTCGGGAGACGACCCGTACGTTGGAATTGAGACTTGGTTGGCCCCATACTCTGACTACTCATCTTGAAAAGGAGCTGCGGGCCCACTTTAGCGAGGCCTGGATCACCGGTTACGAGTCACTGATTCCGAGGATGACGAACGACGAAAAGGACCGCCACGTAGTCGCAGCCGCGGTCCGCGGTGAAGCAGCTATCATCTTGACCCTCAATCTTCGCCACTTCAGGCCAGAGCACCTGGTGATGTGGGGCGTCCGCGCGCTGCACCCTGAGTCCTTCCTGATCGAGATTTTCCGCCAGGAGCAAGCGCTGGTGAAAGCGAAACTCCAGCAACAAGCAGGCGACCGCGGTCGTAGCATGAGTCAACTCCTGGACATTCTCAAGGGCACGGTGCCCGACTTCGTTGCAATCGTTTCGGCCGCAATCTCACGGGACTAGGGCGATTCATCGCAGGATGGCGGATTACTCCCCTGGTCGCGAAGGGGCGAGGAATCCTTGATTGCGTCTGGATTTCAGGCGTCAGTCGTGTCGAGAGTCTACCCTTCGCCGTCAGGGAGGGTCTACCGCCGCCGTCGCCAGAAATGTCAGCAGGGGGCGTGATCCGTCAAGGTGAGCTGATACCTACGCAGCTATCTGGTGCCTGAAGTCAGGACAACCGTGGTGCTCCATAGATCAGTCAGAACCATGACGAAGCCAGCGAAGGCGTAACCACGTAGGCAAAAACCTCTACGTTTCCTTCGGGCATCAGGAAACAGCGTCGCGGCAGACCATTCATCCACTTCGGCGTCCTCCCAAGAATCTGAAGTACCTGCGTGGCGATCTGTCCACTGGCCCTCGGCATCTGCGCCACCTCGGCCATGTACAGCTTCGCCGATGAGATGCTGCTGCGTCCCTTGGCGGTCCTCAACCAGCCAACGGATTATTGCGTCTAGCAGCATTCGCATCTCGCATCGTGCCAGCTTCCAAACCAATTCAGAATCTGATACCTGCCGATGCAATGAAGTGGAGTCCCGTACAAGGTTGAAAAAAATAGAATCTATTTCATCCTCAGCTAGTTCCACCCTCTCATGCATGCACACACAAACTATTCCGCTCGTGCCCGAACGGGTCCTTCAATCTCCCGTAGAGCTCGCCCCAGAATTGTTCTGCGAGCGGGATTATTGGAACAGCTCCCGCATCGAGTGCCTGCTTCCAAACCAACTCAGCATCTGCTACCTGAAGATGCAATGAAACGGACGTCCCGTTCAACCGGTCTGGGTTGTGGAATCGACTCTCGTTCGCCGCCAGTTCCGGGATCTCATCCATGAACACAAAAACTGTTCCGAACACAATCATCCTTACATGCATGAGACGCTTTGTGTCAGGCGCGAGGATGCGCGCAAGTTCAGTTGCCCCAAATGCCTGCGCGTAGAAGGCGATGGCAGCATGAGCATCCGAAACAGCTAGGATAGGCGTTAGCCCAAGCGGCGGCCCTTCGGGGACGTGATCGTGATTCGTCATGCATTCTCCAATCAATTGGTACGCAGCACAGGCGATGCTTGTTCCGGGATTATTCGGGACATGGCTACCGTTCCTTACGATGAGCGTTACCATTAAACTTGATGGTATGGGGGTAACCGTAACAGCGGTACCTGGGACGAAATCTCGAGTAATTTATGACTTTTCAAGTAAAGAGATAAAAAGGATTTACTATAATTGATTCTTGAACTAATACGGATGACTAACCTCATTTTACTACATGTGCGACAGCCTGCATTCTCTTATCGAGTAGTACGCAGCACAGGCGATGCTTGTTCCGGGATTATTCGGGACATGGCTACCGTTCCTTACGATGAGCGTTACCATCCCGAAAAGAGAGCGGGTGGTCTCGCCGCTGTTGAGTAATCGGAACCAATCCATTTGGCTGGTTTGTCTAGGCTCTAGGACTTTGGCCCGACCGGTGGGTGCCGAACCCGCGTCGTGAGCCAGATACTCCCTTGTCGCGCAGCGTTTACCGATTCCGTGGCGCCCGACGTGGTCAACGTGCTTCCTCTCGGAACTTCTCGTTGAAATCCTGGACGATCTCCCCGAAGGGCCAGCTTGTCGAGACGGGAAGACGAGCCGCCTCTGGGAGCGGTTTATGGTAGTGGTTTCGCCGCCACTTCGTTTCCGCACCATGGAACTGGATCACGATTCTAAACCGCTGCCGTCGTTTTCGGGGTTTTGTCTACCAGCACGCTCACTTCAGTGCCGACAAGAAGTGCATCGAAGTGGCCGTAGGACCGCGCAAGGGTTCGGCCCGACTGTGCTCGCGCTGCCATTTGCCGGCGCCCGGATACGACCAACTCGCTGAACGGCGCTTTGAGTTCATTCCCATCTGGGGATTTCTCGCCTTCCTTCTGTACACCATGCGGCGCGTCGACTGTCGCCCCTGTGGCTTTCGAACCATTTAATATTAAAGAAGCCGTTGAACTCTATCTGGAAGCATTGCCGGCCGCTGAATGTGACGTGCTCCTCAGCCGCGAGATCCTGACAACCGCCGTCCAGGTCGGGTAACCGCGCCCTTCCACAGTGGGACGACTTTGCGCCCGAAGATCGCGAAGCAAGTCCTCGAAACCATCTCCTCAGCAGCTACTCCTCGCGCAACGCGGACATCGGATCGATGCGCGCCGCCGCGCGTGCCGGCCAGAAACAAGCTAACAATCCTGCAGCTACCACCAGCAACGAGACCGCCGCAAACGAATACGGGTCGAAAGTCGAGAGCTTCCAAACCTGCCTCGACAGCACGCGGACCGACACGAGACTGAGCAGCAGGCCGGCCGCCACGCCCGCCCCGATCAGCCGCATGCCGGAGCCCAGGACCATCCAAACCACTCGCGAGAAGCTCGCGCCCAGCGCCATACGGATCCCGATCTCGTGTGTGCGCTGCGCCACGGAACTGGAGATCACGCCGTAGATTCCCAGCAGGGCAAGCACCAGTCCGAGGGCGGCAAAAATCGAAAATAGCAGCAGGTTGAATCGCGGGCCGGAATAAACCCATTCATTCAGCATGGTCTCAATGGTTTTCACGTCGGTCACCGGCTGGTCCTTGTCGATTGCATATACCTGCGCCCGCACCGCGTTCATCAGGCCCTCCGGACGCCCCTTCACCAGCACGACGAGCTCATCGGCCCGTCCAATAATCGTATAAGGGATGAAAATCTCCGGCATCACCTGCTGGTCCGGTACGTTATTGAGCGCGTCCCGCGTCACGCCGACAATCTGAAACGCAGCGTCCGCCACGTGGAAATCGGGCGTTAGCAGGAAGGGGATCGACACGTGCCGGCCGAGCGCATCGCGCCCGGACAGATACCGGCGCACGAACGCCTCGTTCACCAGGACGTTATGCGCGCCATTGGCGATATCGTGCTCGTCGATCGGCCGTCCATCCATCAAGCCTATGCTCACTGCTTTTAAATAGCCTTCGTTCACGGTATGGATCTGTACGGTGCGCTTGTCCGGATGCGCACTGCCGGCCACTTCGACCGCCCCACCCATGTAGCTCCCGAAGGGGTGCAGCCCGATGTCGAGGCCCACCGTGGCCACACCGGGTAATGCACTGGTGCGGCTGAGCAACTCCCGGAAGAACGTGTTGCGCCGCGCCGTGTCCGGATAGCGTTTGTCCGAAAGCGGCACGCGCACGGTCAGTATGCGAGACGGCTGCATGCCCAGACCCAGGTCTTCGATGGCGAACAGCGTCCGGATCATCAGGCTCGCACCCACCAGCAGCATCAGGGAAAGCGCGACTTCGCCCACCACCAGGCCGCCGCGCAGGAATCGCTGGCGCTTGCCGCCGGTCGAGCCCCGGCCCGCTTCCTTCAGCGGGCTGACGATATCGCCGCCCGAGAGGTGCAGCGCCGGCGCCAGGCCGAAAATAAATGCAGCCCCGGCCGAAATCGCCAGCGCAAATAGCAGAACCGGCGTGTTGAGCGCGACGAGGGCCTCGTCGGGAATGGTATTGGGCGGCACCACCGCCATGATTCCGGCCAGGCCGGCCTTCGCCAGAATGATGCCTGCCAGGCCCCCCACGCAGGCCAGCACAATGCTCTCGCACAGCAACTGGCGCACGATCCGCAACCGGCTGGCGCCCAGCGATGCGCGCACCGCGATCTCCTTGTAGCGCGCCGACGCCTTCGACAGCAGCAGGTTTGAAACATTCACGCACGAGATCAGCAACAGCAGTCCCACGGCGCCAAACAGAATCCAAAGCGCGTCGTGCAGGCCGCTTTGGAATTGCTCGGCGAAGGGGATAATGCCGGCGCGCCATTTCTCCGGAAAGTCGTGCGGCGATTGCCGCTGCAGATCCTCCATGATCGGGCGCAAGTCCGCCTCCGCCTGCGCCGCGGTAACTCCCGGCTTCAGACGGCCGACGACGTGCGCAAAGCGGACGCCCTCCACGGCTTCCCCGCGGCGCGGCACGATGGGGATGTAGACGTCGGGGCCGCGCCACATGAAACGCCGCGGCATCACGCCGATCACCGTGCGGGCAGTACCGTCCAGTGTCATCTGGCGCCCCAGCACGCCCGGATCTCCGCCGAACTGGCGCTGCCAGAAACGATAGCTCAGGATGGCGACTGGCGCCGCGCCTCCCGCTGCGTCCCCCAGGTTCGTAGCGCGTCCCAGCAGCGGCGGCACGCCCATCACCTCAAACCCGTTCATGGTGGTGTGATTTCCGCGCAATCTCTGCGGTTCGCCGTTTCCGGTCCACAGAATGTCGTTGATGGTGGAGAACGTCAGGCCCTCGAATATCGTGCTGCGTTGCGCGATTTCAAGATACTGATCGGTTGTGTAGTAAGTGCGGTAGCCCCGCCGGCCGGGTTCCCGCAGCATCGGACTCACCAGGTGGGCGACATCTTTGTATGGGAACGGATCGAGCAGCACCGCATAGATCACGCTATACATCGCGGTCGTGGCGCCGATCCCGAGCGCCAGCGAACCGGCGGTCATCAGCGCCAGCCCTGGACTCTTCCGCAAATTCCGTATCCCGAAACGGATGTCGCGCGCGAGGTCCTCAAACAAAGCAAACACAGGCCGCTCCCCCTCTCAGCTTTTGACGCTTCCCACCCCATTTTAGTCCCTGTGGTGGGGCAGACCACCAGGTCTGCGGCGGGTCTCCAGACCCGCCTCCAGATTTCACGACAATTTCAGGCTTTCCTCACCACCATTAACCACGCAAGGAGGTACATTAAGCGCCGGAGGCCGTCCCATGCGATATTGCGCGGCTTTATTAGCACTCATCGGCGGCGCATGTGCGCAGGCCCAGAAGCCCGATCTAACCACGCAGCCAACCTTGTACGTGGTCGGTTACGCCCACCTGGATACGGAGTGGCGCTGGGAATATCCCCAAGTCATCAACGAATATATTCGCAAAACGATGGAGGATAATTTCAAGCTCTTCGAAAAATATCCCCACTATATCTTCAATTTCAGCGGCGCCAACCGCTACCGGTTTATGAAGGAATATTTCCCGGCCGATTTCGCGAAGGTCAAGGCCTACGTCGATTCCGGCCGCTGGTTCCCTGCGGGCTCCTCCGTGGAAGAGGGCGACGTGAACGCACCCAGCGCCGAAGCCATCATCCGCCAAATCCTCTACGGGAACAACTGGTTTCGCAAGGAACTCGGCAAGGCCAGCGCGGAGTACATGCTGCCCGATTGCTTCGGATTCCCCGCCTCCCTCCCGACCATCCTGGCACACTCCGGCGTGCTGGGCTTCTCCACGCAAAAGCTGGTTTGGGGTTCTTCAGCACCAGCCGGCGGTCCGGAATCAATCGAGAATACCCCCGAAGGCACGCCGTTCGACGTGGGCGTCTGGGTGGGACCGGATGGCGAGAGCGTGCTGGCCGGCTTGAACCCGGGTGACTATAGCGGCGGCATCGACACCGATCTCAGCCAACCGCTGCCTCCCGCGGCGCCCGACGCCGCCCTCGAAGAGATTCGGAAGAAACTCCAGCCGCTGCGCGAGAAACTGCAACTCCAGGAGCAAAACTCGCAGCCGTTTGACCCGAAGGATACCCAGGAATACACGAACCTGCAGAATCAGCAAAGGGCGCTCTCCAAAGCGGACCAGGATCAGCGCCTGGAACGCTATCAGGGCGATTGGGCCGAGCGCGTCGCGCACAACGGAAAAGTCAGCGGCGTGTACACCGATTACCACTATTACGGCACGGGTGACATCGGCGGAACTCCGGATGAGGAATCTGTCAAACGCCTGGAAGCCATCGTCACCAAAGGCACCGCCAGCCTGCCGCCCCCGGACGGATTCTACGATCCCGGCCGGCCGCATCCGGAGTGGCCGCAGGTAAAGCTGGGCGATGGGCCCGTCCACGTGATCTCCACGACCGCGGACCAGATGTTTCTCGATATCACGCCGGCCGAAGCTGCCGGACTGCCGCGCTACACCGGCGAAATGGAGCTGACCAACCATTCGGCCGGCTCGCTGACGTCGCAGGCCTACCAGAAGCGGTGGATTCGCAAGGAAGAACTGCTGGCCGATGCCGCCGAGAAGGCTTCCATCGCCGCCGAATGGCTGGGTGCGCGCGCGTATCCCTTGGCGCGGCTCAACGATGCCTGGACCCTCGTGATGGGCGGCCACTTCCACGACATCGCTGCCGGCACCGCTACTCCCAAGGCATACGAGTTCGCCTGGAACGATGACATCATCGCCCTGAACCAGTTCGCTGGCGTGCTCAATGACGGCACCGCAGCCGTCGCGGCCGCGCTGAACACTGAAACCACGGGCGTACCCGTGGTGGTCTTCAATCCGCTGAACATCGCGCGTGAGGATCTTGTCGAAGCGGACCTTGCCTTCCCCGGCGGCCCGCCCACCGCGGTCCACGTGCTGGGTCCGGACGGCAAAGAGGTGCCGGCGCAAATCTCGAATGGCAAAGTACTCTTCTTGGCAAAGGCGCCATCGGTCGGCTATGCCGTCTATGATGTGCAGCCTGGCGCGGCCGCCGCGCAGATTCCATCGGCATTGCAAGTCTCGGAGAATTCGCTCGAAAATCCGTATTACCGCGTCAAGCTGAATGCCGATGGCGACGTGTCCTCCATTTTCGATAAAGCCATCGGCCGCGAACTACTGGCCGCGCCCGCGCGCCTGGCCATCTCCTATGACAATCCGCGGCAGTGGCCGGCCTGGAACATGGATTGGGACCAGGAGCAGGCCACGCCAAAGGCGTACGTCGCGGGTCCCGCGCGCATCCGTGTGGTCGAAAGCGGACCGGTCCGCGCGGCCATCGAGGTCTCCCGCGAAGCCTCCGGCTCCAAGTTTGTCCAGACCATCAGTCTCGCGGCGGGCGACGCGGGCAAGCGCCTGGAGTTCGCCAACGTAATCGACTGGAACACCAGGCAGTCAAATCTGAAGGCGTCTTTCCCGCTGACGGCTTCCAACCAGATGGCCACTTACAACTGGGATATCGGAACCATCGAGCGGCCTACCGCCGAACCTAAGAAGTTCGAAGTGCCGTCGCACCAGTGGATCGACCTGACGGACATGCGTGGCGAGTTCGGCGCAACCATCCTCACCGACTGTAAGAATGGATCGGACAAGCCTAACGATCACACCATCCGGCTGACTCTCATCCGCACTCCCGGCACGCGCGGCGGCTATCACGACCAGGGCACCCAGGACCTCGGGCACCATGAGTTCGTCTACGGGCTGGCAGGCCATGCCGCCGGCTGGCGCAACGCCGGGACCGACTGGCAGGCGCAGCGCCTGAATGCTCCCCTCATTGCTTTCCAGGCCTCCAGGCATGCTGGCGCAATGGGCCGGGAGTTTTCTCTTCTCACCATCAACAACCCGCGCATCCGCCTCCTCGCGCTCAAGAAGGCAGAGCAGGGCGACGAACTGATCGCGCGCTTCGTGGAACTGGATGGCCAACCACAGCCGGATGTCCGGGTATCGTTCGCCGCGCCCATCACCGCCGCGCGCGAAGTGAACGGGCAGGAGCAGCCTGTCGGCCAGGCTACTGTGACCGGCGGCGCACTGGTCACTTCGTTTACCGCATATCAGCCGCGCACCTTCGCCATCAAGCTCACCGCGGCGCCGGCACGCGTGGAGCAGGTGCGTTCCGCGCCAGTGACGATCCCCTCTGATCGCGCGGCGCCCGGCGGTTTCGACGGCAAAGGCAATGCCCTCCCCGCGGACATGCTGCCGTCGCATATCGCTTTCGGAGGTGTCGATTTCGCAGTCGCGCCCCATGCGGCCGTGGCGAAGGGACAAACCATCAATCTCCCCGCGGGCCCCTATAATCGCCTCTACGTGCTGGCTGCTTCGGCGGACGGCGACCAGACGGCCAATTTCCGCGTAGGCGATCGGAGCGTCGCCTTGAACGTCCAGGATTGGGGCGGCTTCATTGGACAATGGGACGACCGCCAGTGGGTCGCGAAGGACCGTGTGATCCCCGGCACGCCGCCGCGAACCGAGCATGACGATTATGCAGAGATGACCGGCATTCGGCCTGGCTACATCAAACGCGCGGACGTGGCATGGTACTGCGATCATCGGCGCAACGCGGCCGGCGAAAACGTGCCCTACGCCTACTCCTACCTGTTCGCGTACCCCATCGAGCTACCCGCCGGCACAAAAAGTATCACGCTGCCGGACAACGATAAAATCCGCATTCTGGCCATATCGGTAGCCGATGAGAACCCAAGAGTCACGCCCGCCCAGCCCTTATACGATGTACTTCGCCAAAGTCAGGCGCCGCGTTAAAGCATTGGAGTGGGGCAGGACTCCAGTCCTGCGGCGGGTCTCCAGACCCGCCATCGGCCGTCGTCCACGCCGGCCTCTTCACACTCGGGTACACAGATTCGGCTACAGAGGTGCGGGTCATGAAGGACCCGCGCAGACCTGGAGGTCTATTCCGGGAAAAGTATGTGGCAAAGCTTCCGCCACAGGCTAGGAGCGGCGGTCTCTTCTCCCCGCGGTCGGTAGTGTATCTTTCTCGCAAAACGCGCGGTAGGGGGCCCCCCGAGTGACCTGGGCATGATACTTGGCCTTTCTGAGGTGGGGCCCATCAGCAGCCCATCAGTCACAAGGTTCGAAAATAAATCCTGAGCATTCACCACTCACTAACCAAAATACTTATCGACACCCGACCCGTTAACTTACACCGTCCTCCCACTTACCCCTCCTATCATGGAATCGGATGGCGGTTCCCGTCATACCTCCCTCGAAAGGAACGAACTGAAATGCTGATTTCCGCCACGCAACATGCAGCCAACCAACAGAATGCCCGGCTGTCTACCGGCCCCCGAACTCCCGCAGGCAAGGCTGCCGTGCGCCTCAACGCCCTCAAGTACGGCCTGCGCGCCCGCGACCTGCTCATCCCCGGCGAAGACCCCGCCGAATACCAGCAGCTCTGGGACGATCTCGAATCCGATTGGCAGCCCCAAAACCGCACCGAGCGCCTGCATCTGGAACAGATGGCCACTTCCCAATGGCTGCTCGCCCGCATCGCTCGTGGCGAGCGCCTCATTTATGAAGCTGATCTTCCGCTCGAAAAACAACTGGCGCTGCTGCGCGAAGTCTCCACCCAGCGAACCCGCCTCGAGCGCTCCTTCGCGTCCGCCATGCAAGCGCTTGAGCAGTTACAAGAGCAGCCTAAGTTGCGCCCCAAGGGGAAACCCGCGCCGCACGTATCCTCGCCAGTCGAACACACAACATACAAAATGTCCGCGCCGCCGGCGGACCAGGTGCTCTGCACTCCAGCCGCCGCCGATACACGTTAGCCACCGGCCATCCTTGATCTTTGACAACCCATCCGCCAGTCACACCGGATACACAATCCGTGTCCCAAACGAGTCTGACTTACTACCCATAACCCGCCCGCAATTACACCCCGACCCACAGCTATAGCCCGTGCCTGTAACTCGCCACCGCCGCGCCGAACGCAAATCCAACGGCATAGGCTCTGCTCGTAAAAAAACAACTCACGCGGCTGCTCGGTGAAAAGCGTCCTGTTTAACACAGCACGGCACATGCGCCACACGCGGTGTCACATAGATCACAGTTCCAACCTCACTTCACTAACAATCCCGTTCCGAAGGCGATATAATTTCAAACCGGGTGTCAATATGACTGCGAAACGAAGCTGTTCGTTTGGATCATTATTTGTTGCGTCCCTCGCCAGCCTGCTTTTCTGGGCTGCGCCTGCCCGCGCCCAGGAGCGCCGGACACTTGCCACTGCGGTGGCCGCTCCCGCCGGCGCGCAAGTCGTCGGCCGTCTTCCCGCCCAGCAGCAATTGAACCTGGCACTGACGCTGGCGCTGCGCAACGAGTCACAGCTCGATACCCTGTTGAATCAACTCTACGACCCGTCCAGTCCCAGCTACCATCAGTTTCTGAGCGTAGAGCAGTTCACCGCGCAATTCGGCCCCACCACCGATGACTACGCCCAAGCCATCGCCTTCGCCCGATCACATGGCTTGACGATCGTCAACACCGCTCCCAACCGCTTGGTGCTGGATGTGAGCGGCCCGGCCTCCAACGTCGAGCAAGCCTTTCAAGTGAAGATGCAGGTCTATCAACACCCCACGGAAAACCACACCTTCTATGCTTCCGACGTGGAACCCTCCGTCCCCCCGGGCATTCCCATCGACGGCGTCTCCGGCCTGAATACCTTCGCGCCGCCCCGGCCCATGCTGAAGTACGCCGCCCCTGGCGCGCGTTCCAACCAGACTGGATCCGGTCCTGACGGCCAGTTTCTAGGTAGCGATATGCGCGCGGCTTACTACGGCGGGACCGCGCTCACCGGCGCCGGGCAGGCCATCGGATTATTCGAGTTTGCGCCCTACAACCTCAGCGATGTGCAAGCCTACTTCAGCACCATTAACCAGCCGCTCAATGTGCCGATTGTCAACGTCGTGCTGGATGGGATCAGCCCCATCTGTGGCACCTGCGACGATGGTGAACAGGTGATCGACATCCAACAGGCTATTTCCATGGCGCCCGGAGCGGCCGCGATAATCGTTTATGAAGGCAATAACGACACCGATATGTTAAATCAGATGGCCGTCGATAACATTGCTAAGCAACTGAGTTGCTCGTGGGGCTGGCTCCCCGCCGATCCGAAGTCTGACGAACCTATCTTCCGCGAATTCGCGGCGCAGGGACAGAACTTGTTCGTAGCCAGCGGTGACAGCGGCGCGTATACGCCTCCGAGCTGCACCAGCAATTGCAACCCGGCGTTTTACCCGGAGGCCGATCCTTACATCACCGCCGCCGGCGGCACGCACATCACCACCAATGGGGCCGGCGGCCCTTGGGAATCGGAGATTGCCTGGGGTGGAAGTCCCCTCCTCGCCTGCGGCAATACCACGGGCGGCAGCAGCGGCGGATATAGCACCAACGGTTTTGCCATCCCCAGCTACCAGCAGTTGAAAGGCGTAATCGATAAGTCCAACGACGGCTCGACCACTCTACGCAATGTCCCGGATCTTGCCGCGGAGGCGGATTGCGACAATTACTACTGCGCCAACGGGTCTTGCCAGGGCGGAGTGGGAGGTACGAGTTTGTCCGCGCCGCGCTGGGCCGGCTTCCTGGCTTTAGCCAATGAGCAGTCGAACGGCGCACCCATCGGATTCTTGAACCCGGCCATCTATCGCATAGGCTTGAGCGCCGGTTACGGCGCCGCCTTCCACGACATCTCGAGCGGGAGTAACGATAACGGTCTCGGAGAAACTTACAACGCCGTAGTTGGCTATGACCTGGTCACCGGTTGGGGCAGCCCCAACGGACAGAGCCTGCTGAACGGGCTTGGCCCGGTGTATACGGGTCCAAATTTTTCGCTGACGCCATCGCCGGCCACCATCGATATCACGGCGGGCAGTACCGGGACAAGCAACATCACGCTCAGCCCGTCGAACGGATTCACTGGGACCGTGGAACTCAACGCCGCGGTTCTCGGCCAGCCCCCGGGTGTTACGGCCAGCCTGAACCCGACATCGCTGACCGGTTCCGGCGTCTCCATTCTAAGTGTAGGGACAACCAATTCAACTCCGGGTGGAAACTTTCCCATTGTTGTGACCGGCACGGCTTCCGGCTTGACTCAGACGGCCTACGTGACGCTGGCGTTGCCGGGTTTCTCGCTCACGGCGCCGGCTAATATATTTCTCAATCAGGGCGGAGAAGCCATCAGCACGATCACCGTGAATGCCGTGAACGGATTCAGCGGCAGCGTATTATTCTCCCTAACGGGCTTGCCCATGGGAGTGAAGGCTAGCTTCAACCCCGGAAGTTCCACCGGGTCGACTCAGATGGTTCTGTCTGCAGCCAATGAGGCGACGCTGGGCTACGCCCGCCTGACCGTCGTGGGAACGTCGGGCAACCTCACGCAGTTAGCCACTATCGACCTCGCGGTGAGCGCCGCCCTCGGAACGGGAGGCGCGGGGATGCCGGTGAACCTGTCGGCGGCATTTAACGTCCACGGCATTTACAAGGATGGCTCGACCTATACTAACGGCGGGCTGGATGGCGACGGATCTTCGTATTCCTATAACCTGTTAACGGCGTCCCGAATTGCCTACGGCACGCAGTTCAACTTCGGACCGCCGGATAAGCTGGATGCCGTGAGCGGCACAGGCGAGCCGATCGCATTGCCCGCCGGCAGATTCTCCAGGCTTAGCCTGCTGGCCACCGGAGTCAACGGCGACCAGATGTCGCAAGTCGTAACCGTGACTTATACCGATGGTTCCACTACTCAGTTCACCCAAAGCTTCAGCGATTGGTTTGCGCCCGGCAACTTCCCGCGCGAGGTCGACACCGTTGCTATGGCTCACAGGAACCTGAGTAATGGCACCGAGGACGACCGGACATTTAACCTATATGGTTACGCTTTTCCGATAGACAACACCAAGACTGTTCAGAGTTTTACCTTACCCGATAATCCGAACCTGGTATTGCTCGCAGTCACCTTGCTCCGGTAGTTATAAAACGGCGCTAGTGGCCTTGCTCCATCAGCCCGATGACGCCCAGCAGCGCGCCCCAATGATAGTAGGCGTCGCTGCTGTTCACGTCATTGCCCGCGCCCGTGATCGAGTTGTAGTTCTCGTAGATCGAGCGGTCGCTCTGCCACGACTTCATCAGGAGCTTGTGTGAGCGCTCGGCAAGATCCGTACGCGCCGGCCCCAGCGCGTAGTTCCGCATGCCCAGGTAGACCAGGAAGTTCATCGGTCCCCAGATGCGCCCGCGCCAGTAGTTCTGATCTTGATAACCCGGTACGTTGCGCGCGATCGAGGGCATCACCCACTCGCCGTGAAATTCCTGCGGATTGAAATAATGCTCGCGCACCATGCGCGCGGCCTGCTCCGCCGAGGGCACTTTCGCGATCAGCGGATAGAAATTGGTCGGCGAGAGCCTCGGCGAGCTTTCGCCGGTATCGGTGCGTTTGTTCAGGTAAATGCCGGCTGTCTCATCCCACAATGTGCCCAGGGCCGCGGCGTACTTATCGCCGCGCGCGAGCAATTCGCGTTCGTCCGCGGCCTTGCCTAATACGCCGGCGATTTCCGCGAGCGCGCGGCAATCGGCCACGTATAATGCGTTCAATCCCACGTCAGCCATTTCCAGCTGGTTGGTTAACGGGTTGAACGGCACGCCGTCGTACATCGGCGAGTTGTCCAGCCCCGACTCGTACAAGGCCGCTTGAAAACTGTGGAACGTGCCGTCCACCAGCTGCGGCACGTTGTCCGAACCCCAGGCGAGCAGTCCCTTGGTATCGCGGGCGCCCGGCCACCAGCGATTCCAGCGCAGCAGTTCGTCGTATACTTCGGTGAGGAACCATCTCTCTTTGTGGCGCTTGTAGATTTCGAGCACCATCAGACTGCCCACTGGCGGCTGCGATCGATCGTCGCTCTGGATGTCGTAGGCCGACGACGAATTCGGAATAAAGCCACGGCGTGTGATGCCTTTGGTTACCTCCACCGCGTTCGCGAAGGCCAAATCCTGGTTGTATAAGCCGTACATGAACGATGCGAAGTAGGTGTCCCAGTCGAACAGCACGTAGCCGCCCCAGTTAGCGCTCCACATGCGGCTCACTGGCGCGATGGCGCGGTCGTTTTCCGGGTCGTACGTAAGGTTCCATGCCAGAATCGTTTGCATTGCCGTGAAAACTTCGCGCGCTTCGCCGTAGTCCTCCAGTCGCTTCAAGTGCGCGCCGCGGCGCGTCTCAACAATCCTGGCCACCTGTTCCAGCGTCTTCTTTGGACCCGTGTACACCCCGATGCGCCCCTCCAGCGCCACCGAAAGATACGGCGCGTCGGCCGTGACAAACGGGTCGTTCACTTCCTGCGCCGTGGTGCGCACTGCAAAGGCGCGGCCGCCTTCGCTTCCCGGCTGCGCCATCAGCACTGCGCCATTGCGCCGCACGGAGCCCGGCCGGTTCCAGTAGTAGCCTGTCTCGACGATCAGGTGCTCGGCCCGCAACCTGGCGCGCTGCTGCACGCTAACCAGGATGTATTCCTCCCCGTTCTCGGTGGCGCTCTCGACCAGCGCCACGTTCTTCGAATCGGCGCCGCCGCTATTCCACTCCACGGTGAGCTCGGTATATGAGCCGTCGTCGGCGTGCGGGCCCAGGCGAATCTTCTCCGGCCGCCTGGCCATCGCATTAGCCTGGAAGAACGTATTCTGGTAGCCGTGGCCCATGCCGGCGCTCTTCACGCCCAGCGTCAGCGCGAAGCCGTCGGGCAGATAGACGTGCGCCAACACGCTGTTGGCGCTCCAGGTGTTCCAGCCGCGGCACAGCTTCTGTTGCAGCGCACGATACTCGGGTGTGCGCAACACGCGCGAAGTGTGTTGCGTCGCTGGACGGGCAACCCCGGTGGCCAGAAACGCTGCGGCGAAGAGAGAAGTCCATAGCTTGTTCATGGCTTGTTCATAGCAGAAGAATACCTCTTATACCGATACCACGCCGGATAACGATCATAGGGTAGGCTTGGCGCCCGGGCGGCGCATCAAGCGCAGCATTGGAGACCGAATATCTAGCCGATCGCAATAAACCGGTTCGCGCGAGCGGCTGCGACCCAGGAGGACTATCACCGCCGCCGGTCCAACCGCGGCCGGCGCGGCCGCAGGCCAGCCACCCATGGCGAAAGGACTATCGACAAATGCGGGCACGACGGGGGACGGTGGGCTGAACAAAAGAGCTATGGAAGTGGCGGAGTGGTGGGAAAGAGTGGAAAACCAAGAGCAGGTTTCCACTTTCCCACCGCCTTCTCTGGTGCTTGAGCCAAACCAAAAACAGCCGACTGCGTCGGCGAAGAAAAGGGGACACTTCTATCGAGGTAACGAAGGGGACATTACTAACGAGGCTTGACAGTCGACTACAAAAGCCTTGACACTTGCCGGGATATCATGCATACTCTCTTTATAAATTTTTGACGGGTTTAATGGCAATCGTTTAGCCGCTCCCAGCCTGAGTATCGTCGCACCGCCAGCGACAAGTTACCAGACAATGTTGTCTGTTTAGACTCCCCCTAGTCAGATCAACAGTAAAGGAGCACGAATGTCTTCACCCACACATACGTGGTGGCGGGTTGGTGTATATCTACTTGGGCTGGGCGTCTTCGCTACCGGCGCTTTCCCGCAGGCCAGCACGTCGTTGCGCGGCACAATCTCGGACCAGCAGAGCGCGATGATCCCGGGAGCGGTGGTGACCTTGCAGAACCTGGACAACGGTGCTTCCAGGCAAACAGTTACTAACGAGACGGGCGAGTATGTCTTCCCGCAGTTGCCGCCCGGCAACTACCAGGTTCGGGTCGAAAAGCCTGGCTTCTCGACGGTCACGAAAACCGGCATCGCGCTGCGTGTGAACACGCCCGCGACTTTGGACCTGGTGCTGGAGATAGGCAAGAGCGAAGAAGTGGTGAACGTGATGGCGGATGTGGCAGCCATCAACACCGAGGATGCCTCCGTGGGCAATGCCTTTAGCGAACGGCAAATTAGACAGCTTCCTTTGCAGACCCGGAACGTAGTGGAGTTGCTCAGCCTGCAGCCTGGAGTTACGACCAATGGCGAAGTGGTGGGGGCGCGGCGCGATCAGAATAACATCACCCTGGACGGCGTGGATGTGAATGACAACCAGAATGCGGGCCTGGTGACACAGAACCCGACCACGGGCAGCACATATCAGGGCGTGAACGGAAACGGCGCCAATGTAAATTCCGGGTTCAACTCGGTGCTGCCGATCCCACTGGACTCGGTGCAGGAGTTTCGGGTGACGGTCAGCGGGCAAGGCGCGAACGAGGGCCGGTCATCCGGCGGGCAAGTGGTCTTGGTTACCAAAAGCGGCACGAATCAACTGCATGGGTCGGCGTACGAGTTCAATCGCAATACGGCGACATCGGCGAATACGTGGTTCAACAACGAATCCGGCGTGCCGGTGCAGCAGTTGGTGCGGAACCAGTTTGGCGCATCCCTGGGCGGGCCGATTAAGAAAGACCGCATCTTCTATTTCGTCAATTGGGAGCAGCGGATCGATTCGAGCAGCGTGGCGCAGGTGCAGTCGGTGCCATCGGAATCGCTTAAGCAGGGATTCTTGAAGGCGCAGTTGACGGATGGCAGCGTACAGACGTTGACGCCCACCGATCTGATTGCGGTGGACCCGCTGCACATAGGTTTGAACGGCGGCTATCAGAAGATTCTGAATGAGTATCCGGTGGGCAACGATCCGGCCTACGGCCAGGACGGTGGCTTGAATTTCAGCGGCTACCGGTTCAACGCGCCGGATAAGTTGAATAACATGGCTTGGGTGGCCAAGCTGGATTTCAAGCTGGACACGGCCGGCCGGCACTCACTGAGTCTGCGCGGCACCTTGGCGGATAACACGGAAGATCAGATCCTGGCGCAATTCCCCGGACAGGCGCCGGCATCCATTGAACGCGACAATAACAAGGGACTATCGGCGCGATATACTGCAATTGTAACTCCTTCCGTGGTGAACTCCCTCACTTACGGACTGACTCGGTTAGGCATGGAGCTATCGGGCGTGGGCGGCACGGGCTTTCAATTTGAGCCGACGGCTCTCTCGCCGCTGGAAAACTGGTCGGCGCGCGCCAAGGGACGGACGAATCCGCTGCAGAACATTCTGGACGATTTGACCTGGAGCAAAGGCCGGCACACAATCACGGCGGGGTTGGATTTTCGGATCAGCACTAACAATATTTCCACATTTACTAACTCGTATCCTTTGTACGCGTACGGCGCGACGGAATTGATCGGTTTGGGCGAAGATATCGATAACTCGGTGACGAGTTACCTACAGCAGAAGGTGGGGCCGACGGCCCAACTGGCGGACGCCACGGCGGTGACCAATGCGTCGGCGATGCTATTAGGAATTTTGAATGACGTGTTCGTTACGTATCAATACAACAAGACCGGACAGGTGCTGCCGCAGGGCACACCGGATCAGCGGACGTTCGTGGAGCACGGGTACGCGGGTTACGTGGGAGACGCGTTCCGCATCAACCGGGAACTGACCCTGACCCTGGGGCTACGCTATGAGAACGTGCGCCCGGCATACGAGGCGAACGGTTTGCAGGTCGATCCGACGGTGCCGCTGCAGGATTTCTTCGCGCAGCGCAACGGGCTGCAGTACCAGGGCATCCCGGCGAACCAGATGTCGGATTTCACGCAGAGCTACGCGCTGAACGGACCGGCTAACGGCAAAGCGAGCTGGTGGAATCCGGACAACACGAATTTCGCGCCGCGAGTGGCGCTGGCTTATGCGCCGGCGGATCATGCCGGATTGCTGGGCAAACTGTTCGGCAAAGGCGGCGCGCTCCGCTTCGGGGGCGCGATCGCTTACGATCAATTCGGCGAAGACATGATCGTGAACTACGACCAGATCGGATCGCTGGGGCTTTCCGAGCCGACGAATTTCCCGGACTCCTACAGCTTCACGACATCGCCGCGATTTACGGGGACGTATCCGGCGCTGCCGCCTGCGCCGGCCGGCGGTTTTCCATTCACGCCACCGGCGATCGCCGCGATTACAGGCAATTTCCTGGGCATTTCGACGGATCTGAAGACGCCTTACTCCATCGTGCTGAACGCGAATTTTTCGCGCCAGTTACCCGGACAGGTGACCATGGAGCTGGGGTACATGGGCCGGCTTTCGCGGCGGCTGCTGATGGAGGGCGATGTGTATACGCCGCTCGAGAATTACAAGGATCCCAAGTCTGGGATTACCTGGCAGCAGAACGCGACGCAGGTTTACAATCTGTTCAACACCCTGTCGCAGCAGGCCGGCGTGACGCCTAACAACGCCACGGCGGTGGTATCGAGCGAAGTGATGGCGAATCCCAACCTGGTTCCCAATCTTCCCTTCGTGAACGATATCTGGCCGGGATATCAGAACGCTTATTTTCCAGGCAGCGCGTCGGCGAACTACTTTTACAGCGTGTTCGGGGTGTTCGGCGGCAGCTTCCTCGACAGCCTGCATGCGGCGGATCGTTTTGTGGGCAACTATATTCCGGGGAAGTGTCTGAGCATTACGGGATGTTATACGTTCTTCGCGCAGCAGGGCAGTTCGATGCCGATGTGGATGAACGCGGGCGAGGCGGACTTTCACGCGCTTACTGTAGCGGTGCGCCGGCGTTTCGCGGCGGGGCTGCAGTTCGATTTCAACTACACCTTGTCACACTCGATTGACAACGGCTCAGCGACGGAATCGGGGGCGGGCGAGGAGGGCGCGGCCATTCAGGACATTTACAATCTGAGCGCGTTCCGGGGCTCGAGCGATTTCGACATCCGCCAGCTATACAATGCCAACTTCATGTACGAACTGCCGGTGGGCAAGGGCAAGCCATTCCTGAACAATATGCCGGGATGGTTCAACCAGGTGATCGGCGGCTGGCAGCTTTCGAATATCTGGCGGTACAGCACGGCGCTGCCGAGCGCGGTGGGCGGGGAACTGGCGTACAACACCAATTACTGGCTGAGTTCGCTGGCGGTGCTGAATACGCCGACGGCTTCGGGCGGCGTGCATATTGACCAGAACGGAATTCCGAACTTGTTTCCGGGCGGGTTGAATGCATCGAACAATTTTGAAAACGAGCCTCCGGAGAGCGCCGGTACGCGGGCGGCGGTGAGGCTGGCGCCGATTTTCAACGTGGATATGGCATTGTCCAAGACGTTCCATCTGCCTGGGGAGGGCAAGGTGATCCAGTTTCGGGCAGAGGCGTTTAATGCTTTCAATCACCCGAATTTCACGAACCCGAGTTTGAGTTTGCAATCGCCGCTGACGTTTGGAGAATTTCAGGGGACTATGCCGCCGCGGTCGATGCAGTTTGCTTTGCGGTACGAATTCTAGACTGGCCCTATCTTGTGCGAATTGTGGGGCAGGCTGTCGAAACCAACCTGCCCCACGGCGCCTACTGAGTCACTCCGACGTGCGCGACGCTAATGCGAACGTCCGCGCCAATCGGTAAGCCGAGGGTGTTGGCGGCGTCTACGACTAACTCCACCATGCGCACCTCAATGGAAGTGGACGTCTTGATCACGCGATGGAGCCAAAGCGTCCCCAGCCCGGCGATGGACACATGCGTGTTGGGCGCCGGGTTCGCGCCCACCTCAGGATGTCCAGCGACTGTCAGATCGACAAAGATCGAGCCACTGTCGCTGAGGGTGATGTTAGAGCCGCTGGCAGATACGCCGGCGTCCGCCGTGATGGTAGTGGCCGTCACCAAGCCGGTGAGCAGGTTCAGGCCGGCGACACTGGCGGTAATGTCCCCCGCGGCGCTGCTGCTGGAGACGGACTCTTGCGCGCTGGTGTGGACCACTCCGGTAGTGAGCACGCCGGGCACGTTCACGCCGGCGGTGGAGTTAGTTTCGTCCTCGTCCACACCGGAGCAGTTCAGGACCACCACCGCGGTGCGTCCCGCATCCAGAACTCCGGCTGCCGTGACCGACGAGCCGTAACCGAATCCGCTGATCAGGGCCACGTTGGCCAGCGTGCTGCTCTGCGCGTGGGCCACGATCACCTGGGTCCCGACGGGCAGGTTCAAGGAATTGCTTTGCGATACGTGAACATGGATCGCATTCACCGTGAGGCTAGCCGAGGTCGCGCCCACATTGGCGATCTCCTCATTCAGGATTACGTAGCCGATTCCAGCCAGCACGATGCGCGTGTTGGGCGCAACGTCGACTCGTATCGGAATACCCGCCACGATCGCTTTGGTGAAGTTGGTCCCCATGCTGCTGGTGGAATAGCCGCCGGCCGACGAAATCGAGCTACTGACCGACTTGACCGCGTCGGCTGTAATCAGACCGCCCAGGAGGCTGATTCCATTCACCTCGGCAATAGCGGTTGAAGAACTGCCTGCGCTAATATCGGCTGAAGATACCGAAGTATCGATGACACCTGTGGAAGCCAGTACGCCAAGAGAGACGCTGGCAACGCTGTTGGTGTCAGAGATTCCGGCCGTTTCAGTACAGATAGTGCTCACCGCGGTTGGTCCGGACGCGATGGTAGTGTTGACCGGTTGCACCAGGACATTTGTGCCGTAAGCCTTGCCGGAATAGCCGGTCATAGGTTGGCCGAAAGCGCTCGAACAACAGACAATAGCCGCTACAACAGCCATACGGGACAGCCGCAGGCGTCGAGACACACGTCGAGAGATCCGTAAAGACAATGTCATTTCTCCTCCAATACAGTCCGGTTTTGCCGGAAGAGCTTGTAAGCTTCTTCTTCGGCTTAGCTGGAGTAGCGCTCAGTTGTAGTATAGGCCGGTGACTCGGCGGGAGTGAAGAGTAGTAAGTACCAGAGAGACAGTAGCCATGTTCGATTGTGCACTGTATACATCGAGTAACATCGGGTGAGTCATAGATAATACGAAGCGCATCTATTAGGGACGCACGGCGTCGGCCAGCACCTTAACCGGGCGGTAAGCGGCTAACAGCACATCGGACGATGGTTGCGAGCGGGCGGGCGGACGCGACAGGCGGTCGAGTTCCGCGTTCTCTTTGGCGAGCCATTCAGCTTCGGCGGCCTTCGCGGCTTTTTGCGCTGCCAATTCCACCTTCTTTGTTTTTTTGTTCTTCTTCCCGGCGGGCTCGGGTGAAGGCGGCGCTAGATAATCCAGCAGCCGGAGGCCGGCCGATCCGAGGGCCGCGAGGTCTTTCGACTGCGGGATGACCTCGGCCAGGATTTTGTTGTTTTCCGCGATGGGCTCGAATAGTGCGTCATTGGCAGCCCAGATTTCGAATTGCCGGCGCAAGCGGGCAGCATCTTCCGGATCGCCGGCCGGGTTGGCGGCGAAGCGTTTGGCAGCGAATTGCATGTCGCGCACGAGTTTGCTTTCGGGCAGGCAAGCATCCACGAAGCGGTTGAGCGGCGTGGTTCCCCAAGCGGCCCCCCGGCGGCCGGTGCCGAGGCCCAGCGCTTCCACGGCTTCCGCCAGAACCCGCACTGGTTCCACGGGCCCGTCGCCCGCCAGGCGGTCGAGCATAGGCTGATAGTTGGCCAGATGCCGCACGCCGGTGAATTGCAGGTTGCGGCTGACGGGATCGAGGCGCGCATACATCGCGTCCACGTCCGTAACTTCGCGCCGGGACCAGAGCCTCTCCG
Source organism: Bryobacterales bacterium (assembly GCA_963818855.1). Taxonomy (GTDB): domain Bacteria; phylum Acidobacteriota; class Terriglobia; order Bryobacterales; family Bryobacteraceae; genus Bog-159. The sequence goes on along the minus strand of CAWFUH010000012.1, from coordinate 324,652 downwards.
CAATGACCGCCGTGCGCGGCCAGATGCGCGCGTCCACCGTTTCCTGGGCGGCCAATTCCGTCCACATGCAGGCTTCGCCACCCATGATACGGGCGGTCTGCTCGGGCGTCAGGCTGGCGGCATCGGCGCCGCCTAAAGGATCGACGCCGTAGTGAAACGAGGCCGGGCTCAGATGATCCAGATAATATCCCCAGGAAAGGATGCCGCGGTATCCCTTCGCGGCGGCATCGTATAGCGACTTTTGCCCGCGCCACGACTGGATTACCGCGTCGGTGGGAAGGCCTGGCACCATGATCTCGTCCCATCCCACCATGGTTTTGCCGTACTTCTGCAGGATCTTCAACAGGCGCTGGTTGAAGTAGACCTGGATGGCGGGCGCGCTCGCGAATCCATGCTCCTTCGCGAACGCCTGAATACTCTCCGATTGGTTCCAGGTGCGCGGATTTACTTCGTCGCCGCCGATGTGAAAGTACGGGTCGGGGAACAGTTGGGTCATCTCGCCGATGAAGCCGTCGAGGAAGGTATAGGTGCTCTCCTTAGACGGATCCATCACGGAACCTTTACCGCCGAGAGTGAAAGGCCCCGGGCTGGAAGCGAGTTCGGGATAGCCGGGGAACCAGGCGCTGGTATGTCCGGGTATGTCGAACTCGGGAACCACACGGATGCCGCGGTCGCGCGCGTAGGCCACCACGTCGCGGATCTGATCCTGGGTGTAATAGTCGCCGGCGGAACCCATCTGGTGCAGACGGGGATAACGTTTGCTCTCCACGCGAAAGGCCTGGTCTTCGGAAAGATGCCAGTGCAGCACGTTGAGCTTGACCGCCGCCATGGCGTCCAGATTCCGCTTAACCACTTCGACCGGCATCCAATGGCGGCACACATCCAACATCAGGCCGCGCCAGGGGAAGCGCGGGCGATCTTCGATATGCACAGCGGCAACCTGGAAACCATTCGGGCCGGGCTGAATGAGCTGTACGAAGGTGGCTAAGCCGTGGATGGCGCCTTCGGCGGTGGCGGCCTGGATGCGGGCTTGGGTGGCGGAGACATCCAACGTGTAAGACTCATCCTCGCCGAGAACGGGGTAATCGGTCGTCGCAGCGCACTCGATTAGCAAGCGGTGCGCGTCCGGAGGCAGCGGAGGGGCGGGCGCGTACAGGACGCCGGTTTGGCGGGACACGCGGGCGAGAAAAGACTGGACCGCGGGCGCCAGGCGGGCGTTGGCGGCGCCGACTGTTTCGACGACGAGGTTGGCATCGATCGGGAAATTTCCCGAGCCGGGTTGAACTTTGACGGGGATGGGCATAAGCGCCGGCCCCGCGGCGTACGCGAGTTGAGTTAGTCCTGTTGCTAATGCCAGCAAGGCAGACCGGAACGACATCAGACCTCCTGAGTCGGGGGAATGTACACCATACAGCAGCTTAGCAATGAGGTACATATCTTTGGGTGCTCATCTGCTGGCCGGGACAGAACCTGCACGCCTCGCAAAAGATCAAGATTCTGACATCGGCTATGTGCAGGGAGCTTTCTCGGGGGAGGAAGAGGAACAACTTAGCCGCGCTAGTGACAGCGAGCGCGGCGGCGCCGGCGCGGATACCCGCATACATGACCATACATGACATTGATGGCCACGGCACTGAGCAGTAACTGGCATGCATCAGTACCGAGGATTTGCGCCAGCAGCTTTTGCAGAGCGACGCTCGCGGTGCCCGGCGCCAGCCCGAAAAGCCACACGGGGGAGCGCGGTCATATCAGGTAATTACGCCCTTGCGCACCGCATACAGGATTAGCTCCGCAGTGCTGTGCAGGTTCAGCTTCTGAAATATATTGCTGCGGTGAGTCTCCACCGTATAAAGACTCAGGTTCAACATGGAGGCTACTTCCTTGGGCGTTTTAGCCTCCGCCAACAGCTGCAGAGCTTCGCGCTCGCGGGTGGTCAGCAGTTCATAACTGTCTTCCACTTCCTGATCGCGTAACTGGCGCATATATTCGTCGGCCAGCATTTTGTTGATCGCCGGACTGAAGAAGGCTTTGCCATCGTGGACGGCGCTGATGGCATTGATCAGATCGTATTCGGCGGAATCCTTCAGCAGATAGCCCTTGCCGCCGGCCTTCAGGGCCTTCAGCACGTAGCCTTCGTCGGAATGCATGCTTAAGAAAACGATTCCGGTTTGGGGGAGCCTGGCGGAGATCTGGCGGGCGGCCTCGATGCCGTTCAGCAGCGGCATGGCCACATCGAGCACGGCGATGTCCGGCTTATGCTGGTCGGCCAGGGCCACCGCCTGGCGGCCATCGGAAGCTTCGGCCACCACCTGAAAGCCGGGTTGACTCTCCAGCAGCAGGCACAGGCCGCGGCGGACCACGCGGTGATCGTCGGCCAGCAGGATGCGGATGGTATTCATGAGGCCGCCTCGACGCCCAAATCCGCCGGCTTGGGGGTGGGCAGAATCACGGAAACTGTGGTGCCCTTGCCGGGGCGGGCGTCCAGCGCAAAGGCGCCGCCCAGGTGTGTAGCGCGTTCCTGCATGCCCAGCAGCCCCATACCGCGCTCGTGCTGCGGGTGGAAACCTTTGCCGTCGTCTTCGATGGCGAGCCGGATGCTATCGGCCTGCTGCGCGACGGTGACGCGCACGGTGGTGGCTTCGGCATGTTGCGCGCAATTGTGCAGGGATTCCTGGACGATACGGTAGATACAGGTTTTGTGCTCTTCCGGCAGATCGTCGGAGACGCCTTCGGCCGCGACTCGCACGCGCAGGCCGGTCCTTTTGGATACTTCACGCCCTTGCCACTGGAGGGCGGGCACCAGGCCGAGATCGTCGAGCATGGAGGGCCGCAGCAAGAGCGCCATATTGCGAACGACTCCCAGGGAGTCCTCAACCAGTTCCTTGATCTCTTCGAGCTTGTGCTCGGCGCCCGGCAAGTCGCGCGTGCGGATGCGCTGCGAGAGATTGGCGAGTTCTACGCGCACGCCGGTCAGGGCCTGGCCCACCTCGTCGTGCAACTCGCGGGATACGGCGCGCCGGTCGTTCTCCTGCGTCTCCACCAGCCTGGCGGAGAGCTGTTTCAGCTCGGCGCGCGCGGTCACTACCTCTTCGTAACGTGCGGCGGCTTCGGTCTCCAGGGCCACGATCTTGCGCATGCAGAAGATGGCCAGTAGGAAGCCCACGGCGATGGTCAAGCCGAGTGTGAAGACGGCATTGCGGCGGAACAGCGAAAACATGTCGATGACTTCGTGTTTGCCGACATCCAGTTGGGCTTCGTTGATGCCGGCGATCTGATCGGCGATACGCAGCATGGCGGTGCGGCGGGGAAAGACTTCGTCGCGCAGGAAGGCGTAACCGCGGTCGCGCCGCTGGCCGGCGTTCCATGTGAGCACCGGGGCGAGGATGTTCCAGTAATCGCGCAGCCCGGCGTTCAGATCGTGCAAGGGGGCGGCCTGCGCCTCATCCGGCAATGCTTCGTACGCCGCCAGGGAGGCTTCCATGCGGTTGCGGGTGCGCAGCAGGCTGGCGCGGTGGGCTTCGGCCTTGGCCGGGTCCGGCTCCAGCAGGCAATCGCGCACATAAGTGCCGGATAGATAAACGCCGGAGCGAATCTGCTCGAGCAGGCGGGTGCGCGCGAGGAAGCTCTCCCGGATGGCGTCGTTGCGTTGTTGAATCTGCCGGAGCTTTTGGACGCTATCGACTCCGGCGAAAGCCAGCAAGAGCAGAAGGCCGCCGAATCCGATGGTCAGCACCAGGCGGGTGTTGGCCGCCGTGCTTCGCGCCGTCCGCGCCGGCGGTGACGTAGAACGGTGCATTTAATTCGAGTATACGCGGGAGGCTGGCGGGTGGGTATACCGTGGTGGGGGTACTTCGGCCGGGTAATTTACGGTACTAGACGGAGGCAGGCTTGGCTGGAGATTAAGCCACCGGAAAGTCCTGGAGGTATTGCTTCAGCTGGTCACGGACGCGACGGAAAACGGCCAGCCGCTCCTCTGCGGAGCCGTTGATCGCTGCCGGATCTTCAAAGCTCCGGTGAATCATGGCGGACCGGCCCGGAAAGACCGGGCAGCCTTCCTTGGCGTTGTCGCAGACGGTCAGAACGTAATCGAACGATTGGCCGGTGAACTCGTCTACGCTTTTCGAACGGTGGCCGGAAATGTCGATTCCTAACTCGCGCATGACGGCGATCGCCTCGGGACGAACCTGGCTCGGCCGGGTGCCGGCGCTGAATACCTCGAAGCGGCCACCCGCGCAGTGGCGCAACAGGCCTTCGGCCATCTGGCTACGGGCTGAATTTCCAGTGCAGAGAATCAGAATCCGTTTCTTGTCCATCGCTATACCCGCTCCACTGCGGGGAACCAATGCCGTGTGCGGTTGCACGCCGCACAGACCGAGAGCATGACCGGCACCTCTACCAAGACGCCGACGACCGTAGCCAACGCCGCGCCCGATTCCGGTCCGAAGAGCGCAATCGCGGTTGCCACCGCCAGTTCAAAGAAATTCGAAGCCCCGATGAGCGCTCCTGGCGCCGCTACAGAATACTCGACTTTGAGCCATTTCATGAGGCCGTAGGCGAGGCCTGCATTAAGGTAAACCTGCAAAGTAATAGGAACTGCAATCAGCAGCACGTGGAAAAATCGGCCCGTAATGTTGTCCGCCTGAAACGCGAAAATCAGGACCAGGGTGCCAAGCAGCGCCGCAATTGTGACCGGCGCGAATTTCGGCAGCAACACTCCTTCGAACCATGCCCGGCCGCGCTTGCGCACCAGCAGGGACCGCAGTAGCGCACCGGCCAATAACGGCACGACGATAAACACCAGGACAGAGGTGAGCAGTACGTTAAGCGGTACGGTGAGCGATGCGGCCCCATGCACGAGAAATTGCACTATCGGGACAAACAACACGAGCATGATGAGGTCATTCACCGACACCTGCACGAGCGTGTAGGCTGCGTCCCCGTTAGTGAGATGGCTCCAGACGAACACCATCGCCGTACAGGGTGCGGCGGCCAGAATGATGCAGCCTGCAATATACTGATCTGCTTCGGACGGAGTGATGAAGGCAGCGAAAAAGAAGCGGAAGAACGCCCATGACAGCAAAGCCATGGAGAAGGGCTTCACCACCCAATTGATGACCAGCGTCACGAGCAAACCCGTAGGACGCCGCCCTACGTTTTTCACCGAGGAGAAATCTACCTTCATCATCATCGGCGTAATCATGAGCCAGATGAGCAAGGCGATCGGGGCGTTGATCTGACTTCCCGTGCCAAATTGGATACCGCGCACGCCGGCGACAGCACTTGGCAGGAGCTTTCCCAGACCGACCCCGGCCGCCATGCAGAGCGCCACCCATACGGACAGGTATCGCTCAAACGTTCCGAGTCCGCTGCTGGCCTGGGCGGGCTTGATGGCTATGGCTTCAGGCATTGTTTTGGCTTTCGCTCGCCAAGGCGTTCACGCACAGCAACCCGGCGCGCAACATGCGGCCTTGGCCGGTTTCACCGCGCGGATGAACGCGCTCAGAAACTTGCCTTCCACCGCGGGGGCCATGGCATCCACATCGATGCCCTGCCCGCTCAAAAATGCCCGCGCGTCTTCGATGTTGTAAACGCGCGTTGGTTCAACGATGATATTCTCGAACCCCGCCTTGGCGAGCTTTTCGACGTATCTCGAATCTTGCAGTGCGCCGGCGATGCAGCCAACCCAGAGCAGCATATTTCGCCGCAATTCGGCGGGCACTTCCCCACGTGTGACCACGTCGGAAACGGCGAACCGGCCGCCCGGTTTCAACACTCGAAACGCCTCGCGCAACACGCGGTCTTTGTCGGCCGACAGGTTGATGACGCAATTGCTGATGATCACATCGACGGAGTTGTCCGGCAAGGGGATATTCTCGATTTCGCCTTTCAGAAATTCCACATTCTCTACGCCGGCCTTGCGCTGATTCTCGCGGGCCAGCGCCAGCATTTCATCGGTCATGTCAAGGCCGTAGGCTTTCCCGGCCGGGCCGACGCGGCGGGCCGAGAGCAGCACGTCGATACCGCCGCCCGAGCCCAGATCGAGCACCGTTTCCCCTGGATGGAGCTGCGCGAGGGCGGTAGGATTGCCGCAGCCAAGCGAAGCCAGTACGGCCTCCGGCGGCAGTTCGCCGGTTTGCGCGGCGTGGTACAGGTTCGAAGTAATCGGGTCGCAGCAGCCATCCAGCGCCGCCGACGCACCGCAGCAGGAGCTTCCGCCAGTTTTAACGCGCAATGCTGCCTGTCTGTATTTCTCGCGTACTTGTTCTTTCAGTTCCATGTGGATTCTTCCTTTCCTGATTTCGGGTGATGGTATTTCTCAACGAACTCGTGAGATTTCGATGCCTACTTCCCGCGTCGCAGTTGCCGCGGCCAGTTCGTCGCTGGCCGCTCCCCCTACCTGCATATCTTTGTGATATTGGCCGGCTTGACGGCCTTGTTGCGGGTGCAACACTCCGCGTAAAGGAACCCGAGCAACTCTTCCAGCGCTGAGATATTGGCCGTATATCGCAGAAAGGTGCTTTCGCGGCGCACGGCGATGAGGTCCTCGTTCTTGAGCTTTTCCAGGTGATGCGACAGAGTGGAGGCCGCAATGCCTAACTCGCTCTGAATTTCCCCCACCACCATGCCTTCGGGGTGAGCGGACAGGAGCGTCCGCAAAATCCGCAAACGCGGCTCGGCGCCGAGTGCGGCAAACATATCGGCGTAGGTGGCTGTCCGGTCGGCTGCGGCCGAGTCCTTGGTGCGGGATGGTTTCATCATTCTATTATATTAGAAGTAATAAAATAGTCAAGAGATGTTAACTGGATGGCGGGTCTGGAGACCCGCCGCAGGACTGGAGTCCTGCCCCACACGGGGCTTGCTCACGCGCGGGCGTTGGTGATAGTCTGTTGTCAGTTACTGATAGGAGAGATCTTGAGTAAACCGACGGACCTGGTGCAAGGCACGCTCGACCTGCTCATCTTGAAGACCATCGGGCTGGAGCCGATGCACGGCTGGGCCATCGCGCAGCGCATCCGGCAAATGTCCGGAGAAGTGCTGCAGGTGGGCCAAAGCGCCCTTTACCCATCCCTGCACAAGCTGGAACAGAATGGCTGGATCAGCTCCAAGTGGGCGCTGAGCGAGAACAATCGCCGCGCCAAGTATTACACGCTGACGAAAGCCGGACGTAAGGCGCTAGCGCTAGAAGCGGCGAATTGGGAAAGGCTGTCGGACGCCATATCGCTGATTGTACGGACCGTCTGAGAGGCAAAACGCTATGCACTGGATCAACATATTTCGCCTGCGTTTGCGGGCGCTGCTGTTTCGGAACCGGATGGAGCAGGAGCTCGACGAAGAGCTGCGCTACCACCTGGAGCGGGAGATGGCGGAAGGCGCGGGGCTGTCGTCGAGCGTGGGTGTCGAGCAAAGGAGAGAGGAGTGCCGGGATATGCGAGGTGTCAACTTCATCGATCATACCGTTCAGGATTTCCGCTACGCGTTGCGGCAATTGCGGAGAGGTCCCGGATTTGCCTGCGTCTCTATTTTCACGCTGGCACTGGGTGTCTGCGGCGCGCTGGCGATTTTCGGCCTGGTGGATGCAGCTCTAATCAAGCCGCTGCCGTATCGCGATGCGGTGCGCCTGGTGAGCGTCTTTGAAGCGGATGCGTCTACCGCGCGCGGCAATATGTCACTGCTGAACTACCGCGACTGGAAGAATTTGAGTAGGGTATTCAGCGGGATGGATGCATATGGCGGAGGCGGCGGCTGGAGTTTCACGTTGAGCGACGGCGCGGGCACTCACCATGTTCCGGGCTTGCACGTTACGGCCGGTTTCTTTCACACACTGGGTGTGATTCCTATGCTGGGGCGGGATTTCCGTTCCGGCGAAGACTCGGCCGCGGCGCCGGAGACGGTTCTGCTCAGTTATGCGACTTGGCAGGCGCGCTACGGTGGAAATCGGGACGTGCTGGGACAAACGGTCACGCTCGATGGCGTGCCGCATGTGGTGATCGGCGTTCTGCCGCGGGGTTTCCATTTTGCGCCGGCTGGCGGGGCGGAGTTTTGGGCCACGCTGCGGGAAGCGCGCGGCTGCGAGCAGAACCGGGGCTGCAGCAGTGTGTATAGCGTCGCGCGGCTGAAGGATGGCGTCTCGACCGAAACCGCCTTGGCCGAAATGAAATCGATCGCGCATCAGGTGGAGCGAGAATATCCCAACACCAACCGGGATCAGAGCGCCAACGTGGTGCCGCTGCGCGAAGTGATTAGCGGCGATATTCGCCCGATCCTGCTGATGCTGATGAGCGGTGCTGGCCTGCTCCTGCTGATCGCCTGCATCAATGTGTCGAGCCTGCTCTTATCCCGCTCCGATAACCGCCGAAGGGAAGTTGCGGTACGCAACGCACTGGGCGCGTCGTCCTCCAGGCTGTTCCGGCAATTCACTACGGAAGCGCTGGTGCTGGCCATGACGGGCTGCCTCCTGGGACTTCTGCTGGCCGGGTGGGGCATGCGGTTCCTGTTACATCTGATTCCGGCCGACATGTTGGGAAGCATGCCTTACCTGGACGGGCTCGGCTTAAATGCCCGCGTGGCGGGGATGGCATTCGCCATCGCGCTGGTGGCATCGGCACTGTTCGCGCTGACGCCGCTGTTGCGCATTCGCTTGCCGCAGATGATCGAAGGCTTGAAGGAAGGCAGCCGCGGTTCGGCGGGAACCACCTGGCGGCGATTTGGCGCCAATCTGGTGGCGGTGGAGTTGGCGCTGACCGTGGTGCTGCTGGTGAGTGCCGGGCTGCTGGGCAAGAGCCTGTATCGCCTGCTCGAAGTAAACATCGGGTTTCGCGCCGATCACCTGGCTACGTTCCTGGTGGAACCGCCGCCCGGAAATTGGGATGAGGAGCAGTTCGTACAATTCAAGCGGCAGGTGGTGGACGCTGTTTCGTATTTGCCCGGTGTCGAGTCCGTGGGTGCGTCGGACCAGCTTCCCATAGGCTACGGGTATAGCGACGCTGAATTCCAGGTAGTGGGCCGGCCTCACCATGGTGAGCACAATGGTGAGCACAACGACGCGAATAACAGGCGCGTAAGTTCGGGTTACTTCACGGCGCTGGGGGCGCGCTTGCTGCGCGGCCATTATTTTACGGCCGCGGAGGAGGCTTCCAAGCGGCTGGTGGTGATCATCAATCAGACGCTGGCCAACCGGTATTTTCCCGGTGAAGACCCGGTCGGGAAACAGATTTTCTATAGCGCCGATCCGCAGCATCCCATGCAAATTGTGGGAGTGGTGGCGGACATCAAGGAGGGCACACTCGAGGCGCCGGCCATGGCGGCTTTCTACGTGCCGTTCGACCAAAGCCCGAACGACCGCTTTTGTGTCGTGGTGCGCACCGTGCATAGCGAGCAGGCGTTGTTTGCCGGGTTGAGCGGCGCTATCCATCGCGTTGATCCGGCCATCTCTATCTCCTACCTTTCGACGATGACTGAAATGCTGAACCAATCCCCCACGGCTTACCTGCATCGCTCGTCGGCCTGGCTGGCCGGGAGCTTCGCAGTTGTCGCATTGTTGCTCGGCGTAGTCGGGCTATATGGAGTCGTGGCGTACTCGGTGAGCCGCAGGACCCGCGAGATCGGAGTGCGCATTTCGCTGGGGGCCGAACCGAAATCGATCTACAGGATGATACTTGGTGAGGCCATCCGGCTGGCGGTGGTGGGCACGGCCCTGGGGATCATAGGTGCCGTGGGCGCGACGTCGTTGATGCGGCGACTGCTGTTCGGCGTGCGGACGTGGGATGTATCGGTGCTGGGGGCGGTAGCCGCTGTGCTGGCAATTTCGGCTTTACTGGCCAGTTATATTCCGGCGCGGCGGGCAGCGTCGGTAAACCCGATGGAAGCGCTGCGTTCGGAATAGAGACTTCTTTAACCACGTGCGCGAAACCGATTCTACGGCAGCACCCTGCACGGCATGTTACTAAAAAGCGCGCCGTCGAAGCTGACGTTAGCGGCGTCCGCTAGATCCGTCCCCAGAATTCTGACGGCCGCTCCCACCTTGCCGGAGGTGGGCTGCGTTTCCACAAACAGGCCTAGCCCAACGGACAACTTGAAGACGGTCCCGCAAACCAAAGCCGGGTAGCAATCGGCTGCAAGTACCCTGGACCAGTGGAGTCCACGGCCCTAATCCGTCCGGACATCCGCTTTGGGGGCAGAAGACGTAAAGCCTCGTCAGGACGCCGCCCGGGGTGATTCTGAAGATGGTCCCGTAACCCTTCCCGCCCGCGAACGTTGTCCCGTAGAAGTTGCCGTCGGTCGCTTGGGCCAGCCCTTGGGAGGCGTATTCGCCGTCCCTGCACCCGGCCTGGGCGCAGAAGCTACGTAACGTCGACAACTTTCCGCTGGGAGTGATCCTGAAGACGGTTCCCTGACCGTTGGCTCCGCCGCTAGAGGTCGTCCCGTAGAGATCGCCATCGATGGCTTGAACCAACGCGCCGTCGGGCTCTCCGCCGTCCGTATTATCTAAGGTGTGCAATGTCGTAAGCGCGCCCGCCGGCGTGGGGCGAGCCGCCGCAGTCCGCGCAGCCGCTTTGCGCGCAGAAACGGTATACGGTCGACAGCGCGCCGGTTGGGGTGATTTTGAAAATCGTCCCACCACAGTGGCCCCGCCAATCTCGGTTGTCCCGTAGAAGTCCCCGTCAGCCGCCTGGATCCGCCCCGCGGCCGGCTCCGCGCCATACGGGCACACGCCTTCATCGCAGAAGCTGTGTATCAATGTCAGCGCGCCGCCCGGCGTGATCTTGAAGACAGTCGTATATGTCGCCGGCCCCTCCATAGTATGTGGTCCCGTCGAGGTTCCCGTCGGCTCCGTGGACCGGCGCGCCCGTACGGTCGCCACTCCTGGGTTAGCCTGTACACCACGACCTTCGTCGTTCGCTCCGCAGGCGACCCGATGCGGCTGGTGCCGGCTCTGCCCACCGCCGTGGCGGAAGTGGATCGCAATCTACGATCTTCAACATCAAGACCCGCGATGGATATGTAGCCGAGCAACTCTGGCAGCCTCTGCAGACCATGACCCTGCTCTACTCCGCGGCGGAAGCGAAATCGGATATGTGGATCGTAGATAACTTCGAGCCGGCTTACCGAAAGTAGCCGCCCGCCGTAGTCGCCTGCTCACGGTTGCGGCCGGGAAAAGGAGGCGAGAGGCTGAACCTGCCAGCGTCAGGGAGCAGGAGCTTTGGCCGCTCGCGGTACAGCCGCGACTGATTCGCGTGGACGATGATGGCAAACAACGTCCTCCGAAAAGAGGCGGCTTTGCGGACCGAGATCTGAGCGGTCCGACTTCTCTCGTGGCGGGTGCTTCACCCCTGAACGCAGTATCACGGGGCTTCACGGCCGGACCGAGTTCCACAGCGCACTGCTTTGTAACCTGGTTTGTAACCTGGTTTGTAGCCTGGCGCACACGTGGAGCTGCCTCTGTGATAGATTTGCCCTCATGCGGATTCTTTTCGTCTTCTGTTTGGTCGCAGCGTTGGTAGTCGGCGCGAGCTTGCCGACCGCGGCTCCGGAGCAGGCCGGTTTCTCGAGTGATCGCCTGAACCGGATTAACACCGTTATGCAGGAACATATCACCACTGGCCGGCTGAACGGTGCCTCTGGCCTCATCGCGCGGAACGGTAAGGTCGTCTTCCGCGAGACTTGGGGTGCTTATAAGCCCGACACGATCGTGCGTATGTACTCGATGACAAAGGCCATCACAGGCGTCGCCGCGATGATTCTTTACGAAGAGGGCAAGTTTTCGCTCACCGATCCGGTATCGAAGTACCTTCCGGAGTTCACCAAGATGAGCGTCGCTCAAGAATCGTTTGACGCCGCCGGACAGCGGACATACTACACCGTTCCCGCTGATCACCCCATCACGGTCCGCGACCTGTTTCGACACACCAGTGGCCTCGACTACGGGGGACCGAAGGATGAAAACGGCGAGCCGGCTTACAAGAAGCTGGGTGTGACGGGCGGAAACGGGTGGGTGTCTTTCGATTTGGCGGAAGCGGTACGGCGTCTGGCCACCGCCCCTTTAAACCACCAGCCTGGCACGACGTTTCACTACGGCTTCTCGATTGACGTGCTGGGGCGTCTCGTGGAGGTCGTCTCCGGCAAGCCGCTCGACCAGTTTTTCGAAGAGCGGATTTTCCGTCCGCTCGGTATGAAGGATACGGCCTTCTTCGTGCCGGAAGAAAAGTGGAGTCGTCTCGCGGTGCTGTACACGCCTAAGAAAGGCGGCGGCATCGAACCCTCCACCGCCCCAGCGCAAGAGAACTACAAGAAGAAGCCGACGCTGCTATTAGGCGGAGCGGGTTCCGTATCGACTCTCGACGACTATGCGCGCTTCGTTACCATGTTGTTGAACGACGGCGAACTTGAGGGCGTGCGCATTCTCGGCCGTAAATCGGTCGAACTCATGAGGAGCGATCACCTCGGCACCCTCGCACGTACCGGCGGCATGCCGGCGGAAGGCTACGGTTTCGGCTTGACGTTTGCCGTGAATTTGGGCCCTGGCAAGTCAGCGGGCGTCGGCTCGGAGGGCGAATACAATTGGGGAGGCGCGGCGGGAACCAGCTTCTGGATTGATCCCAAGGAACATATGGTCGGCGTCTTCTTGGTCAATGTGCTGCCCAGCAGCGACGTCGTGGCCGCCGGCCAGTTCAAGAGGATGGCCTACGAGGCGTTGGTGGATTGACGTCGTCTGCGCAATCCAAACGATGCACACGGGCATAGTGCGCTTGCGAATCGCCTAATAGCCGCGCTGCGCGTAATGAAGAACCATAAGCCCCCGCTTCTGGGAAGTGGCCGAGACCGCTAGATGGGATGAGAAGGTCGATTACGGCTTGGGTTGGCCTACAGTTAGAGCACAACCCACAAGGTGTTCAAGCACATTTATTAGAAGATCGGCTTTGAAAAAGAACAGCAATTCCCAGACGAGCAGCAAGCGAACCGGCAAGCCGGCCAAGACGCGGAGACCGGTGCCAGGAGTCACCAAGGATGTAAATATGGGCATATTGACTTACTGCGGCAAATGAAGGGAGTGGGGGCGCTGACTTGGTAGGCCTACGTGCTGACACTCGAAGATCCAGCGCGGTTTGCCAATAGTCGAGACGCGGGACCATATCTTTAGTTACGAGTGGACGACCTAAAGGGTCCCTTCGAGAATCCGAAGACTTCCCAATACCAGCAGCCGTCCGGTTCAAGAAATTCCGGAAACGATGTCGCGCGGCCAGTTTTCAACGCGCTACTAATTTTTGGCACTGCATGATCGAAATCCGCACCCTACGGCATTGCTATTGTTCGTCGAACCGGAGTTGATCCAATATGAATTCGGCCCGCTCGGCCGGCCTCAGTTTCGGCAGTTCAATCATTTCATAGCCGCACTCCCGATAGATTTTGGCCATGTATTGATATGTTCTCTCCGCTTCGCTGAAGTCCTGTTTGCGTTCGCCATCCGTCTGATAGATCTCCCCCCAGGGCGGAGCCAGAAAAACGAGTGCAGCATACCGGTATCGGCGGCATGCGCTCTCGATGTCGGCAGTCTCATCCAGGGCGATGAGGCGCGTGTAGCAAAGAGTATCCGGTATCCCGCGGTCGGCGAATAACGGCTTCGAGGCAGGCGTATGCTTCTTAAAAGACTCTATGGAGCGCTGCAGCATGACATGCGTGTAAGCCTGGCGATCAGCCCATGGCAGCGCGGTTCCTCCTGACCGAATTTGCTCTTGGATGATCTGCCTTGCAACCTCCGGCGCATACCGAAAACCAAGCCTCGCCAGTTCGAGGAGGACGGTCGTCTTTCCGGCGCCCGGGCCACCGGAGATCACATACAAGTTCGGGTTCGTGAGACACATCGTCTTAGCTCTATCGTTGCCTACCTACAGTAGATGCTTGTCTTTTGATTTGTTAACCTGTGCTTGGATCAACAAAACAGCGGTGCAACGTCACTGCCGCTCATAGCGGCCGTCCGAATTCTTTGCCATCCAGTTCTTAGCGAAAGCGCGCGTGCGCCCGAGTTTTGCTCGCCGGTAGTGTATTGAGCGCGGGAGTCGTAGTCAGTTCTGCATAGTTCGGACGGTGCCTCATGTGTCTGGGTACCCGGGGCTTGGTGGTCGTACCGAGATCAGGCGTCAGTTGGGTACCGGCACACTGGGTTCGCCGTCATGCTGGTTGGGTCTTTGTAGAAGGACACTGGCGGTAACCGCGAGCTAATGAAAGAACGTGGGGCGTAGTCGCAACCCTGCCGTCGCCGGGATCGGGTCATCGGATGCTACCGACTCCAGAGAGGTGCCCAACGCCTTGAATGGACGATTGCGGCCCCTCGCCGGACGCCCCATAGAGCAGCCCGTCGGCAGAGACCATAGAGCCGCCGCTGCCGAGGGCGGCGAGCGCCTGCATCACGTTCACATCGTAGTTATCTACTCTGGAACCAAGGCCGGTGCTGTTCACCCCGTTACTGCAGCGCATGTTGTTCGCGTCGTCGCTGAGCATGATCAGCCCTTCGCTGCACGAGAAGATACTCGCGAAGGCCAGTCGGTTGGCACGCGCCCAGGTGAAGTACGCGTGCACCCATGCCGCGAACGATCCGTCATTGATGAACTGGACGTAGGGCATATTGAGGTAAGTGCCGCCATCGCCGGTGCACGTGCTGCAACCCCACCTGACAAATCCGCCCTCATCGGCCACCTTGGTTTTGCACGCGGGCACATTGGCCAGCATCAGGCTGTAGGAATTCAGCATCCCGGAGGTTGTGGGCGCCAGCGTGGCGTATTGCGTGGCCGAGCCGCCCTCGTTGGGGTAGGTGTGCACGCTCGCGTAGTCCAGCACGTTAGTCGCTCCGGAGCAGCCCATCAATTTGCCGATGGCCGAGCACCAGTAACTGGTGGACCCGGGAGAAGCGCAACTATGTCCCGGAGCGTCTCCAGTATCATCGGAAGTAGTGGCGCCGAACCCGATCTTGATCGCGGGGTTCCGGCTAGTGGCGCGGATCGCGGCGGCTACCGCAGCGATGAAGGTATTGTTATCCGCGACCGAAAGCCAGCAGCCGCCATTCGGGCCGCCGCTCGACACCCCCATGTACAGCGCCTCCACGCCGCAGGCTTCGTGCTCCGCCGAGAAGTTGTCCACCCAGACGGTCTTTACGATCGCCGCGTAGATGGGCACCATGCAGTCCTGAATTTGCGACTCCGTGTAGTTGTAACTCGATCCGGTATGGCCGGTGGCGATGCCACACATCGAGTTCGAGTAGCTGTCGACGGTCGGAGCTATGTGAATCTTCACGCTGGGATAGGTGCTGTGCAGCCAGTTCAGAACCGTGGTGAAGACCGTGAGCGTCGCGGTTTCCGCAGTGGTGGTCGTGTAACAGGTTCCGTACGTGCCGCAATAATTCAAGCCGCTTGCCAAATAAGCCGCAGATGCCGCAAAGGGCACGGCCCAGATGTTGATGTCCACGCAAGTCAGGCCGGCGCCGTTCGGCGGCGCAGCCACCAGGGAACGGATGTAGTTCGCCTCGACGATCACATTGTCGTAGTTGCAGACTCCGCTGGTTGGGCAGGATGGGTTACTATCCAAATCCGTCTGGATGTACGACGGCGTCATGGGCACAACCTGCGCACAAGGCTGAGTTAGTGGCTGAGGCGAAGCGGCGAAGTTCGTGTAAATGTTATTGAAAGACGTCTTGCTGCCATTCGCGAACAACTGGTAATTCGGCGCGCCGGCCCAGGTCTCCGCGGGCGAAGTGCCCGGAATCGTACCGGAGTTGGGGCAGGTTGCTCCCGCGTTATAGATGTTGCATTGGGCGGCCAGACAGCCGTCCAGCAAGACAAGGAGTAGGGCCAGTTTTTTCATGTCAGTTAGGGTCACCAAAGCAGACGTATGAAATTTTGCCGGTGTCGGATGCGCTCGAACTGGTGAAAACCACCGCTGTCGTGCTGGGCGCTACCTTGAGCGCGTTGGTGGACCCCTGGCTGTTGGCGACGCACACCGGCGGGGCATTGTAAGCGGTAGTGAAGGTAACGGTGACCGTGCCGCCGGCCAGTGTGGCCGTCCCCCAAGCGTCTTTGTTGGTACCGCTGACGCGATTGACGTGCTGGCTGGCCGCCCCAATCAGCATGGTGTTGTTGCTCGTGTCTATGCCAAATTGGACAGTGCCCGCGCTATTTTCCACGGAGAAGGGCGAGGCCCCTGGCGAGGTGGACGACTCTTCGACCACCATCCTGGTGTTGCTGGTGCTGGGACCTTGTACAAACAGCGTGTTGTCGCTGGCGTTGCCGATGGAGCCACTGCCGATGCTGACATTGCCATTCAGGTAGCTGGCCCAGTTGTTCGTGCCGCCGGTGGGGGCGTCCGCGCGGAAGCCCACGGCCTGCGTGCCGCCCGCAGCACCGTCCTGAACCCACAGGCCCACTGATTGGGTGATCGTGGCGTTGGTGCCGGGTACCGGAGCGCCTGAGATCGCCATGGTGGCCGCGGTGGACATGGTGTTCGCGGCGGTGAATGCGTACGTGGGCGCGGAGATATAGAAGGCGCGCTGTGCGGAGATGGGGCTCCCGCCGGTGAACTGTACGATGCGCGCGAGGTTGAAGGTCAAATCCTGTGCCTCCTTGCCCACGGTCAGACCGGTATGCGCAGGCCCCGTCAATGTGTATAGGGTCGGGGATCCGGAAGTTGACGCCACGGGTGCCCATGACAGGTACCAGTGGCTCGACATGGCATACGCCGAAGGAAATTGCGCCGCGGCGAGAGTGCCTGCGATGCTGCCCAGATTCGACCAGGTCAAGTTGCCCGAGCCGTCCGTGGTGGCTGCCTGGTTAGCGCTTCCCGCGGCCGTCCAGAGGTTCCAAAACTGGTTGATGCCCGAGGCGGATCCGCACAGACCCGTGTCATTGGCGGCGTTCGGACCCGCGCCGAGGTGCAGACAGCCGTTGGTGGTGCCGCCGTAATTGGAATATACGTTCCCACCAATCAGCGCCATGCCGGTGGTACTCATGTTCGTGAAGTAGGCCGGCAGAGTGCCATTGTTTATAGTTGACGCGGTCAGTGCGGCTGAGCCGCCATCCTCCGCGCAGGCGGCGCCGGTAATCAGCACGCCGATGAATAGTAGCTTTCTCATTTCGGTTCTCCACGCCGGCCGCGGCGTAGTAAGGCTTGTACCCGCGGCGCGCGCGTCATAGGCCGTTCCCGTGCCGCATTCCCCCAGCGGACGGAGGGTCGGTTGTGGCCCCAAGGCCGGGGGAATCGGGGCGAACAAAATCGGCACCGGTCGTGGCCGGTGCGGCGGCAGAGAGGGGCAGATCCGTTATCCCGCCAGCCGGGAGCGACCGCAACACGATAGCCAAAGCAACAGAGGCCGGACCATTGCCGCTTAGCATCTGCTGGTTCCGCCACTGTTGGCATAGCACTTCTTCGAGCCATCCAGATTCTGCGGCCAGAAATTCTCTCACCTGACCTATGTGACCTTCAAGCCGGCAGCATTTCAGTGTCGGCTATGGATTCTGTTGCGTTCATGTTTTGCTCGTTGTACGTGGCGTTTCTACTTTACAGTGACGCTCAAGAATACGGGGGCCACCACGTAAGCCAGTGCGGTAATGGGTGGGCTGGCCGGCTGCAGCGCATCCGTTACCTGTTTGCGCGAGCCGTCTGTTTATGCTTACTGGAACCACCGCTCGCCTGTGCAAGTCAGGCTTGGTGCGTGGAGCCGGGAGCGGGGGTCGAACCCGCGACCTCAAGATTACAAATCTAGCGCTCTGCCAACTGAGCTATCCCGGCCAACCTTTTCAGTATCGCATGACCTCCGGGCACTTACAGTGGTCCAGCCGGCGAACGATCATGCAGCAGCCACCGCGGCCGCAGGATCGTTGTCGAATTTCTGTTTGCACCGGGCACAACAGAAATAATAGGTGCTTTCGTGATACCGACGGCGATTTCCTCCGGCGACACTGCGCCAATCTGGAGTCCGGCAGGTGCATGCAAGCGGCCCAGGCTTCCGGCCGCGAGGCCGCGCGCGCAAGTACTCGAGGATCTTAACCCGCCTGGCTTGCTCGCAACGAACGCGACGTGCGGGGCTTCCACAACTCGTGCCCGCTCCAGAGACTCCTCATCGTATTCACGCTGCTTCACCCTACGTCGAGACAATCAGAAATGTCTGCGGCCCAGCGGAAGTCGGACTGAGATCGAGTAACCATGAAGTGTATGCTCTTGGCGAGACTGGCGAGCGTTTGCGCGATCAGCGAACGGCTCATAACGGTGCGGCTTTGCGGCAACGGGGATCATCTGTCGCTGCAGAACGCGCTCGAAAGGCAGGCGGCCTAACGGGCCGCGTTAACGATGTTTGACAACCTTGCGCTTGGGGATCTTGTGCGCCTTGGTCCTTTTCCCGGCCTTCAACTTCTTGGCTTTAAACTTCTTGAATTTCGGTTGCTTGTAGCTGGTCTTGGCCAGCGCAGCCGGCTGTACGGGCAGCAGCAGGCCCGCGCCGATCAGCAGAGCCGGCAGGAAATAACGGAGGCGCATATAACCTTAGTTTATTGCATGCCGGTCGAGAACCACAAGTACATCTTTAGAAAGCAGACCGCCGTTATCACTACGCAAGCCCCCGCCGCTATCCGCCAGAGCCGCTCGCCCGGGGCCGTTTCGACGCGCGGCGTGCCAGCCACGTACGCGACACCGAACCCGGCTGCCAGCCCCCCAATATGCGCGGCATTATCGATATGCAGCCCGGGCAGTACGCCGAGAATCAGGATGTACACCGCCCATCGAACATACATCCCGTGTATTGCAGCGCCGGCTGCGGTGTGGCGGTTGCGCACCCCCAGCGCGATCATGGCGCCCAGCAGACCCATGATCCCGGCCGAAGCGCCGACCGATATCGCCGCGGTCCAGAAAGTGCTCAGCAGGAACCCGCTGACGGTGGCCAGAAAATAAACCACAATCAAACGGCTGGCGCCGTACACGTCTTCCACCTGCGCGCCCAAATCGAAAAGCACCCAGGAATTCATGCCGATGTGCAGCAATCCTCCGTGCAGGAATCCGGCGGTTACGAGCCTCCACCACTGCCCGTAGCCGATAATGGCAGCGCGCAGCTTGGCCCCGAATTCGATGAGCGTCCGCCCATCCACACTCATAAGGCCGCCGCCTTGGCCAGACCGTTGGCTGAAAAGCACGGTGGCCAGATACAGGCCGACGTTGATCGTCAAGATGATCATGGTGACGAAGCGGGCGTGCGGAATGAAGCCGCCCAGAACGGCGCCCGGATCGCGGCGGTCGATGGCGCGCGGCCCCACGCGCTGATTGCAGTAGGGGCATACTTTATCGCGACTGGTAATGAAGGCCCGGCAGTTCGGGCACATGCGGCGCTGGTCCATGCATCCTCATTGTACAGTGGGGCAGGCTCTCAGCCTGCGGCGGCCTCTCAGGCCGCCTCCGGCGTGGCTGGTGGTTGGTTGCTGGTGGCTGGTGGTTTTGTCCGCCGAGCGCCCTCGCAGGCCGCGAAGGTTCTAATGGCGCGCCCTGCGAAGTATCCGAAGGCTTGTTACACTCGGGCTTAAGTACCCCATGACCGCAAATCCCATGCTCGGCGTGTTTCTGCACTGGTTGGGAGGGCTCTCCTCCGCCAGCTTCTACCTCGGTTTTCGGGGTGTGAAACAGTGGGCTTGGGAGACCTACTGGCTGGCCGGCGGAATCTTCAGTTGGATCATCATGCCCTGGCTGTTGGCGCTGACCATGACCAACGATTTGTTCGCCGTCCTGCGCGAGACTCCCGCCAGCAGCCTGTTCTGGGCCTACGTGTTTGGGGTACTGTGGGGATCCGGCGGCCTCACGTTCGGCCTGACCATGCGCTATCTGGGCATGTCATTGGGCATGGCTATGGTGCTGGGTTACACGGCGGCATTCGGCACGCTGCTGCCGCCGATCTTCCGCGGCGAGTTCGCCCGGCAGGTGCTCGGCACAAGCTCCGGCCTGGTGATCCTGTGCGGGGTAGCCATCTGCTTGACCGGCATCGCATTTGCAGGCGCGGCGGGCGTCTCCAAGGAGCGGGAACTCTCCGAAGAGCAGAAGCGTGCCGCCATTCGCGAATTCAGCCTGAAGCGCGGCTTGCTGGTGGCCACGTTTTCCGGCATCATGAGCGCTTGTTTCGCTTATGGACTGGCGGCCGGCGATCCGATCAAGCAGATTACGCTGCGACACGGTACGCCGGTGTTATGGCAGGGTCTTCCGGTGCTGGTTGTGGTGCTGGCCGGAGGCTTCACGACGAATTTCATATGGTGCCTGGTCCTCAATATCCGCAACCATACCGGATACCAGTATTTCAGCTCGAGGCTGCGCGGCGAGGTTCCCGCGCGCGCGGCCGAGCCCATCATCGAATCGGCCATCGATGCGCCCGGCGAGGAGATGGCGGTGGCGCTGGCGCCCGCCCCCGCGCAGGTCGAATACGCTCCGATGTTGGCTAATTACATCTTCTGCGCCATTGCGGGCAGCACCTGGTATATGCAGTTCTTCTTCTACACCATGGGCGAAACGCAGATGGGCACCTTCAAGTTTTCGAGCTGGACGCTGCACATGGCCAGTATCATCATCTTCAGCACACTGTGGGGAATCGCGCTGCATGAGTGGAAAGGCGTCGGCACGCGCACGAAATGGCTGGTCGCGCTTAGCTTGTTTGTGCTGGTGGCTTCGACGGTGATTGTAGGTTATGGAAATTATTTAGGACGCGCGGTGCATTAGCAGTACCGGTAAACGATGTGCCGCACGCTCAGTGGGCTACTCGAACCAGATTACCGGACCCTCCGCGACTGGGCCGCTCGGCGTTTCGCCGGCGTACAAAACAATCCAGGCTGGATAGGAGGGGCCCGCGCCCACCCGATTAACTGACGGCACCTGAAAGTTCACCTGCGTCACGCCGGATACCAGCCCTGGTGCATTTCCGGCATAGGTGACTGTTGCGGACGGGGAAGCCGTCCCGGCGCTCATCAACTGCACCATGATTGGAAGTACGGGGGTGCCGCCCGCCGCTTGGGGAATCTCGCCGTCTACGCCCGGCGGATTCGTCTGGCCTACTCCGGACGCGAACATCGCCACGGTATCGCCTACGTGCGCCGGATTACCCTGGCTATTGACGGTGTTGTCCTGGTTGAGAATAGCGGCAGTGCTGATGTCATCACTTTCCTGGGTCACGAATATCTCCGGCGCTGCAGCTTGCACGCCCAGGACGACTTCGTTCGAGGCAGCACTCGCGGTCACGATCTGAATGTGCGCCGTGTTGCGCCCATTCAATAAATATGGAGTTACCAGGTTGATCTGCGCCGAAGAGACGTAAATCAACGGTGCGGGTGCGCCTTCGATGAGCACCTGCACGCCGCCCAGTTCGGTTCCAATCGTATTTCCGGACGCCTGTGCCGTAACGCCTTGCTCCGGTCCGAATCCCGCGCCGTAGATAGAAATGAGTTCCCCGGCGGCCAGCGGCCCAGACAAAAAAGGATAGCCGGATGGAGCGATACAAGACTCCACCAGCGCCGGTGGGCCGGGTACAGTGGTCACCGCGCTTAGAATTACGTCGCCCTGATTGTCACTGCCCGCAACAATAGCATCGCCGTCTGCATTAACGGCGGCGGGGCCGCCTGGAACCGAAGGACCGTTCCAGGTGCCCCACAGCAGAAGTTGACCGGCTGCATCGATCTTTCCGAAAAAGCCCTGAGCAAATCCGCCCGGCGATCCCGCGACAAGCTGCGCGCAGGGCCACGGCGCTCCCGGAGTGGCCGGGAAGCCGCTGCCGTCGAGCGCGCTAAAGATCACGTTGCCGCTGCCATCCAGGGCGATGGTGGACGGGCCCGCGGGGAGGTAGGTGGCTGCCAGCGCATTCGAGCCGTCCGCGGAAAGATGAACCAGGAAGCTACCCCTAGGAGAAGACTGCCATGCGCCCGGCAGAACGGGGAAATCGGACTCGTTCGTGTATCCGGCAATCCACAAGGTGCCGTCCGGCGCCGGCTGAATCAGGCTGACATTATCATCAGCCTCGGAATCCATCTCACTACCGCCCGCCAAAGTGAGCCACGTGAATCCCGAGAGACTGGCACTCACTTGCGCGACGAAGCCATCCGTACCTCCGTTGTAGGTGGTCCGCCACGCGCCAGCCGTCGGAGTGACGTCAGAACCGGTGGCGGTTAGTCCGCCGATGTAGACCGATCCATCCGCACCAACTGCCACTGCCCCCGTTCCTGAAGGCACGTTCACAGTCGCTACGAATTGGCCATAGTGGTTCAGCTCTGTCAGGGCGACCGTCGTCGAGACTTGCCCACTGGCCGTTGCAGTCGTTTGGGCCAAATAATAAATGGTGCCATCCGGCGCAATCGATAATTGAAGCAACGCTCCGTTTAATACCGTCGACCAGATCAACGTCTTTCCATTTCCGGAAAGCTTTGCCACAAATGTCCCCTCATCGGATAAAACCGGCCGCCACGGAGCGCCTGCCAGTGGAAAATCGGTCGAATTCGTTTGTCCGGCAACGTAGATATTGCCCGCATTGTCTAGCGCGAGAAAATACGGAATGTCGCTGCCCGTGCCGCCCAAGTAGGTCAGAAACAGGAGCATCCCGTTTGGATCGAACTTGGCGATGAACGCATCGGGGCAAGCGTTCACCGGAATCCCAAATTCGTCAGGGCACGCTCCACCGGCATATGCGGGTTGCACCACGCCCGGCGTGCTGGCCAAACCGTTCGCATAGATAGATCCGGCCACGTAGCTGTTCCCGGGTGCATCCGTCGTCACTACACTTATATTGGGCAGCGCCGTCAGAAGCTCCGTGCCCGTACCATACGGGACCGAATAAGGTACGGTGGTGGAATACAGAACGCCGGGCGGTAAAGCCAAACAGGGAAAAACTGCCATCAAAGCCGCAGCGGAGATTATCCAGCCGCGTGTGGCAAAGCGCCTCATCCTGGCACCGAAATGCGCCGTCCGGCACTTCGCGGATCGCTTATTTTTATGGCGAATGCGCATACGGGCTAGAGATGAAGCAAACGGAGTACCAGGGGCGCAAGCTTCGCGTGCGGGCGCAAGTTCATTTCTCAGTTACGGCTGGAATCCTCTGCTCGAAGCAGGGAAATCTGGACGCTAATGTCGGCGCTGAGCGCTGCGCGGACTTAGTCCTCCAGGCTACAGCCAGCGGTGAGTGAACAGGAACCAGATCACCAGCATGCTGCCCGCGCCCAGCAACCCGGCAATCGCCATTTTCACCCGTGGACGCATCAGCCACGCGCGTAGCCCCCCGGGCTCGTCGCGGAATGGCTTCAGAAAACGCCGCTGCAAGCTCGACGGCAGGTTTTGTATGGCGCGCGCGATCTCTTCCCGGCCGCGCCGGTCGGCGATCAGAATAGTCGCCGAATTCAGCCCGTTGGTGGACTTCAGCAGTTGGCGGCGCAAGGGTGCCGGCATATCCTTAACGGACCGGTAGACGGCATCCTTCTCGCCCATCGAGACCAGGATCGTGGAACTCTTCACCACGCCCGATTTAGACAACGCTGCCGGTGCGCCGCAATGGGGGCAATTCACGCCGTCGGCGGCGTCAAACTTTTTTCCACATTTTCCGCAGTTCATCTATCCCACCATTACCTTGGGGCGCTTCTCACGCGCTACTTGCCGGTCGCCCAAATTGTCAGCTACCACTTGAATGAAACCCAGCGCGGCCTTCGAGAGTGCTTTATCTTTCCGGTAGATCAGCCCCAGCCGCCGCAACATGGGCTCGGGCGCCAGCGAAATAGCGCGCAGCTTGCCCGCGGCTACTTCCTCGCGGCAGTTGGAAACCGCCAGGAACGACACACCCAAACCTGCCATCACGAAACGCTTCATCATCTCGGTGGAATCCAGCTCCATGGAAACGCGCAGATCGTCCTCCACCAACTCAAACCAGGCGTTGAGGCGCGCGCGCGTGGTGCCGGATTTCGGCAACAGCAGTGGGAATTGCGCCAGGTCGGAAGGGGACACGGACTTGCAGTCGGCCAGCGGGTGCCGGGCCGGCGCGATCAGCCGGATTTCATCGCGATAGATATCCACCACCTGCAGCCGCTTCTCCTCTACCGGCAATTGCGTGAGGCCAAAATCGGCGATGTTTTCCATCACCGCATCCACCACGCGCGCCCCGTATGACCGATTCACCTGCAGTTGCACGGCGGGGAACTGGTTCTTGTACTCGGAGAAGACTTGCGGCAGGACGTAGATACACGTCGCCTCGTTGGCCGCGATCACCAACTCGCCGCGCGGATTGCGCTCCAGTTCGTTGATGGCATCCTGGGCCTGCCGCCGCTGGTCCAGCATTTGGGCGGCGTAATCGGCGAAGAGTTTCCCGGCGGTGGTCAGCGAAATACGGCTGCCGAAGCGCTCGAATAGCGCGGTGTTGAGCTCCTGCTCGAGCTGCCGCACTTGCGCACTGATGGCCGGCTGTGTCCGGTAGCAGGTCTGCGCGGCTTTCGAAAAGCTTTTCAGCCTGACGATTTCGAGGAATGTGTGCAGTTGGTCGAAATCCATGCGCTAGCTCATCCCCCGCTCCCGCCCCGCGGCTCGCCACCCGGTCCAAACAAAACATGAATGGGAGGGATAGAAATAATCAATTTCCATCTCGCCGCTCATGTTGGTATTAATTGTAACAGAAGGCTCCGGGTGGTGCGGTTTTTGAGAGAATGTGGGAATGCCTTAGGCCGCAGCCGCCTTGACTGGGGCGGCACGCCGCACCATTACCCCGGCGCCATGATAGCTCTCCAGGTGCGACGGAATATGTGGGGGCCGGCCTGCGACGGCCTTCTCAGCGCCCCTTTGATTGCAGCGCCCAGCAAATAATACCGGTCAAACCCAACACGCAAGACCATCCAAACCAATCACCCAAGCTGTTGTAAACGGTAGCTCCGCGACCGGCGGGCACGCTCCTCACCAACAAGGCTTCGGGCGCCGTGTAAGTAGCCGCCTCGCCAAGGATGCGCCCGTAGGCGTCGATGAACGTCAGCAAACCCTGTTGCGCGGCGCGCGCCATACTGAATCCGTCTTCGACAGCGCGCATGACCGCCAAACGGGAGTGCAGCCGGCCATCTCTAATGAAGTCCCACGCCGGCACCGCCAGGATGCGCACGCCGCGCCGGCCATAGGCGCGCGACCAGACCCGGAAAGTCCATATCCTTGCAGATCTCCACTCCCCATTGTGCCGCCGGTCCGGAGAACAGGCCCACCACGGTTCCGATCTCGTATCCGGTTTCTTGAACCGGGCAGGTGTGGCGCTTCTCGTATTCCGAGATCCGCGCAACGCTGGTGCGCACAACGACGCGTGGACTGATTGAGGCCCTTAAAACCCGATTCTCCTACGATTGTTGGTCCACAAGCAGATACGCGGAATCGCCGAAGCGTATCTGCACCACGAACGGCCTGAGCATGCCCTGCAGCCCACGGCGATAGTGAGTGAGGTATTCGTGGATCTGCTGCGGCTGCGCAGCGTATGTGGTGGTCCCGTACAAGTTCCCATCGCTGGCCTGGAGCAACCCAGTGAAGGGCTCTGCGCCGTCCATGCACGCGCTTTGAGAGCAGAAGCTGTAGAGCGTCGTGACCGTGCCGTCGCGGGTGATTTTGAACACGGTCCCAGCGCCTTGGGCGCCCCCATAAGCAGTTGTCCCGTAGAAGTCCCCATTGGTGGCCTGGATGAGCGCTGCGGTGGGGTACGCACCGTCCGGACACCCCTCTTGTGGGCAGAAGCTGTAGAGCGTGAATAGCGCGCCGTCTGGCGTGATTTTGAAAACCGTCCCATAGTACACATTGGCGCCGCCTATCGATGTTGTCCCGTAAAGGTCCCCGTCCGCGGCCTGGACGAGAGCCGCATATGGGTGTTTGCCGTCCATGCACTCGCTTTGGGAGCAGAAGCTGTGGAGCGTTGTCAGCGTGCCGCCCGGAGCGATTTTGAAGACCGTCCCGGAGTTGAGGTTGGCCCCGCCGTGGAGCGTTGTCCCGTAGAGGTTGCCGTCGGTAGCCTGGACCAGGCCCGCCGCGGGGTTGAAGCCGTCCGGGCACATGTCGCCTTGGGCGCAGAACCGGTATAGCGTCGTTAGCTGGCCACGCGGAGTGATCTTGAAGACAGTTCCGTGGCCGTTGGCCCCGCCATAGTAGGTGGTCCCATAGAAGTCCCCATCGACGGCCTGAATGATCCCCGCGGGTTGTGTGCCGTCCGTACACCCGCTTTGGGCGCAGAAGCTGTACCGCGTGGTCAGCATACCACGCGGAGTCATCTTGAAGACCGTGCCAGCGGCAAAGGTTTGCCTATGCCGTTAACGATTCATCGCCCCTCCTTAATGGCAGCCAGCAGTCATTCTCCCAGGCTCAGTCGCCTTCTTGCTGGACAGAACGGCTTCGGTGCGGCGCCCCGTGTTACTCTGAAAATTCCCTATGAGTAACATCCAGATTACCCTGCCCGACGGCAGTCAACAGTCGGTCGCGGCGGGGAGCCGGCCCATCGATATCGCGCGCGGTATCAGCCCCCGTCTGGCCGACGCCGCCATCGTCGCCAAAGTAAACGGCGAGTTATACGATCTGACTCGTCCGCTGGAGGGCGATGCCACTCTGCAGATCCTGACTGCAAAGGATCCCGCCGCGCTCACGGTCTACCGCCATTCCACCGCGCACCTGCTGGCCGCGGCCGTGCTGGAGCTGTTCCCGGAGACCCAGCTGGGCATCGGTCCGCCCATCGATACCGGGTTCTATTACGATTTCGACCGGCCCACGGCTTTCACTCCCGAAGACCTGGAAAAGATCGAGAAGCGCATGTGGGAGATTCAGGCGCGCGACCTGCCCTATGAGCGCGTCATGACCCCCAAGGACGAAGGCCTGCGCAAGTATGCCGACGACTGGATGAAGAAGGAACTGATCGAGGAACGCGCCGGCGATGTGTTCAGCCAATACACTCTGGGCCCGCATTTCATCGATTTCTGCCGCGGCCCGCATGTGCCTGCGACTTCCAAGATCAAAGCGTTCAAGCTGCTCTCGATCGCGGGCGCTTACTGGAAAGGCGACGAACACAACAAGCAGTTGCAGCGTATCTACGGCACCGCATTTTTTACCAAGAAGGATCTTGACGAGCACCTGACCAAGCTCGAAGAGGCCAAGAAGCGCGATCATCGCAAACTCGGCAAGGAACTGGACCTCTTCAGCATTCAGGAGCTGGCCGGTCCGGGGCTGATCTTTTTCCATCCCAAGGGGGGCGTGGTGCGACGCCAGATCGAAGACTGGATGCGCGACCAGTACGTCAAGCGCGGCTATGCGCTGGTCTACACGCCGCACGTGATGCGCGCGGATTTGTGGAAGACCTCCGGCCATTACGGCCACTATGCCGAGAACATGTTCTCTCGCATCGAGCTGGATGACGCGGAGTACCAATTGAAGCCGATGAACTGTCCGGGCCACATTCTGATCTATCGCGACCGGATGCGCAGCTATCGCGACCTGCCCGTTCGGCTCGGCGAACTTGGCACCGTCTACCGGTATGAGCGCTCCGGTGTGATGCACGGCTTGCTGCGCGTGCGCGGCTTCACGCAGGACGACGCGCATATCTTCTGCGCTCCCGAACAGATTGAAGACGAGATCGTGAGCTGTCTCGAGTTTGCTGTGGACACTTTGCACACTTACGGCTTCAACGACTACGAAGCCGAGCTCTCTACCTGGGACAACGGCGTCAGCGGTAAGTACCTGGGCTCGCCCGAGCAGTGGAAACTGGCCGAAGACGCGCTCATGAAAGCGGTGACGCGGCTGAATATGAAGGTGAAGGTGGCGCCGGACGAGGCCGCGTTCTACGGCCCGAAGATCGACGTGAAGCTGGTGGATGCGATCGGCCGGCTTTGGCAGCTATCCACAGTGCAATTCGACTTCAACCTGCCGCAGCGCTTCGCATTGGAGTACATCGCCGAAGACGGCAAGGCGCATCAACCGCTGATGGTGCATCGCGCGTTGTACGGCTCGATCGAGCGCTTCTTCGGCATTCTGCTGGAGCATTATGCGGGAGCTTTCCCGGTGTGGCTGGCGCCGGTGCAGGCCATCGTGCTGCCGATCACCGACCGACAGTTGGAGTACGCGCGATCCGTGCACAGCCAGTTAGAAGCGGCCGGTATTCGCGCCACAGTGGACGAACGGAACGAGAAGGTTAATTTAAAGATCCGGGACGCGCAGTTGCAGAAGATTCCTTACATGCTGGTGATAGGTGATCGCGAGGCGCAGAGCGGGCAGGTGTCGGTGCGGCATCGCAAGTCCGGCGATCAGGGGGCTAAGGCGGTGGTGGATTGCATCGCGGAGATACGGGGGCTGATCGATTCGAAGGCTGTGACGGAGTGAGGCGGGGCTGAAGCCCCGCGCCGGCTAAAGCCTGGCTAAAGCCCGCCCTCCATACTCACTTTTGAATCATGACTTCGGTGGATTTGACGACTACGCTCACCGTATCGCCGCGCTGCAGATTCATCTCGTCGGCGCTGCGCCGCGTGATGACGCTTTCGATCTCGTTCTCGCCCACCTGCACCACGATGTGAGCCATCACGTCGCCGCGGGTCACATCCGTGATCTGGCCGCGAAGTTGGTTGCGTGCGGACAATGCCATGCGAACCACGATAACACCCGCGCTCGCGGCGATTCAAGAAGCCCGGTACGATCACTTACACTGAAGATGAGTGGCGATGACCGTCATCGAGGTTCCCGAAGATCTGTCCGGCCTCGATGCGGCCATTGCGCAGGTCCCCAATAATCCGGCTGTTTTTCTGCTTTGGCCGCGCGAAGGCGATCCCTATCTGGCGAAGACCGCTTTGCTGCGGCGGCGCCTGCTGCGTCTGCTCAAAGAACGCGAAAAGCCGTCCCGCCTGCTCAATCTCCGCCACACCGTGCGGCGTATTGAGTACTGCCTCACGGGCTCCGCGTTCGAATCCGCGATTCTCATGTACGAGCTGGCGCGTCGCTACTTTCCCAAGAGCTATCTCGATCTGCTGAAACTGCGCATGCCAACATACGTGAAGCTGGTACTCTCGAACGAGTTTCCGCGCAGCCAGCTCACGACGCACCTGGGGCGCGCGCCGGCCCTCTATTGCGGACCGTTCCGCAGCCGCGCTGCGGCCGAGAAGTTCGAATCGGAATTTCTGGACCTGTTTCAGATGCGCCGCTGCCAGGAAGACCTGGTGCCCTCGCCCGAGCACCCCGGCTGCATCTACGGCGAAATGGGCATGTGCCTGCGCCCCTGCCAGCAGGTGGTCGGGCGCGACGAGTATCTTCACGAAACCGCGCGCGCAGCGGAGTTCCTCAAGAGCGGCGGCCGCTCTTTGCTGGACGTGATCGGCAGCACGCGCGACCGCTACAGCGAAGAGATGATATTCGAGGAAGCGGCGCGGCAGCACAAACGGTACGAAAAGGTTCAGGAAGTGCTCAAGCTGCGCGACGAGCTGGCGCGCGATATCGACCGGATGCACGGTGTGGCGATCACGTTTTCCGCGGCGCCCAACGCGGTGGAACTGTGGATCGTGCGGGGGGGGCACTGGCAGGAACCGCGGCGCTTGAGCTTCGAGATCCAGGAAGGCAAGCCTGTTTCGCTCGACGGCAAGCTGCGGGAGATCTTCGGTCGACTGCCCATGCGCCGGCTCGGCACGCGCGAGCGCCAGGAATATCTGGCCTTGCTGGCGCGCTGGTATTATTCGAGCTGGCGCGACGGCGAATGGCTGGCCATCGAGTCCTTTGAGAACTTACCCTATCGCAAGCTGGTGCACGCGGTGTCGCGGGTGGCACGGCGGGATATACCGCGCGAGGCATCCTGAGGGCGGATTGGCGGGGTTCGGCATGCGGCGGACCGGCCCGCCCGGCGGGTACTAATCTTTCAGGAGACTTTTCTAGAACTATTGGGACTTTTGTCATATGGAATTAACCCAAGTTAATGTCTGCAAGTGGTATCATGTTGAAGATATTCGGCAAAGGCAGTCGCGAGGTGACACTCCTCGCCTGCCTGGCCCTAGTGCCGCTTCAGCTATTCCGACCAGGTGGAATACGCGTTTTGTCAAGGAAGCCTAAGCTGTAACGGATAAATCGAATGGGATCTGAACGAGGAGACTTACCAATCGAACGACGGGCGAAGAAGCGTTTTGTCATGGAGCGTGAGATCCGCTATCGGGTGTTGGAGCAGGACAGAATCATTGCCGTGGGGAGCGGCAAAACCATCAATCTAAGCAGCAACGGGGTGGCTTTTGTCACCGTAGAGGAGTTACCGCTGGGGGCGTTTATCGAGGTATCCATCGCCTGGCCGGCGTTGCTCGAAAATCGCTGCCCGCTACAATTGATCGGTTTTGGAAGAGTGCTCAGAAGCGACACGGGCACTATCGCCTGCACTATTGAGCAGTATGAGTTCCGCACTCTGGCGCGGGTAGTGCCGGAAAACGCGTGGTCCGCGCGAAGCGATCAGAAATTGCGGCGCTGGGCGGAAGCTGTCGCCCGCGGCTAATATCCTGTAGCCTTGCGCCCTGCTAGGATGATTTCGTCGTGCTGGGGCTTTCCTTTGCCGAGGTGGCAGCGGGCTTCGCGGCGTCAGTCTTTTCGCTCTTCTTGGATTCCGAGGATTCGGACTTTGGCTTCTCGTCGCCTGCCCCGCCATTTCGTCCGTAATCATTCACATACCAGCCGGACCCTTTGAATTGCAGTGTGGGCGCCGAAACCAGTCTTTCCACGGCGCCCCCGCAACCGGGGTGCTCGGGCAACGGCTTGTCGGAGAACTTTTGAATCACCTCAAAAATATCTCCGCATTTGGCGCATTTGTACTCGTACAACGGCATAAGAAACAGAAGCCCCAGTAAGGAACCTAAATTTATTTTAACAGATCGCGAGCAGTACGGCCGAAAAACACTACGCGGTCGCGCTAGTCCGACTTTTTCGGGATCTTGATGTCGTGCCGCTTGATCTTCTGATTGAGCGTAGACAGCGGCACGTGCAGACTGGCCGCGGCCTCGGTCTGGCTGCCGCCCGACTGGGTCAGGCGCTCCAGAATGATGCGCCGCTCGAAGTCCGCCACGATTTCGAATAATGACGCATCGGCCGGTAGGGCACCGCCTTCCGCGCGGCGCAGGCGAATGCCGCTCGATTGCAGCAGGTGATCGGGCAGCACGTCTATAGGGACGGCCGTTTCGGTGGCCAGCACCACGGCGCGCTCCACGGCATTTTCCAGTTCGCGCACGTTGCCGGGCCAGTTGTGCTCCATCAGGATCTCCATTACCTCGGGCTGGAAATGCAGCGTGGAGTTGCCCCGCGGGTGTTCGCGCAGCGCCGGCAGCGCGATATTGATCACGTTGAGGCGGTAATACAAATCCTCGCGAAAGGTGCCCTCGTCCACGCGTTTCTTCAGGTCTTCGTTGGTGGCGGCCAGAATTCGCACATCCACGCGCACCGGTTCGGTGGCGCCCAGAGGGGTGAATTCCTTCTGCTGGATCACGCGCAACAGCTTGGCTTGCATGTCCGGCGCGATGGTGCCGATTTCGTCGAAGAAGATGGTGCCGTGGTCGGCCACCTCGAAGTAACCCTTCTTGGTGTGTATGGCGCTGGTGAAGGTGCCTTTGATGTGACCGAACAAGGTGGATTCCAGAACGGCTGCTCGCGACCTGGCCCACAGGTGCAGCAGACGCAGCATGAGAACGAAGCCCAGCGCTATATTTACGCTATTGTACATATAGGTGCGTTTCGAGTGGGATGAATCCAAGAATCGCCAAAATCTCCGCAAACACGGGGTCGATTTCGCCGTCGCGGTGCTAGTGTTCGACGATCCAAACCATCGCAGCGATCAGGACCGCTTCGTGGACGGCGAAGAGCGCTGGCAGACTATTGGCCTGGTGAACGAACTCCTGCCTCGTCTGCCATACTTAGACCGAGGAAGATATCGGTCGGGTCGTCTCAGCTCGAAAAGCGAACCGCACGGAAAGGAATCGTTACTATCGTGGCCATTGTCCGTTATGAGAGAAAGCCAGGAGACCCGCTCACGCGCCGGCAGAAGGAGAACCTGAAGCGGATTGCCGAAATCAAGGATGAAGATATCGACTTCTCCGACATCCCCGAATTGACCGAGGAATGGTTCGCGCGTGCGGTGCGGGGCAAGTTCTACCGGCCCGCCAAGGAGATCGTGTCGATCCGGCTGGATAAGGACGTGCTGGCGTTCTACAGGCGGCAAGGGGCGGGTTACCAGACGCGCATCAACGATACCCTGCGCGCTGCAATGCACGCGGCGCTTTCGGCAAGGCGCAAGGCGCGGCAGTAATCCGGCGTGCAGGTGCGATTGCGGCCCAGGGAAGGGCATCGTGTCGGGGCAAGCTGGGCATCGGCAATGTTTGACGACACCAGCCATCCTGGAATTGCCGATTTCCCAGGCGCACTGGTAGACTGTTGGTCGGGCGATGGGGCCGTGCCCTTCTGTACACAGACCGGATAGTGTCGTGCGAGGGCCGATGGCGCTTGATTCTGCACCGGTGTCGCGGATACATTGTTGAAGATAAGCCGTACTATTCCGACTTTTTCGGGATCTTGATGTCGTGCCGCTTGATCTTCTGATTGAGCGTGGAAAGCGGCACGTGCAGACTGGCCGCGGCCTCGGTCTGGCTGCCGCCCGACTGGGTCAGGCGCTCCAGAATGATGCGCCGCTCGAAGTCCGCCACGATTTCGAATAATGACGCATCGGCCGGCAGGGCACCGCCTTCGGCGCGGCGCAGGCGAATGCCGCTCGATTGCAGCAGGTGATCGGGCAGCACATCTATGGGGACGGCCGTTTCGGTGGCCAGCACCACGGCGCGCTCCACGGCATTTTCCAATTCGCGCACGTTGCCGGGCCAGTTGTGCTCCATCAGGATCTGCATCACCTCGGGCTGGAAATGCAGCGTGGAACTGCCCTGCGGATCGAGGAATTTTTCGTTCTCGCGGCAGTACTTGGTGAAGAAGTGGCTCACCAGCGCGGGAATATCTTCTTTACGTTCGCGCAACGCCGGCAGCGCGATATTGATCACGTTGAGGCGGTAATACAAATCCTCGCGAAAGGTGCCCTCGTCCACGCGTTTCTTCAGGTCTTCGTTGGTGGCGGCCAGAATTCGCACATCCACGCGCACCGGTTCGGTGGCGCCCAGCGGGGTGAATTCCTTCTCCTGGATCACGCGCAACAGCTTGGCTTGCATGTCCGGCGCGATGGTGCCGATTTCGTCGAAGAAGATAGTGCCGTGGTCGGCCACCTCGAAGTAACCCTTCTTGGTGTGTATGGCGCTGGTGAAGGCGCCTTTGATGTGACCGAACAGGGTGGATTCGAGCAGATCGGAGGGCAGCGTGCCGCTGTTCACGGGCACGAACATGCGGTCGGCGCGCGGTGAATTGGAGTGGATGGCCTTGGCGATCAACTCCTTACCCGTGCCGGTTTCACCGGTGATGAGGATGGTGGAACGGCTGCTCGCGACCTGGCCCACCAGGTCCAGCAGGCGCAGCATGCGGTCGCTTTTGCCGATGATGTTGGGGAAACTGTAGCGCTGTTTCAGGGCGCGCTTCAGGTGGGTGTTCTCGTATTCGAGGCGCCGCTTGGAGATCATGCGGTCGATCTCGATCAACAGTTTCTCGTTGTCCCACGGCTTGGGGAAATAATCGCTGGCGCCCAGCTTGAGCGCTTCCACGGCGGCTTCGACAGAGCCGTAGGCCGTGATCATGAAGATAGGCGTTTCCCGGTCGCGCCCGCGGACGTCCCGCAAAACGTCCATGCCGGAACGATCCGGCATCATGAGGTCGAGCAGCACCATGTCGTAGGCGCGCGTTTCCATCTTGCGCAGTCCTTCGGTGCCGTTCGCGGCGAGATCCACGCGATAGCCTTCCAGGCTGAGCAGGGTTTCCAGGCCTTCGCGTATATCCAATTCGTCATCCACCACCAGGACGCGGCCCTTATCGGCGGCGGAAGATGATTCGGGTGCGCTCATTTCAGGCCACACAGCGGCGGGGCTGAAGCCCCGCGCCGGCTAAAGCCCGCCGTCCAAACACCGCGAATAGACGGATGGCAGAGTATTCGGTCACGCGGCGTTTACCGGTTGTGTGGAGGCGGCCAGACTGGCGCCCTGAGCCAGGGCAGTCCTCGACCACGGCAGGCGCAACTGGAATCGCGTGCCTCCCTGGCGGCTGGATACTTCGATGGAACCCTTGTGTTCCTGAATGATCCCATAAGTCACCGCCAAGCCCATGCCAGTGCCTTTGCGGGCGCCCTTGGTGGTGAAGAAGGGATCGTAGATCCGCTGCAGGTGCTCGGGCGGGATGCCGTGACCGGTGTCGGAAACCTCCACGAGCGCGCCCCGTTCTTCGGCCCAACTGCGCACCGAGAGTACGCCGCCGCCATCCATGGCATCGCGGGCATTCAAGAACAGGTTCAAGAACACCTGCTGCAGTTTGCCGGCGTTGCCGTGTACAGTGGGCAACCCGGGCGCCAGATCGAGCTTCACTTCCACGCCTACTTTCTGGATCTGATGTTCGAGCAGCGACATGGTTTCACGAATCACCTTGTTCAGGTCCACATCGCCGAAGGCAGTGGTCGAAGTACGCGAGAAATTCAGCAGCGAATTGACGATCTCGCTGGCGCGGAAAGTCTGCTTGGCGATCTTATCCAGCAGGATGGATTTCTGGTCGTCGTTAGCCACTTGTTTGGCCAGCATCTGGGCGTAGGTGGAGATGACCGCCAGCGGCGTATTCACTTCGTGCGCCACCCCCGCCGCCAGCAGCCCGATGCTCGAAAGCTTGTCCGCTTGTACCAGGCGCTGCTCGAGCTCGGCGCGGTCCGTCACGTCGTCAAAAATGATCAAGCGGCCGATCTGTTCGAAATCCTTTGAGACCAGCGGCGCGATGGCCACATTCAGAGTAGCGCTCAGAGTAGCACTCAGATGACTGGCCAGCGCCACACCCGCCGCCTGGCCGGACCCGTTGATGGGAACCGGCTCGTGGCTGGGCAGCACGGAGAGCGCCGTGGGGTGCAGCACGAACTTGTAGATGTGATGAATACCGGTCTGGCCGCGCACGCGCTCGAACTGATCGGACAGTTCGGCGGGAAACAGCTCCGACAGCTTGCGCCCCACCGCGGACTGCCGTGCGATTCCAGTGAGCCTCTCGATTTGGGTGTTCCAGCTCTCCACGCGGTCATCCAGATCCGCTGCCAGAATCCCCACGTTGATGGACTCGACGATATTTTCGCTGAACTCCTTCAGCCGCTCGTACTCCTCCATCTTGCGCTGCAGGGAGCGGTAGAGGGTGGCGTTTTCAATGGCGATTCCCACATAGCCGGAGATGGTGGCTAGCATTTCGACATCCACCGTAGAAAGAAAATCGCCGTCTTCGGTGCGGCTCACACCCAGGTACGCGATGGTCCGGCCGCGCACGGTGCACGGAAGATAGTAAGTGAGGTCGAGATCGGCAATGGCTGCGCGCACACTGGCCGGCCAACTGCGCGACACCGCATCCAGTTGGTGGCGGGTGCGTTCGAAGAAGATATAGGGCTGCGGCAGCTCCCAGTTCAGAAAGCTCAGGTCCAGTTGATCGGCGGTCAGGTCCGGCGGCCGGCGGCGTGCGCCCATCGACATTTTCAGGCGGAAAAAGGGCTGATCGTCCGGGGAGCGATCCTCGGACAGGAATACGGCCATGTGGCGGATGGACAGGGTCTTGAGCAGGCGCTCGCAAACCGAGCCGAGCATGGCATCCAGATCGGTTTCCGCGCTGAGCTCGCGGGCGAACTCGACCAGGGTGCGCCGGTAGTCATAGCGGTCGCGATAGAAGTGCTTGTCCAGCCGCTCCTGAATCCAGGTGCGGATGGGTTGGAACAGGAACGCCGCCACCAGCATGACGGCGATCAGGCCGGTGTTGCCGACGTCCTTAAAATTCTTTTGCACCAGGCTGCCGAGCGAGAACACGATCCCGTAGAATGCCGCCAGCACGCAGACGGTAGCCAGCGTGTAAGCATAGCCGCGGCGGAAAAGGATGTCGACGTCCATCAGGCGGTACCGCGCGACGGCATAGGCCAGCGTCAGCGGGATGAGCACCATCGACAGAACGGAAAGCCGCATGTACTGGTTGGGCAGCATCCCCAGCGCATAGGGCAATACGTACAGCACGGTGAACGGCAGGATGCCGCAGAATGTGCCGTTGCGCAGCCATTTCAACTGCTGGCGCACGATGGGATCTTCGGCTTTGCGATAGTCCCGGCTGAGGACCAGGCCTCCCAACACATAAGGAACGATCAGCAGCGGCTGCCAGAGCCGGTCGAGCATCCAGCGCAGTTCCACGGGCGAAATGCCGATGCGCAGCGTGCCGGAAGTGATCGCCAGCCAGGTCGGGAACAGCAACGCGGGCGGCAGGTAGAGAATCGCTACTGCTGTCTTGGAACGGAACCAGCGGCGCGGCTCGGGGAAAGTCAGACAGAAGTGCAGGAAGACGGTAGGCGCGAGCAGACCGGCCGCCACGTTACAGAAATAGATTACCTTGTCGAAGCCGTTCAGCTTGCCGGTGTAATGGAACGAGCACAGGATGAACGAGACCAGGCAGAGGATATAGAAGTGCCGGGCCATATGCGCGCTGCCCCGCCGGAAGTAGACAAACAGCCCGATGAGCAGATACGCGCCGCCCACCATGTACTGGTAACTGACCGCCGGATCGAGCGGCTCTTCGCGGATGTAGACCGTGGCCTTGAACTCGACCCCTTGCCGGCTGGCCGTATAATCGGCCTTGTTCCAGGCTCCCACAGCCGCCAGAATTTGGGGAACGTCTATGGCCTTTTGAGTGGCTGCGCCGTTGATTCGCAGCACCTTGTCACCGTCCTTGAGACCGGCCTTGGCAGCCGGTCCATCGGGATCGATGTGCAGGGCCTCCACACTGTTGCCGCGATCGACCCAGACGGCCCCGTCATCGGCCAGGCGGAATTTATGCTGCTGCTGGAAATTAATAATCGCGGAAGCGGCGGCGGCGATGGTGAGGATCGTCAGGATCGCGGTGGAGAGCTGAAATTTGAGTTCCTGAAACATTTACGGCGCCAGCGATTTCGAGGACACACTCCTGCCCGGGGTTTCGACCGAAGCACGTTGCATGCCACCCGCCCACCATCATAATAGTAAACTTTTCTTGCAGTTACCAGCAGAGAAGCAACGCGGAATCCGGAAATTGGGAGAAGCGGCTATGGAGACGCGGAGTTCAGTGGGGCAGACCTCCAGGTCGGCGGCGGGTCTCCAGACCCGCCCAGGCCGACGTGGACGTCGGCCGCAGGACTGGAGTCCCGCCCCACGATCAGATCTTCGACTTGCCGTAGCGCTTCCGCATCCATTCGACAAACGCGCCGGGAGCGGTCATGGTGGAAAGCCGGCCTTGCCGGACCAGTGCCCAATCGGCGAAAAGTCCGCTTTCCTTGATTTCGTGCAAGGTCGTGGGCGGCTCCAGCATGCCTAGAAACTCGAAGTCCACCACGGTAAGCTTGGGGTCTTTAAGGTCCGGCCGCGGCGCCGATGCCACCTTAGCCAGCCCGACGATGCGGGCATCGCCCATACTGTGGT
Organism: Bryobacterales bacterium; assembly: GCA_963818855.1. Lineage (GTDB taxonomy): Bacteria > Acidobacteriota > Terriglobia > Bryobacterales > Bryobacteraceae > Bog-159. The sequence continues at coordinate 287,090 of CAWFUH010000012.1, read as the reverse complement.
AAATGAAAACCCGGTCACCAGGATGCATTTCGCGAATCGCTCGCAGTGCTTGCGGATTGCGTACGCCATCCCAAACCGTCTTGCGCTCGCGCGCAAGGTCCTCAATCGAATAAGTTTCCGGGTCCGTCTTGGCGAGGAAGTAGTTCATAGAGGTATTTCCCAGCATAGTACCATTAACCAGAGTTAACATGAACTTCGGCAGGTGCCTGAACTTGGCGGCGGCCGCCAGGATTGCTGTAAACTAAAGAGAAATGCGCAAAGTTATTAGTGTGCCTGCATTGCTGGCCACGGCCCTATGCGGCATGCTCGGCGCCCAGCAGCCGGCCGCCCCTGAGCAACCCTCCGCGCCGTCGCAGACTGCTACGAATAAAGCCCAACCTGCGAAAAACACAGCTCCGGATGTCAAGTCCCCCGCGGGGACCCCGGGAGTGGATCCCCATGCGTACATAATCGGCGCGGAGGATGTCATATCCATACGGGTCTGGCGCGAGCCGGAAAACTCCGGCAATTTTACGGTGCGTCCGGACGGCAAAGTTTCCGTTCCACTCGTCGGCGAGATCCAGGCCGCCGGCCTCACACCTGAGCAGTTGAGCGAGAGCATCGCCGCCAGCCTGGAAAGGGTGATGGTGCATCCCGAAGTGACGGTCGGGGTAGAAAAGGTCAACAGCAAGAAGTACTACATCCAGGGCGAAGTCATTAAGCCGGGAGCCTACCCGCTGGTTATCCCTACTACCATATTGGAAGCGCTGGTAAACGCCGGCGGCTTCCGGGAGTTTGCCAACACCAACAAGATTGTGATCCTGCGCGGGTCGGAAAGGCTGAAATTCAACTATCATCAGGTTACTCACGGCAAGAATATGGCGCAGAATATTCTTTTGAAGCCGGGCGACCAGATCATCGTGCCGTGACATGCGCCCGGTAGGTTTCCGGACCGGCCGCCGATTCTAAGAAAGAGAGTTTTTCGGACTTATGGTACCCCAGCAAGGATATGTCAGCGTTTCCCGCCGCCCGCCGGATATCGAAGACTATATCGATATTCTGCGCCGCTATCGTTCCTGGATCGTGGGGCCGACTTTTGCCGGGTTGGTGGCCGCAGTAGTGGTCGCATTTCTATGGCCGGATACTTTCATCTCCACGGCGGTTATGCGCATCACGCCGCAGCAGGTTTCCGAGCGCCTGGTACCGAGCAACATCAGCACGCAGATGGCGGAGCGGCTGCTCGCCATGCAGCAGCAGATCGAAAGCCGTACTCAACTGGAGGAGCTCATTCAACGGCCCGCCCTCAAGCTGTATGCCAAAGAGCTCCAGCGCAAGCCCATGGAAGACGTCGTCGAGCAGATGCGCAAGGCGATCAAAATCAATATCGTGGAAACGGGCGCCGCGCAGCAGCAGCAGAGATTCGCCTCGGCTTTCGAGATCAGCTTCTCTTACTCCGATAAGTACAAGGCGCAGGCCGTGGTACGGGAATTGGTTTCGAAGTTCACCGAAGAGACCAACAATCAGCTTCGCCAGCAGGCCAATACTACCACGCAGTTCTTGACCGATCAGCTTAAGGCAGCCAAAGAAAAGCTCGACCAACTGGATGTGGAGATGGCCCGGTTCAAGTCGGAAAATGCCGGCCGCCTGCCGGACCAGTTGCAGGCGAATCTGCAGGCGCTCAACACGCTGGACATACAGCAACAGAACATCAACGAGAGTATCAACCGGGATGAGCAGGACAAAATGATCATGGAGAGCAATCTCCAGAACCTGCAGCAGGAGGCTAACTTCATCGGTTCCAATCTGGACCAGCAGTCCGGCCGCGAGCAGGTGAAGAACGAGCGGATCATTCAACTGAACAACAAGATTCTGGATCTGGATACGCAGCTTTCGGCCGCGCGGCAGACCTATAAACCGGATCATCCGGATATTCGGCGCTTCGAGGCCCAAATTAGCGTGCTCAAGAAACAGCGGGACGATCTGGAAAAGGAAGAATCCAGCGCCGCGGCCAAAGCGGGCCCACCCCCCAAAGTGACGAATCTGCAGGCGGCCCAGTCCCTCGAGAACGTACAGATGCAGATCGCCAATATGAAGGCGCAAATCGCGGCGCGTAACATGGAGATGGCTGAGCGCGCCAAGCAGCTCCGGCAAGTGCAGGCGGAAATCGCCGCTTACCAGGCCCGCATCGAAGCCAGTCCGGTCAACGAGCAGAAGTACGCCGCATTGGTGCGCGATTACAGTTTGGCTAAGACTGACTACGAAGACAAAACTCACAAAATGGAGACATCCCAGACCTCCAGCAACCTGGAGGAACGCAAGGCGGGCGAAAATCTGGAAACCCTGGACCCGGCCTCTCTGCCGGAGCAGGCCAGCGAGCCGAACCGCCTGCTGATCGCCGGCGCCGGCACCGGACTCGGCCTGTTTTTCGGAGTTTTGATGGCGGGCGTGAGGGAGATGAAAGACACTTCCTTGAAAAATCTGAAAGACGTGCGCGCCTATACCAACTTGCCGGTCTTGAGCAGCATTCCGCTACTCGAAAACGCGCTGCTGGTGCGCCGCAAGCGCCGCCTCTTCTGGCTGGCCTGGTCCATGGCAATCATGCTGGGCACGATCGCCATGAGCAGTTCGATGTACTACTACTATTTCGGGAAGAGTTAGGAAGAACGATGAGCCGAGTACACGATGCTTTGCGCCGCGCCGAACAGAGTGGCGTCATCAGTTTGGAAGACGGCAGCGTTCCGGCGTTGGCGCCCGGGAACGGGACGGTGCGGCTGGCCATCGAGGATGCCACGCCGGGCGGATTGCATCCCTCCATTCTCGAAAATGTGCCCGAAGTCGCCTTCCAGCCGGCGCCCGAATCGCACCTGCTCGACCTGCAGCACTCGCACGAGACGCCGGCCGAAGAGTTCCGGACCCTGCGCACGCGCTTGAATCATCTGCAGACGCTGCAGCCGCTGCATACGATTGTGATCAGCAGTCCCTCGCCCGCCGAAGGCAAGACGTTCACCGCCGTGAACCTGGCGCTGGCCGAGTCGCACTTGAGCGAGAACCGGGTGCTGCTGGGAGACTTTGATTTGCGCCGGCCGCTGATTCATAACCTGTTCCAGATAGATCGCGCGCCGGGCCTTACGGATTATCTGATGGGCCAAGTGCCGCTGGCGGGCGCGCTGCGCAGAGTGTCCGGGATGAATCTGTTTGTGCTGCCGGCCGGGTCGCTGGTGAAAAACCCCCTGGAACTGCTGAACAACCGGCAGGCCAAGGTACTTTTCGAAGAGCTGCCCAAAGTGTTTACCTGGGCCATTTTCGACACCCCGCCCCTGCTGTTTTCCGCGGATGCCAACCTGCTCTCGACATTGGCCGACGGCACCATTCTGGTGGTCAAGATCGGCTCGACTACGTTTGACAACGTGACCCGTGCGATGCAATCGCTCTGCGAAAACAACGTACTGGGCATCGTGGCGAATGGTGCGCGGGCATCCGAGTTGTACAGCAAATACACGTATTATTATTCGAAGAGCGATTAGCGGGCTCCCATTGTGAGGATTCCATAGCGCAAAAGGCGGGTCCTGGAGGACCCGCGCAGACCTGGAGGTCTGCCCCACGTACAGTAAACTGAAGTCTGATGGATCGCATCGGGCGATATAAGATCGTGCGCGAACTGGGCCGCGGCGCCATGGGCGTCGTGTACCTCGCCACGGATCCCACCATCGGGCGTCCGGTAGCCATCAAAACCATCAGACTGGGTGAAGTCAGCAACGCCGAGGAACGCGCCCGGCTGCGCGAGAGGTTGTTTCGCGAAGCGCGCTCGGCAGGCGTCCTCTCGCACCCCGGTATCGTCACCATCTATGACATGGAGGCGCAGGACGACATCGCCTACATCGCCATGGAGTACGTGAACGGTCCCACGCTCGACCAGTTGATTTCCGGGCAGCCGTTGCCGCCGGACCGCATGTTCGCCATTCTGGGCCAGGCCGCCGTGGCGCTCGATTACGCGCACGGCAAGGGCATCGTGCATCGCGACATTAAGCCCGCCAACATCATGGTGAGCGAGGATGGCACGGCCAAGATCACCGACTTCGGAATCGCCAAAATCAGCACCAACGAGCAGTTCACCATGACGGGCGCCATCGTGGGCACGCCGCATTACATGGCACCGGAGCAGGTGCAGGGCCTGGCAGTGGATGGGCGCGCCGACCAGTTTTCGCTCGCCGTCATCACGTTTGAAATGCTGACCGGCGAGAAGCCCTTCACCGGCGAACAGCTCACCACCGTGGTCTATAAGATCGTGGCCGAAGAGCCGATTCCCGCACACCGGCTGAATGCCACGCTCAACCAGGGGATCACCAACGTGCTGCGGCGCGCGCTGGCCAAGAAGCCCGATGCGCGCTACCCCAACTGCCAGAAATTCGTGGACGCGCTGGAAGCCGCCTGCGCGGAGGCCAAGGGTTGGAAACTGCTGCCGCGCGGCGGCGGGTTGAACCTCCCCACCGCCATGGAGGCGCGCCGTCCCAGCAACGTTTCTCTATCCCGCAGCACGGAGGAAACCAAGCCCAGCGAGCGGCGCCGAGTGGGAGTTCTGCCGGTGGTCTTCGCCATTCTGGTGGCGGCCGGCCTGGTGGTGTTGATCGCCTGGCAGGCGGCGCCCTGGCTTTCGGGATCTTCCGAACCGAGTCCTCCCCAGCCGGCCGCCACCCAAACTCAAGCGCCGCCGGCAGTCCAGACCTCATCGCCTGCCACGCCGGCGGCTGAAGAGAAGAAACCCAGCCCCATGCCGCCGGTTGATGGCGCACCGGCGTCGGCCGCTGCCGAGAATTCCGGCGAAAAGAAGGAAGCCGAGAACGAAGCTAAAGCCCCTGAGAGCGCAACTAAAGCCGAGCCCAAGACCGAGGTCACCAGCGAAGCGCCTGAGCGCGGACCCATTCCACCGCCTGTCGTACCGGAGCAGCGTACGCGATCCGTGCCGCGCCAGCCGCCACCGGATTTGTCCGCCAGTCCATATGTTAAGGTTGCGGTCGCCACCATTCCTCCGGATGCCACGGCCATGCTGGACGATCAGCCCGACAGCGCTTGTACCACGCCATGCGCGCTGGATGCCACGCCCGGACAGCACAGGGTAAGCATCAGCCGCCAAGGCTATCAGACCGAGCATCGCCTGGTCACCGTCACCAATAGCGCGGTGGAAATCCCCACTGTCGCGTTACGCGTTCCAGGGGGCGTTTTGATGCTGGCCAGTACGCCGGTGGGCGCGCATATTTTCATTAATGGCACGCAGTCGGACAAAGTTACTCCCGCGAAGCTGCAACTGCCACCGGGCAAGTACACGATCAGGGTCGAGAAAGACGGTAAGCAATCTTCCAAGGAGATAGAGATTCACAACGGGATTACCAGTTTCGAAAAGATCATCATGGATCGCTAGCGAGGGCCGGGCGGCGTCGTGACCATGGTAAAATGACCAGTCATGAAGGCTAAATCGACCCGCACTGAGATTCCGGCTGGCGAGTTCAAAGCCAAATGCTTGAAGCTGCTCGACGAGGTACAACAGAAACATCGCGAGATCATCATCACGAAGCGGGGCAAGCCCGTGGCGCGCCTGCTTCCGCTAGCCACTGAAATGCCCGACATCTTCGGGAGAATGCGGGGAACCGTCGAGATCCTAGGGGACATCGTGGGTCCGACGGGTGAGGTTTGGAACGCCGACCGCGATGACGGCGATATCTGAAGACGACCTGCTGCTGCTGGATACGCACTGCTGGATCTGGCTGCAGTCCGGCCAATTGGATAAATTCTCGCACGGAACCGTCGATCGGATACGCCAGGCCGCCGCGACAGGCAGTTTGTGTGTATCGATCATCTCGGTCTGGGAAATCGCGCTGCTGGAATCCAAGGGCCGCATCCGGATCAGTATGGACTGCATGGAGTGGGTGCGTCAGGCGCTGGAGACGCCCGGCCTGTCACTGGTTGCCCTCACTCCGGAAATCGCAGTCGAAAGCACACGGCTCCCCGGAGACATGCATGCCGATCCCGCGGACCGTATCCTGGTTGCCACAGCGCGCAATATCGGCGCACGCTTAATGACTCGCGACCAGTCGCTGCTCGATTACGGCCACAAACGTCACGCGCGCATTATTCCGGCTTAAATCAGGCCAGCCTGATCACGCCGATTTGATTTCCGTCCATATCCTGTCCCGCAACCGCTGCGTGGCGGCCGGCATGGTGCCGATCCACTGCCCGCGTGCCAGCGTCTCGGCGGAGGGAAAGAGCGTGGTATTGCGCCGCAGTGCGTCCGGCAGCAAGGCCTGCGCCGCCGCGTTGGCTGTGGCCGTACGCGAAGTCTCCACGATCGCAGCGGCCACCGGCGCGCGCAACAGGTAATTGATGAACGCGTGCGCCAGTTCCGCGCGGCGGCTCTCCCGCAGCAATACCGCGTTGTCGCAATACAACGGGAAACCCTCGGCGGGATAGGCAAACGCGAGCTGCGGCGCGGCGTCGATGGCCTGCTGCGCGGTGGTCGCCCAGGAGTGCGCCACCAGGATATCTCCCGCCACCATCTGGTCGCGATACTCGGCGTTCAGATAAGCGCGGAGTAGCGGTTTCTGCTCAATGGCTTCGTGCTCCGCGCGCCGCAGGTGGTCGCCGCCCGTCGAGTTGTATGACAGCCGCAGCTTCAGCAGGCAGGCGCCCAGCACCTCCTCGGGATCGTCCAGCATGGTGAGCCGCCCCTTCAGGCGCGCCTCCCACAGATCGGCCCAGGCGGCGGGCGCGGGCGTGACGGAAACGTTGTAGGCGATACCCGTCGCCCCCCACATGTAGGGAACGCAGTTTTCCAGCTGCGGGTCCCATGGCGGCGTTTGAAAGCGCGCCTCCAGGTTCGGCAGATTAGTCAGGCGGGCATGATCTAGCGCCGCCAGCAGACCGTACTGGCGCATGGGGGAGATGCGATTGTGCGTAGGAAAAACGACGTCCCAACCGGAGTTGCCGCCCAGTACCTTGGCCAGCATCTCTTCGTTGCTTTCGTAAGTGGCGTATCGCACGCGCACGCCGCACTCACGCTCGAAATTGGCGACTGTGTCGGGCGCCACGTAGTTCGACCAGTTGTAGACGTTGAGGCGCGGCCGCCCGCGCGCGCATCCCGCCGCGCCCGCGACGCCCATCAGAAAGACGCGCCGACTGAGCAACCGGTTCACGATGCGCGCACCCGCTCGGAGACGAGCACCAGCCCGCCGAAGACCACCACGATCAACGCCGAAATCGCGTTGATCACCGGACTCGCCCCACGCCGCGCCATGGCGTAGATCACCATGGGCAGCGTTTCCGAATCGACGCCCGCCACCATGCTGGTGATGACGTAATCGTCGAACGAAACCGTGAGTGCCAGCAGCGCGGCAGCCACGATGCCGGGCAGCAGCGCGGGCAGCGTCACGTAGCGGAATGCCTGCCACTCGGTGGCGCCCAGGTCGAGCGCGGCTTCCTCCAGCGACGGGCTGAACGTGCGCAGGCGCGCGGCCACCACGATCACCACGTAGGCGATCGAAAACGCCACGTGCGCCAGGATCACCGTATGCAGTCCCAGCCGCCAGTGCAGCCATCGGAACGACCATTGGAACAGCGCCAGCAGCGAGATGCCCATCACGATCTCGGGCGTCACCAGCGAAAGATAAAGCGATCCGGAGAGCAGCTTCGAGCCGCGCTTCCATAAGCCGTAAGCGCAGAGCGTTCCTGCGATGGTGGAAAAAATGGTGGCCGCCAGGGCGATGATCACGCTGTTCCATGCGGATTCGGCAAGCTGCTGGTCCTGGAAAATCGCACGATACCAATGCAGCGAGAAGCCCTTCCATACCGTGAAGCGCGACGAATTGAAACTGAACACGGCCAGGATCACCAGCGGCACATGCAGGAACAGGTAGACCGCCGCGGCATAGAGAGCCAGCCAGCGCTTCATACCAGGCCTTCCCGATCGCGGCGCAGCATCCAAAGCACCAGCACGCCCACCAGCGCCATCAATCCGACCGAAAGGGCCGCGCCGAACGGCCAGTCGCGCGCATTGGTGAACTGGTTCTGCACCAGGTTGCCGATCAGCACCGTGCGGCCGCCACCCAGCAGATCGGGCGTCAGGTACGCGCCCAGCGCGGGAATGAAAACCAGCACACTGCCGGCGCGGACGCCGGGCGCGGACAATGGCAGGACGACGTGCAGCAGCGTGGGCCAGGGTTTCGCGCCGAGGTCCGCGGCCGCTTCCACCAGCGCGGGATCCAGGCGCTCCAGCGTGGCGTAAACCGGCAGCACCATGAACGGCAGATAGCCGTACACCAGGCCTAGCAGCACCGCGCCGTCGTTATACAGCAGCGGGAGCGGCGCGTGAATCAGGCCGAGATGCAAGAGCGCCGTGTTGATCAGGCCGGTATCGCGCAGCAGGAACAGCCACGCGTAGAGCCGCACCAGGAAGCTGGTCCAGAACGGCAGGATCACAAGTTGCAGGTAGATATTCTTGCGGCTGCCCGCGCGCGAGATGAACAGGGCCAGCGGAAAGCCCATTAGCAGGCAAATGAGCGTCGTCGCCCCCGCCATCACGAACGACCGCAGCACGATGCCCAGGTAGAGCGGATCGAAGAGCCGCTGATAGTTTTCGAGCGTCCAGGGTTGGCCGAGCCCCCCGTACGCGCCGCGCGTGAGCAGGCTGTAGATAATGACGATGGCGAACGGAGCGGCGAACAGCGCCACCATCCAAACCCATGCCGGCAGCAGGAACCACGCGCGCAGGCGTTCCCAGCCGGACGCTGTTTTGCTGGGTTCCCAGCCGGCGGCCGTCATGGAAAGATCATCTCGTCGGACGGATTCCAGCAGAGGTGGATTTGTTCGCCCGCGTGGTACGTGCCGTTATTGCGTGGAATCTCGGCGACGGCGTCCTCGCCGCTTTCGAGGCGCGTCAGCACGTGCACGCAATTGCCCAGGAAGACCGAGCCGGTCACGGTGGCTGGACGAAACGGGCCGCCGTTCGATGGTAGCGTGCGCGAGATGCGGGTGACCTCCGGGCGCAGGCCGACGCCGTCGATCCAGTTCACTGCGCCCAGGAAGCCGGCTACGAACTTTGTGCGGGGGCGCAGGTACACGTCCTGCGGGGTGCCCACCTGTTCGATGGCGCCGGCGTTCATCACCGCCAACTGATCGGACATGGAGAGCGCTTCTTCCTGATCGTGGGTGACCAGCAGAAACGTGATCCCCACGCGGCGCTGCATCTCCTTCAACTCCAGGCGCATCTGCTTGCGCAATTTGGGATCGAGCGCAGCTAACGGTTCGTCGAGCAGCAATACATCGGGCTCCAGCACCAGTGATCGCGCCAGTGCCACGCGCTGCCGCTCGCCACCGGAAAGCTGGGCCGGATGGCGCGCTTCCTTGCCGGTCAGCCGCACCAGTTCCAGCGCTTCGCGCACACGCTGTGCGAGATTCGGCTGGTTCTTGCGCTTCAGCCCGAAGGCGATATTTTCCGCGGCCGTCAGGTGCGGGAACAGGGCGTAATTCTGAAACACGGTGCTGACGTTGCGCTGGTACGGCTTCTGGTCGTTGACCACCACGCCATCCAGCAGCACTTCGCCGGAAGTGGGCTGCTCGAAGCCGGCGATCAGGCGCAGGGTGGTGGTTTTGCCGCAGCCCGAAGGCCCCAGCAGCGAGTAGAATCCGCCGCGCGGAATCTGCAGCGAGATGCCATCCACGGCGCGCTGGTTGGGGTAATGCTTCACCAGACGGCGCAATTCCAGAATAGACTCCATTTGACAAGCATGTTACCGCATCACAGGATCTAAGCGAAGAAAAATTTGCCCGTGATTGCGCAGTTTTAGCTGCGGTACACACTTTCCGGGCGGCAATCGCCGGTAGTTGGTTACGTCAGCGCGCGTGGGTTGACACACCGGCGCGGAAAGAGCCACGATTAACCTTCAGGGTCCGCGACGCAATCAAGCTGGTGGAACCAGACTTGTGGGTGCTGGTCAATTTCGAAAGAACATCGTCAAACGAGCGGGGTTGAAACAATGAGATACGCCGTCCTGTTCGAGAAGACCGCGACCGGTTACAGTGCGCACGTTCCAGACCTTCCAGTATGCGTCGCCGCAGGCGCCACGATTGAAGAAACTGCCGAACTGATGCGCCGGGCGATTCAGATGCACCTTGCCGGAATGCGGGAAGACGGAGAGCAGATCCCCGAGCCCAGCACGATTGCCGAATACATCACGGCAGCGTGAAGCAGCGCCACCTCCTGTCGGGTGTCCATTTGACAAGCATGTTACCGCAAACGTAGGATCATACGATGAAAAATTTTGCGTGGATTTTGCTGGCCGCGTCGCTGGCAATCCCGGAGGCGAAATCCCAAAGCGGCGCGGAGTTGTTCGAAAAGAACTGCGCGGGCTGCCACAAGGCGGGAAGTGCGACGCACGCGCCGGCGCCTGAGGCGTTGCGGCAGATGTCGCGAGCCAAGATTTTCGATGCCCTGACCACAGGCAAGATGATCCTGGTGGCGGGGTCGCTGCCTGTGATGCAGCGCATGATGATCGCCGCCTATTTGGGCGCGAAGGAGCCGGAGGAAGTGAGCGGCGGACCGTGCCGGGCATCGCCCGCACCGCTCGCGGACCTGCGCGGCTGGCACGGCTGGAGCGTGGATCCGGAAAACAGCCGCAGGCAAAGCGCGGCGGCGGCGGGTTTGGGGCCCGCTGACGTCGGCAAATTGAAGCTCAAGTGGGCGTTCGGTTTTCCGGGCGCCACCTCGGCCCTCGGCCAGCCTTCGGCGGCGGATGGCCGGCTGTTCGTGGGCAGCGCGGGCGGCGCGGTATATGCGCTCGACGCGCGCACCGGCTGCACCTACTGGACATTCCACGCGGCCCAGACCGTGCGCACGGCGATTAACGTGGCGCCAATCGGGAGCGGCCGCCACGCGGTGTATTTCGGAGACGCGCAGTCCACCGCCTACGCCGTGGATGCGGATTCGGGCGCGCTGCTCTGGAAAACGCGTGTGGACGAGCATCCTTTCTCGCACATCACCGGCAGCCCGGTGCTATTCGAAGGGCGGCTGTACGTTCCGGTCTCGACCGGCGCCGAGGAGTTCGTTGCGGCCGGCGACCCGAAATACGAGTGCTGCACGGCGCGCGGCAGCGTGGTGGCGCTGGATGCGCGCAATGGCGAGCGTCTTTGGAAGACATTCACGATTCCCGAGCCGAAACCTACGCGCGTGAACTCGGCCGGCACGCAGATGATGGGACCATCGGGCGTCTCGGTATGGTCCGCCCCGACTGTCGACGTGAAGCGCAAAGTGCTGTATGTGGGCACGGGCAACGAACACTCCGGTCCGGAAACGACTGCCAGCGACGCCGTGCTGGCGCTCGACATGGAAAGCGGGAAGATCCTGTGGTCGAAGCAACTGACGCCCGCGGACCATTGGAATGTGGCCTGCGTACTTCCGAACCAGGCCAATTGTCCGGAGAAGGCTGGCGATGATACGGATATTGGCGCATCGCCGATCCTGGTATCGGATGGCGGCAAGCGCCTGCTGCTGGTGGGGCAGAAATCCGGCGTGATGTGGGCGCTCGATCCGGATCACGAGGGCAGCGTGGTCTGGCAGCAGCGCCTGGGGAAAGGCGGGGTTTTGGGTGGAATCATGTTCGGGCCCGCGGCTGACGCGGAGAAGGTATACGTTCCCCTCTCCGATTTCACTTTGCTGGGCCCGACCGAGGGAGGCGACCCGAACGTGGGCGGCGGACTGTTTGCGCTGCGCATCGCCACGGGTGAAAAGGCCTGGTATGCGGCACCCGCGAAACCGAAGTGCACCGGCACGCTGGGATGCACGCCGGCCCAGATGGCGCCTGCCACGCTGATTCCGGGGGTGGTCTTCTCCGGCTCGATGGACGGGCATCTGCGCGCTTACAATACGGCGGACGGCGCGCTGATCTGGGATTACGATACACTGCGCGATTTCGACACCGTGAACGGCGTGAAGGCGCACGGCGGGTCGATGAGCGCTAGTGGAGCGGTTGTCTCGGGCGGCATGCTGTTTGTCAGTTCGGGTTACGGCGCGTTGGGCGGCATGCCGGGAAATGTGCTGCTGGCATTTGGGCTGAATTAGGTTGGGCTGGCGTCCACTCCCGCCACATGGCGGGTCTGGAGACCCGCCGCAGGACTGGAGTCCTGCCCCACTGACGCGCTATAACATAAGAACATGTATTCGATTTCCCGTCGTTCGTTTCTGACTACTACGGTTATGACAACCGCCGCCTCTCTCAACGCCCGCGCTCTCCCTGTGGTGGGCGTCCAACTCTACACTGTGCGCCACGTTTTACCCGCGAAACCGCTCGAGACGTTACGCGCCATCGAGCAGATCGGGTATCGCGAAGTGGAATGCACCGCCGATGGCCTGGATGCCATCTGGCCCAGCCTCAAACAGACTTCCCTGAAGCCGGTCAGCGTGCACCTGGACTCGCAGGTCTTCGTACACCAGCCCGAAAAACTCCCGGCCGCCATGGAGGAAGCCAAGAAGCATGATTTCGAATACGTAGTCTGCCCCTGGATCGATCCGCGCGACCGCGGCGGCGTGGAGATGATTCGCAAGCTGGGACAAACACTGAACACCGCCGGCGAACTGGCCCGCAAAGCCGGGATGCGGCTCTGCTATCACAACCATGCGTTCGAGTTTCGGCCGACGCCGGAAGGGCGGCTGCTCGACGTCCTCATGAAGAGCACCGATCCGCAGCTCGTCGGCCTGGAACTGGACATCATGTGGGTGCACGTCGGCGGCGCCGATCCGGTCGCCGTCTTGAAACAATATGGCGATCGCATTTCGCTAGTGCACTTGAAGAACGTCGCGGCCGGCGTTCCCTCACGCTTTGACGAGAACATCCCTGAAGCCGGATTTCACGATCTCAGCGACGGTGCGGTGGATGTAGCCGCAGCCGTGCGCACGGCCAAGGAAGTGGGGGTGAAACACTACTTCGTCGAGCAGGATGAAACGCCCGGCAATCCTATAGAATCGCTGCGCAAGAGCTTTCAATTTCTAGAAAGCCTGAGTTAACAAGCTCGCCGGAACTTTAGGACGCCGGCGCACATCTGCTTAATGTGGAGGCCACGGATCTATTTGTCATCGGGGGCGGTCCCGCAGGTTTGGCCGCGGCGATCGCCGCGCGACGCAAGGGCCTGCGTGTCACACTCGCGGATGGTGCGCGTCCGCCCATCGATAAAGCTTGCGGCGAAGGGCTGATGCCTGACGGCCTGGCCGCATTGCGCGATCTGGGGGTAGTGCTGGACGCCGGCGAAGCACAGCCCTTTTGCGGCATACGCTTTGTGGATGGCGACGTTTCGTTCGCGTCGGCGTTTCCTGAAGGATATGCCCTGGGCGTGCGGCGCACGGTGCTGCACGCGAGGATGCTCGAAGCGGCGACCGCAGCCGGCGTGCGTATGTTGTGGGGCACCCCCGTCACGGGCATTCGCGCGGAGTGCGTCTCGGTCGGGGGTGACACTGTGCACGCGCGATGGATCGCCGGCGCGGATGGTTTTCATTCGCGCGTGCGAGGTTGGATCCGCGGCGGGCGATCTTGCGGCGGCGTGCGCTTCGGTTATCGCATCCACTTTTCCGTTGCTCCCTGGAGTGACCATATGGAGCTCTATTGGGGCGCCGGCTGCCAGATCTACGTAACGCCGATCGGCCCGCGCGAGGTCTGCGCGGCGCTGATCTCGAGCGATTCCCGCCTGCGCCTGCCCGAAGCTTTGGCGCAGTTTCCGCAGTTGGGGGCGCGCCTGGCGGGAGCGGCGCACCTGACCACCGAACGCGGCGCGGTCACCGCAAACCGCAAGCTGCGGCGCGTGTATCGCGGCAATGTCGCCCTGGTGGGAGATGCCTCCGGCTCCGTCGATGCTATCACCGGAGAAGGGCTGTGCCTCGCATTCCGCCAGGCGTTGGCGCTGGCCGAGAGCCTGGGGTCAGGAGACCTGGCGCACTACCAACGCGCGCACCGCCGCCTGGCGCGCCGCCCCATGCTAATGTCGAAACTGATGCTGGCCATGGGCCGCAGGACGTGGCTGCGGCAGCCCGCATTCCGCGCCATGGCGTTTGAGCCGCGGATCTTTCAATCGCTGCTGTCTTTTCACCTATGCGTCCCCAACTTCTCCTAAGTGCATTGCTGGTCTGCGCGGCGGCGTGGAGCCAGGAAATCGTGCTGCGTCCGGATCCCGCCCACTCCACCGTGCAGTTCAAGCTGGGGGCCACGCTGCACACCGTGCATGGCACATTTCAGTTGACGCGCGGCGCGGTCCGTTACAATCCGGCCACCGGCCGCATCTCGGGCGAAATCGTGGTGGACGCCGCCAGCGGCGCGAGCGGCGACCCAAAACGCGACCGCAACATGCATCGCGATGTGCTCCAGAGCATGCGGTATCCGGAAATTGTTTTCACACCGGACCGTGTCACTGGGACCGTCGCGGCGCAAGGCGACTCGCGCGTCCAGGTACACGGCACGTTTCGCGTCCACGGCGCATCCCACGAAATCACGCTTCCCGTCGATGTGCATATGAGCGGCGGCCAGGTTTCAGTGAAGACGAACTTCACCATCCCGTATGTCGAATGGGGGATGAAGAATCCCAGCACACTCCTTCTGCGGGTGAGCGACAAAGTGGAAATCGAAGCGGCCGCGGTTGCGCTACCCTGAAACCATGTCCAAACAAGAAACCACCACGCTGGCAGGGGGCTGTTTCTGGTGCCTGGAGGCCGTTTTTGACGATATGGAAGGCGTGCGCTCGGTGGAGTCCGGATACATGGGAGGGCGGCAGCCGAATCCGACCTACCGCGACGTTTGCAGCGGGCGCACGGGCCATGCCGAGGTCGTGCAGGTCACGTTTGATCCGGAAGTCGTCAGCTTCCGCGACATCCTGGAAGTCTTTTTCGCCATTCACGACCCCACCACTCTAAACCTGCAGGGCAACGATGCGGGGACGCAATATCGCTCCGCGATCTTCTATCATTCAGACGAGCAGCGCGCCACCGCCGAGCAAGTGATTCGCGAACTGACGGCGGAGAAGGTCTTTCACGATCCAATTGTGACGGAAGTGGCGCCCGCATCGACGTTCTACGTCGCGGAAGATTATCATCAGGAGTATTTCGCCAACAATCCGCAGCAGCCGTATTGCGCGTACGTGGTAGCGCCGAAGTTGCAGAAGTTCCGGCACAAATTCGCGCAGAAGGTAAGGCAGGCGGTATAGTGGGGCGGGCGTCCACGTCCCGTCAATTGGCGGGTCTGGAGACCCGCTGCAGACCTAGAGGTCTGCCCCACGGCCACGGCTTGTTAGAATCAGGGCATGTTGCGAACCGATCGCCGGTCGTTTCTGGCCGCCGCGGGAGCTGCTGCCCTGGCCGTCTCGGCAAAAGCAGACAACCGCCGCGCTGTCCGTCTGGGCGGCCCGATATTCTTGACGAGCGAAGATCCGGCTGAACTGGCGCGCGAGCACCGCCGGTTGGGCTATAGCGCCGCCTACTGTCCGCCGGCTAAAGCCGCAGACACCACTGGCGTGGCCGCCATCGAGAAGGCCTTCGCCGCCGAAAATGTAGTCATCGCCGAGGTGGGCGCCTGGGTCAACATGCTCGACCCGGATGCCGAAAAGCGCCGCGCGAATCTGGCATACGTGGTGGAGCGCATGGCTCTCGCCGAAGCCGTGGGCGCACGCTGCTGCGTGGATATCGCCGGCTCTTACAATCCCACAGTATGGTACGGACCCAACCCAAAGAACCTTTCACGGGAGTTCTTCGATGCCACGGTGGAGAACTGCCGGCATGTAATCGACGCCATCAAACCGAAGCGGACCAGGTTCACCATTGAAGCCATGGGCTGGTCGCTGCCCGATGGCCCGGACTCCTATTTGAAGCTGATCCAAGCAGTCGACCGGCCGGCCTTTGGAGTGCATCTGGATGTCTGCAACGTCATCAACTCGCCCGAGCGCTTCTATCGCAACAGCGAAGTCATCGCCGATTGTTTCCGCAAGCTGGGCCGCTCAATCGTTTCCTGCCATGCGAAGGATCTGGCCTGGATCGTGGAGTTGAATGTACATTTTCAGGAGGTGATTCCGGGCCGCGGCCAAATCGATTACCGTGCGTACTTGAATGAGCTGTCGCGTTTGCCGGTGGAAACGCCGTTGATGCTCGAACATCTAAAGACGGCGGAGGAGTACGAAGAGGGTAAGCGGTACATACAGAAGGTAGCTGCCGGGATTGGCGTGACGTTCGCGTGAGTTTCCTGGGGCCAGGACTCCAGTCCTGCTGCGCGTCTCCAGACCCGCGGTCGTGGCGGGACGTGGACGTCCCGGCCCAGAGGGCACCCGGCGTGGACGCCCGCCCCACTAGCGCCAGCGGAACAGTTTGAGCGCGATCGGGAAGCACACCACCAGCCACGCCGCCAGGACCATCAGTTCCGGCGACACCTGTGCCAGCCCGGCACCCTGCAGCATGTTGGCGCGCAACGCGTCGATGGCCGCCGTAAGGGGCAGCGCCTTGATCACGGGTTGCAACATGTCGGGAAACCGCTGCGCAGAAAAGAACACGCCGGAGACGATCCACATAGGCATCATCACCAGGTTCATCAGTCCGGATGCGGCTTCAATCGTCCGCGCGCGCGATGCGATCAAGAGGCCCAAAGCGCCGAACGAGAGCGACGTGACGACGCAAACCAGCACCAGGTCGGCCAGAGAACCGCGCATGGGAACCTTGAAAATGAAAACGCCGAAACCAAGCAGAAAAGCCACTTCGATCACCAGCATGATCAGCCGCGAAAACAGGAACGAAAGCAGGTAGTAGTGGCGCGGCATGGGTGTGGCGATCAGGCGCTTCATCAGCTTTCTGCGCCGCGCATCCACGATGGCGAAACCCATGCCCCAGATGGCGCTGCCCATCAGATTCATTCCCAGAAGGCCAGGAATCAGAAAGTCGATGTAGCGCGATCCCGGTTCGCGCATCAGGCGGTCGCTCGAGCGAACCGGATCGACGCGGCCCGCGGCGCGTTCGACGGCCCGCTCCGCCAGCATGCGTGCGGTGCGTCCCTCCGGATTGGTATTGTCGTAGCCGTAGACCACCGAACCCGGCGCCCCGGGCTCCGCAATGAGCGCGACCTTGCCGGTGCGCAGCGCCTCTTCGGCGGCATGCGCAGACAGTTGCTGGACATCGAGGAGTTTGTCCTGCTGCAACGATTGTGCCAGTTCGGGCGAGACGGCGGCGATCTTCAGCACGTCCGGCGGACGGTTGCGAAAGGCCAGGCCCAGCCCGGCCGCCAGCAGAATCGGGAAAATGAATACCCAAAACAGCGCCTCCGGCTCACGCAGAAACTCGCGAAAACGGGTGAGCGTCAACTGCACCAACGCGTGATCCGCCAGCCCTCTTTCGCGGGGCATCTTACGGGCCGCGTCGCGCGCGCTCATTTCGGGGACTGCGGTTATGTCACTCATCGCGCAAATGCCTCCCTGTCAGGGTAACGAAGACATCTTCGAGCGTAGCCGAATGCGTGCGCAGTTCCGTGAGCGGGACGCCCTGGCGGTTGAGTTCATCGAGCAGGGCGGGCACCGCACGATGCAATTCGTTCACCTGCATCAACACCGACCCGTTCTCCGCGCGCACATCGCGCACGCCCTCCATGTGCCGCAGTGCGGCAATCTCGAGGGCCTTGGCGGCGCCGCCCGCGGAAAACTCCACCACATGCTCCACGCCGATCGAGCTGATCAATTCCCGCGGCGTGCCCTGTGCGATCACTTTGCCGTGATCCATGATGGCCACGCGTTCGCACAATCGCTCTGCCTCGTCCATGTAATGCGTGGTCAACAAAATGGTACGTCCCTGCAATTTGAATTGTTCGATCAATTCCCAAAGCTGACGCCGCGCCTGCGGGTCGAGGCCCGTGGTGGGCTCGTCCAGAAATAGAAAGTCCGGATCGCCGACCAATGCGCAAGCCAGCGCCAGCCGCTGTTTCTGTCCGCCGGAAAGGCCGCCCACGCGCGAGTTCACTTTCTCTTCGAGCTGCACCAGCCCGATTACTTCGTTGGGCGCCGGTCCATGACGAAAGAAGCTGCGGAACAGCCGGATGGTTTCCATCACGGTGACCTTGTCGGCGAGCTGCGTTTCCTGCAGCTGGATGCCCAGCCGCTGGCGCAACTCGGCGGCGTGCGTGCCCCATCGCATCCCCAGCAGTTCGACCTCGCCGGAATCGGGCTCGGTCAGCCCCTCGCAGATTTCGATGGTGGTTGTTTTGCCGGCGCCGTTCGGTCCCAGCAGGCCGAAGCACTCACCCGTGCGAACTTCCAGCTCGAGGCCGTCCACCGCTACCACGTCCTTAAATGTTTTGCGCAGGTTGCGGACGCAGAGTGCGGCCACTGGTGTACTTGCGGGCATTTTCTTAGTATGGCGTCCGGGTACCCGCGCGGTCAAATGCCGAAGTAACGTTCCCGGGCACGGGATCGTCCAGCATATTGATGCCGCGAGCCGCTTTGCTCTTATGCGGATTTGGTGTGCTGGCCATGGCCGCACGCGCGCAGCCTGCGCCGCCCGATCCGGCAGTTGTCATCGACCGTTTGGAGAAACAACTGGCGCCGTTCGCCAGCGCCTGGCTCAACAGCGCCGATCCACGGGTCGAGGCTTGGGGCGCATACCTGGTGCTGCGGGACCAGCGCACCGATGCCATTCCAGTTCTGTTGTCGATGCTGGAGGCATATCCGGTTATCCCACAGGAAGCGTCGCAACTGGAAGTCGACCGGCACGATGCCATGTTAGGCGTGCTCGACGCACTCATCCAGTTCGATGCGCCGGTACCGGCCGCCGACGCCCAGCGCATCTACCCCGAGTTTCCAGTGCAATCGCTGGTTTTGCTGGCGCGCTCGCAGGAGGACACCGCGGACGCACTGCTCGACATCTTCCGGAATGAGCAGCGCTGGCAGGCGGCGTGGCTGGCCGTCGGGAATTTGCTATCCGCGCGCCGTGCGGCGGGCTTCGCAGCAGCCGTCATCGAGGGCATGACCGTACACCTGCAGGTAATCGTAACCGAGCCGGGGGTCGGCTTCGGAGGCGGGCAATCATCGTGCTGTGGGGGTGGTTCGGCCGCCCCGAAAGCAGGATGGCCGCCGCTGGGAGTTTACTCGTTCGGCGGCTGCGGTGCAGACGTGCAGACTGGCGCGACTCTGCTGGCCGGCGGCGCCGACCCGGCTTATTACAACCGGCAAGTGTCCTCCGTCTACCGTGGGGGCGGAAGCTCCGGTTGCTGCCATCTCGACCCGGATCTGGTGCGCGAGCATTACCTCAGTGCATTGCTTCCTGCGTCCGCCGGAGAACCGGTATTGCGCGCGCATGTATTGCACACTATCGTGTGGCAGGGAGTGGACGCTTACCGCCGAGCAATGGCGGACATTGTCGCGGATCAGCACCACGTCTTCGAGGAAGCAACGCGGCGTTTAGGAGAACGAGCCTTATTAAGCGGGGACGACAGAGCGCTGCGCCCCGCGCTTCAAATATTTGTCATGGACCAGCGCGCCTCGAGGCAGCCGTCACTGCCGGTGCTCGATGGGCTGCCGGGCAATGTCACGATTCAGTAGTATTAATCTTCGAAGCTGCGCGCGCCGCCGTTGAATCCGTTGCGCGCCTGCCGCCAGAGCCACTTAATTACGCGCGCATCGTTATAACAGTATCCGAGATTGTGATTCAACGTGGAGAAGCAATGATTCTGGCAAGTCTTCTTCATCTCTCCCAGCTGCGCACTGTCGAACTTATGCCCTTCGATACTCCCCCAGTCATAAGTGGCGGCATACATCGGGAAGCAGGGTCCCACGGTTCCGTCGGTCCGGATGATGACGTTGTTTTGCCCGGCGCGGCAGTTCCAATCAGTGAAGCGCAGACTGCCGTTCTCATCGCGCACAATACCGGGCATACGCGCCAGCAGGTCCTCGCTAGCCGAATCGACGCCTTGGCCATCTCCATTCCAGCCCACCTGGCGCAGGTCGAGTCCGGATGACATACGCATGAACGCCTTCATCTCCTGCAGGCGCGCGACCGAGTTCACCATTTGATAGCCGGATTTATTCTTTTCGATGAGCCAGTCAATCAGCCCGTCGACTGCCGGCCAGTCTCGCGGAAGGATGTAAGTCGGGTTCTCACTCAGGTGTCTGAAGTGACTGTCCTGTTCGAGCATGGGAGTCTCATTCAGGTGATAGTCGGTGGCCAGACGGTGATCGCGGGCAAACTGGGTCAAGAGGCGGGTATCTTCCAGGTTATTCCGGCAGATATTCATGTTGAAAAAGACCATGTACCCGTACGCATACTGCTTGCGCGCCAGATGCTCGAGATTCTGGCGCCCCGGGACCAGAGCCTTCGGCAGGCCCGGCTTTTCATCCCACGCATCCAGGGCGAAGTTGAAAACCGCCGCCCCCGCATCACCCAGCCGGTCCGCCACATCAGGACGCAGCAACCGGCCATTAGTAGCGATGTAAATCCAGAAACCCTTCTTAGCCGCATAGTAGACGACCTTATGCGCGAACTGCGGGCGCAGCAGCGGCTCGCCGCCCATCAGCGCCAGCACGCGGCAATCGTGGTCGTGCAGCCAATCGATGGAGCGGCGCGCCACGTCTTCGAAACAGGTACGCGGTGATCGGATGAAAATCTCCCGGCATCACGCGCGAGCGCATATACGGTACCAGCCATCCCCGTACTTTACGCATGATGTCTTCCCTGCTCCACTGGCGTTTCTCGGGCGGCGCCTCTGGTCCCGGGTCGGCCAGCAGCTCGGGGCGTTGGGGAAAAACAGGCTCCGGCAGAACAGCTCCCCGGGCTTCCGGCGGCGCGGGTGGCTGTGGGGCTGAATGAATGAGAAGGTCATTTAATCGCAACGTCAATTCGAAATGCAGGTTGAGTAGTTGTAGCCATAGTCTTCTCCAAGCAGAAAGATTCAGGAGAATGACTTGGAGTTTCATGAGGTAAGGCTAGATGGCCCAAAGAGGGGTATGAGAAAACACAAGACTGACGCGACGTTCGTACTGCAGCCATCGGAACCGGATTAGTTGTGAGAAGCTCCGTTCCGATTGGCGTTCGGTTGCAGTTGTAGGTCGAAGAATCGCGCAGCGGCTCGGTACGATTCCTGCCAGTGCGCGTAGAGCAGAAAATCGTGAATCTCGTCCGGGAAGATCAACTGTTCTAAGTGCACGCGGCCACGCAGAGCTTCGACTAATTCGACTGTCTGGCGAAAATTCACATTACGGTCGTCGTCGCCATGAATCAGCAGCACCGGCGAGCGCCAGTCCCTGGCGTTCGCCATGGGTGAGGAATTGAACGCCAGTCTTCCGAAGTCATCGTCTTTGCGGATGCCCAACTCCTCGGTCCAGTCGTGGACGCCGTGAAAGTCGACCCCGGCCGCAAACAGGTCCGACGCGCGCGCCAGGCCCAGCGCCGTCAGATATCCGCCGTACGACCCGCCCCACAATCCAATGCGAGTGGGATCTACCGCCGGATGGCTCTTCAGGAACAGACCCGCGCCCATCACGTCGTTGAACTCACTGCCGCCGCCCGCGCCGTAATTCATGGCTTCGCGGAACTTCATACCGTAGCCGATGCCGCTGCGATAGTTCGCCGACAACACCACATACCCGCGGCTTGCCAGATACTGATTCATCGCATAGGAGTTGTTGTAGTAATACATGTAATGCCAGCCCAGCAGCATCTGCCGCCGCGAACCGCCGTGAAAGAACACCACGGCCGGATGCTTCTGTCCCGCGCCGTCCGCCGGAAGGAATAACTGGCCGTGCAGAGTGAGACCGTCGGCCGCCGAGAAGATCACCTGCTGCGGCGTGACGAGCGCGTCCCGCGGAAAGTCTGCCGGGATCGCGTCCGGCGCCAAATCGCGCACCTCGCCCGCTGCCAGGCGGATGGCGGGGCGCGCCTGCCGCTTGGCATCCGAGTGAAGGAAGACCACCGCGCCGTCGCTGGTTACGGCAGGCGACCACTCGAGTTCCGTTCCGGCAGTCAGTTCGGCCGGCGCGCCGCCAGCCGCGGCCACCTGCCAGATGTGCCGGCGGTCGATATCATCCTGGTTCGATGAGTAGATCATTTCGCGGCCATCGGGCGTCATGGCTACGTGCTCCACTTCAAAGGAGCCGGGCGTGAGCAGCGCCGCATCGCCCCCCGTCACCGGGACCGAATACAGGTGCGTCCAGCCATCGCGCTCCCAGGGAAACACGATCCGGTCGCCAGCCCAGTACAACTGTTGCGCCGATCCCAGCTCCCGGAATACGCTGCCATCGCCTTCGAACGCCTTCCAGACCTCCTTGCCTTCTTTGCCTTCGCCAATTCCGCCGGCATCGGCCACCCGAATGGACCACGGCGGCCCGCTGCGCCTGGAGGTGAAATAACGGTGTTCATCCACGCTCGGCGTCCGCAGAAACGCCACGCGCCGGCTGTCGGGCGACCATACGGGCGCCTCGTCCTGGTCCACGCTGGCATCCAGGTAAAGGACTGTCTTGGCGGACGCGTCGTATATCCCCACGAAGCTGTGGTTACTTCGGCGGCTTACGTAGGCCAGGCGAGCGCCGTCGGGCGACCAATGCAAATCGCCATTCTGCCCGCGGGCGTGGATCAGTTGCTCCGCCTTCTCCTTGCCGTCGAGCGGCGCCGACCAGATTTGTCCCTTCCGTACGAAAGCCACGCGGCCGCTGGCCGGGAAGACGGCCGGCTGGTTACCCTCACCGATCAGCCGGGGACCCTTCTGGTCCGCCGCGCCTTCCAGAGCGACAACCCATACCTGCTGCTCAGCCCCGCTGGGATCGCTGGTTGGATTCGGGTACTCACCCGCGCCATTGGCGCCCTCGCCGCGCACATAAACGATCGCGCGTCCGTCGGGCGACCATTGCAGTTCGGAGATCTCCTGACCGTCGTCCGCGGCGTAGGACGTGACGCTGTGGCCGCGGTATGCGGGAGGCTCGGCTACCCAGATGTTGCGCACGCCGCGCGCGTTGTAGACCCATGCAATCTTTCCGCCCGAGGGCGAAACGGCTGGGGCTGATGGAAAGGGAGCGCTCATGACCTGCTCCAGAGTGAAGGGGGTTTGGGCACAGGCGGAGGCGATGCATGCCACGGCAACGGCCAGGAATCGGGAAGAATGCATCCCTATAGATTACAGCGGGACTGATGCAGTGGGGCAGGCCGAGGCCGCCCCACAAAACTTATTGCGTGATGACCAGCTTGCCCACGCCATCCGCACGGTTCACCACCTGATCGAACGCCTCCGCAATATGCTCCAGCGGCCGCGTATGCGTGATCATCGCGGCAAATCGTCCCAGATTGGCAACCAGCATCTCGCGCGCGGTCTCCGAATCGTGATTCGAGCGCCGCACCGTGTAGATGACCAGCTCTTTGCGGCGCATCGGCGAGAATTCCAGGGGCACTTCCCGCTCCACCGCAATCCCGGTGATGACCACCCGACCCGCGTTGCGCACCGCACGCAGGCAGTGATTCGTGGTGCCGGCAATGGCGGCGCAATCGATGGCGACATCCACACCGCGGCCGCCCGTATCGCGCAAAATCTCGCGCGAGGGGTCGATATCATTGGGATCGAGCACGGCATCGGCGCCGGCCTGCCGGGCCAGTTCGCGGCGCGCGGCCACCGGCTCGATACACCAGACTCTGCCGGCTCCCGCCAGTTTCAGGCAGATGACGGTCATCAGCCCGATAGGTCCGGCGCCGAATACCGCGACAGTCTCCCCCAGGCTCAGCGCCACGAACCGCATGGAGTGCACTACCACCGCCAGCGGCTCGATGATGGTCGCATCGGGCAGGCTCAAACCGGGCGGAATGGCGATCAGGTTCCCGGCCGGAATGTTGGCATAGTCGCGGAAAAATCCGGGATCGGGCTGCATGCTCATAAAACGGATACTGGCGCACACGTTGTGATGGCCCGACCGGCAGAACTCGCAGTGGTAGCAATAAATAGCCGGCTCGAACGCCGCGCGGTCCCCCGCACTCCAGCCGGTCACGCCCGCGCCGGTCTTCATCACTACGCCCGCCGGTTCGTGCCCCAGCACCATGGGATACCGGCACGGCGTATCGCCCACGCCGCCATCGGCGTAGGAATGCAGGTCGGAGCCGCAGATGCCGACCGCGTCAATTCGCACCTGCACTTCGCCCGGCCCGGGATCGGACAGTGCCGCGTTCAACAGGCGAAATTGACGCAAGCCGCAAAGCTCCGCGATGCGTGTGTTCACGACCCGCCCTCCTCGGGTGGATGGCTTAACGTGAGCGCCGCGATGTGGTCCAGCACGGCATGGAAATAAGCCATGTCGCGCTCTTTTTCCGGCATGTCATCGCGCACCTCGGCCGTCGCGGCAGGCAGATAGCGAAAAGGGAAACGCTGCGCCTGCATCCAGGGCAGGTATCCCCAGCCCTCGGCCCCATGAAAGAAGATGTCGCAACTGGCCAGGTCGCCCGCCAGGTGCTCGAGCGTAGTAGCGCGGCCATTGTCATCTTCCGTCATCAGGACCGGACGGTCGGCGTTCTTCAATTCGGCCACGCGGCGGCCTTTCTCTTGCGGGTCGCGGCCGTCGCCGTGGATCAGTAGCACATCCACCTGGCCCTGCAGCGACTGCGGATAACGCATGTGCCCATCGCTCGAAGTGCCGATGGGCAGAACAAAGTTGCTGTGCT
Organism: Bryobacterales bacterium; assembly: GCA_963818855.1. Classification (GTDB taxonomy): domain Bacteria; phylum Acidobacteriota; class Terriglobia; order Bryobacterales; family Bryobacteraceae; genus Bog-159. The sequence goes on along the minus strand of CAWFUH010000012.1, from coordinate 262,438 downwards.
TGAAACATTGGCGCACTTCGTCGATCAGCGGAATGATGTTCTGCGGAATGTATTCTCCCCACTGCGGTCCGGGCAGATCGTACTCATTGGCTACATCTACGATAATGTTGCGGAACTCGTGCGCGATCAGCCATGCGGTGATCGTGGCGGCGGCGGTGTGTATGGCGCCGGTGGATTGGAAGAGTCCCGACTGGCCGTGATAGAAATACGACAGGTTCACGAACATGCCGCGCTGATCGGCGGCGCGCAGCAGGCGTTCCAGGCGCGCCAGCCAATCCGGCTTCAGTGAACCATCCGGCCGGAACGCGCTCACGTAAGCGCCCCTGGCCGGGCCCAGGCGATAGGCGGTATCGCGATCGATCCCGTTGATGGATTTATCGTATCCGGCCTGCGCGCCCTGCAGGCTCACGTTGATCATGAGCACGCCGTGGCTCTTGTAGAAATCCAGCGCCTGGATGACGGCATCGGTATTGAACTCAGGGTCGAAAATGCGCTCGTGCATCCACTCATCGAGAAAAAGGGCGTTGGCCAGCCGGACATTCATCAGCTTGCCTTGCGCTTCGGGCCGGTAAGCGGGGCCGCTGTAGGTCTTTTGCCAGCCATCGAACGGATTCGAGAATACGCCGCTGCGGACGTAGAACGCGCGCTGATCGTAATGCGGGCCGAGCATGGCTCCGGTGCTGATCTCGGCGGCGCACAAGACTGTAGAAAGGAACGGGAGCAACAGGAGCCGGTTCACGACCACATTATCGCATCCGGCGTATTGGAAACGTGGGGAACGAGAGCAACCTGCTAACCGGCTGAGGCGTGGCGCGGTGCGGAGGCGGGCAAGTCAAATACTACATTCCGAACTGCCGGCGGTTTCCAGCAGCATCCTCCATCCCCCGCCATGCATCACTAAGTGAGAGTGATTGTGGACGCCATCGACCCGAAGCCTGATTCCGCCGATCACACCTTGGGCGGCGTCACCCGAATTCTGGATACGGTCTTCCGCCAACTGCTGGAACAGGGCATCGAGTACTTCATGCCTACGGTGGAGATGGAAGTCCTAAGCACCCTGGCGAATACGGATGCGGTACTCACCTGCCACGATTCGGCACCCGGCGTGATCGAGTTCGATTGGCTGGGTTATCGCTATCGGGTCAGAGACCGCCAAGGCGCCTTTACCGACGGCCAGGTGCGCCTGGTGAAGAGCATTGGCCGGGTGCTCTCCATTCGCTACCAATTAGCCTTTCACCCGGTTTTGTCGGCGGAGAGCGCGCACCTCTTTCGCGGACTGCCGGAGGACCGCTATGTATCTGCTTTCCTCGATTCAAGGGCATACCGCGACCCGGAGGAGGCGTCCAGGATACCGGATAAGATCGCCAACGCGATTGAGGTGCTGCGGCTGAGCGCTATGTCGACCTACGAGAACCGCCGCATCTCGACCGGCGTAATTCTTTTCGGCTCACACCCGGACGCCTGCCATGCGCTGCCTTCGCTGCCCGAAGGCGCCCTGCGCTACTCCAGCGATCTGACTACCACGCGCAGCTTCCACCGGCTGTCGGACGGATTGAAAACGGTGGCGTTGGTAAACGCGGAAGGTCTTTTGGTGGAGCTGGTTGATGTAGAGGCGTGGGCCGACCCTTATCGCAACTTCGAACTGCCGGCGCCCGTTGCCGCACGATACCAGTTCCACAGCCGGGCCACTTTGTGCGGTGGCCACATTTGCATGATTCTCACAGCCTACGGCGAAATTAAGGTATTCGCGGGAGGCGAGCAAGTGTTTACGTTCCGGGATGGCCGCTGGCACCTGGCCAACGCAGCCGCGTGCTACGGATTGTGGAGCGAAGCTATCCGCAACGAGTCGCTTGCGCACCGCCTGTTCACGGTCGCATTGGATCTTGCCGAGGACCGGCGCGGCGCGCTTTTCGTGGTCCTGGACGATGCCGCGCGGGTCGATCAATTGATCTCGGCCGAGGACTTGCTGCGCACCGATCCATCCGAGGCCGGTGCCGAGAGCCTCGTTAAGCGGCGGTTTCATTATCTCTTGCGCGATCAGGATGCATTGCGGCTGTGCCCCTCGGTTCTGGAGTCCGTGGCAAGAATCGATGGCGCGATCGTTCTGGACCAGGACGCCAATCTGCTTGCGTTTGGGGCCATCCTGCAGAACTCGATCGCGGGAGCATCCAATCCCGGCGAGGGGAGCCGGACCGCCGCGGCCCTGGCGGCATCGCATTTTGGTGCCGTACTCAAGGTCAGTGAAGACGGGATGGTTTCGTATTTCCGCCGCGGGCACTGTTTGTGCGAGTTTTAATGACAGCAGTTATCCATTGTGCCGCACGGGCGCCCGCATGGCATTGAAGACGGCCGCGTTCTCGCGTAGGATACGATCGGCGGCCGCCGGATCTATCTGCGTATCCCACACGCCGCGCTCGTGCGTGCCGCCGAGCAGCACTCCATCGCGGCGCGGAAACATGTAGATGTCGCCCGGACCGATAGTCATATAATCGATCTCCGGCTGCGGCAGCAGAAAAGATAGCTGCCCGCGGATGGGCGTCAGTTCGTCATCGTGGAAAAGCTCGCGCGCGCCCAAGCCGGTGCAATTGAAAAGGAGCGGCTCGCGCAACGATGCGAGGTCGGGCGTGTCGCGGAATTCCCGGACGACCAGCTCTCCGCGAGCGATCAGGAAATCCCGCAGCAGCGCGTTCAGGTAGATGGCCGGTTCAATCAGCATCGAGTAGCGCCGGTAGACGTAGGGCACGTCGAAGCAGTGCTCGATCGGCCGAAGCTGGCGGGCATCCGGAAAAAGCGGATCGATCTCGCGATACGCGCTTTCGGGCGGCGGCGGCTGGTAGGCGGAATCGCGAGACAACGAATATACGGGCAGCCAGCGCACGCCGTAGGCGTCGCCGACCAGCGATTGATAGCGGCGGAAGGCGAAGCGGCCGGCCTCCCCGAACTGGCGTCGAAATTCGGGTGTAATCCGTTCGTGGTCGAAGACGGTGACCGGGCTCCACAGTCCGCCGGCGATGTTCGAAGTGGTGTCCGGCGGGATGGCCTTCGCGTAGATGGTGACGGCGTAGCCGCGCTGCTGTAGCAGACGCGCGGTGGAGAGCCCGACCACGCCGCATCCGATCACCGCCGCCACCCGCGTCTCGGCCTGCGCCGCTTCGGTGACCGCGAGTTGCGCCGTGCCCCACGAGAGCGTGATGCCCGCCCCACCGTGGCCATAATTGTGGATCAGCAGTTTATCGTTCAGTTTCTCGCCGCGCACCACGAAGCCCGACGGGCGGAACGGGCGCAGTCCGACAATGGTCCGAATCACCCGCTCCGGCGCCACGCGCACGCGGGCCAGTGAAGTTGGAGCGGGCTGCGTCAGGGCGGTGCGGCGCGCGGCGCAGCCGGCCATCCACAGAGACGCGGCGATCAGCAACTCGCGGCGCGAAAGCGTGGTCATTCGCGGCCCCACAGCGCGCGCAGCACGATCCAGGATTTTTCCGCGGCCGGGAGCGAAATGCGGCGGGCAAACACGTCGTAGTTGCTGCGTTCGATGCGGTCGAGCAAACGGGAGTAGATGGAGACGAGTGCGGCCAGCGAGGCGCGGCCCCGGCGGTCGATGAAGTGTAGCAGCGGCCGGGATTCCTTATAATACCGGCGCGCGCGATCGGTTTCGAAATCCATCAGATCGATGAATTCCGGCGTACGCAGGCCGGCGCGAATGTCGTCTTCGCTCACGCCAAAATGGGCCAGGTCTCCAGCGGGCAGATAGATGCGGCCGCGCGCGGCATCCTCACGGATATCGCGCAGGATATTGGTCAGTTGAAATGCAATGCCGCACTGCTCGGCCAGCGGCAGCGCTTCCGGCGAATCGAAACCAAGGATATGGATGGTGGCTAAGCCGGCCGTGGAGGCCACCTGGTAACAATAGCGGTACAACTGATCGAAGGTTTCGAAGCGACGCGGTTCCAGGTCGGAGGCCACGCCATCGATCATCTCGTGGAAATAGCGCGGCGGAATCTGATAGCGCGTCACCGTATCGTGAAAGGCGGGCAGCATGGGATTTCGCTCGCAGTGGCCCGCCAGCGCGTCATCGAGCGCCCCGCGCCATTGTTCGAGCGCAGCCTGGTTGGCTCCGGGTTCATCGCTCAAATCGTCCGAATGGCGCATGAACGCATAGACGGCGCACATGGCGTTCCGTTGCGGGCGCGCCAGGAGCACAAACGAGTAGTAGAAATTGCGGGCGCGGGCGCGCGCCACGCGGCGGCAGTAGGCGTAGGAATCGTCAAGCGCGGTCATTTACGCCGCTCGCGGCGTGGCTCGGGGGATGGCTACGCGCGCCAGCGAACCGAGCAGCAGCCAGACGCGTTCGGCCCTGGTGATGGCCGGCCGCCGCGATAGCACGTTATAATCCTGCTCCGCGATCTTGTCGAGCACGCGCAGGCCGCCGCGGCTAAACAGATCGATATCCAGCGCCAAACGCCGGTCTACCATTGCAGGGAGCGGCAAGCCTTCCACGAACAATTCCCGCGCGCGCGCCACGATCTCGCGCATGACTTCGCGGAAAGCCGGCGTCATGCGCCGCGCGTAAAGATCCTCAAGCGTGTAGCCGTGCCGCGCCAACACTTCGAGCGGAATGTACACGCGATCCTTTTCCAGATCGACGGCGACGTCCTGCCAGAAATTGGCGAGTTGCAGCGCCGTACAGGTGGCGTCGGAGAGGCGCTGCCGCTCCCGATCGGAGTAGCCGCAAAGATAGAGCACCAGGCGTCCCACCGGATTCGCGGAGTAGCGGCAATACCCGTACACATCGTCCCAGGTGGCATAGCGGGTGACAGTCTGATCCTGCTCGAATGCGTGGATCAAATCCGCAAACGGCTCTTGCGGGATGGCGTGGCGCGTCACCGTGCCGCGCAGCGCCACGAAGACGGGGTGGGTGGCTTCGCCTGCGTACATGGCTCGAAGCTGCTCGCGCCACCAGGCCAACAGGCGCAGGCTTTCGGCCGGCGATCCCATTTCATCGCCCAGATCGTCGGCCCAGCGGCAGTAGGCGTAGACGTTGTAGAAATCCTGGTGCAGGCGCTTGGGTAGGAGAAAGCTGACCACCTGGAAATTCTCGTAATGATGGGTGGCAAGCCAGCGGGTGTAGGCTTCGGCTTCGGCGATGGTGTAACGGACGGCCGCCGCTTCGGCGGATCGGATGTAGTCTTTGGGTGCAAGACGAGTCATGATGTGGGGCAGGACTCCAGTCCTGCGCGGGACGTCCACGTCCCGCCAAGCCGCGGGTCTGGAGACCCGCCGCAGGCGTGGACGCCTGCCCCACTGCCGATCACGGGATTATGGCCGTCTTCAGATGGCCGTTGTGGCTCATCAGGTGGCGCATCACTTCCAGCAAGTTGGCCAGCGGCTCCTCGCTGTTGACGAAATCGCGCGAGGTGATGTCGCCGCGGGTCACCAGGTCGAGCGCTTTGCGGATGTATGCGGGCGTGTGATGGAAGCTGGCCTTGCAGGTGATCTCGGAGTAGTGCAGCAGGTTGGTGTCGAACATCACCCGGCTTTCGTTGGGGCAGCCGCCAAAGAAGTTGAGCGTCCCGCCGCGCCGCACCATATCGAGCACCCAATGCCATGTCTCGGGCTTGCCCACCGCTTCCACGGCGATATCGGCCCCGCGGCCGCCGGTAAGATTGCGTACGGCCTCGACGGTATTAGCGTGCTGATCGGCGCGCACCAATTCGTGCGCTCCCATGGCCTCGGCGCGATCGAGCTGCGTGCGGCGCCGGCCGATGGCGATCACGCGGCACCCATACAGGCTGGCCAGCCGCACAAACATCAGTCCGATGGGACCCAGGCCTAATATGGCGATGGTGTCGCCCGGCCGTGGGTTGGTCTCCTCAAAGCCCTTCAACACGCAGGCCAGCGGTTCAATCAACGCCGCGTCATGATAACTGACATCCTGCGGAATCAAGTAAGTGTTGCGTTCCACGATACGCGCCGGAATGCGAATGTACTCCGCATACGCGCCGTTATTGAACAAGAGGTCCTCGCAAAGGTTTTGCAGCCCGCGGCGGCAGAAGAAGCACTCCTCGCAAGGCGCGGAATTAGCCGCCACCACGCGTTGGCCTGGCGCGAAAGCCTTCACATCCCGCCCTACGGCCACCACGTCGCCCGCCAGTTCATGTCCAAACACGGCGGGCGGCACAATCATGCGCGCGTGGTAACCACGGCGGAAAACTTTAACGTCGGTGCCGCAGGTCAGTGCCACCTTAACTTGAACCAGAATGTCGCCATCGTCGATAGTAGGAATGGACACCGGCTCTACCTGCAAGTGTTCCTTGCCATAGAGCACGGCGGCCATCATGTGAGTTTTCACTGTGTCCACCTCTGTGGCTGAACGATAATTTTCAACGATTCGGGACCGGGATGCAACGCTAAATCGAATCCTGAACGTATTTTAACGAGGGGCACCCGGTGGGAGATGAGTTCCTCCACGGGCAAAGCCCCGCTGAACACCAGTTCCGCGGATTCTTTCTGCAAATCCACGGAAGCGCTATAGCATCCGAACAGACTGCGCTCACCCACGCAGATCGATGCGCCGGAAACCTCCACGCGCTCGGTTTCGGACGTTTGTGCAAACAACAGAATGCGCGCACCCGGACGCGAGAAGCGGATAGCCTCCTCCGCAATGCCCGGCACCGACGCCGCTACAATTACGAGATCCGCGCCGCGTTGGTCCGTCAGCCGGCGGACCTCCGCTTCCACGTTCGTCTCGCGCGGATCTAAGGCTTCCTGGGCGCCGCAGCGGCGGGAAAGCTCGCGCCGCGCGGCAATGGTGTCGGTTGTTACAATTGTTGCCCCGGTGCGGCCGAGCAGCATGGTGAATAACAGACCGATGGGTCCCTGGCCGATTACTAACGCGGTTTCACCCGGTTGCGGCGCGCATTCGACCACAGCCTTCAAACAGGTGTTGACCGGCTCAACGAAACTGGCGCGCTCGAAGGAAACACCATCCGGTATCTTTTCCACGCCGTTCTCGACAATCCAGTCCATGACCCGCACATACTGAGAGAAACCACCCCCGGCCGGTTCAAAACCGGCAGTCACTCCGACCTTCTTGTACACGGGACATTGCGCATACAGTTTCCGCTGGCAATAGAAACAGTTCCTGCACGGAATGTGGTGAAACACGACGACGCGATCGCCCGGCACGAAACGGCACACTTCTCGCCCCGCGCGCACCACTACTCCAGCCGTCTCATGTCCATAGATGCGTGGAGGTGCCAGAAGGTTGTATTCAATTTTCTTCAGATCGGTATGGCAGATGCCACAGGCTTCCACACGCACCAGCATCTCGCCGGGGCCGATCTCAGGAATGGGAACCTGCTCCACGCTAACGACACTCTGGCCTTTGTACACAGCCGCGTGCATGGTCGGCGGGATACTCCAGTCAGAATCGGCAACCGGCAATGAATTCTCCTAATGTGCGCGAAGCGATACGGCAGAAATGCCGTAACCGGAACAGCTCCGGAAACGCTTTTCCAGGGTTCCCTAATGCAGATGTTAAAAGCTTTATTGTACCGAAATGCCCGTCGTCCCGCAGGGCTTTATTGAAATCGATAACGAATGTCTGATTGGCGGTATCGGTGACCGATCGCACACAAAAGAACGGAATGCCGCGTCCGGCAGCGGATTTGGCCACACCGGCCGCCTCCATTTCCACGGCCGCGGCGCCAGTGGCTCGGATCTGTGCTTTTTGGACCGCGGTTTGGGCTACTTGACCGATTGATGCCAGGATTCCTTTGGCGTGCGGCGGGGCGGAGCTTAAGCTCCGCGCGGGATAAATCCCGCCCTCCACGATTTGGGTAGCTACGAAGATGTCTCCGATTTTCAGCGCCGGATCCAGCGCTCCACAAAATCCCATACTCACGATCGCTTCCGGCCCGCACTCCTGGCAGGCCACATCCGTGGCTTTGGCTGCGTGTACCGCCCCCGCGCCATTCGCCACCATCCAGAATTGCCGACCGCCGCAATCGCCGGAGCGAGCCCAGTAGAGCGGCCAGCCGGGCTTGCGCACGCCGGTACAAAAGCGCAGGAGCCCGTCAAATTCGCGGGGCTCGGCGGCGACTAACAATATCCGTTGCCCTGAAACCATTCCACGGCTCGCGCCAGCGCCGCGTCGGCGGGGCCTGGTGCGAATCCTAATTCACGCGCGGCCTTGGCGTGCGAAACAAACATTTTCTTGCGGGCCATGCGTACAGCATCGAGCGGCGCGCGGGGCGGTTTTCCGGTGACGATGGCCCAGGCGGTGGTAATTACGCCGGCTGCATATGCGATCGCATAGGGCAATTGCACTGTAGGAGCGGGGCGACCCGTGAGGGCGGCCAGTTTCGCCAGAATCTGTGCCAGCGTCAGGTTCTCCGATCCCAAAATATAGCGTTCTCCCACACGGCCGCGCTCGCAGGCCTCGAGGTGCCCGAGCGCCACATCGCGCGCATCCACCACGTTCAGGCCGGTGTCGATGTAGGCGGGCATTTCTCCCTTCAGGAAGTCCAAAACAATCTTGCCTGTGGGCGTCGGTTTCACATCGTGGTCGCCGATCGGCGCCGTCGGATTCACAATGACTACCGGCAGTCCAAAAGCCGCAAGCGCCACGGCGGTACGCTCGGCCAGGAACTTGGAACGCTTGTAGGCGCCCTTCATATCATCGAGCGCGACCGGGCAATCTTCGTCGCCTTCGCCGGCCGGCGGCAGGCCGATGCAGCCGACCGTACTGGTGTACACGACGCGGTCGACACCGGCTTTGCGGGCCGCCTCTAACACATGGCGGGTGCCTTCGATGTTGGAGTCATATATCTCTCTGGGGTCGGCTGCCCACAGCCGGTAATCGGCGGCTACGTGAAAGACCAGGCCGCAGCCGGCCATGGCCCGTTCGACGGACGCGGCATCGCGCAAATCGCCGGGCACTTCTTCGACTTCGAGATCGCGAACTTTGCGGCGGACCAGGGCTCGCACGCGATGCCCGCGCTCGACCAGGAGCCGCGCGACGTGCCAGCCTAGGAAGCCTGAGGCACCCGTTACCAGCGTCGGCTTCACTGCGGGGCAGGACTCCAGTCCTGCGGCCGGCGTCCACGCCGGCCAGAGCGGGTCCTGGAGGACCCGCGCAGACCTGGAGGTCTGCCCCACAACGTCATTTCAGCGCCCAGGCGAACATCTTAAGGCTATCGGCCAGGCTGGCAGTCAGGCCGAGCGCCGCCGAAGGTTCAAAGCCGCAATGCATCATGCAATGCTCGCAGCGCGGGTCGTTCCCCGGGCCGTAGTTTTCCCAGGGCGTCTCGTTCATCAGCCCCTCAAAAGTCTTATAGTGTCCGTCGGTAATCAGGTAGCAAGGGCCTTTCCAACCTTTGATGTTGTAGGTCGGCGTGCCCCAGGCCGTGCAGGGCAGTTCGCGCGCGCCCTTCAGATAATCCAGATAAAGAGGCGTCTGCTTGATATAAAACCGCTGGGCCAGCCGGTCGATATCGCGGAATTTCTCGCGAATATCGTCGCGCGTCATGAAGATTTCCCGGTCGTTGACGGCGGAATAGCCATACGCCGGCGCCATCTGGTGGCCGTCGAGATGGAACTGTTCGAGATACTCGAACAGCGCCTCAATCTCTTTCATGTCGGTTTCTTTGTAAACAGTGGTGTTGGTGCACACCATGAAACCAGCGGCTTTGGCAACTTTAATGCCCTCGATAGCTTCGCGAAAAACGCCTTCCCGCTCGACACAGATATCGTGGGTTTTTTCGAGGCCATCCAGATGCACGTTGAAGAAGAAGCGCTTGTCGGGCGTGAGTTCGTGCAGGCGCTTGACGATGAACATCCCGTTGGTGCAGAGGTAAATGTTCCGGTTGCGCGCCAGGATGCCCCTCACCAGCTCCCCGATCTGCGGATACATCATGGGCTCGCCGCCGCAGATGGAGACCATGGGCGCGCCGCACTCATCCACCGCCGCCAGGCACTCTTCGAGCGGCACACGCTCGGTGATGGTGGACTCATATTCGCGGATGCGGCCGCAGCCGGTGCAAGTCAGGTTGCAGGCGTGCAGAGGCTCGAGCATCATCACCAGCGGGAAGCGCTTGCGGATCATGGGATGCTTCTGGCGATTGGCGCGTTCCGCGGGTACGCCGTGCAGAATACGGAACGGGTTGGCGGCGTCCGGCGCACCGGACGCATCTTTCTGCCATTCCGGACGCGGACGCATCCTGTTCTTAATGATGTATCCGGCCATATTGGCGGTCATGGATAAAGGGAATCTCATAATTTTGATGCACTACTTACAAATTCCGACAACGCGATCAGGGGGAAATAGAGACGGTAGTAGTGGTAGTTCAGATAGAAAACCCGGGGAAAGCCGGTTCCGGTGGCTAGTTCTTCGTCCCAGCCTCCATCACTTCGCTGCTTATCCAGCAGGTATTCGATGCCGTGGCGCACGCTGAGGCTGTTGGTATCGCCGCCGGCGATCAGGCCCATCAGAGCCCAAGCCGTTTGCGAAGGCGTGCTTTCGGCGGGAACGAAACAACCCTGATCGTAGCTGGCGCAACTCTCGCCCCAACCGCCATCGGCGTTCTGAATAGAGCGCAGCCATTCGCCGGCGCGCAGGATGCAAGCTTCGCGATCGTCATAACGGGAGGCGCGCAGTCCGCGGAGAGCAAAGCACGTGCCATAGATGTACGCTACGCCCCAGCGGCCATACCAGCTTCCGTCCGGCAGTTGATTGCGCAGCAGGAATTCGACGCCGCGCTTCACCGCAGGATGTGCATCGCCCAACCGGTGCGCGCTCAGAGCCTCAAGCACCCGGCCAGTGATGTCGGGGCAGGTGGGATCCAACATGGCGTTATGATCCGCGAACGGAACGGCATTGAGGAAGGTCCAATCGTTATCGACGTCGAACGCAGCCCATCCGCCATCGCGGCCCTGCATGGCGAGGATCCAATCGAGCGCCCGGCGGTGACAGGCCTGCTGGGCCGCGGCATCCGACGCCTGCGCACGGCTTAGCGCCAGCAGGATCATGGCGGTGTCGTCGATATCCGGGTAGTGATCGTTGCGGAAGAAAAAGCCCCAGCCGGACGGCTCGGTTTTGGGACGCTTCACGGACCAATCGCCCTTCACGCGGACTTCCTTGGAGAGTATCCAGTCGGCCGCGCGGCGCAGAGCAGGCGACGAGCCGGACTGAAGTCCGGCGCCGGCTAAAGCCCGCCCTCCAAGGGGTTCACCTATGGCGAAGCCGGCGATGCCTGTATCCCAGATCGGAGAGAAGCACGGTTGGAAGAGAAAACGCTGGCCGTCGTCGATCATCAGCCGGTCGAATTGATAGCGGGCTTCCTGGCTGGCGGGATGATCGGGCGGATAGCCTAGGGCGTCGAGCGCCATGATGGCATACATCATGGGCGGATAGATGGCGCCCAAACCGTCGGAGTTCTCGCAGCGGGCCAGCATCCATTTTTCGGCGGCCGCCAGCGCCCTGCGGCGCAGCGTGCGGGAGCCGTGCTTTTCCCAGAATTTCAAAAAGCGGTCGATAGTCAGGAAGAAATTCCGCCAAGTGAAAAAGCCGTCGGCGGGCTGGAACGCGGGGCTGACTCCCGGCTTATACAGCTCGTCCAGATTGAAGCCGGCAGGCACCGGGCGGTGTGGATTGCTGGAATGCACGATCGCCAGCGAAACCACAATGGCGCGCGTCCAGGCCGACATCTGGTAGATGAAGTTGCCCGGCAGAAACATGACCTCCGGCGGGATGGAGGGACAGTACTGGCGCGGGTACATGTCGAACAGGCTGAGATTGATTTTGACGTAGCTGTTGGCTGCTTGAATGCCGCCCAGCGCCAGAATGCGCTCCCGCGCGTGCGCCAGGCGCGCATCGTCGACGGGCAGTCCCGCGACCTTCAGCGCAAAATACGCCTTGACTGTGGCACTGATTTCCGAAGGCCCCTTGACGTAAATGTTGAAGCCGCCATCCGGCAGTTGCCGCGCCAGAATCGAGCGCACGGCTTTATCGACGAACGGGCGCGTGGGCGGATCCCAGGCGCCGTCTTTCGGCGGATGCATCCAGAGCTGCAGCAGAATGTAATCGGACTCGAGGGTGGTATCGGCGGTCAGATCGGCGCACCAATAGCCGTTGGGATGCTGAAGCGCCAGCAGGCGATCCGCCGCCTCCCGTGCGGCTCGCGCCGCCGCCGAGGTCAGAGTCTGTTGTTCGTAAGCTGTAGATGTGCTCATCGTGCGGAGATCGTCGTCAAACCCGGAGCCGCTCGAGTCAACTCCGGTGGCAGGGAGAAGCGCACGTCTTCGTCGATTAATTCGACTTCTTCCAGCCGGTGAAAGCCTCGGTCCCGCAGGAATCCGACTAAATCCGCCACCAGGTTTTCCGGGGCGGAGGCTCCCGCGGTGACCGCCACATTACGGACGCCGTCCAGCCAGGCGGCATCCACCTCGCCGTAGTCATTCACCAGGTGCGCGCGCACGCCGGCGTTGGCGCTGACTTCGACCAGGCGCTTCGAATTGGAGCTATTCTGAGAACCGACTACCAGCAATAGGTCGCAATACTTGGCTACCCCCTTTACCGCCATCTGCCGGTTTTCGGTGGCATAGCAGATGTCTTGGGCAGGAGGGCCCTGGATCAATGGAAAACGCTGCTTCAGGCGAACGATGATGTCGCGCGTTTCATCCAGGCTGAGCGTGGTTTGGGTGAGATACCGCACGCGCGTGGGATCGGGCAGTTCGAGGCGGTCCACGTCCTCGACGGTTTCGACCAGATAGCTGGCGTCCGGCGCCTCGCCCAGCGTGCCGGTCACTTCGTCGTGATGCCTGTGACCAATAAGTACGATACTGTACCCGTCGTGCGCAAAACGCACGGCTTCCAGATGCACTTTGGTGACCAGGGGACAGGTGGCATCGATCACTTCCAGGCGGCGGGCGGCGGCCTCGCGGCGCACTTCCGGCGCTACCCCATGCGCACTGAAGATGGCGCGCGCGCCGGCCGGCACCTCGGAGATTTCCTCTACAAAAATGGCGCCCGCTTCCCGCAACTCGTCTACCACGTGCTTGTTATGCACGATTTCCTTGCGTACGTAGACTGGCGGGCCGTAAAGATCGAGGGCGATTTTCACCACATCGATGGCGCGCACCACACCGGCGCAGAATCCGCGCGGTTTGAGCAGATACACTTTCTTTTCGGCGCCCGGATTGGCGGCTATAGGTTTTAGTGGCATGTGGTGTCGAACTGAATTATCTGATTATAACAAGGGGGGATCGGGTGCAACTATGACTCGACGTGCCGTTTTTCATGTTGGCGGTTAGAGCAAACCCTCAATGTGGCGCTGCACCGAGATGAGGATATCATGTGCCCTCAGCACATCGCGAAGCGGGCACGCGAGGCAGAGGTAGCGAGCAGTCCAAGCCAAGTTGTAAAGATCCTGGAAATGATCCTGTATCGCTGCCAGTTCGGGCCGTTCCTTGATTAAACGACGCCGATCTGCATGTCCTGTTGATTCACGGCTGACAACAGACAGGTACGCTTCAATGTAATGCACTGCGGAGTAAAACCGGACGATCAGCCCCCATTCGCGTTGCGCCCGACCGGAGGTTTCCAGACTTTCGGCGAAGCCTTGGTTATCGAGCGCTTTGGAGAGGTGCAGTTCCTTGCTCGCCAATGTAGATGGTTTCCGCTCCGGGGATGAGACCGTCCGCTGGAGCATCACGTCTGTCAACGACGTGAAAATCAATAGTAATCTGACGAAAACGATCCAGCAGGATGTGTTCGCAGGCGTAAATCTGGTGCACTTTGTCCGCGGGAAGGTTGTTCACAATACTCCACACGCAGATTGCTCGTTCATCGCTTGAGACGAGCACGCGCTCGACCCCTGGAGCGGCAGACATGAATTCGCCAATCAGCCGACGAATCGGTAGTTGTGGTTCAGCTGGAGCCTCACTCCTCATCAAGTCCTTCCCCATTCTTCTACCATCCTACCAGGAGCTTCGTGAACCTTCAGTTCTGGTGCGAATTCCCATAAAGAATTCTCATCGAACGCTTCACCGGAGCGTCTGTCGAAAGTTTATCAGCCAAACAGAGCCATATTAACATTTATTTTCAAATACATAGCCCAATATTGACACGGCTAGCATTTTGTGTGATTATACATAGTAGTGAATAAAAATTCAAAGCGAGGCGCTGCCGTGGCCACTTTTCCCATTTCGCGAACTCAAATCACCCGGATCTCAGCCCCGCACCTGCGCCGCGACCTCGACCTCGTCGACGACGAACTTGCCGCGCTCCTCGATATGGCCGTGGATATGAAGCAGTCGCCCCGCGACTATGCCCATGCGCTCGACGGCAAGTACCTCGGCTTGCTCTTCGAAAAGGCATCGCTGCGCACCCGCCTCACGTTCGAACTCGCCATCAAGCAGCTTGGCGGCGACGCCGTTTTCACGGAAGGACCTATCGGCGCGCGCGAGCCGATCAAAGATATCGCCAGGAACCTGGACCGGTGGGTCGACGCCATCGTGGCCCGTACCTTCTCACAGGACACCATCGACGAACTGGCGCGCTGGTCGGCGGTCCCGGTGATCAATGCCTTGAGCGACCTGTATCATCCGTGCCAGGTACTCGCCGACATGCTCACGCTGAAGGAGCGCTTCGGCGATTTGGCCGGTTTGAAGCTGGCCTTCTGCGGCGATGGCAATAACGTGGCGCACTCGCTCATGCTCACCTGCGCGCGGCTGGGCATCGATTTCGCGATCGCCGCGCCCGATGGCTACGAACCGAATCCCGAAATTCTGGCGCAGGCGGATGGGCTGGCTGCCGTCTCCGGCGCGAGCCTGCAACTTACCAGCGATCCGGCCGAAGCCGTGGATGGCGCACACGCCGTTTACACCGATGTCTGGACCAGTATGGGACAGGAAAAAGAATCGGCGAAACGGCGCAAAGCGTTCGCCGATTACCAGGTGAACGAAACGCTGTTCGCACTGGCGCGGCCGGACGCCGTTTTCATGCACTGCCTGCCGGCGCACCGCGAAGAGGAAGTCACCGATTCCGTCATCGAGCACAACCGGTCGGTCGTTTTCGACCAGGCCGAAAACCGCCTGCACGCCCAGAAGGCGCTGTTGCTCATGATGCTGGGATAATCGCCTTATATGCACAAACCGAAGAAGGTCGCCCTGGCATACTCGGGCGGCCTGGATACCTCTGTCATCATTCCCTGGCTCAAGGAAAATTACGGCTGCGACGTGGTGGCGGTCTGCGGCGATATCGGCCAGGGCGCCGATGAACTGACCGGCCTGGAGGCCAAGGCCCTGCGCACGGGCGCCTCGGAAGTCTACATCGAGGATATGCGCGAGGAGTTCGTCACCCAATATCTGTGGAAGCTGGTCCGCTCCGGCGGCGTGTACGAACACAAGTACCTGCTGGGTACTTCCGTGGCGCGGCCGCTGCTGGCGAAGAAACAGGTTGAAGTGGCACTGCGCACCGGCTGCGACGGCCTGGCGCACGGCTGCACCGGCAAGGGCAACGACCAGGTGCGCTTCGAGCTCACTTACAAGGCGCTCGCGCCGCATCTGCCGGTGATTGCTCCCTGGCGCGAATGGAGCATCGTTTCGCGCGAGGACGCCATCGCCTACGCGCAGGCGCACAACGTGCCCATCGCGCAAACCGCCACTAAGATCTACAGCCGCGACCGCAACCTCTGGCATATCTCGCACGAAGGCGGCGCGCTCGAAGATCCGGCCAACGCGGCGCCGGACGATATCTGGATGCTGACGCGCAGTCCGCGGGAAGCTCCCGATAAGCCGGCCGAGGTGACCATCGGGTTCGAGGCGGGCGCTCCGGTTTCGGTCAACGGCCAGCGCCTGAGCGGCGTCGAGTTGGTCGAGACACTCAACCGTATCGGCGGCGAGCATGGCATCGGCCGCATCGACCTGGTGGAGAATCGCTTCGTGGGCATGAAATCGCGCGGTTGCTACGAGACGCCCGGGGGCACTTTGATCTATGCCGCCCACCGCGAGCTGGAGGCTCTTACGCTCGACCGCCAGACGTTGCATTATAAGCAGCGGCTGGCGCTCGATTACGCCGAGATGGTCTATAACGGGGTGTGGTTCACACCGCTGCGCGAGGCGCTGGATGCGTTCTTTGCCGAGGTCAGCGCCACAACTAACGGCGAAATCACGCTGCGGTTATACAAGGGCAACCTGGAGCCTATAAGCCGCAAATCGCCGTATTCGCTGTATTCGCTGGATATCGCGAGCTTCACCATGGGCGCATCTTACGATCAGAAAGACGCGCTGGGGTTCATTAACCTGACTGGGCTGCCCATCAAGGTGCGTGCGGGGCTGAAGCCCCGCGCCGGCTAAAGCCCGCCCTCCCACATCTGCCGCATGCTGCTCGAGAATTGGCGCGGTTTTCCGCTGTAGATGCGCTTGCCCATGGACAGCGCATCGCGCCGCAGTTCTTGGTGATACCGGCCGATCAATCGGCGGAACACGGCAATGTCGGACGGTTTGCCATAATAGTCCGGCTCGGCCACGACCTTAGCCTCCAGCACCACCAGGTTGTGATCGTCGCCCAGCCAGGTCTCCAGGTCTTTGAGCCGTCTTTCATAACCCGGCATGGTGCCATCCCAAACGCCTTCGAGCAGCCGGACATGATACCAGTGGTCTTTCACGCGCTTGCGCCAGTCGTGATAGTGCACAGGAAGGGGGCGTTTGCGGGCGCGCGCCATCGCATTCTGGCCGCTGCGGAAGGTGGCCTCGAGTCCCGGGGCCAGGGCATCGAAGCCGTCGGCGGTGAGCGGCCAGGCCGCCACGTTCCCGGCCGACCGGCGCAGCAGCGCAGCCAGGCCCTCGAGCACTTTATGGATGCCGCCCTCCTGCTCGCTCTGCTTCTTGCGCGCGATTAATCCGCGGCGGATGGAAGACAGGCCGCCGCGTACGAGTTCGGCGCGGTACTTCCGGCGCAACGCATCGAACGTTTCGACGATGGCGCCGGCATCCCGGAATTCCGAGAGCAGGTAGCCGATATCGCGAAAATAGATATTCGCCTGGGTATAAACTTCGCCCAATTGCGGCCGTACCAGGCGCAGTACGCCGCGGATTTTCTTGATGCCTTTGCGCGCTTCGTGGATGGCTTCGTCGAGATCGGATTCTCTCTTGAAGGTCAACTGGCCGACTGCCGATTCGATCTCTTCGCGGACGATGCGCTGGACGCCCGCCGGTACCGGTTCGCGCGGTCTCAGGTGATATGGCACAGTCTGGTTACAGATTAGCAAACCGCTCCCTTACGGTCGCGGCTCTGTTATCATCGTTTCTCTTGATGCGGTTTATGCCACGAATTGCGGCGTTGTGGGGCGCCGCACTATGGATTGCCATGCCCGCCGATTCCCAAGAGCGCAGCCAGGCGCGATCCATGGTAATTTCCAAGCACGGAATCGCCGCCACCAGCCAGACGCTGGCCTCGCAGGCTGCCGCGCAGGTGCTCGAGCGCGGCGGGTCGGCGATCGATGCCGCGATCGCCGCGAACGCACTGCTGGGCCTGGTGGAACCCATGAGCTGCGGCATCGGCGGCGATCTTTTCGTCATCTATTGGGATGCCAAGACGGGCAAGCTCACCGGTCTGAACGCCAGTGGGTGGGCGCCGCGCGGGCTGACCATCGAATTTCTGAAATCGCAGGGCCGCGTTACCATGCCGCAAGACGGCATACAATCAGTCACCGTGCCGGGATGCGTGGATGGCTGGGAGAAGCTGCACAAGCGCTTCGGCCGGTTGAGCTGGCGGGAATTGTTCCAGCCGGCGATCTATTATGCGGAAGAGGGTTTCCCCGTCACCGAAATCATTCAGGAAACCTGGAAATCGGCGACCTCCAAGCTATGGGGTGATGAGGCGGGGCGGCATATCTTCCTGCCGGAAGACAAGGCGCCCGCGGTGGGGCAGATATTCCGCAACCGGCGCTTGGCCGCGGCGTACAAGCTGATCGCCGCGCAGGGCGCGGCGGCTTTTTACAAAGGCGATATCGCGCGGGGCATTGTGAAAACCTCGGGGCGGCTGGGCGGGAAGATGTCGGCCGAAGACCTGGCGGAGTTTCAATCCGAATGGGTTGAGCCGGTGTCCACGGAGTATCGCGGATGGAAAGTCTACGAAATGCCGCCGAACAGCCAGGGCATCGCGGCGCTGGAGATGCTCAACATCCTAGAGACGATTCCGTTATTCAACTACACGCCGGCCAGCGTGGAGGATCTGCACTTCAAGATCGAAGCGCAGAAGCTGGCGTACGAGGACCTGCGCCGCTACGTGGCCGATCCACGATTTGCGCGCATGCCCACCGCCGGTCTGATTTCGAAGGAATATGCGCGGGAGCGCGCGGCGCTGATCCGGCGGGACGAAGCGAACTGTGCGGCGGCGCCGGGAAAGCCGCCGTCCACGGTGGGCGACACTATTTATCTGTCGGTGGTCGACCGCGACGGGAATATCGCATCGCTAATACAGAGCGTGTACTTGAGCTTCGGCTCGGGAGTGGTGGTGGACGACTACGGATTCCACCTGCAGAATCGCGGCGCACTGTTTGAGATGGATCCGGAACATCCCAACGCGCTCGAGCCGCGCAAGCGGCCATTGCACACCATCATTCCGGCGTTCATGGAGAAAGGCAACATCCACATCGGCTTCGGCATTATGGGCGGGTACAACCAGGCGCAAGCGCACGCGCAGTTTGTTTCGAACCTGGTGGACTATAACATGAACATCCAGGCAGCGCTGGAGGCTCCGCGTTTCACCAAGCTGACGTTCGGCGGATGCGACGTGATGATCGAGAACCGCGTACCAGCGGGGGTGCGCGAAGCGCTGGCGAGGCGCGGCCACAGTCTGGAAGTGCTCGCGGATTTCTCAGGCTGGATGGGCGGGGGACAGGCGGTGCTGCA
Source organism: Bryobacterales bacterium (assembly GCA_963818855.1). Classification (GTDB taxonomy): domain Bacteria; phylum Acidobacteriota; class Terriglobia; order Bryobacterales; family Bryobacteraceae; genus Bog-159. The sequence goes on along the minus strand of CAWFUH010000012.1, from coordinate 243,523 downwards.
CGATTCGGATGCGGGCGTGAACTACGGCGCGTCGTCGCCGCGCAAGGATGGGGCGGCGGTGCCGGAAGCGCCGGCGTACTTCGCCCCGCGTGCGCATGACTGAACATGGCGGGTCTGGAGACCCGCCGCAGGACTGGAGTCCTGCCCCACGCGAGAATAATATGATTGCCCGATGCGTACGTTTTGGAATCGCCGCTTGGCTGGCGCTCTACTGCTGCCAGGCTGCCGTTCCCACTCCGGAATCGCATTTCGGCTACACGCCGGGCGAAGACTATAAACTGGCCGATACGACCGAAATCTACGGATACTTCCAGAAGCTGGCGGCATCGAGCGACCGCATCCGCCTGGAACAGTTCGGCCGCAGTTCGGAAGGGCGGCCCATGTACGTCGCCTTCATCTCCGCGCCGGAAAATTTGAAGAAGCTGGACCGTTATCGCCAGGTCTCCGCAAGGCTGGCGCTGGGGCAAGCCACGGCGCCGGAGGCGGACGCACTGGCCGCGGAGGGACGCGCGATCGTTTGGATCGACTCCGGCCTGCATGCCAGCGAGGTCGCGCCCGCGCAGCAAGCGCCGCTGCTGGCCTACCGGATGCTCACCAGCGAGAGCCCGGAGTTCGAAGAGATCCGGCGCAACGTCATTCTGATGCAGGTGCCGGTGATCAATCCGGACGGCCTGGATATGGTGGCGCATTGGTACCGGCAGAACGTGGGGACGCCCTATGAAACGGCGCCCATGCCCTGGCTATTCCAGAAATACGCCGGGCACGATAACAATCGCGACTGGTTCATGCTGAACCTGGATGAGACACGCAACGTGTCGCGCCTGCTGTTTCGCGAATGGTTTCCGCAGATCGTATACAACCAGCACCAGGCTCCGCCGTTTCCGGCGCGTATCTTCGTGCCGCCTTATGCCGAACCGCTGAATCCGAACATCCCCGCGGCGGTGATGGAAGGCATCAACGAACTGGGCACGGCCATGCGGGAGCGCTTCGCGCGCGAGCGCAAGCCGGGCGTGCTGTCGTATTACGGCTTCGATGCGTGGTGGAATGGCGGGCTGCGCTCGGCGCCCGCGTTTCACAACATGCACGGCATCCTGACGGAGACTGCCGGCTACGCTTACGCCACGCCGAAGACCTACAAGGCGGAGGATCTGCAGGCGACGTTCGGCAATGGGGCGGCCACGCGCGAACCATCCATATTTTACGAGTATCCCTGGATGGGCGGCAAATGGGGCCTGCGGGACGCCATCGACTACATGCTGACAGCGGACATGGCGCTGCTGGCCGAAGCCGCCACGCGACGCGCGGACTACTTATTGAAGAGCTATCAGATGGCGCGACAGGCTATCGCCGCGGGCGCGGAGGGCAAGCCGTATGCTTATGTCATCGCGGAGAAGCAATGGGACTGGCCTACCGCGTGGGATTTCCTGGAGCGGCTGTCGCTGGCGGGGATCGAAGTGCGGCGCGCCCGCACCGAGTTTCGCGCGCATGACCAAACGTATGGCGCCGGCACACTGGTGATTCCGGCCGCGCAGCCTTTTCGCCCTTACCTGATCGATCTGCTGGAAGCGCAGCGCTATCCGAACCTGAAAGAAAAACCCTACGACATTACCGGCTGGACCCTTCCCATGCAAATGGGTGTGATGGTGGACCGGATCGATGACCATTTTGACGCCGATTTGGAGCCCGTGAATGAATTTCGCGCGCAAGGCGCGGTGGCCGGACGGGGCGCCGTGCTGCTGCTCGATCATCGCGAGAACGACGCATTCCTGGCCACGTCGTTTTTCATGGATCGCGAGGGCGCCGTACGCTGGGCAGCCGACGGGACGATTGAAGTGGACAGCGCGTATACGGAAAACGGCGCGCGCGCGGACAATTTTGCGCGCCAGTTCGGCGTCAGCGTGACATTGGCTGAAACGGCGCCCAAACCCGCATACGAACTGCGCCGGCCGCGCGTGGCGCTCTACCAGCCCTGGGCCGCCAATTCCGACGAAGGCTGGACCGAGTGGCTGCTGGACCGCTATCACGTGCCTTACACGCTGCTGCACAACGACGATTTCGGCAAAGGCGAATTGCGCGCGCGGTTCGACAGCCTGATCCTGGCATCGCAATCGGCAACGTCGATTTTGAACGGCTGGCGTAACGGCGAGATGTCGTTCCGGCGGGAGGGCGCGCAGTCCGAGGTGATGGTGGAGAGGCCGGAGTACACCGGCGGCATCGGTGCGCAGGGCATCGCGCAGTTGCAGAAATTCGTACGCGAGGGCGGCACGCTGATCGCGCTCGATTCGGCTGCGGATCTGCCTCGGGACTTCTTTCCGCTGCCGCTTTTGAATGTGGGTGGCGCGCCGTTTTCGTGTCCGGGATCGCTGGTGCGGATCACGGTGGATACGTCGGAGCCGATGGCGTTCGGCATGCCGAAAGAGGCGATTGCATTTGTGACCGGGGGCGAGGCTTTCGATGTGAACCTGGCGCCGGAATACAACCGGGACGACCGCGAAGTACGGGTGGCGGCGCGCTTCGCCGCGAAGGATCTGCTGGCCAGCGGCTACATCAGCGGCGAGAAGGCCGTGCTGGGTAAGGCAGCGGCCGTAGATGCCCGTTACGGCAGCGGGCACGTGGTGCTGTTCGCGTTTCGACCGCAGTTCCGGGGGCAGCCTTTCGGGACTTTCAAGTTTCTGCTGAATGCAGTTTATTTGGCTTCGGCGCGGGGTTTGTAGCGGATGTGTATAATCTTCGGCAATGTGTATAATTGATACCAGAGATACACCTCAGTGCGCACGAACATCGTGATTGACGACAAGCTGATGCGGGATACGCTGCGCGCCACCGGCATCAAGACCAAGCGCGAAGCGGTGGACCAGGGCCTGCGCACGCTGCTCCGGCTGAGCCGACAGGCCGGGATCCGGCGGCTGCGCGGCAAGCTCGACTGGCAAGGCGACCTGCATGCCATGCGGAGCGACCGTTGATACTGGTTGACTCGAGCGTCTGGATCGATTACTTCAGCGGAACGCCCACTGCTCAGACCGGAAAACTCGACACGCTGCTTGGCCGTGAACTTTTGGCCGTCGGCGATCTGATCTTGACCGAGGTTCTGCAGGGCTTCAAAAACGAACAAGATTTCGACCTGGCCAGGAAAATGCTGACTTCGCTCGACGTGGTAGAACTAGGCGGAATGGAGATCGCGATTCAGGCGGCAAAAAATTTCCGCGTTTTGCGCGGCCTGGGCGTGACGGTGCGCAAGACCATCGACACGGTGATTGCTACGCGATGCATCGAGAGCGGATACAGCCTGCTGCATAGCGATCGGGATTTTGATCCGTTCGTCAGGCACCTTGGGCTGCGAGTCGTGTGACGCCGTCCGATCCGAAGGGCGAGATGGAAGGAAGCCGCAACGAACACATCGATAGGCACGGCGCCCGGCGATCGAGGATGGGATAACGTGCACGTGGATCGCGACGATAATGCACGATTCGGAAATTAAGCCAGGAGAAAAGGTGAAAGGCGTTCACGTCACGGAGGACACGTTGGCGGTCGATCTCATCGATGGACGTACGATAGTCGTTCCTTTGGTCTGGTACCCACGGCTCCTCGGCGCTACGCCTGAACAGCGTCGAAATTGGATGGTCAGCGGCGGGGGTTATGGTATCCACTGGCCGGATGTCGACGAAGATCTGAGCACAGCTGGCCTTCTGCGCGGCGCGCCCGCGGCGCCGGAACCCTTACCCACCCGCAGCTAGCGCCGATTTGCCAACCACGTCTACCAAGTCCGCGAAGACGCCGTAGGCCGTCTGCTCCACACCTGGCGAGATCGACACCGTCCCGATGGTCCCCATCAAATCCGTGTGTATCAGCAGCACATTCGATGTGCCTTCGACGCATGCCAGCACATCGGTTTTGTCTAACACTTCCGCGCGCACGCGCAGCGAGATTCCGCCTGCATTGCGGCGGGCGCGGCTGATCAGGCGCACGGTCTTGCCGGCGCGCGCCAGTTCCGCGATGCGCTCCGGCGTGAGGCGGGTGATGCCGCGCGTGGAGACGGCTTGCGGCGTAGTATGCGCGTCCATCAGGACGTTGGCCAGCGCGGCGGTCTTGGCGGCGGAGTCCCAGCCCTCTACGTCGAAGCTGGCGTCCGCTTCCGTCACGCCCAGGCTGCGCGCCAGGGCGAGGCCGTCCTCGAACGAGCCGCCCCGTTCCATGGTTTCGATCACCAGCTTCGAAGTGGAATTGAGCGCGCCGGTGAAGCCCACGACGGTCACGCCCGGCAGGTTGTAGCGCGCCAGGTTGAACACCGGTGCGCCGTCCATAACGGTGGATTCGAAGCGGAACTCGACGCGCTGCTGGGTGGCCATGTCGCGCAGGTCCGCGTACGCGTGCGCGATCGGGCCTTTGTTCGCCGTGACCACGTGCATACGCCGCGCGAAGGCGGCCCGTATGTGCGAGATGGCCGGTTCGCCGGTAGCCGGGTTCAGGGTGGTCAATTCGACCGCGATGTCCGCTTGCGCCGCGTCCAGGAACTCGCCGATAGAGGCTGCCGCCGGGCCGAATTCCGGATCGGGCGGCACACCGCGCTCCGAGATCACGGTGCCATGCCGCGCCGTGTGGATACCGGTAATGCGAAACGGGAACTTCGCATGCTGCTGCCGCAAGAGCCGCGCCAGTGCGCGCGCCACATGGCCGTAGCCGATCAGCGCCAGACGGGTCACGCCTTTGTTCACGGGTTGGTTCACTTCCGGGCGGCGTCGCGCGTGGCCTGCAACGTGGCGGTTAAGCCCTCGCGTTCAATGGTATGCGTGGAGGAAACGAACAGCGCGCCGATGATCGGCGGCAAGCCGCGGGTCAGCGAGGTACTCTCGCACTCCAGATAAACGCCGCCGTCGCGCTGCTCGAGGCGCCAGTAGCCATTCAGACGCCACAGATAGCCGCTGCCATGTCCCGGCTGCAATTCATGCGCTTTGGACTTACCGTAGTCTTCGATTTCGGTCACGCGCGTAGTGCGCGTCTGGCAGACCCAGCGCGCGGGATCGATCTGCTGATAGTGGGCCTGGAACTCCGTGCGGAACACTCCGTTGACCGGCCCGTTGTGAAGCGCCCGCAACCGGTAGTATTTGAATTCGTCGCCGTTATGCGCGATCAGCTTCGACTCCGGCACGTCCTTATAAATGCTTTTGTGATGATCGTAATCCTGCAGCACCGCCAGGGCCTTTTCGAGCGTTGCACCCGGGATGAAGATGGCGCCGATCCAATCGTGAATGGATGCTCCCGGGACGAAGGTGTCGCCATCGCCTTTCGCGGGTTCGACGACAGTTTGTCCCTGCTTGACCAGCCGCAGACGCTCCGGTGAGGCATCCGCCCACAAGAACGGCTTGGAGGCTGCCAGGCGCGCTTCCGTATCGTGATTATAACGTTCGTAAGCCTGGACGGCCTCGGGTTTCAGATCTGCCCCCACTAGTAAAGAAGCGGGTAGAGAAGCGGCCGCCAGCAGGATAGCCGGGATGCGAGTCACACCGAATTGTAGCAAGACGGACGCAGGCGGTTCATCCAATAGGCCCACGCCACGATGGCTGAGAAAAAGACCAGGCTGCTGGCTGCCATGACGCGCGGTGTAGGCGGCGGTGCTCCTGTGATGTTGCCATACCAAGCCAGCGTCAGAACCGCGACTCCGATCCAGAAGGCGGCTATGCCCGTCCGGTTCCTGGCGCGCGTGGCGCGCACGTAGACGATGATCGAGGCGACCCAGATGCCACCTTCGACGATGACGGTGGCGGCGACTGAACTCCAAAGCCCCAGACCGAAATAGCGATGAATTCCGGGTGCGAGCGGTATGTCCGGCCGATGCGCCACGAAGTCCAGCAGCCAATGGCTCATCACCGCCGCAAAGAGCATCCACGCGCCGGGCGCGTAATGCCGTGCGAAGTAGTAGGCTACGGCCAACAGGGCGCCCCACATCGCGTCCATTACTAAACTGTGACTGAAGGCGACGCCGGAAAGGGCCAGGTAGTTCGCGGCGCCGCGGCCGGGTTTGATCGCGGCGCGTTCGACGCCCGCCAACAGGAATGCGCACCAGAGCAGATCGGGCAGCACGGCCGCCAGGACTGCCGTACCCACCGAGACGCGCGGGGTAATCCGCTTGGCGGCGAGGCCTAGCGCGATGTGTCCGACGAGCATTCGGCCCTCGCGAACCACAACTCGGGCGGCATGCCGGCGGGCCGCATCATGCGGAGATCCGGCAGACTGCGTCCGCGCACGGACTTGTCGGTGGTGAGCTTGGCGGTCCACTCGGCGGCCGCGCCCGCCAGAAGTCCGGCCAGTTCCACGCCGCCGCGCTGCGCGTCCAAAGTATCGAAGGCCGCCAACATTTCCGCGGCAAAGGCGGCTCGGAAATCGAAGGGATAAAGCTTTAGGAGGGTTTGGTAAGCCCGTCTCATGTCGCACCTCTTTCGTGCGCGGGCGCGCGTAGCCGTGCACCGGCCGCCCGCGTCAGTTGCTTCATTCGTGCCAATTCCTGTTGCAGTTGGCTGCGTCCGGCGGGAGTGAGCCGGTAGGCTTGCTTGTCGCGCGAAGTATCCGCCTGCGCGAAGCGTTCGATCCAGCCATCTTCCAACAGGCGGCGCAGGGCGCCGTAGAGCGTGCCGGTGCTGAGGCGCACGCGGCCGGCGCTGAGCGCCTGGATGTCTTTGAGCAGTGCGTAGCCGTGGCGGGGCTGGTCCGCCAGGCTGGTCAGGATCAGCAGGACAGGTTCGGTGACCTGACGTATCGCGACATGTCGCATTACGCCATATTATGACGGGCAGAGTGGACTGTCAAGCGGCGTTTTACGGTGCCCGCGATCTTCAGCGGCTGCTTTGGAACTCCATTGGATCTGAAAGCGATGTGAAGGTAACCGGGCGAGGGTTGCGCTCCGCGTTACAATCCACACCATATGCAAGTGGAAGAATACGCCGTTCGGATCCCCGGTGGAAGCAGCGTAGGCGGCTGAAGGCGGCACCCTTGCCAGCGCCATTTACATGTGGATTTGAATCATGATCCGGCAGGATGACTCCGAGTTCTTTAAGATGGCGCGGCGGGAACTATTCACGGCCGTGATCGGAGACGTAATGGACAAGTTGGGCATGCGCCGCCAGTTCCTGCCTCAACCGATTCAACCTCTCCAACGCGAAATGGTAGTGGTAGGGCGGGCGCTGACGGTTCTCGAAGCGGACTTTTTCGAAGAAGTATTCGAAGGCTCCCATAGCGCGATCTCGGGGCGGTCCTTCGGGTTGATGCTGGAAGCACTCGACGATCTAAAAGCGAATGAGGTGTATGTCTCGACGGGCGCGTCGCCGCGCTTCGCACTTTGGGGTGAACTCATGACCCGGCGAGCGATGAAGTGCGGCGCCGCGGGAGCAGTCCTGGACGGTTATTCCAGAGATACGCGGGGAGTACTGGCATCCGGATTCCCGGTTTTTTCCCGGGGTTCCTACGCACAGGACCAGGGGCCGCGCGGCAAGGTTTTGGATTACCGGGTTCCTATCGAAATGCAAGGGGTGCGGATTGAGCCCGGTGACATCCTTTTCGGTGACATGGATGGAGTATGTGTCGTGCCCAAAGCTGCGGAGCAGGAGGTCTTTGTCCGAGCCCTCGAGAAAGCGCGTGCCGAGAGGAGCGTCGGGCGCGCGCTGGACGAGGGCATGACCGCATCCGACGCTTTCGCCAAGTACGGAATCCTGTGACCGATTCCGGACGCCCCGGCACTTCCCGCATGGAAGACAGAAGTCAGGAGCCAGGAGTCAGAATGACCGGCATCGTGCTGATTCACGGGACCTATAAACACAACGAGAACAAAATTCTCGTTGCGCGCCGGTGTGCGGCGGGATGAGGTCATGGGCAAGTATGGACTCCTCGCGCGAGGCCGGAGGTCCAGAATCGAAACCGACCATCCGTGGGATACACTGGCCAGATGCACCTGCGGCCGCCTGATCCGGAGTATCTCAGACTCCTCCTGCCTTACGGCGAAGTGATTCAAAAGGTCGCACTGGCCGCGCGAAAACTGGTCCTCGAAGAGGCTCCGGAGGCCAGCGAGTTCGTTTACGAAGTGTATACCATCGCCGACCACTTCACCTTCACAGAGCGGCCTGGTGACGCGTTCGTCTTCACTACTACGCATGCCAAATGGATCAACCTCGGCTTTAACTTCGGCTCGCTGCTGCCCGATCCGGGCGGCCTGCTGCGCGGCGAAGGCAAATGGATTCGCCACGTCCGGATCGCCCAGGCGGCGGACCTTGACGCGCCTGGTGTTCGAGAGTTGGTACGAGCCGCCATCGCGCAAGCGGAGCGGCCCGAAGGCAAAGCAGGGAAGCCGCGTACCTTCGTGCGCACGACTCAAAGCGCCAAGAAGCGCTCAGCCCATGGCCGGCGACGAACCTGAATCTTGGCGCCCGTCCTAACGATCCCCACACTATGGCCACCAAACCCCCATGGATAAAGCTGCAGCTATCGACTGACTCGCGGCAAGGTGAGGGGAGATGCGCGATTCGCGGATCCGCGCCAACCTTGCGCCGGCCTTTCGCCAACGAGGGCTCCCCGCCGCCCGCTATCCCCCCAACAAATCCAGATAGCGCGCCACCGCCTCAATCCCGCGATAAAAATTCGGCAGATGCAGCTTCTCATTGGGGGCATGCAGATTATCGTCCGGCAGCCCAAAGCCCATCATCACACTCGGAATGCCGAGACTCTGTTCGAACGCCGCCACAATCGGAATCGAGCCGCCCGAGCGGATATACACCGTGGGCTTGCCGAAGACCTCCGACATGGCTTCGGCCGCCGCGTGTATAAATCGGTTATCTGGGTTCACCAGCGATGGCGGCGCCGAGTGCAGCGGCTTCAACTCCGCAGTCACGCCGCGCGGGCACGCCTTGGCAACGGCTTGCTTCAGTTGTTCGGTGGCTTGCTTGGGATCCTGATCGGCCACCAGCCGCGTGCTGATCTTGGCCACCGCGCGCGCCGGTATCACGGTCTTGGCGCCTTCGCCGGTGAAGCCGCCGCGAATGCCGTGCACTTCAAATGTGGGTCGCGCCCACAGCCGCTCGAATAGCGGAATGCCAGGTTCGCCCACCAATTCGCGCGCGCCCATCTCCTTCTCTGTATAGTCGCGCTCGTCAAACGGCAGCCGCGCCCAAGCCTCGCGCTCCTTCGGACTGGGCGGGACCACCCGGTCGTAAAAACCCGGAATCTGAATATGCCCGTCGCGGTCCTTCAACGCGCTGATAATTTCCGCCAGCGCCTGCAAAGGATTGGGAGCTGCGCCGCCATACACGCCCGAGTGCAAATCATGATTCGCGCCCTCCACGGCAAGTTCCGCGTACACCATGCCGCGCAGCCCCACGCAGATGGTGGGCAGTTCCGCCGCGAACATCTCCGTGTCGCAGATGACGGCAGCGTCCGATGCGAGGCGCGCCGGCTTCGTTGCCACGTAGCTTTCGATGTGCTCGCCGCCGGTCTCCTCCTCTCCCTCGATGATGAATTTCACGTTCACCGGCAGCTTGCCGCGCATCTTCAGCAGTCCTTCCACGGCTTTTATCAGGATGTACGTCTGCCCCTTATCGTCGGAGGAGCCGCGCGCGAAAATATCCTGCCCGCGGACGTCGGGCTCGAATGGCGGCGATTTCCATTCGTCCAGCGGATCGGGCGGCTGCACGTCGTAGTGGCCGTACAGCAGCAGCGTGGGCTTGCCGGGCGCACCGGTCCACTCCGCGAAAACCAGCGGATTGCCATCGCCTTCGATCAGTTCGCCCGTAAGACCCGCCGCGCGCAGCTCGTTCAGGGCGAACTCGGCGGCCCGCCGTATATCGGGCTTGTGCTCGGAAAGCGTGCTGATGCTGGGGATACGCAGGAAACTCTTCAGCCCTTCGAGAAAGACGGCGTGGTTCTCCTGGTAATAATTCATCGTGGTTGCACCTCAGTGCCATTGTATGTGAAGGCCGCGCGGCACAGGTCTGCGCGGGTCCTCCAGGACCCGCACGGGGCCGGCGTGGACGCCGGCCGCAGGACTGGAGTCCTGCCCCACGTCACTCGTACCGGAGCGCGATGATCGGATCCACGCGAAGCGCCCGCCGCGCCGGCAAATAGCTCGCGGCCAGCGCCACGACGGCGAACAGCACGGTGACTGACGCAAAGACCAGCGGATCGGTCGGCTTCACACTATACAGCAGCGTGGCCAGAAATCGCGTTAGCCCGTAAGCCGCCGCCAGTCCGATCACGATCCCCGCGCCTGCCAGCGTCATGGCCTGCCGCACGATCATGTTCCGCAGCGCCGGAAAATCCGCACCCAGCGCCAACCGGATGCCAAACTCCAGCGTCCGCTGCTGCACAGAGTAAGCCATCAGACCATACAGTCCGACGGAAGCCAGCAGAATCGCCACCGCTGCGAAGATCCCCAGCACCCAGGTATTGAACTGGTCGCGCGCGGTGGACCTCATCACGATCTGGTCCATGGTGCGTATGTGCGCCGCCGGTAAATCCGCCGCATCCTGAAACGCGCGCTGGATCGGCGCGGACACCGAGAAGGGCACGACTTTGGTCCGCACCACCCAACTCAGCGGCATGAAGCGGTTATTCAGTGCCATGTACGCGTCGCCCACCTGAGCCAGCGGAATGAACGTCTCCGGCTGCGGGTCGCTATTCAGTCCGCCATCGCGCGCGTCGCCCGCAATGCCGATGATCTCGCGCGGCGGCTGCGCAAAATCGGGTCCCATACCGGAGCCGATAATCAGCCGGTGGCCTATGGGGTTCTCCCCGTTCTTCCAGTACTTCCTGGCCAGCGCCTGGTTGATCACCACCACCGGTTGGGCGGCGGCATCGTCGCGTTCCGCGAAGGCGCGCCCACGCACAATAGGAATCCGGAAAACGTCGAAGAAACGCGCCGTGACGTAGTTCCAGCCTGCGCCTCCGTGCGCCGATCCATTGGTCAGCGGCCGGCCTTCAATGATGAACCCGAGTCCCAAACCGCCCTCCAGGGGCAAGTAAGAAGTCGCGGCGGCGGCTTCCACGCCAGGAATGGCATGGATGCGATCGAGCGCCTCGCGGGTCATCAGGTCAATCGCCTTGGTCCGGTCGAAGCGACTCCCCGTAAGCGCCGTATCCATGGTGAGCACGTTGTGCGCGTCAAAACCCGGTGCCACGTTATGCAGCGCCGAAAATGTGCGGATGAGCAGCCCCGCGCCGATTAGCAGCACCATGGCCAGGGCCATCTCCGCCATCACCAGCAGGCCGCGCAATTTGTTCTGACGCAAACCGGAACCGCCGCGTGCGCCGGTTTCCTTCAGGGTGATATTGAGGTCGGCGCGCGAGGCCTGCACCGCCGGAACCAACCCGAACAGTATCCCCGTGGCCAGCGAAAGAAGCAGCGTGAAGCCCATTACGGTCCAATCCAGGGACACCGCCGAACCCTCCGGGCCAATGCGCGGGATACCGCCCGGATTCACGGCCAGCAGCGCGCGCACGCCCAGCGCGCCGATCGCCAGACCCACGATGCCGCCCGCGATGGAGAGCAGCAGACTCTCCGTCAGCAGTTGGCGCACGATGCGGCCTCGGCCCGCGCCGATGGCGGAACGAATGGCGATCTCCCGCGCGCGTCCCGTGGCACGCGCCAGCAGCAGGCTGGCGACGTTCGCGCAGGCGATCAAAAGCACACAGCCCACCGCGCCCAGCAAAACAAAAAGAGCGGTCCGCACATTGCGGACGATGAGTTGCTGCATGGGTTCCGCCGTGAAGCTCATCCTGGAATCGACGTCTTGCGGATACCGGCGCTTGAATTCCCCGCCGGCCACCTTCAATGCGGCTTGGGCGGTGCTAAGCGAAACACCCGGTTTCAGCCGTGCGGACGTCTGGAAGAAATGACCCTGGTTAGTGCTTTCCGGATCGGCCTGGAACGGCATGTACACGTCCGGAGCAGGATCGAACGTGAAGCCGGGCGCCAGCACGCCGATTACCCTGTAGGATTCGTCGCCGAGTTTCAGCGATTTGCCCACCATTCCCAGGTCGGACCCGAAGCGGCGCTGCCACAGGCCGTTGGAAAGAACGATCACATTGCCCCCGTGCGGACGGTCTTCGGCGGCCGTAAAAGTGCGCCCGATGACAGGCTGCACGCCGAACAGGTGAAAGAATTCGTACGAAACGTGGATGCCCTTAAGCTGCTCCGGATGGTCGCTTCCGCCGAGATTGAGCCCCGGGCCGCCGGTGTCGTAGGCGCTGACGTCTTCGAGCACCTGCGTCTGCCGCCGCCAAGTGTTGTATTTGGGCACAGAGGCGGCTGGGAAGCCGCCTTGAGACGTGCTGGTCATGAGAGTCACGATGCGGTCGGGTTCGGGAAAGGCGAGCGGCTTTAACAGAACCGTGTTGATGACGGAAAAAATCGCCGTGTTGGCGCCGATTCCAAGGGCCAGTGCCGATACGGCCGTGATCGTAAACCCGGGACTCAGGCGCAACAATCGGAACGAGTGCTTGATATCCATCCAGAACGTGTTCATAAGGATGTTAGACGCCGGAACGCACCAAATGTCCGATAATTCCGTGGCGCGCGCTTCAGCGTGCAGCGGCGAACCTCAGTTCGCCGTTCGGCGGGACTGATCAAGTCCCGCCCGGCACGCTGAAGCGTGCGCCACATCCTGTGGTCTAATGCTCCATATGCGCTCACGTCTTCTGCCGATTCTCTTCGCCGCGCTGTCGTCGGCCGCCGCCGCGCCCAAGCGTCCCATCACCGAAACCGATCTATATGCCTTCCGCTGGATCGCCGCGCCCCAAATCTCCCCCGATGGCGCGCGCATCGTCTACACCCTCGTTACCGTGAACTCCAAGCACGATAACTACGAAACCTCGCTGTGGATGATTCCCGCCGGCGGCGGCACTGCGCGGCAGTTCACCGCGGGCACGCACGACTCCGGCGCGCGCTGGTCGCCGGACGGCCGCACCGTGGCCCTCCTCCGCGCGCCCGACCAGAAGGACAAAGACGGCAAGCCCCAGCCCGCGCAGATCTTTTTGCTCTCCATGGATGGCGGCGAAGCGCGCCCGCTCACGGACATTCCGAAGGGCGCGAGCGCGCTGGCATGGGCGCCGGACGGACATACCATCGCATTCTTATCCACCACGCTGCCCAAGGATTTCGACAAGAAGAAAGACGGCAAGGACGAGGAAGAGAGCGACGTCCGCGTGATCGTGAAGGCCGCGTACCGCATGAACGGCGAAGGCTACTTCGATCCCGATCGCCCCACACACATCTGGGCCGTTCCCGTGCCGGCCGTGGTGACCGGTCCTGAAAAAGCGAAGCAGATCACCACCGGCGAATTCAGCGAATCCGATATCGTCTGGTCGCGCGACGGGGCGAAGCTCTACTTCACTTCGAGCCGCGTGCGCGAGCCTTATTACCAGCCGCCGCACGACGAGATCTACGCCGTTAGCGCGGGCGGCGGCGAGATCGCCAAAGTCGCCGGTATCGACGGCTCCATTCACGCTATCTCGCTCAGCCCGGATCGCAGCCACATCGCATTCGCCGGCTCCATCAATTCCGGGGGCGGCCTCGCGCAGCGCTCCTACAGCCAGCCGGATCTGTTCATCACGCCCGCCGAACCGGGCGGGATTCCCCGAAGTCTGACCGCCGCTTATGACTACGATATTGGCGGCGGCGTGGGCGGCGATCAGGCACCGCCGCGCGGCTCCGGTCCGTCGAAGCCGTATTGGAGCGCGGATGGCCGCAGCATTTTCGTCGATTCCGCCGAAGAAGGCCGCGCCAATCTGAAGCGCATCGATGCCGAAACCGGTAAAGTCGAGCCGCTCACCAGCGGCGATCAAGACGTCTTCTCCTACAGCGCTACCCCCGATGGATCGAAAGCCGCCGTACTCCGAACGCCTGGGACACGCGGACCAGAACATCACCCTGTCGATCTACTCGCACGCGTTGCCGGCCGACACGAAGGCCGCAGCGAAGATTTGGAACGACGCCTGGCGGACGTTATTTCGGAGGCCCGAAGTTCGGAGGCCCGGAAGGCTGGCGCGGCGCGCACGTTAGTTATCAAATGTTTGCACGGGGAGCGGTGAAATTTCGGAAGTATTTTGAAAAGCAAAGGAAGAGAATGGCGGGGACGACGGGGCTCGAACCCGCGACCTCCGACGTGACAGGCCGGCGTTCTAACCAACTGAACTACGTCCCCGCAAGGGCGTGAACTCTTTCATCCTAACACGCCCGTCAACGGCCTGCATACAGGCCGGCCACGCGCTGGCGGTCCGCCTCGGAAATTCCCGTATGCGCGCGGATATCTTCCCGCCGGCGAAGTACCCGCCGGTAGCGGCTGAAATATTCGAATACATCGCCGCCGTACTGGAAGCTGTACATGATGTCGGCGAAATCGGCGGTGTGATCCAAGCCAATCGCATGCCCGGTCTCGTGCAGGCACGTCAAATAGACGACTGTATCGCGGAACAGTCTGTCGCTCTCGCCAGCGGCCGCAATCTGGGGTCCGTATTGCGCAAGATCGGGATGTACTTCAATCGCCGCGCCCCGCTTGCCGTTCACAAAAACCAGGCGCGTATCGCCGTAAAGTTGCGGGCGTTTGCCCAGCCAGTAGACGCGAATGCGCGCGGTGTATTCGCCGTCCGCCGCCACGAACCGCAATCCGCGTCCAGCCACTTTCTCCCAAGCCTCCAACGCCCAATGCGCCAGTTCGGCATCGGCTGCAACGCAGCCGGAACGCGCCGCCACATCTTCCGTGCACGGTTGAATCCAGTAGTTGTAAACTTCCGCCGCCGGCGCGGCCCCGGCCGCCATAGCCCACAACATGCACACCGCGCAGCGCCGCTTCATTTCCGCCTAAATCGGGCACCCACGCGCTCGCCCGCCAATTGCCGCACCATGTCTTCCAACTCGCCAACGCGTTGCGCCAGATCTTCGATCGCCTGGCCTTCCGGGTCGGGCAGGCTGCCATGCTCCAGCACACCGCGCTCGTCGCCGCGGGTCCGTACCACGCGTCCGGGAACGCCCACCACCGTCGAGTTGGCGGGAACGGACCGCACCACCACCGAACCGGCCCCCACCTTCACGCTGTCGCCGATGTGAATGCCACCCAGGATCTTCGCACCGGTTCCCACCACCACATGATTGCCCAGCGTGGGATGCCGTTTGCCTTTCTCGTTACCCGTGCCGCCCAGCGTCACGCCCTGGTACAGCAGCACGTCGTCGCCGATCTCCGTGGTCTCGCCAATCACTACCCCCATACCATGATCGATGAAGAACCGGCGCCCGACGCGCGCGCCCGGATGAATCTCGATTCCCGTAAAGAACCGGCTCAATTGCGAGAGCACCCGCGGTAGCAACGGAATTCGCGCGCGATACAGCCGGTGCGCCAGGCGATGCGCCAGGATGGCGTGAAAACCCGGATAACACAATACGATCTCGATCACGCTCTTGGCAGCCGGATCCTCGCGGAAAATCGTGTCGATCTGTTCTTTGATCGCCCGGAACATCGCTTACTGGTATCGTAGCGCTTCCGCCAGCGCCGACGCGAGCAGAGTTCAAACCTGCACGGCCCCATCCCGCGCTCCACCTACAAAGCGCAGGGCAGAACCATAACCGAAACGCTGCCAACGCCTGCCGCTCAGAAAACAGCCGAAAAAGCGAGATCGCTGAATTTCGTCGCTTCGTACAACTCGTTTGGGAGTCCAGGCAGAAAACGATGGCGGCGGCCTGCGAAAAACTCGGCAACACGGTGACCATCGAAGCTTGCCCGGTGGCTGTGGTCATGCGTTCCACAATTCAGGAACGCATTCCCGCCTGGGACCCACGGCTAGTCTGGGCACGGATCGAACGCCCCTGCTACCTTTGACCCGAGTCAACCAGGGACCGTTCGCCACCGGCCTCCACTGCAACCGAAACCGCATGCGCTATCCCGAGTTTCGGCAACAGAACCTCTTCGTGGGATCGGCGTAATTGAAGCTGGCTGCAGAACTGTGATCGGCTTCCGGCGCAAACAATCCGGCATGTCTTGGACGGCGCGCGGTCCAACGCGATCATCGCCCCCCCGTTGCAGTTGCATCAGCGGCAAAATATCGAAGCCTACTGGGAGGAGTGGGCTGCCTGATCGGTGACTTTTACGTCGCGCACCCTTTGGCAGCGGCGGCCTCGGCAGGCTGGCCGGCGGGAATACACGGACTCCACTGGCCGACGTGTCCGAAATTGAGCACGGCCACTACACCGCAGCGCGTGTCGCCCTTGCGCCGGCGATGGACGACGGTGCGCTCGCATCCGCCCAATTCTGCGGCGCAACGGTACACATCGCCGCTCAGGCCGGGGCGCTTATAAACCAGATTGAGTTGCCCGCAGAACGGGCACTTCATGTCACCGATGGGATGATACTTCATGCGCATGGCTCCTTCCCCTTGGGGCATAAAAACATTATGCACTATATTTGTTTCGGCGTAAAGGAGACCAGCGTCTCTCGGATGCCTTGCCGGCACTAGCTCGCGAGCTTGAAGTATGACTGAAACCGGAGGGCGAGTGCACCCGCGTCGCGCAGGTAGCACATGAGAGTCGTTGACAGATGCCGACGCGGGGATCGTTTCTGCCCGACGTTCCGCTGAGACTGAGGCTGCCCGTGCGCGCCATGGCGCGGTGGGCCTTCAGTACGTCGCCCGCCCGCCGCTGGCGTCGTAGCACTGCCCGGTCACGAACGACGCATCCGGGCTCGCGAGGAAGTGCACCACTGCGGCGATTTCCTCCGGCGTGCCTGTGCGCCGCATGGGGATGCGCTCGGTCATGTAATCCACCTGGGCCTGCGTCAATTGCTCCAGGATCTTGGTGCGCACCACCGCCGGCGCCACGGCGTTCACGCAGATCCCCTCGGTGGCGACTTCCTTGCCGGCCGACTTCGTGAAGCCGATGACGGCGGCTTTGGTGGCGGAGTAGCCGCACATATTGGGATTGCCTTCCTTGCCGGCAATCGACGCGATATTGACGATTCGCCCGTAGCGGCGCGCGCGCATGTGCGGCAGCACGGCGCGGCAGCAGTAAAAGACGCCGGTCATGTTCACCGCGATGATCTGCTGCCAGTCCTCGTCGGTGACTTCCCACACCGGCGCGGTGCGGCCGGCGATGCCGGCATTGTTGACCAGAATGTCGATGCGGCCGGTGCGCGAGAGCACCTCGGCCACGGCCGCATTGACGGAATCGGAAAGCGTGATGTCGATGTGGACAGGGAACGACAGACCGCCGATTGATTGCGCCACTTCCGCGGCGCCATCGAAGTTCAGGTCGGCAACGGCAACGGCCGCTCCGGCGCGCGCCAGACGGCGGGCGATGGCTTCGCCGATGCCGGTAGCCGCGCCCGTGACGATGGCCGTCTGGCCCGTCAGATCGAAGTGCATTAGTTACCACTGTTTGTCATGGAGCGACCAACTGCGGCCACGAAGCGCCTCTCCTGACGCCGTATCTTCTTCACCACCTGCACCGTAACTTCCGCGGTCACATCCTTATGCAGCCGCACGGGAACCTTGAACTCCCCAAGCTGCTTGATCGGCTCGTCCATCTGCACCTTGCGCCGGTCGATGGTGAAGTTCTTCTGCGCCAGCGCGTCGGCCACGTCCTTGGAGGTGACCGATCCGAAGAGCTGATCGTTTTCGCCGGCCTTCTGGGCGATGGTCACGGTCACTCCGGTCAGCAGCTTCGCCAGATCCTCGGCTTCGCTCTTCTGCTTGGCTTCGTTGCGCAGGTGCGCCTGGCGCTCCTGCTCCACGATCTTCCGGTTGGAGTCCGTGGCGGCCACGGCCAGGCGTTTGGGCAACAGGAAATTGCGGGCGTAGCCGTCGGCCACTTTCACCACCTGGCCGCGGCTGCCCAGCCGTTCGACATCTTCTCGCAGTATGACTTCCATATTTCTGTCTCCTAGAACTGCGCCGCGAACGGCAGCAGGGCGATGTTGCGCGCCTTCTTGATGGCATCGGTCAGCCGCCGCTGGTGCGGGGCGCAGACGCCGGAAATGCGGCGCGGGACGATCTTGCCGCGCTCCGCCACGAAGGCGTGCAGCAGCTTCATGTCCTTGTAATTGATGTCGTCGATCTTCTCGACGCAGAAGCGGCAAACTTTCTTGCGGCGGAAATACTGCTTCTTCTGTCGTGGCGACGGCTTTGTCGCCGCCGGTGGGGCGCTGTCCGGCGCTGCCGGGTCTTCCTTTGGATTCTGGCATGGGATTCTCCTTACGCCTCCTTCGGCAAACCGGGCATGGCCGGCGCGCTGGGGCCTTCGCCCATCATCTGTTGCGCCACCGAAGGCGGCGGCGCGGCCGGCGCGGCGTGGACTTGCGATGCGCCCGCTTGTCGCGCTCCTTCTTGCGCTTTTCCAGGCGCTTCAGGGTCTCGTCGATGCGCACGGTCAGGAACTTGATCACCAGGTCCGAGACGCGCAGGCGGCGCTCGAATTCCTTCACGGTCTCCGGGCCCGCGGTGAACTGGATCAGGACGTAAGCGCCTTCGCGGTACTTGTCCACTCTGTAAGCCAGCCTGCGCTTGCCCCATTTCTCGACCTTGTCCACCGTGCCGCCGGCGTTCGAGACGGTCGTCTTCATCTGTTCGATGAACGCGTCGACCTCTTCTTCCGGCGCATCCGGCTTCGCGATGAACAGCTCTTCGTAGATTCTCATGCTTCCTCGTTTTAAGCCTTGGGCGCGACGATTGAATTTCGTCATGGCCTTTTCGACGCCTTCGGCAATTATGGAGACAACCGCGTCGGCCCCATCGGCCACCAGTTGCTCCAATTCCTTTCTGCTGCGAGCGCTTGAACGGCGACAGCAAATAATCCGATCCCGCTCGCCAGCGGATGGCCGGGATGAATTCCCAGCCGCACCCGCACAAACTCCGTGGTTCCCAGGCTGCGGATCACGGAGTCCACGCCGTTGTGGCCGGCGGACGAGCCGCGCGGCTTGATCCGCAAACTGGTCCACGGCAGGGCCAATTCGTCGTAGACCAGAATCAGGTCCGCTGCCGTGAGCGAATGCTTTTCCATCAGCGGCTTGAGCGACGTGCCGCTGAGATTCATAAATGTCTGGGGCTTGGCCAGCATCACCGTCGCGGCCGGCGATCTGCGCCCACTCCGATGAGCGCCTTGGAATCGCGTCGGGTGACGCGGATGTCGTGCATCTCCGCGAGCCGGTCCACCACCAGGAAACCCAGATTATGGGGCGTACGCGGCATACTCCTCGCCCGGATTCCCCAGGCCGGCCACCAGGAACATCGGGCGCTACTTCTTCTTGGGCTTGGCCTCTTCGGCTTTCTTGCCTTTGCCGTCGGCGCCTGCTTCTTCCTTCTTGCCCTTCTTGATGACTTCCGGCTCGGCGCCGGCGGCCGGCGTGGCAGCGGCTTCGGCGGTGGGCGCGGCTTCGGCGGCCGGCTTCACCTCTTCGGCGCGCATGGCGACCACGTGCGCGATCACGGTTTCGGGCGAGCTGACCAGCTTCATGGAGCCGGTTAGAGCGCAGGTCGCTGAAGCGCTTGCTCTGGCCGATCATCAACTCGGTGACGTCCACCGTGAAGTGCTCCGGAATCTCGTCCGGCAGGCACTCGATTTCGACCGCGCGCGTGATGATTTCGAGCAGGCCGCCCTGCGTCTTGACGCCCTTGGGCTCGCCTTCGGTGCCGACCGGAATCGCAGACGCGCATGCGCTTGCTCAGATCGATGCGCTTCAGGTCGGCGTGCAGCAGGGTGCCGCGAATGGGATCGTTCTGGTGATCCACCACCATCACCGGCGTATTTTCGCCGCCCTCGATATCCAGGTTGAAGATGGTGTTGTAGCCGCTGGCCGAGTGCACAATCTGCAGGATGGCTTTGGGACTGACCGCGATCGGGACGGGATCTTTGTATGCGCCGTAGACCACCGCGGGGATCATGCCCGGCGGCGCGTACGGCGCGCTTCGTTCTTGCCGCGCGATTCACGAGGCTGCGCGGCAACGGTAATCTCTTTTCTCACTTCATTCTCCTTAACGGGACGCAAGTCCGATTCAACCGCTCCCTGAAGGCGAGCGGCGCAGCGTGGGTTGCGTGCCTGTTTCTCGCTACACAAACAAAATGCTTACCGAAGTCTCTTCGTGGATCGACTGAATCGCCCGCGCCAGCAAGCGGCGCCACCGACAGAGACTTGATCTTGCTCGAACGTCTGGCTTCGTCCGACAACGGAATCGAATTCGTAAACACCACTTCCTTCAAGCGGCGATGCGTCAATGCGCTCCACCGCCGGTCCCGACAGCACGGCATGCGTGGCGCAGGCGCTCACGCTGCGGGCGCCCTGTTTCAAGCAGCGCCTCCGCGCCTTTCACCAGCGTGCCGGCCGTATCGATCAGATCGTCCACCATCAAACAATTCCGGCCTTCCACCTCGCCGACCACGTTCATCACTTCCGCCACGTTCGGCTTCTTCGCGGCGCTTGTCGATAATCGCCAGCGGCGCGTTCAGCCGCTTGGCGAACGCCCGGGCGCGCTCCACGCCGCCGGCATCGGGCGACACCACGGTAAGATCCGGCACTTCCAAGCGGCTTGAAATACTCGATCATTACCGGCGCCGAAAACAAGTGGTCCACCGGAACATCGAAGAACCCCTGAATCTGCGCGGCGTGCAGATCCAGCGCCATGATGCGGTCCGCGCCGGCGCGTTCCAGCAGCGAGGCGACCAATTTCGCCGAGATCGGAACGCGCGGTTTGTCCTTACGATCCTGGCGGGCGTATCCATAATAGGGTAACACTGCGGTGATGCGGTCCGCTGAGGCGCGCTTGGCGGCGTCGATCATCAGGAGCAGTTCCATCAGGTTGTGATCGACCGGACGGCAGGTGGGCTGGATCAGGAAGACGTCGGCGCCGCGCACATTTTCCTGAAACTGCAGATACACTTCGCCATCCGAGAAGGTCTCCAGCATCAGGTTCCCCAGTTCGAGGCCCAGCGATGCGCAGATCTCTTCGGCAAGGCAGAGGTTGGCGGTTCCGGAGAAGATCTTCAAACGATCGGGGGTCATCGCGCGGATGGGCTTAGCGGCGGCCATAGTTTTTCTTCAATATAGCGGACGGAGCGAGCGCCACCAGAGACTGCGGTAGCGCGTCCGGCTGACCAGCGAAATCGGGAAAACACGTTCTTCAGCAAATGATTTTACAGCGCGACTAACCTGTGCCCGGGTGCGAAACAAACCGAAGAGCGCCGAGCCGCTTCCGGTCATCATCGCCGGATAGGCGCCCAATTTGGCGAGCTGCCTTTTTAACCGCGCGAGTTGCGGGTATTGCTCGAAAACTGCTGCTTCAAAGTCGTTAACACTCGCCGCGGAGGGTACCTCCCCAAATTCTCCCCAAGCCTGCGACTGGAAACTAACTATCTTATTTTGTTGTGATTCAGTTGTCAATTGGGGAGTCAGGGCGCGATATGCCTCGGCGGTCGAGACATGCACAGCAGGCGCAAGCAGCAATCCCTTGCCGGGCGGTCGATCGGGCAGTGGATAAAGTTCCGTGCCGCGCCCCAGGGCGACGGCCGCGCCGCCCAGCAGAAAAAACGGCACATCGCTACCGATCTCGGCGGCGAGTTCCATCAGGCGCGCCAATGGCAGCGCGCGTCCAGCCATTGCGGGCAGGGCCAGCAGGATAGCGGCTGCGTCCGATGAGCCGCCCCCCAATCCGGCGCCCATCGGGATTCGTTTGCGCAACCGGAACTCGACGCGGGCGGTCACGCGTATGGCGTCCAGCACCAGCTTTGCGGCTTTCGCGATCAGGTTATCCGGGATCTCGAAAGCGCCGTGAATCTCCACGGCGGTACGGCGGGCAGGGGTGAATTCGACGTCGATGAGATCGGACAGTGAGATGGTCTGAAACATGGTGCGAATCTCGTGATAGCCGTCCGGGCGTTTGTGCAGTACGCGCAAATCCAGGTTGATCTTGGCGAGAGCGCGCAGGCGCGCCCGGCGAGTTTCACTCATCTGCTCGTCATGTATTACAAGCTGTCAGAACCTTCGCACCGCGTGGGACTTTGGAGGGCGGGCTTTAGCCGGCGCGGGGCTTCAGCCCGGCTGCGCCGAAATTTTTGGTTACGGCGCCGGGCTGCCCTATGGGGCCGGACCCGAAGGCCGCCCTGTCGCATCTCATTTGTCATACTGCAGCAGCGAGAAAACATCGTAACCCGGTAGCTTGCTCCGGCCATTGAGAAACGTCAGTTCGATCGCGAATCCGAGCCCCGCCACCTTCCCGCCGGCCTGTTCCACCAACCGCGCCACCGCGGCCGCAGTGCCACCCGTGGCCAGCAGATCGTCGACAATCAGCACGCGGCTATTCGCCACAATGGCGTCCTTATGCATTTCCAGGCTGTCCGTTCCGTATTCCAAGGCGTAGCTGACTCTCAGGGTCTCCCACGGCAGTTTCTTCGGCTTCCTCACGGGCACGAAACCGGCGCCCAGCGCATAGGCCAGCGCGGGCGCGAAGATGAACCCGCGCGCTTCGATACCCAACACCGTGTCCACTTCGGCATCGCGATAATGCTCGCACAAGGCGTCGATTACGCCGCGGAGCCCGGCTTTATCTTTGAGTAGCGTAGTGATGTCGTAAAACAGGATGCCGGGTTTTGGGAAGTCCGGCACCTCGCGGATGAGCGACTTCAGGTTATCCATCAGACCTCGATTTGAAAATCCGAATAGGGGTGTAGCGCGGCCTCCTGCTCGTCGACGCCACGCACGTCGGAAAAGCGCGGCCCTTTGCGGAGCGCCGCCGCCAGATCGGAGAGCTTATCGGGTCGCCCAGCGGCGTAGACTTCTACGCGTCCATCGTCCAGATTGCGCACGTAGCCGGTCAGCGCCAGCCCGGATGCTACGCGCTGTGCATAGTCGCGATAGCCGACGCCCTGCACGCGCCCGCGCACCAGGTAGAGTCGCGCGACTTGGGCATTGCGAGACATCGAAAAACGAGGATAGCATTCAAATACGTCCCCTGCGGTACAGGCTACTTCAGCAATTATTCAGGCTCGCCGGATCCAGCAGCCGTTCACTCAGAACTTCCAGGGCGGAGATGGGTAGTGCGGCGAGGCGACCTTCGGCCCAGTGATTGAATCGACATGTATGCCATCGCCGCGCCACGGCTCCGAGCCCCGCGCAAGTCTGGGCCCCTGTCTACGGCTGCCACGATTTACGCCAGCAACTCTTCGATGCTCGCCGCATCCAGCACGCGTACACTTAGATCTTCTAATTCGGATGGTGGCAGTGTTGCCAGTTTTTCGGCGGCCCAAACGGGCATGGTCCCGAAGCGTTTCTCAATCAGCCGCCGCAGAATGGTTAGTTCCCCTTCCTGACGTCCTTCCTGACGATTCTTCAGGATGATTGGTCCCAAGAAGTCATTTTCCAAAAGATCAATCTGAATCGGCATTTTTTTCGCCTCCACCGCTACGGTTTGCGCCAAGCGCCGCAATCCTGCCAGAATCAAAAGCTGGGCCAGCGCCACCTCTCGCTCCGCTGCCGGCAGCCTCGCGATCCGCTGCATAATCCTGCGCACCGCACTTCCATGGTCGCGCAGTCGCGCCAGGATCGCAATTATATTGTCGCCGACTTCCTCACTTTCGAGCAGGCGCTCTCCATTCAGGGTACAGATGTCGATCAGCCGGTATCGAAACAATACGCCAGGAGCACGCAACTCGCAGTCCATGCGCGCAGGCGCTTCGCCAACATATAGCACGATCTGCCGGGGGAATCGTCCCAACAGCCGGAAGACGCCCAGGCAATATTCCGCCATCCGTAATGGCATGGCCGGATCGTTGGTGCTCTGCAGTTCCACGTGCACTAAACCGCCGTCTACCGTCTCGCCGAGGAGGTCTAATCGGAGATTCTGCACTTTTGGTAATTCCACATCCAGCCATTTCGCCACCGCGGTACCGGTCAACTCGCGCAAGGTCGCGCCGGCCGACCGTTGCAGGAGAATTTTCATAGTGACGTCGTAATCCTGCATAGAGAACGGCCAGATCCGCCGTGACTCGAACGTAAAGGAAAGTGTGGAGGATCGGTGGGGTTTCTCTCAGGGAAGGCGACCGGAATAGCGGTGTTCAGGAAATCTGAGCGGCATTGGTGACGCGCCCAGTTACATCCGCGCCGTACTCTCGTCGTCAGAACGTAAAGCCCACCAGAAACTCAGCCTGATTCAGATTGGAGTGCAACAGCCCAACCGATTCGCTGAGCTGCGCCGAGGTCCACCTGGTGTAGCGGATCTCCGGTGAGATGTGCATCACGATGGCGTGGATATCCACGCCTCCGCCAAAGACAATCCCCGAAGTGGTGTTCCGGTTAACCAAGGCGATCGCTGAACTGTACAAACCGACCGTTTTTAGGCCAGTCAAGTCGTCCCAGGCCACACCCGCATCCACGAATGGCCGCGCCACCGGGAAATGGAACCGGTACTTCAGCAACAACGGAAATTCCCAATTGCTGCCGCTAGAGCTGGCAGTAGTAAACGTCTCCAGCAGATCGCCCGAACCGTTATAGCTAAGCCGCCGGTAGAGCACATCGAACTCCACGCCGAGTCCTAACGGCAGGTGCAGTTCCGCCTCTCCGCCGATAATGTAGCGCTGCGTGGTCGAGGTGATGTTGAACGTGCCATTCTCGGTAGCAGTCAGGAAATCAGTGAGAGGCACACCGGCTTTGATCCCGGCCGAGAACGGCTGCGCGAAAACAGATATCGAACCCAACAGCAACAGTAGCACTGGCCGCATGTTGCTTCCTACGCCTGACTGTCGCGGCGGGTTACATCCACTCCGCCGCTTTGGTATCATTTCGCTTCAGCGGCATTCGGAGCCACCATGAGCTACTACTACGAAGACTTCGCCACGGGCAGCGTACATCAGTCGCGCGGGCGCACAGTGACGGAAGCCGACATCGTAAATTTCGCCGGACTTTCGGGCGATTTTGTGGAGTTACATACTAATGAGGAATTTGCGCGGCAGTCCCCGTTCGGAAAACGCATCGCGCATGGCGCTCTGGTGTTCAGCATCTCCACGGGACTGATGACCCAGATGAACCTGATTAACGACACCGTGTTGGCATTCTACGGTGTCGACAAGCTGCGCTTTACCGGCCCGGTGTTCATCGGCGATACCGTGCGCGTGACTAAGCGCGTGATTGAATTGAAAGAGAAAGACGCGGCGCGCGGGATCGTCACGTTCGAGACGCAGGTGCTCAACCAGAATAACGAGCCCGTGATTGTGTACACCGACAAGCTGCTGGTGAAGCGCCGCCCATGAGACCGCTCGACGGTCTGGTGGTTCTGGATCTGACGCGCTTGCTGCCGGGGGCGGCGGCTACGCTGCAGCTTGCCAACTTCGGCGCCGAGGTCATCAAGATCGAAGAGCCGGGGAGGGGCGATTACAGCCGCTGGATGGCACCGTATCTGGATGGCGAGGGGGCCGTTTTTCACCTGGTGAATCGCGGGAAGAAGAGCGTCGCAATCGACCTGAAGAGCGGCGCCGGCCGCGCGGCTTTCCTGAAAATGGCCGGCGCCGCGGATGTGGTGGTGGAAAGCTTCCGGCCCGGCACCATGCAGCGCCTGGGCCTCGGCTACGATACGCTGCGCGCCGCGAACAGCGGCCTCATCTACGTGTCAATCACCGGCTATGGGCAGGACGGCCCCTGGGCGCCGCTCGCAGGGCACGATATTAATTACCTGGCGTTGGGCGGCGCGCTCGACCTGAACGGCGCGTGCGGCGGTCCGCCGGTGATTCCCGGAATGCAGATCGCGGACCTGGCCGGCGGTGCCATGCAGGCCGTGATCGGCATCTTGCTGGCTCTCGCGGCGCGGAACAAGACGGGCCGGGGTCAGACTGTAGATGTTTCGATGGTGGATGGCGTGGCCTCGCTGCTGCCCGTCGCGCTGGCCACGCATGCGGCGACGGGCGAATTACCCGCGCGCGGGGATGGCCTGCTGACGGGACGCTACGCCTGTTATCGCATTTACCAGGCGGGTGACGGGCGCTGGCTGGCGGTTGGCGCGCTGGAGCCGAGATTCTGGAAAGCCCTCTGCCACGCACTCGGGTGCGACCAGTTTATTGCGGATCAGTTCGCCGAAGGTGTGCGTCAGGCAGAAATCATGTCGGAGTTCGAACGCATCTTCCGCGAACGCACGGCGGAGGGGTGGTGCGAGCGTTTGCGCCCAGCGGATGCCTGTGTTACACCTGTGCGCAACGTGGCGGAGGTGGCGGCACATTTCGGGCTGCTCCCCGGCGACTCCGTGGTTGTCCCAAAACTCAGCGATACCCCCGGACGCCTGGGCGGCCCGCCACCGCGCTTAGGCGAGCACACAGGCGAGGTGCCATAATATACGTCGTGCCGGCCGGTGACTGCCACAACGGGGAGATCGTCGATTGATCGGAATTACAGACTATGCGGTGTATGTTCCACGCCGCCGCATGCGCCGCGAAGTGATCGCTGCGGCCTGGAGCACTCCCGCCATGCCGGGTTGCAAAGCGGTCATAAACTTCGACGAGGACTCGCTCACCATGGCACAATCGGCAGCGTGGCCGCTCGTCGAGCGCGCCGGCGTCGAGGCCCTGTCATTCGCTTCCACCACTTCTCCGTATTGGCAGCGTTCGGCGGCCAGTCTGATCGCCGCCGCGTGCGACCTGCCCGCGCAAACGGCCACGGCGGATTTCGGCGGATCTCTGCGCGCCGGAACCACCGCATTGCGGGCAGCGCTCGACGCGGTTAGCGCAGGCAGCGTCCGGAGCGCACTGGTGGCGGCCGCCGATTGCCGCGATGGAGCGCCGGAATCGGCCGAAGAGATGCTCTTCGGCGATGCGGCCGCAGCAATATCGGTGGGCTCCGAAAACTTGATCGCCGAGGTTGTCGCGTCCGCCTCCCTCTCCGACGATTTTCCGGACGAATGGCGCAGAGATACCGATGCTCACGTACGCGCCTTCGCCTCGAAGTATTCGCTCGCCCGCGGCTATATCGAACATGTAGTCGCCGTGGGCCGGGCTGTGATCGCGAAGGCCGGCATCCGGCCCGAGCAGATCGCGCGGGCGGCACTGACCTCGAGTGATGGACGCGTGCACGCCGCCGCCGCCAAGGCTCTCGGCATCCCGGCCGCGCGCGTGGAGGACGTGCACGCCAACGATATCGGAATCTCCGGCGCGGCCATGCCACTGTTTCTCCTGGCGCAGACACTCGATCGCGCCCAGCCCGGCGATCTGATTCTGGCCATCGCGTATGGCGACGGCGCCGACGGCTTTCTCTTCCGCGCGCTGGGCCGAGGAGAACGGCTGCAGCCTGATGATCGCACCATCGAATATCCCAGTTATCACATCTATCGCAAGCTGCGCGATTATGGACGCGCGTCCGGCGGCGGCGCGGAGATTTCCAATGTCTTGCTGCGTCGCGAGGAGGCTCAGAACGTGCGCCTGCATGGCTCGCTTTGCCCGCAATGCGGTGCGTTGCAGTTCCCCATCGCGCAGGTATGCGGATCGTGCCATCATCACGGTGGTTTGATCGAGAAACCGCTGGCCCGGCGCGGCCGCGTGTTCACGTTTACTAAAGATTTTCTATACAATGCCCCGGTCGAGCCAACTGTAATGGCGGTAGTAGATCTAAATGGCGGCGGCCGTTTTCTGTGCCAGATGACAGACGTGGACCCGGCCACGGTCGAGATCGGAATGGATGTCGAACTGGTGCTACGCCGTATGCGCGAGGGTAGCGCGGACCATTATTATTACTGGAAGTGTAGACCCGTATAGGAGACAGGCATGGCGGGATCGATC
This sequence comes from Bryobacterales bacterium, assembly GCA_963818855.1. GTDB lineage: Bacteria > Acidobacteriota > Terriglobia > Bryobacterales > Bryobacteraceae > Bog-159. Next base: position 215,766 of record CAWFUH010000012.1, on the reverse strand, counting down.
AAGGACCAGGTCGCGATCATCGGCGTGGGTTGCACCAAATTCGGCGATAACTTCGACCAGAGCTTCGAAGACATGCTGGCAGAGGCGGCCTTCGCGGCGTTCGCGGACGCGTGCATCGAGCCCGAGCGCGTGGAAGCTGCGTGGCTGGGCACGTTCTCACCGTACGCCGGCAACGGCAAAGCGTCCGTTTCACTGGCCGACGCGCTGCGCCTGTACGGCAAGCCCATTACCCGCGTGGAGAACTACTGCGCCACCGGCACGGACGCATTCCGTAATGCTGCTATGGCCGTGGCATCCGGCATGTACGACGTGGCGCTGGTGGCCGGTGTGGAGAAGTTGAAGGACCGGCCGATGCGCGGTCTGGGCTGGGAGAGCGGCCATCCTTACCAACACGACGGGCTCACCGCGCCGGGCGTCTTCGCCCTGTCGGCCAATCGTTACTTCCATCGGTTCGGCGGCGGCCGCGAGACGCTGGCCAAGGTCTCCGTGAAGAACCACCACAATGGCGCGCTCAATCCCAAGGCGCATTTCCAGATGGAAGTGAGCGAGGAGCAGGTGCTGAAGGCGCCCATCGTGGCGTGGCCCTTCGGCCTGTTCGATTGCTGCCCCACCACCGACGGCGCGGCCGCCGCGGTGATCTGCCGCGCCGATATGGCCAGCCAGTTCCGCGACGATTACGTGCTGGTGAAAGGCTTGGGTCTGGCTGTCACCAGCGGGCGGCCCTGGTACGATCCGGCGAATGACTATATCGGCTTCGCGGCCACACAAGCGGCGTCCGCCGAGGCTTACCGCATGGCAGGCATTCGGAATCCGGCGGCGGAGATCGATTTCGCCGAAGTGCACGATTGCTTCACGTGGACCGAGATCACCAACTACGAAGACCTCGGTTTCTGCCGCAAGGGCGAAGGCGTGCAGTTCATCGGCGAGGGCCGCAGCGCGCTGGCGGGCGATCTACCGGTGAATCCCAGCGGCGGGCTGAAATCGTTCGGACATCCCATCGGCGCGAGCGGTGTGCGCATGATTTACGAAGTGGTGACGCAGTTGCGCGGGCAGGCGGGCGCGCGCCAGGTACGCGACGCCGAACTGGGGCTGGTGCACAACCTGGGGGGCCCGGGATCGGTGGCGTGCGTGATCGTGCTGGGGAGGCAATAAATATGGACATTCTGTATGCGTTGCGGCGCGCCCGCCAGCTACATGCGGATGCCATTGCCGCTTACGATGGTGAGCATTCGATCACGTATGCGGAGTTTGCCCGGCGCGTCACGCGCGTGGCCCAATCGCTCGGTGAACTGGGCGTCGCACGCGGTGATCGCGTCGCCGTGCTGATGCTGAATTCGCTGCGGTATTTCGAACTCTATCATGCTGTCCCGTTGGCGGGCGCCATCATCGTGCCGATCAATATCCGGTGGAACGCCGCTGAGATTGGCTTCGCTCTGTCGGATTCCGGTGCGCGCCTGCTGGTACTCGATGAGTGCTTTGCACGCATTGCACCGGCGCTGAGCGCCATTCTTCCGAATCTCGCATACCTGTTCGCCGGGAACGGGGCGTGTCCCGCCGGCATGCCGGATTACGAAGCGGGCCTCGCGGCTGCCGTGCCAGCCTGGCTGTACGGGCCGCTGCCGGATGAAAACGAAACGGTAGCGTTGTTCTACACGAGCGGCTCGACGGGCGGCCCCAAAGGCGTAATGCTCACCCACAAGAATCTCTACAACAACGCCATGCACGGCATGATTTCATTGGCCGTCGCCAAAGATTGGGTTTGGCTGCACGCCGCGCCTATGTTTCATGTGGCCGATGCGGCGGTAGTCTATTCGCTGGTGATGCAGGGCGGGCCGAGTTGCTTCCTGCCTGCGTTCGATCCTGAAGCGTGTCTCAAAACCATCGCACATTACCGGGTAACGCATACGTTTGTAGTGCCCGCCATGTTGAACGCGATGATCAACCATCCGGCCTTCGAGCGTTATGACACATCCAGCCTGCGCATGATCGTCTACGGCGCATCGCCCATGCCTCTCGATCTGCTGCGGCGCGCGCAGCAGAAACTGCGCTGCCAGTTCGGGCAGGGTTATGGATTGAGCGAAGCGAGTCCCACGCTGACCTATTTGGGACCTGAGGACCACAGTCTGGAAAATGCCCACGAGCAATTCGCGCCAGTGAAATCTGCCGGCCGGCCCGTGATGGGCGTCGAGGTGCGTATCGTGGATCCGATGGATCGCGAGCTGTCTCCCGGCGAGGCCGGCGAGATCGTCGCGCGTGGGGACACCATCATGAAAGGCTACTGGAACCAGCCAACCATCACGGCCGACACGATGCGCGGCGGCTGGCTGCACACCGGCGACATCGGCACATTTGATGCGCGCGGCTATCTGTATATCCTCGACCGCAAGAAGGACATGCTCAAACCCGGCGGCGAGAATGTTTATTCGCCGGAGGTGGAGTCCATGATCGCATCCCATCCGGAAGTCCTGGAGGTCGCCGTGATCGGCCTGCCCGACCAGAGGTGGGGCGAGGCCATCAAGGCCGTGGTGACAAGGCGTCCAGGCAGTTCGCTGACGGAGACCGAACTGATCGATTACTGCCGCGCGCGCATGGCGCACTTCAAGTGTCCTACGTCGGTGGATTTTATAGAGGCGCTGCCCAAGGGCGGGACGGGGAAGGTGCAGAAGACCGTGCTGCGGGCGAAGTATCGGCGGGTGGACGAGCCGTGATCTCTCACCGAAGCGTCATCGTAGTTATGCTGATCTGGTTCCTGGGTATCGGATTCCTGCTAGTGAAGTTTCCCGTACAATGCCACCAAATTCTGCCTTGGGGGCGAAGACCAACGCCCAGACAATTAAGACTGGCTCGTGCCGTAGGTTATATGGGCGTGGCGTTTGGTGCCTTACTTCTGCTGGAGATAGCGGTGGGCTGGGTTCCTTTCCGTTGATGCGATGCTGCGCTATATCGATCGGGAGCAAGGTCTGCTCGCCGAGCCGGAGCCGGTCAAAGTCTTTGCAAGGGACACCAATGTCCTTCGCAAGTCTGTAACACCCGGCACCCGCCCGATGCTTAGCTATGAAAAGGCTCACCCGCAGTGCCGCCCAACAAAATCAGGGACAGGCCCCGACCACAGCCAAGCGGATCACTGGTGTTATCTGGCAATTCAATCGGGACGGAGCATTGAGGAAGCGGCACAGAAACTTCTGGAAGTCAGCGGCAAGGCAAGGTTCAGGCTGAAAACGGCGTTCCGAGTTACGCGCGAATCACGGCGCAAAATGCCGCGGCTGCTGTCGAGCGTGGACAGCGGCGGAGCAGGGCTTAACGCCCGCGGGCGTGTCTCTCCGCGATTTCCAGAAAATCCGCCACGTTCAGAATCCTGATTGAATCATAACGCCCGAGCCGAAGCAGATCCTTGTCGCCGGTCACGATGTAATCCGCTCCCGCCGACACCGCGCATTCCATAATGCGGTTATCCGCGGGGTCCTCCTTGACAACATAGAGTTCCACCGCAGGCTGCACTGTGCGCGCGGCGTCACCGATAATGCTCTGCGCTATGGCTATCTCCTCGGCAGACGCTCCGAATTTTCGGCCCAGTACATCGGCCATTTCGTCTATGATCGCCCTTGAAACCGTAAGGCTGATCTCCCCGCTCAGGGCCTTCTGCAAAAGCTGGTGGGCTTACCGTGCCCGAACACTAGTCCGGAGACAAGCACATTGGTATCGGCAGTGACCTTAAGCACTCAGCGCTCGCGCGTTTCGTTTTCCCGCCGGACTTCCTGAATAAGCCCTGGTACATCTTCTTCCGATATGCCTTGGCTGCCCGCCTTGCGTTCCATTTTTTCAGCAAACTGGGCAAGCCTTTGGCTGGCTAGGTATCGGTTCACCGCCTCCTCCATGACATCGGCAGGCTCGCGGTTTTGCTCGCGGGCAAACTCCTCTATCCGGTGCTTCAGTTCGTCCGAAAGCAATACCCTGGAGTCGGTCATAAACAGCCTTCACTTGATTTTCGCATGTTCCCGAGACCCTATCCGCACACCCTACGGACGTCAATCTTCGTTTGGAAGACGCTTGACCGGGCCGCTCTCGCGGGCCTACGCGGATCTGTGTTTCGTGGATAGCCAAATCTCCCTGGATAGCGGGGGAATTATGGCGGCATACATTGCTCGCGGCCGTTCCTCCAAGTGGATGCTCTCCGAGGTGCGCTGCGATGCGCATTGGGACGAGCGCGTGCTGCGCACTCCGGAGGTGGCGCTCGTTATAGCGCATCTTCCACGATGCGCAGTCTCTTGAGGAGCGACGCATTAAACGATTTCGCGTCCTCTGCCAGATGCGCCCGCCGATGGCAGTTCGGACAGACCCCGATGACTTTGCGAGGATGATCGGGCCCGTCATCTGCCAGCCGGGTTATGTGGTGGGCCTCCAGAAACGGGTAGCCATCTACACCGCGGAACGGCGCGGAAGCGCCGCAACCCTCGCACCGGCCATCAGCCCGTGCAAGAACATATCGGCGAATCGCCGCCGCACCACGCCGGTAGGCCGCTCTACCGGCTCTGGCGGGCACTCGTTTAGTTGCCGCATGCACAGCAATCATCCTTAACTCATCAATGCTTGCACCCGCATCGACATCCCCGAGGCTGCGTGCCCTGATGAGTGCACGGATTTTATCTGCCACCTCGGGCGGTGGCGTCGTGATGCTCCGCGGTGATTTCGCCCAGCCTGAGTCCGGGACGTGCCGGCGGATCGCGGCTAACGGCACCGGCGGCCGTATTAGCCTGACTGAGTCTACGTCCGCGCGATAACGGCGTTTCCAGTCCGTGCGCGGGCTTGGCGGCGACACAGTCCGGGCTGTCGCGAAAAAACCAATGCCCCGGATGTAAATAACGAGTTCATCGCCTCTGGCCGCCGTCTTGGGAACCATCCAGGAGTGCACCCTTCGCCCTTCGAGCGCCGCCTTATCGCCGTTTGAGATGCCGCCTTGAACGAGATGCAGCCGCTGGCTCGGGCGCGCTGGGCTCGGCACGGGACGGTGAAGAACTTGGGACAACCACTTAGTAACGCCCGGCGAGTGGGCGCCGCGAATGTTGCGCCGCGGCGGCATCGCCTCGGCTGCGATCTGGAGGGCCGCGCGGTGGGAGTCGGCGAAACGCGCCAAGGAACGGGGCACATCAGAAAGCGAGAGCACTACTGTCTCGCAACCAGGAGCGTAACGGAATTGGGCCCCATCGAAGCCCGCTCGCAGCGGAGCGATCTTCTTCTCTACCAACACTCTCAGGCCCTCTCCTTGACGAAGGATCAGAGACTCTACCATGCCGGCATTCAAGCGTATACCATACTCGCGGAGGGTAACGCCCCATCGATCGGCGTAGTGCTGCGAGAGGAAGGCAATTGATGCAGCAAGAAACTCGCAATAGCTTCGCTTTGCGTTGCCCGATACGCCCTCGAAGATGGCATCAACCATCAAGCGAACGGAGTCGGGATCAGATCTTTGGCGGGCAGTCGGTCTGGGCATTGCAGGTCAAGGGGGCATTGTGTCACCGCCTTTACCTCATGGCTAGAGAGGCCCTTGTGTCTGATTTACGGCGCCTGCTGTTATGCCTGTTACCATAGTATTCTGCGCGTCGGGATCCATACATCCATCGCGGTGTCGCTCGAAAATGCTGCTTTAGAAGCATCCGGGTTAGGCGCCAACACATTTCAGATTTTTTCGTCCAGCCCCCGCATGTGGTGCGCGTCGTCTCACACTGCCGGGGAAATTCAATTATTGCGGCGCGCGCGCCAGAAATTGGATTTGTATCCGCTGGCGATTCACGCGAACTACCTGGTGAATCTCGCGTCGACCGATCCCACCATACGCAGCCGGTCGATCGCCTGCTTCCGCGCTGAATTGCAGCGGGCCGCGGCCATAGGCGCCGAGTATGTGGTGGTGCACCCCGGCAGCTATAAGGGTCACACGCTGGAGTTGGGAATTGCGTCATTCGCGAACGGCCTGCGCGATGCCGCGCATGGCGTCGCGCTCGGCGGTGTGTCGGTGCTACTGGAAAATACGGCGGGCTGCGGAATGCAGATCGGCAGCCGCTTCGCGGAGCTGCGCGCCATCCGCGATCGCGCCGGCGCCATATGTGATTTGACGGTGGGATATTGTCTGGATACGTGCCATCTGCTGGCCGCCGGGTACGATATCTCCAGCACGGCAGGCTTGCGTGAGACAGTCACCGAAGCCGAGTGCATTTTGGGAATCGAGAACGTGAAACTGTTGCATGCCAACGATTCCAAGACGCCCCTGGGTTCGCATGTGGACCGGCATGCGAATATAGGTGAAGGGTACATTGGCAAGATCGGATTCCGGCGCTTGCTGGCGCATCCGAAGCTGCGGGCGAAGCCGTTCATCCTGGAAACGCCCGTCGACCACCCTGGCGACGACCGCCGTAATCTGGAAAACTTAAAGAAGCTATGCCCGAAAAGCCGTACGACCACAACCAGATCGAGTTGAAATGGTACGCGCGGTGGCAGAATGCCGCGTTTTATAAGGCCGAGGAGAACTCCGCGCTCCCGAAATACTACGTGCTGGAGATGCTGCCGTATCCCAGCGGCACGCTGCATATCGGCCACATCCGCAATTACGCGATCGGCGACGCGCTGGCGCGCTACAAGTGGATGCGCGGTTTCAACGTACTGCATCCCATGGGTTGGGACGCGTTCGGCCTGCCTGCCGAAAACGCCGCCATCGCCAACCAGCGCCATCCGCGCGACTGGACGCTGCAGAATATCGCGGCTATGAAAAAGACGCACCGGCGCTTCGGCTTCAGCTACGACTGGGATCGCGAGATATCCACCTGCGAGCCGGAATACTACCGCTGGAACCAGTGGTTCTTCCTGAAGATGCTGGAGCGCGGCCTGGCCTATCGCAAGAAGGCGCTGGTGAACTGGTGCCCGAAATGCTGCACGGTGCTGGCCAACGAGCAGGTGGTGAACGGCTGCTGCTGGCGGCACGAAGATACCCCCGTCGAGCAGCGAGCGCTCGAACAGTGGTTCCTGCGTATCACGGATTATGCGGACGAGCTGTTGCGCGATATTGCACGCCTCGAAGGCGGCTGGCCCGAGCGTGTGCTCACCATGCAGCGAAACTGGATCGGCCGCTCCGAAGGCACCGAGGTGGATTTCCGCCTAGAAAACGGCGCGGCGATTCGCGTGTTCACCACGCGCGTGGATACCATCTTCGGCGCTACCTGCATCATTCTGGCGCCCGAGCATCCGCTGGTGGCACAGTTGCTCGACGCAGAAGGCCAGGAACGCGCCAAGCGCATGATCGACGCGCGTGCCGCCCAGGATCCCGGCGATATCGTCAAGGAAGGCTTCTTTACGGGACACTATGCCATCAATCCGTTCAGTCACGACAAGACTCCCGTGTGGATCGGCAACTTTGTTCTGATGACCTACGGTACGGGCGCGATCATGGCCGTGCCCGCGCACGACGAACGCGATTTTGAATTCTGCACCAAGTATGAAATCCCGATCCGTCCCGTAATCCGGCCGGTAGATGGCGACCTGGCGTGGGTGGAGGAGATGCGGACCGCCTTCACCGAAGACGGTGTGGTTCAGAATTCCGGCGAGTGGTCCGGCCTACCCAGCGCGGAAGCCCGCCGCCAGATGAACCGCAAGGCCGAGGCGGACGGTTTCGGCAAGGCCGCCGTCACGTTTCGCATTAAGGATTGGGGTATCTCCCGGCAGCGCTACTGGGGCACGCCCATTCCCGTGATTCACTGCCCCGCGTGCGGCGTGGTTCCCGTGCCGGAGACCGATCTGCCCGTGGTGCTGCCGCTGAACGTACAGTTCACCGGCACGGGCCGCTCGCCGCTCGAAGAGGTGCCCGAGTTCGTGAATGTGAAGTGTTCGCGCTGCGGCGGCGCGGCGCGGCGCGAGACCGATACCATGGATACCTTTTTCGATTCATCCTGGTATTTCTATCGTTACTGCGATGCGCACAACGATCGCATGCCGTTCGATCCGGCAAAGATCGCTTACTGGTTCGAGATCGATCAATATATCGGCGGGGTGGAGCACGCCATTCTGCACCTCATCTATTCGCGCTTCTTTACCAAAATGATGCGCGACATCGGACTGGTGAAGAACTCCGAACCGATCCGGCGGCTCTTCACCCAGGGGATGGTGATCGCCGACGGCGCCAAGATGTCGAAATCCAAGGGCAACGTGGTGAGCGCGGATTCTCTGGCCGATCGATACGGCGCGGATACCGCCCGCCTGTTCATCCTGTTTGCCGGACCGCCCGAAAAGGAAGTCGACTGGCGCGATGAACGCGCCGAAGGCATTTACCGCTTCCTCGGCCGCGTCTACCGTTTCGCCACCCGCAATCTGGAGCGCGCCCGCGCCGCCGCCCCCGGCGCACCCGACGGGGACCGCAAGGTTCTGCGCAAGCTGCACCAGACCATCCGCAAAGTCACCGAGGACTTTGAATCGCGCTGGCATTTCAATACATCCATCTCCGCCGTCATGGAACTGATGAATGACGTGATGGACGAAGAGCCGCGCTTGAGCGGGACTACATTGGCCGAAGTGCTGGAGAAGCTCACGCTGTTGCTAGGCCCGTTTGCGCCCTACCTGGCGCAAGAGATTTGGGAAGAACTGGGCCGGGAAGGTCCCGTCTTTCGGCAGCCCTGGCCTGCCTTCGACGCCGAGCTAGCGCAAGAGGATTTAGCCGAGATCGTGGTGCAGGTGAACGGCAAGTTGCGCAGTCACCTGCATCTGCCGTTCGGCACGGCGGAAGATACGCTGAAAGCGCGCGCCTTGGAGGATCCCAAGATCCGCCCATTCACGGATGGCAAGGAAATCAAGAAGGTGATCGTGGTGCCGAACAAGCTGGTCAATATCGTAGTGTCTGGCGGGCGGCCGTAAACAGCTCCCAAAAAATCGCGCGACTTACCGACCCGCGACTTACCGAGCCGCGACCGTGAGGGAGCGGTCCAATGTGATCTTCCGAAGCGCCGCGCCGGCTCGCTTACTTGCGCACGATCACTTCCCGCAGATTATCGCGCGTCAGAAAAAACTTCACCGACTCGAAGTTGTGAAACAGCTTCTCCACACCCCGGTTGTTGAATAGTTGCCGGGAAGCGGCGCGCTCCCCGTGCCGGCTCACTTGTAACGTGCGCAGATCCTGAATCCGAAAGCTGTAATTGGGCACCTGTTGGTTGCGCTCGGCTGAATGGAAGATGGCCAGCATATAGCCTTTGGGTTTGAGGATGCGTAATAACTGGTCGGCGGTGGCCGCCAGCAGCGCGGGTTCCATATATTCCAGCGCGTCCCAGGCCAGCACGCCGTCAAACTGCTCGTCGGGATATTCCAGGCTTTCCCGCAGGAAGTAATGAATCCGCCCGGGATTGGATTGGTCCGCGATATCCTCCGCAAAGGTCTCCTGAAAGATGCGCAAGAAATCCTCGGAGTAAAATCTGTGTCCCAGGCTGGTGATGAAGTTGATGTTCTCCTGGTGCGCGCCACCCAGGTCCAGGATCGACAGTCCGGTCTGGTCGCGAAAAGAACCGAAAAACTGATCGATGCCGCGGCTTTGGCGCGCCTCTGGGGCAGCGGCCTGGCCGGAACTGGAGGCGAAGCGCGGCCCGTTCCCACCATTGGTGGGCGGGCCTGCGCCGCCGTTCGAGCCCGGGCTGCGCAGAAAACTCTTCAGCCGTTCGCTCAACAAGTCCACATCCCCGCCCGGCGGGCTACCGCTTGGCGTCCCCTGCGCCCGCTGTCACCGCGACTGGCGCCGCCGGCGCGGGAGCAGCCGCCGCCTGCGGACGCGGCTGGCTGGGCGCCGCCTTAGGCTCCGATTTAACGATATCGATGCTGCCCTTAAAATACGCGCCGTCCTCAATGACGATGCGGGCCGTCTTGATATCGCCCACTAACTTTGCATCCTTGCGGATCTCGATGCGATCGCTCGCTTCCACATTGCCTTGAATCACTCCCAACGCCACCACCTCACGGGCCTTGACGCCCGCGTGTACCTTGCCGTTAGGGCCTACAGTGAGCTTGTGCTCCATTAGCTCGATGGTGCCTTCCACATCGCCATCCACGTACAGGTCTTCGCGGCTGTAGATCTGGCCGGCAATTTTGACGGCCTTTCCAATGGTGGCCGATCCGCCGCGCGACGATTCCGGTTCCATTCTTCCTGCGGGCATGCTGGACAAAGTTGTTGCCTCCTTCTTGGCTTCCACAGGCTGCGCCACCGGCGCCGGCCTGACGGGATTCGAGTTCAAGGGACTAATAGGCTCTTCTTCCTTGCGCTGCTTATTCCAAACGCTCATGAAAGCGGCCCCCTTTCTGGAGTATGAGTGCGGTCATGATACTGCCTAACTTGATTTACAACGGGCTCGGCGCGGATACCGGCCAAACCCTCACCCGATTATAAACTTATTTTCGGCCCGTTGACGAGCTATCGTGGAAACCAGACGAAAATCAAGGGGGGTGGCGGACGCTTCAAACTTCAGTTCGTCGTCCGCGCCTTTTGGAGGGCGGGCTTCAGCCGGCGCGGGGCTTCAGCCCCGCTTCGCATTCCCCGCGAGTTCACCAAGCGCCCTCCCCGTCAATCGGTATTTCGTCCATTCTTCGAGCGGCTCCGCCCCCCGGCTCTTATAAAAACGAATCGACGGCTCGTTCCAATTAAGCACTCCCCACTCGACGCGTCCGCAGCCGCGTTCGATAGCGATCGCAGCGACCCGTTGCAATAGTGCCAATCCAATACCTTTGCCGCGCAGATCCGGCTTCACATATAAATCCTCGAGATAGATTCCCGGCTGGGCCAGGAAGGTGGAATAGGTCGCGAAGAACACCGCGAAACCAACGCTCTCGCTCTCATAATCCGCCAGCAGCACTTCCGCCGCCGGCGTCGCGCCGAACAGTGTCTCGCGCAGTCGCTCCTCCGTCGCCACTACCAGGTGCGCCAGCCGCTCGTAATCCGCGAGTTGCCTGATCAAATCCAAAATCACGGGAATATCGAACTCGCTGGCTGGGCGAATGACCATAAAATGGGGTTCCTATTCAGCCAGCGGGACGTGGTTCAGATGTTCCGTGCGTTGGGCAACATATGTGGACGGGTTGATGCCTGAAAACGCGCGGAAGTCGTGGATGAAATGCGCCTGGTCGAAGTAGCCGCAATCCACCGCCAGCGCGGCCCACTCCACTGGCCGTCCGCTGCTCGCCAGCCTTACGGCGCGCTGGAACCGGCGGACGCGGCAAAACAGCTTGGGCGTGAGTCCCACTTCCCCGCGGAACACTTCGATGAACCGCTTCGGGCTCAGGCCGATCTGCCCGGTCACCTGCGCAATCGTACGGCTGTGCGTTGAGCCGTGAAACTCGCCCAGCGCAAAGGTCACTGCCGGATGCCGCTGCAGCCTTTCAGCCGCCCGCGCGATCAGGACCTCTTCCAACACGCGGAACATGGCTTCCGGAGTGCCTGCTTCGAGCAAACGCTCGCGCAACTGCCCGGCCATGCTTCCCCACAAATCGTCCAGCGACACCATCTGGTTGCGCAGTTCGCCGGCGGGGGGATCAAAAAAAGGAAAGGCGCCTCCTGGTTTGAAGTGCACGCCGACTACGCTTTGTTGCTGCGCCGTATCGATCACGAAGAATTCCGAATGCGCCCCCACCATCACGGATCCGCGCAAACTTTGGAATTTTTGCGTTTCATACGGATCGTAGGCGCGCACCAGGTCTTCGTTAAGATTGACCACCAGTTCCATGGAACCGTCCGGCAGCAGGCGTTCTTTCTCGTGCGGCTGCTGATACCCTTCGTACATCCAGAGCAGACCGACAAACTCCGAGAGCGGTGCGGCGGGCACGCGGAAATAGGACCGCATCCCTCCATCAGACCACAGCGGGCGAATCAGCGGGAACAGTAGATGACAGCGCGCTCTTTGCCCTGCGGGATGAGGCCCACCGGCATGTGGGCCAGCGCCAGAGTCCAGCGGCCGGCTTGCAATTGCGCGGTTTGGACCACGGATCCGCTTCCGGTGTCGATGCGGACCAGGCGGTCGGCGCCTTTGACTCGATCACCGCTGGATTCGAGGACGTACAGATCGCGGCCATCCGGCGAAGCCAGCATCCGGTTCACATGCAGTGACCCGGCGATGCGGCGCGCGTCGCCCGCGGATGGACGGAACTCGTAAATGCCGCCCAGTGCTGCGTCCGGACAGGCGTGGCGGCGGTCCACACTGAATCCGAAAACCTCCGCCAGAAAGAGCCGGTCGGGCGCGCCGGTGAGCATGAGCAAAACCGGCTCGTTGCAGCCGCTATAAAGTTCCGGCAACCGGACTGCCCCGAGGTTCGAAAGCTCGGCGTCCTGCAGCCGAACCTGCCATAAGACCGGGCCGCCGGCGCCGTAAGTGAAAACGTAATAGCGATCTCCGGCCCAGGCGCCGGTCGCCGGCCCATCCGGTATGGGAAGCTGGTGGGCCATGGCTCCTGCCGGAACACTGAAAATGTCGAGCGACGGCTTGGGGGAATTCGTAATACCCAGCAGCCACCGCCCATCGGGCGATGTCTGCAGATTGTATGCGCCGGGCGATTTCATGGTGGTGACACGGGTCAATCTGCGGGCATCAAACACGTCCACGCCACTCTTGCCCTGCGTGAAAAGCAGGCCGCCGTCCGGCGAAGGCGATCCAAACAGCGCTGGAGAGGTGAGCAGGCACATCTCGCGGGTGGCCAGGTCCAGCGTAAACAGGCTGCAGCATGAATCCGGCGTTGAGGGGTCCTCTTGCGCGACGTATAGCCTGCGGCCATCCGGGCTGGCGCTGACGCTTTCCACCTTCTTGCCGACGGTAAGGGTCCCTATGTGATACATCGTGGTCGCGTCGAAAGCTTCAATGCGTCCCGCGCTGGAGGCTGCCAGCACCACCAGCGGATCCGCGGCCAGACCTGGCCCGGCGGCCGCGGCCCACGCGGCCAACAACGTTGCCAGTGTGAAGAGTGTGCGCATAATCTCCTACTTCACCGGCTTGTCGGAGTCCGGCACTTTCTGCTTATGCGCAGCCGGCTTGGCCGGTTTGGACGGATTCTTCGACGCCGGCGGCTGGTACCCAGGCGGCTTCACCAGGATGATGCCCAAATAGACTGGCACCGGAACATCCACTTCGACCGGCACCTCCACCTGCGTGTTCACGATCACCACCGGCGGCACAGCGGGCGGTTCGTTGGTATAGGCCGCATCGTTCGAACCCGGCGGCGATTCCGCGCGCGCTAGAGCAGCCGCCGCGGCCGTACCGTCGAACGCGGTGTCGGTCCAAACTGAAACGGCATGCGTGCTGCCGGCGCGCAGCGGTGGACGAAAAGCGTCCAGGCGCGCCGCTGGAAAAGTCGGCGACGGCAGCGCCTCGGCGAAAACCGCCGCGGCCAATGGTTCACGCGGCCGCGTCGCGAAGCTGGCCGGATCAATTTCGTGCGCTTCAGGCGTGTAGGCGGCATAGGTGGTGTTGACGTTCAGATACTGGCGCGGCACGGCGGGCGGTTTCCAGTTTTCGCCTGGCGCCAGGGCGCCCCACCCTACCAGCTTGGTGCTGCGCAGCCAGTACACATCGCCTGGCTTAAACACCAGGCTTTGGCCAGGCGCCCAGAACCACCCGGAGCCCTCCTGCTGGATCCAGCGGCCGTAATGATACGGCAGCCAGCCCCACGGATCGTAGCTGATCCAGGTATAGCCGAGCCCGTCAAACCAGATCCATTTTCCGTTACGGAAGGGCGCCCAGCCGTCCTGCGCCTTCGGTTTCCAGATCGTGCCGAAATCGGCAGACTCGATCCAAACGCCGTAGGCATCCAGATCGGCGAGGCCATAGCGCAATCCCGGCACGTGCGCGGCGGAAGTAGTCGACAGCAGCACTTTGTCGCGTTCGTCGCTCCAACGGTCGGTCGCCAATGGCGGAATCTCCCGATTTAGCAAGAAGCGCGCCGGATGCGACGCGTCGAGCTTGACCATGCGCCCCTCGGTCAAATCGAACTCCGCGGCCGGTGAAGAGAAGCGCGCCACACCGTCCACAATGGCGATCAGGCTCCAGGGATCGCGCGCTTCCAGGCGCAGACGCGCACCTTGCCCGATGGTCACCTGCGCGCCCGGTACCGCCACCATCAAAGCGTCTTTGCCTTCGGCTGCGCCGGTGAAATAGGCCACGCCGTGGTCGAGCGAGATGAGCGTGATGCGTTGGCCAGTGGAGAGCCGCGTGTAATCGGATAGCTCGGCCAGCGAATCCGGACCCAGCCGCAAGATGCTCCCCTCGTCCAGTTCCAGTTCGACGCGCGAGGGACCTTCCGTGCGCAGCCACGATAACTCGCGCAGCGGCAGATTGCGGCGCGCCGCCTGCCAGTCTTCGGCCGCCTGGAGTTGCACTTCGACCGTGCCGTCCAAGTCGCTTACGCGCGCGTACCGCGCCTGCCCGGCCGAAAGAGCCACAGGCAGCAGCCATAGCGCCAGACGTTTCATGAGTCCTCGCGGCGATCCACAAATTTGACGCAACGGCGCGCCCAAACGTTGATAGAAAGATAGGAGGGCGGGCTTCAGCCGGCGCGGGGCTTAAGCCCCGCTCTCAGATGTCCAGACAGTCGGCCGATCAAGTACAACGCGCACGCCGCGAGATACAGCAGTCTGTGTTCGAGTTATGCGATCGGAATTCGGCCGCGTCTCCGCGGTGAGCCGCCATCCGCAGGCCGTACGAGTCACTTGATTTCGATCTGCCGCACCGCCAGTCCTAATTCCCGCTGGTCCGCGCCGATACGCACAGTACGGCTCACCTCCAGTGCGATGTCGATTTCGCTTTTGCCAACGGCCTGCGGCGGCAGCCCAAACACAAGTGTGCCTTCCAGGTTACCCTTGGTGAAATGTGCGGAAGGCAGGCGGACGCCATCCACGGATACAATCACCTCCAATGGTCCGTTCTCCACCTGTGCGGCCGGGCAAATCGCGGTGACATACAGCCGCCGATTCGCCGTGCGCGGTCCCGGCATGCGTAAACTGGCGGTGCGTCCCATCCAGCGGATCCCCGGTTCGGGCTGATACCACCCCGGGCCGAGTCGCTCCGTCACCAGCGGGTCGCCCAGATCGACGCGCACCGGTCCGGGTCCAATCGCCGGATCGCCCGGCGGCACATATAGCGGCGTAATGTTGCGCAGCGTTAGTTGGCCGGCGCGGTAAACCACGATTTGGCCGCCAGTCAGTCCGCGCCGCACTTCGCCGGCCGGCAGGATGAAACTGGATACATCGCCTATCTCGGGATGCGGCGAAATGCCGTTCTCGGATCCGGGCGTCAAATAGACGTCCGGTATCCGAAGAAAAGCAAACGATCCTTGCTGAATAGCGCCCCAGAATAGATCGTCATCGATGCCATCGAGCAGGATCACTTTGCCGGGATGCAGTTCGTGCGCCCGCGCGACTCCCATTACCAGCGCTTCGGAAGCTTCGCTGCGATCGCGATACCATTGGGCCAGCCGCCGCCCCACGGGTGCATGCTGCACCACGAAGCCCACGGCCAGCACCGCACTTACTATCTTCCCAGCCGCGCCTCCGCGCCAGGCCGAAGCCAATGCGTAGCCCCCCAGCATCGCCAGAGCGGCAGCCGGCAGCGTCAGATAGTAGTCCGAAATGTGATCGCGCAGCGGAACCACCGGTGCCAGCAGGATCAGGTACCAGCTAAGCAGGACCAGCGCCAGCCATTGTCGCCGGCGTGCCTGGTAAACGGTGAAAGCCAGCAGCGCGATGGTACAACCTGCCATCAAAGTGGCGCTGACAACCGTGGGAAATGGAGACACCGGCCGTAAGCCGATGGGCTCGAACGATCGCCGCCAGTAAGACCAGACTGTCGCCGGCATGCTGCCATCGAAATGCATGGTGTAAGGCAGGGTGCCATGGTTGGGAGCCAACCAGAGGTGCAGAACGCCGTACACCGCGGATGCCGCAAAAAATGGCAGCGTGCGCCGGAAATACTTCCGCGCACACAGCAGCGCATAGCATGCGGCCAGCGCCGGAAACACGATGTTCGTCTCCATGGCCAGGAAGCCCGTCAGAAATGCCGCCCAGGTCCAGACATAGTAGCGGCGCCCGCCCGTTTCGATGTATCGCAGGAAAAGGTGGAAGGCCAGCAGCAGGAAAAAGCCGCAGGCCACCAGGATATACTCGCAAGTCCACGACATCACCGTGGCCAGCTTGCTGTTCACTACCCAAAAAATGGCGGCCCAGAAGCCGGCGGCACGCGACCGTGTGAGGCGCGCGGTAATGGACTCGACCAATACCAGATTTGCAAACATGGTCAGGAAAACCCAGATGCGGTAGGGCAGCGCATCGCTGCCGAACATGCCGCCGAACGCCAGGAAAAACAAACGCTCGCTGAGCGGCCGCCAGGTCCCCTGCACCGTCGGCTGAAATAGAGTGCGCAGCAGGCCATCCCATCCGTACGCCTGGTTCGGCAGGTTCAGCCAGACGAAATCGTCCTGTTGGAACCAGGCCCACAGTCCCGGCCAGTACAGAATCAGGCACACAATTGAGGGGACCAGCCAGTAGGCAGAAGAGAGGAGTTTCTGTCGCAACGCAAGATTATAGCGAGTCTGGCCCACATGGTGCATGCTGTGCACACTGTCTCCCACAGCACGTTGTGCGAGCGGCCAGCGGCGCCGGCGCCGCGAAGTTAACGGGCTAGTGTGTTCCTTTTTTCTTCCCGAGGGCGCATAATTGAGTCAACACGACAGGAGGTGGTATGGGTTACCGAATGTGGGTGTCTGCGGGGCTGCTGTGGGGTGCGGTTGTCCCGGCGAACGGCCAATATGTAGGGCCACAGGGCGGGGCGCAGAAGGTGATCGACAATAGCGCGGAGCGCGTGGTTTTCTTTTCCGGCAGCGTGATGCTAGACGATGGGGCGCCTCCGCCGGAAACCGTACGCATCGAGCGGGTTTGCGGCGGCCAGGCGATTTTCGAAGCCTGGACTGACGCCAAGGGGCATTTTGCCTTCAAAGTATCGCCCTCCGGCAGCGATGTCACTACGGGAGACGCCAGCGCGCAAGGCGTGGGGCCAACGGAATTGAATAAGGCCCTGAATGCCACCTCCACGCAATATTCCATGCCCATCACCAACGCCCTGCGCGACTGCGACCTGCGCGGGGTTCTGGCGGGATACCGCTCAGAGAAAGTGAGCATGGCCTTAAAGAGCACCATGGACGATGCCCGTGTCGGCACCATCGTTCTCCATCCGCTCTCCCGCGCCAGCACACTCGTGGTGAGCGCGACCACCTTGCAGGCCCCCGCCAATGCCATGAAGAGCTATGAAAAGGGCCTCGACAGTATGCGCCTGCAGAAGTGGGATGCCGCAGCCGCCGAGTTCGGCAAGGCTGTGAAGATCTACCCGCAGTTTGCCATTGCGTGGTATCAGTTCGGACTCGCGCGGCAAAATCGCAGCGACGCGGCCGGCGCGCTGGAAGCCTGGAAGCACGCTCTCGATAGCGACCCGCACTACGTCAAACCGCTCGAGAATCTGACCGTGGCCGCCGACCGCCGGGGCGATTGGGCCGAATCGGAGAAATACTCGCGCCTATGGCTACAACTCGACTCCGAGGATTTCCCGGGAGCCTATCTGCTCAACGCCGTGGCCAACGCCCGGCTGAACAGGTCCGTCGAGGCGGAACGGGCTGCGCGGGAAGGATTGCGTGTGGACAAGGATCAGAAAATTCCCCGCCTCAGTTATGCCCTGGCGCTCATTCTGATGGATAAGAAAGAATACGCTGAGTCCGCCAAGTGCTTTCGCAAATACCTGGAACTGGCGCCTAACGCCAGCGATGCTGCCGCCGTGCGTCAGCAACTGCCAAGACTCGATGAACTCGCCGCCGCCGGTACCGACCCACGACCGTAGGGGGTGGGGTTACCGCCGTTACTGAGCCACGACCGTAAGGGAGTGGGGTTACCTGCCAGTGCGGCACACTGAAACCGGACTAAGCAGCCGGCGCGGGCGCGATCCGCTCAATGCGCACCCGGGCAATGCGATTGCGCTCCATCTCGAGAACCGTATACCGCCGCCCGCCGTGATCCACGTGTTCGCCCGCATGCGGGATGTAGCCCAGGCGATAGAGCAGAAATCCGGCAAGCGTCTCGAATCCGGCTTCGGGGGGAATGTCGATGCCGTATTCGGTTTCCAGGTCGCGAATGCGCGTGGCACCGTCCAGTTCCACCTCGCTCAGTTCCCAGGCTGCCACACCGCCCGCGTGCGTCTGGCCCTTCTCGTCGTATTCATCCTGAATGGGCCCCACGATCTGCTCCAGCACATCCTCCACCGTGAGGAGTCCTGAGATGGTGCCGAATTCGTCCACCACCATCGCCATGTGGGAACTGCCCTGCTGGAACTCGGAAAGCATTTGTCCCAGCGGCTTGGTTTCGGGGACCACCAGATGTTTACGAAGCAGCCGGCGAATTCGGAACGCGCGGCTGGGGCGCCCCACCCGGATTGCCTCGCGGCGTTCTTCCCACACCGGGAGCAGATCTTTGTAGTGCAGCAGGCCGATAATCTGTTCGGGCTTCTCCTCATACACCGGAAGACGCGAGTGCTGATGCTCGATCATGGCGTGCAACACCTGATCGAGAGTGGCCTCCGCGGAAACCGAGATAATGTCCTTGCGCGGCACCATAATCTCGCGCACCGAGAGCTCACCCAGATCGAGCACGCGGTGGATCATGTCTTCCTGCTCCTCGGGAAGATAACCGAGGCCCCGGCTGGAGGTGACGATCAACTTCAACTCCTCCGCGGAATGCCCTCCGGAACGAGTATGCCGCCCCAGTCCCAACATCCTGGTGATGGCTGCGCTCGATTGTTCCATCACCAGCACGAAGGCGATAGAGATCCGATAGAAGATAAGCAGCGCGGGCGCCACCGTCACCGCCAGCCGGTCGCCGGTGGCGATGGCTACATTTTTGGGCACCACCTCGCCGATGACCACATGCAGATAGCTGATCGCCAGAAAGGCGGCCACCAGGCTGACGCCGCGGATAACGCTCGCAGCCGCCGGACCCCAGTCGGGGTGGAACGCCGATTGAAGGATGCGGAACAGGGTCTCCTCGCCTGCCCATCCGAGTCCCAGGCTGCTGAGCGTGACCCCCACCTGGGTCACCGAAAGCAGACGTGCCGGATTCGAAAGCAGGCTGAGCGCCGCCTGGGCGCCGGACTGGCCCTCCGCCGCAAGTTGCCGCAGACGCGAGCCGCGCACCGTGAGCAATGCCACCTCGGCGGCGGCAAAAAAGCCGTTGAACCCGATGAGCAGCGCCACCAGGATGAGACGAAATCCCAAATACGATTGCGGCATGGATTGCGGCATGGATACGGCCATGGACGCGGCAGAGGCCAGAATCTATTTTAGGACTGGTTTGGACGAACTACGCCTCGCGGGCGCATTTTTGCGATCTGCTGCTAACCATTTCCCACCCTCATGCGTCTTTATTGGTAACTCCGTTACACCTGGCGGGCGCAATCACCCGTATCCCCAAGTTTGCGCCCGCAATTCATCCGGTTTGTTCTCGCCCGCTGCGCGGGGCCGAATACACGCTGGTTACACGCACTCGGCAAGCAGGCTGAATTCGGTACGTTTCGTTGCTAACGACGCAGGCTTTTTCAGGTCAGGCAGTCGTTGCGGTTCTTTTCGGAGCAGTCACGCCTTTAGCCCGATCTCCCATCTGCCGCAAGCGTTCCACCAGCTCTTTTCCCATCCTCACCTCGGCGGGATTAGGCTTGTAACCGGGTAGCCGTGGATCGATAAATTGTCTGCGGAACAGTTGATCCGACGCCAGCGCTGTCAGGAGGTCCAACTCTTCGGAAGTAAGTTTAACGGTGATTGTCATTCCAGTGTGCCTATGTCTTTCGCCAGCGTGCCGTTCGCACGCGATTCCCAACGGGCGTGAGACGATCAGGACGGCCAGATGACCGCGAGTGGGAGAGGTGCTTAGACGTAACCATTATATGCAGAACGGCTTAGGCTTGTCAAACTGCCTGCGGCGAGTGTCACTGCGGTCGTATTTACAAGGTTTTTACAGATGATAAGCGCCACTCCGCACCAGCGCACTTATACTTTAAAGTGCCATGCCACTAAGATACATTCGCCTCATCGTTTTGGCGTTAGGTGCACTCGTCGCGGCCCGCGCGCAATCGCTCTTTCAGGTTATTCCTTCTCCCAACTTCCACCACGACGCGCTCAACAACGGTCTGATGGCCGTAGCGGCCTCGTCGCCTTCCGATATCTGGGCCGTAGGCCAGACCGCCATTCACTTCGATGGCACAAAATGGACGGCTTTCGATTTGCCCTTTATCGCGGGCGAAAACACCAGTTACCTCGACGGAGCCGTGGACATCTCGCCCACCGAAGCATGGGCCGCCGGAATCGTAGGTATCGGAACAGCCAACCCGGGCCAGATTATCGAAAAATGGGATGGCACCGCGTGGAGTGCGTTTCCAGGGCCGAAATTCAATTCCTCCGACCAGCCTGAGATCTACGCCATGACGGCGGTGAATGCCACTGACATTTGGACCGTCGGCACACTGTTAGTGGATAACGAGTTTCTGTTTGCACTTTATGAGCATTGGGATGGCACGGCCTGGACCGCCCAGGCCGGAGAACTCGCGGGCTTCTTCCGAGCTGTCTCCGCCGATGCCGGCAATGACATTTGGGCCGTGGGCTACAGCGGCAATTCGACTTTCTCGCAGCATTACGATGGCTCCCGCTGGACCGTAGTGCCGACGCCGAACGTGGGGACCGGTCCGAACAGCCTCGGTGGAGTAGTCGCGCTGGCCCCTGACAACGTTTGGGCCGTAGGTTACTCCACCGCGAGCCAGAAGCCGCCGCCGGGCAAGTATGACGTACCCACAAAGACCCTGATCGAACACTACGATGGCACCAGTTGGAGTGTGTTACCCAGCCCGAACGTAGGGCCGCACAGCCAATATCAATCCAACCGGCTGTTGGGCGTGACGGCGGTATCGGCCACGGATATCTGGGCGTTTGGGTCGTACTTCGCGGCCAGCGGTTCCGAAAATCAAATGACGCTTCTGCTGCACTGGGACGGCACCACCTGGAGTCTGGCGGCGAGTCCCGATCCCCAGCCCAGCAACTTTCTGGACGACATTCTTTTCGGCGGTATAGTGACTGCGCCGGGTAATGTGTGGATAGTCGGATCCGAGGATACGGCCGCGCCTGGTAAGCCCATCACATCGACGCTTGTTCTGCACACCACCGGGGGCTAGCTGGGTTGTGCCGTAGAAATTCCCGTTGGCACCCTGCGCCGGCCGGCGACAGGTTGGGCGCCATTCGTGGTGTCGAAGCTTTCGAGCGTGGTCAACGTGCCCGCGGCAGTGATCTTGAAAACCGTGCCCACTGCAGCTGACAATGAAAATTTTAGATACAGTCATAAATCTCCTTCTGAATGGCGATGCGAGGTGCGATGCATGGTCGGTCGTCCGGCGTGGCCCCCGGAATCTTGCGGGTATACCAACCAACCTTCGGCGCCCGGAGGCGCCGCCAGCGCGTCCATGAAATTCCGGGTTTGCCTCCAAACCAGTCGTCCGACTCCTGGGTCTCGGCGATGATTCGGAACGACGCGAAGGCCGAGCCAGTCACACGCTACGCCACAAATTCCACGCGCCGCCCATTTCCCAAGTCCTGAATAAGCTGCCACCAATCCACCACCGGCCTGCCGCACATGACGATGCCACCCCCAAACGGACCCCGTGCTAACGTGAGGCTGAAAAAATGGAAACCGCAAGAGCAGAAAACCCCGCTGCCGCGTTGCAACCGGCCATCAGCGAGTTCGGCCAGCGCGCCTAATTGGCTTTCCCATTCCTTAAGTATATGTAAATAAAGCCTTAATTGGCTTCGTTCGTCCAAAGAAGTCCCATGATCCCAAAAACCTGCGAAGGGCCTGGTTCCTGGCGCCTGAGACGTTCCCGTCCGGGATGATGAACGCAAGCGGACGCGCGCGCAGCAGCCTCCAACCCCGCACGCCCGCCTTCGCCCGCTACAATCAAAGAGTGACAGGTCACGAAATCCGGCAACACTTCCTCGATTTCTTCGCCGCGCGCGGCCACCGCGTGGTGCGCAGCTCTTCGCTGGTCCCCGCGAACGATCCCACTCTGCTCTTCGCCAACGCCGGCATGAACCAGTTCAAGGACGTCTTCCTGGGCCTCGAGAAGCGCGACTACCTGTGCGCCACCACGGCGCAAAAATGCGTGCGCGCGGGCGGCAAGCACAACGATTTAGAAAATGTGGGCTACACCCGCCGCCACCTCACCTTCTTCGAAATGCTGGGCAATTTTTCGTTTGGCGATTACTTTAAAGCCGAAGCCATCGAATTTGCCTGGGAACTGGTCACTAAGGACTTCGGCCTACCGAAAGATCGGCTTTACGTCACTGTTTTTCGCGAGGATGATGATGCCGAGCGCCTTTGGCAGCAGGTCGCGGGCGTGCCCAAGGAGCGCATCTTCCGCTTGGACGAAAAGGACAATTTCTGGCAGATGGGCGACACCGGCCCGTGCGGCCCATGTTCCGAGATTTTCTACGACATGGGACCCGGCGCGGCCGCCCCGGGCCACGAACACGAGGTCTTTCCAAACAGCACCGACGACCGGTACGTCGAAATCTGGAACCTGGTCTTCATGCAGTTCAACCGCGATTCGAGCGGCGTACTCACGCCGTTGCCGCGGCCATCCATTGACACCGGCATGGGATTAGACCGCACCACGGCTGTGCTGCAGGGCAAGCTGTCGGTCTACGAGACGGACCTGATTTATCCCATCATCGCGCGCGCAGCGGATATGTTCGGCGTATCCTACGGCGCCGACGCGCGCGTGGACAGTGCGTTGCGTATCGCGGCCGACCATTGCCGCTCAACTACTTTTCTGATTCAAGACGGAGTACTGCCCGCCAATGAGGGCCGCGGTTACGTGCTGCGGAAGATCATGCGCCGCGCTATGCGCCATGTCCGCCTGATCGGCGTCGAGGAGCCGTTCCTCTACAAGCTGACTGGCACGGTGGCCGAGCTGATGAAGCCCGCTTATCCGGAGCTGATGGAGAGCGTGCAGCGCGTCGCCCGAATCGTGAAGGATGAGGAGCATCGTTATGCGACCACCTTCCTGGTGGCCGAGCGCATATTCAACGACGAAGTGAAATCGCTCGCGGGCCGCGTGATCCCGGGCGCGACTTCTTTTAAGCTGTACGATACGTTCGGTCTGGCGCTCGACGAGCAGGAAGATATGGCGCGCGAGCGCGGTCTGGATATCGATCGCGCGGGTTTCGATCGCGAGATGGAGCGCCAGCGCGAGCGCGCCCGCGCCAGCTGGAAAGGTGCCGGGAAAAGCGCCATCGCGCCCGCCTACCAGGAATTGGTAGCGCAGGGCCGCACGAAATTCCTGGGCTACGACGAACTGGATTCCACATCGCGCGTGAAGGGCCTGCTGGTCGAACGCGAATTGCGCGACGCCGTCCCACCGGGCGTGGAAGCCGAATTGGTGCTCGACCGAACGCCTTTCTACGCCGAAACCGGAGGACAGGTGGGCGATCGCGGGAGTCTGTACTCGCTCGCCGGCGATAAAGTGGCCGACGTGCAGACGGCCTATCCGGCGGTACCCGGGTTGACGGTGCATCGCATTGTGACCATGGCGCCCATCCGCGTGGGCGATGAGCTGCGGGCCGAAGTCGCGCGGCCGCTGCGCCTCTCCACCATGCGCAATCACACCGCCACGCATTTGCTGCACGCCGCGCTGCGCCAGGTGCTTGGTACGCACGTGAAGCAGGCCGGCAGCGTGGTCGAGCCGCCGCGGTTGCGCTTCGATTTCACGCATTACGCCGCCATGGATAAAGCCGAGATCGAGGAAGTGGAGCGCCTGGTCAACGAACAGATCCTGCGCAACACCGCTGTGGAAACCCAAGTGCTGCCGCTAGAGCAGGCGGTCGCCACGGGGGCGATGGCTTTGTTCGGTGAAAAATATGGCGACCAGGTGCGCGTGGTCTGCGTGCCCGATTTCAGCAAAGAACTGTGCGGCGGCACGCACGTTCGGCGCACCGGCGATATCGGGGTATTCAAGATCGTCTCCGAGGGCAGTATCTCGGCGGGCGTGCGCCGCATCGAAGCGGTCACCGGAGAGGGCGCCGTCCGCCAGTATCAAGAGCTCACGGAAACCTTGCGCCGCCTGTCCGAATTGTTGAAATCGTCCGAGCCCGAACTCATCGAACACGTGGAAAAGATGGTGGCGCGCGAGAAAGCCCTCGAACACGAGAAGCGCGACTTGCGCACCAAGCTGGCGCACTCGGCGGCCGGCGGATTGGAAAGCCAGGCGCATACCGTGCACGGCTCGCGCGTGCTCGCCGCGCGTGAGGACTCGCTCGACCGGCAGCAGATGCGTGAGCTTGTGGATGCGTTGCGCAATCAATGGAAGAGTGCCGTGGTGGTGCTGGCCTCCGTCGAGGATTCCACGGTATCCATTGTCTCGGCCGTGACCAAGGATCTGACATCCAAAGTACACGCTGGCAAACTGGCCGCCGCGTTGGCCCAAGCCGTGGGCGGTAAAGGCGGCGGCCGTCCGGACATGGCGGAAGGTGGCGGCAAAGACCCTGCGGCGCTGCCGGCCGCCATCGAGCGCCTTTACGCGGAAATCGAGAGCAAGCTGTGAATCGGTTCGACGTCATCGTGATTGGCGCGGGCCCCACCGGTTTGGCTTGCGGCATTGAACTGCAGCAGCGCGGCCTCAAAACCGTGCTCATCGAAAAAGGCTGCGTGGTGAATTCTCTCTACCACTACCCGACGAACATGGTGTTCTTCACCACGCCGGAGTTGCTCGAAATCGGCAACATCCCCATGACCAGCCTCAACGAAAAGCCCAACCGGCACGAGGCTTTGAAATATTACCGCCGCGTAGCGCAGCATTTCGATCTCGATATTCATGATTACGAGCGTGTGGAAAACATCACCGGAGAGGATGGCGCGTTTCAGGCATTCACTACAGACCGCCTGGGCTGTCCCCATGTTTATATCGCCCGTAAAGTGGTTTTGGCGACGGGCTATTATGATGTGCCTAACTTATTAAATGTCCCTGGCGAAGACCTCAGTAAGGTAATGCACTATTACAAAGAGCCACACCCTTATTACAACCACGATGTGGCCGTGATAGGCGCCAAGAATTCCGCTGCAATCGCCGCATTGGAATTGTTTTGGACGGGCGCGCGGGTGACACTCATCCATCGTGGTGCTTGCATCTCCGAAAAAGTGAAGTACTGGATCAAGCCGAATATAGAAAATCGTGTAAAGAGCGGTGAGATCCTGGCGTACTTTAATTCACGGATTGTGGAAATCTGCCCGGATCGGCTCATATTGGATACGCCGGAAGGCAAGGCTCTTCTGCCAAACGATTTCGTTTTCGCCTTAACGGGTTACAGCCCGGATCTCAAGTTCCTGAATTCCATAGGAATTACCCTTGATCCACAGACGCAAAAACCGCGCAGCCACCCAGACACGCTCGAAAGCGAACGACCGGGAGTTTATCTGGCGGGTGTCATCGTGGCCGGTATGCACACCAACGAGATCTTCATCGAGAACGGACGCTTTCATGGCAAGCAGATAGCCGACTCCATCGCCGCCAAAATTTCCAAGTGAAACATTTGGCCTGGAACTCTCACTACACTTTTAAGGGACGGCTGTGTGTGCTATTGGCAATCCGATTCTAATCTCACAGCGTAATTGAAACCAGGAGCCCTGTTTTAGTATCTAATCCACTGAAGGGGTCGCGCTATGTTGAATAATTTGATGAATCTACTGTGGGGATGCTCGCACCAAAGAACCACATTCCCCATCACTCCCGCGCGGAAAGCTGGTTTCGCACCGGCTCTCGGCCAGCGCCATGCCACCTACGTAGTGTGTCTGGATTGCGGCAAAGAGTTCGGCTACGACTGGTCCGAGATGCGTATCGGTGAGCCTGTCAGCGCTACAGTTACAGGCGACGCCGCATTTTCCACCGCGAACCGCTAACGGCGCCGTCGCGCATCTGTAACAAGACCCGCCTCATACTTAAATTCTGTGGCGCACGCTTCAGCGTGCAGTGGCGAACTTCAGTTCGCCAGCCTGCAGCGTGATACCATCCGATCCATGTTGATTCTCGCCGCTATTCTCGCGATCTTCGTGTATGGTCTCATCGCGGCGATGCTGGGCACGCTGTTACCCGAACTCTCCACCAGGTTTGCCCTCACGCCCGGCCAGAACGGTGACATCGCACTGGCGCAAGCCATCGGTCTGATCATCGCTTCGGTCGCCGTCGGTCCGTTGATCGATATTAAAGGCAAGAAGACCGGACTGCTGCTCGGCCTCGGATTGATCGCAGTATCCCTGTTCGTGGTCCCCAGCGCACCTGCCGCCGGGCTGGCGCCTGTCTTTCTGGCGCTGGGTGTGGGCGGCGGCATTATCGTCACGGCAGCTAACGCGCTGGTCAGCGATATCAGCGAGTCGCGCCGCGCCAGCACCTTGAACCTGCTGAACCTGTTCTTCGGTTTGGGTGGCCTGGTAACGCCGCTGATCGGCGCCTACGTTCTCGCGGGCAATACTATCGCGCTGTGCTACCTAGTCGCCGTGTTGACGGTCCTCACCTTCGGGTTGCACCTGGCCACGGCCATGCCGCGGCCCACCGGTGAGCGCGGCTTCAAGATGGCCGAAGTCGGGCCCGTGCTGGGACGTCCCGTACTGTTCCTGTTGGCGCTGCTTCTCTTCCTGTACGTCACCTGCGAAGTGGGAGTCTGGAACTGGCTCCCGCGGCACCTGGTCGCGATAGGCATTCCGCAGTCGCGCGCGCTGGGGATTCTTTCCCTCGGCTTCGCGCTAGGCTTGCTGGTCGGGCGCGTAGCCGTTTCCCGCATCCTCATCCGGGTTTCGTCGCCGGTGGTGACGCTGGGTGCTTCCATCCTGATGGCGGTGACCACCTACGCGATGCTGCAGACGCGCGATGCGTTCCTGGCGGGAGTGTTGGTGTTCTGTGCGGGCTTGGCGATGGCCCCGGTATTTCCCACGACTTTGGCCATGGTCGGGGACGCTTTTCCGAGGATGACCGCCACTGCCATGGGAGTGGTCATCACTTGCGGCTGGATCGGTCTGGCGGTCAGTTCGCGAATCATTGGCGCCATCGCCGGCAACGACGCATCGCAACTGAAAACCGCGCTGCTGGTCATCCCGATCGCATCGGTGTTGATGGTTTTCGTAACACTGGCCGTACGGCCCATGCTGGCTCGCAAAGTATAGTGCGGCATCCCATGCGCGCAGCGTGGCTCTTCCTACTGCTGACGCCGCTCAGCGCTCAGACTTTCGACATCGTCATTCGCAACGGCCGGGTTATCGATCCGGAAAGCCGTCTCGACAGTGTGCGCAATCTGGGTCTCGCCGCCGGCAAGATTCAGGCCGTATCCGACGCGCCGCTCGAGGGCCGCACGGTCATTGACGCCGTGGGCTTAGTGGTCGCGCCCGGCTTCATCGATTTGCACTCCCACGGCCAGGATGCCGAGAATTACCGCGCAAAAGCCATGGACGGCGTGACCACCGCGTTGGAGTTGGAAGTCGGTGTCGACGATGTGGATGCCTGGTACGACAAGCGCCAATCGCAATCGTTGATCAACTACGGCGCTTCGATCGGCCATATCCCGGTGCGCATGCGTGTGATGCACGACCCCGGCACCTTCCTCCCCACGGGCGACGCAGCTCACCGCGCCGCTACCGATGCCGAAATTGCCGAGTGCCGCCGGCGAGTGGAGGAAGGGCTGGCCCGCGGAGCCGTGGGAGTGGGCATGGGCATGCACTACACGCCCGCCGCTTCGCGCTGGGAAGTTTTGGAGATGTTTCGCGCGGCCGCCGGCTTTCGCGCCGCCTGCTTCGTGCATTTGCGCAACGCTGGAGACGAAAGCGTGGCGGCGCTCGAAGAAGTGATCGCCGCTTCGGCGATGACGGGCGCTCCCGTACACGTGGCCCATATTACCAGCAATGGACTCGGTTCCACCCCGCGTCTTCTGCAGATGATCGCCGAAGCGCGCGCGCGCAAGCTGGATATCACCACCGAGCTTTACCCTTACACCGCCGCCATGACCGGCATCGAATCCGCGCTCTTCGATCCGGGCTGGCAAGGCATCTTGGGCATCGGCTACCACGACCTGCAATGGGCGGATACCGGAGAGCGCCTCACTGCGGAATCCTTCGCGCGGTATCGCCGCACCGGCGGCGCGGTGATCCTGCACATGATCCCGCAGAGCGCGCTAGACGCCGCGCTGGCCAGCCCGTTCGTGATGATTTCGAGCGACGGCGGGCTGCGCAACGGCAAAGGCCATCCGCGCAGCTCCGGCACGTTCGCGCGTGTGCTAGGGCATTATGTGCGCGAGACCGGCGCGCTCAGCCTGACGGAAGCCATTCGCAAAATGAGCTTCCTGCCCGCCGAGCGTTTGCAGGAACGCGTTCCGGCGATGCGCAACAAAGGCCGCATCCGGGAAGGCGCCGATGCCGATCTGACCATCTTCGATCCCGCCAACGTGGCGGACGCTTCCACCTACGATGCGCCCGCCAAATATTCAACCGGCATCCGCTACGTGCTGGTGAATGGAGTTCCGGTGGTGAGCGAGGGCAAGCTGCGAGAAGTTACTCCCGGCCGCGCCGTGCGTGCCGCTGTTCCACAAGCTACTGCGCGGCTTCGATGAGCTTGCGAATAGGCGGCTCGATGCTCAGCAACAGTTCCGCTTTCGGCTGTTTGGCGCGATCGAGCATGGCCCGCTTCTCCGCGATCCAAGCAGGGTCGCGCGGCGGGCCGTTCTGCAAACGGTCGAGCGCCTCCAGCCCCGCCTGCGCCATCGCGGCCAGATTGGCGGATAGCTCCGCGTCTTCGGCCAATAGCGCGGAATCCGCCAGCACCGGTGCGAGGCGCGCCTGGTTGTCGCGCCACTCTGTCAGGTAGGCGCGAATCTGCGGCACAGTCGAGGCGCTCATATGGTCCACCAGCGCGGCAAACCGTCGCACGGTCTCGCTGTCCGGGCGCGCCGCGTCGATCAGCCGGTTCAGCGGCGTGAATTTATCGTAGGGATGCGCCGCCTCGCGGGCGTAATCTTTCACGGGCTCCACAACCTCGGCCAGCGTCCGCACCGGCGCCGCCGCACTGCCGCCCGCCAGCCGCTCGATCATCTTTTCATATTCGGAGACCTGGGTCAGCCCCAGCCCTTCCAGGTCGCGGCTCACCGCTTCCAGCCTGCGATACATATCCGCCACATCCGTCACATTCTGCGGGGACCAGAAGCGCTCGGCAATGGCCGCCATGCGTGGCCAGACCCGCACATCCAGCAATTCCGGCGTCACGAATTCCGACCACATGCAGGCCTCGCCGCCCAGCACCCGCTGCTTCTGCTCGGGTGTTAGATTGGCCGCGGCCTCGCCCAGCGGATCGACCGCGTAATGATACGCCGCCGAATAACCCAGATCCAGATAGTATCCGTTGGACAGGATGCCGCTGACGCCTTGCCGCGCTGCATCGGCCAGTGCCTTCGGCCCGCGCCAGGATTGCACCAGGATGCTGGACGGCATGTCCGGCGTGAGCACTTCGTCCCAGCCGATCATCTTCTTGCCATGCTTCGCCACAATGGCTTGCACGCGGCGGGTGAAATAAGCCTGCAGCGCTTCATTGCTCTTGATGCCCTGCGCGCGCATGTACTCCTGTATGCGTGGATTCGCATCCCACTGCTTGCCGTTCACCTCGTCGCCGCCGATGTGAAAATATTCGTCGGGAAACAGCGCGGCCATCTCGCCGATAAACGCGTCCAGAAAT
Source organism: Bryobacterales bacterium (assembly GCA_963818855.1). Lineage (GTDB taxonomy): Bacteria > Acidobacteriota > Terriglobia > Bryobacterales > Bryobacteraceae > Bog-159. The sequence continues at coordinate 185,944 of CAWFUH010000012.1, read as the reverse complement.
TGATAGGTCTCTTCGCGCGAAGGATCCATGGCCGGATCGAAGATGCCCCATTGGCGCTCGATCTGATATGGCCCGGGCCCGCTGGCCAACTCCGGATAACCCACGAACCAGGCGGTTGCATGGCCCGGCATATCGAATTCCGGGATGACGCGAATGCCCCGGCCGCGCGCGTAGGCGATTACCTCGCGCACCTGATCCTGCGTATAGTATTCGCCATCGGAGCCCAGCTCCTGCAGCTTCGGAAAAAGCTTGCTTTCAACCCGGAAACCCTGGTTCTCCGACAAGTGCCAATGGAAGACGTTCAACTTCACCGCGGCCATACCATCGAGCGTGCGCTTGACGTCCGCGAGCGGGATCCAGTGGCGCGCCACATCCAGCATCAGGCCGCGCCAGACGAATCGCGGATGATCTTCGATGGTCACCGCGGGCACGCCGAAGCCACTGCTGTCCAGATCCACCAGTTGCAGGAACGTCGCCATGCCGCGCAAAACGCCCAGCGGATTCGGGGCATCCAGGCGCGCGCCTACCGCGGTTACGGTGAGGCGATACGATTCGTCTTCCGGCGCCGATTGCACCGCGGCGCCGGCATGATCGCAGTAGACGATCAGCGCCGCCGAAGGGGCATGCAAGCCCACTCCTGGCCGCATGGGAATTCCGGTCTTGCGCGCCACATCTTCCACCAGGCGCGCGGCGGCAGCCTCCAGGCGCGGCTCGCGATATCCGGTCAACTGCACGAAGGCGAAGTTCTGATCGATGCGCAGGCGCCCCACGCCCGGCTGGAGTTTCGCCGGCACAGGCATCAGGCTATGGGCAAACAGCGCCAGCGGCGCCATCAGGAGAATCGGAGCTTTAGGCATCATTACCAGACTACGCTGTTTTCCACCTATACTGTGGGCATCATGACCATTCAAAGGCGAACGGCGATGCTTGGCCTGCTGCTGGTTTTGTGCCCCTGGAGCTTGCCCGCGCCCGCGACCGGTTTCTATTTGCACGATGGCGATCGCGTGGTCTTCTACGGCGACAGCATCACCGATCAGCGCTTGTACACTACTTTTGTCGAGACTTATGTGCTCACACGTTTCCCCCGGATGAAGGTCGCCTTTGTGCACTCCGGCGTAGGCGGCGACCGCGTGAGCGGCGGCGGGGCAGGCCCGATCGATGTGCGCCTGCCGCGCGACGTGGTGGCCTACAAGCCAACCGTCATGACCATCATGCTGGGCATGAACGATGCCAGCTACCGCGCCTACGATCAGAAGATCTTCGACACATATGCCGCCGGGTACCGGCACATTATTCAGAGTGTGAAAGAAGCACTGCCGGGACTTCGCATCACGGTGATTGAACCCTCGCCGTTCGATGACGTGACTCGTCCGCCGACATTCGAAGGGGGCTATAACAAGGTGCTGCTGCGTTATGCCGAGTTCGTGAAGTCACTAGGCCGCGAAGACAATCTGCTGGTGGCCGACTTCAACGAGCCGGTGGTCACGGCTTTGGAGAAGGCTAACAAGCTGGACGCGGAGAATGCGAAGAAACTGGTGCCCGATCGCGTACATCCCGCCCCGGGCGGCCACCTGCTAATGGCCGAAGCGCTGTTGAAAGCCTGGCAGGCGCCGGCGCTGGTCACCTCCGTCGAGATCGATGCGGCGCAACCGGCTGTGGCGAGCGCGGCGAATACTCGGGTGACCGATCTGGCGGGCGGCGAGCGCATCTCCTGGACACAAATGGATGAAGCGCTGCCCATGCCGATCGATGCGAAAGACGATGTGATGGCGCTGGCGCTGCGCGCTTCAGACTTCGTGGACGCCATGGACCAGCAGCCGCTGAAAGTTACGGGCCTCACCTCCGCCCGCTATACGTTGAAGATCGACGATCAGGTGGTAGCTACGTTCACGAAGGAAGAGTGGGCCAAGGGTGTGAACCTGGCGCTGCTGCCGACTCCCATGGCGAAACAGGCCGCTGCGGTGCACGACCTGACGCTGCGCCACAACGTCGTGCATTTCGCGCGCTGGCGGATGGCGGGAGTGAATCTCGATAACCTCACTATTCCGGCCGCGCATCTGGGGGCGGCGTCGGCGGCGCTCGACACCTTGGAGGCGGACGTCATCGAGCAGCAGCACACGGCCGCCCAACCGAAGAGCCATCGGTACGAGCTGGCGGCGGAGTGAAGATATAATCGAGCCTGTGACTCGCCGCCGATTTCTCTCTACCTGCGGCGCGGCCGCCGCACTGGCTTCCGCCATCGCCGCGCAACAACGCAAAACGAAAAACCTGATCCTGGTCACTGCCGATGGCCTGCGCTGGCAGGACCTGTTCACTGGCATCGATCCGCTGTTGATGAATCAGAAGGACGCCGGCATGACCGAGACCGGTGCACCGGAGTTGCGGGACCGCTTGTGGAAGCCGCAGCCGGAGGAACGGCGCATGGCGTTGATGCCGTACTTCTGGGGCACGCTCGCGCCATCCGGCGTGGTGCTCGGCAATGTGACCAAGGGCAGCTCCGTGCAGGTGACTAATCGCTATCGGGTGTCATATCCCGGCTATTCCGAAATCCTGACCGGGCGTGCGCAAGATGACGCGATTCGCGGCAACGATCCCGTGCAGAATCCAACGCCGAGCTGGCTGCAGTTCGTGAAGGACCAATGGAAGCTGCCCAAGGAGAAGGTAGCGGTGTTCGGATCGTGGGATATGTTTCATTTCATCGCGGAGAACCGGCGCGGGGAGATCTTCATCAATGCGGGCTACGAAAGCTCCCTGCTGCCGGCGGACAGTCCCCGCGTGGCCGAGTTAAACAAATTGCAGATGCAGGCGCGCTATATGGACGATAGCGCCCGACACGATGCCTTCACCTTCGGGCTCGCGATGGAATATCTGAAGAGCGTGCAGCCGCGCGTGCTGTTTATCGCGTTTGATGAGACCGACGACTGGGCGCATGCCCGCCGCTATGACCAGGTTCTCAGATCGATCCAATTCCTCGACGGTGCCTTGCAGGAACTCTGGACCTGGGTCCAGGGCTCGCCCGCGTATCGCGATTCCACCACGCTGATCGCGACCTGCGATCACGGGCGCGGCAGCACCCTGGACGATTGGCATTCGCACGGCGAAGACGTGAAAGGCGCCGATCAGATCTGGATCGCAGTGACCGGACCGGATACACCGGCCAGGGGCGAAGCCGTGAACACGGACACGTATCATCAACGCGACATTGCGCCAACCGCGCTGGAACTGCTTGGCATCGGGGCGGACGGCTATCCGGGTATGCGCGGGAAGCCGATAGCGGCGGCCATGAATTAGCGGGCGAGGCGATACGACGTATCAGGAGCCACGGCGCCGATCATCCGTGGGTGGGTTCGCGGGAGCCGGTACGATCTTCTGCCCGTCGAACTCGAATTTATACTGAGCCGTACCGTAACGATTTGCGGCGCGCACGCCGGCTTGTGATTCGCACCGTTTTGGATAATTGAGAAGAACAGCCGTGCGCCAGTGAAGTCCGCTCCGCAGGTATGAACCCCTCATCAGGTGGGCGTGGTCCTCACAGCCGGTCCCGCTGACCAGGGCGTCATGGGTCTCGGGCGACAGGAAATGCCCGAAGATGATGCCGGCCTCGGCTAACGAATTGCCGCTTTAATCACGTTGACTCGTTCCACCAGACTTCCGGGCTCGACTAAGATCAGTTCGAAGCCGAAGCCTCGGTAAGTCTCTTCGTGAATTTTCTCGAAGCGCACAGTTTCCTCAAAGCTGATTCGCCGCGCTTCGGTTGGCGTGATGAAGCCAAGATTACGAATGAAGAAGACCCGGTTTTGGTAGATCGTATTTTTTCGGATGCGCTCCAGTTCGCTCGTAAGAAAGAGAGAAAAAGGTTGCCCGAGGTGGACAGCCAAGGCCGCGGTACATACAACGCAACGGTCGTGAAACTGAACCTCGTCCGGTTGATAAGACGCTCGAATCTGGCGGTCCCTTTGCAGACGAGCGATTTCATCAATGAACGAGGGGTGTCTCCAGGGTTCAACAGTTCCTTGCGCATGCGCGGCGGCGATGACGTCAGTAGCCGCCTCTTCGACTACGCTGAAGCCGTCGAGTTCTAATTGACGGATGATCGCCGTCTTCCCTGCACCAGGCGCGCCGGTAATGATGAATCTTCTCATATGGTTCCCATTGTGAGAACTCTGCGCGGACGCATGGGGCGGTTACTTCGACAAGCTATCGTTCACTGGACGACAAGAGCCAGGTTCAGGCGCTAAATCGCGCCCAGGCGATTCTGCCGCTTGCGCCTGGGCGCCAATCCAATCGCATGATCCGGCTGATTCAGATACAAGCCCGCGATACCCCGCACTTTCTCGGCGAACTCTTCGGCCGCCGCACCAGGACACTCGGCTAGTGCCCGCTGCCCAGATCGAATGCCATCATGCTATGCCGGTCGCGCACGTACAACGCAGTCCCCGCCAATGCCGGTGCGGTCCACGCATTGCTGCGGAGCAACTCGGCGCGCGACAGCACCTTCAAGCCCGTGGGCGAGATGGTAGCCAACGAGAGGTTGCCGTCCTCATCCACCGCGATCAGCTTGTCGTCTGCATAAAGGAATGTTGCCTTGGGGAAAGACCGATCCTGCCACAGCACTTTGCCTGACTTCGCATCGAGCGCGGTGAGCGGCGCGGGCCCGAAATCGCCGCTCGATCCGTAGAGCGTATCGCCGATGCGCAGCAGGTTGCCGATGTGTACGCGCATGCGATTGTTGCTCCAGAGTTCCTTCACCTCCGTCTTGCCGTGCACCACGTGCAATTGAAGCGCGACGCAGCCGCCGTTATAAGCCGAGGAGACAAACAGCGTATTATCGGGGGTCCACAACGGCAGGGAGATATTCAATCCCCAACTGGTCGAGTGTGGATACTTCCAGAGTAAGTCGCCGGTATCCGGATTCATGCCGGCTATATCATTACTCATCACTGCCACTAACTGGTCCTCGCCATCCACTTTGATGAGCACCGGCGAAGAAGGCGAATTCACGAAATCCTGTTTCCGCCAAACCACCCGGCCGTCCTTCTGGTTGAAGGCCATGAGTGCGTGGCCGCTGCCGCCTACCTTCATGATGACGGTATTTTTCCAGGCGATAGGACTGCCCGAATATCCGCGATCCATCGGCGTCCCGTCAAACTCGTGCCAGAGATCGTGCGACCAGATCGCCTTGCCGGATTTCTTGTCGAGGCAGACCAGGTGCGCCAGGATGCCCACCGTGTACACCGCATCGGCGGTGACCAGCGGCGTGGCATGCGGGCCGGACCCGTTCTCCATGGCCATACCGCCGCGGAAGGAGGCGTTCTCGGCATACTCCCATAACGTCTTGCCGGTAGCAGTGGCGGCCGCCAGGGTGACCTCGTCGGAGCCGCGGCGATACATGGTGTAGAGCACCGCGCCATCCACCGCGATGCCGGAATAGCCCTCTCCCAGATCCCGGCTCCAAAGCTTCTTCGGCCCGGCGGCCGGCCAGGAGTTGGCCAGCCCCTTGGCATCGGACGTGAAGTTGCGGTGCGGGCCGGCGAATTGCGGCCATTCGAGCGACGCGGCCTGCGCCACGGCGCAAGCCAGCAGCGCGGCCAACGGGTGGACAAGGTGCTTCATTACGGCTCCCATAATGCCAGGTGGGTGGCGTCTTTGATCAGAATACCGCGGCCCAGAACGACCGGGTGCGCCCAAGTAGGGCTGTCCGCCACGGAATATTTTCGCAACGGTTCGAACGCCTTATCGCTTTGACGCGCCACGATCAGATTGGCATCGGGCGTGAGTATCAGCCATGCGGAGCCAGCGGCTACGATGGCGGCGCTATCGGCCTGGCGGCCTTCGGATGCCCATAGGGTCGAGCCGTCGTCCGGTTTCAAACAGAAAAACTGCCCGCGCTTGCGTTCGGAAAATCCGAACAGCAGATCGCCGCTGACCACCGGCGAACTCATATACATGGAGAAGTCTTTATTTTTCCAGACAGTCTCCGTAGTCCATTGAGCGCCGTGTTTGAACACCTTCATGCCCATGACGGGATTATCGATGCCGGAAAAGATCAGCGTGTCGCGATACAAAACCGGCGTGACGATGTTCTGCGCGTATGGGGTAGTGAAAGGAATTTGCCAAAGCAAATTGCCGGTATCGGCCGAGACACTCACGATATTGCTCCGGCTTTGCGTAACGATCTGGCGTGTGCCCGCGATCTCTACCACGATGGGCGATGCGTAGGCCGGTCCGTCGCCTTTCCAACTCCATTTTTCGGCGCCGGTGGCCGCATCGAAAGCGGTGAGCGCGCCCGCCGTGTTGCCGCCCACGTACACGATCACGCGGCCGTGATCGACTATGGGTGAAGTGGCCACGCCAAAATCGGGCGAGCCGAATTCTTTGCGCCATTGGAGCTTTCCGGTCTTAACATCGAAGCACGAGAGAATGCCGCTGATGCCGAAGGTGAAGATGCGTCCGTCCTCCACGGCAGGCGTCGATTTGACCCCTTTGCCGTGAGTAGTCGCCGCGGGATTCATGCTGTACGGCGCGTTGTAGCCCTCCTGCCAGACGGTTTGCCCGTTCTCGGGGCGCAACGCCGTGATCACTTCACGATCGCCTTGGCGCGTATGGAGGTAGATTGCGCCATCGGCCACTACAGGCGAGGAGTGTCCCTCGCCCACGGCCACTTTCCACTTGAGCGTCAGCTTCTCGGGCCATGTTTTGGGTTCAGCAAAACCAACCGCGATGCCATCGCGACGGGGACCTCGCCATTGGGGCCAGTCTTCGGCCCAAGCGGCCACCAGGAGGGGAACAAGACAGATGATCGAGGTGTGACGCATGCTTCAGGTTACACCACGAAGCGCGTGATCTAAATTAAGCGATGGGGCTGGGCTCCGGCACGGTGTGGTGACGGCCTGCCCGCTGCGGACGGCCGATGCCGCAATAATCAAATCCCGCCTGGTGCGCCGCTTCCGGATCGAACAGATTGCGGCCGTCCACCAGAATGGCACGCGCCATGCGCTTCGCCAGGTCGCGCAGATCCAGAGCCGCAAACTCTTTCCATTCCGTCACCAGCACCAGCGCGTCGGCATCCTGCGCCGCATCCCCCGCCGATCCGCAATATTGAATTCGTAACCCCGGGTGATTCTCGCGGCAAGCGTCGTTAGCGATGGGGTCGTACGCCTTTACGCGCGCTCCCATCTGGAGCAGCCGCTCGGCGATTTGCAGGCTGGGCGCGTCGCGCAGGTCATCGGTGTCCGGCTTGAACGCGAGACCCAACAGCGCGATGGTACGGCCTTTCAGGATGAACAGCTTCTCCTGCAGCTTCTGAATTACCAATTGGCGCTGCGCTCGATTCACCTCCATGGCCGCTTCCAGCAACCGGCTCTGGTAGCCGTACTCGCGCGCTGTGTGCAGCAGCGATTGGATGTCCTTGCCGAAACAACTGCCGCCCCAGCCCAAGCCGGGATTGAGGAAGCGTGCGCCGATGCGCGCATCCAGGCCGATGCCGGCCATCACTTCCGGCGCCTCGGCGCCCACCCGCTCGCAGATGTTGGCCACCTCGTTCGCGAAACCAATCTTCACCGCCAGAAAAGCATTGGCGGCGTACTTGATCATCTCGGCGCTGGTGAGGGTAGTGGTCACCACCGGCACCTGCGTCATGGCCGCCGGACGCGGCAGGAAGGCCGGCGCCGGGAAGCTCTGCGCGACCAGCGGTTGATAGAGATCGCGCAGCATTTGCAAGGTGCTCTCGTCGCCCGCGCCGAGCACGATACGATCCGGATATAGCGAATCGGCGATGGCGCTGCCTTCCCGCAAAAACTCCGGATTGCTGGCCACGCCGAACCGGATGCGTTTGGCATTTTCCGGATGCGCCTCACGAATGCCTTCGCGCACCAGGGTCTCCACCAGGTTACCGCTGCCCACGGGAACGGTGGATTTGTTCACCACCACCCGAAACTTGCGATCGTCCATGGCCGCGCCGATGCTGCGCGCGGCAGCCTCCAGATAGCAGAGGTTGGCTTCGCCGGTGGGGAGCGGCGGCGTCCCTACGGCGATAAAGATCACATCGCTTTCCAGGGCAGGCAGCGCCAGCTCTGTGGTAAAGTCGATGCCGCCTCGCCCGGCTGCCAACTGCAGGAGTTCCGCCAGGCAAGGTTCGTAAATGGGCATCTCGCCCCGGCACAGCATTTCGACTTTCCGCGCATCGGTATCCATGCACGTGACGCGATGGCCGAAGTAGGCGAGGCAGGCGCCGGTAACTGTTCCTACGTATCCCGTTCCAATGACTGTGACGCGCATGTCTTAATTGATTATCCGGTTTATCACTTTCATTTTACAAGTCGGGATAAAGGTCTTTTAGATACAATAGATAGCATCCCTGCATGCAGACCATCCTGGTAATTGACGACGACGAGAGCCTGCGCGACACTATCGGCGTCATGCTTGAGCAAGAGGGTTTCCGTGCCGTGCTGGAGATGGATGGGAGGGCAGGTTTCGAGAAGTCCCTCTTGCTGAAGCCCGATCTGTTGCTGGTGGATCTGCGCCTGCCGGGTATGAGCGGAGTGGAAATCTGCAAACAACTGCGCGCCGCACAGGTGGTCACGCCGATCATAGTGCTGAGCGCACTAAGCGATGAGATCGACAAGGTGCTGCTGCTCGAGATCGGCGCCGATGATTACCTGGTGAAGCCCTTCGGGACGCGCGAGCTGCTGGCGCGTATTCGCGCCGTGCTGCGGCGGACTTCGCCCGAGGGCCGCAAGGTGGTTCACTTCAGCGAGGTCGAAGTGGATCTGGAGCGGCGCGTAGTAACCAGGCGCGGCGAAGAGCTGAAGCTGACGCCCGCGGAATACAACCTGCTTACCTATTTCCTCCAGAATCCTGACCGGCCATTAACGCGCGATATGATTCTCAATTCGGTTTGGGGCTACGAATTCTTTCCCAATACGCGCACGGTGGATGCCCACGTGGTGAAGCTGCGGCAGAAGCTGGAGCCGGAGCCTAACGTGCCGCGCCATTTTTTGACGGTGCATGGAGTGGGGTATCGATTTCTGCCATGACGAGCGGCGCTGTGGAGGGCGGGCTTTAGCCGGCTGCAACCTGCAGCGGGACAGTCCTGCTTTTGAATAACGTCCAGGGCGGGCAAACTTAAGTTCGCCGCGCCGGCCCCCGGTTTTCGAACCACAGGATGGCATCCGCGCGAATTACCAGGATGCCGGGACGGCCGTCACCTTTCAGATCCGCGGCGCGCGCAAAAAGGATCGGCGGCCCTTGCGCAATCACTGCGGGCCGAAACCGTCCGGCGCCTTCGTTGTACAACACCAGCAGGCGGCCGGCGCCGGCCTTTTCGGCGATCAGGATATCGGGGCGGCCATCTCCATCAAAGTCGGCGACGTCGAGACTATTCACTGGGGCCAAATCCGGCACGCTTTCGATGCGCTGTTCGATCCACAACTGGCGCGGATCGGAAGGCCTCTCGAGGCGCGCCAGCCGCGCCATTTGCATTTCGCGCTGGGCCGCCAGCAGTTCCGGCGCGGTGCTGCTAAGCGGACCGTAGCTCAGCCGCAACATGGCGGATTCCGGCGTTTCATTCCACAGGACAATTGCAAACAGGCGCCATGGCAGTTCGAATTTTTGCGGCGACCGGATCCAATACATGCCCGCCAGGATATCGGGCAGCCCGTCGCCATCGATATCCGCCATGCGCAGGCCGCCCTGGTGCGATGGCGAATAGAAAGAATAAACTTCCTGGTAAGGCCAGCGCGCCGTGGGATCGGCGGGGATCTCATAAAAGCGCACCTGCATTCCTTTGTGAATGAGCAGCACGCCCCGGTGCCCGAGCAGGGTGACGGGCAGCATATCCGGCGCATCTACGCCGGTATCGATCACGTGGCGCGTCCAATCGCTCCCGGTATGCGGCGCGCGATACCAGACCAGATCGGCATCCGGACCGCCTTCGTTAACCACCAGGTCCAGATTGGTGTCGCCGTCCACGTCCAGCAGGCAGCCGCCCTCGGCAAACGGGGGCCCCGGCCCGCGGACGATTCGGTCACTGCCTTGCGGCAAAGTCGTCCACAGAAGACGATCGCCCCACATAACCAGCGTGCGCCCTTCGAGCGCATATCCGGACACCTTCTCGTGGTGCAATTTCCGCAGGATGTGCGCGGAAAAGCGCGGCGGCTGAGCGGCCGCCAGAGCCGCGATCAGCGGAACAGTCCCAAGTGCGCGGAAGAGCATCCGATGCATGATGCTATTTTATGTGCCATGCAAGCGCTGCTGGACCTGATTACCGGACGCGAGGAAGCCGCGCTGGACCGCGCGGCACTGGAGATCGCCCGCATCGAGTATCCCAGTCTGGACATCGAGCCATTTATCGGTCTTCTGGACTCCTATGCCGAAGAATTGTCCGAGCGGCTGGCGGCGAGCACCAGCGGGCAGGCGTACGTCGCCGCGGCGAACCAATACCTGTTCGCCGAACTCGGGTTCACGGGCAATGCGGGGGACTATTACGACCCGCGTAACAGTTGCCTGAACGACGTGCTGACCGCACGTACGGGCATACCGATCACGCTGGCGGTAGTGTATCTGGAAATTGCGCGCAGGCTGGCGCGGCCGGTCGACGGCATCGGGCTGCCCGGGCATTTTCTGGTGCGATACCGGGACGCGGAGTTCACGGCATTCATCGATGTGTTCGCGGGCGGGAGCGTGCTCTCGCGGGCGGAATGCTTCGCGCTGGCCCGGCGATCCACGGGCGCTACGCTACGCGACGATCCCGCCATGCTCGCGCCGGCCGGCAACCGCCAGATCGTGATGCGCATGCTGCGCAATTTGCGCGGCGTCTACGTCCACCGGCGGGCCTATGGCAAGGCTCTTCAGACTCTGGATCTGTTGCTGGCAGGGGACCCACCCGAGGCCGAGGATTTCAAGTTGCGCGGCACGGTCCACCTGCAGTTGGGAAATCCGGCGGCGGCGCGCCACGACCTGGAGACTTATCTGCGCCTGGCGCCCGCGGCGGAAGACGCAACCGAAGTCGAGCAGCGCCTGCGCGATCTGCGAGGCTATCAGGCGCGGCTGAATTGAAGGCCTAAAGCAGGACGGCGCGTGAATTGTGCAGAAGCTCCGCGGCGCTCGCAAAATACACCTGGCCGTCGTAATGGAACGCGGCCAATTTGGGATCCGAGTGCGCAGGGCCGGGACGCTCCGGTCCCAGATGCACATCAATGAGCCGGGCTCCCACGGGGATCTGCCGCGGGTCGCCATTCAAATCGAGGGCCGGAAAAGGTGTGGCGGTCTCCCGGATCTCACCAGGCGGGGCGCTCCATTTTTCGTTGAAGAAGGTCCAGATGGCGTCGGCGCACCGGCTGGGGCAGGCTGGTAGAGTCTCGCCTGCATTTACGGGAATCATTACGCCGCACGTGGTGCAACGGTAAAGACCGGCATGCGATACCTGCTCTTTTACTTTATACACGGTTGCTGCCACCTCCCGGTGGACGCAAGACCAGACTATCAGAATGGACTCGCGGTGTCGCGGGGCCGGGTACGATTTTTCGTAGGGCAAGCTTTAGTTTGCATGAAGAACTGCGGGTCCTGGAGGACCCACGCAGACCTGGAGGTCTGCCCCACGATTCGGCTATGCCTGCCCCATCACCACGGTCTGCGGGCTCTTCGGGATAGGATGCGCGCTGATGTTTCTGAAACCGGTTTCCAGGTACATCTTCTCCAATTCGCTGCGCGTGTACGCATCGCCCCCCACGGTATTTGCCAACATCGTCAAACTGAAAGCTGCCGCTGCAGGGGGTGAAACGCGGTCTTCATTCGGCACGAATTCCAGTGCGGCAGCGCGGCCGCCCGGCTTCAATGCGGTATGCACCTTGCGGAGCAGATCGACGCAAGTGGGCACGTCGAAATGATGCAGGAAGTTCGTGAGCAGCACAATGTCATACGGTCCTGCGTAGTCGACCTCGAACGCACTGCCGGGCAGCAAGTGATAGCGGTCCTCCACACCCGCTTTACGCGCATTGCCGCGCGCGACTTCCAACACCGCCGCCCAATCGACCGCAGTCACCTGCGCTTCGCGATTGAGCTTCGCTACTTCGATGCCGAACAGTCCGTGGCCGGCGGCGATATCCAGCACGTCGACCGGCCCGGTTAGCCCGTCGAGCACCACGGCGCCCAATGGTCCGGCCAGCGCCCCCATCGTAGGCGCCATGCTCCGCGCGAACTCCACCCAGATGGGATTGTCCGCTTCAACCGAACCGTCTCCCGGTAGAATCGTACGTCCGCCGCGGACCACATCCGCCAGGCGCGCGAAGGGTTCGGCCAGCGCGGGATGGCCCAGAAATCGCGCCGCCGATGCCATGCACGCAGGGGATCCTGGATCGAGGTACTCCGCGCTGGTAGGCGTGTGCCGGTAATGGCCGTCCTGCTTGGCGAGCAGGCCCTGAATGGTCAGGTAATCGCAAAGAATGCGGATGCCGCGTTCGGACGAAGCGCATTGGCGCGCCAGCGAGGCCACATCTCCGGGACACTCGCTGATGGCGCGAAACAGGTCCAATTCAATCGCAGCGCGCAAGGCCGCGGTCCGTTGGTATGCGTTCAACATGTCGAAGACGAGTTCTGGCGAAGGTTCGTCCACGCGTTGCGGTGTCACGTTTGGCTCTTGGGCTCCTCTGGAAGGTGGAATTGATATCCGATGCAAGGTTCTGTCAGGATGTAACGCGGCTTGGCAGGTTCAGGTTCGATCTTCTTGCGCAGCTGATTGATGAAGACGCGCAAATAGACGACCTCATTGCCGTAGTCCGGGCCCCACACCGCCTGCAGCAGGCGGCGATGCGGAATAGCCGTGTTGGGGTTGGTTGCCAGATACTGCAACAGGTCGAACTCTTTGCGGGTGAGCCGGATTTCGTGGCCGCCCACCATCACCCGGCGCGCCGCGAAGTGAATCTCCAAGCCGTGGGTTTGCAGCAGTTGGGGCGCGGCTTCCGGCGCCAGCGGGGAGCGGCGCAAGCCGGCCCGGATGCGCGCCAGCAGTTCCTGCATGCTGAACGGCTTGGTGACATAATCGTCCGCGCCGGCGTCCAGGGCGCCGATTTTGTCCTTCTCCATGTCGCGGACCGACAGCACAATAATGGCGAGATCCCAGCCGGCGCGAATGGCCCGGCAGGCTTCCAGACCGCCCATCCCGGGCATGGCCAGGTCCAGCACAACCAGATCGTGCCGATTGCGCCGCAGGGTTTCCAATGCTTCTTCACCATTGCGCGCGTCGGTGACGGCGTATCCTTGCGCGGCGAGCATTTTGCGCATCACGCGCCGGATTTGCAGATCGTCGTCGACGACCAATATTTTGGCGCCGCTCATACGCTGGTTTCCTCATGGGCGCAGGGAAGAGTAAACGAGAAGGTGGCGCCCTCGCCTGGGCGGCTTTCCACCCAGAGCCGGCCGGCGTGCGCCTCGACCACTTGGCTGGGCGATAGGCAGGCCCATTCCCATCCCGGTCAGATGCCCGCGGCCTTGTTTCCCCCTGTAATATTTTTCGAAAATCCGGCGCTGCTCATCCGCAGGGATACCGGGCCCGCGATCGGTGACGCTGATTATCACGCCGCCCTCTCCGGCGTGCGCGCGCAGCGTAATGGGTGCGCCCGGTTCTGAATATTTCAGCGCGTTGCCGGCGATTTGGCGAATCACCAGCCGAATCAGCCCGGCGTCGGCTGAGACCGGGGGTAAATCTTGCGGCAACTCAATTTCGACTTGGGATCCAGCCAGTTCCTTCTCTAATGCTGAGTAGACCAGGTCTTCCACTGTGTGGGTGTGCAGGTCCAGGTCCACGTGGCCGGCCTCGATGCGCGCCATTTGGATGGCCTCGGTCATCATCGCGCTGAGGCGCCCGCTCTCCTGGTTCATAATTTCAAGCCATTCCCGCTGATCGCGCCGCGGAGCCTCCGTCAGCATGGCATCGATGCCGGCCCGGATGGAAGTGAGGGGCGTCTGAAACTCATGTGCCAGGGCATCCAGCAGCATGGACTTCAACTCCTGGTGACGGCGCGCGCCTTCGGCCTGCGCGGCGCGCTCCTGCTTGCGGGCGCGATCGATGGCTAACGCCACCAGGTTGGCGATCGACTGCATAGCCGGCGCAGAGATGGAGGATTCGGTGAATCCCAGACTGCCGGCCGTAGTGGGTCCCAGGGTCACCGGAATCAGCGCCGGGCTTTCGCCGGCCACGCCTTGCAAATCGGTGGAAGCAGCAGCGATCAGAGCGGCTTCCGCAATCCATGCGGTGTCGCCCACGCGCTGGACTTGGCCCGACAAAGCGTCGTAGAATGCCACCCCACGACAGCCGAAAATCTCCGCGACCTGAGCGGGAATGTTCTGCGACAGTGTGTTCGCCGCGCTGGCCTGCATCAGGCGGCAGCTCAGCAGGTACATCCGCTCGATCTCGCGCTGGCGTTGGACGGCTTCCGAGGCGCGTTTCTTCAGTCGCGCGGAGAGTTCGCTGACGACCCAGGAGGTAATCAGGAAGGCGCACCAGGCCACCCAGTTTTCCGGATCTTGAATGCCGAGGGCGGGCACCGGCGGCAGGAAGTAATAGTCCAGCCACAGCAGGCTCATAACCGAAACCGCCATGGCTTCCGGCAGACCCCAGAGCGTGGCTGCGCCGAGCACGAATAACAAATAAGTTAGAGCCGCGGTAGTGCTATTGACCTGGATGGCGTAGGCGTAAATCATCGACGCCGCGGTAACGCCCGCCCCCGCGACGACGATACGGAGAATCAGTCGGCCCCAAGTTCGTTGGCGCATGCTTGAACAGTTAGAGGCTATTATATGCTCTCAACGAGCCGCCGCAAAGAGAGACGCGTTCCTTTACGAGGTTTCGCGGTACTGTCCGGACCGCTGTGAGTGGCCTGTTTTCAAAGGGTTCGCAGAGCCTTGACACGGCCGTAACGATCACGTCATACTGGTTCACTTCTCCATCTTCACAATTCAGGTTGCAAGGGGAGAGTACTATATCGCCGCCCGAGAGCGCGGCTGTGAAAGGAAGTCCGGATGCCAACAGGAAGAATGCGGCTGGCTGCTGTGGTTTGTTTGCTTGTGCTTGGCACCTGTCCGCTGATGTATGGCCAGGCTACCGGAATCCTATCGGGCACTGTAACGGACGCCAGCGGGTCCGCGATTGCCGGCGCGAAGGTGACGGTAACGGCGCCTGCTCTGGGAATCACCCGCGAATCCACGACTGACGAGTCGGGGCATTATCTGGTGCCACTGTTGCCGGTGGCCAGTTTCAACGTGCGCGTGGAATTCACCGGCTTTCAACCTGCCGAACAACGAGATATACGCCTGCAAGTGGACGAACATCGGGAAGTGGATTTCAAGCTGGTACCCGCGGCGGTGAAAGAGAGCGTGGAAGTGGCCGCCACCGCGGTGGCTGTGGAGACCACCAACGCGACGCTGGGCCAGGTGATCACTTCGCAACAGGTGGCCGAACTGCCGCTGAACGGGCGCGATTTTGTCCAGTTGGCCACGCTGACGCCCGGCACGATTACTGAAACAAATCCGCAGAGTTTTTTCAACGGCGGACCGAGCAGCGAGGTATCGGCGCGCGGCTCCTTTTCGCTTTCCGTCGGCGGATCGCGCGCCAACTCCACGGATTGGCTGTACGACGGCAACGACAACAACGAACTGACGGCGGGGGGCATCGCCATCCTGCCTTCGATCGACGCCATACAGGAATTCAAGGTTCTGACTTACAACTATTCCGCGGAATATGGTACGCGCGCGGGACCGACCGTCTTGGTAACGACTAAGTCGGGAACCAACGACTTTCACGGATCGTTGTTCGAATTCTTCCGCAATACAGACCTGGATGCGCGCAGCTTCTTTGCCACCTACACGGAGCAATTCAATTTGAATCAGTTTGGCGGCTCGCTAGGCGGACCGATCCAGAAAGATAAGACATTCTTCTTTGCCGATTACCAGGCCAAAATGCAGCGCCACGGGATTCCCTTTCTGGGCTTGGTTCCCTCGGCCGCGATGCGCAACGGCGATTTCACCGATGACGCATTCGGCAATCCGAATTCACGTTACGCTGACGAATCCCTATATGACGGGAGCGCCGGACTCGCACTTCCAGTGCGACAGCGCGGGCAACCCCATGCCCGTGGCGGCCAACGGCAGCCAGGCGCCGGGCGCCGACTGCAATAAGATCCCGCAAGGACTGTTCAACCCGATCGGCCAGACAGCTGATTAATCTCTATCCTCTGCCCAACGCCAACAATGCGGCGCTAGGCTACAACTATGTCAACGAACCCGTGCGGAAGCTGAACGAAGGCGAATTCGACATCCGGCTGGATCACAATTTCTCCACTCAGAGACTCCATGTTTGCGCGCTTCAGTTACGACCAGGCGGTTTCGTTCGTTCCAGGCGGCTCGCCGGGTTTCGCCGAAGAGGGCGCTTTTGCCAGCACCGAGAACATCACCAATCATGGGCGCAACGCCGCGCTTTCCGAGACGCATATTTTTTCCGAGCGCACCGTCAATCAATTCAGTGTTGGTTTCAACCGGATCTTCAATTACTTTACTTCCTTTGGCAGCGGCACTTGCGAAGCCGACAAAACTCGGGATTCCCGGCGCGAACTCAGGCCAGGCAACCCATTGGAGGGCGGCAACAGTTGCGGGTTGACGTCCACGGAGCTGAGTGGCTACTGGTCGTTAGGCGATCGCGGATATTCGCCATTTCTGGGCGGCACCAATGTGTTCTCGATTTCAGACTCGTTCGATATGGTGCGCGGCAAGCACGACATTCAGGGTCGGCGGCAACATTCGCGCCAACCAGCTGAATACGCTGGCCGTCGGCTTCCAGGATGGGTTTTGGGACATCACCGGCGATTGGGGCGGCGACCCCGCCGCCTCGCTGCTGATGGGTTTTACCGACCTAGCTATTCACGATCAGACCTTCGCGGGAGATGTAATTGGCCGCCGCTGGAAGATGTACCGTCCCTATATCCAGGACGACTGGCGCGTGAGTAAGGACTTGACCCTGAACCTGGGATTGGCTTGGGCCCTGGTTACTCCCGAAAGCGAAGCCTTCAACCGCCAGGCGAATTTTGTCCTGGATACCCAGACGTTCCTGGTAGCGGGACAAGGCGCCAATGAGTACGCCGGCGTCAAAATGGATCTGACGGCTTTGGAGCCGCGTATCGGATTGGCTTGGAAACCGTGGGGCAGCCAGACCACGGTGGTGCGCGGAGGGTATGCCATCTATCCACGATTCTTCGTGGAATCATGGGCGCGCAGGGCTTGTGGCAAAACCCGCCCTACTTCTACGAGTCCGATGCATTTGCGTTTGGCGGCGGATGTCCGTTCGCTACCTCGGCCTGTGCCACTACTTACGGCCAGACGCCTTATCCGGCGATCAGCCTGTCGTCAGGTTTCCCGATTCAATCCACGCCGCCGCCGCCCAACGCAATTCACCGGCACGATTATTTCCCAGGACCTGAACTTCAAGCAGGGCAGGGTACAACAGTTCAACGTGAACGTGGAACACCAACTGCCGGGCCAGGTGCTGTTGACGGTGGGATACGCCGGTTCCCGCGCCTCCCACATTCTGGTGTTTGGCAATAACTTGAATGTAAGTCTCACCACGGCGCCTGCGGCACGACCGCCGGGTATACCCTGGGCTGCGGACCCGGCGGGGCGGCTTTCGGCGTGCCGGCGACGAACTTCCCTTACTCGACCGTCGAAAACATTACCGACGACGGAATAGCTCACTACAATTCCCTGCAAATCAAGGCGGAGACCAAGAGCGCCCGGCATGGTCTCTATGCATTGATTGGCTATACCTACTCCAGGAACCACGACACAGGTTATACAGACGGCTTGGGCAGCAACTTGGGCGCGACTTACTATCCCTTGCCTGGATGGCAGCAGTTGGACTGGGGTCTGTCTCAGATCAACCTGAATCATGATTTCACCGCCAGCGTGATCTATGAGCTGCCGTTCGGCAAAGGTAAAGCCTATGGCAGTTCCTGGAATGGCGCGGTGAATGCGATCCTGGGAAATTGGGAACTAACTGCGATCGAGAAAGCCACTTCCGGATTCCCGATTTTCGTGGTCGCGCCCAACAATTCGGGGGTCAACTTCGAAAACAACGGGAACAGCCTGATCCGCCCGAATCAGGTTTGTAACCCGGTATTGAGCAACCCCACGATCAACGAATGGTTCAATACCAGTTGTTTCGTCGCGCCCCCTTCGGGCGAACTGGGAGACGCATCGCGCACGCCGGTTTCCGGTCCGGGTTTCGTGAACACGGATTTTTCAGCGATCAAGCACTTCATGCTGCCGTGGCGTGAAGGGATGCGGCTGGACTTCCGGGCGGAGGTCTTCAATCTTCTGAACCACCCGCAATTTGGCACGCCGGGTCTGCCGAGCATTTGCGCCGCTTGCCCGGAACTAGGCACACCCGGCTTCGGCTGCTATCAACACTACGGTCAATAATCCACGGTTGGTTCAGCTTGCCCTGAAGCTTCTATTCTAAGTGGGAGGGCAAATGGCCCGGCTTGTATAGCCATCGTCATTCGAATGTGACTGCGGCCATCAGTCACATTTCTTCGAGAACACGGTTCGGGACGCGGCGGCAAACAGCCTTCGCCGCCGTAAGAAGATCGAACTCCTGGACTCGGAGGCAGAGGAACACGCGATCGAGTTCGCGGAAGGGCACCCTGTCGCGATTACTTGCCCCCGCCTGAGACGCCGTCAACTCGCCAGGTAACTCATCTGGACTTTTGCTCCGTCTCCTTGCCGCACTCGATACGATGCCGCAGCGGGGCTGAAGCCCTGCGCCGGCCAAAAGCCCGCCCTCCAGTAATCCGGGTCATTCGATGTAGTCATACGCGACCAGCGTCAGAAATTCCGGAAAGTCGCCACTCGTCATCATCTGCTCGTACAGACGCGACGCGCGCGCCAGTGGCTCGCCGCCTATCGTGCCGCGCAGGCCCTCGGCTACATCCGCGATCGCGTCCTTCACCAGTTCCGCAGTCACCGGCCGGCCGTCATTCAAACGAGCGCCATGCTTCACCCATTGCCAGACCTGCGCGCGGCAAATTTCGGCGGTGGCCGCATCTTCCATCAAGTTATAAATTGGGACACAGCCATTGCCGCGCATCCACGCCTCCAGGTATTGGATGCCCACGTCGATGTTCCATCGCAAGCCGGCCTCAGTGATGTCGCCGGCGGGTACGCTCAACAGGTCCGCCGCAGTAACCGCGACCTCCGGCCGCTTCTGCAATTGATTCGAGCCGGGCATGTGAGCGTCGAAGATTTCTTTAGCGACGGTCACCAGGCCGGGGTGCGCCACCCAGGTGCCGTCGTGTCCGGCGAGCACCTCGCGCAGTTTGTCTTGCCTCACTTTCGCGAGCGCCTGTTCGTTCGCCCCCAGATCGTTCTTGATCGGAATCTGCGCCGCCATGCCGCCCATAGCGTGCACGCCGCGGCGATGGCAGGTCTCAATCAGCAGATGCACGTAAGAGCTGAGGAAATGCCGCTCCATGGTGACCTGCGCGCGATTCGGCAGCACGAAGTCCGGCCGGTTCCGGAATTTTTTAATGAAGCTGAAGATGTAGTCCCAGCGCCCACAGTTGAGACCGGCGGAGTGCTCGCGTAACTCATAGATGATCTCGTCCATCTCGAATGCAGCGAGGATCGTCTCAATCAGTACAGTCGCCCGAATGGTTCCCCGCGGGATCCCGAGTTCCTGCTGTGCAAAGTGGAATACATCGTTCCACAGGCGCGCTTCCAGGTGACTCTCCAGTTTAGGCAAATAAAAGTACGGCCCGCTGCCCTTGGCCATCAGGGCCTTGGCGTTATGGAAAAAGAACAGACCAAAATCAAAGAGACTGCCCGAGATGGGCCGGCCATCCACCAGGCAGTGCTTCTCCTGCAGGTGCCATCCGCGTGGGCGCACCATCAAAACCGCCGTGCGCGTGCCCAATTCGTAGCGCTTGCCTTCAGGGCTCACATACGCGATCGTGCCATTCACGGCATCGCGCAGGTTAAACTGCCCGTCGAGATTATTTCGCCACGTGGGCGAATTCGAATCTTCGAAATCCGCCATGAACACGCTCGCGCCCGAATTCAGGGCATTGATGATCATCTTGCGGTCCACGGGCCCGGTGATTTCGACGCGGCGGTCCGCGAGATCGGCGGGGATGGGCGCCGCTACCCAATCGGCATCGCGTATCCACGCGGTTTGCGGCAGAAACAGTGGCATTCCACCACAATCGATCTCCTGCTGGCGCGCGCGCCGGAGAGTGAGCAGTTGCTGGCGGCGGTCCTCGAAGTTCCGTGCGAGGCCTTTCAGAAACGCCATCGCTTCCGGCGTGAGAATAGTTTGGTCGGCTTCGCTAAGAGGCGCGGCGACCTGAATAGTTTCCAATTCGGCTTTGGGCATAGTCTCTCTCAATCGTAGGTTAGCTCCATCGTACCTGCGACAACAATCCGATCGTCCAATTCGGACACTCGTCCGATATGTCCCGCAGCATTTCACTTTTTCCGGAAAGCGCGATCTACTGCAATATGGAGGCTGCGCATTTCGAATGTTGAACAACGGGACGCATGAATATAGACACCACGATACTTTGCAGCGCTGGACCACGGCCGCGCGTTGGGAAGGAATCACGCGATTGTATACTCCGGAGGATGTCGAGCGCTTGAGCGGTTCGATTCAGATTGAACACACTCTTGCTCGCATGGGCGCGGAGAGACTGTGGAATCTGCTGCGCACTGAGTCTTACGTGCCGGCTTTGGGCGCGCTGACCGGCAATCAGGCTGTGCAACAGGTACAGGCCGGGCTGAAAGCCATCTATGTGAGCGGCTGGCAGGTGGCCGGCGATGCGAATGTGTCGGGCCAGATGTATCCGGACCAGAGCTTGTATCCGGTCAATAGTGTTCCCACACTGGTGCGGGCTATTAACAACGCGTTTATGCGAGCCGACCAGATCCATCACTCGAACGGCCGCAAAGGTGCACACTGGTTCGCTCCCATCGTGGCGGATGCGGAAGCCGGTTTTGGCGGCCCGTTGAACGCCTTTGAACTGATGAAGTCCATGATCGAAGCGGGCGCCGCCGCGGTGCATTTCGAAGATCAACTGGCCTCCGCTAAGAAGTGCGGGCATATGGGCGGCAAGGTGGTGGTGCCCACCTCCGAGTTTGTGCAAAAGCTGGTGGCCGCGCGTTTCGCCGCGGATGTTATGGGCGTTCCCACGATCCTGATCGCGCGCACCGACGCCAATAGCGCGGGGCTGCTGCTGAACGACATCGATCAGCGCGACAAGCCGTTCTTGACAGGCATGCGCACGCCCGAGGGCTTCTTCGGCTTCCGCGGCGGAATTGAGGCGGCCATCGCCCGGGGCCTCGCCTATGCTCCGCACGCCGACATGATCTGGTGCGAAACTTCCGAGCCGAACCTGGCCGAAGCGCGCCGGTTCGCGGAGGCCATCCACGCCCGATATCCGGGTAAGTTACTTGCGTATAACTGCTCACCGTCCTTTCATTGGAAGAAGAAGCTGGATGATACCACCATCGCCAGGTTTCAAATGGAGCTGGCGGCCATGGGTTATAAGTTCCAGTTTGTTACGCTGGCCGGCTTTCATGCGCTGAACTTGAGCATGTTCCAGTTAGCCAAAGAGTACGCCGCAACGGGCATGGCGGCTTATTCCAAGTTACAGGAGCTGGAGTTTGCGAGCGCACATGCGGACGGGTACTCCGCGATCAAGCATCAGACTTTCGTGGGTACCGGTTACTTCGACGAAGTCGCACAAACTATTTCCGGAGGCAAATCTTCTACCACCGCTCTGCGAGGTTCGACTGAGGAGGCGCAATTTGCGTTTGTGCCCGGCGGTAAATGCGCCGAAGGCGAAGTGCCCCCGTGCGGCATGGAAGGTCAATGCTGAGGTTAATGTGACAGGTGGGGCAGGCGTCACGCCTGCGCGCGACGTCCACGTCGCGCCAAATGGCGGGACTGGAAGTCCGCCGCAGGACGGAGTCCTGCCTCACAATCTTTTACGCAGGGACGCGCCAGCGAGGCCAATTGCGGCACTGAACTGAACGCGTCCCTCGACCAGGCTACTATCATCAGGCTATAGCTTTCCAAAGCCGCCGGCTATCCTGTCAATAGAGTATTTTCCATCCGCTTTCCTTGGATATCCCAGCCCTTCACCGCCCCAAATCTACCCAATAGGCGGTATATGATCGAAGTAGCCGGGTTGTTACCTTAACGATGGAGCCTGAGGAAACCAAAGACGCCGTGGTTTTCAAACGGAGCGTGCAGCCTCTCCAGTGGGGCGCGCAAGTCGTTCTGCTGGCGAGTTTTGGCGGCATGCTCGGACTGATGCTGTTCGCCGGAATCGACTCGCTGCGCGCCCTGCGCCAGATCCAGTCGCATAATGTCCAGATCCGGCAGACGTTCCTGATCCGAAATCGCGCCCTGGAGGAGATCCGGTCGGCGCTGTACCAGTCGGGTACGTTTACGCGCGATTATCTGCTCGAGCGGGATGCCGCGCGCGCCGAGACATACCGCGCCAGCCTGCAGCAGGTGCGCGGCGAAATGGATGCGGCGCTGACGCGTTATGCGCGGTCGTTCGACGCCGGCGAACAAGCGCCCTTTCAGGCTCTGGAGGCGCGCATCGCGGATTATTGGAAAGTGCTCGATCCGATTTTCCATTGGGATGCCGCGGAAAAGTTAGATCGCAGCGACCTTTTCATGCACGAAGAACTCTTTCCGCGGCGGGCCACGACGCTCGAAATCGCGGATCGGATCGCCGCCGCAAACGAGCAGGAACTCAATACGGGCGATGAGCGCCTGAAGGAGATTTTCGACCGCTTCCGCTACCGGCTAGGATGGTTGCTGTGCCTCACCCTGGGAATCGGAGTGGTGTTGGCGTCGGCCACTATGCGGCACATCCTGCACCTGGCCCGTGACGCCGAATTGCGTTATCGCGAGATAGCCCTGACGCAAGGCAAACTGAAGGAACTTTCCGCGCGGCTGGTGGAGGCGCAGGAGGAGGAACGCCGGGCCATTTCGCGCGAACTGCACGACGAAGTCGGCCAGTCGCTCAGTGCATTGCTGATGGAACTTGGCAACCTGGGGGCGGTGGCGCCCTTCGACGCCGAACTGCGCAGCCATGTGGAGTCCATCCGCAAGCTGGCAGAGAGCAGCGTAAGCGTGGTACGCAACATGGCGCTGCTGCTGCGTCCTTCGATGCTTGACGATCTGGGCCTGGTGCCTGCATTGCAATGGCAGGCGCGCGAGATTTCCAAGCGCACCGGCATGGTCGTCACCGTGGACGCCGATACGGTGGCCGACGACCTGCCCGAGGAGCACAAGACCTGCGTCTATCGCGTAGTGCAGGAGGCGCTGCACAACTGCGCGCGGCATGCCTTTGCGCGCAGCGTGCGCATTGAAGTGGCGCAGGACGCCGCCTGCATTCGCTTGCACGTTGTCGACGACGGCCATGGGTTCGACAGCACGCACACGCGCGGCATGGGCCTGTTGGGAATGGAAGAACGCGTCACGCACCTGGGCGGCACGTTCCATCTGGAATCGGTGCCCGGCCATGGCGCTAGCCTGGATATTGAAATCCCGCTGGCGGCGCGGGCGGTGGAGGCGATTGCATGACTCCCGTGCGTATCGTGCTCGCCGACGATCATACCGTCATGCGCAATGGCCTGAAACTGCTGCTGGAGCGGCAGCCGCACTTACAGGTGGTGGGAGAAGCGGCGGACGGACGGCAGGCGGTGGCGCTCAGCGAGTCGGCCAATCCGGATGTGGTCATCATGGATATCGGCATGCCGAATCTGAACGGCATTGAAGCGGCCCGCCAGATCGTCAATCGCAATCCGCGGACCGCTATCGCCATTCTCAGCATGCATTCCGACGAGAGCTACGTGATCCGCGCTTTGA
The DNA here is from genome assembly GCA_963818855.1 of Bryobacterales bacterium. GTDB lineage: Bacteria > Acidobacteriota > Terriglobia > Bryobacterales > Bryobacteraceae > Bog-159. The sequence goes on along the minus strand of CAWFUH010000012.1, from coordinate 162,021 downwards.
AGGCCGGTGCGCGCGCCTATCTGCTGAAGGATTCCGCCGAAGCCGACCTGCTGGCGGCCGTGCGCGCGCTGACCGAGGGTAAGTCATTCTTCAGCCCCGCGATCAGTAAGATCCTGGTCGAGGACTATATGCGGCAGTTAGAGAGCCGCGGCGCGGAGGATACTTATGAGCTGCTCACTAACCGGGAGCGGGAGATATTACAGCTTCTGGCGGAAGGGCGCACTAACAAGGAAGTCGCTAACATGCTGAACCTCAGCTTGTACACGGTGGAGACTCATCGCACCCACATACTGCAGAAGTTGAATCTGCATAGCGTACCGGAGTTGATCCTGTATGCGGTGCGCAAGGGAATCATCGCCTAGTTTTACGTGCTTGCATCGCCATTGTCATCCTCGATCGTACGGCGGCGATTCGCTTTCTAGGGATCGCCAGTCTCTCGCGCCAGCGGGAGACTCGCAGCTCAGAATCGATCTGGGCCTGACCTAGAGACCCGCTCCGGCGGCGAACTCGGCGTACTTTTTGTCCTTGTTTATTACGTGATCGTATAACCAATCGCTCATAAGTTTTATCACCTCCGAGGCGTGCACGGCATAGGCAGTCATCGGCTCGTCCCTGTATTCGAGCACTTTCGTGATAAAGGCCTGGTGCTCCTTCCTGTGATCGTCAAGATAGGGAAAGCCGATGGAACCCATAAACTCTTCCTCGCTTTCAAAGTGCCTCCTGCAATATTCGATCAACGCATCGATCGTTTGCGCCTTAGCTTCCGCCAAGCGGTGGATGTCGTCGTCTCGCATCACTACGCGATGCAGGCTGTTGATGAGATCCAGCAATCCCTGGTGCTGTTGGTCCATTTCAGGCACACCGAGGGTGAAGTTATCGTTCCAGGTGATAGTTGGCAATTCTCGTCCTTTCGGCAGACTTAAATCGATATGGGTTGTCGTGATGGGCTGCGCGCTCGCCTCGCAGCGGTTGCGCCCTTTTTCTTTGGCGCGGTACAGGGCTTGGTCGGCCGTCCCCAGCAGGGTTGAGATAATCTCAGTGGCATTCTGCCGCTGCGAAGTGATTTCCCTGCATTCCAGCGAGGCCACCCCTAAGCTGGCCGTGACCTGCCGGGGCTGTTTTATGTTGTCTTCGACGGCTGCCCGCACCTTTTCCGCCAGCAACACGGCACCGTCCAGCGAGGTGTTCGGCAACAAGATCACAAATTCCTCGCCGCCGTAGCGGCCGACAATGTCGGAATCGCGAGCGGCGGCCCGTATTACATCGGCAACACGCCTGATAACGTCGTCACCGGCCGCGTGGCCAAAAGAGTCATTGATCTTCTTGAAGAAGTCTATGTCCAACATTAAACAGGAGAACTGCCCGGTATTGCGGCTGAACCCTGCCACCTGCTTTTCCATCCATTCGAACAGAAAGCGGCGTGTGTACAGCCCCGTTAGTTCGTCGGTGATCGAGATACGGTGCATTTTATCCCGCGCGGAGCGCAACTCTTCCACGTGGAGGACCAACTGTTCCTTCTGGCGGGTGAGTTCGTGATTCGCATGGTTGAGGTCCTCCGTACGCTCCCGTATTCGTTTTTCCAGAATCAGATTGGCTTCGTTCAGGGCTAGGGTCGTGTTCTTCAGCCAGAGAAAATAATAGGCGATCGCGGCGGTGAGCAAGATGGCGCAGAGGTAGAGCAGCAAGCGGTAGTTGTTCGCGGCCGAAACCATTCGGCTGTACTGCTCCCCGTAGGTGGCCTGGATTTCACGCAACTGCGTCCGGGTCGGCAGTTCCAGGGCTTGGCTCGTGATCCCGTCCAGGTCGACCTTGAACTTCAGGATCGCGTTGCCGTGATCAAGGATCCGGCGGAGATCGTCTTTTCGAGTCCCTTGCGCGATTTGTCCCCAGCGGGCCGACAGCGCGTCCATCTCCGTTTGAATACGCGGCAGAATCTCCTGGTTGGAATGCAGGTTGTACATCAGGATGTCGCGAAGCAGCGACTGCACCCCAGGAACCACGCCGCTGCTGCCTCCCTCCGTCCGGGTCATTTCGAAGGCAGCCACCGGAAAGAAGCTGAGGGAATTTCGGAGGACGGAGTTCTCCGACTTGAAGCGCTCCACCAGTATTTCCTTTTGCTCGACCAGCGCGCGCAGTTCCCCCACCTGTTGCCTTACCTGCATATAGCCTCTGGACTGGTTCCCGAGAAATCCGGGGAGAACTTGCAGTCTGTCGGTTCCCGCCTTGAGATCACGCAGATTTTCTACGATGGGGTCATAGTTCATCAGATCGGCGTGCCTGGCTTTCAGGAGGTTCTCATTCAGGGACGAATCCACGTTCTGAAGCTGCAGCAAGAGATTGACATAGCGATTGTGCTCATCGATGTCCACAAACTTGGTTTTAAACAGGAGAAACACCAGGATGCTCAAGACGCCGCAGGCGATCGCCAGATTTCGGAGCAGCGTTTTCATCACAGTAGTCCCCCCTTGTATGTACCGGTTAAGGTCTTGAGGAACTTCACGATCTTTGTGGATTCGTCATCCCTGATCGGCCGCCCCAGCTGGTTCTTCCACATGACCTGGAGAACATCGTTCAGCGTTTTGGCGGAGCCGTCATGGAGATAAGGGAAAGTCTTTTCGATGTTGCGCAGGCTGGGAACCTTAAACTGGTAGCGGTTCCACTCTTTCCCGGTGACGTTGAAACGGCCTAGATCCACCTTCGTGGTTGCCCGCTGGTTGAAGTAATCCTCCATCACACCCAAGGTCTGGTACATATTCCCGCCGACGCCCACCCCTTGATGACAGCTGATGCAACCGAACTCCTTGAACAGCCGCCAGCCTTCCTTTTCGTCGGGACTCAAGGCCTGTTTGTCGCCATTAAGGAATCCATCGAGGCGCGAGTTGGGGGTAATTAGCGACTTTTCGTACTCGGCGACTGCATCGCAAATCGTGACTCCCTGGATGCCGTTGGGATAGACTTCAGCAAAGGCCCGGGTGTAGGCAGCATCTTTCGACAGCTTGGAAATCACCTGCGGCCAACTGCTCCCCATCTCCTTGGGATTGTGGACCGGCCCTGCCGCCTGCTCGGCCAGGTTACTGGCTCGTCCATCCCAAAACTGGGAAAAGAAGAAAGCGCTGTTATAAGTGGTTGGAGAATTAATCGGGCCAAGAGTTCCGTTGATGCCAGTGGAGTCCTTCGCCTGGTCGGTTCCGCCCTTTTTCAGGTCATGGCATGAGGCACATGAGATCGTGTTGTCGCCGGAGAGCCGGGTGTCGTTGTAGAGCCTTTCCCCGAGCGACACTTTCCTTTCGTCGAGCTTGATCGTTAAGGGAATCGGAGTAATCGGCTGGTTTATCGAACTGTAGGCGCCCTCCGGCGCATCGGGCCGATTGACTGCCTCTTTCCGAACGCAAAAGTCAATTACAGCTGTAGCGGCACCGGCAAAAACAAACGAAAGAATGACTGCGTGCTGGGCGGGACTGATCTGCCGGATCTGGTTCTTCATTTTAATCTCCCCGGATGTTAAGTTTTGCCGCGGCCGCCAACCTTCACGACCGACCCGAGGAATACAACCTCTCAAACACCTTATCGGCTGGAGGTCAGAGTTTGATCAAAAACAGGAAACAATTGGGGCACTTTTGCTCCCTCGCGCACGGACCCTCCCAAGAAAACCATACGGCCGCCGTATGGGCAGGCCCCGGAGATCATTCCTGCCGCTGGTGTGTCGTACCCATGAGACCTGAGCCGTCTGGGCTCGGCCGCCTGCCGCGAGGCGTTGCATCTGTCCCGAGGTCTCTGGCGCCAGTCCAGCCGGTATCGATGGGTGCACAAATCTATGGCGGAGCGACTGTTGTTGTTGTCTCCACGGCGCAGATAAGGTGCCTGTAGAGTGCGACTCAAGGGTTGAGGAAGATCACGAATTGATCGAGACGCGCGGCGGCCTGAAAACCGCCGTACAGACTCAGCCGCTTCGGGTCGCCGGCGCAGCCCAGACAGGCGACGGCGCACGAATCCGCGCTGACCGGTTGCGCGTATCGCGCGGAGACGTTTTGTACACCGGTGTGGATGAATCTGGTTTCGGGCCGCCTCTCCCGCAACAGCGCCTGCAGAGGATACTCCAGTTGAAAGTCCGCAATATCGATACCTACTACACGGCAGTGCGAACCGGCGAGCAAGTCGACCGCCTTTAGGTACGAAGCCTGGTCATCCCACTGATTCATGTCCGCGAAATACTGCACGCTCCTGGGCGTGCGCAGAACACTCCTGGGCCCCTTGAGCGGCCGGACCCAGTTCTCGATCAGCGGCCGCCGCGCGTTGCTCAACAGCAGCAGACAGATCAAGAGTTGTGCCAGTTGGGCAGACCATCGCCGGACCGGCCCCGATGTCCGTCCGCCGGTTTCACCGATGAGGCCGGCCAACGGTGCGCTCAGCACGAAGAGCGGAAGCAAAAGCCGGGCCATGAAGGGCTGCCATTTGAGATACGCGCAGAAGGCCGTGAATGCGCAGAAGAGTGCAAGTAGATACAGCGGCCGCTGGCGCTCGCGACGGCGGATCGCCCGCGGAATCAAAACACACGCGATCGCTAGAATGATGACGAGATGCCAGCGATTTGGCGCATCGGCTTCGTGGTTGGCGTTCCTGGGAGGAGCGAAGGAACTGCCTGGCCAGGTGGTTGCAGGATCGTTCACGTCGATGCCCAAGCGCTGGTGCGCCTGCAACTCCAAGCGGTAGACGCCTTCATTCCACGCTGCGCCGCGTGCGCCGAGCTGCTCGGAGAGATTTCGCAACATGTTCGATGCCGTCTGCTTCCAGCCAAACGTTTCGTTCCGCCAACGGAAATAACCATCACCCTGAGCGGAGTCGAAACCCATGATGGAGCCGCTCAATCCGTAGTTGCGGACATACTGCGGCACGTTGAGGGCGAGGCCAACGGCGACCGCGATCATAGCGCCGGCCGCCAGCCGCCTTTGCGATTTGCCGATCCGCGCGAGAAAGATTGCGGCCAGGGGCCAGGGAGCGAACAGATAGGCGGTGGCCTTCGTAAGCAGGGCCAAGCCGAGAGCGGCGCCCAGCAATACCGCGTCGATCGAACTATAAGTCCGCGTAAAACGGAGTGCGAAATAGATGGCGCTGATCAACCACATGGCCATCCAGTAGTCGTTCTTGGCTCCGGAACTCGCCAGAATCGCGGCTGGGAGGGTCGCACAAAACAGCGCCGCCAGGGCCTGTCCGCGCTTCCCGGCGCCGAATATCCGAGCTGCCGACGAGACTGCCACAATGCTGGCGAGCGATGCGAACCACTGTACGAAGTTAACCAGCCGGTCGCCGCCCGAAAGCACATAGCTGTGCAGCATCATGTATTCAGCCAGCGGCTGTAACATGATCTGGTTGAAGTACGGCGTGGGAAAGAATCGGACGCTCGATTGTTCCGCCCAATAAACCACGCGGGGCATGTGGTAGGCCATCGCGTCGGCGCTGTTCGGCGGACTGAAAGCCGCAGTCACCGCGCTGAGCGCCAGTATAATGGCGATACCGGCACAGCAGAACAGCACGATAGCATCCGTGTTTAGGGACGCTGGGGTGAAGCGGAAGCGGGATCGTTGCCGGATCGAAAGAACTAACGCAACCAATAGAACAGCGCTCCAGCAAAGGATCAGCGGGCCGCGCCGGATCGCGCCGACCAGGCCCAGCCCCTCGGTGATCGCAACGAGAACCACGCCAAACACTACCAGCGCACGCAGGAAACGGTCGCGAAAGCCTTCACCATCGACAGCCGCCAGCATCGCGGCCAAGACCGCCAGCAACAGGCAAACAGTCATCGGTTAACGCGCCACCCCCAAATAATACGATCATTATCGCCTCAATTCCCAACCGGCCGCGAAGCATTGTCGCAAGCCCGAGTTCATCGGGCGTTACCATGTTGACATATGCCCGATCTCTTCTCCCCTCTGACTATTCGCGGCATCACTTTTCACAACCGCATCGCGGTTTCGCCGATGTGCGAATACTCGAGCGTCGACGGCTTTGCCAATGACTGGCACCTGGTGCATCTGGGAAGCCGCGCGGTAGGCGGCGCCGGCCTGGTAATCACCGAAGCCTCCGCGGTGGAGGCGCGCGGGCGCATCTCACCCGCCGATCTGGGGATTTATCGCGACGAGCACATTGAAATGCTGGCACGCATCGCGCGCTTCATCCGCGAGCAAGGCGCCGTACCGGGCGTCCAGCTGGCGCACGCCGGTCGGAAGGGCAGCACGCGCGTACCGTGGGAAGGCGGCGCGGTGATTCCGGAATCGGAACGCGGCTGGCGGACTGTCGCGCCGAGTCCCATACCCTTCCGCGATGGAGAGCCCACGCCAGGTGAGTTGACCACAGTTGAAATTCGAGCCATCGCAGGCGCATTTGCGGCAGCCGCGCGGCGGGCCCTCGCCGCCGGATTCGAAGTCGTGGAAATTCATGGCGCACACGGTTATCTGATTGGCGAATTTCTTTCGCCGCTCGCAAACCACCGCAAGGACGAGTATGGCGGCTCGCTCGAGGGCCGGATGCGTTTTGCGCTGGAGGTGGCCGCCGCGGTTCGCAGCGCCTGGCCCGAGCACCTGCCGTTGTTCATGCGGATCTCGGCGGTCGACTGGGTGGAGGCTGGCTGGCAGATCGAGGATTCCGTGGAATTGGCCGGCCGCCTGCGGCCGCTGGGAGTTGACCTGATCGATTGCTCGTCGGGCGGCATCGTGCCATATGCGAGGGTCCCCGTGGGGCCTGCCTACCAGACGCCTTTCGCCGAACGCATCCGGCGCGAGACCGGCATCCTGACGGGCGCGGTGGGGATGATCACGGAGCCGCATCAGGCCGAGGGCATTGTGCGCGCCGGCCAGGCGGACTTAGTGCTGCTGGCGCGCGAGTTTCTGCGCGATCCTTATTGGCCGCTGCACGCGGCGAAGGCTCTGGGCGCACCAGCCGCGGTCCCGAAGCAATATGGCCGGGCGTTTGCGTGAGTAGGGGGGCACTTCGCCGTCCCGTACCGTGCACATCCAGTGCACAGCAACGTTGATGTGCGATGCGCATACGTCCCTTTCTGCCGCCGGACGTGGGCGCTCGATAAGCGTGTTATGGACTTTCCTTCGCGTGCTAACCGCGTTGACCGCGGTATAGGTCTACTCCTCGTCGTGCCCAGCAAGCGTCCCCGCCAAGTTCAACCGAATTCCGGCCTCTGTATCCAACCGACAGTCTTCCGTATCGCTTTCTGTATCCTTTTCATACCCCATTTGTGGCCGCGGGCCATGGGATGTTCACAGCACGAGCCGCCGCCCAGTCTATTGAAAACAATCGACCACATCAGCCGCGCCCTCGGTCCGCGGAAACATCCGTGCTACTCTCCAACCGGAAGGCCAATCTGCCGCCCCTAATCTTCAAATGCGGGCACCTAGCCCCATCAGAACTCCTCGTATCCCAAACAAACCACAAGAGATCCCCGGAAAGATTGGCTTTGCTCGGTGGATTCGTCCCCCCAAACCCAAATGCCTGCGCCAGCGAAACGGCCACAGCGAGCCAGCGACGTCTCAGGCCCCTCATTTATAGCGCATTTGCGGCCGGGCCATAGGCGGGACAGACCTGCGCGGGCCCCCCAGGACCAGCACTGCGCGCAACGGAATCAGTGTATTCCGGGAAGTCTATGTGGCATTGCGCTTTAGGTCGCTTCCGCGGGCGGCCGCCCTGGCCAGCGGTGGGGCGCGCAATCCGGGACTGCGGTTCTACGCAAATCTCCCTAAGTAAAGATTTTTCCGCCGCCGTCCGGCCCATTCCGCCGATATGCCCATTGTAGGCAGCAAGAGCCGCCACCCCGGCAAGACGCCGGGAAAAACCAAGGAATAAGGATTATCCGATGATTTCTCTTCAAACGAATATCGATTCTCTAGTAGCACAGCAGAACCTGAACACGAACAGCGTGTTTCAGAGCAACACCATTCAGCAGTTGACTTCCGGCTACCGGATCAACTCTTCGGCCGACGACGCCGCCGGTTTGGCGGTCGCCAACGAGGACCGCGACCAGATCTCGCAGATCACCCAAGGCGTCGCCAACGGCAACAACGGCACCGCGCAGCTCCAGATCATGGACGGCGGCATGAGCAACATTTCGCAGATCCTGGACCGGCTGCAGACCCTGGCGACGGAGGCGGCGTCGTCCACCTCCACGGCGACCAGCCGGTCGAGCCTGAACCAGGAGTTCCAGACGGACATCACGGAACTGAACCGGCAGGCGCAGGCCATCGGGCTGAACACGGGCGGCAGCTTCGCAACCACTATGGACGTTTATCTGGGCGGCGGCGCCGGCTCTACAACTGCGGCCGCTGCGGCCGACGGCCAGGTGCAGGTGAACCTTTCTAAATCCGCGGTGGACGCGCAGGCACTGGGTCTGACGGGCATGCAGGTGGTGGCCGGCACCCAGGACATCTCGACCAGCTCGACCACGCATTCGGTAGACGATATCGTGACCAACAATGCGAATAATACGGCCACGGCCGGTACTACCGTTTTCTACCTTTCGGGGCCCGGATTTTCCGATAACCAGAAGGTCGCCCTGTCGGTGAACCTGGCTGGGGTCAGCGACACCAGCACCCTGGTCACCGCCATCAACAACGCCATCACTTCCGCCTCCAACGGCACGGCGCCGGCGGATCAGGAGTTGAAGAATGCCAACATCATGGCTTCGGTCAATACCGACCTCAACGGCGGCCAGGAACTGGCCTTCAGCTCCAGCACTTCGGCGTTCCAGGTGCAAGCCGGAGACCAGATGGCCAACGCCCTGATGGGCAACTTCTCTGGGGGTTCCACAGGTACGGCAGTCGCCACGACCGTGGTCGGCGGAGCCACCAACGGGCTGGGAACTACACCCTTCGTCCCCACCGGCGTGACCGTGCAGATCGGCGGCGCCGGCCTGGCCAGCCCGGTCGCCATTACCTTCGGGTCGTCAGTCACTACGTTGACCGCGGCCATTAACTCCCTACAGACGCAGGTACAGAACAATACCTCATTGCAGGCGGCCGGCATCAGTGTGAGCGGCGCGCCTGGCAGCCCCCTGACTTTCACCAGTGCCACGGGCCAGACCTTCACCGTACAGGCCACCGGCGATACCGCCAACGTGCTCGGTTTGGGAGGTCTGAATACCTCCTCATCGGCGGGCTCTCCCGCGTTCTACAGCACCATAACGGGCAGCGCGCCGAGCACCGGCAACGGTCTGGCGACCGTCGGGTTCTCTCTGAATGGCGGGCCAACCGGAGGAGGAGCCGCGGCCACCATCGCTGGCACCGCCCCCACCGGCATCACGGTGGGCGCTACGGTGAACACCTCCGCATTGGGCACTCTCACCTTGAGTGTCAATGGCACTTCGGTCGGCGTGAACTTCGTCAACGACGCCAATAAGGGCGCGACCGAAACTCTGGCCAATGTGGTGAAATACATCAACAGCCAAGTGAACGCAGCCATGGGTTGGGGCAGCAGTGTGCAAACGGCCGCGGTTACGGGCGCCGGTGCCACCTCCACCATCACCCTAACGGATCCCGACGCCAACTCGAGTTCCAGCCTCAGCGTCACCACCAACGCGACTGCCACGGCGCTTGGCCTGACCGGCTCCAACACCGGGACCGGCGCCATCGGGAACTCGATTACGCTAAACCTGGCCGGCGGGGACGCCACCAGTGCAGCCTACACCAGCAGCACCCCAGCCTCGGCCAACGTCACCACATCCGGCGTCAACGCCGCGTTGAACTTCAGCATCGACGGCCAGGCGGTCGTGGCCTCGTTCGCCAACGACGTGAATAAAGCCGGAACCGCGGCGGTCTTCACCGGCGGCGCCATCGGCGCCGACGCGAACACCGGCGCGCTACAGGCTCAGGCGGCCGTTGTCACCGGAGGCGTGCTCGGCGCCAACGGGGCCTCCACGATAGACACCAGCGCGGCCGGGACGCTGACGGTCAATGTCGATGGCTTGGGCGCCACGGCCATTGATTTCACCACCGACACTAATGCCGGCGCCGCTGAGAGCTTGACGAACGTTGCGGCCTTTATCAACAGCACGCTGGATACTGCATACAGCACCAGCGCAAACTATGCCGACGCCAGCAGCGGCTCCCTCGTGATCACCAGCCAGACGGCGGGTACCAGCTCATCCGTGGCGGTGACCGACAGCGCCACTTCGGAGGCACTCGGCCTGACTAACGCCATCCAGGGTGACGTTACGAATAACGGCGCGGCGGCGCAGACGCTCTCGATCACCGTCCCCGGCGCCAACAGCGGCAATCCGCAGGTCATCGACTTCAGCACCGACACTCATGCCGGGGCCAGTGAGAGCCAGGCGAATATTGCTGCCTTTATCAGCGCCAACCTGACGGGGGCAACCGCCTCGTTCGTCGGCAACGCGCTCACGATTACCAGCACGGCCACGGGTTCGGCCGCCGCAGTCAGCGTGGCCAACGGCACTGCCGCGCAGACACTGGGCCTGACCACGGCCGGTTCGGCCAATCCGACCACGGTCGCTGGCAAGGACGAAACCGCGGCCCAAGTGGTGTCGTTCCTCAATACCACGGCGCAGAAGGCGCTGGGGACGGCCACCACGGCGAACATTTTCACTTTGAACGCCAACAACACCATCAGCATCGCCTCGCAGACCAAAGGCGCGACCTCCAATATCTCGCTGACCGCCGGCAGCGGCCTTACCGCCACCACGAGCAGCATCGTGACCGCGCTGGGCTTGTCTCAGGCCAGCCTGGCCAGCGGCACCAATGCGAGCCTGACCAGCCTGACGAACACCCTGAACCAAGCTTTCACCGCCAACACCACCCTGCAGGAAGCCGGCCTACAGGCCACCAACAATGGTACCGACCTGACCATCGCTTCCTCGAACAACAGCAACTTCCGCCTCGGCGAGTACGACACTACCGGGACAAGCCTGGGATTCGGGCAGCCGAGCATGGTCAATGGGGCCTTCACCGGTCTGACCTCCGGCGTGTCCAAAGCCAGCATGATCGATGCCGGCGGCACATCGGCTCTGGGCAACGGCAGCACCAGCCCCTATATGATGTTTACCCCGCTCGAATTCGGAAGCGATAAACAGGCCATCACCATTACGGCCAACAACACTTCCGGAGTCCAGCAACCCCCTGTGACCATTACCTTGCGCAACGACAGCGGGTCCGAAGCCGGGGCCACCAGCGGGGCCACCATCGATTCGGCGGTCAGCTACATCAACCAACAACTGCAGCAGAGCAACAACCCGACCATGCAATCCATCGTGGCGGTGAAGGAGAATGTGGGCGGCACCGAGGAGATCAACTTCCTCAGCTCCCTGCCTTCCTTCAGCGTCAGCGTGGGCAGTTCGGCGAACGGCAACGGGATGAATAGCGGGACCGCCAAGACCTTCAACTCGGTCGCCAACGGTACCGCCGCCAGCGCCTCCATCGAGACGTTGCAAGGCGCGCAGGCCGCGGTGACCGCGGTCAGCAACGCGGTAACCCAACTGGGAACCGCCCAAGCCGCTGTCGGAATCGGCGAAAACCAGGTGAATTACGCAGTCAACCTGGCGCAGTCGCAGATCACCAACATCTCGTCTGCCGAGTCGCAGATCCGGGATGCCAACGTGGCCCAGCAAGCTGCCAACATGACCAAAGCGTCGGTGTTGCAGCAGGCCACCATCGCCGCCATGGCGCAGGCCAATCAGGAGCCGCAGGCCGTCCTGTCGCTGCTGAAGCAATAGGCACGCCGACCAAACTAAACGCTCTGGCCAGACCGGGTCATCCCCGGCCTGGCCCGAGCCTTTTTGGAAAGGAATGAGATTATGAGTAGCCCCACTTCCGCGCTGAGTTCCCTGGGAAGCAGTTCTTCTGCCACGCCCACGAACTACTTCACGGGCATGAGCACCTTTTCCTCGAGTTTGAACAACGAAATCACGCAAGAGGTGCAGATCGCTTCCGCCCCCATCCAACTGCTCGACAACGACGTAACCACCCTGACGAATCAGCAGAGCGAACTGCAAACGGTATCGACCGACGTGACCAATGTCCAGACCGCCATTACGAGTCTGGCCACGGCTGCCGGCGGTATGCTGACGGCGAACGTATCGGACGGCTCGGCGACGGTTACGGTGGGCAGCACCGCCACGGCGGGGACTTATTCGCTCGCAGTCACCAACCTGGGTTCTTATAGCGATGCCCTCAGCAACGATGGCTTGACCACAGTCACGGATCCGACTTCGCAGAACATCAGCGCCAGCAGCAGCTACACGCTTTCGGTAACTGTTGGCGGCGGCACTCCCGCCACCACGCCCATCTCCTTCTCCGGAGGGAACCTGAATGTGCTGGCGCAGGCCATCAACGAGTCGGACGCGGGGGTCCAAGCCACCGTGGTCGATGTGGGCACCAGTTCGGCGCCCGATTACCGGCTCTCGCTCGAGAGCGATCAACTGGGTCCGGTGACCATGCAGTTGAACGACGGGACGCACAATCTGATGACCGCCAGCGGCGCCGCCGGCACGCTGGCCGCGTACAGCCTCAACGGAAAGAGCATCTTCAGCAATTCCGACACGGTGACGCTCGCGCCCGGCCTGACAGCGCAGTTGACGAATACCAATTCGAGTCCGGCCACGGTTACCGTGGCGGCGGACCCTTCGGGCATCGGTACGGCCTTACAGGGACTGGTGACCGCATACAATACGGCCATGACCGAGCTGGACAACAACCGCGGGCAGACGGACGTGGCGCTGGCGGGCCAGAGCATCGTCTATCAGGTTACCGACGCCTTGCAAAGCCTTGCCAACTATGCGCCAGGCAGTGGCAACATTTCGTCGATGGCCGCTCTGGGCCTGCAATTTGCGGACACCACCGGCCAATTGTCCTTTGATCAAAGCACCTTCGACGCGGCCACCAGCGGCCAGACTGACGCATTGACACAATTTCTAGGCTCCCCGACCGGCAGCGGGTTTCTACAGGCGGCCGCCAACGCCATGACCCAACTCCTGGATCCCACCACCGGGGCGATCCCCGATCAACTGAGCTCCGTGCAAGCGAACATCACCAGCACGAATACCGAGATCACCGCTAAGGAGGCCGACGTCACTCAGTTGCAGACTAATCTCACGCAGCAGATGGCGTCGGCCGATACGCTGATCTACGACTTGCAGCAGCAGCAGTCCGAGATCCAAGGCATGTTCAACGCCGAGCAAGCCAACCAAATACAGAGCGCGATGGTATGACAGCCGGCCAAACGGAACTGGAGGATCTGGCGGCCCGGTTGCGGGCGCGAGTTTCGGAAAGGCGCTACCGGGAGGCGCAGGAGGCCCTCGATGAGTACTGCCGGGTGCTGCGACAAACGGCGGCCGCCCAGCCGCCGGGCGACCTGCGCCGGTTGCAGGATGAGTGGCGGCGCCTGGCGGAGGAGACCCGGCGGCGGGTGGTGGCCGGCCGGGCGCACGCCGGCGAGCGGCTGACGAAGCTGGCGCGGTTGTCCCAGGGTTCCCGGTTCTACGGCCCGGGCCGCGACACGCGGCGCACATGGGAGTGGTTAGCATAATCGGGTTTGGAACTCTTATTGCTCTGGAAACGTCGTATGGTTACTACTGAAACAACTCCCTTGCAGCGCTGCGAGACCCGGTACTTCGGACCGGTCGATTATCGCGAGGAATCCGTGATGGTATTCCCGGATGGTATCCCTGCCTTTGAGCAGGAAAAGCGTTTTCTGGCGCTGCGCCAGCCAGCCAGCGAGCCGATGGTTTTCCTGCAGAGTGTAGCGAACCCGGACGTGTGCTTTGCGACTTTGCCCGTGACTGCGGCCTGCCCTGGCTACCAGCTGCGCATGGCGCCGGAGGATATGGCGGCGTTGGACCTGGACCGCAGCCGGCAACCGGCAATCGGCCGCGATGTACTTTGCCTGACCATTCTCTCCCTGGCGGAGAACGCGCCTCCTACGGTCAATCTGCTGGCACCCATTGTGGTGAATCTCGATACGTTACGAGGGCGCCAAGCCATCCAAACCGGTTCGCATTATTCTCACCGGGAGGCCCTGCCGCTGCGCGGGGCCGCATGCTCATAATGCGGCGGCGGGCCGGGGAGGCCATCTTGATTGGCGAAGATATCGAGATCCAGATCATCAACATTGGTGAGTCTCGCGTCAAAATCGGAATCATCGCGCCCAAATCTGTTCCGGTCAGCATGAAAGAGGTGAGGCTGGTTGGCCAGGAGAACCTGGCGGCGGCGCAACTCCAGTCCGTGGTTGCGCTGCGGCGCATGTTAGACCGGCTGATCGAAGGTCAGGCGGGCGACGAAAAATGAACCGGTGGCGACAAATTGCCGTACTGGGGGTGTGGGCGTGGGGGGCATTCGCAGGAGAGACTCCGCAAGAGGCGGCGCGCAAGGCCATGGAAGTTTCCATCGGCCGTCAGAGGCAGGCCGTGGCAGCCATGCAGATGTCCATCGAGAAGCAGCGTGCGGGGCTGGCGATGGCTCCGCCGGAGGCAGGCGGGGTTGGCGCGGCCGAATCGGCCGCCCCAGCGCCATTCTTTACGCTATCGTGGCCCGCGGTGAGCGCGGCATGCGATCCATTACCCGAAATTGAGCTGGCCCCGCTGATTGCGCGGGCGGCGCAGCAGGAAGGCGTGGACGCCAATCTGTTGCGGGCCGTGGCCCGGCAGGAATCCGGTTTCCGTTCCTGCGCGGTTTCGCCAAAGGGCGCCATGGGCCTGATGCAGTTAATGCCGACCACCGCCCAGGAACTGGGTGTTCGCGATCCGTTCGACCCCTCCGAGAGCCTGTCGTCCGGCGCGCGTCTTCTGAAACAACTGCTGGCGCGTTTTGGTGGCGACACAGCGCTGGCCCTGGGGGCCTACAATGCCGGACCGGCCCGGGTGGAGGAGAGCGGCGGGGTACCTCAGATACCCGAGACCATCAATTATGTGCAGCAGATTCTGAGCCGGCTTCCGTTTCCTTAAATACAAGCGCAAATTTCGCCGTGCTGGCCCGATAAGATCAGCATGGGAGCTTTTTGGGCAGATGCGGAACACATCTTCGAAACCGCCCGCCAGGCCGGCCGGTCCAACGCGGAAGATTGTGACTGGGCTATTTTAGTCGGAGCCCAAGGAGACATTCGCATGCTGGATGCCGCCGGCTGGGCGCTGCCCAGCTTGGTGGCTGAGTATGGCTCGCAAACCGCTTACCGGGTCACCCGGGAGGGCGGCCGCGTGCGCCTCGAAGGCCGGCGCGGGTCGGAGGCCTGCCTGTTATGGAGCGAATCGCCGGCCAGCGCACTGAATCAATTAGACTGCCGGGCACCGTCCACTGCCTGGCCGCCGCTCCCAACTCTGGCGCCCCGCCTCGCTCTGCCACCTGCCGCACAGGCCACGAAGGAAACATGGCAACCGTTGGCATGATCGGGTTCGCGCCCGGAGAAATCCAATGGCTGCGTCTGGTGATCGCACTTCTGCGGCACCCTGATCCGGTGGTTGGGGAAGTCGCCCGGGAAGCGCTACGCTACCTGGAAACCGTCGCCAGCCGTGCGGATGAATCGCGCGCGGCCGGCTAAGCACGCCGGCTAACAACGCCGGCTGATGCCTAGGTGCTGCGATTCCAGGCAGCCAGGAAGGACTCCGCGGCCAGGCTCTCCAATTCACGGTCCTGCGCCTTGCGCCATTCCGCGTGACGGCGTTGTTCCAGTTTCTCCAACAGACGGCACTGGCGATCGGCTTCCACCACGCGCTGCCTTTGCGCGGAGATCTGCTGCGCGCACGCCTCGCGCTTCACGGCCAGCGCCTGCAGTTCGGCGATCAGCCGCTGCCGGTACGCAGCCAGCGCCCACAGATCGCCCGCTTCGACCGCCCCAGCCTGGCGCACGGCCGCTTCCGCTCGTGTTTGCACCATACCCAGCTGAACCGCCTCCAGCGCCATCTCTTCGAGCCTGGCCGCCAATTGCCGGAGCTTGTTCTCTTCCAATTCCATTTGAGTCCGGCGCCATTTGAGCGCCTGCCGCAAGGAAAATTCAAAAGCCCGCATAGACGCTTCTTCCACCTGTTCCGGATTAGCCCAGCGCAGCGGCTACCTGGCCCAGTTGGGCCAGAGTGTCCGCACGGGCGGACTTGACGCCCTGGGCCTGCTGCAAAAACTGAAGAATCTGCGGCCGCACCCTGATGGCCGCATCCAGTTGCGCATTCGAGCCGGCCACGTAAGCTCCCAGTTGGATCAGATCCTCCGCCTGCTGATAAGAAGACAGCGCCTGCCGCACCGCACGGGCATGCGCCCCTTGCTGGGGCGAAGAGAGCTGGGATTGTAAACGGCTCACAGACTGCAAAATGTCGATGGCGGGGTAGTGATTGGCCGCGGCCAACTGCCGCGAGAGAACGATGTGGCCATCCAGAATGGCTCGCACGGCGTCGCAAATCGGCTCGCTGAAATCGTCCCCCTCCACCAACACGGTAAACAGTCCGGTGATGGACCCGCGAGGAAAGTTACCGGCGCGCTCGAAGACTTTAGGCAGCATAGCAAATACGGAAGGCGTATATCCCTTCTGGGCGGGAGGCTCGCCGGCCGCCAGGCCGATCTCCCGTTGGGCCATCGCCAGGCGCGTGACCGAATCCATGACCAGCAGGACGTTGGCTCCCTGGTCGCGGAAGTACTCGGCAATAGCGAGCGACGTGAAACAAGCCCGCACGCGCAGAGGCGCCGGACGGTCCGAAGTCGCTACCACCACTACGGCGCGCCGCATGCCTTCAGGCCCCATCTCGTGTTCCAGGAAGGCGCGTACTTCGCGATTGCGTTCGCCCACCAGAGCAATCACCGTCACATCGGCCGAGTTGTTCTGGGCCATCTGTCCCAACAGCGTGCTCTTGCCCACCCCGCTGCCGCCGAAAACTCCGATACGCTGGCCCTGCCCCACCGGCAGCAGGCTGTCGATTGCGCGCAGACCGGTCACCAAAGGCTGCGTGATATGCTCGCGCGCAAGCGGCCCCGGCGGAGCGCTGTACAGGTCGTAAGCCCCTTGCGGATCGATCTTGGGACCATTGTCGATTGGATTGCCGAAACCGTCCAGCACACGTCCGATTAAGCCAGGCCCCACCGGCACCCGTGCCGCGTCCTGGCGGGCCAGCACCGTACTGCCCAGTTCAATGCCGCCGGTTTCCTCCAAGGGCATGGATAGGACGCGTCCGCCGCGGAAACCGATTACCTGGCTGCGCACGCGGCGTCCACCGGATGCCGCGATTTCGCAGATGTCGCCGATGGCCGCCGAGGGACCCGCGGATTCGATCAACAAGCCAGCCATCTCCACAACCTCTCCCACATGCCGCATGGTTTCGAGATTATCGAGCGCTGCCAGGTAGGGTGTCAGGATGCCAGTCATATTCATTTCTCCGGCAACCGGTCGGCCAGCCCGCGCCCGATCTCGGTAAGCTGTGTTTCGAGCGACGCGTCCAGTTTCCCGCGCGCCGTCTCCAGCAGGATGGCGCCCCGTTCCAAGGTTCCGTCTGCGAACAACGGCAGGTTGCCGCGGCCCGCGTGGGCCAGCGCCTGGCGCACGCCCGGCTCCAGCTCCGGATGGATGCGGATGCGGGAAATATCCTGCGAGGGCATCTTTTGCAGGGCACCCGCGATCAGACCCTCGAGCGCGGCCGGGTCAACCGATAACTCGCGGTGCAGGATGCGGCGGGCAATCCCCAGAGACAGGTTTACCAAATCGGCGGTGGCTTCGCGTAGAATCTGGGGGCGCAGCGCGGCGATTTCCTGAATGCCGCGCGCCAGTTTATCGAGCACCGGCTGCAACGCGGCGGACGCTTGTGCGCGCCCGGCGGCCTCGCCTTCGCGGTAGCCGGCGGCCTGGGCTTCCTTTGCGCGCTTTTCGATCTGTTGCTCGAGTTCGGTGATGCGGCGCGCATCCCGCGCGGCCTGGCCGTTCTGGTCTTCCGGGGCGCCCGCATCGCGGACTCGCCCGGGAGACGGTGCCGCACCGCCTGCGGTAGGCCAAGCCAAGCGGGGCACCGTAGATCCTTCCGCAGCGCTCAGAATTTTAGACAACATATTGCTCGCCGCCGGCGCCCTTCAGGTTGATGGCGCCGTCGCTCTCCAACTGGCGCACTATGCTGATAATCTGCTGTTGCGCGGCTTCCACCTCTTTGATTTTCACCGGTCCGAGCGCATCCATATCTTCGAGCAGCATCTCCGCGCCGCGCTGTGAGAGGCAACCCACGAAGTGTTTGCGGACCGGCTCGCTGGTGCCCTTGAGCGCCAGCGTCAGGATCTTGCGGTCCACCTTGGCCAGTACTTCCTTGAGGCTGGCGCTTTCGAGCAGCAGCATGTCCTCGAACACGAACATGAGATGCCGGATGGTGTCGGCCAACGCGCCATTCTCTTTGTCAATGGATTCCAGGATCTCCTTGCTGGCGCCCGATTCCATGCGGTTGAACATCTCCGAAACCGCCCGCACGCCGCCATAGGACTCGCGGCTGAATTCGCCCAGCGACTGCAGCTTCTGCCCGATCACGGCGGCGATCTTATGAATGATTTCGGGCGAGATCTGATCCAGGTGCGCCATGCGAAGCGCTACGTCGGAGCGGATCTGGCCCGGCAGCGAGACCAGCAGCGCGGCGGCTTGCGAGGGGCTGAGGTGCGAGAGGATAAAAGCGATGGTCTGGGGATGCTCGCTGTGGATGAACTTCGCCAATTGCTGGGGATCGGCCTTCTGCAGCGCATCGAAGGCCGCGGTGTCGTTGCCCAGGGTCTTCACCAGCCGGTCCACCAGCTTGCGCGCGGCATCCGGACCAAAGGCGGTCAGGAGCAGTTTGCGGGCGTAATCGATGCCGCCGCGGGAAACGTACTCCCGCGCCATGCACATCTGGTAGAACTCCTCGAGCACCGACTCCGCTTCTTCGGTCTGGATGGTCGAGATGCGGGCCACTTCCCGGGAAACGGCCTGCACCTCGTCTTCACTCAACTCGCGCATGAGCTGCCCGCTGGCTTCCTCGCCCAGCAGTACCAAAAGCATGGCGGCCTTACGCACGCCCGAGATCAGCTCGTTGCGCTTAATGTTGGCAATCATCGCATTCCATTTCCGGCTTTAGGCCTTTTCATTCAGCCAGGTCCGCAGAGTCTGCACCTGAGTGAGAGGGTCCTTTTTCAGGCTCTCCCGCAGATACTTGGAGAGCACGTCTTTCTTGTTAGTGCCGGGGGCCGTTGCCTTCATGGCGTCCAGGGTCTCGGCTTCCAACCGCGCTTGCAGATCGGCTTGACCATCCATGTGGGCTTGGATCTTCTTCTCGACGACATCCCCCGCGACTAAGGGGGGAGCATCCGGAGCGCCCGGCGCTAAGGCCGCTTGCACCGTGGCGGTGGCCCCGCGCCGGCGGAACAGCAACCGGAATCCGACGAAAGCCAGCGCCACCAGCACGATCGCGCCGCCAGCCAATGCTCCGATGCCCTTGGGCGTGCGCACCCACGCCGGCAGGTTTAGCCCGGGCGCCAACGGAGCGGGCGCCGGGGCCGCCTGCGGCGGTTCGCTGTGCAGCGTAGATTCGAAAGGCAACGTCTCGACGACCAACTGGTCTCCGCGCTCGGCTTTGAAGCTGATCACCCCGGCCACCAGATCGCGGATGGCCTTCAGCTTCTCCGCGGACGGCGGCATCAGGACCTGCTGCAGGTGCCCAGGCTTGCCCTCCCAGCGCACCTCCTGGTCAAGCAGCAGCGACACCGAAACCCGCTTCAATTCTCCCCGCGGCAAATTCACGTGGCGCACCACCCGGCTGGACTGATAGTTGATTTGTTCGGTCCGCCGAGACGCACCAGACATTCCGCCAGCCGCGCGTGCCGGTGGGCGCGGCAGATTCGAGGCGGTGCCGGGTACGCCTCCGGACAGCGCCGCTGGAGCAACATCTTCGCTCTTCTCCGAACTCACCATCACGGAGCGAGCCGGGTCAAAGCTCTCTTCGCTCTGTTCGCCGTTTGAAAAATCGCATTCGGCCGAAACGGTCGCCCGGAAGCGGTCGGCGCCCAGTAACGGTTCCAGCGTGGACTGGATTTTGGCCAACAGGCCTTTCTCTACCATGTCGCGGTATTCCAGACTGGCTTCGGATCCCTCCAGGCCGTCGTCGCCGGAGCGGCGCGGCCGGTTGAGAAGATTGCCGCGGGTGTCCACCACCGAAACGGACTCGGGCGCCAACCCTTCCACGGCACTGGCTACCAGGTTACACACCGCCATGATATTCTGCGGCGCAAGCTGCGAACCGGGGCGCAAGCCGAGGATAACGCTGGCCTTGGCCG
The DNA here is from genome assembly GCA_963818855.1 of Bryobacterales bacterium. Classification (GTDB taxonomy): domain Bacteria; phylum Acidobacteriota; class Terriglobia; order Bryobacterales; family Bryobacteraceae; genus Bog-159. Next base: position 141,763 of record CAWFUH010000012.1, on the reverse strand, counting down.
CTTGACGGGCCTCCAGGTACACCGACTCTTTGGGGAAGGTCAAATGCACGCGCGCCTTTTCCACCTCAGCCAGAGACATGATGGAGCGCTCCAGTTCGCCCTCTAAAGCGCGGCGGTAATTGACGTGTTCCGCGAAATCGGTCATTCCGAAGCTGGTTTTGTCGAACAGCTCAAAGCCCAGCCGGCCGGTTTTGGGCAGGCCGCTGGCGGCCAGTTGCAGGCGCAGCTCAGCCAATCTTGCCGAGGGTGCCAGCACCGTCGATCCATTTTCAGAAAGCCTGTATTCCGTACCGGTTTCCTTCAGCTTCTGCACGACGGCGCCGGCGTCCTCGGCGGCCAGACCTGTATATAGCGGGCGGAAGTCGCCCTCGTGCCGCCACTGAACGAATGCGAACATGACGCCGGCCACCATCAGCACGGCGGCCGCGATGCTGATTTTCTGCGTCAGGGAGAGGCCCGCCAGTAGTTTTTTTATCTGCTCCATTGCTGGTATCCGCTATACCTGCATCTGCATTACTGCCTGGTACGCCGAGACCACCTTGTTGCGGACCTGCAGGAAGGTCTCGAATGCCAGCTCAGCCCGTTGGGTCGCCAGCGCCACGGTATGTACCTCCTCGCCGTCTCCGGCCAGGAAGTGCTCCACGGTCTGGGCCGCGTCGCCGCGCAGACGTTCGACCCCCCCGATGGCATTAGTTAATAACGATTTGAAATCCCCGCCTCCCGCCGCGGTTCTGCCGGTGACGGACGCGCCCAGGTCCGGCATGGGCACGGCGCGAATTGGTGAAATGGGTAAAGACATGCGGATTTCTCAGCTCTTATTTGAAAAGGTCGATAGAACGCATGATCATGTCCTTGACGGCGGAAATAGCCGCCACATTGGCCTCGAAGCCGCGCGCGGCGCCGGTCAGATCGGCCATGTCTTCCGCCGGATTCATGCGCGGAAAGGCCACATAGCCGTCCGGCCCGGCATCGGGATGGCCCGGCAAATAGCGCCGTTCCGGATCGCTATTGTCCACGCTGATCTCTTCGACCCCGACGCCCTCTTGCAGGTGCGACTCAAATAACGACCCAAAGGAAGCGGCCATGGGCTCGGAGCCGAAGACTGCATCCTTTCGCCGGTAAGGACCGCCTTCCGGAGTGCGCGTGGTTTCGGCGTTGGCCAGGTTCTCGACGAGCAACTCCGCCCGCGTGCGCTGCGCCGCCATCCCCGAGGCACTGACCGACATAGCTGAAAAAAGGCTCATGTGTTACTCCCGGCCTGCAGCGCTGCGCGAATTGACTGCACTTCGCTGCGTAACAGGTTAGAGGCCAGATTGAATCGCATGTCATTCTCCGCCAGGAGCCGGGATTCCCGGTCCAGGTTGACGTTGTTGCCGTCGTTCTTTGTAGACAATCCGCCGACCTCGAAGGAGGCCGGGCTGCCGCCCATGGCGGACCGGAACTCCGACTGAAAATCGATATCCCTGGTCTTATAGCCAGGCGTATCCGCATTGGCGATATTGGAAGCTACCACCTTCTGGCGGGCGCTCAGCAGGTCCATGTAATGTTCCAGGGTGTCTGACAAATGGCTCAGCATGCCAGCCTCTTGGAAAGCAACCGGAGGTCCACAGGTAAATGTTGCAGGATCAGGGGCCGCGACAGCCTGGCACCGGCAATATCCCGTCACCGGCGCAGGATCTTGGCGGCCGGGAGAATAATCGACCGGCGACTCGGGGCGAACACCGCCGCACGCTCTGAACATTCTCAACTTGCTCGACTTGCGCCGCCTGGGTGGCTAATGAAATCCGCCCCCTCCACCGATAGAATGTACATGCAGCAAGCACGCGCTGAGATTCGGATGATGTGCGCAGACATGGTTGAGGTCTGCTGGAAGGAACCCGCGGGCCGCAAATGTAGATCCACCGCTTTGCTCGAGGACATCTCGCGGTCTGGGATGTGCTTGCAATTCGAGATACCCCTGCCCATCGGCACACACGTGTCGGTCCACTGCCCAGGCGAGAAACTGGGGGGCGTAGTGCGCTACTGCGTCTATCGGGAGATCGGTTATTTCGTGGGCATCGAATTGGCGCCGCCCAGCAAGTGGTCCCGCCAGCAGTTTGAGCCGCAGCACCTTTTGGATTTAGAAGAGCTGGTGATGCGTACCGCGCGTAAAGCCGGCGTGACCATTCATTGACATTAACGAGCTACACCCCGGCGGATACCGCCGTTATGCCGCATCAGCCGCCGGCTTCAACGCGCATAGCATAATGGACGGACCCCGGCTCGAGTTCCCGTCAGTAGCGGCTACTTTCGGACCTTACGCCGCGTTTTGCGACAGGCAGGAGATTGCTGGAAGAGACGGCGGCCGGCACGCTTATTTGCGGCTGACAGCGGGACTGCCCGGGCCGGTCAATGCCAATGCCACGCAGGCTGCCAGCAGAACGAGCGGAAACTCAAAGCCGCCTTTGTTCGCGAACAGACCATTGTGCAGATGCACCTTGAAGATTGCGACCGCCATGTCGATAGCCAGCAGGAGCGCTGCATAACGCGTCGCAATTCCTAGAATCAGCGCAATGCCGCCGCCGAACTCCACGATAATCACGACTACGGCCGCTGGATAAAACAGCGGAATGCCCATGCCGTGAAACATGTGTGCGACTCCCGCAAAACCTGGTCCGAACAGCTTCTGTGCGCCGTGCGCGGTAAAAATGACCCCTACGACGAAGCGCAGTATGGCGATTCCCAGCGGTTCCATTCGCGGCATTTGCAGATACCTGGCTGCGCTGCGTAACCACGGCGCGCCTATTCAGGTTATCACTAACCTGCCCTGGTCGAAGATAGGATCTGTCTGACTGGTCACATACCTCGTCATCGCGAGTGCGGCGCGACGAGGACGATGGCGACTAAGGCGACAGCCACGAGTGTCCCCATCACGAGCCATGCGCCCGGGTGTCCGAGGTTGATCGTGTAACCAATCCCGAAGCGTTTCTCGACGATCAAGGCCGGGTCGTCGCCGTTAACGTAGAAGAGGCCCAACTTCCAATACCGATCGGCGGTGCGGTCGCCGGTCGCGATTACTCCTCGAGCAGCGGCGGCGCCGGCCAGACGCCATCCACCCTGGCCGGCGCGAATCAACAGGAGCGTAACCACCACCGTGAAGCCAAGGGACAGGATCAGAATGGGAACCAGCCCGGGCGGTCCGGTTCGCACCGCCGATAACGGCAGGATGCCGGTCCATGCAAACACGAGGGCCATGAAATATTCCGTGGCAACCAGGATCGAGACCACCGTGCGGCGGAAGTAGTGCTCGCTCTCGCCCGCCGCTCCACCGATGCGGATCACGCGCGACCAGCGCAGGATGGCATGGGCAAGGAAGCCGAGCAGGGCACAGAGAAAAGCGCCCGTAAGCAAGGGCAGGAAGACTCCCACGAAGCTGCGCGTGGCCCAATTGTCGGGTTGGCCGTCGAGGCCCCAGTGGATCGGGAAGCTGTCGGGGATCGCGGCCCAATGGAGGCCCAGCCACGCGGCCGCCGCCGCCAGCAGAGCCAACGGGCCAACTTGAGCGGTCCACCCGCCCGGCAGGCGTACCTCGTGGGGTGTGAGTGCCGCTTCGCGAACCGTCGCCGGTCGAACGGCATGCGGAAGCACTCTCTGACGAGCCCGGTAGTAGGCGATGAAACCGCCCACCGGTTGCAGCACCAGCCCGGCAACCATCAGTTTGTCGCTGGACGGGTGGGGAATCCAAAGACCGCTGGAGGCTACGGCGATGGCGATGATTCCGTAAATCAACAATTCGACCCGGTAGCGGCCAAGAATAGCGCGCCCCCGGGCTGAATCGCGGAAATCAGGCGGGACGGTCACGGCGAAGTAAATGTCCGGGCGCGTCAGGCGTGGAATTACGTAAGAGATCGCCACCAGCAGCGCGATCATCAGGATCATGATCAGGTTCGGCAGCAGAAAAGATGGCGCGCTCATTTTGACCCTCCCGGCTGGACCAGAATCCATCTGGCGATGTCTTCGATTACCGGCTCCACTACGTGGCCCGGCTTCTGGTAGTCGGCCGGTGTTCCCAGCCCTGTGCCGCGGGAACTGCTGGGCATGAAGAGATGGAAGAGCCCTGGGTAGACTTTTAGCGTGACTTCCGGTTTGCCCACCAAAGCCTTCTTCCAGCCGTCGAAATCCTCGGCGGTCACCTGGTAGTCGCGTTCGCCGCGCAGGATGAGCATGGGGATCTTGAGCTGTGCCGCCACCTCGGCCGGATGGTAACTCCGCAGGTCGAGAAAATAGGATCCGTAAATCGTCGCACCCAGCACGTTCAGCCTGGCGTCCGCGGCCAGCGCCGGGCTCTCGATTTCCTTGGCCGACTGCTCCGCGGCGTTAATCCGCTGCTGTGCTTCAGGGGAGATTTTGCCGTCGAGGCCGGCGATGTATTTGAGCTGCTCGACGATCACCCGCTCGAGCGGGCGGGTCGTACCTGCCAGCATCACCAGGCCGGCCACCTGGGCATCGCCTTGGGCGATACGCGGCGCGAGCATCCCACCCAGGCTGTGCCCCAGTACGAAGATGCGCCGGGAGTCTATCTCGGGCCGCCGCGCCAACAGCGTCACGGCCAGCCGTGCATCGGCCACAGTCTCCTCATTGACCGTCAAGCGAGGCCCCTGCGCCTTCATTTCCTTGCCGTACTCGAGCGTTCTCTTGTTGTAACGAACGACGGCGATATTCCGGCTCGCCATACCCCACGCGAGATCCTTGAACGGTTTATTGGGGCCGATAGTCTCGTCCCGATCCTGCGGTCCGGAGCCGTGTACCAGCACGACGGCGGGGAACGGTCCCGTCCCATGGGGAAGGGTCAGGGTGCCCGGAAGTTGCCAGGGCGCGCTGCCGACCGTGATCGGCTGTTCATGGAAATTGGCGGGCTTGGCGTAATCCGGCGGCGTCCACGGCGCGTCCGATTCTATCGGCACGACAAAAAATCCAGCGACGCGGCCCTTCGAATCAAAGACCCACTTAACGTTGAGTGTCGCGTTTTCAAACTTCGAAGTCACCAGCACGACCTGGTAACCCTGGACGGTCTGTACCCTCGTCCCGGCAATGGATTGGAAGGCTCCCACCTTCGCGACGAGGCCATCCCAGAACTCGACCAGCTTGGCGGCGGGCATCGCGGTGGTCATGGTCTCGTCAAAGTGTGTGACGATGAGGTCGAAGCGCCGCGCCGCCAGATGCTGCGTCAGGTCTTTGGCGAGCGGCTCGATGCCGGATGTAGTTTGTGCCGCGAGGCCCGCAGCCCAGAGCAGCGGAAGAACACGCTTTATGGTCATTTGATTCCTCTCGTGCGGAGCTTGCGCGTCAGGTCGCCCAACTCGCGAACGATGGCTGCCGCGGGCACGCCCTCAGCGGTCGCGCGCGCCGCCAGTTCCTGCAAGCGACGCACGAACTTCGCGCGGGCTTCGGGCGTGGCCTCGGGCCGGGGGCGCTCGACCACGGTTGCGCCGCGTCTCCGCTTCAAATCCAACCAGCCCTCTTGCGCCAGGATGCGATAGGCCTCCGCCACCGTGTTGTGGTGGACTCCAAGGTCCATGGCGAGCTGGCGCACGGTGGGGAGTTGCGCGCCCGGGCGAAACTCTCCGGCCACCAGCAGGGTGCGGAGCCCGGTCGCAATCTGCTCGTAAGCGGATTCCGGGGAGGCCAAGTCGATCTTGAGGGACGGGGCCGTTTTCATTGTCTAATGTATATGTACAATATACAAATGCCCGGCGACCCTGTCAAGCCTAACACGCCTCTACGGGGGCGGCGTCGCGTATCCCTACTGTACAATGGGAGATTCGCGCCGCCATGGCAGCCCACACTATCTCTATCCTGATCCCCCTATATAACGAAGAAGAGTTCGTCGGAACGCTGTTGGAACGGGTACTCGCGGCGCCCTTGCCGGAGGACTCCGGACGGGAGATCATCGTGGTCGACGACGGTTCGACTGACAGTTCGGCCGAGATCGTGGAGGAGATCGCCGCGGCCCATCCGGGTGTGATCCGGCTCATCCGGCAACCGCGTAACCAGGGCAAGGGCGCGGCCATTCGCACCGCCATCGAGCACGCCACCGGTGAGTTCTCACTCATTCAGGACGCCGACCTGGAATATGACCCGCGTGAATACAGCCGGCTGCTGGCGCCGTTGCTGGATGGCAATGCCGATGCTGTTTTCGGCTCGCGCTTCGTGATCGCGGGCGAGCGCCGCGTGCTGTACTTCTGGCACTCTGTGGCCAACCAGATTCTGACCGGTATGTGCAACATCGTTTCCGATCTGAATCTGACCGACATGGAGACCTGCTACAAAGCCTTCCGTACCTCGCTGTTGCAGAGTATCCCTATTCGCAGCGACCGCTTCGGACTGGAGCCGGAGATAACCATCAAGCTAGCCAAGCGCCACGCGCGCATCTACGAGACCGCCATCGGTTATCACGGCCGCACTTACGACGAAGGCAAGAAGATCGGGCTGAAGGACGCTTTCGAAGCCGTCTACGTGATCCTGCGCTATGGGTTCACGCGGGACGTATACAAGGATGCGGGGCCGGAGATCCTGGATGCACTCGCGACGGCCAAGCGCTTTAACCGCTGGATGGCCGCTACCATTGAACCTTACATCGGGAAGCGCGTGCTCGAAGCGGGTGCGGGCATCGGCAACCTGACTCGCATTCTGTGCCCGCGGCGCGAACGCTACATCGCGGCGGACATCGATCCGGAGCACCTGGCGCGCCTGCGCGCACGCTTTCAGCACCGTCCGCATATGGAAGTGCGGCATTGCGATGTGGCGAATCCGGCGGATTTCGAATCGTTAGCCGGGACGGTGGACTCGGTGGTGTGTCTGAACGTGTTGGAGCATGTCGCGGACGAGATGGCCAGCCTGAGGAATATCTACACGGCGCTCGAGCCCGGCGGCCGCGCGATCCTGCTGGTGCCGCACGGCCAGGAAATTTTCGGCTCGCTCGATACGGCGCTGGGTCACTGCCGCCGCTACTCCCGCGACGAACTGCAACGCAAACTGGAGCAGACGGGCTTCCGCGTGGAACGTATTTTGGACTTCAATCGCATTTCACGTCCGGCCTGGTACGTGAATGGCCGCATCATGCGGAGAAAGACGATCGGCCGGATTCAATTGGGGATCTTCGACCGGCTGGTGTGGCTGTGGCGGCGCATCGACAGCCTGCTGCCCTGGCCACCCACTTCGATTATCGCCATCGCCGTCAAGAGCGAAGAGTAAAGTTTAAGACGGGCTGGGGCCGCGACGATACTTCGCGGCAGGCTACCTGGGAGCCCACCGCAGGCAGGCGCCTGCCCCGCAATATTAGCGAAGCCGATACTTTCTTAATAACTCAGTCACGGGCGTCAGTCGATCGAGCAAGCGCTGTTGTTCCGGCGCAGAGAGCGGGACACTCCGGATATTCTCCAGCACGCTATCATACGCCCGGACCAGGTCGACGGCCGTCCGGGCGGCTATCAGGCGCTGACCTGCCGCTGCCGCGGATTGGGTCCGCCGCGCTAACTCCAGGCAATCCTGGACTTTCTGGCGGACGTCAGGCTCCGAAATTCCGGGTTCCGATGGGAGCCGCAAAATAGCACCGATCGGCTATTGGCTGCCTGTTTGCGAACCGGCGCGTGCGTGCCTCCATTGCGCGCGCGGCCGCTGGCTCTCCAATTGCGCCAATGTCGAGCGCTGCTCCGGCGTGAGGATCTGGTAAAAAGCGGCCCGGGCCTTCGCGTGCGCCAGAGTCATCTGCGCCGTCAGGCTGCCTACGGTATTGGAGAGTTGCTCCATGCCGGCCGGATTATTGCTCTTCACGGCATCGCTGAGTCCTTGCTGCGCCATCTTCATACTCGTGTGCAGAGTGGATTCAGTGGTGCGAGCGTTGTTGAAGATCGTGGTGGCTTGCGATTGCTGCTCGGTGCTGAGACCCAGTTTCGCAGTCATCGCTTGGACATAGTTGTGCGGCCGGATCGCACTTTGTGCCATTAATCCCGCGGCCAGCGCGCCCGACAACGCTGCGGCAGTCATCACCTTTTGCATGCTGAAAGTTACCCCTGGAACGTGAACGTGCCGGGACAGACGTATGTTACTGGTTTGCTGTTAAGGCTTTGTAAAATTTAGCGCGCTTACAAAGCCAGCTCGTTACGATACATCATGTCCTTCAGGTTGAACCTGGCCTTCACTTCGATCTTTCCCAGTTGGGTAGTGAAGAGAACTTCCCGGTCGTCCGCCGAGAGAGCCATTTCCTCGCGCGGAAAACCAAATAGCAGAGTGGAGTGTCCGGAGCTGCTGGCCGGACCTTTCTGTACTGCACTTGGTTGTGACGGACGCTTACCCTTCGGCTCCAGATAAGTCAGCTCCTTGATGCGATCCAGGACCTCGTCGCTCAACCCCTTGGATACCGTGGTTTCGGAATCGCCGTCATCCGCATGCTGGCGTCCCGACTCGAGCACCGGCGCACCGCTCACGCTGATGACATAGTCGCCGGAGAGCGATGGCGGCAGAGTTGTCTTCAGGGCCTCCAGTACGGGTTTGGCACTCTCCCAGCGGACGGTGGCGGTATACGAAATGCCGGTGGGGCTGCCGGCTCCACGCCTGCCGCGTCCGCCCCCCATGCCGCCGGGGTAACCCATGCCACCGCCGCCCCCAGGGTAGCCGCCACCGGCAGGATAACCGCCGCCACCAGGGTAGCCTCCGCCACCGGGACTCCCGCCCACGCCTGGGTCGCCTGGGCCGCCCTGGCTGCCAGCATTCTGCCGGTTTACAGGCTCCATGGCATTCACCTGCCGGGCCCACGGCGATTTTGTCACCAGCTTATCAATTTCCTCCGATGACCATTCCGCGGGCTCCTTCTTATTCCAGAAGTCTGAGCCGCCGGCATACAATCTGAGCCGGGAGGTCGCGGCACCTCCTGCTAGCATCAGCAATCCGCGGCGTGTTAGTCCGAGATCTCGAAGCATAGTTATCCCCTTATACGTTAGAGACGTCTAAAATAGCATGCAAGGTTGCACTGGAAATTTCGTCCGATTCTGCGAGAATGAAAGGATGCGGCGCATTGCGATCCTTCCGGTTATGCTGATGTTCCTGCTGCCGGGGCATATGCCGGCACAGTATTACCCGCGGCGGATGCCCAGTTCGGCCACTGCAACGGCGGGTCCCTACAACGGCCCGGCGGTCAGTTTCAGTGGAACGGTAAAGTCCATCACTAAGAAGCAAATCATCGTAGACCTTGATCGTGCGGAGCCCGATGCCGACCCGCAAAGCTTTACCTTTCGCGTATCCAGGAAGACCAAATTTCTGAAAAATGACCAGCCCATGAATCCCGCCGACATCGCGACGGGAACGCACATCTCGCTTGAAGCGACACGCGATGGCGACCAGAAGTTTTCCGCTCTGAACGTCACGCTAGCTGTGCCGGAAGCGAAGGCCGGGGATAAGGCGCCGGAGAAGTGACTCAGCCTCACTTGAATAGGATACAGCTCCATGTCGCCCTGCCGCTATGCGCTGGCAGTGTGAAGGGCGGTCCAAGGGACCATCGCAGGCCACGGGCCTGCCCTACAATTCGCGGGGATTGATCCCGCCATCGCAGCAAGGAGGCTGATATATGTATTACCGAGCGACCGGGATATTGGCGGCGGCAATATGGGCGATGACCCTCTCGGCCCAGACGGCGCCCCAACAGTTCCCGGGAGCGAATGCGGGAGCTGATCGGGCATTGCGGGACTTCATCAAGAAATATGGGCACACCCAAGCGACGCTAAGGCCCGGGCAAATATTGCGGCGGGCCTGGCCGGCGGAGTCCAACGTGTGCGCTATTCCCCTGCTGCAAATCCCGATACCAAAAAACCTGGAACCGATGCCGACGCTCACTCCGCGCACCGATCTGGTCGATAATATGGCCGTGGCAACGCCGATCCCGGCTTGCGAGGAGCACACCCACTGAGCGGGACCCTGTACCTGGTGGGCACTCCGATCGGCAATCTGGAGGACATCACTTTTCGCGCGGTCCGTATCCTGAAAGAGGCGGACCTGATCGCCTGCGAGGATACCCGGCACACCCGCAAGCTCCTGGATCATTACGGAGTCGCCAAGCCCACCGTCAGCTATCACGAGCACAATGAAGCGGAGCGTAGCCGGGAGTTGACCGCGAAACTGCGCGACGGGATCACTGTGGCACTGGTCTCCGACGCGGGCATGCCGCTGATCTCCGATCCGGGCTACCGGTTGGTGCGCGCGGCGATCGACAGCGGCATCCGCGTGGAGGCAGTACCCGGCGCTTCCGCGGCGGCCACCGCGCTGGCGGCGTCCGGCCTGCCCACCGACAGCTTCTATTTTGGCGGGTTCCTGCCGGCCAAATCCGGCCAGCGCCTGCGCGCACTCGAAGCGCTGAAGGACGAAACCGCCACTATCATCTTTTACGAAGCTCCCCATCGCATAGTGGAGACGCTCGGGGCTGTGCGGGAGGTGCTCGGCGACCGGCCCGTGGTAGTGGCGCGCGAGCTAACTAAAGTGCACGAGGAGTTCCTGCGCGGCACGGCCTCGGAGATTATAGCGGCGCTGGCGGCGCGCGAATCGGTGAAAGGCGAAATAACGCTACTGATTGGCAGGCGTACCGGCGCGGCACAGGACGATACGCCGCTGGCTGACGCGGTCGAGGCATGTGTGGCCCAGGGAATGAGCCGCATGGAAGCGATCAAGACCGTGGCGCACCGGCGAGGTTTGCCGAAGCGGGCGGTCTACGCCGGACTGGAAAAGCTGAAACGCTGATCAGCGTCAACCCTTGGCCCTCTGTTGAAAATTACTGCGCCGGGGTGCGACGATTGCTACAGAGACGATTGCTGGAGAATGGATCGCACGGACAGAGTGCTCGCTCTGGACTGGCTCAGGGGCCTGGGCGTCCTGATCATGCTGCAAGGGCACCTGTTCAATTCCTTCGCCCGTGCTGATCTTCACAATCACCCGGTTTACGTTCTTTCGCAGTTCATCGGCGGCATGCCCGCCCCGATCTTTCTCTTCCTGGTCGGTGCGACGTTGGCGTTCCGGCTCGATCGCGCTGACCGCGCCGGCCTTGCGCCGGCTGCCCGGCTGAGATCGGCGCTCACACGTGCGGCATACCTCGCGGCGATTGCCTTCGCGTTCCGCTTCCAATTGTGGCTGTTCGCCTGGGGCAACCCCTGGACCGAGATCCTTCGCGTGGATATCCTGAACTGCATGGCGTTCGGAATAGCCGTACTTTCCCCGGTGGCGATGCTGGCGCCCCGCCGGAGAATCACATTGTGCGCCGCGGCCGGACTGGCCATCGCCGCCGCGACCCCGCTGATCTCCATGCCGGACTGGTCCGCCGCGCCCTGGCTCGTCCGCAATTACATCGTGCCCAATAAAGAGTTCTTCAGCTTCTTCCCGGATGCGGCCTATATTGCCTTCGGCGTCGGCTTTGGCGCGCTGCTGCGGACGGCCCCCCTGGCCCGCGATCGTATCATGGAATGGTCAGCGAGCTTCGGCCTCGCGCTCATCGTGACCGCGCATTACTTCTCCAACTTGCCGTTCTCCATCTACGCGAACTCCGATTTCTGGCTCAATAGCCCCGGTTTGATCTTCATCCGGTTCGGGATCGTACTGGTGCTGGCGGCGGCTGGGTTCGTGTGGACCGCCGGCCAATCCGCCGAAAAATTGGCATTTGTTCGCCGCCTCGGCACCAATTCACTGCTCATTTATTGGGTGCATGTGGAGCTGGTGTATGGCAGGTGGTTCTGGTTCGCCAAGCAGCGGCTGACCATCGGAGAATGCGCCGCCGCCAGCCTGCTGCTGATCGCGCTGATGTATGGCCTCGCCAGCCTGAATCTACCCACGCGCGTCAAGCGCCGGTTACGCCGCTTGCGGCCGGCCACGCCGATTGCGGAGACCGCATGGCCACGATAGCTACCGGCGCGGCCGACGCCACGACTGCCAAGCGGCCCTTACACCGCCTGGAACCGGGCATCGTCGCGATGCTGGTGGCTGCGTTTATCGCCATCCGGCTCTGGAATCTGACCGCCTTTTGCCTGGATTCCGACGAGATCTTCAGCCTGCTGACGGCGCGCTCCGGGCTGGTACACCTTTTCCAATCCGTGCGCGCCGATGTGGTGCATCCGCCGCTCTCCTATCTCACGCTTTGGTTGTGGGTGAAGATCGGCGGCGAATCCATGCCCTGGTTGCGGCTGTTGCCGTTCCTTCTCTCCGTTGCCGCCCTTATACCGGCGTGGATCTTCTTCCGCCAGCTGCAGCTCAGCGCACCCGCGCGAGTCATGGCGCTGGCCTTGCTGGCGATCAATAACGACCAGGTATTCCACGCACGGTATGTGCGTATGTACGCGCTGTTCTTCTTGCTCAGTCTCATTTCCGTAACGGTCTTTTACCGCTTTCTCGAGGGCGCCAGCCGGAAGCGGCTGATTGCGCTTACTACAGTGAATCTGCTGCTCGTTTATACGCAGTACTTCGGGTGGATGGTCATCGGGATCGAGGGGTTGCATCTGCTGTGGATGGATCGGCGCAAGCTCAAGGCGTTCCTGCTGTCGACGGCCGTCATCGCGATGCTGTTCGCGCCTTGGGCCTACGTGGCGGCCGAAGCCGCGATCGCCAAGGGTGGTTTGACGCCCAATCTGGGTTGGATCCGGCATCCCAAAATCGGCGATGTCTGGTGGTATTACGTAGGCTGCGACGGTGCGCTGTGGCCCATTCCCCTCGCCTCAGCCATGGTCTTCTTTCTGTTCGGCGCCATGATTGCCGGGCTGTGGCGCGTCTTTCGCGCCGCCCGCGACCCATTGCAGATGAGCCGCCTGCGCTTCGCCGCATTGATGGCGTTCCTGCCGCCCGTCACGGCGTATCTGGTGAGCAATCAGCTGCGTAATTCGATCTGGGGCAACCGTCACTTGATCGTTTCCGCGGTGCCCTATGTGGCGCTGCTGGCTACGGGCTTAGTGGCGCTGCGGCCTAAGTGGGTGCGCTTCATGGTCCTGTCGATCGCCTGCGCCTGGGGCGTCTTCGGCCTTTATCGAGTGACCCTGTATCCCGAGCTTAGGAACAACATGGACGTACTTACGGGGCAGTTATTAGAACTTAACGTGCAGGAGAGCGGCCCGGCCACCATTGACTTTCTCGATCCATACCTCGCCTTTCCGATGAGTTACTATCTGGAATCTCACTATCACCAGACCTGGAAGCTGGAAAACCTTACAAGTGTGGATGAGATATCGGCAGACCGGGTGTGGGTGGGATACAATCACAAGTCGTGGAAACAGCCGGTGAGTCCGGAGGATCTCCTGCGCCGGCGGGGCTACCAGATTGGGCCGGGCGTCTGGGCGGGCGACCGCTGGGATCGCATCGCTCTATTCCTGGCATACCGCAAGAAGGAATGAGTGGGGCAGGCGCCCACGTCCCGCCAGATGGCGGGTCTGGAGACCCGCCGCAGGACTGGAGTCCTGCCCCACCTACAGCCAATCGAGCTGTGCGTAGCGCTCGCCTGTCAGGTGCAGGAACAACTGCTCTAGTGTGCGGAACTCCTGACCATCGTGTGAGATGGTGCCGTCGCGGTCGAGCGCGCTGATGTCGCCCTGCCACACCAGCTTGCCGGGACTGGTAATAATAGCCACCTGCGAGCAGAGCCGCTCCACGGTTTCGAGCACGTGTGTAGTAAGGAAGACGGTGCGGCCTTGCCCGATGATCTTGTGCAGCCATTGCTTGATAGACGCCACACCCCCCGGATCGATGCTCTCGAACGGCTCGTCGAGGAAGAGCAGGTCCGGGCCGTGAATTACCGCCGCGGCAAAGGCCACACGTTTGCGCATGCCGGCGCTGAATTCCGAGAGCCGTTTCTTGCCTGTCCCGCCGAGATCCATCGCGTCGAGCAGTTCGTTTACGCGGCGCCGGGCCGTCTGTTCGTCCAGACCGAACATGCGCGCCTGGAAAAAGAGAAACTCGTGGGCGTAAAGCGCATCGAACAGACCGAGCGATTCAGGCATCACGCCCATGCGGCGTTTCAACGCAACGGCGCCATCGCGGAAAGGCTCACCCAGAATGCGGATCTCGCCCGCATTGGGATCGAGAAGCCCGGTCAGGCAACCGATGGTGGTGCTCTTTCCAGAACCATTGGGCCCGAGGAATCCGAACATGGTCCCCGCCGCCACCGTCAGCGAGAGATTTTCGACCGCGACGGTTTCTCCGTATTTCTTGGTCAAGTTGACGATTTCGATGGCTGGTGTCATCTCAAGCGCGTCCTTCGATAGCCTTTAACAGCCGCTCTCTGCGGCTGACAAATACGACCGCTCCCAGCCGCAGGGAATAAATATAACCGGTTATCGCCACCGCCGCCGCCAGCGGCGCTACCCACCAATGGTCCAGCACAGTAGCCGGGCTGACCGCCTTGTCCAGCGCAATCACGCCAAAGACGCATCCCAGTATGCCGCCAATGAGCAGTATGTTGGCGCCCAGCGAGAGCTGGTTGCCGAATGTAGTTTCAAAGCTGGTGGCGCGCGGCGCGAGCAGCGAAGTCCAGATGGATAGCGCATTGAAAAAGTACAGACCGGCAATACCCGTGGCCAGTAGCATGGGCGCCATACGTGCATCGAACGGCACAGGCGCCAGGAACACCCATAGCAGTTCGGCGACAACCACCAGCGACCCTCCCACGAACAGCGCCGTGTGACTGGATGCCCGCAGAATCGCGCCCGGCTCTATGGGCAGCAGGAAATAGCGGCGGAAACCGGAGGAGTCGAAGCCGAACTGGTTCGTGGACATTACCGCGGTACCCAGAAATCCGACGACGGCGAACGCGCCCAATGCGCGCACGAAATAGTGCAGGCCGCCGCCCTCGACACTACGATTGAAGGTGAGGAACGCCAGCAGCGGCAGGGCGGCGATGTAATTGAAGCGCACCTTGTTCGAGCGCACGTAATAACGCAGAGTTCTACCGATAAGGGGCGCCATGGCGGGTCCGAAGATGGATGCGATGCGCTCGTAGCGGTCGTCCCAGGCAATTTCGGCGGCGGCCGCGGAGCGTGGGCGGGCGGCCTGTTTTTCGAGCGCCGCCAGCAGCAGGAGCAACGCGGCGATCCATCCGGCCATAACAGCGAATTGATAGAACAGATGCGCGCTCCCATTCACCATCATCGCCGCGGCGGCGAAAGGGGGCGTATAGTGCAGCGTGGCCACCATAGCTTGTCGGGCGCCGCTTGCTTTTTCCAATCTCGGGATCAATAAGCTTGGCAGGAGGCACACGCTCATGAGCAACAAGAAAAGGATGGCCGTGCCGCCCTTGACATGCGACAACCACTCGATCAGAGTAGCCATTACGCGCGCCAGCAGGTAATCCGCAATCAGCAGCAGCACCACGGCGAGCGAACCCAGCCAGAAGCCGCCTGCGCCCAGAGCATATAAGCCGGTGGCCAGACCGAGCCAGAGAGCCAGCACGAAAATCCAGACCGGTTCCAGGATGCCGGTAAGGTGGCGCGCCGCCAGCCGCTCGCCGGCGGTCAGCGCATAGCGGCGCAGGGCTTGATCGGTGAATGCGGTGTTAATGCCGAAGCCGGTAACGACAGATGCCAGGAGCGCATTCAGAAATAGTCCGCCCAGTACCGCTTGCGCGATCTTCTCGGCCTGACCCGAACGCACCGCCAGCATGGCCGCGCCAACGCCGCCGGCAGTCATCAGGAGCAGGATGAGGATGGCAAAAGCATAGCCCGTGAAAAACAATGCGATGCGGCCGTTGCGTGTGCGCGTCTGGGCCCACAGCAGCTTGTAGCGCAGGCCGACCAGACGAAAGATCAGGGACGTATCCATAAGCCGGACTTTCATTGTACTGTAGGGAGTACAACCTGCGGACTTGAGCCCGCTGGGACTAATGAACCTCCGGCCCCATTGCATTGCGGCCTGCTGCTGACTTATTCTGGCAGAACGTACGCGCTGCTCACCACATATTCTTCGGAATTATACGTCAATGTCCGCATAAACGTAGAGGCGGTTCGCTAAATACGTTTAAAAAAGGGAAATCGCTGTATGTCATTTACGCGCTTTGGCTGCATGGCAGCACTGTTATTCACTTCGGCCACCATTTCGCCGGCGCAGCAGGCAGCCGTGGGCGAGTACCCGATACCCGCGCCTTCCACCTTTCCCGCCGGCATCGCCGCTGGGCCGGATAATTTAGCGCTGTGGTTTACAGAAACCAACAGCATCGGACGAATGTCCCCCGCCGGGAGCTTCACCGAATACTCCGTACCTACCGCGGACAGTGCGCCTTGGGGGATCGCCGCGGGCCCGGATAACGCGCTGTGGTTCACGGAAGAATTCGGCAACAATATTGGGCGAATCACGCTGAGCGGAGTGGTCACGGCCGAGTATCCAGTGCCTAGCGGTGATCCCTATGCGATCACGGCTGGGCCGGATGGCGCGCTGTGGTTTACCGAACCAAGCAACAACAACATCGGACGAATCACCACCGCTGGGGTGGTGACCGAGTTCCAGATACCGACCCCTGACAGCCGCCCCTATGCGATCGCGGCGGGGCCGGATGGCGCGCTGTGGTTTACGGAATTAAGCGGTAATAACATCGGGCGAATCACCACAACCGGGATTGTAACGGCTGAATACCAGGTGTCCGACGCCGCCAGTGACCCATCCGGGATCACTGCGGGGCCGGATGGCGCGCTGTGGTTTACAGAAGGCAATTACGATCATATCGGGCGGATCACCACTACGGGGAGCATCACGGAGTACACAGTGCCCAGCGGCGCAGGATACGCTTATGGCATCACCGCGGGGCCGGATGGCGCACTTTGGTTCACAGGCGCCTTCGCCCTGGGCCGAATCACAACCGATGGGGCGTCCACCGAAATCCTGCTGCCCAATGCCGGAAGTTATCCACTGGAAATTACCGCCGGGCCGGATGGGTCCCTGTGGTTTACAGAATTCGAGGGAAACAAAATCGGCCAAGTGGTTTTCATGACCGCTGGTCTGAGCGTCAGTCCGGCGATGGGAAACGACCAGACGAACCTGACCTTCATGGGTAGTGAGTTCGCCCCCAACGAGAGCGTGCAGATCTATTCCCACGGCATTGGATCAGCCGTATTGGTCAGCGCCACTGCGGATGCCGGCGGCTCGTTCACCGCCACAGCGCAGGCACTCCGGTCTGAATATGGCCCGAAGCTGTTCCTGGCGGTGGGCCAGAGCAGCGAAAAACTAGGAGCCGCCGATTTCGCCTTCACGCCGCGGCTGATCCTGGAGCCAAACGCGGGGACGCCGGGCGGCACGGTGATTGTCCACGGGTTTAGCTTCGGTTCATTCGAGACCGTCAACATCTATTGGCAGAACCAGCGGGATCTTCTAGGCACGGTTACGGCCAATGCCGACGGCACTTTCAGCGATAGCGCCGCGTTCACGTTCACCGTTCCATCGGACGCATCGACGGGCAGCAACATGGTCATTGGGAAAGGGCAGACCACCGGTGCCGTGGGCAGAGCTAGTTTCACCGTAGACTAAAGGCGCTTCTCTCCTTGTTATAGTGGACGATGTCTATGGGCCGCATTCGCGTGCTTCCCGATCAGGTGGCCAACAAGATCGCGGCGGGCGAGGTGGTGGAACGGCCCGCTTCGGTAGTGAAAGAGCTGCTCGAAAATGCGCTGGATGCCGGCTCCACAGTGCTGCGCGTCGAGGTGGAAAGCGGCGGACGGCGGCTGATCCGGATCTCCGACGATGGCTGCGGCATGCTGCGCGACGATGCGCTGCTGGCCTTCGAGCGGCACGCCACCAGCAAGCTGCGGGACGTGAAAGACCTGCTCACCATCGCCACGCTGGGCTTTCGCGGCGAGGCGCTGCCGTCCATCGCCTCCGTGTCGCGGCTGCTGCTCGAAACCCGCGCGGATGAAGAGACCACCGGCACCCGCGTGGAGATCGCCGGCGGCAAAATGCTGCATTGCGATGAGGTCGCGCTGGCGCGGGGCACGGCCGTCACGGTGCGCGATCTGTTTTTCAATGTCCCGGCGCGCAAGAAGTTTCTGCGCTCGGATCAAACCGAACTGGCGCACATCGCCTCACTGGTGACCCACTACAGCCTGGCGCATCCGGAGAAAACGTTCAGGCTGTCGAGCGGCGCAAACGAGTTGCTGGCCGTGACCCCGGTGGCGAGCATGCGCGAACGCGTGTTTCAGGTGTTCGGCAGCCAGACGCTCGAGGAACTGGTGGATCTGGGCACGCGCGAACAGCGGCTGGAACTGCCGCCGCCTTATGTGCCGCCGACGGACGCCATCGCCGAATTCCGGCGCGAACCCGAGGAGCCTTCCAGCAAAACGTTCCGGCTGACCGGCTTCGTCTCACGCCCGCAGGTGCAAAAGGGCAATCGCAACTCGATCTTCATTTTCGTGAACCAGCGATTGATTCGCGACCGCCTGCTGCTGCATGCGATCTCATCGGCCTATTACAACCTGATGCCGCATGCCGCCTTTCCGTTTGCGCTGCTGTTTCTCGAATGCGATTGCGACGAAGTGGACGTAAACGTGCACCCATCGAAGACCGAGGTGCGCTTCCGGCACCAATCGTTCGTGCACGATTTCGTGCGGGACGCGATTCGCGAGCGGCTGATCGAGACGCGCCCCGCGCCCGCGTTTTCGCCTGCGGCCAGCGCACAGCCGGCGGCGCGGATAGCGTACTCGGAGTTTTCGCAGATGCTGGAGAACGAGGCCGCGCCCGCAGAGTCGGTGCTGCCCGCGCCTGGGGGATCGGAGCCGGACGCGCCGGAAGCGAGTGAATACGATCCCGGTTCCGGGCCGTCGCTGCCGGCATTTGCTTTGCGGCCTACCGCCGGACCGGAGCCGCGTCTGGATTTCGGCGGTCCGGCGATCGCGCTGGCGGACGAACCGCCGGCTGCCGCGCCGCGCCTGCGGGTGCCCGACACGCACGGGGCCTTCCCGTTGGATGCATTACCGGTTTCGGATGCATCCCTGGGCGCGCTTTCCGATTTGCGGCCACTCGGGCAGCTCCACGAGAGCTTTATCATTGCCGCGGGGCGCGCCGGTCTCTGGATCGTCGACCAGCACGTGGCGCACGAGCGCATTTTGTTCGAACACGTGTTGAAACAGCGCGCGGCGGGAAACGTGGAGACGCAGCGGCTGCTGATGCCGTTGATCCTGCAATTGACGCCGGGCCAGCAGATCGAATACGCGCGCATCGCCGATGAACTGAACGCGCTCGGATTCGAGAGCGAGCCATTCGGCAATCGTACCCTTGCGGTGAAAGCGGCGCCCGCTGCAGTTGGACCGGCCGATCTTGAAAAAGTGCTGGGCGAGATTCTGGAGACCGCCGAGGCAGAGTTGCGCGGGCTGTCGCTTGAAGATATCCGGCGCTCGATTGCGGCGTCTATTGCGTGCCGGGCGGCCATCAAGGTGAATATGCGCCTCGATCATGCCAAGATGGAATGGCTGTTGCGGGCACTGGCGGCGACCGACTGCCCTATGAGTTGCCCGCACGGGCGGCCGATTGCGCTGCAATATTCCATGCGGGAGATTTTGAAGGCGTTTCACCGAATCTGACGCGCCGGTATCTTCAGCGGACGAAGAATCAGGCCAGCCCGACACACTTAATTTCGGCGGCGATCTGATCTTTCATCCGTTCTTCGCAGAACGTATAGGGCCGCCACGGTGTCGCAGGCAACTGCGCCACGATCTCGGCAACGGTGGGCGAGTTCAAGATGATCACCGCCGGGAAGCCAAGAGCGTCGGCCAGGGAACAAGCCGTATGCGCAAGCGCTACCAGGTCCTGTTTGGCGGCGGGCATCTCGCCATGATGACAACCCGCCACGCGCGAATACTCGGATGGAAAGCCCCAACGCTGAGTGAGTAGAAAGCCGGCCTGACAGTGGTCCATTTCAAACAAGCGGCGCTCGGATTCCAGGCAGGCGGCCAAGGTTTCATGAGGCGTTGCGAACAGTGCCGTGTACCTTTCACCATGGGCCGTCAGCAATCCCAGGCGGCCAACGTCGTGGATCAACCCCGCGGTGTATCCGTGGTCTTTAGGGATCTCGTAGAGCGGCGCTAATTCCTGGGCGATCAACGCCGAGGCCATACTATGCTGCCAGCAAGCTTGCATCACTTGGGGATTCGCTGGATTGCTGGTGAAGGACCGCAAGGCTACCGCCAGGGTCAGCGAGCGGGCACGTTCAAAGCCCAGCAGCAGGATCGCCCGCGCCAGGTTGTCGACCGCGTATCGTGAGCCATAAAAAGAGGAGTTTGCGACCGCCAGCAGCTCCGCACTGAGCGCGGGATCGGAACGCAGCAGGCTCGCCAGTTCGCCCACTTCGGTCTCCTCGCCGGCCAGGAGGTGCAACATTTTCAACGCCACCGGACGGAAAACCGGCAGCTTGCACAGGGCGTTCCGAGCCGGGATCGGCGGTGGCCCGGCGCCTACGCTGTTACCCGGTGTCTGCAGGCATCCCACAAGTATCTATCGGCATAAGCTCGCGTAACTTCATGGAAGCTATCCTATGACTATGTCTGACACGGTAGGGAAATTCCGCGAGGCGGCCCGCGAACAGGAGAGCTTCTTCGCGCCGATCGAGAAGCGCTTGCTGGTCCGCATGGCGCATGCGACGCCGCGCTGGATCAACTCCGATCACCTGACCCTGCTCGGTCTGGTGTCCATGTTCTGCGCCGGCGTCTGTTATTGGCTGGCCCGCTGGAACAAGTACATGCTGCTGGCGGTGATCGGCTGCCTGGCAGCCAACTGGCTCGGCGACAGCCTGGATGGCACGCTGGCGCGCGTACGCAACCGGCAGCGACCGCGCTACGGCTTCTATGTGGACCACATAACTGACGCCTTCGGAACCTTCTTCCTGGTAGCCGGCATGGGCCTATCGGGATACATGCGTCCCATGGTAGCGGCGGTTTTGTTGATAACTTATTTCATGCTCTCGATCCAAGCCTACCTGGCCGCTTATGCCCTGGGTACGTTTCAGCTTTCGTATTGGAAGTTCAGCCCTACGGAGCTGCGGCTGCTGCTGGTGGCCGGAAATATTGCGCTGCTCTACCGACCGATGGGCAGCCTGTTTGGCTACCGCTTTCCGCTATTGGATGCAGGGGGCGTCGTGGGAATCACGGGGATGTCGCTGATGCTGATTGTTTCGAGCATCCGCAATACGGCGGCGCTCTACCACGAAGAGCGCCTGCCGTCTTTGGGGATGGCGAACTTACCGGGCGGCCATCAGCGCCCGTAACCGCCGCGCCCGCTCGGGGGCACGCAGTTGCCGCAACGCTTTGGCTTCGATCTGACGGATGCGCTCGCGCGTGACGTCGAACTCCTGGCCAATCTCTTCCAAAGTGTGTTCGCGTTCGCAGCCGATCCCAAACCGCAACCGGATCACCTTTTCTTCCTTCGGAGAAAGGGTTTTCAGGATGCCGGCGGTTTCGTCCCGGACATTAGTCTCGATCACGGCGTCCACCGGCGATCCGACCCAGCGATCTTCGATCAGATCGCCCAATGCCGATTCGCCGTCCCGCCCGACGGGGGTCTCCAGCGATACAGGGTCGCGGGAAATGGTTTTCAGCTTCTGGACTTTCTCTACCGGAATGTCCATCCGACGGCCAATTTCGTCATTTGTAGGAGTTCGGCCCAGTTCCTTCTCCAGTTCACGCGACGCACGTAAAAACTTATTCATGCTTTCGTTCATGTGAACGGGAATTCGAATTGTGCGCGATTGGTCAGCGATGGCGCGCGTGATGGCTTGACGGATCCACCACGTGGCATACGTAGAAAACTTATATCCGCGGCGGTATTCGAACTTGTCCGCGGCGCGCATCAGACCAATATTGCCCTCCTGGATGAGGTCCAGCAAGTGAAGTCCGCGGTTTACGTACTTCTTGGCTACCGAAACCACCAGGCGCAGGTTGGCCTCTACCAAGTCCTTTTTAGCTCGTTCCGCCTCGGCTTCCCCATGCCGGATCACCGTCAGCGTGTGTTTCAGGTCCGGTAGAGAAGCGCCGGCCATGGTCTCGCGTTTGCGGATTTCCTTCTTCAGGTCCTTCAGTCGGGCCTGCAGTTGCGGCTGACCGGCGGCCTTCGCCTCGATCTTCTTCGACTCCCGATCCAGTTGGCCCAGTTCCTCGACCGCACGCTCGATTTCTTTTGCAAATTCCTTCCATTTGAGCGAGCGGAACGGGATGACCCGAATACCCTGAGACACCTGCACCTTGGTCCGGTTCAAGCGGTTGCACCAGCGTTTGCGCTGCCGTTTCAGGTTCACGGGGATGGTTTCCACCTTGTCCGTTACCTGCTGCAGTTTCCGGTACACGACGATCAGATCGGTGAATAATTTCAACAGGTCAGCGCGTTTCTTCAAATCCGCCGGGGTGCCTTCTTCGACGTCGCCTACGTCCACTACATTGTCGATTTCGTCGGCGCCCTTCTTCAACTGCTCGGCCAGTTCGACGACCACCCGCTGTACCAGGGCCGAGCGGCTGATGGCCTTTTGCATGCGCAATTTGCCGCGTTCCATGCGGCGGGCCAAGTCTACCTCGCCTTCGCGCGTCAGGAGCGGAACTGCTCCCATTTCACGCAGATACACCCGTACCGGATCGTCCGTGTAGATGGACTCTTCCACCGGCGCAGGATGCAGGAAATCGGCCTCGTGGCCTGCCTCGGCATCAAAGAACTTGGCATCCTCTTCAAAGTTGAGGCCCAAGGCTTCAGGATTATCTGCTAAGAATTGATCTTCGAATTGATCCACCGTTCGACTCACCTCCCCCCAATTAACTCGGTCGAAGTAGCATCTGCAACTTGCACTTGGTTAGATTCAGGGGTTCTAGAAACGCTTCGGACTTGCTAGTACGGCACGCCAATGCGGGGGACTTCCTTCGCCAATGGCACATTAACTGATGATAACACCAATCACCAGGAAAGTTAAGTCCTATAGTTAAAGATGTTTCAGAACCGTTTTGGTTACAGCCATCTCCGCGAAATCGCCCGCAAAATAGCTCTTCGCTGCCTCGATCGTGCCCTGGGTCGCGGGGTCTAAAGCTCCGGCAGCGGCCGATGGGCCTCAAGGCACCTTGTGACGCATCAGGTTCTTCAGCTCATTGAAGAACGCTTGTTCGTCTTGAAAGTCGCGGTAAACCGAGGCGAACCGTACGTAAGCGATCTTATCCAGATCGCGTAGCGCGTCTATCAGCATTTCTCCTATTTCTGTAGTAGATATCTCCCGATCCGTCGAATCCGTCACCTTGGCTTCGACCTGGTCCACCAGTTCTGCCAGCCTACCCATACTTATCGGCCGCTTCTCACAAGCTTTCAGCAATCCGGACAATACTTTCTGGCGGTCGAACTTTTCGCGGCGGCCGTCTTTCTTAATCACCATATACGGCACTTCATCGATCCGCTCATAAGTTGTGAAGCGGCGCTCGCACGCAAGGCATTGCCGCCGGCGCCGGATGGCATCTCCCTCGCGGCTCTCGCGCGAGTCCACTACCTTATCTTCTATGTGATTGCAGAATGGGCACTTCATATCGAGACTTCCGGCTGCAGTTGCTTCAGACTGCGCCACTGGATGCCTTCATGGAGGGCCAAAGCAACGCCAAATGGCAGAACTACTACAAATGAAATAAACCACAGCACAAGGGCCACGCTGGTGGAAATCTCTACGGGAATCCGGAACAGTTCGGTCAGCACCAGGACGGTAACCACCTGCATACCTCCGCCGACACCCGGCAGCTGGACGACCGTGCCAAAGGCCAGAAAGCCAAGGAAGATCAGTACATCCAGCCAGCCGAACTGCAGCACGCCGCCGAACGCCTGCATGACGCAGAATACGGTCAGCGCGATGGTAACCCATTCGAGAACCGTATACCAGACCATTAAAAGCATGGCTTTTGGGCTCTTGGTGGATTCCATCCCCTGCACAAAGGCCGTAATCAGGCCATCGGCCTTCTGGAGGTGGCGCTCCGACAGGGCACCGAGAGCGTCCAGCAGACGGCGCCGCATGGTTGACGAGAAATGCCGAAACGCGGCCAGCAGCCCCAATATGATGACCGCTAGAGCTCCCACCAGCCAGCCGCCCACGGCAAATACCCAGGTAAGCGCCGGTCCCAAGGTGACGTCGGATCGTCGCACGCGGCCGAGTGCGAATCCGAAAATGGCAAATACGATCAGAACATCGTATATGCGCTCCAGCACCAACGCAGCCATTTGCGAGGAAGCCGGGACTTTCTCTTTAGCGGCGATGAGATAGGGCCGCACGAGTTCACCCGCGCGGCCGAGCACGGTGATGGCGCTGAAGCCGATGACGGTAGCGGCGAACAAGTTCCACAGACTGGGTTGCGGTTTGACCGGCCGGATCAAGACCCGCCAGCGCAACGCGCGCCCGTAATACCCGGCGATCACCCAAGCGCTGGCCGCCACCAGCCAACCCCATCGCAGGGAGAGAAAAGTAGCGCGGAACGCCCGCCAGTCGAACCCGCGGCTGTGGAGAAATAAACGCACCAGGCAGATGGCCGCCGCCACGCCGGCCAGCCCCACCACCAGCCACTTCCCCTTGTGTTTAATCGGAACTCCTCATTTCCAGGAGAAAATGAGCCTAACACATTAGCGCGCCTGGCTGAAGTACTTCTGGTGCCGTGCTCAGTTTTCCGTGGGCGCCTTTTCGATGTGATCAATCACCAGGAATTCGACGGGAGCCTTTCGCGGCTCCAGTTTGAGCCCCAGCTGTTCCTCGACCGCAACGAAAAGCGGCGGCGCCAGATCGACCGCGGGCGCGCCGGCACTGGTGCCCGGTCCACTAAGAAGCGATTCCGGCGCGAAATCCAGGGCAATCCAGAATACGCCCGTCAGCCCGGTCTCATCCGCCACCGGACTCTGCAATTGGTGTACTCGTGATGCCGCAGCGTATCCGTACTGACGCCCGTAACCTTGGCCGGCTCTCCGGATCGCACGTATTGTCGCGTCGCGTTTGGCACCTTCTTGAGTATCAGCGCTGGAACCGATTCCAGACTCACTTCGCCGCGCGGGCGCGCAACACGGCGGCGACATCTCCGAAGCCGTTGGCCACCGCGCCTTCCAGGGCGGTAGCGCCGGCCTTGGTGCGCAGCCCGGCATCCGCACCGCGCGCCAGCAGCAATTCGACCACGTCGCGGCGGCCCCAGGACGCCGCATTGTAGAGCGGCGTAACGCCGGCTGTGTCGCGCGCATCGATTTCCGCGCCGCGATCGAGTAAGAGCGCCGCCATTTCCGGATGCCCTGCCAGCGCGGCGTCGTGCAGCGGCGTGCCGCCTGCGGAATTCCGCTCGTTCACGCGCGCGCCGTGATCGAGCAGAATCCGGGCGATCTCCGTGTAGCCCTTGAGCGCGGCATCCGCCAATGGCGGCGAGCCTTCCCGATTGTGCGCATTAACGTCGGCGCCCTTGGCAGCCAGTAGTTCCACCATGTCGGCCTGGCCTTTCAGCACGGCCTCGTCCAATAGCGAAACGCCCGGCTGATCGCGCCTGGCCAGGCTAGCGCCGTGGGCCATCAGCAGATCCATGACCGGGGTGTGGCGGTAGCGCGAGGCATTCTCAAGCGGTGAGGCACCGGCGTTATCGCGCGCGTTCACATCCGCTCCGCGCGCGAGCAGCAGTTCGACTACGTCGGCCTGCCCCTTGGCGGCGGCTTCGTTCAGCGGTGTGGCGCCGCTTTCCGGATTGCGCGCGTCGATGGGTGCGCCTTTGTCCAACAGCAGCGCGGCGATGGCGCGATAGCCCTTCCAGCAGGCATCATCGAGCGGCGTGGCACCGGCTCCGTCGCGGGCACTGACATTCGCGCCGTGGGCTACCAGCAGCGCCACCATATCCTGATAGCCGCGCGTGGCGGCGAGGTGCAGGGCGGTCGAGCCGGACCGGTCCGTTTCCTGGACGGCGGCGCCATGTGCGAGGAGCAACTCCGCGACGGCGCGATTGTCTTTGATGACTGCGTAATCGAGTGGCGTAGACCCGGCTTCCAGGTGACGGGCGTTTACTTCGGCGCCATGGGCGATGAGCAGCGCGGCGATTTCCTGGTTGCCGATCCAGGCCGCGTCATGCAATGGAGTGGCGCCGAGTGGGTCGCGGGTGTTGGCATCCGCGCCCGCTGCCAGAAGCGAGCGTACTTGTTCCACATTCCCCGCGGTAACCGCGTCGTGCAGCCCGCCGGACTGCGCCGCGGCGGGTGAAAAACACAGCCACCAGCCACCAGCCACCAGCCACCAGCCACGGCGCGAGCGGCGCGCGCTAGACCGGGCACGCATCGGCGAACCCCACGTATTGCACCTCCTCCTCCAGTTCGACGGCGAACTGGCGGCGCACGCGCGATTTGAGTTCCGCGATCAGGGCACAGAGATCCGCGGCGGTGCCGGCTCCGGCGTTATAGATCAGGTTGGCATGGTAAACGGCCACATGGATATCGCCGCGCGACATGCCTTTGGCGCCCACTTGTTCCAGAAAATAAGCGGCCGGGACTTTTCCTTCGCGGACCACGCTAGCAGGCACTGCGGCGGCTGCCGCCGGCGGCAATTCGGCCAGCAGAAAGTTCTTGAATATGCTGCCGGCGCACTTCATGGTGACGGGGAATTTCTCGTTGCGAACCTTCACGATATCGTCCGCCGTGCGGCGCAGAGCATTCGCGTCGGCGGTGGTCAGATGCAATTCCGCCGAGAAGATGATCCAGTCCTTGTGGCGCTTGAACACGCTTTCGCGATATTGAAATTCGCACGCCGCGTTGTCAAATACGCGCACGCAGGCGCCATCGAAGAAGCGTACCTGCCGCACACGCTCCGAGATGGAATGGCCGTAGGCGCCGGCATTGCCATATACGGCCGCGCCCACCGAGCCGGGGATTCCGGCGAGAGTCTCGAGGCCCTGTAACCCGCGGCCGACGGAGAAATCCACCAGGTCCTGCAACACCGCGCCGGCATCGCACGCGACCCGCTCACCCGCCGCCAGAATGCGCCGCGCCACGAAGCGCAGCATGATGCCGCGGAATCCGCGATCGGACACGATCAGGTTGGTGCCGCCGCCCATGACCATGAAGTCGCGGCCGCTCGCGCGCGCCACTGCCAGAGCCTGAATGAAGGATTCCACGCTTTCGGTTTCGGCGTAGATATCGGCCGGCCCTCCGATGGCGAAGCGTGTGTAAGCGGAGAGCGCCGCATCGCGCGAAACGGTTAAATTGGGTATTTCGGACAGGCGCGCGAGCGTGGAGTCCATTGATTCAATTATAGGAGGCATTCTATGCGATCCGGGTTTGCGGGCTTTCCGGCAGAGGCTATCACCTTTTTTCGCGGTCTGGCGAGGCATAATGAGCGCGAATGGTTCCAGCCACGCAAGCATATCTACGACGAAAAAGTGAAGGCGCCGATGGTGGAACTGGTGACCGAGTTGAACCGCGCCATGATGAGTTTCGCGCCAGACTACGTCACGGATGCGCCGAAAGCCATTTATCGCATCTATCGCGACACGCGCTTCAGCCCCGATAAGACACCGTACAAGACACATATCGCGGCGTCGTTTGCGCGGCGCGGCATGGAGAAGCATGGCGCAGCGGGTTACTACTTTGCGATCTCGCACAAGGGCGTGGAGGTGGGCGGCGGCATTTATATGCCTCCGCCGGAAACGCTGCTGGCAGTGCGCACGCATATCGCCGGGCAGCCCGCGGCTTTTCGCCAATTGGTGGCGGCGAGCGCGGTCAAGCGGCTGTTCGGAGCGATGCAGGGCGAGCAACTGACCCGCCCGCCCAAGGGTTTCGGCGCCGAACATCCGGCGGCCGATCTGTTGCGCTTCAAGCAATTCCTGCTGTTCACCACGCTGGATGCCGCGCTGGTCACCACGCCGAAGCTTTTCACGCAATTGGAGAAGCGGTTCCGCGCGCTGGCTCCTTTTTTGGAATTCCTGAATGCGCCGCTGGCTGGGAAGCGTAGTACCGCACGTCGGGAAGAGTGGGGGTGACCGGTGTATACTGATCGTCACCATGCGGATTGGAACTGTGGTCATCGGTTTGACTTTGGCCGGTGCGGCTCCCGTGGCCGCTGGTTTTTCGAGCCTGTCACCGGATATGCAATCCAGCGTGTCTGCCGCAGTCGGGCGCGATCAAGCTGGGTACCGAGCCGAGCGGCATGCTAACGGCTTCACGGCCCGGAACGACCGGCAGGAACTTTCCGGCGCTTTCACCCCGGCGGGCCTGGAAATACGCCGCCACGGCTCACGCTGGGGACTGCGCTTGCGCGCCTACGGCTACGCCGGGGCGCTTCAGCCGGCCGGCGTAGCGGCGCCGAGTGCGGCGGCCAATCGTATCGAGTACCGGCGCGGGCCGCTCACCGAATGGTACGTGAACGGACCGCTAGGGCTCGAACAGGGGTTCACCCTCGCCCAGCCGCCGGGCTCTCGCGATGGCCGTGGGGGGGTGATCATCGCGCTGGGGGTTTCAGGCGACATGACGGCCGCCGTGGATCCCGGCAAGACAAGCTTGACGCTGACCGGACACTCGGGCCAGTCGGAATTGCGCTACACGGGGCTAACCGCCTTCGATGCTACCGGCAGGGAACTGCCGGCCTCGTTGGAACTGCGCGGGGCGCGGTTGCGGTTGGAAGTAGACGACACCCGTGCACAGTATCCGGTGGTGATCGATCCGTTTGTGCAGGCGGCCAAGTTGACGGCCTTCGACGGGCAGAAGGATGACTCGCTGGGCTACTCGGTGGCCGTCAGCGGAAATACCGCAGTAGTCGGCGCGCCATTTGCCAATGTGAACGGCGTTTCCGATGCGGGCGCGGTCTATGTATTCGTGCAGCCGGCAGCCGGGTGGGGGAACATGACCGAGACTGCCAAACTAACCGCGTCGGACGCCCAGGCCGAGGGCATCAGTTTTTTAGGCGTGACCGTGGCGATTGACGGCAATACCATCGTGGCCGGGGCCATCAACCAGACAATCGGGCAGAATGCTCAACAGGGCGCCGCTTACGTTTTCGTGGAGCCGGCGGCAGGTTGGACGGACGTTACGGAAACCGCCAAGCTGACCGCCGACGACGGCAGATCGTACGACCGTTTCGGCACGGGTGTGGCGATCAGCGGCGACACCGTCGTCGTCGGCGCTTGTCAGGCCACCATCGGGTCCCATTCCAACCAGGGCGGCGCGTACGTGTTCGCCAAGCCCACCGGCGGTTGGGTGACGACTTCGGCGTATCAGTCTAAACTGACCGCCGCGGACGGCGCGGCCGATAGCTTTTTTGGGATTTCCGCCGCGATCGATGGCGGCACTGTGGTGATCGGGTCGCTCGAGGGCGCGGGCGCCGCTTATGTATATGTCATGCCACCGGGCGGCGGGACGAACCTCACGGAAACCGCCAAGCTGACCGCCGCCGATGGAGCGGGGGGCGACGAACTGGGCTACTCAGTCGCGATCAGCGGGGGCGTGATTGCCGCCGGCGCGCCATTGGCAACCGTCGGGACCAATGCGCTACAGGGCGCGGCTTATGTTTTTGTTCAGCCGGTGAGCGGTTGGGCAAGCATGACGCAGACCTCCAAGCTGACGGCCGTACAGGGGGATGCGCGCGATAATCTGGGCTGGTCCATCGCCACGAATGGCGATGCGGTCGTGGCCGGCGCGCCTGGACGGCCCGGCGGAAGGGGAAGAGGTCGCGCGTACTTGTTCGCAAAACCGCCGACCGGTTGGCCGGCAAACTCGACTCCGGCAGCCAGATTGACCGCCGCCGACGGGGTGGAGGGCAATTCTTTGGGTGTAGCCGTGGCCATCGGCGCCAATAACATTCTGGTGACCGCTCCTGCCGCGAAGGTGAATAGCAATGTGGACCAGGGGGCGGCGTACGTTTTCGCGCCGTGAGCGCGGACCGGATCGGCGGCCTCAATGCGGCAGCGGCTGGAAGATGGCGAACACGGCGCCCTGCGGGTCGGCCACTACGGCCCAGCGCCCCACGCCTTCCATGGTGGTGGGACCATAGAAGATATTGGCGCCCAGGGATTTGGCCTTGGCGGTCGAGCCATCGCAGTCGGATGCCAGAAAGTAGAGCAGCCAGTGGGACGGCACGCCGGGCCGCGGGCCGACGGGCGGAATGCCTCCAATGAAAGCGTCGCCGTTTTTGATGTGCAGATATCCGGACGGATCGTGTTCACCCGGGGTGATGCTCCAGCCGAACAGAACCGCATAGAACTCGCGGGCGCGCGCTGCATCGGTAGTCATCAAGTCCGCCCAGCAGAGCGTACCGTCCACGCCGACGATGCCTATGCCGGAATTGCCCTTCGGCTGCCAGAGCGAGAAGGTCGCGCCGGTGGGATCCTGCACCACGGCCATGCGCCCGGCATCCATGACATCCATGGCCGGCGCAAGCACCGTTCCGCCCATCTGTGCGGCGCGGGCCGCGGCATCGTCTGCACTCGCCACCGAGATATATGGCATCCAATGCGGCGGGGCACCGCCGGACATCTCCGCACGTAGAGTATAGGCGGCTGCGGCATCGCGTCCATCCAGCCGGAAGATGGTGTAGTGATCGTCAGGCCCCATGGGCATGTCATTGGCCTGCCAGCCGAAGAGCGACGAATAGAAGGTCTTGGCGGCGGCCTGATCCGTGGTGCCGAGTTCGACCCACACGAATGCGCCCGCGGGATGCTTATCGATGTTGGGCATGGGGAGAGTATACAACGCGGCGCAAGGATGGCGCTCAGGCGCGCGGCGCAGTTTCAATGAGGGTAACGCGGAAATCGCCGGTTGCGCTCGAAAAGGTCATATGTTCCACCGCAGTCGCACCGCACTCGTGAACGGTGTAGTCGGTTCCCTCCACCACGCAAGGCATGGAGAGGTTGACGCCGCGCGGCAACAGCGACTTCAGATTGCCGGCCACCATGTTGGCCAGTTCACCCATCACATCGCGGACGTCGCTGTCGACCGCACCAGGCAGTTCGATTCCCATAAAGCGCGCCGCGAACTGACAGGCCTGCTCGGTATTGCACTCGACCGTAGCGGCTCCCTGCCATTCTCCGACAAAGTGAACGGCCGCGGTAATGATAGCTGGTGAGTGCTCCCAGGCGCTATCGGACGGGGCGGTCTCCAGATCCATCATGGTCCGGAAGACGGACTGGACAATGCGCGATAGGTCGTCCCGATAAGTATCCAGGGAAAAGGGGGTAATCATCTTAATCCTCTTAAGGGGCTTGATAAAGCACGGTCTGACCCACGATTCTGCGCTCGAAGCGGTTGGTCAGGTTCAAGGTGGTCTCACTGCCGCCTAGCAACAGGTAACCTCCCCGGAACAGAGTCCCGTGCAGCTGGTCCAGGATCCGACGTTTGGTCTCCATATCGAAATAGATCAAGACATTGCGGCAGAAGACCACGTCGAACGGCCCGCGCGCGGACATGCTCTGCCGCAGATCGAAGGTGGTGAAATCCACCATGCGCCGCACTTCATCTTTCAATTGCCATTCGAGGCCCACGCGGGTGAAGTATTTCAGAAGATAACTGACCGGCAGGCCGCGATTGACTTCGATCTGCAGGTATCTGCCGCTGCCGGCGCGTTCTGCCATCTGTTTCGATAAATCGGTGCCTTGAATTTTGATTTTCCAATCGCCCAGGCCCATCTCCAGCAGCATCATGGCCAGACTGTAGGCTTCCTGGCCGGAAGACGAAGCCGCCGACCAGAAACTCATTTTGCGCGTATCCTGGCGCTGCGCGAGAAGGCCGGGGATGACCAGCGACCGCAGCGCGTCGTACTGCGGCGGATCGCGGAAGAAGAAAGTTTCGTTGGTGGTCATGGCCTCGACCACCTGCCGCTTGAGGACTGCATTGTTGGCCGCGCTGCCGAGCACCGCGCACAGATCGTTCAAGCCGGCCAAATGCATCTGCTGCACGATGGGTGCGAGGCGGGCTTCCAGCAGGTAACGTTTATCTCCATCGAGTACGATGCCGGACTCGCGGTAGACGTAGTCCTGCAAGAACCGGTAGCTATCTGGATGGAGTTCGGTTTCCGGCATGCGATTTATCCCTTCGTTACCTGCCTCAGGATTTCCGGAACCACCGCGTCCAGGGGAAGCACGCAGTTGGCGAGGCCCGCGCCGGCCACCGCGCCGGGCATTCCCCACACCACACTGGAGGCCTCATCCTGCGCAATGACATACGCGCCATTGGCGTGCAGGACGGCAGTGCCGCGGAGACCGTCCTGGCCCATACCGGTGAGAACGGCGCAGATCGCGGCGCCGCCGTAAACCTCCGCGACGGAGCGAAATAGCACGTCGGCCGAAGGCCGGCAGGAGTTCTCCGCCGCGGATTGATCCAGCCGTATGACGGCGTCTGGACCTTTCAGGCGCACAAGCATGTGATAATCCCCCGGGGCGATCCACACCGTGCCGGCTGTTACAGGAGCACCCTCCGCCGCTTCCGCGACCCGCAAATCCGTGCCGGACTGCAGGCGATCGGCCAGAAAGCGCGTAAATAACGGCGGCATATGTTGCACGATCAGGATCGGCAGCGGGAAGTCCGCGGGGAACTGCGGCATGATTTCGGCGAGCGCGGTAGGGCCTCCCGTGGAAATACCGATCGCTACTACGCGCGGCTGGCCCGTGCGGTTGGCTGGAACCGAAACCGCTCGCGCCGGATTCTGCGCGGAGAGGGGCGGCCGGGCTGGCGCAACTTCGCCGGGTACCAGAAAAAACTGCCTGATCTTGGGGATTAATTCCTGACGCAAGCGGGCCATTGACCGGTCGAGCGACCCGACATTGGCGGCTTTGGTTACATAGTCGTCGGCGCCCAATGCCAGCGATTCCAAGGTCAGCGCGGCGCCGCGATCGGTGAGGGTGCTGAACATGACCACCCGCGGCCGCCCCTCCTGATGCCTGATCTGGCGCAGTACCCCCAGGCCATCCATCTCGGGCATTTCGATATCGAGCGTGATCACGTCCGGATTCAACTGCGCAATGTACTGCAGCGCGATGAGGCCATTGGCCGCGGTCCCCACGACTTCGAGCGCGGGATCTTCCGACAGGGCATGCGTGACCAGTCGGCGAATGACCACCGAATCATCCACCACCAGCACGCGTATGCGGGCGCCGCGTGGAACCGATTTCCTGTTTATGCTTCTGAGCATACTGGCCATTATTTAGCCGACCGTGCCGTCACTGGATCAACCCCATGATACGGAGCTTGTCCGCCAGGATCTCCTTGGTGAATGGCTTCATGACATATTCATCGGCGCCAGCCGCCAGCGCCTTCACCATCTGATCCACTTCCGTTTCGGTGGTTACCATAATTACTTTTGTGGAGGCGTAGCGCGGATCGGCACGCAGCTTTTCCAAAAATTCCAAACCGTTCATGTGCGGCATGTTCCAGTCCACCAGCACCAGGGACATCTCTTCGCGCAGGAGGGTGAGCGCTTCGGCGCCATCGGTAGCCGCACAGACGTCGTAACCCAACTCCACCAGGCTGCGCGAAAGAATCATGCGTACAGCCTTCGAGTCATCGACGACCATGGCGTGGGACATATAATTCCTCTCGCCAGTTATATCGGCTGGGCGCGCGGGAGTCTTTAGCGTTGGTTTCGCGGCGTCCGCGAATGCTCATTCGCTGATGAATTTTGCTGTGGGGCAGGACTCCAGTCCTGCGGCCGGCGTCCACGCCGGCCCCGTGCGGGACCTGGAGGACCCGCGCAGACCTGGAGGTCTGCCCCACAGCTCTGCCGCATTCAGATTCCTGGACAAGTAGCTGGCATCAGCATGCGGCGGCGTCGCAGGCCTGACCGCAACCACAACAACCCGCCGCGTCGTATAACGTATAATATGATGGAAACACATAGTGAACAGGGTCATTACCCCAAACAAGGACTCTTATAGATGTCAACTCTAGAAGTATCGCCGGCGGAGCCTCGCTTGCGCGATTCCGGCCATACCGTAGTCAACGATTTTTCCATTCAGGTAGCTACAGTCAACGGCAGCGGCAGCCAAACCGCCAATGCCGTGCTGATGCGTTCCATTTTCCAGATGGGCGTGCCGGTATCCGGCAAAAATATGTTCCCGTCGAATATCGCGGGGCTGCCCACCTGGTTCACCATTCGCGCCAGCAAGGACGGATACATCGGCCGCAAGAAAGAAATCGATCTGCTGGTGGCCATGAATCCGGAAACCGCGCGCGAAGACGTGATGAAGCTGGATAGCGGCGCGGCCGTAGTCTATGACGAGCCTCTCAAGCTGAACGCCTTGCGTTCGGATCTGCATTTCTACGCGGCCCCCTTCGACAAGTTGGTGGCGCCGGTTTGCCCAGACGCCAAACTGCGCAAGCTCGTGCGCAACATGCTCTACGACGGCATCGTCGCCTGGCTGCTGGGTATCGACATGGACGAGGTCCATCGGGCGCTGGTCAAGCAATTCGGAAAGCGCAAGGCCAAGGCCGCGGAGTTGAACTGGGGCGCCGCCCAGGCCGGCTATGAATTCGCGGCCAAGACGTATACCAAGGCCGACCCGTACCAGGTGCAGCGCATGCACGCCAACACCGGCAAGATCATTATCGAGGGCAACTCAGCATGTGCGCTCGGTGCCATGTTCGCCGGCGTCACGGTGGTGACCTGGTATCCCATCACGCCCTCCTCGTCGCTGGTCGAAACTCTCATCGGTTACCTGAAACGCTTCCGCATCGATCCGGAAACGGGCCGCGCTACTTTTGCAGTGGTGCAGGCCGAGGACGAACTGGCGTCCATCGGCATGGCGCTGGGCGCCGGATGGGCCGGCGCGCGGTCCATGACTTCCACCGCCGGACCCGGGATCTCGCTGATGTCCGAATTCGTCGGCCTCGGATACTACGCCGAGGTTCCCACGGTCATCTTCGACGTACAGCGCGTGGGGCCTTCGACCGGACTCCCCACCCGCACCATGCAGGGCGATCTGCTATCCACGGCGCTGCTTTCGCATGGCGATACCCAACATCCCATGTTGTTCCCGTGCTCGCCCGAAGAGTGCTTCAGTATGTCCATCGAGGCATTCGATTTCGCGGAGCGCTTCCAGACTCCCGTCTTCGTGATGACCGACCTCGATCTGGGCATGAACAATTGGATGTCCGATCCGTTTCCGTATCCCGAGAAGCCCATCGACCGCGGCAAAGTATTAGCGGCGGAAGATCTCGACAGGCTGGGCGGCTTCGCGCGCTATAAAGATGTGGATGGCGACGGCGTCGGCTATCGCACGCTGCCCGCCACGAATCATCCGGCTGGAGCCTATTTCACGCGCGGCAGCGGGCACAACGAACGCGCGCAATATACCGAGCGCGAAGACGACTACATCCACAATATGGACCGTCTGGCGCATAAGTTCCAGACCATGCGCCAGCATGTGCCGGCGCCCGAAATTCACTTCCGGCATGATGCCGAAATCGGTTTTGTGGCGTGCGGCACATCGCACTACGCGGTAAGCGAAAGCTGCGATCAGTTGCTGGCCGAATACGACCTCCCGGTCAGCTATCTGCGGCTGAAAGCCTACCCGTTCTCGATCGGCCTGACGGATTTCATCGAGCGCCACCAGCGCGTTTACGTGGTGGATCAGAACCGCGACGCGCAGTTGCTGGCGCTGATGCGGCTGGAAATGTCGCCCGAACAGATCGCCAAGTTGCGAAGCATCCGATATTACGGCGGGCTGCCGCTCGACGCCCGCACGGTTACCGACGAAATCGTCCGCCAGGAGGGCAAATGAGCACCGTCGCCACACCACCACCGCCGCCGAAGAAAGTCAATCGCATCGGCTTGGAAGTCCTCAGCTATAAGGGCGCCAAGACTACCCTGTGCGCCGGTTGCGGCCACAACTCCATTTCGGAGCGCGTCATCGAATGCTTCTATGAACTGGGCGTCGAGCCTTGGCGCGTGGGCAAGTTTTCCGGTATCGGCTGTTCGTCGAAATCGCCGGCCTACTTCCTGAACCTGTCGCACGGATTTAATGCGGTGCACGGGCGCATGCCGTCTATCGCCACGGGCGCCATCATGGCCAACCGCACCATGCTCGGGCTGGGCGTCACCGGGGACGGAGACACGGCTTCCATCGGCATCGGGCAGTTTATGCACCTGGTGCGCCGCAATCTGCCGATGATCTACATCATCGAGGATAACGGCGTGTATGGCCTCACCAAGGGGCAGTTCTCGGCCACCGCCGATCTCGGCTCGAAGCTGAAGACCGGCGTAATCAACGACCTGCCGCCGTTTGATTGCTGTGCGCTGGCGCTCCGCTGGGGCGCAACGTTCGTGGCGCGCTCGTTTTCGGGCGACAAGAAGCAGTTGCAGACGCTGTTGAAGACTGCCATTGCGCACAACGGGCTGTCGGTCATCGACGTGGTTTCGCCGTGTGTGACCTTCAACGACCACGAAGGATCTACCAAGAGCTACAGCTATATGAAGGAGCATGAAGAGGTCTTGCATGAGCTGGACTTCGTGCCGTTTTACGAGGAGATTTCCGTCGAGATCGCCGAGGGCGAAGTGCGCGACATCCAGTTACATGACGGATCGCACCTGCGCATTCGCAAGCTGGATCGCGATTACGATCCCACCAGCCGCTTGGGGGCGCTGTCGGCCATGGAGCAGGCCGAGAAGCTGCACGAGGTGCTCACCGGCGTACTTTACGTGAACACCGAAAAGCCCAATTTTCTCGAAATGCTGCATCTGGCCGAGGAACCCTTGGCCACCCTGCCGCAATCCAAGGTACGGCCACCCAAAGCCGCGCTCGACGAGGTAATGGAAGAGCTCCGCTAATTAGGTTTGGAGGGCGGGCTTTAGCCGGCGCGGCGCTTCAGCGCCGCTGCGCCAGACCCGCCCCCCAGCTATTCTCCGCCAATTCAGATATACTAGTCCTTCAGGGGGATGGTATGAAGAAATACGGGAAATTTGCCGTTCTCATCGCGATTGTAATCGGCGCTCTGATCTGGCTCGCCAGTTCCGGAGCCAGCGAAACCAAGACTTACTACAAGACCATCGCCGAAGTCGGTCAAATGGGTGACCGCGCGTTTAACGAACGCCTCCGGGTGGCCGGTGACATCGCGGCTGGCTCCATCCAGCACGCTAACGGACAGGTGAATTTCACTCTCAAGCAGGACCAACGCGAACTGAAAGTCGCCTACGGCGGGTCCGATCCCCTACCCGACACATTCCGCGACGGCGCGCAGGCACTCGCAGACGGCCGCATGGGGCGCGATGGCGTTTTTCACGCGAGCCAGGTTCAGGCGAAATGCGCCTCGAAATACGAATCCAAGCCCAGCCAGTTGCGTGCCGCGCCCGCGCCACCCGTCAATAAGTCGATATAGTAAGGACCCATCATGGAAAACGTAGCATCGCTGGCGGTATTGCTGGCTTTTTGCGCGGCTATTTATGCCCTGGTTGCCTCCGTGGTAGGACGTATCCAACGCAAGCCTTTTCTGATTGTTTCGGGGGAGCGCGCGGTTTACTCGGTCTGGGTGTTGATCACCATAGGCTCAGCCGTCCTGGTATACGGTCTTGTTACGGGTGACTTCCGCTTCTCCTATGTCGCGCAGCATAGTAACCGCAGCATGCCGCTGCTTTATAAGTTCGCCGCCTGGTGGGGAGGACAGGAAGGCTCGCTGCTCTTCTGGAGCTGGCTACTCTCCACTTACTCGGCTGTGGTGGTTTTCACCAACCGCCGCAAACACCGCGACATAATGCCCTATGTCGTGGGCGTGTTGATGTTTGTACAGACTTTCTTCCTACTGCTGAATAACTTCGTAGTCAGTCCTTTCAAGATGTTAGCGCTCGAGGGATCCATCACACCGGTACAGGACGGCAACGGATTGAATCCGCTGCTGCAGTATCCAGCCATGGCGATTCACCCGCCTATGCTGTATCTGGGCTACGTGGGATTCGCCGTGCCGTTCGCCTTTGCCATCGCCTCGCTCATCACCAGGCAGCCAGGTGAGGCCTGGATTCATACCACCCGCCGTTGGACGCTGGTTACCTGGCTCTTCCAGGGCACAGGCATCATGCTCGGCATGGCTTGGGCCTATCACGTGCTCGGATGGGGCGGCTATTGGGGATGGGACCCGGTCGAAAACGCCTCGCTGCTTCCTTGGCTCAGCGGCACGGCGTTCCTCCATTCGGTGATGATGCAGGAGAAAAAAGGGATGATGAAGGTCTGGAATATCGTCCTCATCTCCACTACCTTCCTGCTTTGTATTCTCGGCACGTCGCTGACTCGCACGGGTCTGGTGAATTCCGTACATGCCTTCGCGCAAGGTCCGCTCGGGAAGTACTTTTTCTCGTTCCTGGCGATCTGCATTGCCGCTATTGTTTACTTGATTCTCGATCGTCTCCAATATCTCAAGAGCGAATCCCAGTTGGAAAGCGTCATCTCTCGCGAGTCAAGTTTCCTGTTCAATAACCTGATCCTGCTGGCAAGTTGTTTCGCGGTGTTATGGGGCACGCTGTTTCCGGTCATTTCAGAAGCGATTTCGAAAGAGAAGATCGGCTTGGAGAAGGAGTGGTTCAATAACCTCATGATCCCTCTCGGTCTGTTCCTGCTGCTGCTAACCGGAGTGGGTCCTTTGTTCGCCTGGCGCCGCACTTCACTCGAAAGCCTGCGCCGTAACTTCCTATGGCCGGGAATCGCCTCGGTCGTTCTGGTGGGCGCGCTGCTGGCCGCCGGCATACGCAACTTGTATGCGCTGATTTCGTTCGGCTTCTGTCTCTTCGTCGCCATGACGGTCTTGATGGAGTTCTACAAAGGCGGCCGCGCCATCGCCCAAAAAAACAGTATGAACCTGCTGCGCGCCTCCGTCGAACTGACTCACCGCAACACCCGCCGCTATGGCGGATATCTGGTTCACATGGGCATCGTGCTCATGTTCATCGGCTTCACCGGAGCGGCGTTCGATCTGAAAGACGTCAAAGAGATGAACGTGGGCGATACACTTGTCCTCGGCCATTACGATCTGAAAGTCACGGACGTCAAGGAAGGCGAAAACGAGAACTACCAGTGGCATCGCGCCACCGTGCGGGTATCTAGCGGCGGTGATGTGCTCGGCGTGCTGGAGCCGGAGAAGCGCTTTTACAAAGCCAGCCGGCAGGGTACCTCGGAAGTCGGTGTGCGGCCCCGGCTCAACGAGGATCTGTATCTGAACTTCGGCGGCATGTCGGATGACGGCGCGCGGGCCGTGATCCAGGCTTATGTCTTTCCGCTGGTCTCCTGGATCTGGATCGGCGGCCTGGTTCTCATTGGCGGCACGCTGGTGTGCCTGGTCCCCAGCAAAATCAAGATGCAATACGCCCGCACCGAGGTGGTAGGGATAACCAAGAAATATGCGGAACTTTCCAGATAGGAGTATGCCAACCTGTCAGAATTCGCTCCGCGTGCGCGGGTCTGGAGGGCGGGCTTTACCCGGCGCGGGGCTTCAGCCCACCTGCAGCACCGTTTCAGTTGCATCTAGCCTGCGGGCCGCTCGCGGCGCAGCATTATCGCGTTTTGCCTTGCTCTTCCTCCTCGCGTCCCCTCTCACCCTCGCCGACACCGCCGCGGAAAAACCGAGCGTGGATGTGCGGCGCGTAGGCACACACATCGGCTGCCAGTGCGGCTGCAAAGATTCCGTAGCCACCTGCGCCATGCTGGAG
The DNA here is from genome assembly GCA_963818855.1 of Bryobacterales bacterium. Lineage (GTDB taxonomy): Bacteria > Acidobacteriota > Terriglobia > Bryobacterales > Bryobacteraceae > Bog-159. Next base: position 102,174 of record CAWFUH010000012.1, on the reverse strand, counting down.
TGCAGCTTTTCCAAGCCGGCCAAGGAAAAGATCGCCAAGTTACAAGCTGCAGGCTGGACCGACAAAGCGATCATCAGCCAGTTTGTAGCTGAATTCGGGCAGACGGTCTATCTCGGCGATCCCAGCGCATATGGCTGGCTGATTCCATACCTATTGATCGCACCCGGCCTGGCGCTGATCTATTGGTTCGTCCGGCGCTATCGGAAGCCGCGGCCCATCCCCGAAATCGGACCGGCGCCGGACGATTCCGAACTCGCCAAATACCGCGAGCAAATCGAGAAGGACATGGCGCACTTGGAATAAATGATTATCGCGATAGCAGCAGTGATCGCCGTCGGGGTGATCGTCTTCATCCTGATGGTGCGGGCTAAGGATCTGCCCGAGCCGGAGCCGGTTTCCCCCTTTCAACATTTGGACGAACGCAAAGCTGCTATTTACGAAAACCTGCGTGACCTGCAGTTTGAATACCGCGTAGGCAAACTCTCCGATCAAGACTATCAGCAAACCAAAAAAGATCTGCAGCGCGAGTTAGCCGGCGTGATGGCCGAAGTAGACCGCCTGAAGCTGCAGCTAAGCCCCAACGGCGCCGTGCCGCCGGCCGCGCAACAAATGCGACCAGAACCCAAGGCGATCGATCCGCTCGCCTGCCCTCACTGCGGCGCAAAATTTCCGCAACCGCTGAAATTCTGCGGAGAATGCGGCAAACCCATGAAGGTACAGGCATGACAAAACAAATTAACCGCCGATGCACGCAGATGCACGCGGATAAAAACAAAACCATCGGCGTGTATCGGCGTGTATCGGCGGTTTCGATTTTGTGCTTGTGCCCTGCGTTCGCCGCGGTCGATGGCACGGTCATCAATAAGACGACCGGCCAACCGCAGTCCGGCGCCACCGTGACGCTGTACAAACTCGGCCAGGCCGGGATGGAGTCACTCGAAAGCGTCAAGTCCGGCGCGCAGGGTAAGTTCCACATCGACCAGACCCCGCAAGGCCCGAACCTGATACAGACCGCCTTCGATGGTGTCACTTACAATCACATGCTGCCGCCCGGCTCGGCCACCGGTGGCATCTCGCTCGACGTTTATAACTCATCCAAGCAGCCCGGCGCTGCGCGCGTCTCGCGTCATTTTCTGATTTTCCAGCCCAATGGCGCGCAGATGACCGTCAACGAAGGCTTCATCTTCATGAACAACGGCGTCACCACTTACAACGACCCGGATGGCGGCACGCTCAAGTTTTTTCTACCTGCGGTGGCCAAAGGCATCGTACAGGTTAAAGCTACGGCCCCCCAGGGCATGCCCATCGATCGTGCTGCGGATAAGACCAGTCAGAATGGTATCTACAAGGTCGATTTTCCGATCAAGCCCGGTGAAACCAGCATTCAAGTGACCTATGTGGTTCCTTATAACTCGGGCGCGATTTTTGAAGGAAAGACCGTGGGGAAGACCGCAGATCCGACCTTGCTGGTCGTCCCGAATGGTGTCACCCTAAAGGGAGACGGGGTCCTGAGCCGTGGCCAGGAACCCCGCTCGCAAGCCTCCATCTACAGCGTCACAGCCGCCAATTATAAAGTGGAGATCGCCGGATTTATGCCCGCCACCACCGCGGATAGCGACTCCGGCGGCGATAACGGTCCGTCCCTCGAAGAGGTGTCGCCCAAGATCCTGCAGAAGAATATGAAGTGGATCCTGGCGCTGGCCCTCGGCATCCTGGCCCTCGGCTTCATCGTGCTGTACCGCGCGCAGCCCGTCTTGGTTTCCCCCGGCCCCTCGCCGAAAGGAAAGAATGACCGCGGTCGCCGCTGAGGGTGTCTGGAAGTTCTACGGCGACTATCCCGCGTTGCGCGACGTGATCCTGCACGCCGAACCCGGCGCCTGTTTGGCTTTGATTGGTAGAAATGGAGCGGGCAAAACCACCCTGCTGCGTATCATCGGCGGCTTTTCCAAACCCGGCCGGGGACACGTCCGCATCTTCGGCAACGATCCGCGGGAGACCGAAACCCGACGCCGAGTGGGCTGGATAGGCCACGGCATCTCGGTCTACGACGAGCTTTCCGCTTTCGAGAATCTGAGCCTGTTCGGGCGGCTCTACAGCCTGCCTGATCCCCGGAAATCCGCCATGGAATGGCTGGAGCGCACCGGCCTGGAGCGCGTGAAGGACGGCCTGGTGCGCGAGTTCTCGCGCGGCATGCGGCAGCGGCTGGCGGTGGCGCGCGCGTTCCTGCATCAGCCTTCTCTGCTGCTGCTCGACGAACCCTTCACCGCGCTGGACGATCGCGCCATCGCGGTATTGCAGCGCCTATTGCGGGAAGCCTTGGCCGAAGGCCGCACCGTGGTCATGTCCACCCATCAACTGCGCGAAGCGTTAGAACTTGCCACCCACGTAGCACTTTTGAACCGCGGCCGAATCGGATTCGACGGCGAGCGCACGGAGCAAATGGTGGCGGACCCCGGCTGGGTCTACGCCCACTACGACGAGGTGCAGCCGTGATTGTGGGGCAGGCGTCCACGCCTGCAGCGGGTCTCCAGACCCGCCTTCTCCCCACAAAAGGTGGCGTTGGCTAATGGATTTCGTCCGGCAGACCCTGGTGATCGCCAGAAAGGATCTGCGCGCGGAACTCCGCACCAAAGAAGCCATCAACGCATCGCTGGCTTTCGCCCTCGTCATCCTGGTACTGTTCAGTTTCGCCTTCGATCCCCTGGAGGAGCAGACCCGCGAAATGTCGGGCGGCCTGCTGTGGATCGTGTTCGCATTCGCCGGCACGCTGGTGCTGAATCGCAGCTTCGCGCGCGAAATTCCGAACGATTGCCTGGACGCCCTGGTGGTCGCGCCCATCTCCGGCGCCGAATTGTTCCTGGGCAAAGCGCTCGCCAACTTTCTGCTGGTGATCGCAGTCGAACTGGTCTCGTTGCCGGTCTTCGGTATCTTCTATAATGTGCACTGGACGGGCCAGATCTGGTCTTTGTTGCTGGTCCTGGTGCTGGGTACCTGGGGACTGACCGTAATCGGTACCATCTTCAGCGCGCTGACCGTCAACATCCGCCTGCGCGAATTGATGGCTCCGTTGCTGGTCTATCCCATGCTGATTCCAGCTCTGATGAGCGCCATGAAGTTGACCATGGATTTGATTGCCGGAAAGCCGCTCGGCGGCGAAAATGAGGTCTGGCTGCGCCTGCTGGTGGTTTTTGATGTGATTTTTACCGCGCTGTCTCTAGTCTTATTAGAGACAGTGTTAGTCGGTTAGGTCGGACAGGCTGCCGCCTGCCGGGAGTTACTTATGCGCGAAAAGCTAATTTACGGGTTGGGCATTATCGCCGCCGTCCTGCTGGCCCGCAATCTCTATTCCATCTTCATGCAGCTTCCCGATGAGGCTTCGCAGGGGATGATCTACCGCATCATTTTCTTCCACGTGCCCGCCGCCATCACCGCCATGCTCGGTGCGGGCGTCGCCTGCATCACCAGTATCGCGTACCTGCTCACCAAGAACTTGAAATATGATGCGATCTCCGTGTCGGTAACCGAAGTCGGATTGGCCTTTCTGGCCGCCAACCTGGTCACCGGTTCCATCTGGGGTCGCATCATCTGGGGCATCTGGTGGACCTGGGACGCGCGTCTCACCTCCGCCCTGGTTTGCTGGCTGCTGTATGCGGGATACCTGATGTTGCGCCACGCCATCGAAGAGCCTACCACCCGCGCGCGCATCGCGGCGGTCTTCAATATCTTCGCGTTTGTCGATGTGCCCATCGTCATCTTTTCGATCAAGTGGTGGCGCACGCAGCATCCGCAGCCTGTCTTTTGGGGCGGCGGCAGCATCGATCCGGCCATGTACCTCACCGCCGTGCTCAACCTGGTCGCGCTCATCTTGCTGGGCGTGGTGCTATCGCTCATCCGCCTGCGCCAGGAGGAAGTGCAGCGCGAAATCGACTCCCTGCGCCGCTACGCCCACGCCGTCTAAGGAAATCCCATGGACATACGCAATTTCACTTTCATGTTTTATGGCTTTCTGGCCGCCTGGCTGATCCTGGTGGTCTATGTGCTCTCGCTGGTCTCGCGCGAGCGCAAGATCACGGAGCAGCTCAAGGGCCTGCGAGGTCTGCTGGGCGACAAGGACCGCAAGTAAACGTGCAATGTCCTACTCTCTCTCTCTTTTTTGTGGGGCAGGCACCCTGCCTGCGGCGGCCTCTCAGGCCGCCTCTTTCCTGGGCCGACATTCGAAGGTGCCTGGAACCGTTGAGGTTCAACGCAACGAAGTAGGTGCCTCCTCAGAACGCCGCGGGGGCGATCTCTCCGAGCCTCTTGGTACGGCGTTCGCCGCCCACCCTTCTAGTGCCAGATTCGCCGACCTTCGTGAGAGTTGATATTCTGATGTCGATTGACGGCGTCAAGGTTTGACGACGCCGGCCTACTGAAATGACCGGCAGGATCAATAGGCGGAACTTCCTGGCCGCGGCATCCGCCGCCGTGTTGCCCCTGCGCGCCCAAACCGCTACCCATGGTCAGCCCGCCCCGGTGATCAAAGACATCGCCGTGATTGCCACCGCACCCGCAGGGCTGCGCCTCTCCGTCGTCAAAATCACCACCGATCAGCCTGGACTCTACGGTTACGGCTGCGCCACTTTCACGCAGCGCGCCGACCTGGTGAATGCCGCGGTCGAAAAATACCTGCGGCCGTTCCTGATCGGCAAGCGTGCCGATCGTATCGAAGACATCTGGCAGGCTTGTTACAACAGTTCCTATTGGCGGAACGGGCCGGTATTGAATAATGCGATCAGCGGCGTGGACCAGGCGCTCTGGGATATCAAAGGACGCCAGGCCGGCATGCCGGTTTACGGGCTCTTGGGCGGCAAATGCCGCGAAGCTGCTGCCTGCTACACGCATGCCGCCGGTGCGGAGATCCAACAGACCATCGACCAGGCACGCCAGTTCATGGACCAGGGTTTCCGCCACGTACGCGTGCAGGTGGGTGTGCCCGGCATGGCGGGCTATGGCGCGGCACGCGGCGAGGCGGCCATCGGCGCGCTCCACGACGCCCCAGTCTTCGAGCCGGCTTACTACATCCGCCGCGCGCTGAAGTTGTTCGAAGAGTGCCGCAAGCAACTGGGCGACGAGGTCGAGCTGTTGCACGATGTGCACGAGCGCGTCTCGCCCAATCAGGCCGTGCAGTTCCTCAAGGACGCCGAGCGCTTCAAAATGTTCTTCATGGAAGATCCGCTCTCACCCGAAGACATCGCTTACTTCCAGCAGATCCGCAGCCAGTGCGCTACGCCCATCGCCATGGGAGAGCTCTTCAACAGCCCGCACGAATGGACCCCGCTCATCACCGGCCGCCTGATCGATTACATCCGCATCCACGTAACCCAGGCCGGCGGTCTCACGCCCGTGCGCAAGATCGCCGCCATGGCCGAGATCCACGGTGTGAAAACTGCCTGGCATGGCCCCGGCGACGTATCGCCCATCGGACACGCCGTCAATGTGACACTCGACGTGGTCTGCTACAACTTCGGTATCCAGGAATACTCGCCGTTCAACGACCGCTTGCAAGAAGTATTTCGCGGCTGCCCCGTGATGAAGAACGGCTACCTGTACGCCAACGACGCGCCCGGCTGGGGCATCGAAGTGGACGAGAAGCTGGCGGCCAAGTACCCTTACGGAAGCTTCGAATCCGACGAGCGGAAGCGCTTGAACGGAGGCTGGGGCGAAGTGCGGCGCAGCGACGGCACGGTGATCAAGCAGTAGCGCCTACGCCAGGCGCCGTCCGGCCAGCTTTTCCAGGATCGCAATGGGCGCACGTTCCGGAGTGGCCAGCGCCTCTCGCGGCACGATCAGCGTCTGCTCCATGGCAAACTGGCCGGATTCGACCGCGTGCGGCACGATGTCCGTGAAGACCATCCAAGCCGCGCCGGGTTGGAATTCGAGCCGGTATTTCGGGCAGTTAGATTGGAATTCAGCATTGTGTTTCAGGTAATCGTGAAAAGCCAGCATGAACTCGTCGTAAGGCGAACGGTCCGCCCCGGGTAAGCCCAAGCCGCGCAACACGGCCTTACCCAGCCCGCCGCTTTGCGCGATCTTCCCGAGTCCTGCGGCACTGGCGTACTGCGCGGCTTGGCTCGCGAACGGATCAGCCGTCCACCAGACGCGCGGCCGCGAAGGATGCAAGTTCCAAAAGATGCGAAGAATCAAACCGCCATGCGTGGGCCGGGTCGGGAAAGCATCAGTATGCAGCAAGTCGTTGCGCTTTTTCAGAGGCAGGTCTCTCCCGGCCTCCTCGATAGGCCGCAGACTGGTGTAATCCAGGCTCCAGCTCCCGCTGTATCGCGGCAGCAGGCGCGCCGCGCCCTCCACCGCCGCTTGCGAATAGCGCCGCAGAATGGAATGCAGCCGCTCGCGCGTGGAGGCTTCCGTGTGGTCCAATCCCGACACTTTGTCCTGCTGCGGCTTATACGAGATGTTCTTATGATGGCGGCCGCTTTGCCGGATGCCCTGTATCAAAGCGCGCTCTTCGGCGTCTAACGCCAACGGCTCATCCGGCAGCACCAGAACGTTCCCGGTTTCCAATACCTCGTACGGATCGATCCCCGGCCCGAATTGAATGGCTTGGATGGCGCACCTCCATTTCCAAGTGTACCTGTGCAGGGCGCGCTTCCGTTACCAGGCGTTGCGGCCGTTCCAGATCTCGGGCAGGGTCCACAGCAGAATCTGAAAATAAAGCTTAACCGTGAACGTTGCGCACCAGTGCCAGATCCAGATCGCGGCGCTGCTGGTAAGTGAGCCGGCTGCGTCCCCTGATCTGCCATAAGCCGGAGAGTCCCGGCTTCACTTCCAGCACTTCGGCGCATGGGGACGATAGTGCTGTTTCCACTCGGCGATGGTGATCGGCCGCGGCCCGACCAGCGACATTTCACCCCGTACGACGTGCAGAAGCTGCGGCAGTTCGTCTATCGAATGCCGCCGGCAGAAGCGCGCGAAGCGGCTTGAAATACGGCTGATCCGCGGCATCCTTTCTTGCGCGGGCCGCTCTCGTCCACGATGTATTCGATCAGAGCGAAGCGTCCCGCCCGGCGCGCGCCGCGCCGCCACATGGTGCGGAACTTCAGCACCCAAAACGGAGCGCCGCCCAGTCCTAAGCGCCGATGCGCGATCAGCGGCGAAGTGCGCGAAAGCAGCGTGATGGCGATTGCCACCATCAGCAGCAGGGGCGCCAGCGCGACCAGCACGCCCAGGGCGGCGATGCGTTCCAGCAGCCGCTCAGCGACGGGCCACAAGGACGATTTGCGGTGAATACCGAGCACGTTGAATTCATTGTTCGCGCTCGAGAGCTCGCCGCGGGTGTGCGGAATTCGTAAACGATTTGTGAATTAATGTGAGCGGCCCAGCTTCAAACGGCGCTGCCCGCGCTCGAGCAAGCGCTGCTCGCGCCGCCGCAAGCTCGGCGGAATCCTCCAGCGCCAGCGCGCTGCGGGTCATCTCCAGTGCCATGGCATAGTTGCGTTCGCGGTGCTCGTAATAGATCGCCAGTTCCCGCAGCGCGCGCGCCCGGTACGCATTGCGCGATGCCGCCAGATCAGTGAACATCGCCAGCGCGGCATCCGTACGGCCCAGGCGCTTCTCCAGCGTGCCGATATCCCAAAGCGTGCGGAACAGCAGATCGTCCGGCATGCCCAGATCCACCGCGCGCCGCAACAGCCGCAAGGCCTCCTCGTGCCGCCCGGCCTGCAGCACCCAGCGCGCCAGGCCGATCAGCGTCGGCGCCGTGCCGGAACGCGGTCTCCTCCGGCGCGCGGAAGGCGAACGGCACGATCGCCGTCAGGCACGCCAGCGACAGAATATCGATGGCATTGTGATGGAAGACCGGCACCAGCCGGAACGCCTGCTGCGTGCGCAGATATTCGAAGTAGTAGTAGGGAATCATCTCGCCGGGCAGGTCGCCCTGGCGTTCCACACCCAGAATCCGGTTCTCCAATTCCACCAGCCGGCAGCTTTCCAGGCGCAGCTTCCACAAGCGGCGCGCGCCGAACAGCAGGTCCAGATGCGCCAGCCGCTCGAAGGGATGCCGGCGCCCGCGCCATGCGGAAGCGCGTCTCCAGCAGCGGCTGATCGTAAGTCTTGCCGTTATAAGTGATCAGCACGTCGAACTGCGCCAGGTGCTCGGAAAGCCGCCGCAGCAGGGAGGCCTCTTCGCCGTAATCGCGCATGAAGAACTGGCGCAGCCGGAAACCCGCCGGCTCGATGTTGCCGACTCCGATCAGAAAAGCGTAAGTGCCGGTGCCGCCCGCCAGGCCCGTCGTTTCGGTATCCAGGAAGGCCCACTTGGTGGGATGCGATGAGGCGATCGCGCCGCCGGAGAGCGAATCCAGAAGGTCCGCCGGCAGTTCGTGCAGGTTGGAGATATCCATGCTGCCGTGGCGCCTGTGCCGCTCGAACAGCTTCTCGGTTTCGAAATGTTCGCCGCACGCGGTGTGCACCACTTCGCCGCTGATGAGCTCCTCGACGAAGTAGCGCGCCGGGCGCAGGTCCTGCCATGCTGGCGCGGGTTGTGGGGGGCGATCAGCCGATGGCGTGCGGCTGGACCTCGCCCGTCCACTTCCGGTCGATGCGCGCGATGCGCCGCCGCAGCACCGCGAGTTGTTCCTGGATATCCTCCACTATTCGCCTTTTATTTGCCTATCATAGAACCAATCGGCTGGCGGTTCAAGGTACCATAGCCGTTGGCCCTGTGAAAAGCACGCGCCTCTTCTTCCTGATGCTCTTCGCGCTGGTGCTGGCGGCGCGCCTCTGCCACCTCGATATTCTTTGGGCCGAAGAGACCCTGCCCCTGGCTGCCGCCGCGCAGATTGCGCATGGCAAAGTCCTCTACCGCGACATCTGGTTCGATAAGCCGCCGCTGCTTGCCTGGACCTACCTCGCGTGGGGCGCGCGCGATGGCTTCCCATTGCGCGTGGCCGGAGCGATTTACGCGCTGCTGGCATGCTGGCTCGCCTGGCGCTTCGCACGCGATCTATGGGGCCGCCGGGAAGGCGTTCTGGGCGGCGGGATTGCTGGCCTTTTATCTGGTCTTCGACATCCCTTCGGCGGTCACGCCGCTCGCAGCCGATCTGCTGATGCTGGCGCCGCACATTGCCGCGGTATGGCTGGCCTGGCGCGGCCGCGCCTTCTGGAGCGGCGTGCTGGCCGGCATCGCTTTTCTGGTGAATGCCAAGGGGCTGTTCGTGCTGGCCGCATGCACTGTTTGGAATCTGCGCGCGCTGCCATGGCTGTTGGCCGGATTTGCGATTCCCAACGCTATGGCAGCCGCCGTGCTTTGGGGCCAAGGCGCGCTCCGCTGCCTATTTCGAACAGGTCTGGAAGTGGGGCAGCGCTTACGCGGCTGGCACTTTCCTGGAACATCCTTGGCAGAACGGCTTGCTGCGCACTGCCCATTGGCTTGGCTTCCACGCTGCCATCGCCGTCGGCCGCGTTGTGGTTCTGGTGGCGCGATCCGCAGGCTGACCGCGCACGGTGGATTGCTTGGGTCACGCTCTGCAGCCTGGCGGTAGCCGCCGGCGGACGCTTTTTTCCGCGTTATTATTTCCAGATTCTGCCGGTGTTCGTACTGGCAGGCGCGCGCGGCCTCGCGCTGCTGGGCCCCCGCCGCACGATGGCTCTGAGCGCGCTACTGCTCGTCCCGCTGATCCGCTTCGGCCCGCGTTATGCGCTGTTGGCGCGTGATCTTCTGGAAAATCGCCCGTCACATTGGACGGATACCGTCATGGATCGCGACAGCCGCGCGGCCGCCCAACTCGCTGCGCCAAGCGACCGCATCCGGCGGCACGCTTTTCGTCTGGGGCTTTCGCCCCGAGTTGTACGTCTACACGGACCTGCCCGCGGGCACGCGCTTTCTCGATTCGCAACCGCTGACTGGCGTGCCTGCCGACCGCCATCTCACCGCCTGGCAACCCGTCGAAAGCAGGCAGGCACGCGCCAATCGCGCCGAACTTGCGCGCACCCAGCCAACTTTAGTAGTCGACGGCTTGGGCCCTATCAACCCACACCTGGCGATGGGCGTGTACCCCGACCTGCGGCCATGGTTCGCGCAATATGAAGAAGTTGCCCGGACGGGCCTGACCGTGATCTACAGGAAACGCGGGGCAGACCTCCAGGTCTGCAGCGGGGCTGAAGCCCCGCGCCGGCTAAAGCCCGCCCTCCACGCTTGCGCGCGCGAAGATTCTGCTAGTGTGCAATACCAGCGCATGCGTGTGGCGGACAGGCGTAAGGCTCGGCTTTGGATACAATGCAATATCGGGGCATCGCCGCGAGGGGACATGAAAGCCGTAGCAGTTTATCCCGCCGAGCACGCCGTCAACATCATCGATATTGCAGAACCGCACCTCGCCGCGCCCACTCAGGTGAAGCTGCGTATGCTGGAGGTGGGCGTTTGCGGCACCGACAAGGACATTTGTGCATTTGCATATGGCACGCCGCCGGAGGGATCGGATCACTTCGTATTAGGACACGAATCGCTCGGCGAAGTGTTGGAAGCCGGGCCGGCCGTAACGGATCTGGACGTGGGCGACCTGGTGGTCAGCACCGTCCGGCTGCCCTGCTCCGATGCGAATTGCATTGCCTGCCGCGCCGGCCATTATGATTTCTGCATCACCGGCAACTACCGCGAGCACGGCATCAAAGATCTGGACGGATTCATGACCGAGTTCGTCGTCGAGGAGCGGCACAACCTGCACTCGGTGGCGCGCGAACTGCGCGATGTGGCCGTGCTGGTCGAGCCGCTGACCATCGCGGAAAAGGCGCTTATCGAGGTGGGCGAGATCCAGCGGCGGCTGCCTTGGGGCGGCGGTCCGCATCGCGCCGTGGTACTGGGATCCGGGCCGGTCGGCCTGCTGGGCGCGATGACACTGGTAAATTCGGGTTTCGAAACGTACGTCTACTCGCGCGAGCCCAAGCCGAATGCCAAAGCCGCGGTTGCCGAAGGAGTGGGCGCACGATATATTTCATCGGTCGAGACGCCCACCGCGCAGATGTCCGAACAAGTCGGGAACATCGATCTGATTTACGAAGCCGCAGGCGCGCCCCAGTTCGCTTTTGAAGTGCTGAAGCATCTGGGTTCGAATGGCATTTATGTATTCACGGGCGTGCCGCGCGACCAGCCGCCCATCGTGTTCGACACCGAGCGCATCATGTGCAATCTGGTGCTGAAAAATCAGGTGGTGGTGGGCGTCGTAAACGCGGGGCCGCAGGCATTCGACAATGCCGTGCGCGATATCGGGGTTTTCGCGGCGCGCTGGCCGCAACCGTTGCGCGCAATGATCACAGGGCGCTATCCCATGGGGGATTTCCGCGATCCGGTGATGGGCAAGGCGGGTGGCATCAAAAACGTGATCGAGATTGCGCAGGCGGGCAAGTGATCGCCGAACTGGCGCGGTTGGCTGAAGACGAGCGCCGCGCGAAAAACTGGAAGCGCTGGGGACCGTACCTTTCCGAACGCCAATGGGGCACCGTGCGCGAGGACTATTCCGCGGGCGGCACCTGCTGGGAATACTTTCCGCACGACCACGCCCGCAGCCGCACCTATCGTTGGGGTGAGGACGGATTGCTGGGTATCTGCGACCGCGAATGCCGGCTATGCTTCGCGCTGGCGCTGTGGAATGGCCGCGACCCTATCCTGAAGGAACGGCTCTTCGGACTGACCAACCATGAAGGCAACCACGGCGAGGATGTCAAGGAATGCTATTACTATCTGGATTCCACGCCAACGCACTCCTACATGAAGGCGCTCTACAAGTATCCGCAGGCGGAATTTCCGTACGCCCAACTGGTTGAGGAAAACCGCCGCCGCGGCCGCGAACAGCCGGAGTTCGAACTCGAAGACACCGGCATTTTCGACGACCAGCGCTACTTCGACGTCTTTGTCGAATATGCCAAGGCGGCGCCTGACGACCTGGCCATCCGCATCAGCGCGGTGAATCGCGGCCCGGACCGCGCCCCGCTGGTCTTGTTGCCGACGCTGTGGTTTCGGAACACGTGGTCGTGGGGACGCACCGGCGAGGGGTATTGGCCGAAGCCCAGGATTAGCCGCGCAGGCGACAGCACCATACTGGCGGAGCACGCTTCGCTGGGCAACTTCCGGCTGGATACGGTAGGTTCGAGCGAACTCCTGTTCACCGAAAACGAGACCAACTACGAAAGGATATTTGGCTTCAAGAGTGCAAGCCCTTACGTCAAAGACAAGTTCCACGCCTATGTGATCGGGGGACACCAGGATAGCGTCAACCCACAGGGCGAGGGGACCAAGGCTGCCGCGCTGTACCGGCTGGAAATAGATCCCGGCGCGACCGTCACCATCCGCCTGCGCCTCGCAGCGGACGGCGCCGGCGAATCGCCCGATATCGAGGCGTTGTTCAAAGAGCGCCAGCGCGAAGGTGACGAGTTCTATGCGACGTGGCTGCGCGAAGGCTACACCGACGAATCGCGGCGCATCGCGCGCGGGGCCTACGCAGGCTTGCTTTGGACCAAGCAGTTTTTCCATTACGGTGTGGAGGACTGGCTCGAAGGCGATCCCGCGCAGCCGCCGCCGCCCGCCAGCCGTGAATACGGACGCAACCACGATTGGAAGCATCTCTACAATCGCGACGTCATTTCCATGCCGGACAACTGGGAATACCCCTGGTACGCCGCCTGGGACCTGGCCTTCCACATGATCCCCTTTGCCCGGCTGGATCCGCAATTCGCCAAGGAGCAGCTCATACTGATGCTGCGCGAGTGGTACATGCACCCCAACGGGCAGATTCCGGCGTATGAATTTGCTTTCGGCGACGTGAACCCGCCGGTGCACGCATGGGCGTGCTGGCGCGTTTATAAAATGACCGGCCCACGCGGCGGCCGCGACCGCGTTTTCCTGGGCCGCGTATTCCAGAAGCTGCTGATCAACTTCACGTGGTGGGTGAACCGCAAAGACGTGGAAGGGCAGAACATCTTCTCGGGAGGCTTTCTGGGCCTCGATAACATCGGGGTATTCGACCGCTCCCGGCCGCTGCCCGGCAATCTGAAGCTGGAACAGGCTGATGGCACCGCTTGGATGGCGGCTTATTGCCTCACCATGCTTTCCATGGCCCTGGAATTGGCGCGCGAAGAACCGGAGTATGAAGATGTGGCCTCCAAGTTCTTCGAGCATTTCGTGGCCATCGCCAGCGCCATGAATTCGCTGGGCGGCAATGGGCTGTGGGACGACACAGACGGGTTCTACTACGATCAGCTCCGCGTGGACGGCACCACGCTTCCGCTGCGCGTCCGTTCTGTGGTGGGACTGGTGCCGCTATTCGCCGTGGCGGTGCTCGACTATGACGACATCGCCCACTTGCCGGGCTTTCGCAAGCGCATGGATTGGTTCCTGGAGAACCGCAAGGATCTGTGCGAACAGACCTCTTACATGGAGCAGGACGACTCTGACGGGCACACTCACAGACTGCTGGCGATCCCGTCGCTAGGACGCCTGCTGCGCGTGCTGAAATACCTGCTGGATGAGAACGAATTCCTCTCGCCGTACGGCATTCGTTCACTTTCCAAGTTTCACCAACAGCATCCTTACACGCTCGAAACCGACGGTGTAGAGCAGCGCGTAGATTATGAACCGGCCGATTCCACCAGCGGCACATTCGGCGGTAATTCCAACTGGCGCGGGCCGATTTGGTTCCCGATCAACTATCTGATCGTGGAGGCGCTGGAGCGCTATCACCATTTCTATGGCGACCACTTGCGGGTAGAATGTCCCACCGGCTCGGGACGCATGATGAACCTGAAGGACGTGGCCGGCGAGATCATGTCGCGGCTGGCGCGTATCTTCCTACGTAGGCCCGATGGCCGCGCGGCGTGGCAATGCTGCGCGCACTACGCGAACGATCCGCACTGGCGTGAACTCGATCTGTTTTACGAATTCTTCCACGCCGATACGGGACGAGGCCTGGGCGCAAGCCATCAGACCGGTTGGACCTCACTGGTGGTGCGATGGCTGGAAGATATAGCCCGGCGGAGTGGAGGGTAAGGGAGAGAAGTCAGGAGACGGGAGTCAGGAGACAGAAGTCAGGAGCCAGGAGACAGAAGCCGAGTTCTATCGCGTCGGCGGAGGCGCGACGGTCGGCATGGCCATCGGGCAGCGCCCGTACGCGGGCGTGTCTTCTTACTTCTGACTTCTGTCTCCTGACTCCTGACTCCTGACTTCTGTCTCCTGACTTCTGTCTCCTGCCTTTTGAGTTACCCAGTCTTGACTCCCCAGTCGCACAACGGGCCTTACCTAGAGCGGACTTAGCCGCACCAATAGCATCCGGTGAAACGTGTGGTCGCAGTCTCAGGGAAAGCGCAGAGCAGGGAAACTGGCGCCGGTCCCGGCAAAACGGACCGAAGTCCATCTTGCGAGGATGGCTGGAGCTAAGGCTGGGTCGCTCGGGTTAGCTGTTATCACACAGCGCTTGGATAACGGGAGTCGAACCCGCGGCCCACAGATTACAATTCTGTTGCTCTGCCAGCTTAGCTATGTCCGGATGGACGCCGAAGGCTCCGGCGATCGTGGGAATAAGGTTATAAGCGATCATCGGTCATTTACCTCCAGCTCCATCAGAGTAACCCACGCATAAGTGGAGGTCAAGAAAAATTTTATTAATGTAGCTCGGCAGCCTAAGAGTGTCCGCGGCTCTAATCTTCGCGCAGCATCGTCGCCGGATCGATATGCACGGCGCGAACCACAGCCGGTAGCGCTGCCAGCAAAGCCACCGCGGTCATCATCAGCGCCGGCAGGGCCGTCGCGGGTGCGCCGGTCGGTTTGACTTGAAACAGCAGCGCCTCAATGTATGGCGCCGACATCAAACCGAGTGTGGCGCCGCCCGCCACTCCTACCAGAACGGTGCCCAAGGTCTCCGCAGTGACTCGGCGCACGATGTCCGCGGCCGGCGCGCCGATGGCGATGCGGATGCCTATCTCGCGCCGGCGCTCGACCACGAAGTAATTCAGCACGCCATAGAGCCCGATGCCCGCCAGCAAAAGCGCGACAGCGGCAAAAAACAGCGCCAGCCTTGCCAGCAACCGTTCGCGAACCGTTTGCGCATCGTCAATCTCTTTCTGCGTGCGGATGTTGCTGACGCGGAATTCGGACCGCGCGCGCGGCACTTCGCTGCGCAGGATGGACGCCAACGCCAGCGGATTCGCGCCGGCAGTACGCACGACGTATGTCGCTGTACCCATGGGCCGCGCATCGAAGGGAACATAGACGACCGGCAGCATGGCTTCGCGCAGGTTGCGATAGCTGGCATCTCTCACAAGGCCGACGATCTGAAAACGCGTGCGTGCCGGCCAAGTCGTTTCAAAGGAATGTCCGATCGGGTTCTGGCCGCGCAAATACTGCCTGGCGAAAGTTTGATTGACGATCGCTGCGCCGGTGTCAGCATCGGGGGCGCGCAAGTCCCGGCCGGCGAGGAACGGGATCTTCATCGTCTCCATCCAGTCCGGCGAGACATGCAGGAAAAACGCCAGCACGTCGCTGGGCGGCGCGCCGTTAATCGAAATAAAGTTGTTGGACATGGTGCCGCTCATCAGCGGCCAGCCGGCCAACGCGACCGTCTCTACTCCCGGCACGCTGCGCAGATGGGCGGCGACCTGCTCCCAAAACACAGGCGCCTGCCGCGGGCTGGCGTCTGTCTCAAGCGTGAGCAGCCGGTCCGCGGAGAAGCCCGTGGGCCGGTTCGCCAGATGATCGAAGCTCGCCACAAACAGCCCGGCGGCGAAGTGCACGATGAAACAGAAGGCGACCTGGACGGCGATCAACGCGAGCATGAGACGGTGCCGCGTGTGCGGATCGCGGGAGCCCCTGAGCGCGCTCGCCGGCTGAATAGCGGATGCGCGCAGGGCCGCCGGCAGGCCGAACAGAAGTGTGGCCGCCAGGGCCAGCGCTGCGCAGAATAAGACCACGCGCCAGTCGGCGGGCAGCACCAGGCGGACCGGATTGTCCGGGGGATTGATCATCCCCGCCACAAACGGCGCCAGGCGCCAGCCGAACAGGCACCCGGCACTGGCCGCGCAAAACGCCAGTAGGGAGCTTTCGATCAAGACCAGTTGGACCAGACGTCCGCGTCCGGCGCCGATGGAAACCCGCAGTGCCATCTCCCGCGCCCTCGCGGCGGCTTGCGCGGTCAGAAGATTAGCGACATTCCCGCAGGCAATCAGAAGGACGAGCGCGATCAGCACAGCGAGTGCGGCCAGAGCGCGCCGGTAGTTCTGCTGCAGCCCGGAAACGCCGGCCGCCGCGGACCTGAGCACCATCTTCTCGCGCGGGTAGCCCTCTAAAAGATGTTTGGGAAAATTGGTAAATCCTTTGGCGCGCTGCTGCTCGAACGCGCGGTAAGCGGCGTACATGGAATCGCGCAGGGGCTCGGGGGCCACACCGCGCTTGAGACGGACGAACGTGCGCAGCCAGAAGGCGTTGGCCCTGTCGATGGAACCGGCTTCCATCATGGTGGGAACGAATATACTCGTGAACGTTCCAGGCTCCGTGCCGGTGAAACCTTGCGCGGCCACCCCGACGATCTGATAAACGCGGTTGTCCATATGAAACGTGCGGCCGACGACTTGCGGATCGCGGCCGAAGCGGCGCGTCCAGTAGTCGTAGGAGAGCACGGCGTAGGGATGGGCGCCCGGGATGAGATCGTCTTTCTCCGTGAGCAGGCGGCCGAGCGCGGGCTTCAATCCTAATGACTGGAACATCCAGCCGGACACGTTTTGCTTGTATGCTTTCTCGATTTCCTGATCGGACCCAAACGTGAGGTCGACGCGTTCGGCATAGGAGATCGCGATCAGTTCGGCGCGGTTCCCGGCAACCGCGCGTAGCGTCCGGAACATAGGATATGAGCAGCTATCCCAAGTGTCTGGCTTGCCGTGCTCATCGGCGCCTTCGTAAGCGACGACATAGAGCCGCGCAGGATCGGACACCGGCAAGGGCCGCAGCAGCAGGGCGTCTATGAGGCGGAAGGCCGATATCGAGGCGCCCATCGCCAGCCCCAGGGAGAGGATGGCCGCCGCCGAAGTGATCTTCCTCTTGGTAAGCTGGCGCCAGCCGAAGACGGCGTCGGCGCGGACCGAGCTGAGCCACGGGAGAACACGCACGCTGTTTAGACCGTAGCACAGCGCCATCGGTTAGCAGCGTTGGAGCACCGCTGGATGACGCGCGCGGCTCAGTACTGAGCCACGACCGTAAGGGAGTGGTGACCAGACCGGCAGATCACATCGTTAGCGTCACCTTAGTGATGGTGCGCGGCTTGTCCGGATCGAGACCCTTCTGTTCCGCCAGGCACGCCGCGAAGAACTGCGCCGGGATGATGTAAGGAACCGGCGTGTAGAGTTCGGGGAGCTTGTGCGGCAGCCGGATCACGCGGGTGGTGCGCGCCGCCACCTCGCTGTTGCTGGCGTCGGTGATCACCACCGTCTCGGCCTTAAGGCTGTTGAGCTTATCCAACGTCTCGGCCATGGAGTTCCACGTAGGTCCGGAAGGCGCGAAGGCGAACACCGGGAAATCGGGATCCACCATGGCGATGGGGCCGTGCAGAAAGTCGGCCGAAGAGAACCGCTCGGCGACCACGTAGCAGGTCTCCATCATCTTCAGCGCGAATTCGAAGGCGGTGGCGTAGTTCAGGCCGCGGCCCACCACTACCGCGTGGTCCATGAAGCGATAGCGCCCGGATAGCTCGGCGATGGCGGGCTCCATTTCGACGGCCATTTGGGCACGCTCCGGGAGGCGCTTCAAGTCCTCGATACGGATGCGGCCGCCCAGGGCGTACGCCAGCAGATAGAGCATCAACACCTGGCCCGTGTAGGTCTTGGTGGCGGCCACGCTCTTCTCGCGACCCGCGCGTACCAGAAAGACGTTTTCGGCCAGGCGCGCCAGCGCGCTGGATGGCTCGTTGGTGATGCCGATGGTGAGCGCGCCCTGTTCGCGCGCGCGCGCAAGCACCAGGTTAGTGTCGGTGGATTCGCCGGACTGCGAGATGGCTACCACCAGCGTTTCGCGATAATCGATGCGTGCGTTGTAGAGCGTGTGGATGGCGGGCGCGGCCAGCGACACCGGAATGCCGGTGGTGATTTCGAGGAGATAGCGGCCGAACTGCGCGGCGTTGTCTGATGTGCCGCGCGCGGCCAGCACAATCAGGCGTGGGCGGCGCTTCGAGACGCGCTGTTTGAAGCGCTCAATGCGGCGGAGTTCGGAGGCCAGCGTGCGCTCCAGGGCGTCGGGCTGTTGGCGGATTTCTTCGAGCATGCGTGACATGGGGGTTATGTGTGACAGCGGGTCGGGCTTGCTATAGGCTGTTCACCACTTCGATCGCCTTGTTGATTTTCTCCCCGCCATGCACGGCTTGCCACCTTGCCGCCTCGAACAGCTCCCGCATGGCACCCGAACGGATGCCTTCGTCGCTGTCTGTGAAGGTGGCGATCGTACCTTGCATGTCGCGCAGAACCAACGCGTATTTTTGCTGGGACCTGGAGGGACCCGCTAAAACCTGGGTCATCGTGAACAGGGAGTCGAGTTCCGTCGGTCCCGAGATAGAAAGCTGGAATTCTCCACCGATCGGCGCGATGAAGTTGGATTCTTGAGCGGTTGCCTCCCATGGGATTCTGCCCTCTCTTGTTTTCGACAGGACACCCTCAAAGAACTTGATGAGTTTCTCGTCTACCATTAATCATCCCCCGACTGTGTAGCCCTGGTGGCCACACCTTGTTCCATGCTAAAAATCCCGCTGACTTCTTGGCAAGATGTGGTTAGACGGGCTTTTGTCCTCCGGGCCTAGGTCTCTTTCGGCGCTAAGAAGCTGGTGCATCGAGCGCAACTGCCCCTGTGCGCGGAAAAGGTTATCGTTCGATTTCTTCGGAAGCCGATCTTCCCATCGCCCGTTGAGATAACCAGCTTGATTCATGAGATCGCTGATTCGGAGAAGGGCCATTTCGCTTCTCTCAGTCCTCAGATACATTCCGATCTCGCCGGCCATCCTCGCGGCACGATCCATCGATTCGCTCAGCGACTGGCGCATCACGGCATCCCGCGCTTCCCGTGCGGCCTTCGACGCGCGCTTCGAGAAGACGAACGCGAGAATGCTGAAAACCAGGCCCACTAGTGAGGCGAGGCTTCCCAGAAAATTGAACATCGGCCACTGGAAAGATTATGGCACGTCAGCGCAGCGATTTCTGCACCTGCGCGCCGTATTCCCGCGCCTTCGCTTCGATCTCGGCCGCATTCAGCGTCAACGGCTGCGCTTCCTTCACCAGCAGCTTGCCGTTTACCATGACGTCTTCCACATCTTCGCCCTTCAACGTAAACACCATCTGCGAATACACGTTGTAGAGCGGGACGGCATTCGGCCGGTCCAGGCGGATAGAGATCAGGTCCGCGCGCTTGCCGGCTTCGAGCGAACCAATCTCCTTCTCCATACCCAGCGCGCGCGCGCCGCGAATCGTGGCCATCTCGACGGCCGCCTGCGCCGGCACGTTGCGCGGATCGCCGGTCGCGACCTTCTGCAGCTTAGCCGCCAGGTCCATTTCTTCAAACATGTTGAAGTCATTGTTGCTGCCCGCCGGACCATCGGGACCCAGGCCCACCGCCAGGTCGAGCGCCAGCATGCGCGTCACGGGCGCGATGCCGCTCGCCAGCTTCATGTTGCTCGAAGGGCAATGCGCGATGCCCACGCCGCGCGCTTTCAGAATCGCCAGATCCGCCTCGTCTGTCCATACGGCATGCGCTACCAGGGTGCGGCCGTTGAAGAACCCCAGCGCGTCCAGAGCCTGCGTGGGGCTCATGTGACGCTTCGCCAGGCACTCGTCGTTTTCATGCTTGGTTTCCGAAAGATGAATCTCCAGCGGCGCGCCATGGCGGTTGGCGAGCGCGCGGCAGGCTTTGAGGGTTTCGTCCGAATTGGTGTAGATGGCGTGCGGCGCCACCGCCGGCACCACCAGCGGATCGTCATGAAAGCGGCTGAGAAATCGCTCCGTGAAAGCCAGCGCATCGGCCGGGGTTTTGGAATCGGGCGAGGGAAAGCCGATGATGGTTTCGCCCAACACGCCGCGCATGCCGGCTTCTTTGGCCGCCTCAGCCACCACATCTTCGAAGTAATACATGTCCGTGAACGTGGTGGTGCCCGAGAGCATCATTTCCAGACAGCCGAGACGCGTGCCCCAGCGCACGAACTCGGGCGTGACGTTGCGCGCCTCCGCGGGGAAGATGTAGTGCTCCAGCCAATCCTGCAAACTCAGATCGTCGGCGATGCCGCGCAGCAGCGACATGGCCGCATGTGTATGGGTGTTGATCAAGCCCGGCGCCAGAATAGCATCGGGCCGGTCGAGGCGCTGGCGGGCCTGGTACCGCCGCTCGATTTCGGATTTGGAGCCTGCGGCCAGGATGCGCGCGCCGCGAATGGCAATCGCACCGTTCTCGATGATGCGTCGCTGCGGGTCCATCGTGACCACGTAGCGGCCGGTCCAGATCCAATCGGCGGATTCGGCCGACAGCGCGGAAATGAAAAACAGGAAGCTACAAAAAAGACGCATCGAACGGCCTTGGGAGAAGATCTTTCAGGCGGAAGACTTCCGTCTTGCCATGCAGGTTGGCCAGCACCAGTTCCACGTCGCCGCAGAATTCCCACAGGATCTGGCGGCATGCGCCGCAGGGCGGTGTCAGAATATCGGTGTCGGCGACCACGGCCACGCGCCGGAATTTGCGCGCGCCTTCGGAGATGGCCTTGAACACGGCCACGCGTTCGGCGCAGAGCGTCAGGCCATAACTGGCGTTCTCCACGTTGCAGCCGGTGTGTGTGCGGCCGGCCGCATCTTCGATTGCCGCGCCCACCAGAAAATGGGAAAACGGCGCGTGCGCATTCTCGCGGGCGCCTAGCGCGGCTTGGACAAGAGGATCCACGTAATCAGCTCTCCATCTTGGGAAGCAGCAATTTCAGAAACCTGACCAGCGTGCCGCGCACCATCTCGCCCGTCTCCAGCACCTCCGCATGACTGATCTTCTGCGGCAGAATGCCGGCGGCCATGTTCGTGACGCACGAGAGGCCGAGCACGCGCATCCCCATATGATTCGCCGCGATCACTTCGGGTACAGTGGACATGCCTACGACGTCTGCGCCAATCGTGCGCAGGTAGCGAATTTCGGAGGGCGTCTCATAGCTCGGCCCCAGCACGGCCGCGTAAACGCCTTCCGCCAGGCGAATGCCGATTTCGGAGCCGACCTCGTGGGCCAGCGTCCGCAGTTCGCGCGAGTAAGCTTCCGACATATCGGGAAAGCGCGGCCCGAGCTCTTCATCGTTAGCACCCACCAGCGGGTTCGATCCTTGCAGATTAATATGATCGGAGATCAGCACCAAGCCGCCGCGTTCCAACTCCAGATTGATGCCCCCGGCGGCGTTCGTAAACGCGATTGAACGGACGCCTAGCGACCGCAGCACACGGACACCGTACGTGACCTGCGCCGGCGTGTAGCCTTCATACAAGTGCACACGGCCCACCATCACGGCCACATCCAGCGCACCAAGTTTACCAAAAACCAACTTGCCGGCATGCCCGATGGCCGTCGAGCAGGGCCAACCCGGAATCCCGGCGTAAGGGATCTCGGTCCGGTCGGCGAGTTCCTCGGCGAAAGCGCCTAAACCGCTGCCCAGCACCACCGCCACACGCGGCCGCGTCGCCGTGCGCGATTCCAGAAGCGCGACGGCCTCGCGCATCACAGCAGCATCCCCGCAATGCACGCGGACATGAAGTTGGCCATGCTGCCCGCGGCCACCGCTTTCAGCCCCAGCCGCGCCAGGTCAGATTTCCGGTTGGGCGCCAGCGCGCCGATGCCGCCAATCTGTATGGCGATCGAGCTGAAATTCGCGAAGCCGCACAGGGCGTACGTGGCGATGGTGAACGAGCGCGGGTCCAGATGGGCTCTCAGCGGCCCGAGCTCCAGGAACGCTACGAACTCGTTCAGCACCAGGCGCGTGCCTAACAAGTTCCCGATGGTGGCCGCGTCCTTCCACGGCACTCCCATCAACCAGGCTAGGGGCGCGAAGACTACCGCGAAGATTTGCTGCATGGTTCCGGGCAGCCAACCCATGCCGGGCAGCGTGTGCACCCAGCCGAGGATGCCGTTCAGCATGGCGATCAACGCCAGAAACGCGATCAGCATTGCGCCGATATTCAAGGCCAGGTGCAAGCCGTCGCCGGCGCCTTGCGCGGCCGCGTCGATCACGTTCACCGCCGTTTTCTCGATGCGCACCTCCACCCGGCCGGCTGTCGCAGGCTTGTCCACTTCCGGGTAGAAAATTTTGGCAAGCATGATGGTGGCCGGCGCCGTCATGATGACTGCGGTCAACAGGTGTTCGATGCTCACACCCGCGATTTTCACGTACGCTGCCATCACCGCGCCCGAAACATGCGCCATGCCGCTAGTCATGATGGTGAACAACTCCGACTCAGTCATGCCCGCGATGAACGGCTTGATCGTCAGGGGCGCTTCCGTCTGCCCCATGAAGATGCTGGCCGCCACATTCAGCGACTCGGCGCCGCTCGCCCCCATCACCCGCAGCATCACAATCGCCATGCCCTTAACCACCCACTGCATGACGCCGAGATAGTAAAGGATGGCAAAGAACGATGCGATGAAGATCACGATAGGGAGAACCTGGAACGCGAACACGACGCCGAAAGGCCCGCTCTTGACGCCCAGCGGTCCAAAGACGAAGTTGCTGCCCGCCTCCGCGTAGTTCAACATCGCGTTCACGCCCACGCCGATGGCTTGGAAGATCTTGCCGAAATCGGTTTTCAGCACCAGCAGTGCGAAGGTGATTTGCAGTCCCATCCCCCACAGGATGATGCGCAGCTTGATGGCGCGTTTGTGGGCGGAGAATAACCAGGCGACGGCCAGGATAAAGGCAAGACCCAACAGGCCCGTAAAGCGCCCCATGCCTAGCGGGCTCCTATTCGTGGGGCAGGCGTCCACGCCTGCAGCGGGTCTCCAGACCCGCCGCAGACCTGGAGTTCTGCCACACAATTTCTGAGAGCCTCGAAACACGCGTGGCACAGTGTGTTTAGCATGGAAGAATCACACCGCCGTCTGCCGCATATCTATGCTATTGGACAGCCGCTGTTTGTGACCTTTCGCTTGTATGGCAGCTTGCCCGTCGGCCGCGAATTCCCAAAAGAGAACCTGACATCCGGAGAAGCATTCGTGGCGATGGACCGTTTGCTGGATACGGCGCGATTTGGACCTATGTATCTTAAGCAGCCGGAGGTCGCACGGCTGGTGCGGAGTTCGATTTTGTTCTGCGCGAAGGATTGTGACTTGCATGCCTGGGTGATCATGCCCAACCACGTCCATCTGCTCTTCACTCCGCATGCCGACGCATCCGCCCTCCTGCGCCGATTGAAAGGTTTCAGTGCTCGACAGGCCAACGACCTGTTGAGTCGAACTGGCCAGCCATTTTGGCAGGATGAAAGTTACGATCATTTGGTGCGAAGTGGAGAAGAGTTTCGGCGCATCGAGAGCTACGTTCTTACCAATCCTGTTAAGGCCGGGCTCGCCGCGTCTATTGAAAAATTCCCGTGGTCCAGCTCCGCTCGTGGCGGGTCTGGAGACCCGCTGCAGGTGTAGACACCTGCCCCACATGTCAGCTTACGACTTCCAGGATCAGTTCCCGGTCATCGGGCCGCTGCGCCGAAATGCGGAAGGCATCTTCCACCATCCCGGCCGCTTCCTCCACGCGATCTTCCTTGGTGTGGTACAGGCGGCAAAGCACCGAGCCCGCTTCCACCTTCTCGCCCACCTTCACTTCCAAAATCACACCGACGGCGGGATCGATCGTATCTTCCTTGCGGTCGCGGCCCGCGCCGATCATGTTCGAAGCCAGGCCGATATCGCGTGCGTTGATCAGGCTGACATACCCGCCGCGCGGCGAGACTATCTCACGCATGCCCGTGGCGTTGGGCAACAACTCGAACTTGTCCAGCGCCTGCGCGTTTCCGCCCTGCGCCTCCACGGCCTGTTTGAACTTCTGATACCCGGAACCATCTACCAGCTTCTTTTCCGCCAGCCGTCGCGCTTCTTCGAGTGAAGGCGCCAGCTTGGCGACGAAGATCATGCGCGCCGTCAGCTCAATGCACAAGCGCGTCAGGTCCGCCGGACCGGCGTTCTGCAATGTCTGCGACGCCTCCATCACTTCGAGCGCGTTGCCTACCGCGTAACCCAGCGGTTGGTTCATGTCCGTGATCAGCGCCTGCACACGCTTGTCCATGCGCCGCCCGATGCCCACCATCACCTGCGCCAGTCGCCGCGCTTCCACCTGCTTCTTCATGAATGCGCCGCTGCCCACCTTCACATCCAGAACCAGCGCATCTACTCCCTCCGCTAGTTTCTTGGACATGATGGAAGACGCGATCAAAGGAATGGATTCCACCGTAGCGGTGACATCGCGCAACGCGTAGAGCCGGCCATCTGCGGGCGCCAATTCGGACGTCTGGCTCAGGAAACACAGCCCCACCGCGGCGAGTTGTTCTTTAAGCTCGTCAACGCTCAGATTCGTGCGCATTCCCGGTATGGACTCGAGCTTATCGACCGTCCCGCCAGTGTGGCCAAGGCCGCGCCCGCCCATGGTCGGCACGATTACACCCGCCGCCGCAGCCAGCGGCGCTACAATCAGCGTGGTCTTGTCGCCCACACCGCCCGTCGAATGTTTGTCCACTTTCACGCCCGGAATCCCGGAGAGATCGAGCATTTCGCCCGACTGCATCATGGATTCGGTCAGCCGGCTAACTTCCCGGTCCGTCATGCTGGAGAAGAACACAGCCATGAGAAACGCCGACATCTGGTAGTCGGGTATCTCCGCGCGCGTGTATCCGTCTACCAGATACGAAATCTCTTCGGGTGACAGTTCGCCGCCATCGCGCTTTCTCTGAATCAAGTCAACTGTACGCATTATGAAGCACTTAGCGTAGCATCTTAAGGAATCGAAAGTAAAGGAGGTTCTGGGGCCTCGACCCGTTTGGAATTCTGCCAGCAGCCCGAGCTGCCGTCGGCCTTGATGGTGGAACTGATGACCCTCCGCCTTTTCTGATTTTTAGCGGTTGAAGTCCACCGAATTTCCGCCGAAATCCGCCGGCACGATGGTGTCGGCCGAGCCCATTACTTCGACGATTTCCTTGGTGGAGTTGCCAACCTGTAGCATTGCGCTCACGTTGCATCGACGTCGCGTTTTTCGCCACTCAGCAGCGAGACGCCTGGCGCCTTAGAGGTCACGAAGCCGCCGCTACCACGCTCGACCGCCCATACGACGAGGAACTTGGAAGTGGGACTTCCATCAAACGCGTTACCCGCAAATAACGTGGGGTGTTACATCGTCAACCCCCTTTTTTTTCAGCTACGTTACTGCTACAGTATATTCAGATTCGCAGCTTTATAAAGGGGTTAGCGCCACGCATAAAACAACAGCGGGGCGGTTTGATAATGCTCAAGGAAAGGCCCATGTTGGCTATTCCGGATCGCGTCCAGTGTAAGGCTGAACTGGACGTTGTGATCGGGTCTGGCATCTTCGCCAAGGC
The DNA here is from genome assembly GCA_963818855.1 of Bryobacterales bacterium. Classification (GTDB taxonomy): domain Bacteria; phylum Acidobacteriota; class Terriglobia; order Bryobacterales; family Bryobacteraceae; genus Bog-159. Next base: position 76,578 of record CAWFUH010000012.1, on the reverse strand, counting down.
GCCCAGTCTGGCTTTGCTCCTCGAGTATGTTTGCACCCGGCTCTTTGAAGGTCAAGCGCACCAGATCAAGGAATACAGCATCGCCGTAGAGGCCTTGGGCCGTCCCGCGACCTTCGATCCCAAACAGGATTCGATCGTACGCGTGGAAGCCTTCCGGCTGCGCAAACGGCTGAAGCAGTTCTACGAAAATGAAGGCGCCGGGCGGCACCTGCGTATCGTCATACCACCCGGCCAATACGTTCCACAGTTCCAAGAAAATGGCCATGCCGGCGGCAATGGCGAGCATGATTCCGGCATCGATCATATTGACGAAGACGAAGTTGTGCTGGATGTCGCGCCGCTGCCGGCGCCACAACCGGATCTGGCCCTGGCATCTCAGCCGGCTGGGTTGCACATTCCGCCGGCCGGGCTTTTACCCCAACCGCACCGGAGCAGGTGGTTGGCCTGGGTGGCCTGGCCGATGGTCCTGGCAGCCGCCGTGGCGGTGGGCGTTTGGTATTTGCGGACGCATGTACTGGCCAAGACTGTCAGCGGGCCTAAGGCGGCGGCCGTGCCGCTGGCCGGTGAGTCGGAGGAAATCCGCATCCTGTGCGGCGTGTCTGGCGCGCGCTTTGCAGACCGGGCGGGCAACGTCTGGTCGGGCGATCGCTATTTCCGGGGTGGCTCGGTCTTTGCGACGCCAGACCATACCATCTTCCGCACGCCCGATCCGGACCTGTTCCGCCACCGGCGCGAAGGCGATTTCAGTTATGACATCCCGCTGAAGCCCGGAATTTACGAGCTCCATTTGTACTTTGCCGAAACGCTGTTTGGTGAGAACAACACGGCGGGAGGCGGCGAATCCACGCGCGTGTTTCGTGTCTCGCTGAATGGAAAGGATGCGCTCGGGAACTTCGATGTGCTTTCCGACGCCGGCGGCAGTAATACCGCCGACGAAAGAGTCTTTAAGGATATTTCTCCAGGAGCGGATGGCATCCTGCATGTGCGGTTCACCGAGCTGGTGAATAACCTGCCGTTCCTGAATGCGCTGGAGATTGTACCGGGCATCCCCGGCCAGATGCGTCCCGTGCGTATCGTGGCGCGCGCCCGCGATTACACCGATCAGCGGGGCCAGGTGTGGGGCGCCGACCGCTATTACAGCCACGGCTTGGCCGTGTCGCGCCCGGAATCCGTGGTCAAGACACCCGACCCGGAAATGTTCCAGTCCGAACGCTACGGCAACTTCCGGTATACGATCCCCGTTGCTGAAGGCCGCTACACGGTGAACCTGCGATTTGCCGAAACCTGGTTCGGCCCCGGACGCCCCGGCGGCGGTCGCGTGGGTAGCCGCCTTTTTGATGTGTATTGCAATGGCGTCGCACTGCTGCGCAATTTCGATATTTTCCGCACGGCCGGTGGCGAGCTGCGGGCTATAGAAAAGAGCTTTCACGGAATTGTGCCCAATGCTCAAGGTAAGATTGAACTTTCTTTTGTGCCGGTGGTCAACTACGCCAGTATCAATGCCATCGAGGTGTTGGACGACAGTAACCACTGAGCGCTATAGTGATACCGCCATTTGGGAGTGCTGCATAATTTGTGGGGCGGACCTCCAGGTCTGCACGGGTCCTCCAGGACCCGCCCTTCGCGCTTGGAATCAGCCGCTCCACACGCGAGCAGGCCGACGTAGACGTCGTCCGGTCAACTGGAGTCCTGCCCCACGATTTATGCAGGTGTTCGGTCGCGCGAAAACTAAGTGGCAGTGGGCTTTAGCCGGCGTAGGGCTTCAGCCCTGCTAGTCTCACACATGCCGCACGCACTCTATATGATCGTGGAGCACTTCAAGAACAACGACGCCATAGCCGTCTATCGCCGCTATCGCGACCAAGGCCGCCTGGCTCCCGACGGCCTGGTATACGTCTCAAGCTGGGTGGACGAACAATTCGAGTGCTGCTTCCAGCTCATGGAAGCCGCCGACCGCAGCCTGCTGGATGCCTGGATGGCGAACTGGAGCGACCTGGTCGAATTCGAGGTGCACGTAGTCATTCCATCGCCACAGGCGGTAGCGAAAATCACACCGCGCTTGTAAAAGTCCTTCCCTCCCGCCGGCAATTTGCGACAATCGGTGCTATGCCCTGCCTGGTTGTTATCTTGGTGCTGGCGTTCCCGCGCGTGGTGCTATTCTGCCTGTGGCTGTTCACGACGTATCTGCAAAGGGCCTATCACGGATTACTGATTCCCTTACTCGGTTTCTTTTTCCTGCCGCTCACGACGCTCGCTTACGCCTGGATGGTCAACAACCATCAAGCCATAGCCGGCATTAACCTCCTCATTCTGATCGTCGCCGTGATCATCGACGTCGGCGGATTGGGTGGCGGCGAATACCATCGCCGGAGCCGCTATGATTAACGCCATACGCGCCCAGACTGCGTGTTTTCTCGCCTGCGCCCTTTCGCTCGGCGCGCAGGTGAAACCGCCCGTCACGCGCCAGGATAATGTGGCCGAGACGTTTCACGGCGTGGAAATCGTAGATCCCTTCCACTGGCTGGAGGATCCCGCGAGTACCTCCACCCGCGACTGGATCGGCCGCCAGAACGACTATGCGCACGCCTTACTCGATGGCCAGCCGGTACGCGCCGCGATCGCCGGAAGGCTCACTGAAATGTTGCGCCACGATTCAGTCGGCGGCCCTGAGCTACGCGGTGGCTACTACTTCTTCGTAAAGCGCGCCGCGGATCAGGAGCTGTGGTCCATCTACCGCCGCAAGGCGGCCGGCGGCCCTGACGAACTATTGATCGATCCCGCGCCATTGAGCGCCGACCACCGTACCAGCGTCAATTTGGAGGACGTGTCGGAGGATGGCAACCTGCTCGCCTATGAAGTTCGCCAGGGCGGCGAAGATGAAACGGAACTGCACATCTTCGACGTGCGAAATCACCAGGACATGGGGAAGCCTTTCCCCAGGGCGCTGTACCTGGGCTTCGCTTGGAAAGCGGACGCGAGCGGATTTTACTATACGGTCGGCAAGCGCGATGCGGGCAAACGGCTCTACTATCACTCGCTCGCCGGCGGCGCCTCCGCCGATCCGGAGATTTTCGGCGAGGGCTTTGGACCGGATACCTGGATTGCGCCGGTAACATCGGAAAACGGACACTACCTCCTCGTCGTCGTCCAGCACGGCTGGGCCAAAGGCGAACTGTATCTGCAGAATCTCGCTGCCAGCGCGCCGCCGCAGGCTTTGATCACCGGTATCGATGCGCGTTTCGATCAGCAGTTCGCCGGAGATTCTCTACTCGTCGAAACCAACTGGAAAGCGCCCCGATCGCGGATATTAAAAATCGATCTGCGCGATCCAGCCCCTGAGAAATGGCGCGAAGTCGTGCCTGCCGGCGACGATGCCATCGAGAGCTTTGCCGTGCTCGGCGGCAAGCTGTTCGTCAATCGTCTGCATAATGTCACTTCGCGCATCGCCATCTATTCGCTGGACGGCGCACCGCTGGGTACCGTGGATCTTCCCGGTCCCGGCTCCGGCGGAATCTATGGCCGCGCCGATCAGGATGAGGGCTTGCTCTACTTCTCTTCATACACCACGCCGTATTCGCTCTACCGGTATAGCGCCGCTACCGGCGCCCGCACGCTGTGGTACCGCGACAACGTGCCGTTCGCCTCGGAACGATACGAAACCGAGCAGGTCTGGTATCCCTCCAAGGACGGCACGCGCATTCCTATGTTCCTGATCCATCGCAAGGGGCTGCGTCCGGACGCGCAAACCCCCACGATCCTGTACGGCTACGGTGGCTTCAACCTCAGCATCACGCCGTCCTTCAACCCGAGTGCCTCCTGGTGGATTGAGCACGGCGGAATCTATGCCGTGGCCAACATCCGCGGCGGCGGCGAGTTCGGCGAAGAGTGGCATCGCGCCGGCATGCTCGATAAGAAGCAGAATGTGTTCGACGATTTTATCGCCGCGGCGGAATGGCTGATCGCGAAGCACTACACCAATCCGCGCAAGCTGGCCATCTGGGGAGGCAGCAACGGAGGCCTGCTGGTGGGCGCGGTTTTAACCCAGCGTCCGGATCTGTTCCAGGCCGTGGTTTGCTGGCACCCGGACCTGGATATGGTGCGCTACTACAAGTACACAAAAAACAACAACCCGCCGGCCTTACTCGAATACGGCAATGCGGCCGACGCGGCCCAGTTCAAGTATCTTTACGCGTACTCGCCGTACGAGCACGTGCGGCCCGGCACGAAATATCCGGCAGTGCTCATCTCGAGCGGTGACGCGGATACGCGTGTGCCCCCGGAGCAGGCTCGCAAGATGGCCGCCCGCCTGCAGGCGGCCACGAGTTCCGATCGGCCGGTGATGATCCTGTACGATACCAAGGCCGGCCATTCCGGCGGTACGCCGCTAAGCAAGACCATTGAAGATTCGTCCCTGGAATTGACCTTCGTAGCCTGGCAACTGGGTTTGGAGGGCAGGCTTTAGCCGGCGCGGGGCTTGAGCCCCGCCTCAACTTTATCCCAAAAAGTACTTGCGCCCCGCGCGCAGCCGTTCTATAATCGGTTCGTGGCCGTTGTTCGCCCCATCCGTCAGCCGCGCGTAGAACCTGTGGCGATACACGCGCACGCAGTCGATAACCTGCAATATATCCGCTCGGCCATGGAGCGGGCCGGCGCTTTCACGGCAGTGCCCGGTTTAGGTGGAATCGCGCTGGGATGCACGGCCCTGGCGGTGGCGGTGATGGCGCGGGGTCTGTGGAATGGTGAAGCGTGGCTCGCGGCGTGGCTGGGCGAGGCCGTAATCGCGTGTCTGATCGGCGTGGCGGCCGCTGCGCACAAATCCCACAAAGCCGGCATGCCGCTGCTCTCCGGTCCCGGACGCAAGTTTCTGCTGGGCTTCGCACCGCCTCTGCTGGCGGGCGCGCTGCTCACTTTGGTGCTCTTTCGCACCGGCTATATCGCGCCCCTGCCCGGCATCTGGCTGCTGCTCTATGGGACAGGCGTGCTGTGCGGAGGAGGCGCTTCGGTCAAGGTAGTTCCGGTCATGGGAGTAAGTTTCATGGCCATCGGCGCGGTGGCCTTGTTTGCGCCGGCGGCTTGGGGCAACACTCTGTTGGCTGCGGGCTTTGGCGGCCTGCATATCGCATTTGGAATTTTGATTACGGTGAAATACGGTGGCTAAGCAAAACGCTCTCCCGCGTGAAAGGGAACGCAAAGTACGGCCCCCCGCCATCCTGGGAGGCGCTCCCAAACTCGACCGCCTGATCCATGAGCGCCTGCGCCTCGGCATTCTGAGCGCACTGGCCGTCAATGAATCCCTGACTTTCAACGAGTTGAAAAAGCTGCTCGAAACCACCGATGGCAATCTCAGCGTGCATGCCCGGAAACTCGAAGACGCCCAATACATCGCCTGCACCAAGTCGTTCGAGAACCGCCTGCCTAAAACCGAGTATCGCCTCACCGCCGTCGGACGACGCGCATTGGAGCGCTACCTGGATCACATGGAAGCGCTCATCGGCACCATGCGGGAGAGATAGGTTTTTTTTGGCCCACTAACTTTATGATACAAAGTACTCAGTTCAAATCGACCCGCCTGCACGCGGCCATCATCATGGACGGCAATGGACGCTGGGCGCTGGCGCGCGGACTGCCGCGCCTGGCGGGCCACCACGCCGGCGCCGACGCCGTTCGCCGCACCGTGGAAGCCGCGCCGAACCTCGGCATCCGCCTGCTGACCCTCTTCGCTTTCTCTTCCGATAACTGGCGCCGGCCCCCGGACGAAGTCGCCGGCCTGATGCAGTTGCTCGCCGAACACCTCCGCTCCGAGACTGCCCGCTGCCTGGAAAATGGCGTGCGCATTCAAATCATCGGGCGGCGCGACCGCTTGTCCGGCGAACTGCCCGCCGCCATCGCCCAGGCCGAATCGGTTACTGCCGCCGGTGACAAACTGGATCTGCGCATCGCCGTGGACTACTCCGGCCGCGACGCCATCGCCGGCGCGCTGCGCCACGCAGCCCAGGCCGGGCTGGTCTGCCGCGAATGCCTGGAAGAGCAGTTGGGCCCGCCCGTTGACTTGCTGATCCGCACCGGCGGCGAACAACGCCTCAGCGACTTTCTGCTCTGGGAGTGCGCCTATGCCGAACTCATCTTCTCTCGGCGCATGTGGCCCGATTTCGGCGCCACCGATCTGGACGCCGCCGTCCGCCAGTTCCACGCCCGGCAGCGGCGTTTTGGTGCCATCCCGCCACCGGTCCCCGCCGTCGCTAATGGCGCCCATGCCTGGCTAGACTGAGAAGTAGCTTACATGCAGTTTTCCGCCACCAGCGCGCAAGCCGGCCAGCGCCTGGATCAAGCTCTACACCAGCAGTTTCCGGAATTGAGCCGCGCCCGGCTGCAGGACTGGATCAAAAAGGAACGCGTCCTGGTAAACGATGCGCCCGCGCGCTCGTCCCGCATTCTGCGCGCCGGCGACCGCATCGATGTCGATCCCGCCGCACTACCCGCGTTGCACGCCGAACCCGAAAACATCCCGCTGCGCATCCTCTACGAAGACGACGCCCTGGTAGCCATCGATAAACCTGCGGGCATGGTAGTGCACGCGGGCGCCGGAGTACATTCGGGCACGCTGGTGAACGCGCTGCTCGGCCGCTTCCAGTCGCTTTCCGCGCTCGGTGGCGACCTGCGGCCCGGCATCGTCCATCGCCTCGACCGTTTCACCAGTGGCGTAATCCTGGTAGCCAAGAACGACGCCGCGCACCACGCCTTAGCCGCACTATTCGCCGGCCGGCAAGTCGAGAAGACCTACCTCGCGCTGGTGCACGGCAGCGTGGCACCGGATCGCGGCCGTATCGAGAAGCCCATCGCGCGCGATCCGCACCACCGCACTCGCATGACCGCCCGGCTGTCCCATGGCCGCGCCGCCTGGAGCGAATACCAGGTCCTGCGGCGCTTCCCGGGCTTCACTCTGCTCGAGGTGCGCATCGGCACCGGCCGCACGCACCAGATCCGCGTTCATCTGTCGAGCATCGGCCATCCCGTAGCGGGAGACCGGCTCTATGGCGCGCCCGCCCGGAATGGATTACCGGCGCTCGACGGCCGCTTCTTCCTGCACGCCCATCGCATCCGATTTCCGCACCCCGTCAGCCGGCAGCCGGTCGAGATCGAGTCCCCGCTCCCGGAGGACCTGCAACGCTGCCTGGAACAGCTATAATTAAGCCAAATGAAAGCCTTCTTTTTACCGGTCGTTATCGCCTTGTGCTGCGGTGCCCTGTCCGCCCAGCAGGCCGTAGCGCCCGCCGCACAGAAGCCGGCTGAGGTCCTCGACGATCCCAGCACCCGCATCATTCTGGATGTCACCCGTGTCAACATGCTCTTCACAGTCACCGACAAGAAGGGCCGCTTCGTCACCGACCTGACCAAGGACGACTTCCAGGTTTTCGAGAACAAAACTCCGCAAACCATTGCCGAGTTCACCGCCGAAACCGACCTTCCCCTACGCCTCGGCATCCTCATCGATACCAGCAACAGCATCCGCGAGCGCTTTAAGTTCGAACAGGAAGCCGCGAATTCGTTCCTGGTGAGTGTGATTCACCAGGGCCACGACAAAGCTATGGTAGTAAGCTTCGATACCGAAGCCGAGCTGGTGTCCGACCTCACCGACGATGTCGAGAAACTGCAGAACGCCATCCGCGGACTTCGGCCCGGAGGCGGCACTTCGCTATTCGACGCCATTTACTACGCCTGCCGCGACAAGCTCTCGAAGGACCAGCCCCGGCACAAGTTCCGGCGCGCCATCGTGATCGTCAGCGACGGCGACGACAACCAGAGCAAGTTCTCGCGCGATCAGGCGCTCGAAATGGCCCAGAAGGCCGACGTGGTGATCTACGCCATTTCGACCAACGTCATCCGCGGCGAGACCGACGGCGACAAGATTCTGAAATACCTGACCTCGGAAACCGGCGGCCAGACTTTCTTCCCGTTCAAGGTGGAAGACCTGGAGCAATCGTTCGAGAATATCGCCAACGAATTGCGGCATCAGTATAACGTCTTTTACCGCCCCGAACCGTTGCGCACGGACGGCCAATATCACACCGTGGATCTGAAAGTGAAGGGCCGCAGGGACCTGGTGGTGCGCTGCCGCAAGGGCTATTACGCACCGAAACTGTAGATGCACGTGGAGGGCGGGCTTTAGCCGGCGCGGGGCTTCAGCCCCGCCGCGAAGTATTGTCGCAGTCCCTAATCTGGTGTAACCTAAATCCGGACACACCAGAGGGGGCCGAACATGCCAGCTAGAGCCGCACTCATCCTTTTCACAGCCATCTGTGCCGCCGCCCAGACGGCAGTCCCACTTCAGCCGCTAGCGCAACAAGTCCGGCGCCTGGAAGACGCCATGAATTACCTGGGCCAGCCCTTCCCGGCAGCGGACCACAGCGCCATCAACGCCGCGATTGCCCTTCCGGATCAAACCGTGGCGGTAGCAGAGCTCGAAAAAATTCTGGACCGCTATGCCCTTGCCATCGTCGACATTAATGCCGAAAGCCGCGTAAAAGTAGAGCCGGGTCCAGCCACGCCCGAACTGGTGGAAGGCGGTACGCGCCTGTTTCTCGTCAAAGTAATCAACCAGGCCAATGTAACCGCACCGCTTCGTGTGGCCAGCCCCAACAGCGGCAACGTCTACATTCAATCCAACGGCAACCCCGAACCAAAGATCGAACTGACGCCCCAGAACGCCGCCGATCGCTGGGCCGAGATCTCCATATACGACAAACCGCCCATGGACCGCCGCCTTTCCGGCCTGGCGCTCGATTACCGGATTCTGCAGATTTACAGCCGCGATAGCGGGCAGCGCTCCGCGCAGATTAGTTTCAACGTCGGTCAGGGCAGCCAGGATATCGGCTTTCGCAACGACATTGTGGTGCTCTTCACCGCGTTGCCCGCGCGCGCCATCAAACTCCATGTGCGCGATGAGAACGGCCAGCCGGCCATGGCGTCGTTTGTTATTCGCGACCGGCTGAACCGGCTCTATCCCAATCCCGCCAAACGCCTCGCTCCCGATTTCTTCTTCCAGCCGCAAATCTACCGCGCCGATGGAGAGACTATCAGCCTGCCGGCCGGTTACTATAACATCACTTACACGGGCGGGCCGGAGTATCGCGTACATACTAAAGAGTTCGCAGTGGATGACAAAGGTCCCGCCGAACTTACATTCCAACTGGAACGCTGGATCGATCCGGCACACTACGGCTGGTACTCCGGGGATCACCACGTGCACGCCGCGGGCTGCTCTCATTACCAGAATCCCACTGAAGGCGTGCTGCCGCAGGATATGATCCGGCAGATCGCCGGCGAGCGGCTGAACATCGGCGCCGTGCTCACTTGGGGTCCCGATTACTATTATCAAAAGCAGTTCTTTTCCGGGCACGACGATGCGCTGTCCAAGCCCGATGAGTTGATGCATTACGATCTGGAAGTATCCGGCTTCCCGTCGAGCCACGCCGGCCACATCGTGTTGCTCGGCCTGCGCCAGCAGGATTACCCCGGCGCCACCCGCATCTCCGAATGGCCCACCTGGGACCAGCCTGTCTTCCGCTGGGCTAAGTCACAAGGCGCCGTAGTGGGGTTCGCGCATTCAGGTTGGGGCCTGGAAGTCATGAGCAGCGACCTGCCCAATTACGAAATGCCGGGCTTCGATGGCATCGGCGCGAACGAGTATGTCGTAGATGTCACTGAGCCTGGGTTAGTCGACTTTATCTCATCGGTGGATACGCCCTATGTTTGGGAGCTGAGCATCTGGTATCACACCCTCAACGTCGGGTTCCGAACGCGCATCGCCGGTGAGACGGATTTCCCATGTATTTACGATCAGCGGGTTGGAATCGGGCGCACTTACACTAAGTTAGATGGTTTGAGTTATGCCAATTGGCTCCAGGCGCTCAAAGCCGGAAGGAGTTATGTCTCCGATGGCAAGAGCCATCTGATGGACTTCCAGCTGAATGGCACACCGGTGGGAACCGGCGCGAGCGAAGTGCGGCTCGCCGCTCCCGCCGCGGTTCACGCGCAGGTCCAAGTGGCTGCCTATCTGGACCCGCTGCCGGATCAATCCATCCGCGGCAAGCCCTACAACGAGAAGCCCTACTGGGATGTGGAGCGCGCGCGCATCGGCGATACGCGCGAAGTGCCCGTGGAACTGGTCGTGAACGGCGAGCCGGTGGCGCGCAAGAACGTCCTGGCCGATGGGCAATTGCGTGATGTGGCATTCGACGTCCCGATCGAGAAGAGCAGTTGGGTCGCCGTGCGCATCCTGCCATCGGCACACACCAATCCTATTTTCGTGCTCGTCGGCGGCAAACCAGTGCGCGCATCCCGCCGCAGCGCGGAATGGTGTCTGGCGGCCGTCAGCCAGTGCTGGACGCAAAAAGCTCCGCGCATCTCCGTGGCCGAGCTCGGCGCCGCGCGCCAGGCATACGATCGCGCGCGCGAAGTGTATAAGACGCTGCTCAGCGAGAGCCAGTGATCCCATGGCAAGGCTTCCCCACATGGCCGGCCGGCCGGTCCGGCTGGAGATCCGCCGTGCGCTAGCCGATGGCCGCGGCGCGGTCCACGCGGGTGCGTTCATCCGTGCGCGGCGCATTGCATTCGACGCCGAAACCGCACGCCACCCGCAAGAGTTCGCGCGTGTCTTCGTGCATGAGATTTTCCATTTCGCGTGGCTGCGGCTAGGCAATCCGCGCCGCTGGTCTTACGAGGCGCTGCTCCGCGAGGAACTGGGCGGCCGCGCCCGGGGCGAGCTGGGGTGGTCCGCCGAATGGCGTAAGCGGGCGCTCGCGGCGCGCGATGCGGTCGAACGCACGCGCCGCTGGCGTGAATACGTGTGCGAAAGCTTTTGCGACACCGCGGCCTGGATCTTTTCAGGCGTCGCCGCGCATCGCGAGTACACCCTGGCTCGCCGTTTTTGTGCGCGCCGGCGCGCGTGGTTCGAGGCCGCCGGTGCGACCAATCGAATCTCGATATAATCCATATAGTGGAAGAGGAGGCAATATGTCGGCTCTGCGCCTGGGCGCCGCGCTGCTCACCGGGTTCCTGCTAGGCTGCGTCATCTACGGCTGCTCGCCGGCGAAGACCGTTAAGGCCGCCTCGCTGAAGCCCGATAAGGAAAGGCACGCCGCACCCGATTTCGCCCTGAAGGATGCCGACGGCAAAACCGTGCGCCTCTCCGAATACAAGGGCAAAGTGGTATTGCTGGATTTCTGGGCCACCTATTGCGGGCCGTGCAAGATCGAGATCCCCTGGTTCATGGACTTCGAGCGCAAACATAAGGATCAGGGCTTCTCCGTACTGGGCATCGACATGGACGACGAAGGCTGGGATGCCGTCAAGCCTTTCGTCAGCGACGTCGGAATCAATTACCGCATCGTGGTGGGCAATGATGCCACCGCCGATAAGTTCGGCGGCATCGAGGCGCTCCCCACTACGTTCCTGATCGACCGGCAGGGCCGGATCGCCGATGTCCACGTGGGCTTGACGTCCAAAAGCGAGTTTGAAAATGCCATTGAACAACTATTGCAAGCGCCCGCTCACGGCGGGGGGATTATTGAGGGCCGCGCCCGCCCCGCTGGCGATGCTGTGCCTCTGTCTGCCGGGCTTATGGGCGCAAGGTAACCAATACCTGATCGCCCAAGCGCCGCAGAAAATCGTGGCCAAACGCGGCTCCTCCACCGAGGCCAAGATCGCGGTGTCCATCGAGCCCAATTTTCACGTCAACAGCAATACACCGAGCGAAGATTACCTGATACCGCTCAAGCTGACGTGGGCTCCGGGCGGCGCGCTCGAACCCGTTACGGTGATCTTTCCCAAGCCGCAGTTAGAGAAGTACGAATTCTCCGATAAGCCGCTCTCCGTTTTCACCGGCGATTTCGATTTGATCGCGAAGTTCAAAGTGCCGGCCGAAGCATCCCAAGGGCCCGGTATCATGCTCGGCAAGCTGCGCTATCAGGCCTGCAATACGAACTCCTGCTTCCCGCCGAAGACGGTGGAAGTACGCATCTCCTACCAGGTGCAATAACGGAGGGCGGGCTTTAGCCGGCGCGGGGCTTCAGCCCCGCCCAACCGAACCTCTTGGTTGCGGCTTTTGCTGTCTACTCCTCCTCCCCCACACTGAGCAGCCACGCCAGCTCCACGCGCTTCTTCCGCCGGTACCGCACCAGAAAAAAGAAAAACACAGTGGTAATCACCCACACGATACGCGCGGTCAACGAGCCGGTTAACCAACCCGCCAACGGCGTGCTCCGCGCAGAGTGCCGGTAAATCCAACCCAGGCAGAACCCGATCTCACACACATAAAGTACCGCCCCAAATGCCGCTGCCTTCATCTGCGCGCGGCATCGCCGGATCGACAAATCCACAAACGCGGCGGTGCTGATGGCGGCCGGCGTCCATAAGCCTCGGCTGATGCTCAGGCGGAAAGCCCAGGCGCCGGCAATGAAAAACCAGGTAGCCGCCGCCAGTACCAGCATGTCGGGCCGCGGCAGCCGCACGGCCAAGGCAATCACCGCTCCACCCATCACCACCGTTACCAGGATTTCGAACGCAATCGTAATCTGCAGCCACCGGGACTGCCGCTCCACGCGCCTGCGCAAATCCAGCGGAACGGCGGGTTCCGATTGCCATTCCTGCCGCCAGGTTTCCAATTCCGTGTCCATGCTCATCTGGTTTTCTCCAGCGTCTCGCGTAACAATTGGCGGGCGCGGCTCAACCGTGCGCCCACGTTGCTTTCGGAAATGCCCAGCACTTCCGCGATTTCCGCATATCCCATATCTTCGAGCGCCAGCGTGATCGCCTGCCGGTAGACCAACGGCAGACGATGAATGGCTGCGCGTAAGCGTTCGGCCGCCTGCGTGCGCACCAGTCCGGATTCCGGAGTAGGCGCCGGGTCGCTCACCTCGGCATCCGTGGCCGCAAAAGGGAATCGTACCCGGCTGCGGGCTAGGTAAGCGATGGCGCGATTGTGCGCGACCCGGAACAGAAACGTGCGCGGAGAGCATTCGCCGCGAAAGCCGGGCAAGGCTTTCCAAACGGCCAGCGCCATCTCTTGCAGCAGATCGTCGCGGTCGCTGGACGTGTTGGTGTAGCTCGCCGCTAACCGGGCCAGCGCGGGTCCGTTGGCGGCCATCAGGCGATCGAATTCCTGCTCCTGTGTGGCCCGGTCCAATGTGGTGAAGAACGTGAACGCCGTCCAGGCGTCTTCAGCTTCCGTAGACGATTTCATCACGATGCAGCCTGCGCACGGCAACTTCCAACACCAGCAAAGCCAGTGCACCGGTGAAGCAACCTAGTGCCGCGGCGTAACCAAATGGGGCTGCGGCCCCCTTCATCCAGCGCTCCAGTTGTAACTGCTGCCCCACTACGGGCAGGAAGACGAACCATCCGCGCGCCGCCGCCGGAAAGAAGACCTGAAACAAGCCCAGCCCCATGGGAATGAATACCAGCATGGAAAGGTATGTCTGCGCTTCTTTCGCCGCGCGGCACACCGTCGAGATGAGCAATTCAAGCGATGCGGCCAGCCAGGCCAACGGCAGGATTCCCGCCGCAATCGCCGGCAGCAGACGCGGCCATCCAACGGGTGCGCGCATGCCCGTGCCAGCGAACACCATCGCGAAGCCCGCCAGATTCATGACCAGCCCGGCGAGCGCGAACAACCCGACAGCGAGCCATTTGCCTAACAAGATATCGCGCCGGCGCACCGCGTTCATCAGCAAAGGCAGCAACGATTGGCGTTCACGCTCGCCCGCGACCAAGTCCATCGCCACGTTCATGCCGCCCACAAACGCGGCCACCAGCGTGAATACCGACATCATCCCGATCAGCATGCCATCCACACGCGTGGCCATCGAGACCATGCCTACCACCGCGGGCCCCATCAGCGCGTACATTAACGACGAAATCACCGAGCGCGTGTCGCGCCAGCTATCTACGATCTCCTTGTGCGCGACCACCAGAATCGGATTCAACATATGGCAGGCTCCTCCAGTGCAGTCAGCTTTACAAAAGCATCTTCCAGCGAAACGCATCCCGTTTGGCGGCACAGTTCGGCGGGCGATCCCTGCGCCGCCACGCGGCCCTGATCGATGATCACCACGTTGTCGCACAGCGCGCTCACTTCTTCCAGCACGTGGCTGGAAAAGAGCACGCAGGCGCCCGCATCGCGCCAGCGGCGCAGCAGATCCCGCAGTGCGCGGACGCTGGGAACGTCCAGGCCGTTGGTGGGCTCGTCGAGCAGCAGATTTTTGGGTGCGTGCAGGATCGCGCGGCCGAGTGCGGTTTTCATCCGCTCGCCCTGCGAAAATCCGGCGGTACGCCGGTCTCGGAGGGCTTCCGCGCCCAGAGCGGCGATCACCTGGTCCACGCGTTCGGCGAGCGCCGCAGGCTCGATCCCGCGCAGCATCCCGAAGTAACTCAGGTTCTCGCGCAGGGTCAGCCGGGAATAAATGCCTGCATGGTCGAGCAGCGCCCCCAGCCTGCGCTGCCGCACTGCCGGATCGCTGGCCGCCGCGGGGTTCGCTTCGTCTATGGTGATCGTGCCCCACTCCGGTTGCAACACGCCGCAGATCATCCGCAGAGTCGTAGTCTTACCCGCTCCATTGGCACCCAGAAGGCCCGTAATAGCGCCATCCGGAGCCGTGAACGACACGCTTCGCACCACCGCCCGATGATCGAAGCTCTTCGAAAGGTTTTCAACTTGGATCATATCTTTCGCTGGTATAGTCCGCCGCGCCCCGAGTTCCTTACAAAAACTCGTCGGATCCTGGTAATATGTAAATTCCGTTACATCTGCCCTGTTGGGAACTTACCCGACGGCCATCCAGCCAATTCATGACTGCCGGCAATTTCGCAAAACTTTTCGCGTGCCTGTTCCTCATGGCGATTCCCCCGCTGGACGCCGGGACAGACGATCCGCCTGTAGTCTTGAACGCCACGGTCGACTACACGGCCAATCAGGTGACTCTCACCGGCGCCAACTTCAGTCCCGCCGGGGTGGCGCCTACGGTGGCATTTGAAAGCTCCGCCCTCAGCCTGATCTCCTTCACCAACCAGAGCGCCGCGGTGATCCTGCCGCCTGGCTGGACGTCGGGGTCCTACTTATTGGCAGTCACCAACAGCAATCACCAGACCGCCGTATATCAAATGAAGTTACAGGCGCCCCTCGATAAGCTGCGGTATCACTTCCGGGGTCTGGCCGGGATCTGGCCGATAGCCGGCACGTTCGCATACGCCGGGTTGCTCCAGGAGTTGAACGCCCCCAAGGAATGGGGATACGGATGGGAGGCATATGGGCGGCGCGTAGCCTCCACTGAGGGCGCTGCGGTGATCCACGGCGTGCTGGCCTTCGGCCTGGATGCCGCGCTGCACCAGGATCCCCGCTACTTTCCGTCCGAGCGCAAGGGCCTCTGGCGCAGGATGGCCCACGCGGTGCGCGATACGGTCCTGACCCACACCGATTCGGGCGGCGAAACATTCTCCGCCTGGCGCATGGGCAGCGCCTACGGCGAGGCTTTTCTATCCAACTTGTGGTACCCGGACCGGCTTGATACCGTACGGTTGGGCTTCGTGCAGGGATCGCTCCGGGTGGGATTCGACCTGGTGACCAACCTGTCGTCCGAATTCTGGCCGGATATTAAGCGCAAACTGCGCCATCATAACTAGCCAAAACTTCCCCAACCACCAGAGCCTTTCTCCGTCTAAGGGAACGGGAGAACAATATGAACCGGATTCTGATTCTGGCCTTATGCCTCGCGCCGGCCGCCCTTCCGCAGGAAAAGACGATGTCGTGCAATGAAGACGGCAACTGGCGCGAACATGGGCACTATTGTGAAATGCGCGAAGTCACCGCCCCGGCTGTCGGCCAACTCGACGTGGACGGCGGAATCAATGGCGGAATTTCGATCAAGGGCGCAAATCGCAGCGACATCCTGGTGCGCAGCAAGGTGGAGGCTTATCAGGATGACGAAGCGGACTCGCGACGCGTCGCCTCCGAGGTCCGCGTAGAGATCGCCGGCGGACGTGTGCGCGCCAGCGGCCCCACTTCGGAGAAGCACGGCTGGGGCGTCAGCTATGAAATCTTCGTGCCGCTACGGACGGACCTGCTCCTGCACACCCACAATGGCGGTATCAGTATCACGGCTGTGCAGGGTCATGTGCAGTTCGAGGCGCTGAATGGCGGGGTGTCGTTGCGCCAAATGGCCGGCTCCGTGGAAGGCCACACTACCAACGGAGGCCTACATCTGGAACTGGACTCGGACCACTGGGATGGCGATCGCTGTGATGTTTCCACCACCAACGGAGGCGTGACCATCCGGGTTCCGTCCAACTATTCCGCACATCTGGAGACGGGTACAGTCAATGGCGGCGTAAACATCGATTTCCCCGTAACCGTGCAGGGCGAAATCACCAAGCAGGTGACAGTGGACTTGGGCGCCGGTGGGAACCTGGTGCGCGCCACGACCACCAACGGCGGCGTGCGCGTAGAGCGCATCTAGGCTGCCGCCATCCCTTGCTATACTCGCGGGGATGAAGTTTGCGAAGGTCGTCTTCTGGACGGCTGGCGCGGTCGGCCTAGTGCTGCTCGCGCCGCTGTACTTCGTCTTCGACCAGGTCGGACGCCAGAACCCGCCGCCCATCACTCATCCGCAGTTTTACTATGGCTTTGCCGGGCTCGGGCTGGTGCGGCAGATCGCCTTCTTCGTGATCGCCACGGACCCGCGACGCTTCCGGCCGATGATGATCCCGGCAATACTGGAAAAGCTCAGCTACGTGGCCGCATTGCTGCTGCTGTACCTTGAAGAGCGCATCACCCCGGTCGAGGCCGCCACCGGCGTTCCGGACGCCCTGCTGTTGGTGCTGTTCATCGCGGCATATGCAAAAACGCGCCGCCAATTGTAGTCGCCGTGGCAGGGCGGGCTTTAGCCAGGCTTTAGCGGGAGCCGGGCTTCAGCCCAAGGTCACGTAGTTATCCCAATATTGGAAATGCTGCATAATTTGTGGGGCAGACCTCCAGGTCTGCGCGGGTCCTCCAGGACCCGCCCTTCGCGCTTCGGAATCAGCCGTTCCGAACGCAAGCAGGCCGACGTGGACGTCGGCCGCAGGACTGGAGTCCTGCCCCACGATTTATGCAGGTGTTCGGTTCGCGCAAAAACTAAGTGGCATTGGGCTTCAGCCCCGCCTCAGCAGCCCGGCTCCTCTTGATATACCCTTCCGGAACCAACAAGGTCAGCGCATCCGGCACGATCTCCACACTGGCCGGCAGATGCCCCGCATACTCGCCATCCACCTGAATATATACGCGCCGGTCGGTGGTCCCCGGCATGCACACACCGCTAGTCCGAATCACCGAAATGCCCGGCACACCCGCCAGCTTGCGCAGCGCCACTCGCGCCAGGTATGTCAAAAATCGAAACGAATTGCGCCCCTCGAACAACACCACCTCAAAGCGGTTGTCCAGCAAACTGACGTTCTGCGCAATTTCCAGATCGCCGCCGTAATTGCGCACTTTGCTGATCAGTGCGAATGCGCAATTCACGCGCCGGCCTTCCACCAGCACTTCGAAATCGTCCAGATCGCGTCCCAGCAGGCTGAAGCCGCCCACCCAATACGCCAGTTTTCCGAAACGCGCTTTCAACGACAGGCTCAGATTGTAGACGATCTTGGCGTCCAGGCCGATGCCCGCCATCAAAAGAAACAATCGGGTGCGCTCGCTGCCGTTCACGCATTCGAGGCGGCCCATGGATACGCGTACCGGCAGGCATTCGCCGAGCGTAGCCGCGGCGCGCTCGATGCTCGACCCCAGTCCCAACTCGTTGGCCAGCACGTTGGCGGTGCCCGCGGGCAGGATTCCCAGCGGCACGTCGGAAAAGGCCACGCCCTCCGCAATCTCGTTAATGGTGCCGTCTCCACCCGCGGCCAGGATCAACTCGGCGCCATCGGCAATGCTGCGCCGCGCGATAGCGCCCGCCGTGCCCGGCCCTTGTGTAGGAACCAGCCACGTGTCGTGCCCCGCCTCGCGCAAAATCTCGGCGGCGTCGGACAGGCGCTTTAATCCCTTGTTGCCCATCTTGCCTGCAAAGGGATTGTAAATGACGATGGTCTTGCGTGCGGCGGCTATGGCTTTACTCCGAACATCTCAGTTTAAACTAATTGGCTGGGAGCTTTTCACCAAAAGTGAACGCAACTCTATCCGTGTTGATCCTGGCTTTCCTCTGTTCTGGAAACGCCCTCGCGCAGTCGGTCGATAAGGAGCCTGCCGCGGTCCTCGAGCTTGGAGGATCTCTTGGCTGGAATCTAAAAAACGGCGGATGGAGCGGCGGCCCAAACCTCGCGGTTGAAGTTACGCCGATAGAAAACTGGCTGGAACTCGAGGCCGGCGTTACTCCGGCTTTCCATCGCCACTCCACAGAATGGGATACGGACCTTCTGTTCAAGAAGCCTTGGACCCTCTCCCCAAAAGTGGAGTTTATGTTCGGGTTGGGTCCGGAGTGGATTCATACAAGGGCATACGGTATGACGACGAATTCAATCGCCGGCGAGGTCGTGCTGGATTTTATGTTCTGGCCTTCCGCGAAGCATAGACTGGGCTGGTACGTCGAACCGGGCTACGAATATACCTTCGGGCCAGGACATGAGCGATCCGTTGGCATAAGCGGCGGCCTGCTGATCGCGATTCCGTAACCGCGCCCGTCTGCGGTTTGGTATGACAGATCCATGGCGATTGCCGCGCGCGTTGCGCACGTGGGCGAGATTGAGCCCTTGCGGGAAGAGTACCGTGCCGAGATGAACTGCCAGATCGTTCACGACTCGATTCACCACAGGCCTGGCTGGACGCGCGAGTATGCGCTCGAATCGGATGGTGCGACGGTCGGCTATGGATCGGTAGCCATCGCCGGACCCTGGCGCGAAACACCGGCATTATACGAGTTTTATGTTCAAAGTCGACATCGGACGCAGACATTCGATCTGTTCGCCAGTCTGCTTTCCGTGTGTGGCGCGGCGATCATCGAGACCCAGAGCAACGCGCCGATGTTGACCGTCATGTTGCACACCTTTGCGCGCAACATTCGTGCGGAATCGATCCTGTTCCGGGACGAGTTCCAGACTTCGCTTGCACCGGCGGGCGCGGAATTCCGCGCGGCCACCGCGCAAGACACCGAGGTTCTCGAGCAGCAGGGGCTGGATGAGGGAGCCGGCTGGCTGGTGACCTTCAATGGCGCGATCGCCGGCGCAGGAGATGTGCTCTATCACTACAACCCGCCGTACGGCGATATCTACATGGCGGTCGCCGAGCCGTTCCGGCGAAAGGGGCTCGGCGCGTATCTGGTTCAGGAATTGAAGGCGCTCTGCCGGGCGGGTGGCAAGGTGCCCGCCGCGCGATGTAACGTCGGGAATCTGGCCAGCCGGAGGACGTTACAGCGCGCGGGATTCGTGCCGTGCGGAAATATCGTGGCGGGTGACTTGGTGCCGCTGCGGTGGATGGACGTTTCCGAACTGCGCGCGTGAGCATGCGGTTACGGCGGCCATGGCTTCACTCCGAACATCTCAGTTTAAACTAGAGTGAAAAGCTCCATGCCGAAAGATGCCGCCGCCCAGATCGAAAAGCTGCGCGAAACGCTCCGCCATCACGAGCGCCTCTACTACGTGCTCGACCAGCCTGCCATCAGCGACGCCGAATATGACGCGCTGATGCGGGAATTGCGCGATCTGGAAACCAAAAATCCCGAGATGCTCACGCCCGATTCGCCCACCCAGCGCGTGGGCGGCAAGCCGCGCGAAGGCTTCGTCAAAGTGGCGCACAGCGCGCCCATGCTCAGCCTCGATAACGCTCTCGATGAAGGCGAGCTGCGCGATTTCGATCGCCGCGTGCGCGAACTGCTGCGCGGCGCCGAATTCCAATACGTCACCGAACTAAAGCTGGATGGCCTCTCCATGGCCGCCCATTATCATAACGGGCAGTTCACTCAGGCCATCACCCGCGGCGACGGTGTGGTGGGCGAAGACGTCACCGAAAATGCCCGCACCATCCGCTCGCTCCCGTTGCGTGTAAAGTCCAGGCGGCCCGCGTTCGAGGTGCGCGGAGAAACCGTGATGAACCGGCGCGCCTTCGAGCGGCTGAACGCCGAGCGCGATGAACGCGGCCTCTCGCGTTTCGCCAACCCGCGCAACGCCGCCGCCGGATCGCTGCGCGTGCTGGAGCCATCCGTCACAGCCTCCCGCCGCCTGGATTACTATACGTATTTTCTGCAGGTGGATGGCGCGCCGGCTTATCCGCGTCATTGGGAGTCGCTCGAAGAGCTGGTGCGCATGGGCTTCAAGGTGAACGCCAATCGCAAGCTCTGCCGCGATGTGGACGAGGTGTTGAGTTTTTGCGCGGAATGGGAAGCCAGGCGCGAGCAGCTGCCTTACGAAATCGACGGCGTGGTGGTGAAAGTGGATTCCATCGCGCAGCAGCAGCAGCTCGGATATACCGCCAAAGCGCCGCGCTGGGCCATCGCTTACAAATATCCCGCGCGGCAGGCGCTCACCATCGTCGAGAATATTGAGGTGCAGGTGGGGCGCACCGGCGCGCTCACGCCCGTCGCGCGCCTCACGCCTGTGGTCGTCAGCGGCGTCACCGTTTCCCGCGCCACGCTCCACAACGAGGATGAAATCGAGCGGCTGGGCCTCCAGATCGGCGACACGGTGGTGATCGAACGCAGCGGCGACGTGATCCCCAAAGTCGTACGCGTGCAGGCGCAAGGCTCCTATCGCAAACCGTTCCACATGCCCGAAAAGTGCCCCGTATGCGGCGGCAGCATCGTGCGGGAAGAAGGCGAAGCCGCTTCGCGCTGCATCAATATCAACTGCCCGGCGCGCCTGAAGGAATCTATCCTGCATTTCGCGGCGCGCGGCGTGATGAATATCGACGGCCTGGGAGATGCGCTGGTGGATCAGCTGGTGGATCGCGGCCTGGTGCGCAGCGTAGCGGATATTTACAGCTTGACCCTCGACCAGCTGGCGACGCTCGAACGCATGGCCGCCAAGTCCGCCGGAAACGTCATCCGCAATATCGAAAAATCCAAACAGTGCCCTTTGCCGCGCATTCTCACGGCGCTGGGCATCCGTTTCGTGGGCGAGCGCACGGCCGTATTTCTGGCGGAAGCGTTCGGCAGCCTTGACCACATCGCGCATGCCGGCGCAGAGGATCTGCAGCGCGCGGAAGAAGTCGGTCCCAAGGTCGCCGAAAGCGTGTACCAGTTCTTTCGCGAGCCGCGCAACCAGGAGTTGGTCGAGCGCCTGCGCGAGGCCGGATTGAAGTTTGAGTACGAGGTCAAACGCAAAAAGGGTGGCCCGCTCCATGGCCTGACTTTTGTGCTCACCGGCACGCTGCCGAACCTGACCCGCGAGGATGCCAAGCGGCTGATCGAATCCACCGGCGGCAAGGTGAGCGGATCTGTCAGCCGCAAGACCAATTATGTGGTGGCAGGCGAAGACGCCGGTTCGAAGCTGGATAAGGCGCGCAGCCTGGGGGTCGAGGTGATCGGCGAGCAGGGCCTCATCGATCTGACCAACCAATAGATGGTATTACAACCCCTCAGAATCATCCCAGTGCGCGCGGCTTTTGGAGGGCGGGCTTTAGCCGGCGCGGGGCTTCAGCCCCGCACGACCACACACTCACAAAAGCCCGAAAGTTCCTTCCATCGAACGCGGCCACAACTGCTCCAATTGCGCATAAAACGAAATCACCGGATCTCCGCAACGCTGCAAATCGCGCACCGTAGCCTGCATTCCCGCGGGATCGGCAAACGTATGAATGATCAGCGTGTTCACCGGATAAAACCACTCCACCCGATGCTCGTTCTGATACCCGTTCTGCTGCAGCCACGCGAGTAGCGCGCGCTGCAACAAATCCCGCTCCGCGCCATTCGGCGTCAGATCGAACAAGTCGCCATAAAAACGGCTCTTCGCCTGAAAAAACTCCACCGGATCGTCGTCCTGCGTCCAATCCGCCAGCGCCGAGAGGAACTTCCGCAGCTTGGCCCCCCACTCCGTGCCGGCCTTCTGCTCAGGCGTCAAACCGTGGCCATCCGGCCCCACCACCAGGCCGGCATACTGCAGTGAAAGCTGACGGCACTCGGGCGATTCGCACTGTCCCGGAATACTTGCCTTGCCATCCACGCTGGCCGGTTTCGTCCCATCATCCGCGGCCGGTTGCGCCGCCCGCGCCGCCGAATCGGCGCACCGTGCTCCGCTGAGTTGCCGCCCCACGTACACGCGCCACGCGCCCAGCAGTGGTTGGCCATTGATGTTCCGGCGCGCGCAATCCGCAGGCAAGCCTGCCAGGTCGCTATCGGCGTCGGCCGAAACCGTCGCGGAGAACGAGCGATCGTCGCCCGATAGTTGCGCTAACGCCCCTGCGAACGCATTCACCAACGCCTCGAAATGCTCCGCCTTCAACGACACACCGGCAATCATCCGCGCCACAGGAGCCACCTGCGCGGGCGAACTCACATCCGATGCATACCGCAGCAGCAGGTGAAAAGGCTGCTCGTCGGCGGTTTCCTTCGCATTGAAAGCCCGTGCCGCCACCTGGCCCGCCGTGGCATAAAATATCGAGACATCGTAAACCAGCGCATCGTCGCAAGACAGGCTCGGGACTTGCGGCGGCGGGATCTCGCCAAATAACTCGCGCGCCTTTTGGTAATCCACCGTGAGCATTTGCTCGACCGCCCTGCACTGCAGCGTGCAAGCGTCCAGGCCCTGCATATAAGCTTTGTCAAATACGCTGCCCGGCCGGCCCGTCCAATTGCGGCGCGCAAACGGCTCCTGCGCGGACGCCGCCAGATGAAACGCGTCGTCCAGGACCTCCCGCTTCCAGGCCACATCGGTAAAAGTGGACGCGCCGGCGATCCGCAGCAGCGCATCGGCGGCGAATTCCGGTGGCAAGTCGCGCGCGCGCTCCACCAACCCCTCCAGCACCGCGGGATGCGGCGCCGCGGACGCGCTTACGGCCACAGCGGCCAAAGCCCATGAGCGAAGCCAGCCCATAATCCTACGATTTCAATGTCATGGTTTGCGGATCCCAAGTGCAAACGCGCTGCTCGAAGTAGCTGACGTTCGAGAGCAGCGCCGGACCCGCCGCACGGAATCCGAATATCGGATCTTCCACTACCGGCTTGCGGCTGCGCACCGCGGCGATGAAGTTGCGATGGTGGTCCAGATGGTCGCTGTAGCCATGCGGTGGCTGGTATTTGTCTTCCACATTGGGGCGCATGCTGTCAGCATTGGGAGCCTGCGGCGGATACTTCTTGTGATAATCCAGCAGGAATGCTTCCTGCACCGCCTTGGGAAATGTGTCGATGGTGTAGCCCGGCTCGGCATCGCGCGGCGTTTTCGTCACCGTCACACCGCCGCCAATCGTCAGTATGCCTTCCGACCCCACGAACCGGAAACCCGAATTATCTCCCGCGCCCGAAACGAAATTGACGCGCAGCGCCAGGTTGAACGCCGGATGACGGTCGGTTGCGGGGTAATCGTAAAGGCCCAGGAATACGTCGGGCACGTCGCGGCCGTCCTTCCAGTAGCGCAGGCCGCCGGTGGCGAACACGCGCGTGGGGCCGATGGCGCCGGTCACGAAATGCATGCCGCTAAACAGGTGCACGAACAGATCGCCCGCTACGCCGGTGCCGTAGTCGCGGTAGTTGCGCCAGCGAAACAGGCGCACCGGGTCGAAAGCCGTCTTGGGCGCGCGACCCAGGAAGCGGTCCCAGTCGATGTTCTCGGGCGTGGCATCCGGCGGGATGGAATACTGCCAGGCGCCGATGGCATCGTTCCGGTCCCACCACGCTTCCACCATGTTCAGCTCGCCGATGGCGCCCGCCTGCAACAGTTCCTGCGCCTTCTTGTACACGATGGAACTCACCCGCTGGCTGCCCACCTGCATGATGCGGCCCGTCTTTTTCTGCGTCTCCACCACGTCGCGGCCGTCGCCCACCTGCTGCACCATGGGCTTCTCGCAGTAGACATCCTTGCCCGCGTTCATGGCATCCATCGAGATCTTGGAGTGCCAGTGATCCGGCGTGGCAATCAGCACCGCGTCGATATCCGGCCGCGCCAACACTTCCCGGTAATCGCGCGTGATGAAAAGCTGGTTGCCCCAACGCTCCCTGGCCCGCGAGAGCCGCCCCTGGTAGATGTCCGACACCGCTACCAGTTCCACGCCGGGAACTTTCTGCGACGATTCGGCATCGCCCGACCCCATACCGCCCGCACCGATCAGCGCCACGCGGATGCGATCGTTGGCGGATACTTTTTTCTCTCCATCGGCCGGCGCGTCTTGCCCGCCGAATGCGGACGCGGCCCAGCCCGCGACCGTAGAAGCTTGTAGAAAATGGCGTCTAGTTGGCATGCATGCTTCCGCCGCGATAAGCAGCGGCTCCCTCGTCCAGATCCATTGTACCCGGTACCAGGGCGAGCGCCATCGCCAGTTCCTTCAGCTTCAATTCGAGTCCGGCCCGCTCCTCCGCGGTCACACCGGACAGTTTGGGCAGCAACGTCTTAGCCAGCGTGTACATCGTTTCGGCTTGGGTCCGGAAGACGGAGTGCCGGCCGGCCGCCACGCTGGCTAGGGCGAGGCTCCGCTCCAGATCCGAATTGAGAATCCGCACCAGATCGCGATCCGTTCGGGCGCGCAGTTCGGCGAGTTTTGGAAAATCCACAAGCGTACCCATGGCGATACTTATTAGACGCTTCAGCCACCCGAATCGTTGTTCAGTAGCGGTACCATTTTGTTGTAAGCGTGGCTCACGCCTCTCCGTCACCGAATGGCGTACAATCGCCAAGATGGCCGCCCCCACCGATCGTCTCTCCGGCACATTCTGGCTCCTGTTCCTCTACGACGTGTGCGACGAAATCCGGCTGGACCATCTGCGCACCATCCTGGGCACCCAGCCTGCCGCCCGCGAACCCAGTTTCCGCCAGCCGGCGCCTGATTATGTCCGCTTCGAGAAACCCCCGGCCATCGAATACCTGGATCCGTTGCGGATCGATAACGGCGAGCCCTTGCAAGCCCTCATGCATTACTACGAATACGGCGTGGTCAGCATCGAGCTGCAAATCCCCTTTGCGTTCGATTGGGCCCAGTTGATGCGCCTTTCCAGCCGCTCCATCGCCGCGCCGGAGATCGAAAAGCAGGCCGCCGATTGCGTCCGCCACAGCCTGGCCCGCGCGCGCCCCGCACTGGTGAAGCCCTACACCGACTGGCTCACCGAGGATTACTACATCATCCAGCTTCACCACATAATGAAAAGCGATGGCAGCCGCGTAACCGCCGCCGAGTTGATCGCCGAGCGCGGGCACGAAATCGCCCAGGTAGTACGCGGTGAAGAGATGCGCCTGGCCGAGGACGAGCGCGCGGAGATCCTGCAATCGCGCCGCTCCTATTACCCCGACGACCTCGTCGTGATCGGCTGGACCGCCGCCCTGGTCTACGACACCCCCGAAGGCGCCCTGCCCGTAATGCAGCTTCTCGAGTACGCCAACTCGCAGTTGATCGAGTTCCGTTATTACGACGACATGCTCACGCGCCTGCTGGCCGATGTCTACCGCTCGCTCGACAAAGGCACCGGCGTGCTGGCGCGCTGGCGTCTGGCCCGTGAGGCCGGCCGCCTGAATACCATCCGCCTGGACGTTCGCGAACTCACCGAGCGTATGGATAACTCCATCAAGTTCCTCAGCGATATGTATTCCGCGCGCGTCTACCGCCTGGCCGCCGACAAGGTCGGTGTCACGGATTACCGCCGCCTGGTGGACGACAAACTCCACACCGCGGGCGAACTGTATCAGTTCATGGTCGATCAATTCCAGCAGGGCCGCGCCTTCGTTCTGGAGTTGCTGGTGGTGATCATTCTGGTAATCGAACTGGTGTTCCTGTTTGAGGGTAAGGTGTGAGATCTTCGTAAAATGCCCGGAGTCGCGCGCGGTACAGCGGACCGGCTTTTTCCACGATGTCAATGTGCGTGGCGCCCTCCACCGTCCAAAACGACTTCGGTTCGTTAGCGCCATCGAACACCGCCCGGCCCATGCCGTAAGGGACCGTGCCATCGCGGTCGCCATGGATGACCAGCAGAGGCACATGCACGCGGGCGATCTTGCGCCGCGTCGCGAAGCCGCTGGCGAACAGCCGGCCAACCAGCGGCACCACTGTGCCGGCCATGTCCGCATACGATGTGAAGGGGCACTCCAGAATCAGGCCCGCGCACGCTCGGCGGCTAGCCAGGTCCGCCGCCACCGCCGCGCCCATGGACTCGCCATGCGCCACGATCTGGGCGGGCCCGTATCCGATGCCGGTCAGATGATCGTAGGCGGCATCGGCGTCGCGGTAAAGTCCCCGCTCCGTGGGCCGGCCGCCGCTCTTGCCGTAGCCGCGATAGTCCACAATCAGAACCGAGGAGCCTGCGGCGCGGATCTCGCGCAAGTGGCCCGGGCTATGCGCCAGGTTCGCCGCGTTCCCATGGAAGAACAATGTGGCCACGCGGCTGCCCGGCGCTTCCACCCACCACGCATGCAAACGCACGCCGTCGCGCGTGCGAAGCCAAACGTCCTGCGCACCTAAGTCGGTTTGCCCGTGCCACCATCCGCCCGGGTATCGGGTAGGTTGAAAGATCAGCCGGTTGACAAGATAGTAGATCGCGCCATACAAGATCGCGGCCAGCCCCAAAAGGCGCATGGATCGAATTATCGCCCATCCCTCACGGAAAATTGGAGGGCGGGCTTTTAGCCCAATGTCACTTAGTTATCCCAATATTGGGAATGCTGCATAATTTGTGGGGCAGACCTCCAGGTCTGCGCGGGTCCTCCAGGACCCGCCCTTCGCGCTTGGAATCAACCGTTCCAAACGCGGGCAGGCCGACGTGGACGTCGGCCGCAGGACTGGAGTCCTGCCCCACAATTTATGCAGGTTTTCGGTCGCGCGAAAACTAAGCGGCACCGGGCTCTAGACGGCGCGAAGCTTACTCGTACTTAAGCGCGATATTAGGATCAACCCGCGTCGCCCGGCGCGCAGGAATTACGCACGCTGCCAGGGCCACCACGGCCAGCACCACGCCCACCAACGCAAGCGTCGCCGGATCTGGGCGAGCTCATGCTGCTGACCATGCTCTTGAGCGCGCGCGTAAGCAGGAGTGCGCCTGCCAAACCTGCCGCCAAACCACACCCAACCAGGACCAAACCACGGCGCAGCACCAGGTTCGATATCTGACCGCGGTCGGCTCCCAGCGCCATACGAATCGCGAACTCTTGCGTCCGCCCGCTGGCCATATAGGAGACCACCCCATAGATTCCCGCGATGGCCAGCAGCAGTGCCAGCGCGGCGAATACTGCCATCAGCCATACATAGAGATTCAGGTCGGCGAGTGACTCGGCAATCACTTGAGTCATCGTCTTAACCTTGAAGATGGCTTGATTCGGATTCACCTCATGAATCGCAGCGCGGACGCCTCTCACCAGCGCTTCGGGCTGCCTTCGTCCCCTCAGGACCAAGGACACGCCGGCCTCCGGACTCGCGGCGGTGTTTTGCGAAAATGTAAAGTAGATCTCGGGTACTGCCGGACGGTCCAGGCCCGCTTCCCGTACATCACCCACCACGCCGACAATCGTACCGCGATCGGTCCGCTGGCCAATTGGATCCTGGCCGGGGAAATAACGCCGCGCCAGTGCCTCGTTGATCAATATGACCGGCTGCGAATCGCTCGTATCGTGGCCGTCGAAAGCGCGACCCCGGCGAAGCGGCAGACCCATTGCCGTGAAATATCCGGGGCTCACATAGCGAAGCTCCGCCTGCGGCTCTTGGGCAGCCGCCTGCGCAGGATGCCCGATAATCGAAAAGCCGCCCATCCAGCCCCAGTTCTGTAGAGGTAGAAATTGAATGAATCCGGCTGCCCGTACACCGGGGACCCGGTCCAGACGGTCTTCCAGCTCGCGCAGATAACGGCCATAGGTGCCGGGGGCTCCCTGCTCCTGGCGTGAAACGGACAAGTGCAATGTCAGAACATTGTCGGGCACAAAACCTGACGGCGTATTTTGAAGATACAGGAACGCCCGCAGCAACAGGCCTGCACCCAGCACCAGCACGAAAGTCATCGCAATCTCGGCAACCACCAGGCTGTCGCGCAGGCGCCGCCCGCTCCATC
Source organism: Bryobacterales bacterium (assembly GCA_963818855.1). Classification (GTDB taxonomy): domain Bacteria; phylum Acidobacteriota; class Terriglobia; order Bryobacterales; family Bryobacteraceae; genus Bog-159. Next base: position 48,394 of record CAWFUH010000012.1, on the reverse strand, counting down.
CCACGGAGCCGTAACCGATGGCGCCGATTCCGCCCCCACTCCGCAGTCCTTTCTGGACATTCAGTCGGGATGCAGAAAGCGCCGGCAGGAAACCGAAAAAGACGCCCGTGCCCAGGCCGGCCACCAGCAGGAACACGAACACCCGCCAGTCGAACCCGATCTCCCCTGCTCGCGGAATCCGCCCGGATGCCAGCTTCAGCAGCCAATCCGAGCTGTAGAGTGCCAGCAGCAGTCCGGCAACACCGCCTGCGGCGCTCATCAGTACGCTCTCGGTAAGAAGCTGCTGTATCAGGCGGCCCCGGCTGGCGCCCAGCGCAATTCTAATAGCGATTTCGTGAGCCCGGCCGGCCCCGCGCGCCAACAATAGATTCATGACATTCGCACAAGCGATTAAGAGAATGGCCCCGACTGCCCCCAGCAGCGTGACCAGGGCGGGCCTCACGCTCCCGGCTATTATTTCCGATAGCGGAGTGATCATCGCCGCTGAATGCCCGGCCGCCATGTCCAACTCGCGGCGTGCGGCATCCATGGGTACGCCGACCTTTAGCCGGGCCACCACGAAATCGACACGATAGTTTCGGTCGTGCGCCCATTGTGCCGGCAGAGTCCAGGGAATCCATAGGTCCGTCGAGGAATCGCGGTACGGGAACTGAAATCCCGGCGGCATCACACCGGTAACGGTGTACGGTTCGCCGTCGAGCGTGATCTTCCGGCCTATGCGCGATGCATCGCTGCCAAGTCGGCTTTTCCAGAATCCCGCACTGACCACCACCACGTTAGGCGGATCGTCTGCGCGGAAGGTGCGCCCCAAAATGGGTTGGACGCCCAACAGATGGAATAGGCCAGGCTCGGCCCGAACCGCCGCTATTCGTTCCGGGTTTTCGATGCCCTGCAGATCCTTGCTGATGTTCCCGTATGCAACCATCCCATCGAATGCTTTACTCCGCCGGCGCCAGTCTTCCAGATCCGGATATGAGACCGGACCGGCACCGTTTCGCGTGTCGAAAGTATTCAATTGCACCAGGCGGTCAGGATCCGCGTACGGCAGCGGGCGTAAGAGTACGCCGCTCACCAGGCTGAAAATGGCAGTATTTGCCCCGATCCCAAACGCCAGGGTCAAAATAGCAGTGAGCACGAACCCCGGACTCTTCCGCAGACTGCGCAAGGCATAACGGACGTCCTGGAGCATACCCAAAATTATATGCAGGATTCGAGCCAAACCAATTCCGGGCGCCTGGGTTGTAATTGTGTAGTGCTATCGCGCGTGCCGCCCGTGTCGCTGTCCGGTTGCGGGACCGGGCCGTCCAAGCGCGGGATGCAAGCGCAGATCTTGGAGGGCGGGCTGCTCATTCACACGCTTCCCCACAAAATTCGCGTCCCGCAAATGCTCCACGACCTCAATAACCTGCCACCAATCCTCCACCCGCCTGCCTCCCGCGGCAGACCTTCCCCAATGAACCGCGTGCTAACGTAAGACTGAAAGAACCGGAAATCGCCACGCTAACTCGCCCCGCGCGTACCCCACCGGCCTGGCAATCCAATTGGCTTTGCATATTGGCTAACTACATACAAACAAAGACTTAATTGGCTTTGTTCGGCCGGGAAATACATGCATGCCAAGCGGAGCCGGAAAGGCTGGCCGGTCCTGTGGACGCCACAGAAAGCCACACTGCCTGTTCAATTCGCGAGCCTTGGCGATTGCGCCTACACCATCCGGTTCGCTCCGATCAAACTCGGCAGTCTGACGGAATGTAGAGGATGGCGCGGGAGTGGCGGAAACATTGACGCCCGCAGGCGGCGGGGCCATTGGCAGAGCCGGCCTCCCCATAGAAGATGGAAAGCCCGTCTACCTGGATCGTGCGATAAAACGTCGGGTGTTCCACCGAGCGCTCCTTTCCTTGGGCATGGCCCAGAAGCTGAAATGATACGAGCATGAGACAAATCACATTCGCCATTGAGGAGACCTGCGAATGGACTTCACATTGTCAGAACGACGCGGAACCGGGCATTACCGCTCATCATGCGCGCGTAAGCCTCGGCTACCTTTTCGAGCGGGTATGTTTCAATCATCGGGCGCACACCAGTTAATTCGGAGAAGCGCAGTGTGTCCTCGGAATCGGCGGGCGTTCCGGCGGCCCAGCCTTGAATAGTTCGGCTTCCGGTAATGAGTTGTACCGGCGTGACCTCAATGGGATCAAATGTCACGGCGATCACGATGAGCTTACCGTTAGGCCCCAGACCGTCGATGAGTTCAGACATCGCTTTGGAACTCGGGGCTGTCGCCAGAATAACTTGTGCGCCGCCCAGTTTTTGCAATGCCTCTGCTGGTTTCGTCGATTTACTATCGATGTAGACGCTCGCTCCGAGCTTCTTTGCGAGCGCTTCATTTTCGGAGCCGCGCCCGATAGCCGCGACTTTGTAGCCAAACTTGTTCCCGAATTGAATTCCGAGGTGCCCCAGGCCGCCGACGCCTTCGACAGCAACCAGATCCCCGGGGAACGCACCGCTGTGCCGCAGCGCGTTGAAGGTGGTAATTCCGGCGCAGAGCAAAGGCGCGGCGTCAACGTCACTTAGACTTTCCGGTATCGCCACCAGCGCCTCGACCGGAGCCAGCATGTATTGCTGGTATCCGCCGTCATAGCTAATGCCCGGGATTTTCAGATTCCGGCAATTGCGAAAATCTCCCCGCCGGCACGCCCGGCAGGTGCCGTCCTGTCCTCCGTGCCAGCCGACACCGACGCGCTGTCCCAGCTTCCACTCGGAAACGCCTGGCCCCAGATCGTCGATCAGGCCGGCGACCTCGTGTCCTGGCACGCGGGGATACTGGATGCCGGGCCACTGGCCTTCTGTGGTGAGCACGTCGCTGTGGCAAATGCCGCATGCCTGCACCTTGATGCGCACCTGCTTCACACCGGGGTTGGGAATTTCGCGTTCGACGATCTCGAATCCCGCTCCCGGCTTAGAAATCTGCGCCGCTCTCATTGGCGCGACTGCGACTTTTGTAGCTGCCATAATTCTCCTATGTATTCTCACTTTGACTGATGTTACCCGCCACCTCGAATATGAGTTCCAGCTCGACAGGCGTGCCCAGCGGAAGGCTCGCAACTCCATACACCAGGCGGCTCGGATTCTTGTCCGTTCCGAAAACGTCTTGAACCAGGTCCGAAGCGGCGTCAGCCACTTTCGGCTGCTCGCGAACATCTCCGGAAGTAGCCACCAAAACGCCGAGCCGGACGATCCGCGTCACTTTGTCGAGCGATCCCAAATGATGCCGTGCGACGGCGAGGGCGTTGAGCGCCGCCAGGCGAGCTGCCTTGCGTCCCGTGTCCACATCGAGCTCCGCGCCCACCCGCCCGGTGAATTTCGCGCCACGCCCTTCGGTTGGAAGCATTCCGCTCAGAAACAGCAGATTTCCGGTTTGCACGGCCTCCGCATATGTACCGAACGGCTCAGGCGGGGTAGGGAGATTGATGCCAAGTTCCTGCAATCTCTCCTCGGCGGTGGGTCGCCGAGAGCCTTCGCTGTTAAATGTTTGCCTTTTCAAAGTTGTATTCATATAACTCCCCTATTCGGCGCGGCTCCTGTTCCCAAGCAGCGAAGTGACCGCCCTTGTCTACCGCCTGGAAATAAAATGAGCTTGCGCTCGGTCCAGCTTCCTGGCGCGCGACAGATCTTGCCGGGAAATTCCGTCCAATCGGCGAACTCGTCATAGCACCAGGCAGCGAAACCGACTGGTGAATCTGCCACGCTTACAGCGCAAGGTATGCGGGCGCGTCTCCATCATCAGGGTATTGCCGGAGCCGTTCTTGTAAAGGGCGTCCATTCCTTCGAACGCGATTTTTTCCTCCGCCCACACTCCGGCCAGCGCCTGATCACGTCTGCGACTACGGAACCCCAATCGTCGCCTTGAGCCACAAAGCGCGTGTATCCCAGACGCCTCATTAGTTCCTCCCAGGCACGCGCGATGCGGCCGGGACTCCAGCCCGCACCCGTCGGCTTTCCCGAAGTTGGCCAGCGCGAATCGCAGCGGTGTAGCCGCCCGGCCAGCCTCCGAGAACGGCGACGTCGAAGTTTATCCAGCAGCCACCGCAAGCCTAGCCGCTAAGGCAATCTGACCACCGTGCCACACGGCGCTTCCAATTCGTGTAATCTTTGTCTCCTCTTTATCTCTTCCGTCGCTTTTTACCATTTGCCGTTATGCGCGCCAGCGTCCACATGGAGCACTTCACCAGTCACATGACGAGCTTCCGTCAGATAAACAATGGCTTGCACAATGTCGTCTACATCCGAGATCTGTCCCATCGGTGACAGGTTTTTCAAAACCTCCTGAGAGTCGTTTGTATGCATGGGCGTATTGACGACCCCGGGCGCGACCGCGTTGAAACGGATGTTTTCTTTCGCGTACTCCATCGCAAGACTGCGCGTGATCGCCTCCAGGCCGCCTTTCGTGATCATCGGTACGGAGGCATTCACTCCTGCGATCGGATGCTCCACCATCGCGCTGGTGATGCAGATCACGCTCCCACCTGTTTTTTGCGCCAGCATCTGCTTCACAGCAAGTTGGGTTATGTAGATGTAGCCCTGCAGATTCGTTGCCGACAGGAGCTCAAAATCGTGGGCCGTATAGTCGGTGAACGGCTTCGTGAAGAAGATGCCGGCATTGTTGACGACACCATCTATAGAACCGAATTTGCTCATTGCTGTGGCGGCAATGTTCGCGGCAGTAGAAGCCTCGCCGACGTTTCCTTCGACTAGAGCTAGCCTTTCCGTCGCCTTGAAACCAGACTTTGTGATATGGAGCGAATTGGCGACGATGTTGTAGCCACGCTCGATGAATGCCTTCGCGACGCCGGCACCAATGCCTTGAGACGCACCGGTGACAATCATGGTCTTGGGCTTACCGTCCATTCCTCTGGCTCCCATCCTTCTCCTTCTAGCCAGGTTTATGTTGCCCTGACCCTCTTGCCTGACAAGTGCAAACCTGGGGCCGTCGCTAAGGTAGTGGAACCGCAGGCGTACACGGAAACAGCCACCGGCAGCTGCCCACAGGCGGAGTCGGCGGGCCGACGCGACAGCCGCGGGAAGACTTTCTGGACGTTACGAGCCCAACGGCCTGGCGGGATTCACTCGCCGTCTGGACGAGCACCCGAAAACATGGTGCCGGATGTCCGGCTTTGGACACCTACGAGGTCCCGGCGCCTATCGAGCCAGAAGAGGCAGCCTCGAATGCGAGTGGGCAAGAAGAAGGGACTGTGGCGTTCGAGTGCCAGCCAATGCGCACTTCGTGCCATGCCGATATGGTCAAACAGGTGCAGATACGGTCTCTCAAGGAGTACACATTTTGACGCAACTCGTTGCGCAACCCATGTCACCTCAGCAGGGCGAAAAGACACGCTCAGCGGTCGAACGCATCGCAGCTTTTGCCGATGTGGCTCGGCCGGAGCAGTTGACGCCGCGTGTGCGCCAGTTTTTCAAGCGCAATATTCTGGACAGCATCGGCTGCGCTATCGCGGCATTGCCAGGTCCGCCCTTCAAAGCGCTGCGCGAACAGTTCGAGGAATATCGAGCCCCGGGTCGCTGCACGCTGATCGGAGGCGGCAAAACTTCCGCCGATCAGGCGGCGCTCTTCAACTCCGGTCTTGTGCGCTACGTCGATCTTCTCGACAGCTACATGTCACGCGGCGGCCTCTGTCATCCGAGTGACAACTTCGGGACCGTCTTAGCGGCGGCGGAGCAGGCAGGCGCGTCCGGCGAAGAATTCATGGTGGCGCTCGCCGTAGCGTACGAGATCCAATGCAGGTTCACAGCCGCCGTCCCGGTGATGGTGAAAGGGTTCAACCACGCCATTCAACTCGCGATCTCCGCGGCCGCGAGCACAGGGAAACTCTTCGGGCTTACCGCCGGCCAAATCGCGAATGCAATTGCGATTGCGACGGTCGACAACATCTCGCTCGCCTGTGTGCATGTCGAACCCGTGTCGCAATGGAAAGGCTTTTCACCCGGGATGACGGGGTGCGCGCGATCTACTCCGCTTCTTTGGCGAAGCGCGGTTTCACAGGTCCAAACGGTCTGTTCGAAGGCCCATATGGGCTGGAGCGCATGTTCGCCCAGACGATTCCGGTGGATTGGGCGGATCCGTCGCTGGAGATCGTTACACAGACGGTTTTGAAGAAATACTGCTCGCTCATTCATGGCCAGCCGGTCCTCGAAGCGGTGCTGGATCTGAAGCGCAGCAACCGTCTGGTGGCGACGGAGGTCGAGCATGTACGGTGCGACATCTTCCAGGCGGGCTTCGACTTAGCAGGGGGCGGGTACTATGGCTCAAAGGATCATCCATGGACCAAAGAGCAAGGCGACTACAATCTGAAATACCTGATCTCGGCGGCGCTGCTCGACGGTCAGGTCGGACCCACCCAACTGGAAGCGGCGCGTATTCGGGCGCCGGATGCGCAGGCGATGGTCGCGCGGGTAGAGGTACGTCCCGACGAGCAACTCACGGCTCGCTTCCCCCAAGAACTTGGTGCCCGTATCACGGTTTACACAAAGGACCAACGGATCTTGGCGAAGGAGCATCTGGGCTACGAGGGAGGCCTGGACCAACCCATGTCGTGGGACCGGACCGTCGCGAAGTTTCATTGGCTGAGCGAAGCTTTCGCCGATGAAGATCTGCGAAATAGACTCATCCAGGCTGTGCGGCAGTTGGATGGCCGGCCGATCTCGGATCTGATGGACCTTCTCAGCAAGGTTCGGCGTATCGCGGTTTTTCAGAAAACTCACCCCGGTATTCAGTGATTGTTGCTATTGTCTTTATGTCGAATGGTCCCGGCTGGGAGCCCATACTCCTGAGGGAACCAAGGGGTACTCAGCGAGAAGACGCTCTATGGCAGAAGTTAACGCGGCCTCTGGTATCGACGAATATCTGCTTCAGAGGCTGATGCCCGTCGAAGGCGCGATTCCCCATCTGCAGGGTATCGAAATGTATGGCAATTCGATTCCCGCCGGGACGGTCGGCGGCGATCTGTTCGAATACATCAATTTCCAGCAACGGTACGATATAGGGGCACGCATTGAACAGGCCTTGAACTTATCGAAGGAGTTTCTCAACGCGCACGCGCCGGGGTCCCCTGATCATAACTGTGTCGACGAGCTCATCGAGTGGTTCAAATCGAGGCCGGAGTACCGCTCCGAAATGGAAGCTGCCTACCGGCTAGTTCGAAGCTTGGAACAATCGCGAGTTGCGGAAGATTTGAACGACCTATATAGTACGGCGGGCGTTTTGTTGGTGGATGCGCAAGGGCATGGAGTTATTTCGGCGAAGATCGCGTCGACAGTACACGACACATTTCATGCCCTGATGCTCTCCGAACTCGATCTTTACGGGAAAACTACACCAGAGCTCTTCGAGAAGCTCAATCTCCGGTTGGCGCAATCCGTGACGGCTCGCAACGCGTTGGGGAGAAGTGAGAAGGAGAGTGCGCGCGAAATCGCGACTATGCTCTATGGCGAAGTGCGTCCTTCCGGTCATTTTCGGTTCGTGAATTTTGGACATCCGCCGCCGCTCATATTTTCCGCGCAGGCGCGCAAGTTCACAGAGGTCGATAAAGGCCGAATGGTGCAATTCCTACCGTTGGGGCTGGAAGTCCCTGAGGAAGATCCGGACCGGAAGCGGTATTTCTCGATGCATTTCAGACAGAGGCCGGCGGACTACTCGGATATTGCCGAAATCGCCTTGATCAACCCCGGGGACATCCTCTTCCTATACACTGATGGAGTTTATGACGGAAGCGACGAGGGAGAACGCCGGGATTTGGAAGGCTTGATGCGCGATCATTGCCTGCTATCCGCGAAGGACATTTGCAACGCTGCGTTGCAGCACGCCGTGAGTCGGGATAGTCACTTCACTGACAGTGGCGAACAGGACCTTATCGACGACAAAACAGTGTTCATTATCAAGCGCGGTGCGCCAGGGTAGTGAGCGTGCTCCCTCCAAATTCATAAAGCCGGTTCGGCAAAAGACGCTCCGGTCACAGGCCTGCGAGCATGCTGATGCGGTCCTCCAGGTGGCGGGCAAAAGCCTGGATCTCCTCGGGGGAATAACCGCCGGCGCGGAATGCGTCGCGGATCTCGGCCGGAGACAGGCGCGCGAGAAGCTGGCCCAGCCACTTGGCGTCGGCACGTGGCACATTCCGGCCGAGATGCTCAAGATGGACACGCATAAAGTACGCCTTGGGATTTACCAGACACACGAAACTCGGCCGTCCGGGTACTTGGAAATCGATAGTGTCCGGCCCAAGCCGGCGGATGAATTTGGAGTGACTGTAGGCGTTGAGGTTTCCCTTGGCGCGATCGATCGGCCACGCCTTGCTGGCGGAGCCAAAGCTGGCGCCCAGATCGCTAACCAGGTAAATGCGTTGTGATCCCTCCAGGTAAACCGAGTTGTTAGCGTCCTTGAGGTCCCAATTATTGATGAGGGCCATCAGCACACGCAAGCCGTTCCACTCCCTGGAACCGGCGATGTCGACTTTGTCCCATCGCCAGATGCCGATTTTATTTTCGTCTTCCCTTTTCAAACGTACATTGTGTACCGCGCCGTCCGGGCCTATCAGCTTTTGACCCCGGTGCAAGCGCGCGGGCATGCCTGCGATCCGCATATCCGGGATGAAATAGTCTTCGTTGGCGTAATAGCCCGCCGCCCATGCCAGACGAGTGGCCACTGTTTCGGGCCGCGCCTCAGGCCCCAGTTTTGCTTTCCACTCGACCCCGTCCGAACCGCGCACTATGAATTTGGGGTTGGTTCCGTCCAGGTCCTCTTTTTCAAACGTAAACGGACCGTGCGGCTCGTGCGCCTTACCTCCCGGCCCGTAAAACAAATTGAGCGAAGCCCGCTCAGAGGGGTTCCTCCATAGCAGGACCGAGCCGTGGGTCTCATTCTGCGCGATGGGCGGTCCTTTGGGCTCGCCTGCGGCTAAAACGGCGGGCGCGGTTAACGCGAGAACAGCCAGTGATGCGCCAGACGGCCCCGTGGACAGACCCTTCTTCAAAGCTGCGAGCATGATCCTGCCTCCTTCTTGGTCTTCTACGCCGGGAGAACTATGGAGAAGACTGCACGAGATATGCCAGAGCGTAGTGATGGGCACAAGCGGCTCTGCCCCCGCGTTCTATGGCGCCGAACTTAGCCCACGGCGATAGCAATCTGGGCATCAGCCTATGAGTCGGGAAACTACTTCCGCACGGGCTAGGGTTTGCAAAAGTTCCGGTAAGTGTCGGGAACCCGCGTCGTAATTTCGACAGCACCTTCACGTGAGGGCTCCGCAAATATCTGCGTTCATTGACTCGCGGCTTGGAATGTGGCGTGCTGCGTTACACCCCGAATGTCGGGATCAATAGGAGGCGTATGAATGAATACCGTATCAGAACCACTTAGAAAAGGGCTCTCAGTGGCTTATCGAGGGATCGCCTATCTGCTGCTTGGCGCGACGATTCCAGCCACACTCGCATTTGCAGATGACCAACCTGATCGGGCCCGAGGGGAAGGTCAAGACGCCACCGTTCGTTCAACCAACACCCCTTCGAATTCCGGTGATTCGAATGCGACGAGGAGTTCAGGCTCCGCCGCGACTCAACAGCCTTCCAGTGAAGCTCTGCCCACCGCTGTCGAATCGTCCCTTTTTACCTCGCTTTTCATGTCCGGGAAGACCCAGGAGCAGTTCGAGCCATTGACCCCCAAGGAGCGCTTAGCAGTCTACGCTAAAGATCTGTTCGGTCCGTTCCATCTGTTACTGGCGGGCGTCTCGGCCGGAGTCACGCAACTGCAGGATTCTCCCAAGGAGTGGGGGGAGGGTGCCCAGGGTTTTGGGATCCGATATGCCAACTACTACGGCATCGCCCTGATAGGCTCCGTCCTGCAAATGGGCGGTGAAGACCTGTTGCACGAGGACAACCTCTACTACGGTTCCGGCGAGCACGGACTTTGGAGGCGGATGAAATATGCCGTCAAAAGCAGCGTTCTCGCTCGGAGCGCCGACGGCACACAACATTTTTCAGTTTCGCAGGTTGGCAGCACAGCAGCGGCGTCGTTCATCTCCCGCATCTGGCAACCGCGCAGCTCCGATTCAGCCGCGGACGGCGCTAAAAATTTCGGCATTTCGATGGCGACTAATGCGGGTATCAACGTCGTGCGGGAGTTTCTGCCGGATGTCACACGCCACGTTTTCCATAAAGGCGAAGCCCGCTAATGCAGGAATGCAGTGCTGCGCAAAGTGCGCGGATCCCAGGAGGGAAGTCACGAAATGAAACTCATTGTGCAGCCGGACGAGGGCGTCACTTCGCTCCTCCATGGCATCGACGATGCCCGAAAAAGCATCGAGATCGCGATTTTTCGGTTTGACCATGCGCAGATTAAAGAAGCTCTGGAACGGGCGGTGGACCGGGGGGTTTCCGTCCACGCGCTGATCGCCAATACGAATCACGGCACCGAGAAAGATCTGCGGAAGCTGGAGATGGAATTTCTTCCCGCTGGTATCGAAGTTTCGCGGACGGCGGACGACCTGCTGCGCCATCACTACAAGTTCATGGTGGTCGACCATCGGGTTCTGTACGTCCTCACGTTCAATTTCACTTATTTGGATATCGAGACCAGCCGAAGTTTCGGAATTGTCACGGAGGATAAAGAACTCGTTCACGAAGCCAGGAAACTCTTCTATGCCGATGTTAAGCGCCAACCTTACAAAGGGGACCGCAGCGACTTCATTATCAGCCCGATCAACGCCCGGCGAGAATTGTCCCGGTTTATCAGAGGCGCCGAGAAGCAGCTTCTCATTTACGACCCGGAAGTCAGCGATCGCGCGATGATCGCATTGCTTCGGGATCGCGCGAGGCAAGGTGTTGAGATTCGAATTATCGGCCGAGTGACCAGGCCATCCGCGGAACTCGACGCAGGCCGCCTGTTACGCACGCGTTTTCATACCAGGACGATCATCCGCGATCGGCGCGACGCTTTTCTAGGCAGCCAGAGCTTGCGGGAAGCCGAACTGGACAGGCGTCGCGAATTGGGCCTGATCGTGAACGATCGGGACGTGGTCGCCTCGCTCCTTCATGTTTTCGACCAGGATTGGGGGACTCTGACCCCGGCAGTAAGAAGCTCCAAAGAACAAGCCCCGGCGCCAGTAGCGAGGAAAGCCGTGAAGGCGCTGGTCCGCCAACTGCCATTAGCGCCTATGGTGGAAGAAGCGCTGAGGCACGCGACGGCCGAAGTCCAGGGCTCTCAACTCGCGAGTCCTCAATTCGCGCACAACCTCGCAGATGCGTTAAAGGAGGTGGTGGAGGATGCGGTCTCGGGAATCGTGAAGAAAAAGCTGGCGACCCGAGCTTGAGTGCGCGGACCATGACATCGAAACCACAACTCCCGGCGAACGAGGGTCTGAGTTTGGTCGCCCTGCTCAGACCGCATGCCAAGGCCCTCGCGGTTGGGCTGCTGGCGGTTCTCGGGGAAGCGGTGGCCGGCCTGCTCGGGCCGTGGCCATTGAAGATCGTCTTCGATCACGTAGGCAAGTCGAGCGCGCACGGAAGGCTGGAGCGCCTGGTGCCGGCCGGCATGAGCCCGCATGTTGTCCTGCAGGTGGTCGCTATAGCTGTCGTTGCCATTGCCGCTCTGGATGCAGTATGTTCTTATGCAGAAAAATATGCTACTACGAGCGTCGGCCAGTGGTTGACGCACGATCTGCGCCGCTTACTGTATGCTCACATTCAGCGTCTCTCGCTGTCTTACCACACACAGGAGCAAACCGGCGATCTCATCAGCCGCCTTACCACCGATATTGACGCGGTCCAGAGCTTCGTCGTGTCGAGTGTGCTGGACCTGGCGATCGATATCGTCACGCTCGTCGGCATGGCCGGCGTCATGTTTTACCTTAATTGGCAATTCACACTGATCGCTCTCTCCATCGCCCCGGTACTATTCGGAGTCACCTACTATTACACGAGGCGCAGCAAAAAGGCCTCGCGCGATCTTCGGAAGAAGCAAAGCGAAATTGTCTCCTTGCTGCAGGAGGTGCTCTCCGCCATTGGCGTAGTGAAGGCGTTCGCCCAGGAGGACTATGAGCAGGAGCGCCTGGAAAAAAAGAGCATCCAGAGCGTGCAGATCGCGCTCCAGGCCCGCAGTATAAAAGCAAAACTGTACCCTTTGGTGGAGATCGTCGTCGCAATCGGTACCGCTCTGGTGCTCTGGTTCGGGGGCCGCCTGGTTCTCGCTGGTACGCTCTCGACCGGATCCCTGGTGTTGTTCATCTGGTACCTGGGGAAGATGTACAAACCCATGCAGGACTTTGCCAAGATGACCGATGCTTATGCGAAAGCGTCCGTGGGTTACGAGCGGCTCCGTGAAGTACTCAATACGCAGCCAACAGTACGCGATCTTCCGAACGCGAAGGCCCTGACGGCGCCCAAGGGCGAAATCCAATTCGAGGGTGTCAACTTCAACTACGTTCCAGGCCGTCCGGTTCTTACCGACGTGAACATCCGGTTCCGCGCCGGTGAAATGACGGCGCTGGTTGGGCCTACCGGCTCCGGCAAGACGACCATCGCGGCTTTAATCGGACGTTTTTACGATCCCAACTCCGGAACCGTGCGTATCGACGGACTGGACCTCCGCGATCTCCAGCAAAAATCGCTACACGACCAGATCAGTTACGTCCTACAGGATAACGTTCTGTTCAACGACACCGTGTGGCAGAACATCGCATATGGAAAGCAGGAGGCCACCCGCGACGAAATCCTCAGCGCCGCGAAGATGGCCAACGCACACGAATTTATTTCACAATTACCGCGCGGCTACGACACGGTGGTAGGCGAACGAGGCGTCACCCTCTCGGGAGGACAGCGGCAGCGCATCGCGATCGCGCGCGCCATCATCCGCGACACCCCGATCCTGGTCCTGGATGAACCCAGTTCGGGTCTGGACGCTGCTTCGGAGGAACTGGTGTTTGAAGCCATCGACCGCGTGATCGAGGGCCGTACGACGATTGTGATCGCGCATCGCTTCTCCACCATTCGACGGGCCAGCGCGATCCTGGTCGTAGAGGGTGGACGAATTGTCGAGAGTGGACAGCACGAGCGTCTGCTTTCAGCTGGGGGGCTGTATGCCAAGCTTTACGATCTTCAGTTTCGCTGCGGAGATGTGAGCTCGAATTCAGTCGTCGGCGGAGCTGTTAGCGTAGGTTGAAACCGACGCGGAAGGCGGGCGGGCAGGGCAGCCTGACGCAGCGCCTAAGCAGCTGAATGGAGCCAATTCTGCCGCCAACGGCGCGGCTCAGGCATCCTATTGGAAGTGCCCCTGCTCTGTTTCAACCGCGTCTCCAAGTCCTATTCCGGGACGCCTGCCCTGGTAGATGTTTCGCTCGAAGTCGCACCGGGCGAGTTCGTAGCCCTGGCTGGGCGAAGCGGCTGCGGCAAATCCACCCTGCTCAATCTCGCGGGGGCCATGGATTTTCCGACCTCAGGCGAAGTGATACTTGACGGCGTGGTGACGTCGTCGCTCAGTGAAGCTGCACTCACACACCTGCGCCGCGAGAAGGTTGGCTTCGTCTTCCAGTCGTTCCAGTTGCTGCCGTCCCTATCCGTTGTCGAGAATGTGGAACTGCCGCTACTGCTGGCGCGCCGCGCGGGGGCTCGCGAAACCGCCCTCGGCCGCTTGCGGCAGGTCGAAATGGAAGACTATGCTGCCCGCATGACTTACCAGCTTTCCGGGGGCCAGATGCAGCGCGTGGCCATCGCCCGCGCCCTGGTCCACTCGCCGGCGCTGCTGCTCGCCGACGAACCCACCGGCAACCTGGACAGCACCACCGGAAACGTGATCCTGCAACTCCTGCGGGGCATTGCCGACAGGCACCAGACGACCGTCCTGATGGCGACCCACAGCGTGGAAGCCGCGGCCCTGGCGGATACCGTGGTCCGCCTCCTCGATGGGCGCGTACAGAAAGTTCTGGCGCCGGCTAAGAGGCTGTAGTGGCGTACCTGCGGATCTTCTACCGGCTGATTTTGCGGCCCCTCGCGCGCGAACGCGTGCGCACGGCACTGACCATCGCCGCGGTGGCATTGGGCGTCGCGGTGGTCCTCGCCATCGAACTCGCGGGCGATGCGGCGGCCGGTTCCTTCCGTTCCTCTGTCGAAACCCTGGCGGGACGCGGCGATTTCGAAGTGACCGCTACCGGGGGCATCCCCGCCGAAATCTTTACTCGCCTGGCACTGCTTCCCTATCCGCTCAAACTCAGGCCGCGCATCGAGGACTACGCGGTCATTGCCGCCACCAATCGCGTAGTGCCGCTCATCGGAGTCGACATGCTTTCCGATGCGGTGAACTCCGCGAACATCGGCGCTTCTGAATTCCAGCACGGCGATTCGATTTGGGTGGGAAAAGAGACGGGCTGGAAACCGGGCAACCACGTCCAGTTGATCGTGAACGATGCGTCCGCAGAGTACACGGTGCGGGGCATCGTGGACGGCGCCGGCGACGCCATCGTGATGGACTTGGCTCCCGCCGCCCGGCTCCTGCGCCGCGGCTCGACGCTCGACCGCATCCTGGTCGACGCGCCATCTTCGCGTCCGCTCGATCAGTGGGAGTCGATCCTGCACCGCGCTCTGCCCGATGGCGTGACGCTCGCGCCGCAGGGCGCCCGCACCGGCGAGAACCGCCGCATGCTCGCCGCGTTCCGCTGGAATCTGCGCGTGCTCAGTTACATCGCCCTGGTGGTCGGCGCATTTCTCATCTACAACACCATCTCGGTTTCGGTGGTGCGACGCCGTGAAGAGATCGGCATTATGCGCGCGCTGGGCGCTACACGCTGGGGCGTTTTGGGCGCCTTTCTTCTGGAGGCCGCCTGCTTTGGCCTTGCGGGGGGCACGTTGGGAGTGGCGCTGGGGCGCTTGATGGCCGCCGGGTCCGTGCGCCTCGTGGCCGCTACCGTGGCGTCACTCTACGTTTCGAGCACGCCTGCGCCCATTGCCCTCACCTGGGTGGTCGCCATCTCCGGCATTGCCGCAGGCGTGCTCCTATCCGTGGTCTCCGCTGTGGCTCCTGCGTGGGAAGCTTCACAGGTGGTGCCCGTCGAAGCCATGGCGCGAGGGCGCCGCGACCATCAGGTCCGCATGCATCAGTGGCGCGACCTGGCCTGCGCCGCAGCCGTTGCCATGGCCGCATGGCTCGCCGCACGTCAACCGGCCGTCGGCGGCAAGCCCCTATTCGGCTACCTGGCCGCTCTACTCCTGGTCGGGGCATCCGCGCTCGCAATCCCCGCGCTGGTGTCTGTGGTTGCCCGTGTCAGCGCCGCGATCGCCGGCCGCATCGTGGGTGTCGGGCTGGGCGTGGAAGCATTGCTCGCGTCCCGCAGCTTGGCAGGATCGCTGCGCCGCACCGCCGTGCTGGTCGGCGCACTATCCACTGCCATCGCCATGCTCTCCGCTGTCGGCATCATGGTGGGCAGTTTCCGCCAGACCGTGCTCCTGTGGATGGAGGACCGGCTGCAGGCCGATCTGTACCTCCGCCCGGCCGGACCTGCCGGGGCCGACCGCCACCCGACGCTCGCGCCGGAGATCGCGAACCGCCTGAAAAGTCTACCTGAGGTCGCCGCCGTCGATCAGTTCCGCGCTTACGAGATTAGCTACCAGGGATTGCCAGCCACGCTCGGCGGCGGAGACGCGCGCATCGCCGGGCGCTATGGCCGGCGCCCGTTCCTCTCCGGGGCGCGTCCCTCGGATGTATTCGCGCAGTTGCCGGACCGCGACAATGTCATCGTTAGCGAACCATTTGCCAATAAGCATGGCGTCCGGCGCGGCGACACACTGGAACTCACAGTGGGCGGACGGCGCCTGCGGTTCCGTGTCATCGATATTTATGGCGACTACTCGAACGAACGGGGCTACATCATCATGGACCGCGGCACGCTCTTGAAATACCTGCCCGACCCCGCACCCTCGAATCTCGCTGTATACTTGCGGCCGGGCATCCCGCTGGTACGGGGACGCCGCGCCATAGAAGCTGCGCTGGGCAGGCACAGAGTAATGGTCTTCACCAACCGCTCGCTACGCGAAGAGGCGATTCGGGTTTTTGACCGCACGTTCGCGATTACTTACGCGCTCGAAGCGGTGGCCGTGTTCGTCGCCGTTATGGGTGTCGCGGGCGCGCTGCTGGCCCTGATCATCGACCGGCGCCGGGAGTTTGGCCTGCTTCGTTTTCTGGGCGGCGCCACAGGTCAGATACGGCGCATGATCCTGTTTGAAGCCGGATTACTCGGCCTGCTCGCCAACATCGCCGGAATCGCGCTCGGGTTCTGGCTTTCGCTGCTGCTGATCTTCGTGATTAACCGCCAGTCGTTCGGTTGGACCATCACGTTTCACTGGCCCGTGACCGTGCTGGCGTCGGCTCTGTCCATCGTGTACGTTGCTACCGTGCTCGCCGCGCTGTACCCGGCGAAGGTGGCCACAGACCTCGTGCCCATCGAGGTGATTCATGAAGATTAGTGCGCTGCTGCTCGCTGGTTTTGAGCTGTACCGCGCGGCGCTCCCCGGCTACCGGTATGAGTTCCCGCGCGATCATTTCAATCATCCCGAATTTCAGACCGAATGGTGGTATTATACCGGGAACCTCCGCGACACCCAAGGCCGGCGTTTCGGATTCGAGTTGACTTTCTTCCGCCAGGGCGTCGACCGCGGCCAGGAATCCGCGACGGTGTGGGACGTGCGGGATGCCTGGCTTGCGCATCTGGCCTTGAGCGACATTGCGGGCGGCCGGTTCCTTCACGCCGAGCGCCTGAACCGTTCCGGCGCGGGCCTGGCCGGCGCATCCCTCGATCTGGCGCGTGTCTGGAATGGCAACTGGCACGTCGCATGGGATCTGGCCAGCGGCACGCAGCACATGCAAGCCATCGATCCGCGTTTCTCGTTCAATCTCACTCTAGGTGCGTTGAAGCCGCCCGTCGTCCATGGCATAAATGGCGTCAGCCAGAAGGCCGCGGGCGCCGGGCAGGCATCCCACTACGTCTCGTTCACGCGCCTGGAAACGCGCGGCGAAATCGTGCTGGAGGGCCAGACGTTCCAAGTCGCGGGACTCTCCTGGATGGACCACGAGTTCTTTACCGAGCAACTCGCCGTCACCCAGGTTGGCTGGGACTGGTTCAGCCTGCAGTTGGACGACAATACTGAAATCATGCTCTTCCGGCTGCGACGCAAGGATGGCGCCGCCGACCCATATTCCGCCGGCACCTATATCGACGCGCGCGGCCGCACAATTCACCTCGCGCACGATGCGTTCTCGGTCACGCCCGGCAAACTGTGGAAGGAGTACCCGATCGAGTGGGGCATCCGCGTGCCGTCGCTGGGGATCGATGTCCAGATCACCACCCGCCTCCCGCAGCAGGAAGTCGAAAGCAAGCAAAACCGCTACTGGGAAGGAGCCGTCGACATCATTGGCACGCGCCATGGCTCCGGATACGTGGAGATGACCGGCTACGCCGCCCCAGTACGATTTTGATGTCGCTGCGTGAAAAAACCTGAGCCGGTTGGTAAGCGGGTTAGCGTTATCCAAGATCAGCGTTGTTTGTTCCCGAAGGTGGATGAAAAATGAAGTTCGGCTGGTTTCGTTGGATGCCAGCTTTAGAACTTCTTTTAGAGGAGAATCTCGATGCTGACCATTATGAAGCGGTTCTGGCAAGACGACCAAGGCCAGGACCTGATCGAATACACCTTGTTGATGGCGTTCGTTGCGCTGGCGTCCGCCGCCTTGTTCATCAGTTCCGGAGCAAGCATCAGCTCGATCTGGAGCGATACAAATGTTTCTTTAAGCGCCGCCGCCAGCACCGCGTCCGGCAGCTAACTTCGGGTTGGCGCTTGCCGGGCGTATTTCCGGCTACCGAGACGAGGTTTGAGGAAATCTGCGGTATCCGCATCAAATTATCATGAGGCCCGCAACTGTGCCGCGTCGATCAAGGCCCTGTAGTGCTCCAGTCCCGGCACATGCATGCCGGGCACTTTGGCCAGATCGTCCCAGCGCCGCAGCTGCGCCGCTTCACGCGCGAACGGCTGCTGCTCGAAGGCGCGCGCTTCCGCCGCGGTGAACGGTCCGCCTTGCAGTTGCAAGCTCTGCACGGAGGCCGGCGAAAGCAAGCCCAGGTATGCCGGGTCAGTTGCGCAAAGATAGCGCTTGGCATCCACATGCATGCGTACCGGCGCGGTCACTTCGGGACCAAAATACTGCGCCAGCCATGCGTGGCCCGCGTCCTCGTGCCGCGCATCGATGCCCAGATCGGCCACGTGCTCCGGCATATCATGCAACAGGTGGCCGATGTCGTGCAGCAACGCCGCTACCACCAGCCAGGCTGGTGCGCCGCCCGTCTCGGCGTGATACGCGGCTTGTAACGCATGCTCCAACTGCGAGACCGGCTCGCCGAAATACGCCGCGCTGCCTTTAGCGGCGAAGATTTCCAGGATCTGATCGGCAACTTGCATAATGGATCACGCCCCCTGTGCCAGCGTAGCGCGCCGCTGCCCAACCAGCAGGGCCGCGGCCGCGCCGCTCGAAAGCAGTGCGACACCCGCCAGCGCCAGGAAAGCTCCCGCCCAGCCGAAGCTGACCGAAATGCGCGCCACCGTATCGCCCGCGAGTATGCCGCCCAGATAGCCGACGCCATCGATGATGCCGGAGGACGTCGCGCTGCCATGCTTGCCGCCGAAATCCAGCGCGATGGCGCCTGCCAGGTAGGCGTAGGGTCCGATCACCAGAAATCCAACCAGGCCCACCAAGACCGCCGGCCATACGCGCCCGCTGCTTGCGCCGAGCGAGCCGAGCGCGAACAGCGCACCGGCGCAGAGCAGCAGGCTATAGAACATGATTGCGGACCGGCCGGTGCGCCCCAGCCGGTCGCTCCAGAAACCGGTGAGCAAAACGGCCACACCGCCGAACAGGGGGAAGACGGCGCTCATACCGGCAGCTTCCGACTTACTGTATCCCGCCACCTGGTTAAAGTAAGTGGGGGTCCACGTATTGAAAGTTTCGCGCACCAGCGTGGTTCCCAGCGACAGTGCGCACACGATCCAGAATGGCGGGCTGCGGAACAGCGGGGCCAGCAAGCCGCGCAGGCTGGATGGCTTCGTGTCGCTGCCCTCCGCGCCGAACAGGTTCAGTGGATGCACTTCCGGAGCCGGCATGCCGATCCGCGCGCGCGATTCTTTCAGCAGCAGCAGATTGGCGATGAAGATGACGAACAAGGTGACCGCCGCCACTTGAAACACCGCGCGCCAGCCAAACCCGCGGCCGATCAGGAAACCCATAAACTGGCGTGCCGCGGCGTCGCCAAACAGGTAGCTCAGGCTGATAGCGCCCATGACCGCGCCATAACTGGAATACGAAAACCAGCGGGATGTAATCTTCACCATGCCGGCCCAGCCGGTGGATTGCACCAGGCGATTGCCGATCCAGGCCAGCGTGAAGAGAGGTATTCCGCCGCCTAGCGAAAACAGCAGCGTAAACAGGATGGAGCCGCCCATGCCGATCAGGAAATTGCGTTTACCGCCCAGAAAATCGGCCGTGCCGGCCAGAAAGAACTTGCCGATCGCATACGCCAGCACGGCTATTGAAGTGACTGCGCCGAGGCGAATCCTGGCCTCGGCGGGAGACATGCCGCGCGCGGCCAGTTCGTCGATGATGAGCGGCAGGCTGACGGAGAAATCCGAGCGGCAAAGATAGTAGCCGGCATAGCCGAAAAAAAGCAGGGCGATGGTAAGCGCTTGCCAGATGGCCAGGCGGCGGTTCATGGGCGCTCGCCTCTGGCCAGGCGTTCGTCAATCGCCTCCACCAGTGCGATCGAATCAGCGACAGCATCCGCCACATAATGCGCGCCGGCTTCGCGCAATCGGCGGCGGGCCGCATCGAGCCGGTTCGCCTGCACGGCGGCCGGCAGCGCGGCCAGTTCCTCTGCCGTGAGCCCGATCAGGTTGCCGGTACGCGCGAGGCCGATGGTCCACATGCCTGCATTCAATCCTTCTGCGATGTCGCTCACGGTGTCGCCGATTTTGATCATCGTGTGCATAGGGTAGGTCCGTAGGTGGATCGCGTTCAGATAGCACATCCAGGGCCACGGCCGGCCGGCAACGGTGTCGTCGGGGCTGTGCGCGCAATCGGGTGTGTAGCCTTCACTGGCGGCGGCCGCCAGCAGCAGATCGAGCAGGGGCCGCGTGTAACCTGTGGTGCTGCCGATTTTGATACCGCGGGTCCGCAGCGCTTCTACCGCAGCGGGCACTCCTGGAATTACAGCGGAGCAGGCGGCCAGGCAATCCATCTGCATGGGAATGAACGCGGCGAATAGATCGTCCACTTGTGCTTCGTCGGGCGGCGCCCCGATCTTCGCGCGCAGCAAGGCGCGAATGTGGTCTTTTTTGTGAATGCCCATATCGCGGCGGGCTTCTTCTTCGGTGACGGCGACGCCGCGGCTGGCAAATAGCCGTTGCAGCGCACGGACTGGCGCCAGGCTGCCGTGATCCACGGTGGTGCCGGCCCAATCGAAGACCACCGCAGTGACGCGGCGCATCAGAGTCCCATCTCCTTCATGGTCTCTTCGGCGAGGCCGAACGACAGAGTCATCCCGGATCCGCCGGTGGCCGTAACCGCGCGCACACCAGGCGCCGGCGCCAGGGAGACGTAGGGTTTGTCGGGGTGCTTGGCATACACGCCGTGCCAGCGCTGCGCGATCTCCAGCGTGGGCGCAGCGAGGAATTCGCCGGCATAGCGCAGAATCAGGTCGTCGATCTCCGTGCGGTCGAAGGGATCGATGGCCGCGCCGTATTCGTGCGAGTCGCCTATGGTCAGCTCGCCATTAGCGGTCTGGGAGACGAGCACGTGAATCCCGTAGCGATCGTATGCGGGCATTTGTGCGGTGATGCGTTCCCGGAGCGCGGGCAGCGTCGGGCAGATCCGAAACGATTCATAGAAGCGTAACGTCAGCCCGGCGGCTAGTGCGGGGCCGAGTTGCCAACCATCCGGCTGCGGTTGTGTGCGCATCATCTGAAGTTTGCAACGGGTGATACCGCTGGCGCCGAACACGTCAGGGTATAGCGTCTCGAAGTCGTGACCGGTGCAGACAATCGCGGCATCGGCTGCCAGCGAATCGACGTCGCGAACCGCCGTACTCCAACGGAACCGCACACCGAAGCGCTCGGTTAGAAACCGGGGAAGCTGCGCCAGCGCGACGCGCGGATCCACCGTGATTTCGGTTGGACTCCAGATGGCGCCATCGAGCGCTTCCGGCCGCAGGGCCGCGCTGCGTGCGAGAGCTTCGCTGGTATTCAGCCATGCGCATGGGTAACCGAGACCGGGCGCGACCGCGCAGAATTCGCGCGCGACGTCGGCTTCATCCGCCCGGTGTACGGCAAGCAATGATCCGGTCGGGAAATAAGGAAGGCGTGCTGCCTGGAGAACATCGATCCACAACTGGCGGCTGCGCATCGCCATTTCGTGCATCCGGCCGGCGGGCTGCCCGATGGGCCAGATCATGCCGAAGTTGCGCACCGAGGCGCCCGCCGCTTGCGGGCTGCGCTCATAGACCGTTACCGCATGTCCCCGGCTGGCCAGCGCATAGGCGTGCGCGAGGCCGATAATCCCGGCGCCCACGACCGCGACCGCGACTTCGGCTTTCTGAGGGGCCATGAAAAGAGAGACTATCGTATTTGGTGGAGACGGCGCAACGCCGGTGAAAGCGGTACCTTTTAGTAAGGAGAAGGCCCATGCCGATTGTTCCAACCGGGGTCGTACAACAGGCCGAGATCGACCGCTGCGTCAAGGAAGTGGCGCGCAAGTTGGCGCCCGACGTGGTGCGCATTCGATACGCGATAACGCTGGACTCGACCGGCGAGGAAGCCGTATTCTTCCGTATCTTATTGTCCGACGAAGCCAGCCGTGAGCGGCGGCTGCGATCTGTCACCGAGAGAATAGAGTCCGAATTGCTGGCGGCGATACCATTCGTTGCATTCGGCCTTTATCACTACTTCAGCTATCGTAATCGATCCGAACATGCGATGTTGAAAGAACCGGCGTGGTAAGCCATGGCGCTCGCGGAGGATCTGCTGGAGCAGGCGTATCATCTGGCGCGCCGGGAAACGAGGAAGCCGAGACAGGCAAGCCTTAGGCGGGCGGTTTCGAGCGCGTACTATGCGCTGTTCCATCTACTGATCAGGGATTCCGTGTCCAATTGGAAGCGAGGTGACCAGCGGGCAGAGCTAGCCCGCGCGTTCGAGCATGCCAGGATGAGAAGAGCGTCGAAC
Organism: Bryobacterales bacterium; assembly: GCA_963818855.1. Lineage (GTDB taxonomy): Bacteria > Acidobacteriota > Terriglobia > Bryobacterales > Bryobacteraceae > Bog-159. The sequence goes on along the minus strand of CAWFUH010000012.1, from coordinate 26,092 downwards.
CGCGTCGTGAGCGCCAATCCTTCCCCGCGACAGGCACCCGTCATGGTTGACTTAAAGCGGGTGGCTAGCGCGTTCGTTCAGTTGCAGGAGTTCCGGGAACTGGCGGACTACGAAGGCCGTTACAAACTGTCGCGAACCGAAGCACTGAAAGCGGTCGATCGCACTAGCGCGGCATTCGATGCCTGGAAGACGATAAGAAAGGACAAGATCGCGCAGGATTACCTTTTGCAACTGCTCATACAACGCTGCTAGACCCCTCTGTGACAAACCGCACCCCCCCACTCACCCGCATTACGCGCCATTCCTGCTGAAAAACCCGCCATTCAATGAACCTATCTTTATTTCCAATGGCTTATGGAGCGAAGATGCGGTAATCGGGAGGGGTGTCTACAAAGCCCCCGAACTCAGAGGAGTACTATGAGCACTCAGCCGTTTGAACCGAAACCCGCCGCAGTTGCCGGCCTGGTCCAGATCGATACCGGTATCGAAGATGTCATCCAAAAACGCCTGGCTGAAGAGCGCGCGCGACTGGAGCGCGAATCCGGCGTAGTGAAGCGCGAGTTGCACCACTTCAAACGTCCCGTCGAGCGGCCGTTCACCAAAGAGCAGCGTGGCCGCACCACGCTACTTTTCGGCGGTCTCACCTGGAAGCACGAGAAGCTCGTACACGGCGCGCTGGAGGGCCTCGGGTATATCGCCGAAGCCGTCCCCACACCCAACGTGCGCGCGTTTCAAACCGGCAAGGAATACGGGAACAACGGTCAATGCAACCCCACTTACTTCACCGTCGGCAACCTGGTGCAGTATCTGCAAAGCCTGGAAGAGCAGGGTCTGGCCAAACAGGAAATCATCGACCGGTATGTCTTCTTTACCGCCGGCGCCTGCGGGCCATGCCGCTTCGGCATGTATGAGGCCGAGTATCGGCTGGCGTTGCGCAATGCGGGCTTCGATGGCTTCCGCGTATTGCTGTTCCAGCAATCCGGCGGGTTGAGCCAGTCCGACGCCGAAGCCGGCCTGGAGATGAATCTGGACTTTTTCCTGGGCATTCTGAACGCGCTGAATTGCGGCGACGTTTTGAATGAAGTCGCTTATGCCGTGCGGCCGTACGAAGTCACCGCCGGCGAGACCGACGAGAAGCTGGACCAGATGATGGATTACATGCACGAGGTCTTCCGCAAGAAACAGCCGTGGAAGCTGGGTGACAACTTAGTCAAGTATCTGGGCGGCTTCAAGGATAGCGCGGAATACATCGGTAAGTTCGTTAGCCAATTGAAAGGCGAAGATTACATCCCGGCGCTGCATCGCTGCCGCGATATGTTCAACGAGATTGAAATCGACCGGCTCCGCGTCAAACCCATCGTGAAGATCACCGGCGAGTTCTGGGCGCAGACTACCGAAGGCGACGGCAACTTCAATATGTTCAACTTCCTGCAGCGCGAAGGCGCGCAGGTGCTGGTGGAACCGATCGGCACGTGGATCATGTATATGATTCACCAGGTAGTGCAGAAGTACAAGGACTTTAAAGGTCTCGAAGAGGGCGCGGTGCTGCCACCGTTGTGGCGCCTCGACAAGCGCGCCAAGATCGAGTGGAGCTTCCGCAACAAAGTCGCGAAGCTGAAGCTGGCCGAAGCGATTTTCAAGAACGAGTATCACAAGATCGTGGGGGCGCTAGGAGATGTCGCGCATCACTTAGCCGATCAGTACGAGTTACAGCGGCTGGGCCACCCGTTCTATAACTCGCGCGCCGGCGGCGGTGAAGGTCACTTGGAAGTCGCCAAGAATATCTACTATTCGAATAAAGACCTGGCGCACATGGTGCTTTCCGTGAAGCCGTTCGGCTGCATGCCGTCAACGCAATCGGATGGGGCGCAATCGGCGGTTGTTTCGAATTATAAGGACATGATCTATCTGCCCATCGAAACGTCAGGCGAAGGCGAGATCAACGCGCATTCGCGCGTCCAGATGGCGCTCGGCGAAGCGAAGAACAAGGCGAAGAAGGAAATGGCGGAGGTTCTGGAACGCACCGGTCTCACCATGGACGAGTGCCGTGCCTGGGTGGAGGCGCATCCGGAATCGAAGCGCCCGCTGTATCACGTGCCGCACACGAAAGGCGTAATCGGGCTGGCGGCCAATTTCGTGATGCACATTGCGGAGCAAATGAAAAAGGAAAGCGCCGCGCCATCTGCAAAAGCATCTGGAAAAGATGCTGCGCGCGAGAGCGAAGAAGCGTTAGCAGTCCAGTAGCCCGAGAGGAGCCATGGACAAACAATTTTTCATCGGTATGGACGTGGGATCGACCACGGTGAAAGCGGTGGTCGTGGATCAGGCCACCGATCAGATCCTGTGGTCGGACTATCAGCGTCACGATACCAAGCAGCCTGAAAAAGTGCTGGAGTTTCTGAAGCGCTTCGAAACCGAGGTGGAAGGGTTTGCGGCCGATCGCTCGCGGGTGTTCATCACCGGCTCGGGCGGCAACGGCATGGCCAAATTTCTGGGAGCGAAGTTCGTCCAGGAGGTGAACGCTGTTTCGCTCGCTGTCGAAAAGATGTATCCGGAGTGCGGATCGGTGATCGAGCTCGGCGGCCAGGACGCCAAGATCATCATCTTCAAAAAGGACCCCGAGACCGGCCGCAAGAAGAAGATGCCTTCGATGAACGACAAGTGCGCGGGCGGCACTGGCGCGGTCATCGATAAGATCAATGCCAAGCTGCGCATTCCCTCTGAACAGCTCTGCCAGATGGGATACAGAGGGCTAAAGCTGCACCCGGTGGCTGGAAAGTGCGGCGTGTTCGCCGAGACCGATATCAACGGTCTGCAAAAAATGGGCGTGCCGCCGGATGAACTGATGGCCTCGCTGTTCGAAGCCATCGTGATGCAGAACCTGTCCGTGCTGACGCGCGGCAACACGCTGTTGCCCGTGGTGCTGCTGCTGGGCGGTCCTAATTGCTATATCAAGGGCATGCGCGATTGCTGGAAGCATAACATTCCGAAAATCTGGGAAGAGCGCGGCACGGAACTGCCTGCCGGCGTACCGCCCGAGGATTTGATCCGCACGCCGGATAACGCCCAGTATTTCGCCGCCATCGGGTCGGTGGAGTTCGGTAAGACGGAAGACGCCGCCGTCGGCCAATATATAGGCTGGCAAAAGCTCGAATGGTATGTAACGGTAGGCCGCGAAGAAGAGAAATCCAAGCGCGGCGGCAATGGCGGCCTGGCTAAAGACGCTGCCGATCTGGCGCGCTTCAAGGATAAGTATCGCACTAAGAAATTCGTCGCAGCCAGGTTCCAGCCGGGCGAAATAGTGGAAGGCTTCGTCGGCATTGACGGCGGCTCTACATCAACTAAGGCCGTGCTGCTCTCGAAAGACAAAGAGCGCCGCATTCTAGCCAAGACCTACCAGCTTTCGAAGGGCAATCCCATCGAAGACACCATAGAGGTGATGGGTAAGCTGGAAAAGCAGATCGCCGAACAGGGCGCCACGCTGAAGGTTTTGGGTGTGGGTACGACCGGCTACGCCAAGGACATCCTGAAGGACGTGATCGGCGCCGACGCCGCGCTGGTCGAAACCGTGGCTCACACGCAGGCCGGCCTGCACTTCTACGACGATGTGGACGTCATCTGCGACGTGGGCGGGCAGGATATCAAGATCATCATCCTGAAGGACGGCCGGGTCAAAGACTTCAAACTGAACACGCAGTGCTCGGCGGGCAACGGGTATTTTCTGCAATCCACCGCGCAAGGGTTTAACGTGCCCGTGGAAGAGTATGCGGACAAGGCGTTCGGGGCCAACGGCTATCCGAGTTTCGGCTATGGCTGCGCGGTGTTCATGCAGTCCGATATCGTCGATTTCCAGCGCCAGGGCTGGAAGCCTGAAGAGATCATGGCCGGGCTGTGCAACGTGCTGCCCAAGAACATCTGGCTGTACGTTTCGCAGATTCCGAATCTGTCGGCTATCGGCCGCCGATTCCTGCTGCAGGGCGGCACGCAATACAATTTGGCCGCCGTGAAGGCGCAGGTGGATTTCATCGAGTCGCGGTTCAAGGGCAAAGAAGTCCAGGCCGATGTGATCGTGCACGAGCATTGCGGCGAAGCGGGCGCGATTGGTTCCGCGCTCGAAGCGGGACGGCTTTGGGACCATGGCCGGGTGTCCACGTTCATCGGCATGGACGCTATCTCGAAGATCAGTTACAAGACCACGCGCGAGGAAGCTACCCGCTGTTACTTCTGTAAGAATAAGTGCCTGCGCACGTTTATCGACGTCAAAACGACGGTGATGAATCCAGACTATAAGCCTCCGGTGAAGACTAAGGTCCCCTTGGAAGCCGGTTCGCAACGGCTGATCATCGCCACGTGTGAGAAGGGTACCGTCGAGAACGTCGACGACATGCGCCAGATCAAGGGCAGCCTGGACAAAATCAAGAAGGCCAACCCCAACTTTGTCGAGATATCGGCCAAGGCTGTGTTCCGCGTGCCGGACGCGCCGCTGGTAGCCGATCCCCAACCCAAGTTCGTCTTCACCTCTTCCGCCAAGAAGCGGGTGGAACTGATGAAGAAACGCGCCGAGATCCGCATCGGCATGCCGCGCGTACTCAATATGTACTCGATGACGCCTGTGTTTACGGGCTATTTCGCGTCGTTGGGCATCCAGGCGGAAAATATAGTTTACTCGGATTACACCAGCGAGCAGCTTTATAAGGAAGGCGCCAAGCGCGGCGCCATTGACCCGTGTTTTCCGTCGAAGCTGGGCATTCCGCACGTGCACAACCTGCTGTTCGTGGCGCACGCCAAGAAGCCGCTGGATGTGATCTTCTTCCCGATGATCGATTGCCTCACCACCGATCTGAATGGCGTGCAAGCCACCCGCTCATGTCCGACGGTGGCCACTACGCCGGCGGCGGTTAAGGCGGCGTTCACCAAGGAAGGCGATCTGTTTAAGGAAAAGGGCGTTCAGTTTCTGGATACGTTCGTCAATATCTCGAAGCCCGATGTGTTCGAGCGGCAGATGTTCGAGCAGTTCAAGGACATGTTAGGGCTGTCGCCTGAAGAGAACGCGCGCGCCGTCGCGGAAGGTTATCGCGCCCTCAGTTATTACAACAACGTTACTATCCGCGGCGAAGCGCGCCAGGTGCTGGAGCAGTTAGAGCGGGAGGACCGGCTGGGCGTGGTAGTGCTGGGGCGTCCGTATCACAACGATCCAGGTGTAAATCACGAGATACTCGAAGAGTTCCAGAAGCTCGGCTATCCGGTGTTTACACAGGACTCACTCCCCATCGACGAAGATATTGTCTGGCGCCTGTTTGGGCCGGAAGTTGAGTCCGGCGAGATCCCCCATCCGATGAATATCGACGATGTGTGGAAGAACTCCTATAGCGAAAACACGTCGCGCAAGGTATGGGCCGCTAAGTACACGGCACGGCATCCTAACTTAGTGGCGCTCGAGTTATCCAGCTTCAAGTGCGGCCACGACGCGCCCATTTACTCTGTTGTTGAAGAAGTGGTCGAGCACTCCGGCACGCCCTACTTCTGCTTTAAAGATATCGATGAGAACAAGCCGACGGGGTCGATCAAGATCCGCGTGGAGACCATCGGTTACTTCCTGAAACGCTACCGCGAAGATATGGTGGCGAACAAGAGCAAAGTGAAGAGTATCGACGAGCAGATGGCGGAATTCGAGGCGCGCCTGCGGCGCCAGCTCATGCGCGAGAAGCTGCACGATGAAACCAAGGTGCGCGAATCGTTCGAGACCGGCGCCATGCCGACAATTCACGTGAGCCTGGGTGCGCTGGCCGCATCGAAGCCCGCGCCCGTGCGGGAGTACGAGACGGTTTCGGGGGACTGATTCACAGGGCTATGCGCGTCATTTCCAGCACAACTCGAGAAAAGCAGTGAGGCCCATATCATTCTGGATGTAGTGCAATACAGCGGCACGCGTAGCCTCCGCCGACGGACCCCAAGGGCGGGAGGCCCTTTCATTCTTGCGAAAGAAGCCGGTCGACGGGGGAGTTCCAGGAATTGAGTACTTTCCTTTGCCGTCCCGCGAGACCCATTCACCGAACTCAGAAATCAGTCTATTGGTCTTGGGTCCGCCTATAGCAATGACAGGATTGTTTATCAGCGTCTCCGCCTCATCGAACCACGCCTGATCCGACATTACGAGGGCGCGGCGAAACGGATTCGCCGCACCTCGTGGATCGATCTCATCCCGCAGGAACTCTGCAACAGGTCTGTCAAGCAGATCGGCCATTAACCCGGTGCCTACCACGATTGCGATGGTGTCCTTGTTCATGATGGCGCGTCACTCCCACGCTTTGTCGAGCCGTGCCACATCGTCCACGTACCTCGGATTTGACATAGTCCCGCTGAGTTCCCCCAGTGTGAAGATTACTGGCCCGAGGGGCAGGGTCGGCGCCTAGAGTGGCAGACGCCTATGCCGGCCCGCATGCGGCCCCTTTCGTAGACGGCGATACAGGTCCTCATACTGCTCGGGTAAACGGTAGTGGGTTACGCCACGTAGGCGCATGGGAATATCATCGAGCGATTGCGCATTCGAGGAGCAGGGGAATGAATTTCGTGTTAACCGTCTTGTCGAAGTATAGGAATTCGCGGATGAGGCCGCCCTCCCATGCCGCGCCGCGGCCCTCTGACGACTGCTCCGGTTCCTCGGTACGCTGGCGGTAGATCGCCGTGCAAACGGCAAGAACGAAGTCGGATTCTCGAATCTGTCTATCCATCCAGGCTGGCCAGCCCTCAGCCGGTGATTCCTCATCCTGGTCGACCACGACCTCCAGCCCGTCGCCTCTCAGTCGATCGCGGAGGTTGAGTACATTAGCCTTGTGCGGTTCCGAGTCCTGGCTGTAGCTGATAAAGATGCGAGGTGCTTTTTAATGCGGGCATCGTTATCGCAGCCCCGACTGGTTGGTTGGAGTCAGCACTCACACGAGCAGCGGCGCAGCAGCCTCCGGCGCCAGCACGGTTACCGGTGAGCCGCGAAAGCCTTTCGGATCTCGCGTCACGATAATGTCGCAACCCGCTCGCAGCGCGGCGACTGCGGTAACCGCATCCTCGAAATCGGGCGAGCTCAATCCGGACGCCTCACGAACGATGCCGTCGTCGACGGGCGCCACGCTAAAGACACGGAGTATGGCGCCAACTGCCTGCCCGGCCCTGGCTGCGCCGTGCACCCGGCGGATCAGGTAATGAATTGTGGTCACGGTATAAGCAGCAAGAACGCCCTCGGCCGTGCGGCTCTCGCTGGCCGCCCAAACGGTAGAACTGCCCGCGAAATGAGGCTGACGGTCGAGAAGTTCATCCATTACGACGTTCGTATCGACGAGGATCTTCATAGGTATTTTTTCGCCAGGTATTCTCTATAATCTTTCGCGTCACCTTCCCTCAGGATTCCCCGAAGCGAACGCAGAATCGGGGGCAAGGCCGTAGCCGGTGCGGGCATCGAGACCTTGGACAAGTAGTTCTCCACCATTGAAGATAGTGAAACACCGTTCTTTTTCGCGTAGCGCTTCGCGCGCGCGACCACCCGTGGGTCCACATTCAGTGTCAGCTGCGACATCGCATACGTATCATACCAGCATCGCAGTACGTAGGACTATTCTGCCGCTCCGCCGCGCCCCATCCCGCCAGCCGGAGCTTTCAATTGATACTCCTTAGGCGGTTCCACACCCATCAAATACCGCACGAAGTAATCCCACCTCCGCCGCACCATATATGGCTCGTTGCCGAATCCATGACTCCGATTCGGCAAGAGTAATAAGTCGAAATCCTTGTTCGCCTTGATCAACTCATTCACTACTAACAGAGTGTTATACGGCGGCACGTTACTATCCATGGTGCCGTGCGCCAGCAGCAGATGACCCTTGAGGTTCTTCGCCAGATTCTGATTGGCCTGCGCGTCGTAGTTCGTGCCGTCGCTCGACTTGCGCAGCAGTCCCTGGTAGCGCTCGCCCCAATCGTCCTCGTATTCCCGATTGTCATGGTTGCCGGCCTCCGACACGCCTACCTTGAAAAAGTCCGGATAGCGGAACATGGCATCCGCGGCCGCATAGCCGCCCCCCGAGTGCCCCCAAATGCCCGCCCGGTCAATGTCGATCCACGCGTAGCGCTGCGCCAGTTGCTGCATACCGGCTACCTGGTCGGGCAGCGTATTATCGCCCATGTTTCCGTAATATGCGTCGTGGAAACTCTTGGAGCGCTGCGGATTTCCCATGCCATCGATCATCACGACAACAAAGCCAAGTTCTGCGAGCGCCTGCGCATCGCCGCGCGCCGCCGCAAACGACCGGCTGCCGACACTGCCGCCCTGCGGCCCCGGGTAAATGTGATTGATGATCGGATATTTCTTTTGTGGGTCGAGATTGGTAGGCTTGAACAGCAGCCCATACAAGTCAGTCGCGCCGTCGCGCGCTTTCACGGTGATAGGCTGCGGCGGCTTCCATCCGGCCGCCAGCAGTTTGGATATGTCCGCTGTTTCGAGCGTAGCCACCAGCTTTCCATCCGCGTCGCGCAATACGCTCACCGCCGGTACATCGGGCTTCGAGTAGGTGTCCACTAAGAAGCGGCCGGACGGCGAAAAGGCCACCTGGTGATGGGCATCCTCGGGCGTCAGCAGCGTCAGGCCGCTGCCGTCGAAACCGGTACGATACAGATGATCGAAATACGGATCGCGGCCCTTCTCGCGCCCGTCGGCCAGGAAGTACAACATGCGCGCCTTCTCGTCCACGCGCAACAACTCTGTCACTACGAAGTCACCCGATGTGATGTGATTCTTAAGCTTGCCGGTCGAGAGGTCATATAAATATAAGTGGCCCCAATTGCTTCGCTCCGAATACCAGATGACTTCATTCGATGCGGGCAGAAACCGCCAGTTGGCCCTCCCCTGTCCGGATTCGTATTGCGTCGCGGCGGTTTCTTCCAACACATCCCGCACCATGCCGTTCGTCGCGGAGGCTACCCGCAGCGTCTCCTGCTTGTGATCGCGCGCGGTAGAAACGAACGCGACCTGGCTCGAATCCGGGCTCCACTCCACATCCGCCCACTCACTGCCGTTGCACACGACGTGATCGCACAGAGTAGACCGGTGCTGGTCCGGCGGCATCTGCAACGGGATCACCCGCGCAGTTTCCACGTCGATAATCACCCGCCGGATCATTGCCACAGTCTCATCCCCCGGCAGCGGATATTTCCAGGCATGCAGCGTGGGATGCCCGACCATAGTTTCCACTAAGTACATCTCGCCCACGTTACGCTGGTCCTGCTGGAACGTGGCGATCTTCTTAGAGTCGGGCGACCACGTCAGGATGGCGCGCTCGCTCTTGACCCAGCCGGCGTTATCGAGAGCGTAGGAGTTGTCTTTCACGCCGTCGGTAGTAAGCTGTGTCTCTTTGCCGGTGGCGAGATCGCGGACCCACAGGTTGTATTCATGGATGAACGCGGTCTTCTTCTTGTCCGGCGAAGGAGCATCCGTCCGCAGAAAGCCCGTGGCGCCGCCTTTTTCGACCGCACACTGATTTCCCTCGCGATCGCAGCGGTAGCGCTGGCCTCCGGCGCGGAAGGTGACTGTTGTGCCATCCGCCGAGAGTTCGATGGCGTTGAACGGCAGCTTGTTCGCTTCGTACTTCTTACCGGCCGCTGCCGAAAGCGCGGCTGCAAGTTTGGCGTGATCGAAGGCCGGCTGCTTGCTGAGTTTCATTGGATCGAAGAGCACGAAGCGCGTGCCATCCGGGCCGTTATCGCGATACCACAAGCGGTCGTCGTCCGTCCACGCCGGGTGCACGCCGTGATACACGAGAGAATCGGTGTTGTACCCCATGAACTGCTCGGCTCTCGCGTAGTCGGCCGCGGTCAACGCCGGCTGCGCCGCAGCATGGAAGGCGAATACCAGCGGCGTGAGAAGCAGCGGCAGCCGCTCGAAGCAATTGGGCATTCGCCGATTATAACCGTGTTACGAGCACTTAAGAGGCTTTCTTCGGAGTAACTGCAGCGGTGGCCTTCTTCTGAGCGGCCGGGCCCTCCTTGAGCAATGCGTCGATCTGCTCGCGGATATGCGCGTCCTGGTCCTCCCAGAAAGCTTTGTCCTCGCCCGCGTGCTGTGCCCGGATGATGCCCTGTCGATCAATAAACACGAGCTGCGGCACGTACAGAACGTAAATCACCGGATGTTGCAAGTAGACGTCCGCCTCGGTCTGTGTGTTGAAACCCACCGGAAAGGGAGGCTGAAAGCGCTTGATGAAATCCGGCACATTCATCTTCGCCATGTCCTCTATGGCGCTGGCGATCACCTGCACACCGCGTGGACCGTACTCCTTCTGGATGGCGGAAAGATAGCCGATGGTCTTCTGGCAATGCGGGCACGTGGTAAGGATGAATGCCAGCACACAGACTTTACCCTTGAATTGGCCAGGCTGGAGCGGTTGTCCTTCGATCTGGTTGATGGCGAAATCCGGCGAAGGCCGCGGGATGTCCGCGCCGTTCGCCAGGGCCGCCGCCAGGCAAAGCCCAGCCAGTGTACGGAACACAGCGCGTGTCGGCATGATCTCCACAGTTTATCAGCCCGATGTGCGCGAGGCGTCGAAGGCTGCGGCCGCTATCGAAGAGAAGCCACGGGAGCCTCCGCGCCTTCCACACTGGTTACCATGTTTCCACTCAACTGCACCAGAAAGTGTCCATCGTCGCCCGTACCGGCGAACGCCGTATCGCTTTCCGATTCGATTGCCACCTGCTTCCACTTCTTCTCCAGCACCTTGCGGTACAGCTTGAAATAGCGGGCGGCCGATGCCGCGTCATCCCATGCGACGGCGTACAGCAAGATCACCCGTTCCGGCGCGCGGCGTTCCTCGAGTGCGTACGCGCCGCCCCGCCAATGGGGCGAAACCGCCTTAGCGTCGTCGGGGCCGGCATACTGCTCGAGCAGAATGGAATGATCCAACTCCCCGACATTGCCTTCCGCGATGCGCTTGAACCCGTGGGAATCCGGAACCGGCGGCAACACCGGATGCGTCGGCTCCACGGCCGCAAAGTAGGCATCCGGGTGCAGGATCTGCTGCGTGGATACGGGCGGCCGGCGAAAGACCTCCTCGAACGACTGCTGCTTCATGCGCTCGTACACCGCATTCTGAAACAGCATGCCTTCGCTGTACGGAAACACCAGGGTCTTGCGCAGATACAGCGGCTGGCTCTCGAAAACCGGGAAATCGGTGGCGCCGGTTTCGATGGTGTGCGCCATGGTCTCGAGCAATACCGGCGAGGTGGCCAGCGATTGCCCCATCTTGCGCGCCAGGTACTCGGCCATCAGCCACGAAGCCTGGCCCTCCATCACCGCCAGCCGCGCCAGCGATCCGTCATCGCTTTTCTGTCCCTGCTTGATAAACTTTCCCAGGTTGACGTTCTGGTCCGCCAGAGCATGTCCCAACTCGTGTACCAGGGCCGGCTCGCGCGTGGCAGAAGGGGTCCAGTCCGTGATGTACATGCGCTTGCGATGAAAATCGTAGAACGCCGCCGCCTGTTCCGTCAAAAGGTCGACGGTGTTTTTCGCCAGATCGAAATCCTGCGGCACCAGCCCGAACTTTTTGAGCGTAAGTTCCTCCACCCTGATTTCTTCGGGGGAAGTAGCTTCTTTCATGCGCTCTTCGAGAAACGCTTTCACCTTATCGCGGGTGATGATCTCGGCCGGTACACGATGCTTGATGCGGAATCCGGTGATGTCATGCAAGTCGCGCATGATGCCGTCGATCTCGCCGAAGATTTCCTGCGCCTGGCCGGCATCCACGCCGGATTGCGCTGCGGCGGCCGCGGCTATAAGCAGAGCCAGGAGCAAAGGAGCCAGCGCTTTGATACGGGCCGCCATGCTACCGCACCTCCCGAAACGCGCTCTGCTTCATCCTGAAAACGCCCGCAGCGATCAGGGCCAGCACCCCGCCGGCGAGCACGGTCAACCGGGCTCCCCAGGCGTGCGCCAGCGCTCCGGCGGCCAGACTGCCAAAAGGCCCCAAGCCGACTACTGTCATGGTATAGAAAGCCATCGTTCGGCCGCGAAATTCATCGGGAATCAACATCTGAATCAGAGTATTGGCCGAGGCCAGCTGGCGCATCACACTATATCCGATCAGCGGCATCACTGCCAGCGAGAGATAGAAAACCTTGGACCACGCGAAGAAGCAGAAGCCCGCGCCCAGCGTCAGCGCGCTGCGGAAGATCACGCCGGGCAGCGCGGATACGCGGGCCCGCCACGCCAGCACCAACGTGCCTGCCACAGCGCCCGCGCCCATCGCCCCCATCAGAGTTCCCAGGCCGCGCGAGCCGCGGTGAAAAATCGCGTCCGCGAAGACCGGCATCAACACCATGGCGGGCATGCCGGCGATGGTAGTGGCGCCCATCATAACCAGCAATGTGCGCACGGCGCGGTGGGCTTTGACGTATCTGAACCCCGCGGCCAGATGCGCCCACGGCGAATTCTGCACACGGCGCACGAACTTGGGCAGCCGCATGGCCAGCAGACATCCGATCACCGCCAGGAAACTGGCGCCGTTCAGCAAAAAACACACACCTTCCCCGAGCGCCGCCACTACCAGTCCCGCGATGGCCGGTCCCACCACGCGGGCGCCGTTGAATATCGCCGAATTCAGCGAGATGGCGTACAGCAGATCGTCCTTGCTGGTCATCTGGATGATGAGCGACTGGCGGCTGGGCATGTCGAATGCATTGATGGTGCCCAGCATCATCGCCAGCGCCAGTATGTGCCACACCTGAACTTTGCCGCTGAGAGTAAGCGCCGCCAGCGCGAAGGCCTGGCACATGGAAAGAGTCTGGGTGATGACCACCAGCTTGTGCCGCGAGTACCGGTCGGCGGCCAGGCCGCCCAACGGCGCCAGCGCAAACACGGGGATCTGGGTGCAAAACCAGGCCGTGCCGAGCAGTAATTCCGAATGCGTCAAACGATAGACCAGCCAGGCCTGGGCCACGTTCTGCATCCAGGTACCGACCAGCGACACGATTTGCCCGGCAGCGAACAGCCGGAAATTGCGGTGGCGCAGCGCGCGAAAGGCTTTCGGGAAGCCGCGCAGTTCGCCAAGGGGAGCGAGTAGGGCGGAAGCCGACGGGTCCGGCTCGGTGGAAAGCTCCTGGAGAACCAGCGGCGGGGCTTCCCCTTCACGCCCCGGGGTGGGAACCGGCATGTTAAGTTCCAGAATACCGCACACCCGGAGCGCGGGCTTGGCGTGGCTTTAGCCGGGTGCTGTTCAGTTCGCGCGGAAACTGCTCCCTTACGGTCGCGACTCGGTGGCTTTCTGGCGCGCTAGTTATTCGACATGCTCAAACCAGTGACTACAACGTCCGTGTTGTGCGCGAAGCGGAGCCCATAAACGCCGTCGGTCGAGGTGAGCTTCCCAGCAGTTACCAGAGCGGCCTTATCGTATCCCGCCACGACCGTGCCGTTGATCGTACATTCGACGCGGTCCCCTTTGACAGACATGGCAATCTCCTGAGTCACTGGCTGACCGGGACCTGCGGCCTTATGGACTGCGTCATTGGCCTCTCTGCGGCCGTTCATTTGAAACGGATCGGGACCGAATCCACGTACGATGAAATTCCCGTTGCCATACGCCGCGCAGTAGAGATAGCTTTGTTTGGCCGTCCCCAAATCATTGCCGGCGATGACAATCCCGTACGGATGAGGGTGACTGTTCAAATTCATGTATTTCGGCTCGGTAAATGTAGCCTTCACCGTGTAATTGCCGGCCGCTTTGTTGGCGGGATTCCAATAAGTCACGGCCGGGCCGGTGGTGACGTGCAGCGCATTTCCATCCTGGGATAGCTTCGCGCTATTTAGAGTTTGCCGGCCTTCTCTTCGTTTGCATCGATCTTTCCAGTCCAGCCTGGGACGGAAATTCCGCCGCCTGCGACGGAGCGGGAGGTTTCGGTTTGATCCTGCGCATGAGTCACTGGCGGAATGAACAACGCGACTGCTACTGCGAAAAAAGCACTTTGGGCTACCCGCATAATGTTTCCCTTATTATAAGTCTTGGCTTCGCAAAAGGCCATTTCGTATGGATACCCGTTTATGGATTTTCCGGAAAGTCCTCCACCAGCATCAGGTCGCTTCCGGATGACTCGCGCTGCGGGAAGAGCAGGTGCCGCTGATCGGGGGACAGGCTCATTCCCACTGTCATCTGCCCTTCCGGCTGAAATAGCAAGGAGACCTTCCCGGTCTTGAAATTCAGAAATTGGACGCCGGCTGAACCTTCACCTCCCGCGAACAAGACGCCGCGCGGTGTGATGCAGAAGCCGAATTCGTAGACTCTGGGCAAAACCTGCGTTTCCTCGCCGCCATCCGCGGGCACGCGATAGAGCGGGGTATCGCCGTCCTCGCGTGAATAGAATACCCAGCGGCGGTCATAAGACTCGAACGCCAGGTAGCCGCCGTGCCGGGTGATCTGTCGCGCCGCGCTGCCGTCGGAATTCATCTTCCATACCTGGTTGCTGCCGGCGCGGTTGGACATGAAATAGATCGACCGCCCATCGCGCGAGTAACTCGGCACACCGTCGGTAGCCGGATCGTGCGTGAGGCGCTCGGGCGTTCCGCCGTTGGCGCGCACACGGTACACCTCGAATTGACCCTCTCTGTTGGAATCGAAAACGATCCACCGCCCGTCCGGCGACCAGCGCGGGCTGCCGGTAATCGGCGCATTGAAGTTGGTGAGACGCACGGCCTGAGAGCCATCGCTCTGCGCCACCCAGATTTCGGACGCGCCCGATCGCGTGGAGTGGAATGCGATGCGCCCGCCGTCGGGCGAGTATTGCGCGTTGTAATCGGTGTGGGTCGATGAGATCAGGCGCACCGGCTGGCCCGCGGGTTTGAAGTCAGGCGTCAGATCGAGCCGCCAGGTATCCACGCGAAAAATCCTGCCAACGGAAAAGGCCAGCCGGTTTCGCCGTCGCGAGAGTGCCGGTTGATACGACGAGTTGGTCGACTGGAGTAGCGGGCGCGGCGGTCCGGCGACGGGTGTTAGCGGCAACAGCCATAAATTGCTGATGTCATCCTTAATTCCAGACGAATACACCACGGCGTTTCCATTCGGCGTGAAGGCGGGCATACCAGTCCAGCGATGGTGCGCCGTGAGCGCCTCGGGCTCGCCATCCGGTCGAAAATCAGTCTTTAGTTTAAGCCGGTAGAGTTCGGATGTGCTGCCCAGATCGCGCGCAAATACGATGCTGGAGCCGTCGGGCGCGGCGGACGGGTCAGAATCGCCCCAGTTTTCCCGAGGCGGCCTGGTCAAATGGCGGACTTCTCCGGTGTTCACGTCGATGGCGGCAAGCCCCGCGGGTCCCTGCTCGCGTTCGCACATGGAAGTCACGATCCAGCGGTTGTCAGGCGACCACGCCAGCGGTCCTCCCGTGCGTGGATCCTCCGATATGATCCTCTCCGCCCCGCCAATCGGCGGAATCACCACGATCTGCGTTTTTTGTGGCCGAGGGAACCGGCGGAACGCGATCAGCCGGCCGTCGGGCGACCAAGCGGGAAAGGCTTGCTGAGCCGGCCCATTGGTCAACCGCAGAGGCGAATCTGTCCCGATCATCTTTACATAAATGTCCCACTGGTTTTGCGACGGGCCGTCCCAGGCGTATGCCACCTGATTCCCATCCGGTGAAAAGGTGGGTGCGACTTCAGATCCCAGATCGGAAGTCAGCGGAATCGGGTCCAGCACGGTGAATTCGGAACGCCGGAAAACAGCCCAACGCTGCAGACCAACCACCACAGCCATGACGAAAACCACGCTAACCGCCAAGCGTGCAGGCCAGCGGAAGCGCCCGCGCGGTGGCGGTCCACCCAAGTCTCGTACCTCAGCGATCGCCGCGCTATGGCTGGTCCACCAGACGTCGAGTTCGCCTTTGTAAGCGAACACGGAACCTTGTCCGTCCAGCCGGTGAACCGGCAGACTCCCGGTGCGCTCCCAGCGCTGCACGGTACGCACACCACGCTTCAGGTAAGCGGCAATCTCTTTCCAAGAATCCAGACGATCTTCGGGTCCAGGTGCGGCAGGTGTAGCCATGGATGATCGGATGGTACGCGTTTCTTGGGCCAACAAGAGTAAGACGAATCTGTCCGCGGATAGTTCCTAAGCATCCGCATTGGAGAACCGCTTGCTGACGCGCGCGGCTCGGTAGTGAGCCACGGTCGAAGCGCCAGGCCGCGCCAAATTGCGCCATCTGCACGCAAGTATTTGAAGGCATTGAACGGCGCCTAACTGCCGAGATTCAGCCGCGTATCGTTGGCATGTTGTGGATAATCACTTTACTTATCTTCACGAACGGCTGGCGTGCGGCAGATTGGATCGCGGCGGGAGATCGCGCACTCGATGCGGGAGACCCGCGGCAGGCGGCCACCGATTTTTCACGCGCGCTGGACGTATGTCTTCGAACGGGTGCACCGGCCGAGGAGGCATTGCATCTGCGGGTGACGTTGGCCACGGCGTACATGGAAGCTGGGAATTATCACGATGCGGAGCAGACCCTGCAGGAAGCCTCGAGGGCGGCCGGGCCAACCGCCAGTGGTCTTGCGCGTGCAGAGCTTTTGAACGCCGAAAGCGCTCTCGATTTCCGCCGCGGAGAGTTGTCCGCGGCAGAGGGGGCACTAGCGGAAGCCTGGCGGATCGTAGCGCCCCTGCCAGCCGCGGGAGACCTCCGGCCGACGGTATTGCATAATATGGCGGCGGCCGAGATGCGCACCCAGCGTTATGCGGATGCGCTGGTACACGAGCAGGCGGCCCTCCGCATGTGGCAGAACGCGCTTAGCCCGGACCAGCCTAAGCTGATTCGCGCCTGGGCCAGCCTGGCTTCGATCGAATACATGCTGGGGCAGCACGAGGAAGCCAGATTATCCATGGAACGGGCACTCATGTCCGCCGAACGAACCTATGGTCCTTCGAATCCGCTCCTGGCCGACTTACTCGAGAGCGATGCGATCATCCTCGACCAGTTGAAGTTGAAGAAACGGGCGCAACGCGATAGAGAGCGGGCGCGTGAGATTCGAGGCGCCGCGGAGCATGCTGCCCGCGGCCGTCAGACATGGGACATTCGTGAGGCGCCGGAGGGCGCGGTCTACCTGCGAGCGAATTACTGATCTTCGCAAAATATATAGTGACTTCTGGAGTGCGACCAGTGGGGCGGGCGTCCACGCCGGGGTGCCCTCTGGGCCGGGACGTCCACGTCCCGCCTGATGGCGGGTCTGGAGAGGTACTTGCAAAAAAAGTCGGGCAAGACCGTGTGCTCTGCTAGGTAGAGTACTTGTTATTGCAGAGTCTGGTTTCCCGCCTCCCCCGCTCCCTTTTGGTGCACACCTCTCCTGTTCACCCCCGCACTTGAATTGTCGGGCCGCCCCGGTGGCTAGCTCGGGGCCAGTCGGAGCAGTTGGTCAACGGTCAATGCCAGAATGCCAAACATTAGGTGCGCCATCACTTTGGCTGCCCCTCGCACCCGCACCGAGTTGCCTCCAAATTCGTCTTTCAGTCGTCCGTACACCCGTTCCACAGCCGTCCGCTCGCGAAAGCGGACGGCTCGGTGCGGCTCCATTTGGTAGTCCTGCTCACCGCGCTTCTGCCGGTCCATGATCGGCACATGCCCCAGCTTTTGGCTGTGCTCTTCAATCAGACAACTTTCATAACCTTTGTCCATCAGATCGTATAGACTCTGCACTCGTTGCGCGCTGATCTCCGCCATCGGTACTGCGGTTTGGGTGTCGTGCAGCGAAGCCGAGGTGAGTAAACAAGTGATGGGAATCTGTCCATCGGCCACATCCAGGTGGAGCTTATATCCGATCCAGTGATACCGGTGCCCACTACTGCTGGTCTTGGTCCCAATATCACAGACCCGCGGCAGTTCGGCGATCATCTGGGCCGGGGTCATGGTTCCCGAGCATTGGCGTTCCAGCCGGGTCATCTGTTCGGGCGGCTTGGGTTTAAGGTGTTGGGGGCCATGGGGTGGAGTTGTCAGCGGCCCGAAGGGCGGGCCCGCGAGCGTAGCGCAGGTGCGGTCCAGCATTGGCAAAAAGTGCAATGGCCGGCCATTAAAAAAAGCCCAACTTGAGGGGCGCACGATTGTCTTCCTGGACGAAAGCGGTGTAACGCAGCGCCCGCAGCGCTGTCGCACCTGGGCACCCAAGGGACAGACGCCGATTCTGCAGTACAACTTCAACTGGAACTTGCTCTCCGTCATTGCCGGCATGACCTGGTGGAATTTCTACTTCCAGTTCTGCAAAGGTTCCATCCGGGGTCCGCAGGTGGTGGAGTTCCTCCGCCACTTGATGCGGCACATCCACGGTCCTATCATTCTCATTTGGGATCGACTGCCGGCGCACCAGAGTGGCATGGTGCAGAATTTCATCGCCGCGCAGGAAGGCCGCATCCACACGGAGTACGTTCCGGCCTACGCACCCGACTTGAATCCGGTGGAATACCTGTGGGGCTAGTGGAAACAACATCAACTGCCGAACATATGCCCGCAGAACTGGTGGGAGATGAGCGAGCGAGCGCGGATTACCTTACGCCGGATGCGGCGTCGGCCCCGATTGATCACGGCATTCTGGAAGCAGGCCGAACTGTCCTTTTGATTACGCTATCTTATGCGAAGGTCAATAGGGGCGATCGGTCCAGCAATGAAGCTCGCGGCGTTTTGGATGGCCGATGCCGTGAATGAGGGCGGGGCCTGGATGCTCGCGAGCAGTCCGTGTGATTGCACCGGATCGTTGTTCGGCCCGCCGCCGATTCCGGCGGTGATGTACAGCGTGCCCGGATCTTCGCCTTGGGCGCCGCCTCCGAAATCCAAGGACCATAATCCGGGAATCGCGATTGGATTGCCGGTGGCGTCGTTAAGAGTGCCGAGCCATGCGCCCGAGGCCGCGTCAAACGCGTTAATCTCACCGTCAGTGAAGTTTCCGACAAGAAGTGCGCCGGCAAACGGTCCGAAATTGGCCGGCGCAATCGCCATCCCCCAGGGCGAATTGAGCGGCCCCTGGCTGACGAGATTTGCGATCAGTCTGCGGTTCAAGTTGAACATGGCGACGTAGCCATTACCCGGGCCGCCGACATTCGTATGTTTTTGGGCGTCCTGTTCCGCATAGGTCACGAATAGCGTGCCGTCGATATTTTGCACGTTGAACGGAGCAAATCCCGCCGGAATCGCCGGATTCGAAAACGACGAAGCGCCGGAATATGGCTCCGGGAGGCCGCTCTGGTTGTACGGTGCCGGATTCAGGTCAAGATTGCCGTCGTAAACGTCCACTGTTTCGGCATGGAAGTTCATATGGCGCCGCGGCGGTTCCGCCCACCGCGCATCCCGTGTATACCGCCCCGGATTTGGAGTTGTCGAAGAGGATCGACGCTTGCGACCCGCTGACGACCTCATTCCATCCCGAGATCACCCCATCTTCCGAGCAGAAAAATGAAAAGTGCCAGCAAAAAGCCTGCTTGGAGGTTAAGGGCATTCGAGTTCGAGGCGAATGCGTTAAAAATCACGCCCGTCACCGGGCCAGTTGTACCCGCATCTCCCGCCTGGGGAATATAGACCACCAGTGGAATCAGGGCGCCGGAGCCGTCGTACAGCGTGGCAGTGCCGGTGCCGTAATTTCCAACCCAGAACGGAGTGGGGCCGAATCCCAGGCCCCGGGGATTCACCAGATTCGGATCTTGGTAGTCGGCGGTGTTGGCGAGATCGGAAACCAGGTTGTGAACCAGATAGTTATTCGGTGGAGCGCTGGTCGTTTGAGGTGAAGACGGAGCACAGTGCGAAAATATTCCGGCAGTTGTGATTGTGAGTGCAACCTAGAAACACTTACTGGAACCGGAGCGCACCGGAGCGCACCCTGTTTGGAAATACGCCTCGTCAGGAGAATTTGTGGGTGATTTGACGGGTTTAGCGGAGTGGGTGTCCGAGGAATCGGAGGAATTTACGGCAGGTGGTATCAAAGGACCGCTGTTGTTGCTCTGAACTGACGCCGTAGATCAGCGGGCCGCCATCGTCATCGATCACATCGAAGAGAATCTGTTGGATCTGTTTCCTTCTCAGAGGAGGGTTGTCGTTCAGATTCCGGATGATCTCTCCCCCCAGCGCCCAGAGATTATCAACGTGCTTCTGGATGGTCTTCGGCGATAGATCCGCAGACGTCACCAGGTATTCGAGGAATGGCCGGAAGCAGGCCACGAGTTTCTCGCCCGGCGGTAGGTCCTTTTCCAATCCCATCCACGAGCGCGGCCAATCGTTCAGGCCACGACAGTAACGCTCCAGGTCGGCAGCCGGCACAGGAGTGGCGCGGTTTATCCTGGGAGTTCTCGCCGCTGCCTTTTCCGCCATGCTACAACTCATCACGATTTTAAACCGCTGCCATCATTTCCGGGGTTTCGTCTACCAGCATGCTGGCTTCAGTTCCGATCACAAAAGCATCGAGATCGCCGTGCGTCCGCGCAAGGGTTCGGCGGCGGTTTGTTCCCGCTGCCACCAGCCAGCGCCCGGTTATGATCAACTCGCGGAAAGGCGTTACGACTTCATCCCTTTCTGGGGGTTTCTGGTCTTCCTGCTGTACGCCATGCGGCGCGTGGATTGCCGCCGCTGCCAAGCGGTGGTTGTCGAGGAAGTTCCCTGGGGCAACGGCAAGCACCAGTTGACGAATGCCTACATGCTGTTTCTGGCCCGCTGGGCGCGGCGGCTTTCGTGGAAAGAAACGGCCGAGGCGTTCCGCACCTCCTGGGACAAGGTCTGCGACTCCGTCGAACATGTGGTCGCCTTCGGACTGGAACACCGCATGCTCGGCCAAATCGATGCCATCGGGGTGGATGAAATCCAGTACGCCAAAGGGCACAAGTACCTGACCCTGGTTTATCAGATCGATAGCGTCACCCGTTTACTTTGGGTCGGCAAGGAGAGAACCATCGAGTCTTTTCAAGGATTCTTCACTACCATGGGTGAAGAAATCACCTCCAAGATCGTGTTCGTCTGCTCGGACATGTGGGAACCCTATCTGAAAGTCATCCGCGAGAAATGCTCCCAGGCCCTGCATATCCTCGACCGTTTCCATATCGTGGCCAAAATGAACAAGGCCCTCGACGAGGTCCGCTCCGGAGAATCGCGCCGCATGGCGAGCGAAGGCCAAACACCGCTACTGAAGAAGTCGCGCTGGCTCCTGCTCAAACGTGAAGAGAATCTGAAGACCGAACAGCGGTTCCGCCTCCGCGACCTGCTCCGGTATAACTTGAAAACCGTGCGCGCTTACCTTCTCAAGGAAGCTTTTCAGCAACTCTGGGATTACAACTCGCCAGCCTGGGCCGGGAAATTCCTCGATGAGTGGTGCCGGCAGACGATGCGTTCCCGCATCGAACCCATGAAGAAGATCGCTCGCTCACTGCGCCAACACCGCGAGCTGATCCTCAACTATTTCCGCGCTCAAAAGCTTCTTTCCAGTGGGGTCGTCGAGGGCCTGAACAACAAAGCCAAAGTCACCATGAGAAAGTCGTACGGCTTCCGCACCTTCCGGGTCCTTGAACTAGCGCTCTATCACTCACTTGGCAAGCTGCCCGAGCCCGAGTCTACCCACGATTTCTTCTGACGAGTCGGAAATACAAGGACGACAGTTTCACCGATCTATTTCTTGCAAACTACATCGACCAAAATCAAATGCGGAAATGTTTACTTCGATCCGGAAGTTTTCGAAGCATCGCCAAGTATACCGATAGAAACTGACTTTGCCGATCAGTCTGAGGAGAAGCCCTCATGACACATCTGTTAACGACGATTGGACCATGTCCGCTTTGGACGATGGTCGTGGTCACGCCGTCCCACGACGGAAGCCATTAACTTCAAGGCTCCAACGGCAGCGCAAGGCGGTAACCTCAACACTATCCGGCCTTACCCGTTACCATCGGAATCGCCACGTTCGCGGAGGCTGAGCCGTTCACGAGTGATGTTGGGCTCCATGCGGACCGCACCCTCGCTTATCCATTAGCAATTGGTTTCGCCCCCCCGCGTCAACTTCAACGTCTACGTTGTCAAGAGCGCCGATGTGCAGAACTATGGTTTGACCGTGGCCATCATCTCTGCCGGCTTCAGGGCCTGGAACTTCTCCGTCGACACTGTAACCGTTACTCCGGCTACCGCTGCACCTGAGCCATTATCGCCATCGCTTTACAGTACTGGCTTGCTACTCGCGGTTGTCCCACGCCGCAAACGGCTCCCCAGCGAGCTCAAGCCCAGCAAGCACATACCCAGAGGTTTATAGCAAATAACAACGAGGCCTTAAGGAGATCAAGTCCAATGACACACAGAACGATTGCCTTCTCTCTTATTATTGGAGCCGCCGCAGTAGCCCTCGTCGCACAGCAGTCCGCGACCGAAGCGCCAGCCGGCTTCACTACCCCCCACGCTTGGTCAAACGATTAGTTCAACGGGGGAACTAACCGTGGCTCCCGGCTCGCAGAGCATCAGTAATGGGATAGCGGAGCCGCCCGGCGACACCTTCGCCCTCGATCAGGCGCAGTTTGAACGGAAACACGATGCGAGTACCGGACTCGGCCCGGTTTTCAACGCAACCGCGTGCGTCGAATGCCATAACAACGGCGCGGCTGGCGCTGCCAGCCAATTTACCGAGCAGCGAGTCGGTCACAATGACACAAATGGCAACTTTGTCAATCCGACCATCACGATTAACGAGGGAGCGAACACTATAACGGGGCGGTCAATTGTCAACGACCGTTCCATATGTCCGCAGGCCCAAGAGCCGTGCCAGACACAGAGAATATCCGGACGCTGCGTGCTGTGCTGAACACACTTGGCGATGGCTTCGTGGAGGCCGTCGGCGACCAAACCTTCCTGGCGATTGCCGCCAATCAGCCTGCCCAGAGCAATGGGATGATTCAAGGCGAAGCGATTCAGGTCCCAATTCTGGAGGCGCCAGGCCAAACAGGAATAGGCAGGTTCGGCTGGAAGGACCAGGATCCGACTATCCTTTCGTTTTCGGGCGATGCCTACCTGAATGAAATGGGAGTGACAAATCGTTTGGAGCCCAAAGAAGTGACGACAGTCTGCAAAGTGACCACTGACCCGGAGGATAAGCCAGACGCTCTGGGCCTGGCGGATATTGACCACTTCGCTCAATTCATCCGCGGGACCCAAGTGCCACCGCGCGACGCAGTGTTAACAGCGACCTGGAATTCCATCGCCGGAGAGAACCTGTTCAACTCGATCGGTTGCGCTATCTGTCACGTTGCAACCCTGACCACAGAGCCACCGGGAACGATAATAAACGGAGGCGCCTATACTATCCCCGCAGCTTTAGGAAACAAGATCATTCACCCTTACGGCGATTACCTACTACACAATGTAGGCACCGGCGACGGCATTGTGCAGGCCGGCCCGGCAGACACCGCAAACAAGCTGCGCACAGCTCCATTATGGGGTCTGCGAATCAAAACTCGCTTCATGCATGACAACGCTTCGGCGACTTTAAGCGATGCCATTCAGCGTCATGGAGGAGAGGCACAGAATATCATCGCATCGTTCAACGGCTTGGCCGCTGCGCAGCAGCAGCAGTTGATTACCTTTCTTCAATCACCGTAGAGGCGCATCTCAAGGTAGGACAACCTCTACTGTAGTGGCAGGCGCCAAAATCTATCGCGAACAGTGTGCGGTCTGCCACGGCATGAGCGGTCAGTCGGAAACGGCTATTACCAAGGGGATGTTCCCGGATCCGCCCGCTTTTCAAGGGCTATGGGGTGACCGACGATCCGCCGGGGGAAACTTACTGGAAAGTGGCGAACGGAATCCGGCTTACCGGCATGCCAAGGCTTCAAGGGCTCTCTGACCGATACCCAACTTTGGCAGGTCAGCCTGATGTTGGCGAATGCTGACAAGTTGCCGGTGAGTGTGAAGCGTGCTCTGAGTGAAGTGCCGGCGGCGAGGTAATTGATAGGGAGACGTTACGGAGGCATATCGGAAGCTACGTCGCTCGCCAAGCCCGTTTTGCCGGCGCGCGAGCCGGCGCTGTCCGTCCGCATCGCTAATTGCGATAGAATCTAATCTTCTGCGATAACAAGGATTGCGAGGTGGCCGCAGTTGTCTGGATCAACAAGACGTGACTTCCTGGCCGGATCCGCCCTCCTCGCCGCTGCCGCGCAAGCGTCGGCGCAATCATCTAAGAACAATCGGATGATCGGACTGCAGATCGGCGCCGTATCATTCGTCGACGAAGGCGTCGAACCGGTGCTCGACATCCTGCAGTCGAAAGGAGGCGTAAACACTCTCTTTATCGCCGCGTTCACCTACGGCCGCGGGATCGCTGGCCGACAGGTTCCGGGGCAGCCGCTGCCAGATCACGGCAAACAACAATACGATACTGATTCGTTTCACGGTGGAAGTTATGCATCCGTTCACCCGCAATACTACACCAACACGCCTTTAAAGGACCTGCGCGCGCCGGACCTCGGCCACTACGATGTCTTTGCCTCCGTATTGCCGGAATCCCGCAAGCGCGGCATGAAGAACATCGCGTGGTTTGAGGATGTATTTCGATCCGACATACCGAATGTCGCGCAGGTACAGGAAAAAGATCTATATGGCCGTAATGCCGACACACTTTGCTAACGAAATCTTGGGACCTCGACGGCATTATGTGGGGATCGGAACGGCAGGGAGCCTTTGCCAACGCGGTTGGCGCGCGGCATGGCGGCCGGTCAGCCGATCCGTCTCGGGTGACCTGTTTCTGCGACTTCTGCAAGAAAAAAGCACACGAGCGCGGTATCAACGTTCTGCGGGCGCGGGACGGCTTTCTCTCACTCGAAAAGCTCGTCCGTGCCGGGCGGTCGGGCACTCGGCTCGTCGACGGTGGCTATGTGGAACTGTGGCGCCTCATGCTACGTTTCCCGGAGATGTTGGCCTGGGAAAATCTCTGGCACGACAGCCTGCGTGAAACCTACAATGCCATCTACGACAAGGTGAAGTCAATCAAACCAGCGATGGGCGTGGGCTGGCACATTTGGCATAACAATTCTTTCAGCCCGATCTATCGCGCCGAGCAGGATCTTCAGGTGATCGCGCCGTATTCGGATTTTCTGAAAATTGTCATCTACAACACTTGCGGAGGCGAGCGGCTGGCGGGCTATGTCGAGAGCGTCGCGCAGACTCAATACGGCGGCGTGCCCCCAGAGGAACTGCTCCAGTTTCATTACCACGTTCTCGGCTACAAGGACGAAGGCCCTATATCGCAGATCTCGCGTACCGGTCTTTCGAGCGATTACGTTCTCAGTGAGACCAAACGCGCTCGTGCCGGACTGGCCGGAGCGAAAACGCAATTGTGGCCCGGTATCGACATCGACATTCCGACCTCGGCCGACCACAGCAAGTGTACCCCGGAGGGCGTCCATGACGCAGTGAAAGCGGCGTTCGACGGCGGCGCGGATGGCGTGATCCTCTCACGCAAATACTCAGAAATGAAACTGGCTAACTTATCGGGCGCCGGTCAGGCAATCAGAGCTCTGTAGCTAGCAGACGCAGTGCGCGCATTCTTCCCATTCGTCCATGTGGCTCTCGCCGTCGGGTTCGGTATTGACCGAGGCCCGAGTGATGAACTCCGCAGGCTTCCGCAGGCAGCGCAGACTTATGGGACGCACACCTTGGGAGCCGAGTTCGCTCCGCTTAAGCGGAGTGCTCGGTAAGCTGCGCCAAAGCCGCCTTCACTCAGGAAGCTCCCGATACAATACACCCGTCTAACGAATAGCGTCCTGCACATTACTGACGTTCGCATAATATAGCGTGACTATTTCGCGATACAGATCGTCTCTGGCGTTATGGGCAATGCGCGAGGTGTAAAACGTGATTCTAAGGCTCTGGAACAAAGACGCTTCGAGGCAATGAAGCTGGTGAAGCAGGGATACAACCAGAGGTGAGGTGGGGCGGCGGGTTAAGGTTTGCAGTCAGACGGTGAGTCGTTGGGCCAGAGCTGTTTCGACACAGGGAGAGAAGGCTTTGAAGACAGCCGGCCGAGCTGGGCGTAAACCTCTGCTGGATGACAAGCAGCGCCAGCGCCTGATCACCCAGTTATTGGTAA
>CAWFUH010000011.1:0-698817 GCA_963818855.1 Bryobacterales bacterium | reverse complement strand
GACCTGGCGAATTTCGATCACTTCATTGTCGGAAGCCGGGCAGCGGGATGCCCAGCGAATGGCTTCCTCCTTTGAGGTCACCTGAATCATCCAGTAGCCGCCGACAGCTTCCCTTGTTTCGATGAACGGTCCATCGGTAACTGTAGGTTGACCTTTCGAGAATGATACTCGTGCGCCGGCCGATAGAGGGTGCAAGCCGTCGAGCGTCAGCAGCACGCCCGCTTTTTGCAGGGACTCGTTGTACTTCATCATGGCGGCGACCGTTTCGGCGCTGGGCATGGTTCCCGGCGCCGCTTTTTCGTATCCTTTGGGGATCACTAACATCATGAATCGCATGGTTGGGCTCCCGGCTCCATGATCTGGTGCACCTCGGTCTCACCGTCTCCGGCGATTTCGAGGAAGTTCCGCACCATTTCGATGAGTTCTCCTTTGGAGTTGGCCTGCAGGATAGCGAAGCCGCCTACCAGTTCCTTGGTTTCGGCGAAGGGGCCGTCGATGACGGCGATATCATCTCCCGAGCGGCGCACGTGCGCGCCGCCCTGCGCGATCGGCATGAGTCCGCCGGTCATGAGCAGGACGCCTGACTTCATGGATTCCTCGATCAGCTTCCCCATCCGGTCCATGTGCTCCTTGGTGGGCGGCGGTGCGCTGCGGGAAGGGGTGAATAGCGACAGATATTTCATTGTGTGGTCTCCTCACAGGTAGGTCGAACTCAGGCCGGTTGGATCGACAGCGCGGCGGAAGTTTTTTGGCGGGCTGGGAGCCCAATGCGAATCAGCCGTTCCAAACGCGAGCAGGCCGACGTGGACGTCGGCTGCAGGACTGGAGTCCTGCCCCACGATTAGAAGCCGCCGCGGGGGCGGTAGCCGGGCCGGGAACGCACGCGATACTTTTTGCCCACGTCAGTTACTATCTCGACCGCGATTTTGCGGAAACCTTCGTTGGGATTCGGTTGCGGATAGTAAGTCACGGTGTAAGAGTTGCCTAAGTCCTCGCGGATGGATTCGAAAGCTTCGACCTGTTTCTGCCAGGTCTTGGCCCAATAGGCTTTGCCGCCGGTGCGGGCGGCGATGCGGCGGAAGACGCCGCTCGAAATGGGATCCTTATTCACCTCGTTAGTGGAGATGACGTAGATGGGAATGCCTTCATCCTCGGCCACGGCGCGGACATCGTCCGGGGCGACCATACTGGCGTTGTCCGGGCCGTTGGAGAACACGATGACCACTTTGCGGCCGGGGACTTTGGCGGCGTCGCGCAAGGTCAGGAGCAGGGCATTATAGAGAGCCGTATCGTCTCCGGCGACGGATTTGCGCAGGCCGCCGATAGCGTCGCCGCGATCGCGGGTGAGCGAGGCGGCGCGGGATAGATTGCGGCTGAAGGTGTAGACGGCGACGGAGTCGGCGCGGTCCAGACCGCGCACGAAATCGGCGATGGCGTCCTCGGCGTAGACAAAGCCGCGATACATAAAGTTGCTGGTATCGAAGAGGACGAAGACGTTGGTGCCGACGAAGGCGTCGCTATGCAGGTCGATACCGGGGTTGCCGGGCGCTTCGGCTGGTTCACCCGCGACGAGGGGACGCGTGGCGCCATCCGGCAACACCTGCATGGGCGGCTTGGTGCCCTCGGCGAAGGTCGCCATCTTTTGGATGATGCCGTCTTCGTAGATTTTGAAGTCGGTGTTTTTCAGGCCGTTGATATAGCGGTTGTGGCTGTCGGTGACGGTGAAGCTGAGCACCACCATATCCACTTTCACGTGGAAGACGGGGCTTTGGGCGTCCTGCGTTTTCAGTGCTTCCTGCGCTTTGAGGACAGCGCCTCCGGCTGCCGCTGCTATGAAATGACGTCGTGATAGGGTGGCCATTCGTTCACCTGGGAGTTAGTTAATTAGTCAGTTAGTTAGTTTCCCTGCTCGCTTCGCTTGCCGGGGCGGCCTGCGAGGCCGCCGCAGGCTGAGAGCCTGCCAAACGGGTTTTGCGGACGTCGTCGCCCACCGCGCGCAACGAGCGGAGCAGGGCGGGCCAGTCTTCCAGGTGAGAGGCGAAGATGCGCTCCACCAATTTCTCGGTCCACTCGGGTATGCGCACGTTGAGCTGCGAAGGCCGCACATTAGTCTCGTCGGCGAGTTCCGCCCAATAGAGGGTGTTGGACTCCCAGCTTTCGGCGAGGATGCGGCTGGAGTATCCCATTAAAGTCGGGAAGGTGCGCAGGTTGAGCAACTCCGTCCGGTAAGAGTTGGCCAGGGTGGGCTTGGGTGTGCCGAAGGCCGCCGAGATAGCGGCGGCGCTGACCTGCTGCGGGGCTTCCGCAGTCAGGCGGCGGATTTCCGCCAGCAGCGGGGTAGGCTCGCGCTTGAAGTTGATCTCCATACGCGACGCCAGAACGAACAACTCGGAGGGAGTCACCTTGTTCAGGGCAGCCTGGACCTGGCCGTTTTCGAGCAGCGTGGAAACCTGTGCCACGCGGGCGGGGGCGGCCTGCGCGCTGAGAATGGCCATGGCTTCCTGGCGGAGGGCCGGATCGAGCGCGGATTCGGCCAGCAGCGCCTCGGCGTAGCGCATATGCAGAGCTACCCAATGCAACTGCGAGGGCGTCACATTCCACCATCGCGGGATTACGGCGCTGACGATGATCTGCGGCACCAGGTCGCCCCAGATGAGCGCTTGGGTTTGTTCGGGCACCAGGAAGTTCTGTTCCGCCTCGGCCAGGGCGTAGGGCAATCCGGCGAGAGAGCCGACCAGGCGGCCGCCGCCGTTGGAGGGCCAGCCCGATCCGAAAACTTCGGTGGAACGCCACATATGATTGGCGCCCTGGACTCCTAAAAAGTCATGACTACGCACGAACAGCGGATTGGTGTAAAGGACCTGGGCGCCGGGGGGCGCGTAATGGGCGTAATTGTAGGCCACCAGGGTATCGCGCAGGGCCGGCGCGAGCAGGCCGCGAGCGTCGTGGGCTTTGTCGCCGGAGGCCCTCTCCAGGGCGACCCGCAGATTCAGCTTGCGCTCCGCGTCGATGTGTTTGTCGGTCCAGTAGCCGAAGGAAAGGGCGTTCTTCTCGATCGGGCTCAAAGAGGAGCGGGACTGCGGGAGTTCGGCCATGCGTGTGGACAGGCGGTTGAGCAGGGCGGTGTTCAATTTCCCGCCTTGGGCGAGCGCGTCCATGTGATTGGCCAAATCGAAAAGGTCGTCGAGCGGGACGATATGCTGGGCTTCCAGGATACGCATCATCTCCTCGACCATCTGGGTGTGCGATTCTACGTCACTGGGATCGGCGGCGCCGGCCAGCAGGTCAAGAATGCGCGCCTGCGGTTTGGCGCCCGGTTTCCAGCCGGTGGCGGTCAGCAGCAGAGTCACACCACCGCGCCCGGCGTCGAACAAACCACGATCGTCGTGTACGGCAGGGAAGGGGCTGAGCAGCGCGGCGAAAGTCTCGTCGGCTTTGGCGGCGGGCAGGCTGCCGGAACGGGAAAGGATCTGCCAAAGGCCCAACAGGGACTGCATGGTGCCGAGCGTGTCGGCGCGCAGAACAGGATCCTTGAAGCGGGTGAGGGCATCGGCCATATCCATAAATTGCGTAATGGACTTGTCACTTACGGTGGCCGCCTCATTGAAGAGGGCGTACTGGCTGCCGAATATGCGATAGTTGCGCGCCAGCAGGTCGACTGTCTCGGGCGCCAGCGGTTTGGGGCGGGACCGATCCAGATCGCTCAGCGCCATGAAGATTTTGAGCGGCTCGTTCTCGACGGATTTGCGGGTAAGGCCGAACAGAGCTTCGAGCACGTCGTCCGGTTCCTTCCATGACGGGGCGGCGCGCGTCAGCTTCGCATCATATTTGCCAGGCGGGTGACTGGAGAACAGGTCCTTCCAGACCTGCAGGCTGCCGGGGACGTGCGGGCGGCCGCTGGGCTCGATCCACAAGCGGGTAGTGAGCAGCATCATGTCGGCATTGGATCGGAAGACGGGGCGGGCGGGCCCGGGGCTGGTGACTTTGCCGCGGATGGCCAGGTAGAAGCGCTGCATGCGCGCGGGCTCGGTGAGATAGTCGCGCACAGCACCGTTGATGCGGGCCAGTGCGTCGAAATAGCTGGCCATCCAGCCATCGTCTTTAGCCAGGAGCTTTTCGAAAAACGCGGAGCCCTGATCGGGCGGCGCACCGACTAATTCGGTCCAGGCTGCCACGGTGCGCGGCGCTCCGGGAACGATGGCTTTGCCATTGCGGATTTCGAACATACCGCCGAAGAAATCGAGCACGTGGGCGTAGGCCTTGAGATGGGCCAAGGAGAGGTTCTTGCGGAACTCACCGGCGGTTTCGTGGTCCAGTTTGGACATGCCCAGATACAAGCGGCACAGGGATGGGTCTGAAAGGAGCAGGTCGAGGAAGCCGCTGGTTTCCTTTTCCTTGGCGGAGAGCCAGAAATCGGAGCCGAACAGCACGGGAACGCGGGCCGGGTGATAGTCGTAAACGAACGGACGATTGGTGCGGAGGGCCTGCTCGAGGGCGGGAAGCGGGAATCCGGAATCGGTGGTGAGGAAGGCGCGCGTGGCATTGACGGTCTCGAGGACCAGTTCGCTGCCGCAGCCGCCGCGGATACGGAAGCCCAGAATACGCAGCAGTTCGCCGGCGTTGGGAGAATCGCAAGTCTCTATGTGGACGATTTTATCGGGCCCGGTGAGCTTCTCGATCTCGCGCGCCTGGGAGAGATAGCGATGCACCAGTTTGAGATACTCGGTTTGCTCCAGCGCTTCGTTGCTGTGGGCCGCCTGGAAACCATTAGTGACCACATTACGCGCCAGCGCGGGCAGGACATCGTCGGCTTGGGCATCGTTGGAGATAGCCGCCATGCGGCCGAACGAATGCAGGGGTCCGGGTATTTCGACGTACTGGTCAGCCGGGTTGGCGGGCGGGCCGGAGGGAAGCGCGGCGGAACCAGAGGGCAGGCCGGCGCCGGTGCGATAGATCTCGAGATAACGCGTGGCGCCGGCCCGGTCGCCGCTTAAGAGCGACAACTCGGCCAGGCGCTGCGCAATAGCCGCGCGGCGCTTCGGATTAGCCGGCTGATCCAGGGCATCCAGAAGCTTGGCATAGGCTTCGGCAGTGGCGGGGTCGGCATGGCTATCGAGGAACTCCGCATACTCCGCCAAGGCGGTGACGTTGCCGGGAGAGGCTTGGGCGGCATGCTGCAAGAGAGCGCGCGCGCCTGGGCCATCGCCGGACTCCTCTAATTGCCGGGCACGATCCAGGTTCTGACTGGCCTGGAGATGCACGAGGAAGATGGATAGAAAAACACTGGATAGGACCTTCATGGTTAAAATCCCGTATCTGTGGTGCTACTTTACCACAGCCGGGAGCGGTTGGCGCGCTTTCGTGGCGCTTCGCGCCGGTGGTGGGTGGTGGGTTGTGGGTTGTGGGTGATAGGTTTCGGGTTTCCTGAATTACCCTCATTTGCTGGGTTCGAATGGTAATTTGATTCGGTTGGCGCAGTGGGGTTTGCGCTTGGGGTGTCGGGTTCGGGTCCGGCGGGGGTGGCTTGGCGGTCGGCCTGGAGGCTCTTGAGGCGGCGGATGCATCGGTCCAGGGTACGCTCGATGCTGGTTTCATAGCGGGTCAGGGTGGTGATGGAGCGGGGGCCATTGCAATCGAGGCTGAAGGCGCGGGCCCGGAGGTCCGCGGGATCGAGTACGTGAGGCGGGGGCGGGGCGGGTTGGCCGCGATCGGCAGCATCCTGCTGATCCTCGGCGTAGACGCGCTGGCGGTAGGCATCCTGTTCGGCGATGGTCTGGAGGCGTTCGCGGTAGAGGGCGGCTTCCATGGTGAAGACGGAGTCGAGGCGCCATTGACAGGCGGCCATGCGCAGGACGAGTTTCTCTTCGACTTCGCCGACGGGCTGAAAGCGATCGATGAAGTCTTGGAGAAGGAGCAGGAAGTCGGCGGGGTCGTCATCAAGGATGAGGTGTTTGTTGGCGCGCAGTCCGTGGACGAGACGATTGCGGCTGGATTTGGCTTTGCCTTCGGGCGTGCGGGGGCCGGTCGATTTTTGTGCATTGCGGCGATTGGCTTCGATTCTGGCTTGGCTGGTTTGGTGCGTGGTTTCTTCCATTGCGTGGTTCCTTTCGCTTCCATGGTATGGAGGCGGGATGGGGGTGATTGGGCGGACTCCGGGCAAGCTTTTGAAAGGACTGGGGCCGGATTTTTTGGCGGAATGTGACTGCGGCGGCTTAAGAGGCCGCCGCGGGCAGAGTGCCTGGCAGTGAGCCTGCCTCACGCAGGAAGGCGGCGGCGGCAGCCAGGGACTGGCGGCCTTCGGGCACGAAGGGATGGAACATCTGCCAGACGTGCGGGACCACGGGCCAAAGGGTCAGCTCGACACGGACGCCTGCGGCGCGGGCGCGGGCCGCGAGTTCGGTGGAATCATCGCGGAGAGTTTCGTCGGTGCCCACATGGATCAGCAGCGGCGGGAGGCCGTGCAGATCGGCATATAGCGGGGAGGCGAGCGGGTTGGATGGATCGCTGCCGGTATCCGCGATGTAAAATTCTGTGGCACGGAGCAAGCCCGCGCCGGAGAACATGGCGCAGCGGCGGTTGTTGATGCGGCGGGATTCGCCAATACCGATGAGGTCGGTGAGGGGCGAGAAGAGGGCGGCGGCAGCGGGCAGCGGGGCGCCTTGGTCGCGCAACTTGAGCATGGTGGCGAGGGCCAATCCGCCGCCGGCGGAATCGCCGCCGATGACCATGGGGGTAGAGTCGCCGACTGCGGCGCGCACGGCGAGCCAGGCCGCTACGGCATCGTCGAGACCGGCTGGGAATGGATATTCCGGCGCGAGCCGGTAATCGGGCGCGTAGACGCGCAGTCCCCGTTGCGCGAATGCGGTGGTGAAGGGGCGATGGGTGCGCGCGGAACAGGCGAAGTAACCGCCGCCGTGCAGATAGACGAGAACCACCGCGGCCAGTTGGGATGCGGATTCGACCCATTCGCCGGGAACACCCCCCAAGGTCGCGGGTGTGATCTTCACGCCGGCGGGATTCTTGAAGATGCCGCCGTTCATGATGGCGCGGGCGTGTTGCGCGCTGGCTGCACGGGCGAGGCGGGGCTTGAAGGTGTGGCGGAGGAAGAAGCTCATGGTGTGAGCTTGCCAAGTGGCCATGGATGGTGATTTTAGCGCACTGGCGACGCTGCCGGAGGGTCTTCGATGACGAGGCCGTTTTGGGCGGCGGTTTCCTCGATGGCGCGCGTGGCGGCCGCCAGGCGCTCCACGTTACCGAAGGTAGTCAGATGAAAAACGGTGCCCCTGGGGTATTGGGCTAATTTGGCTTGCAGGGGCGCGAGACCGGTGGTTACGAACTCGCCGATGGAGGCTTGGAGCTGTCCATCGAAGAGGAGATTCAGATTGAGCTCGATGGGGGAATGCCAACGCCAGTGGGCGGCATTCCGGCGCTCGCTGCCGAGCGCGAGGCTTTCGAGTTCGGTGACCTGGTCGTTGTCGAGAAGCCAGGCTTGGGCGTTGGCCAGCGATGCCAGCAGGCCGTACTGCAGCGCGACGGCATCGTTCAATTCGCGGGGAGTGTTGGGGGCAATCGTCAGATCGGCATCGCGATCCTTCCACTGTTCATGGAAAGCACGCAGGCGCTGCCATAACGCTTTTTGAGCCTTGGGGCCGCCGTATTTCGCTAATGTCTCGGCGGCATCGCGGGCGGCCCAGGCGTCGGCAACGTTCAGGCGGGCGATGATGGACGGCTCGATGGAGGCCCAGCGGTGCGCGGCGACCATCGCTTTCAGCGACTCGGCCAGGCAGCCGGTGGGTTTGGCGCGCAGGCGATCGAGGCCGTAGTCCGGGTCGACGCGGAGGAAGTAGCCGACCAGGCTGTCTTCGATATCGCAGGCCCACTGGCCGGCAGACTTCTGGTAGACCGCTTTCACGCGCGGCAGGATGGCGGCAGTTGCGTAGCGGCCGATGAGGCGCGCGTCAAGGGACATGGTGGGGCCATTGGCTTCGAGGCGCGTGGCAAGAGCTTCGTCAAACTCGGGCAGGGTTTCGTCCGGAAGGATAACCAACGCAGCGGCCAGCCAGTGGCCGTTATCGGCGTGGGGCCGGCGAATTTCAGCGAGGATATAGGGCCGCGCGGCGCGGGGGTCGAGTTCGTTGAGCCGCCGGAACGCGGTGGCGCGCAGCATTTCGTCACCGCGATTGGGCTGCTCCAAGACAGTTTCGATGGCGCGTGCCATGGCGGGCGTTCTCAAGCGCTCCCAGAAGCTTTCGAGCAGCGTGAGTTGCTGCCGGGGCGGCAACGCCACGAATGCGGAGGCGATTTCGGATTCCGGCAAGCCGCCGAACGGCTTTATGTCTGAGGAATCGCGGGCGGGACGGAGCAGGAGGGTGGCCACGGTTTCCGCGCGCGCGGCTCCGGTTTTGGATGCGGCCAGACGGGCGGCTTGCGCGTAG
The DNA here is from genome assembly GCA_963818855.1 of Bryobacterales bacterium. Taxonomy (GTDB): domain Bacteria; phylum Acidobacteriota; class Terriglobia; order Bryobacterales; family Bryobacteraceae; genus Bog-159. The sequence goes on along the minus strand of CAWFUH010000011.1, from coordinate 690,382 downwards.
AACTCATCTTGCAGATCTGCGAACTGTTCCAACAGCGCCTGCTGGCGCGCGCGCCAGGCTTCCTGCTGTTGGGGATCATCGGGGTACCGAGGCAGAGGCGGGTGATCGGCGGAAAACTTCGTTTCGCTGAAGACGGACAGAAACTCGGGAGTGAGGGCGGCACCGGGAGCGGTGAGTTGCGTTTCGAAAGCGGCGACAGCTTGCTGAAGGTGGACGGAGCCGAGGACGCCGGCTTGGAGGTCCCAGAGGGCTTCTTCTCCGGGGATGGAGAGTTGGCGGGCGATCTCGCGGACCGAATCCGGGGTATCGAGGAAGCGCAGGGTACGGGCGGCGGCGCGCTTTTCCTCGGGCGTGGCGGCGGGATCGCCCAGGGTGGCGGCGGCGGCGCCGAGGGTTTGCGCCTGCCAGGCGGGGCTGGCTTCTATGATATCGAAATTCAGGGTGTTGGAGCGGAGTGCGACACTTTCGACTTTCGCGCCATCGTGCCGGCTCACGCGGCCGCTGGTGACGTAGAGCGTGTAGCGGCCGGGCTTGTCGAGGGCCACCCATTCGTTCAAGTCGGCGTGGATGGTTTCGGGATCGGCGGAGAGAGGCTTGTCGCCGCCGCTCAATCCGCCGCCGATGAAGCCTCCATAGATGCCGCTTTCGAAGTGGTAATGCAGCGGGTCGCGGCCGGGCGGGCTGACGTGGAATTGTTCGATGTCCAGGCGGCCGCTGCGGTCGTAGCCGCGGGTAGACATCTGCCAGGTTCCGTCCGGCGCGGAGAAGAGCAGATCCAGCGGGATGGTTTCTCCGGTTTGGAAGACGCTGCCGGTGGATGGGAATTGGATGGACAGGGTGGCGGATTGGTCATCTTGGGCTCGAGTGATGGTTGGGAGCAGGATCAGGACGGCGGCCAGTATTTGGATTCGCATCTGGTTATTGAGACACCGCGTCGTTGGCGGTAGTTTCGTCCACAACGGCCGCAAAGAGGCGGGTCTGGAGACCCGCCGCAGACCTGGAGGTCTGCCCCACCAGGATCAGGCGCACGCTGCGAAGATTCTGAGGGATAGTAAGGTGTCAGGCGCGCGCCAGGAGGGCGGGGCCGGCTTCCAGGACTTCCGGGCTGACGTCCGGGAACTTTTCGAAGTTCTGGCTGAAGCGGGCGCTCAAGTCGAGGGCGGCCCGGTCGTAGGCGGCTTTATCGCCCCACAGGCCGCGGGGGTCCAGGAAATCGGGCGGAACGTGCGGGCAGGCTTTAGGCACCATGGTGTTGAAGAAGGGATGCGGTTCCATGGGCACATGATCGAGCTGACCTTCGAGGGCGGCGGTGAGCATGGCGCGCGTGTAAGGCAGCCGCATGCGTTCGCCGACGCCGTATGGACCCCCCACCCAGCCGGTGTTCAGCAGCCAGCAATTCACTTTGTGGCGGCGCATCTTATCGCCTAGCATGGCGGCGTATGAAGCGGCCGGACGCGGCAGGAAGGGCGCGCCGAAACAGGCGCTGAAGGTGGCGGCGGGTTCCGCGCCGAGCCCGCGTTCGGTACCCGCGACTTTGGCGGTGTAGCCGCTCAGGAAATGATACATGGTCTGCTCGGGGGTCAGGCGCGAGATGGGCGGCAGCACGCCGAATGCGTCGGCGGTGAGCAGGATGATGTTGTTGGGATGTCCAGCGACGCTGGGCAATACGGCCCGATCGATGTAGCGGAGAGGATAGGCCGCGCGGGTGTTCTCGGTGAGGGCGGCGGAATCGAAATCGAGCAGGCGCGTTTCGGCGTCCATATCCACATTCTCCAGCACGGTTCCGAAGCGAATGGCGTTCCAGATCTGCGGCTCATTCTCGCGCGAGAGGTGAATGCATTTGGCGTAGCAGCCGCCTTCGAAGTTGAAGATGCCGTGGTCGCTCCAGCCGTGTTCGTCGTCACCGATCAGGCGTCGCTGCGGATCGGCGGAGAGGGTGGTCTTGCCGGTGCCCGAGAGGCCGAAGAAGAGGGCTACTTCGCCGCCGTGTCCCACGTTGCAGGAGCAGTGCATGGGCAGGATCCCGCGTGCCGGCAGCAGGTAATTCAGGACCGAGAACACGGATTTTTTCATTTCGCCCGCGTAGCTGGTGCCGCAGATGAGCACGACCTTCTTGGTGAAGTTGATGACGATACAGGTTTCCGAATGCGTGCCGTCTTCGGTAGGCGTGGCTTGCAGGCGGGGGGCGAAGAAGATGGTGAATTCGGGGACGTGATCCTGAGTGCGCAGCGGATCGGGGCGCACGAACAACTGGCGCGCGAACAAGGAGTGCCACGCGTACCGGGAGATGACGCGGATGGGGAGGGTGTAGCGGGGGTCCGCGCCGGCGAAGCAATCCTGGACGAACAGGTCGTGGTCCTGCCAGTAGGCCAGCATCTTGGAATACAAGCGGTCGAAGCTATCGGGAAGCATGGGCTGATTGACGGGTCCCCATTGCACCGAGGCTTCGGTCGATTCATCACGAACGATGAACTTATCTTTGGGGGAGCGTCCGGTAAATTGGCCAGTGCGGACCACGTAAGCGCCGCCGGTGGCGAACAGGCCCTCATGGCGGCGGGCGGCATGCTCTAACAGTTGCGCGGTTCCGAGATTCCAATAGGCGACGTTGATGTTGCGAATCCCGTGCTCGGCCAGGCCGTAACGGCTGGGCCGGATGCCCGCGGCGGGGTTAGCGGACGATTGTTCGATGTCCATACTCAACCTTATCGTAATATAGTGACATGAAGCCGGTTCTGTCTCGCGCCGCGGGCTTGCTGCTGGGAATGTGCCTGGGCGCGCCCGGCCAGGTGATTCAGTTTGAGTCGAACGGGCTCAAATATCAGACGATTACCAAGCGCGGCGTGACGCTGATGGTGGCGCACCTGCCGGGACACGTGCGGGAATTCAGCATCCTGCAGGTGGCGATTTCCAATGGATCGCCGGGCCCTTACGTTATCCGGCCGGAAGATTTTTCGTATCGGAAAGACGATGGCGCCGAGTTGCATGCGTGGGCGGCGGGCGATGTGGTGAAGCTGCTGAAGGAGAAGGGGGGCCGCGGCGACGTGATCAAGCTGGTGTCGGCCTATGAGACGGCGCTCTACGGAATCCCTCACATGAAGGTGGCCAATGCATACGAGGCGCGGCGGCAGGCGGCGCTGGCGGAAGTGGGTTCCACCAAGCTGAAGGCGGCGGCGGCGGCTTCGGCGATCGCGCTGGTGCAGACGAAGCTTTTGCCTGGGGAGTCCACGGATGGGGCGGTGTTTTTTGACGCGGACGGGAAGGCGTTAGGGTTGGGGCGGCTGGTGGTGCGGACGAATACGGATGTGTTTGAGTTTGGGGAGGAGTAGGAAGAACCTGAGCGGGGCTAAAGCCCCGCGCCGGCTAAAGCCCGCCCTCTACGTTACGGGAGCACGACTTTCGCCAACCCGGCGTTATTGGCGCTATCCAGCACGCGGATGACGACTAAGTGCTCGCCGGGAGTTAGTTTGTCTAGCGACAGTACAAACTTCTCCTGCTGGGAATCGATCACGCCGTCGGCGGCTTCAAGCGGCACCCAGCCGGTGGCATCGAGCGAATACTCGCAGCGGCGCAGAGGGGAAGCGGCGTCGCGCGCGTCGAATTGCAGTTCGGCCGTAGCGCCATTGCGGCGCACGGGACCAATGGTCACCACCGGCGGCGTATTGTCGATCATGACCGGAGCGCTGGTCAGGTCGGCCTCGCGGGCGGTGGCGGGCGGATTCACTTCGCGGTCGGAAGCGACCACGCGAAAGTAATACTTGCCGTCGGCCAGTACGTCGCTATCGAAAGTGAAAGCGTTGTCGTGCAGGTCGCCTTTCAGTAACATCCAGCGGTGCTCATCGTCACTGCGGAAGTAGAGGTTATAAACCAGGCGGTCGCCGTCCGGATCTTCGGCTTGCCAACTGATGGTGATCTGTTGCGCGGCGGCGCGCGAAAGCGTCTGCGTAGGCGTGCCGGCGGCGGTGGACGTGCTGGTATCGCCGGTGTCGCTTACCGTCACCGTGTAAGGCGAAATGGAGGGCGGCTGGGCTGCGCCGGTACCCAGGGCGCGCGCCATTTGCAAGGTCACGTTAATGCTGTGTACGATGGGCGGCGAGTTCTGCGGCAGGAAGGCCAGCGTCACATTATCGAGGATGGGCGTCGCCCCGCCGGCGCCCGAGAATTCGGCCTTCCACTGAATGTAGCGGGCATTGGGGCTCGAGATGGCGGAAGCGGACGCGTCGCGCAGCGGCTCGGACCAATCGCTCCAGGTTTTATCCGGTTTGGCGGAGTTACCGGAACGCGTGCGGAAAACCAGAGTGCTGGACGGCGCAGTCTCGCCGCGCCAGCTCAAGCTGCCCCAACGAGCGGCGGTGCCGGCATCGTGCACGGGCGACTCGTAGGAGCCGGAAGCTCCGGGCACTTCGCCCAGGCGATAGATGCGGCCCATATCGCCGGTAGCTACCAGCACGGAACCGGGCGCGGGCAGCAGGCGGGTGGCTTCGCCTTCATTGGTCTGCATGACGAGGGTGATTTTGCGGTCGTGCGAAAGGCCGTAGATGCGCCCGTTGCTGTCAGTCGAAAACAGGAGCTGGTTGGGCAGCGCCAGAAGATCATATACGTTCTCTTCCTTGGAACTCCACAGCGTCTCGACGGTGTTGTCGGGGTTGATGCGGTAAATCGCGGAACGCTCCACGCCCGCAAGATCCGGTGTGGGCGTGAACTGCGTGGTTACCTGGGGCGTGGAAGAGGACTGAGTCTGCTTGGAGGGGTCCGACTGCATTTTGATTTCGGCCCCCGGCTCGGTGTTCTGCGCTTCGACGGTGACCGATTGCGCCGCTCCCTGCACGGTCACGGAACTCGAGGTGGATGGCGTAGCTTGCGCGGCGGCTAGCGCGCGCTTCACCAGCGAGCCACCCAGCGCGGCTGCGTAGACGGTGCCATCCGGCTGCGGTACGATGGCGCGGATCTCAGGGAGGCTGGCATCGTATAACACGAAAGCCTTGTCCTTGGCCGAGACGCGATAGAGGATGCCGTTCGGCTCGGTGCCCGCCAACAGGCGGCCTTGCGCATCCACCGCCAGGCCGGTGACGTGCGTTTGGCCGGTATCGTAATACAGCTCGCCCGTACCGGCTGAGGTAACGCGGAAGATTTTGCCCTGATCGCCGGTACCGACATACAGTGCGTTATCGGGGCCCACGGCCAGAGACCAGATGTAGCGCGTCTTGGGCGCGAAGTACTCGGTGGCTTTACCCTTCTCTATGCGATAGACCTTGCCGTCGGGCGAGGTGCCGGCATAGAGCACGCCATTGCGATCCGTCGCGATAGCGAAGATTTCGGGCTGTTCGGACGTCCAGAGCAGCGAACTCGCGCCTGAGGGATCCACCTGATAAATGCGGCCGCGATGGCCGGTGGCTACGTAGAGGACTCCGTTAGGACCTTCGGCCACGCTCCAAACCACGGCCTGGCCGGAGGAGAATAACGTATCCACCTTGGGTGCGAGCGTCAGCCGGCCATCGCGGCTGAGCGAAACGCCTTTGAACTGGCCGTGGATGAAATCCTGGTAGCTGGTCATCTCCCAGGCGGTGGTGGCGGAAGCGAAGGCGCCGGCACTAAGAAGCAGCGTCGCGGCGAAGGCGCGGCCGAGCGGGCGAAGCGGTCTCATTCTTTCACTTCCACTTCAATGGTTTTCGATCCGCTGATCACGCTTTCCCCGGCGCCGAATTGCAATTCGGCCACCTTGGAATTGCGCGTCTGGCTGATGCCGCCCTGGGCGCCGAGCGAGGCGGCCATAATCATCGCCACGGACGGCGGCGGGTCGGGAAGATCGGATCCCTCCAATTGAAAGGCCGGTTCCGGACGCCACACGCGCACGTAGGCCGCATTATTGCCGCGCAAACTGTTCACGGTGGAGATCAGTTGCGAAATCGATTTCGGCTGCGCGATGAGCTGGCGAAATTCGGCAAGGTTGGTGGTCATGCCGTCGGCGACGGTGAAATACAGCGGCCCGGGCGCGAGGCCCTGAGGCACCTGATAGAAGATGGTGCGGGGCACTTCCACGCCGTTCTCGCCCACCAGCAGGGTGGTTAGCTCCACCTTTCCGCCGGGCCGGACTTCGCGCCGCCCCACGGAAACGCTGTCGATTTGAAACTGCTTCTTGACGTCGAAAGATTCGATATCCAGCGCCACCTTCTTCACTTCCAGCGCGTCGAATCCGCTTTGCAATATATACGCCAGGGGGATGGCGGTGGAAAGCGAGGCGATGATGGCGGAGCCGGTATCGGCGGCGTACATATTATTCACTTTGAGCGGGGCGGCCGATCCGTTTAACTCGATCTCGCCGGTCACGCGGAAGCTGGACGCTCCCACGGTGCGCTCGGTGGCGTCGATGGTGTTAAACACCGCCATCTGCACCAACAGCGGCGACAGGAAGCGGTCGTTCACCATTTCCATCTGGTAGTTGTCGAGCCGCTTGCCGCCGCGCGAGACGGATATCTGCACCGGCGCCATGGCGGCCACGCGCCCCAATTCGCCGGCCACCGCGGTGTTGCGGTCCTGCAGGATGGCACCCATGGTTTCCTTGGGGGCGGAGATCTTGAACGAGGCGGACATCACCGGAAGCAGCGCGAGCACCTCGGAGCGGGTGAAGGGCAGGGCAGTCGACCCGACCGCCAGGAAGCGATGCCCGAAGGCGTAGATCTTATTGCCATCGATGTAGGTGACGGTGCCGTCCGCGCCGATGCTGAGGTCGCCGGTCATGAGCTGCACGCTGATCATAGAGCCGGGTTTCAAAGCCGAGGGATCGCCCATGTGCGGGTTGGAAGGACCGCCTGCGGAGATCCCTTGGGCCGGTTCGAGGCCCAAGGAGCGAAGCTGAGGCGCGAAGGAATCGAGTGTGGCGCTGGTGAACCCGCTGAACGTGACTGGCGTGGCTATGTCCATCAATTTGGAATCGTGCGTGGCGGGGTCCAGGCGGCCGGGCAGCAGGCGGGTCAGATCCTTGGCGGCCAACAGCGACGCGAGCGAAACCTGGTTGCGGGCGACCTGTACGGGTGCGGAAGTCCGGCCGGCTTCGGTGACGCGCACCATTTCCTCAATGGGCCGGATGCCGGTGACGGCTTCTTTGGCGAAAGGAAACGCCAGAGCCACGGCTCCAGCCAGCTTGCCATCAATGTAAACCGGGCTGCCGCTCATACCCTGCAGCACGCCGGTTTCGGCGAGCGGGCCGCCGGACAACCGGGCCAGAATCAGATTCTGCTTGGGGCCAATATTCTCCAGCACGCCCAGCACTTCCACCTGAAACTCGTCGATCCGGTTGCCGGAAAAGATGGTCTTGCCGATACCATGCATTCCGGGCTTGATGTCCTTCAGCGGAAAGAACGCAGTCTGGGCATTTAGGGCGGCGGCGAGGGCGAACACCGCTGCGAGAGAGAAACGCTGCACGAATATCATTCTACCGTGGAAAGACATGGCGCCACAGTGGACACGTGTACTCAGATAGGGACCTTAACCAAGTGACGCTTGGGATGGGCCGATGGTTCCCCCTCTGGGCCGGCTATCGGGCGTCTCACGCCTGGATGGCACGGCTTAGTGCAGACGTTCCGTGCGAGGGCCCATCGGTCCTAGTACTACCATGCCCACATAAGAGTTCCACAGATCCCCCTAAAAGAGGGGTTTTAGTAAGGCTGCCGCTTAGGTTAATGGTAAGGTTATTACTGGGAATAAGGAATTTTGCTTATATCGCACCAGAGATTGACTGAGACAAAAATGTTGCCCCAACGCTCGTTTCTTCCCCCAAACGAAGCACTTCTGATGCTCCATCAGCGGCGCACAGAACTCGATAATGCGATTCGGCTACTTGAGGAGATCCGGCAGATCCGGCTCAAGCGACCGCCCGAACTGAACGACATCATCTCCAAGGCCGGGCGTCGCGTCGCATAGCAAACTGCTATCGGCACGCGCGGGTCGCGGGAATTTTATGCACGGGATTGCCCGGCCGGCCATTCGGGTTTCCCGCCACGCTCGTTGGCCGCGCTGGCAAGGCTGGAGGTTGTGGCGCCGCCGGATGCCGCTGAACTCGAGTGGAGCGGTTAGCTGCCACATAATTGCCCTACTGGGTGGCGATCATCCGTCCGGCTCTGATTGCGACCAGGTTCGGAGGATAATACTCCTGTTCGCTGGGGCGGGCGGCTCGCACACTCTCCGAATCCGGAACCGGTAGACCACGACCACTGAACCCGGCTTGGGCGACGCGGACCTCCACTTCCTCAGGTTCTTACTTAGCACCGGAGCCAGTTTGCGGCTGCGGTTTGGTGGTGAACCAGGAGAAGAGTCGGCCACCACGGTGGAGGAGGGTTGCGCGTTTCTGGGTTTCGAGTTTCGGAAACCTCCGAGACGGTTACTGTGGCCGCGCCAAAAGGCGTGCCAACATATCGGGGCTCGGGTAAGCGAAGTCGTCCGGTCGTTTCCTAGTAGCGCCACGGTCGGGGAAGTGATTCGGAAGCTGCATCCGATCCTGAATGGGTGGTGTACCTATTTTCGGGTCGGCAACAGCAACCGGATCTTCCATCAGATCGATTGGGCCGTGCAGAGCGAGCTGCAGTTATGGCTCCGACGCAAACACCAATGCAGTTGGCGGTCGGCCCGGAAGCGCTGGAACGATCCATCTGCCTGGCTTGCGGCGCACGCCGCCGGCAGTAGATGGTCGGAGAGCCGGATGCCGGAAAACCGCACGTCCGGTTCGACCGCGCAACGCGCCTGTGCCCTGCTCTACCGCGCCTTGGCGATTTTTAGCGAGCGCGGGGCTTCAGCTCCGCCGTGGGGCAGGCTCTCAGCGTTACAAGAATTCGAAGAGGCCGGCGTGGACGCCGGCCGCAGGACTGGAGTCCCGCCCCACGAATACAGATCTGCAGTTTCCGGAAAAGTTTGCGGTATTAGGCTCTCAGCCCGCGGCGGCCTCTCAGGCCAGTTCCGTTTCGGTGCTCCGTATTGAAACAGTCGTCCCGGATCGAACTGCCTGAACGTGCAACCGGGCCAAGAATCTACTGAAACTAAGGTCTTTTTAGGATATACAGGTCTGGTTACCTCATTGCATTCTCTAGGATTGCCGGACGGAATCCGGCGATACCAAAAAGGAGCAACAGGAAACCATGGGACGCGCAAACGGAACGGCACAGCGGAAAGAAACGGTAGCCAGGGAGGCCCGCGACCGGGTCGTACTGGAGAATCTCTCTCTGGTGAAGGCCATTGCCATCCGCGTCCACGAGAGCCTGCCAGTGCACGTGGATCTGGACGACCTGGTGCACGCCGGTGTGCTGGGGCTGTTCGACGCCGCGTCGAAGTACAACCCGGATAAGAAGGTCGTCTTCCAGAGCTATGCCAAGCACCGCGTGAAAGGCGCCATCCTGGACAGCCTGCGCCAGCTCGATTGGGCCTCGCGCGACCTGCGCAAACGGCAGAAACAGCTGGACTCGGTCACCCATGAGCTGATGACGCGGCTGGGACGCGCACCCACCGAGGAGGAGATCGCCGAAACCCTGGGGCTGGGCCTGGAGCGTTGGCGCCGGGTGGCATTGGAGCTGAAAAATCTTGGACTGGTGTCGGCGTCCTCCCTGCGGCCGGATCCGGACAACAATACGCCAGTCGAATTCCCCGCCACGCCCGATTTGCAACCCGACCGCATCTGCGCCCACCGGCAATTAAGCTCGGCTTTGGCAGGCGCCATGAAATGCCTCCCGGAGCGGTACCAGAAAGTCGTGTTTCTGTATTACACCAACGAAATGACCATGAAGGAAATCGGCGGGGTGCTCGGCGTGAACGAAAGCCGCGTATCGCAGATTCACAAGATGGCGCTGGAGAAGATGGCGGTCAGCCTGCGTTCGGCGGGCATCGAATCGGCGGGCGCTTTTTAGAAGGCCGGTTTTTTGAGCCGCACGCGTCAGCAAGCGATTCCGGAGGCTTGACAGGGCCGGACCAGAAATGCGAATCTGAATTCAGGTTCATATTATGTGGCGGCGTACCATTTTTACCGGTGTGTTGATCTGGACGGGCGGCACGGCCGCGGTCCGGCTGGCGGGGCAAGGCTTGCTGCGCCCCGGCCACGCGGCCGAAACCCTGCTTCTGTATCTGGTCAGTTTCGTTTTGATGGCCATCCTGGTGCCGCGCATTTGCCGGCGGCTGGGACTGGCCAGAGATCTGTGGCCCCAGGCCGCCACGCTGCTCATTCTCCCGACCCTGCTTCTGGACCCCCTGTCCTGCGCCTTTTTCACTACGATCTTTCCAAATATCGATCCGGCCGCAGCGGGTGCGTTTGGCGGATGGATGCTGATCTGCTGCGGCGGCGGAGTCGCGGGCGTGTGGCGCAAAGCCTGACGCCGGGCGCTCGCCCGCCGGTTCTCGGGCCGGACGAGGACCTGCCGCCAGAGCCCCGCCAGGCGCGCAGCCGCGCCACCCGGAGAAAGCTGATGCAGGCGGGCCGCACACTGTTTGCGGAACAGGGTTACCACGCGACTTCCATACAGGCCATCACCGCGCGGGCCGGTACGGCCGCGGGCGCGTTCTACACCTATTTCCGTTCGAAGCGGCAGCTTCTCATCGTGCTGATGCGCGAACTGCTGGAGCGCCTGCACGGTCTCGACCTGCGACCCCAGGGAGCCACGGATATGCGCGCCGGCCTGCGCAATTTCCTGGCGGCCGTGTTTCGGGCGGACCTGGAATATTACGGCGTGGTGCGCGCCTGGCAGGAGGCGGCCCTGACGGATGAAGGGCTGGGCCGCATGCAGGCGGCGATTGAATCCTGGACGCACGCGCGCATTCTCCGGGTTTTCCGTCTGCTCGAAAAACACCCGCTGGCGCGCGCAAATGGCGACTTGCCGGCCTTCGCCCGTATGATGGACCGGCATTTCTGGTCAATATTGGCCCGCGGCGCGGGTCTGTCGCGCCGGGAGTTCGCAAGCGAGGTTCGGATCGCCGCCGATGTGATCTACACTTATTTGTTTCGGGATCCGCCCAGTGCTTAGACGGCGTCCTGGGGCAAGTTCGCGCGTCCCGGCGTTACGTCCCGGCGTCACGGCGAACTGCGGTTCATGTAACAATAAAATACGCCATGCGATCCAGGTATTCTGAGCGGTTGGTCACGCCACCCGGTGCACGGCCGTTCGATCCGGGCACATTCGCCCGACTCTGCCGCGCGCGCGACTATCTGGCCGCGCAATACCAGCGGCCGATTTTCCTGCGGGAAGCCGCGCGAGAGGCCTGCCTTTCGCCATTCTATTTCAACCGGCTCTTCACCCAGGCATTCCACGAGACACCACACGAATTCATCACCCGCAAGCGCATCGAAGAGGCCAAGAAACTGCTATTGGGCGGCAATCACAGCATCACGGAAATCTGCTTCGCGATCGGTTATGAGAGCCTCGGCTCATTCAGCACGCGCTTCCAGTCTCTGACGGGCCTGTCGCCGGCCGCTTTCCGCGGTGAGGCGCGCCGCATTTTCGGCGGATTCGGGGTGCGTTGGCCGATGTACTATATCCCCGCCTGTTTCCAGCGCGTCTTTTTGGCGGAGCGTTCACCCGCCGCGCCGCCCCAGCGCGCGCAAAATAGTGTTACAGTGCAGCCGTATGGGATCCGTCAACAAAGTCATCTTGATCGGCAATCTCGGCCGTGATGCGGAAACAAAATTTACGCCGTCGGGCGCCTCCGTCACTAACTTTTCAATAGCCACCACGCGGCGCTGGAAGGATCAGGCGTCGGGCGAGTGGAAGGAACAAACGGATTGGCACCGCGTGAAGTATTGGCGCGCGGAGAACGTCGCCAACTACCTGCTGAAAGGCAAGCAGGTCTACGTGGAAGGCCGGCTCGAAACCAGAAGCTACGACGATAAGGACGGCAAGAAAGTATACACCACGGAAGTGGTCTGCGAGCACCTGGTGCTGCTGGGCGGGCGTCAGGATGGCGGTACAGCGCCTGAGGAATATAGCCAGCAGCCGGTATCCATGCCGCGCAGCGCGCGTCCGGCAACCGCTCCCAGTCAGGCCGCGCCCTCCGCGCCTCCTGAAGATCAGGCCTTCAACCAAGGCATCACCGACGACGACGTTCCGTTCTGATGTATAACCGCTGCGGAAGGCGACATGCAACGTTATTTTCGAGTGACGCCGCCTTCAGTCCACTCCCACGCGAGGGGTTGCCCGACCCAGCGGTGAACTCACCGCAGGTACAGCAGGTTGCGCAGCTTTTTGCGCGACTGGGGCTTCAGGCTCGCCACATAGCCGGCAATCTCGTACTGGATGAAGATCTGCCACACCTCTTCCAGAGAGCGGGGTTCCCGCGAACTCTGGCCGGCGTTCGGCTTCCTGGGCGAAGTTCAGCAACTTCTCGCTAATCAGGTAATCCAGCGCGCTCTTCGCGCCGACTCGTCTCTTGATGCCTTGCGTCGCAATGCAAATCCGCCACGGGTTGACCTGACGCGCGTGCCGGTTGGCTGTAATGCGCCCGGCGCGTGAGGATGGGGTATTGGAACGTACGCCGGCCCGCCGCACTGACGCCGAACGTCCGCGTGGTGGGCCGGACATTGGCGCTGACGTCTTACCTAAACCCATGGGCTTTTCCAAGGTTCAAGGGGGATGGTGTCAGCAGAGCCACGCTCCACAAATACGTTCTGCGGCGCGCCAACCCTCCCCGGCCGTCTGGAGTGGCATTATTCTCGTCAAACCAGGGTTCCCACAGTTAGTTGCATACAAAGTAATATGCCGAAGATATGCCGTTGGATGCCCCCGATTTATTCCAGTCGCCAAATTCCGCAGTTAATTTTCACAATCGTTTGAGTTGTTTATGGCAAATGCCCCGCAGTTTCCCACGGAGCGACCTGTATCTTGTAGGCGAAAGGGGTTCCCGGCATGACGGGAACTCCACCATACAACGTGCAGGATCCGATTATTGTCTGGATAATCCTCGGCGGGTTTCGGTTCTAAAAGCCACCAAAGTGGCTGAACTCGGCGCTTAACCCAAGCGCGATAAAAACAACAATTCGTGAAAATGATTGCCACTTTGATGGCAAATGCTGGTACTATTCTTTGGGGGTGCTTCCTCAGAGGGTATCCCCAAAGAATACCAGACCGGAAGTACCCCGGACCACAAAAGGCAGGGCAGGGATTCGTGAAGACCAGGTTTTTGGTCTCCTTATTATGCATAATCCCGTTGGCCGGAACGCTGGAGCGCTTCGTTCCGCCGCCCAGGACGCCACCCCTGGCAAGACAAAGGCAAGAGTCTGTTTTCAGACAGAAGCTCACGGCACAGTACCAGCAGTCTTACAAGGAATTCAGCGCAGGCAACTTCATTAACGCCGCCGCACTCGCCCAGCAAGGCTACCGCGACGCACGCCAGGCGCGCGAACCGCAACTTGCGGCGCAGTTTCTTCTCGCCTTGGGCAACTGCCAGTTCGCCCTGCACCAATACCGGGCGGCTTTGCAGACATATTTGGAAGGGCGTCAGTTGGCGGAAATCTCGCATGACACCGCCACCGCCGGAAAATTGGACTTCAATATTTCCTCAGCTTATTCACAGCTCGGACAAATAGATGCCGCCACACGGGCTATCGAACGCTCCATGACACGCCTGACCGGTCCCGCGCGGCTGGCCCTGCTCCCTAGAATACTTGCGTACTCGGCCTCCCTGCAGGCTGAGCAGGACCGCCTGGCGCCGGCCGCGAATCTGTACAGGCAGGCGATTGCCGCCGCGGACCGTGCGGGCGATGCGGAAATGTACGCTTTGGCATGGAACGGCTTGGGCTATGCCTATCTGAAACAGAAGAAACTGTCCCAAGCCGAGCATCCGTTGCTCGAAGCGTATCGCGTGCGTGAACTCAACAATCTGCGCACCATCGAAAGCACCTACCGGAATCTCGGCATGTTGCGTTTGGCGCAGGGGGACGCGGGTGCGGCGTCCACTCTGCTCGATCGGGCGGTGGAGTTATCCAAGCAGCCGGGCGGGTTGCGGCCGAACTGGGAAGTCTACTGGGCGCGCGGATTCGTGCGCCTGCAGCAAAACCGCCTGCCGGACGCCTTGGACGATCTGCGAATCTCCGCGCGCCTGGCCCGCAACTGGCGCCGGGAAGCCTTCCCCGACGACGCCACCAGGATCAGCGCCGAGAACAAAATCCAGAAAGTCCACTCCGCGCTGGTGGAGGCTGGAAACAGGCTTTACTTCGCCACTCACCTCCCGGCCCTGGCACGCGAGACCTTCGAGTCCGCCGAGGCCAACCGGGCGGCCAGCCTGCGCGCGTTGTTGGCGGAGCCGCGGGATTGGCGCCGCAATCTGCCCACCGCGTATTGGGAAACGCTGGGTAAACTGGAAGCCGCCGAGGCCGAACTGCTGCGGTCGTCGGGGCCGCGTTTTGGGCCGGCGGACGAACAGGTTCGTCAACTGCGCGGCGCGCTGATCGAGTGGGAGTCCCGTGCCGGATCGGCCACCGATGTGGAATTGCCCGATCTGCTCGAACACACGCGCCAGAACCTGCCGCCGGATGCCGCGTTCTTTACATTTCACCTGGCATCACCCGATTCATACCTTTGGGCGGTATCGCACGATGGCTTCGCGCTTTATCGGCTGCCGCCGGGCCCGGAGATCGCTGCACAAGTGGAGCGTTTCAAAAAGGCGGTCCGCCAGGAAAACGCCGCTGCGCAGACGTTGGGGGCGCAGATCTTCCGCATGTTGTTTGGCCAGCTCGGGCCGGCATTCGCGCGAAAACCCCGGTGGCTGCTGGCGCTCGATGCACAATTGTTCGATCTGCCCTTTGCCGCGCTGGTCGAGGAGACCGGCGTGCACGGCCCGGTCTATGTTGCCGAACATCATTCTTTACAGATTGCCTCCGGCGCCGGGATGCTGTCGCCGGCCAGAGCCGGCGGCACTTTTGTTAGCGGTCCCTTCGTGGCCGTCGCCGACCCCGTTTACAACTTCGCCGATCCGCGATGGGGAGGCTCACGGCCCAGTTCCTGGTTCGGTTTCTTCACCGCGCGCGCCGGCGATTCCGCGTCTGGCGACGATCTGCATCTGGCGCGGCTGGCGGGCAGCGCACGAGAGGTGGCCGATTGCGCCGCTGCCTGGGGCGGTTCGTCGACGCCCGTATTGCTCGAGGGCGCGTCAGCTTCCCGTAGCCGCCTGCAGACCGCACTCACCAGCCATCCCGCCGTCTTACACTTCTCGACCCACGTCCTCCAATCCAGTGCCGCCGGCCGGTCCGGCTTCATCGTGCTCAGCCTCACGCACGCCGGCCAGCACGAGATTCTAGGCCCGGTGGAGATTGCCACCTGGGATCTCAACGGCGCGCTGGTCTCGTTGAGTGGATGCAGTGCCGGATCGGGCGATGTGCTTCCCGCCACGGGCATGATGGGCCTGACCCGCGCTTGCCAGGCTGCCGGAGCTGCCGCCGTAGTGGCCAGCCGCTGGCCTACACCGGATGATACAGGCGCGTTTTTCCTCTCCTTCTACCGCTATCTGCGCGCGCTCCCCCACGACGGCCCCGCCGCCGCCATGCAACGCGCGCAGATCGCTATGCTCCGTTCCGGCACATGGCGCTCCAATCCCAATTATTGGGGCGCTTACTTCGTTACAGGGAACCAACCATGACGGCAAACGGCGTTGCTCAAGATCAAGACACGGTGGACAACCGGCCAGTTTCAGCTCAGCCCTGCTGGGCCGAGTTGGTCGAAAAAATCAGGCGCAACGAATCCGATGGATTGGAGGAACTGTATCGAGTCTTCTCGAAGGGCGTGCGCTTCTATCTGTGCCGGCAATTAGGTCCGCAGGACTTGGACGACCGGGTACACGATACCTTCATCATCGTGGCCCAAGCCATCCAGCGCGGTGAGTTGCGCGAACCCGATCGGCTGATGGGCTATGTGCGGACCATCGTCCGACGGCAGGTGGCGGCCCAGATCGAGGAAAATGTCATCAGTCGCAGGCAGCAGTTCGACCTGGACTGGGGCCTCGCCGTGCACGACGGTGGCAGCAATCCCGAACAAGCTGCCATCCGGCAGGAGAATCAGCAAATAGCCGTCAAAGTTCTAAAAAGTATTGCCCCCCGGGACCGGGAGATTTTGATACGCTTTTATCTTTGGGAACAGCCGGCGGACCAGATTTGCAGCGAGATGGGGTTGACGGACACGCAGTTCCGGCTTCTCAAGTCGCGAGCCAAGGCCCGCTTTGGCCAACTCGGAAAAAGAAAGGTTACAAAACGGTTAGTACCTTTTCGAGAGAATAATTCAAGAGAATAATTGGAGGGAGGTACCACTCAGGAGTAGTGCGATTGGTAATAGTCCTCCGAAAGGACGGTAAAGCCATACAACTCGCCAACGGTCGCCACCCAGACGAAGAAGCAATGGAACAGTATTCGATGGGCTGCTTGGCTGAGCCGCAAGTGGCCAGTTTTGAGGAGCATCTGTTGGTTTGCGAGTCTTGTCAGGCCAGACTGGCCCACGAAGACGCGCTCCGGCAGAGTGTCCGCGATGCCGCTCCGCTGCTGGAATCCCGTCCCGCTGCGGCTTGGGGAGGACGCCTGAAATTCGCGTGGGCCGCGGGTTTCCTGATCGTCTTCCTGGCCGTATTTGCAGGAATCGAGAGGAGCAGCTTGCGCCGCTCGAACGATGTACCCGCCGTGATTCTGCTCCACGCCACCCGCGGCGCCGCAGACCCTTCGTCCGCAGCCCCCTTCGGCAAGCCTCTTACCCTGGTTCTCGATCTGACCGATTTACCATCATTCCCCGGGTATCCCGTGGAAATAGTGGATGCCGGCGGGCATCCTGCCTTTGCGTCCAATGCGGCCCCACGGAATAGCCAACTGCGCTCCACATTAACGCGAGGCTTGGCGGCTGGAGAGTATTTCGTGCGGGTGTACAATCCGGCGCGCGAGCTTCTGCGCGAATACGCGCTCACGGTCAAATAAGCGGTCGGGGCGGAATCGCTACTCCTGCCGCAGGGTCACCGCCGGGTCCACGCGACTCGCCCGCCAGGCCGGCGCCGCGCACGCTGCTAATACTACTACCGCGAGTACCACCGGCGCCGCCGCGAACGTCACCGGATCGGCCGGCTTCACCCCATAAAGCAACGCCGTGAGCGAACGCGTGAGGGCTGCCGCGCCGGCCAATCCGACGGCGATACCTATGACCGCGATGCGCAAGCCGTGGCCGGCCACGATGCGCAACACATCCGCCGCCCGCGCGCCCAACGCCATGCGAATGCCGAATTCCCGCGTGCGCTGGCTGACGGAAAACGCGAGCACGCCGAAAACGCCGATGGCCGCCAGCACCATCGCCAGCGCGCCAAACGATCCCACCAACTGCGCGCGGAAGCGGGGCTGCGCCGTCGACTCCGCGGCCACTTCATCCATAGTGCGGAAGTTCGTCACGGCCTGTTCCTTGTCCACGCGCGCGATGGCCGCCTTCACCGCCGGCGTCAAGGCCAGCGGATCGCCTGCCGTGCGCACGGCAATAGACGCCCTGAACCAGGGATTCTGGGTGATGGGCACATAAATTTCCATCTCGTTCTTCTCCGCCGGCCCGGAGATCTTGACCTGGTGCACCACGCCCACCACCTCGCGCA
The DNA here is from genome assembly GCA_963818855.1 of Bryobacterales bacterium. Lineage (GTDB taxonomy): Bacteria > Acidobacteriota > Terriglobia > Bryobacterales > Bryobacteraceae > Bog-159. The sequence goes on along the minus strand of CAWFUH010000011.1, from coordinate 672,814 downwards.
CGACCGGCTGCGGCCCGCCCATGGTCATCGCCTCGACGCTGATATGTGCGCCCACGGGTTCCCGGCCCTTCAAATAGCGTCGCGCCAATTCTTCGTTGATGATGCACACCGGCGCAGCGCGGCCGTCATCGTGCTCGGAGAAAGCGCGGCCCCGCAGCAGCGGGATGCCCAGCGTGGCGAAATACTTCGCATTGACGATCTGATAATGAGCGGCGGGCTCCTCGGCCGTAGCCACCTGCGGCGCGCCGACCACTGAGAAGCTCTGGCCGATTTCCCAGCCATCCATCGGCAGACTGTATCCCATCCCGACCGAGCGCACTCCCGGCAGACTGGATATTTCGCGTTCGGCCGCCTGGTAGAACTGCAGGGCTCGTTCGGGTGTTTTGTAGCGCGTCAGCGGCAGCGTGGTGTACATGGTCAACACGCGATCCGCATGAAAACCCGGATCCACGTTATCGAGCGCGACCACCGTGCGCAGCAACAACCCCGCACCGGTGACCAGCATCACGGCCACGGCGATCTCCACAATCGCGAGCCCGGACCGCAACCTGCCGCCCGCGCCCGTGAAGCCGCGTCCGGCGGCGCGCAGAGCCTCCGTGAGCGAGATACGGCTGGCCTGCCACGCCGGCGCGATGCCGCATAACAGGCCCGTCACCGCCGCGGCCGCCACGGCAAACGCGGCGATGCGCGCGTTGAAATCGAGTGTCATGGAAACGGGCAGAGTCCCCTCCGGCAGCCAGCCCGGCGCCGCGCTCAAAATAGCCCGCGCCAGCAGCAGGCCCGCCGCGCCGCCAATCGCTGACAGCAGCACGCTTTCCGTCAACAATTGCCGCAGAATGCGCACCGGGCTCCCGCCCAGCGACGCCCGTACGGCGATCTCGCGCGTGCGCCCCACACCGCGCGCCAGCAGCAGATTCGCGATATTGGCGCAGGCCATCAGCAGGACAAATCCGGCCACCGCCGCCAGCATCAGGGAGGTGGTCCGCAAGTCCCGCCCCACCAAGGCCTGCCGCAGCGGTTCCACGGTGACGCCCCAACCCTTGTTGGTGTCCGGCGCGATGCGCGCGATGTTCTCCGCGATCTGTGCCATGTTGGCGCGGGCCTGCTCGACAGTAACGGTGCGCTTCAATCGCCCGAAGACTTGCAGGTAATGCATCCGGCGCTGCTCCGGACTGCGGCTGGGGACCCACGGCGTCCACAGATCGGCCTTGTAAAGGACTTGAAAACGTGCCGGCACGATACCGATAACCGTGAAGGGCTCGCCGTCGAGCGGTATGGTCCGGCCTACTAATTGAGGGTCGGCGCCGAAGCGGTTGCGCCACAGCCGTTCGCTCAACACCACGACCTTGGTGTCTTCGTGAGCATCCTGCGCGCCGAAAGTGCGCCCCGCCACCGGCCGCACGCCGAACAAGTCGAAGAACGAAGGCGTCACCGACTGGCCGGGAATACGTTCCGCGCCGCCCCCCGTGGTGCGCAGCGTACGCGATCCGCCGGAGACAGCGGCCATCGTGGTGAAGACTGTGTTCTGCTCGCTCCAATCCAGATAGTTCAAGGGCGCGACGCTGTTATATGCGTAACCGGGCGGATACTCCCAGAGCTTCACCAGCTCATCCGGATTGCGGAAGGGCGGCGCCTCGAGCACCACGGCGTCGAACAAGCTGAAGATGGCGCTATTGGCGCCGATGCCGATCGCCAGCACTGCCACGGCGATGGCCGTAAACGCCGGATCGCGCCGCAGCGTTCGCGCCGCATAACGGAAGTCCTGCCACAGGCTGCGCATGACGGTTGGACGCGGGCAGCGCGCGAGGGTTAGCGATCGGCTGAAACTGGCTGCAGTGCTACAATTGTCCGTCTCCCAAAAAGAGCGAGATTCAAAACCGGTGACTTGGACCCAGGTCTACACGCCAGTTGCGGGCAGCTTAGGGCTTTCGGCGCTGATCGCCGCTTTGCCCGTAGCCGTTCTCTTGGGACTGCTCGCCTTGGGCCACGCGCGCGCACACTGGGCTGCGCTAGCCGGCTTGGGCGCCTCGCTTGCCGTGGCCGTGCTGGTGTTCGGCATGCCACCCGGATTGGCCGCGGCCGCCGCGCTCAACGGCGCCGCCTATGGATTGTTCCCCATAGGTTGGATTGTGCTGTGCGCCATCTTCGTCTACGACGTGACCGTGCAGTCCGGCGATTTTGAAGTGATCAAGCACACGGTGGCCGGCTTGGCCAGCGACCGGCGCCTGCAGGCCCTGCTGATCGCCTTCAGCTTTGGCGCGTTCATCGAGGGCGCCGCCGGTTTCGGCACGCCGGTGGCGATATCCGCCGCCATGCTGATCGGTCTCGGATTCCGGCCGTTGCAGGCCGCCGGCATGGCCTTGATCGGCAACACCGCACCCGTGGCTTTCGGTGCGCTGGGCACGCCGCTGATCGCGCTGGCGGGCGTGACGGGCCAGCCGCTCGATCAACTCAGCGCCCTGGTCGGCCGCATTCTGACCGTTTTCAGTGTGATCGTCCCGTTCTGGCTGGTATGGGCCATGGCCGGCCGCAAGAACATGCTCGAGGTGTGGCCGGCGTGCCTGACGGCGGGCGTAAGTTTCGGCGTGACCCAATACCTTGTCAGCAATCTGCACGGGCCCTGGCTGGTGGATATCGCCGGGTCGCTGGTATCCATGCTGGCGCTGTTGGTTCTGCTGAAATTCTGGCAACCGGCGCGCACTTGGAGCTTCGCTCACGAGACCGAAGCCGAGCGTCTCGCCGAAGCTGCCGCCCGGCCGGCCATCAGCCCCCGCCTGGCGCTGAAAGCCTGGCTGCCCTGGATTCTGCTCTCCATCCTGGTCTTTGCGTGGGGTGTGCCGCAAGTGAAATCGCTGCTCAACCGCACGTCGCAAGTCACGTTCAACTTTCCCGTTCTGCATAAGGCCGTCCGGCGCGTGCCGCCCGTAGTTCCGAAGCCGGTTGCCGAGCCGGCCGTGTTTATATTCAACTGGCTCTCGGCCACTGGAACCAGCCTGCTGCTCACCGGCATCGTCAGCGGCTTTCTACTGGGGTTCTCGGCGCTCAAGCTGCTCTCCATTTTCTGGGGAACGCTGCGCCGCGTGCGGCTGTCGCTCCTCACTATTGCAGCCATGATGGCGATCGGTTTTTCCACGCGCTATGGCGGCCTGGACGCCACCATGGGGTTGGCCTTTGCCTCCACGGGCGTTCTGTTCCCCTTCTTTTCGCCGATGCTCGGATGGCTGGGCGTGGCGCTCACCGGCAGCGACACGTCTTCCAACGTGCTCTTCGGCAGCCTGCAGCAGATCACCGCGCGGCAGGTGGGCGTGTCACCGGTGCTGGCCGCAGCGGCCAACAGCGCCGGCGGCGTGATGGGAAAGATGATCGACGCGCAGAGCATCGTGGTGGCGGGCGTGGCCACCGGGCAGGTGGGCAACGAAGGCAGCATCCTGCGTTACGTGTTCCTGCATAGCGTGGCTCTGGCCGCGCTGGTAGGCGTAGTGGTGCTGCTGCTGGCATATGTCTTGCCGTGGATGATTCCCGCAGGCGCATGAGTGGGGCGCTTGCGTTCGCGAGTATTGCAGAAATAAGCATCGTACGAGATTGTCATAAATGAAACGATCATTTCAAGAATAATCAGCTAGCGGTGTCAGAGGGCAGTCCTCTTGTGGTTGGTTAGCGCATATCCGCGATAGTGGACGTCCGACCGCTCGTAAGTTATTGTCACCGAGTTGGACTGGAGGCGATTCGGCGTGGGTGTGTTTCAGGAATCTCTTCCACTCTCGTGAGGGCAACTGCGGAAGGAAACGGCATGACGCAGTTTCGCCCATGCTCTTTTGCGCAATAGAGCGCCTGGTCAGCGGAACTCCACCAACTCCTCCGCTTTGGTTGCCAAGCTGATGGTGGCGCTGACCCCAAAGCTGCAGGTCACCGATATTGCCCCTGCCGACGTGGCAATAGGCTGCTCCGCGATGGCTCGCCGCACTCGTTCGGCCCGCTCGGTGGCTTCTTCCAGGCGGCATTCGGGCATTAATATTACGAGTTCCTCTCCTCCGTACCGCCCCACGGTGTCATAGGGCCGCACCCAAGCCAGAATGCGGCGCGCACATTCCTGCAAAACCACATCGCCCGCCAGGTGCCCGTAGGTGTCGTTGATCTTCTTGAACTGGTCCAGATCCGCCATGATTAATGCAAGCGAGCCGCTTTGACGTCCAGTCCTGGACAATTCCCTCTCCAAAATATCGAAAAATGCGCTGCGGTTGAACAGTCCGGTCAACCCATCTTTAATGGCTCGCTCCCGCAGAGCTTCGCGGGCCACCAGCAAGTCCAGCTTCTCCTGCTGGAGTTCCCGCGTTCGTTCTGCGACCGCGCGCTCCAATTCCTTCTGACGCCGCAACAGTTGCAACACGCGCCAACGCCAGACCCATCGCATAAGCGTCAAAACCGCGGTGGCCACTAAAGCGCAAAACCACCAGGCGCGCCACCACGGCGGTCGGATTTCGAAAGCAAACACGGCCGGCCACTTACTCCACTGGCCCCCAAATTCACGGGCCTCCACCTCCAGGCTATACTCGTTCGGCGGCAACCCAGGAAATTGCAATTCGTGTAGTGGCGTTTCCCGCCAATCGCCAAACAGAGGTTTCAACCGATACCGGAACAGGATGGAAGACTCGTGAGCGAAAGCCAGTGCTGAGTATTGAGCCGTCAGGGAGTTCGATCGATGATCTGTTGAAACAAAGCGCCCGGCCTCAACCATGTTATTTCCCAGGGTGAGTTTCGTGAATACGGTCGAAGTAGGGCGCGCAGCACGCTCCATCCGGCTTGCCTGAAAGCGCCCCAGTCCGCCACTGGTGCCGATCCAGACGGTACCGCCGGACTCTGCCCCAAAGGCACCCAAATCGCAGTCGTTCCAAATCAGACCGTCGCTCTGGTCGTACTGCGTCCAACGGTCTCCATTCCAAACTCGCACACCTTGGTCCGATCCCGACCAAAGCCGGCCATCCGCGTCGAAACCAAGGAAATAGCTCATTTCTCCCCGAAGACCTTGGTCGCGTCCGAAGTGGGTCATCGAGAGATGTTGGCCAGTCACGCGTATGCGGGTGACCCGGCCGGAAAACCAATAGCCGACCCAGATTTCGTCCGGCTTATTAGCGGCCACCGCCAGAATGACATTGTGGTCCAAGCCGTCGGTTGTCGAGATGTGTCGCCAGTTGCCGGCCGAGAGCCGGTACAGACCAGCGGCCCCGCCGGCCAGAATTTGCCCGCCCGGCCCCTCCCTTACTACCCAGCAGCGCACCGGCGGAACTTGTTCGACGCGCCGGAAATGCCGTTCAGGAAGCTGCGCCACGAACAAGCCCGACTCGGTCGCCGCCCAGAGCCGCTGCGACGAATCCAGAGCCAACGAATATGGGGATTCCGCCGCGAGCCCGCGAGCGTTCTTGAACCACTCGATGGCGTCCGTCCGCGAGTCGATTCGACCGACTCCAGACCCCTCCGTACCGAGCCAAAGGTTGCCATCCCGGTCCAAGCGCAACGCGTGTACGGGAATCTTTCCAACACGGGCGTGCCGCCGCCAGAGCCACCGATCTCCGATCTTGCGGCCGCGAAACAGTCCGTTTTCAGTGCCCACCCACAGGCTGCCATCGCCCAGCGGCAGGACTTCGTAGATCAGTTCGCTATCCAGGCCCGTGGCCGGGGAGAAGCCGTCCCATTCGTCGTAACCTTGCCATCTGGCCAAGCCCCTACCGGCCAGCCCCACCCAAATGGCGCCTTCCCGGTCCTGAAGCACCGAGTAGACCGGTTTCCGGAGACCTTCGCGCGGTCCCACCGTGCGAAATCGCTTCCCTTCGCTAATCACCAGCCCTTCGACGGTAGGCACCAGCAATCTGCCGCCGGCATCCACGGCCAACTGACCCGATCCGGCCGCTGCTGGAAACGCGGGAATCGACGTATCGAAGCGCTGGCTGCCTCGGCGCATCACCTCGAAGCGCCGCCTATCGCTCACCCAGAGATCGCCGTTGCCGTCACGGCGGATACATTCCCACTTTCCCTGAGCGAGGCCGCTGGTTTCGCCGAAGACGGCCGTTCCTTCTTTTCCTATCCGGCACAGGCTGACGCCGCAACCGTACCACAACACCTCCGGGTCCAGAAGCACTCCATGCGCGTCTCGACCTCCCGCGGCGGCCGGCGTCGGCTGTAGCTGAAAAGCCAGATTGGGACCATCAGGGGGCTGCTGTGCGACAAGCAAGCCCCTATCCGTTGCGATGTAGGTTAGCCGGTTGCCGTCGTACTGTATTCCACTGTAGCCATCCACTACGCCGGAGCCAGGTGGAACCAGTTTCGCGAAGCGCTCGCCCTTTTCCAGGTAAAGACCAGCCCGCGATCCTACCAATACACTGCCATCCGGCGCCTCACCCAGACTCAGGATGACCTCTCGCGGTAGACCCTCGGTGGGGCCATAATGCCTGAATCGCTGACCGTCGTAGCGGAAGAGGCCGTTCTCGGTGGCCGCCCACAGGAAGCCCGCGCGATCCTGGAATAAGACCTTGACTGCCAGGTTGGTGAGGCCATCCTCGGTTCCGAAATAGCGGAAGACGTATTGTTGGCCCTGGATGGCTGCGGTGCCCGCCGCCCAGACCAGGAGGGCAACGCCACGCAACACGGACTTGCGCCGGGACAGAGTCACATCTAAACTATCGGCGGGAGTTCGCGAATCCCGTAGTGGCCCGCCCGCTGGACTAACCGGACAGCCTAAGCTAGGTGGACCTGTGCGCCGCGATCCCGTTCATTTCCTGAACTCACTCGGTGGTTATTGACGCAATCTTGTTGGCGAAGATTTCAGTGAACCAGACTCCCAGCCGGGAACTCGCGGTAATTGCGTGCGCCCCGCTGTTTGGTGTGGGAATTGGATACTCGTTTGTCACGCGCCCATCCGGCGTGATACGCCCGATCTTGTTCGCCGTGCCTTCGTCAAACCAAAAGGCGTTGTCCGGTCCCAGCGCGATGTCATACGGTCTGCTGTCGGGAGTGGGAATAACGAACCGGGTTATCTCGCCCGCGTTCGTGATTCTGCCGATTCCGGGCCTCTCCTCGATAGTGAACCAAAAGGCGCCCTCCGGCCCCCGTACGATTTCGAACGGCTCGCCATCAGGCACGGAATAGTCGGTGAAGGTTTGGGTGTGAGTATCAAATCTTACAACCTTTTGCCCCGCTAACTCGGTGAACCAGATTGCTCCATCGTCAGCGGGGACGATCCCCACCGGATCGCTATTGGGAGCGTGAGTGGCATACTCTGTAATGACTCCGTTCGACAGGTTTCCAATCTGGCCGGTGCCCTGTTCCGTAAACCAGATGCCGGTATCGGTCAACACGATTTCGAACGGACTGGCGCCCGCGGTCGGAATCCGGTATTCATGAAAGGTGCTGGTGGCGATCGTGAATTGGCCAATGTGATTCCCGCCACTCTCTGTAAACCAGAGATTGCCGTCACTGTCGGCCACCACGCGCACCGAAAAGCTGCCGGGTGTGGGGATTCGATACTCCCGGAATTCGTGCGTCTGAGGGTTAAACGATGCGAGGTTGTTGCCGGTGTTCTCCACGAACCAGAGATTGCTGTCGGGGCCTTCGGTAATGCCCGCGGGAAAGGAATTGGCCGTGGGAACGGTGAACTCGGTGATGGTGCCTCGAACTGCCGACGGTACCGCGACTGTGACGCGCGGCGTTACGAAGATTAGTAGCGTCAAGCAGCTCCCGGCCGCGATACCATAACGCTGTAGACCGGTCATGTGCCCTGCCTTGCGCGCCCCTAATGCACGCAAATCGATTGTGGCATGAGTAACATGTGATTACACCGGACCTGGAACAAGTTTTTACACTTCCACCATCAGTATTTACACTTTAACCACGCGCGACGACTGTTATTCTTCTCTTCTCCCGCGTATCATGTGGTCAAGCGAGGTGCGTTCATCATCGCTCATCATCGTTCGTCATCGTCCTCGATGGGCCTCCACGCCGGACGACGCATTTCGTGTATGGAACGAATCAAGGAGACATACATGCCATACCAGTCTTTCATCGCGCTGGCCGGATTGCTCGCCGCCGCATCGGCCGCGCCGCTCACCTTCGCGCAAGCTCTCGCGCCATCCCAGGCCGATCAAGGGCTCTTCCAGTTTGAAATATACAAGCTTCAGCCGGCCTCGGGTCCCACATTTCTCCTCAAGGGACCGGACGGCAACCTCTGGTTTTCAAATGTCGGCCTGAACCAGATCGCCACCTTCGATATTGCACGGCAGGAGCTTCGCACCTTTCCCCTGCCCCAACCGAACAGCAGGGCGCTGGTGATGTCCGATGCGCCTGACGGTAATGTCTGGTACGCGGTTAGCAGTAGCGGCATGATCGCGAGCATCACGCCGGCCGGCGGGATTACCGAAGTCGTCATGCCGCGGCGAACCGGCGCGGCCGGGCTGGGCCCCGGACCGGACGGCAATCTCTGGATCACCGAGGGTGTCGACGACAAGATCGCGCGATTTGACCTCAGCCTCCGGATGTTTTCGGAGTTCCAACTGCCGCATCCCGGGAGCGGTCCTTGTAAGATCACCACCGGTCCGGATGGCGCGATATGGTTTACCGAACTCGCGGGCGATCGAATCGGGCGCCTTACGCTTGCCGGGCAATTGACCGAATTTGCCGTCCCCACGCCAAATGCGCAGCCGTTCATGATCGTCAACGGGCCCGACGGAGCGCTATGGTTTACCGAATATAACGCCGGCAAGATTGGACGCATCACCACGACCGGCGAAATCACCGAGTTTCCCACCTCGAATCGCGGCAACTTTTCCGATGCACATCGTGGTGGCTCCCGACCACAGCCTCTGGTTTACCGAAGTGGGCGGCAACGCGCTCGGCCGCATCACCACGCACGGTGAGCTGACCGAGTTTCGATTCGGTGGCGCGGATACCAGTCCCGATGGAATCACCGTTGGCTCCGACAACCGCATCTGGTTCACGCAGTATGTGGGCGACGCGCTAGGTGCGGTCCTGGCGCCGGAATAAGCTCTGCACCGGGGATTATGCCGATTGCCGGCTTGCCATCTTCACCGGCCAGTCCTTCACGAATTCGCTTAATCGACCTAATGCCTGTGGGAACTTGTCTCCGGTGGCGGCGAAGCCAAGTCGAAAGTGGGACGGAACATCGAAACAATCTCCGGGGGCGAGCAGAATTCCTTGTTCAGCTGCAGCCTCGCAGAAATGCCTGGCGTTATGTTCGTTTACCAGCCAGGGAAACGCCGTCAATCCACCTTGAGGGTGAATCCACCCCAGCGTTTCGCGATGCTCAGCCATGAACAGATCCAGGTGCTCCAGGTTTTGCCTGGCGGTTTCGCGCGCTTTTCCGAGAACCACATCGCGCCTGCGCATCGCTATTTCGGCAAGCATCTCCCCTGCCGAAGTGTTCGAGATCGAAAAATATGCGCGGGCATTCCAGTAGCGCTCCCGGCGTTTTCGGTCGTGCTCAATCATCCATCCTGTACGAACGCCGGCCACAGAGAATGCTTTCGAGAAGTCGTGGATTACCGTCGCTTGCGGCAGTCGCGATGCCGATCTCGATTCTCGTCCATGGTAAATCGGGTGATACACTTCGTCACTCACAAGTTGGATTCCGCGCGCCGAGGTGAACTCGTGCAACCGCTCCATCTCCACGTCGCTCATCGTCGCGCCTGTCGGGTTATGCGGGCTGTTCACCAGTATCAGGTTGGTCCTCGAATCCGCGAGCTTCATGATCTCTTCCACATCGATACGGAAGTTGTTTTCCTTGCGTATCCCGTAAAAGCGGGTCTCGATACCTAACGACTCGGGCAGTGCAGAAAAGGTTGCGAATCCAGGTTGAGGCAATATTACGTTGGCACCAGGCTCAGCCGCCAGCCACATCAGGACCACCAGCGCCTCCGAAGCGCCGGTCACGATCTGCACGCATTCGGCACTCACATCCTGCATTTCCGCGATCGCTTCGCGCAATCCGTCGGACCCCGCCGGACGGCTATAGCCCAATGTATGATTCAGGAACCGCTGCCGCTCTTCCTCGCCCGCGAGGTTCAATAGGGCATTTAGCGTCCAACGGGGCCCCTCGCTCGACGCCAGGTTGAATTCAATATCGTGCTCGTAGTTGTCCAGCCACATGTCCAGCAGGAAAGGCTTCAATTGCATGTCGCACCTCCGGAAATTAGATTCAACGTAAGCGTTGCCTCGGTGAGGGAACGGAATTTCACGCCGCGCTTTTTCAGGTCGTCGAGCATGGTTATCAGGTCGCGCAAGCTGCGGCCCAGCCGGTCGAGCTTCCACACAATGAGCGTGTCGCCGTGTTCGAGTTTCTTCAAGCAGCGGAGCAGGGAAGGGCGCTTCGTGGTGGCGCCCGAAAGGCCATCATCTTTGAAAACGGTTTTGCATCCGGCTTTCCGCAGGGCGGCAAGCTGCAGGGCCGGATTTTGGTCGTCCGTCGAGACGCGGGCATAGCCGTATTTCATGCCCACCATTTTGCACTAGACATTTGCAACATGGCAAACCCTTTGTTTACGGGCGTGGCGGCAATGATGCAAAACCTACCCTTTATGACACGTGGCGAAGCCGGGCGGGTTTCAGCATTTCAGTTGGACAGGTTTGTTGCAAAATCTGTTTCTAACACGTCCAAACCCTCTGATTGCCGTCGTTTGGCCGGGCGTCATTTCCGCCACGAGACTGCGGCCTTCGCCGTACGTTCGGATGGCCGCATCGGTAACGTCGCCAACTATACTGAAACATCCATCCGGGTCGGGAACTTCGCCACCATGGCGTGCGAAACCTTCATGAATGTTGGTCACCATTCTTTTTGCTCTCTCAAGGAACTCTGCATCGGTAAGGCTGGCCATCACTCTACTTCTGTCAGTTGTCTACCGCATGGTGACCGTATAACTGAACCGTTGGACTATGAGAAGCGGATTTTATGGCTAACCGGTGCAAGGCGGCAACGCGGGGAAATCTTACCCTTTGTGCGACACCGGGGCGTGCGGATATTCCACGATTTGACGGCGGCGGCCGCTGACGTGTGGGGCAGGGTATGCGGTACGATCTCGCAACCGATACCGGGCGGGGAGTTTCCGGCGTACACATTCTGGCATTTGACTATCCAGCCGTCACCGTAGAGCGGCTCGTCGTTCGTTACCTTAGCGGCATGTCCGCAGAAGGGGCAGGGAAGGGGCTTTGCGGCTGTCATGGTGCCAGACGATAGCGCCGGTCAGTAGGCCAGGGAAAGGGGGCTCGGCGCGGGAGGAACTGTTGACTTCGGTTGGCCTGCGCCTTTTTTTATGACTGCTAAGGCGTCATCCCAACAAGTGTAATCATTCTATTTGCCGCCATTCGTATGGATGGAGACGATGCCGAGAGAAAAGCGCTTAAAGCCACACTTCAAACGATGGGGAGAAAGAGGGGCTGCGTCGTGGAAGTCCTTGATGATGGTCAATCGGTTTACGCTTGGGCCACCGAGCGCGGCTCGTCTGATCGTTGCTTTCGCTGAAACGTCTCAAAAACTTATCCCTTTGTGAAACAAAGCGGCGCGCCTTGTCGTTTGGCACTGCGGGTCGGGTAATGTCCGGGGACGAAAGGAAAGCGATAGAAATGGAAGGCATGACAGTCGCTCTTGATCTACTATCCGAATTGGTTCGTTCCGACGGTCACTTGAAGCACTACGTTCTTGACAATCGCGTGAGCTTGTACAACGGGAAGGGGAACGCGCAACTGACGCAGCCGGTTACCGAGGCGGCGTTTAAGTACTGGCGAGACAACGGCCTGATTGTCGGTATCGGGGGCCGTGAGACGCGGATCTATAAAATCAGCGATGCGGGCAAAGCGAGGCTTAGCGCCGCATAAGACACCACGGGGGCGAAACGGGGCTGACCCCTGTCGTGGCACAATGGGGAACGCGAAGGAGCGTACCCAAATGGTTCTATCCCGCTGTGCCTGTGCGCTTGTTGTTCTGGCCGTCGGCCTTGCGGTTGTGGCTAGCGCGCAGACTTCTGAAAAAACTTTCCCAACTGTCACCGAAATCAACCTTGTGCTCACTCAGACCGAACGGGCGATAGAACAATATGCCCCTGATAGACATGGAAGCGGTTCACGTGGGCAAGAGTGGTGCAGATACCATCGCTCGTGACCGCGAAGTCGTGAGCGCATTGGAAATGGCCATAAAGGCTTTCAAGAGCAGGCCCCAAGGGTTCAATGGACCACTGGGTTTCGCGTTCTTCGAATGGCTGGATGACGCAGACCGAAACGCTGCGCTGTGCGCAGGCGGCTCTTCAAACCAAGCTATGTCGGAGATGATGGGTGGAAATAAAGATAAGGCGGAAACCCTGCTTCATCTTGCTCACAGCTGCGCCGATGTGTCCACGTTGATTTACACCGTAACTGAGAACGCTGGTGCGTTGTACCAGCGATATGTCGGGGCCGAACAGGAATTGGCGGAGCAGGCTGCTGAGGTGGCACAGAAGTGTACGGATACTCTGAAGAAGAACAGCGCACCACCTAAGAAGTAAGCAGTTTTCACTCCGCCTCTCAATATAACGGTATATAACGGTCATCAGCGCGGGCCGGTCTTACGTCTCCCAAGGATTAAGTATCTCGACGCGCAAGCCCGCGAAATCACTCACGTTCCGCGTAACGAGAACAAGGTCGTACTCAAGCGCGGTTGCGGCGATCAAGCCGTCTGGCGCGGCGACCGGCTGCCCCTTCAACTGACATTCGCCGTCGAGGATGCCCCACCTTTCCGCAATCGCCTCGCTGACAGGTAGAACACGGTCCGCAAACCAGGGACGCAACACAGTATCGAGCCACCGTTGCAAATCGACGCGGCGGTGCTGCTCCGGATGAACGGTGATGCCCCTGCAAAACTCGCCTATGCTGATGACGCTGAGATAAAGCAGATCGTCGTTTGCGGCTTGCAGCCAGTGCGTCACGCGCGGATCGGGTTTGGGGCCGTGCAATTCGGACGGGACATTGGTATCGAGCAGAAAGCCCTTGCTCATGCAAGATCAACCGGACGGGAAGAGATCCTGTTGCGGCTGAAATCAAGGTCAAGCCCTTTCCAGGGTGAATCCTCGAACAACTCAACGAGGCTTTTGCGCCCTGGCAGCCGTTGGTACGACGCGGGCGGCGCTGATACGGGCGCCATGGTTTCCTTTCCCTCAAGAGCATCGAGGGCCTTAGTGAGCAGTTCGTCGGTGTTCTGAAAATGGCCGCTCTGAATTTGCGCGCGCACGCGTTCTTCAAGGGCGGGCGTATGGATTTCGAGGTTCATGGTCGCGGCTCCTTTCTTTCAGGATACGCTGTCACCTTAGCGCAGCGGGATAGGGGGACGCAAATAGGCTCTCCGAAATGCCGGTCCGCCTGGCGCTGGTGCGCCAGGGGATTTTAAAGCCGGTAGCGCGCAACGGAGTACTGCACCTTGTGTGTGGTGTTGCATAATTTCAGGGCGCCCGCCACGATGAGCGTACCGGTCTTATGGGTCGGGCGGCAGCGCGCTGTATCTTCTCCATCTTGCTGATGAAAATCGGAATACGCGGCGGGCTCCCGGCGCCAAGCTTGACATCCCATCCTTTTTGCGATACATAAACAACTAAGGCATCAATCGTTTATGTCTAAGGCCGGCGCGCGCGATTTGATTCAGGGAACTCTCGACATGCTGGTTCTGAAAACACTGGCACGCGGCGCCCTGCATGGGTACGCCATCGCCATCGCCATCGGGCAGCGTTCGGCCGAGGAGCTGCGGGTCGAAGAAGGCGCGCTCTATCCGGCGTTGCATCGCCTGGAAGTCGCCGGATTGCTGGCCGGCGAATGGAAACTATCCGTGACCAACCGCCGCGCCAAGTTTTACCGGCTCACCGCGGCCGGCAGGAAATATCTGGCGGCCGAAACGTCCAACTGGAACCGGCTGGTCGCCGCGGTCGCGCGGGTCATGGAGACACCATGAAATGGTTATTGAAGCTTTTTAGACGGCGGCACCTCGAAAGCGACCTGGCCGAGGAACTGGCCTATCACCGTGAGATGCGGGCCGCGGACCCTGACGCGCCGCCGTTCGGCAACGTGACCGGCATACGCGAATCGATGCGGGAACAATGGACCTTCCGGTGGATCGAGACCGCCTTCCGGGACGCGGCGTTCGCGCTGCGCGGGTTCCGCAAGAGCCTCGGCTTCGCCATCGCCGCCATCGGCTCGTTGGCCCTGGGCATCGGTGTCGTCATCGCAATTTACACGGCGGCCGACGATCTGCTTTTCCGCCCTTTGCCGTACCGCGAGCCGGAGCGGCTGGTCATGTTGTGGGAGAGTAACCGCACCGTTGCCGGATCGGAGCACAACTCGGTATCGCCCGGCAATCTCCTCGATTGGAAATCCCGCAATCGCGTCTTTGATGGGATCGCGGCATTCTATCAGGCTCCCACGATTCTTCAGGACGGGGATCGCGCCGAACAGTTTCACGCCCAGATGGTTTCGGCAAACTTCTTTCCGCTGCTCGGTGTGCAGGCGTTTCGCGGCCGTCTGTTCACCGAGGCCGAGGATCTAGCCAGCGCACACAGCGACTCGTTAGTTCTGATCAGTTACCGATTGTGGCAGACCTGGTTTGCAGGCGATGCGCGGGTCATCGGGCACCGGGTCATGATTAATTCGCTGCCCCGCACCATCATTGGGGTCATGCCTCCGAATTTTTATTTCCGCGACCGTGCGGTGGATCTTTGGGCGCCCCTCGGGCTCGACCCCGCCCGCCCTTATCGCCTAGTTTCCGGACGCTATATGCTGGCCGTGGCACGGCTCAACCGCGCCGTGACTTTTGCGCGGGCACAGTCGGAAATGACCGGCCTGGCGGCCGTGATCGAACGGGAGAATCCCGCATTCAACAAGAACTGGACGGTAACGCTTGAACCGCTGCGCGATTCGCTGGTCAGGAATGTGCGAACGTCGCTGTTGCTCCTGCTTGCGGCGGTCGGGCTTTTGCTGGCGGTGGCCTGCGCGAACGTCGCCAACCTCCTGCTGGCGCGTTATTCGGCACGCCGTTCCGAGATGGCGCTGCGCCTGGCGCTCGGGGCCGGGCGCGGAAGGCTGATGCGTCAACTGCTCACGGAGAGCCTGATGCTTGCAGCGCTGGGGGCCGCCGGCGGGATTCTGCTCGGACACTACGCGCTCATCGGCCTGGTGGCCCTCGCTCCCGAGGCCATCACCCACTCAGCATTTATTGCGATCGACTGGCGTATTGTGCTGTTCGCCGTGGGCCTGTCCGCGGTTACAGGTTCACTCATCGGACTCGCGCCGTCGCTGATCGTTTCTAAGCCGGATATGACTCTCGACTTGAAGCGAACCAGCGCTTGGGGTGGCATTCGCGCCTGGCTGATTGCGGGAGAAATCGCGGCTTCTGTTATTCTTCTTACCGGCGCCAGTCTTCTATTCCGCAGCGTCGTGAAACTCCAGCACGTGCACTCTGGACTGAATCCCGCCAATGTCCTTACGTTCCGCTTCAGTGTACCAGCGGCGCGTTATAAGCTTGCGGACCGCATCCCCTTTTTTGAAAGAGTGATCGAGCATGTAGAACGTTTGCCCGGCGTGCGTTCCGCAAGCGCCGTGAGCTACCTTCCTTTCGATGGGATGGCGGCCGGTACGGACATCAAGATCGGTGGGCGCCCGCCGGCGGATCCCGGCAAGGAACTCGGCGCGGTTATCCGCACGGTCATGCCGCGTTATTTCGAGACTTTGGGAATTCCCGTGCGGCGCGGGCGCGATTTCTCGCCGGCTGACAGCGGGCCCAACTCGCCCATCCGCTTCATCGTGAACGAGGCATTCGTCCACAAATACATGCCAGGCGAGGATCCGCTCGGCCACACCATCAGCGCGGATATGGATGATTCCAATCCCTTCGGCGCAATCGTCGGCGTGGTGGGTGATGTAAAGGAAGGATCACTCGATAAGGAGGCTGAACCTACCGTTTATTACGTCCACGGTCACCTCGCGTACCCCAGCCTCGTCTTCGTGGTCCGTACGGACAACGATCCGCGCGGAATCATCGCGCCGATTCACCGCATCGTACACGATCTGGATCCCGCACTACCCATCGCGGAGGTGCGCACCATGGAGGCCGTTCTCGGAGAGACCTACGCGCGGGAGCGATTCAGCGCCGTCTTGCTGGGCGGTTTTTCAGCTTCGGCACTGCTGCTCGCGGCGATTGGGATTTATGGCGTGCTGGCTTACGCAGTCGCCAGGAGGACGCGGGAAATAGGCATTCGTGTAGCGGTTGGCGCCGATTCGGGACGCATCGTCAGGATGGTGCTCGCCGGCGCCGCACGGTTCGTTCTGACAGGACTCGGTATCGGAATGGTTGGGGCGTTTGCCTGTTCGAGGTTTGTGTCGAGCCTGCTATTCGAAACGGGACCGCATGATCCCCTGGCCTTCGCGCTCACGCCCGCGATTCTTATCGCGGTGGCGCTGGCTGCGGCGTATATTCCAGCGCGGCGTGCCTCGCGCCTCGATCCGCTGCGGGCTTTGAGGGTCGAATGAGCCCCTCAACCATCCGCGCAAGCTGGCAGCGTTATTCGCGCGCGCAATCCTCCTGAGGGAGAATCGTCGAGAGAGATCGATCCGCCGTAGAGCTCGGCCAGATCCCGGACAATCGCTAAACCGAGGCCGGAGCCGGGGGCGGCTTGGTCGATTCGTACGCCTCGCTCTAAAACCACGGCGCGTAGAGCAAGAGCTAAACCTGGTCCATCGTCTTCCAGCGTGAGAACCAACTTGGCGTCGATGCAAGACGCTTCCAGGACGATTTTAGATTTTGCCCATTTGCATGCATTGTCCAGCAGGTTGCCGAGCATTTCGTCGAGATCCTCCCGTTGCACTCGGGCGCAAAGGTGCGGGGCTATGTTTGACGAGATCTCGAGCGCACGGCCGGCGTAGAGCTTCAAGAGCGTGCGTACCAGAGCGTCGGCGCAAGCAGCCACGGGACAGCGGGCTGTGCCTGCAGCTCCCGAGGCGGCGGCGCGGGCGCGTGCCAGATGATAGTTCACCTGGCGGGACATGCGCTCCGCATATTCGGCGATACTATCCGCCAATTCAGGATTTCCGGCAGCTCCGGCGCGATCGGCCTCCTGGGCCAGCAGCGCGAGAGGCGTCTTCAGGCCGTGCGCCAGATCACCCGCGGTGGCGATGGCGCGTTTCACGGCTTTCTCGCGATCTTCGAGTAGCGCGTTGAGCTCGTCAATCAGGGGCTGCACTTCGTTGGGGTAGGCACCTTCCACCCGCCGCCCGTCGCCTTTACGAACAGCCCACAGTCTTTCCCGCAACTGGCGGAAGGGGGCCAGCGACTGACGCAATCCCAGCAGGCCTGCCGCCATGAAGACCAGACCTGCCAGGGTGGGGCCAACCGGATGCGATGTGCGGACACCCGGCAAGATGTGCACCACCATCAGCGTAAGCATGTGCATCACCATCAGCAGGCCCGCGGTCCACAGAACCGACGCAACGATCAATCTGGAACGGAGGGATCGCAGCATCCGTTATCGATTTTCCTCGGCGGAAGGTTCCTGCATGCGGTAACCCATTCCACGTACGGTCTCGATGAAGCACGCACCGAGTTTGCGGCGGAGACGAGCTACGAATACCTCGACAGTATTTGAATCTCGGTCGAAATCCTGCGCGTAGATGTGCTCGGTGAGTTCGGTGCGCGAAACGACTTGACGGCCGTGGTGCATCAGGTAAGAGAGCACCCGGTATTCATGGCTGGTCAACTTCACTGGAGCGCCGTCGACGGACACGCGGGCGGTGCGCGGGTCAAGCGCAAGCGCGCCGCACCGAAGTTCAGGCTGGGCCAGGCCGCTGGCGCGGCGGATCAGAGCTCGAATGCGGGCAAGAACCTCTTCGATCCGGAAAGGCTTGGCGACGTAGTCGTCCGCTCCACCGTCGATCCCTTGTACTTTTTCGTGCCAGCTCCCGCGCGCGGTCAAAATGAGCACGGGCGCCAGGATGCCGGCTTGCCGCCAGCCGCGTAGCAGCGTAAGTCCGTCGATTTTCGGCAGGCCCAGATCCAGCACCACTGCGTCATATTGCTCGGTGTGCGCGAGGAAATCGGCCTGTTCCCCATCGCCGGCGCAATCGACGGCGTATCCGGCTTCGGTGAGCGCCTTCGCCAACTGCCGGGACAGCCGTATTTCGTCCTCGACGACCAAAACCCGCAATTACACATTTATAGCGTAGTTTCGATGAACGGGGGATGAACGCGCCGTTCAGGATCGGTTCAGGGGCGATGGTTCACAATTACCCAATGCCGTTATTCGCAAACGCTCAACTGAACTTTGGCTATCCCTGGTGGCTAAGCTATGGCCACTTGCCTATCGCTGCCGGAGCCGTCTCGTTAGTGCTCCTCGGATATGCGCGCAAGTGGTCCCGATGGCCGATGCTCTTATTGTGCCTTCTAGCTCTTTGGTCTTGCTCGGCATTTCTAGTGGCGCGCTTCGTGCTCAATATCAATGGGCGGGCTTCCTTGCCGACGCAGAGTTTCCTCCGCTCCGGCGTGGGACGGGTCCTCGATATGGGCGCGGGCACCGGTAGATCGTCGATTATGGTCCTCGAATCTCGCCCGCAAGCGACTCTGGTTGCCCTGGATCTCTTCGGTGAGTCATTCGAACACCACTTCGGGCCTAGCGACAGCCCGCAGCAGAAACTGTTTGCGAACCTCAAGGCTGCGGGTGTGGAGCAGCGCGCCACCATCAAAACCGGCGACATGCGCCAGCTTCCATTCGAACCTGCCGCGTTCGATGCCATCGTGAGCGCTTATGCCATCGATCACCTCGATCGGCAGGGGATCGATCAAGCACTCGCCGAAGCCGCCCGTGTCGTGAAACCCGGCGGAGATTTTCTCGTGATCCTAATCGCCAAGGAGCCGTGGGTTCAATTCGCCTTCGGGCCGCTAATCATGCACGCCGGCACGCGCGGGCCGGCCTGGTGGACCACCCGCCTCCAGCAAGCGGGTTTTCAGGTTCTTGAGGATGGACTGCGTCCAGGGACTCTTTTTCTTCTCGCCCGGCGAGCCTAGCTTAGCCGGGCAAGATGTTATTCCGATGTTATAAGGAGGGTCATGTTGAAAAACCGTTCCGTGCCGGCGGACGTCATACTGCCGCACCTCACATATCAGAACGTTTCCGATGCGGTGGATTGGCTCACGAAAGCATTCGGCTTCAGTGAGCATTACCATTACGGCGAAGATGGTGGACGGATGGAAGGCGCGCAGATGCAGCTCGGCGATGCCTGGATGATGGTCAATAGCGCGCGGCCCGGTATTCATCGACGATGTGGATGCGCACTTCGCACGAACGAAGGCGGCAGGCGCCAAGATCGTGGAGGACCTGCACGAGACCGAATATGGCGAACGCCAGTATGGAGTCGAAGATCTCGAAGGCCATCACTGGCTATTTTCGCGTCACGCGCGAGACGTAAGTCCCATGAATGGGGCGCGACTATCGTAGGCAAGTGAATCGCCGGCCGGTTACCGTATGGAGATGGCCCACATACATCTGAAAACCATCTGAAAACCATCTGAAAACAGAGATTACTCCACCCGCTCTCAGAGTTACGCATGCGGCATGTCAGTCTGGCCATTCAGCGCGCGTTCGACCCGGACTCGCTGACTCCGTTCCGCTGACCTCTCCGCGCCACATGTAGGGCGCATTTTCAATCACGCGGACCGCCCTCATTGCTGCTATGCAAATCAGTTGATCTCAAGTGCCGCGATGGCTCCAGGGAGTTTGGCAACGACTGTTTCTGAGCGGTTCCTTAGAAGTCAACACTCGTACAACCAGCAACTGCGTGACTTTGAAGCGCGCGGTTAATTCGTGGTTCGAATCCACGATGGGGAGCCAACTTGCATCGTCTTGATTCCATTGAACGCTGAGTCGGCCAGACGCGCTAAGTCGTTTGAGTTCAGGTTCGAATCCTCTCTGGCCCGCATGTGTAAACACCAGTTTCACATCTTCTCGGCGACATCGGCTCTTTATGCGAACGCTCGCGACAAGACCGTTGTATTTGGCAAAATGGTACATGGAAGAAAAGAACGTCAGCGGGTGGGGTGAGTATGTGGAGGAAGTCAGGCGTCTGGCCTCTTCCTGCGCGGGTCTGCACAAGCCTCCGCTGTTTAGAGGCCTCGCCCAGAGCGATTGGGGTCTGCAAACCACTCTTGGCCGTTCCTATCCGGCTGTCCGAAGTTTCCTGGAGTACTACCGCAAAGTAAGCGCATCCAAAGGCGCGGTTGAAATGCTGACGGCCAGGCGATGGGATAACGTTCCTGAATATGGAGAGCTGCGCGAGATGGTAGGGACTGATCTTGACCGGCTCACGACGATCCTGACGGGTCGGCAGGAGATCCTGGAGTTCCTTCTGTATCTTAGACATCACGGGTTTCCATCGCCGCTGCTTGACTGGACGGCGTCTCCCTACGTAGCCGCTTTTTTCGCGTTCGAAGCCCCCGCGTGCGCCGAAAAGGTTGGGGTGTTCGCATTCGTACCAGCGAGATCGGGCGGCATCTTCAAGTCGGAGCGGCGTGTTCAAATAGTGGGGCCCTATGGCCGATCCCACGTCCGGCACGTCTACCAGCAGTCTTGGTACACGATGTCTATCAAGAAAGAGCCCTCGGACTATCTGATTCAGGACCACGATGACGAGGTAATGACCGAAGCCGCCGAGCAAGGAAGGTTTCTCAAGTTCGTCATTCCAGCGAGCGAACGGCTTGTTGCCCTGAAGGAGCTGCAGCTAATGAACGTTAACGCTTTCTCCCTATTCGGGTCCGAGGACAGTTTGATCCGTACGCTTGCAACGCGGGAATTTCTGTTGAGCGCCGGGAACTGAGAGTTGCCGATTCTTCTCGCGCTGAACCCGACAAGCTCCTCGCCTGATCGGGGCAATTGGATTCCATAACGGCAAGTTCGAAACGTATCCCGACTAGGTACCCAGTCTGGATGGGCGTGTCTGTTCACCGCGCACGCCGTTGGCCTGAAAGAGATTCAACCGGTTCGAGCGGACCGTGGGTTACGCCACAAAAGTTCGAAACGTGTCCAGTGTGGGGAGCCAATCAAAATCACCCTTTCAATTCTGTGTATTGCGAGTGATCCCAGTTCACCACTCGAACTCGCTGCCCCGGAGCAACTTCGGCACAGCTGAGCGCTAGACTGGTGAATTCATGACCTTGGATCTTCAGCAGGAGATGGTAGAACTCCGCAACCAAGCCACACGAAGACTTCGGACCGGTTTTCCGCAGGAGTGGAGAGACCAGCGCCTGGTTCAGTTGATCGTCATGCCATCGTTCCATGCCTGGACCAGCTGGGAGTTGTATCAAAAACGAGTTGGCGGCATCGGCGACGGCTCAAACGCTCTGGTAATCGGAGTCTGGCGGCAAGACATCGATGCCGAGAAGCTCCATGACCCAGTGACGCGTCTCCGATATCCAACCGTTCTGGAGCCAACCGTGGAGGTATCCGTTCGCCAGGTTTCCAATGAAGTTGTGCAGGCAACCCTAGATGATCTGTGCAATACGAAAGTATAGGTGCATCGGCTGCGGGCTATTCGGCGAAGCGACTTTCCGTTGGCATGAAAACTCACCTGCCTCCTGGACGCCGCTACATCAAATGGGCGCTGCGCTGGGTCCAGAGCCTTGAGTAAAATGGGCTCGCATGTCCCGCGGTCATCGCCGAGGCGCTCTTGATTACCGACCTGAATGTCTCCTGTGCGCCGTCGCGTTCGAGACGAATCCTGGCTGGGCACCCAGTCTGGATAGCCGCACTCACCAGCCCCGATCTTGTTGGCGCCAAGAACCTTGGATGAGTTCGAACGGACACTGTTTTAGGCCGCAAAAGTTCGAAACGTGTCCAAGGTGGGGAGCCACAAAACCAGCACTGATTCTATTGAGCTTAGGTCTCGGGCTGAAGATCAACCGCATCATGGATTCGAACTCTGAAGAGGCCGAGGGCCCTCTTGGCTGAGCAGAAATCCTTCTGTTAACCGAACTCTTCCTCCGCGATGCGAATGCTACATCGAGATGACAAGCGAATCAAATCGCCCAGTTGTTCGAACTCGCACGTGTTGGAAATTGTGCGACCCACGAATAGCCCCTTCGCCAGATCTCGCGGAACACTCGCTTCGACGCGGAGGACACTCGGCAAGGCGACTACAGAAACCCGAACAAATTGGTCCTCATATTCACGAATGCTCTGATACCGGAAGCGCGGTACGCAGGCGAATCCCAAGGAACCAGCGAGAGTGGCTCTTGCTCGCTATAGAAACCCTTTTCGACACTCGTGGTTGGGCAAACGATGAGCTTTGCCGCAGCTCGGGAAACGTACACAGTCGAATGCGGATCGTCTCCGGCGTTTCTTGCCGTGGCGATCAAGGAGGGTACCGAGAAGCGGTTAAAGTCACGGCTCACATCAATACGCTAAGGCATTATCCGCGGCTGCCGCGAAATGCTCAATGAAGGTCAATCGGCAGCTGGGTAACATGTTGCTCCGCGGCTGCCGCGAAATGCTCAATGAAGGTCAATCGGCAGCTGGGTAACATGTTGCTCGACAAGAAAGTTCGATAATCCCCCACGAGGGGAGCCGGTTATTCGCCCGGCCGGACTTCCAAGTCATTAACTTTGGCGGCCTACCCCTGCGCCTACTGCTCGTGCACATCTTCCAGATACGTGTACCCGTGCAGCCCCTCTTCGTAAAACTTCAACAGCTGTCCGGATTCCTCGTACCCCAGCCGCCCCTCCCGCAATGCCGTCTCCACGTCGCGGCGCAGCCGGCTCACCAGCGCGTCGGCGGAGAATTGCACATAGTTCAGTACCTCGCGCACGGTATCGCCCTTGATCACCGAATCCAGGAGGACTTCGCCGGTATCGCTCAGCCGTACATGCACCGTGTTCGTATCGCCGAACAGGTTGTGCAGGTCGCCCAGGATCTCCTGGTAAGCGCCCAGCAGGAACGCGCCTAGATAATAGTCGCCCCCATCGAAAGGATGCAGCGCCAGCGTGCGCTTCACATCGCGCCGGTCGATGAACTGGTCCACCTTGCCGTCGGAATCGCAGGTGATGTCACCCAGAATAGCGTGCTGTTTGGGTTCTTCATCCAGGCGATGAATGGGCATCACCGGAAACAACTGCTTAATGGCCCAGCTATCCGGCATGCTCTGAAACAGCGAGAAATTGCAGAAATACGTATCCGAGAGCATGGCCTCCAGGCCTTCCAGCTCTTCCGGAAAATAGTCGAGCGATTTCGCCAGCGCCTGTATGCGGCGGCTGATGGCCCAATACAGGTTCTCGCACTGGCAGCGCTGTTCGAGCGACAGATACCCGAGGCTGAACAGGTTCAACGCCTGGTCGAGCGCCTGCTGCGCGTCGTGATAGCTTTCGAGCAGGTTCTTGGTGGTCAGCGAGCGATTGGTTTCCTGCAGATCGATGAGCGGCTGTTCCGCGTCGGCCGGAACTTCCGCGGGCACGTCGGATTCGCCCATGCCCGATACACCCAGGACGTTGAAGACCAGCACGCTGTGGTATGCGGCGACCGCGCGCCCGCTTTCGGTGACGATGGTCGGGTGCGGCACGCCCACTTCGTCACACACGCTTTGGATGTGATATACGATATCGTTCGCGTATTCCTGGAGCGTATAATTCACGCTGGATTCGAAGTCGGTCTGGGAACCGTCGTAGTCGATGCCCAGGCCGCCGCCAACGTCCAGGTAGCGGAGTCCGGCACCGGCGCGCACCAGGTCTACGTAGATGCGCACGGCCTCGTTCACCGCGGCCTTAATCTGGCGAATGTTGGTGATCTGGCTGCCCAGGTGGAAGTGCAGCAGGTTCAGGCAATCGGCCATGCCCGCGTCTTTCAGCTCCTGCAGCGCGCGCACGGCCTCGCTTACCGAAAGCCCGAACTTGGACCGGTAGCCACCCGAAGATCGCCAGCGTCCCGAGCCCCGGCTGGCCAACTTGACGCGCAGCCCCATCATGGGCCGCACACCCACGCGCGCCGAGTAGCGCAGGATCAGCTGCAGCTCCGTATATTTCTCGATCACTGGAATGATGTGGCGGCCGAGCTTCTGGGCCAGCATGGCCATCTCGATGTATTCATCATCCTTGAAGCCGTTGCAGATGATGGGCGTTTCGTTAGCCGCCATGGCCATCACAGCCATCAGCTCGGGCTTCGAGCCGGCCTCCAGGCCGAATTTGAAAGGCCTCCCGAACTCCAGCACCTCCTCCACCACCTGCCGCTGCTGGTTGACCTTGATCGGGTACACACAGCAGTATTCGCCTTGATAGCGATGTTCGGCGATGGCGGTTTGAAAAGCGCCGGCGAGTTCACCCAGACGATGCTTCAGAATATCGGCGAAGCGGATCAGCACCGGCAGGGAAATGCCGCGGAGCACCAGCGTATCCACCAGTTGCTTCAGATCGATGGATCGCTGCGGGTCTTTGCCGGGATGAACGCACAGGTGGCCGTTGCTGTCGACTGAAAAATAGCCCTTGCCCCAACTGGCCACGTCGTAGAGCTCGCTGGCATCCTGCGGGGTCCAGCGCTCCGTCGGCTCCATGACGAGGGAGCCCTTCCTGGCGTTCTTCTCCACTCCTGCCTCCAGATTTCAGTGTCCTAAGAATTGGAGGGAAGGGCAAGCGGAAAATACGGCCCCGAGGTCAGACGGCGCGATGTCATCGGTTTGTAATTTTACCGTGGGCAGGACTGCAGTCCTACGGCGGGTGTCCAGACCCGACATTTGGCGGGACGTGGACGTCCCGCGCAGGCGTGGACGCCTGCCCCACTCAATTCTTCCGCGGCCCCGACTTTGCCACGATTCCCGCCGTCTCGTCAATCGTCAAAAACTGGTTCGCCGCCACGCCACCCAGCGCCTGCTTCGCCCCGCTGGGCCATTCGATCTCAATCGCATCCACAGCCGCATCACTGCCCAGCCCGAAAGTCAGAGCCAGATCGCTCTGCGAGCAGTAGCTCGATCCGCTGTGCACCATGTTCCACTGCTTCCCCGACTTGCTCATCACACGCACCACCGCCCCGATGCCGTCGCGATTCGATTTGCGGCCCACCAGCCGCATCGAAATCCAGTGATTCCGGTTGCCGCCATCGTTGCGAAAAAGGTAAGCCGGGCCGTCGTTAGTGGTCACCACGATGTCCAGATCGCCATCGTGATCGTAATCGGCGTAAGCCGCGCCCCGCGCCACTACCGGCCGGTTAAAAGCGGTTCCCATGCGCGCCGTGACGTTCTCGAACTGGCCCTTGCCCAAATTGTGGAACAGCAGCGGCGGTTCCCTGTATTGCACCTTGGGCTGCACGCGGCCGATCTCCTCTTCGATGTGTCCGTTGGCGGCGAAAATATCGGGGTAGCCATCCAGGTCGTAATCGAAGAAAAATGCGCCGAAGGTGAGGGTCAGCAGGCTGGCGCGGCCTACCGTAGAAGATGGCGCTTCGTCGACGAACAGCCCCGTGCCCTCGTTGTGATAAAGCCCCAGCATCTGGTTGGAAAAGTTTCCCACCAGCAGCGCCGGACGCCCCGAGCGGTCGTAGTCGGCGGCATCCACGCCCATCGCGCCGCGCGCCACGCCATCCTCGCCGAAAGCCACGCCCGCAGCCATGCCTTCTTCCGTGAAGGTGCCGTTGCGATTGTTGCGGTACAGCTTGTTCGGCTGGGTGTCGTTCGAGACGAACAGATCCGGCCAGCCGTCGCCGTTATAGTCGAGCACCGCAATTCCCAGCGATTTACTATTCGGATCAGCGATGCCGGCTTTCTTACTTACATCCTCGAACCGGCCGTTGCCTAAGTTGTGATAGAGCTTCGACGATGTCCCTTTGTACGATTCCGGAGTGCAATACGACTTAGTAGCTCCATCGAGCGAGCACCACAAGTCGCCCTTGGCTGTCCACTGTACATAGTTCGCCACGAACAGGTCCAGTTTACCGTCGCGGTCGTAATCGACCCACGCAGCGCTGGTGCCGAAATTGGCGTTGTCGATGCCCGACGCCTTGGTCACGTCCCGGAATTTGCCGTGGCCTTCGTTGTGAAACAGGTGGTCGCCTTCGAGGGCCGTGATGTATATGTCGTCGCGGCCGTCGTTATCGTAGTCGCCGATGGCCACGCCCATGCCGTACATCTCCACGTCCAGCCCGCTGCCGGCGGTGATGTCGGTGAACGTGCCGTCGTGGTTGTTGCGATAGAGCGCCGGCAGCGATTTGCGGCCGCGCGGCGTCCAATCCTTGCTGTTGATGAGCAGGATATCGGGCCAGCCGTCGCCGTCGGCGTCGATCCAGGCGACGCCCGATCCGACCGTTTCCGGCAGAAATTTCTGGCCGGCGCGCCCGCTGTTATGCACGAACTTGATGCCGGCCTGGGCGGTCACATCGGTGAAGGTGACGGACGCCGGCGTCTCCACGCGTGACCCTCCCACTGCCGCCACCCCCGCCGCAAACATCGCGGCGCCGAACGTCGCGAAGATCCGTTTCATTGTCCACCTCCCACGGGGCCAGGAATGTGCGGCAAGGGCACATTCAGCGGCACGCTATCGTGATCGTGTATCTGCTGGCGCTCGTTATTGTTTTCGGGGCTGAGCAGGCGCGGCTTGGCGGTAAGCGCCTGCGCGGATTCTTCCGCCTTGAAGCGCTGGAACAGCGCTTGTTCGCGCCCGGCCCCCGCTCTGTCCCCCAGACCGCGCAAGCACAGCATCCGCGTGTAGTGCATTTGCAGGTCCTCGGGATCCACGTCGCAGACGCGATCCAGATACTTCACCGCCGCGGCGTATTTGCGCTGCAAAAACAAAATGCGCGCCGTCTGGTTCAGTGCGACGCGGTCGCGCGGATACATGCCCAGCGTGACGGCCAGCGACTTCAGCGCATCTTCATACTTGCCATCGGCCTTCTCGATCATCGCCTTAAAGAACCAGATGCGGCCCAGCTTGTCGTTGATTTTGAGCGCCTGTTGGATATACGGCTTAGCGGCATCGGTCTCGCCTTCTTGAATCAGCGCGCGCGCCACGTTCAGCCAGCCATCGGCATAGCCCGGCTCCGCCTCAGTCACTTTTTTGAAAGCGTACTCGGCGCCCTTCAGGTCGCCCTGCAGCAGCAGGCCGATGCCCCAATCGTTCCAGCGCTCGCGATCCTCTTTCCGCACCACGGGCGCCCACGTTGACGGCCCTAGCGGTACACTCGCTTTAGCCGACGCCACGGTAATAATCGGCAGATCGGGGATGCGGCCTTTTATATTGCCCGAAACATCCTGCGGGATATTGTGCGGATCGAAGCTGTACTCCAGGCTGTTGTAGCTGGCTGTCAACAGCTTGGGATCCTGGTTTGGTTTCGGCTGGCCAGCGTAAGCGAACTGGGTATAGTAATACGAGAACTTCCGGTAATTCAGCTTGGCCGTAAACGAGAGCGGGCCTTTGGCGTCCTTGGGAATCTTCACCCGGTAGTGCACTACATCGGCGGCGCCGGGCGGAATCAGGCGCACATAAAGAACGCTGCGCGCCTGCCAGGCATTGCGCTTGTCGATCATATTGCCGTCGCCATCAAGCTGATAGGCGCGATAGAAATGCGCGCCCGGTTCGACGGGCCCCTTCCCGCCGTCCTCTACTTTCCCGCTCCAGAAGATCACGCGGCCCTCGGCATCTCTGCCCTGCAGTTCCACCCAGACATCGAATGCATCCACCGTGCCGCCGGGGAAGAAATGACCGATCTTGCGCGTGCGCACCACCACGTCCACACGCGCCGTGGATCCCGGCTGCAAATGAATCCCCGAGTGATCGACCGGGGCCGCGACTTGTCCCACTTCCCGGATCACGGCGTTGCCGGACTGTTCCGCCTCTTCGCCCACCGCGAAGCCGGTCATTGTGTGGGGGCCTTCTCCAGTGCGCCGCACCATCGCCGTGCCCCCGTCGCTCGCCGGCGACACGGCGAAAATATCCACCGAAATGAAACCCGAAGTGAGAAACTTCTTGGTTAGCGCGAGCTGTGCCTCATCCTGGTTGGCGTAAGGCACTGCCGTATTAGCTGCCGGGAAACGATGCGAATGAACCTGGCCCGCTATGTTGCCCGGATCCCGCGAAGCCACCATCGGCATATGGCAGTCCGCACAATTCTGGGTCTTGGGCGGATAGTAGAACGACCGCGCCCCCTGCCCCGAGACGCCGCTGGCTTGCCAGTTATCGTAATCGTTAAAGCCGCGGAACCAGCGGTACTGATTTACCGGCACGTCCAGGTGTACCTTGTGGCAGCCGGAACAGAACTCGGGCACGTCCTGGCGCATGAACGGCTTCATGAAAGTGCGCCGGTGCGGCCCGGGGTTCAGGAACGTCATAAAATAATCCACGTCCTGAATTAACTTATTCTTACTGCTTAGTAACTCGTGCAGCGGGGGATATTGCAGAGTGAAACCGGCGTTGCCCATCGAGCTATCCACGTGTGTAACGGCGTGGCAGGATGTGCAGGACAACCCGGCGCGCGCCTCGGGCGTATCAATCTGATCCTTGATCGGCCGGTCGAAGCGCCCATTGAAGAACACCGCGTGATCGTGGCAGCCGGCGCACCACTTACTCGGCTGCGTTCCAACGACGCTTTGCATATACTCAATCGATTTCCGGTAGAACTGGTTATTGAATGACGCGAAGTGGTGCATGGAGCTCTTCCACTGCTCGTAAATATCCTTGTGACAGCGCCCGCACGCCTCCGAATCCATAAAGAAGTTTGAAGGAATGATGCCACCCACGTTAGTCTGAGCCGATGAGGGAAAGAATGGCGAGCGGGGGCCGCCGCCTTCCTCGTTCATGGAAACCGGCACCACTAGTGGGTTGCGGATGCGGTCGTTCGGATCCGGATGCGCCTTGCGGTAAAGCGCGCTGGCGCCCGGAAAGATCGCCAGCAAGGCCAGGCAGGTCACGTACGCATTGCGGAAGCCCACACTCGTGTGCCGGAACACGTAGGGCAGCAGCACCACTAGGGCCGCGGCGGCCACCATAACATGCGCTTCGAGCACCCATCGGTGCGGCGTGGTGTTGCCGCGAACTGCCAGGAAGACGCCTGCCAGCGAGGCCGCCAGAAACAAACCGCCCGCCAGCGGCATGCGCCGGATGAGCCATAACAGCATCACCGCCAACGCCATTCCCAACCCCAGGTGCAGCACCACGTTACCCATGTAAAATATGGTGGGCGATGCGAAGGCCGCGATATATGCAGTGTTGATTAGCAGTACGAGCAGCAGAATGCCTGCGTACCGGGCAAGCTTTTCTTTCATGGACTACCCCTCTGCGATGGCTAGTAGCATATCATTCGGTAGGGGGTACGCCAATAGCATTTTGGAACTAGTATAGATCTGCTAGTTGCCGCCCCAAGCCCGCTCCTAATCGAACCGCATTATTGACACTCCGCTTGACCGCGATTAAACTCGCATCATTGCGGTGGAGGGGAGTGCGTCAATGCGAGTCGTAACTTACTATGCGCTCGGGTTTCTGTACATCTGCGCGGACTTACCCGCGCAGTCCGACGGCGCCGATCCGTTGCATATCGGTTCTGTCACTGTATCAGGATCGATTCACGAACGGTACGAAGATTGGGATTTCTTCCAAGCCAAAGGTGAGAACTCCTACGGATACTCCGGGTCGCTGCTGCGCCTTATGTTCAGCCAGAAGGAACAGAACTATGACTGGGGAGTCGAGCTGGCAGCGCCCATCTTACTGGGCATACCGAATCATGCAGTCCAGCCTTCGCCTGTTGGGCAACTCGGCTTGGGCGGAAGCTACTACGCGGCGAATCACAACAGTCAGGATGCGGCCAGTGTGTTTGTCAAGCAGGCTTACTTCCGCGTGAAGGGCGAGCATTCGAACGTAAAGTTCGGGCGATTTGAATTTACCGACGGCGGCGAAGTCACACCTAAGGACGAAACGCTGGCCATCGTCAAGCGCGACGGCATCTCCCAGCGCCTGATCGGCACTTTTGGTTTCTCCGACGTGCAGCGCAGTTTCGATGGCGCGCAGTATAACTATTCCAACGGTTCGTGGAACTTCACGGCTTTCAGCGCGGTTCCCGACCGCGGCGTTTTCCAGGTGGATGGTTGGGGATGGGTGAAGACTCCAGTGACTTATGCGGCCCTTACTAGGCAGGCTACCTTCGGCCCGAGTAAGGCGGAGTGGCGCGTCTTCGGAATCTACTACAACGACGACCGCGACGTGCTCAAGACGGACAACCGTTCGGCCGCGGTCCGCGCCACCGATCTCGGCGGAATCGATATAGGCACGTTTGGCGGCCACTACATTCAGGCGATTCCCACCGCCGCCGGCACGTTCGACCTGCTGGGTTGGGGAGCTCTGCAAACGGGCAAGTGGGGACTGCTGACGCAGCGTTCCGGAGCGGGCGCGGTGGAAGGCGGGTTCCAGCCGAAGATCGTGCCAGCCGTGCGCCCCTGGCTGCGATGGGGCTACTTCTATTCCACGGGCGACAACAACGCCAGTGACGACACCCACGGCACCTTCTTCGCCATCCTGCCCACGCCGCGAGTCTACGCGCGCTTTCCATTCTTTAACGAGATGAACAATCGCGACCTGTTCGGTGAGTTGATGCTGCGGCCCATCAAACGGGTGACCCTCCGCGCGGACGTGCACGGATTGTGGCTGGCCTCGAGCCATGATCTCTGGTACTCCGGCGGCGGCGCTTTTCAGCCCTGGACCTTCGGCTTCAACGGCCGCCCATCGAACGGCGCTACCGGTCTCGCGACACTCTACGATGTCAGCGTGGACTACCAGGTTTCGCGCGCGCTCTCGACCGGCATCTACTACGGCTATGCGCGCGGCGGCGCCGTGGTGGCGCGCATCTTCACGGCCGACCCCAATTCCCAGTTCGGTTTTGTAGAAGTGAACTACCGGTTCTGACGCTTCACTTTCGGCTGGGGATGCACCACCACATCGTCCACGCCCTCCAGCGCCAGGCCTGCTTGCGGTTTTTGGCCGGGTCCCTGGCCGGGGATGGAGCGCTTGAAGAGCCCCGTAATGGTCGCCTCAACCACGGGATTCCTCTTCACATCCTTGACCAGCTTGCGGAATCCCTTGCTCTTGGCCATCCGCCGAAAATGCAGGTCGTCGGGCGTGAAGAATTTCAGCTCGGCGCCGCAACTATCGTCACTGACCCCCGACGGCAGGTCCATCACACCAGAATCGACTAGCGCGCGCACCTCGACCACCTTGCCGTCGAAAGTTTCCGGATGGCGGGTGATCTCACAAAGCGTGGTCTTGACCGGTTCCTCGG
Source organism: Bryobacterales bacterium (assembly GCA_963818855.1). Lineage (GTDB taxonomy): Bacteria > Acidobacteriota > Terriglobia > Bryobacterales > Bryobacteraceae > Bog-159. Next base: position 641,528 of record CAWFUH010000011.1, on the reverse strand, counting down.
CTGGCGTCTCCGCGAGAGCGAAGACCGGCGCCAAGCCGAGCGAAAGGATAACGAATGCCATCGCGCGCGCGGTCACGTCTTATTGTGAGTCTCCGGTTTGAATGGCGGCGCGGCTGCGGGTTTTGGTTTCGCAGGCGGTTTCCGGATCTTACCCGCCATCCAGGTGCGGACGACTTTGGGATGCCTGCCTTTGTCCATACCTGAACATATTTTAACCCCGCCTTCACGTGGCGCGGGCCGGGAATCCCATACAATTGGGTTGTAACTTCCAGCCGCCCAGAAGCATCAATTCAGATAAGCGCATCGCTAATTAAAACTTATGAAGATTTTGCCCGCTATCCTATTTCTGTCGATCTCTCTGGTTCCGGCCGCGCTGGCGAAGAAACCAGCCACGGAATATCCGGCCATGTATGCCGGCGGCAGCCTGCCGTTGGGTCATCACAGAGTCTACGCCACTATGGGCAAGGATGAAGTCGTTTTCGTGCAGCGCGGCCGCCGTATCGCCGTCCCCGTCAGGAATATTACGGAGATCTCGTGTGGTACTGAAGTACGCCGCCGGCTGGGCGCCTCGGTACTCGATGTGGTCCCCTTGATGCATCTCGGAGAGACCGAGGACCGGTACATCGGCGTGTCCTGGCTCGGCGCGCGCGGCGATAACACACGCGCGCAAGTGCTCCTGAAGTTGAGCCGCGCCGATTATGACGATTTCCTGGCCGCCCTCGAACAGGCCACCGGCATCAAGGCGGTAAATACGAACCAGGTGCCCACCGTAGTCCACTACCAGGTTTAGTCGCGCCCGGCGCGGCGGATTTGACGATAATGGTGTCAGACGATGCAAATCGCCCTGGCCCAGATCAATCCCACGGTTGGCGACCTGACTGGCAATGTGGACCGCATGATCCGGTTCTCGCGCGAGGCGGCCGCAGCCGGCGCGGAGGTGGTGGTTTTTCCGGAATTATCAGTGACCGGTTACCCGCCTCGCGACCTGGTGGAAAAAACCAGCTTTGTGGCACGCTCCGGCGAACAGTTGGAGCGGTTGGCCGCCGAGACCGCCGTACTGCCGCTCGCCGTGATCGCCGGATACGTCGGCCCTTCTCCAGCCTCCACCGGAAAGCGCGCTACCAATAGCGCCGCCGTGCTCGCGGGCGGCGACATCGTGTTCCGGCAGACCAAGATGCTGTTGCCGACCTACGATGTGTTTGATGAAGCGCGCTACTTCGTTCCCGCCGAATCGCAAACACTCCTGCCCATCGATGGCCGCAAGGTCGCACTCACCATCTGCGAGGACGCCTGGAACGATAAGCAGTTTTGGGAGCGCCCGCTCTACAGGCGGGATCCCGTGCAGGAACTGGCGCATTCCGGCGCGGATCTGCTCATCAGCATCAACGCTTCGCCCTATCACATGGGCAAGCGCGCGCTGCGCCGGGAGATCTTCGCCGCCACGGCGCGCCGCCACTCGATTCCGCTGGTCTATGTGAACCAGGTGGGCGGCAACGATCAACTGGTGTTCGACGGCACCAGTTTTGCCATGGATGCCACCGGACGGGTGGCTGCCTCCGCGACTTCTTTCGCCGAGGACCTGGTGCTATTCGATTCCGCCACCGGCGCGGGCGCCCAACACGATAACCTGCAGGATGAGTGCGAAGCGGTTTATGAAGCGCTGGTCCTCGGCACGCGCGACTACATCCGCAAGTGCGGTTTCGCGCGCGTCCTCATCGGCCTGAGCGGCGGCATTGATTCCTCGCTCACGGCCGCCATCGCGGCGGATGCGCTCGGCGCGGATAACGTCACCGGGATCGGAATGCCCGGCCCATTCTCGTCGGAAGGCAGCATCCGGGATGCCTGCGCGCTAGCGCAAAACCTCGGTATCCGCTTCGAGATGGCGCCCATCTCTCCGGTTTACGAACAGTTCCTGCGCGTGCTGGACCCGCTGTTCGCCGGCGCGCCGCGCGATGTCACCGAGGAGAATTTGCAGGCGCGCCTGCGCGGCGTTACCTTGATGGCGCTCTCGAACAAATGGGGCGCAATGGTGCTGACCACGGGAAACAAGAGTGAACTCGCGGTCGGCTACTGCACCTTGTACGGCGATATGTGCGGCGGTCTGGCAGTCATCAGCGACGTACCCAAGACGCTGGTGTATGATCTCGCGCGGGTGACCAACCGGCGTCGTCCGGGAGCCATACCGGAGAGCGTGTTCGAGAAGCCGCCCTCGGCGGAGTTGCGTCCGGATCAGAAAGACAGTGATTCGCTGCCGCCATACGAAACCCTGGACCAGGTTTTGCGCGCCTACGTGGAAGATTACCAGGCGCCGCGGCAGATTGCGCATGAGCTACAGTTGCCGCTCGCCACGGTCGTGGACATTGTAAACAAGGTCGATCGCAACGAGTACAAGAGGCAGCAGGCCGCGCCGGGCCTGAAGGTGACTTCCAAGGCATTCGGCATTGGCCGCCGCTTTCCCATCGCCCAGAAGTATGCAGAATAGCGAGCCAATCAATGGCTCGCGGGCAAATTCACTGAAATGTCAGGCCAGAACTTGCGATGATCGTACCGGAACACCAGATCGACCATCACCGGCGAGGTACCGTCTCGCGGCATGTCGAAGCGCCATTTCATGGCCGCCCGTTCGACTCCGCGGGCCAGCGGCGTGCCGTTGTCATGCAACTCCGCGTGAACCGGCTTGCCGCCAGCGACCGTGAGCGTTACCGCGATCACGCTACCTTCGGCCTGTGCCGCCTTGCTGGAAGATACCTTCGGCACAACCGAGTGAGTCACTTTGAACCCTTCCAGATTGCCCGCCACAGGTTGGGTAACCGTTCCGGATCTCTGCAGCGCGGGGAGATTCTGGCAAGCAATCGCCTGCGCCGCGTTACTGAATGAAAGCGCGGCAAGAACAAGGGTACGGATCTGCACCGGCGGCCTCCGGCGAGGATCATATGCAAGTAAGTCGCCAGTTTGTCCAGAGACGCAACTTACATGAGTTCAGTGATCGGGCGGAGTGGTCTTTGTGCCCATCCAGCACAGGTGTGGCAGGCGTTCTTCATACGGCTTTCGCACTCACCCCCACCAGGTCTCTCCCGGCGCCAAGTGCGCGCGGGCCACATCCGGATTCAACTCAATCCCATAGCCTGGCTTATCCTGAATAGTCAAATAGCCGTTTTCCCAAATCGGCCCCTCATGCACGACTAAGTCCGGCCACCAATCGATGTAATTCGCCAGTTCGTGGATGCGGAAGTTCCGCATGGATGCCGCCGCGCGCGTCCAGATATAGTAATTGTCCGCCAGATCCGAAATGCGCTTCGATTCCAACAGTCCGCCGGACTTGGGCATGTCAATATGCACGCCATCGCAGCCTTGCAGTTCGATCAGCTTCAGAAATCCCTGCCGCGTGTAGAGGTTCTCGCCCGTGCAAATGGGCACCGGCGACTGGCGCCTCACGAACGCCATCGCTTCGGGGTTTTCCGGCGGCACAGGATCTTCCAGCCACATGGGCCTGACCTTCTCCAACGCCTTGGCCAACTCAATGGCATCGCGCGTGTCGTACCGCCAGTGCGCTTCCACGGCGAAGTCCGCATCCGGACCCAGTTCTTCGCGCACCGCTTCCATCAAACGCACGATCTGCCGGATATCGCTGTCCTTCAAATGCCGGATGTACGGATCGTGCCCGGGTTCCCGATACTCGGGATCGAGCGCGCGCGGAATGCCATCGCCCTGAAACTTGAACGCGGTCCAGCCCCACCGCTCGGCGCGCACCTGATGCACCAGATCGCGCCACGCCGCGGGATCTTCGACGTGCTGCTTGGGAAGTTCGTGGTGCGATAGAAGCGCACACGATCGCGGAAGCGCCCGCCCAGCAGGTTCACCGTGGGTGTTTCCAGAATGCGCCCCGCCAGGTCCCAAAGTGCGATCTCCACCCCGCTGGCCGCTTCCACGGTGACCCCGCCGATGGCGCCCGCGCCGGCATTGCGCATCAGAATTTTGGTGTACAGCTTGTCCACGTTCAGGGGATCTTCACCGATCAACAGCGGCTGGAAGATCCTGGCGATCACGTCCTTTACGCCAGGCCCCCAATAGGCTTCGCCAATGCCGTGCACGCCGGCATCGGTTTCAATCTTCACCAGGTTCCAATCCCAGGTCCCGCGCACGATCATGCATTTGACGTCCGTGATCTTCACCTTGCGGCGCAAGGCAGCGGCCAGGCGTGCATATGGCGCCGGCAACAGCGGCGCGGCCGCCAGCGCGGAAAGTTGCAAAAAACGGCGGCGATCGAGTGCCAACAGGGCCTGATTTATAGCACACGTCTGGTACGCTGAAATTCTCGGGGGACGGGTGATTTCAGTTCAGGGCGTTACGAAAAGCTTTGCGGGCAAGCGCCAGGTCACCGCGCTGCAACGGATCGATCTGCACGTGGCGCGCGGCGAGATGGTATCGATTGTGGGGCCGTCGGGATCGGGAAAATCCACCCTGCTGAATCTGATCGGCGGCCTCGACCGCCCCAGCACCGGCGAGATCCGCATCGAGGGGCGCAACATCGCCAGCCTCTCCGATGACGATCTGACGCGCCTGCGCCGCGACAAAATCGGCTTCATCTTTCAGTTCTTCAATCTGCTGCCCAGCCTGAGCTGCATGGAAAACGTGGCGCTGCCGCTGCATCTGAAAGGCCTGCCGAAGCAGAAGACCACGGCCCGCGCGCGCGAGCTTCTGGAACTGGTGCAGCTTGGTCATCGCATGGATCATCTGCCCGACGAACTCTCCGGCGGCGAGCGGCAGCGGGTGGCCATCGCGCGGGCGCTGGCCTTCGATCCGCCGATTCTGCTGGCCGATGAGCCCACCGGAAACCTCGACAGCCACACGGGGGTAGAAATTTTAAAGCTGATTCGCGATCTGCACGCGCGCCTCGGCGCCACGGTGCTGATCGTGACGCACGATGCCGGCGTAGCCGCCAGTTGCCCGCGCATGCTTACCCTGTGCGACGGGCGCGTAGCGGGGGACGTGCGCAAATGATCCTGCTGCGGCTGATCAGTTGGCCTTACGCGCGCAAGCACCTGGTGCGCTGGGTGCTCACCATCGGCGGCATCGTCCTGGGTGTCGCGTTGCTGGTGGGCATGTACACGGCCAACCAGAGCGTGCTCGAAGCCTTCAACCGCACCGTCGAGCATATCGCCGGCAAGACCCAGCTGCAGGTTTCAGCGGGCGACGGAGGTTTTCCGGAAGAGGTTCTGGAACGCGTCCAGAGCGATCCCAACGTGCGCGCGGCGGCGCCGGTGATCGAGCAGGTGGTCGATAGCGGCCTCCAAGGCCAAGGCAAGCTGCTGATCCTGGCGGTGGATATGACCGGCGACCGCAGCCTGCGCGATTATGACCTGGAAGGCGGCGACCAAGAGGTCATGGACGATCCGCTGGTATTCCTGGCGCAGCCGGATTCCCTCATCCTGACGCGCGATTTCGCGGCGCGCAACGGTCTCGCGAGCGGCAGCAAGCTGGCCATGAAAACCATGGATGGCGACAAGCAGTTTACCGTGCGCGGCATTTTGCGATCGGGTGGCATGACGTCGGCTTTCGGCGGCAACCTGGCGATCATGGACATCTACGCCGCGCAGAAAGTGTTCGGCACGGGCCGACGCTTCGACCGCATCGATATCGGCCTGAAGGAGGGCGTCGCGCTCGAGGAGGGCCAGGCATCGCTGCGCAAGCTGTTGGGGCCGGGTTTCGACGTGGATCCGCCTTCCGGGCGGGGCCAGCATTTCGAATCGTTGATGAGCGTCTACGCCATGACCATGAATATCGCCAGCCTGTTCGCGCTGTTCATCGGCACGTTCATTATCTATAACTCGTTTGCCATCGCGGTCACGCAGCGGCGCGCCGAAATCGGCATTCTGCGCGCGCTGGGCGCCACGCGCGGCCAGATCCGCGCGCTGTTTTTGGGTGAAAGCGCCATCGCGGGATTGGCCGGCTCGGCAGTGGGAATTGGTTTCGGCCTGCTGATGGCGCAGGGCCTGACGGCCAGCACCAACGCATTCATGGAAGGCGTGATGGGCGCTTCGGCGAACGCGGACCACATGCTGGTGCGGCCCTGGCTACTGGTGGCGGCGGCTGCCATGGGCGTGGTCACCAGCATGATCGCGGCCTTCCTGCCGGCGCGCAACGCGGCGCGCGTCGATCCGGTAAAGGCCTTGCAGAAGGGCCAATACCAGGTGCTCTCGGCCGGCGAGAACCGCCGCCGGCGCACGGCGGCCCTGGCAGCCATCGCCATGGCGGCGGCTTGCATCGTATTCGGGCGCTCGCAGGGCGCCTTCTTTACCGGCTATTTTTTGGCAGTGCTGGCCATGCTGCTGCTCACGCCGGCGCTGTCTTTGTATCTTTCGAAGCTTCTGCGCGGACCGCTCAAATGGCTGCGGCCGGTGGAGGGCGCCCTGGCGGCCGATAGCCTGATTCAATCGCCGCGCCGCACGTCCGCCACGGTGGCGGCGCTGATGCTGTCCCTGGCGCTGGTCATCGCGCTGGGCGGCATGGCCCGCGCCAGCTATACGGAGATTACGCAATGGATGGACATCACCATGAACCCGGATTTTTTCGTCACACCTTCGGAAACCATCTCCGCGCGCACGTATCACTTTCCGGACAGTATGGCGGATGGACTGCGGCAGATTCCGGGCATCGCCGAAGTGCAGCCGGTGCGGGTTGTCCGCATCAACTTCCGGGGAAAGCCGGTCATGCTGGTGGCCATTGATTCGTCGGCCATCGCGCGCCGCACGCGCGGACAGCGGGTGACGGCGGGTGATTTCGACGGCATGTATCGCGCCGCAGCCGCGCAGAAGGGCCTGATCATCGCGGACAACCTGGCGCAGTTGGAAAAGCTGAAACTGGGCGAGATGCTGGAGATCGCGTCGCCGGCGGGCGTTCTACGGCTGCCCATCTCGGGCATTCTGGAAGATTTCTCGAACCAACTGGGCACGATTTTCATCGAACGCGCGCTCTACCGGCGGCTGTGGAAAGACGATGCGGTGGACGTGTTCCGTATCTATCTGGCGCCAGGGGCCGTGGGCGCGGATGTGAAAGCCCGCGTTCTGGACCGCTTCGCCAGCGAACGGCGGCTCTTCGTGCTCTCGAACAAAGAGGTGCATACCTGGGTATTGAAGGTAACCGACCAATGGTTCGGCATGACCTACCTGCAACTGTTCGTAGCGGTGTTAGTAGCGATTCTGGGCATCGTCAATACGTTGACGGTTTCGATCACAGACCGGCGGCGGGAACTCGGCGTGTTGCGCGCGGTGGGCGGATTGCGCAATCAGATCCGCCACACCATCTGGATGGAGGCGCTGGCGATCGGCATGATCGGTCTGATATTGGGCGTGGCGGCGGGGGCCGTAAATCTGTATTACCAATTGACCATCGTGCGGCAGAGCTTCGCGGGAATCGCGCTCGATTACACATTTCCCTTCGGCATCGTGGCGCTGCTCATTCCCGTAATACTGGGCGCGGCGTTCGGCTCCGCGCTGTTTCCCGCCGAGACCGCAGTGCGCAGTTCGCTAGTGGAGGCGCTCGAGTATGAATAGGAACTTGCGGCGAGTTACTCTCGCCTTGCTACTGGGGGCCGCCACCCTCTCCGCGGCCGGCGACGCCCGCCAGATCGTGGCCGAATCCCAGCGCCGCGGCCGCACCGACTCCCAGCACTACGACGGCTCGCTCGAAGTCATCAGTGCCAGCAACAAAGTCTCAAAAAAGCACTGGCAATCGGACCGGCTGGGGTCCTACGGCGCGAGTAAGGCTATCATCCGTTTCACGGAGCCCGCGGAGGTGAAAGGCGTGGCTCTGCTGGTGGTGAACCACCCCGACCGATCCTCCGATCAATGGATGTGGACGCCGGCCATCGGACGCGACCGGCGCATCGCACAACAGGACCGCTCCACGCGCTTTTTCGGCACCGATTTCAGCTTCGAAGATCTGGAGGAGCGCGACGTCGACCAGTTCGATTTCACCCTGGAAGGAGAAGAACCGATCGGCGGCGCGCCGTGCTGGCGCATAGAATCGAAACCCAAGCAAGGTAAGAGTTCGCAATACACTTCATCGCGTGTTTGGATTCGCAAGGATAACTACGTACCGGTAGAGTACGAAAACTATGTCAAAGACAAGCTGGTGCGCCGGCTGGTGGAGACAGACATCCAGAACATACAGGGCGTGTGGACGGCGCGGCACCTGGAAATGACAGATTTGGGACGCAAGAGCCGCACGATTCTGAAGCTCGAAAATGTGCGCTACAACGTGCCCATGAAGGACGACGATTTCACAGTGCAGGCGCTGCGGCGGGCCATGTGAAACGGGTGGCGGGTTGTGGGTTCTGGGTTGTGGGGCTCAGCGCCGCGGTTTGGGGGCAAAGTTTTAGTCAGCGCGGGTTTCTGGAAACTGATTTCATCGGCTATCCGCAAACCGTTCCGAACGATAGCGGGCAGGAGATCGGCGAAGCCCTGTTCCGTTACGAAGCGTTCTACAAGCTGAATTCGGATTGGCAGTTTTCGGGCGGTATCGACGCGCGGACCGACACGCATGAGCAGGTGGATCGCGCCTGGGAACTTTCCTGGGACGACCGCGCCCGCCGGCGCCCCTCTTTCGAAGTGCGACAACTTAGCGCCACTTACTCGAAGAATAAGTTCACTGCCGTATTGGGAAAGCAGTTCATCCGCTGGGGTAAGGCCGACATACTGAATCCCACCGATCGCTTCGCGCCGCGGGACTATTTGACGGTCGTGGACAACGACTTTCTGGCCATCGCCGCCGCGCGCGTGACTTATGGCGGACAGTCGAACACCATCGACCTGGTGTGGGCGCCGGTGTTCACTCCCAGCCGCATACCGCTGCTCAATCAGCGCTGGAGTAACGTGCCCGCGGACATCGCGCTCAGCGAGCTTCCGCCGTCGTTTCCGGGCGGCTCGCAGTTCGGCGCCCGCTGGAATCACATCGGCAGTGTGGCGGAGTATTCGCTCTCTTTCTATGACGGTCACAACAATCTGCCGCTCTTTAATTTTCAGGAGCCGCAGCCGGACGTGGTGGATATCCAGCGCTACTATCCGCAAATGCGCATGTACGGCGGCGATGCCGCGATTCCATGGAAGGGCGTGACCATCAAGACGGAGGCGGCATACTTCACATCAACGACGAAAACGGAGGACGAGTACGCTTTGTACGTGATCCAAGCGGAGCGGCAGGCCGGTGAGTGGTTCTTCATCGGTGGTTATGCGGGACAGGTAGTAACCTTGCATCGCTCTACTTTCGATTTCGCGCCGGACCGCGGGCTGACCAGCGCGTTTCTGGGCCGCGCTGGTTATACCATCGATACCAATCGCAGCGTGGCACTGGAGACAGCCGTGCGGCAGAACGGGCAGGGCTTGTGGATCAGGCTGGCATACTCGCAAGCGTTCGGCGCACATTGGCGGGCCACCGCGGCGTTCACGCTCATTCGCGGGGATGAGTCGGACTTCCTGGGAGAGTACCGGCGTAATTCGCACGCCATGCTGGCGTTGCGCTACAGCTTCTGAGTCACTGCCAGTTTAGAATTACCTTGCCGGAGTGACCGCTGGCCATAATTTCGAATCCCTGCTCAAATTCGGTGTAGTGGAAGCGGTGCGTGATCACCGGCTTGATATCGAGACCGGACTGCAGCATCACGGACATCTTGTACCAGGTCTCGTACATTTCCCGGCCGTAGATGCCTTTGATGGTGAGCATATTAAAGATGACCGTGCGCCAGTCGATGGCCATGTCGCGATCGGGAATACCGAGCATGGCGATCTTGGCGCCGTGGCTCATGTTGGCCAGCATGTCGCGAAAGGCCGCGGGATTGCCGGACATTTCGAGGCCCACGTCGAAGCCTTCGTTCATGCCGAGTTTCTTTTGTATCTCGGGCAGGGTTTTTTCGCGGATGTTCACGGCTTCCGTCACACCCATCTTGCGGGCCAGCGCCAGGCGATACTCGTTGACGTCAGTGATCACGACGTAGCGGGCGCCGGCATGACGCGCGACGGCGGCCGCCATGATGCCGATGGGGCCGGCGCCCGTGACGAGCACGTCTTCACCCAGCACGGGAAAGGACAGCGCCGTGTGCACGGCGTTCCCGAAAGGATCGAAGATGGCGGCAACATCGCGATCGATGCCGTCGTGATGCCGCCAGATGTTGGTCATGGGCAGGGCGATGTATTCCGCAAATGCGCCGGGCCGGTTCACGCCGATGCCCTGCGTGTGCGCGCACAGGTGGCGCCGGCCGGCCAGACAATTGCGGCAGCGTCCGCAGACCACGTGGCCTTCGCCGCTGACGATATCGCCGGGGTAGAAATCGGCGACATTGGAGCCGACTTCGGCGATTTCGCCCACGAATTCGTGACCGATGACCAGGTGGATGGGGATAGTCTTTTGCGCCCAATCGTCCCACTTGTAGATGTGCACGTCGGTACCGCAGATGCCCGCGCGGTGCACGCGGATCAGCACGTCGTTGATGCCGATGTGGGGCTTCTCCACGTCTTCGAGCCAGAGACCGGGCTCGTCTTTACTTTTGACCAATGCTTTCATGGAATCTATTGGTGAAAGCTTACTCTAACAGGATTGTTCACTGTTCCGAAGCCGTTAATAGACTACAGTCTGGAAGCGATGCTCGGGCACGGGCGGCGACGGTTGGAAGCATTGCTGATGGCGGATGCGGAGCTTGGGGGGAAGACCGGCGATGGCTCGGGCCGCGCATGCTTCGAGCAGGGCGGGCAGCGCGCGGGCGCGCAGATTGATCACGATCTCGTGCTGGCGAGCAGGAGACGCGAGCAGGTCGCCTTCCACGGAAGGTTCGTCGCCATTGCGGCAGATATCGGCGCGGATATAGCCCGCCGGAGAACGATCGAAGATTTTCAGATGCGCTATAGGCACTGCGGCACAAGTGAGTTCGTGGTCGAGGCGCTCGAGCAGAGGCCCGACGATAGCAGCCGGTGAGAGCGCCGTTTCGAGCCGCAACTCGCCCTCCCAGTTGAGCCAGCCGAGAGCGGCTTCGGCGGCAGCGTAGCGGGCGTAGTCGATATTGAGGAGATGGCTGCCGACGGGCATACCTCCACCTAAGAGTTCGTCAAGCCACTCCGCCACTCCTTGGCCGGTCACGGCGCTGATTTGGCGCGCGTTGCGCGCCGTGGCTGGTGGCTGGTGGCCAGTGGCTGGTGGTTTTGTTTGGAGATCGGATTTGTTGTAGAGCACCAGGTCGGCTTCGGCGATTTGGTTTTGGAACAGGTACGCTAGTTGCGGGTCGGCGTCCGGCTGGGCGAACTCGGCAGCGCGTTGCGGATCGACCAGCACGGAGTAGGGCGCGAGACGGAACTCCGTACCGTACAGTTGCTTGAGCGGCTGCAACACAGTGGCAGACAGATCCATGCAGCTACCCACAGGCTCGGCGAAGATCACGTTCGGCTTCACCGCGCGAAGGCTCTGGGCGGCGGCGATGAAGCCGCCAAAGCGGCAGCAGAAACAGGCGCCGGCGATCTCGCCGGCATCGAAGCCGTGTGCGGCGGCCATGCGCGTGTCCACCAGCGCCGCGCCTTGATCGTTGGTGATGATGGCAGCGCGCCGTCCGCGATCATGCAACAGGCGCGCGGCCGACAGCAGCAGCGTGGTCTTGCCCGCGCCGAGGAAGCCGCCGACGAAGACCAGGGTGGGGCGGTCAGGCAAGCAGCACCAACTCTTCGCCCGCGTGGATGATGATTTCTTCAGTAAAGGTGAAGCGATCGTGATTGGGTGCGGCCGGTCCCAACGCGAGGTCATGGCCGCTGAGCGTTGCGGAGGGTGCAGCCGCGGCACCCGGCGACAGGGCGATACTGCGCAAGGGCAGGCTGCCTTCGGTGACGGCCAGAGTCACGCGGCGGTGTCCGCCATCCGCGGCGTGCGTAAATGTGCCCCAGGCAGGTGCGGCAGACCAGAAGCATGAGAATTTGGCCACGCCCGTTTCAATGCGCGGCGCGATGGAGGCGCGTTTCTCCGCCGCGTGATATTGGAATCCGCTCAGGGCCAGCACACCGGACCAGGCCGACATGGCGCGCGCGTAGTGATGGCCGCACTCGGCTTCATCCCACGGATTGCGGCGTTCTCCATCGTACCGCCGGCGGCTGTTCTCGAACGCCTCGACGCCCTCCCGGACCATCCCCCAATAAATCATGGTGGCGGCGGCCTGGTATTCGAGGCCGGTCCAAGCCTCGGCGTAATACGGGAACGGAACCTGGGGACGCTTGCCGGTGCCATAGTCGCAGACCACCAGGGCGGCTTCGTCGTTCAGAGCGTAAGTGCGCTGCACGGAGTCATGATCGTAGAGCTGGCGCTTGTAATTGAATTGCCAGAGTGACTTCAGTGTTTCGCGAATGTGATCGGGGTCGGTTAGTGGACCAAGGCCGGCTACTTCGGCAAGATACTGTCCCATTAACTGATCGAGCAGACAGCCATCGCCGAGTTGTAACTCGGGCTTCTCGGGGTTATCGGCGCCCATGTCCCCAACGGTTTCGGGGGCTATCTGATCTTTGGGAATGCCGCGCACCTTTTGTATATAGTAATGCCCGTTGAATAAGTTGGCGTCGATCCATTGGCTGCCGGCGGTGAAGAGGCTGCGATAGTCCTGGGCCGCCTGCGCGTCGCCTACGGCCAGGGCCATTTCCGCGGCGGCTCGTAACGCGCCGAGATAGTAGATGCCACACAGCGGATTGGGGCCGTAGAACTCGACATCATAAGTATTGTGCTGCACGCCATCGAGGACGCCGCGGCGCTGGGAATCCCATCCGCCAGGGACCCACGCGAAGGCGACGGAGCGCTGGATGCGGGGCCAGAGATCGCGCAGCCAGGCGATGTCACCGGAGAGACGCCAGTCGAGATATGCCTTGATAATCTGGCCCATCTGCCCGTCGGCGGCCGCGTAGCCGAAGCGCTGCTGGCCATCCGGGAGCAGCTGGCGGACGTGCATGCCGCCCTTTTCATCTTCGGAGAAACCGAACGCGGCCTTGCGGAGTGAGCGCGCCAGGGTGGGGAAGAGATGCTGCGTAGCGGTCTCGTAATTCCAGACATGCGTGCAATTGCCAAAGCAGCAGCCGCTGTGATCGCTGGAGCCTTCGAAGCCATGGAACTCGCCATCGGCGGTACGGAAGCAGGTTTGGGTGACGAGCGTGGAGAGGGTGGACATGGCGGCATCGCGCACGGCGGGCGGCAGGGTGCTCTCGCGCATGGCGGCGACGAAGCGGCGCGTGCGAGCTTCCAGGTCGGGCAGGTTGGCGGCGGCGTATTGGGCCGCCTCCCATGCGCCGGCGAAGCGCGTACAGTAATGGTTGCCAATGATGGTGTTCTCTTGGCCCTTGGGCGCGCTCCAGCCCGACCAGGCCGGCGTGCGATTCGGGAAATGCCAGGCCAGCAGGAACGTGTAAGCGGCTTCGGCACCCGGCGCGACTTCCTGTTGCAGGCACAGCGAACCAATGGGCTTGCGCTGCGGGGCTTCGGGACCAAGTTGGCCATCGTCCGAGAAATCGTCCCAGAAGAGCAGCGGGCTGGTCCACCACTTGGCGTTGACCCAGCCGCGCAGATAGGTGAGCTTGCCTTCGGGCTTGACCAGGCAGAGGGCCAGCGTACCGGCTTGCGGGTCGCCGGCGGGCATGCCGGGGTTGCCCATCAGCAGGCCTTTGAGATCGCCATCCGCGCGGTATTCGTTCACGCGCTGGTCGCCTTTGCGGAGCTGCACCGGATCGTGGTAGCCGGCGCCGATAGGGTTGTCGATGGACCAGGCGATGGAGACGGTAGCCTGCTCGTGCCCGGTATTGTGCACGCGATAACGCAGGATGGCGACAGGCAGGCCGGACGCGTCCGCATCCAGGGGGATGAAGGGGCTGAAGGCGTCGAGGGTAACCTGGACGGGCAGGCGGGAATCGCGGAAGGCGATTTGCGCGATGGGGAATTCGCCGGTGAAAGTTGCGCCTTCGAGGCGGCTGAGGCCCGGAGCGTTTTTGGAGCCGAGACCATCGGGGCCCTCATAGGGCGGCATCAGGCGGGCCTCCAGCACATGCGCGACGGGCTTGCGGCTGGCGGTGCGGGCCCAGATAGAAGCGAACGCGTATTCGGGCGAGCGGCCTTTATCGGGACGGTTGAAGATTTCCCAATCGCGCAGCTGGCCGCGTCCGCCCAAGCTGATGCTGCCCGCGGCGATCCCGCCCAGCGGCATGGCGAGCATGGCAAGCTGGCGGCTGCTGTAGACGCGCGGGTAGCGCATGGAGGAGCGGGGGAGGGTGACGGGTCTGGGCGGAGGCGAAGCGGCAGGCGGCACGGGTGGCGCGGCGGCTTTCGGCGGCGTTTGCCCGGCGGAGGATGGCAGGGGCACGCCGGCCAGAGCGACGGCTTTCAGGAATTTGCGGCGGCCGGTGGGCGGGTCGGGCATTCGTTGCGACTTTATCATCTTTCACGAGTGGGTCGCCAGAACGGTTTTTCCGATCCCAGGATGAGGCTAGCACGCCAGCGGTGCACTTCGCACCAAAACACTGCGGCTTACTAACCCTTTCAAAGGGCCGCGTCGGGTCTGGCTTTGTGACCACCAGATTTCAGCGGATAAGGCGACGGCAGAGAAGAACCCTATTTCTGCCGAGAGCGGTAAGCGCTTCAAATGCAGCTCCGCTTTCGCCCGTTGCTCTTTATTGTCGACTTGTCAGGAGCAGGATGATCGTTGCGGTTTCGAGTGGAACGACGCCAAAGACCGCGCGAAGATTGCGCAGCATGCGTCTAATTGTCCGCGAAGACACGAACACCTGCATAAATTGTGGGGCAAGTCCAGTCCTGCGGCCGACGTCCACGTCGGCTGGCTCGCGCGTGGAACGGCTGATTGCAAAGCGCGAAGGGCGGGTCCTGGAGGACCCGCGCACCGTCGAAAACCTACCGTAACCTGTTGAAACCCCGTTCGGGCGGCCTGAGAGGCCGCCGCAGGCTGCGAGCCTGCCCCACATGGTTTTCATCACTATTCGCGGGCCGCAGGCCCATCCTGACAGACCTGGAGGTCTGCCCCACGAACTATGCAGCATTCCCAATATTCGGATAACTAAGTGGCATTGGGCTGACCGCTACCGTTCCGGAATGGCCCGCTCGCGCTTGGTCACATCCGCGGCGTGTCTGGCCCGCGAGGCGAGCCGGCGATGGATTCGCCTGGCAGCCGGGCGCACGCGACCTGCCCGCGCGTTCGATTGCGGAAAGCCCGACACCGCAATCGTGGCCATCTCGTTGGATGCCTCGAGCGTCTCAAAATCAATGTAGACGTCTCCGTTTGCCAGGCCGGTCGATGGAACTGTGAAGTTGACCTGATACAGCCCGACTAATCCGGGCGCCAGGCCGGCGAACGCCACGTTGGCCTCGGCGGGAGTGTCGACTCCATCGTCGAGATAAATGGAAAGATCCCCATTATTATATTCGTCGACATAACTCACGGGGTTACTGGAAGCGGCCGCGCCATCGGCAACCTGGGGGGTTGCGGTTCCCAATCCATTCATGTACAGCAGTACGGTCTCGTTGGGTTGGGCAGGACTGCTATCGCTCACCAGCGTGTAATTGGCGTGCAGTATAGCTCCGGCGCTAATGCCGTTCGGCACGGGATAGGTGTAGATGCCCGGCGAGGAGGCATCGACATACACAGTGACAGAGTTAGAAGTCGTCCCGTTGACCATCACCTGGAAAGTGGCAAAACCGTCGCCCGATATTTCGTACGGCATCCAGGCGTTGATCTGAGTCTGGCTCACCAGCAGAACCGGCGCCGGTTGGCCATTGACCAGGACCTGCACGCCGCCCAAATTCGTGGAGATTGGAATCGTCGTCGCGCCTTGCGTGGATACGCCGAAGTTGCCATATAGGCTCACCAGCTCACTCGGCGCATAGGCATTGGTAATCGGCGTGAAGTTGGCGGCGTTGGTGATACCGACCGGGTTTATCCACGGCGCGGACGCCTGCGTAACGGTTGGCGAGTGGATGCCGACAATGAGTGAATACTGGGGCGCGTACCCGATCATCATCATGGCCTGGGAACAACCGCCGCAGATCGAGCCTATATTTCCGGTCAGATAAGTGTAATAGAACCCGTCGAAGTAGGAACCGTCTGTTCCGATATCTACTGTTGTGTAGAACGTCTGGTCATAGGTCTCGCCATCAACTACATCGTCGAACCGCTCATGGAAGATCAGATTGCTGTCTCCCTTGGTGTTGATGGCGCCCCAGAAGTTATCGATAAAACCGTTAGCGGCATAATCTTCCATCCCAGCGAGGAAGTAAGTCCCATACAGCAAAGCACTGGAACTGGCTCCGGAGGCGGCCCGAAAGCCGAAAATGATATCCGACCCGTTCACGGTGCCGCCTACGAAGTAATTGCCGTCGGCAGACACATACAGAGCTTTTTGTCCACTGATGATCTGGGTTGTATCGCCGTAGGTACTCGGGAAAGTCATGGTTCCACCGGTGGTGCCGGAGAGCGAGTAATTGGAAGCTGCCACGTTTTGCGTAAAATTGTTGCCGGAACTCAAGTTCGCGGCTGCGCCGGTAATCGTGAATGCCGCGATATTTCCATTGCCGTCCGCGTTCAGAGTGAAGTAGCCGTCCCGCGCCAGCGTGGCGCTGGCATTCAGGAAGTCCAGGGTGCCTGTGGTGAATGAACCGGAGAGGTTGCTGTTCGAGAAACCAGACGCCGGGGCCTGCACGGCGATGAAGAGGTCGAAGTCGTCGTCCTCCGTCGAACTGGCAACAAGCACTGGCTGGCTAAACGTGCCGAAGAGAGTCGCCGGGAGGAGCGGATTGTCCAGTTGGGCCATCCCATTTGATTGCACTCCGTATGTGCCCCCACCCAGAGAAGTGCAAGAGCTTCCGGTATCGTAGAATTGCGCGGTAGAAGTGCTGTAGTTTCCCTGGCCGTCGAAGGTGATAACGCCGGACAACGTGCAGGACTCCAGCAGATTGCCGCTCGTGTCGTTGGCGTAAACCACATACCGGAACAGATATGGTCCGGTGAGACTGGCCGTTCCGCTGGTGTCGAAACTCTGGCCCTTCACCGGCGCAGGGGTCAAAGCCATAAACATAAATAGGACGCTGGTAATAATAAGAATCGGTTTAAATTTGACCATGACTCATCCTTGGCGGCCGTCTTACTGACCGCTGCTCCAATTCGTGATTAAGTTGTATGCATCGATACTGCCGAGGCCGGTAGCAAAGTTCCAGCCTGCGGCGGCGGCAAATGCCGGCGTGTAACTTTGGCTCGTGGAGGATAGCGCACCGTTTCCTCCGAACGGAGTAACTGGCGTGGCACGGCCCCGTCCTACAAACCCGGCGCCGTAGCAGTTGAATTCGCCCGAACAGTTTACTGCGATATCACCCATCGTAATGCTGTGAAATACCGATGCGGCTGCCGAGCCGGCGGCGAGTTTGTAATAGACCGGATTGGGATTGCCTTGCTTGGCTCCCATCTTTTGATTGACTAATGCTTGTATGCCAGCCAGGATCGGCGCGGCAAAGGAAGTGCCGCCTCCGCCGTACCACTCGTCCGGCGGCCCGGAGCAGGAAGCGCCGCCCTCGCTCTCATCGGAGAAGCAGACCACATAGTAGTGGAACCAATATCCGTTGCCCGCGAACAGCGATACGTCGGGTAAGTCCCGTACACCATCGTTCGGGATTCCAGTCACACCCGATTGCCAGGTCGGTTTGGGCCATCCCTGGCAGGTGCCGCTAACCACGAAGGCTTCCGAAGCAGCGCCGGTCGCACACCCGCTCGGGCCCCCGCTTCCGGCGGCCACGCTAAAGTAACCGAATTCCGCATCCGGGCTGCCACAGAAGCCATCTGGCCCGTAGCCGACCGAAAACTTGAAGGTATCCGCGATCAGCGAACTCGCGCAGGAGTCGTTCCATGGAATCTCCGGCACGTACGAGAGAGCCGAACCGTAAGTGGCGCTGTTGGTATCACCCCAGTAGGTGTCGGCCGTATTCTGATATGTATCCGCGAAATCGGTTCCCCCCACGGCCACGTTGTAGGGTGTGGAAGCAAAGCCGCTGACACCGATACCATGCGTCGCGGCCGTGGATCCCGCATCGCAACTCGCCGCACCTTCGTCTCCCGCCGACACAAACACGGAAACACCTTCCATCGCGGCCTGCTGATGCAGCGAGTTAAACGAAGCGTTGAGCGACGATCCCTCGCCCGCTTCGCATAATCCGTAACTGATGCTGATGATCTGCGGCGGAGTACTCGCATTTATTAAATTCGTTTCGGCGATCATCTGGCCAAAGGTCGTGTTCGTGCCGGAGCAAGCCGCCAGTTCGATGGTGGCGTTGGGCGCGGCAGCGGTGGCCCACTCCGCGTCGACTGCCGCTTCAGAGTCGTCCGGATTAACACCCGGATTGGAGCAGTTGGAAACGCCGCTCGGCGGGGCCGGGTAAGTTGTCTCCAATGACCCGGAGGTGTACGTGGATAGACCCAATACGGTCCGAAAGACGTTCCAATCCGTGTTACTGAAAAGCGTGGTGTCTTCCAGCACGGCAATCGTCTGTCCTTGGCCGGTGTATTGCGCAAAAGCCTGGTTCAAATCGTAAATCGTGGCCAGATCGGCGGGGGCTAAGAGGTGGAAGGTAAGGCCGTTTCCGCTTACAGTGTACTGGGGGCGCGGCTTTATCCGCGGCTTAATCATCGAGTGCGGCCGGAAATCGTTCAATGACGCCACCCCCGCCACCACGGGCGCCAGCGCCTCCGGAATGCGGGGATCGCTCATATTCGCGATATGCGGCTGCCCGTTCACGGAGAGCTTATGAATTTCAGTGTGGAATGCGCCCAACACCTGGCCTGCCGTTCCGGAAAAATCAATCGACATGCCGCTCGGATATACCGTATTCACCGCGAAGCCGCCGGCGCGCAGCCACGCGCAAACCCTCTCGATATCTTCGGGCGCCGGTCCGTACAGCCGGCCGAATTCCGCCGCGGTCAGCCATTTATGGAAATTGGGCGAGCGGGAATCGTACTGTTGATCCATAAAACTCTGCAACACCCGTTCCCGCTCCGGGTTGCGCTGCAATTGGAGAAACATGTGATCCAGGGCAAGCGCATCCGGCACTTTACCCCGGTCGTTTTCCACGTTGGCCTCGGGACGAGTGTTCCCGGCGAGGGTATAGAGGGTGTTGGGATCGATCGGCTTAACAATGCGCGGCCGGTCCGGTGGCACGGTCCGGAGGCCTTGCGCCATGAGCGTTGGCGCGCAGCCGGCAAGTGGGAAAAAGCACACCGTCCACAGCAATAACGAATTTTTATAGAAGAAGTTCGACATGAAGGAGGTCCTCGCAAACGTTAGTTACGATACCCTCGATTTTCGCACATAACAGTACATTCGATTCGGACTGCTGCGATCAGGTTACGTTAACCTGTTGCTACGTTTCAGCGTTGGCCAACTACTTCGCTTGCATCCGGCGCATGCCGCGCAGCCAGCGATCGTAATCGTCCACCTTGCGGCGCATATATTCGGCCACCTCCGGGTGCGGCAGGATCAGGAAGCGTTCCGCCGCCAGTCCCGCGATGACCGCGTCGGCGACCTGCGCGGGTTCCAGCGCGCCTTCTAGAAGAAAGCGTAGCGGTCCGCGTTCGGCTCCAGCCAGCATGCCGGTGCGTACACCCTGCGGGCACAAACAGGATACGCGGATGCCGCGATCGCCGTAGGTGACCGCCAGCCATTCGGCCAACGACACGGCTGCGTGTTTGGTCACTGCATAGGGCGCCGAGCCGATTTGGGTCAGCAGTCCGGCGGCTGAAGCGGTCTGCAACAGATAGCCTTGGCCGCGCGCCAACATCCCCGGCAGCACGGCACGCGCGGCATACACATGCGCCATGAAATTGATACCCCAGATGCGCTGCCAATCGGCGTCGGATGTCTCGACGCCGCCCTCCATAACAATGCCCGCGTTCGAGCAAAACAGGTCAATGGCGCCGAACACCGCGATCGCGCGCTCCACCAACCGGACGATCTCGTCCTCACGGCTCACGTCCGTGTGTACCGCGAGCCCGCCGATTTCGCGCGCCACCTCCTCCGCACCGGCGCCATCCACATCCGCCACCACTACGCTGCGCACACCCTCCGCGGCGAACCGCCGGCAAAGCGCGCGGCCAATCCCGCTGGCGCCGCCCGTCACCACCGCGACCTTGCCCGCGAGCTTCACGCCTTGCCTGCTTCGTATTTGTGCAGCTCGATCTTCGCGACGGCCTCGCGATGTACTTCGTCCGGCCCGTCCGCCAGGCGCAGCGTGCGCGCCCCCGCCCAGGCGTGCGCCAGAAAGAAATCGTCCGAGACGCCCGCGCCACCGTGCGCTTGTATGGCGCGATCGATCACGCGCAGCGCCATGTTCGGCGCCACCACTTTAATCATGGCGATCTCCGCGCGCGCGGCTTTATTGCCCGCCACGTCCATCATGTAAGCGGCTTTCAAAGTGAGCAGCCGCGCCTGCTCGATCTCCATGCGCGATTCGGCAATATCGGCGCGCAGCGCGCCGAATTCCGCCAGCTTGCGCCCGAAAGCCACGCGCGATTGCGCCCGCAGGCACATAGCCTCCAGCGCCCGCTCGGCCAAGCCGATCAGCCGCATGCAGTGGTGAATACGCCCCGGTCCCAGGCGGCCTTGCGCGATTTCGAATCCGCGGCCTTCGCCGAGCAGCATGTTGGCGGCGGGCACGCGCACATTGTCGAAGACCACTTCGCCGTGGCCGTGCGGCGCATCGTCATAGCCGAACACCGGCAGCATGCGCTCAATGCGGATGCCGGGCGTGTCCATAGGCGCCAGGATCATGGCTTGCTGCTTGTGGCGCGGCGCCTGCGGATCCGTCTTGCCCATGAAGATAGCGATTTTGCAGCGCGGGTCGCCCGCTCCCGACGACCACCATTTGCGGCCGTTCAGCACATACTCGCCGCCATCGCGCACGATGCTGGCGCAGATGTTCGTGGCATCCGATGAAGCCACCGCCGGTTCGGTCATGCAATAGCACGACCGGATGCGGCCATCCAGCAGCGGGACCAGCCACTGTTCTTTCTGCTCCGGCGTGCCATAGCGGGCCAGCACTTCCATGTTGCCGGTATCGGGCGCCGAGCAGTTGAAGACTTCCGGCGCCATCGCCGCGCGCCCCATAATTTCGCAGAGGGGAGCGTATTCCAGGTTCGTCAGACCGGCGCCCCGGTCATCGTCCGGAAGGAACAGATTCCACAACCCGGCAGCTCGGGCTTTGGGTTTCAACTCTTCGATGATGGGGACCGGCTGCCAGCGATCCCCTGCGGAGATCTGACGGTAGTAGAGCCGTTCGTTCGGGTAAATATGCTGGTCCAAGAACTCCGTGAGCTGGCGCTGAAGTTCCTGGACTCTTTGGGAGTGCGCGAAGTGCATCCCCGGATTGTCACGCAATGCGCGGCGGGATGCAAAGGCCGTTTTGGAAGGCAGGTTTGGCCGGCGCGAGGCTTTAGCCGGGCTCTGGGCTCAAGCTGCCTGGCGTTAGACTCCGACCAGCTTTCGCCCCTGCGACCAAAGCTCGGTAGCTTCATCCACCACCTTGCGCGTCTCGGCGTAGATCACCTTGATGCGCTCCAGCATATCCTTGCTGACTACCGCCAGATCGTTCGTTTTATCCGCAACCCGCCGCGTGGCCGTGTACCAGCCGCTCCGCTTCCGCCGGTTGAGGGCCACCGCCACGCCGATCGCCGCGCCAACGCCCACGCCCATCCAAACTAAGCTTGTATTCATCCCCGTCCCTGAGTTCTTATGTTCGGTTGTCATCGAGATTTACACTCCTTTCCCTCCTCCCATTCTATCGGGAATGCCGGAGAATCCCGTGAAAACAGACTCGCGGAAGGTGCTGCGCCACACGCACTGGCCACAACCTCGGTGCGTGCCCGCACGAAAGGACCGCTTGCTACGCTGTATCGATCACGCCTCTTTCTTCTTCAACAGGTGATCGTTATCCTGGATGAAAGTCTTGATTTGTTCCGACGCCGACAGCAGTTTGTCCCACTGCTCCTTATATAGCGTGACCGGGAAACGGCCCAAGCCATAGACTGACACACCGCCTTTCTCGCTCACGCGGATAGAAATCTGGCCTCGTCCCGGCCTCTTCAGCGCCTCGTTCTCAGCGCGCAATCGTTCTAGTTCAGCTTTCAGGTCTTCTTCTGCCATACCATGACAGCATATCGAATTTCGACGACCGCCTTCCGACTTCTGACTCCTATCCTGCCCCCCGATCCCCCTTGGACTCCACCGCCCGGTCTGCAAAAAGTTCCAAAATTTTAACAAAACCACCACAACCCCGCGGCCCGCGCCGTCGTATGGTGTAAGCATGCCGGTCATGGATCAAAGCGGTGCGCCTGCGCAAGACGATCTGACACGCAGGAAATTCTACGTCGCGATGATCTACGGATTGTGGAGCCTCATCGCGGCGGCGCTCTCCGTACCTGCGGCCATCTATCTGCTTATTCCCCCCAAACTCCGTAAGATGCCGCAGTGGATGGAGGCAGGCGATGTATCCAGCCTCGACCCGCGCGCGCCTATCGAGATGGTCTTCCGCCAGAATCGCGTGGATGGCTGGAAAATCCAGAGCGAAAAAACGTCGGCATGGGTGGTGAAGCTGGCCGATTCCCAGGTAGTCGCCTACGGGCCACAGTGCACGCATCTGGGCTGCGCCTATCATTGGGACGACAGCCGCAACTACTTTCTGTGCCCCTGCCACAGCTCCATTTTCAATATCGATGGCACGGTGATCTCGGGTCCGGCGCCGCGGCCGCTCGACCGTTACGAGACCAAGATTGAGAAGGGCAAGCTGCTGCTGGGCGCGCTCCGCCAGTCGCCGCACGAATCGAAGGAGAAAGCGTGAGCTGGCTCGATCATCGCACCGGAATCGAAACCGCCATCCGGAATTTTCTTTACGAAGACATTCCGGCTTCGAGCGGCTGGCACCAGGTTTTCGGCAGCATCGCCGTTTTCCTGTTTCTGGTGCAGGCGTTCACCGGCGCGCTGCTGGCCTTCAACTACGCGCCCACCCCCGGCGACGCCTACAACAGCCTGCGCTACATCCTCACCGAAGTGACCGCCGGCCACCTCATCCGCGGCTTGCATCATTGGGGCGCCAGCATGCTGATCGTGGTGGTGGTGCTGCATATGACGCAGGTGTTTCTGTATGGCGCATACAAGAAGCCGCGCGAGGCCACCTGGATGATGGGAGTGGTGCTGCTGCTGCTCACTATGGCCTACGGCCTCACCGGATATCTGCTGCCTTGGGACAATCGCGCTTATTGGGGCACAGTCGTCGCGACGCAGATCGCCTCACACATCCCGTTCCTCGGTCCCTATATGAGTCGCCTGCTAGGCGGAGAAGGCGCCATCGGCGTGGTCACTTTCGCGCGATTTTACGGCCTGCATGTATTGCTGCTGCCGCCGGCCACCGGCTTGCTCATTGCGCTGCATATTTATCTGGTGCGCAAGCACGGCGTCGCACCGGCACCCGGCGACGAAGTCAAATCCACCAGAAAGTTCTATCCGCAGCAGGCCTTCAAAGATACCGCGGCCATCTTTGCCGCGTTCATCATTCTTTTCGTGATGGCGGTAGCCGTGCGCGTGCCCCTGGAGCGCCTGGCCGATCCCACCGACACGACTTACATCCCGCGCCCCGACTGGTATTTCCTGTTTCTCTTTCAAACGCTCAAGTTCTTCGATGGTCCGCTGGCCGTGGTGGGCAGCGTGATTCTGCCCTCGCTCGCCATCCTGGCGCTGTTGCTGGTGCCTTTCATCGATCGCGGAAAAGTGTTGCGTGTCACGCGGCGCACCGCGGCGTTCGGTGTCGCGGCATTGGCGCTGCTCGGTTGGACCGGACTGACGGTGGCCGCGATCGTCACCACGCCCAAACCCGACACAGTCGCCATCGATTATGGCGCGCCCACCGATTGGATAGGCCTTTCGCCGCAGGAACTGGCCGGCATCGGATACTTCCGCCGCGAGAATTGCGCCAGTTGTCACGCCTTGGACGGGAAGGCGGCCGCGCCGGCGGGTGTGTCGGCAAAACCCGGTCCCGATCTGGCGAATCTGCCTATTAAGAAATCGGCGGCCTGGATGATTGCGCACTTCAAGCGGCCGGCCGTCATGGTGCCCGGCAGTTCCATGCCCGCGATTCAATTGAGCGATGCGCAGTTGAACACCCTGGCGGCATTTCTGTTGAAGCTGACGCCCGGCAATGCCGAGGCGCTCGCCAATGCCCCGGATTTCGCGGTCCAGGCCGCTCTGCTGTATCAGGCAAAAAACTGCGGCACCTGCCACGAAGTGAACGGCGTGGGCATGAAAATGGGTCCGCCGTTGAACGGACTTGCCCGCCGCCGCACCAAGACGTGGGTGGCGCAGCATTTTGCCAACCCCGCGGCGCTCTCGCCCGGGAGCTTCATGCCGCCCTATCAGTTCTCGCCGCGCGAGATGGATAATCTCATTGCGTATCTCTTCACGCTGCCGGATGCATCTCCTACGACACCCTAATCTGAGCCGCGCGCGTAAATCTGAGCCGCGCGCGTGAGCAAGCGGTTTCTACGTGCGTTTCAGTCCCCCCATTGCGCCGGAATCATGGACTCACGCGTGCATACCAATTATGATCGTGTTTAAGAAGACCTCATAAAAAGGAGTCCTCGATGCCAACTACCGAAGATAAAGTCGAAACGCGACGCCGCGCCCCGGCCCTTGCGACACCCACTGATCTCGAAGCCGATGCTGTGAAGAACATTACGGGCGGCCTGAATGCCTTGCTGGCCGATGTGTTTGCCCTCTATGTGAAGACCAAGAACTTCCATTGGCACGTGAGCGGTCCGCATTTCCGCGACTACCACCTGTTGCTCGATGAGCACGCCGAGCAGATTTTCAAAATGACCGATGACATCGCCGAACGCGTGCGCAAGATCGGCGGCACCACCGTGCGTTCCATCGGCCACATTGGCCGGCTGCAGCGCCTGAGCGATAACGATGCCGAATACGTCGACCCGCCCGACATGCTGGCCGAACTACGCGAGGATAACCGCGCGCTGCTGGCCAGTATGCGCGAGATGCATGATCTGTGCGATGACGAGAACGATGTAGCCACCACCAGCCTGCTGGAGGTTTGGATCGACGAAACCGAGCGGCGCGTGTGGTTCCTGTTCGAGACCGGCCGTACGCGCTAAGGCACGTGGGGGGGCTTTAGCCGGCGCGGGGCTTCAACCCCGCCGCGGTTTCGTTTTGTTCATAGCCATCCGCGCAGCCAATCCCGGAACTCATCCAGTGCGGCCTGCGTCTCCCGCGCCAACGGCACGGGCGGCGGCCCGCTCTTCATCCCCCGCACCGCCAGTGCCGCCTTAATAGCTACCGGCGTGGGGAACGGTTCGATGCGGTCCAGGAATTCGTGCAGCCGGGCATCCAGGCGGGCCGTCTCACCTTCATCCTGCCTGGCGATAGCTCTGTCCAGCCCCAAGAGCAGTTCCGGCATGGCGCAAGCTACACCCGAAACCACGCCGTCGGCCCCTGCCCGGCGCGCCCGTGCGAAGATGCTGTCGTGGCCCACCAGCAGCGTGTAAGGGTGTTCCTGCTTGTAACGGTTCAGCGACTCAAAATTATCCCAATCGCCGCTCGAATCCTTGATACCCGCAAACCGGCCGGTGGCCAGCAACTCCACCGCTGTCTCGGCCGCGATGCTGCTGGTGAAAGCGGGAATATTGTATAGATAGATCGGCGCCCGCTCATTCATCTCGATGGCGAACCGCAAGTAAAACTCGCGGATTTCCAATTGCCGGTAACGGAAGAAATAAGGAGGCATCAGCAGGAGCCCCGCCGCGCCTGCCGCGCTGGCCTCCCGGCCCAACGCCAGGGCGCCATCCAGCGTCGAGTGCGAAACGCCCGCCAATAGCGGCACCCGGCTGCGTTTGACAGCCAGGTATACCAGGCGCACCCGGTCGTCTACATTCAGATTGACGAATTCGCCGGTCGAGCCGAGCAACGCGATGCCCTGCACCCCCGCGCCGCACAAAAAATCGATCAGATCGAGAGTGGCCCCGATATCGGGCTCGTCGCCCCGCTTGCTGTGCGGCGTCACCGCGGCGGCGATCACACCGGAGAAAGGCGGCATCACTTCGTCCGCACCAGACCCGTGACCGCGCTATTGTCCTTCAGGATGCCGTCCTCCAGGCCTCACGAGCGCGGCCTGCGTGGGTCTCCAAAGCCCGCCTCACACGTGCGCGTGTTCATGCTGCGTCCGCCCTACCCATCCGCCCCGGCGCCGGCCACCTGCGTCTTGCGGCTCAGGAAACATTCCCGGCAATACACCGGCCTGCCCTGGGTGGGTTTGAACGGCACGGTCGTTTCCCGCCCGCACTGCGAACAGACCGTCATGGTTTCCGTCTTGCCCCCAACCGACGGTCCCGCCTGCCGCTTGCTCTTGCACGCTTTGCAACGCTTCGGCTCGTTCTTAAAGTTTTTGTCGTGGAAGAAGTGTTGTTCTCCCGCTGTGAAAACAAATTCGGCTCCGCATTCCGAGCACTTGAGAATCCGATCCTGGAACTCCGCCATATGCCAACCTGGTTTCCGCGAACGGGTTGTGGAGCGGACAGGCCGGAACCTGTCCGCCCGTGGTTATTCGATTTCCCGGCGTGACTTCTTCCGGTTTCGCTTGCGTGCGAGCGCCTGTTTAACCCGCTTTTTTTCGCCCGGCTTCAAATAAAAGGAGTGCCTTTTGACCTCCTTTATAATGTCCTCCTGCTGGACTTTGCGCTTGAAGCGGCGAAGAGCGTTTTCGAGCGTCTCGCCATCTTGTAACTTTACCTCAGCCAACTAAAACTACACCTCCAAACCCGACCTAGATTTTTCTGCTTTCGCAGAGAGGGTACTGATATCATTAAGTGGTTGGCGGACAAAGTCAAGTCCAAAATTCGCCCGGACACCCTCCAGAGGGAAGGCGTCTTAGCGTAAACCAACTGCTTTTCAATAGTTTAAACGAATGGAAACGGCTTTAGCAATTTTATTGGCGGGTGGCGCCGGCGAACGACTATCCCCCCTTACGCGGGATACTGCAAAACCGGCTGTTTGTTTTGGCGGCGTTTACCGCATTATCGACTTCACCTTGTCCAATTGCATCAATTCTGACCTGCGGCGAATTTTCATTCTCACACAATACAAGTCACTGGATCTGATCCGGCATATACGTTACGGATGGAACATCTTATCACCCGCTCTGGGCGAGTTCATCGAGACCATTCCACCCATGAAGCGCCTCCGCGACGACTGGTATCTGGGCACCGCCGACGCGGTCTTCCAGAACAGCCCCAGCATCGCCGCGGAACAGCCCGCGCTTACCCTGATCTTATCCGCCGACCACATTTACAAGATGAATTATCGCGAGATGGTCGACTGGCACCGCTTGCACCGCGCCGATATCACCATCGCCACCATCCAGGTGACGCCCCCGGAAGCGGACCGCTTCGGTGTCGCCGAAATCGATCGCAACTATCGCGTCAGGGGCTTCGAGGAAAAGCCCCAACACGGCGGCCCCGCGCGCTCGCCATTCAATCCCGAGATGGTCAGCGCCTCCATGGGAATCTACGTATTTAACACCCCGGTCCTGTTGCGCCTGTTACAGGAAGACGCCCGGAATCCGGACTCTAAGCATGATTTCGGGAAGGACGTCATTCCGGCCGCGCTGGCGGACTGCTCCGTCATCGCTTATGACTTCCACGACATCAACGCCAAGCAGGCGCGCTACTGGCGCGACGTGGGCACCATCGATGCATTTTACGAGGCCAATATGGACCTGGTCGCGGTCACCCCGGAGTTCAATCTCTACGACCGTAACTGGCCCATCCGCACGCACGTGCTGCAGGCGCCGCCCGCTAAATTCGTATTCGCGCAGGAGGGCCGCCGCATGGGTGTCGCGGTGGATTCCATCGTGGCGGCAGGCTCGATTATTTCCGGCGGCAGAGTAGTGCGCAGCGTGCTATCCACCGGCGTGCGCGTGAACAGTTATTGCGAAGTCGAATATTCGATTCTGATGCCGAACGTCAAGATCGGGCGCAACAGCCGCGTGCGGCGCGCCATCATCGATACGGGCGTGGAAATCCCGGAATCGAGTGTCATTGGCTTTGACGCAGCCGACGACCGCGCCCGCGGCTATACGCTGACGGATTCCGGAATTGTGGTGGTGCCGGGTGATGTTGACGGTCACGAGAACGGAGAGACAGAAGACTGGACACAGAAATCGGAAACCCGCAGGGCCACATCTTACTCCGGCTTCTGACCCCAATATTTCGCGAAGCCCTCGTATTCCCAGTCGAAATTCGCCAGGATCGTACGCCGTAATTCCAGCATGTCCACCGCGCCGGCCTTGCGGTAGGCGATCTTTCCATCCGGCGTGAGCAGCACTGTGTAGGGCAAGCCCGCGCCCGCCGTGCCATCCCAGTCCGCATCGAAAGCGCGTTCCAGTGCCGCCGTATCGCCCGATGCGAACATCAGGTTCCGGCTGCTGGCATGCTGCTTTTCGAGCAGTTGCTGGACGGCGGCACGCATCTCCGGTGGATTCACGGCTACCGTCACCAGATCCAGTCCGCGCACGCTATACATCCGGTAAGTCGTCTCTATGTCCGCGAATTGGCCGACTGACTGGCTATCGCGCGTGTCCCAAAAGCTCACCAGCGTCAGCTTCTTCGCCGCGTTCGCGCGGAGTGCCGCAAGATCGCCGGCCGCCGCCGTCTCCAACCGCACGGGCTTTTCCTCCAGCTTGCGCAGCGCCTCCATCCGCTCCGCCTCCTTTTCTTTCCATTTGGTCGAGCAACCGAAAACTCCGGTATGCGCGACGGCGACCGGCTTCCCCGCCAGCAATGCCTCAATGGCGTCGCGCGCATCATGCGTCTTCACCATTTCCTCGCGATAGCTGTTGTCCACGCGGCCTTCGTAGCGCAGGCGCCGCTCACGATCGAAAATGAATATGTGCGGCGTGGCTTGCGGGCCGTATGCGCGCGCCACCGATTGCGTCTCGCCGTCGTAGAGATACGGATAGGTCAGATGCTTGTAAGCCGCCCGGATCTTCATTTCCGCGAGCGTATCGCTCATGTCGGAGGAATCCAGTTCGTCGACGCGCAAAGCCTCGGGGGCGTTCGGTTGGATGACCACCACGGCTACGCCCTTATCGCCATAGTCCTCATATAGCCGCATGATGCGCTGCTCGTAGAGCTGAGAAATGGGGCAGTGGTTGCACATGAAGACGATCGCCAGCACCGGGCTGGCGGCATAGTCGGCCAGCCGGTGAATGCGCCCATCGACGCCCGGCAAAGCGAAATCCGGCGCGGCGGACCCGATCGGCAAGATGGGATGCTCCACCGCGCCAACCAGCATACTGGCCGCCAACAGCCACAAAGCGCCACCTCTTACCAAACCTTTCCGTGCCATGTCCCCCACGTCACGCCAACTGGCGCGCGAAGGCCACCTCCTTCCGCAAATCCTCCTCCACGTGCCCCTCCTTCTCGTACTCAATAGCCACCAAACCGCCGAAGTTAAGCCTGTGCAACTCCCGCATCACCTCCGGAATTTTTGCGATCCCCTGCCCCAGCAGCACGTTGTCCTCGGCATGCGCCGCGGCAATATCTTTCAGATGCACGAGCTTCAAATACGGCCCCAGCTTTCTCACCGCATCCGCCGGATCATAACCGCAAGAGGCAAACTGGCCCGTGTCCGCCGTGGCTCCCACCGTCTTAGACAGCCCGTCCAGCGCCCGCAACACATCCTCCGGGCTTTCATACGGAAACTTCGTCGCAAAAAAATGGTTGTGGATGCCAAAGGTCAGCCCCGCCTCCGTGCACCGCGCATCGATGCTCTGCAGCAGCGCGCGACCGGTCGCATCGCCGGTGATGTTGCGCGCGCCCAGCAGCTTTGCAAACCGGATGGCCAGACCCAGCTCGCCTTCGTCATGAATGGTCGCCGCGTAATAAGACACGCAGCGTATATCGGCCTTGTCGAACATCGCCCGGGCGGCGCGAAAAATCTCCTCGCCAGGATGCGAAAGCAGCATGAACTCGCCGCGCGACATCTCGATCTCCCGGATGCCGAGCGCCACTAACTGCGCGGTCATGGCGTCCATCGAAAGCCCGTGGTAGCTATAGGTCCCGATGCCGATTCTTAGTGTCCCGGCAGCGCGTACCGGCCAACCCGCGGCGCAGGCGGCAGCCGTACAAGCGAATGCCCGCCGCGTCATGGCTGCCGGCCCAATAGCCGCGGCGTCACGTCGGCGTCTTCCAACTTCATCGCCCATTTAATGGCCTCTACGTACATCTGCTGCATGTCCGGACGATCCCAATTCTCCACCACATGCCCCAATGTGGAATAGAACACGCGCCCCTTGCCGTACATCTTGGCCCACGCCACCGCGAAATCGCGATCGGTACGGTGGACGTTCTTGTTGGCCAGGTCGAGCTTATCCGCATCCAGACGCAGCAACACGCGCAACTTATCGCGCGAATAATTGCGCATCTGGTAGATCTCATCGCGCAGCACGAATGCGGGCGGCCACTGGCTCATCCCGGGGAACGCAGGATCTTCCACGACGATCGGCGCGTTGAATGTGCCCCAGGGATGCTCGTCGTAGTAGCCGCCGATCATCTCGCCATACTCCGGCCAGTTCGTGAACGTAATCGTGGCGCTATGCACGCCGATGAAGCCTTTGCCATCGTCGTGAATGAACGACAGGAAGTCCGCCTTCTGCTGATCGTCCATTTCCAGATTGCCGCCCGTGTAGAACAACACGGCATCGAAACTATTCAGGTTGGGCGCGTTGTATTCCAGTTTTTTCTTGGTCAGCGCCTCGGTATCGGTGCGGATGGTGGTGTCCCAAAGCCCGCGCTCGCGTCCCAGCCGTTCGATGGTGGCCAGCGCGTGCGAGACGGCTTCGTGCCGGTAGCCTTTCTCTTCGCCTATTGCCAGAAGCTTCTTGCGTGCGGCCGGCGCGCCGGTCTGGGCCGCGCCGCTCATGGCCAGCGTTGCCGCCAGTATCAGGCCGCGGCGGCTGCCTTCAATTGGTCGCCACCTTCCGCCCCAGGATTTCCTCCACCGGCATATTCGCGGGGAACTCCAGATTGAAGAAGCCCACCATCATCTCGTCCCAACTCTGGTCGCCCCAGGTCACTTCCTTGGTTGCATCGGCGTTGTCCGGATTGTTCGGCGAGTTGTCGAAGTGCGCCGTGCACTCGATGCGCGCGCCCTTCGGCAGCGCGATTGGCTCCGCCAGGTTATACCAGAGCTGCCAATGCCAGTTGTAGCGCGGCACGCGCAGAATGGTTTGCGTTTCGCCGGTCGGATACACGATGCGATATTCGAAATCCTTGCCGCGCCCGTGCATGTGCGGATGCAGGCCGGCCAGCTTCACCGCGGCCGCGGTTTCAAATTCCGCATCCACACGGTAGTTCGGGTCGCCCGGCGGGATCTTGAACTTTCCGTTAGTCGCGGAAAGAGTCAGCACGCGCGTCTGCGGCTGTTCCTTGGCGAACACCAGGCCGAACTTGCTGCGGTCGGTGCTGGCCTTGCCATTGGTGGTGTAATGGATCTCCAACACAAAATCCGAGCCGGCCTTGACCAGTTTCCCTTGCCCCGGCTGCCAGCATCTCCGGCGGTTGTCCCGGCGCATAACCCACCAGGAAATCGCTCGGCAAGGCGCTGGTATCGGTCGTGTCATCGGTCACCTTGGGCGCCACGAAGAAAACGCCCGCCGGCTCGCCGCGCAGCCAGTGTGAGCCCGGCTCGCGCACGTACAAAATCATGTGATGCACGTGCGCGCGATCGTCCGGACGCGCTTCCGCAAACTGCACCCATTTGTCTTCCTTGAATCCTGAAGGCACGATCACCTTCTGATATTCGAGCGTGCCCGTGGCCGGAATCTCGAAGGCGCGCGGAAACTCGTACACCACGTCGGGTTTCGGAATGGCCCACCCCGCGACATAGGTGGGCGGCGCCGGCAGATCGCGCGCATCGCCTTCCGGTGCGCCGCCATCGGCCCAGGCGATCAAGGTGTCCACATCGCTTTGCGCCAGCGACCGGTCGTTCGAAAATTTGCCGTAACGCGGATCGGCGAACCACGGCGGCATCTTCTTCAGCAGAACGGCTTCCTTGATCGCTTTTGCCCAGGGACGCGCCTGCGGATAAGTGAGCAGCGAAAACGGCCCTGCCTCGCCCGGCCGATGGCACGCCTGGCAGTGCTGCTGCAAAATCGGCGCCACATCTTTAGTGAAGGTCGCCCGCGCAGGCTCGGCCGGCTTAGCGGCGAACAGGCAGCCAGCGGAAAAGACTGCCATCGGAATAGCCAGGGGACGACAAATGGACGTGATCATTTTGTCTTTAAGCCCATTCTGCCACACCTACCTGTACGCCGTCGTCGTGGGGCAGCTCTCAGCCTGCTACGTCTGCTCAGCCCGCCCGCCGCGCTGTCTTGCGAAGCTATACTACCGCGTGGCGCGCAATCGTTTCCCGGTAAAACTCGGCGCTCAGCTTGGCCGTGCGCTCTTGCGTTTCGAAATTCACGTAGTAGATTCCGAATCGCTTGGTGTAGCCGTCCGCCCATTCGAAATTATCGAGCAGGCTCCATAAAAAGTAGCCCGTGAGCGGCCAGCCCTCGGAAACGGCCCGATGCGCCTGCACGAAATGATTGCGCAGGTACATGACGCGGTCGGTGTCATAGACATGGCCGTCCGCGGTCAAAAGGTCGTCCGCCGAGCAGCCATTTTCGGTGATGATGACGTTATTCACGCCCCAGATCTCCTTCAAGTGGCGGGGCGCCCAATACAGGATTTGCGGTCCGATGAACAGCCACGGCGATGCCATGTGGGGATACGACTTCGGATTCGGAACCGCGGCGAAACCCGCGGAACCGTCGGCGGCGCGGAAATAGGCCGGCGCGTACGTGTTGATGCCAACAAAATCCAGGCGGCCACCGATCGTGCGCATGTCTTCGGGAGTGAATTGCGGAGCGTTGGCGCCAGCCGCCGACAAGTACTCAGCAGTGTACCGGCCCTCCAGCACGGCGGTCAGGAACGGAGCATTCACCTGGCGCATGGCGCGGCGTGCGGCGGCGATATGCGGCTCCGTCTCGATGACCGGCACGCACACGGTGGCATTCTCGGCCAGTCCCACCTGTACCGGCCGCCGCGCCGCCGCGCGAATAGCCGCCAGCGCCATTCCGTGACCCAGCAACGCATGGTGGCGTACCTGGTTGAGTTGCCGTGGCGGCAGCTTCAGACCCGGAGCAAACACGCCGATCCCATAGCCCAAATCGGTGAAGCAGGAAAACTCGTTGATGGTGAAGAAGTGCGAAACCCGGTCCGAGAGCCGCCCCGCGACCAGGCTTGCATATTCGGCGAAGTACTTGGCCGTATCGCGCGATTGCCAGCCGCCCACACGATCCTCCAGCGCTTGCGGCAGGTCCCAATGGAACAGCGTGGCATATGGCTCGATTCCGGCGGCGAGCAGCGCATCCACCAGGCGCTCGTAGTAAGCCAAGCCCCGTTCGTTCGGCTGGCCAGACCCATCCGGCATGACGCGCGGCCAAGCGATCGAGAAGCGGTAGGCTTTTACCCCCAGCCATTTCATGAGCTGAATATCCTCTGCGTAACGGTGGTACTGGTCTGCCGCGACATCGCCCGTATGGCCCAGGGCGGTGCGGCCGGGCTGGTGCGAGAAGGTGTCCCAGACGGACGGCTTGCGCCCATCTTCCTGCGCGGCGCCTTCCACCTGGTAGGAGGCGGTGGCGCATCCCCAGAGAAAAGTGTCCGGAAAGCGGTAATAATCACGTGGGTGTGCGGGCGATTGAGCGTTTCCGGGAGGCACTCCGCCAATGGAAGCCATTGGTGAACCTATCCCCAGGGTGGCGGCTCCGGAGAGCGCGGTGAATGTTCGGCGAGTAGTGCGCATGGTAATCCTTACGATAAAAGAAATTTGAGAGAAAGCTTGGGTCGGCCGGTGCGGCGGTGATATACTCGCCAGAATAACGATTCGGCATCACGCCAGTGTGTAGCGGAGCCCTCCGGCTGCCGAAGCGGCGAGGGCGGCGCCCGTCCGCGTTAGAGCGCCGCCCAATGGCTCACTTGGTTATAAGGGCCACCGCGACCAGGCAGGATTCTTCTTGGCGGGCGGCTGTGCCGCGGCTCCTTCGGAAAAATGGCCGGGTTGTACCGGGAAATCGATCTCGTTCTTTGCGAACAGCAAGGGCCGGTCCGTGACCATTTCAATCGTGCTGCCCTTGGTGAGCACCGCATCCGGTCCGCGCGACAACAGAACGCCGATCACGCCCGCGGCCGCGCCGGCTACCGCCCCGATGCCAGTTCCCAGGGCCAGGTGCTTCGTGGCGGCGCCCACAATTAAGCCGGCTCCGGCGCCCGCTTCCGCCGCTGCGGCTACCGTCGATGCCTCCTCAGCCTTGTTTCCTTCGGCGCGAACTTTGCCCTCCGTCTTATCGAACTCCTGTTCGCTCTGCGCGTCGATCCCGCCCACGCGCGCGCGAAAAGTGCGCGTGACTCCATTGGGCAGCGTCAGGGAATCGAAACGCAGGAATAGTTCGGCGCGCCCCTTGAAGTGCTCCGGACGCTTCACCTCGGTCAGCGTACCTTCCACCCAACTGCCCGGTGGGATGACGATGCGGCCGTTGCTCAGGATCGGGAACACCGTCTCCAGATAAACGCGGTCGCCCTCCGCCGCGGACTTGGTGCTGACCGTGTTGATTAAGCCGAGCGGGATGCGCGTGCCGGGGGCAATCACAAAATCCGGTTCTTGCCCGAGGATGACGCCGGCCGCCACTAAGAGCGTTGCCAGACAATATCTCAGCAACATGCGCGACTCCTTGCGATCATTCTAACAGGATGTTTGTCCCCTACTCGTGCCGTAAAGCCTCCATCGGATCCACACGCGCCGCGCGCCGCGCCGGCACATACGCCGCCACCAGCGTCATCGCCATCATGGTCACCGCGCCGAACACCACCGGGAATGCGCTCTCCACCGGCAAATTCTGGATCAAGCTCGCCGCGAAACGCCTGCCCCAATATGCGATGAGCACTCCAAGCCCAAGCCCGGCGCAGCTCATCCGCAACGCTTCCTTCATCACCATGCGGGACACAGCGCCCGCCGTCGCGCCCAGCGCCACGCGGATGCCGATCTCCCGGATACGCCGCGACAGCGTGTACGCCAGCACCCCGTAGATGCCGATTGCCGCCAGCAGCAGGCCCAGCCCGCCGAACGCCCCGGACAGCATCGCGATAAGGCGCTCCGGAACGATGGTCGCATCCACCTGATCGCCCAGCGTGGTGACCCGCGCCACCGGCACCGTCTTCAGCAACGCCCGTACGCTCCGCCGTACCGCGGGAGCCGCGGCTTGTGGGTCCATGCCCGTGCGCACCGCCAATGTAGCCGGCGGCTGCGCGGACTGGAACGCGTCCAGGTAGATCGTGCGCGGCGCCGCTTCGCGGATCTCGTAGTATTTCGCGTCCCCAGCCAGTCCCACGATTTCGTAAGGCCGGCTTTCACCGTCAAACGTAAAATACCTTCCGATGGGATTGTCGTCGCCGAAATAGTAGCGGGCCATGGCTCGATTGACGATCGCCACGCGCCGCCCATCCTGGTCCCCTGCGTTGAAGTCGCGCCCCGCCTCGAGCGGCGTACCCAGCGTCTCGAAGTATTTCGGCGCCACCCAGCTTACCGAAATGTACCGGCGGTCCGCAGCAGGTTCCGGGTGGCCTTCCACGGTGACGAACCTGCTGGCGCCCGCGCCCGACAGCGGTCCTGGTCCGCTGATCATCGTCGCGGAGCGCACGCCCGGAACCGCCTCCAGTTGCACCAGTAGCTCCTGGTACGCACGGGACAATCGTTCGTTGCTATATCCGCTGCGCGCCGCGTCGAGTGTGACCAGCAGCACGTGGTCGCGGCGGAAACCCAGATCCATGCGATCCAGGTTGGCCAGGTTGCGGACGAACAGCCCGGCGGCGCTCAATAGCCCCACCGACAAAGCCATCTGGGTCACCACCAGGCTCTTTCCGAAAAGCCGGCTGAGGCGCGTTTCGCCCGCCGCCCCGATTTCCTTTAGCGCCGCCGCCGGACCGGAAGTGAAGGCGCTCCAGGCGGGAGCCAGTCCGAAAAGCACTCCCGTCAACGATGCGATTCCGCCGGTGAAGAGCAGGACATGCACATCCGGTACGGCTGCGATCTCAATCTGGGGCGGCCTTCCTATGAAGCGCCCGGATGTCATGATGCGCGCCAGCGCGCCTGCGCCGAAATACGCGAGGACCATAGCCAGCAGGCCCCCCGCTGCGGAGAGCAGCAGAGCTTCGGCCAACACCTGCCGCATCAGGCGGAATCGCCCTGCTCCCAGCGCCACACGCACCGCCATTTCATGCCGGCGGGCAGCCCCGCGCGCCAGCAGCATGTGCGCCAGGTTGATGCACGCAATCAACAACAGCAGGCCCACTACGGCCATCACCGCCACCAGCGGCTTCGCGAATTGATCGCGCAGGGCCGTCGACAGACCCGCGCCCGCCGGCTCCACGCGAAACTTCAGCTGGCGCATCACCGGGTCCTTGCTGGCCCTGGTTCTTTCTTCGAGCGTCCACCGGAACAGGACCGCCATTTCCGCGCGCGCCCGCGCGATCGATACGCCGGGCCGCAATCGCCCGATTAACTGCACCGGACCCGGGCGAGCCGGCTCGTCGGCCAGCGGCATCCAGACGTCCGGCCGCAGCCCCACCTGCAATCCGAAGAACTCGCGCGGAGTCACTCCCACAATCGTCACCGGCACTTCTTCCACGACGATGCGCCGGCCCAGAATGGCGGGATCCAGATTGAACTTGCTCTTCCAATAGGACCAGCTCACCACCGCGACCGCCGAGTCCCCCGGACCAATCAGCCGGCCAATCGCGGGCCTCACGCCCAGCATCGGGAAGAAATTCCCGATCACCGCTTCTCCAAACACCGCCTCCGGTTCGACGCCCTCGCCGCGCACACTGAAACGGGAGGGGCGCGCGCCGGTGAGTCCCGAGAAAACGTGATTGCGATCCCGAAAGTATTCGTAACTTTGCCGGGAGAATACGTTGATGGGCGGGTCGCCCGGGTATTCCACCAGAAACTCCACCAACTGCTCCGGCGCGCGCAGCGGGAGCATGCGCAGCATCAGGGTGTCGATGAGGCTGAAGATGGCGGTGTTGGCGCCGATGCCCAAGGCCAGCGACAACAGCGCCACAGCCGTGAATCCAGGGGAGCGCCGCAGCCCGCGCATAGCATAGCGGGTATCTTGCCAAGCCTCCCCGAATGCATTCCAGACCCGCATTTACTCAATATACTCGCAAGTCTGTTTTGGAGGTCGGGCTTTAGCCGGAATGGGGCTTCAGCCGCGCTTTCCTTGCCGCTTACGACGATGACGTGTCAGGGCCGTCGGGACGGTACGGATAGTGCCGGGCACAAGTTCGGTGGTCCCGGACACGGCGGTCGCGTGGGAGCGGGCGGTCTGGGCTGCTGGACATCGGCACCCGATGTACCGGTCTCACTGACGCTTATGTAATCCCCGCCGATAATGGGGCCATTGTAGAAGTAGCGTATGCCCGGGAAAGGATTGGCGGAAGCCTGCAGATTCACCGTGCCGTTCCCCGATCCGCTGCCTCCGGAGGTTACGGTTATCCAGTCCGGCAGATTCGTGACTACCCAAGCGCATCCGCTTCCCGCAGTGACGTCAACGCTCGCCGGTCCGCCGGTTTGTGGGAAAGTGACGCTGTAAGTTGAAAGTGTATAGAGGCAGCCGCTCGCCCCTTGTCTAATGGCGACGCTGGTGCCGCCAATCACAACCGTGCCGGTACGCGCCGCGCCGGTGTTCGCCGCGATACTGATCGCCAACGGGCCGACACCGGGACCGCCGTGGCTTTGAATGGTAATCCAGGACGCACTGGGCTTCGGAGTCCAGGCGCAACCGCTGGGGGCGACGACGCTGACATTGAGGCTTCCGCCATAGGGATAGAAGAAGTAGGAGCCGGGAGAGGTGGTGTATGTGCAAGCGGGTGTCGCCGCGCTGATGCTGCTGACAAAGGCGGTGTTCGCATAAGTGCCGTTGGCTGCCTGGAAGGCGCCGCTGGTGGAAGGGAAGTCGGCCGACTGGGTATACCCCGTCACAAACGCGTCGCCGGCGGAGTTTAAGGCTACGCCGTAGCTGTAGTCATAGCCGGTGCCGCCCAGGTACGTCGCGTAAACCAGCTTCTGGCCGGTTGGGTCGATCTTGGCGACAAATGCATCCGGGCTCACATTGGTTGCCGCATAGACATGGACAGGTTTCGTCGGGTCCACGGCGATACTCAGGACCTCATCGGACGCTAGCCCTGCCGCCGACCAGGACGCGCCGCTCGTCGAAGTAGTGAAGACACCGCTATTATAAGTACCCGCGTAGAGGACAGCCGGATTGGAAGGCGCCATTGCGAGGACGTTCACCGCACCGGTCAGGCCGGTTCCTGCCGGCGCCCAAGAGCCGCCGGCGTTGGTGCTGAGATACACCTGGTCGTTGATCACGGCGTAGATTGTAGAGGGTTTCTTGGGATCGATAACTACCCCAGTCGCGAAGTTCGAGTAAACCACCGTCCAGGTCTGGCCTCCATCGGTGCTCTTCATTATGCCCTCACTCGCCGCCGCGTAGACGGTATTGGGCGACTTTGGATTGATCGCAATGCTGAAAGCCGTTGCTCCGGAAGGAAAGCCAGTGAGCGCGGTAAACGCAACGCCGCCGTTGGTGCTTTTTGCAATGCCGGATGAACAGTATCCGCTGGCGACGTACAGCGTGGTGGACGCTGTGGGATCGACCGCAATCCCCTCGTTGGAGGAGTAGCAACCTGAGGTGAAAACCTCGCCGCCGAGCGCCCAAGTGGAGCCGTTGTCCGAACTGGAATACATTACATTACCTTCGGTAGCGTAAACCACACCGCCGGATGGAGCGAAGGCGACGCTTTCGAAGAAGGCTTGCGCAGGGCCTGTGGCCAGCCAGTGCGCCCCGCTGTCGGAACTTTGATACAAGCCATCGTTGGTCGCCGCGATCAGATGCGCGCCGGACGCCGGGTCAACCGCTAGTTGGTTGACATACGTGGGGATCCCGGTGTCCGACGGCTTCCATGTGGAGCCGCTGGACGCGGTGGTAAAGAGCACGGTCTGGTTGCCGGCGAGTGCAGGCTGTAAACCGGAAGGGTGTGGGAAGTTCGTCGAAATGGTGGAGCCGGCCACCGTTGCGTTGCCGGTGGAATCCACTGCAATGCCATACGCATAATCATCCCGCTGGCCTCCCAGGTAAGTAACGTAGTCCCACTCGGTGCCGAGATTGTTCACTTTGGCTACGAACCCGTCATAGCCGCCGCCCGCATGCGCCTGGAGGGCCGCTGCCGTAACCGGGAGGTTCGTGGAACCAGTGACGCCCGCCACAAACGCGCTTCCGCCGGCATCCACAGCGATGCTGTAGCCGTAATCCTCTTGGCTGCCGCCCAGGTAGGTGGCGTATGTCAGCGACGCGCCGGTGTTGCTCAGTTCGGCGATGAATGCGTCTTCGTTTCCACCGTAAACAGGCTGTGGCGCTCCGGCCGTTACCGGCAGGTTGCCGGCGGTGGATCCGGTCAGGTAGACGTTCTCCTTGGAATCCACCGCGATACCCTCCACATATGCGCTGTAGTTCTGGCCGAAATAGGTAGACCAGACCAGCTTCGTGCCGGTTGGACTCAGCTTGGTCACAAAGCCTTCACAATTACCGCAGGAAGCCAGGTAAGCGCCCGTCGTTACCGGAAAATCGGACGAGGATGTGTAGCCGGCTACATAGGCGTTGTGTCCCGCATCGACGGCGATGCTGTAGATGTAGTCATAACCGCTCCCTCCCAGATAGGTGGAATAGGCCAGGCTGTTGCCCGCCGGGCTTAGTTTCGTCACAAAACCGTCCTCTGGCCCATTCAAAGTTGGGTAGAGCGCGTTCTTTAGCGGAAAGTCAGTTGAGGATGTGTAACCCGCCACATACGCGCTTCCAGCGCTATCCACCGCGATGGAATACGGGTAGTCATAGTTGGAACCACACAAATAGGTAGAGTAGACCAGGCTGGAGCCATCGGTAGCCAGTTCGGATATGAAGCCGCAGGAGTACCCTTTGTAGAAGGACTGCTCCGGATGCACTGTCGGAAAATCCATGGAAGATGTGTTGCCGGCTATGAAGGCATTCCCACTTGGACCTATCGCGATGCCGTAGGCGAATCCGCCGTTCGATCCGCCGAGGTAGGTGGAATAGACCAACGACGGATCGATTATCAATTGACGGCTATGGTCATAGCTTCCTAGCCTGAAGCAGACCTGATTCGCGCCCAGCAAGGCGTAGCGGCTCTCGACTGGTCGCCTTGTTCCGCCGATCTCCTGGTATGTTTCGGGCTTTTGGAATTCCACTGCGCCGCCGGCGGTTTCGATGGCCAGGCTGCCCGAGGAGTCAATGCTGATCTTGCTCGCGCCATCTACGGCCAGCCGGATAGCGCCGGGGTTTGCGCCGGGCGCCACGATGAAGTCGTACTCCAGCCGCCCTTGGTTGCCGTAATAAGCCAGGTCGACGCCCCGATACACGCTACGGTATTCGACGCGTTCAAACGTGGGGATATCTGTGTGCCAGCGCGTCGCATCGTTCCCGACAAAGTAATTGACCTTGCCTGGAAGAGGCTTTCCGCCAGCCGGAATGGGATCCGGGCGAGCGCCCAGCAGGCGAAGATCCACGCCGGCCGATGGGGCCGCCTTTTCCCGCCGCAATGCGACGCGCGCATTGCCCTGGGAAAGCGACACACTGTAGCCCGCGGTGCGGGCTAGAAAATCGACGCCCCGCGGCGCTTGACCCTGGTTCTTCTCGAACGCGAGGGGCAGTTTGTTGAAGTTTTTGACAATTGGCGCTTGGTCGGCCAGGGCAACGATGCCTGGCCATAGAGAGATGCAAATCAACGGGTGCAGTCTATGAACCGGTCTGTGCATATGGAACAGTCTCCTTTTGCGGTGCTCCCCACTGGCGCCGAAGTATAGCACACGAATGGCAATCTGCTGTCGAAAGCTTGAGTACCAGCAGGGCTAAGAGCCAGCCTAAGACGGTGGGTACGAGAGATCGCCCGGCCAAAACTACCGAACAAAGCCATTTCCTTCGCATGGAGGCTTTTTGGAAGGCCGGGTTTGCACGCCATCCACGCTATCAAGGTCGCACGAGGGTGTCGGGAGATCCGAGGTGCGCAAATGGGTCCGACGAGTCATCCAACCGGCCCACGCCGAGCCCGAAAAGTCGCGGCCTGTGACCTTGGCGCGCCCGCGTTCACTATAATGAAGATAACCTCATGCACCAGAAACTCACCGAACGTGTTGTGGACTTGAACCCGCGCGAAACGTCCGAATGGACCGAAGCGCTGGCTCAGATTTTGGACCAGGAGGGGCCGGACCGTGCTGCGTTTCTTTTGGAGCGCCTCACTGAGCAGGCGCGCGGCGCGGGCGTCGGCCTGCCCATCCATCTCAATACGCCCTACGTCAACACCATCTCTCCCGAGGACGAGGTGCCGTATCCCGGCGACCGCGCCATGGAGCGCCGCATCAAAAGCCTCACGCGCTGGAACGCCATGGCGATGGTGGTGCGCCAGAACAAATATGATCCCGGCATCGGCGGCCACATTTCCACTTACGCATCGCTCGCCACGCTGCTCGAGGTGGGTTTCCATCATTTCTTTCGCGCCAGCTACGGCGACCAGCCCGGCGACCTGATTTATTTCCAGGGCCACGCCTCGCCCGGCATCTACGCACGCGCATACCTGGAGGGCCGCCTCACCGAACAGCACCTGCGCAACTTCCGCCACGAGCTGCGCGATACGCCCGGCCTCTCGTCCTATCCGCACCCCTGGCTGATGCCCGATTTCTGGCGCTTTCCCACCGTCTCCATGGGCCTCGGCCCCATCAATTCCATCTACCAGGCGCGGTTCATGCGCTATCTCGAAAACCGCGGGATGATCCCGGTCACGCCGCGCAAGATCTGGGCATTTTTGGGAGACGGCGAAATGGACGAGCCCGAATCCATGGGATCGCTCACGCTCGGTTCCCGGGAGAAGCTCGACAACCTGATCTTCGTCATCAACTGCAATCTGCAG
Source organism: Bryobacterales bacterium (assembly GCA_963818855.1). GTDB lineage: Bacteria > Acidobacteriota > Terriglobia > Bryobacterales > Bryobacteraceae > Bog-159. Next base: position 599,347 of record CAWFUH010000011.1, on the reverse strand, counting down.
CGCCTGGACGGCCCCGTGCGCGGCAACGGCAAGGTCATCCAGGAACTCGAAGCGGCATTTCGCGGCGCCGGATGGTATGTCATCAAGGTGCTCTGGGGCGAAGATTGGGATCCCCTGCTGGCGCGCGATCACAACGGCCTGTTGCAGAAGCGCCTGGTCGAGGTGGTGGATGGCGAGTGGCAGACTTACGTCACTAAGGACGGCGCCTATTTCCGCAAGAATTTCTTCGGCAAATATCCCGAACTGCTCGACCTGGTGGCGCACCTCAGCGACGAGCAACTCTCGCATCTGCGGCGCGGCGGCCACGATCCCAAGAAGGTTTACAACGCTTACCAGGCTGCCGTACAGAATACAGGATCGCCCACACTGATCCTGGCGCAGACCATCAAAGGCTACGGTCTGGGGGAAGCCGGCGAAGGCCGCAACATCACCCATCAGCAGAAAAAGCTGAACGAGGCGGAGATCGCGAATTTCCGTTCGCGTTTCGAGATTCCTATCCCGGATGAAGCCGCGCGCAACGCTTCGTTCTACCGGCCGCCCGACGATAGCCCCGAGATGGCTTACCTGCACGAACGCCGACGGATCCTGGGCGGCTACATGCCGTATCGCACTACGCCGGCCAGCCAGGTGGAAACGCCGGCGCTCGAGAGCCTGGCCGAGTCACTGACCGGCTCGCAAGGCCGCGAAGTTTCCACCACCATGGCTTTCGTCCGCATCCTGACGCTGCTGCTGAAGAATCCTGCGATCGGCAAGCGGGTGGTGCCCATCGTGCCGGATGAAGCGCGTACCTTCGGCATGGAATCGCTATTCCGGCAGTTCGGTATCTATGCCAGTAAGGGGCAGCTATACAAACCGCACGATGCCGAAATGTTCCTCTATTACAAGGAGTCGAAGGATGGGCAAATCCTGGAGGAAGGCATTACCGAAGCCGGCTCCATGGCGTCGTTCACCGCGGCGGGCACCGCATATACGAACTACGTCACGGAGATGATTCCGTTCTTCATCTATTACTCCATGTTCGGCTTCCAGCGGGTGGGCGATCTGATCTGGGCGTTCGCCGACGCGCGCGGCAAGGGTTTTCTCATGGGCGGCACGGCCGGGCGCACCACTCTGGCCGGCGAAGGGCTGCAACATCAGGATGGCCACAGCCTGGTGCTCGCCAGCACCGTGCCTACTTGCGCCGCCTACGACCCGGCCTACGCTTATGAGATTGCCGTAATCGTGCAGGATGGCATCCGGCGCATGTATCAGGAACACGAAAACCGCTTCTATTATCTGACACTTTACAACGAGAACTATCCTATGCCGCCGATGCCTGACGGTGTGACTGAAGGCATTCTGCGGGGAATCTACCGGTACAAAGTGGCGGCTGAGGGCCCGGCGAATGTGCAGCTCTTCGGCAGTGGTCCGATCCTGAATGAAGCGTTACGCGCGCAGAGTATCCTGGCGGATAAGTACCGAGTACACGCCGACGTGTGGAGTGTGACAAGTTACAATGAACTGCGCCGCGATGCCTTGGCGGCCGAGCGCTGGAACCGCCTGCATCCGGGCGAGCCGGCGCGCCAGCCTTACATCCAGCAGGCGCTGGGGGGAGCCGCGGGACCCATCGTGGCCGCTACGGACTATATGAAGATAGTGGCCGACCAGGTGGCGCCCTGGCTGCCTGGCCGCATGGAAACGCTGGGTACCGACGGCTTCGGCCGCAGCGACAACCGGGAGTATCTGCGGCGGCATTTCGAAATCAATGCGGAGTCGATCGCCGCCGCGGCGCTTTCGCGTTTGGCGCGCGACGGTCAGTTCCCGGTGGAACGAGCGCGGGCGGCTTTTGGCGAGTTAGGAGTCAATACAGAGAAGATAGACGCCGCGCGGGCGTAAGGGCGCAATGGGTACCACGACGAAGCTGATCACCTACGAAGATTCCCTGACGATGTCCGAGAATAGGTTTGAGGAAATCGTACATGGTGAAAGTAGGATCATGCCTCCGCCCAGCAAGAAACATGCCGATCTGATCGCAAAGCTGATAACTGTTCTGCTTAGACAGCTTGACGACAGCGAATATCAGGTTCTCAGCCAAGGGGCCGGCTTGGGCATTGAGCGAGTTCCCCTGACTTACCGCGTTCCGGACCTAATGGTGTTTCGAACCGAGGCTCGACGCTGCGACCGCGAGGCGGCCTCAAACGACCCATACATCTGGACCCCGCCGGATTTGTTGGTCGAATGTCTCTCGCCATCCAATCGCAAGGGCGCAGTAAGTGAACTGCTGGCCGATTACGAACACATTGTGGTGCCGGAAGTATGGCTGCTCGATCCGGCGCCGCCCCAATTCACCTCCTACCTCTCCGATGCTGGCAAACTCCGCAACTGGGCAACAAGAAGTGATGGCATAGTTACTCCGCTTCTCCTTCCGAGTGTGACCATCCATCTCGCCGAGCTGTGGACGGCATTCGCGGGTATAATCTAATGGGTACTCCCACTAAGTTGATCACTTATGAAGATTCTCTTTCGATGCCTGAGAATAAGCTCGAAGAGATCGTACATGGTGAGAGTAGAATCATGCCCCCGCCCACGTTTTTTCATGCTCTTCTGCTTCGCAGATTGGCCGAGCTTCTACGGACGCAACTCGACCTTCGCGCCTATACTTTTTTCGGCGAAGACGTGGGTCTGGGGATTGAACGGGCGCCATTGACTTGCCGCATCCCCGACCTGATGGTCTATCGACAAGAAGCCCTCCGGCACGGCAGAGCGGAAATCGCCGCGAACGACCCCTTTATATGGACCCCGCCCGATTTGCTGGTCGAATGTCTCTCCCCATCGAATCGAAAAGGCGCGGTCAGCGAACTGCTCGCCGATTACGAACAAATCGCCGTGCCGGAAGTTTGGCTGCTCGATCCGGCGCTGCCCCAATTCACCTCCTACCGCTTCGATTCGGCAAGACTCAGCAAATGGGAAACAAAGGACGACGGCATTGTTACTCCACTCCTACTCCCGAATGTGACGATACACCTCGCCGAGTTGTGGACAGCATTTGACGGCAAAATCTAAGCATAGGTACTCTAGTCGATCACCTACCAAGATTCCGTGGCGATGCCTGAGAACAGGCTTGAGGAAATCGTACTTGGTGAGAGTAGCCCTCACGTACAGCATCTCGCGCCTGCGCGATCCCAACCCCTTGCCTTACTTCGTACCGTTTCGAATCCGGCTCGCACGGCGAGTGACAAACCATGAGCCATGGCACAGTGGCCGCGTGTGCTACAGCCGCAGCGCGCGGTCAAGAATGAAAGTGCCGCAGCGCCTCAGTTGTACCTTTCTCGTAGGCGTCAATCAGCTTGTCCCACCGGGTGTTGGCATCTTCGTCAATCTGTTTGCGGGTGGGATCGGCGTCGAACCAGGCCACTGTCTGCCGGATGCCCCGGGCAAAAGGCATGGTGGCGCAATAGTCCGGAACGAAGCGTTTGATCTTACTGTTATCGAAAACCACACTCACGGCCTTGTCTCCCAGCAGCCCGCCCAGCGACTCCGGCAGGCAGGCGCCGATGAAATCCGTAGGCATGTGAAGGATCCGCGGCTCGACGCCGGCGGCCTCGCCGACGATGCGGTAGATCTGATCCCAGGTCATTACCTCATCGGATGTGATGTGGAAGGCGTGTCCGATCGCCTGTGGAAGTCCAAGCAGTCCGACCAGACCCTTGGCTAAGTCACTATTGTGGGTGATCACCCAAAGCGAGGAGCCGTCACCGGGGACAATGACTTTCTTCCCGCGGCGCATGCGATCGACGGCCGTATATGACTTCGCCCAGCTGTTAACGGCCAGCGGGATCTGGTTTTCACCGTAAGTGAGCGATGGACGGACAATCGTGATGGGAAAGCCGTCTTCGCGATAGGCTTCGAGCAGACGCTCTTCGCAGGCAATTTTGTTGCGGGAATAATCCCAGTAAGGATTGGCGAGCGGCGTCGACTCGGAAATGAGATAGTCTGTCACCGGCTTCTGGTAGGCGCTGGCGGAACTGATAAAGACATACTGCCTGGTCCGGCCGGCAAACAGGTTCAGGTCTCGCTCGATATCCGCGGGCTGGAAGGCGATCCAATCCACGACTGCATCGAATCGCGCATCACCCAGGGCGCGGGCGGCACCGGCTGCGTCTTGCATATCCACGGCCTGGGTTCTGACTTGCGATGGTAGATCCCCTGGCCGCCGCCCCCGGTTCCACAACGTCAATTCGATCCCACGCGCCGCTGCCAGCCGGGTGCACGCCGTGCTGATGATTCCTGTCCCGCCAATGAATAGAACTCTCATGACCTGCCCCATGCGGCCGGTAATCTAAGCCACAGCCGGCCGCAAATCAGCTTTCTTCGTGGTGATGGTCACGCGCGTGGCACGCAGCTTCGGCGGCGGCCAGTCCGCGGTGAACGCTTCGACGGTGATCGTCCCGGGAGTCCGGGTGGCCTGCACGATCACCTGTGCCAGACCGTTGAACAGACTTCGGCGGGGCTCCTTGTCGGACTCCTGGCAGTTGGGGTCACCGTTGCCCACGCCGATCAGCGCGCCTGTACCGGTGACCTTAAAGTTAATCATGTTGTCCGCAGTAGGAACCGCGCGGCCTTCTTTGTCGAGCACCTCGACGCGCAGCACGGCCACGTCTTCACCGTCCGCGCTGATTTCGGTGCGGTCGGCGGTTAGCCGGATCGACGCGGGCGGGCCGGTGGTCTCGCGTTTTTCGACCACCACGATCTTGCCCTCCTTGGTTCCGCGCGCTTCGAGAGTTCCCGGCGCATAGTTCACTTGCCATTCCAGGTGAGTTAGCGGCTGCACCTTTTGCGATCCCTGGCTCTTACCATTGAGGAACAATTCCACCGCATCGAGATTCGAGTGTACCCATACGGAGATTGGTTCTCCCTCGCGCTGTTCCCAATTCCAGTGTGGAAACAAATGTAGCACCGGCTGTTCGCCCCACCACGCTTTGTAGTAGTAGAAATTGTCCTTGGGGAAGCCGCACATATCCACGATGCCGAACTGCGAGTTGATGGAGGGCCAGCCGTAGGGCGTGGGTTCGCCGCGGTAATCGAAGCCGGTCCAGGCAAAGCCTCCCGCCAGCCATTCGCGCGCGGCGTAGAATTTCCACCACTCCTCGGCGAGTTCGGCCCATGGCGGATGATTCGCGTCATAGGCGCTCACCCAGTTGCGCAGTTTGTCAGTCGAGTAAATGCCGCGGGTGGCGACGGTGCTGGCGGTCTCGGTGCCGACGCAGGGCTTCTGGGGATGTGCCTTGTGGTATCCGTCGGGCACGTTCAGGTTGTAGTTGAAGCCCATCACATCCAATGGATCGGAGAAATGCGTCTGAAAGCTGGAGTTCACCGCAGCCGTCGACAGGCGTGTGGGATCGAGCTCGTGCGCGCGCGCAACCATGTCGGCGACCACGCGCGGGCCCTGTGGACTGCGCTGCAGCACGTCCTCTTCGTTGCCTACAGACCAGATGACGATCGCCGGCGAATTGCGATAACGTTTCACCATCAGCTCCAGTTGAGCCATGCCTTCCGCATTCGAACTCATCATGCGGGTTTCGCACATCATCAGCATGCCTAGCCGGTCGCAGGCTTCCACCAGCTCCGGGGTGGGTATGTTGTGCGAAGTGCGCACGGCGTTCGAGCCCATCTCCTTCAGCACCGCGATGCGATAGTCCTGCAGCCGGTCAGGAAGAGCGGCTCCCACTCCGGCGTGGTCCTGGTGATTGCAGGTGCCTTTCAGCTTGACGGACTTGCCGTTGAGGAAAAATCCCTTGTCGGCGTCGAAGACGGCGCTACGCACACCGAACCGCACCCGTTCCGCGTCGCGCGGTTTACCGTCGGACTCAACTGTGATGACGGCGGAGTACAGGTTTGGCGACTGGGGTGACCAGAGCGCCGGGGCCGGCAGGTTCGTGTTGGCCATGAACGCGGCTGAGCCATCCGCGGCCACGGACTGAGTCGCTGCCTCTACGGTCGCGGCGATCTTTCCGGCTGGATCGAAAATCTGCCAGCGGACGCGGCATGTCTCCGCCCGGCGGCTTTCATTCTGCACCAGCGTTCCCAGGCTTAAGGCGGCAGCGTCGCCCTGCAGTGCGGGCCGCACATAGCTCTCCCACTGGCCGAAGTGCAGCGCGTCGGTCTTGAACAACCAGACGTGCCGGTAGATGCCGGCGCCTTCATAGAACCAACCGTCGCCGAAGCTGGCGTCCATGCGCACGACCAGGCAGTTCTGGGCGCCGTAATTCAGAAAATCGGTGAGATCGAACCGGAAGGGGGCGTAGCCGTTTTCGTTGCGCCCGATGAAATAGCCGTTGAGGAAGACCAGTGCGCTGCGGAATGCGCCGTCGAATTGCACCACCACGCGCCGTCCGGAATCTTCTTTGGGGATATCGAAGGTGCGGCGATACCAGCCCACGCTGGTCTCGGGATAGCGGCGGCCGAGGGGCTTGTAGCCGTGCGACTGCAGATCCTCGTCGTGCACGAAGGGCAACTCCACCCCCCAATCGTGGGGCAGATTCAAGCTGCGCCATTTGGAATCGTCGAATCTTGCGCGCGCAAAACCAAACCCGCCCGATTTGGCGAAATCTCCCTGGTCCTTGCCGAATTCCAGATCGCGCGCCGGGTCGGTGGCATGTCCCTGATAAAATTTCCACTCAAAATCGAACAGCAACTGCACGCGCGGAGGCATGGCGCCCAAGGCCTCCGCCGACGCTGCGGCAGGAAACGCCGTAAGCCGTGAGCGGTTGCGGGCGGCAGCTTCGGCCACCAGCGTTGAAGTGGTCAGCGTGAGACCGGAGCGAAGCAGGTCACGACGAGTCAGGCGAGCCATTCTGTGCCTTTACGAACGAAATTGAAAGCGTATCTTAGCGCAGGGCTATTCCAACATGCAGCAGAGTTGGAGGCACTCACTTCCTATTTCGCCCCGGCTTTCGTGCTGAACCAGACGGCATTGGGCGCATCGCTGCGCGCTGCGGCGATGTCGGGCCAGCCGTCGCCGTCCAGGTCCCCGACGGCGACACCGTACACCGCGCCTTTGCCATCGCCCCAGGGGATCTCCAGAAAATTGGTACCCGTTCCATCGTTGAAAAACACCGAACCCGGCGCGCCCATATTTCCCACGACGATATCCGGCTTTCCGTCGCGATTCATATCCGCGATCGCAACGGAGTACGGCACCCGCTGTTTGCCAACCAGCATGATCGGGTCGCTGAAGTCCCGCTTTCCGCGGTTGAGGTAAACGAAAAGGCCCTGCCGTTCGTCCCCTACCACGATGTCGGCGCGTCCGTCGCCGTTCAGATCGCCCGCGGCCGCGGCGCGCGCAGCCGAATCGCGCGGACCGACTGCTGTCTCTTGCGAAAAACGTCCGTGGCCGTCATTCCAGAAGATCAAGCTCTGACCGCCGTCACGGTGCGGAACAAACAGGTCAATCGTACCGTCTCCGTCAAAATCCGCCGCGACGATGATGGTCGCCGATTCCGTGCCTGCCAGGGCAGTGCACGACGGGAACTGTCCCTTGCCGTCGTTCAAACAGATGAAACTCGCCTGGGGGTGTTTTGGTGGATCGCCGCGATTAGCCGCAATAATATCGGGAAATCCGTCGCCGTTCAAGTCGGCGAGGGTCACATAGCGGGTCGGCCAATTCGGATCGCCGAAGGTCCCGGAGACGTGGAAGTTGCCTTTACCATCGTTCAGATAAATCAACTTGCGATCCGGTTGGTCGTTGCTGATCACCACGTCCAGATAGCCGTCGTGATTGACATCGGCCAAGGCGGCGGAATAGGTGCGATCCGGGATGGTTCCCAGGTCGTGAGCGGTGAAGTGACCCTTTCCATCGTTCAGCAGCACGCGGTCGAGTAGCGGCCAGTGCCGTCCCTTTCCCAAAACCAGATCGGGATATCCATCGCCGTTCAGATCGCCGATACTGACACTGGCCGAGGTTTCCGCTTTCTCTTCGAGCACCAACATGCGGTCAAACGAGCGCGGCGAAATCGCGGCCAGACGGTGGTCCAGGCGCGCCGCCGCCGTTTTCAAGATCGCATGGATGTCGCTCAGTGTGATGGTGGGATCGTTGTTGTATCCCATCAGGCGGTGCTCATATTTGTCGCCTACTTTGTCTTCGATCACATGGCGCACTTCTTCCATCGCCGTGGTCCGATGCGACGATTCGCCCATCACTTCCTCGGTTGCCTGGCGCAGCGCGCAATACAAACTGACCTTCTCCGCATGCGGCGGACACTCACGAGTATCGGCCCGGTTCCAGTGCGATTCGTCGGCAAGCAGTTCGGCGGCGCGGTTTAGAATTCGAGTGTTGACCGACTCCGCCACAGCGCCTGGTGCAGACAGCAGGAGCAGTGCAAAAGTCAAGATCGCGGCACAAGCTGAACGCAGCATGTCGCTCCTTTCGGCGATTCCTTGTATCATCCATTCTATGGCCATGGCCGCATGCGACTGATTTCTTTTCTACTGCTGGTCGTTCCCGGGCTGGCGCAAAACACCGTGACGATCCGCGTCAACGCGGCCGAAGCGGTGGGCCCATTCAAACCCATCTACGCCTATTTCGGCTACGACGAGGCGAACTACACCTACATGCAGAACGGCCGCAAACTCGTGGATGAGTTAGCCGCGATGAGCGGCGCGCCGGTATACATTCGCACCCACTTTATGCTGGCCACTGGAGACGGAACGCCGGGGCTAAAGTGGGGGTCCACGAATGCCTACTCGGAAGACGCGTCTGGCAGGCCTGTGTACGACTGGACGATTACGGACCGTATCTTAGACACCTACGTGCAGGCGGGCGCGAAGCCGTTCGTCGAGATCGGCTTCATGCCGCAGGCGCTCTCGTCGCAGCCCGAGCCGTATCACCCGACCTGGATTCCCGGCGCTGAAAACAGGGATTACTCCATCGGATGGTCTTACCCGCCCAACGATTACCACAAGTGGGGCGAGTTAGTTTACAAGTGGGTGCAGCACAGCGTGGAAAAGTACGGCAAGGATCAAGTGGCGTCCTGGTATTGGGAAGTCTGGAACGAACCCGATATCTCATATTGGCACGGAACGCCGGAGGAATACGACAAGCTGTACGACTACGCGGCTGCGGCCGTGAAGGGCGCGCTGCCATCGGCAAGAGTCGGCGGACCGGCCACCACGGGTCCGTCGGGCGCGAAGGCAGCGGCGTTCCTGCGCCAATTCCTGGAGCACTGCGACCACGGTAGCAATGCCGTAACGGGGGGAACGGGCGCTCCGCTGGACTTCATCACTTATCACGCCAAAGGACGCCCTACCATGGTGGATGGTCATGTTCGCATGGGTATCGCTAAGCAAGCCGATGACGTGGACCAGGGATATGCCATCGTCCGCGCCTTGCCGAAGTTCGAGAGCGTGCCCATTGTGCTGAGCGAGTCTGATCCGGAGGGCTGCGCGGCGTGCCCGGCGCGCGTTTATCCGCAAAACGCCTACCGCAATGGGGCGCTGTACGCCTCTTATACCGCGGCGATGATGAAGAACGTTTTCGAACTGGCGGACCGGCGCCGCACCAACATCCAGGGGATGCTGACCTGGGCCTTCGAGTTCGAGGATCAGCCGTACTTCGCCGGCTTCCGGACGCTGGCGACGAATGGCATCGACAAGCCGGTGCTCAACTTTTTCCGCATGGCCGCGTTGATGCGAGGCGATCGCGTGAAGACAGAAGGCAGTGGCCGCACACCGCTCGACAGAATGCTCGCCGAAGGCGTCCGCGGCGACCCGGACGTAGATGCGCTCGCCGTTCGTTCGGACCGGGAGATCTCCGTCCTGACGTGGAATTATCATGACGACGATGTTCCGGCGGCGGAGGCTAAGGTGCGCCTGGAGATCGCCGGTGTTCCGGGCACCGCAACGCGAGTGCTGGTGCGGCACTATCGAATCGATGAGAGCCACAGCAATGCCTGGAGCGCGTGGAAGGCTATGGGATCTCCGCAGCACCCTACGTCTGAGCAATACGCCAGCCTCGAAGCGGCTGGGCAGTTACAGCTCTGCGGCTCTCCGCGGTTTTTAGATGTGCGTGGCGGAGCGGCCAAGCTGGAGTTTTCGCTCCCGCGCCAGGGCGTATCCTTGCATGAACTGAGCTGGTAGATGAGACTCGTACGCTGGGGGGCGCTAGTCCGCAATCTTCGCCAGCCTCTTATACGCCCGGATCGCAGCATTCTGAAATTCCCACGCCTCTTGTCCGGTTGGCGGCTCGCCCTTCCACTCCAGTTGCCAGGCGAACCCTCGCAGCAGCGGACTGGCAACTACGGTCACCGCCTGGTCGGCATATTTGGGATACTGTCGGGCGGCGTCGGCGAGGGCCATGCGGTTCAGCTCCGGGTCGATTTCAATCGAGGGCATCTGGGTATGATACCGGAATCGACTGGCCATTACTTCACACTCTCGAGTGCAATGGCAAGTTCCCGAACCCCCCGACGGATCTCCTTTCCGTCGAATGCCGCAAAGCCCAGATGGAGCCCCTCCGGCGCCACTCGGCCTTGGCTATAACGGTCCAACGGCATAACGTACACATCGCGCTTCGCAGCAGCCGCGGCCGCCGCTTCGCCGTCTATCCCTGCACGCAGCCATCCGGCGGTCTGCAACCCGGCTTCGACGTTTGAGATTTCGAGTAAACCGCCAAGCCTGGCACGCGCCTCTTCCAGCAGAATCGAAAGGCGCTCCGCATAGACCTCGCGCATGCGCCGCACATGGCCTGAAAAGTGGCCATCCGCAAGAAAATCACTGAGCACGAGTTGCTCGATGAGCGACGCGTGACGCACAGTCAACGATAGCGCCGCCTCGAAGTGCGGCAGCAAATCGAAAGGAACCACCACATATCCCAACCGCAACGCTGGAAACAGCACCTTGCTAAAGCTGCCCGCATAAAGAACCAACCCGCCGGCATCCAGCCCCTGGAGTGCCGGAATCGGCCGCCCAGAGTAGCGGTATTCGCTGTCATAGTCGTCTTCGAAAATCAGCGCGCCCGAATTCCGCGCCCATTCCAGGAGTTTCAGCCGCCGTGCCAGGCTCATGGTGGTTCCTAACGGAAACTGATGCCCGGGCGTGACGTAAACCAGTCGCACGCCGCGTGCGGGCAGGTGCCGGACCACGATTCCTTCTTCGTCTATGTGGGCCGCATGGATTTTCGCGCCGGCAGCCTGAAACGCCAGTACCGCGCCAGGGTAACCGGGGTTCTCGATGCACACGCGATCCCCAGGGTTCAACAGCAACCGGCTCGTCAGATCCAGCGCTTCTTGCACTCCCGAGACGATCGCCAACTGCCCCGCCACGCACCGTACCCCGCGCGACCGGCACAGGTAATCCGCTACCGCTTGCCGCAGCGGCATGTAGCCCAAGGGGTCGCAACCCATCAATTGACGGCGCGAGATCCGGCGCAGGCAGCGGAGCGTGATTCTGGTCCACAGCGCCGTGGGAAACAGATCCAGCGCGGGCAGATTCGCGCGGAAGGCGCGTATCGGCAGGTTCTCGTATCCCCCGAACAGCTTGGCCTGCCTGCCATAATCTGAAACGACGATGTGCCGCTTCACCTGCGCCGCCGGTTTGGGCGCGTGCCCCGGCGCAACTTGGAGCAGTTTCTCCGGCAGGACCCTGCTGACATACGTGCCGGACCCCACACTGCCTTCCGCATAGCCTTCGGAACGGAGCTGTTCGAAGGCATTCACCACAGTTCCTCGCGCCAGGCCGTACTGCGCCGCCAAGTCGCGAGTGGACGGGAGGCGCACTCCCGCGCGCAAGCGCCCGCACAAAATCTCCTCTCGAAAGGACGTGTACAGCCATCGATACGCAGGCACACAGGGGTCCTTTGGTGGAAGAACCAGCTCAAACCGGGTGGTGCGCCTCGCCATGAAAGTGGTACATACAATCTAACAAAAAGTGGACCTTCCGATTGGTCCACTGTATGTTTATAGTGAACCTGTGGAGGTGAACAATGAGCTCGACCAGAAGGCGGATTACTTTCGCTGGGGCGATTCTTTCGATTGGTTTGGCGGCGGCGCATTTCGGATGGAGCCAGGCGAAAGATCGCGCACGAGTGGTGGTTTCCAAATCGCTGCCCAAACTGGATGGCGATCATCTGAAGGCGGTTTTGGTGGAGGTTCGGTACGGCCCGGGCGAGGCGTCCGCGCCGCACAGCCATCCTTGCGCGGTGCTTGGCTATGTTGTCGAAGGATTGCTCCGGACACAAGTGGAGGGCGAACCGGAGGCCGTTTACCAGGAGGGCGAGAGCTTCTACGAAGCGCCGAACGGCGTGCATCTCGTCTCAGCCAACGCCAGTTCCACGAAGCCGGCGAAGTTCGTCGCGTATCTGATCTGCGACCATGAGTCCCCGCTCAGCGTGGACGCAACGAAGGGCGTGCCAACGAAGGGGGCGTCGCGATGAGCCCGCACCTTCCGGCTGCACGGGCGGGAGTTCTCTATGCGCGGCTTGCCCTTGGCGCGGCGTTTCTTTCCGCGGTGTCTTCGCGTTTCGGATTGTGGGACAGGAGCGTCGACCTGAAGCACTTCGCTGGTTTCCTGCAGTATACGGCAGAGGTGAATTCGTTCCTGCCAAGGTCCGTAATTCCGTTCCTGGCATGGGCTGCCACTGTTGCCGAGACCTCCTGCGGCATCCTGCTGATCGTGGGATGGTGGCCGCGGTGGGTTTCGCTTGCCAGCGCCATTCTGCTCGCCATCTTTGGAACCGCCATGGCGATTTCGTTCGGCCTCAAGTCGCCGATGGACTATTCGGTCTTCTCTGCGTCGGGTGCGGCCGTGTTGCTGGCGGTCGACGCCTTCCGGCAAAACCCCAACAAGTGAGTGAGGACGGCCATTATGACATCGAAGCAGAATATTATCGTCATGCTCGCGGCATTGACTGCAGTTGTCAGCGCTGCGCAATTACAGGCCCGGAAACCGGATGACCGGCAATTGCTGGTGGTTCGGGAAACTGTGTGGCGCGCGTGGTTTGCCGGCGAGACCAGAACGGTCGCGGAATTAGTCCCGCCTGAGACGTTGGTGATCAGCGCGGGAGAGAAGAAATGGAAGAACCAGGCCGATGTGCTGCGCACGTCGTCTGAATTCCATGCCAAGGGCGGAAAGCTGATCCGGCTCGAATTTCCCCGCACCGAAGTGCAGCGCTTCGGCGATGTCGCCATCGTTTGGAGCCAATATGTTTTGGAAACCGATGTGGATGGCAAGCGCTCGCAAAGCGCGGGCCGTGTGACGGAGATTTTTGTCTGGCAGCATGGCCGGTGGACGAATCCAGGCTGGCATACGGACGAGGAACAATGACCCAATCCGATCTGCTGGCGACCAAACCGGTAACGGCTGGAACCAAGACGGCAGCCTCCCAAACGCCTTCCTGGGGCGCGGCCGAATGGGCGCTGCTGGTGTTACCTGGCCTGATTTGGGGCGCTTCCTATCTGTTCATTGCGGAAGGTCTGGAGGCGCTGCCCCCGGATGGGATCACGTTCTTGCGTTTCTGCATCGGCTTTGCGACCCTGTCGCTAGTGCCGGGCGCCCGGCGTCCGGTGCTGGCGCGCGATCGTGCCGGCATTGCCTGGTTGGGCGTGCTGTGGCTGGCGTTTCCCATGAGCATGTTTCCGCACGCGGAACAGTATGTCTCGTCCGCGCTCACTGGAATGCTGAATGCAGCGATTCCTTTGATCGCCGCCGGGGTGGCCGCCATCGTCGCGCGACGGTTGCCTTCGCGGAGCGTCGTCGTTGGTCTGACAGTAGGATTCACAGGCGCTATCCTGATGGCGGCGCCGGGCCTGTATGCCGGGGGCAGCCGCGCCCGCGGAGTGCTGCTGATTCTGGCTGCGCTGGTCTCGTACGGCGTTGCGATCAATCTTGCCCGCCCACTTCAGCAGCGCAACGGCGCGCTGCCGGTGGTCTGGCGCGCGCTCGGAGTCGCGCTGGTCCTGACGGCGCCCATCGGCGCACCGGCCCTGCTAGCGGCCCGGTGGTCGCTGCCATCGTTGTGCGCGGTCCTGGCGCTGGGCTGTCTTGGGACAGCGGCCGCCAATGTAATCATGGCAACCGCTGCTGGTAGATTGGGAGCGACATGCGCGTCCGGCACGACGTTTCTGATTCCTTTGGTAGCACTTATGTTGGGTGTCGTGGTGCGCGGTGAACGAGTGCCGGCAGTCGCCATATGTGGTGCTGCGTTGTCTCTGGCAGGCGCATGGCTCATCCGGCGGGGCAGTATGCGGCACTGAAGTGGCTGCGGGACTCAGGCGAGGTGGGAGCGGCCACCAGTGCTAGGGAGCAGTTGCTTTGGCAATCGCCATGCGCCCGGCGTTCGTCCACTCGGAGCGTGGCTCCGCTGCGGCGCGCGCGAAGGTCCACAGCCGAACGCGCTCGTAATCAACCTCCAGTAGGTCCGCAACGCGGCGGATCGTTCCGGCTGGGTGCGCGCTCAGTCTTGCATCGCAATTGAACAGATGTTGGGTCGCATCATATGCCGGATCGCCGACAAACGGCTTCGGATCGATTACCAGCCACGGTTCCCGTGCCGCTCGGAGAACATTGCCCGCATGCAGGTCAGTGGCGAGCAGCATTTGCATGGGTGCCGTGCACGCCAGCTCCTTGAAGAGGCGTAGACCCTCGCGGACGAGGCCCGCATCCGGCCACTTGTCGACGTCGCCCAATGTCTCCTTACTCCAAAACTCCATCAAAGCCGATAGCGGCCGAAAAGGCAGCGATGCCGGTGGCGACCGCCAGAGCCGGCGAAGAAGCCCGGTAATCACCACGTCCTGGTCCGCCTCGGGCAGGGCGCGCAACGGCGTTCCTGGTTCACAGCGCTCCAGGAGCATGGCACCGGTAGGATCATCCGTGAGGAGCACGCGTACGGTCGGGTTTCCGTTCCAGAACCGCAAACCCTCCAGCTCATGCTGCCCTTCCATATGCGGCATAGGGACCTTCAACACGGCAGAAGAACCGTTGCCCAGTCTTGCGAGTGCGACCCACGAGCAACTGACATCTTCGGTATCGAAGGGTGTTCCCAGTGTCAGCGACCATTGATCCTCCAGATTTCGGAGCATGACAGGCAAGGATTCCAGCCATGCCGCCCGTTCGACCGCCTTTCGACAGTTCGCCGCAAGTCGTGACGGGATGCTTATCGTCATGCGCTCATTATCGCCATTTCACGAGTGCGGGGAGAGCATGACGTGCATAGCCGGCACTGCGGTAAGATCTGCTCTATGATTTCGATTCGCAGTCTCGCCGCTTTTTGCATGGCCGCGGCTGCGCTTGCGCAAACCGCGGCGGACGACAAGGACAAAGACAAAAAGAAGGAAGAGCAGGGCATGCAGTATCGCGCGATCGGCCCGTTTCGCGGCGGCCGTTCGCTGACTGCCTCCGGAGTGGCGGGCGACCCCACCACATACTACTTCGGCGCCACCGGCGGCGGCATCTGGAAATCCACCGATGGCGCGACTACCTGGAAGCCGGTCTTCGATCATGAGAAATCCTCTTCCATCGGAAGCCTGGCGATCGCGCCGTCCGATCCTAACATCGTCTACGCGGGCACGGGCGAAGGCTGCATCCGGGGCAACGCCGCCACCGGCGATGGCGTCTACAAGTCGGTCGACGCCGGCAAAACCTGGAAGAACGTGGGGCTGCGCGATTCGCGCGCCATCGGAAAGCTGATCGTCGATCCGCGCGATCCCGATATCGTCTTCGTGGCCGCCCTGGGCCACCCTTACGGGCCAAATCCCGAGCGCGGCATCTTCCGTACCACCGACGGCGGCAAGACCTGGACCAAAGTCCTGTTCGTGGACGACAACACCGGCGGCATCGATGTGGCCTTTGATCCGCACAATTCGCACGTCCTCTTCGCCGCCATGTGGCAGGTGCGCCGCCAGCCCTGGACCCTCTCGAGCGGCGGCCCCGGCAGCGGCCTGTATCGCTCCGGCGATGGCGGAACCACGTGGAAGAAGCTCGATGGCGAAGGTCTGCCCGAGGGACCTTACGGAAAAATCGGTGTGGCGGTGGCCGCCAATTCCGACCGCGTCTGGGCGCTTATCGAAGCGCGCCGCGGCGGACTCTATCGTTCCGACGATGGCGGCGACAAGTGGGAGTTGATCAATCCCGATCACCGCCTCACGCAGCGCGCCTGGTATTACATGCACGTGGTGGCCGATCCCAAGGACCCCAACACGGTCTACATTCTGAATGTCGAATTTCACCGCTCCATTGACGGCGGCCGCACCTTCAACAAGATCAAAGTGCCGCATGGCGATAATCACGGGCTATGGATCGATCCCCTGAATACCAAGCGCATGATCCAGACCGACGACGGCGGCGCCACCGTCACAGTGGATGGCGGCGAGCACTGGACCGCGCAGGACAATCAACCCACCGCGCAGTTCTATCACGTAATCTCCGACAATCGTTTTCCGTATTACTTGTACGGCTCGCAGCAGGATAATTCCAGCGTGGCGATCGCCACCCGCGGCTCCGAGGGCGGGACCATCGAGCGCGAGGACTGGTATCCGGTGGGCGGCGGCGAGGCGGGATACATCGCGCCTTACTTGCCCGATCCGGACATCGTATTCGCTGGCGATTACCAGGGTCTACTGACGATGTTCGATCGCCGCACGGGCCAGGCGAAAACTGTAGGTGTGTCGGCGGTCCTGAGTGACGGCAAGGGAGCGGCGAACCTGGAGCACCGCTTCCAGTGGACCGCCCCGCTGCTGATTTCGCCCCACGATCCGAACGTGCTCTACCACGGTGGCGAACGCCTTTTTCGCACCACCGACGCAGGCATACACTGGGAAGCCATCTCCGGCGACCTCACCCGCAACGACAAGAGCAAGCAGCAGCCCTCCGGCGGCCCTATTACCATAGACGACACCGGCACGGAATATTACGACACTATCTTCGCGGTGGCCGAGTCGCCGCTGGTGAAAGGGCTGATCTGGGCGGGCGCCGACGATGGGCTGGTGCACGTCACGCGCGACGGCGGCAAGAATTGGGCGGACGTCACGCCCAAGGAGATGCCCGAATGGAGCAAGATCAGCCAGATCGATGCCTCGCCGCACGATCCCGGCACGGCCTGGGTAGCGGTGGACCGGCATGCCAACGACGACCTGCGGCCCTACATCTACGCCACCACGGATTACGGCGCAACTTGGAAACTGCTGGTCGAGGGCATCCCCGAAGGCTCGTTCGTGCGCGCCGTTCGCGAAGATCCCAAGCGCAAGGGCCTGCTGTTCGCTGGAACGGAAACAGGTGTTTTTGTTTCATACAACGCCGGTGCGAAATGGGAATCCCTGCAACTGAATCTGCCCACTGTGCCGGTGCACGACCTGGCGATTCATGATAACGACCTGGTGCTGGCCACCCACGGGCGCTCCTTCTGGATTCTCGACGATATCTCGCCGCTGCGCCAGGCGACCGATGCGTCGCGCCAAGCGGCAGTCTGGTTGTACGATCCGGCGCCGGCCTGGCGCATGCACTCCGCGTCCACACCAAAGGAAGCGCCCACGTCCGGCCAGAATCCGCCGCCCGGCGCGGTCGTCTATTTCGACTTGAAAGAGAAACCCAAGGCCGCCAGCCTGGAAATTCTGGATGCCTCCGGTAAGCCGGTGCGCCGGTACTCGTCGACCGAGCCGGTGCCATTGGAGGAGCCGCTCGATCCCGATGATGAGAAGCCCAAGAACCAGCTTGAAATCAAGCCCGGAATGAACCGGTTCGTTTGGGATCTGCGTTACGAAGGCGCGCCGCGCGTGAAAGATTATTACCTGTTCGAATACGAGGGCGGATCCAAGGGTCCCATGGCGCTGCCCGGAAAATACCAGGTGAAGCTCACGGTGGATGACAAGGTGCTCACGGCGCCGCTGGAGTTGAAGCTCGATCCGCGCGTCAAGGCCACGCCGGCTGACCTGGAAAAGCAGTTCGCGGCACTAACGGAGATCCACGCCGAATTGACGCGCGTGTACACCGCCGCCAACCAAATTATCGATCTGCGGGCGCAACTGCAGGATCTATACAAGCGGGTGAAACTGGCCGAAGCGCAGGCGCTCGACGAGAAGCTGGGCGCGTTGCAAGACCGTTTGCTGAACTTGAAGATCAAGGCCAACGAGGATTCTCTTAACTACGGCCTGGGCGTGGATGGCAGCCTGGCGGGCTTGGCTCTGATTGTGGACAGCGAATCCGACTCCGCGCCAACCGAGGCTGCGTTGCAGCAATTTGAGAAGGTGAAGGCTGAAGTCGGCCAGTATATGAAGCGCTGGTCGGACATGCAGCAGACTGATTTGCCCGCGTTGCAGCGTGCCGTCGAGCAGCAGGGCGTGAAGCCCATCATGGTGCGGTAAAGGGACGCGGTGTAACGAAGATGTAACGAAGCGCGCCCACGACGCACTAACTTATGCTGAGGAACAATTATGTCCGGTCCGGCGCCTGAAGCAGCCTTGAATCCCGATCGGCCCATCCCGAAGGCTGACACCGGCTCGGGCTTCCTGAACTGGCTGGCGGATACATCTACCGCGCTCGTACATCTGGAACGGCGCTTCGATCCGCTGCTTCGTCCGGCATTCGACGCGGTGCTGCGCGATCCCGTCGCCACCCTGGTTACGGCGATGATCAATCGGAGCCGCCCGCAGGACGGGCTGGGGATCGCCGAGGAAAAGCTCATGCCCGATGAGGAAGCCTACCTCGACTCGATCATCGCCAGCTTCGAAAGCCAGATGCGGACGCTGTGGAAACCCGGCCGGTTCGAGCGCGGCGGCAATACCAAGACGCACGGGATTGTGCGCGGCGAGTTTGTGGTCCATGACGGTCTTCCACCTGAGTTGCGGCACGGCATATATGCCCAGCCGCGCACGTACAAGGCATGGGTGCGATTCTCCGGGCCCGGCCCTTACATTACGCCGGACATCGACGATGTTGGGTTCATGAGCATCAGCATCAAGCTGATGGGCGTGCCTGGGCCCAAATTACTGGACGATGAGAAATTCACACAGGACATGTTCGGGGTTTCTACGCCGACGTTCGTCACGCCCGATACCAAGGCCAACGCGCAGTTACAGGTGGAGAGCGGCAAAAACACCCAGATCTTCTATTTCGTCAATTTTCGCCGGCACCACATCCTGGATCTGATCATGCAGGGGCTGTGGATCAAGACGCAGAGCAGCCCGTTTGAGGCGCCCTACTTCAGTTGCGTCCCGTATCTGCTAGGCGACGGGCAGGCGATGCAGTACTCGGTGTGGCCGCTCCGGAAACGCCGCACGCCAATACCGCGGCTGCCCCTGCGTCCGCCCGACGATTATCTGCGCAATGCCATGGTCGCGACGTTGGCGGAAGAAGATGTCGAATTCGATATCCGCCTGCAGCGCCAGACCGATCCGTACCTCATGCCCATCGAAAACAATGCCGTGCTTTGGCCGGAGAAGCTTTCGCCGCGCGTATCGGCGGCCACCTTGCGGATTCCCAGGCAGAAATTCGATTCACCGGCACAACTGAATTTCGCCAGGCTGCTGTCTTATAATCCGTGGCACTGCTGTTCCCGAGCATCGCCCGTTGGGTAATCAAAGCCGGGCGCGGCGGCGCATGTACGAAACCCTTTCCAGACTGCGCCACAGCATGAACAGCGTGCCCCTGTACGAACCGACCGGAGACGAAACCTTTGAGTAACGCGCCGCCAACCGATTGTGAGTACATCGTGGTCGGCTCAGGTGCGGGGGGTGGTACAGTTGCCGCGCGTTTAGCCGAGGAGGGACGGCGGGTAGTTCTGCTGGAGGCCGGCGGCGACCCGCAGGAATTGTCGGGCGGCGATGCCGTCGATCCGGAACGCAATCGGCTGCCGGCGGATTACGATGTACCCGCATTTCACGCTTTCGCGTCGGAAAATTCCTCCATGAAGTGGGATTTCTTCGTGCGGCATTACGCGGACGAAAGCGAACAGCGGCGCGACCCGAATTACTGCGCCACGCAGGGCGGCGTCCTCTATCCACGCGCCGGCACTTTGGGCGGATGCACCGCGCACAATGCCATGATCCTGGTTTATCCGCATAACGCGGACTGGGATTTCATTCGCGACCTGACCGGTGACCAGAGCTGGGACGCGGCCCGCATGCGGACGTATTTCGAGCGGATGGAATGCTGCGCACATCGTCCGGTGTTTCGCCGCTTGGCGGAGTTGGGACTGAATCCGTCGCGGCACGGATGGCACGGATGGCTCACCACCGAAACAGCGCTTCCATTGGCCATGCTGCAGAATGTTCCTCTGGCTGATACGATCAAGGATGCCGCCTGCGAAGCGCTGAAAGAGGACGGACAGGCGGCGGAGCATCTTCGCTGGGATCTCGAAAGCGGTCTCGATCCCAACGATTGGCGATTGGTTCAGGCGAACGCGACCGGCATTCGCTATTTGCCGCTGACCACCCGCGGGCACGCCCGCACAGGATCGCGGGAACGGGTGCGCGACGTGGCGCGTAAGTATCCCGACCGGCTGCGAATAGTGCTGAACGCGCTAGTGACGCGCGTGCTTCTGGACCGCGACAACCGCGCCACGGGCGTCGAATACCTGCGCGGCGAGCGGCTCTACCGCGCGCATGCCGATCCCACCCCCGCGCCGGGCGAGATAGCCACGCTCTCCGCCTCCTGCGAGGTGATTCTGGCGGGGGGCGCGTTTAACACGCCGCAACTGCTGATGCTGTCCGGTATCGGTCCGCGCGACACGCTCGAATGTCATGGAATTCCGGTCCGCGTGGACCTGCCGGGCGTGGGGAAAAATCTCCAGGACCGGTACGAGGTGGGCGTGGTGAACCGGATGAATTTCGAAGCTTGGGCTGCCTACCAGGGCGCTACATTTACCACCAACGATCCGCAATTCAAGGAATGGCAGGCCGGCCGATGCGGCATCTATGCCACCAACGGATCGGTTTTGACTGTGTTCCGCCGCTCCCCTGCCGCGGACGAGCTGCCCGACTTATTCTGCATGTGTTTACTGGCGCGCTTTTCCGGATATGCACCCGGTTATTCCCGGATCTTTGCGCAAGAGCGGAATTACCTCACGTGGGTAGTGTTGAAGGCGCACGCGCGGAACCGCTCCGGTGAAGTGACCCTGCGATCGAACGATCCGCGAGACACCCCGCGGATCGATTTCCATTCTTTTCGGGAAGGCGGAGATGAAGATCTGGCCGCCGTGGTGGACGGAGTACGATTTGTCCGGCGGTTGACTGCGAAATTGAAAAGCCGGGGCGGGCAGGACTTGATCGCGGAAGAGGAACTGCCGGGCGCGCCACTTCAAAGCGACGGCGAGCTGCGGGAATTCGTGCGGAGCCATGCCTGGGGTCATCATGCTTCGTGTACTTGCGCCATTGGACGGCGCGAAAACGGCGGCGTGCTGGATAGTGACTTCCGCGTGCACGGAGTGCGGGATTTGAGAGTAGTGGATGCCTCCGTATTTCCCCGCATTCCCGGTTTTTTCATTGCCAGCGCGATTTACATGATCGGCGAGAAGGCCGCCGATGTGATTCTGGGCGCCCGCAGATAAGTTAAATTTGAAAATTTATTGACAATATCCGAAACGGTAGTGATAATATTGTCACTCTTTAAACGGAGGGTGAAATGGAGACAGCTACGGGCACGAGCGCCTTAGGTCCGGCGCAGCTAATGAAAATGAGCCAGGCGCAACTGGATGATCTTTTCAAGGCGAGTCCGCCGGGACCTATCCCGGATGGCGAGGCCAAGGGCACGGCCATCATCGCGCCAGGGACCGTATTCAGCCCCGAGATTGCCGAATTCGTCAGTTTCTTTGCCTGGCAGGGGAAGACGTTCGATGGCAAACGCGGGGTGCTGACGAATCGTATCCTGCCGTTCGGACTGAACGCGATCGTGGCTGAAGTCTACGTGGACAAGAGCTGGCTCGACGGTAAGGACTGCATCGTTCTGGATTACTCCAAAACTTCGTTAGTGGCGCATTGGATCCGGGATGAAATCCGGCTGATCGCGGCAAATTTTTACTTGGGCAAAGTCTATTGGGACAAGAGCCGGCTCATTGATTTTTGCCTCCAATTTGCGGTGCCGCAGGTCTAAGCGGAGGGTGGGCTTTAGCGGGGTGCCCTCTGGGCCGGGCGCTTCAACGCCGCTGCATTCAATGACACCACAATCGAGCTTTATGGTGATGGCGAAGCTGCCGCGGAGCCGCATCGGGGCTATGCGCGAGTTGCTGGCCACGATGAACTTCGAGGCGGGCGTTGTCAACCCCGACAACGAACTGATACCCTTTCGCAGATTCGAGAACCTGCATTTCGCGCGATTGGTAATCCTGGATGACCAGACCACCGGTGACATCGCCAAGCTATACGGTATCCATCGGCTCGATCCGCCGGTTTACCTCGCCTTCCTCGGTGACTTCGATGGAAGCTACGACGCATTCATCCGCCTGCTGGTGAAGCATGCGGCGCCCGGACTGCGCCGGATTTTCTCGCTGTGCGACGGATTTTCGCCGGACGCGGATCTGCACGCGTGGCTGACGGCTAATGAGCAGCGGCCCGCCACGTACTATTGCAATTGGGTGGGGAGGACGGTCGCACAGACGCGCGACGAGGAGCGGCTGCGCCTGGCTTTGCGCGATCACCTCTCGAAATCGCCCGGAATGGCCGACAGTTCGCCGCAAGTAATTCACCAGGCCCTGCGCGCATTTGTCGAAAAGGAAACTGCGGCGGGCCGCCTCAAACTGACTCCGGCGGCGCCCAGCCCGATGGGCTTCGCCCTACGGCATGTCCTCGATTGGGCGCTACTGATTCTGCTGATCGTGACAGCGCCGCTGACATTTATTCCGCTGCTGCTGCTGGTCTTGAAAATCCGTTCTCAGGAAAAATCTGACCCCGAGTTTTCGCCGCGCCCGGAGCGGCAGTGGGCGGACCAGTTGGCGCTCCTTGAAGATCACGATGTGACCAATCAATTCAGTGCTATGGGTACGTTGAAGCCGGGTTGGTTTCGCAGCGCCATTCTCGCGATAATCCTGCGGATCATCGACCTGACTGCGCGTACCATTTATACCAAGGGACGCCTGGCGCGCGTGCACACGATCCATTTTGCGCGCTGGGTGTACCTCGATCATGGCGAACGTTTGTACTTTGCGAGTAACTACGACGGCAGTCTGGAAGCCTACATGGACGACTTCATCAACAAGGTCGGGTTCGGGTTGAACGTCGTATTTACCAATGGCGTGGGCTATCCACGCACCGATTGGATGTTATTGAAAGGCGCCAAGGACGAACAGAAGTTCAAGTATCATCTGCGCCGCCATCAGTTACCAACGGAGGTCTGGTACAACGCGCATGCCGGCCTGACCGCTTTCGACCTACACCGCAACAGCAGCATCCGGGCGGGGCTGGAGCAGCCGACACTCAGCGAAGGCGAGTGCCGCGAATGGGCGGCGCTGCTTTAAGGGGCTATGTGACACCGCTCGATTACAGCGACGTGCAGGGATTGGCTGCGTTCGGTTACGCCAAGATGGTGGAGGCGCACTATTGGCTGCTGCGCATCCGCGACGCTGCCGCAGCGCGCGCCTGGCTGGCTGCCGCGCCGGTTTCCACGGCCGAACGCCGGCAACCGCCGCCGGCTACGGCATTGCAGGTTGCGTTCACGCCGCGCGGATTGCGTGCACTAGGTGTTCCGGAGAGCATCGTGGCAGGTTTCTCGGATGAGTTCCTGGAGGGAGTGGCCGGCACAGCCAGCCGTTCGCGGAGGCTGGGCGACAACGGCGAGAGCGATCCGGCGCGTTGGATGTGGGGCGGGTCCGGCAAAGACGCGGACCTGGTGGTGATGCTGTTCGCCAAAGAGAATCTCGCCGCGTGGACGCAAGCGGTGCAAGACGATCTGTGGCATGCCGCATTTGAGACCATCACTACGCTGCCGACTTCGAATATGGGTGGCGTGGAGCCATTCGGATTTGTGGACGGCATCAGCCAGCCGGAGTTCGATTGGAAATGCGAGCGACTGGCTCCAGGAACCACGGCGGCCTATGACAATCGAGTAGCATTGGGCGAACTGCTGCTCGGCTATCCCAATGAATACGGCAAGTATACGGATCGTCCGCTGATTCCGCCGGCGGCTGATCCGGCTAATCAACTGCTGCCCGCGGATGATCAGCCGGCGCTGAAGGATTTCGGACGCAACGGGACGTATCTGGTGCTGCGGCAGCTTGAGCAGGATGTACGCGGTTTCTGGCAGTACCTGCAAGCCGCTGCGGATGGTCAAGCGCAAGAACGGTATCGCCTCGGAGCAGCCATAGTGGGACGCACAGTCGCAGGCGAACCGCTCATCCCCGCGACGGGCGAACAGATCGCGGGAGTCACCGAGAAACCAGGCCAGCCGCGGAACGCGTTCACTTACGATGGCGATCCGCAGGGTGTCGAGTGTCCTTTTGGAGCGCACATCCGCCGAGCTAATCCGCGGAATTCGGACTTATTCGGGCATCCCGCGGGCGCGATCGCGCAAGCGTTCAGCAAGCTGGGAATACCGCGGCCCAAGTTGCATGACGACTTAATCGCTTCGACGCGCTTTCATCGCGTTCTGCGGCGTGGGCGCGAATACGGCGTCAAGATCACGCCTGACGAGGCGCTGCAACCTGCGCCCACGGACGAGGAGCCCCGCGGATTGCAATTCGCCTGCCTGTGCGCGAATATCCTGCGCCAGTTCGAGTTTGTGCAGAATGCCTGGTTGATGAGCACGAAGTTCGACGGACTGACCGAAGAGAGCGATCCGCTGCTGGGGAACCGTTCGGCGGTTGGGGATTGTCCGGTCACCGGGTATTTTTCCATTCCGCGGGATGGTGGGTTGCCGCGCCGGCTCAGCGGGGTGCCTCAGTTCATCGCCGTGCGCGGCGGCACATATTTCTTTATGCCGAGTCTGCGCGCGCTGCGTTACATCGTGAATCGGTAGGAGTTCAAAATGAAAAGAATTCTGATTGCCCTGTTGGTGCTGCTGATCGTCTTGGCCGGCGCATTGGTGTTTGTCTGGTGGAGGAATCCTAAGATTGGCCTTGTGAAGGACGAGGCGCTGCTTGCCGGACTGCAAGCCGACTACTTCAAGGCGGCGGATGAAGATTATTTCCACGACATGGACATGATCGGAGACAAAACCATCCCGCTCGGCCGGGACGAAGTCAACGGCCGCAACACCTGGATTGTGTGGACTGCCGGAAACGATCGCTTGTGGGACAAACTGTCTGTAGCGAGCGTGGGCGCCCTCGACTTCGTGAAGACTATATCGTCGCACCCCAGTCTGAAAGGCAGACGCAGCAACCGTTGGGACTACTACGGCCTGGTGAACGAACCCTGCTTCGACGAACCTACCAGCCCCGATCCGAATCGTTTTGGGTTGTGGCTTGACAAGCGTAGCGCGGCCTGTCCGCCGGATCCGTTCGAAAACGAGCAGAAGTACCCCGGCGTAAAGTATGGCGCGCGCGGCAAAAACATCCCTGCAGGTTCTTATTATGGTTACGCGACGGGCATCGTCGGCCTGCGCCTTTTTCCAAATCCGGACTTCGATGCCGCCGCCCAGAAAAAATGGGATCCGCAGCGATACTACACCGACCCGTCTTATTATAATTCGAAGGACCTGGTGCGGCCGTACCGCGTAGGTATGTCATGCGGCCTCTGCCACGTCGGCCCGAATCCTACGCGCCCCCCGGCTGACCGCAATAACCCTAAGTGGGAGAACCTGAGCTCTAATGTAGGCGCGCAATATTTCTGGACCGATCGCATTTTCTTCTGGAGTGCGGATGCGAGTAACTTTGCCTTCCAGGTGTTCCACACTTACCGGCCAGGCACGCTCGATACTTCCCTGGTTTCGACTGACAATATTAACAATCCGCGCAGCATGAATGCGCTTTATCAGCTTCTGCCGCGGCTGCTGGAAGCCAAACGCTGGGGCAAGGAGCAGTTGGCCGGCGGCGGGGTGAACAACCGGCAGATCAATGACTACCTGCAGAACAATCCACTCGATCAGTTGTTTCAAGCTCCCGACACGGTTTGGACGCCGCGCGTTTTGAAAGACGGAGCGGATTCGGTAGGCGTGATGGGCGCGCTGAACCGCGTGTATCTCAACATTGGAACGTTCAGCGAGGAATGGTTGCTGCATTTCAATGCGCTGGTGGGCGGCAGGCCGGTCAGTCCCATCGAGATCGGTGTGGCGCGAAAAAACTCAACTTACTTTGTGGCCACGGAAGCGCAAACCTTCGCTACCGCGGAGTTCTTTCTCAAGACCACCGATCCGCATTACTTGAAAGACGCGCCTGGAGGAGAGAAATACCTCACGAAGGACGCGGCGCTGCTGAACCGCGGGAAGGTGGTGTTTGCGGAGAACTGCGCGCGTTGCCACTCGAGCAAGCTGCCGCAGAATGCAGCCGGTCTGGACCCCAACGGCTGTGTGGGGAAAGACTACTTGAACTGCTGGAATCAGTATTGGGCCTGGACCCAGACAGACGATTTCAAAAGCCAGATGCGGCAGATTGTGCTGGCCGACGACTTTTTGAAGGACAACTACCTCTCGGCGGAATTTCGTGTGCCGGTCACCCTGCTGCGCACCAATGCCTGCAGTCCCCTGGCGACCAATGCAATTGGCGGTAACATTTGGGATAACTTCTCCTCGCAATCTTACAAGGACCTACCGTCGGTGGGACAGATCACCTGGTATCATCCTGTAACCGGCGAGGCGCATACTTACGCCATGCCGGCCGGCGGCCGTGGCTATACGCGTCCCCCCTCGCTGGTCAGTTTGTGGTCCAGCGCGCCTTTCTTATTGAACAATTCCGTGGCGCCTCCCGGCCCATTTAGTACTGACCCGTCCGTAGAAGGTCGGATGAGTTCCTTCCAGTCTTCCATCGAACAGATGCTATGGCCGGAGCGGCGGCAGCAGGATAGCAAGCTCGCCGGCAAGATTCCGGGCCTGATCGACCGGACCACCACCACCAGCAAGCTGAAGGTCTCGGCCGGCTACCTTCCCGACGCTTTACAGAGCAATCTCGGCTTGGGGCATCGCCTGGCGCCTTGGCTTTTCAGCGGAGAAGGGATCGAACTGGGCCCGATTCCTGCCGGCACTCCGATTGGTCTGCTTGCCAGCCTGAACGCGCTCTCGGAAGACCCCGATCCGTTGAAAAAAGCGGAGTACGAAGATCGCGTTTTGAAGCTGGTGGTGACGCTCAATGGCGATCTGAAGAAGTTGGGTCCGGGGGCCTCCGACGAGCAGGCCGCGCAGGTTTTCGGGAACTCCGTCGATCAACTGCTGAGCCTCAGCAAATGTCCGGACCTGATCGTCAACCGGGGTCATTATTTCGGGACCGATTTCCGCGAACCAGGTGAGCCGGTCGACGCGCGACCACCGGGCGTGAGCGACAGCGATAAACGCGCGCTTATTGAATTCCTGAAGACTTTTTAGAGCGCGGCGCCCCTTTTATGGATCGAAGAACGTTCGTGGTTGCGTGCGGATCGGGCATCGTGGCGGCGATGAATGCGCAAACAAATCCGAGTCGCCAGGCGTACGGTTCGGGATATTTTGGGGAGTGGATGGAGGATGAATTCGGGCTTCCCGCTTTTCGATACACTTGCGATCAGATCCATGACCCAAAGGCCGTCACGCAAGTAGGTCCGGGCATCCTGTCTTCTACCGAGCATGTGCATCAGGTGGGCAACGACCGGCTGATCGCCATCGTTTCCAACTATGGCTACGTCCGGGTCCGGCAGGATGAAGGCGCGCCCAAGCTCCTGAACGATTATTCTCCCGACCGCAGCCAATTCGGCGGCGGCATCGGCTATCTCACCGACGGCCGCGAGACGCTGAGCACGTTCTACACCGGCGGGGCGCCGGGCTTCGAACGGATTTTCGGCGCCGGCTACTTTCGCAAGAAAACAGCCAGCGAGCACTACTCCGTCGACCAGGCCATTGTGGCGCCGTTTGGCGACGATCCCGTGCTGATCTCGCAGGTGACCATTGCGAATCGCGGCCAGGCGCGCGCGGAACTGCGCTGGATCGAGTACTGGGGATGCCAGACTTATCAGTTTTCGTTTCGTTCCGCCATCGAGGGGTTCGGCGGCAGCCCAGTCGAGCTGCGGCGCAAATTCGGCGACCGGTTCACGCATGCGTTTCGCGTGCTGGGGACGCAGACCGGTCTGCTGGAGCGCAAGCAGTTCATGGGGCGCGATCCCCAGGAGGAGCAGGCTTTCGAGCGGATGAAAGCGAATCTGGCAACGCATCCCAATCCGTTCCTGGCGCCCATACAGGAACCCACGGCGGAAGCCTCCTTCGACGATCTGAATCCGCCTAGCACGTTTCTGGTATCCCTGGACGCGCTTTCCGATGGGTTCACGACGGACGCCCGGAGCTTCTTCGGTGCAGGCGGCGCGGCGCACCCGGATGGATTAGCCAAGCCCCTGGACGGCAGCCTAACAGCGCGCGGCGGGGAAAGCGGCCTGCTGTTGGAACGCAGCATCACGCTAGAGCCGGGAGAACAGCGGACCCTCTATTTTCTGTATGGCTATCTGCCCCAAGGCGCCGATCCGGATGCCTTGGCGGGGAAGTATCGCGGCCTGGCGCATACGGCATGGAAGGAGTCGAGCAGGCAGTGGAAGGAACGTGGGATGCGCCTGGAGGTCGCGGCCGAGCCATGGGTGAAGCGGGAGACCGCGTGGCACTACTATTATCTGCGCAGCAGCCTCAGCTACGACGATTTCTTCGGTGAGCATATCCTGTCGCAAGGCGGCATTTATCAATATGCTATGGGCTTTCAGGGCGCGGCGCGCGATCCGCTGCAACACGCGCTGCCGTTTCTGTTCAGCGATCCCTGGATCGTGAAGGAGATTCTGCGGTACACGCTGCAGGAAGTGCGCGCGAACGGCTCGATTCCGTATGGGATCGTGGGGCACGGCGTGGTCATGCCATGTGCCATGGATAACTCGAGCGACCTGCCGCTGTGGCTGCTGTGGGCCGCCAGCGAATATGTGCTGGCGACGCGCGACAAAGCCTTCCTCGCGGAGGAGATTCCCACTTGGCCGGTGCATGGGCCCGCGGCGGGCAAAGAGCCGGTTCGCCGGTTGCTGACGCGCTGTTTCCAGCATTTGATCGAAGACGTGGGGACCGGCGAGCATGGCTTGATGCGTATGCTCAACGACGACTGGAACGATGCGCTGGTAATTTTCTGGGGTCAACGCACCCTGAAAGAAACGGTGGCGCAGGGCGAGAGCGTGCTGAATTCAGCGATGGCCGCCTGGGTGTTCGACTATTACGCGTGCATGCTGGATTATGCCGGCGAAGATGCCGCGCTGCGCGAGCGCGCACGGCGAAAGGCGGAGGAACATCGCCAGTCCGCGCGTGCGCAATGGACCGGAAAATGGCTGCGCCGAGCCTGGATTGGTCCCACGGTCGGATGGCTTGGGGAGAAGGGATTGTGGCTCGAACCGCAGCCCTGGGCCATACTTGGCGGTGTGATTGACCGGGCGCAATCGAAGGCGCTGATCGCCACCATGAATGAGTTGTTGCGGCGCGATTCGCCGATCGGGGCGATGCAGATGAACCAGAGCCCGGACATCGCTTCGCAAGCCATGGCAGAGCCTGGGACCTCGATCAGCGGCGGAGTTTGGCCTTCGCTGAACGCCACTCTGGTGTGGGCCCTGGCGCAGTCCGACGGTGCGATGGCCTGGGACGAGTGGAAGAAGAATACACTGGCGCGGCATGCCGCGATCTATCCGGAGGTCTGGTACAACACCTGGAGCGGACCGGATACGCTCAACTCGACGGTGAGCAAGCACCCCGGCGAAACCGTCAACAGCGGCTTCCTGCGCTATACCGATTTTCCGATTGCCAATTTGCATTCGCACGCGTGCACCTTGTATTCGGCGGCCAAGCTGCTTGGAGTCGAATTCACTCCGCTCGGCGTAGATCTGGCGCCGCGGCTGCCGCTTGCTGATTACCGCTTCGATTCACCGCTGCTGGGGTTCCGCAAAGGCCCGCAGGGGTACGACGGCTGGTACGCACCGGTGGGCGCGGGCGAGTGGCTGGTGCGGATCCGGCTGGCGGATGATGAGGCGCGCCGCTTTTCGATAGCGGAGGTGAACGGCGCCAGGGTACCGGCAGTGCGGGCGGCCGATGGGACATTGGAAGTGCGCGGCAGTGGCGGAGCTGGGTCGCGGTTGCGGTGGTCATTGCGCGCGTAAGGCGCGGAGTGCCTCCCTGCGACATTCTGGCAACATTTTTTGCAAACTGGGGCCGCCGGATTTCGTATTACCTGGTATGGGAGCCTCATCCGTCTTCCGTAGCCTCCGCTACGCCGTCCGCTCGCTGATGGGCGATAAGGGATTCACCATCACGGTGGTCCTGACCATCGCGGTTTGTATCGCCGCGAACACGGCCACGTTCGCGGTGGTGAACTCGGTATTGTTGCGGCCGCTCCCGGTACCGGAGGCGCGCTCGATCCTTCTAATGGCGAATCGTTACCCGAAGGCGGGCGCGGACTACGGGTACAATAGCTCGTCGGGCGATTATTACGATCGCCTTCGCTACGTCCAGGCTTTCTCGGAGCAGGCGCTATTCCTCACCAACGGCCGGACGATCGATATCCAGGGAACGCCGCAACGCGTCACCGGAATGGTGGCGACGCCTTCCCTGTTCCGGCTATTGCGCGTCTCGCCGGTTTACGGCCGCGCCTTTTCCGATGCCGAGGGTGAACCCGGCGCCGACCAGAAGGTCATTCTAAGCGACGGCATGAGCCGGCAGTTGTTCGGGAGCCCAGAGGCGGCACTCGGCCGCGACGTCCGCATGAGCGGGCAACCGTTCACGGTGGTAGGTGTGATGCCGGCGGGTTTCAATTTCATCGATCCCGATGTCCGCCTCTGGGTGCCAGCGGCGTTCACACCGGAACAGCGCGAGGTGCACCATTCCAATAACTGGCAGAACATCGGACGGCTCAAACCCGGAGCAACCCTCCAGCAGGCGCAGTCCCAGGTGGATGCACTCAACCGCGCCAACCTCGATCGTTTTCCGAGTTTCAAGGAACTGTTGATCAACGCGGGCTTTCACACCGTGGTGGTGCCGTTGGAAGACATGCTGGTGAAGGAGGTCCGCGGATCGCTCTACATGCTTTGGGGAGGAGCGGCATTCGTGCTGCTCATTGGCGCTGTGAATGTGGCCAATCTGGTGCTGGCACGAGCCACCTTGCGCCGCAAGGAGTTCGCCACCCGCCTGGCACTGGGCGCCGGAGCGGGACGCCTGATGGGCCAGTTGGTGACGGAGAGCATTCTGCTGGCGCTGGCCGGTGGAGTGGCGGGGGCCGCGCTGGGCACGGGATTGTTGCGCGCTCTGGCACACGGCGGGATCGAAACGCTACCGCGGGCGGGAGAAGTCCGCGTGGACGGCTTCGTGGTGCTGGCGATGCTGGTGACGGCGGCGCTGGTCGGGATCGTCGTCGGGCTGATCCCCTCGGCGCAGGTGATCCGGGCGCGCGTTAATGAAGTGCTGCGCGAAGAAAGCCGTTCGGGCACGGGCGGGCGGCGGGCGCGACGCGTGCGGCAGATCCTGGTGGTGGCACAAGTGGGGTTGGCCTTCGTACTGCTGGCAGGCGCGGGATTGGTGCTGGCGAGTTTCCGCCAGTTGCTCCACGTCGACCCTGGATTCGATGTCAAGGGCGTGGTGACGGCGTCCACCAGCGTGCCGGCAGTCGCTCTATCCCAAAGAGGCGGATGCGCGCGCGCTGATGGACCGTACGCTGGCTGCCATCCGCGCCATTCCCGGTGTGACGGCGGCGGGCGCCACCACCACCATCCCCTGGGGCGGCGACCATAGCGACAGTGTGATCCTGGCCGAAGGCTATATCATGAAGCCGGGAGAGTCGTTGATTTCGCCCGAACAGGTAACGGTAACGCCGGGCTACTTCGAGGCCATGCACATCGCCATGGTCGCCGGACGCCCGTTCGATGAGCGCGATCGCGAATCCGCGCCCGGAGCCATCATCGTGGACGAGCGGCTGGCGCACCACTTCTGGCCGGACCGCAACCCGATCGGGCGGCGCATGTATCAGCCGCAGGACATCCACAACCTTCTGAAGACGGACGAGCACACTCACTGGATGACGGTGGTGGGGATCATTCGCCCCGTCCACACGGCGAATGTGGAGGGCAACGGCAGTCCGGTGGGCGCGTATTACATGCCCTACGCGCAGAATGTCCAGAGAGGATACGCGCTGGCGATCCGGACCTCCGGCGACGCCGGCCGGATACTCACTGCCGTGCGCGCCCGGTTCGCGGCGGTTGCGCCGAACCTGGCCTTATTCGATGTGCACACCATGGAGGAGCGCGGTGACCTGGCGCTTGGATCGCGGCGCGCCTCGCTGACGCTGGCAATGTTCTTCGGGTGCCTGGCGCTGTTCCTATCGGGCGTAGGCATCTACGGCGTACTGGCGTATCTGGTGACGCAGCGCCAACGCGAAATCGGCATCCGCACCGCGCTGGGATGCACCTCCGGCGGCGTGGTGAAGTTGGTCGTCCGCGAAGCGCTGTGGCTGCTGGGTGCGGGCCTGTTGCTCGGTGTGGCAGGCTCA
This sequence comes from Bryobacterales bacterium, assembly GCA_963818855.1. Lineage (GTDB taxonomy): Bacteria > Acidobacteriota > Terriglobia > Bryobacterales > Bryobacteraceae > Bog-159. The sequence goes on along the minus strand of CAWFUH010000011.1, from coordinate 566,796 downwards.
GTGGCGCTTCGCTCGGTGGTGGCGGGCCAACTCTACGGCGTGAAACCGCTCGACCCAATGGTGATGTCGATGGTGATCCTTACGCTGGCGGTGGTCGGCCTGGCGGCGTGCGCACTGCCCGCTCGCCGAGCCACGCGCGTGGACCCGGTGACGGTGCTTCGGGCGCAGTAAGCAAGAGGGCCAAACTTACTTCGTCGGGGCATCCGGTCCGGCGGCGCCGGGCAGGATCTTGAGCGTGCGCAGCCACGCTTCCACGCTATCGGGCCACGTGGTGACCGGCAGGGCAGTGCGGCGCAGGCCGTAGCCGTGTCCGCCCGCGGCATAAATGTGAAGTTCCGCTGGAACTCTCGCATTCTTCAGGGCCAGGAAATAAACCACTGCGTTTTCGACATGGACCGGATCGTCTTCCGCCTGAACCACAAACGACGGCGGGGTTTGGTCCGTCACCTGAATGTCTGGATTTGGAGCGAAGTTCTTATCGGCAAGTGCCAGGTAACCCGGGTAGACGATCACGGCGAAGTCCGGACGGCAACTTAGACCGTCGGCTGCGTCAATGGGATCATAGATCCGGTGATCGAAGTGAGTACTCAGCGCGGCCGCCAGGTGACCGCCGGCCGAAAAGCCAAGCACCCCGATTCGCCGCGGATCAATGTGCCACTCGCCGGCGTGGGCGCGAACCATTCCCAGCGCGCGCTGCGCATCCTGCAATGCCGCGGATGACTTCGGGTAAGGCCCGGAGCCGGGTACGCGGTATTTCACCAGGACGCAGGTGATGCCTGCGGAATTGAGCCAGTCGCACACCTCGGTCCCTTCGAGGTCGATGGCCAGGATGCGGTAGCCGCCTCCTGGAAAAATAACCACGGCGGCGCCGGTGTTGTTGGAGCGCGGAGTGTAAAGCGTGAGCGTCGGACTTGACACGTTGCCCAGACGGATAAGCGGTTTGCCCGCGATCAGGTTGTCCTTCGCTGTTGTCGTATCGACTTCCGGTGGCGGATTTGGCGGCGTACCTGGCGACCCGTTCGGCCAGAGAGGTAAGGTCAGATGTCCGGGAGAAGGCTGCCAGGCAGGCTCTTGCGCGATCAAACCGGCGGAACCGCCAATCAGGGTGGCGAGGATGAGCAGACGCATGCGCATATCATCGCAGCCGCATAGACCCTTGCGCAAGGGAAGGACATTCAAAATGCAGTCCCGCGCGCCATCCACTAAGATTGCTACATGAGCCCAACAGATCTGACCCGGTTATGGGAGGAACACACCAGTCATGAATTCTCAACGCGCGACACGGACGCGACGCTGGCTACCATGGCGGATGACGCCTACGTGAATCACGTCCCGGTGCTGACAGGGGGTGCGGGCAAAAGCGCCTTGCGCATTTTTTACTCGGTCGACTTCATTCCGAGCATGCCTCCCGATACTAAGCTCACACCTATCTCTCGCACGGTGGGAGAAGATCAGCTGGTCGATGAAATGATTTTTTCATTCACCCACACCCAGGAAATGCCATGGATGTTGCCGGGAATTGCTCCTACCAATCGCTACGTAGAAGTGGCGTTGGTCGCGATTGTGCGCTTTCGCGACGGCAAGCTTGCGCATGAACACATCTATTGGGATCAGGCTTCGGTACTAAAGCAGATTGGGTTACTCACCGATCCCGGCCTTCCGGTCTTCGGGGCGGAATCCGCCCGCAAGGTTCGCGGGGGCGGATGACGCGCGGGCCGTGCCCTGATCCAAGATTTCGGGCTCCTCGAAATCTATATCTCGGCCCACGCTTGGAACCCGAAGCGATGATCTTGCTTTCGTCCAGCAGCAAGCTTACCGTCTGGTTCATTCGCCTTCTCGTCGATGTAGCCGCGGAGTCTCGATCACTCAATTTAATCGCGACATTTATGTTACCAATCGCCAAAGCTGATCAAGCAAAGCCTGGCGTATGTGGATCGCATCCGGTCCAGGCGCGCTCATTGCGCTAGCCAATCAGTGTGGTGCGAGGGGCCGGTAAAACAGGACGACAGCGCTATCGGCGGCACCATTTCGTTCGACGGCCATCCCTTTGAGATAGTCGGGGCCGGGCCGGTCGGGTTCTTCGGAATGACGTAGGCAGCAGGTTCGATGTCGCCCTCCGCTTTGTGCCTCGGAGGTGTTCGACCTGTCGACAATCGCGCCTCAAATCGCGCCTGAAGGCATTCTCTCCAGGGATCTACGGGGCAGTCGTGCCGGACGATTGGGACCTCAAGTCGCAGGACAACTTTCGCAAACGCGTGCCGGAACCGGTCCCCGCCGCCACCGGCTGGCCGGTTGGCCACATTGGGATGTTCCCTCCGGAACCGTTCGGTCCTTCTCGTGCTTGGAACATAAGACAAGAGTCTTGTATCGGGATCCGATCTCGATCGCATCCGGAGCCTCAAGATTCGCTGGACGCAACGGACGCCGGGTGGCGCTCGGAGAACTCGTGCACGTTGAAAGAGCGGTCGAGGAGACCACCAAAACCGGAGGGGGGTCTGCGATATAAGGTTCTTCAGATTCAGTGGCGACTTTCGCGCGCCTGAAAGGGAGCCCGTGTGACGAAAACGACAATGTTTTTGAATCCTCCAAAAAGGGGTTCAGTCCAGCTTCAGCTTGCAGAATCTGCAGGCTAGTTGTCCCGTTTCGGTGGTCTCTGGCAAATCCACGCGAACCGGATGAACTGGTGCGTTACGTGCTCTTTGCAAAGAGTGATTTGCGGTAGGTTGGAATTCGGGCCTGAAGCGTGCAGGCCGCGAGTTGCACAAATCAAGAGAGGAACTCGACGATTTAGCCGCCGGCGATGTGGGGAACGCCTCTGCGGGCCGGTTGTGCGCGACTCGAGTGAGAATAAGCGCCAGTGATCGCGGGTGGCGTCCTCGATGAGAGCCACGCTGCCGAATTCACGGCGCGCGGCGAATTCGGCTGCGCGCGGATTTTCGCCGCGTTCCGCCCGCTCGCGCAGGGCCATTCGCAGGTGGGACTGCAGCTCTTCATCCAGCTCCGCTTCGCGCGAGCGCCAGCCGCGCCACAGACGTATGAGTTTCATTGCGGACCTTCCTTCGCCGCCGGATTCATGGCGCCCGCGATGGCTGCCGTGAGTTGCGACCAGCGGCTCCGCTCCGAAGCCAGTTGCCGTTTTCCCCGCGCGGTCAGGCGATAGAATTTAGCGCGCTGCCCGGCCTCGGTCGGCTTCCATTCCGCTGCCACCCAGCCCTGCTTCTCAAGGCGATGCAGCGCCGGGTAGAGCGAGCCGGTCTCCACGCGAAGCACCTCGCCCGAATTGGCGCGAATGGCGTTGCCGATGCCGTAGCCGTGCTGCGCGCCCCATTGCAGGGTTTGCAGGATGAGCATGTCGAGGGTGCCCTGCAAAAGCTCGATGCGGTTCCGATAACGTTCTTTCATAGCTTGTAGACATTCTACACCCTAGCCCGTAGGATGTCTACACTGTGGCGTATCCCGCGGCTGTATCGCGGAGCTTGACGGGCGCCCGCGGTTCGGCTATGTTGGACATGAGCACTGCAGGGTGCCGCCGGCTCGCGGAAAGGGCTAAGCCCGCCTGAGCGTCGATTTCGATCCGGACATAAACAACTGTCCTTTCAGCCTGACCATGCGAGCAATCGGGCGTTAACGGGCTATTGCCCTGAAAGGGAGTTGTTCGATGGCCACTTCGTTACCACCGCACGCTTCGCTCGAGAACCTGAAGAAGCAAGCCAAGACCCTGCAAAAGAAATGGGGGGCCGGCGATGCCGGGACGCTGGCGCGCATCCGCGCCGCCCACCCGCAATACACGGACGCATCCGGCGAGCATCTCCGTCAGACCAGGCCGCGCCTTGCGGACTGCCAGCTGGTACTGGCGCGCGAGGCCGGATTCGAGAGCTGGCCGCAAATGAAGGCCGCGGTTCAATCGTCGAATCAGGAATTGGCAAACCAGTTCCTCGATCTGGCCTGTTTATGTTACGACGATCCGCATTTTGACCACCGCCAGTTTCATGCGCGCGCGCAGGAACTGCTGGCCAACCATCCTGAACTGGCCGAAGCAAACATCTGGGCCGCGGCCGCTGCCGGGAATGCACCCGCTGTCCGGTCGTTCCTGGATGAAGATGCCCGCCGCGTGAACCTGCCCGGGCCGCATGGCTGGGCGCCTTTGCTCTGCGCCTGCTACGCGCGGGTGAAACCCGTCGACCCGCGTCACTCGACTTACCAGGTGGCGCGACTGCTGCTCGATCGTGGCGCCGACCCCAACGCTTACACGCTGAAAAACAATGACCCGCCGGGAAGCGCCCGCACGCGCCGTTTTACCGCATTGACCGGCGTCTTCGGCGGCGGGTCTACGGGGTTGGCAAATCAACCGCCGCATCCGCGCTGGCGCGAATTAGCGGAGCTGCTGCTCGAGCACGGAGCCGATCCAGCTGACGAGCAGGCGCTTTGGATCAACCAGGGCGCGGCGCTGGATCTGTTGCTCGGCCACGGCCTGAAGCCGGATGCGGGGATGCAGACCGGCACGGGCACGATTACCCTGCTCGGGCGCGAACTCTCCCGCGCGGCACGCAATGGCCACCTGGATCGGGTGCGCCTGCTGCTGGCGCATGGAGCGCGCACGGATGAATCGTTCGAGGACAAAACGCCCTGGCGGCACGCCATCGAAAAGGGGCATCTGGAAATCGCGCAGGTGCTGGAGCAGGCCGGTGCGCCGGTTTCCGTATTGGATCCGGTGGAACGATTCGCTTCGTTATGTCTGGCTGGTGACGAGCGGAGTGTGCGCGCCATGCTCGATGCCGATCCGGGCCTGCTCGCGCGAGCGCCCAAGGATCTCGTACTCAAAGCTGTAGGTACCGGACGGACCGCCAAAGTCCGTCTGGCGCTCGACCTGGGTTTCGATCCGGACTGGATCGACGATGTCGCGGCGATTCACGGTGCGGCCGGCAGCGGAAGCGAAGAGATGGTCCGGCTGCTGCTCGAGCGCGGGGCTTCCCTGACACTTCGCGAGCCGTGGTATGACGCCACCGCGGTCGGTTGGGTGGACTTCTTCGACCAGAGCCGGATGCGGGACATGCTGCTGAGCGAGGGCCCCATCTGCCTGTTTGATGCGCTGGATTATAACCGGCTCGACCGCGTGGCCGATATTCTGGCGCGTGATCCGGAGGCGCTCCACCGGCCTTTTGCCAAGTGCCTGTCGCGCGATAAGGGGTTCGCGGAGATCGTGGATCTTCTGGAAGCGCACGGTGCGGCCGCATAACGCGCCGCGCGGCGTGCGGGACTGTATTAGGTTTTGCGGGCAGATCCCAACCGTCTGTGATCTGGCGCATGCGCGCGTGTGGTTCCAGTATACTGTCGGAATGGCTTGGCGGCGCTGTAGGACACAGTGCGGCCGAGAGGTGAGACACCCGGCGTAGGGAGGGAGGCGGGCGCGTGGTTTTTTTGTACGGCGGCATTGCGCTGCTGCTTGTGGCATTGAGCCTGTCGTTGATGTTGCTGCTCAGAATCAGACAGGCGCGGCATATATCCGGGAAACCGAACTGTTGTCACTGCGGCAGCCTGGCCATGCACATTTCGGCTCCTAATGGAGTGCCGGATAAACTGCTGACCTATTGGAATTGCTTCCCGCACCGTTGCGAAGTCTGCTTTCACCGCCAGTACCGCTTGGCGGTGCCGCACATGAACGACGATTCTTAACCCTTCTGCGATATGGCCGCCAGGATTGCCTGCGGGATGCCGGGCAGCGGCATCCCGCGGTCAGCCGCGCCCAGGCGGATCGCTTCTCTGGGCATGCCGAAAACCACGCAACTGGACTCATCCTGCGCAATAGTGCGTGCGCCGGATTGATGCATCTTGAGCAGGCCCTGCGCCCCATCCGAACCCATACCCGTCAGCTGCACTCCGACCGCCCGCGCACCCGCCGCTTCGGCCACCGAGCTGAACATCACATCCACGGATGGACGTTGGTAACAAACGCGCGGACCGGTTTTCACCGCGACGCGATATCCCTTCGGACTTTTGCGTAATACCATATGGAGATCTCCGGGAGCCACCAGCGCCCGGCCCGGAAACAGTGCGTCTCCGTCTTCGGCCTCTTTGACCTCGAACGAGCACATCTGGTTCAGCCGGGCGGCGAACGCCCGTGAAAAACCCGCAGGGATGTGCTGCGTTACCAGGATTCCCGGAACGCCCTCCGGCAGCCGGGGCAACATATCGGCGATGGCTTCCGTCCCTCCGGTGGAGGCGCCTATAGCGATCACGGTTGATGGCGTCCACTGGCTGGCCACGAGGCGAGGCGGCCGTTGGGGCGCGGCGGCCTTAGCAGGGGTACGGACGTGGGCGGATGCCGCGGCGCGTATCTTGGAGGCTAACTCCAGCCGCAACTCGCCCACCGAATAGGGGCCGCCAGGCTTGGCCAGCACTTCCACAGCCCCCAGGCTCAGCGCCTGCAAGCAGTCTGGCAGGAAGCCTGTGCCAGTGAACTGATCACGAATCATGGGCATCGGACGGAACTGCATCAGCTTCTTGAGAAAGGTCAATCCGTCCATGCGCGGCATCTCGATGTCCAGGGTCAGTACATCGGGCTGCAGCGTCAGGATCTTGTCCCGCGCAATATATGGATCCGGAGTTCCCACGACTTCCAGGTCAGGTTGTCCGGAGAGGGCATCCGTCAGTATTTTGCGCACGATGGCGGAATCATCCACCACCAACACTCGAATTTTTCGGTCAATGGGCATGCGGCTCCAGAACCAGCCAGAGATCGATCGTCCCGTCGGCTGCCTGCGTGGCGGCACTGGCCACCTGTTCGGCGCCCTCCGCGAGATTCGTGGCGGCTTGACCGACATCCCGCGTGACTCGCCGCACGACGACGATCACGATCAATCCCACAATGGCGCACAGCACCAGGAGCCCGAGGAAGATCCGCTGGCTGGAAGCATTCTGGCTATCAAACGGCAGCCTTGTCCTCAGCCAGAATCTCCGCTTCGATCCCTTGCAGGCGGAGAGATGCAGCGGCTATTTTATTAAAAATCGGCGCCGTGATGTCCTTCCGGATACGGTTGGCTTCCGCCAACTGCCCGGCGTCTGATTGCCGTGCGACTTCTTCAAAGTGCGGCTGCCATTCTGCAAGCTGCGTGGCGATTTCGGCTACGAGTGCCTCGGCCTCATCCTTGAAGATCAGGGTCCGCATTTCATCCAACGCTTTCCGCACGTCCCCGGTTTTTTGCTCAAATATCTGCCGGTCTTTCTCGAACTCCGCATGGTCCTTGGCAAATGCGGCAAGTATGACGCCTCTTTGCGCCGCGACGAGTTCCCAATTCGCTGTGCCGATTTGGTTGCTCAGCGCGACCTTTTGCACGTTCCGATCCACAACCTCGTCAAACCGGTCTTTGAACCTGCCGGCGTTGCTCAGCCCGCTAGAGCTCAAAATCCCGGCCAGCACAAACAGGGCAGCAGTACCGCCCAGCAATTTCGTCCCAATCGTCCAATTGATTTTCATGATATTGATCTCCTATTTCAGCCCATCAGGGCCGTGAGGCCCGCGAGTTCCTGCGCCTGCAACACTTTGTCGACATCCAGCAGGATCTTCACATTACCCTTGCTCTTGGCCATGCCGAGGATGTAGGGCGTGGAAACCCCGTCGCCGAAATCCGGCGTGTCTTCGACCTCACCGGCGGCGATATTTACCGCTTCGGAAACTTCGTCCACCACGATACCGGTCAACGACACAGCGCCGCCCGGCCCCTGAATCTGTACGACAATGATGCAGGTGCGCTGGGTGTATTCGACTTCCGGCAGACCGAACTTCAGGCGTAGATCCACCACAGGGATCACCTTACCCCGCAGATTTAATGACGCCCTTGACGAACGCCGGCGTCTGGGGAACGGCCGTAATGTCCTGGATTCCCATGATCTCCCGAACCTTCAACACCTGAATCGCGAATTCCTCGCGGCCCAGGTGGAAAGCCAGGTATCTTCCGATGCGGCTGTCGGTTTTGGTGGCCGAACCGCTCTCCGGCGGCGCGATCGTGCTCACTTGCATTTTCGTCTCCTCGTCGGCTTAACTTTGGGAGCGCTCACCAGAGCGATCCTATTGGTTTATGGGACGGGAGGCGGGGAAGATTTAGAGCCGATTCCGCCGCTGAGTAAACGGCCGGACAATAGTGCCTGTCAATGTGACGCTAGCCGCAAGCGATCCGTGTGGCCTGCGGGGTGCGGCATTTCGCGTCAGGGGGTCACTGCCGCATCGCCAGTTCGCCCGGCTCGTAACGCAGTTCGCGATCCAGCACCATTTCGAGCGTGGTGCCTTTGGGCAGGACCACGTCCGGCCCGTGCGTAGCCAGGACGGCAATCAGCCCGGCCGCTGCGCCTCCAATTACGCCGATGCCTGCGCCCATGCCGGCGTGACCTGCCACGCTGCCGGCGATAGCTCCCACGGTGGCGCCCGCGCCGGCTGCCTCGCCGACGGTCCGCGCCTCGCCTGCCCTGTCCCCCTCGCCGCGGATGGCGCCTTCCCGGCGATCCACGTCGTTGCCGTCGGCACTGTCCAGGCGCGAGCGAAACTGGCGCGTCACGCCGTTGGGCAGCGTAAGAGAATCGAACCGCACGTACAGTTCCGACCTGCCCTTCATCTTGCCGCCTCGTTTCACTTCCGTCACGGTGCCGGCCACGTAGCTGCCCTTGGGAATTATAATGTGGTCATTCTGGGTAACCGGGAAAGCAGTTTCCAGATACACCCGGTCACCTGCCGCGCTGTGCTTGGTATCCAGCGTGTTTACCAACGAGAGCGGTATTCGTGTGCCTGCCTGGACGATAATTATCTTGGGCGCGGCTGGAACGGCCGGCGGTGTTCCGCGCAACGTATCCAGGCGCTCCTGGTTGGTGTAAGTCAGCGTTGCCTCAGTCGCCTCCGCACCACGTCGGATGGTCCGCGTGATGGTGAGAACCGCGGCGTTCCTGGAGAGTTCCCAACGATCCTCGACGACGTAGTTATGTGGTCCGCTGACCAATGTGGAAATAAGCAGCGCGCCACCCTCCCATTTCGAGGTGGCGCTCATGGTGGAGTCTCTGACCTGATACTTACTCTCTTCGCCATCCGTGCGGAAGCGCCAGCTAACACCCGATTCCGTACACTTAAGAGTGGAATCTTCCTGGCTTATAGTGAGCAGGTCACCAGGCGCGGCGGAAAGTCCGCTTAAGTTGCTTTGTTGCCGGTCCAGAGTCCAGTTTCCCGAAAAGTCGTGAATGTCCGCGGCCGCAATCAGTGCAAGCGGGAGCAGAGCCAGGGTAACATAGGCGCGCATGATACTCCGATAATTATAGCGAGATTTGCGGCGGCCGGTAATTTCTATCTCGACGTTGGCGATGGACCGGACCGCGCGGCCGGGTCCAGCCTGGCAGCCTTCTGGAACTCCGCGGCGGCTTGTGCGACTGGGTCGAGCCTGAAGACCACGCCTTCCACGGGTCACGATCCGGCTTGACGATACCAGTTCCTTCGAGAGCCAGCCGGCCGCCTCTCGTTTTCGCCGGTAGACACCCGTAGATCATGCCGGGAAAGTAAGTGCAAGGCAGGGGTTCTCCTCCGGAGTGTTACTAACTCGCAATAGACGCTGCGTGAGTGGTCACGAACATGGCGCGAAAGTCGAGCTTCGCCGGCACGCTGGCTCACTTACTTCCATCTGAATCCCGGTCATTACCGCCGCGCCGGGCGCGTGCCATAATGCCCTTATGCGAGAAGTGAATGTAGGCATCGTGGGCCTGGGCAACGTGGGCTCCGGCGCGCTCGCCATCCTGGCGGGCAATGCCGATCAGATCGCGCTGAAGCTGGGATTCCGCCTCATGGTCACGGCAGTCTGCAGCCCTTCAGTGGCGTCCAAATCCATACCGGAGTCGCTGGGATCCGTTTTCCGTACCGCGGACTGGCGCGAAGTGGTGACCCATCCCGAAGTCGACATCGTGGCGGAGTTGGTGGGGGGAACTACGGTGGCGGCGGAAATCATCAACGCGGCCATCGCCAATCGCAAGTCCGTGGTGACTGCCAATAAGGAACTCATGGCCGCGTGCGGGCCGGAGATCTGGGACCGCGCCATTCGCGCCGGCATCAACGTGGCTATGGAGGCCAGCGTGGCAGGCGGCATTCCCATCCACGCCGTGTTGCGCGAAGGTATTTCGGGCGACCGCATCACGGCCCTCTACGGCATCTTGAACGGCACTTGCAATTACATCCTGACGGAGATTGAGAAGCGCGATGCGCCGCTCGAGACCGTGCTCACCGAAGCGCAGCAGTTGGGTTATGCCGAGGCCGATCCCAGCGCCGATCTGGATGGTATCGACGCGCGCTCCAAGCTGGCCATCCTGGCGGCCCTGGCTTTCGGCGAAAAGATCACCCCGTCCGATATCTTCATGGAGGGTATCCGGCGCGTCTCGCCGCTCGATTTCCGCTACGCGCATCAGCTGGGCCATACTATCCGCCTGATCTGCGCGGCGCGTCAGACGCCGGAAGGACTGATTCTTTCGGTGCGGCCGGCGCTGATCCCGCAGTCCACCATTTTGGCCGGCGTGCAGGGAGCCTATAACGCAGTGTGGGTGAAGGGCGCTTACGGCGAGGATACCTTTTATTACGGCCGCGGCGCCGGATCGCTGCCCACCGGCGTGGCCGTGGTAAGCGACCTGATGCGCGTGGCGCGGGAAATCCGCAGCGGCAGCCCCGAGCGCGTGTCGCCTTTCGCGCACGACCGTCTGGGCGAATATCGGCCGGTGTCGGTCGTGCATCAGACGCGTGCCTACTACCTGCGTTTTCGCGTCAAGGACCGGCCGGGCATTCTGGCGGGGCTTTCGGGTATACTGGCGGCAAAGCACATCAGCCTGGAGGCGGTCTTGCAGTTGCCCACCGGAACCAAACGCGACCTGCCGTTCGTGATCACCGTGGAACCGACTTACGAGCACGCTATACGCGAAGCCGTGGCGCAAATGGCCCAGTTGGACTTTCTACTGGAACCGCCGCTGGCGCTGCCCATGGAGACCGCACTATGAGAAGACGCTCGATAATCCTGGCTTGCAATCTGCTGCCCGCTCTTATCCGCGCAGGTAGCCACCGACGCCAACCAACGCTATCAGACCCCTGAAGGCCGTAAGGCGATAGCCGCCGGGCTGGGCAGCGCCGGACGCGATGCCACGGAGCGGCCCCAGGAACTGGTCGACCAGATGCATCTGAAGCCAGGCATGACGGTGGCGGATATCGGCACCGGCGTCGGCTACATGCTGCCCTACCTGAGCCGCGCGGTGGGACCGGCGGGCCGCGTGATGGCGGAGGATATCTTCGACGACTTTCTGAACGCCGCCAAACAGCACGCCGGAGAACAGAAGCTTGCCAACGTGGCGTTTGTCAAAGGCACGGAGACCGATCCGCATCTGGCCGATGGCAGCGTGGATGTGATCCTCGCGCTCGATTCCTACCATCATTACAACTACCCGGAGAAAATGCTGGCGGCTTTTACGCAGGCTTTGCGCGATGGCGGCCGGCTGGTGGTCGTCGAATATTACAAGCGGCCGAACGCCATGCCCAGCGGAGATGCCGTGAAGCACATCCGGCTGGACGAGCCCGACCTGGTGCGCGAGATCGAGAGCAACGGATTCCGCAAGGTATCCGAGCACGAGCACATCAAAGACAGCCAGTATATCGTTGTGTTCGAGAAGAAGTAGCATTTCTGGCTTCCGCCCCGCTGCCGCGAACCTTTTGGTTGCGGCTGAGCTGTCTTGTGGGGCAGGACTCCAGTCCTGCGGCCGACGTCCACGTCGGCCTGCAGATTGGCAGCCAGCGGCGATTGAAAAAGCCCGCGTTGCGCCCGCTCATCAAGATCGAAGAAAACGTTAATCGACTTGTAATACACGAGTGTTAGCGTTTATAGAAGCGCCTTGTATTCATTGGGCGCCGTGCGTCGATCTGCAAAATCCAGTTGTGGAGCACACGTTCAGATCAAGCTCAAAGGAGACACATAAATGGAGCGAATATTTTGAGAAAACGTGGCCCCCTATTCGCGGCCAGAACGCTGAAAGCTGGCGCTGCGATTGCCGTTCTGATGGGCGTCTCTGCCTTACAGGCGCAAGAGAGCGGCATACCCCCCGACATGTTTATCCCCGGCAACCTGGTTGTTACCCGCAGCGTGTACACCTACGGCCACAACATCACGGCCCAGGTAACCAACCTCCCGCCGGGCTGCACCCCAATCTCCCCATCCAATCCAAACCCCGGCGACCCCTGTGCGTTGGCGGTCATCAACAGCGCCTACCCGTTCGTTTTTAACAATGTTACGGTCGATGGCAGCTTCGGCATTACCCCCAAGATCTTCCTCGACCAGATGACTCGCCTCGGATCCACCCTCACGCTCGAGGTACCCAACAGCACCCAGCCGGGAGTGACCGCGACCAGCGATCAAATGGTCACGAGCTTCATACACCCGGAGAAATCGACCCGATCCATCCCGTCGTGCCGGCCTACTACCGGTCGGTAGCGCAGATCGACAGGCTTGGGCACTTTCACTTTACGTTAACGAACGCCTTTACCGGTGATAATGGCGCGCGGCATTGCTGAACGACAGCGCTAACGTAATCTACATGGCAGGCAACGCGGGCAATGGCACTGGTAACCCACAGCCGGCCGGCAACCATTCTCAGCACGGGCGCGCAAATCACGACTCCCGCGAACGAGCCGGAAAAGTTGCAAATGCCCGCAACTCCCACGGCCGTGGGAAGCTTCAACGTTACCCAGGTGGGCGACCCGTCGGATAAGATCGGCAAAGACACGAACTTCCGCGGCCTGACGGTTTTCAACAACGTACTCTACTACACGAAGGGAAGCGGCAGCAACGGCGTCAACACGACTAGTACCGACCCAACGACCATTCAAACGTATGGCCTCCAACCCGACAATATGTGCATCCTGAGCGGTCTCCCTACGACCTTGGCTAACTCTTCGAGCGGCGTCAGCTATCCCTTCGGACTTTGGTTTGCACGCCCAACAGTGCTGTATGTGGCGGATGAGGGCAGTGGCACTGCCGGCACTGCTGTCGCGGGCTTCTACGACCCCGCCACGCCGGCTCAAAACCCCACGGCGGGACTCCAGAAGTGGATCTTTAACAGAACCGGGTGGCAGCTCGCCTACATCTTGACGAACGGATTGAATCTCGGCGTTCCGTATACCGTGCCCCGTTATCCCACCGGGCTCAATGACGCCGCAGGAGGAAGTTTACTTCCTTGGGCGCCGGCCACTGACGGCCTCCGCAACATCACGGGCATCGTCAATCCTGACGGCACTGCGACCATCTATGCGATCACCTCAACCATCAGCGGCAGCGGAGACCAGGGCGCCGACCCGAACAAGCTGGTGGCGATTACGGATGACGTGGGTGCCACCACTCTTCCGGCCACGGAAGGTTTCGAGACGCTGAAGACCGCTGGCTATGGCGAGGTCCTGCGCGGCGTCGCCTTTGCGCCGGGTACGCGAACGCACTAGAGGTGTAGGCAAGTGAGGCGCGTGACTTGGCCCGCCTCATCGCCATCAGTGCGCGAATCCCCAGCGCTTGCTGACATAATTGCTGTGCCCGCACAACATGATCCAATAGGAGCATGCCGCCCGAAGAGTTTCGCCGCTACGCGCATGCCTCCGTGGATTGGATCGCCGATTACCTCTCCCATCCGGAGCGGTATCCCGTGCTGCCGAAGATCGAACCGGGCCGGCTGGTGGACGCGCTGCCGGCATCCGGACCCGAGCGGGGTGAGCCCATGGAGCGGCTGCTGGCGGATTTCGAGCGCTTGATCGTGCCGGCTATCACGCATTGGAACCATCCCGGATTCATGGCATATTTCGCCAACACCGCGCCCGGACCGGGCATCATCGCCGAGCTGCTCTGCGCGTCGCTCAACGCCAACGCCATGTTGTGGAAGACATCGCCCGCCGCCACCGAGTTGGAGCAGGTGGTGCTCGACTGGCTGCGCGAGTGGATGGGGCTGCCGGCCGGCTTGTTCGGCATCATTTACGACACGGCTTCCACCAGCAGCATGCACGCCATCGCGGCCGCGCGCGAGATGGCCGATCCGGAGGCGCGCACATTGGGCGCGTCCCGCGGACTGACGCTCTATTGCTCCCAGGAGGCGCACTCCTCCATCGAGAAGGGTGCGATTGCCATCGGCATCGGGCAGCAGCACGTGCGCAAGATTCCGGTGGATGATGCGTTCCGCATGCGCCCCGCGGCGCTGGCGGCCGCCATCGAGTCCGATATCGCTGCCGGTTTGCGGCCCTTCTGCGTGGTGGCCACGGTGGGGACCACGTCCACCACCAGTATCGACCCCGTGCCGGCCATCGCGGACATTGCCGCGCAGCACGGGCTGTGGCTGCATGTGGACGCCGCCTACGCCGGATCGGCTGCCATCGTCCCGGAGTTCCGCCACATTCTCGGTGGCGCCGAACGTGCCGATTCGCTGGTGACCAACCCCCACAAATGGTTTTTCACGCCATTCGACCTGAGCGCGTTCTACACCCGCCGGCCCGATATTCTGCGCCGCGCCTTCTCGCTGGTGCCCGAATATCTGCGCACCTCCACGGACGGGCGCGCGCTGAACTACATGGATTACGGAGTGCCGCTGGGGCGCCGCTTCCGCGCGCTGAAGCTTTGGTTCGTCATGCGCTATTTCGGCCGCGAAAAGTTGGCGGAGATGATCCGCGACCAAATCGGGTGGGCGCAGGAGCTGGCCGCGGCCGTGGACTCCGATCCGCGTTTCGAACGCGCCGCGCCCGCGCCGCTGTCGGTGGTTTGCTTCCGGTATAAGGGTACGGACGATGAAAATCGCCAGCTGCTTGAAACCGTGAATGCCTCCGGCGAGTTCTTCCTGTCGCACACCGTGCTGCGCGGAAAATACACGCTGCACCTGGCCATCGGCAATATGGGCACTACGCGCGCGCATGTGCTGCGCGCCTGGGAGATGGTGAGACAAGCTTCGCCCGCCGGGCCTGGCGGCGAGTGACTGGCCGCGATAGGGACCAAATTCCGTGCTATATTAGGCACCATGAAGGCGTCCAACATCAAACCCATCACGTACCTGAAGACGCACTCCGCGGAACTGGTTAAGACCGTGAACGAGACTCGCAGCCCGGTTGTGATCACGCAAAACGGACTGGCGCGCGCGGTGGTTATGGATGCGGCCAGTTACGAGCAAATGCAGGATGCTCTGATTCTCCTGAAGATCCTGGCTCAATCCGACACCGAATATCGGAAGGGGCGCTGGAAATCGCAGGAGGCGGTGGAAGCCGACTTCGACAAGAGGTTTCCCGGGTGAAGCGGCTGCCGGTACGCTGGACGGCTCCGGCATACGCGGATCTGTTTGAGATTCTGGATTTCGTGGCCGCCGATCGCCCCGACACGGCGCGCCGGCTGGGCCGGGAACTTCTGGCGCAATCGAAGAGTCTCGGTAAGAACGCGCTGCGCGGCCGGGTGGTGCCTGAGTTGCTGGACCAGGCAATTACCACGTACCGCGAGATTCTGGTTTCGCGCTACCGGGTGATCTACCAGCTACACCCTGAAGCAGTCCAAATCGCAGCCGTGATGGACGCCAGCCGGGACGTCGGGGAAGTCCTGCTCCGGCGTCTGCTTCGCTAGGCCGGGCTAGGCGGTACTCAATACCGAGCCGCGCGCGTCAGCAAGCGGTGCCCGATCACGCCCACCGGCTTGTTGCAACCGGATCAACTCCGTCACCGGCAGCGGCTCCACTTCGCCCTCCACGTCGCCGATCACCGCCGCGGTATGCGCGAACGCCAATGGATCACCCGTGACGAAGTGCACGATGCGCCCCGCGGCTCGCGTGGGCTGGTCCGCATGCGTGCCTCCCTCCAAGTCTCCGCTAACGGCTTCGGCCAGGGCGGCGGCGCTATCCACCAACGCGATGGAATCGCCCACCACCCGCTGGATGGCGGCGCGCAGCAGCGGATAATGTGTGCATCCGAGGATGAGCGTGTCAATTCCGTCACGCCCCTCCAGGTAATGATTCAGCAATAGGTCGCATTCCGGCGAGCCGGCCAGACCTTCCTCCACGATGTGGACCAGCATGGGGCAGGCGCGCGCCCACACCATCAGCCCGCGCTGTTCGAGACGCCGCTGGTATGCGCCGCTGGCGATAGCACCCTTAGTGCCGATCACGCCGACGCGTCCGGTGCGCGTGACGCGCGCGGCAGTTTCCACTCCGGGCTCGATCACGCCCCAAATCGGCAGTGCGAACTCCCCGGCCAATCCTGGCAGCGCGGATGCAGACGCGGTGTTGCAGGCGATGACCACGCCCTCCACGCCCATCCGGCGCAGGAATTCCGTAATGCCGTAGGCGAACTCCACGACCATGGCGGCAGGTTTGCGGCCGTAGGGAACGCGTGCGGTGTCGCCCAGGTAGATGAAATCGCGATGCGGCAGCTTGCGCCGCAAAGCCTTCAGCACGGTCAGGCCCCCTACGCCCGAATCAAAGATACCGATCGGCCGGTCAAGCATATTTTCATTCTACAATTGTGGCGCAGCCCCACTAAGTTAGAATAAAAATTCGCGATGCTCGAGCAACAATTGTCGGACCTGGAATCCGCCGCGCTGGCCCGCATTGAAGCCGCCCGCTCCCCCAACGATCTGGAGCAGGTGCGCATCGAAGTGCTCGGCCGCAAAGGCGCGCTCACGCAGGTCAGCAAAGACATGGGCAAGCTCGCGCCCGAGGACCGCGCGCGCGTCGGCAAGCTGCTGAATGCCGTCAAACAAAAGCTGGAATCGGCCGACGATACCCGCCGCCGCCAGTTCGACGCGGAAGCCCTGGACACCCGCCTCAAGGCCGAGTGGCTGGATCTGACCCTGCCCGCGCCCGGCGCGCCCATGGGCCATTTGCATCCCGTCACCCAGATCCAATCCGAAATCGAGGACCTCTTTGTCTCACTCGGTTTCGCTGTCCTGGATGGCCCCGAAGTGGAAGACGAATATCACAATTTCGACGCGCTGAATATCCCCGCGGACCATCCCGCGCGCGACATGCAGGACACCTTCTGGCTGAGCGACGGCAATCTGCTGCGGACCCACACTTCGCCGGTGCAGGTGCGCGGCATGGAGCGCCTGGGTCCGCCCTTGCGCATGATCGCGCCGGGCCGCGCGTTCCGCAACGAAAACGTGGATGCCTCCCACGAGCACACCTTCTATCAGCTCGAAGGCATGATGATCGATCGCGACGTGTCGGTCGCGCATCTCATCTACTTCATGAAGACGCTGCTCAGCGCCATCTTCAAGCGCGAAGTCACCGTGCGTTTGCGGCCGGGCTACTTTCCCTTCGTCGAACCCGGATTCGAGCTGGACATTCAATGTCTCATCTGCGGCGGCGCCGGCTGCGCGGTCTGCAAGCAGAGCGGCTGGGTGGAGCTGTTACCCTGCGGGCTGGTGAATCCCAACGTGCTGCGTATGAGCGGCATCGATCCCGACGAGTGGAACGGCTTCGCTTTCGGCCTGGGCCTCACCCGCTTGGCGATGATGCGCTACGCCATCGACGATATCCGGCTGCTCCAGAGCGGCGATCTCAGATTTCTGAACCAGTTTTGAGACCGCCGCGCAAACAGGCAAATGAAATTCTCATATAACTGGATTCGCGATTACGTCCCGGAGTTGGATACCCCCGCCCGCCAACTGGAGCGCCTCATCACCATGCGCACCGCCGAATGCGAGGGCATCCAGGAGACGGGCGAATTGCTGGCGGAAGCCTGCGCCGCACGCGTCGTATCGGTCGACCCGATCGCCGGCAGCCACGCAGTGAAGGCGGCCATTCAAACCAGCCGCTATGGCGAGAAGGTGGTAGTCTGCGGCGCGCCCAACTGCCGCCCCGGCATGGCCGGCGTCTACGTCCCGGTGGGCAGGAAGACGATCCACGGCATCGAAAGCGATGGCATGCTGGCGAGCGGCGCGGAGTTGGGCATCAACCGCGACACCGCCGGTATCCTCGAAACGGACGCCATCGATGGCTGCGCGCCCGACAGCATCATCGAGATCGACAACAAATCCATCACGCATCGCCCGGACCTGTGGGGCCACTACGGCATGGCGCGCGAGGTCGCGGCGATCTTGCGAAAGCCGCTGCGCGATCCCGTGGACGCGTCGCTCGTCCCGGCCGGACCGGCGGCCATCGGCGTAGCTATCGAAGATTTCGACCTCTGCCCGCGATACAGCGCGCTGGTGTTCGACAACGTCACCGTGCAGCCGTCGCCCGCGTGGCTCCAGTATCGGCTCACGGCCATCGGCCTGAACCCCATTAATAACGTGGTGGACATGACCAACTACATCATGTCCGAACTGGCGCAGCCCATGCACGCCTTCGATCGCGACCTGCTGCACGGCGATACCATTTTCATCCGCCGCGCAAGCGAAAACGAATACCTGCTGGCGTTGAACGAACAGGAATTCACGCTGGGTCCATCGAACCTGGTGATCGCCGACGCAGACGGCGCGGTGGCGCTGGCCGGCGTGATCGGCGGCATGCATAGCGCCATTGCCGACGGCACCACCCGCATCGTGCTCGAAAGCGCCTGCTTCAACGCCGGCAGCGTACGCCGCACCTCCGCCGGGCTGAAGCTGCGTACCGACGCTTCCATGCGCTTCGAAAAATCGCAAGATCCGGCCAACACCGTACGCGGCCTGGCGCGGGCCGTCGCCCTGCTGCAGGAACTCTCGCCCGGCATCCGCCTGGTAGGCGGGCTGGCGGATCAGTACCGGCCCAGCGCGCCGCCACCGCCCATTCGGCTGCCCATGGACTGGCTGGTGCGCAAGCTCGGCAAACAGGTCAGCCCCGACGAAGTGTGCGATATCCTGGAACGGCTGGCGTTCGGTGTCTCCGCAGTGGCGCCTGGCGTCTTTTCTGTCACCGTGCCTTCCTGGCGCGCGACCAAAGATGTTTCCGTGAAGGACGATCTGGTGGAGGAAGTCGGCCGCATGATCGGGTATGACTCGATCGCGCCCCAGCCGCCCGCCGTGCTCACCACTGTCCCGCCCGCCAACGAAGAACGCGGGTTCGAGCGCCGCGTGCGGGCCATATTCCAGGACCGGGGATTCACCGAAGTCTACAACTACTCGTTCGTGGCGGAAGCCGACGCGCGCGCATTCGGCATGCATCCGGCCGATCACGTCACGGTGGCCAATCCCATCGCACCCAACCAGTCGCTGCTGCGCATGTCGCTGCTGCCGGAACTGCGCGCCAACGTGATCGAGAACAGCAAACACTTCGATGCGTTCAGCATTTTCGAAATCGGCCGCGAGATCCACAAGCAGCCGCAAGGTTTGCCTTGCGAGATTCCGCATCTGGCCGCGGCGATATATAACAAGGATGGCGACGGCGCCGCGGGTCTGTTTGAAATGAAGCGCGCGGCCGAGTGCCTGATGCCCGGCGCCGAAATGCACCCCTGCGCCGCCCTGCCGTATGAGCACCCGGCCCGCGCGGCTGAAATCCACTGGCGCGGCGCGCTGGCGGGGCGCCTCTTCGAATTGCATCCCGCGCTCAGCGAGGGCCGCACCGCCATGCTCGATCTGGATCTCACCGCCGTGCGCGCCGCGGCGCCCAAAGAGCAGCGCTACACGCCCATCCGGCGATACCCTTCGAGCGCCTTCGACCTCTCCGTAGTGGCTCGCGACCGGGAACTCGTGGGCGACCTGCGCGGCAAACTGGCGGCGCTCGCCGGGCCGCTCCTCGAATCGATCGAATACCAGCGCCAGTATGCCGGGCCGCCTCTCGCAGAAGGTACCAGGAGCGTATCTTTCCGGCTGACGATTGGATCGGCGGAGCGGACGCTGTCCTCCGAAGAGGTGGGCGAGACGCGCGCCCGTCTGATCGATGGCATGCGCGCGCAGGGCTACGAACTGCGACTGTGAGCACGCGCCGCGCACAACCCGGCGGATGGGTGACTCGGCGCACAGGTCGCCCCACCGAAGGGTGCCGCTGGTGCCACGGCGCGGTCCCCAAGGGGCGCTTCACCTTCTGCTCCGCCCGCTGCGTGCACGAATGGAAACTGCGCACCGATCCCGCCTACCTGCGCGAACACGTGTTCCTGCGTGATCGCGGCGTCTGCGCGCAATGCGGCCTGGACACCGAAGCCCTGCGCAAGGACAAGCGCAAACTGGACTACGCCGCGCGCCGCCAGTTCGAGAAAGACTGGGGCGGGCGCCGGCATTTGTGGGATGCGGATCATATCATGCCGGTGGCGGAAGGCGGCGGCGAATGCGACCTCGCCAACATGCGCACGCTGTGTTTGAAGTGTCACCGCGAAGCTACTGCCGCACTGCGGAGGCGAAAACCCACCGCTAATGTAACAAGGACTTAACACAGTTACTCTAAACCCGTACCGATCCCGCCAGCACTTTACACGAATTTACTTGACGGCCTGGCGGAATCAGTGCATCATAACTTAGATTGTGTACGGGCCGCGCTGGGATAACCTGACCGGCACTCGGAGGAGAGCATGCACCGAAGTTTTACGCGAGCACTTACTCTGGCGAAGGCTATCGCCGCCGTCGCCCTCATTGGACTGGCCCCCCCCCGCATGCGCGCAGCCAAACGTCTTAACCGCCCACTACGGCAACACGCGGCAGGGATATAACGGGCAGGAAAGCGTGTTGATTTCAGGCACCGTGGCGAGCACAATCAAAACCGCCAATCCGTTCCTGGTAGACCTGGCGCAGCCAGGAAGTAACCTCAATGCGGTGTTTGCCCAACCACTTTGGGTCCGGGTCTCCGCCAGCCTCAACAACTGCTCCTCTCCGTGCGACCTGCTGCTCGTCGCGACCATCGGCGGCGGCCTCTACGCCTTCAACGCCGACGATAACGTCACCAACCCACTGATCTGGAGCAGAAACCAGGCCTCCGGAACGGCCAACCAAACCAACTACTTCTACATCGACGATTGCGGCCCCGGCAGTACCCCATCCACTAGCGGACTGGGCACTGCCGGCCTGCCATTCGCCGGTATCGTGGCAACCCCGGTAATCGACAACACCGGCTCCGCACCCGTCGCGTACCTTACCAGCTTGTGCCAAAGCGCCGGAGGACGGGGCAATCAGACCTGGTTTGTTCACAAAATTGATCTCACCACCGGGTACGACCTGGTAACCAGCCAAACGCAGCGGAAGATCGGCGGCACTGTGCCCGGTTCGTTGGGAGCGGATAACGTGACCACCACCACTCCCCCTTGCCCCACGGGGACATCATGCATACCATTCACCGGGTGGGAGGAACTCCAGCGCACCGCACTACTGGAGGTAAGCGTTTCCGGCGCTCCCACCAGCCCGCTCATCTACTTCGGATTCGGGTTCGGCACCGTCTCCGAGAATCACGACCCCTACCACGGCTGGATCATGGCCTACGACAGCAATCTCAACCAAAAATTCATCTTCTCGACATCCACCAAAGGCACCTCCGACAGTTCGGGAAGCAATACCGACAAGACGTCGTGCAGCCCTACTTGTTCCTGCGGGCCCACCTCCTGCAGTCCAAGCACCGGTAGTGGCGGCACCACCTGCATCGTGACCGGCTATCACACCGCCGCCAACTGGTGCGGGCATGCCGCGGGGGTGTGGATGTCCGGTGAGGGCGGCGCCGCTGTGACCCTAAGCGGCGTATCCCACGCCCTCTTCGGCGCGGGCAACGGCGCTTTCCAGCAGTACGAGTCGGACGGCGCGACCCTGTTGAACCCTATTCAGAACTGGGCGCAGAGCGTCATGGACTTCACGGTGTCCTCCAGCGGTTACGATGCCGCGCCAACGCAGTACTTCACGCCAAAAGGCGGGGTTCCCGTTCAGGAACCCATCGGCTCGACCAACAACACGTTTGGAGGCATGAACGAGAACGACTTCGACATGGCCGTCAGCGGCATCCTGGTGCTGCAAGACCCCCTCGGCATCTGGAGGGCAGTCACCGTCGACAAGGCCGGTTACGGGTATCTGCTGACGGTCGGCAACCTGTGCGGGGATCCCAGCTCCGAATGCTATCCGGCCATCGCCCAATCCCTGGGTGGCAAAGCGGGAGCGCAAACAGGCGACCCGGGCGACGTTTTTCCCTTCGTAGCGAACCTCGCGCCCTGTAGCAATCAGGAATCCGACGATAGCTGCCACCGCATAACAAACCTGGCGTTCTATCAGCAGGGATCTCCCCATAAGCTCTACGTGTGGCCTAACGGCGAACGCATGGCCGCGCTTCAGATATCCGATGGTACGACCGCCGTGACGCCGCCCGCGGGCACGCCTGACATCACCTGGACGACCGGCTCGACGACCGTCACATTCAACGGTACGTGTACGCAGTTCACGAACTGTTTCACCTCGCTGGTGGTTCCAGGCGACACGCTGATCGCATGCGGTTGCTCGGGCTCGAGCTGCCCGATAATCACGGGCGTCAATCCCTCCGGCACATCGCTGACGATCAACAACGCTTTCCCGTCGACCTGTACGGTGCCCGCGACCTTCCAATACTCAGGCTACTTTGTGTCGCCCATTCGCGACGCCTACCCCGTGGGAACCGCGGTTCAGAATCCAGGTGGGGCGCTCACCGTGACGTCAAACAACGGCAGCGGCGGACTCGTTTGGGCGCTGGCCACCATCACCGAGGGAAGCGGGAATGAAGGCACCCTGCTGGCCTACGATGCGGAACGCGTGAGCCTCCAGTGGTGCAGCAACACTGACAGCCTCTGCGATAGCAGCAGCAGTTTCTCTCTCACGAAAGGAGCGGTCTCCATATTCGCAGAGCCCACCGTCGCTAACGGGTATGTCTATATTCCCACGTTCGGCATCAACATGACCGGCGGACCCTCCGCCGACTGTACAGGCACCCAGTGTTCCGGAGTTCTGGTATACTCCGGCCACTGAGAACGTAACCAATCCCAAGCCATAATTTAACTAAGGATCTACTTATGCGTTCGACTCGTGCAACATACGACCGTGTTATTCGCTTCTGCCTGGCGCTCGCCCTATGTGCGCTGGCGGCCGGTCTGCTATCAGCGGCGATCCAGCCCGCATTCCGCGTCATTTATGATATCCAGGGATTTGACCAACCCGGCGGCATCTTCGAGGGCTCCCCCGGTGTTTTCTACTCGATCTCGGGGTCCGGGCCGGAGGTGGCTTTCTCGATAACATCCAGCGGGGTCTGGACCATATTGGGATTTGTCCCCAACGGAGAGAACTTTCAGTCCCTCCTGGTTAGTGGATCGAACGGGCGATTCTATGCCAGTAACTATGTGAGCTCGATCGGCCCTGTCGATGATATGTTCTCGGTCTCCTCCACTCCCGGCAGTAAGCAGACACAGGTGCTGGGCAACATAGTTCCGATACCAATTCAGAATCTTCCGGATGGCCGGCTCCTCGGCGTCGGCATCAACATGTCTCAGGGGGCTTGGGGCGTCTTCACGTGCGATATGGACGGCGCCATCGAGACCGTCGCAATGTTCCCCAGCACCGACCGCACGCAGAACGTACTCTACGCGACAGACGGCAACTACTATGGCGTCGTAGAGCCGCTCGCTGGCGGCGCCATCGGCTATCTCTTTCGTCTGACTCCTTCGGGGACAATTACTAACCTCTACACTTTTCCGGCCGGCACTTTCCAGTCGTGGCCCGCGCCGCTTATCCAGGCCGCCGACGGCAACATGTACGGGGCGACCTTCACCGGCGGCGCCAATGGCACGGGTATGATCTATAAGCTCACGCTTAGCGGCGAGTACACGCTGCTGTATTCGTTTGGTGCAGGACGTAGCCCGCATGGCCCGCTCTCGCTGGTTGAAGCGAGCGACGGCAATCTCTGGGGTGTCGCCCAAACAGATAACGGATTGGCTTACATCTTCCGCGTGACTAAGTCCGGTCAATTCGAGAGCGTCTACCAGATGGGGGAACAGGACGGCCTTCCCCCGGGATGGCTGATTCAGGGCAGTGACGGTCTGCTCTACGGCATCGCGCACGCCGGCGGCGCGGGCTTTGGTACGGTTTTCGCCCTGGACGCGGGCCTCCCCAAGCCGCGGCCCTGGCCGCTGCGCTTCGGGCCCCAAGCGGGTCCGGCCGGAACCTCGGTCCGCATCTGGGGCAACAACCTGCTCTCGGCCCAGGTAGCCTTAAACGGCGTGCCATCGGAGAAGGTGAACAACAGCGGATCGAATTACATCTACGCGACCGTTCCGGCCGGAGCGACTTCCGGTCCGATTACCGTGACTACGCCGGGCGGCACATTCACCACTAAGGAGAGCTTCACGGTTCAATAAAGCGAGCGGCGGAGCATGTACAGCAGGTGGCCCGCAAAGATCCACCGCTGAAGTGCGCCCGTCGCATAATCCACGATAAATCGTTTCTCGATGCGCAGGCCGGCGGCCCGGCACAGGGTCGCGAACTCCGGTTTTATGAAGACGTGCCCGCTGGTGGCGCACACATACCCGTCAATATTCCAAGTGACCTGCACGTCGCCGTGCCTACCCGCCGCCGATAAGCGATCGTGCAGAAAGCGCCCAGCCGTCGCGAGCATGCCGTAATGGCGCGCATTGTAGCGATGGTTTACGTCGATGAAGACCTTCCCCTGGGGCGATACCAGGCGCGCAAATCGGCGCAACGCCTCCACGCGCGCCGCAGCGGGGAAAATATGCTGCTGCCGGAACTGCGCGCCAACGTGCTCGAGAACGGCAAACACTTCGACGCGTTCCGCATTTTCGAGATCGGCCGCGAGATCCACAAGCAGCCGCAAGGTTTGCCGTGCGAGATTCCGCATCTGGCTGCGGCGATATATAACAAGGATGGCGATGGCGCCGCGGGCCTGTCTGAGATGAAGCGCGCCGCCGAGTGCCTGATGCCCGGCGCCGAAACGCATCCCTGCGCCGCCATGCCCTACGAGCACCCGGCCCGCGCGGCGGAAATCCACTGGTGCGGCGCGCTGGCAGGGCGCCTCTTCGAATTGCATCCCGCCCTCAGCGAGGGCCGCACCGCTATGCTCGATCTGGATCTCACCGCCGTGCGCGCCGCCGCGCCCAAAGAGCTCCGCTACACGTCCATCCGGCGATACCCTTCGAGCGCCTTCGACCTCTCCGTAGTGGCGCGCGACCGGGAACTCGTGGGCGACCTGCGCTCCAAACTGGCGGCGCTCGCCGGGCCGCTCCTCGAATCGATCGAATACCAGCGCCAGTATGCCGGGCCGCCTCTCGCGGAAGGGGCCAAAAGCGTATCTTTCCGGCTGACGATTGGATCGGCGGAGCGCACGTTGTCTTCCGAAGAGGTGGGCGAGACGCGCGCCCGTCTGATCGATGGCATGCGCGCGCAGGGCTACGAACTGCGGCTGTGAGCACGCGCCGCGCACGACCCGGCGGATGGGTGACCCGGCGCACAGGTCGCCGCACCGAAGGCTGTCGCTGGTGCCACGGAGCGGTCCCCAAGGGACGCTTCACCTTCTGCTCCGCCCGCTGCGTGCACGAATGGAAACTGCGCACCGATCCCGCCTACCTGCGCGAACAAGTGTTCCTGCGCGATCGCGGAGTGTGCGCGCAGTGCGGCCTCGATACGGAAGCCTTGCGCAAAGACAAACGGAAGCTGGACTACACCGCGCGCCGCCGGTTCGAGAAAGATTGGGGCTGGCGCCGGCATTTGTGGGATGCGGATCATATCCTGCCGGTGGCCGAAGGCGGCGGCGAATGCGATCTCGCCAACATGCGCACGCTATGTCTGAAATGCCACCGCGAGGCCACCGCTGCCCTCCGCCTCAGGCTGCGCGCAGCACATACAGCAGATGGCCCGCAAAAATCCACCGCTGGATCTCGCCCGTCGCATAATCCACGATGAATCGTTTCTCGATGCTGAGTCCCGCGGCCCGGCACAGCGCCGCAAATTCGCGATGGGTGAAGACGTGTCCGGTGGTGGCGCACAGATGCCCGTCGATGTTCCAAGTAACCCGCACATCGCCATGGCTGCCGGCTGCCGAGAAGCGGTCGCGCAGGAAGCGGGCAGCGGTCGCCAGAACGCCGTAGTGCCGCGCGTTGTAGCGATGGCTCACGTCGATGAAGACCTTCCCTCGCGGCGACACCAGGCGCGCGAACTGGCGCAGCACCTCCACCCGCGCGGTAGCCGGCAGAATATGTCCCAAAACATTCCAAAGACACGTGATCGCGTCGAAGCTGCCCTGGTGCGCGGCCAGATCTTCGGCCCGCATAGCCCAGAGGGTCGCGTGCGCCGGGCAGTAGCTGCGCATACGCGCGTTCGGCTCGAGCAGCGTAAGATGCTCCACGCCCGCGGCACTGGCGATACGAGCCGCGCGGGCGCCGTCCCCCGCTCCCACATCCAGCAGCGAGCGGCTGCCGCGCGGGATCTCCGCCGTCACCAGCCGCTCGATAGCGTCGAGATATGCGCGGCGCTGTTCCGCCAGTCGCGCATACACCGGAGCGATCGCATCATACGCCGCCACCGGATCGAGAACGGGAAGCGTCACACGCGGCTCGCCAACGGTACTAGCTCGAAGGCAAACTCGCGTGCAAAGGCGGCACCGTTGGCCAAAGGCGCAGGAGCGGACGCGCCTTCGCGAAGTTCGATGCGCAGACCCGCGTCGCGCGATTCGACCAGGCGCTTCAAATCACCCATGCGCCAATTCTCCGCGGGCGAATCGTAAATGGGAGACGCTACCGAAGGCCGCGTGGCCAGCAGCACCAGCATGCGGGCCGCATCTTCCACATGCACCAGCGAGAGCATCGCATCCGCGGCAAATGGAATCACGATCTCGCGGCGCGGCCTCTCGAATATCTCCGACCGCCACGGCGACGCCGTCCCGCGCGCTCCCTCGCCGACTACCGTGGCGATCCGCAGCGCCACAAAATCCAGCCGGTTGGCGCGGGCCAGCGTGAGCCCATAGGTTTCGATATACCGTTTACCGGCGCCGTAAAGATCCGGCGGATCCGCGGCCGCATACACACTGATCGAGCTTCCAAAAACGAAGCGCCGCACGCCCGATTGCGCGGCGGCCTCCAGCAGGTTGGCGCTACCCACCACATTCACCCGGGTCGCCGCCGCGGGATTCAGCCGGCAGGCCGACTGCAACATCGCGGCCAGGTGGATCACTGAATCGATCGCGTGCGACTCGAACAGTCGCGCCACCGACCCGCTGTCCGTGATATCGCACGGCGGCGCCGGCCGCTTGTCCGCGCCGATGAAATCGCGGCCTGCTTGAGCCAGTTGCCGGCACACGCGGCGCCCCAGAAAACCATCCGCGCCGGTCACCAGGATCAAGGTTGCACTCCTCTTTAGTGGGGCAGGCTCTCAGCCTGCGGCGGCCTCGCAGGCCGCCCTCTTCCGGCAGCCCTAACGCTGGACCCGTCCCGACCCGCCGCCCTTAACCAACTGCCGCACTTCTTCCACGCTGAACCGGTTGAAGTCTCCGGGAATGGAGTGCTTCAAACAGCTCGCCGCTACCCCGAATTCGAGCGCGTCCTGCGGGCTCCCGAGCGTCTGCAAGCCATAAATCAGACCGGCTGCAAACGAGTCGCCGCCCCCCACGCGGTCCACGATATGTGTGATATCGTAATGCCGGCTCACCAAAAAACCCTGCCGGTCGTTGAGGCAGGCCGACCATCCGTTGTGCGAAGCGCTGTACGATTCGCGCAGCGTCACCGCGATCATCTTCAGGTTGCCAAACTCCGCCAACACCTGGCCCGTCAGCGCGGCGTAATGCGCCGGGTCCAGCTTGCCCGCCTGCACGTCCACCGGAGCCGCAATCCCGAGCGCCATCTGGCAATCCTCTTCGTTCGCTATAGCCACATCCACGAAGCGCACCATCTCGCGCATCACTTCGCTCGCCGGCTTGCCCCACTTCCACAAATTCTTGCGGTAATTCAGGTCGCAGGATACCGTGAGGCCCTTCTGGCGCGCCGTGCGCACCGCTTCCATCGCCAGGTCCGCGGCGCTCGCGCTGAGGGCCGGCGTGATTCCCGTCACATGGAACCAGCCGGCATCCTCGAACACCGCGTTCCAATCCACATCGCCCGGCTTGGCCAGCGCCACGGAACTGCGATCGCGGTCATAGACCACTTTGGAAGGCCGCTGGTTCGCCCCGGTCTCCACATAGTAAACCGGCATGCGTCCAGGTGCCCGCACAATCTGCGACGTATCCACGCCGAAACGCCGCAGTTCCCCCACCACCGCGTCGGCAATAGGATGATTGGGAGGCAGCAGCGTGACGTAACGCGCGGGCAAGCCGAAGTTGGCCAAGGCTACTGCTACGTTGGCCTCGCCGCCGCCAAAGGTCGCCACGAATTGCGGCGATTGCAGAAGGCGCTCAAATCCGGGCGGCGCCAGCCGCAGCATCACTTCACCAAATGCAACTGTGGTCTTAGGCATACCGGTTACGGTTTGACGGCGACGACGTCGACGGCGAATCCCGCATCCATCGAAGGCAGCCCCTGGAACGGCAGCATGGTCCCCGCCGGCGGACGCGCCCGGTCGTAGAACTCGCCGCGGATCTTGCGTACCTGCTCAGAGATGCGGGACGACAGCGGATACAGGCTGGTGAAGGCGATTCCCTGCATCGAACCACCCTCCTGCGAAAGCGATTTCTGCAAACGCTCGAAGGCCAGCCGCGCGTCCTGGTCCTGGAACCCGAAAGCCTCCTGGCTGCTGGTCATGATCACCTGCGGTGCGCCTACCAGCGCGATCTGCGAAAGCTGCGGAGATTGCGCCAGCCCTTCCGGGTTTAGCATGTGCATCGCCGTCCCCGTATTCCAGCGCAGCCGGGCCACCGCTTCGCACTCCGCGACCGCCCGCGCGGGCGCCCGCTGCACCTGCACGAAATTCAAGGCCGCGCCGGCATAGCTGGCCTCGAATAACGCGCGCACTTCCGTATATTGCGCCAATGAGCTCAGGAAACAGGTGACCCGCGCCACATCGCCCGGCTCCGATCCGGCCGCTTTTACAGCCGTGGCCAGCCGCGCCAGCGATTGCTGGGCCAGCGGCAAAACCGGATCGAGCGGCTCACTCGACGAGGCTCCCTGGCCGGATATGTACACCAGCCCATACTGGTTTACATCCTTCTTTGCCACGGCGGTAGCTTCCATCACCACCTGCGCCGCTTCGAGGGGCAGCGCGCCCACCTGCACCACGCTCAATACCGGCAGCGGCACCCGGTGTTCGGTGAAAGTTTCGCTGACCAAGTCGTGCACCCGGCGCAAATCCCCGCTGCCGGCTACGAAGGCGCGCAGCTTCACCACGGTCCCGCCGTTGGTGGAATGCAGCAGCCACTTCAGAGCATCGCGTGTCTGTTGAGATAGTAGGCCCTTGGATGAGAGCGGCGTGACGTGAAACACCAGGCGGCGCGTCTCTACCGTAAGCGCGCTGGGAGGGTCCTTAGGAAGCTGCAGGACCTGTGTCTCTTCCTCTTTCTTCTTCTTCCCCCAGGACGAGAGCGTTACCGCCAGCGCGCCCGCCAGCGCCAGCAGCCAGATCCTTCGCATATCGCACCGACGATTGTAGCAGAAACGCCTTTCGCGGGAGCTAGGGCTGGTTCCTCTTTCATCCGCCAGGCGGCCACGCTGCGCAGACTAACTGCCCTTCAGGGCTGCGTTGCTCAACACGCTGTTGCTCGAGCTCCAAACCTTGCTGACGCTGGTGCCGACATTGGTGAACAGGGCGGCCGAGGCCAGGGCCACAAAAGCCAACAGCAAGGTATATTCGATCAGATCCTGGCCACCTTCGTCTTTCCAAAATCCGCTGATCGATGGGACCCGCAGGTCAGTGTTTTGCGGGAGTGCTTCATTCATACGGACTCCAGTGTATGGTTTGCGTGCCGGAATAACAAGCTTGCGTTTGGTTTACTATGCAGAGTTAGCCGAAAAGATTAACGGTAGTATGTAGTATAAGGGTTTCCGCGTGGGGCAGGACTCCAGTCCTGCGGCGGGTCTCCAGACCCGCCATCTGGCCCCACTGGTCGCACTCCACGTATCACTGTATTCTGATATTTTGCGAAGATCGGTAGGGTTTTGTTCCGCGTGGGTGTGTCGGAAAACATCGCGTACGCAGCTGAGAATGCGGCCAGGCGCCGGGCGCGGCCAGCAGCCCCTATCCGCCGGCGGCACATGAACTTACCCCTTAACTTAAACGAGCGCGCTGATCTTTTCCTGGATCTGTTCGGCCGTGAAGGGTTTGCGGATATAGGCCGCCGACCCCAGCTTGATAGCCTGGCTGACCTTTTCCTCGCTACCTTCTGTGGTGATCATGACCACAGGAAGCGCACGCCATTGCTCGGCGCTCTTTAGCTCCGCCAGAAAAGCCAGGCCGTCCATGTTGGGCATATTGATGTCCGACAGCACCAGGTTGAGGGGATGGTTGCGGACGATTTCGAGAGCCTCGAGGCCGTCACGAGCCTCGAAAATCTCCTCGATTACCAGGGCGGTCTGCCGCAGTACCCGGATCAAGATCTTGCGGATAGCGGTGGAATCGTCTACTACTAAAATGTTTAACGCCATATTCCCATCTTTACTATCGGTAGCAGGCCGCCTCTACTTTACTGCGCCGCCCAAACAGCGGGATCCAGCGGTTTCTGCCGATAAAGTAACTGGGACATGCCAATGATTGACCGTGATCAGATCGTGAATGATATACGAGCCGCTTCGGAAGAGGTTTTCTCGACGATGTTAGGCGCCGAACTCCTTTTCGTGGAGTCTTACTGCGATAAAGGGCCCTCGCATCCTTTAGATGGCGTCGTCTGCCTGATCGGCATGGCTGGCGAGTGGACCGGCACCGGCACTATATCCTGTTCAGCCGAGTTTGCCTGCCGGATCGCATCTCAAATGTTGATGGCGGAATACGCGGTAGTTGACGCGGAAGTCCTGGATGCCGTCGCGGAGGTCGCTAACATGATCCTCGGCAATGTGAAGACGTCGCTCGAGAGAACTCTCGGACCCATGGGTATGAGCATCCCAACAGCGATCTTTGGCAAAAACTTTCTGGCCAAGAGCTTCGGCGACGAATCCTGGAACGTGGTGGTGTTTAACTGCGAGGAGCACAAACTGGAAGTGAAGCTTTTCTTAAAGCCGGCTTCCCACGCGACAGCTTCGGGACCCGGTAAGGGATGCACCCCAGTCTACCTGCGGGCGTAACGTCAGCGGACTCCGCCCATCCCTCAAAATCTTAGCAGCGTAGTGGAAGGCGGGCTTTAGCCGGCGCGGGGCTTCAGCCCCGCTCTCTTAGGCCCCCCCAACCGAAATCGCGAGTCTGGCATGCTAAACTACCCCCGTGTAGAGCATGATTTCCCATGGCCCAAGTTCCAAGAAATTTGCTCAGGGATTACCATTCGAACCCAACAAAGCCTTTACTTTCAACAAAACCTCCAGTACAAAAGCCAAGCCCACCGTCCCTATCCGTCGCCATAAACTATAATTGAGTGGACCGCCGGTAAAACCTGATGGCATTGGGCGAACTCACCAAACAAATCGCCGGGCAGGCTATCCGCAACGCGATTGACCCGCCGGCGGCCCCGCCCCGGCCGGATAATCCAGGTACCGCCATCCTCGCGCAGATCCAGGCCATGCAGAAGGCCCTGAAGGACGACGAGGAGTTGATCGTCCTGTTTCATGCCGGCGCCGAAACCGTGCGCGTGCTTGAGTTCTATTTCCCCTCCTGGCAAGTCGCCGTGCTCACCGGACCCGACAAAGACAAGTCAATCACAAGGGTGATTGCAGCGGCCGCATCGCTGCAACTGGTCTGTAAAGTCTGCAAGATCGCGCCGCCGGCCACGCCCGCGCGCCTCAAGTTCGTGACGCCGCGTTGATACACTGGTCTGGTGACCCCCCATCCACTCGCACCGCTGCACCCTCCTGCGCGTCTGCTCCTGGGACCGGGGCCCAGCATGGTCGCGCCGCGCGTTTACGAAGCGCTCGGGCAACCCATCGTAGGACATCTGGATCCGTATTTCTTCGAGATCGTGGAAGACATCCGCCGTCTGCTCGGATATGCCTTCTCCACCTCCAACGAGTTCAATATCGCGATTTCCGGAACCGGCACCAGCGGTATGGAAACCGCGATTGCCAATTTCGCCGTACGAAGCGAAAAGTTCGCGGTGCTGGCCAACGGATACTTCTGCGACCGCATCTGCGACATCGCCGGCCGCCATGGTGCCGCCGTCGTGCGCCTGGAAAAACCTTGGGGTGAAGTCTTCGACGATCAGCAGGCCCGCGATTTTATCCGCCGCGAGAAGCCGCGCATGGTCGCCTACGTACAAGCCGAAACTTCTTCCGGCGCATTCCAGCCGGGCCGCGCCATCTGCGAAGCGGCCCACGAAGTCGGAGCGCTGGCCATCGCCGATTGCGTCACTTCGCTCGGCGGCATGCCCGTGCGCGTCGATGAAACCGGCATCGACATCGCCTACAGTTGTACGCAGAAGGGGCTGGGCTGCCCGCCGGGGCTCGCGCCGCTCACCGTTTCGCCGCGCGCCTGGGAACGTTTGCGCCGTCGCACCCAGCCGGTCCAATCGTTCTATCTGGATCTGCGCCTGCTCGAAAGCTTCTTCCGCGATCGCAAGTATCACCACACCGCGTCAGCGACTATGTTCTATGCGCTGCGCGAGGCGCTGGCCATCGTACACGAAGAAGGCCTGGAGAATCGCTGGGAACGCCACCGCCGGAATCACGAGGCGTTCGTCGCCGGAATCGAAGCCATGGGACTGCGCATGCACGTCGCCGCGGGACATCGGCTGTGGACCCTGAATACGCCGCGCGTGCCCGACGGCGTCGACGACGCCAAAGTGCGCGCGCGCCTCCTCAATGAATACGGCATCGAGATTGCCGGCGGCTTCGGCCCGTTGGCGGGCAAAATTTTCCGCATCGGTCTGATGGGCTACTCGTCCACCGCGGAAAACGTCGCCACCATCCTGGATGCCTTGCAAAGGACCATGAAATGAAAGCCAGGCTGCTCTGCATTCTGCTCGCGGCGGCGGCCTGGGCCGCAAGCGCCCACCGTCGACCGCACCCACTGCATGGACTCCTGAATTATCCATGCAGGTCCAGCCCGTCGGCGATGTCGTGCCTTCCCCCGACGGCAAACTGGTGGCCTACACCCAAAGCCAAGCCGTGATGGAGCACGGAAAAAAGCGAAATCGAGACGCAGATCTTTCTCGCTGCCGCCGACGGTACGCATCGTACGCAATTGACGCGCGGCGACAAGAGCGCCACCGCGCCCGAGTTTTCGCCCGATAACCGCTATGTCTATTTCTCCTCCGAGCGCAGCGGCAAGCCGAACCTCTGGCGCATCCCGGTGGATGGCGGCGAAGCCGAGATGCTCACCGATTGGAAAGGCGAAATCGGTGTGTTTCATGTTTCGCCCGATGGCAAATGGGTGGCATTCGCGGGCATCGAGGCGCGCGCTGATGAGGATACAGGCCAAGAATAGAAAAGCGCGATTTTCGCGTGTTGGCGAGAACCCCAAAAATCATAGCCTCTGGATCATCCCGGCCGAGGCCGACAGCCAGCGAAAGCGCACGCCGCGCCATTTCGATACGCCGGGCCACGTGACCGATTTCGATTGGTCGCCAGACTCCCGCACCATCGCCTGCGCGCATATGCCGACGCCAAAGGCTAATGATTTCACGCAGGCGGATATTTCGGAAGTGGATCGTGGAGACCGGCGCTGTTCGCCCGATCGCGGCGACCGGCGCCGCGGAACGTGATGCGCATTATTCCCCTGACGGCCGTTATCTGGCCTATGTGCGTTCCACCGATCCGGCGAATTGGGCCGGCCTGGACCGCATCGTGCTGGTCACGCGCCAGACCGGCGAGTCGCGCGAACTGCCGCCTACCTTCGACGAGCAGCCCGTGTTACTTGGATGGTCCGCCGACTCGACGCGCGTACTTTTCGCCGAGTACCGGGACCTCACGCGCGTCATTTACAGCATGCCGCTCGATGGTCCGCCGCAGCCCGTCTATGCACCGGAGCATGGCATGCTGCTGCTTGGCCGATGCAACCGCACGGGCACAGCTTGTGGCTTCTCGCGCGAAAGCTTGGAACGAACCGCCCGAGGCGTATCTCTTGCAGTTGGGTGAGCACGACGCACAGCGGGTCAGTGCCGCGAATGCCGGACTTCCCAACCTGCCGCTCGGCGAAACCAAACGCATCACCTGGAAAGCCGCGGACGGTCTTGGATATCGACGGTCTGTTGACTTATCCGGTAGGTTACCAGTCTCTCGAAAAAATACCCGATGGTATTAGTCGTTCACGGCGGCCCGGCCGGTGCGTTCCAGAATAGCTTTCTGGGCCGCTACGGCGGCTACCCGCTGGCTACGTTCGCCGCCAAAGGCTATGCCGTTCTGCGCGTCAATCCCGCGCGGATCGAGCGGCTATGGCCGGACTTTCCGCTTCGCCAATATGAACGATTGGGGCGGCAAGGATTATCTCGATCTGATGTCGGGAGTGGATCAGGTGATTTCCATGGGCGTGGCCGATCCCGATCGCCTGGGAGTGATGGGCTGGAGTTATGGCGGCTTCATGACCAGTTGGGTAATCACGCACACGCACCGTTTCAAAGCAGCCGCCGTGGGCGCTGGAGTGACTGACTTGTGGAGTTTCACGGGTACGTCCGACATACCTGGCTTCTTGCCCAATTACTTCTCCGGCGAGCCTTGGAATAGCTTCGATGGATACTACAACCATTCACCTATGGCGTTCGTGAAAGGTGTTATTACTCCCACGCTGATCCTGCACGGCGAAGCCGACGTGCGCGTCCCTACCACGCAAGGATACGAACTCTACAATGCGCTCTCACGGCAAGGTGTAGTCGCCAAAATGGTCGTGTATCCACGCACTCCGCATGGCCCCCGCGAGCCGAAGTTCATATTGGATATTATGCAGCGCCACTTAGACTGGTTAGATAAGTATGTGGGTAAGTCGTGAAGCCTTTCCTCCGCATCACGACGGCCATCGTTTCTTTAACCCGGATGCTCCCGGCCCACGCGGCGTCGGCAGCGTAATTAAATGGCTGTTCACCAGCCGGCGTGAAACATCGCCCGACATGGTGCCCGTCCAGACCTCCGTGCCGCCGCCGTCGGTCGACTCTCCCGCGCTCCTCGCCACTTTCATCAACCACTCCACCGTCCTGCTGCAACAGCCAGGCGCGAATATCCTGACGGACCCCATCTGGTCCGCCCGCTGCAGTCCCCTTTCGTTCATCGGACCCCGGCGGCACCGCTTGCCCGGAGTGGAACTCGACCAACTCCCGCCCATCCACACGGTCCTGCTCAGCCACAATCACTACGACCACCTCGATCTCCCCACGCTCCGCCAACTCGCAGGCCGCGGCGGTACAAGGTTTGTTGCGCCGCTGGGCGTGGCCGCCTTCCTGAAATCCCAGGGCATCGCCCCGGTCGATGAGCTTGACTGGGGCGATTCCGTGGCCGTAGCGGGTGCCACTATCCACGCCGTGCCCGCCTTCCATTTCTCCGGGCGCAGTCCCTTCGACCGCGATAGGACGCTCTGGTGCAGCTACGTCATCGAATCCACTTTTGGCATGGTCTACTTCGCCGCCGATACCGGCTTCGGCCCGCATTTCGCGTGGATCCGCGAACGCTTTGGTCCGCCCCGGCTCGCGCTGCTGCCCATCGGCGCGTATGAGCCCCGCTGGTTCATGTCCCCCGTGCACATGAATCCCGACGAGGCCGTCGAAGCGCATCGCATCCTCGGCGCGGCCACCAGCATTCCGATTCATCACGGAACGTTTCAACTCGCGGACGAGGGCATCGACACACCCCGCCGCCGCTTGGAAGCGCTGGCCACACCAGGCTCGTTCCGTATTTTGGACAACGGCCAGTCCGTGTTACTCACATGATCCTCACCCTGGACCACCACACGCTCGCGATCATCAGCATTGCCGGCAGTTCCCTCGATGTCCTGGGCGCTCTGTACCTGGCCTACGATTTGTTGGGCGGCGAGCACGGACCGCTGCGGGCGCTCACACGGGGTGTCACCTATGGCCTAATTTTCGCGGTTGGCTACGGCATTCCGCTGGGACCGGTCTTTGGTATTGCCTGCGGCGTGACCCATGGCCTTACGCTGGGTTGGGAGTATTCGCTGGCGTCCCGCGGCACTCAGAAACCCGGATTCTGGTACGATGCCGCCGCCAGCTACCGTCCGCGGCATCGGCCACGGCATCGGCGCGGCTTGGTATTTCGGACCCCTTTACGGCATTGTGTTCGGCGCCACCAGTGCCGTAGCGCAGATCGCGGCCTACCGCATCGGCATCCGGCCGACGCTCGAGTACTCGTCCGCGCGGCGCCCGCGGTTTACGCGACGCCACGTTCTCGCCGCCATCAATCGCGCGGTCGGCTACGGCCTCGCGGCTGCCTTTCTGTGCGTGAAACTCGCCCATCAACCGGGCCGGGCCCTCTCGTTTGGATTGCGCTTCGGCCTCACCATCGGCTTGGTGACGGCGGTTTCCGGCCCTTTCACTCCGGTGATCGAGTGGGCAGCGGATCATATCCCGGAGAAGCGTATGGGCGTGGTCGGGGTCGGCTTGATTCTCGTTGGTTTCGCGCTGCAATCGATCCAGTATTGGACGGCCCTTCTGGATATACCCGTACAATAGTCGCAGGTAGCCTTATGGAAATGAGCCGGCGCGAATGGATGATGGCGACTGGCGTCCTGGCAGCGGAAGCTTTCGCCCAGCAGACCGGTGGCGAAGAGTGGTACGGCGGTCCCATGCGGTGGGCGCAATTGGCCTTCGTCGAAGACGACCCCGGCCATTACGATCCCGGCTTCTGGCTGGACTACTTTAAGCGCATCCACGCCGATGCGGCCTGCCTCAGCGCCGGCGGATGCGTGGCCTTCTATCCGACCAAGGTTCCGCTGCACTATCGCAGCAAGTTCCTCGGCAATGGCGATCCGTTTGGCGAGATGCTGGCCGGCTGCCGCAAACTCGGCATGCACGTGATTGCGCGCGTGGACCCTCACGCCGCGCATCAGGATGTCTACGACGCGCATCCCGACTGGATCGCGGTCGACGCCAACGGCCAGCCGCGCCGGCATTGGGCGATGCCGGCTTTGTGGGTCACCTGCGCGCTCGGCCCCTACAATTTCGAGTTCATGCCCCAGGTGATCCGGGAGATAGTGACTCTATACCAGGTTGATGGTATTTTCGCCAATCGCTGGAGCGGGTCGGGTAGATGCTATTGCCGGCACTGCCTCGAGAATTTAAAGCGCGCGGGCGGCTCGTATGCGGAATGGCAAAAGGATCGCTTGTTCGAACTGTACCAGCTGTGGGACGCGGAGATCAAAAAACAGAATCCGCATGCCGCGTTTTTTCCCAACGGATTCGATCAGATCCGCGATCGCGCCCCAGTCCCCATCCTGTTCGCGGACCGGCAGGGCCGCGCCGGCAACACACCGGCCTGGCAGAATGGCAGGTTCGCCAAGCAGGCCCGTGCGAGCTTCGGATTGAAGCCGATTGTAGGCTTGTTCAGCGTGGGACTGGAAGATGCTTACCGATGGAAAGACTCCGTCCAAAACTCCAACGAGATTCGGATGTGGGCAGTGGATGGCATCGCGCAGGGCTTCCGCCCCTGGGTGATTAAGTTCAACGCCAAGCCGCTGGACCACCGCTGGTTCAAGCCTGTTGAGGATCTGTTCGTCTGGCACTGGAAGAACGAACGCTATCTGCGAAACGAACGTCCTCTGGCGCGCGTGGGGTTGGTTTCGCCGCCGCGCGCGGCAGCCGACCACGAGTCCGGGTTCTACCACGCGTTGGTGGAAGCGCGTATCCCGTTCGAGATGGTTTCGCTCGACGGAGAATCCGGCAGCGCGCGTTTCGAGAAGTTCAAAGTTTTAGCGCTACCGAACGTGACTAACTTATCCGGCACCGAGTGCGCGCAGCTGCGGGCGTTTGTCGCGAACGGTGGCGGGCTGGTGGCCACTCACGAGACGTCGCTCTATGACGAGCGCGGCCGCCGCCGGGACGATTTCGGCTTAGCCGATCTTTTCGGCGTGTCATTCGCCGGCAACGTGATTCAACGCCAGCAGAACGCGTACTTGACTATCGAAGACCGCTCTCATCCGCTGGTCGCGGGTCTCGAGGACGCGGGCCGCATCATCCACGGAGTCATGCGGGTCGAGATTCGCACTCCGCCCGGGTTGCGTGCGCCGCTCATGACGGTGCCTTCGTATCCCGATCTTCCGATGGAGGAGGTCTACCCACGCGACACTCAGACAGACATCCCGGGCGTCATTGTGAGAACCGCCGGCGCCGGACGGGTGGTCTATTTTCCGTGGGATATTGACCGGACGTTTTGGGAAGTAATGAGCCCGGATCACGGAATCGTTCTGGCCAATGCCGTTCGCTGGGGCGCGCATGAAGAACAGCCTTTGCAGGTCGAAGGGCCGGGCATCATCGATGTGGCGTTGTGGAAGCAGTCGTCATCGGTAACGGCGCACCTGGTGAATCTTTCGAATCCGATGATGCTCAAGGGTCCGTTCCGCGAGATTCTGCCGGTGGGGCGGCAGAAGGTTCGCTTACAGCTACCGGACGGAGCGCAGGCGCGCGACGTCCACTTTCTAGTAAGTGAAAGTAAACCGCAATGGCGGCAAAGCGGAGCGTGGATCGAGACCACCACTCCGCCCATCGGACTGCATGAAATCGTGGCGGTGGATCTGTGAGAGTTTATCTAGCTTTGACAGCACTTGTAATCAGCATGCAACTTCAGGGTGCGATGGCAACTGCGATCATGAATCCCGGTGCGCGGCATACCTTAAGCCTCGACGGGAAGTGGCGCGCGATCGTGGACCCTTATGAAAACGGATACTACGATTATCGCCTGCAGCCCTCGCGCGACGGCTACTTCCGCAACGCCAAACCCAAGGACAAGAGCGAACTGATCGAATACGACTTCGATTCTTCCGCGACGCTGGATGTTCCGGGCGACTGGAATTCACAGCGCGAAAATTTATTCTTCTACGAGGGAACGATCTGGTACAAGCGTTCCTTCGAATACCAGGTGCGGCCCGGCACCCGGCTGATTCTTTATTTCGGTGCGGCAAACTACGAAGCTATCGTCTATCTGAATGGCGAGAAGCTGGGGGCACACACGGGAGGGTTCACTCCGTTTGCGTTCGAAGTCACCGGGAAGATCACGCCCAAAGATAACTTCGTGGTGGTCAAGGTGGATAACAAGCGGCACCGCGACGGTGTGCCTACGGTCAATACAGACTGCTACTTGGCCGGCCATCGCGAGGTGGCCGTTCCCGGTGCCATCATCTCCGGAATCCTGTTTTCGGTCTGCCTTGGGCTTTATCTGTTCGTCGGCCGCATCGATTCCGAAGTTCGCAGTGGCTGAGCTCTATTTCACTTGCGCAGGGACCGCTGCAGTCGAACCATATCGGCCTGGGCCGCTTCGCCCAGCTACGGCTTCTTGGCACCTCCTCCGGCAGGGCATAGCGTTGTCAGGCCGTCGTCTAGCGTCTTCGACGTCAAACCGACAAGCCAGTGTAGCCCCGGCCAGGTTTTGATTGGCTATCATTGAAATACATACACTGTGAATCGGAGACCGACGTCAATCTCGATGACGCCAGTAGCGTGCAGCGTGCAGAACATGGGAGAGTCTCCCTTTGAGTGATCCGGCCAAATGACCGGAAGCATCCCTTTACGGCTCTTGTAGCAGGCACTTGAAACCACCGATTCGACAGTCATAGCAACCTTCCGCGAAATCTGGGAGTCCGCGGCCGGAGCTGGAGTGTTGCCGTTCTTGAAAACTTGAC
Source organism: Bryobacterales bacterium (assembly GCA_963818855.1). Taxonomy (GTDB): domain Bacteria; phylum Acidobacteriota; class Terriglobia; order Bryobacterales; family Bryobacteraceae; genus Bog-159. The sequence goes on along the minus strand of CAWFUH010000011.1, from coordinate 527,053 downwards.
ACTTTCTTCAGATCTTGGTCCGAAAGCGACTGCAATTAGGAGTCCCCATGCCCGACCAATTGAGCGCTCTTTACAGTGTGTTTCTGGACGGTGGTTATGATTGCGTCGATCGAGTGATCCTGAACGCTACTTTTCGATGGGTCACTCCGGGGGAGGTCTTCGCGTGACGGCGGCTGTCACGGTGTATCCCGTCAGTGGCAGGATAGTCGAGCGGCGCATCGCAGATAGGCCCCATTTGTCGGCGCGGGCTGACATCTCGCCGCGGCCTAATCGCTCGCGCGCCTCCCAGCGCCAGGCGTGGCCCTCGCTTCGGCGGCAGGCAACGGGCCGACTGGCGCCGGAACCGGCCAGAAGCCGGCATCAGGCTACGCGAAGCTCGTGCCGCTGCTGTAGCGGCGGGCTGTGGCGTGAGGTGCACGGCTTACAGTAAGAGAGCCCAAAGCAAAGGCGCGAAATCGTCATAGCCGACATCCGGAGGACCGCTGATCCTATACCCGGCGAGTTTGGATAGCCGCCAAACTGGCTTCGTGGCCCGATCGTCGGAAAGATCATGCAGGAGTCCAGCCGGCCCTCGCGCTGGCTGTTATTCTGGAAGGACCTCCCATGATCAACGGGCTGTTGCTTCACTCCGTAAGCTATTCAGGTTCTTGGGGACAGCCGCTTCTCACCCTTGAGGCTTTTATCGACCACGCAGCCGATCTTGGTTTCGATGGCGTCATGTTGATGGCCAAGCGGCCTCATTTGTCAATGCTCGATTACAATACCGACGGCCGCCGACGGCTTCGTGAAAGGATCGAGAAGCGCGGGCTGCGCAAAGTTTGCGTGGCTGGGTATACCAACCTGACTGCGGATCTAGCGCACTCCGATATTCCGCAACATGAGTTCCAGGTTGCACATATTGTGGAACTGGCGCGAGCCGCGCACGATCTCGGATCCGGCTTAGTCCGCATTTTCACCGGATATGAAGACAATAGCGTGAGCTTTCAGCGCCAATGGGATTTGGTGATTGCCGCGTTGCGCGAAGCCGCCGATCGCGCCGCCGAATTCGATGTAACGATCGGCGTGCAGAATCACCACGATATCGCGGTGGATTTTGCCAGTTTGGGCGACCTCATCGTCGAAGTCGACCGCCCGAATTGCCGCGCCATGTTCGATGCTTGGGCGCCGGCGTTGCAGGGCGAAGATATCGCCGAGGCAGCGCGACAGATTGCTCCGCTTTCCGTTCATACTACGGTGGCCAACTATAACAAGCGCCCACGCCACCGCTACAATCCTGCGCTTGTGAGCTACGAAACACTGCCTTGGCGAGCGCAGGCGGTTCCGATGGATCAGGGCTTCATCGATTACCCAGCTTTCTTCCGCGCATTGGAAAACGCAGGGTTCAGTGGCACAGTTGCATACGAAATGTGTTCGCCGCTACTCGGCGGGGCAACCCTTGGAAACCTGGATCGGCATGCTGCCACATTCCTGGAGTTCATGTGCTTAACGTGCGGCGTCCCCCGTCGATTGACATCGGCACTTGAGTGACGCAGTACACCAGTGTTAGAATCAAGTCGCGAAGACACTGATTGCTGGCACATTCCATGTTCCATTGAGCCCGTATGGTCAAAATATGGGCCTGATAGCACACACCAGCCATGCGGTCAGATGACCAGTCCCAGACTGACGCCGATCAGCTGCCACTCTCCTGAGCGCAACCACGGCTCCGCATGCGGGCGGCCCTCCATGCGGCTCACTACATTGTCAGTGAAAACCAGATAGCATAATAGGGCCAGCCAAGGATAGGTCTCTACCCACGCCCTGCCGCACTCTGGAGGCGCCATCCTCTGACAACGACAGCCAGGCCTATCCGACCCCACGCAGCGGCCCGCCATCACTCCCAGCGGCAACAGCACCCGCCGCCAATGCCGCCTCGCGATGGTAGTACTTCAATAGGTCGCGTAGCCGCTCGCGGCAGTTAACCGTACCCCGGGCTCCCTTCTCACTCGGCGGGGACGCCAGGAACAAAATCAGGTTCGCTTTCCCTTGATGGTGGCGTTCCTGATGATAATGGGTCAGGAATTCCGACACCGCACGCCGCAACGAGGTCTCGCCGAAGAGGATCAGCTTCGACAGATATTCTGCTTTGATTGACCGCACCCAGCGCTCCGCGTGGGCGTTCAAATTCGGGCCGCGCGCCGGTAGCACTACGCACTCTACTCCGCTCGCCGCCAGCGTCGTCACGAACTCCCCACAGAACTTCTGGTCCCGATCGTGTAACAGTTACCGGCAGCCGTTCAGATAGCCGGTCTCTTGCATCGTTGCGTCTTGCGCCAGCTGCATCGATGCCGAGTCCGGATGATGCGTGATCCCGCCCAACAGCCGGCAACTTCCGATCTCGATGAAGAACAAGACGCAATAGGTCACCAGACCGCGCCACGTCAACACCTCCACCATGAAGAAATCGGCGCCAGTACCTCCACATGGGATCGGAGGAACTCCTTCCAGGTGGTCGTGGTGTTCGCTCCGGCGCCGGAGCGATGTTGGGTCGGCGCAAAATGTTGCCCACCGTTTGATCGGACACCTGGTGGCCCAGATTGGCCGACGCGCCCACGATGCGATCGTACCCCCAGCCGCGGTTCTCCCGCGCGAAGCGCACTACCCGCTCTTCCACCTCCGCCTACGGCCGCTGGCGAGCCGGGAGACGTCCGCTTCGCCGAGACATCGAACTTGGCGGCCATGAGTCGTTGAAACCAACCCAGGATGGTATCCGGCTGGGCCAACTGAGCGATGTCCTTCATGGTCTTGCGTCCCACCCGTTTGGTGATCTCAGCCAAATTGCGCCGCTCCGGATCCGTCAGGCGTAGCCGGGCAGGCAGATGGGCGCGAAGGATGCGGTTCTCGGCCAGCAGGTATTCATTGCGCAGCAGCAATTCCTGATTGACCAATCCCGTGACGAAGGCCAGCAGGCGCCTCCAATGCAATCGATTACTCATGAGAACGTTCATCATACCCCGTGCCGGAAGGTGGGTCGCTCTCGGTCCGACGAGTATTTTGACAGTACGCGATGGTTTTGCGTCGGTGATCGCTTTGGCCCTCCGCTGTTGAAGGGCGTGCATAAAATTCTATGCACACGCGGCCGCTCTGAAACAACAACTTACAAGTGGAGGAGATCGGTTCAAGCACACAAGGCGCTGAAGAGAAAACAAAAGATCGCGTTGGCTGCGCAGTCAGGTCAAGTGCTGAGTCTGCTTCTCAGCGCAGCTCTGCGCATAAGTCAGGTGGGACAGTTCGAGCTGAAACTATGTTCAATCCGTATGACGGCAGACCGCTAGATTGTCTTCTCTCTCAGGGCCAGCGCGACACAATCCTCGAGCTTCAGTTTGCGTCCCTGTCCATAAGCTTTGGAGAAATCCTCTTCGGAGAGCATTGGGCGCAGAGAAGCCATGTAAGCATCGCGGAAGCGCCGTTCGGCAGGTTCCACATTATAGTTAATTGATTCTCGCAGGTGTTCTGCCGCACCGGCTACGGTTGCCGCCAATACGGTTTCACCGCGCAGGGCAGCCAGCGCCGCAAGCCCATCGAGTAAGTAAGAAATAGATATCTTGTCGCCTACGATTTCGCCTCCTGATTCCCGATGCATCGCCAAACCTTCCGTGAAGTGTGCGTGCGCGGCGCTGTAGTTTCCCTCGCCGAACTCAGCCGCCGCTAAATTCGTAAGGATGTTGGCGGTAGCATAATTATTACCGAGTTGCCTGCAGATTGCGATGGATTCCTCATACAGGGGGCGCGCCGCCGCATCCTCGCCCTGCGCTCGAGCCAAATCTCCAATCATATTGAGCGATCGGGCGATGCCAAACCGATCGTTCGACTGGCGGGCGACGGACAATGCTTCCGCGGCGAATCCGCGCGCAGTGGGGTAGTCGCCCTGCTCAAACGCTAATCCTCCCAGTCCTCTGCAAGACAATGAGACTTGCCGCAAATCGTGGACGGAACGGCCATCGGACAAGCCTTCTTCATACAGCCTTCGCGCCGTCTGGTAATCGCCTTGGTACCTCGCCAGGTTGCCCGCCATGGATAACAATTTCCACCGCACGGTAGTGGGAGCCCGATCGCAGAGCATTAATATCTCCTGCGACACTGCTAAGCCCTCAGCCAAGTGTCCCTGAAAGACCCAAAAGTATCGAATCGCCGCACCCAAGCGTGCCGCCATCTCCGCGTCGTAAGCCAACGACCACCGCAGGGCCGCTCGTATGTTGCCGTGTTCCTCCTCCAGACGTCGCAGCCAATTCGCCGGTTGCGGGCCGTGCAAATGCGGCTCGGCTTCTTCGGCGATTCCAAGAAAGTAAGCGGCGTGATGACGCCGCATCTGTTCGGCGTCGCCGCTTGCCTCCAAACGATCGAGTGCGTATTCACGGACGACTTCCAGCATCCGGAAGCGCACCTCGCCGTGGGTTTGCGGTTTTGGCACAAGCAGGCTCTTATCAACCAAAGAGGTGATCCCCTCGAGCGCGTCGATCATTAGTTCGGCAGTCACATGTTTGGCAACAGCAGCCGGCTGTCCGACGACGACTCCTTCGGCCGCTTCGAGCGTGAAACCTCCTGCGAAGACCGCCAGCCGGCGAAACAACTGCTTCTCGCCGGCCGACAGCAACTCATAGCTCCACTCCATGGCGCCGCTGATGGTCTGTTGACGGGTAGGCAGGTCAAGTGGTCCGCCCGTCAGCAGCTTCAACCGGCGATCTAACCTCGAGAGAATCGCGCGCGGCGAAAGGACCCTCACGCGTGCCGCCGCGAGTTCGATGGCCAGAGGTAGGCCATCCACCCGCACGCAGATCTCCGCCACGCAGTGCGCGTTCTCATCGGTCAAAGCAAAGTTCGCCTTCACTCCCCGCGCCCGCTCGACAAATAGCCTCACGGCCTCATTGCGCATCAAGTCCTCGGTGGAGAATTGCGCGGATGTTTCAGGAGTGGCGAGCGGCGGGACTAAATACTCGCGCTCCAGGCTCAAGTGCAGTGGGGCGCGGCTCGTTACCACCATCTTCAGTCGCGGCGCGGCGGCCAGCAGCTCCGTGACGAGCGAAGCGGCAGTGGTAAGATGCTCGAAGTTGTCGAGCACGAGCAGCATATTTCTCCCACGTGAGTAGTCCTTCAGGGCCTCGATGCTGGGCTTCCCGTCGGGCGCCTTGACGCCCAGGGGCTGCGCGATGGTTGAGGCGACCAGTTCGGCTTGTTTGAGGGCGGCGAGTTCAATGAAGAAAACGCCGTCGGAGAACTCGTCCCGCAACTGCCGTGCTACCGCCTGCGCCAGCGTCGTCTTGCCTGTTCCACCGACGCCCGTTAGGGTCAACAGCCGCGTGCCGTCGCGCCGCAACAGATCGCAGATTTGCTCCATCTCGCGCTCACGGCCCACCAGGCTGACGTGCTGCACCGAAAGATTGTTAGGTGGGGGGCATCGCGCTGAAACGCCCCCAGGGGCCCTTGGAGCTCCAGCTTGGGTTGAGGTGTTTTCTGCGGGCGTCTCGCGGCGCCCAACCTCAGCTTCAAGCTCCGGACGCTTCAAGCGCCGCAAGTCAACCAGCAAATCGTTAATACTCTGATATCGTTCGTGTTTGTCCTTTGCCGATAGCGACACCAATGCGCTGGCAAGATCGGCGGCGGATTGGAACCTGCCATCCGGCGCCTTCTCCAGGCAGCGGCGCACCAGCCGGTCGAGAGCCGCCGGTACGGACGGTGGCAATGCGGGCGGATCGTCCTTTAAGATTGCGTCCATCGTCTCCGCCGACGATCCACCACCGAAAGGCCGCATGCCGTCAGCCATTTCATAAAGGACCACACCCAGGCTGAAAATATCGGAACGCGCGTCCACTTCCTCGCCCCGGATCTGCTCGGGCGACATATAGGCCGGCGTGCCTGTCAGCGCGCTTGGCACTCTCGGCTGCGCCGCTGCCATCGCAACCACTTCTTCCGCGGCCGTCTGGTGGACCGTGTCTAAGGAATGTCCGGATAACAGCTTTGCCAGGCCGAAATCCAGAATCTTGATCTGCCTGTGACGGGTCACAAAGAGATTGGACGGCTTGATGTCGCGGTGCACAACGCCTCTCCGGTGCGCCGCTGCCAGCCCTCCGGCAATCTGCACGGCCAATCCCAGCAACGCCTCCAGCTCCAACGGCCCTTCGGCTAGAACGTCTTTGAGCGTCTGTCCTTCCAGCAGTTCCAGCGCAATGAAGGGCCGGCTTTGATGCTCTCCGATCTCATAGATGGTGCATATGTTGGGATGGTTCAATGCCGCGGCGGCGCGGGCTTCCTGCTGGAAGCGCTCCAAAGGCTGTGCATGCTTGCTGTACTCCCCGGGCAGGAACTTCAGCGCTACGTTTCGCTTGAGCGTTAGGTCCTTCGCCCGGAACACGATACCCATTCCGCCTCTGCCCAGTTTGTCGAGCACCAGATAGTGGGAGACGGTTTTGCCCTCCAGATCGTCAGCATCGATTTCCGGCGATTCGGAAGCCGAGGGTTTGAAGGCGGATGGATCGACGGCTTTCACTTCTCCCAGAAAGCGGTAGCCGCGGCGCGCCACGGTCTCGATGTAACGCGGCTTTTCGGCCGATTCCCCCAGCGCGTCGCGCAGCCGCCGAACGGAATTGTTGATCGCAGGGTCGAATTCGACTATGGTCTCGTTCGGCCAGAGCTTATCGCGAATCTCCGTTCGCCCTACCAGTTCGCCGGGGTGCTCCAGCAAGAGGAGCAGGATCCGGACTGGCTGTTCGCGCAACCGGAGCCGGATACCCTGCTTGCGCAATTCCCCCGAGCGCACGTCGAACTCGAAAGGTCCAAAGCGGAATAGACGGACCCCCGCACGGGGCAAATCAGCCATGGCGCATAGTCGCAGTGAGTATATCACGGTCCGGCTGCACACCGGCAAGCGGCTTATTTTCAGGTTCCTGCACGTCTACTCGGAGAATATCCGAAGATTAGCCGCCGCACGTTTACTGGGTGACGGAGACACCTCATAATCGCAAACGGATGCGGGTCCTGGCCCGAGACCTTAGATCGGCTTTGGGTCCGTCTTTCCATAAGGAGAAAAAATATGAATCGTCGTATATTGCTATTGGCTGCTTCCGTCTCTGGCTGGGCGGCCGTTGTCGTCCCTGCATCAGCACAGGAGTTCGACCAAGTCACCGGCTCTCTCACACAGGTCGCTGCCGGCCGCGCGGAAGTCTGGGGTATTAACAGTTCTCAACAGGTCTTTCGTTACAATGCCCCCAACACGAAATTCGCCCAGGTAGCTGGAAAGCTCACGCAGATTGCCGTGGGTGGCGGCAGCCTGATGCAGGCGGACGCGGTCTGGGGACTAAACGCAAGGAGCGAGATTTTTCAGTTCGACTTTGCCACCAAGAAGCTCGTTCAAGTGCAGGGGGAGCTTACCCAAATCACGGTCGGCGAAGGCGACACGGACAACTGCCATCCCTATGAAGTTTGGGGAATCAACGTCGATCAGCAGATCTTCAGATATAACTACTGCACCTTGGTGTGGGACAATTCCCCGGGTTTTCTCACGCATATTAGCACCGGCGCAGGCGATGTTTGGGGCCTCAATGCCGCTGCCCTAATCTTCCAGTACAACTTCAGCACGGCTACATGGGTGCAAATTCCAGGCACTCTGCAACAGATCACGGTGGGCGTGAACGACGTGTGGGGACTTGATGCTGCTGGTAATGCCTACCGGTACCAAGGCTCCGCCGGTTTTGTCCAGACTGTCGGGGCCCGGTTCATTCAACTCGTAGCTGGGGGAAATGGGGTCTGGGGAATCGTTACCACGGCCGTGCCTCCATACACAGGCATCCTCCGCCTCGACCCTAACGTCGAAACCGCCGTCGCCGTGCCGGGCGTCCTTACACAGATCGCGAGCGGGTATGGAGCCGGCGTCTGGGGAGTCAATTCTGCGGATCAAGTTTTTTCATTTATCCGGCCGTAGGCGCCGCATGATCAGTCCATGATCAGTCTAGGTCCTAGCCTCGCTGCGTAATCCGGCGGCCAAACGGAAAGGCCACACTCATTTTTCCGGGTGTGGCCTTTCGCGGTGGAAACATGAAAATACCATTCCGCGCCGGCTCTTGCGCCAGTTCAGCGCGGCGGGTACGGTTAACTGCCGCGAGCGGCTTGGCGGCCTATTGAAGTACTACCATCGCGAGGCGGCATAGCGGATAGCCTACGATGCTGGGAGTCTATTTGGCTGGGTGGCCCAGCGTTATCTGGGCGGCCCTGAAGTTGACGAGGAAAGGGGAATGGTCGTGGTGGCGGGTGCTGTTGCCGCTGGGGGTGATGGCGGGCCACAACCTATGCTGCGTGGGGTCGGACAGACCTGGCTGTCTTTGTCAGCGGATGGCGACGCCAGAATGCGGCAGGGCGGCGTGGGTTGAGACCTATCCTTGGCTGGCCGAAGGTGGTCTATTGCAAAGATGATGATCGGCGGAGGACATATCCGCAGAGAAATTCGATTCTCTGGGCTACACGTTTCGGCCGCGGAGATCGAAGAATCGGTTCGGGAAGTACTTCATCAATTTCAGCCCGGCAGTGTCCGACAAAGCGGTGAAAGCGATTCGGGTAGAGATTCGAAGCTGGGAACTGCATTTACGCAGCGACAAGCGTATCGAGGATCTGTCCCGGATGTTCAACCCGAAGATTCGGGGTTGGCTCCAATATTACGGGCGGTTAATCGCTCGGCGCTGTATCCACCAATGCGCCGACTGGATCGCTCGCTGGCCCGCTGGGCCGAGCGGAAATACACGAACCTGCGCGGTCATCTGCGCAGGGCAGGGCATTGGGTGGCGCGCATTTCCCGGCGAGACCCGCAGCTGTTTGCGCACTGGCAGATGGGGGTGCGGCGGCTCCATCGGGGGAGCCGTATGAACTGAGAGGTTCAAAGTACGGTTCTGCGAGAGGCTCGGGGTGAGATTCCCCGGGGCTACTCACCTCGTGATTCTCAGCCGCGGCCAAGCGAAAGAGGCACTGGAGTGGACGGGTAGGGTGCTGACGCGGATGGAACTGACTCCGAACGAAAAGAAGATGAGCATACCGAATGCCCGGCAGGAGCGATGCGATTTTCTGGGATACATTCGGACCGCATCTCAGTTTCCGAGGTGGCCGTAAGTACATCGGATACAGTCCGTCGTCGAAGAGCGTGAGCCGGATCAAGCAGGAGGTGGGGGAACTGCTGGATCGTCGAAACGGGACACCCTGGGCGGAAGTCCGTCAAGAGCTGCATCGCAAATTACCAAGTTACAAAGGTTGGCGGCAGTACTTCAGCATTGAGAGCACCAGCAAGGCGTATCGGGCGGTGGATGAATATGTTTACGATCGCGTACGGAATTTTCTGAGAAGGCGGCACAAGGTGTCCTCGCAAGGCATGTCCGGTTTGATGCGCGGGGATGGGAAACGGGGCGACCGGTTGGGTCAGTACCCGCGCCCATCCTCGACTCCAGTCCTGCGGCGGGTCTCATCCAGACCCGCCCTCGGGCGTGCTCCATGATAAGGTCGGAGATAAGGTCAGATATTGTCACGTCACCCGCACTTCAGCGCCTATCTGGCGCTGGCTGCCGTCTGCTTCTTCTGGGGTACCACCTACCTGGGCATTCGCATGTCGCTGGAGTCGTTCCCTCCATTGCTGCTGGTGTGCGCCCGCTACGTGCTTTCCGGCGCGCTCATGCTGGCAGCGATCACTTTGCGCGGAGGAAAACTGCCGCGCGGACGCGATCTCCGCGCTGCCTGCCTCAGCGGCGTTCTGGTGCTGGGAATCGGCAATGGCGCGCTGGTGTTCGCTGAACAGTGGGTCCCGAGCGGCCTCGCCTGCCTGATCATCACCTGTTCGCCTTTCTGGATGGTGGGGGCGGAGGCGCTGCTGCCCGGCGGCGAGCCGCTGCACAAGCCCACCATTCTGGGCATGCTCGTCGGGTTGGGCGGCGCGGCGCTGCTCTTTGCGCCGGATGTGCACACCCACACCTTTCATGCCGGCCTGCTCAGCGGATTTCTGGTGCTGCAATTCGGCATGGCGGGATGGGCTTTCGGCTCAATCTACCAGCGGCGGCAGGTCACCGGCACCCATCCGATCGTCATCGGCGCGGTGCAGCAACTTGCGGCCGGGCTATCCTTTTTGCCCCTGCTGGCGGCGTTCCGCGAGCACCCCGTGCACTGGAGTACGCGCGGCGTGCTGGCGATTCTCTACCTGGTGATCTTTGGCTCCATCGTCGGATACAGCGCCTACATCTACGCTCTGGACCGCCTGCCCGTGGCGGTCGCCTCAATCTACCCTTACGTGAATGCGGTGGTCGCCGTGACTCTGGGCTGGCTCTTTTACCGCGAACCCTTCGGCGCGCGCGAGGCTGCCGCGATGGCCATCATTTTCGTCGGAGTCGCATTGGTCAAACGATACAGCCGCGCGCCGGCGTCCGCCCGCGTGCCGCAGCCCAGCGGCTCTATGGCCGCTGACCGCTGACGCCGCCTACCAGCTTCGCGCCCAGCGCCCCGCCCGCCGTGCACAGGAACGTAATGATCAGGAAAAAGAACAGCAACGCGAAGATCACCACCAGCGCCAGTGAGCTGGGGTTCTCGAGCATTTTCATCGCCTGCGCGACATTGGGATCGTTGCCGTACATTTTGTGAAGCTGTTCCTGATAAAGATTGGCCAGCCCGCCTCCGCGGATCAGCGGGACCACGCTCGCGGTGAATACCACGCTGGTGATGGTGGACCCCAGCAGGCCCGTGATCCATCCCATGCGCAGGCCGCTATCGACCGTCAACGCCTGGCCCGTGCGGCGGCGATAGATGTACACCGACAGGAATCCGGCGCTGGCCCACCAGATCGCCAGGCCCACCAAGCCCGCCGCTAAAGCAGGCAGCGCGCTGAGCAGTGACGCAATGCCGGCCATCAGCAGGCCGACGCGCACGGCCGTCGCATTATGGAAACTCACGCGCTGGGGGGCGCCGGAGGCCGTTGTTCCGGCCGGCACGACCTGTGGAAGCGGAGTGCCTCCGGCCGCAATCTGTGGAATGTTCTCTGGGCCGCGCTCCACCGTCTCCGGAACGATTTCCTCGCGCTGCGGTTTGCCGCAACGGTGGCAGAAGCGGGCGTCGGGCGGCAACTCTGCGCCGCAGGTGCAGTAATCAGGCATGATCCGGAGGCACAAGTCCTCCTATGATCAGTTTGACGCAGGCTCTCCCATGGAAGCAAGCGCGATGCGCGTTTCGCCGTCTTCCTCACATATGGCCACCATTCTTTTATAGCCGTGACGCGTGAGGGACAATTGCAATCCGCCATTGTCGGGCTGGCTGATCATCCAGTGCGGAAGCTCGCTGCGATAAAAGTCGGTGACCCGATCGATGGAATCGCTGGTGCGATAGGTCGCCGTCGAAACGGCGAAACCTTTGTGAATGTCGCCGAAATCGAAACGAAAACTGGCGAGTTTGCGGGATTTGTCGTCGCGGACCGCGCCGGGATAGACAGGCACGCCCATATGCCCCGGGTCGAACCTGGCATTATCGCGCATGCGCACCGTGCCGAATGGTGTCTCGAGGGTGGCTTCGCCGCGCGCGTCCCGTTCGGTAACGCGCAACTGACCGGCGACATACAGGCCCTTCACCAAAGCAATGACGCCCAGCACGCCCAACACCAGCACCATCAACAGAATACCGGCCAAAGCGCCGCCGCGGCGGTAGTTTCGTGGCATAGCTACTCCGTTTCTGCATGGTATACGAACGAGGTGCCCCAAAAGTTCCGCGGGATGAACTATACATACAAGGTCTGTATAGTAGAAAAAAAGGTGGCACAACAGGTTCGCCGCCGTTGGGCTGACCGGGCTCGGGCGCTTTCTGACGATCGTGTGGACAGATCGCGCGGGCCTCATCCGGATTATTACCGCGTTTGATTCGCCCAAGGCCAATCAGGCGACGTACCTGCGCGAAAGAGGATTATACGATGGCAACGAAGAACAGAGTCGTTCCGAAATTCAGTAGTGAGACGGAAGAAGCCGAATGGTGGTATCGCAACCGTGAGATGATCTCGCGCGATCTGAAAGAGGCAATCAAAGCCGGAGAACTGAAGGTCCTGACGCTGGAGCGCCTCCGGGAGCGGCTACAGGCGTCCGCCAGCTCGCGGAGAAGAAAGGGATCGGCTATCAGACATACATGAAGATGCTGCTGCGCGAGGCGCTCGACCGCGAGGTCCGCAAGGCTGGCTAGACGCACGGCGTAACCCCGCATGCATCAAACCGCTCAGGATGCGCGCACCCGTGGCACGGCGACCCGGCTCCAGTGTCCGTTCTCGTCGCACACATCGAAAACTGCGGGGCTTTTCTGCTCGGGGCAATCTTTGAAGCTGTGCGTGATGAGGCCCCGCCTCTCTAAGCTTTCATGTACCTGGCGATAGCTGTCTCCGTAAGCGACCCCCTCGGGCCGGAGATCGTCAGACAAAAAGAAAAAACCGCTTGGCCTAACATCACCGTCGCCAAGCTCGACGGTCTGCACGGTCACGCCACCTGGTCGAGCGGTTATCTTCTCCGCAATACTATACGGCAATGTCGCCCCGCTAAGTTCCGACTGCGGCAACAGGACATATCGGTGTGGCCGCCCGCTCGGGCAAGCTCGGACGCATCGGTATGCAGGCCCGCCGGCTTCGGGAGACGCACTAGGCGGACTGTCTTCGGCAAGCATCGCGACGAACGCCCGCCTGTATCCGTTGTTTATGCCGGCCAAAAGAATATATGGTCCCGAGTCAGTCTCGATTCTCCACAGCGACCGCACGTTTCCCGGATTAGCGAACACCAACTTTGCAATTCCCGTAGGCGACAGGCGTACGACAAACGATGGCCACCAGACAGCTTGGACGATGGCGGCCCAGACCGACGGAGCGCCGTTCTTGGACGTGACCAAAATGTCCTCGAATTTCCACGGACCGTTCATACCCGGTGTGCCGAACTCAACTTTGGTCGTCGGCTCGTACTGCCAAAGCATCTTGCCTGTGGACGAGAAGCAGAAAAGTTGTGCCGACGTCGACAGATGCTCGCGCGCGCTGGTCGCTACCACTAGTATCTCCGGGATGCCGTCGCCGTCTACGTCGACGATCTGAGTCCGCCAGGTATCCTCGTCGGGCGGAAAGTCGCGCAGCGGGGCATCGAACTTATGCGTCCAGAGCACGCGGCCGGTCGCGCTTAGGGCGGACAGGAACCTTCCGCCCACGGTTACACGTGCGACGGGATCGGGGCGACGGAGTAACCGAACCGCCGCCAAGCCGGTCAAGCAGACCAGAGGCGTTCCCACGCTGGCCGCGACCAGGAGACTGCGGCGGCTCAGCCGTGGCTTGGCGCCACCCGGTTCAGGTTCGGCGGCCGGTGGGTCGTGCACCTCCGCGACGAACCGATACCCCTGCCCCGGGACTGTCTCAATGTAAGCTGGTTCCAAGACGCTGTCCCCCAGGACCTTTCTAACCTGACGGACGGCTTGTTCGACTGTGTTGTTTCCTGCCGGCCGCCCAAAACTTCGCGCAGCAGCTCGGCCTTCGGAACCACCCGGTGCCGGTTCCGGATGAGGAACTCCAAGGTTGCGAAAGGCTTCGCGGCGAGCCTAAGCTGCTGGGTGCGGCGGTGTAGAGCGCGGAGCTGGTAGTTGATCTGATACTCGCCGAAAAAAGCGCTCGGGCGGTCGTGTTCGGTGCTGTCTGTCGGCACTTTCAGGGTCATTCAGGTTAATTTCAGCGCCCCGTCAGCGTATTTTCAGTTAGAAAGCCGAGATAACTTGCTTAAGCTCAAATGCAGGGCGCCCCGCGATTGACCTGACTATTTTGACAGATTCGAGGCGCCAAATAAAGGAGGAAGTATATGCGTGGCACTACGGGTTTGTTTCTAACATCGATTCTGGTTCTAGCGGTAGCGGGCGAACTGGCTCGCGGCCAAACGTGGCCCGAGACCTGGGGCGGGCCCGTTGCAGCCACCGGCCAGAGCGTCGCCTTTGATAGCAACGGAAATGTCTATGTCGGTGGAAGTACCGCGAGTTTTGGGGCTGGCGGATCCGATGTTCTGGTCGTTAAGTACGCCTCATCGGGTACCTTTGTGTGGGCCAAGACTTGGGGCGGCGGCGGCGACGAGGGCGTTAATCGGATCGCTGTAGGGCCAGACGGTTACATCTATGTTACCGGAGGCACCGACAGCTTCGGCGCGGGATGGTACGACGTCTTTCTGCTGAAGCTGGATACTTACGGCAACCTGATTTGGGGAACCACTTGGGGCGGAAGTAGTTACGACGTCGGCTACGACCTCGGCTTTGACCAGGATGGTAACATCTACGTCGCGGCGGAGAGCTACAGCAATGGGAACTGCGCGGTGATCCTGAAGTTCAGCCCCAGCGGCGGCCCGCCGATCTGGTCCACTTCATGGAAAGGGCCTGCCACCTACGATACCGCATACTCGCTGACCGTGGATTCAAACCACAATGTAATCATTGGCGGAACAAGCTGGGACTATAGCGTCGATCCCAACCACAACTCCGTGCTGATTGTGAAGTTCGATTCCTCCGGAAACTACCAATGGAGTGAGAACTGGCTAACCCCAATACCCGGGCAGGATGACTCCGGCGGACCCAAAAGCCTCACTACCGATAGCGATGGCAACATCTATGTCGGGGCCGGGCACTCGAGCGACTGCCAGAACGGCAACTTCAGCGATTGCTCGTTCAGTGCCATGGTATTGAAACTGGATCCTTCCGGAAACTTTCAATGGGCCAACACGTGGGGCGGAACCGGCTACACCACCGCCGGCGGCATGGCCTTGGACAGCAGCGGCCACCTGCTAGTTTCCGGTACCGAGGTCGGACCACCCCAAGTCGGATTCGTGCTGAGTTATGACACGGCTGGCAATCTCCTGACGGCTACCGGGTGGAGCGACCAGCAGACCTCGATCTCAAGCATCGCGATCAGCACCGCCGTCAGCACCGCGGGCTCTGTCGCAGTTGTGGGAACATCGCAAGATAACGGCGGAACCTGGGAGGCCGCCTCGGCGCCCTCGGGGAGCCTTCCTAACTCCCTGGTTTCAAATCCATACACGATCGGTACGCCAACCGGGCAGACAAGCAACCTGACGAATCCAACCGAATCGCAGACCGGACCGGAGAATATGGGCGGGGCTTTCGTTACGCCCTACACATACTACCTCGGCAACCCGCCCGACGGCATTGATATCTCCTGTTCGGCGAAGATGCTAAATTCCGGTGAAATAACCCAGTTGCAACAGAATGGCATCTTGTACGCCGTTGTGAAGGCTCCCCAATTCCACTTTGGTACTTGTGGTCAGAACGTCGACCAAATCCCGATCGCTCAGCAGCAGCTGACTGCGCTCATTACGGCTAAAATCAAAACCGCGGTCTACTGCGAACTTATCTTCGATACCCAGTGCCCCGATCATACCTCGTGTGACGGCGGCGCCCAGGTTCGGAGATGCTTAAATAGCATTCAGTCGGGTCAAATGGGCGACTTGGCCTTCATCGCTCTTGACGTCGAAGACGAGAATAACCTCGGTAGCACGGATGCAGCGGTCAAACGCATCAAGGAGGCCGTGCAAGCCATCCCCGCGCCCCTACGGCCGGTTATCTACACGGACAGGGGCCAATGGACCAGCATTACAGGCGATTCGCGGGCATTCAGCTCCGATTTGCTCTGGCTCGCCGGCAACGTGCCAACCCTTATACTTACGCCGCCCTTTGACGGCTGGACAAGTTCCATGCTGATGGGTAAGCAGTACCAGCAGAACCAAGAGGGGTTTGCGGGTATACCCAAGGTTGACCTTGACGTCTTCTCGCAGCTACTCTTTCAATAAATCGGTGACCGGGGTGGTGCTACGGCGCCACCCCGCCCTTGCTGAAGCGGTCTGGGGCCGATTTTGATCTTTCATGCGCCGCCGAATCGGCTGTCCAAGAGCTAGCTCCAAACGCGCTCGAATAATGGGTGCAGCCCCTGCCGGATGGCATCCACCTTTCCAGGGGTCAACCGCCCAACTCGCTCCGACAACTCCGATTTGTCCACCGTAACCACCTGAAATACATTGACCACGCTGGGCCTCTTTAGGCCCCCCTCGCCCGGTTCCAGCAATACGTTCCCAGGCGCTTCGGCGCGGGCCAAATTTGACGTGATCAGGCGCACCACGGTCGTCATGATGCCGCTTCTGTTGAACAAATCGCCTTGCACCACGACGCAGGGATGACGCTGGGCGGGAGCGGATCCCGTGCGGTGCCGAAATCGATCCAGTAGATTTCGCCCTGGCGGATCATGGGAGCCAGTTGTCCCGAATCGTCGAGCGGAATTGCCTTTTCATACCTTCCACCGTTCGCCGCTCCTCCGGGCTGGGTTCTTCGGCGTAGACCCGATTCAACTGGTCAAGGATCTCCTTGTTCCGCCGCTTCCGCAAGTAGTTCGCCAGCGCCAGCGAAAACAGGCGTATGCGGCTGATTCCCATCTGATGTGCCGTGCGATCTGCCTCGATCAGCAGTTCGTCCTCGATGGAGATGGCTGTCTTCATGGTATGCAGCTTTGCTATACCAAATCGGAATACCTTACGGCACCACCACGACTTTCCCAAACTGCGCCTTACCCTCCAGCCTCTCATGCGCCGCGCGAATCTCCGCCAGCGGATACACCTTATCGATTACCGGCTTCAACTGCCCGCGGAACACGAACTGCAGCACCCGGTGTAGCTCGCCCATGGTCCCCATGAACGACCCCAGCAGCGAAAGCTGGCGGCTGAACAGGAAACGCAGGTCCAGTTTGGCGTCATAGCCAGTGGTCGCGCCGCAGGTGACCAGGCGGCCGGCCGGTGCGAGCGATTCCAGGCTCTTCTGCCAGGTGGCCGTGCCCACGTGCTCAATCACCACGTCCACGCCGCGCTTGGCGGTGAGCTTGCGCACTTCGGCCGATATGTCCTGTTGGTAATGATCGATCACGTGGTCCGCGCCCAGTTCGCGCGCTTTGGCCAGCTTCTCCTCGCCGCCGGCGGTGGCGATTACCCGGCACTGGAACATCTTGGCAATCTGTATGGCGGCCGATCCCACGCCGCTCGCAGCCGCCAGCACCAGCACGTCTTCGCCCGGCTGCAACTGTGCGCGCGCCATCAACATGTGCCACGCGGTCAGAAATACCAACGGCACGGCGGCGGCTTGCTCGAAGCTCATCGAGTCGGGAATCTGGATGGCGCTATATTCGGGCGCGGCCAGCAGTTCAACATTCCCGCCATCTACGCGATAGCCGAACATGGTGTAGCGGCGGCACAAGTTGTCCTGGCCCGAAACGCACTGCGTGCACTGGCGGCAGCTCAAGCCGGGCGAAAGCAGTACGCGCCATCCGGGCTGCACCCGCTCGCACAATTCGCCCACCGCGACTACTTCGCCCGCGATGTCGCTGCCCAGCACATGCGGCATGGTGAACTTCATGCCGGGGATTCCGGCGCGCACGAACAGATCCAGGTGATTGAGCGCGCAGGCGCGGACGCGCAGCAGGATTTCGTTGGCTTTGATGCGCGGCTCGGGCGCGTCTTCGTAAACCAGTACTTCCGGCCCGCCGTGTTGGTGGATGCGTGCGACTTTCATCGAGTACAGCGTATCAACTGTGGCGGCATACTGGTATTCTGGAGTTTCTCGGGAGGCAGGTATCGTCAAATTCTGCGTGTTGGCCAGCGGCAGTTCCGGCAATTGCGCGCTGCTGGCGACGGATCGCACACGCATACTCGTGGATGCCGGCCTGAGCTTCAGGGCTTTGGTCCGGCGCCTCGAATCGGCGGGCGAGGTGGTGGAAACGCTCAACGCGGTGCTGATCACGCACGAGCATTCCGATCACATTTCCGGTCTCGCGCGGATGGCCCGCCGCCTGGGGATTCCGGTCTACATCAGCAAGCTCACCGCGCCGGCCATCGATTGGGGCGAAATCCGGCCACGCCTGGAATGTTTTCAAGCCGGTGCCGGTTTCTCGGTGGGCGATATCGATGTGGACAGCTTCGGCATCCCGCACGACGCCGTCGATCCCGTGGGTTTCTGCTTTTATGCCGGCGACGTCAAAATCGCGGTGGCAACGGATCTCGGCTACATCACGGAATCGGTCAAATTCCACTTGCGCCGGTCGAACCTGATGCTGCTCGAATCCAATCACGACCTGGAGATGTTGAAAGTCGGACCATATCCGTGGTCCGTGAAACAGCGCGTCATGAGCCGGGTGGGCCACCTTTCGAACGACATGATGAGCGATTTCCTGCTGCGCGATTTCGATGGCACACCGGCACGGCTCATCCTGGGGCACCTCAGCGAGCATAACAACCATCCGGAGATCGTACGCCTGATGGCTACGCAAGCACTGGAGCGGCGCGGGCTGGCCACGCCTCTCGAAATCGCCAGCCAGTCTCGCCCTACGGAGGTATTCGAGTTTTGATCGCGCGTTACACACGGCCGGAAATGGGCCGCATCTGGACGGATGAAAACAAATTCCGGCAGTGGCTGGAAGTAGAGCTGGCGGCCTCTGAGGCGCTGGCCGAAATGGGCGTGGTGCCGGCCGACGCCGCGCGCGCATTGCGAACTTATGCCAGTTTCGATAGCGCCCGCATTCTCGAGATCGAGCGGGAAGTGAAGCACGATGTCGTCGCCTTCACCACGGCGGTGGCGGAAAGCATGCAGGCCGCCGGTCATGCGGAGGCGTCCCGCTGGCTGCATTACGGGCTGACTTCCAATGACGTGGTGGATACCGCGCAGGCACTGCAGATCCGGCAGGCTTGCGGAATTCTGATTGCCGGCTTGGAGGGACTGCAAGCGGTTCTGAAGCGCCGCGCTATCGAATTCAAAGACACCGTGCAGATCGGCCGCACGCACGGCGTACACGCCGAGCCGATCACTTTCGGATTGAAGCTGGCCATCTGGTATGGCGAAGCGGGGCGCGATCTGGTGCGCCTGCGAGCGGCCGCCGAAGACTTGCGCGTGGGCAAAATCTCGGGCGCCGTGGGAACATTCGCGCATATCGGTCCGGAAGCCGAGGAGCGTATTTGTGCGCGGCTGGGTTTGAAGCCCGCGCCGGTAGCATCGCAGGTGATCCAGCGCGACCGGCACGCCGCGCTGATCGCCGCGCTGGCGCTGGCAACGGCCTTGTGCGAGAAGATCGCGCTCGAGGTGCGGCATCTGCAGCGCACCGAAGTGCGCGAGGCGGAAGAGTACTTCGCGCGCGGACAGAAAGGCAGCTCAGCCATGCCGCACAAGCGCAATCCCGTCACCTGCGAGCAGATTTGCGGACTCGCGCGGGTGGTGCGCGCCAATGTTCAGGCGGCTTACGAAGATGTCGCGCTCTGGCACGAACGCGACATTTCGCACTCCTCGGTGGAGCGGATTATCTTACCCGATTCCACGATTCTCACCGATTACCTGCTGGAAAAGACCACCCAACTGGTAGACAGGCTTTTGGTGTATCCGGAACGCATGCGGCGGAACCTGGAGATGACCCGCGGCCTGGTCTTTTCCGGGCAATTGCTGCTGGATCTGTCGGCGGCCGGGATGTTGCGCGAGGCAGCATATCGAATTGTACAGACGCATGCCATGCAAGCCTGGGAAACCGAATCGGATTTTCGGGCCGCGATTGAAGCGGACCCGGAGATCCAGGCGGTGCTCAATCCTACCCAAATCGCCGAAAGCTTCTCGCTCGAACGCCAGCTACGTCATGTGGATGCGATTTTTCGCCGTGTTTTCGAGTGATTATGTCGCGCAGGATTTCTGCACTTTTTGCGCTGGTCCTGAGCGGACGCGCGCAACAAACGGCGCCGCCGCCCTCCTCTGGGACCATCCTCCATGCCGCCGTCCAGGAAGTGTTACTGGACTTCGTCGCCCGCGACAAGCACCACAAATTGGTCACCAACCTGCGCCCCCAGGAGGTTGAAATCCTGGAGGACGGCGTCCCCCAAAAGCTGCGCAGCTTCTATTACCGCGGTGCCGGGAATGCCCCTGGCGAAACCACTCCGGCCGCATCCGTTGCCGGCGCGCGCCCGGCCTACAACCCGCTGCGCGAGATCAATGTAGTGTCTCTGGTTTTCGACGGGATGGGCCTCGATAGCCGAAGGCGGGCGACGTCCGCCGCCAAAGCTTTTCTGGGCGCGGAACTGGGTGCGAACACTTATGCCGGCGTTTTCGCCATGCACCACCGGCTCAACCTTCTGCAACAATACACAAATGACCTCGACCTGCTCAACCAGGCCGTGGACCGCGCGGCCGGCAGCGCTCCCGAAACCTTCGCGAAGGATATGCAGACGCAGGCCATGCTCCTCAACAGCCTGTCGTCCGGACAGCGGGGCTTTCACGCCCTCCAGCCAGGCTCGGCCGAGGAGCGCGGACCCGTAGCCATAGGTTCGCACCTGGACGCAGCCGCCGCGGCAGTTGAACGGCAGATGGCATCCCTCACCGTCGCCGTGCTCTCCAACCAGGCTGGCAACTCATCCATCGATGCTTTGGAGCAGTTGATTCGCGGCCAGGCGGAGCTTCCCGGGCGAAAGACCGTCATCTACTTTTCCGAAGGCCTGATTCTCCCGCCGGGCCAGCCCGAGCGCTATCGCGCCCTGATCAGCGATGCAAACCGTTCCAATGTGGCCTTCTACACGGTGGATGCCAGCGGACTGGACGCCGTTGACCGGATCAGTGAATCGCGCGGCCTCAATGCAGCCATCCACTGCAGTGACCCCTACGCGGCCGATTCCCCGACCAACTGGGGAAGACAGGAACAAGCTGTTTCGCCTGCATGTGTCGTTTCTCGCTTTGATCAAGGGTGACCGCGATCAGGTCGTCAGCAAGATTTCCCGCGATTTGCAGTTTCAGGCGCCCGCCGCCAAACGGCCGGAGTTTGAGCGAGGTGAGACCGCTGTCACGCTGCATCTGAGTCTCACGCCCGGCCGGTATCACATGCAGGCGGTGGTGCTCGATCAGGAAAATCAGGCCGCCAGCACCCGCAAGATCGCTTTCTTTGTGCCTTCCGCTGGGCGCATCGCACTAAGCGACCTGGTATTGGTGCGTAGCGTCCAGCCGGACAACGGCGCCCGCGATGCCATGGATCCACTCAGCTTTCCCGGTGGCCAAGTTACTCCCGACTTGAACCCGGCGGTCCCTAAGTCGCTTGGCGCCGTGGAAAGCCTCTATTTCGTGGTGTATGCCAGCGCCGGTACCGACGTCAAGCCGGACGTGCGGATCACGTTGTCCCATAACGGTAAGCTGGTCACCGCGGTCCGGCAGAGCCTTCCCGCGGCCGAGGCCGATGGATCCATTCGCGTGTTGAGCCGGATTGGCCTGGGCGCGTTGGATAGCGGGCCGTATGAGGTTCAGGTGACGGCCACCCAAGGCGCCGCCACAGCCACCGGCAGCGCGGTAATTGACAAACGGTAGCTCCAGTTCCGGGCGCTGGGAGAGCCGGCGTATCGAATCATACAGACGTATGACATGCGAGCTTGCGAAACCGGATCAGGCTTCGGTCGCCGATGACGGTGCGCCCCATCGATGCGATTTTCCTCCGTGTTTTCAATCGATTAACGCGGAATTCCACAGTTCTGGCGCAAACGCATTTTTTACGTGAAATGTTTTGGCTTTTCGGGTAAAGTAGAGCTTACAGCAATGCCGAAGAGTCTAGATCTGGCACGTGTGCTGGTGGTGGACGATGAGTTGTCTTCCCGCCTCACGCTGCAAACATTGCTGGAAGCCGGCGGCTACAGCGTGGACGTGGCGGGCTCGGCGGCGGAGGCCTTTTCGAAGCTGGACGAAGGCCAATACGAGCTGGTGCTGAGCGAGGCCGAGGTGGATTCCCCGGAGGCTGGCCGGAAAGTGCTCTCCTACGCCCGCATAAAGCCCTACCAGCCCGCTACGGCGCTGGTCACGGCCTATAGGGAAGCCAAGGCATCCCGCTATCCGGTGGGGGACGAGCAGCAGGTTTCCATCAACGCCGAGAACGTTTCCGCGTTGCTGGGCCACGTGGCTGAGCTGATCGGGATGCGGGCGCAACGGCGCGCCCATCGGGCGGCGCTGTAGGCTGTGGCTGGTGGTTAGTGGCTGGTGGCTGGTGGTTTAGCTCCGCACAACGCGGCAACTTGCCGTTCCAGCTGATCCAGTCCACCTGCGAAGAAGTGGTCCTCGGCTTCTACCCAGATGAGCCTTTTCGGCTCCGCCACCTGTGCGTAGAACGCCTGCATCTCCGCCCGCGGGCCGTACTCGTCGTGCGTGCTCTGAATGAATAGCTTGGGTACCTGGCAATGCGCCAACTCACCGACCGGGTCGCGTTTGGCAGGAAAGCCCAGGGCGATGATTAGTTGAACGTCCGGCAACCCGCAGCCCAGGTTCAATACCACCCGGGATCCAAACGAAAAGCCCGCCAGAGTGTACGGCAGGTCCGGATAGCGGTTGCGCAGCCAATCGAGCGCCGCGCGGGCATCTGCGATTTCACCGACTCCCAGGTCGTGCCGGCCGCCGCTTTTTCCGACGCTGCGAAAGTTGAACCGCAGCACCACGTAACCCGAACTCCGCAGCGCCCGCGCCACCCGATAGACGACCTTGTTATGCATGGTGCCGCCGAACAAAGGATGCGGATGGCAAACCAGCGCCGCGGCCCGCGGATCGGCATCCTCGGGCGCTTCGAGCAGAGCTTCCAACTTGCCCGCGGGCCCGTCCAGCAGGTAGGATTCGATACGGCGGGCCATGGGGTTATGCGGCGTTCGGAGCGGCCGGCGATTTCAGTCAAGACACAAGCGGCGCTGAAGCGCCGCGCCGGCTAAAGCCCGCCCTCCTTTCCCAATCGGAAACAGGCCATCTCGCTCGCATTGCGAACCAGCAGCAAACCATTATTGATAGCCGGGATGTTCCACGTGCGCCCCTCGATCGCGGCGAAGCGCGCCAGTTCCTGATGTCCTTCCGGGGTCGCGCGCACCAGCACCAGGTCGCCCTGCTCGGTCAGCACCACCAAGTGGTCACCGGCGAGCAACAACTGTCCATAGCCATAGCGCCCGCCCTTCCACTTAAGCTCGCCGGTTCGGGCGTCGATGCACGCCAGAATCGATTCGTCCAAGCCGTAGATGTAACCCTGATAGAACACCGACGAGTTGAATTTGTTCTTCATACGATTGTTTTTCCATACGGCGCGCGCCGCGTAACCGTCGCCGGTCTTGGTAATCGTGAGTAACGCGGCGCCCGGCCCGGGCGACGACGAAAGCAGCACACTGTCCGCATCCACCACCACCGGCTGCGCGCAATTCATATCCATCTGCGCGGGAAAAGCGTAATCCCAAAGCAGCGCGCCATTCTCCGGCGCCAGGCCGACCGCGCGCTGCCCGCTGAGCCACACAATCTGCCGGCGTCCGGCCAGCGTGGCCAGAATCGGTGAAGTGTATCCGGCGCGATCGTCGAGCGCCCGCCAGACAGGCGCGCCGGTTAAACGGTCGTAAGCCACGATGCTTTTGTCCGGCGCTCCGCCGGGTGTTACCACGACCATGCCGTCCACGATCAGGGGCGATTCCGCCATCCCCCAATGCTGGTTCGGCGCGGCATTGTCGGCCAGAATGTTCTTCGACCATTTTGGCTTACCGGTTCTGGCCGACAGGCAATACAAATCCCCCTTGGCACCCAAGCGCATAGACCAGACCATCGCGATACACCGGCGTGGCGCGCGGGCCGGCGCCGCCCAGAATTTCGTCGAACAGCGCCGGATAACCGAAAGCCCAAAGCTCCCGGCCGGTTTGGACGTCGTATGCCGTGATGGTTTCGCGGCTGCGCCGCTGTTCGATGGTGTAGGCGCGGCCTTCGCCCACCGTAAAGGAAGCATAGCCGCCGCCTACGGGCTGCTTCCATAGGCGGGGCAATCCCGCCGCGGGCCAGGTTGTCTCGATCGCGGTCTCCATGTACACTCCCGCGCGGTTCGGACCGCGGAAGTCTGTCCAATAGTCCGGCGCGGCGTGTGTGGCGATTGCAGGAGACGCCGCGGGAGGAATCGCTGCCGGTGGCGGGACCACCACCGGCGCAGCCTCGGCGCGGTTCCCGGAGCGGCTGGCCTCCACCCGCGCGTCATTCTTAGCGCGGGTTTCGAAGGAGATGCCATGCACCTTCATCGCGCCGTCCCATTCGAGACGCAGGCCGTATACGGCAAACAACTCGACGATGGCGACCGCGCAGATGCCGAGTGTCCCGGCAGTGCGCGCCACCGGCCGCACGCCCCGGTGCGCCCACCACAGCACCAGTCCCGCCGGCGGAAACAGCAGAATGGCGCCCCATAACGTCCAACGGCTGCGAAGCATAGATCCGAGTGTACCGGGGGCTAACTGGTCCCCAGATACATCACGTGCACGTAGGTGCCGAGCCTCACGTTATAAGCCAAATACCAGCCCACATGGTCCGGGTCGTCGTATATGACGATCTGATCGCTGTTCCATATCCAGTCACCGCAGTACCCGACGTCGAACGGCGCCACGTTAAAATAAAACCCGCCGAACCAGAAGCGCGAAGGCCCTCCGCCTGCCAGCCGCCAGACATGTCCGCGGCCAATGCCAGCAGTAAAACGGCCGTGTTCCCAGGGATGGTCTAGATGGTAATTTGCGTCGTCTCTGCCGGTATTGTGTCCGACCCAGGTGCCGTTGGTGTGGACGTGGGGAGCCTGAGGATGCCCGGCCTGGTCAGCGACATTGGGGTGCTCAGCGGGTGCCGGGGCCTTTGGCGCGGCTTTAGCGGGCGGAGGGCCATGCTTGGGTATGTAGCCTCCACCCACAGCGGGCTTGCTTCCTTCGTGTTGGTCCCGTTGTTGGTCCCGTTGCGCGAGAAGCGGAAGCCCGAGCGTCAACGATAATGCGCACAGCGCCGTAAATGTCTTCACTATATTCCTCCCGCCCACATCTTACAGCATCGCAGCGCCCGGCTGCGCGTTGCCTCTGCGTCCCGGCGGCGCAGACTTCGGCCCGCGAAGCCGATATGCTATTTAGAGATGACCCATTCTGGTGAGAATCCGTGGCATGGCCGCTGGTGGGACCTGCCCCCTTTGATCCTGCATCCCTTCGATCGTGGATTGGACGCTTCCTCCGTAATGGATAGCATCAAGCTTTCGCTGCAACTGAATGGCATGGCCAACGCAGACGCGGATAGGGAGCCCTTGCTGCGGGGCCGCTACACCGAATTTCGGATGCTCTCGCTCACCGGCAAGGATGTCATGCGCTGGATCGCACAATGTACGGATTTCGCGAGCCGCGACGCAGCGCTAGCGCAGGGCGGCATTCAACCGCAAAGTTTTGCGGACCTGCTGGTGAATCATACCCCGGCGGCGGTCGCCGCCCGCTTCGAAAAGTGGGGTGTGATCGACTATCGGCGCATTGTATCGCGAGCAATCGGCGTCAACGCGGTGTTCCCCGAGCCGCCGGGCTTCGCGTTGATTTCCGCCGCGTTCCTGGAAAATTATTATGCGTACTCCGATAGCCTGTTCGCCTGCTATCAAAGCTTGACGCCGTTCACTGCGCTCGATCCGAAATCGTTCGGCTTTGCGCTATATACGTCGGACGAATACATGAGCACCATCGGCTGCGTTCCGGACGACGAGCAGGCGTGACCGGGATTTTTACCCAATACAGACGCGCAGAACATTTTCGCAAATTTCCGTTACGGAAGCGAAACGTTCGGCACTCCTCAACTCACTACTAAACAAAGAAAGGCGCTCGCGAAGGCTTTAATTGTAGGGGAGGAGAGCATGCGCGGCCATCGAAGTGGAGGTTCGTTCGAAAGGGAGTTGCGGGCCGAAGTCCGTCGAATTCGGCTTTTGCTGGAGCGCTGCAGACGGACGCGCGCGCAGACCCGCCTGGCGCTTGCGCGGAAGAGCGGCATCTCCCGAGGGAGATGGAACAGCCCGGATGCCGCGCGCTACAGGCCGGTGCCTTTTAGGCGAATCCTTCCAGTCAGCCCAAGAGCGCAGCGGGGCGATTGAACACGTTACAATCGGGGGTGTCCACCATAACGCCCGTTGCCGTGCGCGATGCGGCGGTCCGCATTCGGCCGCTCGCCAAGCGTACTCCCGTTCTAACCTCATCCGAGTTCGATGCCATCGCCGGCACGCGCGTCCACTTTAAGTGCGAAAATCTGCAGACGGGCGGCGCATTCAAGATCCGTGGCGCCGCGAACCTGATTCTGTCTCTGGCTCCCGCCGCTCTGCCGCGCGGCGTAGTGGCCTTTTCCTCAGGCAATCACGCTATTGCCGTGGCCATCGCCGCGCGTCACGCAGGGGCCGCAGCCACTATCGTCATGCCTGCCGACGCGCCCCGCTCGAAGCTCGATACCGCGCGCAGTTATGGCGCACATATCGTGCCCTACGATCGCCATCGCGAGAGCCGCGAGCAGATCGCCGGCCGCATTCTCGAAGAGTCCGGCGCCACGCTGGTGCCGCCCTTCGATCATCCGCTGATCATGGCAGGACAGGGAACGGCGGCCCTTGAGTTACTGGAAGACCGGCCGGATCTAGACGCCCTGATCACACCGGTTGGCGGCGGCGGGCTGCTCGCCGGATGCGCCACTATAGCCAAGGATATGCGCCCGTCGATTCGCCTCTTCGGCGTCGAGCCCGCCGACGGCAACGATACGTTTCTTTCGTTCCAGGCCGGCGAACGCCGCTCCATTCCACTGCCGCAAACCATCGCCGACGGATTGCGCGCTCCCGAGCCCGGCGCGCTGACCTTCCCGATCATACGCCAGTTAGTCGAACAAATTCTGATTGTGACCGACGATGAGATCCGGGCGGCCGTCAGATTCCTGCTCACCCGGTTGAAAATCCTGGTGGAACCCAGCGGCGCGGTGGGTGCGGCCGCTCTGCTGTCCGGCAAACTGCCCTCCGGCCTGCGCGAGGTAGGTGTGATCCTGTCCGGCGGCAACGTCGACCTGGATCAAGTTGCCGCATATTGGAGCAGTACGGGCAGCTGAGAGTTGCCCCGATCTCACGGCTTGCGGTATGCTGATAGTTACAAATCTCTTGTAAGGATTATTCTGTTTCCAGATGGCCAATCATTTTTCCGCGATCAAGCGCGTGCGACAAGACGAAAAACGCACCGAGTACAACCGGCAGAACAAGACCCGCCTGCGGCACCAGATCCGCGCCATGCGGCGCGCCATCACCTCTAAGGATGCCAAGGCTGCCGCCGAACTGTTGCCGGCTACTTTCTCGTTAATCGACCGGTCCGCCAAGACCGGCATCATCAAGAAAAACACGGCGGCGCGATATAAATCGACACTGCACCTGCGTGTGAAGTCGCTCGCCACTACTTAATCCCGCCCTCCATCGTCAAGCGCAAAATAAACTGCTCCATCACGATGCGGTCGTCCGGCCGCGCGCTGCGCAAATCGCGGTCCGCATCGAACGTCAGCTTGATCGCGCGTTCCAGTTGCGCCTTCGAGAACTTCGCCACAGTCTGAAAAACCTGCTCCGCGCGCGAACTCCACATCTGAACTCCGATTTTGGCGAAATGCCCTTGGATCTGCTGGGGACTACGCAAGCCCGCTTCCTTCGCCACGAGAGCGGTACGGAATTGGGCCGCCAGAAACGACAGCGCCACCGGCAAGTACTCGCCTTCGCGGAACAACGTATCCAGAATCTCAAGTGAGCGCGACCGGTCCCGCCGTCCTAATGCCGAAACCAGCGCGAAGATGGTGGTGGCCCGCGCTTCAGGCGCCAGTAACGTTACATCCTCCTCGGTGACCGTGCGCCCTTGGGCATAAAGCGACAGCTTCTCCACTTCCCCCGCTATGCGAGTCAGATCGGCGGCCAGCGACTCCACCAGCAGATCCACTGCCGCCGGATCGATGTGCAAGCCCACGCGCCGGGCCAGCGCGGCAGCTTCGCGCCGGGCGTCGTCGGGCGATGCGCGCTTGAAATCCACCGGCTCGCCCAGCGCTGCGTAAAACTTCCGCACGCGCTCCTGCTTCCTTTTATCCTCGCCCTCGAAATCGAAGCGCGGAGCATCGAACACTAACACCACGCCGGGCGTGGGATTGCGCATGTACGCCGCGAGCGTGGCCGCCGCACCCGCCCCGCTTTCACTTTCCTCGGCTTGCTCACCCGCCACCGCGTTGGGCATGACGGCTTCCGCGTTGCCGGCGAAAATCACTCTCTCCGACGCGAACAGCGACAGCGCGCGCGCATCGTCGATGACCTCCGCCAGCGAATCTCCAGCCAGATCGTACTGCGCGATGGCGTTGTCACTGCCGCCGTGCAGGGCAGCGCGCAGCAACGCCTCGCGCGCACGCCGCCGATGATAACTCTCCGGCCCGATGAACAAATAGGCGGCCGCCACTTCAGCGCGCTCCATGCGGGTGAGAAACTGTGCCGGAGTCATGCGGTTATTGTGGGGCAGGACTCCAGTCCTGCGGCCGGCGTCCACGCCGGCCTGTGCGTGCGGGTCCTGGAGAACCCGCGCAGACTTGAGGTCTGCCCCACAATTTGTGCACCATTTCAGAATTTCTCCAGAATCGACGTGACCACATCGCGCGCTACATCGTGCGCCAGGCGCTCCACACCAGCTCCGCTTTCATCGAAATAGGCTTGCGGATCCACGCTGATTTCATACTGCTCGTGCACTTCGAACGATGGCCGCGAGAACAACACCTTCCCCGTGGCGCGCTCTGTCAAAGTGACCTTCAAATAACCGCTGCATTGCACGACCGTGGCGCGCCCCGTGCTTTGATCCGCAATGATCGGATACGAAACGAAATTTAGCACGGCGCCATCCAGCACGGCGTCGGCGGTTTGCGGATCAGTCACGATTTTGTAGTGCGTACGTTCGATGAATTCCCGTTTGATATCCTGCGGCAATCGCTGCGCGAATTTGTATTGCACGGTCCTGTTCGCAAAAGGCGTGACCGCGATCGTGTGGATAGTCTGGGGCATGATGTCGGACGTGCCGGCCACATGATAGCCGCAACCCGTGGCGCATGCCGCCACCATCAGTATTGAAATTTGCACGCATTTCATAGATACTGGCTCCCTACCGCTACCGCATTCCCGGCGGCCAGACGCAGATTATCCGCCACCAGCCAGCACCAGCAAGCCTGGGGATCGTTGCGGTCCATGGTCACCGCGCCTATGGCTATTCCGTCATGGCCGGCCATACCTACTGCCGTGGGCGGCTCCAGATCCGCGCGGCGCACGTCGATACGTTCATCGGTCAATTCGGATTCGACCGCGTCCACGCCTGGGTTTTCCTCGAATTGTAACCACAGCGAGAGACTGTACCCGTGAAACACCGGCGCTTGAATCAGCCGCAGCGATGGCATGGGCACGGCCGCCGTCCCCGCGCCGCGCGATAGCAGCGTAGCCAGATGCCGCTCGATCCGCAATTCGGCGGAGTCCAGAGATACCGGCGCATCCTCGCCATACTGCGCCAGCATGTTGAAACTGAGCTGCGCGTCGAAGATCTTTTTCGGCATGCTTTTGAACGATAACAGGCCCACCGTTTGCTGCTGCAGCTCTTCCACGCCCGGCGTGCCGCGCTCGCTGGCCGGCTCGAAAACATGGATCACGGATCGGCGCACGGGAAAATGCGCATGCAGACGCGGCAGGACCATGGCGATGGCGATGGCTGCGGGGTGGGCGATCGAGTGTACGGCGTCCTCCGGCACTTCGAATCCGGCAGGCTCCACAAATGGTGCGCGAATGAACGAGCGGGGATGGTCTTCGGCGGCGTGCGTGAGGTCGATGGTGCCGGGCATCTCGCCGCGCAATTCCAGCGCCCGCAGCGCGGATTCGGCCGATCCCGCCAGAAATACGACGGGCGCTTCGCGCATGGCCGGTTCTTCGAGTCCCCACACCAGGGCCGGTTCACCGCCCTGCTCGGTCAGCGCGCCAGCCTTCTCCGGATCCTCGGAGACCAGTTTCAGATCGACCGGCACATGGCCCACCGCGATCAGGTCGCGCACTTCGCGGCCTAAAAGCGACTCGCTGCCCACCAGCGCCCAGTTCGTCTTAGCCAACTTGATGCTCCGGAGCCGTGGGCGGCGCGCCTAATCGATGGCGGTTCACATGTCGCCGCACGATGCCACCCACGCGAATGGCGATGCCGCTGCCCACGTACACAGCCGCCATGGCCGGCAACACCACGCGGCCATAATTCCAGATGGCATACAGCAGCGCGCCGACTACGATCACGATCAACGGCGTGCGCGGCTGGCGCAAGCTGAACCCTTTGAAGCTGTAATAGCGCCACGTGCTGACCATCAGAAATCCCAGCAAGGCCAACAGCCCCATCCAGACCACCGCGATTGGCCAGTAACTGACGGGTTCGCCACCAAAGGCGTAAACGATCGCGGCCACCGTGCCGGCCGCGCCGGGAATGGGCAGCCCCACGAAATACTTCCGATTGGGACGGCCGGGATTCTTGGGAATCGGGTTCTTTTGCACGTTGAAGCGCGCCAGCCGCGCGGCGCCGCATAGCAAAAATAAGAACGCCATGAAGTAGCCGGCTTGCGCCAATTGATGCTCGAACTGGATGGCCGGCCCGCCGTCCAGGAATTGCACGAACTGCACGCCCCAGGCAAACGCCAGCACGGCGGGCGCGATGCCGAAGCTGATCACGTCCGCCAGCGAATCCATCTCGCGGCCGAAATCGCTGGTGGTGTGCGTCAAGCGCGCAATCATGCCGTCTACCCCATCGAGCAGGACCGCGATCCCGATGGCCTTCGCGGCGATCTCGAAATGCTCCGCGGCGGCCGTCAAGCCTGCGCCTCCGGCGGCTGCCAGCATCGCTCCGCGGAAGGAGCGCAGAATCGACAGATACCCGAGGAAAATGTTGCCGGCGGTGAATAACGTGGGCAAGGCGTACGCCGCGCGGCGGGGCCGCCGATCGGGGGAGTGCCGGTCGATCAACGGATTGCTAAGCCTGGGCATGCACCAGTTCCCGCGTATCCGCTACCAGACTCTGCGCCTCCGCCAAATCCATCCCGGCGAATTCGCTCCGCCGCGCGATCACGCTGGAACCAGCCAGGACGCGCGCACCCAGGTCGACCGCGATCTCCCACTCGGGGCCGAACACCACGTCCACCCGCGACCCGAACTTGATCAGGCCCACGCGCTCCCCCTTCGTTACCAGGTCGCCTGGCTGCTTGGTGAACACGATGCGGCGCGCGATCAGTCCGGCGATCTGCTTGAACACCACGCAGGTTCCTTCGCCGCGCATGGTCACCACATTCTGCTCATTCTGTTCCGAGCATTCCTCACGGCTGGCCACCAGAAACCTGCCCTTGCTGTAGCGCACGTCCGCTATGACGCCGCCAATGGGCGCGCGATTCACATGCACGTCAAAAATATTAAGAAAGATGCTGATGCGCTTGTGCGTGGCGGTCTCCTGTTTGACTGCTACCACCTTGCCATCGGCCGGCGACACCGCGACCGGGCCTGCTGGAATGGCCCGCTCCGGATCGCGGAAGAAAAAAAGACAAAACGCCGCCAGAATGTACAGCGGCAATCCGAGCCAGGGGTGGGCCAGGTAAGACACCACGAGGCCGCCCGCGGTCAGTCCCAGGGCGTAATATATGCCGTCGGCGACGATCATTCACCCCATTCTCCCACAACCCTCCGCCGCGTCCGGTAGGGACGCTCCACACCGGTTCACACTGGTCACACTGCGGCGCGCCATAGCCTGCTACCCTTATCCTTTCCGAGTCTCATACGTCATTACTCCTATGCGTCTTCCATCTAAGTACCAAGCCGCCTGGCTCCTGCTGTTGCCGCTCGTTGCGCCGTTATCCGCGCAGACCAAGCTCCTGCGCTTTCCGGACATTCATGATGACCGCATCGTCTTCACCCACGGCGGCGATTTGTGGATGGTGAGCGCGGCGGGCGGAACGGCCACGCGCCTGACCGCGCATCCCGGCATGGAGTTGTTCGCCAAGTTCTCGCCCGATGGCAAGTGGATCGCCTTCACCGGCCAGTATGACGGCGATGAACAGGTTTACGTGATGCCCGCCGATGGCGGCGAACCGAGGCAGTTGACCTTTTATCCGGCGACGGGTCCATTGCCGCCGCGCTGGGGCTACGACAACCAGGTTTATGGCTGGAGCAACGACGGCCATTACGTGATTTACCGGTCTATGCGGGATGGGTGGTCGCATCCCCTGACGCGCCTGTACCGCGTCTCCGTGGATGGCGGACCCTCCGAGCCGCTGCCCATGCCGGTGTCCGGCGCGGGCTCGTTCTCGCCCGGCGGCAACCAGATCGTGTATTCGCCCGAGGCCCGCGATTTCCGCACGGAAAAACGCTACAGCGGCGGCGAGGCCAACAAGCTGTACATCTTCGATATCGAAACGCACGCCGCCAAGCTCATCAGCAAAGGTCCGCGCGCCAGCCGCGACCCCATGTGGATCGGCAAAGAAATCTACTATAACTCGGACAGCGACGGCCATTTCAATTTGTACGCTTATGAAACCGGCAACGGTACCGTCCGGCAGATCACGCATAACACGGTATGGGATGTCCGCTGGCCCAGCACCGACCGCCAGCAGCGCATCGTCTACGAACTGGATGGTGAGCTGCAAGTGCTCGACGTGAAGACGGGCAAGAGCACGCCCATCTCCGTACGCGTGCCGGACGATGGCGTCAACCGGCACCCCAGCTATGTCTCGGCGGCCAATCTTATCGAGCAGGTTGAAGTCAGTCCGAAAGGCGAGCGCGTGTTGTTTGCGGCGCGCGGCGATATATTTTCGGCGCCAGTGGAGAAGGGGCCGACGCGCAACCTGACGCATTCCCCTGGCGCGCACGACAAGTGGCCGGCTTGGTCGCCCGACGGCTCCAAGGTGGCGTTCCTGTCGGATGCCAGCGGGGAAGAGGAGCTATACGTCGTCGCGCAAGACGGCTCGTCGCCGCCGGAAAGGATCACCAGCGGCGGGCATGCGTTCCGGTACGATCCAAAATGGTCGCCGGATAACGATCACATCGCCTTCAGCGATAAAGACGGCCGGCTATGGCTGGCGTCGCTGAAGGATCATGCGGCGCACGAGATCGCTTATTCGAAGGAAGGCGAAATTCGCGATTACGCCTGGTCGCCCGGCGGCGGTTACCTGGCGTTCAGTATCAACGACAACAACACGTACTCGGCGCTGTATATCTGGTCGATGAAGGACGCCAAGCTCCATCGTGTAACCAGCGGGATGTTCAACGACAATTCTCCGGCGTGGCATCCGGGCGGCGATTACCTCTATTTCATGTCGCGCCACGAATTTCAGCCGCAGCTTTCACAGATCGAATTCGACTTCGCCGCCAATCGTGCGAGCGGCATTTTCGTTATGGCTCTTCGCAAAGACGTCAAGAATCCATTTCCGCCCGAAAGCGATGAGGTGACCATCAAAGAGGCTTCGGCTAAAGATAGCGCCAAAGACACAGGCAAAGATAAAGATAAGGGCAAAGACGAGAAGGATGCGAAAGACAAGAAGGCGGAAGAGTCGCACGCCGAGCCGAAGGATGGCGGCGTCGATTTCGACGGCCTGGAGCAGCGCGTGGCGCGCGTGCCGCTGGATGCGGATAACTATTACGGGCTAACCGCGACTAACGATGCGCTGCTCTACGCCGTGGCGCCCGAACCTTACTATGGCCGTCCGGCGGCGACTAAGACTTCGCTGCGCATCTTTACCTTCAAAGACAGGAAAGAGACGCGCCTGGTCGAAAATATCAACGGATTTGTAGTCTCGCGCGATGGATCGAAAGTGTTAGTCCAGCAGGACCAGGCCTGGAATGTATACGACGCCACGGCCTCCGGCGGCAGCACCAAAAAAACCGTCTCCACGGGCGGCCTGATGCTGGAAAAGGAACCGGTCGCGGAATGGAACGACATCTTCAACGAAGTGTGGCGGCGTTATCGCGATTTCTTCTATGCCCCCAATATGCACGGCTACGATTGGGAAGCGTTGCGCCAGCGCTATAGTCAGCTCTTACCGTACGTGGCGCATCGCACTGACTTGAATTATGTCATCAGCGAGATGATCTCGGAGTTGACCGTGCAGCACGCCTATATCGATGGCGGCGACCTGCAGGTTCCGCCGCGCCCGCACGCGGGGCTGCCGGGAGCACGCTTCGAGGTGGACGCCGGTATCGGACGATACCGCATCGCGCGTATTCTCAGCGGCCAAAATGAAGAGGACGTGTACCGTTCGCCGCTGACCGAGATCGGCGTGGACGCCAAGGTAGGGGACTATGTGATGGCCATCAACGGCGAAGATGTTACTACTAAGGACGATATTTACAAGTTCCTGCGGCATGCGGGGGATGCCCCAGTCATCCTGATGCTGAATAGTACGCCGTCACTTACCGGTGCGCGCAAGGTAACTTACAGGCCCCTCAGCAGCGAGAGTAACCTGTTGTATCTCGCCTGGGTGGAACAGAACCGCAAACGCGTGGATGAGCTGTCTCACGGCCGCATCGGCTACATGCACTTACCCGACATGGGAGAGAACGGCATCCGCGAATTCATCAAGTGGTATTATCCGCAGCTGCGTAAAGAAGCCCTTTTGATCGACGACCGGGCCAACGGCGGAGGCAATATCTCGCGCATGGTGATTCAGCGGCTGGTCCGCCCGATGCTGGGTCTCACTTATGCGCGCACCATCGAAACACCGGGACCATACCCCGATAGCGTCTTTATTGGACCGAAAGCGGTGCTCATTGACGAAAACGCCGGTTCGGACGGCGATATTTTTCCGTGGATGTTTCGCACGGCCAAGCTGGGGCCGCTGATCGGCCAGCGCACCTGGGGCGGCGTGGTGGGCATCACCAGCCACGGGCAAGTGATTGACGGCGGCGACGTGAATGTTCCCGAATTCGCCTATGCCACGGCCGAAGGCCAGTGGGCGGTGGAAGGCCACGGCGTGGATCCGGACATCGTCGTCGAAAACGATGCGAAATCGATTATTGACGGGCGCGATCCGCAATTGGAAAGGGGAGTGGCGGAGCTGATAAAGGCTCTGGAAACATCCAACCCCAAACTGCCCGAACACGCACCCTATCCGGTGAAGCTGAAATGAGCCGGCCCGTCAGCCGCCCTCGGCACGTGATGTCACCGTATCCGTGACACAAATCCTGAGCTTCTCTCCGAGCGACAGAAAATGTTCCACCCACGAGCGGGCCTCGGCGTCATCCTGGGCCCGCTGGCTGACTTCTCCGAAGGCGGCGCGGCGCACATCCGACCAAAGATTTTGCGCCGTCCATAAGACGACTTCGAAAGGCAGCGTGCGCGCCAGGTCTACGATTCCCTCCAGCCGCTCGACAAACGCCAGATCCCGGGGCTGGGCGAGAAAACGCTGGAACAGCCGCTCGATAGTCAGGCGTAGCGTGAATTCGAGAGTGGTCGGGTCGAGCGCGATATTCCCGGCGCGCGCTTCTTCCAAGAGCTTCCTGGTCTCGGCCAGATCGATGTCGTCACTGGCGAATGCTTCCCGCAACCGGCTGTTGAGGGCGAACTCAGCAGCCTCACGAATGGCTTTTGGCAGCGGCACTCCGAGATCGCGCAGAAAATGAGCCAGGGGAATGTGCCGCTCGTAAATCTGGCGGTAGGCGCTGTCGGCCTCCTGCAGTGCAACGCTCAGGATTTGCTCCAGGATCGCCCGCCGATCGTCCTTGAAGAGCGATTTCAGGGAATACGCAGACCCGAGTTCCTTCTCCATCATGCGCAGAACCTCGGGAATATCCGCTCTGGAGAAAGCGGCGCTCATTTCTTCGACCAGTTTCCGGTAAACTTCCTCGCCGGTGAACGCACGAATGCCGCAGGTCAGGTTGTAATCCCCAAATTGGATGGCGCCGAAGACGAGTTCTTTCGATTCTTGCGTGATTTCCGATGTGAAACGCGCGCGGCCCAGGCCTAGCCGCATCCGTCCGGCTTCCAGGCGGCGATGATCCAGGCGGTCCACCGAATAGCAATAGATGCGCGCATGATCGGCATAGGGCTTAAACAATGAACTGATGGCGTAATGGGCGGCGAGCTTCTCCAGATTCACGGCCGCGGGACTGGCGCACTTCGCGTAGATGGTGGCGCCATCCTGGCGCTCCGGTATATTGCTCTTGGCTTTGGCCAGGGCCGCCAGGAAATCGGCTTCTACGTGGTTGCCCAGCACTTCCTGGGATAACTGCACCGCGCGGCAGGCGTATTGAATGACCTGCACGGTCTCCAATCCGGAAAGCTCATCGAAGAACCAGCCGCAACTGGTATACATCAGCATCAGATGGCGCTGCAGCTCCATAAGCTTGAGCACGGTCACGCGGCCGGACTCATCGAGTGAACCCGTAGCATGCCGCGCGAAAAATGCATTCACGCTGGCGGCGCTCCGGTCGAGCACTACGCTGATGTAGTCGTCGCGGGCCGCCCACGGATCTTTCAGCAGCCCCCTGGCCTTCTCTTCGAATCGCGGGGCCAGGGAATCGCGCAGCCAGTCGAGCGCCTCGCGCAGCGGACCGCGCCAAGCCTGGCTCCATCCCGGATGTCCGGCGTTGCAGCCGCAATTGGAACGCCAGCGCTCCACGCCGTGCACGCAACTCCACGAAGTATTCTCGATAATTTCCACATCGTGGATGGGAGGATGCTGTGCGAGGTACTCTCCGTAGTTGGTCAGGTCGGCGAGTTGCCGCGACTGGATATATTCGAGCGCGTAGGTGAGCGCCATTTCGCCATGGTGGTGGTGGTGGCCGTAGGTCTCGCCGTCGGTGGCGATGTGTACCAGTTCGGGCCAGCTGCGCTCTTCGGAAAACGCGCCCAGCAGGCGCTGCGCGAAACGCTCCCCGTTATTCAGCAGCCCTTCGAAAGCCACGCCGCGGGAGATCGGGCCGTCATAGAAGAACAGATTGATCGCGCGGCGGGAGGGCAGCCGTAAGCGATAGGCCATGGTGGGATCGATGCGCTCGCCATCCACATCCCGCCAGGCGCGGCCGCCTATCTTACGCACGCGCTTGGCCTGACGCGGCGCCAGGATCGTGAACTTGATTCCTTGCTGTGCCAGGATATCCAGAGTCTCCAGGTCCACCGCCGTTTCCGGCAGCCACATGCCCTCGGGTTTGCGCCCGAACCTGTGCTCGAAATCCCGGATACCCCAAATTACTTGCGTGCGCTTATCCCGGGCATTCGCCAGCGGCATGATGATGTGGTTGTAAGCCTGGCTGATCGCCAGACCATGTCCGGCGTGCCGCTCGCGGCTCTCTTGATCGGCGCTCAAAACGGATTGGTACACCAGTGGCGCAAATTCTTCCAACCAGGAAAGCAATGTGGGGCCAAAATCGTAACTGATAAGAGAGTAGTTGTTAACGATCTCTACGATGCGATCCTGGTTATCAAGAACCCGCGAAGCAGAATTCGGCGCGTAGCATTCCGCCGTGACTCGTTCGTTCCAATCATGATAGGGATATGCCGAGTCTTGCAGCTCGATCGCTTCCAGCCAGGGATTTTCGCGCGGCGGCTGGTAAAAGTGATTATGGATACAAATGTAGCCCACGGCGCTTACCCTCCGCAACTGGGCTTCCAAAGTACTGGTTAGTGGGCAGTGGAAACTAAACCACCAGCCACCAGCCCACTAACCACCAGCCACCATCTACTTCGGCAGCGCCACGACGGGGACCAGGTCGCGGCTGGCGATCACGCGGTCGATCATGCCATACTCGACGCCCTGTTCCGGACTCATGATGTAATCGCGGTCCACATCCCGCGCGATGCGATCGACCGGCTGGCCCGTGGCATCGGCCAGCAAGGTGTTTAGCGTCTCGCGCATGCGCAGGATCTCCTTCGCATAGATGTCGATGTCCGCCGCCTGGCCGGCCAATCCTTGCATGGATGGCTGATGGATCATGATGCGCGAATTCGGCAGGCTGAAGCGTTTGCCCTTAGTGCCTTTAGACAGCAAGACGGCCGCCATGGAGGCCGCCTGACCCACGCAAATGGTCACGATGTCCGGCCGAATGAAATCCATGGTGTCCAGGATGGCCAATCCAGCAGTAATGGAACCGCCGGGCGAGTTGATGTAGATGGAAACGTCCTTTTCGGGATCCTCGGCCTCCAGAAAGAGGAGCTGGGCGATGACCAGATTGGCGACATTGTCGTCGATCGGAGTACCCAGAAATATGATGTTCTCCTTCAGCAAGCGGGAATAAATATCGTATGCGCGCTCCCCACGCGAAGTCTGCTCGACTACCATGGGGACCAAGACAGATTGGCCCATTGGGCACCCCCTAAACATTAGATGCGGCAGATTATCTGCGGGCCGCAAGCGCACGCTTCGGTTTGCGCTGTTTGGCAAGCGACTTGCGCTTTTGCTCCAGCGCCTTCACCAGGTCTGCGATCGTATTCTTCTCCAAATAATCTATAATACGCGTGCGGAGCGCCACCCAGCTATCGTGCATGGAGCAGGGCATCTCGTCGGAGCATTCCGACAAGCCGCTGGCGCAGGCGGTATATTGCGACATCCCGTCCAGCGCTTCCACAATATCCCAAAGCTTCACGTCCTCGGGAGGCACCCGCAGGGCGAAGCCGCCGGTGGGGCCTTTGCTGGAGCGCAAGAGGCCCTTGCGGGCAAGCTGCTGCAGGATTTTCGCAAGGAAGTGGGCCGGGATGTCCTCCTGCTCCGCGATGTTCTTGACCATCGCATATTTGCCGTCCGGCACCTGTGCCAAATGCACAAAGGCCCTGATGGCGTATTCGGCGGACCGAGAGTAGATCATCCTTCAGCTCCCTCCAATTCGGAGTTATCCACATCGTTATCTTAAACTTATATTAGGCCCATTTGCAAGCAGGGTTCCAATTCCGTGAAAAATAGGTAACAAAACCCCGTTATCCTTCATCCCCCGCCGGCCGTGAAGCGCTCCATAAACCTCTCGGGTGCGGCGAGCGGGGTGAAGCCGTACTGCGCATAGAGACCGTGGGCATCCTTGGTGGCGAGGATCCAACGGCGCAATCCCTGCAGGCGGGCATGCGCGGCGATGACGCCCAACAGCCATTTGCCGATGCCCTGCCCGCGAAACTCGGGCAGTACGAAAACATCCGCCAGCCAGGCGAACGTGGCGTAATCCGTGACCACCCTGGCGAAGCCGATCTGGGAAGTTGCCCGATATACGCCGAAGGGCAGCGAGTTTTCGATCGACCGGCGCACCACCTCGAGCGGACGTCCCATAGCCCAATACGCCGAGCCGCTGAGATATTCGTGGATCAGCGCGATATCCAGCCGCGCTGGGTCCGTGCTGATGACGTATTCGCCTCTCGGCCACTCCTCAACCCACTTCTCAGCCCATTCTTCAGACATGGACACCAGGATAATATGCAGGAGGCGTCATCACGGTTGCGGCGCGATGGGGAGCACGCGCGACGCTACTTGAAACTTGCGGTAATTGGAGAAGCTGGTGTCCGATTCGATGCGGTAATTCTTCACCAGCGCCAGCCGGGCAGACACCTTCGCCGCGATGTGCTTGGGCAGCCAGACTTCATCGTTCACGCGCGTCATCTCGATATCCAGGCGCGCGCCCTTACTGAGCCGGGCGACAAACAGGCCCCAGGAGATGTTGTCAATCACTTCGGCTTCGGTCTTGACCCACTGATAGTCGGCTTTGTCGATCCAGAGCCGGCCGCGAAACTTGGGGAATAGCCTGGCAAAATTGCTGCGCGCATGATAGCCGGGGCGCGGGGTGCCCTCGATGATCCACGCATCGCGGCCATCGATCTGCCCTTGGCCGGTTATCCGAAAATCGAACGCATCCGGCACTTCGTCCAATGGCTCGCGCTGGCGCTGCTGTCTCTTTTCCCATTCGGCGATGCGCCGGGCGCGCTCGGCCGGCGTCTCTCTCTGGCGCTGGGCGATGCTGTCGTCGAGTTTCTTCTGCTCGATGTGCTCCTCTTCGGGAGACAAGCCGTGGTCGTCCTTACCGACCAGCCGCCGGTACGGCGATCCTTCCAGCATTGTGACGTCGTAAAGCAGGATCTTGTGGGTCTTCACATGCGCGTCGGCATTGAGCTCGCGGGTTTCGGCGCGCTCCAGGAATGTGTAATTGCGCGCCATAGCCAGGTTGTGGTTCATCAGTTCGATCGAGCGCCGTACGATTTCGTGCGCATCTTGCGCGGCGGCCAGACTGCAGGCGGCGGCCAGAAGCAACACAGCACGCATCGAAGCAATATACGCGCGGCGTGGCCTGCCAGTTGCGGTCACTTGACGCCGACGAAAGAAAGCATGCGCCCGGCTTTCTCTTTATCGCGGCGGTACGAATGGAAATCGCCGCCGCACCTGGTGCAAAGCGCGGCCACATGGATCTGTGCCTCGGGCACGCCTGCATCGGCCAACTGCCGGCGGTTAGCTTCCGCCAGATCGATATGGCCCGGGCCGGTTTCGCCGAACTGCGCGGCTACCTCCGCGCCCACTTCGTAGCAGCACTTTCCAATGCCCGGGCCGACGGCGGCGTGCAGGCGGCGCGCCTCGGTGCCAAATTCCTGCCACATCGCGTGCACGGCGTTCTGCGCGATATGCGCCACCGTTCCGCGCCAGCCGGCATGTACGGCTGCCACCGCCTGATGTTCTTCGTCCACCAGCAGGATGGGGAGGCAGTCCGCGGTCTTGACGGCTATCAAATGTCCGGGAGTGTTTTCGAAGAGGGCGTCGCCGTCTCCCAGCATCCCGGTCCGGCCGCGCGCAGGCAAGCAGATGTCCGAGTGGATCTGATGGAGGGTGGCCAGCCTGGGATCGCGTGAGATGTCTGTAGAATGGCGCGTGCCGAAGCCGTGCTCCAGCCACGGCAATTCTTCCAACTCGCGGACGCGGTAAATATTCTGCGAATCCTGGTAAAACACTACGCGGGCTTCTGGATCTGGGCGATCATTACCTGCTCCTTGAACTGCTGGAGCATAGATTCATCCAGGCGCACCTCGGTGGGCCTTTTCACCAGCGTGGTCATCTGATCGATTTTGTCCTGCAGTTTCAGCAGCGCGTAGAAGAGATTCTCCGGACGCGGCGGGCAGCCGGTCACGTAGACATCCACCGGCACGATCTTATCGACGCCCTGCAGCACGGCGTAGGTGTTGAACGGGCCGCCCACGCTGGAACAAGCGCCCATCGAGATGCACCATTTAGGATCGGGCATCTGGTCCCAGATGCGCTTGAGGACCGGCCCCATCTTCAGGGTGACGGTGCCGGCCACGATCATGAGGTCCGACTGGCGCGGGCTGGGGCGGAACACTTCCGCACCGAAGCGCGCGATATCGAAACGGGAGGTGCTGGAGGCGATCATTTCGATGGCGCAGCACGCCAAGCCGAAAGTCAGCGGCCACAAGGCGGACTTGCGCGCCCAGTTGAAGACGTAATCAACGGAAGTAGTGACTACGTTGCTGTCGAACTGGTTCTGTATAAAGGACGCCACGGAAGCTCTCCCCTTGAACCGTTATTCTACCACTCCGAAACGTGCGCGCAGGGCGGCGGCGTATTCGGTCTCGTCCGCGAGTTCGCTTTCTGTGCGGCCGCCGGACGCGGCGACGATGAGCCGCATATCGCTGATGGTGACGCGGCCATCGGGTGTAGCCAGCGTGCAGATGCGTCCCTGGGTGAAGTGCGATTCGGGCGAGGTCTGATGAAACAGGCAACGTTCGGCGAAGTCAGTGAGTGCGCGGGGCTGCAGGGTGAAGCGGTATTGCGGCGTCCAGTCGCCGCCGCCATCGCGGCGCAGCAAGATGCGATGATTGCCGTCCCGGGTGATGCGGTAGGTGGAGTCGCCCTGCGACTGGCCGGCGTCGTCATCCAGGCGCAGGGGAAGGCGGAATCCGTTGCCAAAACCGACGTCCACCAGCCATGGCTCCGCAAGGTCCACACGCAGGGCCAGGTGATCGAAGGGCGCACTGAAGCCGCCGGTCTGGCGGGCTACGTCCGCGGAGAGCATGGTAACCTGAAATCCCAACTCGCGCAGCAGCGCGCCGAAGAGACCGTTCAATTCGAAGCAGAAGCCGCCCCGGCGGCGGGTGACGATCTTGTCGAAGAGGGCTGCCCATTCGAGCGATAGCCGCCGTCCCAGGTGAATATCCAGATTCTCGAATGGAACGGTATAAAGGTGCGCCAGGTGGAGAGCGCGTAGCGTTTCGGGCGATAAGTCGAGGGTGGGGCGGTAGCCGATACGTTCCAGGTAAGCAGGGATGTCCAATCCGCTAACATAGCAAAGGCGCGGCAAGGGCGTGGGAGCGCTTGCGGCGGTAAGATGGGTTCACATGCGGGTACTCATCCTGGTGCTATGCGCCGCAGCCGCGGCTGGATTCGCACAGCAGGTGCAGTTGCCCCCGGCCAGTTTCACGGGCACAGTGCGTCAGCTCGATTCGACTACGCTGACGCTAGCGCGGCCGGAACAGGACGATCTGGATATCTCATGCACCCGGAGTACGCATTACTATCGCGGCAAGCAGAAGATCAAACGCAACGAGATCAAACCGGGCGATCGTGTTTCCGTGGAGACTAAGCTGGATCTTTACCTGAAGCCGGAAGCGTTGAATGTGCGCGTACTGCCGCCGGAGAAGCCGTAGAGTTACAGCGGGAACGGGCCGTTTTCAAAAGCGGCCCATAACTGTTCGAGGTCGACGGTCACTCCCTGCAGGAGAAGCGGAGTGACACGGCCGTTAGCCAGTGTCTGCCATTCGCGCAGCGCGCCGGATTCAAAGCGGTAGGACGTAAACTGAGGGGCTTGGGGGTCCAAAAGCCAGACTTCGGGCAGGGCGATCCGCTCATAATCGGCCAGTAACTCGCGCATCGATCCTTTGCGATTGGAGGGCGGGAGGCATTCGATGAGCAGGTCCGGGACCGCCCAGATGTACGGATCATTTCTTGCCGTTTCCGCCCTCTCGCGCCGGAGTTCCTGGGTCCGAAACACCATCAGGTCCGGGATGCGGTAGGTCAGTGGGACGCGCTCAATGCCGAGTCCGAAACCTTGGCTGAGAACCTCATAATCGGTGACGCCAAGTTGACTCTCGAGAAGCCGGGACAGCCTTCTTATCAGGTAACTGTGGTCCTTGGTGGCCGGCGGCATGATCCTGCTAACACCACGTACGATTTCTTCGAGCGGATTCTCAGGCATTGTCAGAGAATCTTCGTAGCTGATCAACTTGGTGAAAGTACTCATGGCGTAGTTATAGCGGGAACGGGCCATTTACAAAAGCGGCCCATAACCGATCCAGGTCAACGATCACGCCCTGCAGGCAATATGGTGTGACACGGCCGCCAGCCGTTGTTTGCCATTCGCGTAGCACGCCGGACTCCAGGCGGTAGGACGTCAACATAGGGGCTTGGGGGTCCAACAGCCAGACTTCGGGGGCGGCGGTCCGCTCATAATCGGCCAGTAACTCGCGAATCGATCCTTT
Source organism: Bryobacterales bacterium (assembly GCA_963818855.1). GTDB lineage: Bacteria > Acidobacteriota > Terriglobia > Bryobacterales > Bryobacteraceae > Bog-159. The sequence goes on along the minus strand of CAWFUH010000011.1, from coordinate 483,704 downwards.
GCGATTGGAGGGCGAGAGGCATTCGACGATCAACGCGGGCGCGGCCCAGATATATGGGTCATTCGCGGTTGTTTTCGCGCGACTAGCGCGAAGCGCCTCGGCTTGAAAGACTATGAGGTCGGGGATACGATAAGTTAGCGGAAGTCGCTCTATCCCGAGTCCTGCGCCAGAGCTCGTGATGTGGTATTGCCGGCGGTCGAGTTGAGCTTTCAGGATATCTGACAACTCGTCGATCACGTACACATGCTTCTGGTGGGGCGGCGGAAAGATGCGGCTAACACCACGTACGATTTCCTCGAAGCGATTCTCCGGCATCGTCAGAGAATCTTCGTAGTTGATCAAGTTGGTGAAGGTGCCCACGACGGTCCTATTGTACCGCGTGGAACCGCTCCCTCACAGTCGCGGCTCGGTAAGTTGCCGCTTAGTACTCCCGCGTGGTCTTGATACCCGGCTGCGGCAGCGGGTACTTACCGTCTGCGCCGGCACGCAGAGGCGCCGGGCCATCCAGCGTCAGCTTATCCACATCGGGGGCGAACTCGTGCTCGTGGTTCATCATCTGATCGAAAGTCACCAACTGGCCCGTATGCGCGGCAAAGCGCCCCATGGTCGCCACCAGGCTGGCTTCGGCGCCGCGCTTCACTTCGTTATAAGGTTTATCGTCACGGATGGCGGCGATCAAGTCGTCCCATTCCCAGTCGTACGGCGAGCGCTCCGGCTGCGGGTAGGCCCACACCAGGTTCTCGGGCGCGGGAATCTTCTGCCCGTTCTGCCAGCGCGGAATATTCTGCCCGCTATAGATGCGCGTGCGTCCCGGCGTATGCGCGTTCGTCGAAACCACGGCGGACCCCTTCGAGCCGTGGATGAAGCTGGCGAATTCGTTGTGCACATTTGGCATATTGCGCCCGTCGAAGAACAGGCGCGTGCCGTCCGGATAGGCATACTGCACCGCGTACACGTCGAAGTTCTGGTCCACGGAATCGCCGCGATACTCGCGGCCGCCAATGGCCATCGCCTCCACCGGCCAGGCGCCTTTCATCCACGAAAGCTCGTCGATCTGGTGGATATAGTAGTCGCTGTATACACCGCCGCTGGCCCATAAGAAGGAGTGAAACAGGCGAATCTGGTGCATCAACTCGCTGGTGCCGGCGGGCGTGACCGGCGCAGTGCCGCCGCCCGATCCCATGCGATAGCCGCGCATCGCCACGATGTCGCCGATCTGCCCGTCGCGGATGCGGGTGAGCAGTTCCTGGCGAGCCCGGCAATGCCGTATCATCAAACCGACGCCCACCTTCAGGTTCTTGCGTCCGGCTTCTTCGCCGAGCGCAATCATGCGCCGCGTTGTCGGGCCATCCACCGCCACCGGCTTCTCCATGAACACGTTCAAGCCCCGGTCGATGGCATACCGGAAATGCACCCAGCGGAACGCGGGCGGCGTTGCCAGGACCACCACATCACCCGCCTTCAGGCAATCCATGGCCTTGCGGTAGGCGTCGAAGCCGATGAACTGGCGCTCCATCGGCACGTCCATCCGGGCCGCGAAGTGGCCGCGCAGTTTTCCGTGGCTGTCGCTCAGCTTCTCCGGAAAGACATCTGCCATGGCGATCAGCTTGATGGGCCCGTTCTGGATGCCCAGGGCATTCTCGAGCGCGCCGGTGCCGCGCCCGCCGCATCCCACCAGGGCAAGCTGGATCGTGTTGTTCTCGGCCGCGTGTACGTGCGGGAGAGCTATTCCGGCCAAGGTCGAAACCCCGGCAATGCGACCGGCTTCGCTTAGGAACGCGCGGCGCGACTTGGTGTCGTTCATCTCAGTCATCGCGATACCTCGAACGATACGATAATCCATTTCACGGCGGTTGAGTTAAGCACGGTTGGCTAAGTGACTTGAACGCGTTACACTAAGCGGACAAGCGATGCACACGAAGTGGTTGCCAATCCGATACACGGCGCCGTTTTTCGTGGTTTGCCTCGCTTCTGGAGTGCTGGCGCAGGAGCCGAAATCATCGATGCGGTTTCTCAAAGTGAATACCAGCATCGACGCCGCCTTCGGAGACCAGACGTCGCGGACCTATGGCGTCGAGGCCGGCGCAGGCGGATATTTCCGCATCTCCATCCGGCCAAATGGGTCGCCCATTTCCGTCCAATTGAACGCGCCGTCGGGATCGCCGCTGACTACCGCAACTAACCTCGCGGGACAACAGCGCACTATGAATATTTCCGGCGTCGCGGCGGACGCCGGCGCATATCGCGTGAGCGTCAGCCTGGCGGAAGCAGACGCTCCGATTCGAAACTACACCATCACCTTGACCGAAATGCGCCCGGCGCGCACCGCGGATACCACGCGCGTGAAGGCGGAACAAACCGTCGAGGCAGCCAGGGGCCTGCAGGCGCAGGGTGCGAAGGAAGCGCTCCGGCAGGCGGCCGAACTGTTCGAGGCCGCAATCGCGCTTTGGCATGCATTGGACGACAAGCTGGAAGAGGGGCGCGGCCTGGATGCCAAGGGGGATGTGTACCTGTCTCTTGGTGAGAAAGCCAAGGCGGCGGACTGCTTCGAACGAGCGCTCGCGCTGGCGGAGGCCGCCGGCGACGACGATGGCCGCGCCAGCGTGATCAGCAACCTCGGTGTAGTAGCTGCCTATTCGGGGAAATCCGCGAAAGCCCTGGAGTATTATCAGCAATCGCTCGACTTCAGCCGCCGCGCGAGCGATAAGGATTTGCAGGCCATCACCCAAAGCAACATCGGCTCGGTATACATGAATCAGGGCAACCCGCGCAAAGCCCTGGAGTATGTCAGGCTGGCGGCCGATCTCGCCCGGGAAGCGGGTGACCGCAAAGCGCAGCTCACTTCGCTGTCCAACCTCGCTAGTGTGAACGTACGGCTGGGTCAAACCGCGCAGGCACTCGATTATCTCGAGCAACTGCTTCCCCTGCGCCGCCAAATGCACGACCGGCGCGGAGAGGCGCAAACGCTGCAGTACATGGCCAACGCTTTCGCGCAATTGGGGGAACCGGATAAGGCAGTGGAAACGTATCAGGAACTACTGCCGCTGACCGTAACGGTGGGCGATAAGCGGGGCCAGACCATGGCTCTAGGCAATCTGGGGGTGGCCGAGATGGCGATGGGCGAGCCCCGCGCGGCGCTGGATGCTTTGCAGCAGGCTCTGCCCTTGACCCGCGACCTCGGCGACGCGCACATCGAGGAGAGCGTGCTCACCGGGATGGCGCGGGCATATCTGTCGCTGGGCGACTCCGGCCGCGCGCTCGATTACAACGCGCAGGCGCTGAAGATCCAGCAGCGCATCGGCGACAAGCGGGGCGAGGCGGTGGCGCTGGCCAATCTGGGCGGATCATACGAATACTCAGCGGAGCGCGACAAGGCCATGGACTGCTACCAGCGCGCCCTGTCCCTGGCACGCGAAGCCAGCGACCGGTCATTGCAAGCGAATCTGCTGAACAGCATCTGCGGGGTCCTCCTGGATAATGGGCAAGCATCCTCCGCGCTGCCCAACTGTGAGCAGTCGCTCGCCCTGGCACGCGATCTGGCCGATCGCCAACGCGAGGCCATCGCGTTGATGGGTGTTGGCAGGGTTCAATTGGCGTTGGGCGATCGCGAGAAAGCATCCCAGACATTGCATGCCGCCAAGGACCAACTCTCGGCCATCGGTGACCGGCTGGATGAATCGAGGGCGCTCTTCAATCTGGCCAGGCTGGCAGCCGGCGAAGGAGACTGGAAGGCCGCTCTCGAGCAACTGGACTCCGCGCTCGAGATCGATGAGGCCCTGCGCGCGGAGATGATCGGCTCGGAGTTACGATCTTCGTATTTCGCAACGGTGCTGGGACAGTATCAGCTGCGCATCGACCTGCTGATGCACCTGCACCGCCTGCATCCGAATCAGGGCTATGATGTGCAGGCGTTCGAAACGTCGGAGCGCGCGCGAGCCCGCAGCCTGCTCGACCTGTTGAGCCAGGCGGCCGAATCGATCCGGACCGGTGTGGATACGGCCTTGTTGCGCCAGGAGCGCATGGTGCGCGCGCGCCTGCGCGCCAAAGCCGAGCAGCAGATCCGCTCCCGTGCGGACAAGAACACCTCGCAACTTGCCGCCACCGAATCCGAAATTCGCAGTCTGACCACGGAATACCGCGCACTGGAAGAGCGCGTTCTGGCGGAGAGCCCGCGGTATGCGGCTTTCGTCGATCCTCAACCGCTCACTCTGGCCCAATTGCGCCGCGGGTATCTCGACGAGAATACGCTGCTGCTGGAATATTCTCTCGGCGCCGGCCGGAGCTTTCTGTGGGCGGTCACCGCGCGCACATTCCGTACCTTTGAGCTGCCAGGCCGGCAGGAAATCGACCGGCTCGCGCTGCGAGCGTATGCGGAACTGAGCGGGAACGGCACGGTCCAATCGGACTCGGCTTTGGCGCAATTAAGCAAAACGCTGTTAAGCCCGGTCGCCTCGCTATTGGGTTCGCGGCGGCTGTTGGTGGTCGCCGAAGGCACGCTGCAATATGTCCCCTTTTCCGCGTTGCCTTTGCCGGGCCAGCCGGCGACGCCTGTGATCGTCGCGAATGAAGTGGTAAGTCTGCCGTCTGCCTCGACTATCGCCTTCATCCGGCGCGGAGTCCAGAAAGCGCATCGTGCGGACGGGACGGTGGCGGTGTTCGCCGACCCGGTATTCAGCGCGGATGATCCGCGCATAGAGCCCCCGGTAGCGGCTGGAACGCCGCACGCGAGGCCGGCAGCGGTCGAAATTGAGCGAGGTGCGCGGGCAGCCAACCTCGAGTTCGACCGGCTGCCGTCCACCCGCCGCGAGGCGCAGGCCATCCTGTCCCTGGTTTCGGAAAAGGACCGCTTCTCGGCGCTGGACTTCGACGCCAGCCTGGCCGCCGCCACCAGCGGCGTCTTGAGCCGCTACCGGTTCGTCCATCTGGCTTCCCATGGGGTGCTGAATTCGGTCCATCCGGAACTTTCCGGAATCGTACTTTCGTTGTTCGATCGCGCCGGGCATCCGCAAAGCGGAATCCTGCAGACGCCCGACATATTGAACCTGGGCCTGCGCGCCGACCTGGTGGTCATGAGCGCCTGTCAGACCGCGCTGGGCGCCGAAGTGCGCGGTGAAGGCCTGGTGGGACTTACGCGCGCGTTCCTCTATGCCGGCAGTCCCAGGGTGGTGGCCAGCCTGTGGACCGTTCCGGATCTTTCCACCGCCGAGTTGATGGCCCGCTTTTACAGGTTTATGCTGGTCGATGGCCTGCGTCCCGCCGCCGCATTGCGCCGGGCCCAGGTTTCGATCTGGAACGAAGGCCGGTGGGCGCGGCCTTACTATTGGGCCGCGTTCACGCTGCAAGGCGAATGGAAATAAGCCGAACCAGTCCAGCGGACCTGGTGCGCCGCATCGCCGCCGGGGAAAAGGATGCCGAGGATGAACTGGTCGAACGCTACGCCCATGGTGTCCGGCTGGTGATTCGCCAGTCCGCGCCGGACACGTACGCCGACGATATCTATCAGGAGACTTTCTGCCTGGTGCTGCAGAAGATCCGGCGCGGCGAAGTGCGCGAGCCGGAGCGGCTCTCCGGATTCATCGTGAGCGTGGCGCGCAACCTGATGATCGACCACTTGCGGCGGACCTCGCGGCAGCAAGCCCGGGAAGATCCCGCGGAAACGGCCGTATTGTTTAGCCCCGAGCCCAGCCAGCTCGATCGCTTGTTGCAGGAACAGCAGAAGCTGCTGGCGCGGCGTGTTTTGGCCGCCATGCCTTCCGAGCGGGATCGCACGGTCCTGTTCCGATTTTATATCGCGGACGATGACAAGGAGCGCATTTGTGAGGATCTGGGCCTGTCGAGCACCCATTTCAACCAGGTTTTGTTCCGCGCCCGCGCGCGCTTCCGCAGCCTGCTGGAGGAAATGGGCGGATCAGAAATAGTAAGAAAATAGGCCAAGGGTGGAATAGAAACGCCGGTCGAGTCACTTAGCAAATGAGATAATCCCACGAACTCCGAGGCGAATGCCATGGAACACGCGCAGATCGAGGAAAACAATCTGATCGACCGTTACGTTCGCGGAACCCTGCCTGTCGACCTGCGGGGGGCCTTCGAGGAGCACTTTCTCGATTGTCCGGAATGTTTGCAGCAACTGGAGCTAGCCAGAGGCCTGCGCGAAGGGCTCCGTCTGGCCGCCGCGGAGCTGGCCGCTTCTGCGGCATCCCCGCGCGAGGTTGCCTTCGGTGCGCGCTGGCGGAATTTGTTCGCCTGGCGCTGGGCGCCCGCCGCCGCCGCAGCCTGCCTGGTGGTCGCCTTGGTTCCTTCAGTGGTCCTGTTTCGCCAACTCGCTTCGGTCGGGGACGAACTGCATCGGAATCAGGCTGCGCTGAGCGCCGCTAAAAAGGTGATCGAAACGGCTGAGCGGGCGGGCGCGGCAGTATACGTTCTGAATCCGGTCCGTGGGGAGACTGCGCCTACCAGGATTGCGGTCCCGGCAGGCCAGTCATTCACCGTGCTCACGCTGGAATCCGACTTCAGCCGGTCCGCTGCATACCGCGCCACCCTGCGCAACGATCGAGACCAGATCGTTTCGCAACAAGACCAGATTCATCCATCATCCCCGGATGCTATCGGTATCGTACTCTCTCCCCAAGTTATGGCGACTCCCGGCGTGTACCGGTTGACAGTGGACAGTCAGGATGCGCAGGGCCGCTATCTGCCCGCGGCTACGTTTTCTTTCCTGGTCTCCCGGTAATCCAGTCTTCTCCAAGCACATTCTGCATGAATCGTGGGGCAGGACTCCAGTCCTGCGGCCGGCGTCCACGCCGGCCTCTTCGCACGTGCGCCGTCTGACGGTCTGTAATACAATCTGCAATACAATTCAAATTAAAATACTTGAAAGAAACTTTTAAGTGAGTGGAATACTTAGCCGTCGCTTTCCACTTTGTGGGTGTAGGCAATCTTGCCAAACACAAACAAAGAGGAAAAAGGGAAAACTATGCCACTCACTCAACGAACCACGAAACTCTCCGGCCGGGCGGCCTTCTCCACCGTCCCCCTGGCTATCGCACTTTGCTTTGCCGGCGCGGCGCAGGCTCAACCGGCCGATCCAGTCGCCGTTGCTCTGAAGGCTCACCCCGGCTGGGTGCAGGTTCCGGGAGCGCTGATCCGTCCGGATTGCGTGTATGAGGTTCCGAAGGGCGCCCAGGTCGAGGAAAACGGGGATGTCATTGTAGATGGATCGATCGTGATGCACCTCGCGGATTGCCCGGAGGCGCCCATCCGGACACGCCCGCTGCACAAAGTCGCTCCGCTATTTGTCGACACGCCTGGAACCGGCAACGGCTGGATCGAGGCGGTGCAGGAAGAGGTGTCGCTGTCGAGTGGTGACAACATAGACAAAATCACCGGGACTTGGACTGTTCCGAAGGATCCGAAAGATAACGGCGGACTGGTCTATATGTTCAACGCGCTGGAGCCAACTTCCGAGAACCTCATCATACAGCCGGTCCTGCAATATGGCGCGACGTCGGCGGGTGGCGACATCGGCGGCAATTACTGGGTGATCGCGAGCTGGATAGTGGGCAAGAACGCCACGCATAGCGGGGGTGAGAGAGTCAATCCCGGTGATACGATCTCAGGCAGTATTTACGTTACCAGTGTGTCAGGCGGGAAAATCAATTGGGAGATCAAGGCGAAGGACACCACCACCGGCGCTTACTCCGACTTGGGCGCCTGGAGTTCCGGTTACACATGGAATTGGGCCTTTTCCGGCGTTCTCGAAGCGTATGGCATAACCACGTGCGGCGATCTCCCGAATAGCAAAGATACACCGTTTAAGAACACTGAGGTTTACCACGGATATCCTTCCTTCAACTCGGTGCCGGCCGGCTGGTTCGGAGCCGTGTACTCTTACGGCGGTCCCTCCTGCGGCTTCTCCCCATTGCCGAGCGGTTCGACTAATTATCTTTACTACTAAGTTAGTAAGTCAGACGCGTCCCCGGGAGCGCACCGCGCGCTTCCGGGGATTTTGCGTCGGATGGGTAGCGCCCGGACAGCCGGGCATCAGGTCCCGAAAATGATCTCGAACACAGTGCCGTATCCGGCGGATCCACCCGATGAGGCCACGCCCCATAGATTACCAAAGTTGTCGAGCACCACGCCGGCAAACGGATTTGCCCCATCGTTGCCGCCCTCGAAGCTATATAAGGTCGTAAGGTTCCCGGAGGGGTCCAGCTTGAACACCGTTCCGTAATTGTAAGTGCCTCCGAGGGTAGTCGTACCATAGAGATTCCCCCCTGAGTCGAGGGCCAAGGTACCCGTCGGCACGGCTCCGTCCGATCCGCTGAAGGTGTGGAGCACAGTGAACTGCTTGCCTGTGGGCGTGAATTCAAAGATCACTCCATTCCCAAGGCCAAAGTTGCCGCTACCGCCGCCCGACGTTGTGCCGTAAAGATTGCCCTCCTGGTCTGCAATCAAACCGCCCAAGGGCTGCGCCCCATCCGCCCCCCCTGTGAAGACGTGCAGCGCACCGATGACCCCTACCTGGAACAGTGTCCCACCGAAATCGCGCGTGGCGGCTCCGCTGCTGGTGCCGTACAGGCTGTCCTTCAGCAAGAGCAGGCCGGCGCGGGGAAGCGCACCATCGGGGGCAAAGCTTTGCAGGGTACTGAAAACTCCTTCCGCGTCAATCCTGAATACGGTGCCCCACCCCGACGTATTGCCGCCGCCGTAAGTGGTGCCGTAAAGACGACCTTGCGTTCCAATTACTAAGTTCCCGGCGGGTCCGGCGCCCTCCTTACCGGATCTCCCCGCAAAGCTATGTATCACCGAGTATTCGCCGGCCATTGGTATTTTGAACACGGTTCCCCTAAAGTGGGCGCCGCCATTGTAGGTGACGCCGTAGATGTTGCCGGGACGGTCGCTGATGAGACCGGCGAAGGGCGCGGAGCCGTCATGCGGCCCGCCGGCGAACGAGTGAATGACCATCTCCTGGTACGTTGTGGTATTTACCGTAAAAACAGTACCGGCGTTGTATGCACCGCCCCCGCTGGTCGTACCGTAAGCAAAATGCGGAAATAGCAGCAGGGATCCGAACGGAGTAGCGCCATCGCTGCCCCCTGTAAACGTATGGATCAAACTGAACGTTTGTGCCTGGGCAGATTGGATGGCTATCACCGTGACGAAGAATAATGCCGCTCCCGCCCGCTTCATTGGAATCCACCTCCGCATGCTCACTCCTTAGATAGGTTGGGCAGCCGTACGTTACGCGAACAGAATAGGAGTCAGTTGAAGCCGCATGGCTGCCCTTATGACCCTACGGCTGCTTACGGGCTTAGTACGGTTTAGGTGGGGAATATTCTCTAAAATTCTTCTACAAACAGATGCGTACGGCCTTGGACTGGATAGCTTCGCCCAATTCCCGCAATATGGTTTCCGGCAGCCGCGACTGGGCCATTTGAAATAGATCGTTTTCTTCGCGCCGGATGTGTCCGGCGAGCAGGCTGCACAGCCGCTCCAGCAATTCCGCGGTGGCGGCGGAGCGCAGTTGGGCGATGATGTTCTCCAGTTGGCGATGCTGCGCAATCAGATCGGCCACCAAGGCCAGCGAACCGCATTCCTTTTCGACGGCGGGGAACAGAATCTGCTCCTCGATTTCGAAATGGTTGGCTAGTTCCAGTTCGTAGCGGTCGATTGCGCGCCGCGCCAGCCGGGCCACGTTGGCCGCGGAGCTATCCTCGCGGAGAGAGCGGCGCGTCAACACGCACATGGCCAGCCCGTTGTGGTGCTGGTGCGAGAGCGGAATCAGATTGGGGTCGCGCAGCATTTCCGTCCTGCTTGCTACTATAGCGAAAATGAACTGGAATGACGCTGCCGAAGACTTGGTGCAACAGATAATGTCGCAAACCCCGCGTCCCGTGAGAGACGCGGCTGAGGCGCAGCTGCGCGCGGGCGCCGAAAGCCTGGCCGAGGACGAGGGCAAGAGCCGCGTGGGCGTGGAGACCGTCATCGCGGCGTGGGTGGCCGGTGTGCCCGAGGCTATTCGGCCGGACCTGCCGCGGCAGATGGAGCGGTTCGGGCTTGACCCGGCGGAATACGCGCACTTATTGAGTTAGCCGGCTATTTGGGCGCCGGCTCGACCACCACGGCCGTGCCGTAAGCCAGCACTTCGGTCACACCGCCCATGATCTCGGTCGCGTCGTAGCGCGCGCCAACCACGGCGTTAGCGCCCAATTCGCCGGCATGGTTTAGCATCAGCTCAAAAGCATGCTGGCGGGTCTTTTCACAGAGACTCGAAAACAACGTGATGTTGCCGCCGACCAGGGTTTGCAAGCCGGCGCCGATGTTGCCGAACAGCGAGCGTGAGCGCACCACGATGCCCCGGACAACGCCGAGGCTGCGCACGATCTTGTACCCATCGAGGGTAAAGGCGGTGGTCACCATGTACTCAGGAACCAGTGTAGATTGGGAACTTTCAACGGGATCAGGCATTAGCCTATCTTAACGGAGAGGCGAACGGTCCGCGTGCGGTTTCGAGGCGCACGGCCAGATCCAGAATCATCTCTTCTTCATAGGGGCGGCCGACCAACTGTATGCCGATAGGCAATCCCTCGCGGGATATCGCAAACGGAATCACCACCGCCGGCAGGCCCAGCAGATTGAAGGGAGTGGCCGGCATGGTGGCCTGAAACAAGCCGATTTCGTCGTCCCCCACCTTCCAGCGCCGGGAGCGGTGCGGAAAGGCCGTCACACCGCACGGCGGCATCAGCAAGACGGGAAACTCTTCCATCTGCCGCAGCAGCGCGGCGCGCATGCGGTCGCGCGTGGCCAGGTTGAGCAAGAGTTGCTCGACGGTGGGTGCGGGCTGGTCCGCCCGCGGCAGGCTTCCGGCCAGGAGTTCGGCAGTGGTCCAGTGAACGTCGGCCTCCCGGCCTTGGATCAATTGCTCGGTCAGCCGCGCCGTCAACTGCCCCATGAAAAACCACCAGATATTCGGTGCGCGCTCCAACCCCTGCGGCGCGAATGGCTCGGCCGGGATGGTGAGATCGGCCAGCATCTGTCCGGCGCGGTGCACCGTTTGTCGGATCTCCGGATCGACCGGCACGTGATAGAACTGATCGAATACTCCCACGCGCAGTTTGGTTTCACTGGGCGGCTGCAATGGCACCGGCGCGGAAAAGGGATCCTGGCTGTCGTATCCGGCGAGTGCTGCAAACAGCAGGCGCAGGTCCTCGGCCGAGCGCGCCATGGGGCCAACCACGGACAGCAAACCACCCGGATGGTTCATGGCGGGAAAATGTCCGATACTCGAGATCCGGCCCGGCGTGGGCTTCAGACCGGCAATACCGCAAAAGTGCGCGGGAATGCGGATGGAACCGCCGCCATCGCTGGCGATACCGCCCGCCGAGCAGCACGACGCAATGGCGGCCGCCTCGCCGCCGCTGGATCCTCCAGGCGTGCGGTCGAGGTTCCACGGATTGTTGGTGCGGCCGGTGATGAAATTGTCGGTTTCAAAGGTCGAGACGAATTCGGGTGTGTTAGTCTTGCCCAGGATTATGGCGCCAGCGGCGCGCAAGCGGGCAACGGCTGCGGCATCTTGTGCGGCCTTGTGGCCCAGGCGGAAGCGGCTGCCGCACAGGGTGGGCTGGCCGGCAACGTCGAAGGTATCCTTGACGGTGACCGGAACGCCATGCAGCAGTCCGAGCGGCTCTTCGTGCATGATGGCATTTTCGGCGAGGCGGGCGGCGGCGCGCGCCTCGCCCGCCATCACGGTGACGAAGGCATTGATTTCCGGGTTCTGCGCGGCGATCTGGGCCAGGTGGGACTCGACCAGCTCCACCGGCGAAATGGCCCGATCGCGCACCAGGCTGGCCATCAGGCACAGGGAACTTCGGACAGGCATGAAAGCATAGGATAACCGGTGAACGGCTGGCCCATGGCCGCTATTCGTACTTCAGCGCAGCTACCGGATTGATGCGCGCGGCGCGGACCCCGGGCATCATGGCCGCACCCAGGGCCACCAGCGCCAACAACGCCGCGGCGCATATGAGGATCACAGGATTGGCCGCTTCTACGCCGAACAGTTGCGACTCGACTAGCCGGCTGACTGCCAAAGCGGCGGCCGACCCAATCGCAATGCCCACCAGCGCCAGCCGCGCCGCTTCCAGCACTACCATCCGCAGCATGTCGCCGGGCTGCGCGCCCAGAGCCATGCGCAAACCGATTTCGGCGGTGCGCCGCGCCACCGTAAATGCCACTATGCCGTATAGCCCCAGTGCGGCCAGCAGCGTGGCCAGCACGCCAAACGCGGAGGAGAGCATGGCCAGCACCCGCGCAACATAGATCGAATCCGCGATGCGCATCGTCAGCGGAGACATATCCGACACGGGGATGTTGGGGTCCACCTCGCGCGCCGCCGCGCGAATTGCCGGGCCCAGTGCGGCGGCATCGCCCGCGCTCCGCACGTAGAATATCAGGTGTTCGGGATCCTGCCATTGCGTGAACGGATAGTACAGAGTCGCCCGGGCTGGCTCGCGAGAATTGCCGCGAATGTCGGCCACCACTCCGACGATCTCCCGGTCAAACACGGGGTGGTTGGATGCGCCGAACATCAGTCGCGTCCCCAGCGGACTCTGGCCGCTCCCAAATTTTTTAATGAATGCCTGGTTCACCACCACGACTTTGGGTGCGGCGCCATCGTGCTCGCTGAATTCGCGCCCCGCGGGCATGGGAATATTCAGGGCGGCGAAGAATCTGGGACTCACCGCCAGCAGATCCACATCGGTATCTTGGCCCGGCTTCGCCTGGTATCCCGCGATAGAGATGTTGCCCGAGCGATTCGAATTCGAAAACGGTCCACCCCCGGCGGCGCCCACGCCCGTCATGCCGGGGATTGCTGCGATGCGCCGTTTAAAGTCGTCGTAGTATGCGACGGAGTCCGCCACGTGCGGGCGGCTGCGCGAGGGATCCACTGAAAACGTGAGCAGGTTTTGTGGGCGGAATCCAAGGTCAACATGCGCGATGTTGAACAGCGTGCTGCCGAACAAGCCGGCCGCCACTACCAGCACGAGCGACAGAGCCACCTGTGCGGTCACGATGCATTTGCGGAGCCAGACGGAGCCCGCGGGTGCGGCAGTCGCGGCGCCCGAGCGGAGCGCGCCCGCGAGGTCCGGACGCGTGGCCTGCAGGGCCGGTATCAGTGAAAAAACCAGGCCGCTCAGCAAGGCAGTGGCAAAGGTGAATCCGAGCAGCCACGGGTTCAGCCCGGCCTTCACCCAGCCGCCGGCGAAGCCTTGCGGCAGAGTTCGCAACAGTACCCTGGTGGTCCAATCCGCGATCAGCAATCCGAGCGCGCCGCCCGCCAGGCCCAGGGTCAGACCTTCGAGCAGCAGCTGGCGCACCAGATCCCAACGGCGCGCACCAATCGCCAGCCGGACACGCAATTCGCGCTGGCGGGCCGTGGCGCGCGCGATGGTGAGGCTGGCGACATTGGCGCAAGCGATCAACAGCACCAGTCCCACCATCGCCCAAAGGGCCAGCAGCGGGCCCTGGTTATTTTTACGCAGTTCGTTGATGCCTTGCCCGGCAGGGCGCAGTTCCAGGCGCGCAGTGCGATATGCCTTCGCGCTCGCCTCGCCTGGATGGAATCCTGGGCGCGCCAGTTCCGCATCGAGCGCAACCCGATACGCGACACTGGCTGCGGCCTGCGCTTTTGCGATCGGCGTGCCCGGCGGGATGCGGGCCATGATGTTCAACCAGCGGAACGACGGATCGTCGAGTGCTTTCCAGGTGGGCTTGGCCGCGCCCAGCATGTTGATCGGCACGTAAATATCCGGCATGTTGCCGGGAAAGACGCCGTTGAATCCGGCGGCGGACACGCCGATCACGGTCATCGGGAATCCGTTCAGATGAAGCGTCTGATTGATGATCGCGGGGCTGGCGGCGAAGCGCTTCACCCAATAACTATGGCTCAATACAACTATCGGATGCGCCATGGGGGCGTCATCGTCCGCGGTCGTGAACAGCCTTCCGGCCGCCGGCTGCACGCCCAGTACGCCGAAGAAATTGCCCGATACCACGTCGGCCCCGACCGACTCCGCATTGCCGTTATAGAGGATAGTGACGGCCGTCCCGCCACGCGCGATCACGCCGTTGAACGCCTGGGTATCGTCGCGCAGGCGGCGATACATGGGATATGAATGCACGGATTCGTTATTGTCGCTCGTGCTGGTGCCGTTGAGATCGTCCTCGCGGTGCAGCACCACCAGGCGCGCCGGATCGCGGACCGGGAGCATACGCAGCATCACCTGGTCCACCAGCGAAAAGATGGCCGTGTTCGCGCCAATGCCCAGCGCCAGCGAAAGCACGGCCACCACGGCGTATCCGGGACTCTTGCGCAGCACGCGCATGGTATAGCGCAGATCGCGCCCTAACGTTTCCATGAATCCGATGGTGTTCATGCGATAAATTTCCTCACGAATTATTCCGGGGTTGCCCAATTTCCGGCGGGCGGCCGCGCGCGCCTGGGCAACTGGCATACCGCGCGCGAGATTGTCCGCCGTTTCGATTTCGATATACTGCTCGACCTCCGCGGCACGTTCCCGATCCCAATGGAGGCGGCGAAAGAAGCGGCTCCAGTTCATCTTGATCTACTCCGAGTATTTACTCCGGCGCCGGACGCAGCACATGGTTCACGGCACGCACCAGGCGGTCCCAACGGCCGGTCTGTTCCGCCAATTGCCGGCGGCCGATGGCAGTTAGGCGGTAGTAGCGCGCACGGCGGTTGTTTTCCGAGGTGCCCCAGAATGAAGCGATCCAACCGCGCATCTCCAGCCGGTGCAGCGCGGGATAGAGCGAGCCGTGTTCGACCTGAAGCACGTCTTCCGAGCGGCGCTCGATGGCGTGCGCAATGGTGTGGCCGTGGGCCGCGCCCAGGACCAGAGTTTGCAGGATGAGCAGATCGAGCGTGCCCTGGAGCATCTCGCCCGCCAGCGGATTTTGATCTTTGAGGGCCATACCGCCTTACAGTATATACCCATAGACGATCGACCGAAAAAATCGTGAGGCTGAATTGCCGACCCTGTGTTTTTTGGTTTTGCGTTCGAGAGCTCATCGATAGGATCGCGGAGCGTGGTGACGGCATAGGCGCCCGTCGTATGCGGCGGGGACGCCGGCCGGTCGAGCCCTCGATTTCTTTCGTCATGCGTTGCAAGTTTACGCATGTTTACGTGCGGTCTTGAAATACTCCCGCCACTTCCGTATACTTCACTGAAGCAGCATTCACGGAGGCTGTTTTGAACGCTGCGCCGGATAACCCGATATCAGACGATCCTGAGCAGGCGTTCGCCAAATTGTTGCCGCTGGTCTACGCGGAGTTGCGGCGTCTGGCGGCCCACTATCTACGTGGCGAGCGCGCCGATCACACCCTGCAGGCCACGGCGCTGGTGCACGAAGCCTTCCTCCGCCTGGCCGATCAGAAAAATGTGCACTGGCAGAACCAGGATCAGTTCGTGGCTATCGCTTCTCAACTGATGCGCCGCATCCTGGTAGATTACAGCCGGAGCCATCATGCCGCAAAAAGAGGCGGGGAGACGCCCAAGATCTACCTGGATGAAAACGTGCTGGCGGCCGGGCGTGCGGCTGAACTTGTGGCGCTGGACGATGCCCTCAACCGCCTCGCGGAGATCGACCCCGAGCAGGCAAGAATCGTGGAACTGCGTTTCTTCGGTGGCTTGAGTATCGAGGAGACCGCCGCTCTTTTGAAAATTTCGGTTGCCACCCTCAAGCGCCGTTGGAACGTTGCCAAGGCTTGGTTAGCTCGCGAGATGAAAAGCGGGACACCGCCCCATGAATGCCCATGAATGAACGATGGCGCCAAATCAATGCGATTCTCGGTCCTGCGCTTGAACTGGAGCCGGAAGCGCGTGTGGAATTCGTGCGCCAGGCTTGTCTCGGCGATGGTGCCTTGCTGGCCGAAGTCGAATCCCTGCTATCCAGCTATAACTCCGCCGGCAGCTTGCTGGAGGACTCGCCCGCGCCGCATCTCTTTGGCGGCCCGATGGGCGCCAGCCCCGGAATGAGCGTGGGCGCCTATCGCATCGTGCGGGAGATCGGCCGGGGAGGAATGGCGTGCGTATATCTGGCCGAGCGCGCAGACCAGGAGTATCGCAAGCGTGTAGCGATCAAAATGATCAAGCCGGCTGTAAATATCGAGGAGATGATTCGCCGCTTTCGCAACGAGCGGCAGGCGCTGGCGGCGCTCGATCATCCCCACATCGTGAAGCTGCTGGATGGCGGCACTACGGAAGACGGGTGGCCCTACCTGGTGATGGATTTTGTGGAGGGCCTACCGATCAATCGCTATTCGGATGCGCGCGCACTCCTCGTGCCCGAGCGCCTGGGTCTCTTTCTAGCGGTTTGCGCGGCGGTCGAATATGCGCATCAGCACGGTGTGATTCATCGCGATCTGAAGCCCAGCAATATTCTGGTTACCGCCGACGGAATGGTTCGCCTGCTCGACTTCGGCATTGCCAAGCTACTTGATCCGCAGCCTTACCACACGCCTGAGATGATCACGACGGGTTGGCGTCCGATGACGCCGGAATACGCCAGTCCCGAGCAGTTGCGCGGTTTGCCGGTGACCCACCTTACCGACATCTATTCTTTGGGAGTGTTGCTGTACGAGTTGCTCACGGGCCGGCGGCCCCATTCCGGATCGCAGTCCACCTACCCGGATCTTGCGCGGTCGATTTGCGATGAGGAGCCACCTACGCCCAGTCAGGCGTTTCATCGAACGCCCGGGGACGTGCAAAGAGCCGAATTGAAGGGCGATCTCGACATCATCGTGATGAAGGCGTTGAGCAAAGAACCCGAGCGCCGTTATGCCTCGGCGGCCGAGTTTTCGACCGATATTATCCGCCATCTGGGCGGCCGGCCGGTCCGGGCGAGGCGGCCTACGCTGCTATACCGTGGTGGAAAGTTTCTTCGCCGTCATAAGGAATCTGTCACGGCAGCGGCCCTGGCAACGGTGGCGATGTCCGGAATTATACTCTGGCAGATGCACCAGATGCGGATCGGGCGGGCATCGCAGTCTTCGCTGGTTACTCGCCCCACCGTGCTCCGGCCCTCCGTGGCGATTCTGGGATTTAAGGACCTCGCTAATCACGGCGACACGGCTTGGCTGTCGACGGCCTTGTCGGAAACGCTCGCTACCGAACTGGGCGCCGGAGAGAAGCTCCGGATCGTGCCGGGCGAAACCGTAGCCCGTGCGAAGGTTGACTTGGCTCTGTTAAACGCCGGCGGCCTGGCTGAGGACACGCTGGGCCGCATGCGCAAAGCACTGCGCAGTGACTTTGTAGTTCTTGGATCTTACCTCGATGTGCGCCATGGCCAGCTGGACGAGTTGCGCGTGGATCTGCGCATACAGGACACCCGGCGGGGAGAGACCATCGCCAGTTTGTCGGAGACGGCCCCCGCGGAACGCCTCACCGATCTGGTCGCGCGTTTGGGCACTCGCGTTCGCCGGCAACTCGGCCTCCCGGAACCCTCGCGTGCCGAGGCCGAGAGCATTCAGGCCGCGGCTCCGGCGAATGCGGAGGCCATGAAGCTCTACGCGCAGGGCTTGGCCAGGATGCGGGCTTTTGACAACCTGGCGGCCACGAATCTTTTGACTCGCTCAGTGGCAGCCGATCCTCAATTCCCGTTGGCTCACGCGGCGCTGGCCGCGGCTTGGCAAAGCCTCGGATACGATGAGAGGGCCGCGCGGGAATCGCGCCAGGCGTTGGCGTTGGCAGCCAGATTATCGCGGGAGGAACGGCTTTTAGTGGAAGCTCGTTCGTATGAGATCGCCAAAGATTGGCAAAACGCGATTGACGCGTATGCGGCTCTATCCCGGTTCTTTCCCGACGATCTCGAGTACGGCTTGTCTTTGGCGGGCGCCAAGACCGGGGCAGCGAAAGGCAGAGAGGCACTCGACACATTAGCGGCCCTGGCGCAGTCCAGCGCACAAGCGAAAGACGACCCGCGCATCGATCTGGCCATTTCGGACGCCGCAGCCTCTCTGGCGGATAATCAGCTGCGCCGCGACTCTGCTGCCAGAGCCGCCGCGAAGGCCGCCGCGCAGGGCGCCAGCCTGCTGGTAGCTCGCGCCCGCGCCACCGAGTGCCGGGCGCTGGCGAACCTGGGCGAGAATGAGCCGTCCCGCCATGCCTGCGAAGAAGCCCGCCGCATCTATGCGCAGGCCGGCGATCGCGGAGGCTTGGCGCGAACTCTGCATTCTATGGCGGAGGTTCCGCTCAATCAAGATGACCTCGATACAGCCGAAGCCTTGTACGGGCAGGCGCTGACCATTGCCCGCGAAATCGGCGACAGACAGGCGATCGGCCGGGAACTGGGCAATCTGGGTGTGATCGCCAAAAAGCGGGGAGACTTCCGGGGCGCGCGCGCCCTTTACGACGAAGCCTACCGGAACGATCTGGAATCCGGCGACAAGCACGCCATCGCGGTGGTGAGCGGAAACCTTGGCAATCTTCTCCGCTTGCAAGGCAACTTGCGGGAGGCCATCGAATACTACAACACCGCGATGGCGCTCTCCAAAGCTGCCGGCGACAAAACCGCCACCGCACTGGGTATGTCCAGTATAGGAGAAACGCTGGCCTACCAGGGCGAACTGGACCACGCCATCGGCATGTTTCGGCAAGCGCTGCCGCTTTTGAACAGTGCCGGAGAGAAAGGTTATTATGCGAGCACCCTGGTGATGCTCGGCGGTGTCCTCGAACAGCAGGGCGATCTGGATTCCGCGAACCGGTTGTTTCTCGAAGCCCTGTCCACGCAGGAACAATTAAAGCTCAGAGGCGACGCCGCCGAGACTCAAGCGGCCCGCGCGGAAAGGGCTTGCGATTCCGGGAATGCGGCAGAAGGGGAAACGCTCGCGCGGGAGGCGCTCGGAACCTTTCAGTCGCTCGGGGAATTGGACGAAGAACTGTCTGCCTACACCGAGTTGGCGCGAGCGGTGCTCGAGCAGGGTAAAACAGATCAGGCACAGGCCATCGTGAATGCCGCTCTCAAGATTTCGCCGCGCGTGCCGAACGTCCCCGTCGTCCTCCGGTTTGAGGCGAACCGCGCGGCCGTCCTGGCTACCGCGAACGATCTCGAGGCAGCCACTCGCATCGCCGCGGGGGCACTCTCCCAATCGCATAACCTCGGTCTGCTGCGGATTGAACTCGAAGCCGGGTTGACCCTGGCAGGAATTGAACTGAAAAAGGGCCCGGCCGCGGCTGCCCGCACGCGCTTGCGCGATATTGAAGCAGCCGCCCGCCGGACGGGCTTCCACTTGATCGCGCAAAGGGCGGCCGCGATCGAACGCTAGCGAACCGTGGTGCCTCCCGCGGCTATGGGACGGGTTGGATGGACGGTTCGCCGTTGGCGTCGCCCAGCACAAACACGTTATCGGACCAGAATGTATTGCTGCCGATTTCCGACTCTCCGCCAAAAACGATCATCCGGTTGAGAGGGGGGTCGTAAACCGCGGTATGGGCCAGGGTCGGAGGCGCGGATGTTGAACCACCTGGAAATACCTCAATCCAGCTTCTGATGCCCCCGCTGGCGTTGAACAAGATCCAGTTGCCGGAGTTCCACTCGCCCGAATAAGAATCGTAACCCCCGAACACCATCATGCGATCGTGTACGGAGTCGTAAGCGGCGCTGTGCAAGGAGAGGGCCGGGCCGGAAAGAACGTCATCGGACCAAGCCGATCCCGTATGGGTAGCATTGGACAGCGTGGCGATGTCGAGCAGCGTGGTGCCGTTTCCCTCGTTACCGCCATAGACAATCATTGCGTCCTTTGCGGCGTTATACACGGCAGTCTGGCCGGCCCGAGCCGTTGGCGGGTTGGAAGGAGTGATCTGAATCCATTGCGGCGTTCCGTTCGTGCCGGACGCATTGATCAGCCACCAAGTGTCGTTATAGACGGTCTCCGCCTCGCATGAACTCCCACCGAATAAAACCATGGTGTCGGTGGTGGCATTGTAGGCAACGCTATGCTGAAAACGGCCGGCCGGGGGTGTACCGTTGGCATTGAGGTTATTCCAGACCGGCGTGCCGCTTTGGCCGTTGGCATTGCTCAACACCCAAACATCGTTGTAACAGGGAGAGGCAAATCCACCAGCTCCGCCGAAGAGTATCATCTTATTCAGAGTTGAATTGTAAACGGCTGAGGCGTATGCGCGCGCCGGCGGCACGGTCACAGATCCCAGGGTGACGGGCGCCCAGGACTGGTTCGGGCCGATCGTATTTGCACTGTTGAGATACCAAAGGTCGTTCAAGTTAAATCCAGACGTAAAGCCGGTAGTGCCCCCAAACACGATCATGCGATTCGATGTAGGGTCATAGACCGCCGTGTGGCCGGCGCGTCCTCCCGGATTCTGTTTGGAATACCACGTTGGTTCGCTCGCGGCGGCGAATGCGCCCGGCGCGAACGCCGCGAGGGCCATGGCCGCGGCGATAGCTTGGTGAAAACGTTTGATCCTCATGTTGCCTCTTTTTTCGAATGAATTGGAACCGGGTTTGTCGAAAGTCCCGGTTGCACTCAGTAACGCGCAAAAAAGCAGGCGAACGGCTCACTGGTTAAAAAAAACCTTTCACTTTCCATAAATCGCCCGCACCGCGCTGCGCACATACTGCTCGTCGGTCAAGCCTTCGACCGCAACCTCCGGAAAGGCTACCAGCGCACGGAAGTACGCGGCTAACTCGCCGAATAACTCGATACGCGCACGCGGCTCGTAGCCGTCTCGCATGGCCAGTGCGGTTACCGCGACGCGCACCGCTTCCGGACGCACGCGGCTGCGCAGGCGCGCCGCCAAGTGCGGAAATGCCGCGAGCGAATTGTACTTCACCGGCGCGATCTGCTCCACGTCGGGTTCCACGAGCTGCGCTTCGCGCACGACCACGGTGTTGGCTGCCAGGTCGCCCAGGCGCTGACATTTGCGGCTGGCGAGGCACGCAGTCACTCCGACCAGATAGGCTCCCGGCAAAAAATCGATAGCGCGCAGAAGATTGCGCAGCACTACTTGCGCGGGCCGCAGGCGCAGGCCCTGCGCATCCACCACGCGCAGACCGAGCAGACGCTTGCCCAACGTTTGGCCGCGCCAGTACCACTCGAAGATCATGGCATACGCCAGGCTCGCCGCAAAGTAAAGGACCACCGTCAGCGCGCTGGCCAAATCGGTGCCCAGCATGGCGAAGACGTGCGCGCCCTGTTTGATGGCCGTGGCCGCGGCCGCGAGCACCAGTGCGTCCACGCCCCACGCGAGCGCGCGCAGCACCGGTGAAGCCAGGCGCAGCGAGAACACCACGCCTTCGGGTGTCTCGATGCGCAGGGCGGATGCGCGCGCGGCGGTCATGCGCGTCCCACCCGCGAGAGGAAGATGGCCAACGCCGCCATTTCCAAAATCCCGAACGCGATCTTGAGCGCATAAGGCAGCACCGGCTGATGATACTGCGATACGAAAGCCTCCACGATGCCGGCCCACACCAGCAGGCACGCCGCGCCCAACGCGATGGCGAGCAAATCGTGCGCTACGGCGCGCAGGCGTTCGGCGCGCGTCGACCGCACTCCCCAACCGATGAGCGCGCCGGCCAGCACGAATCCGGCTTGTCCGCCCAGCAGAATCGCGGGGATTTCGATGGCGCCGTGGGGCAGCAGCCAACCGGCGAGAAACTGCCCGTAGCCCGCGCCCACGTAGTCCGCTGCGACTGCGCCCAGGATCACGCCGTTGTAGAACAGCAGGATGATGGTGCCCACGCCCCACGTAATACCGGCGGCCATGGTCATCACGGTCACCTGAATATTGTGGGTCATCAACTGCGCCGAGAACGAAGCTTTGTGGCCTTGCAGACGGTCGGTCTTTATGCCTTCTTCTGCGGCTACGCGCTTGCCCGGCGACTGCATCAGTCCTTCAAAAGGCATCAGCACGGCCTTGGCATCGGGGTCGGTACGAACGGCGAACCAGCCGAACGCGCAGCCCGCCAGCGTCAGTGCTGCGGCTAACCGGAACGCGCCCAGATGGCGGCGGAATGCCCTCGGAAAGGCGGCGATGGAGGCGCCCCAACGAATCTTTCCAGCCGGCGCGCGCGTTTCGTGGATCTCCGCATAGGCGCGCGAGACCAGCGACTCGACATAGGCGCGCAAGTGCGGCTCGGTGGCGAAGGTATCCAGGCGCACCAGGTCCGCCGAGCAGCGCTCGTAGAGGTAATGCAGCCGCTCGATTTCCGCAACCGTCATACGCCAGCCGGGTTCCAGGCGCAACCGGTCGAGCAGCGCCTGCAATTCGTTCCAGTAGACACGCTCGGCGGAGACGAAGCGCGGCAGATCGAGAATCACAGCAACTGCCTCCGCTTGATTTCCAGATAAGCCGCCGTGGCCTGCGCCTTGATATTTTGCGGATCGACCAGCGACAAGCGCACGCCTTTATTGCGCAGCGCGATCTGCAGCTCGTGCATTTTGTTCCAACGCATCTGCCCGGCCAGAGCTTGATAAGCGGACTCCACATCGGCGGGGGCATCGGCCTCGAAGAGCGGCGCGAGACCGCCGGTGCGCATCACATTCACCAGCACCAGGTGCCGGCGCGCTACCAGAGATACTTCGCGCGCGAACGTTTCGGCCAGCAGCGGATCGTCGAGCGAGGTGAAGAAGATCAGCAGCGAGCGGCGGCGCAGGTTGAGTTGCACGCTGGTGAACAGCTCACGGAAATCGGGGCTCACGCGCCGGGCCTGCAGGTTGCAGATGGTCTCGCGGCACAGGCGGAAATGATCCATGCCGCTGCGCGCGCGCAGCATGCGGTGCGGGCGGTCGCTGAAGGTGATCAGGCCGAAGCGATCGCCCTGTCGTTCGGCGGCCAGCGCCAGGTGCAGCGCGGCGGTGACGTAGCTTTCCAGAATCTGCTCGCGCGCCGAAAGCCGGGAAGCGTCCACGATCACGTAGACTTCCTGCGCGTGCTCCACCTGGTAGAGCTTGACCACGGGCGTGCGCCGGTGCGCGGTGGCTTTCCAGTGGACATCTTCGTAACTATCGCCCGGTATGTATTCGCGGAGTCTCTCGAATTCGCGGCCCTTACCCACCTGGCGCTGGATGCGCATGCCGGCATTGGGCGCGCGCAGAAACAACGCCGCCGTAACACGATCGCGCAGGTTTGGGTAGACACGCAGGTTGCAGGCGAGGGGCAGGCGGGCGCGCGCCAGCCACAGTCCCAGCGGAGAGGGAGTCTCGACGTGCAGATCGCGCAAGGCATGATCGCCGCGCGTGGTGCCCGTGCAGGGCCATGCCAGCGCGGAGCGGCCGGGCTGCAGCATAACGCTCTCGATGAGGCGCTCGGACGCGATCCCTTCCGGCATTACCAATCCGGCATAGAGCGGCTGCGCGCGGGATGAGCGGTTATCGAGTGTGAGCGTCACATCCGCGCGGACGTTTTTCGTGAGGCGCACCAGTTCGGGCGAGCCGGCGCTGAAAACGGCCACGCGTTGCCGGCTGAGCAGAGCATCCGCGACGGCCGCGGCGCAGCAGACGGCCAGGATCAAGGTGCAAGGCAACGCGAACGCCGGTACGATGCCGGCAAGCGTGGCAACCGGCAGCACGACCAGCACGGCAGCGAGTAACATGCGCTGTGCCGGGACGATCATCGCGGCACCGGCACCTCGTGCAAAATGCGATCCAGGACTTCGCTTGCGCGCACGCCCTCCAACTCAGATTCCGGACGCAACAGCAGCCGGTGCGCGAGTGCCGGCGAGGCCATGGCGCGCACATCGTCGGGGCTTACGAAATCGCGGCCGGAAAGAGCGGCCCAGGCGCGGCTGCCGGCCAGCAGCGCTTGTGTCGCGCGCGGCCCTGCGCCTACTAGAATGCTATCGTCGGTGCGGGTGCGGCGCACGGCTTCCACCGCGTAGTCCACTAGCTGCTCGCTGACTTCGACCAACTGCAAAGTGCCGCGCAGTTCCGCCAGGTCAGTGGGGGAAAGGCACTGCTGAACCTCGCCGCGGCGCAGCACGGCTTCGGGCGCGTGCTCATTCAGGCTGCGGCGGGCCAAGTCCAGCTCCTCTTCGCGCTCCGGCCAGGTCATCGGAATCTTGAGCATGAAGCGGTCCTTCTGCGCCTCAGGCAGCGGATAGGTGCCTTCCGATTCGATGGGATTCTGCGTCGCAAAAACGGTGAAATCCGGCGATAGGGAATGCGTCTCGCGATCGATGGTGACGGTGCGTTCCTGCATCGCCTGCAGGAGCGCGGACTGGGTCTTGGCCGGGGCGCGATTGATCTCGTCGGCCAGCAGGAACGCCGTGAAGACCGGGCCTTTGATGAGCGAGAATTCATTGCGCTGCAGGTTGAAGACGTTGGTGCCGGTGATGTCGGCGGGCATCAGGTCGGGGGTGAACTGGATGCGATTGAACTCGCAACCGAGGACACGCGCGAGCGTGCGCGCCAGCAGCGTTTTGGCCAGGCCGGGCACGCCTTCGATGAGCGCATGCTGGTTGGTGAGGATTACCACCAGCGACTGGCGAATGGCATCGCTCTGGCCGATGATCACCTTGCCGATCTCACCGGTGATGCGCTC
This sequence comes from Bryobacterales bacterium, assembly GCA_963818855.1. Lineage (GTDB taxonomy): Bacteria > Acidobacteriota > Terriglobia > Bryobacterales > Bryobacteraceae > Bog-159. The sequence goes on along the minus strand of CAWFUH010000011.1, from coordinate 459,129 downwards.
GATGACGGCTTGGAATTGATCTAAATTCAAATTTCTCCTTTAGCGCGCACGATGGTTTGGATTTCGCGCAGCGCCGCGGTGGGACGGCCGGCGTGGTTGCGCAGCGCGTCTTCGGCCTGCGCGCGACGGGTGGAACTGAGGTTCCGCGCGTGGCTCTTCAGCCATTCCTGCCAGCAGGCGGAGGCCAGGCGGTCGGGCGCGATGTGCCTGCGCAACAGCGTGACCAGGCCGGCGACGGAGGTGCGCCCGGCGACCTTCTCTTCCCGCGGCGCGGCGGCCACGGGCGGAAAGCTGGTAGCGTTCCTCCAGATGAAGAGCGCGGCGACGAGGGCGAGGCCGAGAGCTAATCCGTGCAAGCGGTAGCGCCGGGCGAGGGCCACTACGCTGCCGTTTTCGACGATACCGAGGTGCGCTTCGTCGAACACGATCCTGGTGTGGCCGCCGATGATCCGGGCCAGCAGCGGCGTGTGGCGGCCGGCGGCCGCGGATTCATTGCTGAACAGACGACTGTCCGCAACCAGCACGACGGTGCCTTTTCCGAATGCCTTTTCGATGACCACGGGCGGCGTGCCACTGCGCTCCAGAATTTCCCAACGCGGAGCCTCTGAGAAATACCGACGCTCGCGGTCATAGCGGATGCCCCACGCCTTTTCGAGCGGAGAGAGCGGGGCCCCTTCCGGCCCTTGAACGAACGCAATTACCAGGCGATTGCCGCGTTTTGTGAATTCTTCGAGAGAGTGCGGGTCTGGATCTCCTGGATCGACGCCCAGCATTATCACGGTGCTGTCGCGATCGGACACGCGATCGAGCGGCAGATAATTACGTGCCACCGTGACGCCGGGTAAGCGACGGAGACTCTCGAATATGAGCTTGGCGCCGGCGGGATCGCTGCGCAGGGTGGAGTATTCCGGATACACGCCGCCCGCCGCAAACTGCCGGTTGAACAGATATAAGACGCCACCGGCGAACATCGCGGACAAGACGAGCAGCCGCTTCATGCGGCGCGCTCCACCGGGGCTGCCGATTTGATCTGCTGCAGGCGCTCGCGAAAGGCATCGATATCTTCCGCGGCGACGTTATACCGGCCATACCAGGCGCGTTCGAAAGCAGCTACGTTCAGCGCGAACAGTTCGCGCGCCTGGGGAAACCCTCGCGCCCGGCGGCGGACTTCCAGTTCATACTCGCGATTGGTTTTGCCGGAGTGGATGGCGATCCATTCGCGGCGTCCCAGCCATGCCAGGTTGGCGAGATACAAGGCGCGTAACGCGGCGCGATAATCGCCCTGGCGCACACAACGTTCCGCGAGCGCGTTCCATTCTTCTTCCGGCAGCCGGTCGGCCAGAAGATTTTCGTCTTGTAAGCTGATCGCCGCGCCGCCTACGGCCGCGAGGCGCACCGGCGGGGTCCTGGCGCGGCGCAATCGCCATACGATCAATGCCACCAGCACGAGCAGTGCCGCGATTGCCAGATAAATGCTCCAATGCAAGGCGGAGGCGGGCGGCGAGGCGGTGTCAGTGGAACTGCCGGGAAGTTTCTCGCGCAGCCAATCAACGAGGCGGTCGATGGCGTGGCCCGCGCTGCGGAGGGCCTGCTGGGCGCCATCCGCCAGACGATCCGTCAAAGTGACCAGCCAGGAAGCGTGGCCCGCGCGTTTCGCGACCGGAGGCGCCAATCGCCAATTGTATTCGGACGATTGCACAGTCCGGCGGATGGATGCGTCGAGGTTCGCGGGGGTGACTTGCGCGCGGAGCGTACCCGCTATCAACAAGAGAACCGCCGCGGTCACGACGGTACGCAAAGCGGCGCGCAAATCCTCGCCGGTTTCGCGCGATTCCAACCGAAAGCCGCGCACGCAGTAGACCGCTTGGGTAAACGGATCGAATCCGATCCAGGCCAGCGCGAACCCCGAGAGCCAGAATAGCGAATCGCGCACATAGTAGGCCTCGCCGCGGCTGAAAGCCGATTCATAGCCGGTGAGTATACGAACCAGTTGCGGCAGCAGCGCCAGCGCGATCAGCACATTCAGCAACAAGACCAAATACAGGACGGCCAGAAGCAGCAGGATACCCCAGCCCTGCCTTTGATCGAATGCCGCCAATTTGCGTGCCTTGGCGATGAGCCGGGGCAGGTCCGGATCTTCGCGGCCGGCCAGCGCGGCGGCGCTTCTATAGAACGCCGTCATCCACGGCAGCGGCAGAATCGTGACTGCGGCCAAAGGCATGGCCAGCAGCCTGGTTCCACCCAGGAAGGCCTGGCTCGAAACCAGCCGCCACACGCGGCTGCGCGTCCACGGCAGTTCCAGACTTTGCCCCAACTGACGGGCCAGACGCCCGGCGAATAGGGCACGCCAGGAGTTCATCCAGACCAGCAGCAATGCCAGTACGAAGGCCTCCCATGCACACGTGGCGTCAGGAGTGCGGGGCTGCTGCATGTGGGCGAAAAATACGAGCAGACCCAGCGCAAAAGGGACACTGCCGGCGGCGTGGCAAGCGAGGGTGGCGGGCGGGGCGGCGCGCAGCGCATCGACCGCTTCTTCGAGGATGTCGAGAACGCCGGGACGCGCTAAGGAATGCGCCATGCGCGCTCCGCGTGCGCCGCGAGCTCGAGCAGGATCTCGCCGCCGATAAAAAAGACCAGCCAGGAGAGCAACAGGCCGCCGGCAGCCGCGACGGGAGTCCACAGAGAGCGCCCGCGACTTCGGGACGCGGGCGCAACCTGGGACAGCGCCTGCAAACAGGCCGCGCACAACAGGCGCGTTTCATGCTCGGTGACGCACTCGCGGCAGAAATGCCGGCCGCACGCGGGACAGCGGCAGACAGCTTCGCGCAGCTCGTGATTCCAGCAACGCTGGTGAAGTAGGCCGCCTGTCATTCCGGTTTGCCCGTCATTCAGGTTTGAAGGATAGCACGAACCCGGCGAGAGCCAGCAGCGCCGCGCCTCCGCTATATATAGGCCGAACCATTCCGGATGGCCGTCTGGGTTGAACGGGTAACATCCTACGCCTACCGGCAAGTGCATCCTGAAAAGCATCGCCCATCATCTGGGCATAGGTAGTGACGCCAATGAAGAGGAGCGTGGCAATCGCCAGGCGCTGCATGCCGGTGCGCAGAATGCCGCGATGCCTTTGTACGAAGATCCCGATGGCGGCGGCGATCTGCACGAGGGTTAATGCCACCGATACATCGGCGAGCAGCGGAATGGGCGAACGAATCAGGTACGCGGTGAGGGCGGCATCGGCCAGCAGGCTGGCCAGAAAGACGTCGGAGACCCACGTCCGGCTGCGGGCGTCGGTTGGCGCTGCGCCGTTTCGGGCAGCATCCGCAGGCCGGGCCGGCCCCAGGGAGCTTGCATCGGCGGCCGCGGCCCAGTCCTCGGTGAAGACGCCTTGCACCTGCGCAATATGGCGCTCCAGTTCCGCGAGCGCCTGGCGCGCCGACCAGATGCGGTAGAGAGAGGGCAGGTCTTCGCGGCTAACCGCGGTATAGAGACGGCAAGTGCAACTTTGTTTCCACGAGATGAAAAGCCAGCCGGCGACTAACAGGGCGCCGAGCAGCCAAAGCCATTCAGTTACAGCGGGCAAACGCAAGCGTACGACTAAGAAAGTAATGAGCAGCAACAAGGCACTTACTAACATGGGCGTGGAGACCACGAAGCGCGGAACTCTGGTAATAACTATAGCATGAATGTCGCGAAAGTAAAATCTCTTATACTGTTCCTGAAACCTGGTGTTACGGACGCTGAGTAAGTGGTCCGCACCAGTCCACAGGCTGGCGGAAAAGATGAAGCCGCGGCGGCGGCCGGGAAGCTTACGGTAGATCTGCCTGTTATCCGCCACCTTCAGATCCTCGCTTTCAGGGCAAAATATGCGATGCCCCAGATCCAGCAGCCGATCTCGCACAGAGCGATCGCGGCGGCCAGCGGCGCTCTCCAGCGCCAGCGCCGCACCAGGCCGAGCGGCCGGCGCCAATAGCGAACCGCTACAAACAGCGCGATGGGCGCGGAGATGGCGGTAAACGGCCACACCAGCAAGGGTGCCAGGGCCACGGTGAGCGCCGTGGAATCATAGAGCGTGCGCGAATTTTCGAACGCGGGCGCCTTGGCCTGGTATTCGCCGGCGGTGAAGCACGCCGGGCACCACACGGCGTCGTGGAATTCCACCGCGCAGAGCTGACAGACAAACCGGCCACAGCGGCTGCACGAAGCCACGGCCCGTTTGGCGGGATGATCGAAGCAGGTGGCCTCGCCTTCCGCCGCGGCTTCCGCGCTTACGGGACCGCTGGCCCCATAGAACAGCGCCGGAAAAACGCGCACGATGCTCGAAGCGCCACACTCCGGGCACACCGCGGCGGGCGGTCCGGACAGTTCCCACTTTGGCAGTGGGCGATTGCACCGATTGCAGGGAACGGACATGGAGAGAAGCTACTGACTTACTCTGATGACGCGCGTATCACATATCATATCGTGCAGCGCGCGCTTTTCGGAATCGAAGCCGGCCATGATATAGCCGATGCACAGAAGGATGGCGCTGACGAGTTTCGCGAAATAGCGGCCTACGGCGCGGCCCAGCGATACCGGACTGCCATCGGGGCGCACGACTTTCAGCTCGAGGGCCATCTTACCCGGCGTCGCCCCGAAGCGGCTGACGAAGAGACCTTCGTAAGTCGCGGCAATGGCCATGCCTATCAGATATTGGACGCCGAGCGCCATAAGGAAGACTTCGGGGCGCCGGCTGCGAAACATGGGCATCAAGAATAACTGCACGACGACACTGGCCACGAAAAGGATAATGGCATCGAGCAAGGCAGCCACGAAGCGAATCCAAAAGCCGGCATAAATGAAGGTGCCCGCGGAGACGGCTCCCTCGCGCAGTTTCTGCGCGTAGGCAATTTTGCAGTTTGCACAGATGAGCTGGTTACCGAAGCGGGCGAGTTCACCGGGCGACCATGGCTGGCCGCATTCCGAGCAATACTGCACCTGGACTGGTACAGGTTCCACAATGAGGATTGTACAATGGCGGGGGGCTTGCGGCGGCGTGGGTCTGGTTGGTAGGTTGGCTTTAGTTTGTGCTGTTTTTGTTGAAAACAAAGGGTTTGTTGGGTTCGAATGGTAATTTTCTGTTTTTTTGGGGGGCAGGGGAACGGGGGAAACGGGATACCCGGATTTCAGTTTAGCTCAGTTTAGCATGTGGGCGGGTCTGGAGACCCGCCGCAGGACTGGAGTCCTGCCCCACACTCGGTAGAAAAGAGAAAAAGTCATGAACATGCGGATGATTCTGGTGCTGGCTGTTGTTGTTCTGTTACCGACTTGTGTGCACGCTAGTCCGGCCAAGCCCGCGTTGGAAGTCGTGGTACTTGGTTCGGGCGGGCCGCGGGCGTTCGGGAGGGCCGGGTCAAGTTACATCCTGGTAGTCGACGGGAGACCGCGGATCTTAGTGGATGCCGGGCCGGGAGCCTTCCTGCGGATAGGGGAATTGGGCCTGGATTTAGGAGCGGTAGATACGGTTTTGCTGACGCATCTGCATATCGATCACAGCGGGGACCTGGCGGCTTTCTTCAATGCGCGGGCACTTACCAGCGACGGACCCATCACGTACCGGGTTTTCGGCCCGGATGGAGCGGGGCTATTCCCCAAGACCTCGCGATTTGTGGATTTGCTGGTAGGGGCGGACGGCGCGTTCGCGTATCAAAAGACGTTCGGCGCGCGCGAATCGTTTACGGTTCGCGATCTGGCAATTAGCCTGGATTCAGCCCGCACTAAGATCGTAGACGAGGATGGGTTAGTGGTGGAAGAGATTGCGACGCATCACGGCGACTGTCCGTCGGTGGCTTACCGGATTTCTTACGGGGGAGTGTCGGTGGTTTTCTCGGGAGACATGGATGCATCGGCGCTGCCGAACCTGGTGCAATTGGCCAAGAATGCAGATCTGCTGATTTTCAATTGTGCCGTACTCGACCCTCCGGGCTCGCCATCGCAATTGTACGATCTGCACACGCCGCCGAAGAAAATCGGGGAAGCCGCGCGAGACAGCGGGGTCAAGAGTTTGTTGCTGAGCCATACTGCGCCAGACGTCGAAGGACAGGAGAATGCGGTGCGGAAATCGATTCGCGCGGCCTTTGCAGGGCCGGTTGGGTTCGCGACCGATAAGTTGCGCGTGCGCGTCGGGGAATGAGCGACGGATTTGAGCCAGCCTATCTCTCCAAATTACCCAGCTCGTTCTGCAACGCCCGCACAAACCCGGTGAGCGCCTGGCGGTCCGCCTGCTGCCATTTCACCACCACGAAGTACCGGCCCTTATCGAAGAACACCGAGTCCGGCGCGGCTTTGCGGTGCTGCGTCATTTCGAATGCCGTGCCGGAGATCCTGGTTTCGTACAATTCCACGGTCAGTTGGCCGGCGCCTTCGTAGGCGGCTTCCGCGGCGCGCGTCACGCCAGCCTGCGGCGCCGGCAAATCGCGCAACGACTTTCTTTGCCAGACCCCGGCCACGCTAGCCGGCAACAGACTTGCCGGGCTGGGTGGAGGCTGGCTACAGGCACTCGACACAAGCGCCGGGAGAATCAAATAGCGGCGGGTCATCTCTTACAGATTTTCGCACACCCGCGGCGCCATTCCGCCGGATGCTAACATCGCTTTTGATGGGCTTTGGATGGGCTTTGGATGGCGAAGTTTAAACCGGTGAAAGCCAAATCGAAGAGCCGGGCCGCGCCACAGGGCGGCCTGCCATGCGTGATCCTGGTGATCTCGGGCTTCGTCCTGATACTTTTATTTATCTACTTCGTGATGAAAAATGCGACCTGATCAGCGTGCGCCGGACCAGATGCGTCCGGTCGAAATCACGGCCGGCTTCCTCGAGACCGCGGAGGGTTCCGCCATCATCGCGGTAGGTCACACGCGCGTGCTGTGCGCCGCCTCGGTGGAAGATGCCGTGCCTCAATTCCTGCGCGGCAGCGGTAAGGGATGGGTGACGGCGGAATACTCGATGCTGCCGCGCGCCACCTTGAAGCGCACGCCGCGCGAAGTCAACAAGGGGCGCCCTTCTGGCCGCACGCACGAAATTCAGCGCCTGATCGGCCGTTCGCTGCGCGCGGTGGTGGACATGACGCTGCTGGGTGAACGCACCGTGACACTCGATTGCGACGTGCTGCAAGCGGACGGGGGCACCCGGACCGCGTCCGTCACCGGCGCGTTCGTGGCCCTGGCACTGGCGCTCGGACAATGCGTGAAGTATGGCATGCTCAAACGTCTGCCCTTGACCGACTATGTGGCGGCTACCAGTGTCGGCATGCTCGGCGGCCAGCCGATGGTGGACTTATGCTACGAGGAAGACTCGCAGGCCGCCGTGGATATGAACGTAGTGATGACCGGGCGGCGGACGTTTCGTGGAGGTGCAAGCCACCGCCGAGCGACACGCGTTCGACGATGAGCAGATGGCGCGCATGCTGGCGCTGGCCCGCCGCAGTATCGCCGATCTGGTCGAGATCCAGAAACGCGTGGTTTCGCTCGCGTGACGGTGTATTGCGCCACGGGCAACGCCGGCAAGCTGCGCGAATTCCGGCTGGCGGCGAACGAGTCCGGTGTGCAGGTGGAAACCGTTCCCGGTCTGGCGGCCATGCCGTCTTGTGAGGAGACCGGCGCCACATTCGAGGCCAACGCCATTCTGAAGGCGGAGTATTACGGCCGGCATGCGGCGGGGCTGCTCTTCGCGGACGATTCGGGCCTGGAAGTAGACGCGCTGGGCGGCGCGCCGGGTGTGTATTCAGCGCGCTTCGCGGGGCCGGATGCCACCGATGACGCGAACAACCGGCTGCTGCTCGAACGAATGCAAGGCGTGCTGGATCGGAGGGCGCGGTTCGTTTGCGTAATTGCGCTGGCGGATGGCGGGCGCCTGCGGCAGACATTTCGCGGCGAAGTGGAAGGCCGGCTTCTGCAGGAACCGCGCGGGCCAAACGGATTCGGCTATGATCCGCTATTCTATTACGCGCCGTTCGGCTGTTCATTCGGCGAGGCGGCGGCGGAGCGCAAGCTGACCGTCAGCCATCGCGGCGCGGCGCTGCGGGCGCTGTTCCGGCACCTGTCAATCGGACCCGTCTGATAGACTTAGAATAGCCGGGACCCCTGTACGTGAACAACACTCCTCTTACCGACTCATTCGGTCGCATTCACACGAATCTGCGGATCAGTGTGACGGATCGCTGTGATATCCGCTGCTTTTATTGCATGCCGGAGGAGGGGGTCAAGTTCGTTCCGCGCGACGAGATCCTGCGATTCGAAGAGATCGAACGCTTTGCCCGCATCGCCGCCGCGTTGGGGATCGATAAGCTGCGCGTCACGGGCGGCGAGCCGCTGGTGCGGAAAGATTTGCCGGTGCTGATCGCCCGCCTGGCCGCCATTCCGGGCATCCACGACCTGGCTTTGACCACTAACGGCGTGATGCTGGCGGAACTGGCCGAGCCGCTGTACGCGGCCGGTTTGCGGCGGCTCAACGTGCACCTGGATACGCTCGACCGCCAGCGCTTCCGCCAAATCTCGCGCCGCGACGTTCTAGACAGAGTGCTGGCGGGTCTTGCCGTAGCGAAGCGGCTGGGCTTCGGCCCCATTAAGCTGAATGCCGTGGCGGTGAAGAACCTGGTGGAACCGGACGTAGTGCCGTTGGCGCGGTTCGGCCGCGAAAATGGATTCGAGGTACGCTTCATCGAGTTCATGCCACTCGACGCGCAGCAGCTTTGGGATCGCAGTAAGGTGCTGCTGGCCGGCGATATCGTTGCGATCCTTTCACGTGAGATCGCGCCGCTGATTCCCGTGCCGGGTGCGGACCCGCGCGCGCCGGCTCTCGAATATCAGTTCGCGGACGGTGTGGGCAGGGTGGGTTTCATCGCTTCGGTGAGCCAGCCGTTCTGCCGGAACTGCAACCGGCTGCGGCTAACGGCGGATGGCAAGCTGCGCTATTGCCTGTTTGCCATCGAAGAAGACGACGTGAAGGCCATGCTGCGCGGCGGCGCTGCGGATCGAGAGATTGCGGCGCTGATTCGTCGCAATGTGGCGGGCAAGTGGGAAGGGCACGAGATCAACACGTCGCGGTTTGTGGCGCCGCCGCGGCCCATGTACGCGATTGGTGGTTGACAGATGCCTCACCGCAATCAGAACGATGGCTATGTCGCGCTTTGCCCTGAACTCGACATTGCCAGTCCGGGTTTATCAATTGAGAGTCCCAGGCGAACCTGGGTAAGCTCCGACTCCTTTGTGCTGCAAACACGTCGGCACCCTTCTGAGCCGCGCGCGTGAGCGAGCAGTTTCATGCCTTTTCCGCAACCCGCTGGCCAAGCTAAATTAGCTCGTTGATAGGGGACCGGGAAAGCGCCTTTGGGCACTTGACGGCGTGCTTGTCACCGCAGGGTTCGAGTCGCCACCATAAGATCGGCTTCGCCAGCAGAAAATTCTGCCCCAAGTAGGTGGAGAACTCGGTGATCTCGCCGCCGAAACGCTCTTTGAGAGCTTGGAGAGCTTGCGTGACGGCGCTTTCCCGAGGGGTGGTAAACCATGATGGCAGGAGGTCTGGGAGGCGCGGCATGGGCCGCCGTCGCGGGCTTGGGAGGAGCCGTCTTGGGGCCCTCGCTCCCGGCGGGAGGAGGCGCCGCCGAGCCCTCGGGCTTTTGCTCGTCAGCCATTTGATTCCCTCTTGAAGATGATTACACATATCACCCGCCCTGGGGAGTGTCCAACGCGCAGGGCCGCGATGGGAACTTAGGCAATCCGGTCCGGCGTCGCCGATTTTCCTTGAATAGCGGCAAAGACGGACGTATGCTTGAGCCTGGGAAACTGCGCCTTTGGGAAAGAAGCAAGCCCAGGTTTTCTCGACTTCTCTCGGAGAATGGAGGTTTCGATGCGGCTCAATTCCTATCTTCAACCGGGCATATTACTGGCGGCTGTGTGCATTCTGGTAGCGCCGGCGGCGTTCCCGGTCGACTTCAACGCACCCATAGCCTATTTCGGCCACAACGACATCTACAAGCCGAACGTTGTGGCGGACTTCAATGGCGACGGGAAGCCGGATGTGGTGATGACTACCGGCTCCGGCATCGAAATTCTACTAAACAACGGGGATGGGACGTTTCAGGAGATGGGCTTTGGTCTGGTGAGTGAAGCTTTTTACATGGCCAGCGGAGACTTCAATGGAGACGGTAAGCAGGACTTGGTGGTAATCGAAGGGCCCGGGGCCGAGAGCGGTGGTGGGATCGTCGTCCTGTTGGGCAACGGCGATGGCACATTCCAACGGGCCCGGACGAGCATTCCGGGAGACGGCCGCGATTCGTTGGCGGTAGGAGATTTGAACGGAGATGGCAAGCTCGACCTCGTGGTGACCAATTACGATGGCGAGCGTGGTTCCAGTTTTGTTTCGATCCTGCTGGGCAACGGCGATGGCACATTCCAGCCAGCCGTGCGCTATCTGGCTCAGGAATACCCGGTGTTTGCCGCAATCGGAGACTTCAATGGAGATGGAAAACCGGACCTCGCCGTGGCCAACAGGGGCTCCTCTAGCATCTCCATCCTGTTGGGAAACGGTGACGGCACCTTCCAGCCACAAAAAGGTTACGCGGCGGAAGGGGGGCCGGTCTTCATTGCCGTCAACGACTTCAACGGCGACGGCAAGCTCGATCTGGCAGTGGCGAACTCGGACTCCGGCAATATCTCCATTCTGCTGGGCAACGGCGACGGCACGTTCCAGCCGCGGGCGAGCTATGGGGCGGGGGAATATCCCAATTCCTTGGCCGTGGGAGACTTCGATGGGGACGGGAAACTGGATCTGGCGGTGGCGCACGAAGGCTCCGGATTTTCGCTCCTTCAGGGCAACGGCGACGGCACGTTCCAGCCGCGGGTGAACTATATCCTGGGCGGCCCGGCCGGCGGCATAGCCGCGGCGGACTTCAACTTGGATGGAAGGCTCGACCTGGCCATGGGCGTGGCGACGATCTACGACGAACGCGATCGCACAAGTGAAGATCCTTCCTTCGCAATTGTGTTTTCCGCCGCGGGGGATGGCCTCTTCCAGCTACCCGCGGCCTACAGCGTGGGAGAAGTTCCGGACTCGGTAGTCGTGGCGGATTTCAATGGCGACGGCAATCCGGATCTGGCAGTCGCCGATAATAGCGCCGTGTCCATTCTCCTGGCCAACGGGACCGGCGCCTTCCAACCTCCGGTGGCTTACCCGGTGATGGCGGGTCCCAATCACCTGGCAGAAGGGGACTTCAACGGAGATGGGTGGCCCGACCTGGCGGTCGCCGATTACACCGCCAATACGGTCTCCATTCTGCTGGGTAATGGCGACGGTTCTTTCCAGCCTGCAGTGGCCTACCCGGTCGGCACGGGGCCGCGGGACATTGCCGCCGCGGATTTTAATGGCGACGGCAAGCTTGACTTGGTAGTAGCAGACAGCGGCTCCCAAGCGGTTTCGATACTTGTTGGAAATGGCGATGGCAGCTTCCAGCCTGCAGAGAATTTCCCGGCGGGAAACCAACCGATTTCGTTGGCCACAGGGGACTTCAACGGCGACGGGAAGCAGGATCTGGCGGTGCTTTCCCGCTCACGCAAGACAGTGGACCTCCTGATGCTTCTAGGCAATGGCAGGGGCGGCTTCCAGCCACCGATGGTTGCCGCGAGCGGCCTCGCAGGCAGCGCTCTCGTCGCCGCGGATTTTAACCTCGATGGCAAGCTGGACCTGGCGAACGGAGGCAATATCCTGATAGGCAATGGCGACGGAACCTTTCAGCTGCACGAGTACGCGTGCGTCGGGCCCGGGGACACCATAGTGGGAGACCTCCGCGGCGTGGTCGGTGATTTCAACGGAGACGGCAGGCCGGACCTGGCAACCACTGGGATTGGTGTCGTTAGTTTGTGCCTCGGTAATGGCGACGGCACCTTCAATGCTGCAGAGTATTTCCTTACGGAAACCAATCCAGCCTCCCTTGCCGTGGGGGATTTTAATCTCGACGGAAGACCGGACCTGGTGGTGGCGAACATGGGTTCGTACAACGTTTCCATCCTGCTGAACGTGATCGAGTAGCGGGCGGCAGCAAGCCGGGCTTCATGGGACGCTGGGGACGCCGCCATGCCCCCGGGCTTTTGCTGGTCGAACGGTCGCGCGACACCTCGCGCCGCCCTTGAGTTTGGCTATTCTGAACGGCCCAGTGGCGCACTCTTTAGCGTGCAGCGGCGCGACGCATGACTTTGCCGATTTCCCTCGAATCTCCTCAGGGGTGGACGTATACTCAAGCCAACGATTTTTGCGCCTTCAGGAATGTGGCACGCAGGCATGGAGGGTCAGATGCAGATTAAATCGAAGGGACAACCACGTATGTTGCTGGCGGCGTTGTGCATTTTGGCAGCGCCGGCGGCGTTCCCGGTCGACTTCAACGCACCAATAGCCTATTTCGGCCCCAACGACATCTACAAGCCGAACGTTGTGGCGGACTTCAATGGCGACGGGAAGCCGGATGTGGTGATGACTACCGGCTCCGGCATCGAAATTCTACTAAACAACGGGGATGGGACGTTTCAGGAGATGGGCTTTGGTCTGGTGAGTGAAGCTTTTTACATGGCCAGCGGAGACTTCAATGGAGACGGTAAGCAGGACTTGGTGGTAATCGAAGGGCCCGGGGCCGAGAGCGGTGGTGGGATCGTCGTCCTGTTGGGCAACGGCGATGGCACATTCCAACGGGCCCGGACGAGCATTCCGGGAGACGGCCGCGATTCGTTGGCGGTAGGAGATTTGAACGGAGATGGCAAGCTCGACCTCGTGGTGACCAATTACGATGGCGAGCGTGGTTCCAGTTTTGTTTCGATCCTGCTGGGCAACGGCGATGGCACATTCCAGCCAGCCGTGCGCTATCTGGCTCAGGAATACCCGGTGTTTGCCGCAATCGGAGACTTCAATGGAGATGGAAAACCGGACCTCGCCGTGGCCAACAGGGGCTCCTCTAGCATCTCCATCCTGTTGGGAAACGGTGACGGCACCTTCCAGCCACAAAAAGGTTACGCGGCGGAAGGAGGGCCGGTCTTCATTGCCGTCAACGACTTCAACGGCGACGGCAAGCTCGATCTGGCAGTGGCGAACTCGGACTCCGGCAATATCTCGATTCTGCTGGGCAACGGCGACGGTACGTTCCAGCCGCGGGCGAGCTATGGGGCGGGGGAATATCCCAATTCCTTGGCCGTGGGAGACTTCGATGGGGACGGGAAACTGGATCTGGCGGTGGCGCACGAAGGCTCCGGATTTTCGCTCCTTCAGGGCAACGGCGACGGCACGTTCCAGCCGCGGGTGAACTATATCCTGGGCGGCCCGGCCGGCGGCATAGCCGCGGCGGACTTCAACATGGATGGAAAGCTCGACTTGGCCGTGGCCGTCCAAGGCGAGGAGACTAACATTTCTTGGTTCTCAGTTATGCTCAACGCCGCGCCGGTGGAAGCCTTCCAGCTACCTGCTAGTTACGAGTTGACAGCACCGGCGGACTCAATAGCGGTGGCGGATTTCAACGGCGATGGGAATCCGGACCTGGCCGCAGCCAGCAATGGCGTCGTGTCCATTCTCCTGGGCGACGGAACCGGCGTCTTGCAGCCCCCGGTGGACTACGCGGTGCCGGCCGGCCCGCCTTCCCTGGTGGCAGGGGACTTCAACGGAGATGGACGGCCTGACCTGGCGATCGCCGATTATGCCGCCAATACCGTCTCCGTTCTGCTGAATAATGGCGACGGTTCTTTTCAGCCTGCGGTGTCCTATCCGGTTGGCATTGAGCCACGGGCTATCGCCGCCGCGGATTTTAATGGCGACGGCAAGCTTGACTTGGTGGTGGCAGACCACGGCTCCGACTCTATCTCAATCCTCATCGGAAATGGCGACGGTAGCTTCCAGCCGGCTGTGAATTTCCCGGCGGGAGCCGAACCGGTTGCGTTGGCCGCGGGGGATTTTAATGGCGACGGAAAACAGGATTTGGCCGTGAGTTCCGACGCCCGCGGGTCCGTGGGCATTTTGATGCTTCTGGGCAACGGCAGCGGCGGTTTCGATCCCCCGCTGGTCGCGGTCCGTGGCGCGGGCGGCCCTATTCTGGCTGCCGCGGACTTCAACCTCGACGGCAAGCTGGACCTTTTTGCGACGGGGGCTGTGGTGCTGGGCAACGGCAATGGAACCTTTCAACCGCCCATTGTGACTGGATGCGGCGCCGATGACATCGCTGTCGGAGACTTCAACGGCGACGGCAAGCCGGACTTAGCAGCCACCAACAGCGCGGTTGGTATCTGCCTCGGTAATGGCGACGGCACCTTCAGTAGTGCAGCGTGGTTCCTATGGGGAAACGGAGTCCTCGCCGTAGGGGATTTTAATCTCGACGGAAAGCTGGATGTGGCGGTAGCCAACTACCAACTGCGCTACGTTTCGCTCCTGCTAAATACGACGCCGTAGCCGGCGGCGGCACGCCACCGGGCCGCAGGATCGCGACGGAAGCGGGATTGGGCCGCGCCAGGAAAGCGTCATCGATGGGCGCAGGCGGCCAGCCGCGAGGCCCTCGGGCTTTGCTGGTCGGCCATGTGACTTCCTAAAGATTTTGGGCCTATCGAACGGTCGCGCGATCCTTCACATCGCCCTCGAGTTTGGCCGTTTCGGAACAGCATCGTGGCTAGCGCTTTAGCGTGCGGCGGCGAATACCGCTGCCATTGATCGGGGAGCAGGATGCGGCGCCAGGTGGCCGGCGCACTGGATGCCGCACACTTCGCGCTCCAGCCAAATTGCCGCCAGGTGCACGGTGACGGCGGTGGTCGGAGTTTCGCGTCTTCGCGGCAGGCGGCCTGCGAGGCCGCCGCAGGCAGAGTGCCTGCCCCACAATAAATCGGCGGTATGCTGAGACAGAGATGACTAGAGTTCAGATCGAGCTGCCGCTGCAACACGCCTTGAACGACGAGCTGATGACCCGTATCGCCGGGGCGTATTCAATTTACGGGATTCAGAAGATTGCGCTGGCGCCGTCGCAGGATCACATCATGGTCGAGTATGATGCCACACGCCTGCGGCCGGCGGAGGTGCACGCGGCGCTTAGCCGGGCGGGCATTCCAGTGGCCCCAAAAGAGTAACCGGCGGTACCGGTGCCCATTCCTTGGAATAGCAGCCGGCGCCGCCGGTTCGCGCCACTTCAACTGCTTTTATAGAGAGCAATGCGAGTGCCAGTTCAATAATCTCTTTAGATATCAGACGATTGCCTTTCGGGCACCGCCGCAGATGGACGCTTTTACATGGCCCACCCGGAAGAAATTACGCTTCTCTAACCTCTTCGGCATGGTGACGCACGTCTACGCCTTGCACCAGGAACACTACGTCTTCGGCGATGTTAGTGGCGTGGTCGGCGATGCGCTCCAGGTTACGAGCCACAAAAATCAGGTCCACTGCTGCGGGCACGGTGGTGGGATCTCGCTGCATATAGGCCACCAGCTCCTGGTAGACGGCATCGCGCAGCGCGTCCACTTCGTCATCCGCCAAGAGCACACTGCGGGCGACTTCCGCGTCGCCCTTGACAAACGCGTCCAGCACCCGCAGCAGCATGGATTCCACCAACTGGGCCATTTTCGGAATGTCGATCAGCGGTTTCACCGGCGGTTGTGCCACCAGCGATAACGCCCGCTGCGCGATGTTGACCGCCAGGTCGCCCATGCGTTCCAGGTCGGTGTTGATCTTCATGGTGGCCGTCAGGAACCGCAGGTCGCGCGCCATGGGCTGGCGCAGGGCGAACAGGCGCGTCGTCAGATTGTCGATATCGATCTCCATCTGGTTGATGCGGGCCTCATCGCGCAGCACCTGGCGCGCGGTTTCAGGGTCCCGATCCACCAGCGCGCGTACGCTGCGGTGAATGGCCGACTCCACATAACCGCCCATCTGCAGGACCTTCTCGTGCAGTTCCTCGAGCTCAACGGAAAATTGTCGCATGCATCCCCCCTATTCCCTCCGCTCTACCCGAATCTGCCCGTAATGTAATCTTCGGTTTCCTGCTTGGTGGGATTCTTGAAAATAACCTCAGTCGTATTGTACTCAATGAGTTTTCCCAACAGGAAGAAGCCGGTGCGATCGGCCACGCGCGCCGCTTGTTGCATATTGTGCGTCACGATCACGATGGTGCACTGGTCCTTCAAGGTGAACAGCAGATCTTCGATTTTGGCGGTGGCGATCGGATCGAGGGCCGAGCAGGGTTCGTCGAGCAGCAGCACTTCGGGATCGACCGCCAGGGCGCGCGCGATGCACAGCCGCTGCTGCTGGCCGCCGGATAGCGCATACGCGGATTTGTGCAGCTTATCTTTCACTTCTTCGAACAACGCGGCGCGCTTCAGGCTCTGCTCCACCGCATCCTTCAGCGAACCGCGAAATCCGTTGACCTTCAGGCCGTAGGCCACGTTGTCGAAGATGGACTTCGGAAATGGATTGGACTTCTGGAAAACCATGCCCACGCGCCGCCGCAGCAGGGTCACATCCACGGTCATCACGTCCTCGTCATCCAGCAGAACCTGCCCGTCCACGCGCGTATTGCGGATGGTCTCGCTAATACGGTTCAGCGTCCGCAAGAACGTGGACTTGCCGCAGCCGGAAGGTCCGATCAGCGCCGTAATCCTATTACCGGGTACCTCCAGCGTGATGTCGTGTAAGGCTTGATATGCGCCGTAATAGAAATTGAGCTTGACCGCTTTGAGCTTGCATATGCGGCCCACAGGCTTGCCGGCGGCCGGACTCGCGGAAGGTAGGTTAGCGGTGCTCATGGTGATAGGCTCATGCTTGAGGCTCATGCTTGGGGCTCATTCTCGGAACTCATTTTTGGACGGCGATTCCGCGCGCCAGAATCAGGCGGGCGGCAACATTGGCCAACAACACCAGGAGCAAAAGCACCAAGCCGGCGGCCCACGCCTGGCGGTGCCAATCTTCATAGGCCGCCGTCGCGCGCAGGAAGATCATATACGGCAGCGATGCGGTGGGCTGGGTCAGCCCGTGATTCCAGTATTGATTATTCAGGCTGGTGAACATGAGCGGCGCGGTCTCACCGGAGATGCGGGCCACACCCAGGATCATGCCGGTAGCGATTCCGCGGTAGGCAGCGGGCACCACTACAGTGGCAATGGCTTTCCATTTGCTCGCCCCCAGCGCCAGTGCTCCTTCCCGCAATGTTTGGGGTACGGAAGTCATGAATTGCTCGGTGCTGCGGGCGGTGATCGGGATCAGCATAACGCTCAATGCAAAACCGCCGGCAATCGCGGAAAAACCGTGCATCGGAACCACCACAACCGACCAGGCGAAAATACCAATCACGATGGAAGGTACGCCGTTTAACAGATCCGCCATGTAGCGGATCAGAAAAGCGAAGGTTTTACCGCCGAATTCGGAAAGGTACACGCCCGCCATAAATCCGATCGGGAGGCCAATGATGGTGGCCAGCGCCACAATCTCGAAGCTACCCACGATGGCGTTGGCCATGCCGCCGCCGGTTTCGCCCGGCGATTTCGGCAGCTTAGTGAAAAAGTCCCAATCGACCGATCGCCAACCATTGTAGACCAGGTAGCCCAGGATGAGAAACAGCATAGCGACTGCCACGACCGCGCACACGCCGGTGAGGGTCAGCATGCCGTAACTCAGAGTTTTTCGCCAGCGGTTCCGCCAGGTCATGGATGGGCGCTCCCGCGGCGCGTAGTTGCGATGATCAGCAGACGCGCCAAGGCGTTGATTACGATGGTCAGCAGAAACAGAACCAAACCGAGGCACACCAGCGACTCGCGATACAGGTCTCCGGTCGCCTCCGTAAACTCGTTGGCGATCACAGCCGCGATGGTATAACCGGGCGCAAATAACGAGGCGTGAATACTGGGGTCGTTTCCGATGACCATGGTGACCGCCATGGTTTCACCCAGCGCGCGCGCCAGACCCAGGAAGACCGAACCGAAAATCCCCAGCCGGGCATAGGGCACCACCGCCTGCCAGGTGGATTCCCAGCGCGTAGCTCCCAGCGCCAGGGCTGCCTCCCGCTGCTCGGTGGGTACTTCGAGCAACGCTTCACGGGAGATAGAGATGATGAAGGGCAGGGTCATGATCGCCAGAATGGCGCCTGCCGTGAGATATCCGAATCCGTAAATCGTGCCATCGAACACCGGCAGTTTGCCCAGCACGTTCCGCAAGAAAGGCTCCACGTAATCGCGCATCAAAGGCACTAGCGTGAAGATGGCCATCACGCCGTAAATCACGCTGGGCACCGCGGCCAGGAGCTCGATGAAGAAGGTGAATGTACCGGAGATCCGCGGCGGCGCCAGTTCGGAGAGAAAGATGGCTGCCCCTACGCCGAGCGGCACCGAGATCAGGAGTGCCACCACCGACGTGATGACCGTGCCATAGATGAATGGCAGCGCGCCGAATTGGCCGCTCACCGGGTCCCAGGTCGAGTCGGTCAAAAACTTGAACCCAAACTTATGCCGCGGCAAGGAAGAGGTGATCCAGAGTTGGTAAACCAACCCGACCGTGACTACCAGAATGACGGAAGCGAACGCCAGGGTGACCAGGCGCGCGATCTCGTCTCCGCTGCGCAGGCGTGCGAACAGCGCCCGCATACCGGAGCGAGGAGGCGCACCTAATGCCGCCGAAGTTGCCATAATTACTTGATCAGCGCAATCTGCTGTTCTTCTTTTGCCACTACTTCCTTGGGCAGCGGAGCATAGCCCAGCGGCGCGTTATATTTCTGACCGTCCGCCAGCATCCAGTGCAGAAAGGCCACGATGGATTTCTGCTTGGCCGCATCGGCGAATTTCGATGGTATCAAGAGATAAGTGTAGGTCGCGATGGGGTAAGCGTCCTTGCCTGGGGCGTTCGTAATGGAAACCCGGAAATCCGCCGGCATGGTTTTAGCCGCCGCTGCCGCCGCCGCCGTGACGCTCGCCAGGTCCGCCTTCAGAAATATGCCGGCGGCATTGCGCACAAATCCGTACGACATTTTGTTCTGCAATGCGTAGGTGAGTTCGACGTAACCGAACGAATAGGGAGTCTGCTTGACGATGCCGGAGACGCCCTCATTGCCCTTGCCGCCCAAGCCAACCGGCCAACTCACCGAACTGTTCCGGCCGACTTTTGAAAGCCACTCCGGGCTCACCTTGGACAGATAGTCCGTAAAGACGAAAGTAGTGCCGCTTCCCTCGGAACGATGCACCACCACGATGTCTTTTCCCGGTAGCTTCACACCGGGGTTGGGAGTGGTCAGCGCAGGATCATCCCACTTCTTGATCTTTCCAAGATAAATGCCGGCCAACGCTTCGGGCGTGAATTTCAAATCCTGGCCGATACCGGGAAGATTATAACTCGGGACAATTCCCCCCAGAACTGTGGGAAAGTGCAGGGGCTTGATTTTGAATTGGGCGATTATTTCGTCGGTCACCGGCATGTCGGAAGCGCCGAAGTCCACGGTGCCTTCAATTAACTGCCGGATGCCGGCGCCAGATCCGATAGATTGATAATTTATCTGCACATTCGTATCAATCTTGGCGAACTCTTCAAACCACTTGCCATACACCGGATACGGGAACGTGGCTCCCGCTGCGTTGATCAGCACCTTGGCCTCGGCAACCGTCAGCAGGATGGCGAGCGCACTCAAGGCGCCCAGCCAAAGACGACTCTTCTTCATTTCGAGCTCCTCTCTTCAGATTCGCACTTCGTTTGTTACAAGGTGATTAAGATATTCCGTGATGGTGGGCGGGCTGCCACCCTGATGGGGCGGCGCTAAAGCGCCGCGCCGGCTAAAGCCCGCCCTCCATTATCAGTAGTGTGGGGCCTGGCCCGGCAGCGTGTAACGCAGGTCGGCCCACACCATGCTGGCGTGCGCGTTCGCCGGCGCGCCCGCGGCCACATACCACGGATCGCGGGTCAAGTAGGAGTACTGGAAGATGAAACTCAGCGCTCCATAAGTCGGATTCTTCCAGAACGTCTGGTTTAGGCCGATGGTGCCTTCCTGGATGTGATTGTTCTGGCTGTTCGCAGATTTCGGATAACCGTAGCCGATGAATGCGTTCTTATTGCCCGGGTCTTCACTCACGGCCGTGCCGATAAAGTCTTCCCCATAGTACGCGTAGATCAGAGTATTGTGCGTTGTGTACTCGAAGCCGGGGAGGACGGAGGCGGCATGCAGCGGTAAGGGAGCGCCATTTCCGGTGATGATCACATCGGGGGCCTCGCCAAAAAGATACCGGCCTTCGCCATCGCTGAGGAACGAGTTGACGATCAAGTGGAAGCCTTTCACCAACTCCAGGTTGACATTGGCCTCGCCGCCGCCGCCCTGCTTAGTGAAACTTGTACTCGTAAGGGGATTATAGGTTTTGAACGAGCTGAACACTCCCCCAAATTCGAAGTGCAGCAAGTTGCCCTTTACCACCGGATCGAAGGCCAGCTTCGCCTGCACATCCGGGTGCAGGTTCGGCGGGGTGAAGCTAGCGGCGCCCAGATCGATCTGGTTGTTGGTGTAGGCCGTAGACAGCAGGCTGGGCAGAACGATCGAACCGCCGCCACCCGAACCGCCGCCATATTGTTCGGCCTGCTCCAGAGCAAATCCCAAAGTTACGGCGTCGCTAGCATGATATACCGCACGGAACTGTGGAGCGCGCGTCCAAGTCAGGCCCACTTGGTAATTGGTGTCCATGTCCTGGCTATAGAAGATGTCGGAAGGCAGCGGGGAGATCCCTTTGCGGCCCGGCGTCATCATACTCCAGGACTGCCCGCCCAGCACTTCCCATTTGCCGTTCCGCAAATCCACAAAATAGAGCCGCATGCGAAACGTGATGGCATTGGATGTGACCGAGGCGTTAGTGGACTGATTGCCCAAAAAGTCAGACTCCCAGTAGCCCAGCACTTTCGTGCCGTGAACCAACGCATCAACGCGCGCGCCGATCCGCGAGTTCTGGGCACTGAAGCGCGTCTCACTCAACTTCCCCAATCCGGTCGACACATTGTTGTAGGGGATGCTGCCGAAGTTGGTGCCGATGCTGCTGCCACCATCTGCCGAGCGGAAGACAGCGGTCGCATCCATAAACCCTATGGGGGTGATTGTCGCGGTGCCTACGCGAAGTTGCAAGGGCGACGGGGGCTCTGCGCCCGGCGCCTGCAGCGAAGGGGTTAACGCAGCCGCTACAGCGGGATGCACGACTGGCGCGGCATCACCCGCGGGCAGGATTGGCGTGGTGCTGGCCACCTCGCCCAAGCTGCGAGGTTTCGGTTGGCTGGCCTCCTCCACGGCTTTCTTGGGCTCCTCCTTTGCCTGGCCGATCTGATTTAATACCTTCTTTTCGTCCTCCAACGTCTTGCGCAACTGGTCGATCTGCTCCTGCTGAGCGGCCATTTGTGCCTTCAACTTCTCAATTTCCGGATTGGGGGTAGCGGTTTCCTGTGCGCGCGCGGCCGTCATAAAGACGCCGGAAAGGAGCAGGACTCCGCCGAGCATCGCAAGTACTCTTCTCTTCATTGAAGCTCCTTGTGAAATCTAGGTTTACGGCCGAAGGTCGCCGTGTGGCAGGCGGCACACTTCGGTCTAATCAAGGTAACGAAATGCAATTATGGGTTGATGACGGATTTGTTAAGTTCCGATTACGAAAGGGGACGCACAGAACTCGCCAGTGCTTGTGCCGTACCACACCTAACCACCTAAAATACCTGGGTCAGGGTATACCCGGAGGTGAAGCCTCTCGCCTATGATCGGTTTAGATTGACTACCCACCCGACGATCAGGCAGGTTCCCGCTGGAATCCTGGAGCAGTTGCGTGCACTGGATTCGTGTACTGTATCGAACGCCATCGAGCGCCTGGACGTGCGGCTACGCAACGAGGGATTCACCGACATGTGGATACGCTGCATGTCGCCGGCCCAGCCTCCCATGGTAGGATACGCCGCCACCGGCCGGATTCGCACCTCGGTAGCGCCTGCCATGCAGCATTGGTATTACGAGCGCATGGATTTTTGGGAATACCTTCTGACTATTCCAGAGCCACGCGTGATTGTACTGCAGGATGTGGACGGGCACCCCGGCTTTGGAGCGCTGTTCGGCGAGATCCATGCGAATATCGGGCGCGCGTTAGGCTGCATTGGATACGTGACCAATGGGACTGTGCGGGATGTGCCAGGTATCGAACGAACGGGCTTTCATCTCTTCGCAAGGGGTGTCGCGGTCTCGCACTCTTACGCGCATGTAGTGGACTTTGGCCGGCCGGTGGATGTCGGGGGCCTGAAGGTGAATCCGGGCGATCTGCTGCATGGAGACCGGCATGGCGTGGTATCCGTTCCAAACCAGGTGGCCGGGGAAATCCCACAGATCGCGGCGGAACTGCTGGCGAAAGAAAGCGAACTGATTCAACTGTGCCGATCGGCGAACTTCACCATGGAACAGTTGGGCAGGCAGATCGAACGGACCAGACATGTATCGAAATAAGCAGTGGGGCAGACCCTATGCCGCTTAGTTTTCGCGCGACCGAACAGCTGCATAGATTGTTGGGCTGGACTCCAGTCCTGCCGCTGACGTCCTCGTCGGAGCGGGTCCTGGAGGACCCGCGCAGACCTGGAGGTCTGCCCCACATTATGGTTGTGGCCATCGTGGTGGCTGTAGCGGCGATGACGGCTTGCTCCCGCAACAATCGCGTGGAAGCCGGCGAAGCGCCCGAGGCGGTTCCGGTGGGCGTCACGCGCGCGATTCGCATTCCACTCGAGCGCCAGTTGACGCTGTCATCCGAACTGGTGCCCTTCCAGGAAATCGATGTCTACGCCAAAGAATCCGGCTACGTGAAGGATCTCAACGTGGACTATGGCACCCACGTGGCTAAAGGACAATTGTTGGCGGTCCTGGAAATTCCGGAGCTCGAGGCGCAGTTGCAGCAGGACCAGGCAGCCATCAAAAACATGGCCGAGCAGGTCACGCATGCCGGTAAAGAGTTGAACCGCGTCGAGGCGCAGCACCAGGTCGCGCACTTGCAATATGACCGCCTGAAAACGGTCGCTGACTCCAAACCCGGACTTGTCGCGCAGCAGGAAGTAGACGATTGGCAGGGGAAAGACCTGGCCTTGGAAGCCCAGGTGGAAGGGTCCAAATCCGCGCTGGAGTCGGCGCAAAGCGAATTAGCGCAAGCCCAAGCCCGCTTGAAGCACGATCAGGTGCTGTACGACTACTCCCGCATCACCGCTCCGTTCGCCGGAGTGGTTACCGAGCGCTACGCCAACCTAGGCACGCTAATGCAGGCCGGGACCAGTTCCAGTACGCAGGCGCTGCCGCTGGTGAAGCTCTCGCAGGACGACTTGTTCCGGCTGGTGATTCCGGTGCCTGAGACGGATGCGGCTCACATCCGCGTGGGCGATCCCATAAGCGTGCGGATTACCGCGCTGAATAAGACTTTTCCCGGCAAAGTGACGCGGTTTTCCGTGGACGTGAAATCTGAAACCCGCACCATGCACACGGAAGTGGATGTGCCGAACCCGAAACACGAATTGATTGAGGGTATGTACGCGGAGGCTACTCTGCAACTGGAGCACAAGAACGCGGCGCTGGCGGTGCCGCTCGAAGCCGTGGATCACGTAGGCGATCGCACCAGCGTCATGGTGGTGAACCCGGCCAACCGCATTGACGAACGGACCGTAACGCTGGGAATGCAGAACGCGAGTTACGCCGAAGTACAGACGGGCTTGAGGGACGGCGAACAAGTGGTTGTAAGCGACCGCGGCGCTCTGAAGCCTGGCGAACTGGTGCGCCCCAAAACTGTGGACCTCACGAACTCCGAAGGGACGCATTAGGCACCCATGTCCGGCTTTTCGATTCGCAATCCTTACTTCATCATCGTCCTCTGCCTGGCACTGATGGCCATCGGCATTGTCAGTTCGCAGACTATGCCCGTGGATCTGTTCCCGCCCATTAATATTCCGGAGGTAGTCGTCGCCACCTTCTACAGCGGGATGCCGCCGGAAGACATCGAGTTCGATATCACCAACCCGCTGGAGCGCTGGTTTACGCTGGCTAGCGGCGTCGAATACTCCGAGTCCCGCTCGCTGCTCGGCGTGAGCATCATTAAGGTGCACTTCCAGACGGGCACCAGCGCCGACGCCGACGTCACCCAACTCTCCAACCTGGCGCTGGCCGATCTGAAGCGCTTGCCTCCGGGCACGCTGCCGCCCGTGGTGCTGAAGTTCGACGCTTCCAGCCTGCCGGTCTGCCTGGTGACTGTCTCCGGCGAGGGGCTGACCGAAACGCAACTCCACGACTACGCGCAATTTTCGATCCGCAACCAGATAGCGGTAGTCAAGGGCGCCGAGATTCCGCCGCCGTTCGGGGGTAAGTCCCGCCAGATCATGGTGTATGTGGACCCCTATAAGATGGCTTCCCGCCAGCTTAGCACCATGGATGTGGTGAACGCGGTGAACGACTCTAACCTGATTCTACCCGCGGGCGACGTAAAGATCGGCCCCACCGATTATTACGTTTACTCGAACAGCATGGTCAAGGACATGAACGAGTTGAATCAGGTGCCGGTGAAAACCGTCGGTAAGTCATGGGTGCGGGTAGGGGACGTGGGCAAGGCGGAGGATGCCAACCAGATCCAATACAACATCGTGCGCGTGAACGGCCAGCGATCCGCGTACATTTCGATCATGAAGCAGGGCGGTGATACTAACACCATTCAGGTGGTGGACGATGTCAAGAAGCTGACGCGCAAACTTATCGACATTCCGAAGCAGTTAGTGACTAATGTGGTATTCGATCAGTCGGTGTATGTGAAGGCCGCGCTTGAGACCGTGTTACATGAAGGCGGCATAGGCCTGGTCCTGACCAGTATCATGATCCTGCTCTTCCTGGGAAGCCTGCGCGCGACTTCGGCGGTCCTGCTTTCGATCCCGCTCTCCGCCATGGCGGCATTCGTAGTGTTGGCCCTGATGGGCAGCACCATCAACACCATGATCCTGGGCGGTATGGCACTGGCCTTTTCGCGCGTGATCGATAACTCGGTCATCTCGCTCGAAAACATCTACCGGCACCTGGAAATGGGGGCGCTGCCGCGCATCGCCGCCGAAGTGGGCGGCAGCGAAGTGAGCCTGGCCGTGCTGGCCGCGACGCTGGTGGATGTGGTGGACTTTTTCCCCGTGGTGTTTCTTTACGGCGTGAGTAAGTTCCTGTTCTCGGCGCTCGCCTTGGCCTTTTCCCTTTCGTTGTTGGCATCTTTCGTAGTCGCCATGACCGTGATCCCTCTGTTCTGCTCGCGGTTCTTGAAACAGCATGCGCCGGCCGAGGGCGGGGCCGAGCACCCTGTTCCCGTGCATCCGGGCGGCACGTCGTTATGGGATCGGTTCAACGCGGCGTTCAACCGGGGATTCGGAAGACTTCTGGATATCTACGAGCGCTGGGTGCGCCGCGCCGTGAAGCGGCCCGGATTGACCCTGGCCGCCCTTGCCGGAGTATTCCTGCTCAGTCTGTGCATCTATCCTTTCCTGGGTGTGGCATTCTTTCCGCGCACCGATGCCGGCCAGTTCACCATCAACATGAAGGTTCCTACCGGCACTCGTATCGAAATCACCGACCAATACGCCAAGAAGGTAGAAGATATCATTCACCAGGTCGTCACTCCGCACGATTTCAAAATGGTGGTTTCGAATATCGGCGTGGTGGATGACTTCACGTCTCTTTATACCAGCAACGCCGGCGAGTATACCAGTACCGTGCAAGTAGCCTTGAACGACGATCATACGGTAAGCAGCTTCGACTATATCGCGCGTGTCCGGCAGGCCATCGCCGCACAGTTGCCGGAGGTACGTACTTTCTTTCAGAGCGGCTCTATGGTGGATGCCATCATCAACTCGGGTATGCCCGCTCCCATCGACGTACAGGTCTCCAGCTCGAACCTTCAGAGAAACTTCGCTTTCGCACAGGACCTGGCCAGGCGTTTTCGGGCTGTGCGCGGCGTAGGCGAGGTATACATCCCGCAGGACATGAACTACCCCGGCATCAGGCTGGATGTGGACCGCGTGCACGCCGGCGAACTCGGACTCAGCCAGAAAGAAGTAGTTGATAATGTGATTGCCGCCCTGAATTCCAATTACATGATCGCGCCGAATTACTGGGTGGACGATAAGACCGGCAACGATTACTATCTGACGGTTCAGTATTTTGAGCACGGAGTGCCGGCTATACACGATACTCTCGACCTGCGCAACATTCCTCTACGCGCGCCGAACGCGCCTCTTCCTACGACGCTGGATAGCGTGGTGAAGCTGACGCGCATCCAGACTCCGACGGAGGTCGATCATCATCAGATCCAGCGTGTCACCGACGTATATGTCACTCCTGCCGGAGAGGATCTGGGACACGTGGGGAGCGCTATTCGGGACATCCTGGCGCAGGTGAAGCCTGAAAACGTGCGCGTGGACCTGCACGGCATGGTGGAAGGCATGCAAGCGTCGTTCAAGAGTTTCGGATTCGGCTTCAGCCTGTCTTTCTTTCTTCTGTACCTGATCCTGGTGGCGCAGTTCCGATCCTTCGTGGACCCGGTGCTGATCATGCTGGCGATTCCCATGGGCTTCGTAGGAGTGCTGATTATTTTGCCCTTGACACACACGACGCTTAACGTGATGTCGCTGATGGGCGTGCTGATGCTCGTGGGAATCGCGGATTCCAACAGCATTCTGATCGTGGATTTCGCACACAGGCTGGAAGAACAGGGGATGTCGGTGACCGATGCCATAGTTACGGCGTGCCGTGTGCGGCTGCGGCCCATCCTGATGACGTCGTTGGCTACTATCATCGGCATGATTCCCATGGCTTTGAAGTTAGGGACTGGCGCGGAGCAATACACACCTATGGCGCGGGCTATTATCGGCGGTTTAACTTCTTCGGTGCTATTAACTGTGTTCATTGTTCCGGCCGCTTACTTATTGGTATATGGCAGGAAACAGCGCGGCTCGGGGCCGACGGAGGTAGCATGATAGAAAAAGCTCGATGCAGCGGGGCTGAAGCCCCACGCCGGCTAAAGCCCGCCCTCCACAATCTCGTGTTCATGAC
The DNA here is from genome assembly GCA_963818855.1 of Bryobacterales bacterium. Classification (GTDB taxonomy): domain Bacteria; phylum Acidobacteriota; class Terriglobia; order Bryobacterales; family Bryobacteraceae; genus Bog-159. The sequence continues at coordinate 432,065 of CAWFUH010000011.1, read as the reverse complement.
GGTGGTATCCGGCGCGCTGGCGCAGACAGTGCCAGCTACTCCGGGGCCCCGACTTACCCTTCACGATGCCGAAGCACTGGCACTCAAGAACCATCCACAAGTGCAAGTCGCGCAACTGAATTACCAGGCATCGCAACAAGCCGTGGCCGAAGCGCGCGCGGCATATTATCCAAGCCTCCAGGGAGACATCACGGGTTCGCAAGCGAATCCGCAGTCTCGCATCGGCGCGGGATATCTGTCGGCGTCCCGCCTGTGGGACCGGTTCAGTCAGGGCATCGTTCTCAGCCAGTTGGTCACCGATTCCGGGCGGACGCGGAACCTGGTGGCCAGTTCCAGGTTACAATCGCAGGCCAGCGCCCAGAGCTCCCAGGCCACGCAATACGACGTACTTTTGCGCGTCAATCAGGCGTACTTCCAGGCGCTGCAGGCGCAAGCACTCATCAAAGTAGCCGATGAGACGGTGGCCTCCCGACAGCTTGTGGTGGATCAGGTCACTGCTCTGGCGCAGAACAAACTGCGCTCGCAACTGGACGTGAGCTTCGCGTCGGTCAACCTGGCACAGGCGAAACTGCTGCAGATCCGGGCGCAGGATGAGGTCGCGCAGGCATTCGCGGAACTGACCCGAACCCTTGGCCTTGAACAGCACCAAACGTACACCCTGAACGAGGAACCGCTGCCGCCCAGTCCGCCTCCGGATTCCGTGCCGGCGGTGGATGCGGCACTGCGGCAACGTCCGGAACTGGCCGGCGTGCGGTTGGAGCGGGAATCAGCCTACCGGTTCGAACGCGCCGAACATGACCTGTCATATCCTACGGTGAGTTTGCTGGGTGTGGGCGGTTTTATTCCTTTTATCCACCAATTGACCACCGTCCCGACTCCGCCGGAGTACGAGAGTGCGGCCGTGAACGTGGAGATTCCCATATTTAACGGTGGATTATTTACCGCTCGCCGTGAGTCTGCGCGCTTCAAAGCGCAAGCGGCGGATCAGAGGGTGCGCGACCTGGAAGAGGGTATCGCGCGGGATGTGCGGGTGGCGTGGAGCGATTCGCTAACTGCGTATCATCAACTGGACGTGACCGCCGAGTTACTGCGCCAAGCCACCATGGCACTGGATCTGGCGCAAGGACGCTATAACTTAGGACTTAGTTCCATTGTGGAACTGACCCAGGCGCAACTGAATCTGACACAAGCAGAAGTGCAGAACCTTGGGGCTAAGTACGACTATCAAAAGTCATACGCCGTGCTGCAGTACTCCGAGGGTCAGCTTCGCTAGCTGGATTGCGGGCGGGACGTGGACGTCCCGCGCAGGCGTGGACGCCTGCCCCACTGCGTCAGAAGAGTACCTTCAGAGCTAACTGGACATTGCGAGGCGCTCCGGGGCCGATACCCGGCGCGCCAAACGATACATCGTAAGTGGAGCCGACCTGTCCTAAGTTGCTGCCCTGAACGTTGTTGGCCGGCTCGGAATAGTTCGTGAAGTTGAAGATGTTGAAGATCTCAACCCGAAACTGGGCCCGGACGTGCTCCGTAATAGCGAAGTTCTTAAATATCGAAAAGTCGATCTGGTGATTGGAAGGACCATAGAACTCGTTGCGCGCCTCGTTCCCGTAAGTGCCAGCGGCGGGCGCTGAGAACGCCGCCGGATTGAACCAATAATAGGTGCTGGTGGCTCGATTCGATGCGGGCACATTCGCAAACGGGTTACCTGTTACGTCCGCCCGGTCCGTAAACTCAGACGTGCCGCTCGAATCGTTGCCGGAATAGACGGTAAAAGGCGTGCCCGAGAAGAAAGAGAACAACGTATTCAACTGCCAGCCGCCTAGGACGGCGCGGTACCTGGCGGGCTCAGGGAGCGCATAAGCCATGAACATGGAAAACGAATTGCGAATGTCGAAATCCGAGTTGGAGTAGTCGCACCTCAGGCAATAGCTATTCTGCGGAATGATACCGCGGGCGTAGGACAGATCGTCCATGGAATGCCCGAGCGTGTAGCTCAGCTTGGTGGTGAAGCCATGGAAATTATTGGTCTTCACGGAACCCAGCAGGCCGTTGAAATGGCCATTGCCGACGGACTCCACTTGATTGATGGCGGCCAGGTCGGGAAACTGGCCGTAATAGGGCCGGGACGTGACCGCCTCGGGCGAACCGATGGGGATCTGATTGATATCCAGGGTGTCCGGTAAATGGCGGCTCAAGCTACCCGAGTAGCCGACCTCGACTACCGCATCCCTGGCAACTTGATACTGCACGTTGAAGGTCGTATTCATGCTGTAACCGGTCACGAACTGTTGGCTCACGGAGAAGGCGCCGTAAGGGCCCGTCGCCGAGAATCCGCCAAAGATAGGAACGCCCGACGCCAGGGTAATCGGCGATTGATTCACCAAACTCAGAACGGGTGCACTCCCGCCGATGTTCTCGTTAATTCCCGTGGCGCCGCCATTGGCGGCGGAACTGTTGCCGAAATAGGCGATGTTAGGGACTTGATAGTACATGCCCCAGCCGCCGCGGATCACGAGTTTGCCGCCAACCGTCGGTTGGTATGCAAATCCGAAGCGAGGCGCAAAATCGTGCAAATCGCGCGGCCACAGGTTGCTCAGGCCGTGTGTACCGACATAGGTGATGCCGCCGTCGGCGGGGATAAAGGTTGAAATGAGGTTCTTTGGGTTAGAGATGGGGCTCTGATAGACCCAGTTCAACCCATAATTCAGTGTCAGCTTCGGAGTTACCTTCCAACTATCCTGACCAAAAAGGGAAGCTCCTGCCAGGTTATAAATGCGCTGCTGGTTGCCGTAGGCGATGCTGGCGTGCCCGATGGCAATACGGCCCGAAAGGAAATCCGCGAGCGCGTCGAGCGAACCGGCGATGGGGGAGTTGCCTACTCCCCAAGTGTCGGTCGGATCAGCAGCGGCAAGCGGGCCCTGGGTGCCATCGAACGTAAACGTGCCGGGCGCATTCGCGTCATAAAAAACATCCAGGCGTGAATAGCGATAATCCCCGCCGAAACGGAACTGGTGGGAGCCCACGGTGTAGGTGAAGGTCTGGTCGATGTGGCCGGTTGTGTCGATGCGTCCCAGCGGCGGCGTCAAGCCGGTTGAATCGAATCCTGAAATGTTGATCGTCGGCGAGCCGTAATCCGTGGGATCCGTGACGCCGGTTTCCATTCCGATCGAGGCCATGTTGAAGCCGTGGTTGGCGTCGTCGAATACCTGCTTGAAATAGTTCACTCCGACGAGTGTTTGCGCAACCAAGCGGGGTGTAATTACCGCGTTGTAAACCAGGGAGAAGTTGTGCATACGGCTGGGAGCCGCCTGGAAATAGGAGGGCATGGCGGAGCCAACGTACTCTACCTGGTTGCCGGTGCCGCCGAAGTAGCGGATAGCTATATTGTTCCTCGAATTAAACTGATGATCCAACTTGATCACGCCGTTATAACTGTTGGAAAGGTTGATACCGGCGCCCGCGTAATTGTGCACGGTGTCAGACCCGGTCAGGCTGTTTGCCGGCCAGAGATAATTGATCACGTTCGGCATGAGCGGGTTCACGGCGACGCCGTCCTTGGCCATCACGGCCTCGGCTGCCGAAACCCAGGCGGCCGACGGAGTGGTTCCCGGGGAGGTCAGAGCCTGCCGATAGTTCTGCTGCTCATAGTTCATGAAGAAGAAGGTGTTGTTCTTTACGATGGGGCCGCCCAGCGAGAAACCTTCCTGGTTATTGCGGAGCTCCGAAGTCGGCGAACCAGGGGGCGTGAACCAGTCGCTCGAAGCCAGCGCCTCGTTCCGGTTGAAGTAGTACACCGATCCATGGAAGCTATTGGTTCCGGATTTGATCACTACATTCAGCACGCCGCCCGAGTTGCGGTTCTCTTCGGCGCTGCTGCTGCTCTGCAGCGAGAATTCGTCGATGGCGTCAATCGGCAGCACGACGCCGGCGATGCCCGATACGCCGCCTTGATTGACGGAGTTGACGTTGTGCCAAAGGTCGTTGTTGTCGGCGCCGTCGATCTTCCAGTCAATGCCGTTAAACCGCGAGCCGTTGAGGGAGCCGTTGGCGTTGGCGCCGGGATTGAACTTCAACAATTGCGTAAAATCGCGGCCATTTAGTGGAATGTCCAGGAGTTCCTTCGTGTCAATCAAGCTGGTTTCCGCCGATGAAGCGGTCTCAATCGCCACGGCCTCGCCGGCGACCTCCACGGTGGTCGCTTGTTTAGCCACCTCCAGCCTCACTGGGATGGTGGCAATCTTTCCGGCGTCCACTACGATGCCAGTGACGTGAACCGTGTCAAAGCCCGGCTGGGTGACCGTGATGTCATACTTGCCAAGCGGCAGGTCCTGGAAAACGAACTCGCCGCTCGAGGACGTGACGCCTTCACGCGTCAGACCGGTATCCGGGCTCAACAGCCGGACGGCCGCGCCGGAGACAGCTGCGCCCATAGCATCGTTTACGGTGCCGGTTATGCCGCCGCGGAAGGTCTGCGCGGTAAGCGATGCCGCAGCCAGAAAGCCCAACAGCAATATCGCGGAAATCATTCGTCGAGACATTGGCAACTCCTTTTGGCCGCCGTTTAGATACGGCGAAATATAGGCCTGCTGAGCGGTCGTGGCTCAAACTATACCAGAAACCGAGGCTACCGGGCCGAACCCAAATGGCAACAGAATGTGGACGAATCTAAACAAACCCTTAGCGTTTCTTGAGAGGGTAACAAATTGAAACCAGATCGTCAAGGAAGCGAAATCGTTTGTCAAGCGAAATCGCTTTTGTAGTCGATTGTCAAATCCGCGGCCCCGGCTGTGCTAACTTAGTGTGCGCGGACGCAAGGCCAAGCCCATGTCACCCGTCTCCCAAATCGATGCCCCGCATGCGCCCCAAAGCGCCTCCAGCGTCGTCAAAAAACACGGGTTACGCGAAATTGGCTTCGATCGGTCCAAAAAAATCCTCGAACCCAATTCCCCCGCCGCGTTTGCCCACGGACCACCCCAGGGCGTATAATCCCCTGAGCGCATCCCAACAATCAAAAAAAGGTGCTGATCCATGTGGATTCGAAAAGGACAACGTGATCGCCTAAAGGGTGTCGATTCACCCGTACCCACGCAACTCGTCTCCAATGAAGAGTACATCCCCCGCCCGCAAAGCCAGAAGCAGAAGGAAGTCGAATATTGGACCGGCCACATCGCCGAAGAGAAGTCCCGCAAACTCGGCATGGACCGCCGCAAATTCATGGCGACCCCCATGGGCCTCGCCGCCTGCTTTCTCGCCTCCAACAAAGTCTGGGGCAAGGTCTGGGATGTCGATGAAGAGGAAGCCACCGACCAGGGCGCCTACGAAGAAAAGCTGCCCAAGGGCGAATATTTCGTCCTCGATGTCCAGTCCCATTTCACCAATGGCATCCCCATCGGTCTCCGCGGTGACATCGGCAAGATGGAATTCTTCCGGAACATGGGTTTCAAGCTAAAAGAAGACAAGGAAGCCTACAGCTTCCATAACTTCATCAAAGAGATGTTCTTCGATAGCGAAACCGACATGATCGTTATCTCCGGCGTGCCGGGCAAGGAGTTACAGCGCGATAAGGATGGCAAAGTACTGGAAGGTCAGGCGCGCACGCCCGGCCTCAACATTTTGCCTAGCTGGCTTATGGCCCAGGCCCGCGACGAGATTAACTCCCTCGCGCAATCCAAGCGCGCCATAAGTCAGGGTAACCTGGCGCCTAATCATTACTGGGATAAGACTGCTAATAAGCCCGACAAAGCCGCCACTATCGAACAGATGGAGCGCGAGCTAAACTTATACAAGATTTCTTCCTGGAAATGGTACTGTCACACCGATCCGGGCCGCTCCGGCGGCGGCTTCCAATGCGATGACGACAATGCCCAATGGTTTATCGAGGAATCCCGCAAACGTGGCATGAAGTTCTTCAGCGTCCACAAGGGTTACTCCTATCAGTCGCGACTTCTCGGCCACCTGGCGAATCCCAAGGATATCGAAAAAGCGGCCTTGCGCAACCCCGATATCACCTGGGTCATCTATCACTCGGCCATCCAGCATGGCCCTAATGAGCCTAACTGGGAAGAAGGCGACAAGTACGATCCAGTCACCGGCGACTTCGCCTGGCACAACGTCCTGATGGACATCAAGCGCCGCAACCCGCAAATCCAAAACGTCTACCCGGAACTCGGCAGCTTTTTTGGCCCGCTCGCCATCTCCAACCCCACCATGGCCATGCACGGCGTCGGCAAGAATATCAAATACTACGGAGTGGATCACGTCATCTGGGGGACCGACTGTCTCTGGTGGGGATCGCCCCAGTGGGTCATCGACGCCTTCAAGCGTTTCCAGATCAGCGATGAGTTATGCGAGAAGTTCGGCTACCAGAAGCTCACGAAAGAGGACAAAGCCAAAATCTTCGGCCTGAATGCCGCCAGGCTCTACAATCTCGACGTCACCGCCAAACGTAACCCGCTGCCCGCCGACGCCCTGTCGCGTCTGAAAACTGCCTATCTCGGCAACGGCGGCCAACGTTCCAACGAGGCCTACGGGTGGGTCCGCGCCGCCGACTAATCAATGGAGGGCGAGCTTTAGCCGGCAGCGGGACTTCAGTTCCGCTCTTCCTGGCCCTATCCTGCTCCGTCGCCGCCCAAACCCACATCAATCAACCCATCCCCAAATACGTCACCGGAGACGAATGCCTCTTCTGCCACCGGGTCAAAGTAGCCGACACCTGGGGAAGTAACCCCCACGCAAGAACCATACACACCCGAGAAGATTCAGACGCAGAATTAGTCCTGGGATCCCATCCGCCCCAGCGAAGTCTCAAGCCAGATAGCTACGGTAAGTTCGACTTACTCGCCCCCGACGGCAAAACCTGGGACAAACAAGCCTTCGCCCTCCGCTGCGCCGGCTGTCATACCACGGCAGTCGACCCCCAAACGCACGCCTTCTCCGCCTCCTCGCTCGATTGCTACACCTGCCACGGCATCGCCCCCGAGAATCATCCCAACGACACTTCGCTCATCTGGTTCTCCAAGAAACATCCAAAGGATCCCAAGCAGATCGTCTCCATCTGCGGGCAATGTCACCTGCGCGAAGGCAAAGCCAAATCGAATGGCCTGCCCTATCCCAATAACTTCGTCGCCGGCGACGATCTCTTCGCCGATTTCCAGGTTGATTTCGCCAAAGCCAGCGACCCGAATCTAAACCCCGGCGACCGCCACATTCTCCGCAACATCCGCGATGTGCTCCTGAACGCCAGTGACACCACCTGTATTAGTTGCCACAACATTCACAACGACACCTCCGCCAAACATCGCCTTGTTCTGAGCGGTCCCATCTGTCTCGATTGCCACAATGCCGAAGGTCCCAAGAAAATAGTCAAGAAGTACGAAGTGCACAGTGACTTATGCGAATACTGATCCTGCTGTCACTAATAATTCCGGCGCTGGCGCAAGAACCTCCTAAGGCGCACTTCCACCACATCCATCTCAATGCGACCGACCCCGCCGCAGCAATCGAATTCTATACTCACAAATTCGATTGCGAAAAGGCCATATTCGCCGGTCGCCCGAGGGGTGAGGATGCCGTTTGGGCGCAACAATCCTGGATACTCTTCAACAAAGTAAATGTCCCGCCGCCGTCGGACATCGTATCCGCTATCTGGCACTTCGGCTGGGGAGCCGAAGACATGCCGGCGGCCTACAAGAAACAAATCGATTCCGGCACGAAGTTTCAAACCCCCATCACCGACATCAGCGACTTGGCAAATAAACCCGCCGGCAGCTTCTTCTTCGCATATGTGGACGGCCCCGATCACGCATTGATCGAGCTGAATACGGCCGGCCACCACCGTTTCGGACACGTCCACCTGCTCAGCCAGGACCCCGTAGCCGCCGGCCAATGGTACAAGAAATACTTCGGCATCCCAGGGTATATCGGCCCGCGTACCGGCCGCGTCTACCGCGGCGTCCATGTCGAGCCCGTAGCGTCACTCATGATGGACAACGTGAACATCATCATCTTTCCCGTGGAATACGCCCGCGATGCCATGCCGGAACTCTGGAAAGATCGCAAAGACTTCGCACCCACCACGGGCCGGGTGGTCGATCATCTCGCCTTCAGCGTGGACAACCTGCATGACACGCTGGAGCGCTTCCGCAAAGACGGAGTTAAAGTAACCAATGGCAACTTCATAGAAGGCCCCGATCACATAAGTATCGAGTTAGTGGAAGGACGCGCGACCAATAACTGACATGGAACAACCAATATGGAATTTCGAGCAGGAACCCTGGATAGACGAGCGCCCCGATGAAACCAGCATCAACCTGCGCGCCTACTTCGATCGTATGCCGGATGACAAGATGCAACAATACTCACCGGACTGGAGCGACGGGCAGATCATCGAGTGGGACGGCAACTTCCGCGACGATGGAGCGTTGATGATCGCCTGCTGCGAGCGCGACGTGGACGTGGCCGAATACCGTCGCGTCATGGAACAGGCCCGCGCCTACCGCGATCGCGTCCGCAATGCCTCCACCAACTCAGCCACAAACCGCTCGACATCTTCCTCCGAGTTATAGAGCGCGGCCGGAGCCGCCCGCAATATATCCGGCTCGCGCCAGTCGCAGACCACCCCGGCCGCTGCCAACCGTTCACAGACCGCCCGCACCGAACCCGGAACCCGAATCGAAAGCTGCGCCCCGCGCCGCTCCTTATCCCGCGGCGTTGCGATCGTAAACCCGCACTCCGCGTGCCGGTCCAATAACGATTCCAGATACCCGGTCAGTTCCAGGCTGCGCGCCCGTACCCACTCCATCCCAGCCTCATCGAACAAGTCTATCGCAGCCCGCAGCGCCGCCATTGACAGCACCGGTGGATTGCTCACCTGCCACCCTTCCGCGCCGGGCGCGGCATGAAAATCGGGTCCCATGCGGAAGCGCGTCTCGAGCTCATGCCCCCACCAGCCCGCAAACCGCGGCAGCGTTTCTGCGCGCGCGTGCCGCTCATGCACGAAGCAGCCCGCAATGCTACCCGGTCCGCCGCAGAGATACTTGTAAGTGCACCACACCGCAAAGTCCGCGTCCCACTCGTGTAGCTTCAGCCCTAAGTTCCCCGCCGCATGCGCTAAGTCGAAACCCACCACGCAGCCTTGCGCGTGCCCCGCGCGCGCCACCCGCGCCATGTCGAATGCCCGGCCCGAAGAGTAGTTGACGCCGGCGATCAGCACCAGCGCGACCGACTCGCCCTCGCGATCCAAGAGCTCTTCTAACTCGTCTTCGCCCGCCACGGTCACCACCGTCTCGGCCGGATCGAATCCCTGAAACTGCACCTGCGACTTAACCGCGTACCGGTCCGATGGAAACGCGTGCTGCTCCATCACAATCCGGTGCCGCTGCGTTGTCGGCCGGTAGAATGAAACCAGCATCAAATGGAGATTCACCGTGAGGGAGTTCATCGTGACCACCTCGATAGGCAGTGCGCCCACCAGTCGTGCCGTCTGGTCGGTCAGCAGCTTGCCGTACTCCACCCACGGATGCCGCGCCCGGAAGTGTCCGTCCACGCCCAGCAGTTCCCAATCCTTCATTTCCTGCTCTATGTGAGCGCGCGTGGTCTTCGGTTGCAGACCGAGCGAGTGGCTGCACAGATAAGCGCACTCGCGCCCATCTGCCGCCCGCGGAATATAGAACCGCTCCCTATAAGTGGACATCACCCTCGCCCCACAAACGGCATCTTAGTAGCCATCACGGTCATGAACTCAACGTTAGCATCCAATGGCAGGTTCGCCATATACAACACGGCATCCGCCACATGCCGCACATCCATCACCGGCTCCGCCTTCCGCGATCCGTCCGCCTGCGGCACGCCCGCCGCCATTCGCGCCGTCATCTCCGTACCCGCGTTCCCGATGTCGATCTGCCCGCAGGCAATGTCATACTGTCGGCCGTCCAGCGAGATGCACTTAGTCAGTCCTGTAATAGCGTGCTTAGTGGCCGTATATGGCGCGGAGTTAGGCCGCGGTGCATGCGCGGAGATCGATCCGTTGTTGATAATCCGTCCGCCGCGCGGCACCTGCGTCTTCATGATTTTGATAGCTTCCTGCGCGCACAGGAACGCGCCCGTCAGATTGATTCGCACCACGGCGTTCCATTGCTCCAAGGTTAGCTCCTCCATCGGCTTGCCCGGCGCGCTAATACCGGCGTTATTGAAGAGCACGTCCAGGCGGCCGAAAGCTTCCCGCACCCTGGCGAACAGCACCCGCACGGCCTCCGGATCGCCCACGTCTGCCGGCACGGCCAGCATCTCGCCCCCGCCCGGCGCAGCCAAGCCCGCGGTGCGCTCCAGTTCCGCGGCGCGCCGTCCCGCCAGCACCACTGAATACCCGGCCCCTTGTAAGGCCAGGCTCACCGCGCGCCCGATGCCGCTTCCGGCGCCAGTCACCACCGCAATCTTCCTGTCTGTTGCCATGTGTGTTTACTAGCCAGTGTAACCTTCCGCGCTCCCGCCGGTATTCACCATCAGGCCGGCTAACCGCAACACGGCCGCGCCGTCTAACGAACAGCCATGCGTTACGCTATCCGCACGCTCCGCCGGTCGCCCGGCTTCACGGTCATCGCCCTTCTCACCCTCGCGCTCGGCATCGGCGCCAACACCGCCATCTTCAGCTTCGTGAATGGCGTGCTGCTCAGGCCCCTGCCCTATCGCGACCCGCACGGCATCGTGATGGTTTGGGAGAAACCACCGGGCGGTAACCGCAACGGCATCTCCACCCTCAACTTCCTCGATTGGAAGAATCAGAACACCGTCTTCGCGAATATCGCGGCGATCAATTACGGCGGGAACGTCACCTTAACCGGCACCGGCCGGCCGGAGGAGTTCCCGGGCGTGCGGGTTTCGGCTTCTTACTTTGATGTCTTCGGCGTCGAGCCCGTTCTCGGCCGCACTTTTGCCCCCGGCGAAGACCAACCCGGCAAATCCCTGGTCGTGGTGCTCAGCCACCGCCTGTGGGAGAACCGTTTTGGTGCGGATCCTTCCATCATCGGCCGCACCCTGACGCTGAATGCCAAACCGTATACGGTCATCGGCGTCATGCCCGCCAACAGTTCTTTCGACCGCACTTTTGAGCAGCTCTGGACGCCGCTGGCTTTCGATCCGCGCGACATGACCCGCGACTATCACTGGCTGCTCAGCTTCGCACGTCTCAAGCCAGGCGTCTCGCTCGAAAAAGCGCAGGGCGTCATGAACGCTATCGGCGCGCGTATCGCCGAGACGTATCCTCAATCTAACAAAGGCTGGGGCGTTACTGTCGAGCGCCTCGAAGACCGTATCGTCGGCAATCAGCTTCGCAGCTCGCTGCTGGTCTTGCTGGCGGCCGTCGGCGCCATTCTGTTGATCGGTTGCGCGAACTTGGCCAATCTCACACTGGCGCGCGGCGCGGCCCGCGAACGCGAAATCGCCGTACGCGCTTCGCTCGGCGCCGGCACATGGCGATTGATCCGCCAGGTGCTCGTCGAGAATCTGCTGGTCGCGGGCGCGGGCGGTGCGCTTGGCCTGGCGCTTGGCTACGCCATGATCCGCGGCCTGATCTGGCTGGCGCCGCCTTTTTCTCTGCCGAGCGAAGCCAATGTCTCTATCGATCCGGCCATCCTGCTCTTCACCCTGGCCATATCGCTTGTCACGGCCCTGCTATTCGGACTCGCCCCCGCCATACACGCCACCCGCGTCGATCCAGCTTCTTCCATGAAAGAAGGCGGCCGCTCGGCATCATCCGGCGCCGGACGCGCGCGCCTGCGCAGCGCCTTGATCGTCTCCGAAGTCGCGCTGGCCTTCGTGTTATTGGCGGGCGCCGGCCTGCTGCTGGGCAGCTTCTATCGCATGTTGCAGGTCGATACGGGATTCACCAGCACCAACATCACCACCGCCCACCTGCCCATCGCGCGCGACCGCTTCCCCCAACCCGCCCAACTCCTCCAATACGTGCGCCTCCTCGACCAGCGCCTACGCGCTATCCCGGGAGCCCGTGACGTGGCGTTCACCAACGTGCTCCCCATGGAAGGCTGGGGCGATGGCATGCCTTTCCTCATCGCCGGCCGCCCGTTCGTCGATCTCGCCAATCGCCGCGCCTGCTTCTACAAGCGGGTCACGAGCACTTATTTCCGTACCCTCGATATCCCCCTGCTGCGCGGCCGGACGTTTACCGGCGATGATACCCGCGGCGGCGCGCCCGTGATCGTCATCAACCAGGAGATGGCCAAGCGCTATTTCAAAGGCGAAGACCCCATCGGCAAGCGCATCCTGATTCAGGAGATCCTCTATGGTCAGCCTGGTCTCGGCCCGGAGATCCCCTGGGAAGTCGTGGGCATCGTGGGCGACGAGCAAACCGGCAGCCTGATCGATACCAAAGACCCGGGCCTGTATGTCACCTTCGATCAAAGTCCCACTGACGACGTAAACATGGTGCTGCGCGGCTCGGTCGATCCACGCACGCTCACATCCGCCATCTACGCCGCGGTCCACGCGGTCGATAAAGATCAGTCCATCGCCGAGCTCCAGACGCTGGAGCAGATTAAGACAAGCACCGTCGCCAGCGATCGTATGCAGACCATGCTGCTGGCCATTTTCGCGGCGCTGGCATTGCTGTTGGCGGCCATCGGCATCTATGGCGTCATCAGCTATTCGGTAACCCAGCGCACCCACGAATTGGGCATTCGCGCGGCACTGGGCGCCAGCCGTGGCAGCCTGCTCGTCATGGTGATTCGCCGCGGCATGCGCCTCACCCTGCTGGGTCTCGCCATCGGCGCAGCCGGCGCATTGGCGCTCACGCACCTGCTCGGCAGCCTGTTGTTCGGCATCTCCCCACGCGACCCGCTCACGCTCGCTCTGGTCGCCGCGGTCCTATCGATCGTGGCGCTCGCAGCGTGTTACATCCCTGCCCGGCGCGCCGCCGGAATCGATCCGCTGGTCGCGCTGCGTTACGAGTGACTCTCGTTCGCTGCGCTGCCTTCCGCCGGATAGCCCTTACCGAACCAGTCCGTGTGCATGTTTGTGGGCACGTTCAGCACCCGCACGTGCGCGAAGCCCATCTCCCGCAGCGCGCGATAAGCCGGCCGGATGTTCGGGCACTTGTCCATCGGGCAGCAGCCGCAATAGACCACGATATCCGCGTCCTTCGGCAGGTCCGCCACCGCTTTCTTCAGCAGCGCCATGCCTTCGGGCTTCGATCCCGGACCCGCCTCCAGCGCGTGCGGGATGTGCTTGCTGCGGTACAGCACGGTAAACGCCGTACACAACACCACCGGCGGCTTGGCCGAATGCAGCGCTTCTACCAGCGCCGCCGGATCCATCAGTTCCGTCTTGGCCCACGGATCTCCCGCCTCCTGCCCTAAACAAATCGCCGCCAGAACCAGCGCACCAAATAGCTTTCGCATAATCACTCAGCATACCCCGAGTTACAATCGCCCACATGGCTCCAAGATATTCCCGCGCCTTCATCGCGGCTGGCCTCTGCCTGGCTGCCGGCCTGTCCTGGACCGCCACCCGCCCCGCCGACATCCCTTTCGCAAAGCACACGCTCGATCTCGGCGCCAACGAAAGCTGCGCCATCGCCGATATCAACGGCGACGGCCGTCCTGATATCGTCTCCGGCGAGAACTGGTACGAAGGCCCGCATTGGATCAAGCACAAGTTCCGGTCGCTGCCCTACACCAACAACTACATCGATAACTTCAGCGACCTGCCGCTGGACGTGAATGGCGACGGACGCATCGATATTGTGAGCTGCTCCTGGTTCGCGCATCGTCTCTTCTGGAGCGAAAATCCCGCCCCCGGCGGGGGCGAGTGGAAAGAACACATGATCGAGACTGGCTCGCCCGTGGAGTTCGCGTTCCTGGTGGATCTGGATAACGATGGCAAAGCCGAGGAAGTGCTCCCCGAGTTCGGCGATCCGAACATGCCGCTGGCCTGGTACGAGGTTAAGCATGGCGAGTTCGTCAAGCACATCGTCAGCCCAAAGAGTTGGGGACACGGCATCGGCGTGGGCGACATCAATGGCGATGGCCGCAACGACATCATCACTCCCAAGGGTTGGTTCGAAGCCCCGCCCGACCCGCGCACCGGCACTTGGAGATGGCATCCGGATTTCGATCTGGGGGACACCGGCTTCATCTACGCCTATGACGTGAATGGCGACGGCCGCAACGACATCGTCACGTCCATGGCCCACAACTACGGCATCTTCTGGCTCGAGCAGGGCGCCGGCGGCCAATGGACCAAGCACATCATCGACGAAAGCTGGTCGCAGGCGCACGCCCTCACGCTGGTCGATTTGAACGGCGATGGCCAGAAGGACCTGCTCACCGGTAAGCGCTACATGGCCCACAATGGCCACGATCCGGGCGAGCGCGAGCCCTTGGGCATCTACTGGTATGAGTTCATGCGCCTGGATGGCGGCAAGCAGATCGAGTGGGTGAAGCACGTGGTGGACTACAGCACACGCACCGGTGGCGGCATGCAGATTCCCGTGGCGGACCTGGATGGCGACGGCGATCTCGATTTTGTCGTCGCCGGCAAGAGCGGCCTCTTCCTGTTCGAGAACCTCACCCGAACCAAGTAAGGGCACACCATGGGATTTGGGGCTGCCGGTCTGATCGCGCTAGCCTGGTCGGCGCTGCTCCTGGTTCTGCTGTTAGCTGCCGCACGCTTCGCCCCCGCCGTTCGTTCACTCGCCAGGCAAACGCGCCGATCGATGTTCGCGCTGGCCCTGCTGCCTATCGCCTTGCGCCTGGCGCTGCTCCCGCAAGCGCCCGTGCCCACACCCAGAACACCGGACGACTTCAGCTTCAGCCTTCTGGGCGATACACTGGCGCACTTTCGCCTGGCCAATCCGCCGCATCCCATGCACCGCTTTTTCGAAACTAATTTCGTGCTGCAGGAACCTTCATATAGCTCCATCTACCCGCTCGGGCAAGGGCTCGCGTTAGCCTTGGGGCAACTGCTTTTCAGATCGCAATGGGCCGGCGTCCTGCTTTGCACGGGTCTGTTTTGCGCCCTCTGCTATTGGATGCTACGCGCCTGGACCACGCCCGCCGCGGCCCTGGCCGGCGGCCTGCTGGCGGTCTTCGTCTGCGGTCCGTTGCAGTATTGGATGAACACCTATTGGGGCGGATCGCTGGCGGCGGCCGGCGGATGCCTGATCTTCGGCTCGCTGCCGCGGGTGCGGGCGCAGGCGCGCTGCCGCGTTGCCCTGCTGTTGGGCATCGGCCTCGCCATCGACTGGCTTACGCGACCGTTCGAAACCTTGCTCATCGCGATAACCGCGGGCATTTATCTCTTAGTGGCTTTTCGCGGAAAGTGGTATGCGCTGGCGCGCATCGTGGCGCTGGCGACGGCCGTGGTTCTCCCGGCCCTGGCGTTAACATTGCTGGAAGATCGCGCGGTCACGGGCAAGTGGTTCACCTTGCCTTACATGCTGAGCCAGTACCAATACGGCATCCCGACCAGCTTCACCTTTCAACCGGTTCCCCAGCCGCACCATGCCTTGACGCCGGAGCAGCAAACCGATTACGAACTGCAGGCTGCCGTGCATGGCAATTCCCCCGATTCTTTTCCGGCGTTCGTGGTTCGCCTCGGAAAACGTGTGCGCTTCCTGCGGTACTTCTTTCCGGTGCCGATTTTGCTGATGTTGCCCGCGTTCCTGTTGGCCCTTCACGAACCGCGCTTCCGGTGGGTCCTGTTGGCGCTGGCCATTATGGCTTTGGGCACGAATTCCTACCCGTACTTTTACCCGCACTATATCGCCGGGGTTACCTGCCTATTGATCCTCGCTGCAGTGAGTGCGTTGCAGCAGGTCAGCCGGGTGAGTCCGCGGGTGGCGCAACTGATGTTCCTGCTATGCGCCGCGCAGTTCCTATTCTGGTACGGATCGCACCTGTTCGCCGGATGGCGGCCGGCGCTGGATTTGGCTGACCGATACGAGAGCTGGGATTTTATCAACCACGGTGATCCCGAATGCCGCCTGGCCATCGATCGCCGGCTGGCGCAGGCCGCTGGCAAGCAACTCGTCTTCGTGCGCTACGGACCGCGCCATCCGCTCGACCAGTGGGTATATAACGCGGCCGATATAGATGCTTCGCGGGTGGTGCGCGCGCTGGATCTGGGTCCGGAAAACGAGCAACTGCGAAAATACTATTCCGGCCGTACGGCATGGCTGCTGGAACCCGATGCACAGCCGCCGCGCCTTACGCGGTACGCGCCATAAGCGGGGAGGGCGGGCTACTGACTAAAGCCCGCCCTCCAAGGCCGCGCACACTGCTACCGTGAGGGTTGGCTGGCGGTTACTCCCACTACCTGATCGATTGCCTTTCGATTATTGTCATTGATCTGCTGTTGGCCGGCGATAACGCCCTGGTCATCGCGTTGGCCGTGCGTGCGCTGCCCAAGCGCCAGCGGCGTGCCGCCATGCTCACCGGCGCGTGGCTGGCAGTGCTGATCCGCGTGGGCGTAACATTCCTGGCCGCCAAGCTGCTTGAAGTGGAGTACGTGCAATTCGCCGGCGGGATATTCGTTATCTGGATCGCCATCAAAGTCTTGAAGGACGCAAAATCCGCGAGAGGCTCCAGCCGCTTCACCGCGCCAGTTGTGGCGCGCGATCGGCTCGATCATGATGGCCGATCTGACCATGTCGACGGATAATATTCTGGCGGTGGCGGGAGCGTCGAAAGGCAATGTCTGGCTCATCGCGTTCGGACTGGCATTGAGCATCCCATTGGTGGTTTCCTCGAGCACCTTCCTGGCGTTCATCATGGACAAATATCCGGTGACGATGTACCTGGGTGTGGCCATTCTTGGCCGGGTAGGTGGAGAGATGATGATGGGCGATCCGTGGGTGCGCAAGCTGATACATCCGTCGGATGTTGTTCGTTATGGCGTGGAACTGGCGCTGATGGCAGCGGTCATCGTGACCGGGCGGCTATTGAGCCGGCGTTGACAATCATTTACGTGCTTCCCTCCCGGCCGTGCGTCGAATGAGCTAGGAGGGTAAGAAGATGTTGAAAAAGATCGGACTTCCAGTAATCGCGTTGGCGGGCATGTTGGCGATGGCTCCGCACCAGGCAAATGCCGCCGTGAGATTTGGCTTTACCGTCGGCGCGCCGGTGTATCCGGTGTATCCGGTATGCCGTCCGGCGCCTGTCGTCGTCAGGCGGCCGTTCATCGGTCCTGTCGTTGGATGGCATCGCGACTGGCGTTTCCGGCGGTAATCAGCCACTTCATATTGATGCCTTGTGGCGCACGCTGTAGCGTCGCTGAAGCGTGCGCCATTGTCGGTGATCCTCCTTACAATCCCAAGCCTTTCCAATCAAAGAAATCCGCTGATGCACCAAAGGAAATGTTAGTTTAGTGTGAAGGGCGCATGCTCAACCGGGCCACTGACTCCAAGTACATCCTCCTTGCGGAGGACAACCCCGCCGATATTCAACTCGTGCGCGAAGCACTGGAGCACAGGAAGATCACGCATGATCTCCGGGTTGTTCAGGACGGTGACCGCGCCGTAGAATTCATCGAGAGGCTCGATCGGGATTCGACGCTGGATTGTCCTGCGCTTCTCCTTCTCGACCTATATCTGACGAAGCGCGATGGCGAGTGCATTCTGGGTTCTCTGCGGGCCAGTGAGCGGTGCGGGCAAACACCTGTGGTAATCATGACTTCTTCCGCCGCCGCGCGCGATACGGAAACGGCCGCGCGGCACGCGGCGCTTCACTATTTCCGGAAGCCCGCCACGCTGAAGGAGTTCCTGACCCTGGGCGACGTGGTAAAGGAAATTGTGGCGCGCCACATCGTGGCCTGTGCCATAGATACCGCGTCGTGAATTCCGAGGGGGGACCGTTCGCGTGATCTCGGGCCAGGACTCAGTTAAGGGATTGCCCGCATCTCCCGCCAAGGGCCCCGTCAGCGGGGAAATGCAAGCCCGCATCGGCGCGTTTGACTGGTCAACTACGCCACTCGGACCATCCACGCGCTGGCCGCAGAGCCTGCGCACCGCCGTGAATATCCTGCTGTCGTCGCGCTACGCCATGTGGATGGCGTGGGGCCCTGAGTTGACCATGCTTTACAACGATGCCTACCGGCCCACCCTCGGCATCAAGCATCCGGGCTCACTGGGATTACGCGCCAGCGATGTATGGGCCGAGATCTGGCCCGAAATCGGACCCCGCATCGAGACCGTGATCTCCACCGGCGCCGCAACTTACGACGAGTGGTTGCTTTTATTTCTGGAACGCAGCGGCTTTCCCGAGGAGACCTATCATACCTTCTCGTATAGCCCTCTGGCCGACGATGATGGCCGGATTGCCGGCATGCTTTGTGTGGTCACCGAGGAGACCGAGCGGCTGATCGGGGAGCGGCGCGTGGCGACTTTGCGCGATGTGGCTGCGGCGCTGGCGAGCACCAATACCGAAGTCGAGGTTCTGCAGACGCTGCGCGATCAGTTGGGCCGTAATCAAAAGGATCTGCCTTTTACGCTCACCTACCTGTTCGACCGCGATGGCACGGCGCGGCTGCGCGCGTCGAGCGGCATCCCCAGCGGCCATCCCCTGGCGCCCGAAGCGATTGAACCGGAAAATGAATTTCCATGGCCCCTGCGGCAAACCGTCGTGCACCCGGCCACCCGCCTGATTGACTTAGCCGGGCATAAGGAAATTGCGGCTCTGCCTACCGGCGACTGGGATAAACCGGTGGAGCACGCCGCCATCGTGCCGATCAAACAACAGGGGCAAGAGCAGCCCGCCGGTTTCTTCATCGTGGGCACGAACCCCTATCGGCGCTACGATCTGGCGTACGGATTTATCGACTTACTGGCGGGTCAGATTGCCGCCGCACTGGCGAATGCCCGCGCCTATGAAGCGGAGCACAGGCGCGCGGAAGCGCTGGCGGAAATCGACCGCGCCAAGACCACGTTCTTCTCCAATGTGAGCCACGAGTTCCGCACGCCGCTGACGCTGATGCTGAGCCCGGTGGAGGAGATGCTGGCAGCCCCGGGGCAAACCGCCGAGCGGCGCGAGCTGCTCGATCTGGTGTACCGCAACGGCCTGCGCCTGCAGAAGATGGTGAATACCCTGCTGGAGTTTACGCGCATCGAAGCGGGGCGGATCGAGGCCGCCTACGAGCCGACCGAACTCGATCAATTCACCGCGGATCTGGCCTCGAACTTCCGCTCCGTCATGCAAAAGGCCGGTCTGAGTTTCCGGATCGAATGCGAGGCACTGCCTGAGCGGGCCTATGTGGATCGCGACATGTGGGAGCAGATCGTCCTGAATCTTCTTTCGAATGCGCTGAAGTTCACCTTCGAAGGCGGTGTGAGAATCGCCCTGGCGGCTCGCGGAGGCCATGCCCTGCTCACCGTGGAGGACACCGGCACGGGCATCCCCGAATCCGAGCTGCCGCACATATTCGAACGCTTTCATCGGATCGCGGGCGCCAGGGGCCGCACGATTGAAGGAACCGGCATCGGGCTGGCGCTGGTGCACGAGTTGGTCAAGCTGCATGGTGGATCGATCGCCGCCCGCAGCCAGATATACAAGGGAACTACTTTCACCGTGACGATTCCGCTGGGCGCCGGACATTTGCCGCAGGACAAGATCAAGCCTTCCGGTACTTTGGTCAGGTCCGGCTCCGGATCGGGGGGCGTCATCCAGGAGGCCTTGCGATGGCAGCCGGCCGGCGGGCTCGATGGCAACGCGCCCCGGCCGGGCGTGGCCATCGAGGTAGCCATGGAAGCAGCCATGGAAGAAGACGGTGCGGTAGGGGAATCGGCCACGGCTGGCGAACGGGTGATTCTGGCCGACGACAACGCCGACATGCGTGAGTATGTGACCCGGCTGCTTCAGGGGCGCTATCGCATCGAGGCCGTCGCCAACGGCGAAGATGCCCTCCGCGCCGCTCTCGCGCGTCCGCCCGATCTGATCCTGAGCGACGTGATGATGCCGGGGTTGGATGGCTTCGGGCTCTTGAAGGAATTGCGGGCGCGGCCGCAAACCCGGACCATCCCGTTTATTCTGCTTTCCGCCCGCGCCGGGGAAGAGAGCCGGCTGGAAGGCCTGGGAGCCGGGGCGGACGACTACCTGATTAAGCCGTTTACGGCGCGAGAACTGCTGGCCCGCGTGGCGGCACACCTCTCGATGCGCAGGCGGATTCTGGATGCCGAGAAGGCGACGAAAGAAAGCCAGGCCACGCTCCAGAGTTTTTATGACAGTTCGCCCTTCCTCATGGGAGTGGTGGAATTGGAAGGCGACGAAATTCGCCCGGTCTATCTTAACGATGCGACGGTCCGGTTCCAGGCCGCCGAATCGGAGAGTCTGCCGCAGCCAGCCGAAGGAGCGTCGCGGGTCCGCCGTCCCTCCGACGCCATTTGGCTGAAACACTATTTCCAAAGTCAGGCGGAAGACCGCCCGGTTCGATTCGAATACCAACACCCGTGGCACGGTGGCCAGTGCTGGTTAAGCGCCTGGGTGAACTTCTTGGGACTTGGTCCCAGCGGCCGGCCGCGCTTCAGCTACATTGCCGAAGATGTCACCCGCAGGAAAGAGACCGACGAGATCCTGCAGCGGACGAACGAAGAGCTGCGCCGTGCCAATATCGATCTGGAGCAGTTTGCGCGTTCTGCGAGCCACGACTTACAGGAGCCCCTGCGGCAGGTCGCCATTTACAGCCAGATGATCGAGCGGAAATACGGTCATCAGTTGGATGGTACAGCCTCGGAATATCTGGGTTACTGCGTGGAAGGCGCCCATCGCATGGAAACACTCATAAGCGGCCTACTGGCCTATTCCCAGGCGGCCCCCAAATCCGACGCGCCGCTGGCGCCGGTGAACCTTGTCGGCGTGCTGGAAACCGTTACTAAAAATCTGCGCGCCACGATTGATGAGACTCAGGCCGAAATCTCCATGGGGGCCCTGCCGGTGGTGCGCGGTGAGCCGGTTCCGTTCGTGCAGCTCTTCCAGAATCTGCTTTCGAATGCGCTGAAATACAGGAGCGCGGAGATCCCCCATATCAGGATCGACGCGCGGGAGGATTCAGGTTACTGGCGCTTTTCCGTGGAAGATAACGGGATAGGGATTCCGACGCAGTTCCAGAAACAAATCTTCGGTATGTTCAAGAGACTTCACGACCGGAACCAATATCCCGGAACAGGAATTGGCCTGGCCATCTGTCAGAAAATCGTAGAGCGCTATGGGGGGCGCATCTGGGTGGAATCCGAGCCGGGGCAGGGCTCTAAGTTCCTGTTTACCCTGCCGCGGGCCACTTGACGGTCTAGCTCTCGCGCGCCCGCGGCTGGGAATCGGCGGTGCAGCGGGTTATGCTGGGCTCCGTAGGCCTAAGGAGAACCGACGCCTCGAAACGTCTCACTGTACCTGCTTGCGCTGCTCCTGTTGCCCGCCGCCGCCCGCAGCCAGTTGGTGGAAGAATACAATCCACCCAAGGCCAACTGCTGCCTGGTGTTCGCCGCACGGAATCTCGCCGACCAGCTCCAGGATTGGAATCAGCTCGGCCGCTATCATCAGGACAATGAGCGTCTGAAGGCGCAGCCCGCCGAATCGCGGCGCGTCGTGTTTCTGGGCGACTCCATTTACCGATGGCTGGAAGCTCGCACAATCTTTCCCGGACAAGCCGTATGTGAATCGCGGTATCGGCGGCCAGACGACTCCGCAGATGCTGGTGCGCATGTATCCTGATGTGATCGATCTGAAGCCTGCGGCGCTCATCATCCTAGCCGGCACGAACGATATCGCGCGTAACACAGGACCCGCGACCATCACTATGATCGAGGAAAACTTCCAGGCAATGACGGAACTGGCGCAGGCCCATGGCATCAAGGTCGTTCTCTGCTCTTTGACGCCGATCAGCGATTACACGAAAAACAAGCAGACCGTGGGTCGCCCGCCGGCGGACATCCTGAAGCTGAATGCGTGGCTGCGGGACTACGCGGCCAAAGCCCACGCCACGTTTGCCGATTACTATAGCGCCACGGTCGATGACCAGGGCATGTTACGCGAAGGTTACTCGGACGACGGGCTGCATCCGAACGGCAAAGGCTATGCGCTGATGGCACCGGTGGCGGAGTCAGCTATCCAGAAAGCCATCGCGCAGTAGTCGTGGGGCAGCCACAACAGCTGTGGCATTCCGCTAAAGCGTCCGCCCCGGGTCGAGCAACATGCGCGGCGGCGCGGGCCGTTCCCCGGCCAAAATGCGCCGCACGCAAAGCTGCCCTTCCTGGTAAAGAGTGGCCGTGTCGACGCCTTCGTAGAACGGCAAGTAGCGCTCGATTTTGCGCAGCGCCTTGCGCAACTGCCGCTCGGCACCCGCCGGATTCGACCGCTCCTGGTGATAGAACGCCACCGCAAAATGGATCAAAGCCTGCAGAAACAGACGGTGCGGGCCGCGCATCGGCGTCCACAATTCTTCCAGCACTTCGTGGCATCGGAAGAACTCGCCGGCGCCGTAAAGCTCGATGCCGCGCAGATACAGCGGCTCACGCGCCAGGCTCACCGTGTCTGTTGTGCTTTGTACCATGCCAGCGTCAGCCGTAACCCCTCTTCGAAGGAGAAGCGCGGCGCGTGTCCCAGATCCGCAACAGCGGAAGTGATGTCGGCCTGCGAATCGTGCACGTCGCCGGGGCGCGGCGGCCCGTACAATGCCGGAATGTTCACGCCTTCGATTTGCTGTACCAGCCGCCACGCCTCATTCAGCGTGATGCGCCCGCCATTGCCGCCGTTGAATAACCTGCCCGAGACACCTGGCGAGCGCGCCGCTTTCAGATTCAACTCCACTACGTCTTCCACGTAAGTGAAATCGCGGGACTGCTCGCCGTCTCCGAATATAGTCGGTGCGCGCCGCTCGGCGATCGCTTTGATGAATACCGACAGCACGCCGGAGTACTGACTGGAGGGATCCTGCCGCGGGCCGAAGACATTGAAATACCGCAGCGACACGGTCTCGATGCCGAAGGTAGTCGCGAAGATCTGCGCGTAGTATTCACCAACAAGTTTTTGCAGCGCGTACGGAGACTTAGGCCGCGGAATCATGGTCTCGACTTTCGGCATCACCTCGCTGTCGCCATACGCCGAGGACGATGCGGCGTATACCACGCGGCCGGCGCCGCCTTCCGCCGCCGCACGCAGCACGTTAAATGTGCCATCAATATTGATTTGGTGCGAGGGGACCGGATCGTCGATGGAGCGGGGCACCGATGGGATGGCGGCTTCGTGAAAGACTACGGCGGCGCCCTTCAGAATAGGAGCTATCTCGTCGTAGTTGCGAATATCGGCGCGCTGCACGTCGATGGAGGGACGCACCTCGTCGAGGTTTTCCTGATGGCCGGAGAGAAAGTTATCGAGTACCACCACCGGGCGCGCGCCTTCCCGCAGCAGCCCCCGTACAATAGCCGAGCCTATGAAACCCGCCCCTCCGGTAACCACGTATTTACTCATTGATTCTCCAGAAAACGAAGTGAGTCGCGGGCAATGGTTTCGGCCCCCGGCGCGAAATCGAAAGCCTCGAGTGATACCCAGCCGCCATACCCGCGCCGGCGAAGTACATCGAACAGCTGCTTAAAATTGTAAGATCCGGTGCCGGGATGGCGGCCATCCAGTTCGTTGACGTGTATGTGGCGGATCAACTCGTAGTAGCGTTCGACCAGCGTGGCGTGCGGCTCGGTTTCGTCGATGGCATTGTGGCAGTCGAACATCGTGCGGACAGCGGGGTGATTGATCTGGCGCACCAGCCGTGCGGCTTCGTCGAGCGAGGTCACCACATCGCATTGGTTGAGCGGCAGCGCTTCCATCAGGATGGTGACGCCGCGTTCGCCCGCGTGCGCGGCAGCGTCGGCCAGGCCATCGACGAAATGCCGGGTGGCCTCCGCACGGTCCAGCCCACCGATTGTGCCGCGCTGCTTGGGCGAGCCGAACACCAGGATGCCGTCGGGACCGAGATCGGCGCAGAGATCGATGAGATGACCGATGTGTTGCCAACTCCGGCGGCGCAGGCATGGCATCGGGCGTGGTGACGTGCAAACCCTTGGGGCTGACCATCAGCCAGTGCAGGCCCACGAACTGCAAGCCCTCGGAAGCAATGATATCGCGGCATTCGCGGCGGCGCGCGGCCGGCAGAGTCGCCGGATCTTCAGCCAGGGTGAACGGCGCGATCTCGATGCCCGTGTAACCGGCCTGCCGGATAGCGCGGCACGCCTCGGCAAAACCCCAGTTTTCGAAGATTTCATTGCAAATCGCGTGGCGCAGCCGGTGCGGCATGAAGTTCCTATTGTAATGGAGTGATAATCGAGAAATGGCCGTGATCGAAGTTGTAGATGCGATTCCCTTGGCGAAAGATGTGCATGGCGTCTATCGGATCGGGAAACGCGTGTCACGCTGGATCTGGAGGAGATCGCGCAAGCCTTCCCGAGCCTGCCGTTGGCCGATGTCTACCAGGTGATCGGCTACTATCTGAAACGCAGCGCCGAGTTGGCCCGCTACTTCGAGGGCCGGGAACGTGAGGAGCGGGAACTGCTGGGTGCTCACCGGGACGAGTGGTCGCCCAAGCGGCTCCGCGGCGGTTATTGGCCCGCCGAAAGAATCCGTGAAGTCAGAACCGCGGTCGTTGAAGAAATGCAGCCAGATGTGACGCGGGCCTGACCCGGGTCAAATGCGTCTCGACCGCATCAGTAATTTGTGCTGCGGATCCCAAAGGTCACGCCCCCGCGCGGTGTTGCCTCCCGTGTTATCCGGCGAGTCCCATGAAGCCGCCGATAGGCCGGCATCCCCGTCGCTGCAGACCTGGAACGTGATTTCCATCCACCAAATCCACCATCGTGTGTGCGTCGCCCCGAGTCAAATCCGCTCCCGAGTGCCCGGAGCCACCTGGAACAAATCGCCCACGCCCCTTCCACTAATCTAATCTAATCTAATCTAATCTAATCGAATCGAAAGTGAAGCTACCCTGCTCGGATCTCCCCGGCCCTTTCTTCTGGGGACGGCCCACGGTTTCGATTAACCGAAAGCCATAGTGGTCGAGGATGGCCCCCAACGTCGAACGTAGGGACTTCCCCTCACGCCCGTAGTCCTCGTACCAACTCTGGCAATCGATAACCTCTATGCCTTCGGCGCGGTCGAACACTGCAATTGACACCCGCGTCTGGTCATGCCTTGCCGGATACAATATGCCGTCAAGCCGTAAGAAGGGATAGTCGTAGAAAGCTCGCGACCATACCTGCGCTATAGCGTAATCCGCCGCAAATAGTCGGCTATCCGCGCTGAGGCGTGCGAGGGCGCCGGGTTCAGCCGCATCGACCAATGTCAGGGGTCGCCGGGCGACCATCCTTGCCAGCCCCTTGCTCTTCAATTCGGAGCTCGAAATAAGGTGCGAACGAAGTTGGCCGAACGTCTCTATAAAGGAACCGTAAGCGTCTCTGGCGGCGTACAGTACGCCGTATTCTCCGCGCGGATCATCGAAGCGTTTCGTGCCAGATCGACCGAAAAAAAGTGGATTCCGGCTGAGGTCGTAAGTGCGGTAGCATTCGCCCTCGAATTGGCGAACCGGCAGCTTGCGGGTATGGAGGTCGGACGGCGGAGCCGGATGCGGTCCCGGCAGACCCAATGTCAGGCAGCTCCCTGCTGCAGAAACGATCGTGCCGCATCCAGCACCAGCTCGAAGCCACCCTCCTTCAGCACGTCGAGGGGACGCCGGTCATCAAGGCGGCTATTGGAACTGAGGAAGAAGACATTCTGCATCCAGGCGTCGTGCTTCGCCAGAACAGACAGCACTTCTTCCAGGCCGGCGATAACAGCGGACCTGTCTATGTCGAACTGCCATCGCGGATAACGCAAACCACCGCGGCCGAACGTCAACGCGAGCAGCTTGCCGCTGTTGTGCCACTTGACCACCGTTTGCGGTGAGATACCAAGGAGTTCAGCAACCCGGTCGCTGGTATAAACGCCGCCACCCTGCCTGAGAAGTTCGAGCCGTGCCTGCGCCCCGCGCGCGAACGCCGGCGCAAGTGGATCGAGAGATCGCAGGGTATTCAGGTATTCGGGAGACGACTGCGCGCGCAGAATCGCCAGTTCGGGGTCTGATGCGGCGTCGGCGAGTAGTGACTCGGAGAGGTCCATTAGCCGGTTTAGTTCATTCACAGCCGCCGCTGCCCACTTTTTCTTGCCCGGCGGAGCCTTTTGAATCTTGCGGTAGAGCGTGTCGATAATCTCGGGCAGCTCTTCGGGTGCGGCGGACTCCAGGGCTGGCAGCCGCTCCGGCTTTGGCAGCTTTGGCCTCCGTTTGGTGGGCATGGTCGCGTTACCCATTGTAGCCCGCAGCTGAACGGCCAGGCCGTATCCTCTTACGCCTTCGCCTTCTTTATCTCCTCCACCAGCGCCGGCACCACCTGGAACAAATCGCCCACAATGCCGTAATCGGCCACCTCGAAAATCGGCGCGTTGGCATCTTTGTTAATCGCCACGATGGTCTTGGAGCCTTTCATGCCGACCAGGTGCTGAATCGCGCCGGATATACCGACAGCCAGGTACATCTTAGGCGCCACGGTTTGTCCGGAGCTGCCCACCTGGCGCTCCATCGGCAGCCAGCCGGAATCGCAAATCGGCCGCGAAGCCGCCAGTTCCGCGCCCAGCACGTCCGCCAGCTTCTGCACGATCGGGATGTTGTCGGCTTCCTTGATGCCGCGGCCAACCGATACGATGATCTCGGCGGCCGTCAGGTCCACGGCGCGCGCGGCTTCCCGGAAAAGATCCAACGGCTTGATGCGGCTGGGTGAAAGCCGCGGCGTGAATTTTTCGAGCGGAGCCGATCCGGCTTCCAGTTGATCGGCCCGGTAGGCGCCTGCCTGCAGCGACGCGAAGTAAGGTGGGTCGCCGGTGAAGCGCACGTCCACATTGAGCTTACCTTGAAAAAGCTGGCGCACCAGGACCAGCTTTCCATCCTCGATGCGGTGCGCCACCACGTCGCTCACCGCCACGCGTCCCAGCGCCGTGGCCAGCTTGGGCAGGAAATCGCGCACCTGGTAAGTATGTGGAAAGAGCACAATGCTAGCTTGTGTCTTTTCGACTAACTGGCGCACAGCCGCCGCATAAGTATCGGGCGTATAGTCTTTGAGTAACTCGTGCTCGACGAGATATGCGCGGTCGAGCTTCTTGCCGGTAAGTTCCGCGGCAAGGTTTTCGACACCCTGTCCCAGCACAGCGGCCGAAACAGGCTGCTGTAATTCGCGCGCGAGTTGCTGGCCGGCCGCCAGCGTCTCCCAGGACATGCGGCTCCAGGCCGGCGGGCCCTGGACCGCGCGTTGTTCCATCACCACCAGAATGCTCATATGACGCGCGCCTCGAATTTCAGTTTCTCTACCAGTTTCGCAGCGCACTCTTTGGGCGGACCTTCAAATAGCTGGGTTTGCTTCGAGCGGCCCGGCAAATACACGCGGCTGAGTTGGATGGAGCTAGAGGCCGCACTGACACTCAATGCCGCCGCGGTCACCGCGCGCATCTCCTTATTCTTGGCTTTCTTGATTCCCATGAGCGTGGCGTAGCGTAGCTTGTTGATGCCGGATTGAATCGTGAGCAGCGCCGGCAAAGGCATCTCGACATGCTGAAACCAGCCGTCCTCCAGTTCCCGCTTTACGCGGATGGAGCCGTCCTGCTTCTCCACCTGCATAATGATCGTGGCGTGCGGCAGTCCCAGTAACTCGGCCAGAATCACGCCGGTCTGGCCATAACCGAGGTCGTCGGATTGCAGGCCGGTGAGCACCAGGTCGGGGGTTTCAGGCGCCAAAGCCGCGGCCAGCAAGCGTGCCGCGCCCAGCGGATCGAATGCGCCGATGTTTTCTTCTTCGATGTGGATGGCGCGGTCAGCGCCCTTGGCGAGGGCTTCGCGAATGGTTTGCGCGGCGCGCGCGGGTCCGGCGCACAGCACCACCACTTCGCCCCCGTGTTTCTCTTTCAGTTGCAGGCCTTCTTCCAAGGCGTAAGCATCGGGCTCATTGATCTCGTAACTGAGATCGGCATCCTGAATCCAGGCACCCGATGACGCGACGCGCAGTTGCGAATCGCGGGCCGGAACTTGCTTAATGCAGACGACGATTTTCATAAGAAATGCAGGAGACAGAAGTCAGGAGACAGAAGACAGAATCCCAATCCTGCGGCAGCGCCCGAAGTCTGGCTTCTGACTTCTGACTCCTGTCCCCTGTCTCCTGACTTCTCCTTTCACTCTGTATATCGCTTGAAAATAAGAGCACCATTCGTTCCCCCAAAGCCGAAGGAGTTGGACAGCGCATAATCGATGCGCATAGGGCGCGCTTTATTCGGCACATAATCCAGATCGCATTCGGGATCGGGAGTTTCGTAGTTGATGGTGGGCGGGGCCACCTGATCGCGAATCGCCAGCACCGTAATGCCGGCTTCCAGTCCGCCGGCGCCGCCCAGCAGATGTCCGGTCATCGATTTGGTGGAGCTTACCGCCACTTTAAAGGCATGCCCGCCGAAGCAGCGCTTGATCGCAGCCGTTTCCGCGCGGTCGCCCACGTCGGTGGATGTGCCGTGCGCGTTGATGTAATCGATTTGCTCCGGCTGGATGCGCGCGTCCCGCAGGGCGTTGCGCATCACGCGAAATGCGCCATCCCCATCCGGCGGCGGTGCGGTCACGTGGAACGCGTCGGCGCTCATACCGTATCCCACGCTTTCGGCCAGAATGCGTGCGCCGCGCCGGCGTGCATGTTCCAACTCTTCCAGTACCAGGATGCCGGACCCTTCGCCCACCACAAAACCGTCGCGGTTCAGGTCCCAGGGACGCGACGCGCGCTGGGGTTCGTCGTTTCGTGTAGAGAGCGCGCGCATCGCCGCGAATCCGCCGATACCCATGGGAGTGATGCAGGCTTCCGTGCCGCCGCAGATCATGACATCGGCATCGCCGTGCTGGATCAGCCGGAATGAGTCGCCGATGGAGTGCGCGCTGGTGGTGCAGGCGGTGGCCGTCGCAGAATTCGGACCCTTCGCCCCAGTCCGGATCGATACGTACCCTGAAGCCAGGTTGACGATGGTCGCCGGAATAAAAAACGGCGAGATGCGGCGGGGACCGAACTCGAGAAGCGTCTGGTGCTCGCGCTCGATAACCTCGAATCCGCCGATGCCGCTGCCGATGTAGACGCCCACGTTCTCGGCCTCAGCCGGATCCACACGCAAGCCCGCCGAACTGGTGGCGCAATCCGCCGCCGCAATGGCGAACTGGATGAAACGCCCCATCTTCTTGATTTCCTTTTTTTCGATGTAGTGAGCCGGCTCGAAACCTTGGATGGCGCCGGCAATGCGGCAGGAAAACAGGTGCGCATCGAAAGCCGTGATCGGTCCGATTCCGCTTTTACCCGCCAGCACGCCTTGCCAGGTTGCTTCGGTCCCGATGCCCACCGAGGAAAGCAAGCCCACACCGGTTACGACCACTCTGCGTGACACGCAAATACTCCTGGGAAAAAACGCCGCGCCGCTACTTCTTGGCCGACTTATTTTCGATGTAAGTGATGGCGTCCTTTACGGTGGCTATTTTTTCGGCGTCCTCGTCGGGAATTTCCAGTTCAAAGGCTTCTTCGAAGGCCATTACCAGTTCTACGATGTCGAGCGAATCGGCGCCCAGGTCGTCCACGAACGACGCGTTGTCCTCCACTTGGGCTTCGTCTACGCCCAGTTGCTCGACGATAATCTGCTTCACCCTCTCGGCGATTGATGCCATACTTCCTCCTGGACTTTCGAAACTCCTGATTCTAGCCGTCTTCGTACGATTCCGCAAGCGGGCGCAGCCGGAACCACGGATGGACGCACATGAACCCGATCGCGGCGCGATTCAACTGCTGTTAGATACTGTAGCATCAAGCCGGCCCTTGGCGAGACGCACCTGGATGGCGGTCGTGGGCGGAGCCGCGGCGCTATCCTTGACGATGGCGCCCGCCTGATTGGTAACGATCGCGTAGCCGCGGTCGAGTATCAGCAGCGGACTGAGTTGGGACAGCTTGGCGGAGAGTTGCTCGACGGCGCCGCGGCGGCGCGCGAGTTTCGAGCGCAGCGACTCGAAAGCGGCGGCGTGGGCCTGATCCAGGCGCCGGCGATCGGACGCGAAGCGCGGGCGCAGATCGAAATAACGTAGCCGCGCCGCGAGCGCACGCTGCCCGCGGGACTGGCGCTCGAGCAGGTTGCGCAGAAGATCGCGCAGCCGGAATTCCAGTTCATCGGTGCGCTGGGCCTGGCGCCCGATGGCGCGATGCAGTAGTCCCAGCGGCCTTTCGATGCCTTGCTGCTGCCAGCGGCGTCCGAGTACGGCCAGATGGTAGCGGACTGCGTGAGTCAGCTTCTGTTGGTCGCCGGCGATGCGATCCAGCAATTCCTGGCGCGTGCAAACGATCATCTCGGCCGCGGCCGAGGGCGTGGGCGCGCGCAGATCGGCCACGAAGTCGGCGATGGTCACATCGCTTTCATGTCCTACTGCCGATACCACCGGCACCGCGCAGCGGGCGATGGCGCGGGCTACGGCTTCTTCGTTAAACGTCCAGAGATCCTCGAGCGAGCCGCCGCCGCGGGCCACAATCACCAGTTCCGCCCAGGCGTGTCGGCTGAAATAATCCAGGCCGCGGCAGACCTCCTCCACCGAACCTTCACCCTGCACCAGCGCGGGAAAGAGCCGGATGTGGAGGCCCGGGAACCGGCGCGAGAGAATCTGCACCATGTCGGAGATGACCGCGCCCCGCGGCGACGTAACGATCCCGATGCGCCGCGGATATCGCGGCAATGGCCGCTTGCGCGCAGGTTCGAACAATCCCTCCGCAGCCAGTTTCTTCTTGAGTTCTTCGAAGGCGAGCTGCAGCGCGCCGTGTCCCAGCGGCTCCAGCAATTCCACGATGAGCTGATATTCTCCACGTGCCTCAAACACATCGATGCGGCCGCGCGCCATTACCGCCAGTCCGTCCCGCGGCTTGAATTTCCAATAGCGATGCGCGGACCGGAAGGCCACCGCGCGCACCTGCGCCTCGCGCTCCTTCAACGTGAAGTAGTAATGGCCGCTCGTAGCCAGCTTGACGCCGGAGATTTCGCCGGAGACCCACACGTCGGGAAATGCGTTCTCGAGCGCCGCGCGAATGGCTGCATTCAGGTCGCTGACGGAATATACGCGGCGTGCGGGAGCAAAATCAAAAGCGAACTGATCCACCTATTGATCTTACCGTGGCTGATCTTAACCGAAGCTTCGAATCTTACGTGCTTTTTACAAAGTGGATACCTTTCGCGCCCGCCCCTGTTGTACAAGTGGTCAAGGTGTCACGGCCGCGCAGTCGAGCGGAGTCTGGCGCCTGCAAGGCCCCTTGCCCACAGGCCAGAACCTCCACTGGAATTCCTAACTTCCAGAACAACCTGTTCGGCGTCTCGTTCGCGGATACGAGTAATGGGTGGGCCGTTGGAGCCATCGGGGAGCTCTATCATACGGTGACGGAGGGCAGAGCTGGACGGTTCAAAACGCGCACATGCCTTCGACCGGCAGCATGCCCGGCAGTCCATACGCGGTCGACGCCGTGAGCGCTTAGTTGGTGCGGTTCGCTACTCCGGCGCGGGAAGGACTACGCGAAACGGCTCGAAATTGCCGAACGGAAACGCCTGCGTGCGTGGGCTCTGGCCAAATCCGGTCATTACCGTGCCGTCCGCGGAAACACCCACCAGCTCATCCACGGTGACCCAATCATCAGCGGCGTGGACTGCGGCTGCCTGCAGTGCGGTCAGCAAACTCTGCATGCCTGTTTTCGGCGTCCAAATGAAAGCGGCACTGGAGCCGCTCGACCCACTGGTGAGCGACGAGCCCACGATCACCGCGCCGTCCCTGCTCACCCCGAATGCGGCGCTCTCCGGACCGCCCAGCGTGCCGAGATCCTGCATGCCGGTGGAGGCGGTCCATCGAAACGCCCGCCAAAATCCTGCCGCGTCGGTAGCCTCCCCAACCACCACTCTGCCATCGGCGGATATGGCAATTGCCAAGCTTTGCGTGCCCGTGGTGAGCCCCAGATCTTCGAGCCCTGCGGCGGGCGTCCAGCGGAATGCATGGAAGGTTGCGCCATTGGGGTCCGCACCGTTAATCGCCGCGCCGACCGCCACCGGATCCGTTCCCGTCCCGCCAAGTCCATATGCCTCGGTCTGATCCTGCTCTCCTGGAAATGGACCGAAGATCCCTTTCTCCCCGGATGTCTTCCACCAGTTATCCCCGCCTGCGACCATGTCTCCATCAGCCGTAATCGCGGTCGCGATGTCCATCGGGAGTTGCTTCAATCCTTGCGTGGCTGTCCAGCGGAATGCCTCGAAGGTCGAAGAGTTTCCTGTCGGGTGTTCCCCGCATACGGCGGAACCATTGTATGAGATCGCGCCTGCGCCAAAGAAGTCGCTGTTTCCAGCAGTGTCCAGAATCTGGTATCCGCCGGCCACGGTCCAAATATAGGCCCGCACCATGTCTGTAGAGTTGCACTTACTCCGCCCACCGGCGCAGACCCATCCGTAGCCCATAATCGTGGAACCATCGCCCGAGACGGCGGTGCTATAGGTTCCTCCTGCGAATGTCGATCCGGGCATCTGGCCCAGCCCTTGAAAGCTGGGCGTCTGCGCCCGAGAGAGCGCCGGGTTACTCACCAGCCCAACCAGGAGGATCCCCGGTAACAAGCTCAGTTTCATGTGTCTTTCTCCCTTGCGGCGCGCGGCTCAGAGCCGCAACCGTGAGGGAGCGGCCCCGCCAACGTGCTTTTCCGCATCCTGCTAAGGCGTATAGTTTGCAGCGTACTCGGTGTGTATATCGGACTTGTTATACCCGGAATACACGATGATCGCGCTTCCGGATGCACTTACCGCGGCGGCTTCCGGGGAGATTTCGCTGCTTCCCCCCGCGGAGACAGTGACCGGCGTACTCCATGTGCCGCTAGCGCTGTCTCTTATAACGGCGTGGATTTCCGGAGTCTCGCTGCTGGACAACCACACCGCCACTCCCACGCCGTTCGCCGCGACAGCGAAATAGATCTGGCTGACAGTCATGTCACTGCCGGACAGAAGCACGGGCGGCGACCAGGCATTGCTGCTGATCGAGCCATCCACCGCGAACGCTTGTGACCCAAAGCCGATGGTCTCGTAGATCATGGTTACGTTGCCCGCACTGTCGCTCGCCACATCGGAAACAATCGAGATCCCTTGCACATCGACAACCGTATTGAACCCGCTCCAGTCACCCCCGGAACTACCCTGTGTCGCCGAGACGTAGGTCCCCGAGCCGCTCAGTGCCACCAGCATCGCCTGCCCCTGCGCATCCAGCGCGGCGCGCGCGTCGTGGGAATCGTTATCCGGCCCCAATAATACGCCCGACCGCACCCAGCCGCCGCCCACATCGTGCCGGGAGGCGTGCAGGGCGAAGTGACTGAACTCGCATCCTTCGGAGTTGCAAAACGCATGGTAGGTCTCCCATGTTGCGATCACCGTGCCCTCCGCGCTTATCCCCGCATGATTGGCGAAAACATATACGCCGCTGGCCAAGGTCAGTGGAATGGTCCAGCCTGCGCCCGCGGGCCGAAGTGTCGCCAGCACGGCGCTCTGCGTACCCGGCGGCCCACCCGCGGTCCAGACTACCGCGGCATCGCCGTGCGCATTCATTACGAAGATAGGACCGGACGCGCCTGAGACCAGGAGCTGCGGCGGGTTCCAGTTTCCAGTAGGCGGCCGGTCGGCTGTCCACACGCCATCGGAGTCGGTCCACACCGCGGTAGCAAATCCTGCCGCGCTGATTCGTATAACCGGAAAAACCAACGTGGTCTGAAGTGCGGGCGATACCTGACTTGCGCGTCCCCAATTGCCGGCGGCCGGCTTCGCGCGAGACCACAGTTGGTCCTGGCTCGTGCGCTCATCCCACAGTGCTACCACGTTCCCGTTCGCATCCATGGCCGCGGCGGCTTCCCAGCCCTGACCGCCGGTGCTCAGTGCTACCGGTCGCGTCCAACCGCTGGGCTGTGCTTGCGCCGCGGCGAGGCACGTGACGGCAATACAAAACAGTCGCGCCGTTCTATTGTGCCACTTATTGTTCCACGTCATCTGGCTCTAGTCGCATGATAAGCACAAGCGGGCAGGCACACATGTGAATTATCGACAAACACTTGTGAACTTTCCCGGACTCCATGGCAATTCCTGCACACAAACAACCGGCGGCTTTGCGTATAGCTCCGCACATACGGATACCGAAAGATCGGTGAATACGAAGCGATAGCTCCGCTGACCAATCAGTGTGGCAAAGCGCTTGCTCCAACTCTTACAGGAATGCAGTATCTTCCAATCAAAGTCAAAGGAGCAAGAGCGATGTTGCGTAAGAGTCTGATGGGTTTGGCCTTTGCCAGTGCGCTAACTCTCGGTACAGCGATGGCGGAGGTAGTAGTTAAAGTGGCGCCCCCAGCCGCTGTGGTGGAGACGCGTCCCGCGGCTCCCGGCGCCGGCTATGTATGGATAAACGGTTACCAAAACTGGAATGGCACCGCGTACGCCTGGGTCCCCGGAAGATGGGAACTGCCTCCCCATCCCCATGCCCGCTGGGTGGCGCACCGCTGGGTCCATCGGGGCGGCGGATACGTCATGGTTGAAGGGCACTGGCGTTAGTGAGAAGGCACTGGCGTTAGTAAACGGATTGGCGGGCCGTCTCCGAACGGCTCGCCTAATAGTGCAACATTTTCCGCTTCGCAATCAATTTTTGCGCAGGAGGGTACTTATGTATTGTCGATCTCAAATAGCTTTCTTAACGCGAATCGCGGCGGGCGTGATCCTAGCCGCTTTGGCGGTTGCTAGCTCGCATCACAACCTGGACGGTACTTGGGTGCTCGTACCCACGCAGAGTGATTTCGGCGGTCAGCCGGCCATCCAAACGGGCAATCTGACCATTAGCGAACGGCAGCACCACATTTATGTGTCTCGCACTTTCAATTTCAGCGGAGACTTTGGAACGGCTTCCTACACCTTCAGCGACGATGGGAGTGAAAACTCCACCATCCACGAAGGTAAAACCATAAAGTCCAAGGCCAAGTGGCAGGGTGACGTCCTTCAGGTCGCTACTACGCAGGATGGCGCCACCACGGTGGAGCGGTACACTCTGCAACCTGACGGAACATTGCGGCTCACGGTTGAACGTCCGGATCATGGCGTCCTGACGCTTGCCTTCCAGCGGCAGTAAACTGGCTCTCGCCCGCTGAGTGCCAAGGCAGAGGCGGGCCGCCAAACCCGCCTCTCTTCGACATCCGTGGGGCAGGATCTCATCCTGCAACGCCGACACGCCCGCCGCGAAGTTGACAACACCGGCGGCCACCCCTATACTAAACCATACATAATCGGATGACGAAAACGAAATCCGAGTATCAGCATGACCGCGACCTCTACTCCGGCCTGATCCGCCTTCATGTGCTGCACCACGCCGCCGAGGAGCCCATCTTCGGGCTCGGCATGGTGGAGGAACTGGCCCGCCACGGCTATCGCATCAGCCCCGGCACACTCTATCCCTTGCTCCACGGCCTGGAAAAAAAGGGCTACCTGCGCTCCACCGCAAAGCGCAACGGCAAGTCGCTGCGCAAGGTTTATCGCGCCACTCCTTTGGGGCGTAAAGCCTTGCGAGCAGCCAAGGACAAGGTGCGCGAGCTCTTCGGAGAACTGATCGAGGGCCGATGAAAAATCTTCCCGGCGCGTTGACTTTGATCGGCCTGGTATGCGGCGCTTTGTCCGCGCAACCGCCCGCTCCCATGACGGTCAAGCAGGCCGTCGAAAGCGCCCTGCACACGTACCCTGCCATACGCGTATCTCAGGAACAGGTGAACGCCGCCGCCGCGGGCATCCGCCTCGCGCAGACCGCATACCTGCCGCGTGTCGATGGGCTGGCACAGTTCAACCGCGCCACCCGCAATACCTTCTATGGCTTGCTGCTGCCACAAGGAATCATTCCCGGTGTGGACGGCGTGCACGCGGATAACCTGGGTTCCGTGTGGGATAGCGGAGTGGGTCTGCTGGTCACCTGGCAGCCATTCGACTTCGGTCTGCGCCGCGCGAACGTAGCTGCCGCCACAGCCAACCAGGTGCGTGCGCAAGCCGCCACAGCCCGCACCCAGTACGATATTTCCGTGGCCACGGCGGATGCCTTCCTCACGGTCATCGCCGCCGAGCAGACTGGCCGTGCCGCCCGCGCCGCCGTGGATAGCTGGCAAGTCTTCGACCGCAGCATCCATGCGCTGGTGAGCGCGCAATTGCGGCCCGGCGCTGACGAGTCCAGGGTCGAAGCCGAGTCCGCCCTGGCCGGGACACAGCTCGCCCAGGCGGAGCAGGCTATCGCGGTAGCCCGCGCGAATGTGGCCGCGTTCGTAGGTCTCGATCCCGCCCAAATCAATCTGAACCCCGGCCACTTAGTGGACCAGTTGCCTCCCGATCAAGCCGCACCCGCCATCGAGGTGCGCGCCAATCCGGCCGCACGCGAACAGACCGCGGTCATCGCCCAGGACCAATCCAAACTTGCATCCCTCGCGCGCGCCTATTACCCGCAGTTCGTCTTACAAGGTGTGGCGGCAGCGCGCGGCACGGGCATGCTACTGGATGGCGCGCGCCTCGGCGGATTGAATGGCCTCGCGCCCACCGTCCAAAACTACGGCGTGGGACTTACCGTTACCTTCCCGGTGATGGACCGGTTTTCCATCCGCGAGCAGGAAGCCGCTCAAACAGCTAGTGTCCGCGCCAGTCAGGCGCAATACGAACTGATCGCCGTCAAATTGCAGGCGCAGTTCAATAGGGCCCTGGCCACACTCGCGGGGGCGCGGCGCGTGGCGGTCAACACGCCCATCCAGGTATCCGCTGCGCGCACCGCTTTCGATCAAGCCACTGCGCGCTACCAATCGGGACTCGCGCCCATCGACGGCGTCGCCCAAGCCCAGCGCCTGCTCGTCGAATCGCAGATCGACGATGCCCTGGCTCGCTTGAACGTTTGGCGGGCGTTGCTCGAACTCCACACCGCCCGCGGCGACATACAGCCGTTTCTGGACGAGGCCGGCCAATGAGACTCGTATTAGCCGCACTTAGCCGCCCACTTACTGTAGTCGTTGCGCTGATTGCCATCGCTTTATGCGCCGTGCTGGCAGTCCGCCGCATGCCCGTGGATATCTTCCCGCAAGTCGGCGATCCGGCTATCTATGTCGCGCAGCCCTATGGCGGCATGGACCCGGCCCAGATGGAAGGGTATCTCACTTACTATTACGAGTATCACTTCCTCTACATTACCGGCATCGATCACGTGGAAAGCAAGAGCATTCAGGGCGCGGCACTTATGAAGCTGGTGTTCCATCCCGACACCAACATGAGCCAGGCCATGTCGGAAACCGTCGGCTACGTGAATCGCGCCCGCTCCTTCATGCCGCCCGGAACCGTGCCGCCCTTCATCACCCGCTTCGACGCCGGCAGCGTGGCGGTGGGCCTGTTAGTCTTCCGCAGCGCTGCGCATTCGCAAGGCGAGATGCAGGATTTCGCCATCAACCGCGTTCGTCCATTGTTTGCGACCCTCCCCGGCGTTTCCGCTCCGCCGCCCTTCGGCGGAAATCAGCGTACCATCGTCGTGACGCTCGACCCGGCCAAGCTCCGCCAATACCGTATCTCGCCCGAGGAGGCCATCGCGGCGGTCAGCCGGTCGAGCGTCGTCATGCCGTCCGGCAGCATGTTCACCGGCAAACTCCAGCGCATCGCCCGCACCAACTCCGCGCTGGGCGCAAACCTGGCGGACCTGCTCAGCACCCCCATCCACCCCGTATCCGGCGCGGCCGTTTACCTGCGCGACATCGGCGCCATCGACAACGGCACCGACATCGTTACCGCTTACGCGCACGTGAACGGCAAGCGTACCGTCTACATCCCGGTCACCAAGCGTGCCGATGCTTCTACCCTCGCCGTGATCCAAGCGGTGAAAGCCGCCATCCCCGATTTCAAGAAAGCCGTGCCGGAAGACGTCGACGTCAGCCTCGAATTTGACCAATCGCCTTATGTCACGAATTCGCTCCGCGGACTGGTGTTCGAAGGACTACTGGGTGCGTCTCTCACCGGCTTGATGGTCCTGATTTTCCTGCGCGACTGGCGCAGCGCGCTGATCGTCGTCCTGAACATTCCTTTCGCCCTGCTGGCCGCGGTGATCGCGCTGTGGGCATCCGGCCAGACCATCAACGTCATGACGCTGGGCGGCCTCGCCCTGGCGGTCGGGGTTCTCGTAGACGAGGCCACCGTCGAAATCGAGAACATACACAGCCGCATGTTACCCGGCGTTTCGCGGGCGCGCGCGGTCGTCGAAGCCTGCAGCCGCACAGCCATGGCACGCCTGCTCTCCATGTTCTGTATCCTGGCGGTCTTCGTTCCGTCGTTCTTCATGATCGGCGTGGGCCGACAGCTTTTCGTCCCCCTGTCGCTTGCGGTGGGCTTTTCGATGATCGCGTCCTACCTGCTGTCCAGCACGCTCGTCCCGGTGTTTTCCACCTGGCTGATGCGCGAGGCGAACCGTGGCGAAGAACGGGCCGGGTTCTTCGGCCGCCTGCGCGCCTTTTATGATGGCTATCTGAACCGCGTGTTGCGCTTCCGTTGGCCGCTGGCGATTATTTATCTATTCTCCGCGCTGGGCCTCTTGTATGTCCTCCTGCCGCGCATCGGAACCGAACTCTTCCCCGACGCGAATGCCCCGCTGTTGCGCATCCGCCTGCGCGCGCCTGCCGGTACCCGCATCGAGGAAACCGAGCGCATCGTCCTGCGTGCTCTCGACGTCATCGCGCGCGAAGCCGGTCCCGGCAACGTGCGGATTTCGAGCGATTTTCTGGGCCTGATACCCTCCAGCTATCCCGTGGATCTCATCCATCTGTTCACCAGCGGACCCCAGGAGGCCATCATCCAGGTGGCGCTCGATCCCGCTGCCCCCCGCGGCGAAGATCTGCGCGAACGGCTGCGCGCAGCGCTGGGCCGTGAGTTGGCGGGTACACAAGTCTCTTTCGAAGCGGCGGATATCGTCACGCAGGTGATGAGTTTCGGTTCGCCCACACCCGTCGAGGTCGCCGTCCAGGGCGTCAATCTGCAGAACAATTACGCCTACGCGCAGAAAGTGCACGCGCAATTGGCGAAGCTGACATTTCTGCGCGACTTGCAATTCGCCCAGGAGAACAACTATCCCACACTCGATATCGACATAGATCGCGAGCGCACCGGCCAGTTTGGATTGACCATGGCGGACGTAGTGCATTCCGTCGTGCCCGCCACATCGTCGTCGCGCTTCACTGATCCCAACTATTGGCGAGATCCGAATTCCGGCAATGCTTTCCAGATTCAAGTGGAGCTCCCGCAGAATCAGATGCAGAGCATCGAACAGGTCGGCGGCATACCGGTGATGCCTTCGGGCAGCCCCGAGCCGCTACTCGACGACGTCGCCAGCCTCAAGGCCGGTACCATGCCGGGCGAGATTGACCGCTATAACGGCCAGCGCGTGGTCAGCCTGACGGCCAACATTCACGGAATCACCCTGGGCGAGGCAGCCGGCAAGCTCAACCGCGCGTTGGATGCGGCCGGCGCGCCGCCCCGCGGTGTTTCCGTGCGCATGCGCGGCGAGATTCCTCCCCTTACGCAGACTATCTCCGGCCTTCGCACCGGGCTGCTGTTGGCCGTCGTGGTGATCTTCCTGCTGTTGTCCTCGAACTTCCAATCCGTGCGCCTGGCGCTTGCCGTCGTATTGACCGTGCCCGCAGTCTTGTGCGGAGTCCTGCTGATGCTGCTCGCGACCGGCACTACCCTGAATATCCAATCGTTCATGGGCGCCATCATGGCCATCGGGATCGCGGTGGCGAATTCGATTCTGCTGGTGACATTCGCGGAACAGTCGCGCCACGGCGGGCAGCCGGTTCTCGACGCCACCCGTGAAGGCGCCGGCGGCCGCCTCCGCGCCGTGCTCATGACCGCCGCCGCCATGATCTTCGGCATGCTGCCCATGGCCATCGGATTCGGCGAAGCTGGCGCGCAGGCCGCGCCGCTGGGCCGCGCCGTCATCGGCGGACTGATCGTTTCCACATTTGCGACGCTCACCATCGTGCCCTTGATCTACGCGATTCTTCAGGCAAAAGTATCGGTCAGTTCGCCATCGCTCAACCCCATGGATCCCACGAGCCGTTACTATGACGCAACTTGAGACACAGCCCCGACCCCCGACCCCCGGCCCCCTACCCCGGCGCGCCGAGGCCGTGCTCGCGGCTGTCCTCGCGACGTGCGCGCCGCTCTTCGCCCAGACCGTCGATCTCGCCACCGTCCTCTCCCGGCCCGTCTCCCGCACGGTTGATCTGCCCGCCGAAATCCAGCCCTATCTGACCGTCGCGCTACACGCCAAAGTGCCCGGCTACGTCGAGCGCGTGCTGGTAGATCGCGGCACTGCGGTCAAGCAAGGCGAACTGCTCGCCGAAATCAGCGCCCCCGAACTGAAGGCCCAGATCGCCGAAGCCGAGTCTAAGGTGCAATCGGCCGAATCCGAAAAGATACAAGCCGAAGCCCAACTGGCCGCGGCGGAAAATACGTATGCGGCGCTCCGCCACGCGGCCGAAACGCCCGGCGCAGTAGCCGGCAACGAGCTGGTCCAATCGCAAAAGCAGGTGGACGCCGCCCGCGCCCTGGTGCGTGCGCGCGAGCAATCGAGCCATGCCGCCGCAGCAGCCGCGCGCGCCCAAAAAGATATGGAAGCCTATCTCAAAATCACCGCTCCCTTCGATGGCGTGGTCACCGACCGCCTGGTGCATCCCGGTGCCTTGGTGGGCAAGGGCGACGATCCTGTGCTGCTGGTCATCCAACAAATCTCCCGCTTGCGGCTCGTCGTGCCCGTGCCCGAGGAAGATGTAGCCGGAACCGTGCGCGGCGCGCGCATTCCTTTCCATGTGCCGGCGTATCCTGAACGCGTCTACACAGGAACCGTGGCACGCATCGCGCACGCACTCGACTCAAAAACGCGCACCATGCCAGTCGAGCTCGACGTCCTCAATCCCGATGGCGCCCTCGCACCCGGCATGTATCCCAGCGTCAAATGGCCGGTCCGGCGTGAACATCCCGCCTTGTTCGTACCCAGGACCAGCGTGGTGACCACCACCGAGCGCACCTTCGTAATTCGCGAGCGCCATGGCCGCGCCGAATGGGTGGATGTGAAGAAAGGCGCCGCCGACGGCGACTTAGTCGAGGTTAGCGGTGCGCTCACGCCCGGGGACAAGGTCGTACGCCGCGCCACTGACGAGGTACGCGAAGGCCAGCCCCTATAGCCGACTTCAACGAAACTCGATCACGATCTCCGCCTCACCCCTGGGGGCAGAAGCAGACGATTGCTGATCCGCGCCGTCTGAAAGCACCACCCGAAACGCCAACTGCGCCGGCGTGTCCGAATGCAAGCTGTCGGTCGGCGGCAAAACACAGCTCTGTCCCTTCTCCACCGCCTGCCCCGCGACCAGCCGCCAGTCCGAATTTGCGTCACGCTGGTACAAGTAAACAAACCCGCTCTCCCCCGACGTAACTTGCACCCGTACCGAGTCGCCGGTATGAAACACCGTGCCGGCCTGTACAGGTACGTATACATCGTTGGCGTCCTTCAGCAGCAGCGCGTATCTGATGGCGGAAGCCTTGGCCCGCACCTGTAAACCAAGTGACACCCCATCCTGCGCTACGAAGCGCTGGCTGGCGTCCGGCGCCCTCGGCAGCATGAGGCTCTTTTTTTCCGCCGTACTCGCCACCGCGCCATTATTAGTGAGCCCGCCCACACCCGCCGCGCCGGAAGGCCCCGGAGCAGGCGCAGCAGGCGGGGCTGCGGGCTCCACAGCCGCGAACCCCCTGGCCAACTGGGCCTGCGGCATTTTTGCCGGTCGGTTGCGCTTTGCCTTCTGCGCCACCAGCGCAGGTTGGCTCACCTGGGCAGCATTCGAAGCAGGCGCCGGAGTCGGCCCGATCGCGTCCGCGACCATCACCTCCTGATGTGCCGTACGCCTTGTCTCCCGCAGCACGATCCCGCCCACGATCAGCACCACCGCCGCAGCCCCCGCTATCGCCAACACCGCCGGCCGCCGCAGCCATCCCCAGCCGCGCCCCGCAACAGGCTCACGCGCCGGGCCCAATGCCTCCATCAACCGCAGCCGCGCGGCACGATCCCTCAACACATCCCGCAGCGGCTCTTCCTTCGCCAGCGCGTCGAATAACTCCTGGTCATCGAGCGCCGCCTCGAAAAGCGCGCGCCGCTCCGCCTCGCTCAGC
Organism: Bryobacterales bacterium; assembly: GCA_963818855.1. GTDB lineage: Bacteria > Acidobacteriota > Terriglobia > Bryobacterales > Bryobacteraceae > Bog-159. The sequence goes on along the minus strand of CAWFUH010000011.1, from coordinate 389,745 downwards.
GTATCGGTCGCGTACCCACCCAGCAGCTTTTGGATATCTTCGCGGCTCATGGCCGGCCTTCCCAATCTCCCCCCATCAGTTCCAGCAATTGTTGGCGGCAGCGATAATCCCACGTGTAAACGGTGTTGATCGACTGCGCGCCCATGCGCTTCTGGATCTCACCGAAATTCCGGCCCTCCAGTTTCAGGCGCAACAACTCCCGGCAGCGGCTGCCTAACTGTGCCACGCATTGCGTCAGCCGCTCCAACATCAGCTTGCGCTCCACCAGCGTGGCAGGATCGGTCTCCAGATCGGGTAACTGAATGTCCGTTACCGAAACCTGCGTGTACTCACCATGACGTTGCGACTTGCGGCGCAGGCTCATGATCTTGAACCTGGCAATTTGGATGGCCAGCGGAATGAGTTCCTCGAGGCGCTCCACATGACGGTATTTCTCATGTAAGAGGATCAACACCTCCTGCGCCAGGTCTTCCGCAATATCCCCCTGTACATGAGATGCCGCGAAGGCCACGATCCTTTCACGCAACTTGACCAGCACGAGCTCTCGTTCCACGCGCGCTCACTCGATACATCATAACGTGCCCCCTCCCCCGTCGCGCGCCAGGGCTGCGGAGGGCGGGCTTTAGCCGGCGCGGCGCTTCAGCGCCGCTCTTCCCTCCCCGTCGCCGTCGATTTCAGGTACACTAATCTTTAAACTCACAGCAGAAAGGTATGTCCATGACCGACAATCCAGATTCCGTCAATCGCCGGGATTTCTTAGCCAAGACCGCGGCCGTAGCCGGCGCGTTCGGGGCCGCCAGGGAACTGTTCGCCAAACCCGCCAAGTCCGCCGCTGCCGCGACCGGTCGGGTTGTCGGCGCCAACGATCGCATCAACGTAGGCATCATTGGCGTCGGCGGACGCGGGTCGGAACTCGCCCGTCAGTATTTCAGCATCGGCGAAAGCACCAACAAGTGCAAAATCGTGGCCGTCGCCGACGTCTACGAAAAGCGCAAACGCATCGCCGCCGAAAAGTACAAGTGCGATGGCTATCTCGACTATCGCGAAATCATCAACCGTTCCGATGTCGATGCCGTCGTTGTCGCCACCCCGGATCACTGGCATGCCACCATCGCCCTCGAAGCCCTCGATCATGGCAAAGATGTCTACATCGAAAAGCCCATGTGCCACACCATCGACGAGGCCCGCCACCTCGCCCAGACCGTCAAAGAGACCAAGCGCGTCCTCCAGGTCGGCTCCCAAACCACTTCCGCCTTGCAGTGGCACGTAGCTAAAAAATACATCGCCGACGGCGCCATCGGCAAGATGATCATGAGCCAGGGTTCCTACCACCGCAATTCCAAGGAAGGCGAATGGAATTGGCCTATCGATAAGGATGCCAGCCCCGACGGCAAAGGTGAAAACTATATCGATTGGAAGACCTGGCTGGGCAAAGCGCCCAAGCGCTCCTTCGATGCCGACCGCTTCTTCCGCTTCCGCAAGTATTGGGACTATTCGGGCGGCATCGCCACCGACCTCTTTTTCCACGTCGTAGCGCCGTTGAACATCTGCTGGTCGGAGCCGCAATTCCCCAGCAAAGTCACCGCCAGCGGCGGCATTTACGTATTCAAGGATGAGCGCGAAGTGCCCGACACTTTCCACCTTATGGCCGAATTCCCCCAGGGCCACTCACTTGTGCTCACTTCCACCATGGCCAACTCCAGGCACATCCCCGGCCTCATCCGCGGACACGAAGGGACCATTGTCATGGTGGATCACGGCATGTTCGAGCGCCGCACCGACCACATCACCCTATACCCCGAAGGCAACGTCGACGATGACGCTTACAAGGCTAAATTCGGTTCGGATCCGGAAATCAAGATCCCCGTGGACTCGACGCACAACGACTTAGTGGTCCACATCACCAACTTCCTCGATTGCATGCGCACCCGGGAGAAACCTACCCTCGATGTCGATACCGGCCTTCACGCCCAGGTCACCATCTCCATGGCCGTGCAGTCTTACCGCGAGGGGCGCGTGCTATATTGGGACGACAAAAACCAAAAGGTAGTCAACAAGGCCCTGAAGGCATAATGTCGTAATGGAAGGCGGGTTTTAGCCGGCGCGGGGCTTGAGCCCCGCACTCTGTCATCATGAAAACTCTACTCTGTCTCCTGACCTTAGCCGTAACCTCGCCGATCGTCGGCGCCACCCTAACCCAAGCCGAACGCGATCGCGCCATCGCCGAACTGACAGCCAGCCGCGACCAGTTCCTGGCCTCCGTCGCCGGCCTTTCCGCGGCCCAATGGAGCTTCAAGCCCGATGAGAAAACCTGGTCCGTCGCCGAATGCGCCGAGCACATCGCCGTCAGCGAAGATGTGATCTTCGGTATGATCTCGAAGCAGATGATGCAGGCGCCGCCCGCACCCGATAAAAAGTCCGCGGTGACCGACGATTTCATCCTCAAGGCGGTTGTAAATCGCACGCAGAAATTCCAGGCGCCCGAAGTGCTTCGTCCAACGCACCGTTTCGCCACGACGCAGGAGATGCTCGATCACTTCAAGCAGGGCCGCGAACAAACCATCGCCTATGTGCGCGACACTCAGGACGACTTGCGCGCTCACTTCTACGATCATCCGGTCCTGAAAACCATGGACGCTTATCAGTGGATTCTGCTGCTTTCGGCCCACAGCCAGCGCCACACGGCGCAGCTAAATGAGGTGAAGGCCAACCCGAACTTTCCGAAGGAGTGATCGGGACGGGACAGGGGCGCGCCGTGCCTTGCTCTTTCCAGGCTGGCGTGTTCTGCCCGGAAGATCCCAGGAGATGTCATCGTAAATTTCCACTTCCTGGTCGTCGTATAGAGGCCAAAATCTGTTTGGGGGAGTCATCGCTGTAATCCTGTACTGCACCAACTTGCCCTCCAAAAGGTCCTTAAGGGCACACTTCCATTATAGAGGACCGGCCCGGCCTATATTTGCTTGCAATCTAACTTATGTATTTTCTTAATGTTACACATAGCGTAAAGCCGTCGCAGGCGCGACCTGCGAAGCCCGCCAGGCCGGCCAAAGACTAGCCGCCCCCGAAACCACCAGCAGCCTGATCGAAACCGCGGCCATCACCGGCAGGTCGTACATGCTTCCTTGCGTCCAATGTCTGAACGCCCCATTCACCAGCATCGACAGCAGTAAGCCCGCCGCTAATCCGCTCCCCACCGCTCGCCACCCGGAAATAATCACATCCAGCAACACCGACGATTTCGAAGCACCCAGCGCCATGCGGATTCCAAACTCCCGGTAACGCGCCGTGACGGCGAACGAGACCACGCTATAAAGCCCCACCGCGGCTAACACCACTGCCAGCCCCGCAAACAGACCAAATAGATTCGCGACAAATTTCTCCGTCGCCCAACCCTCGTCAGACAGGATATCTTCCGCCGTGCGCATCTCGTTCACGGGCTGGCCCGCATCCACCGCGTGCACCCGCTCGCGCACTGCGCGCATAATCGAACGCGGATTCGCTCGCGTCCGAATTGCGAGGTTGAACGAATCGCCCAGCACCAGCTGTAAGGAAGATACACCGCGGGCGCGGCCGGCTTCGCTAGCCCCGTCATTTGGCGTGTCGCCTACCACCCCACAATTACCAGCCAGTCATTGCTTTTTGCATGCGTCAGCATCCAGGACGTGAACGCAGTGAAATCCGGCAGCCGTATCCCGGCCAGTAACGACGCGCTCCGTCTCTTGCTCCGGCCAGATGGCTCCCTGTAATACAGGTATCTTGAGAGTATCGAAAAATTCCCCGCTGACCGGATCCACCGTGACGTTCGGATCCCGCGCCGCCGGCTGATCGAAGAGTTCCAGCCGCCGGACAAAATGCGAATGCGGCGGAAAGCCGAAAGGATAAATGGCCGCGGACGTGACCTCCGGCATCGCCGCCACGTGCCGCCGCACCTGCGCATAGAAGTTCCGGCGTTCCTCCAGTTGGGTATGCGTGCCGTCCGGGAACTGCTGCCGGCCTCGGTCTGGACGCGGCAGCTGGTGCACGTCGTGCCTCAAGAATCCCCAAGCCGTGACAGACAAGCCGCGACTGGGACACCAGATCTGCGATCGGGAAAAACTTATGCGCTGCTGGTGGGCATCTCCAATTACCAGAGGCTTCTACGGGAACAGTTCCTGCATTTCGCCGATCGGGACGCCAACACCTTTTACGAGCACCTTCAAAGCGGTAAAGGCGGATCGGTCCCCGAGGACAACGTGGGGCTGCTCCTCAATGACAAGGCTACCACTGCCAAGCTGCGAGACAACATCCGCCAGTTACTAAGAAACCGCGCCTCAATCCACGACACCGTGGTTCTCTTCGTCGCGGCTCACGGAATCGTCAGCGACACTCCGGATGACAAAGACGCCTATATTGTCACCTATGACACCGACTCCCAGGATCTAAGGAGCACCGCCTTGCCGATGGCAGAGGTGGAAAGGGTCATGGATGAAGATATCGAGCACGTAGGGCGCGTCTTGGTATTCATCGATGTCTGCCATGCCGGCAACATCGGCACAATTGTCGGCAAGAAAGCCAACAAAGTCAACGCTATTGTAGCCAGGTGTCAAGCCTCGTTAGAAATGTCCCCTTCGTTACCTCGATAGAAGTGTCCCCTTTTTTTGCGCCGACGCGGTCGGCGGCTTTTGGGTTTTTCTTCGTTCAAGCCAAGAGAAGGCGGTGCGAAAGTGGGAAACCTGCTCTTGGTTTTCCACTTTTCCACCGTCTCGTCGCCGGAGCTGTGGGAACGTGGGAATCTCGCCGCTCTTGCGAGATTTCCAAGGAGTGGTGGGAAGAGGGGAAATCCTGGTTTTGGATTTCCACGCTTTCCACCACTCCGCCATTTCCATAGCTCTTTTGTTCAGCCCACCGTCCCCCAATCGTGCCCGCATTTGTCGATAGTCCTTTCGCCATGGGTGGCTGGCCTGCGGCGCGCCTGCCGCGGTTTGACCAGCATCGGAGTCGAGTATTCGCCCAGGCGATTACGGATTCTCGTTCCGCGACGATGGTTGCGGGATCGATCCGCAACTACTCCAGGCTGGGCGAGATGGGCACTGGGGTATAGGCATGTGCGAGGGGAGCGCGCGTCGCCGAGAGTCGAGCCGAGCGCACCGGAAGGCAGGAAACCTTAGAACTGAAGCCCGTAATTCCGAGTTTGCGAATTTCTCGCGTGTGCGTAAAAGCTATACGCGCTTGAAGTGATACTTATTGATCTTCAGAGCGCGGATCTTGGATTCGAGAGTAGACGCCGGCATACCGAGCTTCGCCGCCGCGCCGAAAGGTCCCGAGACACGGCCGCCAGTTGCTGTCAGTGCCGCCTCGATGGCTTCCTTCTCTTCCGCCGGAGACTTCCTCCCGACGGAAATACCTGTGTCCGGAGCAGGTTCAGATTTTGAAGAAAGCCAGTTCGGGTCCACGGTAAACGGATCTCGTTCATAGACGATTACCGATCTCTCGATCACGTTCTGCATTTCTCGAATGTTTCCGGGCCACGAATAAGCCTCCAGGAGTTCCACGGTCTTCTTCTCCAGGATTCCGATTCTCTTTCCAGCCTGCCTGGAAAACCGGTGAATGAAGTACTCCACCAGTGTGGGGATGTCCTCCTTCCGTTCGCGGAGGGGCGGAACTTGGATCGGGAATACGTTCAGACGGTAGAAGAGGTCTTTGCGAAACGTTCCAGCGGCAATGGCCCTCTCGAGATCGCGATTGGTGGCCGTAATCACCCGCACGTCCGCACGAATGGGCTGGTTTCCGCCGATGCGCTCGAATTCCCGTTCCTGCAAAACCCGCAGCAGCGCGATCTGCGTTTCCGCGGGCAATTCACCGATTTCGTCGAGGAAGATGGTGCCTCCCTCCGCCAGTTCAAAGCGGCCGAGACGCCGCTGCAGCGCTCCGGTGAAGGCGCCTTTCTCGTGGCCGAACAACTCCGATGCAATCAATGTCGCGGGTATGGCCGAGCAATTCACACTCACAAAGGCGCGCGCAGCGCGCTGTGACCGCTTGTGGATGGCGCGCGCAATCAGTTCCTTGCCCGTACCCGTTTCACCCGTGATCAGGACGGTAGAGTCCGTAGATGCGACCTTAGCGACACGTGCCAGGACAGCCCGCAATGCGGGCGACTCGCCTACGATGTCCTCGAACATGAATGCCTTATCGATTTCTTCACGCAGCGCAATGTTCTCTTTGTGGAGCTGGTCTCGCAGCGTTTTTATCTCTTCAAACGCAGTCTCGAGAGCCACCCTGGCTTGGTGCTGCTCGGTCACATCCACGGTGGTGCCGACGACCTCGGCGACTTCGCCCGACTCATTCAGCACAGAGTGGGAGGCAGAGTGGACGTGCCTGATCGTTCCGTCAGCCAGAACGATTCGATAGTCGGAAGTAGAATATGCGCCGCCCGCCTGTGACGCTTCCATTCTCGCTTTCTCTTCGATCTGCGGGCGCTCTTCGGGATGAACACGTTCCAGAAAACGGGAAAACGTGGGTTTGGTGGTCTCGGGATCAAACCCGAGAATGCGGAACATCTCTTGCGACCAGAAAGTATCGCGCGTGCGTACGTTCCAGGCCCAACTTCCGCTATGAGTTAACCTCTGCGCTTCAGCTAAGTAACCTTCACTCCGCCGCAGAGCCTCTTCGGCACGCTTGCGGCTCGTAATGTCGGTAACTGCCCCGACAAACTCAAAGCCGCCAGACTGTTTTGTCTTGGGATGGCTCACTACCTGGAGATACTTGACTGATCCATCAGGCATCAGCAAACGATGTTCGAGTTCCCAACCCGTCCCGCTGCGAGATGCGCGATCAAGAAGCTGTTGCAGCAGAGCGACGTCTTCCGGATGAGTTCGTTGGAGGACGAGATCAATAGTCGGCTTGGCCGTCGGGCCGTATTCGAAGATTCGAAACGTCTCATCCGTCCAGACCAGCTCACCGTCGGAGACATCCCGTATTTGGCGTGGTGGAACCGAAGGCCGGCCGCCACTTCACCACCGCCACACCCAACCGTTCCGGCGCCGAGTTCGCGCGCATCGTGGGGCACGTCGTGGAGCAGTATCCGGCGGCCAGCACGATTCACATTGTGATGGACAACCTCAACATACACACCCGCAAATCATTGACCGATTACCTCGGCGAGCAGAAGGGCGGGGACATTTGGGACCGGCTCACCGTGCACTACACCCCAAAACACGGAAGCTGGCTCAATCAAGCGGAAATCGAACTCAGCCTGTACGCGCGGCAATGTCTGGGCAAACGGCGGATTCCGGATCTGAGGAAGCTAAAGCGGGAAACCAAGGCATGGAACCATCGGGCCGACCAGAGGCGGACCAAGATCAACTGGCGGTTCACGCGGCAGAAGGCGCAGGGTGTTCAAGTACAAACCGCCCCGCCACCACTGACGGCGACCGCAGGCTGAACCAGCCCGTTGAAATTACGCTCCGCGAAACCAGGCGCGCTGCGCTCAAAAAGCCGCACCAAGAGCGCGAAAACCATCCTACGAAGGCTAACCTGCGGAAAATCCGAAGGAATGGAACATCACAGGCCAGTCCGTCCGAAACTCAATCTATGCATTCGAATATATTAGAACCTGTTCAGGCGGTCCGAGACCTAGTCAAAGTTGGAATGTGCTACAACACCGTCGAGCGAGATGCCCACAGCCCGCGGTGCTTGAGCCGTGCCCACTGTCACCACAAAAGTAAGCACTGCCGGAGCCCCCTCGAAAACGCGCAAGGTCTTTTAGCGGCCGTCTGGGGTGAACTGCCGGACGACACCAGTGGGTTGACCGGTGGCAGTCGAGAGGGAATCAGATAGAAGTCACTGAGCGTGCCTCCAGTACCTCAACCAATGTCACCTCGCAATGATCCCAACGCCTCGGTGAATTTAGTCGCGGCGGGCGGTACACAAGTCAACCGCGACAGCAACGGGAATTACACGAACCAGACTGCCTGGAGCGATGGTGGGGGCGGCCTCAGCCAACTCGAACCCATACCGTCGTTCCAGGCTGGAGTATCCAGCGTCGTCGGTACACAACGGGGTGTGCCGGATCTTTCTTTCGACGCCAGCGACGGATCGCCCGTCGCTGTGTATAGCGCGCGCGTGCAATGGAGGATGGTTTAAGGCCGGTGGAACCAGTGTGGCCGCGCCGTCGCTGGCCGGCATTATCAACAATGCGCGTACGCCCGACGTCAGCACCGACGCGGAAAACGCCTTGATCTATGCCAATCTGGGCAACGCCAACAACTTCACGGACATCACTTCCGGCAGTTGCGGAACGAATAGCGCAACCACCGGCTATGACTTGTGTACAGGTGTGGGTGTCGTTAACGGTTTTGCGATAAGGTACCCGCAGACCATTACGTTTTCGGAGATCCGAATCATTCGATCGGCATTCCGCCACTCCCCATCTCGGCCACGGTCCCGTCGGGGCTCGGCGTGAGCCTTACCTCCACCACGCTGCCGGTTTGTACGGTTTCCGACGACGTAGTCACCCTGGTCAAAACGGGCCAGTGCTCCATAACGGCCAGTCAGAGCGGCGATCAATACTATGCTCCCGCCACACCAGTGACCCGGAGCTTCCACGTCACATCCGGCACGACGCCGCAGTCCATCTCGTTCGGCGCGTTGCCGAATTAACCGGTGGTCGCTGCGCCGTTCTCGGTTTCGGCCATTGCCTCGTCGGGTCTTACGGTGAGCTTCGCCTCCACGACTGCGACAACTTGCACCGTCTCTGGCGACACAGTGACGCTCGTAACAACTGGCCGATGCGCTATCCACGCCACGCAGCCCGGGAGCGCCACTTATGCGCCCGGTACGCCGGTCACGCAGAGCTTTACGATCACCAAGGCGGCACAGACTATTACTTTTGGCCTGTTGCCAAAACGAGCCGATCAACACTGCACCGTTCCGGCGATACGGTCACGCTGGTGGCGGCGGGCCGATGCGCCATCAAGGCCTCGCAGGCCGGCAATGCGGATTACGATGCGGCCACGCCGGTTACATCGGCATTCACAATCATGAAGCTGGCGCAGACGATCACGTTTGGCGCGTTGCCTACCCAGACATTGGGCGCTGCGCCATTCACGATCTCGGCCACTGCGTCTTCCGGTCTTGCTGAGAGCTTCGCCTCGACCACCACAACCGTCTGTACGGTTTCGGGCGACACGGTGACGTTGGTGGCTTCGCGCCACTGTGGGATCAAAGCTACGCAGGCCGGTGATGCCACTTATGCAGCGGCTCCGGCGGTTGTCCAGGGCGGATGCTACGAAGGTCCGGATGATTTAAGGGCATTATTATATATAGGTTGCCGCGTTATATGGATTTCATGTCGAAATCCATTGTCCCGTGCGCCGTTCGCGCTTAAGCTTCTCGTTGGCAACGGCGCGCACACGGGAGGAACCGCCGACTGAGCGCCAGCGGGGCGGTTCTGGTGGAGAAACCCGCCGCCGGCGTGGACCCTCACTGATGCAGAAATCCCGCCTCGAGAGGGTTGGGCCGGATCCGCTACATCGGCAAGTTTCCCTCTTCCCAACAATTCCACCTGGACGGCACTGGGCCCGGCACCGTCATTAAATATTTCGGATGGCTTGGGCTGAATTAGGATTTATGCCGGCGCCCTCGAAGCCAGACAACAAGCTGTAAAGTGCGCGGCCGACGCCTGCAACTGGATCGCCTCCAAATTGGGGCACTTCGGAAGACAACTGGCGAGCATCTCCGGCATCATCGGCCGGTTTCTCCAAGCCCTGGCGGCGCGTCGTCATGAGGCGTGTGCGGGTACCGTAGAGTCGAACCGGGCACTATGGGCACGGGTTTCGATGCCCAAGGGAGCCGGTCCGATGCTGGCGCAATCACGGCGCCGTCGATGCCCCCAGAGAGTTAAGATGAACGGTCTCGAATACTCAGCTCGAGTTCAGCGGTTCATCCTAACCTGGTAAGGCGGACGCCATATGATTGCCAAGCTCACCGCCGTCCTGTTCCTCTGGGCGGCTTTCGTCATGGAGGGCCAAGAGCCATTTCAAGTCATCTCGCAGCTGGATGCCACTACCATCGCTGGCCGTCCTATCCAACTGGACGCCGAGGGTAAGTTATTGCCGTGGCCCATGCCCGACGACACCGGCTACTCGTACAGTTCCCATTTCCTCACGCAGTGGAGCATTCTTTGGGATCAGTACAATCGCCAGCGCTACTACTATTTTTTTTGCTGCTTTGATTTCGACCGCACATCCTTTGAGATGCAGCCGGATTGGCATTGGGCCAATTCGACGGCGTACCTCCGCGCCATGATGCAGGGCTTCATCGAGCGGCTGTATCCGTATACCGGCAATCCCAACACCGTGGCTTTCCTGCAGGACCTGGTGGATTATGAGCTCGAAAACGGGCTGACGCCTGAGAACTACGCGTGGGGCGGCGTACCGTATACTTCTGCGAACCCCGGCGACCGCCGCTACACCGGATGGAGCCACCACGGGGAGGATTACCTCGAACCGCACGTGGTCGGCGAGGACGGTTATGCCTATCTTCGCCTTTACGAAATGACCGGCAACACCAGGTATCTACGCGCTTCCATTCGTTGCGCCCGCGAGTTGGCGAAGAATTACAGGGCCGGCGACGCGGATAACTCGCCGTGGCCTGTGCGCTGCTATGCCCGGGACGGAAAGGTCGAAGGTCGCGGAATGGGTCCGTACTCCGCCAATGTCGTCGAACCAATCATGCTTTTTGACGAGTTGATCCGGCTCAGCCAGGGTGACGTTGCCCGATATCAGCAGGTTCGCCAGGCGGCTTGGGAATGGCTGCAGAAGTATCCGATGAGGAACAATGTCTGGGTCGGGTATTTCGAAGACGTGGCGCCCAGCATGGAAAACATGAACCAGGTTATTCCGCTGGAGTACGCCCGTTATGTCTTATTGAATCCGGAGAAGGACCTGGAATGGCGGGAACACGCCCGCAAGTTGATCGAATGGGTTAAGACTACGCCGAAGTGGCCCAAGTATACAGTCCACGGCGCCACTATTACAAACGAACAGGGCAATGGGAAAAGCTTCTGCTGCAATGAGCCGAACCAATGCTGCGACAGCCACACATCTCGCCTGGCCGCCGTCGAAGCTCTTTACTACGCGATGACCGGGGACGTAACTTACAAAGAAGCGGCGTTTCGGTCTTATAACTGGGTAACTTATTTCCAGGGCATGCCGGCGGGCGCGCATACGCCTTTTGGCAACCAGTGGTGGTTCACGGACGAGTTTTCGGACGGTCCACGCCGTCTGATGGACGCCTTTTGGGCAGTCCCGGAGTGGGCCCCGGCAGATGAGACGCACCTGGTGGGCTCGCATTCGGTCGTGACCAGGATCGCCTACGGCAAAGGGTCAGTCACTTATTCTACCTTCGATCCGTCTTCCACCGACGTCTTGCGGCTCAACTTTGTTCCGGACTCTGTTTCAGCGGCCGGACGCGATCTGGCGCGCCGCCGCGATCTGAAACAGGAAGGTTATACGTTCGACGATACGACCCGTGTGCTGCGCATACGGCATGATCGCGCTCGGGATATCGATATCCAGGGTACCGCCGCCGCGCTGGTTCCTCTGATCGTAGATTTCGACAGTCCGCATGTCGGGGCTGATGTCACGTTGCGGGGACAGTATCCCTCCGGGGTGATCGATTGGAGCGAAGGCCAGTGGAAGGTGTATGCGCCCTCTGGCCGCATGAGCACGTTCTCGCTGGGCGCCGCCGAAGGTACCGCGCAGAAGGCAACCTTTCGTTTTGTCCACCCGCGTATCCTGATTTACCTGGACGTGTACAACCCTCTGGCCCAACAGGTGACGCTCACACTGCGTACGCCGGAAATGCGCGAGGTCACCTTCACCCTGAAGCCCGGCCAGCTTCAGCGTATCAAAACCGGCTGGATGAACCGCGCATCGACGGTTTCCGTGGAGTCCGAACACTTGCACGACCTGCGCTTCGACAACTTGGCTTATTCGCCGTACCTATGGGCGAGTATTGATCAGGCACTCTAAAATAAATCCGCCCGCGAAGCGAACTCACTCGCTCCGCGCAACAGTGCAGCGGATGGAACGCCATGCTTCTACAGCGCCGATGCCTACGTCGATGCAAACGTCGATCGGGCGTTCTTGTCGTAGAGCGTGCCTTCGGCTTACATGGTGCAAGAGCAATCGAGCACTGCTATTCTGTGCCTGCGTTTAATGCTGTCCTGTTCCCAGATGCAGAAGTTCTTTTGGTATTCGGCTGTGCAAGACCTTTCGCACCGTCGGAACAGCTTCAGCATTGGCAGAGGTCGGAGATCTGGTTCACCCGCGTCGGCCCGCCATCGACATCGGTGAACGGTTGGGTACACGATGGCGAAACGGGCGGCGGCATTAAGCCGCGATATCGGCGTCTTTCCCCTTGTGCAGAGGGTTGTGCGCCCTGGAATAGGCTTACTTGCTGGGGACCGCGTGACGTTTGATGTACTCATCGACGCGTGTGTCGCGGTCCGCGCCCGAAGAACCCGCTGGAATGTAATGGAAGGCTTCGGCATATTCCACTCCGTACTGCTGGCCCAATTCTCGGTTGTGCGTTAAGCTGAATTCGCGAATGTAGTTGCGATCGGCCGTGACGTCATCGTCGCCCAACAGCGGCAGGCGCTGATGGCGGCTCGCCAACTCAGCCCGCAGGCGCGATCCCGAGCGCCCTCCCGGACCCTTCGCGACATTGGCACGGATAGCGTCAATCTTCTTATCGATCTCCTTGCTGATGTCCACTACTCGTGTGATCTCGGGACGGCGGGCGAAGTAATACTTGTCTTGAACGGTCTTGGGTTGGAGCCCGGCGGCAAACTGCTCTGGGAAATCATGGGCGCGTCCCGCCATCCAGCACGCCGCCTCCAATGCCCTGGCGATCGTGTAATGATCCGGATTCTCTTCGTCGTGTGCCCAGGGATCCCATCCCACAACCGTATCGGCCTTGAGCAGGCGTATGAGAAAAATAAGGCGCCCGATCACTTCGTTGAGCGAGACGTCCCCCATGCGGTGATTGTTGTAGTTCAGGTCGAAATGATCTTTGCAACCGAGGACCCGCGCTACCTCGGCGTTGTCACGTTCGTTGCTGAACACGTGCTCGCCGATAGTGCCCGCCGTGCCCAAGCCCACGCCGTCCCCCATATCATCGTTGGTCGCGCGAACGAGATATCCCGTATATCCTTCTTCGATGAGTTTTGCGACTGCACCCGACGCGAAGATCGGGATGTCATCGGAGTGCGCCTGGACCGCCAGCAGGACTTTACCACGGTGCGGCTGGCCCGGTTGGAAACGGTCCAGAACCGCCCGGCCGGCGGCTGGTGCCGGAAGTTGCTGTTGTGCCCGTGCCCACCGGCTGATCGCGCCGGCGGCCATTACGCTGATGCAGAAATTGCGCCGTAACATGGGTCCGATTATACCCTCGTTGAGGCCGCGCATCTGCGATCAGGTTAGCGCTGCACCGGTCGTTCATTATCGCCCAGGCAACTCGTCTCGTTCGCGCTTCTCCAAAGCGGGGCACCATCTCCGAGTGGCCCGGTACCTTCACTCCTTCTTCTTGCCCGCTGGAATCAGTTCGAAGGCAGACTTCAGCGTCTCGAATTTGTTTGCATACAGTTAATCGAGCAGCGCGATGCCTGGAACTCCATTCCAATCGCCACGGGCCACGCCATAACCAGGCGTTCCGGAGACACCAACAGATTCCGCGGTGGCCACCAAAAGTTGCTGCGTCGACTTCGGTGCTTCCTTACAGGTGCCTCACCCAATCCATCACTTGCCCGGCAGCACGCTGCGCTTCAAGAATAGAGGCGCGGTGGTCCATGATCCCAGCCAGATCCGAATTGGCGAATGCTATGCGGCCGAAAGGCTTACTCCGCAAGACCTCGCCAGGTGCAAGCTGGGCACCGTTGCCGAAAAAGAATCCGGGCTGTGGGCTCAGATAAGCGTGCCCCCAGCGATTTAGAACGATACCGGCGATGTCGCGGCGCGCGTCGAATCCGGTCGCAGAGAACATCATGGCGAAATGCTCGACAATACGCCGCTCATACTCCCGGAACGGTGTTGACAGCAACTCGGCGCGGCCGCGAGCTACCTGTTGCCCGATTGGAAGGCCGGGAGAGGAAAACAGGATTTTGAGAGTGAGGATCACCGGAAAATCCGGTGAGACGATTGGCGAAACTGCGCCAAACGTCGCCATCTTCCGCAGCGCCAGATAGTTTCCGGGGCCCTCAAACCATTGACACTCGCTGATACCCAGCTTGTAAAGGAACCGCCAGTTGCGAAGAGCTACGTTCGCCATCAGGCATGGCGCGCGGAAGAACTGCGCATAAGCGTCCCGATGAGTGTCCGGGAGGCCCTTCACGATGTGCTTCGTAGTCCAGCTTCCGCCAGCCATAATCGCGCTGCGAGCCTTGATGCTGTGGAGTTTGCCTCCCTGAAGGTAGACGATCCTGAGCCGCTCAGACTTTTCCGGTTCGCCGTCGTGTTCGACTCCAATAACCGTGGCCCGCAGCCGGATCCGTGAAGGCTGCCCCGGACGATCCAGGGCCGCAAAATTCAGCGACGAACGGCATACGTTCGCCAGAGTGACAGGTCCCGGAATAGCCTCGGGGACGAGCGCCTTAGCAATGTGGCGTGCAACTCCCGTATTGCCACCCGGAAACATCTGCGCACCTGCATCATATTTCCATGGCAGCAGCACATCGGCTGCGTATTCGGCATAAGCTGAGAGCGCATCGGCTCCAAGTCCTGACCCACCGCCGGCCACCGGGGACAGAAAGGTCCGCACGGTGTTGCGGCTCACGCCATATACCGCCATCAAGTACTCTTCCAAAGTGATGCTATCCAGATGGCGTGAGAGTGCGTCCCCATGATGTTCCGGCAGCGGGGGTTTCCCGGCACGCGTGGCGAGCAGCTCGCGGCGTGTGGATTCCGGGATCGGCGCGCCGTCCAGTTTCTTTCCCCATGGATCAACGAGCCATAGACCGTTCATTTGACCAAACTGCCTGCCAAAGAAGAATCCCGAGTTGGCGCCGCCTTGCGTATAGGAAGTGCGGCCTAGCGGGATCTCCGGGTCGTGACCAGTCCATGCCTGATACTCGAACGGGCGGGAATCGATGCCGATGGAGTCGTAGAACGCGGCGAGGAAGGTCCCATCCAACGGTGGAAAGAACATGGCGGAGCCCTGATGTGCAATCAGCCGTTTGCCGTCCACCAGAAACTCGTTGCGGCGTGCCTCACCACCGAACACGCGATGGTTCTCGATCACCAGGCACGATCGTTGTGAGCCTGCCTGCCGTTTGAAAAAGAGCGCCGCGGCAAGACCGCTGATTCCGCCGCCGATGACCACACAATCGAACTCCTCCCCAGTCTCGGTAATATTTCCGGGCAAGGGTTCGAAGGCATGATCGCGGATTTTGTGACCATCGGTAAGAACTTCAAGGGTATTGCCGTTAGCATCAGCGTAGTCTCCGACGCCGCTGTAGCCGTCCCAATCGTCCCTGGCGAGCAAGTCCAGTGGGCTTAGGCCGGTCAGCAAAACGTTGCCGGAAGCGAGCAAGGCGGAGTTTAGGTAATCGCGGCGGGTCATGCAGTAGTCGCTACTCGCGAATATAACTCAAAATGGATTTTCCGTTTCTTGCCGCCATACATGTTCCGGATGGCCGACCATTGCCGGAGAATTGCCGCCCGTTCATCCGCGCACATTGCGTCGCAGAGTAAGAGACCCGTCGGAATTGGTTTTCTGTTGGCACGCCCAATTGACGGGATAGCGGACGCCCTTCACCTCCAACTCCGCTTTCAGCTTCAGCCCCTGCCACCCGGTTCCGGGTGGCAGCATCAGCATGGCCTGGCGTATGCCGGTGGGTTTCGGATAACCGGGATCCACGCACCCGCTCACGTTGACTCTGCCGTCATCGCTGAACACCGTCAGGCGCAGCGCCCCCGGCACGCCAGCCACGCCCTTGTTGGCCAGACCCACTACCAGGCCCGGCGTCCCCTCCCGGACAAAACTCCAGATGAAGGAAGGAAACACCCGGTATCCGATGTGCCGCGCGATGTAGTCGATAGGCTCCGGATACTTGTCGTAATAGCTGAAAACGTTCCTGGCTGCTTCATTGTGCCAGTTCCACACGGACCAGTAGTTCGCCCCCACATCCAGCACGTGAGAAGTAATCAACTCGTTGTACGTAATGCCTTCGTCGATCTGGAGGCGCTGTGGGTCGCCCGTGGTCATGCCCACTTCGCAGATTGCCGCGACCCACGCGGGCCGGTTGCTCAGCGCTTCTATCTGGGTGTTTTCGATAAAGATCGTATCCGTGCGAATCCAGTTGTGCGTGCGGATGGTTCGATCCAGCAGATCGGAATTGCCCACCAGGCTGAAGTCCGGTTGCGTGTTGGTGGCCAGAGGCGTTTTCGTCCAGAATTCCAACTGGGTCTCCAGCATTTTCATCCAGGTCTGCTGGGCCGCCACGCTACTGGAGAAAGTATTGCCCTCAAACGGCCAGGTATGCCCCTCGCCCCAGAATCCGTACATCATCGTGTCCATGTACTCGATCTGTGGATTGCCGTTGAGTTCCGCGGCTAGCAGAGTGTTCAGTTCACGAAACGCCGCCTGGTAAGCCGGGTGCTCATAGCGCGGCATCTGATGCACTTTTTTGTAACGGGTTTGCGACGGGTTTCCTTTCCACTCGCCTTTGAGCTTCACGTAGGGCACCTTATCCATGAGGAATGCAGGCATGCCCGGCTCGGCGAAATCGGGATTCTCCAGCATGATGCGGAATCCGACCCGCTTGTTATAGCGCCTGGCGAGGTCGAAAGTGATCCGCCACCAGTCCGGGAAATCCAGTTTGCCCGGTCTGGTTTGCACTTCCCGCCAGTTCGGCCGAAGATAAATCTTTTGGGTGAACGGGATCTTTACCAGATCCTCGATCGATTTTTCGAGCGTCTCTCCGGGCAGACGTGGAGGACCGGTATCGCCGGACACGTAAACCACCAGCCCCATGCCGTAATTGGGAACGATCTCCTTCGCCGGCGTGGTCACCATCACCACGTCGCTATCGGGCACCACGGCTGCCGGCGGGTATTGCGGAAAAGGGCCCTGATACAACCGGTCCTTCACCTCGGGACCGGATCCCCAGTCATATTTTTCCCAGTTGTGTTCGGGGACTTCAGCGCGCGCCGCAGGGGCGAGACCCGTTACAACACCTGCTGTGCCGGCCTGCAAAAACGCTCGTCTGTTCATGAGGGCTACTCCGGCCTGGCCTGGAGCAATAAGTACTTCTCGAATTGCACATCCAACGTGGCGGCGGGCCCGCGGACCGTTCCCAAATCCTTGCCTTCCACGTAGTCGGTGACGCGGTAAGCCTGCCCGGACAGGCCCCGCAACGTGATCTTGCCGCTCCACTGCGGCGCGAAGAAGGCGTAGTACAGACTGCCGTCTTTGCGCACCACGTGAGTCTCGGGCCGGTCAAAGCCGATGTCGTACAGATCCCCGAGGTACTCTCCACGCGAGAGCATTTTTTCTTTATAGATGCCTATCCACTTTTCGAAATTCTTCTCGCGTGCCGGCGTAAGGTCGCCGCGTTTCCTCGCCGCCGATCCTTCCGGCCATGTGAAGTTGGTCCCCACTACGCCGCCCACCCCCACGGTGGAGGCGAAATCGTCCTTCGTCATATCGACGTGGTCGCCGAAGTAAGCTACGGCATCGCCTTGGAGAGCCTTGAGCGTCTTGCCCTTCGTGCGTACCTGCCATGCTGACTCGGGATCGGATGCCACCGACATGTTCAAGAAGGGCAGTGTGAAGAAAGAATAGGCCGTGCCGCACGGGCAGAATTCCACGAGCGCATCCGCCTTCGTCTGCCGGGCCGTCTCGTAGAGAGCCTGGAAGAACTTGGGCATGCCCTCCACGGATTCCTCCGGCCGCGCATGTTTGTGCGCGGGGTTGTAGCATGGCGGCGCTCCGTTCATGTGCTGGCCGTCGAGTTTGAGTCCGTCGAACCCCCAGTCTCTGAGCGCCTTCACCACAATGGCCTGGTGGTAAGCCACTACTTCCGGATCGGCAGGGCACAGATACCACGAGTTCCAGTAGGAGATCTTCTGCTTGCTGCCGTCCGCATTCAGCAGCAGCCATTCGGGATGCTTCTTCGCCAATTCCGAACCCGGATCCGCGGTCAGCGGCGCCCACCACAACTGGGCCTTGAAACCCTCGCGGTGAATCTTGTCCACCAAGGCCCGCATATCGGCGTCGCCATTGGGGTACTTCTGCGGGTTCAGGAACCAATCGCCCTGTGCGGTCTGCCACCCGTCATCCAGCGTGACCCAGGTGAAGCCCAGCCTTTTCACGATCGGAAGCGCGCCGTATACCTGGCTGGGCGTGCACTTGCGGCCGTATCCCCAAGCGCACCAGATGGGACCGAACGCGCTATCGGGTGATGCGTCAAAATGGACGCCTTGCGCAATCATCACGTTGCGGTATTCCCGCAAGGTCTGAAAGTAGTCGCCTTCGTGGACCGCGGCGAAGGTGCGAAATGTTTTGAGCGTGGCGCCGGGCAGGATCACCTGGTTCTGCTTGAACTCCACGGCCACCGTGGCGCGGTCTGGGCCGGGCTCCGTGACTGGCAGAGAAACCAGCTTCGGCGCCATTTCCAGATGCCCCACACCGATGCCGGCATCGCGCCGCCACACATCCACCACCGGAGTGCCGCCGCCGTAGTCAGGCGCATTCATGCCCAGGAAGTTTTCCTGCTTGAAACCCGGTTTCAGCGGTAGTACCCAGTCCGGCCGCTTCTCGTAGGAGCCGCTCTGATATGACCAGAACGCCGGTTGCGCAGCCGGGCCAGGAGCGCTGATCGAATAATGCTGGTTGGTCCAGCCGCTTACGGAAAGATCCGAGCTTCCCGTGTTGGTGTATGCGACTTCGAAAATAGCCATGCGCGGAAACGCGTCATACACCGTGACGGTCACGGTTTTCCGGAGCGGCGGAGCGATACCTGTGAGGATTGTGCGGGAGCCTGGCCCCAATTGATCCCGGATAGGTCCGCGCTTCTGTTCCTGCAGGGAGAAGTCGGTGACATCGCGGCCGGATACACTGATGAACTCGGAAGCCGTGAAATCGCCGATGACGGATTCCTGCCCGGCGCGCACGGCGACCAGGCGGCTGTGCATGTTGTGGTCAAATTCTATGCGGATGTTCTGGCCGTCTACGCGGGCGCCCTCCGCGGCGAAACCGGGAACGCCCACGCAGGCGATCAGGATGAGTGGCAGGAGAGTCGTGCTCTTAGGCATCGGTCGGCTGGATTCCATAACCATCTTCGATGATCCTACCAGATCCAACTGAAGATGTTCCCAGGTCTACATTTCCACTTTCTGCAACTTCGCATTCCATCTCATGCGGCGCCCGTTTCGGAGCGAAAGATTACCAAGTTGTGTGACGAGCACCGCCTGAAAGCCCAGGTTCATCGTTGCGGTCGGCGTTTTCCGCGTTCTCACGCATTCAAGGAAATTCTGAACATGGAGGTCGGTCGCCCAGCCAAAGCCTTTCTCCGATTTCTTCGCGACGGCCGCGATCTCCTCCGCTCCCTGTTTGTACACTTTGCATTCTTCGCGCCCGATGTCCATTCGGCCCTGGTCGCCATCGAGCTGGTTCATCTGATCGTTGCGAGGCTGGTAGCGCATGGCCGCATAATTTATCGAGAACACCCCGATGAAGTCTTCCGGGTATTCAGCAGTCACCACAACGGACTCCGGCGTGTCATAACCCGCGCGGTGCGGTCTGCCCGCGGCGGCCGTCACGGCCAGCGGATAGCTGGCGTTCATCAGCAGGTGGATCCCATCGAAGACATGCGCGCCCTGATCCATCACAATCCCGCCCGCATACTCCGCAATGTATCTCCAGTTCCGAAAAATGAACGGATCCGGCGGGATTCTTGTCTTCACCGGACCTTGCCATTGTTTCCAATCCAGGCTGCCATCCAGTTTAGCGGTCCGGGTGCCGCCGTTGCCCACGTAGTTATTCAGCCACCACGAGCGCACCATGCGGACGCTGCCCAACGCACCGCTCGCGACCAGCCTGGCCCCGTCGAGATAAAGGTCGTAGCTGCGGCGCTGCATCCCCACCTGAATGATCTGCGTGGTGTGCTTTTCCGCTTCTACGAGTTGGACGCCTTCTTCCGGCGTGTGGCATAGGGGTTTCTCCACGTACACGTCCTTGCCGGCCGCCAGCGCATCCAACACCATCTGCGCGTGCCAATGTTCCGGCGTGGCAATCAGTACTGCGTGGATGTCCTTGTCCGCCAGCAGTTCTTTGTAATTGCGATAGATCTTGGGGTGGGTTCCCGGCGCCTTGGCGGCAATGGACACCGCGTTCTCCAGATTGGGCTCATAGACGTCGCATATGGCAGTGACCCGTAACGCCGCGTCCTTTTGGAACACCGTCATCACGAAGGTGCCCCGGCTTCCGCTGCCGATCACACCGAGGTTGATCTGGTCCGAAGGCGCCGCCTGGACAGCAAGTACGCTGCCCCCGGCAAGTAAGAATGCTCTTCGATTCATGTCTTCTGATACCAATCCGGCCGCGTTCCCGCTGCCATCCGCAGACTCATTGTAATCCCGGCGGCCAGTGCAGGTGCTGCCGCAGAAACTCGAACGTGCCCTTGCCATTGATGGTGTGGGGCCCGCTGAAGAATTCGATGGCGGTGGCTTCCGGCATCTTCATCTTCATATCGTAGAACCAGCGTGTTTTCGCATACTCGTATGCTACCCACTCGTCCGGCGCCACTCCGTCGTCATGCCCGCGCTCCACCATGAAGGGTCGTGGCGCCATGAGGTTCGCGAGATCGGAGTAGTTCACTACGTTGGCGAAATTGAACTCGATCATGTCGTACTCGCGAGTCAGCAGATAACTGTATTTCGACTGGATGCTGGTGTTCTTCCAGACCCATTCGTTGAAGTCTCCCGAACAGATCGAAAGGGCATAACGGTCGAGCAGCGGAGGCACCCGAACCGCGGTTTTTCCGCCATACGACAGGCCATAGAATCCAATCCGGTCAGGGTCGACGAACTCCAAGCCGGCCAGCCAGTCGAGCGTCCGCTCATGCTGTCCTAACACGAAGGAGAACAGCGAGAGCTTCAGCGGATGCCCCTTGCGCTGAATCACCCGGAAGCGATCCTCGCCGATATATGGGTTCTGCGGCGCATAGGTGACGAAACCCTCGTCCGCGAGGCGTGCTGCGAAGCGGTGGTAGTAAGGCGAGTCGATCTTCGCGTCGGCGACATCGCTCGGGCGGCCCTCCAGCCCGTGCTGACAAACCACCACGGGACGGCGCTCGCCAGGCTTGATGTCCTTCGGTACGAGCAGGATCCCATACGCGATGACTCCGGGCCAGACATCCAAAACCACTTCGTAGCCGCGGTACCTGGGCTCGTCATAGATCAAACGCGTCCGCACGTTCGGAGGAAGGTACGCGGCCGGTACCCGGCCGATCACTTCCTGCCAGATGTAATCCCGCTGCGGGCGGGTGCTTTGCTTCCATCGTTCCGGTGAGGAGGCATCCGCTTTAGACCAGAATTCAGCGCGACGCTGTGGGGAGCGCTGAACCAGCAACTGCGTGAAGTTGACCAGTTCGTCAAACTGGCCGTGCAGCCGCACGGAGGGATCGAAGTTGCGGCGTCGATCGATGGGCGGTCTCCCGGCGGGACTTAGCCTGGTCCTGACGCCCAGCGCCCCTAGCAAAGCTTCCAGGGCGGCATCCGAACCAGGCAACCCGCGGCCGTCGCTACTCACATCGTTTCTCACAACCAGACGCAGCTTGCTGGAGGCGCGCAATCCGGCATAGAACGGCTTGCTGCGCTCCACCTCTTCGCGCACGGAATCGAGGGCCGGCGTGATGAGGCGGCCGTTGGGTGTCGCCCCTTCCCGTTCCTTGGTGGGAAGTGGCGGGCCCTCGACTTCCGGTCCGCGACTCGCTTCTACAATCAGCGCCCGCGGAGCAATCAGGCTGGCGAGTTCCGCGTCGCCAAACTCGCACAGCAGGCCCCATACGTCGCGATAGACCGGCTCCCCCCAAAGGTTCTGGCGCGACTGGAAATAGCCGCTGACCATCGTCGCTTGCACCCTGAGATCGAGGGCTGCGCTGTACAGCGCTAGCAGCCCACCTTCGCCATAGCCAACGACGCCGATGGGCACCGTACGGGTCATATTCTCGCTGGTGAACCAATCGACCGCGGCCAGGACTTTCTGGACCTCGTAGCCGATGATGTGCCGTCCGACCTCGAACGACATACGGTAGATCCATTCGCGATGCGGCTGGTTGGTCATGCGGATTCCCGGGATCCCGGACCAGGTATCCTTGCGGTCAATGAGCACAGGAATCAGGACTTGGCAGCCGTTCTCGACCAACCGCCGCGCAAACTGCTCCGCCGGGTCCAGCCCCGCGGCGATTCCGGCGAGCATCTCGGGCGACCAATCCGCATCCGGGATCGCGACAATGCGGGCTATCGGTGTTTGGGTCGGCTCAAGCAGCAGTCCTTCTGCAGTAACTCCCTCCATCACGGGCCAGCGCACCCCATACACTTTGTAGTTCTTTCCCGATGCGATCAGATCCGGCGTCGATGTGGTGCCTTCGAACTCAACCTCGGTGACCGGAAGGCGCGGATCGACTGCCCCGATAATCTTGCTCAATTGCTCACGGTTGTTCGCGATGGAGCGCTCATACCGCTCAGTCGACGTGTAGTCTCGCTTCCACAGCGCGGAACGTAGGGCAACTGAGCTCGCGGTGGCGTGGAGCAGGTATTCGTTGATACCCCCGACCATGTCCGCCGCAAGGTCAACGTGCGGCGTAAGTGGCGCCGTGCCCGGTAAGACGGGCTGCGCAGCAACGCGCAAAACCAAAGTCAGGGTTAGCAATGGGTATTTCATGATAAGTTCCATGTGAGCACATGGTGATATGCAGCGACAGAATGGATCGGCACTAATTTGAACTGCCGCCGGCTTGAAGTCTCATCGGCGATGGAGTTTATGATTGATCCTGAAGTCGCGCCAAGGATGGGGGCAGTGTCGATGAGTCGCTGCATTGCTGCAAGCGGCGCCCTGTGCGAGGTTGCACCGCTGGGAACGATTCTCCGTTTTAGACCCGGAACATCCTGGAGCCGATTGAGTCTGTTCCTATGAAACCCAGCAGGACGACGATGAATTGGTTCACCAGGAATTGCGCTGCAATTGAAAAAGCGCCGCCTTGAGCTCTTTCGGCGTGAATAATTTTCTTACTCGGATGCCCCTCCTGAGCAACTCTTCCATCCTCCTACGGGCAGTGCGTATCAGGGGACCTGATAACGCCCAAATAAGGCCGTGTTGCCGCCCGATACTTTTATGGCGTTTAGGAGGCCGCAAATTTCCGCGCGCGGCGCCGCGGAGTACCTGGTTCAACCCGCGGGATTTGACGCACTTGAAATGGGATAATCTACTCACGAGGTTCGATTCCATGCGGACTTTCGTCTCTGGAGTGATTGTGAGTGAATTAATCGACAAGATAGAAGATTTGCTCCATCGGCCAGCCGCCGTTGCACCGGACGATGCGTCCGCTGAAGCTCCTGCGCCCGTTACGGAGGTATCCCCCGCGGCTCCCTCGGACCGGTCGGCTACGCCGAACCGTACGCTGCTGATCCACGGGTATTCTGCGTCGGGCCTTGAGTTTCAGAAGTGGAAGGCCGCGCTGATCAAGGCGAATATTGATACTGCCACGATCGAGATCGGGAACTACATCTCGTTGAACAACGAGATTACCATCAAGGATCTGGGTGAAGCATTTGATCGCGCGTTACGCCTGACTAAGTGGAGTGCCGGGTCAAAGGACGACTCCTGGACCTTCGATGCAATTGTACATTCGACGGGAATGCTTGTCGTGCGGCAGTGGCTGACAAGCGATCCGTTCGAACCGGACGATGCCCGCAGCCGGGTGCGGAGGCTGAAGCATCTGGTGGGGCTGGCGCCTGCGACGTTTGGATCGCCGCAGGGAAAGAAAGGCAGGAGCTGGCTGGGTGCGCTGGTGAAGGGGAATCGCGACCTCGGCCCGGACTTCATGAATGCGGGCGACATGGTGCTGGACGGCCTGGAATTGGGCAGCCGGTACACCTGGGATCTCGCGCTGACCGACATGCTGGCTGCCAGGCCCATGTATGACAAGGGGCCGCAAACGCCCTATGTCGCGGTGTTCATCGGGAATGCCGGTTACAGCGGGATCGCCGCGGTGGCTAACTCCCCGGGCACCGATGGAACCGTAAGGTGGGCCGGGTGCGCGTTGAATACGCGCATGGTGCAGTTGGATTTTCGGCGGGAACCGAGGTTGCAGGATGCGGCGGGGAAGCCGGCGCGACTCAAGATTTCGGACTGGGTAACGGGGCGGTTGGCGTGTCCCATTATCGCCGTCGAGGGCAGAAACCATGGCAGCATCCTGTCCGATCCGGATGAGGCCGCGGTAGCGCTGGTAAGTGATTTTCTGCGCAACGTGAAGACCGATGACGGGTATCACACCTGGCTGAATGGGGCACTGGCGTATGGGAAGGATGCCGTGCAGAAGATGGACAGCCATAGCGAATCAGGCGGAACGGGGGGCGCGGGGTGGCAGCAATTCGTGATGCATGTCATCGACGACCATGGCGATGGCGTTGCCGACTACAACGTGCAGTTGTTTGTCGGAGACGATCTTAGCCAGTCCGACGACCCCGACTATCCCGCGGTGCCTTTGATTGTCGACAGCTACAGCGGGGACAGCAGTTACCGGTGTTTCTATGTCCGGCTTTCCAAAGACATGGTGAACGTAGGCGCTGACGGGTATTCGAAGAAGGTCTGGATAGAACTGATTGCTTCGAGTGGCACATCGTACCTGGAGTATGAGGCATACAACAACCTGAAATCAGAGGACGCTGTCACGGGTGCCACGAGGCTGACGACGCAGTCCGGAGCGACGAATGCGGTGAAGCTGGACGTCACGGAGCTCGGGAGCCAGGCAAAGTTATTTTATCCCTATACGACCACGTTGATCGAGATTGTGCTGGAGCGCGAGCCAACTCCGCTTTTGGGTGTCAGTTCACTGTTTGCATTTTGGCAAAATGATGAGGCGGCTGATGGATAGCTGATGGGTTGGGGTGGGGACATGCCCAGCCTGCGGCGGCTTCTCAGGCCAGCGTGTAAGCGCACTTTTTTCACCTACTTCGCCGGGACCAGGGCTCGCAGGCGCTCCTTGTTGATCTTGAGGACCACACCGGCGTTCCGATCAGCCACCTCGCTCACCTTATATTCAGCGGCTGTCCCGAGCACTTGCGCGATCTCTGACGCAGTCAGCTTGTAATCGTCGGTCAGCCACTGCGCCATGTTGGCAGTGGCCGCGCGGAAGGCGTCGTCGAGCGAACCGGCGAGACCCATGGCCATAATGTGTGTGCTGGACTCCACGCGGGGACTCATGATGGAGTGGTGCGAAACCAGGTCCACGGTGAACTCCACATCCATAGATGTTTCCAGGGCGTTGCCGTTCAGTTCGCCATCGCCCTGGGCCGCGTGCCCATCGCCGACGTACAGCAGCGCCCCGGGAACACTCACGGGCAGGTAGACGGTGGCACCTTCCACGATCTCGTTGAAGTCCATATTGCCGCCCCAGCGGCCGGAATCGCCGGTACCCGGAGGCGCTTGGGCGGAGCCTGGCGCCACCGCAACGCATCCTAACATCGGCCGGAGAGGCACTGTGTAGTGTGTCAGGTGCTCGCCGGGTTTTTCGGTAGTGGCGACGCCCTGCTCCCGATCCAGATGCCAGCGCACGTTTTTGAAGCCGTCCTTCATCTTCACCGCCAGGTCGCCGTCCACACCGCGATCCACTATGCCGTCGTCACTGATGGCCCAGTCGCGATTGAGGCGTAGTCGCGTGAGGTGCACCACCAGAGTATCTCCGGGGGCCGCGGTCTCGATGTAAAAGGGACCGGTCTCGGGGTTGCCGCCTAGAATGCGCGTCACACCCTTTTCGTCAGTGCCGCCCGCGTCCACGGTGGTGGTGTGGATTGTGTCACCGGGGGAGACGGTGAGCACGGGCCTGTTCGTGGCCGAGAACTGACGATGAAACGTGGTTGGCGTGAAGTCGTGGCGTTGAGGTGTTCCGCCGCGGCGCTCGGGAACCGGCGTGGCTGCGAACTGGTGCGTGGTGGGATGTTCCTTATCGTCGCCGTCGATGAAAACGATGGTTCCCGAGATGGTGCCGGAGTGGACGGTGGCGGTGAGTTCCTCAGTACCACCACGCTCGTCCTTGGCCAGAAAGTGGAGGGCATCGCCGGTAAGAGTTCCCTCGAGCTTGTCTCCGCCGAAGTCGCCGGTGAGCTTGTCTCCCTGCTGGCTGAGTTCCATCGGAAAGTTGATGGGCGTGCCGTAAAAGTCAGCTACGGCGAACCATCGTCCGGTAACGCCGGGGGATTGGGCCAGCATAAGCGCCGGCGGGACCAGGAGCAGGAAGAATAGGGGCTTCGTCATGATGACTGATTGTAGACGAAGCGAAATGCGGAAGGGTAGCCGCTTTCGCCCATAACCACCGGAACTTTTGCTCGGGACCATCGCATCATGCACTACCGTCTGGATCACAGGCGGACGACAAGCCACGGCGCCAGCCTGCGCCAAGCGCAACCGCGGGGCTCCAGCTCCCGTTGCCGATTCGCGCTGGCCATCCGCACGTTTGGTCTCAGTCGCAAAAACCGGTTCACAACGCGGGCGCGATGTCGACAAGGACTGTGCGATTGCGGCCCCCGAGATCGAAGTGGACTGCCACTGGTATACTACTAATCACACGCGGGCTGCGACGGATCGGCTCGCAGTCTCAGGCCAGGAGGGGATTCAAATGAAAACGCTGCATAAGACTCTGCCGGTTCTTGTGGGTCTGTGTGGGCTGCTATCGGCGCCCGCCTTTGCGACCGTAACGATTACAGCGTTCACACCGTCGCATGCATCACCCCAACCAATCGGCAAGACAATTACGTGGACTGCCACTGCCACCGACACCAATACCGGTCTACTGGCCTTCCGGTTCAATGTCACGCCTCCCGGCGGTTCGCCGTTAATGGTCTGGGATTTTGACCTGGGCACGCTGAGCTCCGGCACATGGACAGCGCCGTCCTTCGTTTGGGTCCCGACTACGCTGAATGGCACCTATACCATCCAGGTGGTCGCCAAAGATTTTACGTCCGGCGAGTCCACTTCGCAGTCCGCCACCTTTCATATCACCGCGGTGGCCACCGGCAGTACCCCGGTAGCGCAAAAGACCGCAAATCCGCTAGTGGCGTTGTTCAGCACTGCCTCCTGCGCCGCCGGAAGCCAGATGCGCGTCGCATACCAGGTGCAAGGCCAGGCCAACCAGCCGATATCGACCACCAACTTCGCGGCTTGCCATCCTCCCTACGCCATGACATTCGAAGTGGGCGGCTTGTACCCGAGCACCGCTTACACCATGAATGCCGAAACCCAGACCGGCAGCAATATCACGAACGGTCCATCGATCACCTTCACCTCAGGCGCCTTGCCCACCAAGACTGTACCGTTCCCCAAATTCACGGTAAATACACCCGACACGCCCGATCCGACCTATCCGGTGCTGCTGCATAACTTCGTTACCTTCGGCACGGGCACTATTTATCCCGAAGTGGCGACCGACTTAAACGGTAACATCATCTGGTATTACTACCCGAATGACAAAAGTCACGCCAGCGTCCTTACTCGTCCACTCCCCGGCGGCTACTTCCTTACACTTCAGAGTGATCCGGCCTGGTCGGAAAACGCGACTGCGTTGCAGTTTCTGCGGGAGATCGATCTGGCCGGCAACATCGTACGTGAAACCAACATGGGCGCCATCCAACAGCAATTGGTTGCACTCGGAGCGGTGGACGGCGGGCCGTGCACTACGATTTCGAATCCAACGGTCGGGTCATCCTGCGTCGGCTCTTTCACCCACGATGCTATCCAGACGCTGCCCAACGGCTGGCTCGCGGTCTTAGTGGATTGCGAAAAGATATTTCCTGCCGGGACTCAACCCCAACCGAACGATACGCCCGGTCTGCCGGTCGACATAATCGGCGACATGATCGTCGTGCTGAATGCGAATTGGCAGGTAGTCTGGTATTGGGACGTCTTCGATCCGAATGGCGGCGGCAACGGCTATCCCAATTTCCCGATTACGCGCGCCGCGCCCTTGCAGGAGAGTTGCACGGCCAATATGGCGGGCTGCCCGCCCGTGTTCCTGCTCGGCAGCGGCATCTCGAAGTACGCGCACGATTGGCTGCACTCCAACACTGTCTACTACTGGCCGGCGCCGCAGGACGGCAACACCACCGGCGGGGATTTCATTTTGTCGATGCGGCACCAGGATGCCATCGTCAAGGTCGACTACCGGGACACCAAGGGCACCGGAGATATCGTGTGGGTCATGGGACCGCCGGATAATTTCACCACTGGAATACCAGTTTTCGCTTTTGACAACGTCTGGAATGATGCCTGGCCGTGGTTCTCGCACCAGCACGAAGTCGGCATCGAAAACGGCGGCGCTGGACCCATGACGCTCTTCGACAATGGCAATACCAGGGTCGAAAGCTCAACAATCGGTTTGGGCAGCACCGCTTGCGCGAAGGACTCGCCCAACGGCACCAGCGACTGCGACAGCCGCGGCATGGCCTTGACGATTGACTATAACGCCTCGGCCGGTACCGGTACAGTCACGCCGGTTGTGAGCTTCGACCTGGGCGGCTATTCCGACGCTATGGGCAGCGCCCAATTGCTCTCCGACGGCAATTATTTCTTTGAAAATCCCATCGTGTTCACCACCAAAAACAGCACTGCAGGGATTAGCTTGGAGATCGCACCTACGAATCCCTCGCCCCAGGTCGGACCTGCGGACTTCCTGATGAATATCGCCGGGCCGCAGCAATACCGCGGCTGGGCAATGCAGAGCATCTATTCGCCCCCGATTATTTAGTCCACCGTCGTAGCCCAAAGTTCCCAGTTTTGACCCAAGACCACGGGCGACTAGGGATTCTCCATCATCCACGCGTTGAAAGCGTAGGTCTGAGCCTGAAACGCCAGGTAGCTGCCATCCGCAGACGGAACGGGCCAGCGGGCCATTGGGCGCGATCGTTATGGCTCAGGACATTCACCCTGCCTGCAGTCGTCACGTGCAACAAGTCAAGCGTGGAGGACGTCGCGAAAAAGCCCTCGCCATCCGCCGCCCAGGCTATGTAGTCCGTCTGCCAGTGCGACGCAACTGGGATTTCATGCCATGCGCCATTCGCTAAGGTCAGTATGTTAATGCCGGCGCCCACCACTGCCAGGCGGCGAACCATCCGGCGACACATCCCAGGCCCAGGAAAGCATCCGGGGAGCCCAGCGGTCGGTCTTTCCGAGCAGAGGCCCTTTCCCCCGCACCGGATCGAGCGCGTAGAAGAGCAACTCGCGCCCTTGCTTCTGGCTCAATACGCAGGATCCGGTTTTTAGGGGACATAGATAGTCGAAGCTTGCCCCGGCCGGCAGCTCGAGCACCTGCACGGGTGATCGATCCGCCACCCACCGGCAGGCGCATCAGGCGCTGGGGCGCGGAATCCGGCTGGGACGCGGAACCGGCGCGGGTCGTGGTACAGAATCCAGGATCCATCCGTCGTCCGCAGGACATCGCGTGGCTGACCTCCGGGAAGTTGCACTACCGCTTGGGCCAGGCTTTCGTGCGGACCCTGCTTGAAAACCTCCTCCTTGCCATTTCGATCGGAAGTAAAGAGGATGGCCCGGCTGTCCGGCTTCCAGGAGTCGGGAGTGCTACCGAGGCCCCGATTGTCGAGCGTCAGGCGGCGGGGCGGAACCTTTGCGGCAGGAAGGTGCGACACTGGCGGAATCGCCCGCGGAGGCCGCCCGCTATGCGGACGCCGTGGTGACGATGCTCGCCGACGATGGGGCGGTGGAGCAGGCGGCCGAGAGTTTTCGCGATACGCTGCCGCGCGGCGCGATTCACCTCTCGACCAGCACGATCAGCGTAGCGTGCTGCCGGCGCTTGGCCCAGCAACACGCCGCGCGCGGGCAGATGTATGTCGCGGCGCCCGTGTTTGGGAGGCCCGTAGTGGCCGCGGCCGGCAAGCTTTGGATTGTGGCCGCCGGCGCGAGAGAATCGATCGAACGCTGCCAGCCCGTGTTCGATGCGCTGGGGCGCGGATGTTCCGTGGTGGGCACCGATTCATGGCTCGTCCACCACCGTGAAACTCGCCGGCAATTTTATGATCGCCGCGGCCCTCGAATCGTTTAGGCGAGGCCTTCGCCCTGGTGCGCAGGTCCGGCGTGGATGCCAGTCAATTCCTCGACATTGTCAATCAATCAATAGCTCGCTGTTCAATTCGACGCTGTACGGCAACTACGGCAGCGCGGTTGCCAAGGAACAATTCGAGCCCGCCGGTTTCAAGCTGACATTGGGCTTCAAGGACCCTGCGCCTGGCGCTGGAGGCCGCCGCCTGGGTGGCTGTCCCGATGCCGCTCGCCGGAGTGCCGCGCGACCGATTCCTGGCCGCTCTGGCGCGTGGCGAAGGCGACTTGGACTGGGCGGCACTGGGGCGCATCGCCGCTGTGCAAGCGGGCCTGTAACACGACTCAGCGTACGAAGGCGAGTGGGGCCGCCGATGTCTGTCAGGCACACCGTGTCGTAAGAGTCACGCACGCATTCGTAGTCTGGACATGCATTCAGGGTGGTTCCCGTTTGGAACGGCAAGTGCGAAGGCGTCGGTCATCTGTCTCGCTCCACTGATGGTCCGGCGCTCCACTCACCGCCGGCGCACAAAGCTGGTTTCCGGTCCGTGGAAAGTGGGAAAAGTTTTGGAGATGTGATCATGCCAAGCCAGGCTCTCCTCGTCCAGCAAGGCCCACAGCAAGCCCAGCCCACCGGCGCAATAGCCGAGGCAAGCCCCCAAATAGCGCAGCCAACGCGAGGTGCTGTCCGGCGGATATCCGTCGAAATTGATCAGAGTCAAGCGCAGCGCGCGCATACCCGGAGTCTGGCCCCCGGCGCACACCCAGACGAACCCGTAAAACATGCCGATCAGCACGCCCGCTGCAGCCATCATCAGGACCGCCGGCTTGCTGGCGGGGATCGCGCCCCCCAGGAAGTAGAAGACCGACAGAAACATACCGCAGGCGATCAGGATCAGGCTGCCATCAATGGCGGCGGCGCACGCGCGGTGCATGGGGGCGGCCACCGGAGCGTCGCAATCGATAACCGCTTCTACGGTGGTGCTCAGCTTGCGCGGCGCCGGCGGGGCCGGCTGCAAGAAATCAAGCGAGGGCTGCGCGTCATCCAGGGTGCTCGGGCGGCGGGTTACGCGCGTGGACGTGCGCGTCACCGTGCGGGGTTTGGGCGGCGCGGGCGCTTCGAAAACTCCATCGAACGGAATCACATTTCCAGACGACCGATCCTGAAAGAGCATGGCCTGGCGCGGCGCGAAGGTCGGCTTGGCGGCATCCGAAACCTTGGGTGCCTCGGATGGCTCGCTACGCGCAAGTTGCGGCACCGCCGCCAGAGCGCCCGCCGTGGCGGTGGCATATATGTCGAATTGCGGACGCCCGCAACGCCGACAGCGTCTCTCATCGTCTGAATTCAAGTAACGGCAATAACTGCAAGTCATGGTTAGATGTGCCTATGTGCAAAGGAAGGATCTCATGTGCTACGTTTGCCGGTTGATATCCCTCGCGTACATACGCCCTCACACTGTAGTTAACACACTCCGTTCTATTTGTCACGAACTTTCTTCTAGTATTACGTACAGTTATATCCCTAGCTTCTTGGCGCCGCTCGTTTTGTCTGCCGCAGCCGCGTTCGCGCAGGTTCCTCCGAACACGGTCATGATCCCGCCGCCCACTGGAGCGCCTGTGGCGCAACCCAATAAACGCATTTACAAGCCGCGCCCGGACGTGCCGGCCTTCGGCGAATGGGAGGTGCGCGCCGGGACTCAGACCACCGATGGGCATATGCGGCACTTGCGGGGACATGTGGAGATGGAAAACGTCGCCATGCTTTTTCGCGCCGACGAGATGGATTACAACGAAGACACGGGGGACGTGCAGGCGCGCGGCAACGTTTACTTCGAGCAGTTTGAGCGCAACGAGAAGATCTGGGCCGACCACCTTGAATACAACACCAAAACCGAGGCGGGCAAATTCTACGATGTGCGGGGCACTACGGCCCCCCGCATCGACACTCGCCCCGGCATGCTCACCAGCACTAATCCGTATTATTTCCAGGGTGTGTGGGCCGAGCGCGTGGAAGGCCATTACATTTTGTACAACGGATTTCTAACCAATTGCCGCGTCCCGAATCCCTGGTGGCGGCTGAAAGGGCCGCGCTTCAATGTAGTGCCGCAGGAATCGGCCCGGGCGTACCGTTCTGTTTTCCTGCTGCGCAAGTTTCCGCTTTTCTACACGCCGTTCTTCTACAAGTCACTCGAAAAAGTGCCGCGGCGCACGGGCCTGCTGATGCCGAACATCGGTCACAGTTCCACGCGCGGCTTCATGCTGGGCGTCGGCGCGTTCTGGGCCATCAATCGCAGTTATGACGCTACTTATCATGTGCAGGATTACAGCGCGCGCGGCTTCGCGCATCACCTGGAATTGCGCGGCAAGCCCACGGACAAGGCGGATTTCGACGCCCTCCTGTTTGGGGTGCAGGATCGCGGCTTGGCCCAACCCAACGGCGCCCCGCCGATCAAGCAGGGCGGTTACACCTTCTCTATAGCCGGCAAGGCCGACTTAGGCGACGGCTGGACGGCGCGCGGCTTCGTCAACTATCTCAGCTCGTATACCTTCCGCCAGGCCTTTTCCGACTCATTCAACGAAGCGGTCTTCAGCGAAGTGAACTCCACGGCATTCCTGAGTAAGAACTGGTCCACTTTTTCCTTTGACACGGCCGTCGAGCGGAAACAGGATTTCACTACCCTCGAGGTCACCGAAACCAATCCGGTTACTAACAAGCTGGAGACTTACACCAACGCGGTGGTGATTAAGAAACTGCCGGAAGTGGATCTTTCGAGTAACGATCACCAGGTGGCGCCCGATTTGCCGATCTGGTATTCGTTCGATTCGAGCGCCGGCCTGTTATCGCGTACGCAGCCGGATTTTCTGTGCATCACCAGCGATTCCGAGTCCCGGCAGAACGGCGCTTGCACTAATGGTTATTACCAGTTTTACGGCCGGTACGGCACCAATCTGCTGAACAGCCGGATGGATTTTGCGCCGCAGATAACCTCGGTGCTGCATTTGGGCGACTTTCACCTGGTGCCCAGCTTTACGGTGGACGAGACCTTCTACGGCGACACCCAGGGACCTTATCAGGAAGGCTTTGTGCAGGTACTTCCCGCCAGCTACCTGCGCAGCGCACGCGAGTTCAAGATGGATCTGATTATGCCCTCCTTCGCGCGCGTCTTCAATCGCAAGAGCTGGCTGGGAGACAAGCTTAAGCATGTAATCGAGCCGCGGGCCACTTACGAATATGTTACTGGAATCGGTTCGGATTTTGATAAGATTATCCGTTTCGACCAGACGGATATCCTGTCGGATACCAACCAGGTTACCTTTTCTCTGGCCAACCGCGTATACGCCAAGCGCGGCGACGACGTCACCGAAATCTTCAGTTGGGAATTGTCCGCGGCACGCTACTTCGATCCGACTTTCGGCGGCGCCGTGGTGCCCGGCGAACGCAACGTGCTGATGAGCCAGATCGAGCTGACACCTTTTGCGTTCATCGATGGTCCGCGCAGGTACTCGCCGATTGTGTCGTCCCTGCGGATCAGGCCCGTGTGGAACATCGGCTTCGAATGGCGGACGGATTACGATCCGGCGCAACATGGCATCGTGGCCAGCACTTCCAGCGCGGATTGGCGCAAGGGCGCATTTTTCGTTTCGGTGGGACAGACGGAAGTCCATAGCGATACGGTCATACTGCCGAGCGAGAACCAGTTGCGGGGCAGTTTCGGGCTGGGCAACTCCACGCGCAAGGGCTGGAATGCGGCGTTTGTGGCCGTCTACGATTACAAGGTGGGCGTCCTGGATTTCGCTATTTTGCAGGCTACCTACAACACGGACTGTTGCGGATTCAGCGTGCAACTGGTGCGGTACGATTTCGGCACGCGGGATGAGACCCAATACCGCTTTGCCTTCGCGGTGGCGAATCTCGGCTCGTTTGGAACCCTGAAGCGCCAGGAACGGGTCTTCTGAACGCAGGCCGCAGGATTGGAACCAAAGCCATGCTGCAGCGAGGCTGAAGCCCCGCGCCGGCTAAAGCCCGCCCTCCAAGTGCCGCAGCGGGTTAGCTTAGGTTAGTTGCCTATGGCGAAAAGAATCGCATCATTGATGGCGTAAACTGTGCCGTCCACAGCGATCACAGTGGGGGTGTAAGCTTCTCCAATGCCTGCGGTGAGGGCCACCTTCTGACTTAGGGTATTAGTAGTAAGATCCCAGCGGTACAGGTTTCCGTCCTCGCTATTGGCCATGACGGATTTGCCGGGAATATCGACGGCAGCCGAGTTGATGCACCACTCCTTCACGCCTTCGGGAGAGCTGGGGGTGGGACCCAGAATGGTTAGAACTTCGTTCATAACAGTAGCACCGGTGATGGGGTCCGTTTCCGTGGCATCCGGATCGAGAATCGCAATTTTGTTTTCTCCGTTTCCCGTGCCGATATCTGCATAGTTGTTGTACTTGGTCATCAGAAGGTAGCTGGACGAACCGGTGTACGACGAAACCATCGAGGCGGGAACCAAGGAAGCGGTCTCATCCCATCCAAAAGCGCCGGGAGTCTTCACATGCGTAAGGGCGGCGTTAAAATGCAACAGCCATCCGCGGTCATTGTTTTCCGGAAAGGGATTCTCGATCACGCCGTAGTACACATCTCCGTCCGGCCCGGTGGTGGGAGAAGCCGATGAGTTATCGGAGATCCAGGCGTCGTCGCCGGACTTCGGATCTTTGAGCCGCTGACGCGCCAGGGGCGCCAGCGTGGTGCTGTTCAGGGACACCAGATAACCGGCGGTGCCGTTGCTCACGGCGATATAGAGTGTCGCGCCGTCGGGGCTCAGCGCAGGGGCACAGTTGTTAGGGACCTCGGTCATGGTAATGTCCGAGGCGGCCGTAGTCACGGCGATCCAGGTCCCCTGGCCCTCGCCGTCGATGCGCGCGATGCCACTGGTCAGACCGGCTAGGGGACTGGTGCCAGTGACCAGGAAGCCAAAGTAAACATTTCCACGGTCATCGGCTGTAAGAGGCGTGTTGATGTAAACGCTGCTGCTGAAACCGGCCGGATTCGCCTGGTAGTTGGACAACCCATAGAATGCCAAGCGGCCCTTGGTTCCGGTTGCCGAGTCGGGGCTGTCGCGAAAAATGATGGTGCCGCCCGCGGCTGGGAAGTTCAGTCGTTCGGCGCTTAGGGCTGGGCCGAAAACCGGCGTCCATCCATGCGGCGGAGGCAGGGCATAGTCGGTCGGCATGCTCCACACCACACCCCCGTTGCCGGCGTTATGCGCCTCCACGCGGAAGCCTCCGCTGGCCCCGGTCTTCACCGGTACGATCACCGTGTTGGCAGCGGTAATCAGAGGCGAGCCGTAGTGGATGAGCAGTTCGCCCACGCCGTTCGAAATGTCCGCCGGCTGGCGGCTGGCGGCTGGCGGGTGCAGATCCACCGGGGTCTGCCAGTGAATGCCGTTCAATGCCTGGGAGGCGGCGGTGGATGCCGCGGTGTGATGCGCATTCTTCGCGAAGTTAGTCCACGGTGTCTGCCCGGATGCCGTAGCGGCAAAACTGAAGACTACTACGGCGAGAGCACCGGCAATGTGTGCGCGCGGCTGCGACGCGCGCGGTTTGAAACTCTGCATAGAGGTATCCTATATCAACTCTGACTCGGATAACATCCATTAAGAGGCTTTTTACAAATCGTAAGCGGCTTATTTACACATCGCACACACTGTTCGTGTCTAATTGATTAACTCGATTTTTGCGCGATGTCCATGGGCTGAAGCCAAGCGGCTGTCGCGCGTGATGAGCGGCGATTGGAGAGCTTCGGCGAGCGCCACATACGCAGCATCATAGGCCGTGAGACTGTGGCGCAATTGCCAGATACGGGGGACGTAGGGTTCGTGAGGGTAGCGAGCCATTGGCAGTGTCCCCAGGTATCTGAGCGCTTGTTCAGCGCGATCGGGCTGCAGTTCTCCGACCACGCAGTAACGCCGCAATACGTGGACAATCTCCAGGTCAAGCAGATGCGGCGCATGCAGCGTCTCCTCCTCGCGGAAGAGATGTGACCGCACGCGCGTCCCGACGCTGCTAGCGAGCAGCACTTCGATCAAGGCCGACGCGTCAATCACGATCACGGCCGTCCCGGTATGCCCGCAGTATTTGCTCCGGGGGAGTCTTTACGTGTACGGGCGTGAGGCGTGCGAGCCTCTCCTTCATCTCGCTCATCGTCGGTCTTTCGGCGATTTGCCGGACCTCCCGGATGAGATAGTCGGAGAGTGACATGCCTTCCATGGCGGCGCGCGCCTTCAGCTTCCGGTGCAGGTCGTCGGGGACATGCCGCAACTGGCTCATCTTAGGCATGTCTTTAGCTTATTTGCATGTGCTGCACACGTCAAGACAGGGCGGCTTCTTCCTCCGCGGTGCGCGCAGCGAACCGCTCGGCCAGCATCGACAGGACCCAGGTCCAGCCGGCTTCGTGCGGGCGGTCTGCGGGCGAGCCGGACGATGATGGCACGCCGCGTGGGACCGGAAATCGCCAATATGACACGGTCCAGGTTGCTCGCCACGGGATAGTGAACCTATCGGTTCACTAATACATGCGGCGGCGCGCCGGTCAAGACGGGCTGGCGCGGTGTGCTAGGGTACTCAAAGGAGGGGACGAAATGTCAACCGGCAGCGATCTCGAGGTCCTCATTCGAACCGGCCTGACGAGTCCTGTTGCGATTACGCTGGCGGAGAGTTTGTTGGAAGAAGCTGGAATCCCATTCTTCGCCATGGATCAGAGTCCGGCGCCGCGCCAGGAGAGTGGGAACTTTCTTGGCTGGTGGACAGTTCGGGTGCCGCGGGAGCGGGAAGACGAGGCACGCGAGATTCTGCAGAGCTTACAAGACTCTGCGGCGGGGCTGAAGCCCCGCGCCGGCTAAAGCCCGCCCTCCAAAGCTAACTCGCGCAGATCCGACACCCAATAGTCCGGCGACCACTTGGCCAGGTCATCCGGATCGCCGTAGCCGTAGCGCACCGCGCAGGTGCGTACTCCGGCGCGGCGTCCGGCTTCCATGTCGGCGGGCGAGTCGCCCACAAACAAGCAGTCTTCGGGCTGGGCGCCGAGCGCGGCCAGCGCCGCCAGCACCACGTCGGGCGCGGGCTTGCAGGGGAAGCCGTCGGTGCCTTGCACATGGTCGAAGTATTGGATCAGGCCGAATTGCTCGAGCACCGCGCGCGTGGTGGGCGAACCTTTGGTAGTGGCGGTGGACTTGCGCCCGCCCAGCGCCGCCAATCCCTCAACTACGCCCGGATATACGCGCGTCTGGGTATGGCCGCGGGACAGATAATTAGTCCGGTATTGCTGGATCAGAGTGTCGATTTGGCGCGCGGAGTAATCCGGATACACATCCGTAAACAGATCGATCAGATGCCAGCCGATGAAGCTCTTCAGATACTCGAACGGACGCGCCTGCGGCATGGGCGTGGAAGCCAACACCTGCTGCACGGCGCCGCAAATATCCGCGGCGCTATCGAGCAGCGTGCCGTCGATATCGAACAGATAAACGGGAAAGCGCGGGATCACGCCGGCTGCGGCCGTTCGCCTTCGGAGAGTCCAGGCAACCGGCGGCTGGGTTCAGGGCGCAGCACCTGCTGCGTGCCATCGCCGGAATCCTTGGGCGGCTTGGCAGGGTCGACCTGCGGCAGCGTGTCGCCCCGGATGATCTGCATCACTTCGTTGCCGTCCAGGATTTCGCGTTCCAGCAGCGCTTCGGCGATGCGCACCAGCGCGTCGGAGTGCTCTTCGATGATCTTCACCGCCGTGTCGTAGCCGCCCTGCACCAGCTTCTTCACCTGCTCGTCGATGCGGATGGCGGTCTCTTCGCTGTAGTCGCGGTGCTGCGCGATCTCGCGGCCCAGGAAGATCTGCTCTTCCTTCTTGCCGAAGCTCAGCGGCCCCAGCTCGCTCATGCCCCACTCGCAGACCATCTTGCGCGCCATGTCGGTGGCGCGCTCGATGTCGTTGCCGGCGCCGGTGGTCATGTGGTGCATGTAGCGCTCTTCGGCGATGCGGCCGGCCATCAGGATGGCGAGGCGCGCTTCCAGATATTCCTTGTTGTAGGAATGCTTGTCGTCGATGGGCAACTGCATGGTCACGCCCAGCGCCATGCCGCGCGGAATGATGGTGACCTTGTGCAGCGGATCGGCATCCGGCAGGATCGCCGCCACCAGCGCGTGGCCCGCCTCGTGATACGCGGTGTTGCGCTTCTCGGCGTCGCTCAGGATCATGGACTTGCGCTCGGCGCCCATCAGGATCTTGTCCTTGGCCAGCTCGAAGTCGATCATCATGACGACTTTGCGGTTCTGGCGCGCGGCGTTGAGGGCGGCTTCGTTCACCAGGTTGGCCAGATCCGCGCCGGCCAGGCCCGGTGTGCCGCGGCCCAGCACGGAAAGATCGACGTTATCGCCCAGCGGGATCTTCTTGGTATGCACGCGCAGAATGGCTTCGCGGCCGCCCACGTCGGGAAGGCCCACCACCACGCGGCGATCGAAACGGCCGGGACGCAGCAGCGCCGGATCGAGCACATCGGGCCGGTTGGTGGCGGCCACCAGGATCACGCCTTCGTTCGATTCGAAGCCGTCCATTTCGACCAGCAACTGGTTCAGGGTCTGCTCGCGCTCGTCGTGTCCGCCGCCCAAGCCCGCGCCGCGATGGCGGCCGACGGCGTCGATTTCATCGATGAAGATGATGCAGGGAGCGTTCTTCTTGCCCTGCTCGAACAGATCGCGCACGCGGCTGGCGCCCACGCCCACGAACATCTCCACGAAGTCCGAACCGGAGATGGAGAAGAACGGCACGCTGGCTTCGCCGGCGATGGCGCGCGCCAGCAGCGTCTTGCCGGTTCCGGGAGGGCCGATCAGCAGCACGCCCTTGGGAATGCGTCCGCCCAGCTTCTGGAATTTCTGCGGCTCGCGCAGAAATTCGATGATCTCCTGCAGCTCTTCCTTGGCCTCTTCCACGCCCGCCACGTCTTTGAACGTGACCTTCTTCTGTTGCGTGGAATGCAGGCGCGCGCGGCTCTTGCCGAAGCTGAGCGCCTTGTTGCCGCCGCTCTGCATCTGCCGCATCATGAAGATCCAGAACGCCAACAGCAGGATGAAGGGCGAGGCCTGCACCAGCAGCGAGAACCATGGATTGGAGTTGGTGTCCTTGATTTCGACCTTGCACGCCATTCTGCTGCAGCAGATCGTAAATAGCCGGATAGTTGGTGGGGATCAGGGTGCGGAAGCCCTTGTCGCTATCCAGATACTCACCGTGGACTTCGTTTGCCGGCGAT
Source organism: Bryobacterales bacterium (assembly GCA_963818855.1). Lineage (GTDB taxonomy): Bacteria > Acidobacteriota > Terriglobia > Bryobacterales > Bryobacteraceae > Bog-159. Next base: position 350,155 of record CAWFUH010000011.1, on the reverse strand, counting down.
ATTGACGTCCTTGACCTTCTTGTCTTTGACCTGGTCGATGAAGTCGGTGAACTTGATCTGGTCCTCGGTGGGTTGCTTGCCCTGGCGTACGATGGTCCACAGAAGCACCGCCAAACAGATCAGAACCACCCAAAAAATTGCTGTCTTGATATTAGAGTTCACGAAACCTCCCACCGCTCAAGCCCATGGGGTCAGCCGCTATTAGCATAGACGTTCGAAACATGCCACTCGATTCCAAATACGTTACGAGCCGGTCTCCCGGATGCCCAGAACCGGGCTGGATCCGGAGTCTGGCGGCGAAGCCGGCTGCCGGGCCGAAGCGGCGCGCCCAAAGGATCTCTTCGCCCATGGTGACAATCGGCCAATGCCGGCGCTCCCACAACGGAACGCGCGCTTGCTGGAACAGGACTTTGATCTTCTCCGCCCCCGAATGCCCCACTGGCTGGTACTGATCGCCTGGCCGCCAGTTCCGAACTTCCAGGGAACCGGAGAGCCGATTCCAGTCCAAACACCCTACACATCTATTATATACGCCTCTGACAGTTCCGTTACGTTCGTATTTTCAAATAGTTCAGTGTGTACTACTACCGTCTTATGGCCAGGCAGCCGGACGGCGCCGGGTACCGGTAACGGCAGGCGATAATTGCGATTTTCCAGATTATCGATGCGTCGGCGGGGCGATGCGCAGCCAGTTGAACGAGCGAAAAATATCGAGTCCGGGGATCTGGAGGCGGCCGTGTCCTTCGGCGGAAGCAGCCAGATCGAGGATGCCCGCCAGGTGCTCGAAGCCGATGCCGCGCAGGTCGCCCTTGGCCCATTCGACGGCGCGGCGGACCAGCGCGGCGCGCCAGCGGCCAAGGGAAGATCGGCCAGCGTGTCCGACCCGCAGCAGCACGGCGGGCGGGTCGAAGATCAGATGGCGCGTGCGCCAGTCGCGCCAGTTCGGACTCCCAATAGGCCTCCTCGGCCTGCGCCCAGTCGGCGGTGTGGGCCAGGGTTTCGGCCAGGGCGGGATTCCAGTCGCGAGTCAATTGCGGCAGCAGTTCGTGCCGGATGCGATTGCGGGCGAAGGCGCGTGCCGGCATTGGTGGAGTCGGTGCGCCAGGCGATACCGCGCTCGCGCAGGTATTGCTCGATCTCCTGGCGCGATCGATTTCGAGCAGCGGGCGCACGATGCCTCGTCGTGTGACCGGGCGGATGCCGGCCAATCCGGCGGTCCCGGAGCCGCGCAGGAAACGGAAGAGCACGGTTTCGGCCTGATCGGAGCGGGTATGGCCGGTGGCGATGCGATCCACGGTTCCGCCTCGCGATGAGGCGTTGGAAGAACTGCAAGCGGGCGGCGCGGGCGGCTTGTTCGAGATTTTCGCCCGTTTCGCGGCAGAGCGCGGCGACGTCGGTTTCCTGCAATTCGCACGGCAGATCGAGCGCGGCGGCCAAGTCGCGCACGAAGGCGGCATCCTGGCGGGATTCCTCGCCGCGCAGCTGGTGATCGAGGTGCAGCACGGTCAGGCGCAGATTCCAGCGCGGGGCCAGATCGCGCAAGACATGCAGCAGGCACACGGAGTCGGCGCCGCCGGAGACCGCCACGCCGACGCGTTGGCCCGGCTGAAACATGCTATAACGGGTGATCGTTTTCGCGACTTGCTCAAGCATTTCCGGCCGATGTTCTTATTCTAGTGATTTCGCGTGGGGCAGGACTCCGGCGGGACGTGGACGTCCCGCGCAGGCGTGGACGCCTGCCCCACTGATTAAACATGGCGCAGACACGCACCGAAGTGACCCAACTCGCCGCCCAGGTTCGTCTGCTATTGATGGACGTGGATGGCGTGTTGACCGACGGCAAGTTGCTCAACGTGCCGGACGCGAGCCGGCAATATGGTCGAGACCAAGGGCTTCGATTCGCAAGATGGCATCAGCCTGCAGTGGATGAGCTGGAAGGGGATCGCCACCGGGCTGATCAGCGGGCGCGAATCGCCGGCCACGGTGGAGCGCGCGAAGCAATGCAAGTTCAGCTACGTCTACCAGGGGCATATCGAGAAGATCCCGATCCTCGAGGAGATCATGGCCGATGCGGGCGTCGCCAAGGAGCAGGTGGCGTACATCGGCGACGATTTGACGGACGTGGTAGTGATGCACCGCGTGGGGCTGGCCGTGGCTACCGCCAATGCGCGGCCGGAGGTGAAGGCGCAGGCGCATTACGTGACGGCGGCGCCGGGCGGCAGCGGAGCGGTGCGCGAGGTGGTGGAGCTGATCCTGAAAGCGCAGGGATACTGGGACGAGATTCTGCGAAAGTACGAAGTGTTGTAGCGGCACGCGGGGGAGCCCATGAACACAGTGCGATTCGCAGAAGGAACCTGGCAGGACCTGCGATACGCGCTGCGGATCATGCGCACCAGGCCGGGTTTTGCCGCGACCGCGGTAGTCACGCTGGCGTTGGCCATCGGCGGTGCCACGGCCATGTTCACTGTGATTCGCGCCGTGCTGCTGAAGCCCTTGGACTATCGCGATCCGGACCGGCTGGTGCGTATCGAGGGCGGCGCCACGCCTACCAGATTCACCGAGATGCAGGCCGGCGCGCACAGTTTCACGGACCTGGGCGCGTTTGTCGGATGGGACGATCTGACGTTGTCGGGCGGGGCCGAGCCGGAAGTATTGCACGGCGTCCATGTATCGGCCAGTTTCCTGCGGATTCTGGGAATGGAACCGCAGCGCGGACGCGGTTTCCGTGCCGGGGAAGACGCGCCTGGCGGCGCGCCCGTGATCCTGATCAGCGCCGAATTGTGGCGGCGGCGGTTCGCCGGCGACCCGCAAATCGCCGGTAAAACGGCGGTCTTGTCGGGCGCAACGTACACCATTATCGGTGTTCTTCCGCCGCACTTCCGGTTTCCGTTCGCGGGCGTGGACATCTGGATGGCGGAGCCAACCGAGACGCCTTCTATAGCCGCGGCGTCCCGCGTCTTGAGCCCCTATTTGACTGTATTCGGCCGTCTGAAACCGGGCGTGACGCTGGCGCAGGCCAACGCGGAATTGAAAGTGATCCGGCGGCAGTACGCCATGGCGCACCCGGCCATGCTGGATGCCAAGCCGAAGTCGCCGGTGGAAGTCACGGCGATGAAAGATCACCTGGTGGCCGATGTGCGCTCCATGCTGTGGATGCTTTTCGGCGCGGCCAGTTTTGTGCTGTTGATCGCCTGCGCCAATGTGGCCGGCCTGCTGCTGGCGCGGGCCACCTCCCGCGCGCGGGAATTTGCGGTGCGCGCCGCGGTGGGGGCGGCGCGCACTCGCCTCATCCGCCAACTGCTCGGCGAAAGCGTGCTGCTGTCGCTCACTGGCGGCGCACTGGGTGTGCTGCTGGCCGCGTGCATCCTGCGCGGGATTCCCAGAATGACCGCATTCAACCTGCCCCGTGCAGCCGAAGTGCATCCGGATTGGACGGTGGTGGCATTCGCGGCGGCACTCTCCTTCGCCACTGGAATATGCTTCGGACTGGCGCCGTCGTTGGGCGCATCGCGGGCCGATCTGATGAGCGCGCTGCGCACCGCCGGCGCGACCTTGAAAGCGGGAGTTCCCAGAAGGGTGCTGCCAGGCTGGAATCTGCGCAGCCTGTTATTGGTGGGGCAGGTGGCGCTCTCCGTAGTATTGCTGATCGGGGCGGCGCTGCTGATCGAGAGCGTGGCGCAACTGCGCGGCGTGGATGTCGGGTTCAACCCGGCGAACCTGCTCACCATACGCGTTCCTCTGCCGGCGGTGCGCTACGACACCGACCAGAAGGCGGCGTCGTTCTACCGGGACCTGATCGAGCGCGTGCAATCCGTGCCGGGCGTGCGCAGCGCCGCGGGCGCCTGGTACCTGCCGATGATGGGTTCGGCGGGAACTCCCGTGCAGGACGCCGCGAAGCCGCCGCTGCCGTTGAACCAACGCTTGATCGCGACGCTGATGATCGTGACGCCGGGCTACTTCCATACGCTCGGCATTCCGCTGCGGCGCGGCCGGGACTTCGCCGCCGAAGATACGCACGACGCACAGCGCGTGGCGATTATCAATGAAACGCTGGCGCGCCGCCTGTGGCCGGCGTATCCGGCCGGACAGGATCCCGTCGGGCAGCGGATTTATGTGGGAGGCCTGATCCCGCAGCCGGCACAAATCGTGGGGATCGCCGCGGATGTGCACCAGGGTCTCGAGGGCAACCCCTGGGCGGAAGGCGTGTACACTCCGTGCGTGCAGAGTTTGCAGCGGGCGTCGATGCTCGCCGTGCGCACGGCCGGCGATCCGCTGTCATTTACCAGGGCAGTGCGCGATCAGGTGCAGGCCCTGGATCGCAGCCAGGCCGTGACGGATGTGCGCACCATGGACGATCTGGTGGAAGAGCAGGTGGGCCAGCACCGGTTGCTGATGATCTTGTTGGGCGCGTTCGCCGGCGTGGCAGTGCTGCTGGCGCTGATCGGGATTTACGGAGCGATTGCTTATGCGGTGGCGGAGCGCACGCAGGAGGTGGGAATTCGCCGGGCTTTGGGCGCGCAGCAAGGCGATATTTTGCGCCTGGTGATTGGGCAAGGCCTAGCCGTGAGCGTGACGGGAATCGTGATTGGACTGATTGGCGCGGGTGCTTTGACACGGCTGATGAAGAGCCTGCTGTTCCACGTGAGCGCGACCGATCCAGCGACATTTGCTGCGATTGCCCTGCTGTTTTTTGTGGTGGCGCTGGCGGCCAGCTATATTCCGGCGCGGCGGGCGGCCCGGATCGATCCGATGGCGGCGCTGCGCATATGAAATTGTGGGGCAGGCTCCCATAAGCGCTGACTTAGTGCTTCGAGAGTCACCGGACTTGGCAGCACTCCGGGTCGAACCGGCCATCGTTCAACATAGTGGCGACCTATCTCCAGAGGCCAATTCGGCGATTCGCTTGAGATCTCGGTCGTAAGGTTTGGCGCTATACGCTCTTGTGACTTCCGTGGGCCGTTTCACGGGAGGAATTCGCGCTGGACTTTCACGAGAAGAAAGCTATCCGCTTTCAAATCGAACGACGAAACGCCAATGTTTATAAGCTAGCCAAGGAGTTCGACTGCTTGCCCACGCAAATTGCAGGTATCAAAGCGAGAATGAAGTTCTAGATCTCGCGCCGATCGACAGCGCTAGCAGTCCATGTTCGGCCGGACGCGCAGATGATCTCCTCGAACGGGACTTCGCGGGGAGTTCTGCCGCCCGGGCCGGGTTCCAACGACGTAGGCACAATCACGTTGCATAAAGCGTAGATTTTGCATCGTGCGGTGCTGCGTTCATCGCTGCGTTCATCTTTGATTGGCCTATCCGTTCAAGCGGATTTCCGGCGCTTTCGTTTCCCCTGTTGCCTCACCCCCGGTTTTCGCGTACCTTGAAGGCATGGAAGTACATTTTACGCCAGAGCAGGAAACGCAGCTTTCCCAAATTGCCACCCACGCAGGCACCGACGCCGAGCGATTGGTGAAGGACGCAGCCCCGCGCCTGCTAAAGGAAGAGGCCCGCTTTCGCGCCGCCGTGCGGGAACGTATAGCGCAAGCCGACCGCGGCGAGTTCATTGAAGAAGAAGAAATGGACGCCCGCCTGGAGCAGATGTTGCGCTCATAGACATGCATATCCGCTGGACGCCCGCCGCCGCGGACTTGCAGAGCATTAGCGATTACCTCAAAGAACAGAACCCACGCTACCGCGACCCAACCATGCGGAAGCTGTACGGCACTATCCGTGCGTTGAGAGAATGGCCGTAGCGTGGCCATCCCGGACGTGAGGAAGGCACCCGCGAGATTTTGTTTCCTCCTACAACCTATGTGGCCGTGTACCGGTGAAAGAGCAGACCATCGAGGTCATGCGGATTTATCACGCCGCACAGGATCGACGTTCTTTGAATGAGTAAGTGGTGGTCGTGAATTCCCGGCTTGCATGGTGCGGCGCTTGACATGTGCCGCCGTGAAGCTCTCTCAAGCATCACCGGCGAACGAGTATTCGTTGAAGGAATGGCGCAACGTCAACACGCTGCTGCTGATGAAAGTGGCGACGACAAATTACTTGAAGAGGTTTTGAAAAAGCTGGACAAATCTATGCCGAAGCCAAGGAGACCAACGACATAGACGAGCTTGACGACTTGGTTCGATTCCCTCCGGTCACCCCAGTTGGGCTGGCGGGACCAAGAGAATCTCGGTTCAAATCCAAGGTTCCCGACCAGTTTTTGTGGGGTAGCCAAGTGGTAAGGCGACTGGCTGTTAACCGGTTCATGCGCAGGTTCGAATCCTGCCCCCACAGCCAAATACCGGGGTCGCTCTCTGGTTGAGAGCCCCTCTCTTACAAAGAGGTGCAGTAGAGTTCGATTCTCTACCCCGGTACCAAATTCCGAAGTACCTGCGCGCCTGTGGCCGAGAGGATTCAGGCATCGCTCTTCTAAAGCGGTACACGCTGGTTCGAGTCCAGCCAGGCGCCCCATACCGAGGTCGTTCAGTGGCAGGACGAAGGTCTTTGAAGCCTTCTACGTTGGTTCGATTCCAGGCCTCGGTGCCAAGAGTGTGCTGGCGTGGTGTACGGTGCACCGGCGGACTTATAAACCGCTTCGCTCCAGATAAGAGCATGGACTGGGTTCGACTCCCAGCGCCAGCACCATGCCCCTCCGTGCGTTCGAAGCTCATAAGGATGAGCAGGCGACTCTTAATCGTCAGGCAGTTGGTTCGATTCCAACCGGACGCACCAAGTTTTTGGAACTGTGGCCGAATGGTGAGGCGCTCGACTTTTAATCGAGATGGCGAGAGTTCAATTCTCTCCAGTTCCACCAACGAAACGATTTCGCCGGCGTCGTCTAGCGGCTAGGATCGCTGACCTTCAATTAGCAGACGGGAGTTCAATTCTCCTCGCCGGCGCCATGTCCCGTTCGTCCAATGGATCAGGATAGAACGCTACGAACGTTCAGATTCGGGTTCGGGTCCCGAGCGGGATACCAGAGTGTGCGGAGTGGTGGCCGAGCGGCAAAGGGACCTCACTGTCTATGAGGACCAAGTGGGTTCGACTCCCATCCACTTCGCCAAGAGTATCCCGCCGTCGTCGCCAAAATGGAGGGGAGTAGCTAAGTCTGGCTTAAAGCGCTCGGCTCTGACCCGAGAGATCGAAAGTTCAAATCTTTCCTCCCCTGCCAACAGGTCGTCCGGACTCAGTAGTTATTGTTCCCTCTAAAACAATTTCTTTCTTTGCGCTGAATGCCGAAGCGGTCGAGGCGGCGGACTGCAAACCCGTTCTTAGCCAGTTCGAGTCTGGCTCAGTGCTCCAATGGGCCGGTCGTGGAATGGCAGACACGCTAGTCTTAGGAACTAGTGCCTTCGGGCGTGAGAGTTCAAGTCTCTCCTGGCCTACCAACAATTAGCACGCGGAGGGTATGCGCAATTGGCAGCCCAGCAGTCCTGAAAACTGCCGTACCGCAAGGGCGCAGGAGTTCGCATCTCCAACCCTCCGCCAAATTCACATCGGGATGCTCCTGGGAGAGCAACTTGATTCCAAACCAAGCGCATGGGGTTCGAATCCTCATCCCGGTGCCACGGAGAGCGAGGCAGATGGTAAGCCGGCACATTACTAACGTGCCAAGCGCTTGCGCGCGACTGGGTTCGATTCCCAGGCTCTCCGCCAAAGTTTTCAGGAAGCTTGGGTGTCAGGCAGAGACGGTTCGCGGCGCCTGCTATTGCGAGTGCGGCCACCCGCCGCAGACGAAATCTGCCCTCCGTGCGACCAGTCGATTCCAAAGCGGTTCAAGTATTTGCGCAAGCGATCAGCATCGTTAGCGGTCGCTTTGCGGACGCGTGATGCGTTGAACAAAAGTCGGCCTGCTTCGGAAAGGGATCTGCACGTCCGGCACACGTCGATGACGTGGGCCACTCGACGCGATCGAATGCGTCCATTGGAGCCATCCGATCATCGCCCGTCAGCGCGCGAAGGTCGTGCTGCGCACCGTTGCTGCGCGGGTCCGTCGATGAATGGGTCACAACCTCAACGGAGATTCGGCCGCCGAAACCTCTGTCGCGCATCGTTGCTGAACGTGATGCGGTTGCCTGACTTCCGAGCGTACTGGTCGAGTTCGAATTGCAAGTTGGGCTTGATGTCCTCGGGCCGTGCCCGGAGCCCCGGCAGTGAACGCGGCCGGCCAGGTATGCTCGTTTTCAGGTCGAAGACTCGTAGGATCCGGTCGCGCCCATAGCGTCCGCCAAATCCACCCGGGGGAAAATGCGTTGCCGGAACACGCGCATCGGCGGTTTGGCTTCGTCCGTGTATATCCGTCTTCATCTGTGGTTCGTGCCCGAAGTACTTCTTTGTCCAGTACTCACGTTATACTGACCTTCTCGCATGTCCAAGCTGGTGTCGATCGTGGGTCCGCTCTGCGGAGGCGTCTTCCCCCTCCCGGAAAACGAAGCGGAAACCTTTTCTATTGGCCGCTCGGTGAACAACAATCTGTGCATCGCCGATCCCTCCATCTCGCGGAACCATTGCGTACTCACGCGCCGCGCCGCGGAGACCGTCCTCACCGACTGCGGCAGCGCCAACCGCACTTACGTCAACGGCCTGCCACTCACCGAACACAACCTGCGGCATGGCGATGAAATCAAGATCGGCGAGTCGCTGTTCCTGTTTCTTACCGAAGCCGAACGCCGCGCGCCGGAGAGCGTGGCGCCGTTGCCGGAGTCCAGCACGATCCATTTGGCCAACACCCAGTTGCTGCCCGTAACGGAAGCGAGGCGTTTCAGCGGCGCTCCGGGAAATTACCTCGATGCGCTGCTGGCCGTGGGCGAGGCGATTCCGTCCGCCGCGGACCCGGAAGATGCAGGGCGCCGCATCCTGGAAGCGCTATGCTACGCCCTTCCGGCCGAGCAGGGCGTGCTCATCGTAGCGGGACCCAGTCCGGACGAGCCCACCGCGGTCAGTGAGTGGCTAAAGGGACCCGGATGCGGCATGATTTCGGTCTCACCCGGCGCGTTGCTGGAGCGCATGATGCGGGAGCCGGCCCCCCGGTTGTGGACCCGTGCCGGAGCGGAGGCTGGCCCGGTCCCGTCCGGTATCATGGCCGAACGGCGGGTCAGCTCTCTGGTGGCCGTTCCCCTGCTGGCGTTCGAGCGCTTCGTTGGTGTCCTCTGTTTGGCCACTGCCGATCAGCGTAAAGTTTTCGAAGAACATCATCTGCGTTTCTTAACCAAGGCCGCCGGCATCGCCGCCGCGCTGCTGGATGACGGTTTCGGCACGCGGGAACGCGAAAGTGAAATCCGCCAGCTCTCGGCCGCGGCCAACCTGGACCACAACATGGTAGGCGAGAGTCCGCGCATGCTCCGGGTCTACAACACCATCGCCAAGGTGGCCCCTACCGATTCCACGGTGTTCATCCGGGGCGAAAGCGGCACGGGCAAGGAACTGGCGGCGCGCGCGCTGCATCGCAACAGCCTGCGCGCGGGCAAGCCGTTCGTGGCTATCAACTGCGCGGCCATCACCGAGACTTTGCTCGAAAGCGAGCTGTTTGGCCACGAAAGAGGCGCCTTTACCGGTGCGGTTGCGCAGAAGAAGGGAAAACTGGAAGAGGCGCATGGAGGCACCGTCTTCTTCGATGAGGTGACCGAGATCTCTCCCAAGCTGCAGGCCAAGCTACTGCGCGTTCTGCAGGAGCGGGAGTTCGAGCGCGTGGGAGGCACACGCCCCATCCAAACGGATGTGCGCATCATCGCCGCCACGAACCGCGACCTGGAAGATGCGCTCCGCAGCGGCGCGTTTCGTGCCGATCTGTTTTACCGCTTGAACGTAGTCGCCCTGCACATGCCGCCTTTACGCGACCGGCGCGAGGACATCGAGCCGCTGGCGAACCACTTCGCGCACAAGCACAGCCGGAAGTTGAAGAAACAGACAGCCGGTATCTCGCCACAGGCCGTCGCGCTGCTGCGCGCTTACGACTGGCCTGGCAACGTGCGCGAACTGGAGAACGCCATCGAGCGCGCGCTGGTGCTGGGCAGCAGCGATCGCATTCAGCCGGAGGATCTGCCCGAATCCGTGATTGAAGTGGGCGGCTCCGCGGCGGATTCCGCGGGCGGCTTCAACGCCTCCATCAACGAAGCCAAGAAGCGTCTCATTCTCGATACCATGCAGCGGGTCAACGGCAATCACGCGGAAGCGGCCCGCCTGCTCGAGTTACATCCCAATTCCCTGCACCGCATTATTCGCAACCTGAACTTGAAGCCGAAGGCCGGTGCGTAAGATGTTCGGCTCACCAGTCCCGGCGAAATACGACGGACTGCAGGTTCGGAATTCGTATCTTTGAATCCGCAGGGCAGCCCGCCCCTCCTCGACGCGTACGATCTTGCCGGCAACCACCAGGTTCAGGTTCGCAGAGTTGGACAGCATCACCGGCCATTTGACCCGCAACTCCACATGCGACCTCAACTCCAGCGGGCGCTCGGTCGTAAACAGCGCGCCGCAACAACTGATGTTCAGCAGTTCGCCCCACCCCGCATCCTCCGCAGTCCGGTAACGCACTGGAAGGGTTAATTCAAAGCGTAGGCTTCTGCGGTTTCCATCGCAGCTCGACGCACCCTTACGGGCGGGTATCGTCCAGCCCTTCCAATTGCAGAGGGGTTTTCCGGATGCTGCGGAGGTTGGCATATTCTCCCTGAGTGCAATCGCGAGTCCAACACCGGCCCGAAGTTCCCATTGAGGATATTAGGGTTATCCGCGCACGACCGGCGACGCCGCGCGTTCCGATGAAACCGAAGTGTTTCGGCTTTAACCCGATGGTTTGTGTGTGCGCCGCGCTTCGCCGGGGCGTAAGATGTAATGGGGAGGTTGTCGTGGCACACCATTTCAGCAGGCGCTATTTCTTTTTTGGATCGCTGGCCGCCGCGGTTCCAGTACGCGGATTCGGGAGCGTACCGTCGCTCAAAGGGTTGGGCTACAAATCGCCCAACGAAAAGTTGAACATCGCTTCGATCGGCGCGGGAGGCAAGGCCTATAGCGACATCAAAGGATGCTCGGCGGAGAACATCGTGGCGCTGTGCGATGTGGACGAGCAGCGCGCCGCGCGCATGTTCCACAATTATCCGAATGTTCCGAAGTATAAAGACTTCCGCAAGATGCTCGACGAGCAGGCCAAGCAGATCGACGCGGTGATCGTCGCCATTCCGGATTTCATGCACGCCACCGCGGCCATGTGGGCGATGGAACGCGGCAAGCACGTCTACGTGCAGAAGCCGCTGACGCGCACGATCTGGGAGGCGCGGCAACTGCTTGAGGCGGCCAACAAATACAATGTCGCGACACAGATGGGCAATCAGGGCTACTCAAACGAGGGCACGCGCCAGGCGGCCGAGATGATCTGGGCCGGCGAGATCGGGCAGGTCACCGAAGTGCACGCCTGGACCGACCGCCCGATTTGGCCGCAGGGTTTGACGGAGGTTCCTCCTACCGAACCGGTACCGGCGACACTCGATTGGGATCTGTGGCTGGGAATTGCCGAGAGCCGCCCCTACGCCACGGGCGGACCCGATTATAAATCGCCGCTCGGCGGGCATTTCTATCAGCCAGGCAACTGGCGCGGCTTTTACGATTTTGGCTGCGGCGCCCTGGGCGATATGGCTTGCCACATTCTCGGAGCGCCCAACCTGGCGCTGCAATTGGGCGCGCCGGCAAGCGTGGAGTGCGTTCAGATCGACGGTCCCAGCCCGTTCATGTTCCCGCGGAAATCGGTGATCCGCTACGATTTTCCGGCGCGGGGATCGATGGCTCCGGTGAAATTGTTCTGGCACGACGGGCTGGAAGAAACACCGCGGATTCCGGGCGTGCCGGAAGGCGAACTGCTGGGCGATCTGCCCGAAAAGCGTGAGCCACGGCGGCGGTACGATGAGGAGCCTCCGTTTACCGGATTCATCGGCGATGTGTTCGACTATGACAAGTTCCTCGCGGTGAAGAACGATCCGAACGCGGAGAAACCCACACCGGATGGCAGCCTGTTCATCGGCGATAAAGGCATGCTCACTACCGGGACTTACGGCGAAGAAACCAGGCTGATTCCAGTGGAAAAGATGAAGGGCTATCAGTTCCCGCAGCCCCTGCTGACACGCTCGCCGGGGCATTACCACGATTGGATTCGGGCCTGTAAAGGAGGCGACCCGGCCTGCTCCAATTTCAATGTCGCGGTGCCATTCGTGGAGTGGATGCTGTTGGGCACGATCGCCCTGCGCGTGCCCGGCAAACTCGAGTGGGATGCGCAGAAGATGCAGTTCTCGAATAACGCGGAGGCGAACAAGTATTTGATGCCGGCGTTCCGCAACGGCTGGTCGTTTGCTTAAAAGGGTTCGTGGGCGCTGTGAGAGCATAGTATCCTGGAAAGCGAGGGTATTGGCATGGGCTGCGGTAGTGGATCGATGAATCCGGTGAATATTGAAGCGCCTCCCGGCGCGCGCATGGTGTTCTGCGTCAAGTTTCAACGGCAATTGCCGGGGCTGGACGAAGTGCCGTTTGAAGGCCACCCGCTGGGCCAGAAGATCTACGACAATGTGTCGAAGGAAGCCTGGAAACTGTGGGTTGAGCATATGAAGATGCTCATGAACGAATACCGGCTCAACCTCGGGACGCAAGAAGCGCAGGAGTTTCTCCTGAAGCAGATGGACGACTACTTTTTCGGCGAAGGCGCGGCCCTGCCGCCGGATTACGTGCCCCCGCGCTCCAAACAGTAACATCCCCGTCTCACCTTAAACATACCAAGGGGGGTACAGGCCGTCCGGCGAAGGAGGCGCTCTCCCTTTGTCGGGCCGCATGTTCATCCCGCCTGAGCGTGAGCCTGCCGTAGCGCGAAGCCGTAGTCCGCCTGCGGCGGTTTCCGGTCCATATTCAGCGTGTAATCGCCGAAACGGTTTATGTGCTCCGTCAGGTACGGACGAACGCATGCCAGAGCATCTTCTGGACCTCTTCCCCAGCTCTTTGAAGCTCCCGCACAATGCGGGTCAATGAGCAAATGTTGTGGAATATCAGGCAGTTCGCGCCAGTGGCGCCCAGTCGCGCACACGACAACTCGTGCGATCAGCTCTCGTGCGATCAGCTATTGATGAGAACGGAGACCTCGAACATGAAGCCTAACGAACCCAGCCGCACAGCCCTTAAAATCGCCCGACAACGAGCTGCTCATCAGGTGCTCGATCATGGCTCAATCCTCTATGACCCATTTGCCATGACGATTCTGCGTGAAGACGAAAAGGACGTGCTTCAATTTGCGAACGGACACCCCTTGGCCAGCATCGGACGTCTGTTCACCACCGCGCGAAGCCGGATTGCGGAAGATGCCTTGTCAAGAGCTGTCGAAAGAGGGATTCGGCAGATCGTCATCCTTGGCGCCGGACTCGACACTTTCGCTCTCCGGAATCCCCATGGCGCACGACAGATCCGTATCTATGAGGTGGACCACCCGGCGACGCAGGCATGGAAACGCCAGCGCTTGGCTGAAGCTCAAATCGCACTTCCGCCATGCCTTATTCTCGTGCCAGTCGATTTCGAGCGGGACGCTGTGGGAGAGAAGCTCGTCGCCGCAGGCTTTCAGCAGAACTCGCCCGCGTTTTTCACCTGGCTCGGGGTTGTGCCATATCTGACACAGGACGCTATCGGCCGCACTCTGGACTACATATCGTCAATCCAGAACTCGGAGGTGGTGTTCGACTACATGGAACCTCCCGAGGCATTCTCCGAAGAGGTAAGGCAATTAGAAACGGAGCGGACCGAACAGCTTAAAAAACTTGATGAACGTACGGTCAGCCGTTTCGAGCCGGCTGGCATTGCAGCGATTCTTCGCTCGCACGGATTTTGTGCCATCGAAGACATCAATTTCCAGGAGATCGCGTCCAGGTTCGGCCGCGCCGTTCAAGGACTCGCGCCCGGACACGCCGGTGTTCATGTTGTCCACGCTAGGCACTAATTGAACGCAGTCATCTATTGCTATTCAAATACAGAGCCGGTCCACACCGACATATCCGGTTTATGTACGGACGCGTGCAGCCCCGACTTGCAAGAAGATCGCCGAAGCATGCCTAGCTCACGAGTGGTTTGTCCTGCGAGACAGCGGAAAACCTGGCGCAAAGCAAGGCGCTTCGATAAGGACGAAAGGCGTTGCGTAACTCCTCGAGCGAAAACAATGCATTGATTCGGTAGTCAGCCTGTCTCGACTGATGACAAGTTGCCGACTTACTCGTCGACGAGTTCCGATTGAGCGACCTCAGAGAACCCCTTCGATATCTCGGCGCTCCGCAAGCTCGGATGGAAAGCCCTTGTCATTTGGGAGTGTCAGCTTCGGCAAGACAACGTAAAGGCAACTTTAAGACGAATGAAGAACTTCCTTGGGCCTCCGCGCAACGCCGTGGGGCGTGACCATGCTTCAGTCGAGGTGCGAAACTGAAATCGGACGAGCATGTCGGACGACAAGAAAATAGGCGTTGCCACCCGGTTGTTTATCGAAGGCGCCAGCTGTGGCCGACACGCGGACGTTCTATGCGCACGAAGGCTATGAGGTTGAGGCTATTGAAGTCTATAAACTTGCACTGATAGTGCGCCTCAGAAACGCCGCGAAACAATTGCAGGCATGGCCGGTTTCCTTCCCGCTCGAGGTTCCACAAAGGGTAAGTCTTGCAACGTCCCGAAAGTGTGCCTTTGGGCGACCGCTTTCGGGGAAGATTGGCGCGCAGGCTGGAATGCCTGGACGAGACCCAAAGCGGACCTGACGCGTCGGCGCAGTCCGTCGGGAGAACTGCATGATTAAGCTGGAACGTACGTCAACCGGATCGTGTCCTCGCCAATCGGATCGCTGGCCACAAGGCGGAGCGGCGGCCGGGGGCCGGCGAAGAATGGCGTGCCGTGACCGAGCACGAAGGGGCGGAAGTAGAGTCGATACTCATCCACAAGACCAAGGTCGGTCAGGCTTCGCGCCAGGTCTGGTCCGGCGACCGCAATCTCCCCGAGGAGCCGAGCCTTGAGCTCGCGCAGCACGGTCCCGACGTCATTCTGAACCAGCGTGGCGTTGGGACCGACTGACTTCAACGAGCGCGACACGACCCACTTCGGTAGGCTTCGCCACACGGCCGCGAAGTCGCGTTCCTCCGCGTCCCACTCGGGCTGGTCTTCGTCCCAATAACGCATGATCTCGTACGTGCGGCGACCATACACACTGCCGGCCAGGTCGCGCACGTGCTCTACGAAGTGACGAGAGAGCGCGGGGCCTGGCGGCCGGAGTTCCAGGTGGTCGACGTAGCCGTCCAGGGACTGCTGCAGTCCGAAGATGAGTTTCGCCATGCATGTAAGTGTAACCAATAAACCCGAGGTCCGCCTTTGGCAGGGAACCGCCGGATGCCTTTTTGAGGAAGCTGCCGTTCGCTGTTTGCACAAAGGGTAAGTTTTGGGACAACCCTCGAAGGCCCGACAACAGCGCCTTCGCGCGTCTCACAATTCAGTCTCAGAACACGGACACAACTACGCCCGCGACGCGGCTGTCGGGTCGCAGGCTGCGTTTCAGAAATCCGTCTCAGAATCTGCTCCTGCCCCTCAATCGAAATCCACTTGGACCCGTGGTCGCCATCTCAGACTTCTGCCACTCAAGGGGTCCCGAAACGGCGTTGCGGGAGACCGCCCAGAAACACGCTACTCGGGGAACTGGGCCCACGCGCGGCCCGCGTCGTCATTTGGGAGTCGATCTGGAGCCGGTGACTCGTGCCGAAGCGCGCAAGCACTGCTCGCGCGTGGTGAGCAAAGCGTCCGTTTCTTCGTTGCTCGGCAATGATTGGCCAGATTGGCTCCTCTGGCTTAAGCTAGCGCTTATCAATCAAGGCAGCAGATTGAAAACAAGCCAAATATTTCTCTTGACAGATATCGCATATTGCTATATTCTAATTACGATCTGCAATAAATGAAACTAGGCGAAAAGCTGCGGTACCTGCGGGAAATCGAAGGCGCGTTGCGTGGACGCAAGGGCGCGCTGACGCAGGCCGAAGTCGTGCGCCTGCTCCGGAAGGAGCAGCGCGAAACCATCAGCCAGGCGTATCTGTCGCAGATCGAGAACGGCGCGCGGCCGCACCTGACTAACGCCAGCCGCATGCTGCTGGCTAAGTTTTATAAGGTGCATCCGGGTTACCTGGTGGACGACCCGGAGGGATATCAGGAAGAGTTGATGTCCGACGTAGGCGCGCTGGAGGACAAGCTGGATATGTGGCTGATCAACGGCGCAGAGAGTTTTCGCGGCGACGCCGAACTGAGCCAGGCGCTGTTGCGTGTGGCGCGGCACCAGGATTCGCGGATGTGCCTGGTGTTGCTGGGCGCCATCCTGGATAACGCGGGCCTCGCCGAGCGGTTGTTGCAGGTTTTGAAGCCTTCCCCGGCGCCGGCCGCGGAGGCTTTGCCCAAATTGAGGAGGCGATCGCAATGACGTGGGCCGATTTCTATCTGATCTGTTTTCTGTTGGGCCTGGCGCTGAGCCTGTTGTCGGTGTTGACCGGCAGCGCGCACCTGCATCTGCCGCACGTGCACGTGCCGGGGCTGCACATTCCGCATGTGCCGGGGCTGCACGTGCCGCATGTGCATGCGCCAGAGACGGCCGAGGCCGAAGGCGTACCGTGGTTGAATTTCGGAACCATGACCGCGTTTCTGGCGTGGTTCGGAGGCACGGGATATCTGCTGGAGCGCTTTTACGCGGTCTGGTTCGTGGTGGCGCTGGCGATCGCGATGTTGAGCGGGTTGGGCGGCGCGGCGATCGTTTTCTGGTTCCTGTCGAAGCTGGCCTCGGATGACGCAGCGCTCGATCCGGCGGACTATGACATGGTCGGCGTGCTGGGAAAGCTCACTATCCCGATCCGCGAAGGCGGCACTGGCGAGATGATTTTCTCGCAGGAGGGCGTGCGCCGCGTTACCGGCGCGCGCAGCGACGATGGGACGGCCATCCCGAAGGGCGCCGAAGTGGTGGTCGAGCGGTATGAGAAGGGCATCGCCTATGTGCGCCGCTGGGAAGATCTGGCGGGCAGCGCGGAGGATTTGGCGGTGAAGCAAGGGCAGTAAGCGGCCGGCCTGCCCCGCAATTCATAAGGCTCTAAAAGGAGAAGTATGCAGAAGGACATGGTAGTGGTGGTGGTGTTGTTGATGTTGCTGGCGATCGTGTTGATCGCCTCGATGCTGGCGCGGCTGTATCGCAAGGCGGGCCCGCATGAAGCGCTGATCGTTTACGGGCGCAAGGGCACGCGCATTGTCAAAGGCCGCGGCACGGTCATTTGGCCCGTGGTCGAGAGTTACAAGAGCTTATCGCTGGAGCTGATGTCGTTCGACGTCGCGCCGCAGCAGGACCTCTACACCCGGCAAGGTGTGGCGGTAACAGTGGAAGCCGTGGCGCAGATCAAAGTGAAGTCCGATCCGGAATCGATTCAGACTGCCGCCGAGCAGTTTCTGACCAAGACGGACCAGGAGCGCGAGGGCCTGATCCGGCTGGTGATGGAAGGCCATCTGCGCGGCATCATCGGCCAGTTGACGGTGGAAGAGATCGTGAAGCAGCCGGAAATGGTGGGCGACCGCATGCGCTCCACCTGCGCCGATGACATGAACAAGATGGGACTGGAAGTAATTTCGTTCACCATCAAGGAAGTCCGCGACAAGAACGAATACATCTCGCAACATGGGCCGGCCGGACGTGGCGCGGATCAAGCGCGATGCCGATGTCGCCGCCGCCGAAGCCGAGCGCGACACGGCCATCAAGCGCGCGGAAGCCACCCGCGCCGCCGCCGTAGCCAAGGCGCAAGCCGACCAGGAACGGGTGCTGGCCGAGACGCTGTCGCAGGCCAAGCAGGCCGAAGCCACGCGCGATCTGGAGATCAAGAAGGCCAACTACAACGAGACGATCAAGAAGCAGCAGGCCAGCGCCGACAAAGCCTACGAGATCCAGACCAACGTGATGCAGCAGCAGGTGATCGCGGAGCAGGTGAAGATCCAGCAGGTACAGAAGGAACACGAGGTCGCCGTGCAGGACGCCGAGATCCAGCGCCGCGAGCGCGAGTTGATCGCCACCGTGTTGAAGCCGGCCGAGATCGAGCGCCAGCGCATCGAGACGCTGGCCGAAGCCGAGAAGCAGAAGCTGGTAACTGGAAGCCGAAGGCCAGGCCGCGGCCATTCGCGCGCAAGGCGAGGCCGAAGCCGAGATCATCTTCAAGAAGGGCGACGCCGAGGCCCGCGCCATGAACGTGAAAGCCGAGGCTTACCAGGAATATAACCAGGCCGCGGTGGTGGACAAGCTCATCACGGGCCTGCCCGAGATCGTGCGCGCGCTGGCCGCGCCGCTGGCCAACGTGGATAAGATCACCATCGTCTCGACCGGCGATGGCCACGCGGCGGGAATGAACAAGATCACCGGAGATATGGCCGCCATGGCGGCGCAGATTCCCGCGCTGTTTGAAAGCCTCTCCGGCATGAAGATGTCCGAACTGTTCTCGAAGGTGAAACAGATCGGCGAGAACAAAAACAAACCGCCCGTGGACAAGGCCAACGGGGCGGGTGCGTAACGAGAGCGTTTGCCGGGGCCGGCGCGTCCGGCCCCCATTTAAAAAAGGAAAACGATTATGGCACTACTGGAAAGAGTATCCACATTGGTTCGCGCGAATCTGAACGACCTCATCGACAAGGCCGAAGATCCGGAAAAAATGATCAAGCAGGTGATTCTCGATATGCAGAATCAATTGCTGCAGGTGAAAACACAGGTGGCCATCGCCATCGCCGATCAGCACGTGCTGGAGAAGAAGCATCAGGAGAACGAAGAGAAGACCGCGGAATGGGTGCGCAAAGCGGAGATGGCCGTGGACAAGAAACAGGACGACCTGGCGCGCGTGGCGCTGGAGCGTTCGGTGAGCTATCGCA
The DNA here is from genome assembly GCA_963818855.1 of Bryobacterales bacterium. Taxonomy (GTDB): domain Bacteria; phylum Acidobacteriota; class Terriglobia; order Bryobacterales; family Bryobacteraceae; genus Bog-159. The sequence continues at coordinate 331,258 of CAWFUH010000011.1, read as the reverse complement.
ACATGGCCGAGAGCTTCCGGCAGCAGGTGGCCGATCAGAAGACGCAGGTGGAGAATCTGAAATCCGCCCTGCAGAAGCTGGACCAGAAACTGGCGGAGGCGCAGGCCAAGAAGGATGTGCTGATCGCGCAGCATCGCCGTGCGCGGGCCGCCACTAAGGCCACCGACGCGCAGTTCGCCACCAGCAATCATTCGACGGGCGCTACCTTCGACCGGATGAAGGACAAAGTGCGCCACAGCGAAGCCGTCAGCCAGGCCAAGGCGGAGCTATTCAAGGACGACGTGGAGGAGCAACTGGCGGCGCTGGAGAAACAAGACCAGATCGAGAAAATGCTGGCGGACATGAAGGCGAAGCGGGGCTGAAGGCTGGCGGCAGGCCCGCTGGGCAGGCCGCACGCCAAGGAGCATGCGATGACGTCCATGGAAATTCTATTGCTGTTGGCGATCGCCGCGCTGGTCTACCAGGAGATTTCCTGGCGAGACAAAGCGCGGCGCATCCAGGCCGATTACGAAAAACGCATTTCGACCGAGGTGGCAATGGCGTACGAAACCAGCCTGGCGGAAGACGAGATGCCCGCCCGCGCACTGACTTTTCAAGCCGAGAAGCAGGAGCCGAGGGGATTGTTCCACGAAGTGACCCGCCACTTGTTCATCGCGGTCGCCATGCATGGGGACGCGGTGAAGTATGCGGCCGGCGACTTGAATGAGATCGAACGGTTCAGCATTCCGCCGGAAATCAAACGGGCGCTGATCGAGTCTATGTCGCCGGCGCGGGAGGTGGCGGTCGCCAGAAGGTAGCGTCCTATGTTCGGCTTGCTCACGCGCGCGGCTCAGAAGCGTGCCACCTTTACCGAGCCGCGACCGTGAGGGAGCGATCACGGCTCTTACGCGAGCAGAAACTCGAGCTATCGCACCATTTGTGGAATAGCGGCGCACTCATGATACCTTCGTTAGGCCATGACGCGCCGCGAACTACTCGCCCTCGCCCCCGTCTCTGCCTTTGGCCAAATGGCAAGTCGCGGCGTGAAGCCCCTGCCCCGCGGCAAGCCTTCCGGACTGCCCTTCCACGCGCATTTCACGGATGTGGCCGCGCACGCGGGCTTGCACGAGCCTGTAATATACGGCGGCCCCGACCGCAACCTGTACATTATCGAGCCGATGGGCAGCGGCATCGCCTTCATCGATTACGACAACGACGGCTGGCTGGATATCTTCTTACTCTGCGGCTCGCGCCTGGAAGGACCTCCGCCAGGAGCCACTAACCGGCTATATAAGAATAACCGCGACGGCACCTTCACCGATGTCACTACCGCGGCCGGGCTCACGCGGACCGGTTGGGCCTGCGGAGTAACTATCGCAGATTATAATAACGATGGCTTTGACGACATATTCATCACTTACTGGGGTCAGAACGTTCTCTATCGCAATAATGGAAACGGCACCTTCACCGATGTTACTAAAGAAGCGGGACTGCTGGCTCCCGGTGTGCGTTGGGGCACTGGGTGCACGTTCGTGGATTACGACCGCGACGGCCACCTGGACTTGTTCGTCTCCAATTACCTGAAGTTCGATCTTAAGACCGTGCCACCGGCCGGCAAGCTGGCGAGTTGTAACTGGAAAGGCATTCCCGTGAATTGCGGGCCGCGCGGACTGCCGCCGGAAACGCAGCTCCTCTATCACAATAATGGCGACGGCACCTTTCGGGACGTTTCGGTCTCTTCCGGCATTGCCGCCGCCAAGGGCAGCTATGGGCTGACTGCCGTGGCCGCTGATTTCGACAGCGACGGGTGGCCGGATATTTACGTGGCGTGCGATTCCACACCCAGCCTGCTGTTCCGCAATAATCACAACGGCACCTTCAGCGAAGAGGGACTGGAACGCGGTGTGGCCTTGAACGAAGACGGGCTGGAGCAGGCCGGCATGGGGTTGGGAATCGGCGATTACGCTTGCGACGGCTACCTGGATGTATTCAAGACACACTTCACCGAAGATACGCCGGCACTCTATCGCAACGACGGCAAGGGCAACTTCACGGATGTGACGCTGCGCTCCGGACTGGGCGTCGAGACGCGCTTCATCAGTTGGGGCGCGGGCATTGTGGATTTGGATAACGACGGCTGGCCCGACCTGTTTTGGGTAACCGGCAGCGTGTATCCGGAAGTGGAAAAGAAATATCCGCAGTTCGCGCATCGCACGCCGCGGGTGATTTTCCGCAACCTGGGCGGCGGCAAGTTCGAAGAACTGCTGGGTGCGGCCGGGCCGGGTATCGAAGACCCGCACGCCAGCCGCGGTGCGGCCTTCGGAGACTTCGATAACGACGGCGATATCGATATCCTGATCATGAACCAGAACGAACCGCCATCGCTGCTGCGCAATGATGTCAGCGGCCATGATCATTGGCTGAAGGTGAAACTGGTAGGAACGAAATCCAACCGCAGCGCGATTGGCGCAACGGTAATTGCCAGTTATGGCGGCAGGAAGCAGGCGCAGGCGGTTCTGGCGCAGTCATCCTACCTGTCGGTGAGCGACCGGCGCTTGCACTTTGGTTTGGGCGCCGCGGATAAGGCTGACCTGGAGATTCGCTGGCCGAACGGTGGGCGGGAGAGCGTGCGCGACTTAGCGGCGAACCAACTGGTGACCGTTACGGAAGGCGCAGGAGTGGTGAAAAAAGAGAGCTTCAGATAGTGCTCAGGCTGGAGCCCGGAGCGATGAGTTCGGGAGACAGCGAGCGACCTCAGGCGAATTTGTCCGTCGCCGCTACCAGGGCGCGACTGTTCGGGGGCTCGAAGGCGCTATGGCCGCTGTCGGGGGTGATGATGAGGTCCGCTTCGGGCCACTCACGGTGAAGCGCCCACGCGCTCTCCATGGGGCAAACGACGTCGTATCGGCCCTGCACAATCACGCCCGGAATGTGGCGGATGCGCGCAACATTTCGCAACAACTGGTCGTCGGTGTCGAAAAAAGCCTTATTGAAGAAGTAGTGAACCTCAATGCGCGCGAAGGCGAGGGCGAACTCATCCTCTTCGTAGTGGCCGGCGAAGGCGGTGTCGGGCAGGAGCTTTGAAGTGGCGCCCTCCCACCCGCTCCAGATCTTGGCTGCGGCGAGCCGCACGGCCGGATCATCGCTAGTAAGACGCCGGTGGTAGGCGGAGAGCAAATCGCCGCGCTCCCCCTCCGGGATGTGGGCGAGATACGGCTCCCACGCGTCGGGATAGAGGACCGACGCGCCGCGCTGGTAGAACCAGTCGATTTCCTGCTTGCGCAGGAGGAAGATGCCACGGAGGACCAGCTCGGTGACGCGGTCGGGATGCGTTTGGGAATAGGCCAGGGCGAGGGTGGAACCCCATGATCCGCCGAAGACCTGCCAGCGCTCAATGCCGAGGCGCTCCCGGATCTTCTCGATGTCGGCGACGAGGTCCCAGGTGGTGTTGGCCTCGAGTGACGCGTAGGGCGTGCTCTTACCGCAGCCGCGCTGATCGAAGTTTACGATGCGGTATTTTTCGGGATGGAAGAAGCGGCGCTGCTTGGGATCGGAACCGCCGCCGGGACCGCCGTGCAGAAAAACCACCGGCTTGCCGGAGGGGTTGCCACTCTCCTCGAAATAGATCTCGTGGATGGGCGAGACTTGCAGACGGCCCGTGTTGTAAGGCTCGATAGCTGGATAGAGCCAGGTGACGGGATCCTTCATGATTGATACGGGCAGCGGGTGCTTGAGCATAGCTTGTAATATACCGTTCTGTATGCGGCACGCGTCATGCTGGACGCAGATGACGGCGAGGCATGGAATGATCATGATAGCGGGTCGCGCGGTGATGGCAGAGGCCACCGGCCCCCTAGCCTCACGCCGGGGTGTTATTCTGACGAGTGAAAGTGTACGTGAATGTGCTTCCGTACCGCGCTAGCGGTGGTATCTTTCGGGTTCGTGGGGTTCCTGGCTCTGCTGCCCGCGCAAAGACCCTTTAAAGAGTACCCGGCCATCGAGTACGAGAATTTTCCGCTTCCCCCCGATTGGAAGGATCAGCACGAATGGGTGCGGGCGCGTCTGCGTTATCCCGATATCTTCGGCTATCCAGACAACTCGCGCCTGCGCCTGAGACCCAACCGCCCGTGGCCCGGCCAGTGGACCATGGATTACCCGCGATCCGACCGGCACCTGCTCGCGGGTGTCCGCCGGCTGACGCGAATCGATACGCGGTCGGTGGAGCAGATTGTGGATTTGGACGGCACCGGCGACGTTTACAACTGGCCGATCATGTACGCGGTTGAGGTCGGCCACTGGCTGCTTCCCCAGGCGCAGGCCAACCAATTAAGGGAATATCTGCTCCGTGGCGGTTTCCTTATGGTTGATGATTTTCACGGATCAGAGTCGTATCCCGATTACGCCACCAGGGAGCCTCTGAACGAGTGGGAAACTTTCGTCCACAGTATCAGGCTGGTCTTTCCCGACCGCCTCATCGAGGACATCCCGGACGACGACCCAATTTTTCACACGATCTACGACTTACAGGACCGCTTTCAGGTTCCCGGCGCGCAAATCTTTGAGACCGGCATCACATACGAAAAAGGGCCCACCGGGAAAGTACCGCATTGGCGCTGCATTCGCGACGACAAGGGCCGGATCATGGTCGCCATCTGCCACAACATGGATTTGGGCGATGCCTGGGAGTGGTCGGATGATGCGAAATATGCGGAGAAATGGGCGTCGCTCGCTTACCGCATCGCGATGAACTATTTCATTTACGATCTGACACATTAGTTAATCGGCATCGACTTCGATGCGCGGATGGCGATGCGCGGATGATGACGGCGGCCGGGTGTATACTAACCCTTCATGGAAAGCAAGCGGGCGTACAATGTTTTTGCGCTGTGCGTAACGACGGCAATGCTCCTGCCGGCGCAGACCTTCACCACGCTGCACAACTTTGATCGCACGGACGGCAGCATTCCCGCGCCGGCGCTGGTCCAGGCCACCGATGGGAACCTCTACGGGACAACCCGAAATGGCGGGGCCGACAGCCATGGGACAGTCTTCAAAATCACCCCCAGTGGTACGCTGACGACGCTGTACAGCTTCTGCTCCGAGACTGGCTGCACGTACGGCAGCGTCCCCAGCGGGCTGGTCGAGGCCACCGATGGCTACTTCTATGGGACTACGTCTCAGGGCGGAGCCGGCGGATTTGGAACAGTCTTCAAAATCGATCCAAGCGGCGAATTGACGACGCTACACAGTTTCTGCTCTCCCTATTCGCCCGATTGCACGGACGGCGGGCACCCCACTGCGGTGCTGGTCCAAGCCGCTAACTCGGAATTGTACGGGACAACCCGGAGTCAGGGGGCCCACGGCCATGGAACCATCTTCAAAATCACCCCGAGTGGTAAGTTGACGAGGTTGTATCCCTTCTGCTCGCAAACAAACTGCACGGACGGCGGAGAACCCTTCGCGGGGCTGGTCCAGGGCGCCGATGGAGACTTCTATGGGACCACCGGGGCTGGCGGGTCGGGCTACGACGCTGGCACGGTCTTCAAGGTCACCCCGAACGGCACACTGACGACGCTATACAGTTTTTGCGCCCAGGGCTTTCCGTGCACGGACGGATTAAGCCCGCACGCGGGGCTGGTCCAGGCCGCCAACGGGGAATTCTACGGGACAACCTTCGAGGGCGGCGCCTACAGCGGTGGCACAGTCTTCAAAATTACGCCGGATGGCATTCTGAGTACGGTATACAGCTTCTGCTCCCAGAACTTGTGCATGGACGGCGCAAACCCCGAGGCAGCGCCCATCCAAGCTAACAATGGGGAGTTCTACGGGACAACCACCAATAGCGGGGCCAACGGCGGCGGCACGGTCTTCAAAATCACTCGCAGTGGTGAGCTGACGACGTTATACAGCTTCTGCGCCCAAAGTGGGTGCACGGACGGACGATTCCCCTACGCCGGGCTGGTCCAGGCGAGCAATGGGGACTTCTACGGGACAACGTCTCAGGGAGGAGCCAGCGACACCGTCTGCCATCAAGGCTGCGGCACGGTCTTCAGCTTGTCTATTGGGTCGGGTCAGATCGTTGAAATACTGCCCGCGTCCGTCGAGGTTGCATCCACAGTCACCAGCAATGCGCTAAGGTAGATGTACGAATATTGGAGAATCGCATGCCAACCAAAATTTCCGCCGGAATCATCAATGCCGCCATCGAAGGCTTCGAGTCCCAAAAACGCCGGATTGACGAGGAGATTGCCGAACTCCGTGCCATGCTGTCCGGTGGTCCCGCCGAGACTGCGACCATGCCGGAGGGAACTCCAGGGAAACGAAAGAAGCTGAGCGCCGCCGCGCGGCGAAGAATGGCACTGGCACAGAAAGCCAGGTGGGCAAAGATCCGGGGCGAAGCCGAGCAGACAGTGCCGGCTGCACCGGAAGCGCCGCCCAAGCCGAAGCGCAAACTCAGTGCCGTTGGCAGGGCTGCGATCATCGCCGCTACGAAGAAGATGTGGGCGGCGAAACGGGCCAAGGCGGCAATGGCGAAATCGGCAGGAGCGAAGAAGGCAACTCCGGCCCGAAAAAAGGCCGCTGTCAAAAAGGCGGCCGCGAAGAAGGCTGTCCCGGCTGCTGCGACCGAAGCTGCCGCTCAGTAATTGAATTTCCAACGCTTCGATGGGCATGTTCGGCGCGTGCGCGCTGAATTTTCGACGCGTTTGCCTCGACTTCCACCCTTGGAATAACAAGCCAGACTGAACACAGCAGGCTGAGAGCCTGTGCCCCAGCCAAGGCTGCGGAGTTGACGTATAGATCCTCTTCATATATAGTCTATCTGTATATGGATCTGCTGCAAGGCACGCTCGACATGTTGGTGCTCCGGACGCTGCTGGCCGGCTCCCTGCACGGCTACGGAATCGCCAAATCCATTCGCAGCACCTCAAACGAAGCCCTGGATATCGAGTTCGGCTCGCTCTATCCCGCGTTGAAGCGGCTCGAAGCGAAAGGCTGGATCGCGTCCGGGTGGGAGACGTCCGAGCACAATCGCCGCGCCAAATTTTACAAGCTCACCGCGGCAGGGCCGGAAACAACTGGTGCGGGAACACTCCAAGTGGGCCGACTTCGTGAGCGCGGTCGGACGGATCATGGGTGCGTTGCCGGAGGTGAAAGGATGACGATCTGGAATCGACTCAAATATCTGTGGCCGGCGCGGCGCCGCCAGGAAGAGCGCGAGATGCGCGAGGAGTTGGGATCGCTCACCGCTATAGCGGGCGGCGGCCAGGAACTCGGCAACCTCACGCTGGCGATGGAGGATGCGCGCGCAACCTGGGGCTGGACGTGGCTCGAAAGCATTTTCGCGGACATCCGCTATTCATTCCGCGCGCTTGCGCAGGCAGCCCGCATTTGTCGCGGTGGCGGTGCTCTCACTCGCTCTCGCCATCGGCGCGAACAGCGCGATCTTCAGCTTCGCCGACGCGCTGCTCCTGCGGCCTCTGCCGGTAAAGAATCCAGCGGCTCTGTTGGACGTCAGCAGCACCACGCCCGACAATCCTTTTGAAGGCATGTCGTTCCCCGATTACCGCGATCTGCGCGATAAGAGCCGGTCCTTCAGCGGCCTGGCCGCGTATCGCCTCACCACCCTGGCGGCCGCCGTCCAATCCCGCGGCGCCGGCGCAGATTCGATTTGCGAGCCTGGTGAGCGACAACTTCTTTACAGGTCGCGGGTGTGACGCCTGCCGCCGGCCGCGTGTTTCTGCCTGAGGAAGCGACTGGACACGCCCAGCCGGTCGCGATGGTCAGCTATGACTTCTGGCAGCAGAATTACGCCGGCGGCCAGTCCGTGATCGGCAGCACCATTGCGCCTCAACGGGATTGTTTTCACGATCGTCGGCGTGACCCCGGCGTCCTTTACCGGCCTGGACCGTTTCGTTCGCTCCCAGCATCTTCGTTCCGCTCGGGATGGCGCAGCGCCTGGACGGCGACGATGACGGATCCGCTGGAAGACCGCGGACGCCACAATCTGGTGGTGAAGGGGCGATTGAGCGCGGGCGCTTCGCGGGAATCGGCGCAGGCTGAACTTGCCATTATCGGGGCCGCTCTCGAGCGCGAGTATGTAAAGACGAATCGCAACCGGCACATGGCGGTCCGCACGGAATTGCGAACGGCGCATCCAGCAGTCTCCGCAACTGCTGGCGCTGGTCAAGATGCTGATGGGGCTGGTGGCGCTCATCCTGATCATTGCGTGCTCGAACGTCGCGAACCTGTTGCTGGCCCGGGCGCGCGCCCGCAGCCGCGAGATCGCCATCCGGCTGTCCATCGGAGCGGGGCGCAGCCGCGTGGTGCGCCAACTGATGACCGAGAGTCTCATCGTGGCGATGGCGGGCGGCGTAGCGGGACTGTTCGTCGCGTACGGCGGTATTCTGTTGCTCGAAACGCTCAGCGTGCCCAGCGATCCACCGAATGTGCTGGGCGTCCAACTGGATTGGCGGGTCGTCGAGTTCAGCCTGCTTGCGGCGCTGGGGAGTTGTATCTTCTTCGGCCTGGCGCCGGCCTGGCAGACAGCGCGGACGGACTTCGTGAGCGCGCTGAAGACGGGCGGGGAAGGCGCGTCCGGCAAGCGGCGCACATTCGGCCGCGATGTTCTGGTGGCCGGCCAGATCGCGCTCGCGATGGTGGTGCTGATCGCCGCCGGCATGTTTCTCGCCGGCTTCCGGAACATGCTGGCGATGCCGCCCGAATTTCGCACCGACCACCTGATCAGCCTGGATACCGCGCCCGCCGTGCTGCACTACTCGCCCGAACAGACGAAGGCCTTCTATCGCCGGCTGGTCGATCGCGTGCGCACGATGTCCGGCGTGGCGGGGGTGGCCATGACCGAGTCGCTGCCGCTGTCTCCCTCACAGAGCGTGATCACTGTAGTGCCCGAAGGGTATCAGTTCCCGAAGGGCCGAGAAACCACGATCGCAGTTCGGCGCGGCCGTGGATGCCGGGTACTTCAGCACACTGAATGTCGAAATCAGACGCGGGCGCGCCTTCACGGACGACGACCGCGCTGCGATCGCGGCGCGTGGCGATTGTGAACGAGCAGTTTGCAAAGACCTATTGGCCGGGCCAGGATCCCATCGGAAAACGGATCGCGGCTGGACAGCGCGGACGGTCCGGCTGCCGAGGTTGTGGGAGTGGCGAAGACCGGGCACTATCTGGCTGTAAACGAGGCGCCGGCACCGTACGTGTATGTGCCTTACGAGCAGAACCCGCGCGCGCGGATGACGTTAGTCGTGCAATCGGTGGGCGATGCGGGTGCGCTCGCAAAGCCCTTGCGCGAGGCGGTTCGATCGATCGACGGCAACGTGCCGGTGTTCAACCTGCGGACCGTGGCAACGCTCTACGAAAGCCGCGTGACGGATACATGGATGCAGTTCTTCCAAATGGTGGGGACGATGGGATTCATCGGCCTGGCGCTGGCCACCACCGGGCTCTATGGGCTGATCGCCTACACGGTGAGCCGCCGCGTGAAGGAGTTCGGCATCCGCGTCGCCATTGGCGCGAGACACCGCGACGTGGTCTGGCTGGTGGAGCGTCGCGGGCTGATTCTCGCAGGCGTTGGCTATCGCGATCGGCGGAGTGCTTACGGCGGTGGCGGCGCCCATGCTCGCCGCGGGCTTTCCCGGACTTGGCGTATCGTCGCCCGCGGTGTACGTTCTGGTTCCGCTGGCGTTGCTGATCGTCAGCGCGGTTGCCAGTTATGTACCGGCCCGGCGTGCCGCGGGTTTGGATCCGCTACGGGCGCTGCGGAACGAATAGGTTCAGAAAGACGCAAGTTCACGACCTGGCTGTTTCCATCCATAGCCTTCAGTTTGCTGTAAACTCAGGACTGGAGACGCGCCGGACCATTGCCTGAGGCGCTAGATATCGAAGACACACCCGCCCTGGTCGCCTGGTTGCGGCGGACGGGCCGCATCGCACCCGGCGAACAGCTTTGTGTGCGGAATCTCGCGGGCGGCGTTTCGAACCGTACCGTTTGGGTGGAGCGCGCGTCAGGCGAAGCGTGGGTATTGAAACAGGCGCTGGCCAAGCTGCGCGTTCCGGTGGATTGGTTTAGTTCGCCGGAGCGCATTCATCGCGAAGCGCTCGGCCTGGAATGGCTGGCGCGCCTGGCGCCTGCTGGATCTATCACGCCGCTGCTGTTCGAAGATCGTGAACACCATCTGTTGGCCATGCAGGCCGTTCCGCGGCCGCATGAAAACTGGAAAAGCGTGCTGCTCGGCGGACGAGTCTCGGACGATCACGTGCGGCAGTTCGCCACGCTGCTCGCGACGATCCATGGCGAAGCGTACCGGAATCCGGAGATTGCCGAGGTGTTCGCGGACTGCTCGTTCTTCGAATCGCTGCGGCTGGAGCCCTATTACACCTACTCCGCGCGGCAGGCGCCTGCCGCGGCCAGGTTTCTCGATTCGCTGATTCACGACACGCGCACCTGCCGCATTACCCTGACGCATGGTGATTACAGCCCGAAGAACGTACTGATCCACGCCGGGCGCCTGGTGTTGCTCGATCATGAGGTGATCCATTTCGGCGATCCGGCCTTCGATCTGGGTTTCGCGCTCACGCACCTGTTGAGCAAAGCCCATCACTTGCCGGCTTTGCGGCGCCGGTTCACGGCGGCGGCCGGGAAATTCTGGCGCGATTACGCGAACGCGTTGGGCACGCCGGCGTGGGCGGCCGATCTGGAGCCGCGCGCGGTGCGGCACACGCTGGCATGCCTGCTGGCGCGCACGGTGGGCCGTTCGCCGCTGGAGTATCTGACGGAAGGCGAGCGCGCTCGCCAGCGCGATGCGGTGCTGCGCATCATACCCGCCACACCAGCATCGATAACGGATCTGATTCACAAATTCGAGGAGGACCTGTGCCAGTCATCGAACGCTTGACGGCGGCTGAAATTCTGGATAGCCGCGGCCGTCCGACGGTCGCCGCAATGTGCACCCTGGCGGGCGGGGCGGCGGGCATCCGCTTCCGTGCCGTCGGGAGCATCCACCGGCGCAGCCGAAGCGCTGGAACTGCGGGATGGCGACCGGCGGCGCTACGCCGGCCTGGGTTGCCGAAAGGCCGCCGCCAACGTCGGGGGTGAGATCCAGCGGAGCCTGGCGGGGCGCAGACTTCGCGCATCAGTCTGAACTGGATCGCGCGTTGATCGAACTGGATGGCACACCCAACAAGTCCCGGCTAGGCGCGAATGCTATCCTGGCGGTCTCTATCGCCTTCGCCCGCGCGAGCGCTGAAGATCTTGGCATACCGCTGTACCGGCATTTCGCGGAGCTATCGGGCACGGTGCCGGACACGCTGCCACGCCTTACCATTAACCTGTTCAGTGGCGGAATGCATGCCGGCGGACAAGTGGCAATCCAGGATGTATTGATAGTACCGGCGAGGGCAGCCACCATCGACGAATCCCTGGCCATGGCCTTTGATGTCTATCAAACCGCCGCCGGCCTGATCCTGAAGCGTTACGGCATGCGCTTGCTTACCGCCGATGAAGGCGGACTGGCGCCGCCCTGCCGGGACGCCGAAGAGATGATCGAGATTGCCGTAGCGTCGATCGCGGCGGCGGGCTACCGTCCCGGCGTGGACCTGGCGTTGGCGCTGGACGTGGCCTCCAGCCACTTTTACGCCGAAGGTCACTACCACCTGGACGGCGCCCGGTTGGATAGCGCGGCCATGATCGAACGGCTCGTCCGCTGGGCAGATCGTTTTCCGATCGTCAGCCTCGAAGACGGCCTCGCGGAAGAAGATTGGGACTGGTGGCCGCGCCTGCGGCAAGCACTGCGCGGCCGCGTGCTGATCGTGGGCGATGATCTGCTATGCACCAATCCGCCGCGCATTCGCCGGGCCATCGAGGCGCGCTGCCTGCGATGCGCTTGCTGCTCAAGCCTAACCAGATCGGGACGCTGACGGAAGCCGCCGAAGCCTGCCGCCTGGCACGGGCTGCGGGCTGGCAGGTAACCATCAGCGTGCGCAGCGGCGAAACGGAAGACAACTGGGCCGCCGACCTGGCGGTCGGGTGGCGCGGCGATCAGTTCAAGCCCGGCTCCATCAGGCAATCCGAGCGGCTGGCGAAATACAACCGCCTGCTCGAAATCGAGCGCGAGACGGGCTGGCCGGTGGTGCGGTGGCCGGGGAGCCACAAGGCTTTTTGAGAGTGCTTAACTTTGGTGGCGCGTGATGCATGGCGAGCTACTGCCCGTTCGCGTAATAGCGGCGGAGGTGCTCCACCATTCCACGCCGGTTTCTTTGGCGACGAGTGAACAGCCACCAGGGCGTGAGCGGAATCGCCCTGAGGATACTCAGAATCCAGCGCACGGGTATTGTCTGCGCCTGCAACCATTGCATGTCGAGCCTCCACGTGGGCCTGCGCAAAAAGTTACGGTGGGCCTCGGGGCTCACTGCCCGACTCAGGTCGCTATTTGATAGCTATTCTATTTCGAAATCTCGGACTTCCCGCCGAAGACAGCCACCCCACGGCGGCTCCGTGCCAGGTAGGTGTCGTTGAAAACTCTAAGCAATGGCCATTCTTTGCCAGGAGCGACACGCCGCTAGGCGTAGCGCGTAGCGCGCGGGTTACATAACGGTCTCGCGGGGGCCATTACTGAGTCTCGCATATTAAAGTGACAGTTTCGGCTTTCGCGTGGGGCAGGACTCCAGTCCTGCAGCGGGTCTCCAGACCCGCTTTGGCGGGACGTGGACGTCCCGCGCGCGTGGACGCCCGCCCCCCTGAGGCGCCCTCGAAATTGGAGACGGAAACCTTGTGGTAGCCGCCGATGCAGCCACCTTGCAAAAGTATTCTTACATTTATTTCCCCGAACATTGTTGGATTAACAGCACCACAGTCTGCAGCGGCTTCACTTATCTATCCTTGGCGAGAGAGCGTTATGAAGAGTAACTCACCGCCGCATTTCCAGTGGCCCACTGTTCAATCCTGGAATCCATCGAATGTCACTAGCGGGTGATGCGCTGCTTGTACGCATGGTGATACACTCCACGCTGGAATGGCCGAAGACAAGTTGAAGCTGCAGATCCTCGCTGGTGCATGCCCTGGCGAGAAAGTTATGGTGCTGCAGGGAGTCTTGAATACCGAGACCGCCTTTCAATTGCGCGATTCCCTACGCCAGAACGAGTCGGGGACGCTGGTGATTGATATGAGCGGAGTCCGATACGTGGACTCCAGCGGGCTCGGTGTCCTTATCGGAGCGTACGTATCGTTTGAGCGAAATTGCAGGCGGCTGCTGCTCGCCGGAGTGAACGATCGGATCTGGGAGTTGTTTCGCATTTGCAAGATCCAGGACGTCTTTACGCGATACGGGTCGGTTGCCGACGCGGAGCGGACCATGGCGATATAGGCGTAGCGATTGGCGCCGGTTATTGGTCTGGCCGGCTCCTGGTCAATGGCTTGACGGGCCGCACCTCAACGCCCCCGAGGCGGACTGACGGTATCTTCGAGGCCAATTGAATGGCCTCATTCAGATCTTTAGCCTCGATTAAGATGAAGCCGCCGATCTGTTCCCTGGTCTCGGCAAAAGGCCCATCCGTGACGGCCAGTTTGCCGCCGCGAAGCCGCACTGTTTTTGCCGCGTGAACGGATTCGAGCGCCTGCGCCACTACAAAGTGGCCGCCCTTCCGGAGAATGTCGTCATAGCCCAGATTTTCATCACCCAAGGCTTGCGACTCGCTCTCGGACATTGCCTTCAGCTTCTTCTCGTTACAGAAAACCATGCACAGATATTTCATTGCTCTCACACCTGTAAACTTCATTAGCTGCCTGGTACGTAAGATAGTCGTTCGAGACAGGCCAAAATGAACAATCGGTCTTGAAATTTGATGGAGGCTTGTTAGTATGGTTTCGTGTTCCATCATAGACGCTTGACTCGCACTGCCTTCCTGGCTGGAGCTTGCACGGCCTTAGCCGCGCTGGCGCAGACGGGGCAAACCGCCGCGATGCTCAGCCAAATCGCCGGCGCAGGCCAGCTTTCCGATCTCCGCTGGCCGGACTTTTCAGATTATCGTCTACACGTTCAGAATTTCTATCAACCGGCCGGCTACGCGCTCGCCTGGGTCCACGGGGGCAAACCATCTCCGCAAGCGCTCGGCATTATCGCCGTCCTGCAACAGGCCGCCAACAAAGGGCTGGATGCGGAAGACTATGACGGTTCGCGCTGGGCTGCGCGGGTGGCCCATTTGCCTGCGGCATCCGAAGCCGAACAAGCGCAATTCGACGCGGCGCTTACGGTCTGCACCATGCGTTACATCTCAGATCTGCACATCGGCAAGGTGAATCCCAAGTACTTTCACTTCGGTCTCGATGTCGAACACAAGAAATACAGTTTGCCGGACTTTCTGCGGCAACGCGTGGTAGATGCGCCGGATCCCAGGACGGTTTTGGAAACGGTGGAACCGCCGTTTCCGGGCTACCAGCGGACCCAGGCGGCCCTGGTACGGTATCTGGACCTCGCGCGACAGGATGGGGGAGAGCCCTTGCCGGTGCCGGCGAAGACACTGGTTCCCGGCAGCCCCTATCCCGGCGTGCCGCGCTTGACGACACTGCTGCGCCTGGTGGGAGACCTGCCGCAGGACGCTACCGCGGACGCTAACACCTATACGGGGCCGCTGGTGGATGCCGTGAAGCGCTTCCAGCGCCGGCACGGACTACAGCCAGACGGCCGGCTTGACGCGCAAACCCTGAAGTCCCTCAATACGCCTTTAAGCTTCCGCGTGCGCCAGATGCAGCTCACGCTGGAGCGCTGGCGTTGGCTGCCGCATGATTTCGACGAGCCGCCCATCATCGTCAACGTTCCCGAGTTTCACTTGCGGGCTTACAGCACGAATCAGGAGGGACCCGTCGCGCTCGAAATGAATGTGATTGTGGGCAAGGCCTACGGACACAAGACGCCTATCTTTGCCGAAAACATGCAATATGCCGTGCTGCGTCCGTACTGGAACGTGCCACCGAGCATCCAGCGGTCGGAGATCGTACCGGCCATTCAGAAAGATCGTGATTATATTGCGAAAAAGGGGTTTGAAGTCACAACGCATACCGGGGAAGTAGTTACATCCGGGGCCATCAGCGATGATGTGCTGGCGCGCCTCCGCGCGGGAACGCTGGAAGTGCGGCAAAAGCCGGGACCGTCCAATTCACTCGGCCTGGTGAAGCTGATCTTTCCAAACAACTACAACGTCTATCTGCACAGCACCCCCGCGCCGGAGCTTTTCTCGCGTTCGCGGCGCGACTTCAGCCACGGTTGTATCCGCCTGGAGAAGCCGGATGAAATGACGGCATGGGTGCTGCGGAATAATCCGGGATGGAATCTCGAACGCGTCCGCGAAGCCATGAAAAGCGGCAAGGACAACCAGCGTGTCAACCTGGTTAAACCGATTCCTGTGCTCATTCTATATGGCACGGCAATCGTGGATGAGGCGGGCGCGGCGTACTTTCTCGACGATATCTACGGACTGGACGCCGATCTGGAGAAGGTGCTGGCCAAGGGCTACCCGTACCCTGGGTAAGCTCCGCAGGCCGGAGGTTGCGCGTGCTCTCACCAGCGGCGCACGCGACCTACATCCACGTGGATAAAATCCGACTTCGAGTAGTATCCCACGCCGCCGCGATGCATGGCCAGTGCCGCATCGCGCAGTTGCGCAGTGCGGACTCCCGGCACTCGGATATCGATCGCCTTGGCCTGCATATGTAAGCTGTGCAGAGCCACGCCGTCGCTATGATGGCGCAGGAACTCGTTGCTCCAGGGCGTGCGATAGCCGCAAACGACGTTGATTTCGGCATTCGGCCGGCCCACGGCAGCCGTCAGATCGTGAAGCAGATCGAATACTTGCGGGTCATACGGGTGAACCTCCCCGGTACGGTGGTCGCGCAGATAGTAGTTGAGTTTCGAGAGAGCCTCGGGAAGGTAGCGGTCATCCCGGCGATAAACGATGTCCAGCCGCTCACCGGTGTGCGTGTGAAAGAAACGCACCCGATACTCGCGCACCGCAGGTGCGGGGGCAACAGTTGCGCCCGCCGGCAGGCTGGCTAAACAAACCAGAGCCGTTAGGGCCCCTTTTAGAGGTACGATCATTCAGTGACTTTACTTTAAGGATAGCAGATAGCCGCCGGGGGCGACTGGCGCCGGGGGCGTGCAATCAGGAGCTATGCCCTACATGACACCTCGAATTCCCGCATTACTGATCCTTGCAAAATTTAGTAACATCTGGAGTGCGACCAGTGGGGCGGGCGTCCACGCCTGCGCGGGACGTCCACGTCCCGCCAGATGGCGGGTCTGGAGACCCACTGCAGGACTGGAGTCCTGCCCCACGCGAGAGCCAAACTGTCACTTTAATATGCGAGTCTCAGTAGCGAAGGGCATGCTTGCCGGCCTGTTACTGGCGGCGACCGGATTCGCGGACGATTACCCGCGGCCAGCCGGCTTCGTGAATGACTTCGCGCAGCAGCTTCCCGTTGCGACGGTGCAGGCGCTGGAGAAAAAGGTGCGCGCGTATGAGCGCGCGACGGGGAATGAAATTGGCGTGGCAGTAGTGCCGTCGTTGAACGGTATGCTGGTGGACGATTATGCGCGGGGGCTGTTTCACGCGTGGGGCGTGGGAAAGTCCGGCGTGAACAACGGCGTGCTGTTTGTGTGGGCGCCGCAGGAGCGGCGGATCCGGATCGAGGTGGGAACCGGGCTCGAAGGCGTGCTGACGGACGTGACAGCGGGACGGATCGTGGCGCGAGTGAGGGACCTGTTTCGCGGCGGTCGCTATGCGGCCGGCGTGAACGCGGCGGTGGATGGGATCATCGGAGTGCTCGGAACAGGCCAGGTTGGCGGGACACCGGTACCGGATCAGCGCACCTTTGTGGAACGCAATTCGGCGGATGAACTGGAACGGCAGCGCCAGGCGGAAGATCTGCGCCGGCAGGCAGAAGCGCGGCGCCAGCAGGAAGAAGACGCGGCTCGCGCGGCTTCGGCGCGCACGCGGGTCATCGATTATGCAGTGGTCGCGGTGCTCATGCTGGGCCTCTACCTGCTGTACCGCCGCTGGCGCGCTGCGGGCTGGCAGGAGGAATTGCCAGGCGAGTTGACGGCGGCGGCGCAAGCGTTGGAGGCAGCCAACCAGAAGCGGGCGCAGGCGCAGGCGGCGTTGGCGGATTTGCGCAACGAGGCGCCTGCGCAAATCTGCCAGCAGTTCGATGCGGCGCCGGGTTCGCCGCCGGATGAACTGGAGCAGCCGCGGTCTGACCTCGAAAAGCTGCGGTTGTTGCCGCAGGGGACTTACGCGGAACTGAAAGCGGCACACGAAGGGCTGCTTCACTGGCGGGAGCGGATGGCGATTACAGTGAAGGGCTTCGACGAAGTGCAAGGCACGCTGAATTCTTTCCGGGTGCAACGTGAGGAGGCGCAGGGGCTGCTGGTATCCGTCAGCGCGAGGCTGGTGCGGATGGAGGCGGAGGGCCCGCCGGGACCGGCCGAGGGACTGCTGCGCGCGGCGTCGGAGACATACGGCCAAGCGGTGCAGAAAAGCCAGGAGCAGCCGGCGAACTGGCTGCTGGTTTACGATCTGTTGGCGGATGTGTCGGTGTGCCTGGATCGAATTGAGAATCCGGCGCTGGGGACGGCCTATCGTCCGGTGCGGTCTTGGGGCGGGGACATCGATTCGCCGGCGGCTGATTTGCTGGCGGCGATGTATGCGTCGCGGGCGGCTGCATCATTGTCCGAGGGGTCGGGGGGGTCGGAGGGGTCGGGGGGCGCGTTCGTAAGTGCCGGGTCGGGCGGGGACGATTCCGGGGGCTTCAGTGGGGGCGGGGATTCTGGCGGATCTGGGGGTGGAGACTCGGGTGGGGACTCCGGCGGTGGCGGAGATTCCGGGGGATCCGGGGGTGGAGACTCGGGTGGCGGCGGGGCCAGTTCGGACTACTGAGCCGAGGAAAACGACACTGCCGCCACTTACCGCAAATGGGCCTGGCTTACTCCTGCCGAAGCACGGCGTTCGGATCGAGGCGCGATGCACGCAGCGCCGGGGCATACGCGCCCAGCGCCGCCGCAGCCACCAGCCCGGCTGTCACCAGCGCTACGAAGGGTAGGTTGAACGCTGGCACACCCACCGCTGCGCTGACCCCCTTGCTCGCAAACCAGCAAAGCAGCAGACCGATCGACACTCCGGCGGCGGCCAGCACCATGCCCTGCTTCATGACCATCCCCAGCACTCCGGAGCGCCCCGCGCCGATTGCCATGCGGATTCCGATCTCCCGCGACCGCAGGCTGACCGAGTAGGACATCAGACCGTAGAGGCCCACCATCGCCAGGATCAGCCCGAGCAGCCCCATCCCTCCGATGGCTTCTGTCAGGATTCCGAGGGTTTTGGTGGCGCGCTGGTCGAAGACTTCCTCCATGGTGCGGACACCGTACATCGGCTGGCCGGCATCCAGCGAGCGGACGATCTCGCGCAGCGGTCCGGTCGCGGCACTGGAAGGACCGGCGGTTTCAACCAGGATGGTGAGGGACTGCTGCGGGTTTTGTGAAAGCGGTCTATAAAGGTATTCAACGGCCGGCTCGACCAGGAAGAAGTATCTGCTCTGCCGGGCGACGCCCACGATCTCCAGCATCTGGTCTTTGTCGCCTTTCAGCCGCAGCCGTTTGCCGATGGGACTCTGGTTGGGATAATATTTGCGCGCCAACCGCTCATTCACAATCGCCACCGGCCGGGAGTCGGCGCGGTCCGTCACCTGGAACGCACGGCCTTCGACGATCGGTACATTGAGCGTGTCAAAGTAATCTTCGCTCACGGTGTTCGAGATCACGCTGATTGCTTCGGTCCCGGGCGGCAGCTTCACGCCCTCCGGAACCAGCCGGCTGTTGTCGCCTCCCGGCAGCATCGGCACCGCCTGAGTGAGGGCCGCGGACTTCACGCCCGGGAGACTGCGCGCCCTCTCCAGCAACGGCCTAAAGAATGCCTTGGCCTGGTCCGGCGTGTACCGCGCCAGTGTCGTATCGAAGCTGGCCATCAGCAGATGGCTGGTGCGGAAACCGGCGGGCCGGGAAATCGCAATCGATGCGCCGCGGTATGCCTGCGTAGCGAAAACCAGGAGCAGGAGGGCTCCGGCAACCTGCGCAATGACCAACGTGTTTCTTCCCAGGAGACGCCGGCGCTTGCCATCGTCCGACTTTCCGGACTTCAACGCCGGCACCAGGTCGGGATGGCTACTCTGCAACGCCGGCGCCAACCCAAACACCAGGGCGCTGGCCACCGAGGCCAGTATGGTGAACAGCAGCACCCGCGGGTCCAGCCGGACGTCTATCACCACGGGAATGTCGGCCGGTATTTTGATCTGCCCAAACAGAACCACGCCGGCTTTTGCCACCAGCAGCCCCAACGCTCCGCCGAGCGCCGCGATCACCAGGCTCTCCGTCAACAGTTGCCGGACCAGGCGGCCCCGGCCCGCCCCAATTGCCAGCCGGACGGCGATCTCGCGCGAGCGCGCCCGCGCGCGGCTCAACAGAATATTGGTCACGTTGGCACAGGCGATCAACAAAACCACGCCGGCCATCGCCAACAGGAAGAACACCAGCATGGCGTCGAACATATCCTGCTTGAGCCTAGCCTGGACATCGGTATCGACTACCATGGAGCAGGTGAGATTCGTCGCCGGGTAAGCCTTGGCGAGTTGCTGCGAGACAACCGTGGCCTCGGCTTTGGCCTGGGCCACGCTAACGCCAGGTTTCAACCGCCCGTAGACGGTCATGCCGCGGTTGTCGCGCTTTTCGAGCATGTTTTGCTGCTGGTCGGCCTGGAGGCGAGGCCCCATGGCGAGGGGGACAAAGAGCGCGGAGCGAACCAGTCCGTTAGACCCGGTGAATGGCTCCGGCGCCACTCCGATCACGGTAAAGGGAACGTTGTTCAGGAAAATGGTCCGCCCTACGACGCCGGGATCCGAGTCGAAATCGGTGCGCCACAATTCGTGGCCCAGCACCACCACCGCGTCGCGGCCCGGCACAGTGCCTTCATCCGGCCGGAACGCCCGCCCCAATTTGAGAGGCACCTCCAGCACGCTGAAGAAATCGCCGCTCACGATCTCGCCAAATTTCATCCGCGGCAGCGCGCCTTTTTCGGTTGCGAATCCGAACTGCGAGTATTGGGAAGCCGTGAGACCGGTAAAGGATTTGTTGCGGTCGCGGAGGTCCTTGAAATCCGGATAGGACAGCCCGGAGTACTGGGCGATCCCGGCGACAGCCTCGCCCCGCATTTGCGCCTGAACCACGATCAGCTCTGAAGCGTGCGGGACCGGCAGCGGGCGCAGCAGCAGCGCATCGGCCAGGCTGAACATGGCCGAGTTGGCGCCGATTCCCAACGCCAGCGAAATGATGGCCACCAGCGCGAACCCGGGGCTCTTTCGCAGAGTGCGCAAGGCGTACCGAAGGTCATAGAGCATACGTTGTGCAAAGCACGCTGGCTGCCGGAGGGGCGAAACGCGTATCCTTTAGCAAATGCAACACGCACTTGAAGAATGCGACGGGCGGCCGTCCGCTTTTGGGACACGAGGCTTCGCTGGCGGACGCCTCGCTGGAGCCGTGCTGCCTTTTCTGAGGTTCCGAAAGGATCCGGTGCACACGGCTGCCTGGGTTCGTTTCGGGCGGAGCCGCTGAGCGACTTCGGGCACCGCGTTCAGTGTGATCACCTGCAGGCATTGGAACATACTTATTGAGCTTCGCATAATATAGCGCAACTATTTCGACGGGATGGGGTTGAGTCCTGTATGGGAAACCTAGCAGGAATGCGACGGGACTTCGATGCTCTCGAACGCCGGCGGATGCAAGCCATCAAGCTGCTACGACAAGGGTTGAATCAGTCTGAAGTAGCTCGCCGTGTGAAGGTTTGTAGCCAGACCGTGAGTCGATGGAACCGGACTTTGTCGGAACAGGGGGAGGCCGCTTTGAAGAAAGCCGGCAGAGCGGGCCGCAAGCCAAAACTGGAGGCGGGTAAGTGGCAGCGCCTGGAGGAATTATTGCTCCGTGGGCCGGAAGCGCTGGGCTACGAAACGCCTCTATGGACTGGTCAGCGGGTAGCCCACTTGCTGGAACAGGAGTTCGACATCGACTATCACCCCGGCCATGTGTGGAAGGTGTTGGGGGCCATGGGGTGGAGTTGTCAGCGGCCCGAAGGGCGGGCCCGCGAGCGTAGCGCAGGTGCGGTCCAGCATTGGCAAAAAGTGCAATGGCCGGCCATTAAAAAAAGCCCAACTTGAGGGGCGCACGATTGTCTTCCTGGACGAAAGCGGTGTAACGCAGCGCCCGCATCGCTGTCGCACCTGGGCACCCAAGGGACAGACGCCGATTCTGCAGTACAACTTCAACTGGGACTTGCTCTCCGTCATTGCCGGAATGACCTGGTGGAATTTCTACTTCCAGTTCTGCAAAGGTTCCATCCGGGGTCCGCAGGTGGTGGAGTTCCTCCGCCACTTGATGCGGCACATCCACGGTCCTATCATTCTCATTTGGGATCGACTGCCGGCGCACCAGAGTGGCATGGTGCAGAATTTCATCGCCCCGCAGGAAGGCCGCATCCACACGGAGTACGTTCCGGCCTACGCACCCGACTTGAATCCGGTGGAATACCTGTGGGGCTAGTGGAAACAACATCAACTGCCGAACATATGCCCGCAGAACTGGTGGGAGATGAGCGAGCGAGCGCGGATTACCTTACGCCGGATGCGGCGTCGGCCCCGATTGATCACGGCATTCTGGAAGCAGGCCGAACTGTCCTTTTGATTACGCTATATTATGCGAAGATCAATAGGGTCGGTGCCGGCAGCGGCTGGTAGTAGTAGGTCGAGCGCGCCAGACTGAGGAGTTCGCACATCTCGCCAAATACCTTCAACACTTGAAGCGTCAACGCATCGATTCCTGACGATTTACTTCCGGCGTCGTAGTGGTCCATCTCAATTCCCTCGTTCGCATTAAGAGTATCGCCTCCAGGTGGGTTTCGGCGAGCAGTGTTCGTCCTCCCAGCGGCGGAGAAATGCTTTGGCAGACCATCACCAGAAACCGTCCGCGTCAGGATCGCAGCCGAGCCCCGCCGCCTCCAGAGCAGTTGTTCGGCGCCGACGGGGCTGTGAGCGCCGGTCACCTGTCGACATCTGCCACGTCTCGGAGTCGGCGCCGGCTGTTCTCGAAATGACAGACACGTACCAATCCATTGTCAAGGATTATCCTGCGGCGCTCCACCGCTTGTCAGGTTCCGGCGCCGAGTCGTCCATTTTTTCTCGGCGTGCTGGCCGGCTGCGATCAAGCCAGACGGAGACGCGCCAGGCAGACACATCATTCAGATGCCTCCTTAGGTGTGGGGTTGTGCCAACCGCCGCCCGAAACGATAATCGCGTCAGCCTCTTTCGGCCCCCAACTTCGGCGCCTGTAGGGGCGAGCCTTGTGGTGCCCCTTAAGGACTGGGTCGACGACCGCCCAGGCGGCTTCCACCGCCTCCTCACGAGTGAAGAGGGCTCCATCGCCCGCCAGGGCGTCGCCCAAGAGGCGCTCGTAGGGCGCTTCCTCTCCCGCCTGGTCCTCAAACAGGTAGAGCTCGCGCTGCTCCCCGACGAACTCCTTCCCGGCGATTTTGACGCGAGCTGCGATTGCGATGGCCGAGTCTGGAGAAACCCGGAAGCGGAGGTAGTTCGCCGGGCCAGTCGGCGGCGCTGAGTCGGCGAAAAGCCTCTGCGGCGGTGGCTTCAACTCCACCAGGACCTCCGTCGCGGTTTCGGCGAGGTACTTGCCGGAGCGCAGGTACCAAGGCACTCCCTCCCAGCGCCACGAGTCAATGAAGAGCCGCATGGCGCAGAAGGTCTCGACGTCGGAGTTCTTCGCCACGCCTTGCTCCTTCCGGTAGCCAGCATACTGGCCGCGCACCAAGTCGTCGCGTTTGAGAGGGCGCATAGCTCGGAAGACTTTGGCTTTTTCGGTTTGTACGGCTCCAAAATCCCTATCAGACGGCGGCTCCATGGCGAGCAGCGCAACGACCTGGAAGAGGTGGTTCTCGACCACGTCGCGCAGACAGCCGGCAGTTTCGTAAAATGACCCGCGGCTCCCGACGCCGAAATCCTCGGATAGGGTTACCTGGACGCTGGCCACGTAGTTGCGGTTCCAGATCGGCTCCAGGAACGAATTGGCGAAGCGGAAATAGAGGATATTCATGATCGCCTCCTTTCCGAGGAAATGGTCGATGCGGAAGATCGAGTCTTCCGGGAACACCGTCCGCGCGACGCGATTGAGCTCCCGCGCGGATGCCAGGTCGCGTCCGAATGGCTTTTCGACAATGACGCGCGCATGCGCAGCCAAGTTCGCAGCACCGAGTCCTTTGATCACCATCTCGAAGAGCGAGGGCGGGATAGCGAGGTAGTGCGCCGGGCGCCGGGCGCTACCCAGAGCGCTCTTGATTGCCGCGAACGTCTTCGGATCATCATAATCCCCGCTCACGTACTTGAGCAGGGACAGAAGATGGTGGAGTGTGCGCTGGTCGTCGACCCCGACCGATCGTTCTATGCTTTCCGTCACGCGCTTGTGCAGACGGGACAGGCTCCACTTCGGGAGGGCGACGCCGATTACCGGGACCTGCAGGGTGCCGCGCTTCACCATCGCATAAAGCGCCGGAAAAATCATCTTGTGGGCGAGATCGCCCGTTACCCCGAAGAGTACCAGCGCGTCCGAATGGGCGGCTTTCATCATCATCTCCTTCTCTTGGCGGCAGGCTTTTTCTCATTGCCACCGAACGGCTGGGTCTTCTTCTCCCAGAGGCGAGAGCCGCCCACAAACGCGTTCCGGTTGTCGCCCAGGCAGGTGTCCGGCGGCAGATCCTTGATGTGTTCGGCATTTTCTCCGCCCAACACTGCGTATTCGGCCTCCAAAGCCTTCTTTAGCCGTTCCACCACATAGGCCACGTGGCGGCGCCAGTTCTTCTTCCCAAGTCGCTTCAGACCGCGAACACCAACGTAGTACTCATATGTTTTTCCGTTCTTGTAAGGAAGATGAGCCAATTCCATCGGCTCGAGTATCCCGTCAACGATCATGGCCGTCCCGAGCCCCGCGCCGAGGCCCAAAAACAGCATCCGGCCCCCTTGGTCGCTTCCGAGAGCCTGCATCGCGGCGTCATTAATAACCTTAACGGGACGGCCGAAGGCCTTGCCGAAATTGAATCCGACCCAGCCGCCGCCGAGATTGTAGGGCTCGTGGACGGGTGTCCATGAATGACGGGACCCGGATAGCCGATCGACGCGCAGTCGTACTGCCAGCCCTTGGCGAGGCGCTTGACATCCCGTACCATTGTGGCTGCGGTCATCTTTGGGCCGGACGGAATCCTGCGTTCCTCGCGTTGTCCGGTTGCCATCACCTTGACATGCGTTCCTCCGACATCGACCACCAGGACACTATTGACCCTCTGAGAGGCTGCTCTCATGGCTTCTTCTCGATGTGACCACCGAACTCGAATCGCATGGCGGAGAGCAGTTTGTCTCCGAAGTCTTCTTCCCCTCTCGATGCGAACCGCTGGTAAAGCGCGGCGCTCAAGACCGGCGCGGGAGCCCCTTCGTCGATGGCGGCGGTAATAGTCCACCGGCCCTCCCCAGAGTCTGACACTCGGCCCGAGAACTTGGAGAGATCGGGCTGCCCGAATAAAGCGATGGCGGTCAGGTCCAGCAGCCACGAGGCGACCACACTGCCACGACGCCAAACCTCAGCGACGTCGCCTAGATTGAAGTCATATTGATAGAGCTCTGGGTTGCGTAGGGGCGTCGTCTCGGCATCGGCAGTCCGGCTGTTCTTGCCGACGTTGGCATGCCGCAGAATATTAAGTCCTTCGGAGTAGGCAGCCATCAATCCGTATTCAATCCCGTTATGAACCATCTTGACGAAATGGCCCGCGCCGGAAGGCCCGCAATGGAGATAACCCTCCTCGACCGTGCCACGAACCTTTTCCCGTCCAGGTGTGCGCGGGATATCGCCGTATCCCGGAGCGAGCGTCTTGAAGATTGGATCGAGGTGCAGTACGGCATCGCCCTCACCTCCGATCATCAGGCAATAACCGCGCTCGATCCCCCACACGCCGCCGCTCGTCCCCACATCGACATAACGAATACCTTTGGCTTTCAGTTCCTTAGCTCGCCGGATATCATCAACATAGTAAGAGTTGCCTCCATCAATGATGGTGTCTCCGTGCTGCATCTGGCCGGCGAGGTCATGCACCGTGACCTCTACCACCGCCGCGGGCACCATCAACCAGACAGCGCGCGGAGGCTTCAACTTGGCCATGAAATCGTCGAGCGAAGCGGCTCCCGTTGCGCCTTTCCTTGCCAAGTCCTCAACGCTCTCAGGCTTCATGTCGAAGACCACGCATTCATGGCCGCCCTGCAATAGGCGGCTCACCATACTGGCGCCCATTCTCCCCAGACCAATCATTCCAAGTTGCACTTTCACGCTCATTTCTTCGATAAGGATTCTGCATGGGTTTCGCCCATCTCAGCCGCCAGCTTTGAGCGCGGTGTGCTTCGAGCGGATGCGGTCGAGCAGGTCCTTCCAGGATTTGACAAAGGACTCAGCACCTTCGCGCTGTAGATCGGCGGCCAGTTGGTCATCGTCGATGCCGGCCTTGGCGAATGCCGCGATCACCTTCTCGGCGTCGCCGCCATCTAACGGCAGGGGTTCACCCGGTGTGCCGTGATTGGCGAACGCGAGCAACGTCTTCTCGGGAATCGTATTGATGGTGTCCGGGGCACCGAGAGCTGTGATGTAAAGTACATCGGATGCGTCTGGGTCTTTTGTGCCCGTGCTCGCCCAGAGCAGGCGCTGTGGCTGAGCGCCGGCAGCAGCGGCTTTCTGCCAGCGCGGTGAAGCGAGGAAATCCCGGTACGCTTTGTAAGTACGCTTCGCGATCGCAATGCCCAGACGGTCCTGAAGATCCTCTGGGACCTTCCCCATTAGGGCTTTGTCCCAGCGGCTGACAAATATCGATGCCACGGAGCGCACTCTCGGATCTAGCCCCGCGGCGATCCGCCGCTCGATCCCACGCAGGTACGCTTCGGCGGCAGCGGTGTAATGGCCGCTTGAGAATAGAAGCGTAACGTTTACTGGTACCCCTGCGAAGATGGCGTCCTCAATCGCAGTTCGCCCTTCGCTGGTCCCGGGAATCTTGATGAAGAGATTGGGTCTTTCCGCCCGAGCGTGGAGCTGAACGGCCTCTTTGACCGTGCTGGCTGCATCGTACGCCAACAGTGGAGACACCTCCAAGGATACCCAGCCATCGAGGCCGCCGGTTCTGTCATGGACCGGCCGAAAGAGATCGGCGGCCTGTCGCAGGTCGTCGATGGCAAGCTCGAAGAAGAGGACTTCGCCGGATTTGCCTTCGTTCCTCTTTTGGCGGATGGCATCGTCGTAGAGGTTCGAATCCTTGATCGCCACGTCGAAGATCGAGGGATTCGAAGTGAGCCCGGTGACCGAAAGATCGTCGATGTAGCTGCGCAGCGTCCCGCTCGTCAGCAGCGCGCGCGTGATGTTGTCCAGCCAGAGACTCTGGCCGAGGTTGTGGAGTTGTTGCGTCGGCTTCATATTCCCCTCCTGAAGGTCAAGCTTGATCGCGCCATTCACGGAACTGGTTGCGCCATGAAGGCCTGCTAACAAGCCGAGATCAGGCCCAGCCTGTTAGCAGGTCGTTACGACTCTGTCCCATTTTGGACATCAGTGAAGGGCCTTTCGGTTTTGAATATTAACCGACACCTTGGGTTGTCGGGCGCCCCCTGTCCATGCAGTACCTGCACCAACTCCCATCCTTGCTTTCCGTATTCTTTAAGAATTGTTTCAAGCTGAGCATCCGGCTCCGCATCGGGCTTGAGCTCGATGGGTTCAATTCGATATTGCCATTCAGCCACTGTGAACCTCCATTCAACTGCTATCCATGATTGAGATCGAAATGATCGTGGCGCGACGGATTTCCTGAATGTCAATCGTGATCTCATCATTTCATAGAACTAGTCATTTGACGGGCTCCGTGTCGTCGCGCCCTTCCCAACTGCCCATAGCAGGGCTATCTGCCGCTATTCCCGGCGCGTTGCTCGCGCTCCGCCGCATGTACTGCAACCGCCACTGGGTGCGTCGTCTGCATGATGTTCTTAGCCCTGGCTACCTCGTCCGCAGTGCCATGAGCCAGAAGGAGGAACTTGTCGGACTTAAGTGCCGACTCGTATTTCACGACACTGTCCTTGGGGATACCAATGCTGTACAGTCCCGCCCCGAGCGCACTCAATCCGCCCACCACAACGGCGCCTTCAAGTGCGCCGATGATCCAGGCGACAAGCGGACCGGCTACCAACACCGGTCCGATGCCCGGAATGGCAAAGAAGGCCGCCCCGAACAACATCCCCCAGATACCGCCCCAAAAGGCGCCCTGCTTGCCCCAGTACTTCATGCGGTCGCCGGTGTTATAGTATCCGACAACGTGCTCGTCAGTGTGATAATCCTTGCCGACGATGGACATCTTCTGCATGTCAAACCCAGACCTCTGCAGCTCCTTCACTGCTTCCTCTGCTTGGGAGTGCGTTTCGTAAATGGCCACAACCGAGTTCGTTTCAGACATGACCTAAGTTCCTTTCTTTCCAGACTGTGTTCGGCCTCGCGGCGGATTCTCGATCAATGTGTTGCCTCCTCTTCCACACTCTCGGGCTTTTGAGCGAAGAGCACAATAAACCGTTTGTCACATACCCAGGAACATCCGTATGGCCCAAGGCGCCAGATGGAGAAGGATGCCGTATCCCTAAACGTCATCGACCTGCCCTCAATCGTGCCGTTGGAAGGGGAGCTCAGGGGAGCACCAGCGTGCAGGGTCGGCGGCTTGGGCAATTGCACACGGTGTCGTGAGGCGAGGAAGGCCAGCAGTGATGCTAATTCCTCGGGCTTCAGGTTTCCGCGGTAGGACGGCATATTCTCGGCTCCGCTAAAGATCCGGGTGGCCATCTGAGCGGAACTCATCCGATCTCCAGCATCCGAGAGATCCGGCCCGCGAATGCCGCCATACCCTGATACCGTGTGGCAATACTCGCAGCCTTTGTCATAGAAGACCCTGGCGCCGTCCGCGATTGGACCGCTGGCCACTCCCACTACCGAAGAGGGCAAAGGCAGCGCATCCAGGCGCGGGGACCACGGCGCGCGGATGCCGATAACCCAATAATGTGCGATCACAAAGACTACGGAAAGGATAATCAGGATCGACCATGGACGCCGCAGAGGACTGCGTTCCCCCCGGCCGCCCAGCAGCGGCACCAGGATCAGGAACAATCCGAAGACGAGAGGGCCCAGGATGATCACCCACCTCTCCGACCATTTCGGGATCAATGACAGGAGCGCGAAATACCACATGAAGTACCAATCAGGGCGCGGCGACGCGGAGATGATCGTCGGATCCGGCGGCTTCCCCAGCTCCGGCGGACCAACAACCAGCGCCAGCACAAATATCGCCAGAACCAGAATGGCGCCAAAAACCACATCACGCCATGCGGCCTGAGGCCAAAACGGAATTCCTTCGCGTTCGAGCAGTGAATTATACCAACGCCGATACGTTCGAGGGTCGACTGGCCTGCCTGCTTTGGGCGGCTCGGAAATGCCATTGAAAATGACTAGATACAGGTGGACAGCGATGAAGAGAAACATCAGCGCCGGCAAGAAGAACACGTGAGCTGCAAAGAATCGGCTCAGCGTGGCTCCTCCCACGGTGTTGCCCGCGAGAAGGAAGTGACCCAGCCAATTACCGATCAGCGGTGCACGTCCGGCCTGTTCCGCAGCGACTACCGCGGTCCAGAATCCCATCTGATCCCATCGCAGGAGTTGCCCGGTGAATGCCATCAGCAGAGTAAATAGCAGCAGCCCGGCGCCGGTCAGCCAGTTCATCTGACGCGGGTATTTGTACGCCCCCATCAGGTACACCCGAATGGTGTGCAGACCGATGAGGATGATCATGGCCGAGGCGCCAAAGTAGTGGATGCCGCGAATGATCCGGCCTATGGGGGAACTGGTGATGAAGCGGAGGCTGTCATAAGCCTGCCCGGAGCCCGTAACGTAAGCGCTGGAGAGCGCAATTCCTGTCACTACCTGCACCAGGAAAGCGATGAGGGTTGCACTGCCGAAGACATAAAACCATCTGGTTTTGCGGGCCTGTGGCACCGGGTGCGCCATGATGGGGCCGAGTGATTGGGAGAACCCCGTCAGGTCGTCAAACCAGCGCCAGATTTGCTTCAGTATCCGCACGGGATCTATTTCCTTAAATACTCGTGATAGGCAGAGGGCTGGTGAGGATCTCGACCATTCCCTCCCGCACTCGCACCGGATAAGTGACCAGCGCCTTGGGAGGCGGGCCTGAAGCCACCGTGCCATCCTTATAAAACACTCCGCCATGGCACGGGCACATGAAAAGGTCGGCGTTAGGCAGCCAGCGTACCGGACAGCCGAGATGCGTACAATTGATGGCGAATGCGATGAACTGCTGGTCACTCTCTCTGCGCAGCCAGGCAGCGGTCCTAGCGGTCACGCCCGACCAAGGCAGAGGGGAGGAATCCAGAAACGATACCTCCACAGCCTGGCCGATCTGAAAACTGTCGGCGGCGCCGAGACCCCGCCAGACTTCGGGCGCTTTTCGCAGGCCTAACAGAAATGCGACGCTCGGTATGCCGACTATCGCGGCGCTAACGGAACCTGTGAGTATGCTGAGCCTGACCAGCAACCGGCGGCGGTCCAGATCGTTCGGTGCCGGCGGCGTCGGCATACTGACGGTGGGCGCTTTTGCTGACGTCAACGATACGGGCTGCCGCGGATCCCGGTTCCAGATAACCACCTGGTAGGGCCGCCATAAATATTCGATCGGAATCGCGAATACGTGCACCAGCCTGGTGAAAGGAAACAACAGGATGACTACGAAGCCGCTGATCAAGTGGGCCTGTATGAACACCGGGAGTCCGGTCACGGTACTCGCGTCCGGATGCAGCCGCACCAGGGACCATAACCACGGTACGGCAGTGCTCAGATACCACACGGATCCCCACCGCTCGAAAAGCGCAACTCCGACGCCGCTCAGAACCAGGAATGCGAGTACTAGCAGCAGAATCCAGTCCATTGACGATGTGACCGCGCGGGCACGAGAATCATTTGGCAGCCGCCGAGCGATCAGCACGATGATTCCGAATACGCAGTAAAAACCCAGGGCCAAGCCGGTCAACTCCAACACGACGAGGCGCGCGTTATCGCCAAGCACCGCCTCTGCCGCCCGCGGAAACAACCAAGGCGATATATGTGCGATCAGAATCAGGGTGATGCCGTAATGCCAGGACACGGATCCCCAGAACAAGTGGCGATTTTCCAAAAGCTGCGAGGAGAGACTTGAATAGGTAAAGCGGTGCGAAAAATATCGGTACAGCCCAACTCCAATAGCCAGAATCAGGGCAATATAGGGAAAAGCGATAAAGAAGAAGGTCTGCATGAGAGATCCTCAGTTTCCGTCCCGCCATCGCGCCCGGCGCCGAAGTAAAGCAATAGCGCGCGCAAGACACTGTCATAGGGGGTCTTTTTCCCCTCGATTGCCCGTAGCACTTTGTGAAGCGCCGGAACGATGCAATCGCCGATCAATTCCGCCCTTTCCGCTCCGGGCTGCTCCACCTCTAAAAACCGCAGTATGACGCTCGCGTGGTCCGGCAGTTCCGCACCGCGCGAAAACCGGCATTCCCGGTATCTTTCCTTGAGACAGGCCATGAAAGTGCCGCGCCGCCAGTCTTCACCAAACAGTTGGTGGCCGATGTAGAGCGCAGTCTCGGCCTGCATTTCGAATACCTGGATATAGGCTTCCTCCAGAGCGTCTTGCCCCAACTCCCCGGCGACTTCGCGGAAGTGTTCGAGCAGGGTAGCCGCTTCGGGGACTTCCGGCGCAAGCGCCTGGATGCAGTGGTCCAACGCCCGGAAAAGTCCAGCGTCGGGGTAGCTCACGAGACTGGCCAGGTGCTGATACATGGCCTAGAGTCCCCTCCGCGGCGCGTGCAAGAAGCCCATGCCGCCTCCCTCCTGATGGGTTTGTGTAATCTGCACCAACTCGACGGCCGCCTCCCGGGAGAATGGAGGAATCACAAATCGCTCGTCGAATCCGGCAAGTGAGGTTAGCTGGTAGATCTCTTCGACTTCTTCGGGAGTCGTGTGTGCTTCGACAAGAATCTGCGCGGCCTTTTCCACTGAGATATCGCCGACAGTCTGTGCCCTCTTGAAGTGCCGCCCTGCCATCAGCTTCTTATAGACAGCGATCACCTGTTCCTCATCGCCCGCGGCAAACAGGTTGGCCATGTAGCGGATTGGCAGGCGCGCGTTTTCGAGCGAGCTAAAGAAATCGGGAGAGCTTTCGTACAGACCATCGTCATTCGTGGACCCTGTTACAGGCAGCAAGGGCGGTACGTAGAAGAGCATGGGCAGCGTTCGGAACTCGGGGTGTAGTGGGAGTGCAATCTTCCACTTCTTCACGTATTTGAACACCGGGGAGTTTCGGGCGGATTCGAGGACGGCATCGCTGAGCCCGTCCTTCCTGGCCTGGCTAACCACCTCCGGATCGAATGGATCGAGGATCATTTCCCGCTGGGCATCCACGAGTTCGTGGTCCGGCCGCATGGCCGTAGCGTGGATGCGGTCCGCATCATACAGCAACACTCCGAGGTAGCGGATGCGCCCTACGCAGGAATGCATGCACGCCGGCGCCTGCCCGGTTTCAAGGCGGGGATAGCACAAGATGCACTTCTCGGACTTGCCGGTCTCCCAGTTGTAGTAGACCTTCTTGTACGGGCATCCTGAGATGCACATCCGCCAGCCCATGCACTTTTCCTGGCTCACCAGCACGATGCCATCCTCGCCACGCTTGTAGATGGCGCCCGAAGGACAAGCCGCCACGCAGCTCGGATTCGCGCAATGATTGCAGATGCGCGGGAGGTAGAAGTATACGATCCGCTCGACGTCCAGCAGACGTTCCCTTTCTTCGTCGCTCAGTGATTTGAGGTTCGGATCGTTGGCCGCATATATGCCTGAGCCACCCAAATCGTCATCCCAGTTTGGGCCGGCTTCGATCTCCATTTCCTTGCCGGTTACCAGCGAAATCGGAGTGAAGACCGGTTGATCCTCCTGGAGGGGTGCGTCGATCAAGTCTCCGTAGTTGTAGGTCCACGGTTCGTAATAGTCGTCCAGTGCGGGAAGGTGCGGGTTATACGAAATGTTCAGGAGTTCTTGCGCCCGGGTATTGAGCTTCAGCCGCAGCTCCCCGTCTTTGACCTCCCAGCCACCCCGATACTGCTCCTGGTCCTCGTAGAGCGTTGGGTAGCCGGTGCCAGGTTTGGTCTCCACATTGTTCCACCACATGTATTCGGCGCCGGGACGGCTGGTCCAGAGGTTCTTGCAGGCGAGACTACAGGTGTGGCATCCGATGCACTTATCCAGGTGAAACACCATCGAAACCTGGGACCGTACGTTCATCTATGACTCCTTTTCCGCATCACCATTTCGGTTTCCCTGGCAGCTTGTGGACAATCACATAGGTGTCCCGATCCGAGGCCGCTGGGCCGTAATCGTTAAAGCGATAGCAATGTTGCGCGTAACCCCCGACCATCAGCACCGGCTTCAGCCGCAGGCGCGTGATGCTGTTGGTTCCTCCGCCGCGCCGGTTCTTCCGCATTGGGGATTTGGGGAATGAGATGGTCCGCTCGGGAGCGTGATAGAAGAACCCGAGGCCAGTGGGAATGCGTGCACTCACCACCGCCCGTGTGACGATGACGCCGTTGTCGTTATAGGCTTCGATCCAGTCGTTGTCCTCAACGCCGATCTTGACCGCATCCATGTCATTGAGCCAGAAGGGTTCGATGCCGCGCGAGAGCGTCAGCATCCGCAGGTCGTCGGAATACGTGCTGTGAATGTGCCACTTTCCGTGCGGCGTCAGGCAGTTCAGCACGATGGACTTGCCTTCACGCACGCTGTTCACGAGGTTTAATGAAGCCTCCAGCGTGATCCGCGGTTTGAAGGTGGGCAGGTTTTCACCGAACGCCAGATACCCTTCGTGATCCAGGTACAGGTGCTGCCGCCCTGTCAGGGTGCGCCAGGGGATCAGCCTCTCGATGTTCTGACAATACGCGCTGTAAGGCCGACCGGCATTGGTGATGCCTGACCAACACGGGCTGGTCAGAATCCTACGCGGCTGAGCTTTGAGCGCCTCGAAATCGTAGCGGACTCCGCGATTGTCTTCCGCGAGATCGACCAACTTGAGACCTGTCTCCCGTTCTCGGGATTCGAAAGCGCGGTACGCGACTTCGCCGTTCGTCTCCGGCGCGAAATACAGGACCATATTCGCCGCATCCAGGGCGTCCACCAACGACGGGTACGTGCGGCCACCCCATTCATAGGTCGGTGCCGAGGCGGCGAACCGGTCGTAGAGGTCGGTGACCGGGATGTGGAGACCGCGATCCTCCACGCCTTCTTCCTTGAGACGCGGGCCGAGAGAGCAGAACTTGTGATGCAGATTCGCGTAGTCCCTTTCGACCACCGTAAGGTGCGGCATGGTTTTGCCAGGTACTGGTTCGCACTCGCCCGTATACCAGTTCTTCACCTGTGGTTGGGCCAGGTCATCCGGAGTATCGTGCAGCAGGGGGGTGGACACGATATCGCGGAAAGGAGCCGGGAAATGGGGTGCGCTGAGTGCGCTGACTTTCTCGGAAAGGGCCTTGAAGATATCCCAGTCGGTCTTCGATTCCCAGCAAGGCGGTACGGCTGCTCCCAGCGGGTGAATGTAGGAATGCAAGTCGGTGGTGTTCAGGTCGTTCTTCTCGTACCAGGTGGCTGAGGGCAGCACGACATCGGAGTACAGGGCGGAGGTGTCCATCCGGAAGTTCAAGTCCACCACTAGATCCATCTTTCCTGTGCGCGTCGGCTCGCGCCAGACAACGTCTTCGACGGATCCCTTGGCGACTTCGTCCGCGATGGCGTTGTCATGAACACCAAGGTAGTGCTTCAGAAAGTACTCGTGTCCCTTGGCGCTCGACAGAATGGCATTGGCCCGCCAGATGATCCAGACGCGCGGCCAGTTTTCGGAGGCGTCAGGATCTTCCACCGCAAACCGCAGCCTTCTGTTCTTCAGTTGCGTCACCACCCACTGGGTGATTTCCTCATCCGTGGTGGCGCCCTCCTGGGCCGCCCGCTTCACCAGTTCGATTGGGCTCACGTCGAACTGCGGGTAGAACGGCAGCCATCCCATACGCACCGCATCCGCCTGCAGATCCATGACGTGTCTGGCAAATGGGCCATCTGTAGGCTGCGCCTCTAACGGGCCCTTTTCATATCTCCACTGATCGCTGTGAACATAGTGAAACGAAGGCCCATTCTGAAGCCTGGGCGGCGCCGTCCAGTCGAGCGCCATGGCTAGGGTCGACCAGGACGCCGCGGGCACAAGCTTTTCCTGGCCCGTGTAATGATTTAACCCGCCGCCATTGACTCCGATACAGCCGCAGAGCATTAAGGCAGCGATGGAAGCACGGTAGTGCAGGTTGCTGTGATACCAGTGGTTCACGCCGGATCCGACAATTACCGTGCACTTGCCTCCGGTTTTCTCGGCAGTCGAAGCAAATTCGCGAGCAAATTGAATCACGGTGTTGCGGCTGATGCCCGTGAATTTCTCCTGCCAGGCCGGCGTGTACGGCGTGCTTGGATCGCTGTAATCTTGGGGGTATTTGCCCGCTAGCCCGCGTGCGACGCCGTATTGCGCCATGAGAAGGTCATAGACGGTGGTCACCGCCATCCTTCCATCAGTTGTCTCGACGTACTTCACGGGAACGTTGCGCTGGAACGTCAGGTTGTTGGCGGAATCCGCAAACGTCACAGGGAGTTCGGCATCGCGGCTCTCCAGAAGCGTCAAAACCGGGTCGATGTCCGTGCCGTCCAGATCGTCTTTGAGCTCCAGGTTCCACCGCCCCTTCTGCGCCTGCCAACGGCTTCCGATGGCGCCGCGCGGCATGCGGGGCTCGCCCGTCTTTGCATCGAAGACCAGGAACTTCCACTCGCCGTTCTCCTCGCTCCCATATCGCGAGAGGCGTCCCGCACGGAGGAAGCGCCCCGCCGTGTAGCCCTTTTCCGACTGGTCCAAGACCACCAGAAAGGGACTGTCGGAAAAGCGCTTGAGATAATTCACGAAATAGGGGACCTGTCGTGTCGCGTGAAATTCCTGCAGAATGACGTGGTCCACGGCCATCCAGAAGGCTGCATCCATTCCGGAATGAACTGGGATCCACCAATCGGCGTAGCGTGCGACTTCGCTGAAATCGGGGGACAGCACGACCAGTTTTGAACCGTTGTTGCGCGCCTCGGCGACGAAGTGTACGTCGGGAGTGCGCGTCATGTTGAGGTTGCTGCCGGTGGTTACGATGTACTTGCTGTTGTACCAGTCGGCGCTTTCGGCGACGTCGGTCTTTTCTCCCCACGTCTCCGGCGATGCCGGCGGAAAGTCTGCGTAGAGATCGTAGAAACTCAGCAGGGGCGCCCCAAACAGTTGGAGGAACCGGGAGCCGGCGGCATAACTGAGCATCGACATCGCGGGAATCGGGGAGAAGCCAGCCACCCGGTCCGGTCCGTATTTCTTTGCGGTGTATAGCAGCGAGGCGGCTACGATCTCCAGCGACTCATCCCAACTTGTTCTCCGGAAGCCGCCTCTACCCCTGGCAGCCTGATATTTCCGGCGGGCCTCGGCATTGTCCATAATCTCCGTCCAGGCTTCCACTGGATCCGCATGCCTGGAGCGCGCTTCCCGCCACGCATCCAGAAGCACTCCCCGGACGTATGGATACTTGATCCGGAGCGGGCTGTAGATGTACCAGGAGAAGACGATGCCGCGCGGGCAGCCGCGTGGCTCGTACCCCGGCAGACCAGCTTCGAGTTTCGGATAATCCGTGGCCTGCATCTCCCAGGTGACGATGCCGTCTTTGACGTAGATCATCCAGGAGCAACTGCCGGTACAGTTGACGCCGTGCGTGCTGCGAACTACCCGGTCGTGCTGCCAGCGGTTGCGGTAAAACTCTTCCCAAGTACGCGAGTTAGGATTGATGAGATCCCGTATCCAGCTCATATCTTCGCCACCGTTTGAACCCTGACTCGTTCGAGCAGAGCCCTGCGAACCGATCGAATCCGGCGCCGCCCCGCAATCCCAGTTGCGGCGATCAACATCAAAAAGGTTGCCAGCGCGATCGCCGCGATAGATAAAGTTGGCGCGCCGGGCTGTTGACGATCGACACCTTGAAGGAATGCGGCCAAGTTGAGCCGCTCGTCGTCCGTGAGTGGGCGATACGCAAACAAGGGGGTCATGGCCGGGAAAAAAAGCGTTGCGAGCGCTGAGTTCAACCCCTCCGGGCCAAGTTTGGAATAGGCTCTGGTGAGGTCTGGGCCCATGGTCCCTCCCCGAGGAAACGGCAGGCTGGCCACACTGTGACAGGCCGAGCATGCGGGGCCGCCATTCTTGAAGCGCACGGTACCCATAAACAGAGTTCTGCCAGCCGAGGCTGATCCCGGGTTTGTGACGCCCGATGCCGGCAATCCTGCTATCGCGCTGGTTTGCGCCATGACCGGTCCGGACAATAACAGCAAAGCCAATAATTTCATGGGTTTCGATGGAAAGACGATTGACGTCGCTTACTGCCTAACACGAGGCGTTCTCCAAGACTTCAACACGTGGAAAGAGGATGTGGTTTTCCAGATGGACGTGACGCCGCATATCCGCATCGAGGGTCGTAAGCCGTTCGAAAATCGATCGATACATTGTGGAGGCTTCCGCAGAAGCGCTGCAATTGCCGGTTAGCCCCAACATCTTGGCCAACTCGCGTTTTTCAGCATCGTGCTCTTCTTCCATGATGCCGATGGGATTTGCAATAGGGCCGAAAGAGTACCGGGGTAGCCTGACGCCGGCGACGGAGGCTGCTTCGAGCTGCGCAATCATTGGGAAAAGGACCTCTTCCTCTTTCCTTAAGTGGTTTTCTAACTCACGTTTGAAAAACCGGAACACCTTTTCTAGCGGCACTACCGTGGCGGCGTCGGTCCGGCTACGGGCCGCACGCAAACGAGCGATTAGCTGCTCCATCAGGGGAAGTTCGTGCCGAAGATATTCATGGTGCTGAACGACAATGTGGCGCATCAGAGCGTCAAGGCCTGAAGCGTTCCAGTCGGGTTGCTCCGTCTCGTGCTCCGCCACTGCCAGTCGCAGGTCAGACAGTACGATTTCCAACAGAACTCCCCCCTCGGCAGCAACCACCTCCAGCGTTTTGTCACCGGTCCAGCAAAAGTCAAGATGGTGCTTTTCGAACACTGGGATCGCCGCCGGCCAGTCCACAGCGATTTGTTTCATCGTTTTGGAACGAGGATCTATCATCGGCCGAATCCATCAAAAGTCTACTCGATAATCGAAATCTTGTAACCAGAACGTCCGTACCCCCGAACATGACAAATAGACTCTTTCAAAATCGACGATTTTCCGTCAGATTCGAAGTGGTGGTGACAGAGACCAATCCATGACCGCGGTCGAACGACTAGCCGATTTCGCCGTGAGTGCCTCTTATGAGGAGCTTTCGGAAACAGCGCGCCAACAACTGAAGATCCGAATTCTGGACGCTCTGGGTTGCGCCATCGGGGCTCTGGAAGGCGAGCCAACTCAGATCATTCGCAAGAACATTGCCGAATTCGATACCAACGGAAAATGCACTCTGCTGGCCGGAGGACGTGCGAGTCCAGAGCATGCCGCCTTTTACAATGGCGCCGCGGTTCGTTACCTGGACTTCAACGACAGCTATCTGGCGAAAGGCGAAACTTGCCATCCCAGCGACAATCTGGCCCCAATTTTGGCAGCGGCGGAGTATTCACGCGCCAGCGGCCGCGAGTTGATGACGGCCCTCGCTGTCGCATACCAGGTGCAGTGCCGATTGAGCGATGTTGCCGCCGTCCGCGCGGCAGGGTTCGATCACACTGTACAGGGGGCTTATGCCGTTGCAGCCGGAGTCGCACGGGTGTTGGGTCTCGATGCCTCCAGGGCCGCCAGCGCAATCGCCATCAGCGGCACCGCCTTGAATGCACTCCGCGTGACGCGCACCGGCAAGCTTTCGCACTGGAAAGGCCTCGCCTATCCTCATATGGCTGCTTGCTCCACCGGCATCGTCTTCCTGGCTCGGCTGGGCATCACTGGCCCGCTGGAAGTGATTGAGGGGGAAAAGGGGCTGATGGATGCGATCACAGGCCTGTTCGAGATCGATTGGTCTCGCGAAGACCTGGAGCGCGTTAGGCGCACTATCTTGAAGAAGCACAACGCCGAGATTCATTCGCAGACGGCTATCGAAGGCGTGCTCACACTGAAACAGCGTCACCAATTCAAGGTAGACGATATCGAACAGGTCAATCTCGAGATCTTCGATGTTGCCTATAACATCATAGGTGGGGGAGACGAAGGCGATAAGACGTCTGGCATAAGCACCAAAGAGCAGGCCGACCACAGTCTGCCATACATCCTCGCCGTAGCCATTCTGGATGGCCAGGTAACGCC
This sequence comes from Bryobacterales bacterium, assembly GCA_963818855.1. Classification (GTDB taxonomy): domain Bacteria; phylum Acidobacteriota; class Terriglobia; order Bryobacterales; family Bryobacteraceae; genus Bog-159. The sequence continues at coordinate 292,657 of CAWFUH010000011.1, read as the reverse complement.
GGAGCAATATCGACTTGAGCGAATCCTTCGCTCTGACGTACAAGACCTGCTGCGGCGTGTCACGGTAAGCCCGAATGCCGCCTATTCGGAACGGTTTCCGAATGAGATGCCTTGTCGCATAGGGGTTCGACTTCGCGATGGCAGGACACTCAGCAAGGAGATGCGGGATTACCCGGGCTTCTTCACGCAGCCGATGACGTGGGATATGGCCTTTGAAAAGTTCGAGCGTTTGGCGGAGCCATATACGACCGCTGCGGAGCGCCGGGCCATTGCGGATGCGGTTGCTGACTTAGAGAATACGACAGTCTCCGGCCTGATGCTCTTGTTAGCGGGAGTGCGTGGGCCGCATGGATGTGGGGGAGGCGAGCATGTCTGATCGAGCGTTTCCTTTCTTAAGCGGCAACCAGCGCGAGTCGAAGCCACGGTCCCGCGGCCTTACCGAGATCCGCGGCCCCTATTACACCCCGATGGGCAAGCGTTACTTGCAGGACGTCCTCGAAACCATGGGTGGGTATGTCGATTCTCTCAAGTTCGCGGGAGGCTCGTTCACGCTCATGCCTCGGCCGGCGCTGGTCGAACTGCTGAATCTCTGCCACGAGCATAACGTACTCGTCTCGACAGGGGGGTTTCTGGAGTACGTTCTCACGCAGGGAGCGGAGGCGGTGGACCATTACGTCCGGGAATGCCGGGAGGTGGGTTTCGACATCATCGAGATTTCGTGCGGATTCATCACGATTCCCACCGACGACTGGTTGCGGCTCATCGAGAAAGTGCAGAAGGCCGGTTTGAAAGCGAAACCCGAGGTCGGCATTCAGTTCGGCGCCGGAGGAGCCACAAAGGCCGAAGAACTGGAGGCGGAAGGCACGCGGGATCCACAGTGGTGCATCAAACAGGCGCAGCGCTTTCTCGACGCCGGCGCCTACCTCATCATGATCGAATCCGAAGGGATTACGGAAAGCGTCCGGACCTGGCGCACGGATGTTCCTGCGCGGATCGCGGATGCCCTGGGACTCGAGAAGGTGATGTTTGAAGCGGCCGACCCCGCAGTTTTCTCCTGGTACATCCGGAACTATGGACCCGAGGTCAATTTGTTTGTAGACCACAGCCAAATTGTGCAACTCGAATGCCTGCGCTCGGGCATCTGGGGGACAGCAGCCACGTGGGGCCGGGTACTGACTTATAAAGGCGAGGTGAAGAAATCCGAATGACAGACAGCCAACAGATACACCCCAGACTTGATGTTGCGAAGGCAGCGCCCGGAGCCAGAGAAGCGATGTATGCCGTGGAACAATATGTTCGCGAATGCGGACTCGAACGCCGGCTGCTAGAACTGGTCAAGCTGCGCGCTTCGCAGATCAATGGCTGCGCTTATTGCGTGGACATGCATACCAAGGACGCACGAGCGAACGGAGAGACGGAGCAGCGGCTGTACGCCGTTGTGGTTTGGAGAGAGGCCCCTTTCTTCACCGAACGGGAACGCGCTGCGTTGGCGTGGACCGAGGCTGTCACATTGGTGAGCCAGGAGCAAGTTCCGGACAACGTATTCGAAATAGCACGCAAAGAGTTCAGCGATAAAGAACTTGTCGATTTGACGATGGCCGTAATTGCCATCAACGGATGGAACCGCCTGGCCATCGGTTTTCGCGAGGTGGCTGGGACCTATCAGCCCGCACCGCCACAGGGAGGCGCCAAGGAGGCGTGAAATGCTCGCTTTGAAACGTGTCTATGACAAAGCGGCGCCCGAAGACGGCGTTCGCTTCCTGGTGGAGCGACTCTGGCCGCGTGGAATCAAGAAAACCGATCTCCGCCTTGATGACTGGCTTAAGGATGTGGCGCCCAGCACTGAGCTTCGCCAGTGGTTCTCGCACGACCCCAAAAAGTGGACCGAGTTCCAAAAACGCTATTTTGCAGAGTTGGACAGCCATCCGGAGGCGTGCGCCCCGATTCGCAGCGCCGCACGTCATGGCCGCGTCACACTCGTCTACAGTTCGCACGATACGGAACATAACAACGCCGCGGCGTTGAAGGAATATCTGAGTGCTCGAAAGGGCAAGAAAAGGAAGGTTAATCATGCCTGAAACCGAACCATCTCGCGGCGCCGCACGCGCGTCAGAACCAACGGAGGGACCCTCTCTCACCTTTGATCTCGCCGAGCAGATCGCATCCCTTCGTCAGGAACCCTACTGGCAAAGCGGACGAAATTCTAAAACGATCGTCAAGTACCCGGACTTCCGCGTCGTGCTGACAGCGCTCCTGGAGAACATTACGATTCACGAGCACCACGCTGCCGGCCGTATCTCGGTACAAACGGTGCAAGGCCATTTGCACATGCATGCCGGCGGAAATGAGTTCGACTTGCCGGCCGGACGAGTTCTGGTGTTGGATCGCGCCATGCCTCACGATGTCGTGGCCCTTGAGGACAGCGCATTTCTGCTGACCATCGCGTGGCCGGAGGGGGAGGAGCACTAACCGTACATGTGGCCTCTGGGCGTCTATTTCGCGCTGGTGTTGCTTCTGGTCGCTGGCATGCTCGTGGTCTCGTACCTGCTGGGACAGCGGCACCAGCAACGTTCGACGGGCGAGCCCTACGAGGGCGGCATCCTGTCGGAGGGTTCGGCTCGAGTACGCCTTTCGGCGAAATTCTACCTGGTGGCGATGTTCTTCGTCATCTTTGACCTGGAAGCGGTATTCCTATTTGCATGGGCCGTCACGGCACGGTCTTTGGGTTGGCCCGCGTTCTGGGAAGCGGTGATATTTGTCGGAGTCCTCGCCGCAGCCCTGCTGTATCTCTGGCGTGTCGGCGCACTCGATTGGAGCAGCAGTTCCAAACAGAAGGAGTGAGCGAATGCGGTGGTCCATTACCAGACCAGGCACAGTTCCGGAAGAGTCGAAGAAGGAACAGAGTACGTTCGACGATGCGGTCCGCCGCAACGTAGTCCTATCGCGCGTACAAGATCTTGTGTCCTGGGGGCGCAAGAATTCGATTTGGCCCTTCAACTTCGGCCTTTCCTGCTGCTATGTCGAGATGGCCACCAGCATCACGAGCAAATATGATGTGGCGCGCTTCGGTGCTGAAGTCATTCGCGGCACGCCGCGCGAAGCCGACCTTATGGTCATTGCCGGCACCGTGTTCATCAAGATGGCGCCGGTTATCCAGCGGCTCTACGAGCAGATGATGGAACCTCGTTGGGTGATCTCCATGGGCTCCTGCGCGAATTCCGGCGGCATGTACGACATCTATAGTGTGGTGCAGGGCGTGGACAAGTTCCTGCCTGTGGATGTATACGTGCCAGGTTGTCCGCCGCGGCCGGACGCGTTTCTGGAAGGGTTGACGCTCTTGCAGACGGCTGTCGGCACCGAGCGCCGGCCGTTGAGTTGGGTAGTTGGGCCGCAGGGTGTCGAACGGCCGCCTATGCCTTCCCTGCGCGATCTCAAGCGCTCTCTCCGGCAGCAGGCCACAGATCTACGCACTCAGGATCGGGTGTGAGCATCGCCGCAACCACCAATCCGATCGATTCGCTGCGGGAGCAGTACGGCAGCGATGTGGCGCCCCAACTTACCTGCGACGCGATACCTACATTCTGGGCTCCGCGGGGGCGTGTGCGTGAAATCCTGGGATATCTCAAAGGAGAGATCGATCGGCCGTACGCCATGCTCTACGACCTTACCGCCATCGACGACAGGATGCGGGTGAACCGGCACGAGTTGCCGCCCTCTGCTTTCACCGTCGTCTATCACTTGTTCTCCTTCGAGCGCAATGGGTATATCCGGATGAAGACCGCTCTTGACGCTGGTTCCCTCTCGCTCGACAGCATCACGAGCCTCTGGCCGGCCGCGAACTGGTACGAGCGCGAGGTATGGGATATGTTCGGAATCTCCTTTTCCGGGCACCCTCACCTCCAACGCATTCTGATGCCTAGAAGCTGGACAGGACATCCGCTGCGAAAAGACCACCCCGCGCGCGCCACAGAGATGGGGCCGTTCCACCTTTCTGAAGAGAAGGAGGAGGCCGAACAGGAGTTGTTGCGATTCCGCCCCGAAGACTGGGGCATGCAGCGTAGTCGTTACGACAGCGATTTCATTTTTCTGAACCTCGGCCCGCAGCACCCCGGCACGCATGGTGTCCTGCGGATTGTGGTTCAACTCGACGGCGAGGAGATCATCGATGCCGTACCTGAGATCGGATTCCATCACCGCGGCGCCGAAAAGATGGGTGAGCGCCAGTCCTGGCATACCTATATCCCGTACACCGATCGTGTGGATTACCTGGGCGGCGTGATGAACAATCTCGCTTACCTCACGGCCCTGGAGAAATTGGCAGGGATCACGGTTCCGCCGCGCGCGCAGGTGATCCGCGTGATGCTCTCCGAACTGTTTCGAATCATCAGTCACCTGGTCTGGTATGGCACGTTCGCGCAGGACTTGGGACAGCTTTCGCCCGTGTTCTACACGTTCAACGACCGGGAGCGCGCGTTTGGCATCATCGAAGCCATCTGTGGGGCGCGCATGCATCCCAACTGGTTTCGCATCGGCGGCGTGGCGGCAGACCTGCCGGAAGGCTGGGACGGCATGTTCCGCGATTTCATCCGCTACTTTCCAGGCCGTCTGGCCGAATACGACCGCGAAGTATTGCGCAACCGCATCTTTCAGGCACGCACCAAGGGAATCGGCAGTTTCACTAAGGAAGAGGCGATCGAGTGGGGCGTCACGGGACCGGGGCTGCGGGCCTGCGATTTTGAATGGGACTTTCGCAAGAAGCAGCCCTATTCGAGCTACGAGCACTTCGAGTTCGACATTCCCACCGCCATCCATGGCGACTGCTACGACCGGGCAGTGGTCCGTGTGGAAGAAATGCGACAGAGCCTGCGCATCATCGAACAATGCGTGAACCGCATGCCGGATGGACCGTACAAGTCGGATCATCCGTTGGCGACTCCTCCTGTAAAGGATCGTACCATGCACGACATCGAAACCCTCATCACACATTTTCTGAGCGTCGGCTGGGGGCCGGTGATACCGCCCGGCGAAGCGTTGGGCGCCATCGAGGCCACCAAGGGCAACAACGGTTATTACCTGGTGAGCGACGGCAGCACGGTCTCCTACCGCACACGCATTCGGACACCTTCGTTTGCCCATATGCAGATGCTGCCGCAGCTCTGCCGCGGCAGAATGATCCCCGACCTGTTGGCGGTTCTGGGGGCGATGGATTTCGTACTGGCGGACATCGATCGATGAGGAGCGATTGTGTTGGCGCCTGAAGAGAGGACCGAGATCGAGGCCGAGTTCCCGCACTATCCGAACAGGAAAGCCGTCTGCATTGATGCCATGAAGATCGTCCAGAAGCACCGTGGCTGGGTGTCGGATGAGGCGATTCATGATATCGGCGAACTGCTCGGGATGTCGGACGCCGACCTGGATGGCATCGCCACATTCTACAACCTGATCTTCCGCCGGCCGGTGGGCCGCCACGTGATTTATCTCTGCGACAGCGTCAGTTGCTGGATTATGGGCGCCGACCAGCAGTGCCGTCATGCTTCTGAACGGCTCGGCATCCAGCAGGGTGAGACCACCGCCGACGAGCGTTTTACGCTGCTTCCGATCGTCTGCCTGGGCGCGTGCGACCACGCGCCGGTCATGATGATCGACGACGACATGCACCTCGATCTGACCCCTGAAAAGATCGACCAGATACTGGAGGGCTACAAATGATGCCGACGGAGAGGCCGCTCACCGGAAACATGCGGGCCGATGGAGAGGCACTGGACCGCGATGCCTACGAGCGCGCCGGCGGCTACCTCGCGCTACGCAAGGCGTTGCAGAGCATGACGCCCGCAGAGGTCACGGAGGAAGTGAAGGATTCGAACTTGCGAGGCCGCGGCGGCGCTGGATTCTCCACGGGGTTGAAATGGACCTTTATCCCAAAAAGCGCGCCGCATCCTAGATACCTGATCGCCAACGCCGACGAGATGGAGCCCGGCACATTCAAGGATCGACTTTTATTGGAACGCGATCCGCACCAGTTGATCGAAGGCATGATAATTGCCGGATATGCTACCGGGACGGACGTCGCCTACATTTTCCTGCGCGGCGAATACAAGCTCGCAGGGAGGAGAATCGCAAAGGCCATAGCAGAAGCCTACGCCGCCGGTTGCCTCGGGAAGAATATTCTCGGGTCCGGTTACAGTCTCGAACTGCACCTGCACCTCAGCGCCGGGCGTTATATGTGCGGTGAAGAGACCGGCATGTTAAACGCGCTGGAAGGCAAACGCGCCAATCCGCGCGCCAAACCTCCGTTCCCGCCGGTCTCCGGACTCTTTGGCAAGCCCACCACAATCAACAACGTCGAGACGCTATGCAACGTGCCGCATATCATTAAGAACGGAGCGTGGTGGTTCAGGGAACTGAGCCGCACGAAAGATGGCGGAACCAAGCTCTACGGCGCCAGCGGCAAGGTGAAGCGTCCGGGTCTTTGGGAACTGCCCATGGGCACTACCATCCGGGAGATCCTGGAGGAGCACGCGGGCGGCATGCGCGATGGAATGCGCTTCCGCGGAGTGCTCCCCGGCGGAGCGTCCACCGACTTTCTCGTCGAGCAACATCTGGATGTCGCCATGGACTTCACCGAAGTACAGAAGGCCGGCAGCCGGATGGGCACCGGCACCATGATCGTGCTCGACGACCAAACCTGCCCGGTCGGCATGGTCTGGAACCTGGAACACTTTTTCGCGCAGGAATCCTGCGGCTGGTGCACTCCGTGCTGGAGCGGGCTGGGATGGGTTGAGCGCATCTTGAAGGCGATGGAAGAAGGGCACGGCCAACCCGGAGATCTCGACAAACTGGCGTTTCAAACACGGTTCTGGGCGCCTGGCCACACTTTTTGCGCGCTTGCGCCTGGCGCCGCCGAGCCGCTACAGAGCGCATTGAAATACTTCCGCGCCGATTTCGAGCGCCACATCAGCGAGAAACGCTGCCCGTGGAGATGACATGGCGACCGTGTACGTGGACAATCAACCGTACCAGATGAACCAGAAGCAGAACCTACTGCACGGCTGCCTGTCATTGGGTATGAACCTGCCGTATTTCTGCTGGCACCCCGCACTCGGCTCGGTGGGCGCCTGCCGCCAATGTGCCGTCAAGCAATTCAAGGATGAAGGGGACACCCACGGCAAGATCGTCATGGCCTGTATGACGCCCGCCGCCGACGGCACCCGCATTTCGATTCAGGACCCGGAGGCGGCCGAATTCCGGGCGGCCATTATTGAAGGCCTGATGCTGAACCATCCCCACGATTGCCCGGTCTGCGATGAAGGCGGCGAGTGCCACTTGCAGGACATGACCGTAATGACGGGCCATGACTATCGCCGCTACACATTCGAGAAACGGACGTTTCGAAATCAGTACCTGGGGCCCTTCGTGAACCACGAGATGAACCGCTGCATCCAGTGCTACCGCTGTGTGCGTTTCTACCGCGAGTACGCGGGAGGAAACGATCTGAACGCATTTGCTTTGCGGAACATCGTTTTTTTCGGCCGCGACCGAGACGGCGTGTTGGAGAACGAATTCGCCGGTAATCTCGTGGAGGTCTGCCCCACCGGCGTGTTCACCGATGCCACGCTGAAGCGGCACTACACGCGCAAGTGGGACCTGCAAATGGCGCCGTCGGTGTGCGTGCATTGCGCTCTCGGATGCAACATCACTGCGGCCGAACGGTACGGAGTGTTGCGGCGTCTCGTGAACCGTTACAACGGCGAGGTCAACGGCTACTTTCTCTGTGACCGCGGTCGGTTCGGCTATGAGTTTGTGAACAGCGAACGGCGCATCCGGCAACCCTTACGCAAGGGTGAGATCGCTACAGCGGAGGCCGCGCTCGATTACCTGCGAGATCTTGCGTCGGGCAAGATGATCGGAATCGGCTCGCCGCGCGCATCGCTCGAGAGCAACTTCGCGTTGCGGTCGCTCGTGGGTGAGGGACGGTTCTATGCCGGCTTTCCCGCCACTGAATCCCGGTTACTGAAGCTGATGTTGGACATTCTGCGCAAGGGTCCCGCACGCATCCCCTCGCTGAGCGAAGTGGAATCCGCCGACGCTGTGTTCATCCTGGGCGAAGACATCACCAACGTTGCACCCCGAATGGCACTCAGCTTGCGCCAGTCGGTGCACCAGCAGCCCATGCAGATCGCCGAGCGGCTCCACATTCCGCTTTGGATGGACCATGGGGTGCGCGAGGCGGTGCAGGACGAAAATGGACCCTTGTTCATTGCCAGCACCGGCGCCACGCGTCTGGATGACATCGCCACCCGCACGTATCGCGCTGCGCCCGACGATCAGGCACGGCTTGGCTTCGCGGTGGCGAATGCGCTGGATCCACGTGCGCCTGTACCCCCAAATCTTTCTGAACCGATCCTGACGCTGGCGGCTGAGATTGCCAAAGCTCTCAAGGCCGCCAAACGCCCTCTCGTCATCTCAGGTCCAGGTAATCGCAGCAAGGCGCTCATCCAGGCTGCGGCGAATGTGGCGTGGGCATTGCCTGGCGCCTCGCTGGCATTCACCGCGCCGGAGTGCAATAGCCTCGGCCTCGCGCTGATGGATGCGCCCGCGCTCGATGCCGCGATGCATGCCGATGCTGACACCGTCATCATTTTGGAAAACGACCTCTACCGGCGGCTCCCCGCCCCGGTCGTGGACAAGTTCCTGGCGCGCTTTCAGCACGTGGTGGTCCTGGACCACCTGGAAACCGCGACCACGGCGAAAGCGGAACTGGTTCTGCCGGCAGCTACCTTCGCCGAAGGAGATGGCACCCTGGTAAGCAGCGAAGGGCGCGCGCAGCGTTTCTTCCGGGTTTTCGTGCCGTCCGCGCCAATTCAGGAAAGCTGGCGCTGGCTGGGGCCGCGGAAAACGCTGGATGAGGCCGTCGCGGCGCTCGCTGCCGAGATGCCGCAACTCGCCGCTGTCGCCCGCGCGGCTCCATCCGCCGACTTCAGGATGGCAGGCGCGAAGGTCCCGCGCGAGCCGCATCGCTACAGCGGCCGCACCTCCATGCTGGCCAATATCAGCGTCCACGAACCGAAGCCGCCCGACGATCCCGACTCGCCCCTCTCGTTTTCCATGGAAGGAAACCCGGACCAGCCGCCGTCTGCCCTGCTCCCCTTCTTCTGGACGCCCGGATGGAACTCCATTCAGGCAGTGAACAAGTTTCAGGCCGAAATCGGGGGGCCTCTGCGGCAGGGCGACCCGGGGGTACGGATCATTGAGCGGGGCGGAACCGAGTTCCGTTTCTTTGGGCAACTGCCCCCTGCGTTCGAAACGCGGGCAGATGAATGGCTGGTGGTTCCGCTCTATCACATCTTTGGCTCTGAGGAACTGAGCCGCTCGGCGCCGGCCATCGCGGAACTGTCACCTGAACCGTACGTCGCTCTCAATCCGGAAGAGGCCTCGAGTTTCGGCAAGGAAGTGGAGCTGTTCGGCCAACGTCTTCCAGTAAAGATCGGGGCAGATTTGCCGAAAGGTTTAGCCGGCGTCCCTGCGGGAATGCCGCCATTTGCCGGCCTGGATCTGCCGGTTTGGAGCAGGATCTCCGCCTTGCCATGACAAGCCACATGACCAGCCCCTATCCCATCCTCTGCATCAGCGGCGTGCTTGTGGTGGCACTCACTCTGGCGGCCGGGCTGATCTGGCTCGAACGCCGGCTCCTGGCATTGTGGCAAGACCGATATGGGCCGAATCGGGTAGGTCCTTTTGGGTTGCTTCAAGTGCTGGCGGACATGATCAAGATCTTCTTCAAAGAGGATTGGATCCCACCGTTTGCCGACAAAGCCGTCTTCGTTCTCGCTCCGGCGGTGATCGTCGTGACCGTGCTCATGTCCTTCGCCGTACTGCCGATCGCGCCGGGCATAATCGTCAGCGACTTGAATGTCGGCCTGCTGTTCGTGCTGGCAATGTCTTCGCTCGGAGTGTACAGCGTGGTATTGGCTGGGTGGTCGTCGGGCAACAAGTACTCGCTGCTCGGAGGCCTGCGGGCCGCCGCCCAAATGCTGAGCTACGAAGTTTTCTTGGGGATGTCGCTCATGGGCGTCGTCCTGCTCGCAGGCTCCTTTGACCTGTCCGCCATTGTCGAAGCCCAACGGCATCTCTGGTTCGTGGTGCCGCAGTTTCTCGGCTTCATCCTGTTCCTTATCGCGGGTGTGGCCGAAACCCGGCGACTGCCGTTCGACCTGCCCGAAGCGGAAAGTGAATTGGTCGCCGGGTTCCACTCTGAATACTCCGGCATGAAGTTCGGCATGTTCTTCGTCGGCGAATATCTCGGGGTGATCCTGATTTCCTCGCTGATCAGCATTCTCTTCTTCGGTGGCTGGCTGGGGCCCGCACTTCCCCCCATCATCTGGTTCCTGCTTAAGACGTTCTTCTTCATATCCTTTTTCATCCTGCTACGGGCATCCCTGCCGCGGCCGCGCTTTGACCAGTTGATGTCCTGGGGCTGGAAAGTGATGTTACCCCTGTCATTGGCCAACCTGTTAGTCACGGGCGCTGTAGCGCTCGCATGGAGCAAATGAAATGTTCAGCATCATCCGAACCATCTGGTACGTGCTTCTGCACATGTTTCACAAACGGGTAACGGTTCAGTATCCCGAACAGAAGCCATACCTGTCGCCCCGGTACCGCGGCCGCATCATTCTTTCGCGCGATCCGGACGGCGGTGAACGCTGTGTCGCCTGCTATCTGTGCGCGGTGGTTTGTCCCGTGGATTGCATCGCCCTGCAGGCTACGGAAGATCCAACCGGCAGACGCTACCCGGAATTCTTCCGCATCAATTTCTCGCGCTGCATTTTCTGCGGCCTCTGTGAGGAGGCGTGCCCCACGTATGCCATCCAACTGACTCCCGATTTCGAAATGGGCGAGTACTATCGGCAGAACATGGTGTACGAAAAACAAGACCTGCTGATCAGCGGTCCCGGCAAATACCCCGGATACAACTATTGGCGCGTGGCCGGCGTCAAGATCGGCGGAAAGGATAAAGGCGAGGCTGAAAACGAAGGCCGCCCCGTGGATCTGCACAGCCTCCTGCCGTGAGCAGCCTATGACGATCGTGTTTTATGTCGCGGGCGCGGTGGCGATTCTCTCCACGGCCCTCATGATCACCCGCCTCTATGCGGTGCACGCGCTGCTGTACCTGATCGTTTCGCTGTTGGCCGTCTCGGTGGTCTTCTACACGCTCGGCGCGCCGTTCATCGCCGCGCTGGAAGTGATCATCTATGCCGGCGCGATCATGGTGCTCTTCGTTTTCGTAGTCATGCTGTTGAACCTGGGTGAACAGGCCGCCAGCGCGGAGCGCGCACTTCTCATGCCCTCCATGTGGACGGGGCCTTTGATCCTTGCGGCCATCCTGATGGCTGAGTTCGTCTATCTGCTGGCCGCGAGTTCCGGAGGGAGTTCCGGAGGGGCAATGATCGGGCCACGCGGAGTGGGAGCGGCGCTGTTCGGGCCGTACCTGATTGGTGTTGAGTTGGCATCGATGCTGCTGCTCGGCGGGCTCGTGGGAGCGTATCACTTGGGATGGCGAAAAGCCCCGAAAGCTGAGGTCAGGTGATGGAACTGATTCCCATGCGTGATGGTTTTATACTCGCCGCAGCCCTCTTTACATTGGGCCTAGTTGGGGTTTTGGTGCGGAGAAACGTGATCTTCATTTTGATGTCGATCGAGGTCATGCTGAACGCCGCCGGACTGGCCTTTGTGGTAGCGGGCGCACGATGGCAACAACCGGATGGCCAGGTGGTGTTCCTGTTCATTCTGGCAATGGCCGCGGCGGAGGTGTCGGTGGGTCTGGCGCTGGTGCTGGAACTCTATCACCAGTACAAGTCGTTGGATACCGACGCCATCAGCAGGATGAAAGGTTGAGATGCTCGAGTTGCTCTGGTTGGTCCCGGCAATCCCCTTCGCGGGCGCTCTGGTGCTCGCGGTACTCGGGGCGCGGATGTCTCACAAGAGCGTCACGACAGTGGGAGTAGGGAGTGTCGCAGCATCGGCAATCATTTCCCTCCTCATCACCGCCGAGTTCCTGAGCTCGCCACCGGCAACCGGAATGTACACGCAAACCCTCTGGACGTGGATCGACGTCGGTTCATTCCGCCCGCAGATCGCCTTCTATCTGGATGCGCTCTCGCTGGTGATGATGCTGGTAGTCACGTTCGTGAGCTTCCTGATCCACCTGTATTCCGCCGAATTCATGCGCACCGACCAGGGTTACAGCCGCTTCTTCGCCTACATGAACCTGTTCGTGGCCTGCATGGTGACGCTGCTGCTGGCAGACAACCTCCTGCTCCTGTACCTCGGTTGGGAGGGCGTCGGGCTGTGCAGTTATCTGCTCGTCGGTTTCTGGTACCAGGATCCGGTGAACGGGCTCGCCGGGCGAAAAGCCTTCATCGTGACACGCGTGGGCGATGCCGCCATGGCAATCGGGTTGTTTCTGTTGTTCCATAGCCTGGGGACGCTCCGCATCCAGGATCTGCTGCACGCGGCGCAAGGCCAATGGTCCGCTGGATCGGCATACGCGATCGCGGCGGCGGCGCTGCTGCTGGGTGGGGCGGTGGGAAAATCGGCGCAACTCCCGTTGCAAACCTGGTTGCCGGATGCGATGGCTGGTCCCACACCGACCAGCGCCCTGATTCACGCGGCCACCATGGTGACGGCGGGCGTTTACCTCATCGCACGCACGCATGTCCTTTTCGAACTGGCGCCGCCTGTCCAGTTCGCGGTCGCCGCGATCGGCGCCGCCACTCTTCTGATGGCCGGTTTCAGCGCGCTGACACAGAACGACATCAAGCGCGTCCTCGCGTATTCCACGGTAAGCCAGATCGGTTATATGTTTCTGGCGCTGGGCGTTGGTGCATGGGGCGCCGCCATCTTCCACTTCATGACGCACGCGTTCTTCAAGGCTCTGCTGTTCCTGGCAGCCGGCATCATCATCGAATCGCTGCACCACGAGCACAACATCTTTCGTATGGGCGGGCTTCGCAAGGAGCTTCCAATTGCCTTCTGGACTTTCCTCATCGCGGGATGCTCTCTGGCCGGACTCCCGCTGATTACCGCCGGTTACTACAGCAAGGACCTCATCCTATGGAGCGCCGGCAGTTCCGGCGCCGGCAGCACAGGCCTGTGGGCGGCAGGAATCGCCGGCGTCGTATTGACGTCACTGTACACGTTCCGGCTCATCTTCCTGGTCTTCTTCGGGCCGGTGCGGACTTCCGTCACCAGGCGGCCGGGCCTCGCCATGACGATTCCGGTCTGCATGCTGGCAGTCCTGTCGATTGTCGGCGGTTTCGACAAAGCGCCATTCGCAAGGTTCATCGCGACGGCGCTCCCCACCCTGCCGGAAGCAGTTGGTGGCATCACCGAAACCCTATCAAGCATAGTTGCGGCCCTCGCTTTTCTATGCGGTCTTCTGGGCGCCTGGTTCGTCTATCAGCGCAATCCCGCCCTGGCCACGGCGATGGTCGAAAACCCGGCGGGCCGGGTGTTACACCGCTTCTGGTTCTCGGATTGGGGAATGGATTGGCTTTACGATCGGCTCTTCGTCCGGCCGGTGGTTTGGATAGCCCGCGTGAACAAAGCGGACATGGTCGATTCTATTTACGTTGGCCTGGCGAGCCTGACCACCTTCTGCTATCGCGTTCTCAGCCTTACGGAAACCGGCAAACTGCGCTGGTACGCCGCGTGGATTGCCGGCGGCACCGTGGCATTTGTCGCGATCGTGATGTTCTTATGATTTTGCTCTGGCTCATCCTGATTCCGCTGATCGCCGGTGTCCTGGCGTGGGCCGTGGCACGCTGGAGCGCTTCAGCCACCCGGTGGATCGCATTGATCGCCGTGTCGATCGATTTCGTCCTCGCGTTGTCGCTGTGGATAGGCAATTTCCACGCGGGCCTCCATACCTGGTTCGAGCAGGCCGATTGGGCTTGGATCCCGCAGTTCGGTATCCGTTTCCACCTCGCCCTCGACGGCCTGAGCCTCCTGCTGCTGATGCTCACGTTCTTCCTTGGCATCCTCTCTGTGCTGGCTTCCTGGAATGAAATTACCAAAGCCGTTGGCTTCTTCCACCTGAACCTGCTCTGGATTCTGGCCGGCATCGCAGGTGTGTTTCTGGCCGTCAATCTCTTCCTCTTCTACTTCGCGTGGGAACTGATGCTGGTCCCGATGTACTTCTTGATTTCCATCTGGGGACACGAGAACCGCGTGTACGCCGCCGTGAAGTTTTTCCTCTTCACGCAACTTAGCGGGCTTTTGATGCTCATTGCCATCCTGGCCCTGTTTTTCCTGCGTTTACCACGCCACCGGTGTCTACACGTTCGAGTACGAGGAATTGCTGGGCACGGCAATGTCTCCGACTGCCGAAATGTGGATCATGCTCGGCTTCTTCGTCGCGTTCGCCGTGAAACTACCGGTGGTGGTGCTGCACACCTGGCTGCCCGATGCCCACACGGAAGCTCCCACGGCGGGCAGCGTCATACTCGCCGGTCTCCTGTTGAAGACGGGCGCTTACGGGATGCTGCGGTTCGTGGTGCCGCTCTTCCCCCATGCCGCGCGCATGTTCGCTCCCGTTGCGATGGCTCTTGGAGTGGCGGGAATCCTCTATGGCGCAATCCTGGCCTTTGGACAGACAGATCTGAAGCGCCTGGTCGCGTACACCAGCGTGAGCCACCTGGGCTTCGTCCTTCTGGGCATCTTCGCCTGGAATGACCTGGCACTTCAGGGAGCCGTGATGACCATGATCTGCCACGGCATCAGTACTGGCGCGCTGTTCATTCTGGTGGGCGCGCTGCAGCAGCGCATTCATTCGCGAGAAATGGACCGCATGGGCGGGCTGTGGAGTACCGCTCCCCGGCTGAGCGGCGCTGCGCTGTTTTTTGCGCTCGCATCCCTGGGGCTTCCCGGCCTTGGCGATTTTGTGGGGGAGTTTCTGGTTCTCCTGGGTACCTATAAGGTGAGCATCGTCCTGGCGGCGCTGGCCACTGTGGGTGTCCTCTTCGCCACGTTTTACGCATTGCGTCTGGTCCAGCGGGCCTTCCAGGGGCCCAATACGCACGACTGGCGGATTGCGGACCTGGTGCCGCGTGAGGGTCTGGTGGTAGCACTGATGATCGTGACCCTGCTCTGGTTGGGCCTGTACCCGCGGCCCGTTCTCGATACCTTCCAACCGGCCATGACGCGATTGGAGCAACTGGTTTCGGAGAGATGAGCATGAGCGGAAACGAACTGATCGCATTGCTTCCCTTGCTAATCATCGCCGGTACGTCGATTGTGGTCATGCTTGCGATCGCGGTGCGTCGCGACCATAGGCTCTCCGCCACGCTGGCCTTCACCGGCCTGGCAGCGGCCTTCGCGTCCTTGTGGATCGCCGCGCCAGTAGTGCCGCTCCAGGTCACGCCGCTGCTGATGCTCGACCGCTATGCGCTGTTCTACGTCGGGCTTATCGTGGCCGCCAGCATGGCATTCGTGCTGCTGTCGTACGGATATCTTGAGCGATGCGAAGGTGACCACGACGAACTCTACATCCTGTTGCTCGTAGCTACGCTCGGTTCGACGGTACTGGTGGCCAGCAACCATTTTGTCTCGCTATTTCTGGGACTCGAACTACTCAGCGTGGCTTTGTACGGGATGATCGCCTACCGGCATTCTCGGCCGCTACCTCTCGAAGCCGGCATTAAGTACCTGGTGTTGGCTGCGGCTTCCGCGGCCTTCCTCCTGTTCGGAATGGCACTGATCTACGGCGCTCTCGGCACAATGCAATTTGGGGAGATCGTAGTCCGGGTCGCGCGTGCGGACTTCGACCGCTGGCTCGTTTTGCCCGGTCTGGCCCTCATCGTCACGGGCTTCGGATTCAAGCTCGCGGTGGTTCCCTTCCACCTCTGGACCCCCGATGTGTACCAAGGTGCGGCAGCGCCCGTTACGGCATATATCGCCACAGTTTCAAAAGGTGCCATGTTCGCGCTGCTGCTGCGCTTCTTCTACCGTTCCGGCGCGCACGACCTCGCGCCCGTCTTCATTGTGTTCACCATCATCGCGATCGCTTCCATGATCATGGGCAACCTCCTGGCGCTGCTGCAGAACAACGTCAAACGCATACTCGCATATTCTTCCATTGCGCACCTGGGATATCTGCTCGTGGCATTTCAGGCCGCCGGCGATCTCGGCCCCACCGCCGTCACCTTCTATTTGGTTTCGTACTTTGTGACCACCATGGGTGCTTTCGGTGTGGTCACAGTCCTATCGGACGGCTCCAGTGAAGCTGAGGACATGGAGGACTATCGGGGCTTGTTCTGGCGGCGCCCGGCGCTGGCGGCGGTCTTCACCGCGATGTTGCTGTCCCTGGCCGGTATTCCGATCACCGCCGGCTTCATCGGGAAATTCTACGTTGTGGCGGCCGGAGCTTCCTCGGCCATGTGGGCGCTGATTGTCATCCTGGTGATCACGAGCGCGATCGGGCTCTTCTACTACCTGCGCATTGTTGTTGTGATGTACGGGCAGCCGTCCGAAAGCCCGGCTAGCGTGTCCAGGCTCGCGCCGGCTGGAAGACTGGCTCTCGCACTGCTGGCCGCGCTCTTAGTCTGGTTTGGCGTGTTCCCCGGGCCGTTGCTGAGTCTCATTCGTAATGCAATAGCCGGGTTGGCTTGAAAGGGCAAAACGATGTTTCCACTTAAGAAGATTCTGTTACCGATTGATTTCTCTGAGCGCTGCCTTGGTGGAGCCCGCTACGCGATTCCTCTGGTGGAACACTTTCACTCAGAGTTGACACTGCTGCACGTGATCTCCCCGATGGATTACCTCTCTCCAGAGGTACAGACATTCAGCGAGGATCGCCGAAAGAAAGCGTCAAAAGAACTGGACGATTTTCTCTGTGCAGCACTGAACCATCTCAACACTCGACGAATATTACGTGAGGGTGATGCTGCCGAGGTGATCGCGGACCAGGCAGTCCAGGACCGCTCGGACCTGATCATGATGCCCACCCACGGTTACAGTCCCTTCCGGCGCCTCCTTTTGGGCTCAACGACTTCAAAGGTTCTGCACGACACCGCGTGTGCGGTGTGGACCGGAGCACACGTTGCGCAGGGCCCTCCCGCGGAATGGATCAAACTGAGTCACATCGTATGCGCAGTCGACTTGGGGCCGCATAGCGCGACTGTCCTACGCTGGGCTGCCGGCTTGGCTTCAGAATTCAGTTCCAAGCTGACTCTGCTGCACGTCGTTCCACGGCTGGACTCGCCGGGGGAGGGCCACTATGCGGACGAATGGCGCCGGCGTCTCCTTGCAGACGCCAGCGAGGTAATCGCGAAAGTTCAGCAAAGCGCGGGCATCCACGTCGAAGCTGTAGTGGAATCAGGTGATGTTTCCAAAGTGGTACGCACCGCCGCCGGCCGCCTGAATTCCGACTTGGTAGTTATTGGCCGCGGCGCCGCTGATAACGCGCGTTTGCGCACCAACGCATACGGCATTATCCGCGAATCGCCCTGTCCCGTTGTGAGCGTGTGAGCTCTGGTGCTACACGCCTCGTGAGGGAAAAGATGCCAGAACTGCCCGAAGTCGAAATCATTGTGAATGACCTCCGGTGTGAACTCATAGGACGGAAGATTCAGGACGTCGAGACCGACTGGCCCAAGTATTTTCAACTTCCCAAGTCGGAAGCAGCATTCAGAACGTGCGTCATCGGAAGAGTCATTACGGGTGTAGACCGTCGGGCAAAGAATGTGCTGATCCATCTTGAGGATGGGCATCTCCTCCTGGTGCACCAGAAAATATCCGGCCGTCTGATGGTCGGAAACTGGGAACGCACAAAGCGCCTAATTGGTTCAACTCATAGCCGTGGCAACCTGTCACCTCGGCCGCGTCGACACACCAACCCGCGGGCCGCTTCATTCACCTCGTGTTCGAACTGGATGACGGACGCCAGCTCGCATTATCCGATCTCCGCAAATTCGCTAAGGTACTCTGCGGGCCAAGGGATGCCGTCTTGAACCTGGACGAGATCCGTCGCCTGGGGCCAGAGCCATTGGATCCACGGTTTATATTTTCAGATTTCAAAAGACTGTTCGAGGGCAGAACAGGACGGATCAAGCCGCTCCTCATGAATCCCAACTTCATCGCGGGCATCGGAAATATTTACTCCGATGAGATCCTGTATGCGGCCAGAATTCATCCCCTGGGCCGAGTCGATCAACTGACGGAACCTCGGTTGCGGTCCCTTTACCGCAGCATGAAATCCGTACTGCGGAAGGCCATCAGACTGCGGGGCACGGGAATAGAAGGCTTTCGGGGTTCCCCAGCCGGGTACGACAAGGTTCGGATGGTGTACCACCAAAAACTTTGTCCTAAGGGACACGTGGTGGACCGGATCAGGGCCAGCGGGCGCTCAGCCCACTTTTGCCCCGTGGAGCAAAAGCTATACCGCCCTGCCAGCACGTAGTGTACTTGGTGGCGTCAGACCGGCTGCTTGCGGGAGCCGGAGCGGGGATTGTCTCTGCCATAGACAATGCCGGCCTGGATGACGATCGTTCTACCGCAGGCGCACTTCAGGGTGCGTGCTTCCTTAGTGTCCACTTCGTTTCGGGTCGAAACCCACTTTTTGCCGCATTCACAGATATAAGCCATGGCATGGTGAACGGGGGCCTGTTGAGGAGCGGGTTGACCCGAGTCTACAGCACGTACTCTCATTTCGTGGATTTCCGTCCCTTCCTACTGTCTTCCTAACGGTGTCGCCTGGCAATGGTCCGTTTGTCATGGGAATCAACACTTCCGTCATGGGTGCACGTTAAGGCAACAGCCCCAGCTCAGAAGGTCAGAGCTTTTTCAGCACCAAGCCGCAAGCCCGCGACTGAAGGTAGTACAGCCAATTCGAGATTCGGCGCCGAAGGGACGAACGTGTCTTTGGCGGCGACCCGCACCACCGGCCCATCCAGCGAACCGATGCAGTTTTCCGCGATGCGCGCCGCCACTTCCGCGCCGAAGCCCGCTGTGAGCGTATCTTCGTGGGCGATCATGACATGGGTGGTCTTGCGCACGCTCCGGTAGATCAGGTCTTCGTCCAAAGGCACGATGGAGCGCAGGTCGATGATCTCCAGGGATACGCCATCCTTCTCCATCTGACGCGCCAATTCCAGGGCCATGTAGACGGTGCTGCCCCAGGTCACGACGGTCAGGTCCTTGCCTTCGCGGCGGATGACCCCCTTGCCGAATGGCACGATGTAGTCGGCATCCGGTTCGGGAGTCTTGGCTTGAACACGCCGGTAGAGACCCTTATGTTCCAGGAAGATCACAGGGTCTTTGGACCGCGCAGCGGCCTTGATCAGGCCCTTCGCGTCTTCCGCGCAACTGGGGTACACTACGTACCAGCCTGGAATATGCGCGAAGAAAGACTCCACGTTCGCGGAATGCCAAGGGCCACCTTTGATATAACCCCCCACCGCGATTCGCACCACCACGGGGCATTCCCATTCGCCCTGACTGCGCCACCGGACGGTGGGAATCTCGTCGCGAAGCTGCAGGGCCGCCGGCCAGAGGTAATCGGCGAACTGCATCTCGACAATTGGCTTGTAGCCGCCGATCGCCATACCCGCTGCTACACCCGCAATACTGGCCTCGGCCAGCGGCGAGTTGAAGACGCGACCGGGAAAGGCGCTGCTTAACCCGCGGGTGACGCCAAACACGCCACCTTTGGGGTCAGCCACGTCTTCACCCCACATCACAATCTTGGGGTTGCGCTCCATTTCCTCCCGCAGGCCGTGGTTGATCGCGTCGATCATGGTAACTTCCTGGCCGGAAAGGCAGCGCGGCGGCTGGGCCTCTCCCAGCAACGCGGCGTCATTGGAATAGATATGAGCCATAACGGTGGATTCATCGGGCGGCGGATAGCGATCCGCCTCATCCGCGGCACGATCTACCTCGGCCTTGATTTCCGCGCGCAGCGAAGCCACTCCTTCATCTGTGACGACACCATTCCGCAACAGGTACCGTTCGGTCTGGAGGATCGGATCGCGACCGGTGATCGCCCGCAACTCGGATTCGCCACGATACTTGCGATGGTCATCCGACGAGGAGTGGGGATCGAGCCGTACAACCATCGCTTCCACAAGTGCGGGGCCAGCCCCATGTCGCATCGCTTCAATCACCGGCGGCAGGGCTTCATAGAGGTGTTCGAACCAGGTGCCATCCAGACGGAGCGCAGGCACGCCAAAGCCCTGAGCGATTCGGT
Source organism: Bryobacterales bacterium (assembly GCA_963818855.1). Taxonomy (GTDB): domain Bacteria; phylum Acidobacteriota; class Terriglobia; order Bryobacterales; family Bryobacteraceae; genus Bog-159. Next base: position 272,418 of record CAWFUH010000011.1, on the reverse strand, counting down.
GCACCTCGGAACCCGTCTGGCTGGTCTGGGGCACGCTAATCGCGTAGTCGTTATTCTGTACCGTAAACAGCACCGGCAGCTTCTCGCGTGAAGCCCAATTCAAGGCTTCGAAAAACTCGCCTTCACTGGTGGCGCCCTCCCCGGAAGAGACGTATACTACCTCGTCGCCGCGCCGTCCATTTTGATGGCCCGGGCTAACCCCATGGCGTTGAGATACTGAGTGCCGGTTACGGCCGTTTGCGCCGCCAGCCGCAGCTTGCGGGAAGACCACAGCTCCGGCATGTTACGGCCGTTGGAGTTCGGATCGCCCTCGCGCCCAAGCATGCCGAGGAAGATGTCCTTGATGGGCATGCCCAGGCCCGCGGCGACGGCCTTCGACCGGTAGTATGTGAAGAACCAGTCGTGACCTGGCTTCAGCAACATCGTCATGCCGATCTGGAGTTTCTCGTGGCCACGCGTGGATGCCTGGAAACCGCACTTGCCCTGGCGCACAAAGGCCTTCATCCGCTCTTCAATGTAGAAAACGGTCAGCATCTTGCGATAGAGCTCCAGCGTGACCGGATGCGGAACGATCACGTTATCAGTAAGTTGCAGCCGTTGAGTGGATGTTGCCATGGCTGTTTCAGCCCCTCTGATTCAATCATAGGGCACTCCGACAGCGCGGCCAGTGACTGGAGTCACGCCGAGGACTCGCCGGAGGTGCCGCTCTGATCAATAGCGCACGATCACAACCGGCGACCGGCGTGCTGAAGCAGGTCGTCTGAGCCGCTCACAGGTCAATGGGCTGAACTGGCCAGGACCGTCTCCTGCAACGGCACTGACGACGATGCAATCCGCGAGACTTTGGTGCGGAATTCGTAAGGACCCTGAACCTCGTATTCCCAAGCCAGTTCGCCAGGGCGCAGTTGTTCCATCTGCGCGTGCAGGGGTTGCGGATCGTGATCGTTGACGAAGAGAAACGACTCGCCGACTGTAAGGTTGTCGAAGGCGTAAAACACGGTGTTGTGGCGACGTTCGCGTGGGGTCGGCCGCAGATCCAGCGTCCGACCTCTGGGAGCCAGGGCGTTCCAGGCCGAAGTGTCGCTCTGCTTGATCATGGTGACCAGCAGGCGCGAGTCCTCCTTCGCCAGGCGCCAGGCGGATTAGTGTACCCGGAACCATGTCGCAGCACTTCGTCCCCTCATAGGAGAGAACGCGACCACCGACGGAATAGACCGTCACCAGCCCGTTCGCCGCACGCTCGGGCAGAGCCTGCCCGGCGCGTGGCGAAACGAGCACTACGCGCATGATGGGATCCTCCATCAGGATCCGGCGGGAGATCTCTTCGTCGCTGAAATCGTGAAATGTGTTGATGTCCAGTTGCTTCATGTTTTGAGAATGCCGCCGGCCGGCCGCCGCGGATGGGCTTAAGTCACGGCGCCGCAGAATTCGTGGCTTTTCGCCGGAGAAGGCGTCGGCGCATTTGACGCATAATGGAATTGAAGGCCTCGATACGGAGGCGGGAAGGCCGGGATGCTGGAGGCGGAGCTGTTCGCATTCTTGGAGAGGACGGCAGATGCCGCGTTTGCTGTAACCAGGGAAGGTCAGATCTGCTCGTGGAACCAGGCGGCGGAACGGCTGTTTGGATACTCATCGGCGGACGTGCTGAACCGGGCGTGCTATGAAGTTCTAGACGGTCACGGCGCCCTCGGCACGCAGGTCTGCGTCGGGGACTGCAGCGTTCAGCAATGCGCTGCGCAGAAGCTGGGAATTCCGGATTTTGACCTCGAGGTCAAAACACGTTCCGGCGAGAGGCTGTGGGTGAACGTTTCCACCCTCGTTTTTGAAGAACCCCGGCGCAACCGCCGCCTGGTTGTTCACTTGGCTCGAGACATTTCGCGTCGTCGGAGGAGCGAAGAGTTGCTTGCCAAGATGCTGGAGATCTCCAAAGAAATGGTGGCCGTTTCTGACCACAACATTCGGGCAGCGCCCGTCTCGCCGCTTACCGAACAAGAGCAGCGAATCCTTCGCTTATTCGCGAAAGCCAAAAACTCTTCCGAGATCGCCCGCGAACTAGGTATCACTCTGCCCACGCTGCGGAATCATCTGCACAGCATTAACGAGAAGCTCCGCACTCATAACCGCCTGGAGGCCGTGATGCACGCCATGCAGCGCGGCCTCATCTAGAAGCGCTCTGTACCGCCTTCGACCATAACGGATGTACTTAGGGCCGACGCAACAATAACCGTTCACCGGTAGTCGTGATACCCACATTACCTACGGCTGCCATTCCGCCTGATTTCCCCTCGCACTACTACGATTCTCCAATGTTGATGGGTAGCGGACATTGATCGGATTCTTTCGCCAACTCGCCACCGATTATGTTATAGTGTCGATTGTACGGAGCCGTTCAGTCGCAACTATAACATTATGAGACCTCTCGCCTTCTCGCCCGATTCCCTGCGAAAACTGCTGCTCCACGACAAAATCGCCACGCTTCCCGATCTGAAACGTGCCCTCGGCACAGACGTTGACCTCACCGTTTTCCGAAAGCTCAAACAACTCGACTACCTGACCAGCTACTCGCACAGTGGTCGTTTCTACACGCTTCGCGAGATGGCTCGCTTCGGAGCCGATGGCCTGTGGTCCTGCTCGCCGGCCTGGTTCTCCCGCTACGGTACCCTGCTGGCCACCGCCGAGGCGTTCATCCGCAGTTCGGTCGCGGGATATTTTGCGGAAGAACTGTCTGCCATCCTGCACGTAGGAGCGCAAGATGTCTTACGCCACCTTGTCCAGCAGAACAGGATCGCCCGGGAGTTGATCTCCGGCCTGTTCCTCTATACTTCCACCGATCCAGCCACGTGGCAGCGACAACGTCTGACACGTCGTAGCAACCAGTCCGTCCCCACAGTGGTCGATGCCACCCGCCTGGAAGTGTCTCCCGATGAAATGAAAGCCGCCATTATCTTGTTCTACAGTCTGCTGGACGAGCAGCAGCGCCGCCTGTATGCCGGCTTGGAATCCATGAGACTTGGCCACGGCGGCGACAGCGTGCTGGCCGAATTTCTGGGCCTCGATCCGCACACCATCGCCCGCGGCCGCCGCCAGTTGCTGGATCAGGATGTAGAGGTCGGCCGGGTCCGGCAGTCCGGCGCCGGACGTAAAGCGGTGGAAAAAAAACGCCCGAAGTAATCGAAGCCATCGAAATCCTGCTGGAACACGACACCGCCGGCGATCCCATCACCGGCATTCGATGGACCCACAAGACGCCTGCCGGAGTCGCCGAACTGCTGCGGCAACTCGATATCGAGATCTCAGCCAATACCGTGGCGCGACTGCTGCACGATATGGACTTTTCCCTGCGCGTGAATCGCAAAGCCATGGCCACCGACGCGAGCCCGGACCGCGACCAACAGTTCCGTTACATCTCGTCCTTACGTACCCGCTTCGAGCGCCAAGGGCTGCCTATCATCAGCGTCGACACCAAGAAACGAGAGCTGGTCGGGAACTTCAGGAACAACGGTGTCAAGTGGTGCCGCGCACCCGTGCGCGTCAATGATCACGATTTCCGTTCCGATGCCATCGGCGTCGCCATCCCGTACGGTATCTATGACCTGCTCGCCAACCGAGGCTCGGTCTTCGTAGGTGTCTCGCACGACACAGCAGCCTTCGCCGCCCACTCCATCGCCGGTTGGTGGAAGCGCGATGGCGCAGATCGCTACCGCCGCCGCCGGCGATTGCTCATCCTTGCCGATACCGGCGGCAGCAACAGCTGCCGCACCGGCGCCTGGAAGACCGAACTGCAAAGCCAACTCTGTAACACCTGACTTATGCACAGAACTGCCCTGAGGAGCAGCCTGAGCGACTGACCTGAACCTGCGGCGAAGACGATCCTTATTTCTTTTCAAAGCGTCCTGTGTGCCTGAGCCGATTTCCTCCGCTTGTAAGTTGTTGTTTCAGCAAGGCCGCGTGTGCATAGAATTTTATGCATGCCTTTCAGCAGCGGAGGGCCAGAGCGATCACCGGCGCAAACCCCTCTGCCTTTGCCGTCACAGCCCGCAGCCGCGCCATCAGCCGCTCGAATAAAGATTGCTCGGGATAGTGATCGCTATAGCTGACACCCACGGTTCCCGCGTGGCGCCAGATGCGCGCGGCCAGAAACAGAAACCGCAACCGCGCCGTGGCCAGGGTAATATGGCCGAGTTGCTCGACGTTGGCTTCCTCTTCTCGATTGAACAGCATCAGCCAACAATTGAGGTTGTAGGCCAACATGGCGAGCTGAAAGTAAATGCAGTTCATCGGCCATCGTCCCGACGGATGGTCTGCCAATCCCGCGTCGTTTTTAGCTTCCTTGATGAGGTTCTCCGCGCCCGCCCGCTGGCTGTAGAGCCACGCCAGCGCGGCAATGCCGTCGCTCATATTGGTCACGAAGACGCGGTAGCTGTACTCCGCAGTGTCGAACAACTGATACTGTTCGGGCTGGTCCGCCGGGGCCGCCGGCTTCTTCTTGATGTAGCGCAGGGCGATGAATCGATGCGCTTGGCTCCAGCCCTCCGGCTGATAACGAAATTCGCACTGGGCATCGGCATCCGTCTTCGGTGAGCCAGTCCAGGACGCCGCCTTCAGTTCGTCGATCAGACGGGAGGTCTTGCGCGCCGACACGATGTACCGCGCCCCGGCCTTCTCATAGGCCTCCACCGCTTCGTTGCAGTAAAAACCGGAATCGGCGCGCGCATAGATGGTCTCCACGCCCTTGGGTAAGGCGGCGAACACACTCTCCAAGTGGCGGGCGATCTGTTTGCCGGTGGGCCGATCCCCATTGCGCAACGCGCCCCCCACGTATTCCCGCGTTTCCGCCAGGAACGTCAGGATGGGTTGATAGCTTTTCTTGCCCCGGTTTTTCGGGTTGTAGCTCTTGCGCCCGCCCATTTGGTGGCCGAACAGAGTGTGCACCGTGGTGTCGGTGTCCAGGGTGATGGTTTTCAGTTCCACATGCGCGGCTTCCCACACGCGCTGCCGCAGGATCTGCTGCATGCGCAGAATCTGTCCGGCCACGCTCAGATGCAGCGAGGCCAGAAACCGCCAAAACGTGCACTGCGGCGGTAGACGCAGCACTTTCAGAATCCCGGTCAGCATCGGCTCGCGCTCCAGAAAGCGCAGGTGATGCAGTCGCGAAAATCCCACATACAATGCCAGCACCATGGCCAGCACAAACTGGTACACCGGCATCACGCGGGTCAGCCGTTTGATGCTGAGCGTCTCTTCCACCAACTGCTGGAACCCGAGCTTTTCCAGCATGGTCGCCACCGGCAATAAACCGCCGTAGGCCGTTAGATTGCGCGCCGAGAAATCAAAAGGCGTGGCAGCCCCGATTTTCAAGGGTTCTGCCCTAGCCGCTTCCGCCCCTTGCCTGACGGTCGTTTGATTGGTATGCTTTCGATTGTTATTCACCTTTTGGGTGACTCCTGAGAATGAGTTTTGCGAAGCTTCACCTTCGCTACTCCACCTGTTTTAACGCAGGATTCTCAGGGTCCCCAAACGGTCGCCCGCCTCAGGCCACTGTCGGCGGATCAAATCTTGTGCATAAGGCGGGTAACAGCTTTGGGCTCACAGTGACCGTTGCCCATTACCCCACCGGCGCTTCCAAATGGAATCCCATCGAGCACCGCCTGTTCTCCGAAATCTCAAAAAACTGGGCGGCCGAGCCGCTTGACAGCTACCCCAAAGTCCTCAACTTCATCCGCAACACCTGCACCCGAACCGGCCTCACGGTCTCGGCTTACCTCGACCGCAGGCATTATCCAACCGGCACATCACCCGATCCAGAACAGGTCAGCCGCCTTTCCCTCAAACGACATTCTTCGCTGCTCACCAGAAGTGATCCAGTAGCGTTCGCCTGAAGTGACCCACACGTGGAACAGGATTGAGACTGGAGGCCGACATCATCATCCACGCCGCAGGCGTGCAGTGGAGTCGATGCCTGCGACAGCGATATCATCCGCGCCGGAGGCGCGCTGTGTGTGGCGGAGATTTCAGTTTGGGGGATGGGGTGAACTGCTATCGCGCCGAAGCGGCACGTTGGAGTTTGTGGCGGAGGTGCTGAAAGTATTCCTGACCGACCTGCAGTTGCAGTACTTCTTCGATCACCGGTGAGAAGTATGCCAGCGAGCGGACCATTCCCAGAGGGGCGGCGCCGGCTGGCCGTATGAGTCGCCGTGCCGCAGCCAGCACGAAGGCGTTCTCAACCGTTTCCAGGGGCACGCCGCGTTGGTGCAGTTGGGCCGCCAGCACCCGGTCCGTTCGGCGGACGGCGCCGCACGTGCCCGGAGTCACACGGTAGGCGTCCAGAAGCCGGCGCACATAGTCGCGCTGTTCCATGAGTTCAGCCCTGCGGTTCGCGCAACGAGGGACCGTTGATGGTCACGGTGTGGCAGTAATGCCGCACACGGCTCAGCAGCGCATCCACCATCGACTTGTTGCCGAGGAAGTTTTGCCACTCGTCATATCCCAAGTTGGTCGTGAGGATTGTTGAGTGGCGCGTATAGCGTTCCTCCATCAGCTTGAAGAAGGTGTTCGACTGCTCGGGCTTGAGATTCAGATATCCGAACTCATCGATCAACAGGACGTCCAGGCGGGCCAGGCGATTGAGTAACTGGCGCGTGGATCGGTCTGCCAGCGAGGCGTACATCTCGTCGAATAGATCCTGTGCACGGATGAACTGGCAACGATGACCGTTCTGCAAAGCCTTCAACAGAAGGCCGCAAGCCAGTCCGGTTTTGCCCACACCGGTCGGCCCCGTCAACACCAGATTCTCGTGCTTGGCGACGAAGTCGAGTTCGGCGAAAGTGCGCATCTGCTTGCGGTTCACGCCGGGCTGTCGCGCCCAGGGGAACGATTCCAGCGACCAGCGTTCCGGCAGATTCGCCCTGCGGATGCGCCACTCCAGAGCGCTTTCCTGCCGATCGTGCCATTGCGCGCGCAACAGCCCGGCGACGAACTCAGAGTAAGAGGTTTGCGTTTTCTCCGCGGCGCGTAACTGTTCGTCGTAAACGCCGAGCATGCGCCGCAGCTTGAGATTCTTCAGCAGTTGTTCCAGTTCTTCAGTCATGGGAGTCGGTGTCCGTATCCAGCAACAGGAAGTAATCACGCGCCACGCGGCGTAGAATCATTCGCTCCAGACGGTCGAGATCGTAGAGCCCATACCGTGCGGCTTCCTGCACCGCGGCCAGGAACGATTCGCGCGGATATTCCCGCAGCAAGCGCAACAGTTGCCGCAAGGCAAGCGCCACCACCTTGCGGCTCTTTTGCTTCAGTGCCGCCACGTAGAGTGCGGTCTCCGGCGCGGCTTCGACGATGGCCTTTTCCTCCGGGTGCGGATCGCTGCGTTTGACGCCTTCCCCACGCGGCGGCCGATGCGCGGCGAGAGTGACGCGCTGCGACAGTGGCGTCACCGCATGCGCATGCGTGACGATATGGCGCGCATCCATTTCGATCTCGATCTTGTCCCGTGTCTCACGCACTTCCACCCGATGTCCGATCCAGGCGACCGGAACCGAGTAACGAATCGAGTTCACCGAGACGTAGCCTTCCACGTCCACCGTTCGCTGATGCAGACGATACACTTCGGGAATCCACGCCGGCAGCGGTTTGAGGTGCATGCGCTCGACCGCGAACAGTTCGCGCGGCACCGCGCGGATATGCTTCTTGTAAGTCGCGTTGACCTTGTCGCACCACTGCCGTGCCTGTTGGTTCAGATCCTCCCAACTGGCGAACGTGCGCCCCGCCAGAAAGTTGTTTTCGATAAATGAGAATGGGCGTTCCACTCGCGCCGAACGATTGGCATTGCCGATCGCGTGCGCCACAAAGCGGAACCCGAAGCGTTCTGCGAACGCCTCCATCTCGGGCACTGGAATCATTTCGCGTCCCGTGCCACGCAACACCACCACATGCGTGTTATCGATCATCACACGCTCGGTCGCGCCGCCCGTATAGCGCAGCGCATCGGTGAGGAACACCTTGCAGTCGAATCGCTGAAAGGTGGGATTGATCTGGAAAAACAGCATGCGCGAATAGCACAACACCGCCGACGCGGTCTGCGCCTTGTACTTTCTGCCGCTCACTTCGACCGTGTGCGGCGACGTATCGTGCTGCATCTCCACGCCCGGCTCGAAGTGATACTGCCCCGCCGGCACGACCGGCGTTTGCCCGATGCCCTGCCTGCGACAGAACCCCGTCAACGCCGGATACGAGAGCGCCGCGCCGCCCGCTACCAGTTCCTCATGGACTCGCACGAGATTCCCCCTGCACGATGTCAAAAGATCGAGGATCTGTTCGCGGTACGGTTCCGCTTTCTCCGTCCGTTGGATCTCCGGCACGTTGGTAGAGTTGGAGCGCAGCACTTTGCGCACACTCAGTCGCGACAATCGCAGCACCTGTGCGATTTCGTGTTTGCTCACTCCCTTCGCGCTCAGTTCCAGGATCGCGGTGCGTTGTGCCTGGCTCAGCATGTTTCGGCTCCTGCTCCTTTCCGATCCGTTCCGCCATCCGGTTGAGTTCCCGGCGCGCATTTTCCATCTGGCCCTGTGCTTGTTTCTGTTGCGGGCCGGTCATCTCCGGCAGCGCTTCGCCGAGCCGTCTTGCGGTACGACGCAGGATGGCGATCACCATGTCCAGATCGCGCTCCACTTGTTCCACCGCCGCCGGCGTGGCTGCCGGCGCCTGCCGCTGCGTTTTCAAAAACAGCTCCGGCTCGGCGAGAATGCGTTCGCGGACAGCGCGCGTGCCTTTGCGCCAAGCCGTGTACAGTTGCCCGGCTTGCCGCGTATCGCAACGGTGAGCCACGAAAGCGGCCGCCATGCGCGTGCCGTCGCCGGCGTTGACTCGCGCCACCGGCACCACATACTTCATCGCCACTTGCGCTGCCAGTTTTCCCTCGCGTACTTGCTGCTGGATCGCTTCCGGCAACAACTCCACCAGCGCCAGCCGCCGCGACACCCAACTGGTGCTGCGGTCGAAGCGGCGCGCCAGTTCATCGAGACCATAACCGAAGCGCTGTTCCATCTCCGCCAGCAACCAGCCTTGTTCGAGCGCGCTTTCCTGCGGGCTGAACCGCAGCGACCTCGATAGCACCAGAGCTTCGGCTTCGCTCATCGCCCAGACCGTGGCTTCGACCGTGTCCCGGCCGAGCTGTTCCAGTGCGGCCACGCGCTTGTGGCCATCGATCACCAGGTAACGGTCAGACGCGCCGGCGGCCACCACGATGATGGGCGTCTGCTGGCCACTGTCAGCCAGCGACGCCAGCAACCGGCGCTGCCGGTGCGGCTCGCGGACTCGCAGATGCTCCCATCGCCGGTCCAGTTGGTGAAACTCCAGTTGCATCGTCGCCTGCTCGGAATTCAGTATCCGCGAAGCCGGGACTGGTCTTTTCCAGCAGCGGGGGAAGTGTGCCGGGAAGTCTTGCAGGATCAGCTAGATACGGGTTGCACTGGTCTTTCGCCGAGCGGAGGATTAGTGCTCCCATAACCCCAATGAAATCTGCGCCTTGCACGCCGAACTGGTCTTTCGCGAACTCCCAGGGAAGTTGGGTCAATGGCGCCGGCAAACGTAGGGGCTCCGGCGGCTGGGGTGCCTGCGTCGCGCGCCGGTCAAGCCTCCAGGCGATGGCATAGCCCTGGTTCCGGTTACGCCAACTCGCCTGCGTCTTCATTCGCCGGGCGGTCTGACATTCCGGTTGGGTGCAGGCCCGTTGACGGACTCCTACCCGCGCATCCGGCCGGAACCACCGGCGGCAGATCGTGCATGGTCTCTTCCGGGCCTCTGGCATCGTGATGATTCATCGTCGTCATCACGCGCAAGACTCTGCGGGGAGTCAGGTCAGACTGCCTGGGTCACTCTTGGAGAGTACGGGTGGGTCAGTTTTGGAGAGCGCCGAAGATCCATCTGATCTCGGGACGCCTGTTTCGTGCAACCGACACGGAAGGTACGCCCAAGGTGGTGGTGGTCAGCAAAAGTTTTGAAGCCCACTACTTCGGCACCGAATCGGCGCTGGGGCACCGCATCGGGCGAGGTTTCGACGTGAGCGTGCCCAAAGATCTGGAAATCGCGGGCGTGGTGAACGATATCGATTATCAGGACCTGCGCCAGAGCCACGGGCGCCAGGTATACCTTTGCGGGCCGCAGGGATTGGCGCTGGGCGGCACCATGTACGTAAGCGTCAAGGGCGATCCGCGCGGCACGTTTGCCGATGTGCGCCGCGTGGTTCAGGAACTCGAGCCGAAGCCGCCCATCACTAACATGAAAACGGTGGAACATCAATTGGAAGAATCCTTGATCACCGAGCGTATGATCGCCTCCCTTTCCACGGCCTTTACACTGCTGGCGGTGGCCCTAGCAGTGCTCGGCCTCTACGGCGTGATGGCGTACCTGGTGGCACAGCGCACGCGGGAGATCGGCATTCGCATGGCGTTGGGCGCGGCCTCCGGCAACGTGATCTGGCTGGTCATGCGCGAAGTGCTGGTGTTGATCGTAGCGGGCATGACGCTCGGCCTCCCGCTGGCGCTCACGCTGAGCCGTTTTGTCAAAAGCGAGCTATACGGCGTCCAGCCGGCTGATCCCATTTCGATCGCGGCCGCCGCGCTGCTGCTTTCCACTATCTCGCTCGCAGCCGGATTCGTGCCGGCTCGCCGCGCCGCTTCCGCGGATCCGTTGCAGGTGTTGCGCGACGAGTAAGTCTCACTGCCCGGGCGCCGGAACCCGAAACGTCTCCCGTCGGGCGGCCACCGTCAGCGTCGCGTCGACATAAGGCTCCGTCGATGTCACGCCGCTCGGATAAACAAAATTCACAACGTGCCGGCGTCCATCGGGGGCCGCGAGCCTTCACCTTCAGGGGGCGCATTAGGTCGCACCCGGCGCCTCGTTCCGAACTTGCTGATGATTTCGCAAGGCTGCTGATGATTTCCGCAAGTCTGCTAGAGATTTCGTGAAGTGTCCGCCGGCCGCCCGGCCAGGCACGCAGACGCAGAACATGCCCCTTGCGAACACGTGCTTTTTATCGCACCTGATCCTTTTGGCTCACGTCGCGACATGGCGTGAAAGGTCCGTCTGGACGCGCTGAAAGCGCCGCTAAGTGTGACGCGCGGGATGCGGCCTAACGCGCCCTGATTCCACGCCGAAGACCTCGCTAGGAGAAGCTGCAGGTCCACTCCCAATCCGAAGCCGTGGCTAAGGGGCTTCGCGAGCACATCGTCCGCTAGAGGAGGATCTCTCAAATCTACATGTTTGTGTGGTGACGGCGCGTAGGGCTGGGAGCCGCTTGTGCCGAAGATCCCGCGCAAATCGGACCGCGCGATAATGGTACAAATCGGAGTCATTGTGTCAATTTCAAAGGATGAACTCTGGTCGCTGGTGCGCGCACAGTCTGGACATTTCGTATACGAGTCTGGATATCACAGTGATGCGTGGTGGGATTTGGAGGCACTTTGTCACCGGCCGGCTGCTCTGCTGCCGTATGTGAACGTCCTCGCGACGCAAGTACAGGAGTACAAGCCCGACGTTGTGTGCGGCGCACTTGTAGAAGGTGCATTTGTTGCGCTTTTGGCCGCTTGCAACCTCCATGCCGACTTCGCCTACGCGGTACGGTCCGGAGGCGACCCGAAACAGCTTTTTTCAGTGTCTTACCATCTACCCACCGCGTTGCACGATGTGGTGAAAGGCAAACGCGTCGTCATCGCCAATGATGTGATCAGCGCCGGATCTGCGGTTCGCGGTGCCATCGATGATGTACAGCAACGGGGAGGAAACGTAGTTGCTGTTGCCTCGCTCGTGCTGCTCGGCAATACCTTCGCCGAATTCTGTCACGCACGACAGCTTCCGCTCAAATCCCTGTTTCGGCAGGAATTTCGTATGTGGTTACCCGACGATTGTCCACTTTGTGCCGCTGGCAGCATTCCTGAATATCTAGCTCACAACTAAGCCGCCCATCGCATATGCCCTCCCAAAGATGAGCCATAGTCAAGGTCCTGTCGTTGGCGGCAGCAAGCGCCAAACGTGGCGGTCATGGTGTGTGACGTCAGTGGCCGGATGATCGGGCGGCGTATCGCAGATAGGCGCTATGGACGGCGCGGGCTGATGGCCAGCATCGCGAAGCGCCAGCCCTGCTCCGGCGCCGGTCCGAGGCCGTGGCCTCAGGATGGGCCACCTCGAGGAGTGGTGGGACGGCCGGCGGAGATCGTGAAAGGAGCACGACAGGCCGCGCGGGCGGCGGGTCACGGCACAAGGAATGAGAAGAATGCCACGCCTCCAGCGGCAGCGCATCCCGATACGCGGACTAGCGCCTTCCGTGCAGCGTGCATCCCCACCCCGCCCGCCAGCCGTACGGGCGGCGGCTCTGGTCGCTGCACCCAAGTCTTGTTACTCAGCGGGTCGTTTGAAGAAGTGCGTGTATTGGTCATACGCCTGTTCATTCTCGTCAACCAAGGATTGCTGAGTGACTGAGACCAACTCCCACCCGTCCTGACCCATTTCATCCAAACTCCTCTGAATCGCATCCAGATCTTCATCGGATCTATATATTGTGTAATTCCATTTCATAAGCAACCATCATGGCAGAACCGACTGCATCATGGTCGCGGCGACGGGCGGCAGGCGCAGGGGAGATGGCAGCCCGGCATCTCAGAGTTCCGAGTTTTGACCCATTTTTTTGCTTCGTGGAAAGGGGCAAAAATGACGACGCGGCACGACATTCGAGGCTGGCTGCGGGAAGCGCGAGACGTGCCGCGACGCATCTTCTGGTCGGATGCGATACGTTCGATCGCGTCGATTATTCAAGCCCACCCCGACGCGGCGAACGAGACCCGCCCGGCGTTTGACCTGCTCATCATGCGCTTCTGGCTGCGCGCGCGACAAGCCACAGCACCAGCCTGTGCGAGACGCCAACCGCTGCGGTCACAGCGTGTCACGTCAGTGGCAAAATCGTGGGGCGGCGCCTCGCAGATAGGAGCATGGCGCCGGCGCGGCCTGACACATCGCCGCGGCCCAATCAAGACGTTGGACCGATAGCACGGAAGTAGCGCCGGCAACCGGCACATGCGCGGTTCACGGGCGTCTGACAGGGGGTGCACTAGCGCCCCCTGCGACGTCTTGGCGGTGTGGAATACCCAAGTACCTAGGAAATGGAGTAGGAAAACAGCAATCAAAATGGGGAGCAGGAATCGAGCAGACTGGCAGCCCGCACCAAGAGCCGCCATCTACACCCGCCGCCCGAGGGCGCGTTAGGCCGCATAGGCGAAGTCTCAATCGAATGTCGGCAGGCAACCCTGGGGGGGTACGCCGGAAACCAAAACGCCGGCTAGATTCTGGTCGATCTGGATCGTGCCGATCCGGCGGCCTGGACAGCATGCAAACTGGACGGCCCTGGCGCGATCCCTGGCTCATGGCCTTTATGGGTAGTTTTACCCATGAAAAATAGGCATTACTACCCATTCCAAATTGCATAATCCTACCAATGCGCCGCCACGCCCGCGGGCGCCAGAATCGCACTATGAAGCTGCTGGTCGTGGAGGAAAGCCCGGCGATGTACCGAATGGTGTGCGCTCTGATCGAGGGGCTGCCCGTCGCGGTCAGCGAGTGTCACCAGGCCGCGCGCGTTCTGGCGGCCTGCGGCGAGACGCAGCCTGACTGGGTCCTCATCGACCTCACACTATCCGGCGGGGACGCGCTAGTGGTGGCGCGGCAGACCCGCCAATTCTATCCGGGCACGCGGGTTTTGCTGCTGAGCCAGGAGAATGATCCCCGGCTGCGAGAGCTCGCCGCTAGGGCGGGCGTCTGGGACATGCTGCACACGGAGACCCTGATCGATTTGCGCCGGTTCCTGGAACCCTCGGCCGAGCGATCGGAGCCCACCAATCCAATGGAAAGCGGAAAGGAAGGACTACTATGACGAAATCCAGAACATACCGGCTGGCGGCACTGGCCGCCGGTCTTCTTTGCGGGGCGGTGAGCCCTGACTGCAGGGTATGGCTATGCGCTGGCACTGAAAGCGACGGCACGGTAGTGCTTTTGGGAACCGGGGATGGACTTAACCTCAACCTGGAAGTGCCGCCCGGGTTGACAGGCGTAATCGCTATCTCCACCGGAGACAACTTCACTCTGGCGCTGACCAGCGCGGGCACCATAGTCGCTTGGGGTAATGTCACATTGGGTCAGACAAGTGTGTCCAATTTGGCAGGTGTTACCAGTATTAGTGTGGGATTTACTTCCAATGCCCCCATGGCGCTCTCCACAACGGTTGCGCCCGCCACGACTGTTCCGGTCACCATAGCATCGACGCCCTCCGGCCTGACCTTCACGGTATGCACCTTCACTTACACAACTCCCCAGACGCTCAACTTCGCGGTGGGCGGAGCCTGCATCGTGACCTTCAATTCGCCCCAAAATGGGCCGGCGGGAACGCAGTATGTATTTAACGGCTGGGGCGACGGCTCAACCGCCAACCCACGCACGATCGTGGCGCCCCCTGCGGCCAACAGCTACATGGCCAATTTACCGCGTCGCAGGCCGGGAATGCGACTTACTCACCTGCTACGGTCGCGCTGACCTTCACAGTGAATCAGCAGCTCCAGACCATCACGTGGGCTCCGATCGGGCCGCAGTTAGTGGGCGCACAGGTTACGCTCAGTGCCACAACGCCCGGCGGGACCGTCACCTTCGCGGCGACGCTTTCCGATACCAATATCTGCACGGTGTCCGGCAACACGGCGACTATGACCGGCCCGGGCAGTTGTACAATTAGCGTGTCGCAGGCCGGTAATGCCACTTACTCCCCGGTATCGACCTCACAGACCTTCACCGTGAACCGGCAAACCCAGACGATCACCTGGACATCCATCGGCCAGCAGTTGGTGGGCGCGCAGCTTGCGCTCAGCGCCACGGCTCCTGGCGGAACGGTGACTTTCGCGGCGACGGCTTCGGATACCGGCATCTGCACGGTCTCGAGCACCACGGCTAATATGGCTGGCGCTGGAAGTTGCACCATCACCGCTTCGCAGGCGGGCAGTGCCATGTATGCACCGGCCTCGACCTCACAAACGTTCACGGTAACGCAACCAGCGCCAGCCCAGAACTTCACCATCACGCCGATTCCCGGATCGGAAACCATCGCGCGCGGCGTGTTGGCGGGTTCATTCTCGAGCTGCAATCGGTGAATAAGTTCAACGGCAGCGTGAAAATAAGCTGCTCGGGGGGACCCGCGGGAGCTGTCTGCGTGGATCTTCCGCAAACCGTAAAAGTGAACGGGACGGCCTACGCGGTGTCGGGCATCCTGTTCCTTCGAATACCAAATCCGGCACTTACACGATGACCTTCACCGGAGTATCCGGATCGCTGACTAACACCACCGCGACCTTCACGGTGAGATAGAGGCACCGAGTGGGGCGGGACTGCAGTCCTGCCCCGCGATCCTGAGGAACACGCGCAAAACGGGGCGCCTCGCGCCGCTTTTTTCCGCGGCGTTCCTCTCCTTTATGGCGGCGCGAGAAAACACGCCACTTTGCGCTTTACAGTCCGGCCTTATGTTCTATGGCGAGTTGCAGCAGGGCGTGGCTGCCGGAGAGGTTCAGCTTGGCAGCAACATTGGCGCGATGGCGATCCACCGTGCGGACGCTGATAGACAGTTCGTCGGCAATCTCCTTGCTTGTTTTGTATTACCTGGATTATGCACAGAGCCTGAGTCGGCACTGCCCATCTGAGGCGTGATGCCATTTGGGACTCCTGAGAATCCTGCGTTAAAACAGTAGGTCCGCGGAGTTCGCAGCTTCGCGGACCGATTCTCAGAAGCCACCCAAATGGTTAACGAACAAGAACAGAATAGCGGCCGAAGGCCCTCCAAGCAAGGGGTACGTGATGTTGCTCCGGAGCCCAATAAAATCAATGCTTGCACGCCGTATGACTTCAACGGCAAGAATCTGACTCCCTACGGCGGGCTACTGCCGGTGATCACCATGCTGGAGAAACTCGGATTCCAGTCCCTGGTGGAACAGACGGTGACCTCGAACCGGATTCCCCGTGCCATGGACCTGTACCGTTTCGTGCTGGGTATCGTGCTTGGCCTCTACATCGGCTTTGCACGGCTGAACCAGTTGCGCTTCATCGCCCGCGACCCCATCCTGACGGGCATTCTCAAAGTCACCAAGTTGCCGGTGCAGTCCACCTTCTGGAGATTCGTCAACGCGCTGCATCGCAATGTCGCCCGGCAGATGCTGGTCATCATGCGGACCATGCGCGAACGAGTCTGGGAGGCCGCCAACGTGAAACTGGAGGTCGTCACCATCGACACCGACACGACGGTGCACACGCTGTATGGCCAACAAATGGGCGGACGCAAAGGCTACAACCCGCAGCACAAAGGCAAGAAGAGCTATCAACCAATTCTGACATTCCTCGCCGAGACGCGAGAATACGTGTGGGGCGAATTGCGCAATGGCGACCGCCCTACCGGCAAACAGATCCACGATCATCTGCGGAATGTCCGGGCGGCGCTGCCGCCCAGCGTGAAGCAGATCTATGGCCGGGCCGATTCGGGTTTTTACTGCCGGGAAGCCGTCGAGGCGTATGAAGGAATTGACTCCCGGTTTGTGATTTGTGCACGCAAGACGTCCCGGTTGGTCGAAGAACTACGCCAAGCCCAGTGGAAGCCTTCGCCCAAAACCGATGCCGACGCGGAATGCGAATTCCGTTACCAGCCAGACGGATGGAACAAGTCGTATCGGTTCGTGGCCCTACGCCAGCAAAAGCCACGCGCAGAACTGGAAGCCGAGGAAACCGAGCAATACCAGTGGTTCGAAACCAGCCAGTACAAGTACCGGGTCTTCGTGACCGACATGAGCGATCCGATCTATTTCGTGGTCTGGTTTTATGGCCAGCGCGGGGGCGCCGAAAACCTGATCAAAGAGGCTAACAACGATGCCGGGCTGGCGGCGCATCCGTCCCACCGCTTTGATGTGAACGGCAATCACTTCCAACTGGCCATGCTGGCGTACAACCTGAACTGCTGGCTGATGCTGTTCAACCGCGAGCCGCAGGCGGACGCCACGGAACTGAGACACGCGACACTGGCGACCGCGCGGCTTCGGTTCCTGTTTGTGGCCGCCAAGATCTGGCGTCACGCCGGGCGCACTGGAGTGAGCTACAGCGATCACTACGAGGAGAAGGGCGTGTTCGAACGGTTGATGGATCGTTTGCGAAAGATTGCGCCGCGCGCCGGGAGATACGCACCAGTGATGCTGCCAGCCCTGCGCTGAACAGACTTGCCGCCGGGTCTCCGCGCGCCGTGCATAGAAACTTATGCACTGGCGGCAAGCTCAACGAAGCACGTAACTTCGGAGCGGGCCTTGGCGGGACTGGATTCTCGGGAGGACGATGAACTAGCGGAAATCGAACTGACCTACTCACTTCTGGATGACATCAACCAAGCGCGGCCGGCGCTCGGAAGGCCCGCCGTGTGCATAATCTAGGTATTAGACCACTAACCGCAAGACAATGCGTTCGGCGCTGGTCAGCGAATCGAGTGGCGTGCCCTGGCTGGCCATTTCAGCCGCCGCGGCGGTTCAACAGGTAGCCAGTCAACAGCGGTGTGACATAAGATCGCCCCGCCGCCACCGCCCGAATGCCCTCTACGATTTCGGCGCTGGCGCAATCCTTCAACACGTAGCCCGTCACCCCACAATCCAAAGCCGCGTTGAAGAATCGTTCGTTTTTGTGCATGGTGAGGAAGATCAGGGCTGGTTCCAGTCGAAGCGCACGCACCTCGCGGGCCACCGTGAGCCGGTCTTTGCGCGGCATATCCACATCGAGGACGGCCACGTGCGGCTGGCTGGTGCGGATGAGTTCCAGAGCCCGTTCGCCGTCTTCGGCCTCAGCCACCACTTTCAATCCCGGCGCGGCTTCGATGATCTGCCGCAGACCGTTGCGGAAGATGGGATGATCCCCCGCGATCAGAACCCGGATTTCAGTTTCTACTTCCGCGCGCAACGCGACGAGCTGGTGCGCCGCCGGCGGGAAGCAGATCCTGAGGCAGCCAACGAACCTCGTGGCGCTTGATCCGCTCATCATGCGCTTACCGGGTGGATCCCAGGCGGACGCGCGCGACAAGCCCGGCGTTCTCCTGCCGTCTACGGCGGATTCGCGGGCGGCGCCGTGCGAGTAAAGAGGCACTGGTTGCTCGCGGCCTACGGCGCGCATACCTGCTCGCCACGCGTTTCGAGGGTCACCGGCCTCAAGGATGGAAGAATGCGTCGCCTTCACCGCGGCACGCACCTCGATACGCGCGCTCGCGGGTGCGGCGGCAGACAACGGACTGGCGCCAGGAATCGGGCGGCGGGCACCAGGCTGCGCGAAGCGCCAGTCGCGCAACATCGCCGAATTTCAGGGAACGGTGTTTCCCAGGGGAATCGGACATGGCCGTGGAGGCGAGACCGAATCGGCGAACATTCTCCGAGTGGCGCGTGTCTCGAGCGGAACCCGCGCACTCCGGCTGTTCTTCGCTTTCGTCGATCAGTGAATCGGCGATTTTCCAAGAATCATTGTGGCTCGACTTGCGTTCTTTGGAAAGACAGATTCTTGACACGGCCACTGGTCAACTTGAAGCCACGAATCGCGTTTGTCGAATCATCGCGCACGAATCGCAGGTTCCCGATTGGGTAGCCGCCCACAAATGTATCCTCCTCGATCGGCTGCAGCGTTACCTCACCGCGAGGATAACGAAGCGTCAGCTTGCCGCCTCGGTTGGAGAGAACGTAGATGGCGCCCAGTTCAGTGCAATAAAAATCCCCAATGTATTTGTCGAGCTGCTCCAATGTGGGCGAGAATCGCGTGAAGCGTGGTCCGGGCAACTCCACACCGCCGTCATTCAGCAGTACGCTTTCCGCCCTGCCGTTCTTGCCCGGAATAAAGCGGAAACGCGCGCCAATCCCCTTAAAAAAGAATTCCGTATTCGAGAGCGGAAACACCTGCATCGCGCCTCTACCGGTTGCCTCGAGCCACAGTTGGTCACCCTTTCGCGAAAAAGTGAAGACCAAGTCCGGGGCCAACAGGTAATCTCCGCAATATCTGTCATAAATCTGCGGATCGATCTTTGCTTCGACCGGCGATGCGGCAGCCTGCTCCTTAGGAACAGGCTTGAGATGGTCCCCAAGGTAGATATCCGCGATCCTTCGCGCCAGTCCGCCTGTATCGATGGAAGCGAGATTTGAGAGCAGCACGACAGAGAATCTTTGCTCGGGAAAGCGCAGATAATCAGCGCGGTAACCGGCATCGGAGCCGCTGTGTTCAACGGTCTTCAAACCGCGATAGTCCCCCAGGAAGAGTCCAAACGCGTAGTCGATTTCCTTGCCGTTGGAAAGGGTCCCCTTTTGAAGCATCGCCTTCAAAACGGATGTGCCTCCAATCTTTGCATCGTAGAAGTTTTGATCCCACAAAACCATGTCTTCAACTGTGGTTAAAAGCCCTGTAGCTCCTACATTCGCGTACTGGAGCGGGTCATTGCTGAACTGGCCGCCACTTCTCGGGCTATATGAATACGCGCGTTCCGGAACCAATTCAGTGTTGTCGTCGTTGAAATGCGTGTGCTTCATTCCAAGAAAGCCAAAGATCCGCTCCTCGCAGAACTCACGAAGAGTCTTTCCCGACACACGCTGCACGATCAGGCCTAAGAGCGTGTAGCCGGTATTTGAATAAAGCTCCTCCGCACCGGGTGCAAAGTTAAGTGCCTTCTGGCGCCAAGCCATGCTTAAAACGTCGTCTTCAGTGATGATGTCGCCCGATCGCCAACCCGCCAGATTAAGCAAAGTCCATTGATCTCGCAAACCGCTGGTGTGGTGCAACAATTCGCGTAAAATGATTGCTTTGCCGAAATCATGAAGCTCCGGCACATATTTGCGGACATCATCATCAAGCGAGAGCTTCCCACCGGCCGCCAACAAGTGAATTGCGAATGCCGTAAATTGTTTCGAGATGGAAGCAACGTGAAAGATGGTTTCCGGCGTGACAGGAACGGAGTACTCCAGGTCCGCCACTCCATAGCCCTTCGCGTAAATAATATGACCGTTTCGGATAATTGCCAGCGCACAGCCCGGGCTGCTGATGTTACCTGACTTATGCACAGAGCTACCCTGAAGAGCAGCCGAGCGCCTGCCCTGACTGCGTAGCTAACGCGATTCTGGTTGTTTCCTCGACGTTTTGTGTGCCTGACTGATTCCCTCCACTCGCAAGTCATTGTTTCAGTGGGGCCGCGTGTGCATAGAATTCTATGCGCACCCTTCAGCAGCGGAGGGCCAACGCGATCACCGGCGCAAACCCCTCTGCGTCGGCCGTCACTGCCCGCAGCCGTGCCATCAGTCGCTGGAATAAGGGCTGCTCCGGGTAGTGATCGCTGTAGCTGACCCCTACGGTTCCCGCGTGGCGCCAGATGCGCGCTGCCAGAAACAGGAATCGCAACCGAGCCGTGGCCAGGGTGATATGGCCGAGTTGCTCGACCTTGCCCTCCTCTTCTCGATTGAACAGCATCAGCCAACAATTGAGGTTGTAAGCCACCATGGCGAGCTGAAAGTAGATGCAGTTCATCGGCCACCGCCCCGACGGATGGTCTGTCAGCCCCGCGTCGTTGTTGGCTTCTTTAATGAGGTTCTCCGCGCCCGCCCGCTGGCTGTAGAACCACGTCAGCACGGCGATGCCGTCGCTCATATCGGTGACGAAGACGCGGTAGCTGTACTCCGCAGTGTCGAACAGCTGATATTGTTCTGGCTTCTCCGTCGCGGGCGGCTGCTTCTTCTGGATGTAGCGCAGAGCGATGAATCGATGCGCTCGGCTCCAGCCCTCCGGCTGATAACGAAATTCGCACTGTGCGTCGGCATCGGTCTTCGGCGAGCCGGTCCAGGGCGCCCCCTTCAGTTCGTCGATCAGCCGCGAGGTCTTGCGCGCCGAGACGATGTACCGCGCCCCGGCTTTCTCGTACGCCGCCACCGCTTCGTTGCAGTAAAACCCGGAATCGGCGCGCGCATAGATGGTCTCCACGCCCTTGGGTAAGGCGGCGAACACACTCTCCAGGTGGCGAGCGATCTGTTTGCCGGTGGGCCGATCTCCATTGCGCAACTCACCCCCCACATATTCCCGCGTTTCAGCCAGGAACGTCAGGATAGGTAGGGTCGAGGACTGGCGCGGCATTCCGTAGGTTCAGCCTATCCGTTGGCTCCCCGTTTCCTCTGGGAGTGCCTCACTAGCCAAACCGTAAACCCGTTTCCAGTCCCCGCCGCATCAAACCCACCGTGCGGATTTCCCGCAGTGAGCTTTCCTGTTTGCTTCGCATCAAGGTCTATGGGACGTTTGGCATTGGACTGGCTTTCGGGAATTGCTGTGTCCTCACGCGGCGGTAGTCATTGAACAGTCCCACCCCGTCGTAAAGCCACTCCCTACTCCACCGTTTCCAACCCATCCCCTTGCGTTTACTGGCACGCATTAAGTGCCGCCGGACCTTCTTTTCTACCCATCGTTTCACCATAGAGAAGCATCGGCTCGAATCGCCTATCCGAAAGTAATTCACCCAGCCCCGCAGGATCGGATTGATCCTCTCAATCACTTTTCCCACAGGCTGGCTGACGTTGCGTCGGAAGACCTCCCTGAGTTTGGCAAACAGCGCAGTCCGCTTCTTCAGCTTCGGCGCGTAGTAAGGTCGCCACACTCGATTACGGCTCCGAATGCGACGATATTCAAAACCCAGGAATGAAAAACTCTCTCCCTTCGCCAGATCGACCATCCGGCTCTTGTCCTCATTGATCTCGACTCGCAGTTTCGCCAACTCCTCCCGCAATCGCCTTTCCACCGCCTTCAACAGCCAGTCATGCCGCGGATGAGCGTCGATCAATATCACCAGATCGTCCGCGAATCGTGCATATTGGACGTTGGTGTATTCCCCGCGCCGCGTGGTGGTGATCGCCTTTTCCAGCATCCGATCCACCTCGGTGAGGTAGAGGTTACTGAGCAACGGCGAAATCACCCCGCCTTGCGGTACGCCCTTTTCCCCAGTCGCCTTCAGCATCATCTTGAGCAAATGCATGACCGCATCATCCTGTACCCGTCGAGCTACCTTCTCTAACAGCAGATAATGCTGAACGTTATCGAAGTAGGCCCGCAAGTCAATGTCAATGATGCGCGTCTTGCCCTCCACAATTGCCTGTGCCACTCGGTTCACCGCTTGATGCGCTGTCCGTTTCGGTCGGTATCCATACGACCCCGATTGAAAATCAGCTTCGAAGATCGGCTCCAGGATGAGCTTGAGCGCCCCCTGGACCACACGGTCGCGGATCGCCGGAATCGTCAGAACACGGACTTTCTTGCCCCCGTCCTTGGGAATTTCCTTCTTCCGTCCCCGCATGGGCCGATACGTGTTGGAGACCAGTTCATCCCGTATCTGCTGCAGAAAACTCTCCTCTCCACTTTCCTCGATGGCTTCGAACGTGACCCCGTCAGTCCCGGGTGCCCCGTCATTACTCTTCGCCATCTGGTAAGCCTCCTGGAGCGTTTCCATCTTGCAGACATGGACGTATAGTCGTTTTAAACCGGCCAATGTTGAAACGAGGTCGTGCGGGCAATAGGCAGAACGCGATATTCTTTTTTCGTTCGGAACTGACTTTACCTGGAGGGTGAAGGCCAGCCACCAGATCGAGACTTGGCAGCGACGGTCAGGGCCGGCCTTCACACCAGCCGTGATTCTCTTTATCGCACTGCCTGAGCCAGAAAACAAGACCGACCCGGGGTGACCGAGATCCCGCTGGAACTGCTCCCCCGGCTGTGCCCGGTTTGCGGCGAGCGGACCATCATCGGTCACGGACAGCGCCTCAAAAATGCGCACGACGAACGGCACCAGCGGATCTGGATTCGCCGGGGCCGTTGTCGCCCATGCCACAAGACATTTACGGTGTTGCCCGACTGGTCGCCGCCGTCCGGGCACTACACCCTCCACTGCCGGCATCAAGCGTGGGAGCTGTTGCACCAAACGGATGGCACCTGGGAGCGATCCATCCCCGACGTCGCAGACGCGTCGCGATCGCCAGACCCATCTACGGTGAGACGGTGGGCGGGACGCTTGCTGCATCTGGGAACCCTGCTGGCAGCCCAGCTCTGGCAGGCCGCCGGCTGGAGCCTTTCGATCTCACCCACCATCCTTGCCTGGGATTGGACCGCGATCCGCCGTATTCTGCTGTTGGAGGCGAGCAGTCCGTGAGCCGGAAAGAACTCGATGAACTCAAACAGCAGATTCCCTTGCGGGACTACCTGGAAGCACACGATTGGCGGCCGATGCGGCGGCTCAGCCGCGGCCGATGGATGGGGTTGTGCCCGCTTCACGCCGATCGCCAGCCCAGCCTCCTGATGGATCCCGGCAAGAACTTGTTCTACTGCTACGGCTGTGGCCGCGGCGGCGATGTGATCCGCTTTGCAGAGCTCTACCATCAGGTGCGGTTTCCGCAAGCCTTGGCCTTGCTGCACCAATGGCGTGGTGGAACACCCTTGCTGCACGAAGTCGCGAGTTTCTATCGCATGCAGTTACACCGTCACGCCGAGGCGATTGCTTATCTGCACCACCGAGGACTCCGCTCGCCGGAACTGATCGAGCACATGCGCATCGGTTACGCGCCTGGCGGATGCCTGCGCGGTTGGCTGACACGGTTGGGTTATACGCTCCCCCATCTGCATCAAGCCGGTCTGGTCTCCGCCGTGGGATACGACACCTACATGCATCGCATCGTTTTCCCGCTGGAAGGCAACCTCTATGGCCGCAGTCTGTCAGCCACGGCGCCGCCGCACCGGTTTTTGCCAGGGGCCAAGGGTGGGCTGTATTTGTGGGAGCCAGTCCGGCAATCTCCAGAAGTGATTCTCGTCGAGGGTCTGTTCGACTACGCCGCGCTGTGGCAGGCCGGTTTTCACAACGTCACCTGTGGGATGGGAAACCATCTCAATGCACACCAGTTTCGGCAACTGTGCGACGGCCGCGCGCGAACCGTCTATGTCACCTTTGATGCCGACTGCAATGGCAGCGGCCAGCAGGCGGCCCAAGTGCTGGTAGGCCGACTCAGGGAAGAAGGATTGAACGCTTGCCGAGTTTCCTTGCCCGAAGGGTACGACCCGAACAGCTTCTTCGTCCAAGGCGGCGATGCCCGCCAGTTCCAATCGCTGCTGGAGGCTGCCCGGCCATGACGTTTCGTGTGGTCCACCAGCCCTCCAACAATCAGACACGATGCCCTTATCGCGTCATCGTGCAGGCCACCGGACGTGAGATTGACTGGATCAATCAGTATCTCGATTACGAGACTCTGCGCCGCCTGGCAGATAATACTCTGAAAAGTTATGCGCACGAGTTGTTGCACTTTCTCCGTTGGTGGGAGAGTGTTCATCACACCGACGCGATCCACAAAGATGCACTCACCGAATCGACACTGCTGGACTATGTGCGATTCCAGTCCAGTCAACAACGCGAGCTCACCGGCGGTACCATCAACCAGCGCGTAGCCATTGTCGATCGCGCCTTGCGCATCGTATTCCCGGACGCTCCGGGGCAGATTGCTCCTGGGTTCCAGCAGACTTACTGGCAGCGTGCACCGATGGGCATCGGCAGGCCGCGGCTGGCATTGAGCCGGTTGCGGGTAAGGACCCCCAAACGAACCATCGTACCGCTGTCGGTAGACGAAGTGGCACGGTTTTGGTCCAGTTTTCGTACCTCACGCGATCTGGCCATCGTGGGTTTGATGCTGCTGCAGGGACTCCGGTCCCAAGAGGTCCTGGATCTGAATCGGGACGATCTGTTGTTGCCGGAAGCGCAGATCCGCGTGCGCGGCAAGGGCAACAAGACCCGCTTCCTGCCGTTAGCTCCGGAAGCGGCTCAGTTGCTAGATCACTATCTGCGCTTGGAGAGGCCGCCTACCGCGACGAATCCTTTGTTTGTTTCTCTCAAGGGTCCCGCGCGCGGCGCCCGGATGACACCCGCGGGTTTACGCTCACTGTTTCGCTATCATCGTCGGACCACCGGCGTCCACATTGCCAACCCGCACCGTTTTAGACACACCTTCGCCTCAGATATGGTGCGCGCCGGCGTGAGCCTGCCCGCCCTCATGCAGTTGATGGGACATGCGCAAATCCAGACCACGCTGGTCTACATGCAGGTCACGCCTCTGGAAGTCTATCAGCAATATGCGCGAGCGGTCGCCCAGCTCATCAGGCCTGTACCGGTGACCCCGCCGTGAAACTCTCTCGCCATGTTCCTGTGGACCATCCACTGGCTCTCCAGTTCCAGCGAGCCGTCGAGTCCCTCACTGCCGCCCAAGTGTGGGATTCAGCTCGTCAATACCGTGGCACCGCGCGCGACTTCCTGATTTATCTTGGTGAAAACCATCCTGATGTTACTTCGTTAAATCAGTTGCGCCGCGACCCGCACATCCTCGGCTGGTTCACCCACCTGCGCTCATTGGCGCCGGCGGTCTACATCTCTCGACTCATGCGCCTGCGGTGCATCCTGGAGGAACTTGCCTGGACCGCACAGCTTCCCGATCTGGCCCATTTGATCCGTCGCGAGGATTCTCCGCGGCCTCCGCAACGTCTTGCTCGGGCCTTGACGGTGCCGCAGGATCAATCCATCCAAATGGAGTTGCTCCGCCGCAACGATCTGGCGGCCAACATCTTTTTGCTGCTGCGCCACACCGGTATGCGCATCGGTGAATGTGTCGACCTTTCCTGGGATTGCCTGCGCAACGTCGCTCCGGATCGTTGGGCAATTCACGTGCCCCTCGGCAAGTTGAAAACGGAACGCATGGTGCCGGTAGACTCGTTTGTCTGTGAGCTCGTGCAACGCCTACGCTTCTTCCGCTCTTTCGACCCCCTGCCTCCCGACGGCCACCTGCTCGCCCGACCCCACGGCAAGACCGCCTTGATCCGCCAGTTGCGCTACTACCTGCACGAAGTCCGTGCGGCGGCCGGCATTACCACCCGCATCGTTCCGCACCAGCTCAGACACACCTACGCAAGTGAAATGATTCGTTCGGGCCTCACCGTACCCGCGCTCATGAAATGTCTCGGTCACAAGGATCCAGGGATGACGATGCGGTACGTCTACGTTGCCGGGAACGACCTCCAGCGCGAGTTCCATCTGGCCCGCTCGCAACCTCGACATCTGGCCCCACAACCGAAAGCGCCAACGCTCTCGCCCCGCGCCGGCTTAGATGGCATTGTGGACTCGTTGCTCTTTGCTCAACACGCAATCGAAATGTTCCGTCGATCTATGCCGGAGGGCCCTTCGAGAAACTGCCTCGACCGGCTCTCCAATCGGTTGACCAAGATCCTCTCGGAAGCCCGCAAACTCAGCCCGCCCGAATAACGGGCAGAGATTGGCCGGATAAGTCCCCAAAACCGCCAGGTTGGCTCCGCCTTCGCCTTGACGTATAGGCTCCTCCTCAGGTCTTGCAAACTAATGGGCGTCTTTGTCATCTCACCCTTGCCTTCCTTGTTGTTGGAACCGTTACAAACAGCAGGGCCCCTTGGCTCCACGGACATTACTCCGCTTCTCCGCTACTCCGGACCCGTCCGCCACCCTCTCGCCGTTCCCCGATTTCCCGGTTTCGCCGGTTATACGGTTCCCTGCTCCGCCGATTTCGCGGCGGGGCGAGGAGGGCTTCTCCAGTTGCTCGGTGCATCCTTGTCATCGTGCTGTCGCTACCGCCCCGCCAGAGTGTTCCGCCGCTCCAGTCAGTTGCGACGTTCCATGCAGCCTTCGCCCTTTCAGCGGGAGCTCGGCCTCTGAGGTAAAAAGTTTCGGGGTCACCTGTGCGTTCACTTTCGTTACGGCCCAATGACTTGCTCACCATCCCAAGGATGGCTTTGTCGATAGACTTCCGGGGTTCAGTTTCCTTCCCTCCCGGCTATCCAAGCTACAGAACTCTGACTTTTGTCCTGGTGGGGTTGACTCCCACTGAATACACCAGCCTTCGCTGGACATACGCTGAAAGCTTTTCTTGCCCCGGTTCTTCGGGTTGTAACTCTGGCGCCCGCCCATTTGGTGGCCGAACGGGGTGTGCACCGTGGTGTCGGTGTCCAAGGTGACGGTTTTCAGTTCCACATGCGCGGCTTCCCACACCCGCTGCCGCATCATCTGCTGGATGCGCAGGATCTGTCCGGCCACGCTCAGATGCAGCGAGGCCAGAAACCGCCAAAAGGTGCATTGCGGCGGCAGACGCAATACTTTCAGAATCCCGGTCAGCATCGGCTCGCGCTCCAGAAAACGCAAGTGATTCAGCCGCGAAAATCCCACATACAGCGCCAGCACCATGGCCAGCACAAACTGCCATACCGGCATCGCCCGGGTAAGTCTCTTGATGGTGAGCGTCTCCTCCACCAGTTGCTGGAAGCCAAGCTTTTCCAACATGGTCGCCACCGGCAACAAACCACCATAGGCCGTCAGATTCCGAGCCGAGAAGTCAAAAGGCGTGGCAGCCCCGATTTTCAAGGGTTCTGCGCTAGCCGCTTCCGCCCCTTGCCTGCCGGTTGTTTGATTGTTATGCTTTCGATTGTTATTCACCTTTTGGGTGACTCCTGAGAATGAGTTTGCGAAGCATCACCTTCGCTACTCCACCTGTTTTAACGCAGGATTCTCAGGGTCCCCAAACGGCCGTCCCTCCTCACGCCACGTTCGGGGGATCAGAACTGTGCATTAGGCAGGTGTTAAATTCCGTGAACAACTGGTCCACCTGCTTGTGCTGGCTGCCAGTCGAAGCTTGAGATGATTGCGATAGCCAGATGAGGCACACGGCAATCAACCCGAATGCATAGAGTTTGACTAATAATGTTTTCGAGCAGTCGGCTCTTCCCGGCCACAACGATGACTACCAGCCGGAATCCGCAAAGACCTTACTGCCGAGCCTTTATTACTTCTCTTCGGTTTGGAGTTCAAACGTGCCATTCGTATGATCGTCCGGGCCAGACCCAGAGAGAGAAAGGGCCGTCGGGCCCTCGCAGACCAGGTCATCCCTGGAACGTGCTCCCAGCGTCACATTGTTGCTTCGGTTTTTCACCACGAGGTCCGCGGGACCAGCGCTGTAGATCGCGATTGTGCGCGCCTTTCCACAAGATGCCAGGCGCCTGGTAGGTTCCGTCTGAGTCAGATGAAACGTCCCGGACGCTGCCATATTCTTGCGAGTATCCCTCGACTGCGCATTCGTTCCGCTGGACGCTGCGGACTCCAGTTCAGTTGTCGCAGGAGTTTCCAGACGTGCCCAGAGTGATAACGGATGCCAAACTCTTCCTGGATCAGGTGCCCGACTCACTTACCCGTCCAAAGCCGCGTCTCGTAACCAAGCTTCTCCGGTCCTTCCAATAACTGGGTGATCAGGCGCGGGCGCTGCTTGTCATCCAGCAGAGGCTTACGCCCAGCCCGGCCGGCTGTCTTCAAAGCCTTCTCTCCCTGTGTCGAAACAGCTCTGGCCCATTGACTCACCGTCTGACTGCAGACCTTAACCCGCCGCCCTACCTCACTCTGGTTGTATCCCTGCTTCAACAGTTTCATTGCCTCGAAGCGTCTTTGTTCCAGAGCCCTAAAATCACGTTTTACACGTAAGCGCCCGATGAACCCCTCTTTCGGCGCCCGCCTTGCCGGCCGCATATTGGTGTCATGAGCAAGACCGGCTGTATTTGTTTACCGCGTAAGGTCGCGGCATAATCGCTGCCGCGCGTCTCGCACCAGCGGATAAAGGTAGATATCTTTGACGGCCTGACTGTGAGCGGTATGTTCGCGGTCCATGCGACCGCGCCCGGCGGTTTGACCGACGTAGATCCAGTTGGCAGCTCGATAGCACGTTCCACGATAGCGAGCCGCATCCACCAGGGTTTCAAGCAACAGGGGGCGACACCCGTAGCGGGTCTCCCAGTCGCGCGGCATTTGCCGAGCGCTGAGTGCCAGTATCTTGCTGGCCAAGCTTTTCACGTGAACCCACGGCAAGATCAGAAACCGGCCGTTGTTGACCACCGCTTGCAAGTTGCTTTGCCGCTGCTCGTCGTTCCAGCCGATCCAGGCATCCCGTGCTTGCATCTTCCAGGCGGGCGAGGTCCACAGTAGGCAGGCCAAGTCCTGCTGGCGATGCCGCACCCAGTAGCGCAGGTGCGCACCGAATGGCACACGGCATCCCAGATAGTGATAACGTTCCACCTGCTCGCGCCACCGGCGGCTCTCCGCCTGGCCTTCCACCAGAGCCAATTCCAGCGGCTCGCACTCCCGGGCGGCACATGCGACGGGCACCGGTTCGCACCAGGTCGTTGATACATCTATCCGCCGCGCACCCCGGCCGCCCAATTTCCGGAGATCGGGAAGCTGTAGGAAACCTTCGGCCTGGAGCCGCTCCAGCAGTTGCCGGCACTCGTGATTCTTCAATCCTCCACTGGGCCGTTTCCACTCCCGCAACTCACAGACGGTGCGCGTGATTTCGGTGACTCCCAGGGCGGAGAACTCCAGCGCAGTCTTGCGCATCAACTCCAGCTCGCCGGTGTGGAACGTGCGTCCGCAAAAGGTGAGGGATTCAGGCATGTAGTAGTGAATGGTGCGGGTCAGCCCGCCCCCGGCACAATGTCCAGGATCACGCTCCGTGGCGCACGCAACAGCCTCACGCAGCGCGTGAAGGCGTCCTTGCCTTGCTGCCAGCAAGTGCGCAACACGCTGGCCAGAATCTGATGCGTGCGCGCTCCTTCCCAGGTTCGGCTCCCGCCCCATACCTTGCGTGCGATCACCATGCCGCGGATGGCTCGTTCCGCCGCGTTGTTGGTGGCATCTAAGCCGAAGCAGTGCAGGAAGGTGAACAACCAGAGTTGCTCATGTGCGAGATGGCGCGCCAGCCGATGGTTCGCCGGGTTCCGGCGGCGTGTTTCCAGCATCCGGTCCAGTTTGGCTTCCAGCTTTCCCGTGGCGGTCCGCCTGCCATGTTTAGAGATCTCGCCTCGCGCAGAGCGGTCACGCAACTCCAAGCCCGTGCGGAGCAGATGCTCCACGGCCCGCGGGAAAGCCAATGCCGCCGGCGGGGCGACCTGTGCCATCTCGCGGCAGCGCTTCAGCAGATGCGCCAAACAACTTTGATGGAATGCGAACTGGAATCGATAATAGGGTGCCCAGCCGTCATGAATCAGAAATCCATCATACGCGGCTCCCAGAATCATCGCAGACTGTTCGTATCCGCGGCCGGGCAGAATGGCGTAGACGGTCACCTGTGCACTCACCGCCACGTGCAGCCACTGCAGCCGTCCACCCACCTTCCAGCCGGTTTCGTCCATGCCGTTCACGGGAGCCTGCCGCGCTGTTTCCACCAGTCCATCATAGGTGGGCGCCGCGCGGCCCGCCATCCGCGCCAGGGCCCGATACAACCCTCCGCGACTCACCTCCAGCCCGAACCCAAAGGACAGGACTTGTCGCGTATGCCCCAGCGACAACCCCATCTGCTTGTTCAGGATGGCCGCCAGGGTCAGAGATTCCGGACCCAACTGTACGTTGCCGACTCCCACCGCATCGGAGGTCTGTAACGGATGGCGCCCCTGAACGCATCGCTGGCAATCGCGGCAGCGGCCCACGGTGATATCGAAACGGCGCACGACGGTCCGCCGGACGATCTCTTCCTGATACTGGGTTTCGCAGCTTTTCGGCTCCACCTCACCGCCGCAATGCGGGCATTGCTCCGGCAATGGAACCGCGAACCGTTCATCCACCCGCGCCGGGATGGGACGGCATGCCTGCCGGCCGTACCGGTGGCCCGCTTTGCGGCCTGGCCGCTTTGGGTCCCGTTTTGGTGCCCCGCGCGAATGCGGCGCCGCCTGGCGCTTGCTGGCTCGTAGTGCTGCTTCCAATTCCTTGCGCAGACGCTCGACTTCCTGTTTGAGTCGCTCGATCTCCCGCTGCTGTCTATGGATCCGCTGCTCGGCCTGGTCCAACTCTCGTTTGGGAACAAAATCGACGGTATCGGGCTGCTTGTTCCCCGCGGGCCGCCCTGTTGGTTTCATCCAACCCTACGTTAGCTGAAACCACTCCATTTGTCCAGCGAAATCTTCAGGAGGCCCAGTTCAAAGGTCGGTCAGCCGGTAAACAAATACAACCGTTCATGACTCAGACTCCTGCGATTTGGAAAGCGACATGTAAAACGTCGCGCCCTGGTTCACCAGACCCTCAGCCCAGACTCTGCCTCCATGTCGATGGACAATGCGCTGCACGGTGGCCAGCCCGATGCCGGTGCCTTCGAATGCCTCGGCCGGGTGGAGACGCTGGAATACACCAAATAACTTATTCACATATTTCATATCGAATCCGACTCCATTGTCGCGCACGAATACCACCAGTTGATCTTTCTGCTGGTGCTGGCAAGCGATTTCGATCTCGGCTCGCGAGCGTGTTCGTGTAAATTTAACCGCATTTGATATCAGGTTGACGAGCGCGAGCCGCAACATGGCACGGTCTCCGTACCATGCGGGCAGTGCCGCCACCCGCCATGTGACTTCGCGCCCTTCGGTCTCCTGACGCACTTCGTTCAAGGCCTCTTGCACAATCTGGTCCAGGCTGACCACGATCTTGTGCGTCTCGGCACGGCCAATTCTGGAAAAGGCCAGAAGATCGTCGATCAGCGTGCCCATGCGCTTCGCCGATTCGAGGATCATCGTCACATATCGCTGGCTTCTCTCATTTAAAACCGTAGCGCTGCTTTTTTGCAGGAGCTCGGTGAATCCGGCCATATGCCGTAGGGGAGCGCGGAGGTCATGCGATACGGAATAGGCAAATGCTTCGAGCTCCTTATTAATAGCTTCCAGCTCCGTAGTTCGTTTTCCAAGTTCTTCGTTGAGTGTGCGAATCTCCTGCTCCCGGCGCTTACGCTCGGTGATGTCGTTATTGGTTTCCAGGATCGCCACGGGCCGCTGATGCTCGTCTCGCCGCAACGACCATCGGCTCGCCACTACTACCTGGGTGCCATCAGCTCGGGACTTCTTGAGTTCGCCGTCCCAACGCCCGGTAGCGAACAACTGCGCGCGAATCTCCTCAGGGGGCGCCGGGAAAGCCGTCCGCAGAAGCTCGTGCGCACGCCGCCCGATGGCTTCCTCCGCTGTCCATCCGAACAACTCCTGCGCCCCGCGATTCCAGTATGTAATGACATCTCCCATATCACGGACAAAGATGGTGTCGTGCGTGAGATTCAGCAGACTGGCTTGCTGGGTTCGTTGCGCCACTTCGATTTCGAGCGCGTCGCGAGATTGACAAAGGTCCTCCTCCACGCGCCGCCGAACGGCGCTGAACCAGGTGACCAGCGTTGCGAATGCCGCGAAAACGACGAAGTAAGGGAGATTCGAAGATGAGATGTAAAGTGTATGCAGAGGTTCTACGAAGAAGTAGTCGAAGCCTAAGCATGACAGCAGAAGTGCCACCACGGCAGCCCCGGCCCCTCCGTACCAGGCGGTTACGGCGACGGCGAACAGGAAAAGCGGAACCCCCACGTCGCGGACGTGGAAGCGCTCCGTGAGAAGCGCACCGCCGAGAGCCGCGGAGACGGAAAGAACTGCCAGCCCATAGTCTTGAATCGTGGAGAGGGACTCCGGCAAGCGGGGTTTCCACCGCACCCAGGTCGGCCTCGCTTCTAAACTTGCCTGATTCATTCGGCGCCAATCGTAGGAACCATAATATCGCACGCGAATTCAGCGCAATGGCGACTTAAGCTGACAACGGAATCGCACGCTCAGTGGTTACGGCCCGGCCCTTGACCCGCTCATCATGCGCGGCCGGGCGGATCCAGGCGAACGTGCGCGACTAGCGAGGCACCAGCCTATGCGAAGCGCCAATCGCGGCGGTCACGGTGTGTCACGTCAGTGGCAGTATGGTCAGGCCGCGCATCGCAGATAGGCGCTATGTCCGGCGGGCTGCATATCGCCGGGGCCTGATTGCCGCAACGTCTCCAGCGCCAGGCATCCGGCGTGGCTCGCTTTGAGCGGCACGCGACGCGCGGCTGGCGCTGGAACGGGCCAGCCAGCATCGCTACTCGCAGCGCCAGGCCTGCTCCGGCGCCGGTCCGAGGCCGCAGCGCCTGCCATATGACTCTGGCCTTTCACTCCAGACTTTACGGAAGGTAAATTCCGGATCAATTGTGCTATTGGAGCAGGTTGATCGGCCAGCGCCGCCTGGTTGTGCTGACATTCCATGGCGTCTGTCCGTGGAATCGTTGCGCTTAATCTTAATTCGCCAGGGCCCAATAACCCCGCTTCGCTTTGACGAATAACTTCTTGTCTCGCAACCGTACCGAGATGGCATGAAATTTCCCGTCCGTATTGGAATTGCCCGGCACATACGCAAGCACATAGTACTGGCGTCCATCCGCAAAGGCACGTTGCAACCCGGTCAGAATATCGTTACTGTTCTGAAATGCCGTGCCGCCCGTGGCTCCTGCAATTTCGGACAGAGTGCCGCCCGCTTCGCTGGCATCGGAATCCATGATGCTGAGCACCGCCGGCATTAGCCTTGGCGAGCCGCCGGGGTTCGACGCATCGAAGAATGGCGAAGTGTCCAAGCCGCGCCAGTCGATCGTGTAAATAGGGATATTGCTGTTGGCAGCCAGGCGCACAACAGGATCCAATTCCTGCATTCGATTTTACCGTGCGGAGTGCTGCAGACTGAAACTCAGGGAAGTAGGCCGCTAGTAATTCGAATGCCTGCTTGCCCGGCACCAGTTGGAAGCCATCAGAGATAAAGACGATGGTGCGCCGGCCTGTAGTGTGTGACAGTTCTTTCACCGCGGAGTAAAACTGGCTGAGGAACGACCTGGCATACACGCGGTCCTCCAAGGCAATCTGATTTGCTTGGGCTGGCAACTGTGTCTTTCTTGCGCATTCCGGCTGTCCTGTATCGCATGCGTGGCGCACCTCGTCCAGTGTGTGCCGGAATTCCAGCATTTGGGCCTGCGCAGAACCTTTCTGACTGGCCAGAAACGACTTCTGAAAATTCTTGCTTTCAATTGCCTGCAACGCCTTCTCAGGATCCGGTGTGGTATCCTGCACCACCTGCGTTGAGGCTCCCAACGCGAGTACGGCGTACAGCGAATCCCCGGCCCGCTCGGACCGGAACAGCTTCGATAAGGCTTGGCGGACATACACCAGGTTTCCGAATGAGGTGTGCAACGAATCGATACAGATTAAATATGTTCGCCGGGCTGGTGCGGCTTGGGGGAGCGCCGCCGGCGCTGCTTGCGCCGCAGTAGACTCGGGCGCGGGGGCCATGCCCGGCACGGCCGCGGCGGCGGTCAGTTCGGCATCTTCCACGCTGAAACCTGAAATCTTCTGCTCCACGCCGTCCTCGAACACTTGAAAATCCGGCCGCGTGAGACCAGAAACGTGATGGCCTTCCTTATCGGTGACAATCACTGGAACCAGCACTTGCCGCACCTCTACCTTGATAGTCGCCTCCGGCGCCGGCGAAGCCTTGGCGTGTTCGAGCAGTTCGTACCGCTTTTTGAAGCCGGCATTCTCCGGCGCAAGATGGGAAGCGGTCCGGTACTCTTCGAGCGCGGCGGTCCTATCTCCCGATTTCTCCAAAGCCTGGCCCAGATTGAAGTGCACAGGCGCCTCCTGAGGCTGGATCCGGGCGCTTGTGCCGAACTCGGCGATGGCACCTGGCAAATCGCCGCGTTTGGACAGCACAATGCCCAGCAAGTTACGTATACTCCGGAATCCGGAACAAGCTTCACCGCTTCGCGCAATTCGTTCTCGGCTCCCACCAGGTCCCCCGTGTTGCGGAGCGCGTTCGCCAGGTGAAATCTGCCGGCGGGTAATTCCGGATCGACGCGCACGGCCTCGCGAAAGGCCGCGATCTCCTCGCCGGACTTGCCCTCGCGCGCGAGCGCAATACCCAGCGCGAGTAATTCGTACGCGTCTTCCCCGCCGACGGAGGCGACTTCAGCGATGCCCGCGCTCTTCTCTGTCTCAGACTGGTAATCCGAATATCGATGCACACTGTGCAGTTCGCCTCCCGCGTAGCGTGCGTGCACAGTCACTCTTGCTGGGAGATAAAGGACGGTTCCGATGGATTCGAAGCGAACCGGGACCATGGAGATGTTCGTGGTTACGGCTTCGAGCGGGAAGCCCTCGATCAGTCCCAGCATGTCCATTCGGAGCCGGACGATTCGTTTCGTCGCTGCCTCGAACCACGCGAGACCCTGCAATCGGACGTTCTGGCCATTGGGCCCCGTGCGAGGATACGTGGGCAGTCCGGCCCCGTCGGGTCGCTGCACAAATGCCACGACAAAGCAATCGTGTCCATCACATTTCTCACGGCCGACGTAGCGGAAGCGAGACTGCACCAGGTACTCCGGGAGAAAATAATTCAGCAATTCAATGAAGCGCCCCAGGATCAGAAACTCTGTATGTGCGGGAGTCTGAAAAGGGCCCCTGGTGGTGGGATTTGATCCGCATTTCCACGAACTGGTCCGCCGCGCCGTTCGTACTCAGTTTGACCACATAGCGAAACGCTTCGCGTCGGCTTAACCCAACCATGCCGTCTTCGAAGCGCATCTCATGGATATCCTCGGCGGCCGAGACGTCCACAAACTTCGCAAGCATAATGTCAAGGAGCTCTCCAACGGTGTGCAACAGTCCGTCCAGACCGTTCTGATTTGCATCAAAAGCGATGCCCGCGAGTTCGGGAACGGCGCGTACCAGTTCCTCCTCACTGCAATCGACGAACGGCTTTTGAGGAGCCCTGCGCCGTATGCAGTGGCCGCTGCGATCATCAGCCCGCCGGCGGCAAGAGCAACGCCCAACATATGGTTCAACCCTACGTATGATATCGCCTTCGCATCTCAAGGCATACACTGGAGTTGAGGCATGTCCAAGTATCGAACGACTCATTTCTAGCCTTCTTGCTTGCCGGCCGCTGGGAATCTGGCTCCGTCAATTCACCAAGCTCCGCCGCCAAAAAATGAGCCTGCAGGACACACATTCTACTGGCTGCAGGAAGCGGACCGGCGGCGGACTCTCTGGCCGGTTGCGATACGTTCGAATGCGACGATTATTCAAGCCTATCCCGACGCGGCGCACGAAACTAGCCCGGCGTTTGACCCACTCATCATGCGCCACCGGGTGGACCCCAGGCGGACGCGCGCGACAAGCCCGGCGCTTCCTGCCATCCGCGGCGCGATCCACGGGAGGCGCCGCGCGCATAAAGAGGGAATGTCGCGCGCGGTGCGCATACTTGCTCGCCAAGCGTTCAGAGGTCACCGCCTCAAGGACGGTAAGAATGCGGCGGCGCCAGCGCAATATCGCCGAATTTCAGGGAACAGCGTTTTGGAACCATTCTCCGAGTGGCGCGGGCTTCGGCCAGAATACGTAGACGCTTGGTGACAACTACACTAGAACGCCGGAGTGGGCTCGTCCCTACTCCGCGCGGAGAGCGACCAGGGGGCCAACTCGCGATGCCCTGGAATATATCCGGCAAGCTATGCCACGGCGCCAACCAGCAGAATCATGGCGCCGAACGCGGCGGCGTCCGTGGACTCTGTCTCAAATAACAATGAGGCGATCACTCTGGACAGCGCGAGGGATCTGACAGTTCCCAAAGCGATCCCGAAGAGGGTCAGCCGCAGCGTTTTCGCTATACTTCGATCTCGACGTTCGCGGCGATAGCGCCCAGGGCCAATCCCGATTTCCTGAGTGCGCCGCGCGACTGAATACGAGATGACTCCGTAGATTCCAAGCGAAGCCAAAACCCGCCCCAGCACGGCGAAGCAGGTGACCAGAGAGACAAAGAAACGGCACGGGGAAACGGCGTGATCTACAAGCAGATGGAGAGGCCGGAACTCGGCGGCGGGCTGCCTCAGATTCAGCGCGCGCAATGTCTTGAAGACTTCGACGCCAGTCCCTCGGGCGGAATTCTGGTACGCACTACCAAAATCTCACCATCCGGTTGCGCCTGCGTCGCCGGCACATAGACCTCCGGGTTGGGCGTCTCCTCCAGGCCGCTCTCGCGGACATCGGAAACGATGCCGACGACCCGAGACGTCTCCGTTTACATTCCTGGGAAAGTGCCCAGTTCAACCTTGTTAGCCCAGGGATGTGCACAGTATATGCGAGGTAAAGCCGGGTGTCACCATCCAAATGAATAGCTATTTTGCGCAGTTTTCAGCTAATGATCCGCGCAGTGCCATTAGAGGCAGGAAAGAGGCGACTATCGCGTCGCGAACGGCTTCGCCAGGTCCATAGAGGACCGTTCCAGAAATGCACCGCCACAGGCGTATCGCCCGGGGATTGGAAATTGAAGCCCAAAGGTCATTGGCTGGGCTGTTCCACAATCTTCAGGTAGCGGATGGGCGGGGATCTGCCCAACGGCGCAGTTCACAGGACTGGAGATATCGGCTCTAGCCGCAACCGGAACAGTGCTGCAGGCGGGGCCTAAGCCCCGCGCCGGCTAAAGCCCGCTCCAGCGGCGGCCGCTAGCGGTCTCCGTTGCCGCTGCCATCCTCGATAAACGCCCGCAACCGGTGGCTGCGGCTGGGATGCCGCAGTTTACGCAACGCCTTGGCCTCGATCTGCCGAATCCTTTCCCGAGTCACCGCGAAATTCTGCCCGACTTCTTCGAGCGTGTGTTCGCTGCCATCTTCCAGCCCGAAGCGCATCTTGACGATCTTTTCCTCGCGCGGCGAGAGCGTTTTCAGCACTTGGGCAGTCTGCTCGCGCAGGTTCAGATTAATCACCGCGTCGGAAGGCGACACACCGGCCTGATCCACCAGGAAATCTCCCAGGTGCGACTCTTCCTCTTCGCCGACGGGCGTCTCCAGTGAGATAGGCTCCTGCGCCACGCGCAGCACTTTGCGCACTTTCGAAACCGGCAGTTCCATGCGGCGGGCCAGTTCCTCGGTGGTCGGCTCGCGTCCCAATTCCTGAATCAACTGGCGCGAGGCCCGGATCAGCTTGTTGATGGTCTCGATCATGTGCACCGGGATGCGGATGGTGCGGGCCTGGTCCGCAATGGCGCGCGTGATGGCCTGCCGCACCCACCAGGTGGCATAGGTCGAGAACTTATAGCCGCGGCGGTACTCGAACTTGTCCACGGCCCGCATCAGACCGATGTTGCCCTCCTGGATCAAATCCAGAAATTGCAACCCGCGATTGGTGTACCGCTTGGCGATGCTCACCACCAGTCGCAGATTGGCTTCAATCAATTCGCGCTTGGCGGTTTCGGCTTCATGGTCCGCCCTGGTGATGATGGCAAGAGTACGCCGCAACTCCCCCGCCGAGGAGCCGTATCGTTCTTCGATCTGCTGCAGCCGCTGTGCACAAGCGCGCTGTTCCCGGCGCAACTCCTTGATGCCCTCGGCCCGGGCGGGCGATGTCTCTGTGCGGCGCTGTATGCGCGCAATCTCCCGCTCGACTGGCGTCAGTTCTTCAACCGCCGCCCGGATCTGCGCGGCGAAGCGACGCAGGATAGGCCCCTGAAATCGCACCGTCCGAATGCGCCGCGACACCCGCACCCGCGCGCGCTGCGTTTCCCAAAGCAGGTGAGCATGCTGCCTGGGTTTCAGCGCGCGCGGAATCGCGTTCAGCTTCTGCCGCAACTGTTGGAATTTCCGGAAATGCCGGGCGGCGTCTTCGGCCATCGAAATAAACTCCTGGCCGCTTTCTTCCGTCGCCTCATCCATGATGAGGGGGTCCGCCACCAGCACCACTTCGCGCGGTGGGGTCGTGCCCCGCTGCACCTCGTCGGCCAAGTCCAGGATCTCCTGGATCACCAACGGCGAGCGCGATAGCGCTTTCATCACCGTATGCTGGCCGCGTTCGATGCGCCGGGCGATCTCTGTCTCACCCTCGCGCGACAGCAGGGGCACGGTCCCCATCTCACGCAGATAGGTGCGCACCGGATCGTTGATCTTCTCGCCGGCGGCCGGGACCACGTCCAGGTCCAGCAGATCGTCGGCTTCGCCCAACTTCTGATCGAATTCAAGCTTGGGGTCTTCCAGGACCTCGATGCCTGCGCCATCGAATCCTGCCAGCAGGTTGCCGAGTTCGCCGGCGTCGCCGAGATCGGCAGGCAGGGCGTCGCTCAGGTCATCGTAGGCGACGTAGCCTTTTTCCTTGCCGTTCTCTACCAACTCCTGCAACCGATCGAGTTTATCTTCCGGTGCCACTCGAGCGCCCTACCATTAGCGAGACTATTCCCCACATTGTACACCCCCGTTGTTGCGGAATACGGCTATCCGGCTTTCTCCAGGCCGTGCAATTCCTCGGCGAGCCGCAAAGCCTCGTGCAGATTGCCGGACCGCTCCGCTTCTTTCACCCGCGCCTTCAATGCCGCTACTTGGGATTTCAGACTGGAGCGCTGCAAACTTCGCAGACACTCCTCTCCTAGTGATAGTGTAATGGCAACGCCATCCGTTTCATCTTGCAGCACCGCGGACGCTAATAATTCCTGATCGCCTTCCTCCAGCCGCGCATTCAGCTCTTCGTAATTCACCGGCCCACCCCCCGCATGTAGGACGAACAGCGCCTGGAAAACGCGCCGCGTGGCAAATTGCTCGAGCGCGGGCAGTTGCTCCAGTTCTGGAATGAGTTGGCGGCGTGCATCGGCATCTGAAACCAGCAAGTTCAGTAAAATCTTTTCATTGGCGCGCAGCGGCTCGCGCACGGACACGACCTTCTTCTCGCGTCGGTCCTGCACCGCTTTGCGGAAATTCTCCAGCACCAGCCCCGCATCCACACCCAAATAGCCGGCCACATCGTTGGCCACCGCCACTCGCTCAATCTTATCCGGCAACCGCTGAATGGCCGGCAGCAGGAATTGAAAACCCGCCACACGCCCCTCCGCGGTGTGCAGATCGAACTTCGCGCGCGCCCGATCCGCCAGCCAGTAAAAATAGGTTGGCGCTTGATCTACTTTAGCGCGGTATGCATCCGGGCCACGCTCTAAACAGTACTCGTCCGGATCGAGCCCGTCTTCCAGTTCCATGATCCTTACACGCATGCCTTCGTCCAGCAACAGCTTGATGGAGCGCTCCGCCGCATCCGCTCCGGCCGCATCCGGATCGAAATTCACTACGATCTTCTGCGCATGATTCCGCAGTACCCGTACCTGCTGCTCACCAAGAGCCGTTCCGCAACTGGCCACCACCTCGCGCACGCCCGCCGCGAAGACACCGATGGCGTCCATGTACCCTTCCACCAGCACCGCCCGTTCCGCCCGCCGGATGGCGTCTTTGGCCCGGTGCATGTTGTAGAGCACAGCGCTCTTCTTATATATCGGCGAGTCGGCGGAGTTTAAGTACTTGGCGTGATCGTCGGGATCGAGCGCGCGTCCGCCAAACGCAATCACCTTCCCGGATTCGCTGTGGATCGGAAACATCAGCCGGTGGCGGAACCGGTCGTAAAAACTGCCATCTTCCCGCTGCCCCAGGAGACCGGAATTCTCCATCTGCTCGGACGTGAACCCCTGCTTCTCCAGCAACCGCAGCAGCGCGCGGCCCGACCGCTCGGCGTACCCCAACCCGAACTGCGCGCTCACTTCCGGCGACACGCCGCGCTTCTCCAGATAGCGGCGCGCCTCAATCCCCGCCGGCGAGGCGAGCTGTTGAAGAAACGCCTCCTGCGCCAGTTCCTGCATCTGAAACGCCGCGGCGCGCAAGCGCGTGTCCGCATCCGCGTACTCCGCGCGCTTGGGCATCGGAATGCCGTTGCGCTCCGCCAGCAGCTTCACAGCTTCGGGAAAGCTGACGTGCTCAAATTCCATGACGAACTTCAGCACGTCGCCTTTCGCCCCGCAACCGAAGCAAAAATAGAACTGATGTCCGGCATGCACGGAAAAAGACGGGGTCTTCTCGTTGTGGAACGGGCACAGACCCGTGTAGCGTGACGCGCCCGATTTCTTCAGACGCACGTATTCGCCGATCACCTTGACGATATCGACGGAGGATTTCAGCTGCTCCTTGAAGTCCATGAAGGGCGTGCATGCCTATTATCGCCGAACGCGCAGGCGAGAACCAGCCCTATCGCCGCCGCCAGGGTCACTCCGGCGGACCACCACAGGATTCCCGGATCGAAGCGCATCTTCACCAGGTGCTTGCCGGCGGGAACGGGCATGCCGCGAAACGCGACATTGGTGAGAAAGAGTGTTTGGGGGTGGCCGTCGATCCAGGCGTGCCAACCTGGGTAGGCCGCCTCGGAGGTTACCAGAAATGCGGGTAACGGAGCGTCTGTCTCTACTGTAAATTCGCGCGCCGTGTACGATAGCACGCGCACCGCGCCCGCGGGAACGGTGACCGGGCCATGGAGCAGGGTGTTGGGAATGGATCCTTCCACCACAGCTTCAGCGTTTGCATCGAACCCGCCCTTGCGGATCAGCGCCAGAGCCTGCTGCATGTCCGCGGCGTGCCATAACCCGTTGACCAGATGGAAACGCGGCAGGACCATGGGATTCTCATAGATCTGGGTGCCCGGCAGTTCGCCGATCTTCCGCAGCAATCCCTCCATGCCGGCGCGCCGCGGGAGTTCGTGCGCCGACAGCACATAACGCACGCTCATCAATTGGAACGCCTGGTTATTGGGATCGGTCACTTCGTAAAACCGGCCCCAGGGCGCGCCTTCGCAGAACGACAGCCGCACCTGCATCATCCTGACCAGCGCGAACGGATCGTTGCCATTGGCCGACGGAAATTCGAAAAGCGGCCCATGCGTGATCAAGTCCGGGTATCCGTTGATGGAATCCATGCGCCACGGCGGCACACTCTGATTCGCCAGTTGCCGCAATGCGCCCGGAATCTGCGGCACACCGGCATAGTGATCGTAGCCGATGCCCGGATCGATGCGCTGATCCACCGTATTGAACGGGCGCCCTGAACTGACGGCGATCAGGTCCGCGGCCACGATCGCGATCGCGCCCGCCTGCAGCCAATGCGCACGCCGCGCGAGGACCAGTTCCGCCCCCATCCCCGCCAGCAGCGCCAGCCCAAGCGTGAAGGCGCACAGCGCAAACTCCGCGTACAGCGAATTCTTCAGTGCATCCGGCAGGGATATGAAGATCGCTTTCCCCACCGGCGTCGAGTCGCCCAGCATCCACAGCGCCGCGCATAGCGTGAGCCACGCGGCCGGTGCGGCGTACCGGTTCCGGCGATACGCTACCGCCAATGCCGCGCACAGCAGCGCGGGAATGCCGCAGTAAGTATAAAGAAAGGTCACTTCCCAGGGATGTTTCCACGCGCCGCCGGCGAACTGAAAGAGCCCGTAATGATTGGGGAGCACCAGTGAGACCAAAGCCTGCAACGGCATTCCGCCGCCAGTCTTCAGATACTGGCTGCGATATTGCGCCACGCTCAGCCGCGACAGCTGCAGTGTGGGAAAGAATTGTATGGCGGCGAGCAGCACTGCCCACACGGCGGCAATCGCGGTGTCGACCAGCACCAGGGGCGATGCGCGGCGCAACACGGCCAGGATGGCGGCTAGCAGCAGGCACGAAATGAAGACTACAGCGGTGGTTGCGGGGAATCCGGCCAATAGCGACATGGCCAGCGCGCCCGCCAGGCCGGACAGCCATCGCCAGCGGAAGCGCTTGCCCAATGCGATCACCGACAGCCAGGCGAGCGGCAGCCATGCCGCCGCATCGATGGCGCCCAAGTGCTCCGCCTGCGACGCAGTGTAAGCTCCCAACTGATAGACGGTCGCGCCGATCACCGCGGCCGCGCGTCCCACGTCCAGCCGGCGCAGCAACCAGTAAGTGAACGCACCCGCCAGAAATACGTGCGCGGCCATTTGCAGTTCTAGCCAATACAGGAGGTGCCCGCCGCCGGTCCAGTTGCTGAACAGGATCGCGGCCAACGCCGGAGGATAGAAAAGCTGCGCCGTGAGGTTCGCGTAGAAGGGCATGCCGCAGTAAGTGTACGGGTCCCAAAGCGGCAACTCGCCGCGCGCGAGCGACCGCGCGATAAACCAGGCCTGCGAGAGGTGATAGGCGCGGAAGTCCCACGGAATGGCGTAATGGCCGTAGAAGAGAACGCGCCGGAAAAATGCCAGCACCTCGGCCAGCAGGATGAGGAGAGGCCATGCCTTCCGGAGCATACGCATCGCGAAATCCGAGCATAGCAGGAGGGCCAGGCCATACCCCCGAAATGACCGATTCCTGGGAGATAATACTTTTAGCTGAAACGCCGGTCAACCTGATGCGCATCGCGATCGTATCCGATATCCACGGAAACAGAACCGCATTCGAAGCGGTACTGGCGGATCTTCGGTTGACTTCTCCCGACTTGGTCCTGCATGGCGGCGATCTCGCCCACGGCGGCGCCGGCCCCGCCGCGATCGTCGATCGCATACGCGATCTGGGCTGGCAGGGCGTGCTGGGCAATACGGACGAACTGCTTTTCAAGCCCGAATCGCTGCAAGATTTCGCGCGCGAATCGCCGAACTTCCAACCTCTGTCCGCGGCGATCGAGGAGATGGCCGCCGCGGATCGTGAAGCGCTCGGCGAGGAGCGGCTCGGATGGCTGAGAGGCCTGCCGCGCGTGCATATCGAAGGCCAGATGGCGCTGGTGCATGCCAGCCCCGCCACTACCTGGCGCGCGCCTGCCGCGGACGCAAACGATGTCGAATTGGAGGCGATGTACGCGCCGCTCGGCCGGCCGCTGGCCGTCTACGGGCATATCCATCGCGCCTTTATCCGCAAAATGGCGGCCATGACGGTAGCGAACACGGGTAGCGTGAGTCTCTCTTTCGATGGCGATCCGCGCGCCGCCTATCTTTTGCTGGACGATTACGTGCCGGCCATACGGCGTGTAGAGTACGACGTGGATTCCGAAGTGAAGGCGCTCTCCGCCAGCGGGTTGCCGCACGCCGGCTGGATCGCGCGGATACTGGTTAGCGCTGCGCCCCAGATGCCATAGCGTAGCCGCAACGAAAAGACTCGCTGCGTCGGGGCTGAAGCCCCGCGCCGGCTAAAGCCCAAATGCCACTTAGTTTTCGCGCGACCGAACTCCTGCATAAATTGTGGGGCAGGACTCCAGTCCTGCGGCCGACGTCCACGTCGGCCTGCCCCTGTGGAACGGCTGATCCAAAACGCGAAGGGCGGGTCCTGGAGGACCGCGCAGACCTGGAGGCCTGCCCCACAAAATATGCAGCATTCCAGATATGCGGATATCTAAGTGGCATTGGGCTAACGCCCGCCCTCCAATACTTAACGGGCGCGGCCAGTTCCTCTCGCATATTTAATCGCCAGCGAGTGATACAGGGGCCGTGGCAAAGCGCGCATCAGGAACACCAGCAGGCGATAGCGCCAGCCTGGAATCACGATCAACTGGTCGCGGTCGAGGGCGCGCAACGATGCGTCCACCACCTCGTCCGAGGACATCCACATCCAGTCCGGAAGGGTCTTGCGGTCGAAGTGCATAGTGTCGTGGAATTCGGAGAGCGTAAAGCCGGGGCACAATGCCTGTACCCGCACGGGCGAGCCGACGCTTTTCAGTTCCATGTAAATGCCTTCGGTGAAACTGGTCATCCAGGTTTTGGTAGCGGAGTAACTGACGCTGCCGGGGTTTTGTCCAAATCCTGAAACCGACGAGACGTTAATAATGTTGCCGCGGCCACGGGCAATCATCCCCGGGAGTGCGGCATGCATCAGCCGCATCGGCGCGAGGACGTGCAGGCGATGCATCTGGTCCTGGCCTTCCAGGGGAGCGGAGAAGAAACGTCCGGTGATTCCGAATCCGGCGTTATTGACCAGATATTCCAAGTTCGGCGCGGCGGCGATGCGCTCTTCGACAGTTTGCAGATCCGCACCGCATGTAAGATCCGCCGGCAGGACTTCAGCCTCCACGGAATGCGCGCCCTGGATGGCGCGGGCCTGCTCCTCCAACCGG
Organism: Bryobacterales bacterium; assembly: GCA_963818855.1. Lineage (GTDB taxonomy): Bacteria > Acidobacteriota > Terriglobia > Bryobacterales > Bryobacteraceae > Bog-159. The sequence continues at coordinate 227,524 of CAWFUH010000011.1, read as the reverse complement.
TCTTTGCGGCGGGCCACCAGCACCAGGTCACAACCGAGCGCGGCCAAGTGACGCGCGAACGTAGCGCCGATACCGCTGGAAGCTCCGGTGATCAGTGCCAGAGGGCGTGAAGGGGGCATGCCGATCCGCGGTCAATCATAACACTCGGGGACCGGGGCCACACACTCGTTGCCGATTACGGCTTGCGGAAAGTCAAAACGAAAAGCTCTCGGTCCCAGATCTCGCGCACGGTTACCTCCAGCATGCCTGGCGGAAGCAGATCCACCGGCGCCACAATGATCCGCGGGCGATTCTTGAAGAAGGCGGCGCCCACCACATTGTCTTCGTTCCGCCTGGCCAACTCCTCGGTTTCATCCACCACCACCAACCGGGTGCCCGGCTTGGCCACGCGGACCATTTCCCGGAGCGCCGCGCCAGGATCGCTGAAGAAGTTAATGCCGCCCATGTGGAAGACAGAGTCGAATGCGGAATCTGGAAAGGGCAGATGCTCGGCTAGCCCTTGGCAAAGCTGGAACCTCAGCTTGAGTTGATGGGCGCGCCGGCGGCACCGGGCCAGCATGCCCGCCGAGAGGTCCAGGCCATGAAAATCGAGATTCGGATTCAAGTAGCGCCAGTTCGTTCCGGTGCCCACCGAGACCTCCAGGAAACGGGCCCCGTCATGGAGTTCAAGAAGGTCGAGGTACGCTTTGCGGCGGGTGGCTTCGGCGCCGCTCTTCCACCAGGCGTAGAGGCGTGTGGCGGCATCGTACAGGGGAGCGAAGCGGTCGTACAGCCGCTGATAGCGGGCGTTGGGGCCTTCCACTGCGCCCGCAGTGAGGAAAACGGGTATTTGATGGCGGGCCGGGTATAAGAATCCGGTTCGGGGATTCTTGAAACCGCGGGCCTCCTGGATCAAGGGGCCTCGATCGATCGGGTCTTGGTACGGAATGCCGGAAAGCATGGTCGCCCGCAGACAATTGTAAAGGAACGCGGGCTCTAGCCGGGAGGCCCCATCGCCCCCTGTCCCGGCCGGCTACGCCAACACACCACGCTGAAACACCAAACCACCGCAGCCGCGTACCCGCCCAACACATCGCTCGGATAATGTACACCCAGATAGATCCGCGAGAAGCCGATGGCGCCAGCCGTTGCTGCGGCTGCCGCATAATACGCCATGCGCAGCGTGCGGCGGGTGGTACGCGCCGCGGCGATTGCCGCCAGCGAGCCGAAAAAAGCGCACGATACCAGCGCGTGGCCGCTCGGAAAGCTGTAGCTATCCGGCGTCGCGATGCCAAAGAACGGAACCGGCCTCGTGCGGTGAAACAGGAGCTTGAGTAGCTGGTCGAGGATCTCCGCGCCAACCACCACGATCGCGAACAGTAACGCCGTGCGCGACCGGCCGGTCCGCACCAGCCAGAAGATAATGAGCGTGCCCAGGGATATCAGAACCGCAGGCTGCCCGATCTGGCTAAGATCACGCATCAGAGCGGTGGCCGGGGGTGCCGCGTGCGCATGCACCAGCAGGCGGATATGATCGTCGAACCACAGTTTTCTGCCGCCGCGCGCGGCGACCGAAAGCCCGACCAGCAGCAACAGCGCTCCGGCCCATCCGGCGATAAACAGGATACGCGACGCCCTTGCCGCCGCGCTCATTCCACCATATCGCCATCAACACATGCGCAATCGCCGTCGGGGTAGCTCGTGCGTAAATATTCTTCGACCGAAACGAGCATCGCTGGCATGGGGCTATTGTCGCATGAGGTAAACTGGTGAGTCGCTGACTGGAGCCAACATGCACAGACGTTTCGCCATCCTGTCCATTTTCGTTTCCCTGGGAGCCCTGGCGCTGTTTGTCTCGCGCACCGATGCCAAACCCGAGACCATCGAGAAGATCGCACCCGGCGTATGGTTCCGCGAGGGCGACCTGACGAACCTGGGCCACTGCAACAACATCGTCATCGAGATGAAGGACTATCTGATCGTGGTGGATGCTAATTTTCCGAGCGGCGCGCGCGCCACCATGGCCGACGTGAAGCGGGTTTCGTCGAAGCCGGTGAAGTACGTCTTCGACACGCACCATCACGGCGATCATTCCTATGGCAACGCGGTGTGGACCGAAGCGGGCGCTACCACGCTGGCATACAAGGGTGTCGCCGACGAAATGCGGCGCTACGAGCCGGCTCGCTGGCAACAGGCCGCCAAACAGCGAAAGGACGTAGCCGATATGCATCGTCCCAGCGTGGAGCCGCCCAAGCAAACCTTCGACGACAAGCTGTTCGTTCTGGACGACGGCACCCGGCGCGTGGAGTTCCATTTCTTCGGCTGGGCGCATACCCGCGGCGACGGCTTCGTCTACCTGCCCAAGGAACAGATCCTGTGCACGGGTGACGCAGTGGTTAACGGTCCCTATAACTACACGGCCGACGGCGACATCGGCAACTGGCCGGAAGTCGTGCGCGCGGCTGAAACGCTGAAGGTGAAGACGGTGCTGCCGGGCCATGGCGGCCTGGGAGGTCCGGAGGTGATGGCGGGGCAGGCGCAGTTCATGGTGGAATTGCGAAAAGCGGTACAATCGGCAGTGGATCAGGGCAAGAAGCCGGAGGATCTGGCTAACCTGCAACTGCCGGACGGCGTTAAGAATTGGGTTGGCGATGGTTTGAAAACGCAGGCGAAGGACGCCTACGAAGAAATCACCCAGGGCAAGCCGCATGGAGAGATATTGGGCGGCAAATGATCCTCGGGCAGGGTTGTTGAACTGCCAGTACTTTCTCCACTTGAATAGCAGATTGCCTAAATCACCGGATTCAGGTGATAATGGTATTGAACCCGTTGTATTACCCCGCAGACGGGATGGCATTCCTTGGGTGCCCTTCAACCCCAGGATTTGAGGAGGCGACTGCGTGAAGCGTGCCGGATCCGATGAGGCCCTGCGATGTTCTTTTTGTCACAAAAGCCAGGATGTAGTTGGGAAGCTCATCTCATCCCCCAGTGATTACCCGCGAGCCTACATTTGCGATGAATGCATCGCAGTGTGCAACTCAATTTTGGACGACGATAAGGTCGACCAGCCCTCCGGGATACCGCACAAAATCCCGAAGCCGTTGGAAGTAAAGGAACATCTCGATCAGTACGTGATCGGCCAGGAAGCCACCAAAAAGAAATTGGCGGTGGCCGTTTACAATCATTGCAAGCGTATTCATATGAACCGGATGAGGAACTCCGACGTGGAGCTTTCCAAATCCAACATTCTGCTGATCGGCCCCACCGGAACCGGCAAGACCCTGATGGCGCAGACGTTGGCGCGTATCCTGGATGTGCCGTTCGCCATCGTGGACGCCACCACGTTAACCGAAGCCGGCTATGTGGGTGAGGATGTCGAGAATATTATCCTGAAGTTGCTACAAGCGGCGGATGGAGACGTCCAGAGGTGCCAGCAAGGCATCATATATATCGACGAGATTGATAAAATCTGCCGGAAGGACGAAAACCCGTCCATCACCCGGGATGTTTCGGGCGAGGGCGTGCAGCAGGCGTTATTGAAGATCCTGGAGGGCACCATCGCCAACGTGCCGCCACAGGGCGGGCGCAAGCATCCGCACCAGGAATTCACGCCCGTGGATACGACCAATATCCTGTTCATCTGCGGCGGGGCCTTCGTGGGGCTGGAGAAGGTGATCGGGCGGCGCGTGGGCAAGAAATCCATGGGTTTCCTGCCGGAGGAAGAGAAGAGCAGCAAAACGATCGGCATCACGGGCCATCGCGATCTCAACCTGCTGGCTCAGGCGCAGCCGCAGGATTTGATCAAGTTCGGGTTCATCCCGGAGTTCATCGGCAGGTTGCCGGTGAATGCGGTGCTCGAGGAACTGGATAAGGACTCGCTGGTGCAGATTCTGACCAGGCCCAAGAACGCCATCGTGCGGCAATATCAGAAACTGTTTGAATTTGAGAATGTGCGGCTGAAGTTCAGTGACGACGCGCTGGAAGCGATCGCCGATTTGGCCCTGGAACGGAAAGTGGGAGCTCGCGGCCTACGCATGATTCTGGAAGACCTGATGCTGGATCTGATGTACTACCTCCCCTCTTACAAGAAGGTCAGGGAGTTCCTGGTCACCAAAGAGATGGTGCTTTCCCAGAAAATCAGCCTTACAATATTAGAAAAGGCCGGCTAAGCCAGCCAACGCGTTTTTGCGCCAAAGCCCGCCCGCCCGGCCACGGGGTGCCGGTAGAACCCTTTTTCGGAGAAACATGCTTACTTTAAAGGAAAAATCCGATACAAAACGTTTGCCCATGATGCCCATTCGGGATGTGGTGATCTTCCCGTACATGATGACCCCGTTCGTGGTGGGTCGCGAATCCAGTGTGCGCGCACTCGAAGAGGCCATGGCAGGCGACAAGAAAATCTTCCTGGCCACGCAGCACGATGCCTCCATCGACGAACCCAAGCCGAACGAGATTTACAGCGTGGGCACGGTGGTGAATATCGTGCAGAGCCTGAAACTGCCGGACGGAAATATCAAAGTCCTGGTGGAAGGGGTAGAGCGGGCCAAGGTTTTCTCCATCAACGACGACGAAGGATTTTTCCGGGCCGTGGTGCGCACCTTCAACTTCAAGGTGGAAGCCGGTCCGCAACTGGATGCGCTGACCAGCCGGGTAACCACCCTGTTTGAGCAATACGTCAAGCTGAGCCAGAATCTGAACTACGAAACCATGATCGCCGCCATCCGCGTGGACGACGCCGGCAAACTGGCGGATACCGTGGGGGCCAATCTGCAGTTGACCATTGAAGAAAAGCAGGAACTGCTGGAGATCTTCGATCCCGTCGACCGCTTGACCCGCGTGGCCGAGATGCTGGACATCGAGATCGAGAAGCTGAACGTGGACCGCACCATTCAGGGCCGCGTGAAGCGCCAGATGGAGAAGGCGCAAAAAGAATATTACCTCAACGAGAAGATCAAGGCGATCCAGAAGGAACTCGGCCGCGGCGAAAAGAGCGAAATCGACGAGCTGAAAAAGCGCATCGAGACGGCCGGCATGACCAAGGACGCGCAGGAAAAGGCCGCGGCGGAGCTGAAGCGGCTGGAGAATATGCCGCCCATGTCCGCCGAGTCCACCGTGTCGCGCAACTACCTGGACTGGCTGCTGGCGGTGCCGTGGAAGAAAAAATCGAAAGAAATCCGCGATCTGAAGTTCGCCGAACAGGTGCTCGAATCGGACCACTACGGGCTCGAAAAAATAAAAGAACGCATTTTGGAGTTCCTGGCGGTGCGCCGCCTGGTGAAGAACCCCAAGGGTTCGATCCTCTGCTTTGTGGGGCCTCCCGGCGTGGGCAAGACTTCGCTGGGGATGTCCATCGCCAAGGCGACCGGCCGCAAATTCGTGCGCATGTCGCTCGGCGGCGTGCGGGATGAGGCCGAGATTCGCGGTCACCGCCGCACTTACATCGGCGCTCTTCCCGGCCAGATTATCCAGATGATGAAGAAGGCCGGCACGCGCAATCCGGTGTTCATGCTGGACGAAGTGGAAAAGATGTCCATGGATTTCCGCGGCGATCCTTCCGCGGCTCTGCTCGAAGTTTTGGACCCCGAGCAGAATTTTATGTTTGTTGACCACTATCTCGATGTGGAGTATGATCTGAGTCAGGTCTTCTTCATCGCGACGGCTAACGTGCTCCACACGGTTCCGCCCGCCTTGCAGGACCGGATGGAAGTCATCCGGCTTTCCGGCTACACCGAATATGAAAAACTGGAGATCGCCAAGCGTTTCCTGGTCAAGAAGCAGATGGAGCAGACTGGGTTGACGAGCAACGAGATCGAGTTCGCCGATGATGGGCTGCAGGGGCTGATCCAATACTACACGCGCGAGGCCGGTGTGCGGAACCTGGAGCGCGAAATCGGGAACGTTTGCCGGAAGCTGGCGCGCAAAGTGGTAAACAACCAAGGCGCCAAGGACAAAGATAAGAAGCGCAGCGAGAAAACCGTGATCACCGGCGCCAGCCTCCCCGACTTGCTGGGACCGCAGCGGTTCCGCGACCTGCAGGCGGAGAAGAAAAACGAGATCGGCGCGGCAGTAGGTTTGGCGTGGACCGAAGTCGGCGGCCAGATCCTGACTACGGAAGCCACCCTGATGGAAGGCAAAGGCAAGCTGACCATCACCGGCAAACTGGGCGAAGTGATGCAGGAGTCCGCGCAGGCGGCCATGAGCTATATTCGGTCCAGGGCGCACCAGTTCGGGTTGCCGCGCGATTTTTACCGGAATCTGGATGTGCACATACACCTCCCTGAGGGCGCCATCCCCAAGGATGGACCTTCGGCTGGGATCACCATGGCCACGACGATTTGCAGCGCACTGACCAGAATTCCGGTGCGCGGCGATGTGGCTATGACGGGCGAAATCACGCTGCGCGGCAAGGTGTTGGGTATCGGCGGGCTGAAGGAGAAACTGCTGGCGGCCCATCGCCACGGGATTAACGAAGCCATCGTGCCCTTGGATAATCAGAAGGATCTGCCCGAGATTCCGGAAAATATTCGCAACGAAATGAAGATCCATTTCGTCGAGTCGATGGACGAGGTTCTCAAGATCGCATTGGAGCGGGAGATTGTAGCGTTACCCATGCCGGCCACACCGGGTGTGGACGTCGCCGCCCAACCGGAAGAAGTCGTCGCCCACTAGTTGGTTGGAGGGCGGGTTTTAGCCCGCGCGGGGCTTTAGCCCCGCTACAGTTTGGTAATCGACAGCACTTTTGTAACATCTTCGGCCAAACCGGAACAGTTCCCAGCTGACGGCTTGCCTGAGATAGCCTTTTTAGGGAGAAGTAACGTCGGAAAGTCCAGCCTGATTAACGCCTTGGTCGGGCGTAAAGGGCTGGCTTTCACCAGTAGCACTCCGGGTCGCACGCAAACGCTCAATTTTTACCGCATCAAAGGATCGATGTATTTTGTCGATCTGCCCGGGTATGGTTACACCCGGGTTTCCAAAGACTTGGCTGAGCAGTGGCGGGAACTGATCGAGAGCTACTTAGTAAACAGACGGACTTTGGATCTATCCTTTCTGGTCCTGGACGCTCGCAGGGGCTGGATGGATCCGGATTTGCAACTCAAGGAATGGCTCGAGCTTCACAACCGGCGGTACCAGGTGATCGCCACAAAGACAGATAAGTTAAATCAATCAGAACAGTGGCAGGGTTTGGCGGGCATCCGCAAGGAGCACGTCGAGCCGCTGCCGTTCTCGGCCTCCACTGGCCGGGGAGTGAGGGAAATTTGGCAAGTGATAACGAAAACACTCCAGACGCGGTAAGTACCACCACACCGCCCGCAGAACAGGACAAGCCGTCCGAGCGCCCGCCCGAACGGTCTGCCCGCGAAAATGGGCCTGCCCGTGAAACCACCGGGCCTGCCCGCGACCAAACCCGCGAACAAAATAACACCGCGCCGCTCGACGGCGCTCCGGCCACGACCGAGCAGCGGCCGCAGCCGGCTGGCGACCGCCCCGAACCAATGCAAGGCGGCGGCCACCATGGCCACCGGCGCAACAAACCGCCAGCCCAGGCGAAAAACGGCTCCCCCACGCTCGACCTGGTGGAATTGAAAGACATGAGCATCCAAAGGCTCAACCAGGTGGCCAAGGATATGAACGTGGCCGGTGCCGCCGGACTGCGCAAGCAGGAGCTGATCTTCAAAATCCTGCAGACGCAAGCCGAGAAGAGCGGCCTGATTTTCTCCGAAGGCGTCCTCGAATGCCTGCCTGACGGCTTCGGCTTTCTGCGCGCACCCGAGTACAACTATCTGCCCGGCCCCGATGACGTGTATGTCTCACCCTCGCAGATTCGCCGTTTCGATCTGCGCACTGGCGACACCATCTCCGGCCAGATCCGGCCTCCCAAGGAAGGCGAGCGCTACTTCGCGCTGATCAAAGTCGACGCCATCAACTTCGAGCCGCCCGAGGAAGCCCGCAACAAGATTTTCTTCGACAACCTGACGCCGCTGTATCCTAATGCGCGCATCAAGCTCGAAACCGTGCGCGACAACTTTTCCGGCCGCGTGATGGATCTGCTGACACCCATCGGCAAAGGGCAGCGGGGCCTGATCGTATCCCCGCCGCGCACCGGCAAAACGATGCTGCTGCAATCGATCGCCAACTCCGTTACGACAAACCACCCCGAAGTGACCCTCATCGTGCTGCTGATCGACGAGCGGCCTGAGGAAGTCACCGACATGCAGCGTTCCGTGCGCGGCGAAGTCATCAGTTCCACCTTTGACGAGCCCGCCACGCGCCACGTGCAGGTGGCCGAAATGGTCATCGAAAAAGCCAAGCGCCTGGTGGAGCACAAGAAGGATGTCGTGATCCTGCTCGATTCCATCACCCGCCTGGCGCGCGCCTACAACACCATCGTGCCGCCTTCCGGCAAGGTGCTCTCCGGAGGCGTCGATTCCAATGCCCTGCAACGCCCCAAGCGTTTCTTCGGCGCGGCGCGCAATATCGAAGAAGGCGGTTCGCTCACCATCATCGCGACTTCGTTGATCGATACCGGCAGCCGCATGGACGACGTGATCTTCGAAGAGTTCAAAGGCACCGGTAACCTGGAAATCCACCTGGAACGCAAGCTGGTGGACAAGCGCGTCTTCCCCGCCATCGACATCAACAAGAGCGGCACGCGCAAGGAAGAGCTGCTGCTGCCGAAGGAAGAATTAAACCGCGTGTGGATTCTGCGCAAGGTGCTGAATCCCCTGTCGCCGGTGGAAACCATGGAACTGCTGCTCGACAAGCTGAGCAAGACTCGGAGCAACGCGGAGTTCTTGAATTCAATGAGCGGGTAAGGCTGCGCTTAGCGTGCGTTCAGCCCGCCAAAATCCAGCACGGTCAGAGCGGGTGCCCCGGCGGCCCGACTGGCAGCTACTACGACCTCGCCCACTTCACGATCAGATCGCGTGAGGAAGGCACAGATACGAAGCCCCTCATGAACTAGCGGGCTTTCTGCATACCAAGCCACGGTTCCGTCGGGCGCAATCCAGGCCTCCGATTATACAATCACGGCAGGCACGGCGCGGATGTGGGGACGTTTAAGGCGGCTCTCGAGGTCAAGTGGACCGGCGGCGGTCCGGATTCTTGGGTGATCAGCATAGCGGTTCAGGTTACCGTTGTGGCTATCTGGGCAACTCAGTAGTCCAGGCACGCATTTACCCCATCGCGTACGAACTCAGAACCTTCATGTAATTCGCCCGCTCGAATGCCTGCGGCTGCGGCACCGCGTTACGGCTCATGCTGCCCTGCATCTGCCGGATCGAATCGTACTCGTGATCCCCCAGCCAGACGAGTAACTCCGTCAGCATGGTATCTAAGTAACTGATACCTTTCTTCAGCAGCGCGGAGGTCATCATGGCGACCTTGGCGCCGGCCATCATGGCCTTCACCACGTCGGTTGCGCTGTGGACTCCGCCGGTCAATGCTAGGTCGGGGCGCACGTTGCCGTAGAGCACCGCGATCCAGTGCAGCCGCAACAGCAGTTCATATTGGTTGCTCAGAATCAGGTTGGGGACCACTTCCAGCGCTTCCAGGTCGAAATCGGGCTGGTAGAAGCGGTTGAACAGCACCAGGCCGTCGGCGCCCGCGCCTTCCAGCCGCTTGGCCATGTTCACCGGCGCGCTGAAGTACGGACCCAGCTTCACGGCCACCGGGATATGTATCGCGGATTTCACCTCGCGCACCAAGTCGCAGTACCTGCGCTCCACCTGTTCGCCGGATATCTCCGGGTCCACCGGAATATAGTAAACGTTCAACTCCAGTGCGTCGGCGCCGGCCTGCTCCATCTCTTTGGCGTACTTGAGCCAGCCGCCTACCGAGGTCCCGTTCAAGCTGGCGATCACCGGGATGCGCACGGCTTCCTTCACCTTGCGGATGTGCTTCAGGTAGGCTTCAGGTCCGCGGTTGTAACCGAGCATGTCGGGAAATTGCGTGATGCTTTCCGCGCTGACACTCTCGCCGGCCGAAAGGAAGCGGTCGAGTTCGTAGCTCTCCACCGCGATCTGCTCCTCGAATAGAGAATGCAGGACCACGGCCGCCGCGCCGGCGTCTTCCATGCGGCGAATGTTGGCGACGTCCGCGCACATGGGCGAGGAGGAAGCCACCAGCGGATTCCGCAGTTTCAATCCCAGGTAGGTGGTAGTCAGGTCGATGGTCTTCGATAGATCGATCATAGTTGGGCCTCCTTCATTTGCATGCTGGCCATGTTCTCGTAAATCCGCCAGCGGTCGAGCACATCCTGCTGCGCCAGTTCCAGCAGTTCATGCGCTTCCTCCGGATGGCTCTTGGCCAGCATGGTGTAGCGCGTCTCGTTGTAAGCGTAATCCTTCAGCTTGATGGTGGGTGGGCGTGAATCCAGTTGGAAGGGATTCGTTCCAGCGGCCGCCAGGCGCGGGTCGTAGCGGAACAACGGCCAGTAACCGGATTGCACCGCGGCCTTCTGCTGATCCAATCCGTGCACCATGTCGTAACCGTGCGCGATGCAGTGGCTATAGGCGATGATGATCGACGGTCCGTTGTACGATTCGGCTTCGATGAAAGCCTTGATGGTGTGGGTGTCGCTGCCGCCCATGGCGATTTTCGCCACGTACGCCGTGCCGTAATTCATGGCCATCATGGCCAGATCTTTCTTTGCGCCGGGCTTGCCGCCGGCGGCGAACTTGGCCACCGCGCCGCGCGGCGTGGATTTCGACATTTGGCCGCCGGTGTTCGAGTAGACTTCCGTATCGAGCACCAGAATGTTGACGTTCCGGTTGGATGCCAGGACGTGATCGAGGCCGCCGTAGCCGATGTCGTAAGCCCAACCGTCGCCGCCCAGGATCCAGACGCTCTTCTTTACCAGCGCATCGGCCAGGCTCAGCAGGTCGCGCGCCTCGCGCGTGCTCACTCCAGCCAGTTTCTGTTTCAGCAGTTTCACCCGCGCGCGCTGTTCAAAAATGCCGGATTCCGCGGTCTGGTCGGCATTGAGCAGCGCCTGGGCCAACTCGTCGCCGATGGTGGCGTTCAGCCGTGCGACCAACTCGCGGGCGTATTCGTTCTGCTTGTCTATGGCCAGGCGCATGCCCATCCCGAATTCGGCGTTATCTTCAAACAACGAATTCGACCATGCCGGTCCTAGTCCTTGCGCGTTGGTGGTGTATGGCGTGGTTGGGAGGTTGCCGCCGTAAATCGATGAGCAGCCGGTGGCATTGCCGATAACGGTACGGTCGCCGAAGAGTTGGCTCATCAGTTTGATATACGGCGTTTCGCCGCATCCCGCGCAAGCTCCCGAGAATTCGAACAGGGGCTGCAGCAACTGGCTGTCCTTCACCAGGCTTTGGCTGAGCAGGCGGCGGTCGATCTCGGGGATCTTCAGGAAGAAATCCCAATTGGCGGCTTCGGGCTCGCGCAGCGGAGCTTGCGCCACCATGTTGATGGCTTTGTGCTTCACTTCGCTCTTGCTCTTGGCCGGGCAGACCGCCACGCATAGCGCGCATCCGGTGCAATCCTCCGGCGCCACCTGCAATGTGTACTGCATGCTCTTGAAATCTTTCCAGCGCGCGGGCACGTGTTTAAAAGTGGCGGGCGCGCCGTTGGCGAGTGCTGGCTCGTATACCTTGGCGCGGATCACCGCATGAGGGCAGACCAGGACGCACTTGCCGCACTGTATGCACAGGTTCTCGTCCCAAACGGGAATTTCGAGTGCGATGTTACGCTTCTCCCATTGCGTGGTGCCGGTGGGGAAGGTGCCGTCGAGCGGCATGGCGCTCACCGGCAGATCATCTCCTTCGCCGGCTATAATGCGCGCCGTGAACTTCTGCACGAAATCGGGCGCGCCAGCCGGAACCGGCGGCCGCATATCGAAACCGGCGGTGGCTTCGAATGGTATTTTCACTTCGCTCAAATGGCTCAATGCGGCATCCACGGCGGCGAAATTCTTCTGCACCACGGCCTCGCCGCGCTTGCCATAAGTCTTTTCGATAGCGTGCTTGATCGCCGCGATGGCCTCTTCGCGCGGCAGTACGCCGCTGATGGCGAAGAAGCAGGTCTGCATGATGGTGTTCACGCGCCCGCCCATGCCCGTCTTCTTGGCTACCTCGTAACCATCGATCACGAAAAAGCGCAGCTTCTTGGCGATGATGTGGCGCTGCACCGTAAGGGGCAATTGATCCCAAACTTCGTCCGGGCCGAACGGGCTGTTCAGCAGGAAGGTTGCGCCCGGCTCGGCGCACTTCAATACGTCCAGCCGCTCCAGGAACGAAAACTGGTGGCAGGCTACGAAATTTGCGTTCGTGATCAGATAGCTGGAGTGCAAGGGCCGCGGTCCGAACCGCAGATGCGATACGGTGATGGCGCCGGACTTCTTCGAATCGTACACGAAGTAGCCTTGCGCATAGTTGCCGGTTTCCTCGCCAATAATCTTGATGGAGTTCTTGTTCGCGCCGACCGTGCCGTCCGCACCCAAGCCGTAGAACAGCGCGCGTACCGTGCCGGGCGTTTCGCTCGAAAACGTGGGGTCGTATTCCAAGCTGGTGTGGCCTACATCGTCAAGGATGCCGATGGTGAAATGATTCTTCGGCTTCGGCTTGGACATCTCGTCGAAAATGCCCTTCACCATGGCAGGGGTGAATTCCTTGGAGGAGAGACCGTAGCGGCCGCCGATCACGCGCTTGCCGGCGACCATCCCTTCGTTGAGCGCATTGATCACGTCGAGATACAGGGGCTCCCCGGTGCTGCCCGATTCCTTGGTGCGGTCGAGGACGGCGATGGTCTTAACCGATTCCGGCAGCGCCGCGATGAAGTGCTCGATCGAGAACGGCCGGTAGAGGCGCACTTTGACCAGACCGACCTTTTCGCCCGCGGCGTTCAGATGCGCGATGGCCTCTTCGGCCACTTCCGCGCCGGAACCCATGATGACCATTACGCGATCGGCATCGGGTGCGCCGAAATAGTCGAATAAACGATATTGCCGGCCGACCACTTGCGCGAACTTGTCCATGGCCTTCTGCACGATAGCTGGGCAGGCGGCGTAGAACGGATTGCAAGCCTCGCGTGCCTGGAAATAGACGTCCGGATTCTGCGCCGTGCCGCGGATGACGGGATGATCGGGCGAGAGCGCGCGACCGCGGTGGGCGCGCACCAGATCATCGTCGATCATGGCGCGCAGATCGTCGGGGGTAAGCTGTTCGACCTTGGCCACTTCATGCGATGTGCGGAAGCCATCGAAGAAATGCAGGAACGGCACGCGCGCTTCGAGAGTGGCTGCCTGCGCGATGAGCGCGCAATCCATGACCTCCTGGACGGAGTTAGATGCCAGCATGGCGAAGCCGGTAGCGCGCGCGGCCATTACGTCGGAGTGGTCGCCGAAGATGGAGAGCGCCTGCGAGGCCAGCGTGCGGGCGGCGATGTGGAAGACCGTGGCGGTGAGTTCGCCTGCGATCTTGAACATGTTGGGGATCATCAGCAGCAAGCCCTGCGAGGCGGTGAAGGTGGTGGTCAGCGCGCCGGATTGCAGCGCGCCATGCAGTGCTCCGGCGGCGCCGCCCTCACTCTGCATTTCGACCACGGAGGGCACGGTGCCCCAGATGTTGGGCTTCAGCTCGGCGGACCACTGGTCCGCCCATTCACCCATCGGCGACGACGGCGTAATGGGATAGATGGCGATGACTTCGTTGATCTGGTGGGCGACGTAGGCGGCGGCTTCGTTGCCGTCAATGGTGACCTTGGGCCGGGTGTTGCTGGATGGATTACTCAAAATCTTTCCCCTCTTCCTCAGATTGCGGATGGCAATTGCTTTAAGCCATATTATAAGACCTGTTTGTCGTAATAATCTACAGTTTTCTTGTGGCGGGGCTGAAGCCCCCGGCCCAGAGGGCACCCCGCCTAAGCCCGCCCTCCTACTGCTTTTTTGGCAATCAGAGCCTATCTGGTTGATTCGGCAGGGCCACTGGGTTTGTTCGGCGATACAGCACGACTGTTGTACAAGATTCTTGTTGTACACATTATTTGCTGTGGGATTCGTTGGAATGAGAAACGTGACGGCGCGGTGGCGGAGGGCGGCTGCCCGGAAGTGCGGGGGCCGGACGAGCGTGCTATCCATGCTATCGATAGGTAACTTGCTCGGATCACCGATTCGGCCCAGAATGTGAAGTGGCATGTCCACAGGCCGTATCGTCGTCTCGCTCACCCTGGCATTGTGCGCCGCCTCAACAGCGGCTAGCCCAGCGCCGCTGAAGCTGCCCGACGGCACTCCGATCCGGCTGCGCCTCGAGCGCACTCTCACGATCAACAATTACCAGCCGGGCGACCCGGTAGATTTTGCAGTGGCGGACGAAGTCCGGATTGACGGATTTCTGGTTATCGCGCGCGGCACACGGGCCATCGGGGTGATCACGGCAGGGGAGCCGAAGACGCGCGTGCGGAAGGTCTGGAAATTAGGGGTGAGCCTCGCTGGGGTTCCGCTGATGGACGGCGGCCAGGCGCCGGTTCGGGCCGCGAAGGAGCGCGTCGAGGCGGCGGGCGCTGCGGCGGATCCGGGCACTGTGGCGAGGCCAGGTAGCCCGTCGGCGCTTTTCACGTTTGGCAAAGCCGATGTACTTCCGGAAGGCACCCTGATTTCCGTGTATGCCGACGGCGATGTCCGGCTGGAAGCGGCCAAATTCCTGTTCGATATCGCGTTCACTTCGAATCCTACGGGCGCCCTAGTCACTATGTATGGCTCACCAGTCGGCCGCACGCCTTTTACGACGCGGCTGGCGCAGGGCACGTACACAGCGGTCTTTTCCGTCGACGGCTTCTATGACTTGACGCAAACGATCAACGTCGGTCCGGGGTATACGAACACAGCGAATGCGGCATTTGAGCTGAAGTAAGGGTCGCCGTGACAGTTACTTTGGGCCGGGTGCTGGCGCCGCCACGGTTTCAGTGAGTTCACTGCGTAGCGATTCGACCGATGCGGTCAGCACCGCAGGCCCCACGACGTTCAGCAGGTGCAGACCCAGGACGCGCACCTTGATAGCATCCTCCATCGGATCGGCCGTCAGCTCTCTCACCGCATCCAGCACCGCTTTCTGCTCGGCGGGCGAAACGTTCTGCATCAGTGCGAGACAGTAGGGGACCAGCATACGGGCCGCCCTCTGGAAGTCGAGGCCCTGCATGAGCCGGGCAACCGAGGCGCTGCGCGAATGCGCGCGCACGCGATCGACTTCGCGGTCGGCCGCATCCCGCAACGTCTGCAGAAAACTGCCGGGCCCGATGCCCACATCCCGGTCGCCGGCCCGCACCGTGAACAGAGAAGTGCGAAAAAGGGCCATCGCGCCGATTCCTGATAGGAGCACTTGCGTCCAACGCAGGCTTACGCCCGATGCACCGAATGTCCAACCGTAAGCGCGCACTAGTATCAGCGCCAGCACGGCGGCCGCCACATTCAGCGAGAGATATAACCAGGCCGGGCGAGTTCGTAACGCGATATACGGCGCGTCGCGATAGCGCGAAACCAGTTCCGCACCGCCGACGGCCGCGCCTAGTATCGCCACAGGAGGTAGTCAATCGCATCGGCCATGCCGCTAGGCCGGATTGCGCGTCAGCGACGCAACATCGGACCCGAGTTGCGTCAGTTGGACAGCCTCGCTGCCCGGAACGCCTTCAATGATGATGTAGCCCAAGTCTTGCAGGCGCTTGACGGCCTGGGCAAAGTTGGTGAAACTCATACCGCTGGCGGCTTGCGCATCCGTCAGCGAAGAACGCCCTCCACCCTGCACGATTGCGGCGAGAATCGAGAAGGCCGTGCCGCCGCCCACGGGCGACTGCTTCTGGGACTCCCACCTATGCTTTTCCTCCAGGTAGGTGGTGAAGGTATTGGTCCCGGAATGCGCCATACGGGTATTATAGATCTAATGCGCTTGTTGCGCCTGCGCCAGTTCGCCGAAGCAGCGGGTAATTACCGAGTAACTATCGAGTTAGACGGCGCCGGCGCGCGCCGCAGCGCTGAATCACGCTTCGCATTCCAACTTACCGCGCAGGATCGCCATTACAGCGAGGCGATCCGCCTGCGAGAGGCACAAGGCGATCTCTATGACGCTGCACAGATCCGCTACAACGTCGCCATCGCGTTGACGAAAGGTGGGCGCTTCCCGGACGCTCGGCAGTACGCGAACACCGCCCTCCGTGACTTTCAGACATACGGCGCCGGCGCTGCAGCAATGGTCGAGAAAACCCTCGACCTTATCTCTCAGATCGACAAGGCTGCTAAAGCCGCCAAAAGCCTAAGTCCACTCCCGGAACGGGCATTCCCAAAACCGGACACTCCCACAATTCCCCAGCCTCCCTCCTAACCTTTTTTACCCCACAGAGTCATAATGTTACCAGCCTCGGATCGATTGGCAGGCGCCGTGCCTTTCACTCCGCGGAACCGAACATGGATGTAATTCGTAAAGACGCAGCCAAGAAACGCCTGATCCGGCGCATTATCACTGGTTTGGTGATTTTCATCTTACTGATACCTGTGGGCTACTATGTGGGAATTCCGGGCCTGACCAAAGGCCATCTGAAGCCCGCGGCACCCGGCGTGGAGCTCTCCACTTTGTGGCCCGATACCGTCCGGCGCGGGCCCATGATCCGCGATGTGCGCGGCCTGGGCACTCTGGTCCCGGAAGACACTCTGCTGCTGCCGGCGCAAACCGACGGCCGCATCGAAAAAATTTTGATAAGACCTGGAACCCCGGTCCGGGCGGACAGTATTATCCTTGTCATGACCAATCCGGAGCTGCAGACGGCGCTGCTCGATGCCGAGTTCGCCTTGAAAGCGGCGCAAGCGGCTTACACGGACCTGCGTGTAACACTTGAAAAGCAGGGGCTCGATCTGAAAGCCAACGCCGCGCAAGTCTCCGCCGATTATCACTCGGCGCAGCTCAAGGCCGAGCGCGACGATGCCCTGGTGAAAGACGGACTGGTCGCCTCCGTGGATGCGAAGATTTCCGATGTCACCGCGGAGGAGTTGTCCACTCGTAACGATATTGAAACCAAGCGCCTCAGCATCAACCAGGAATCGGTCGAGGCGCAGTTGGCGGCGCAGAAAGTCAAGCTCGATCAGCTCGAGGCTGAATACAAGCTGAAGCAGCAGCAGGTCGAGGAACTGAAGGTGCGCGCCGGCACGGAAGGTATGCTGGAGGCGCTGCCCACACCTGTGGAAGAAGGGCAAAAAGTGCTTGCCGGAACCGCCTTGGGCAAGATCGCCCAGCTTTCGAAGCTGAAAGCGGAATTGAAGATCGCCGAAACGCAAGCCAAGGATGTCACTATCGGCCAGCCGGCGGTGGTGGATACGCGCAACGGTTTGGTCAACGGCCACGTCATGCGTATCGATCCCGCCATATTGAACGGAACCGTTACGGTGGACGTCAAGCTGGATAATACTGAGGCGGTGCCGCGCGGCGTGCTCCGGCCGGACCTCAGTGTGGATGGAACCATACAGTTGGAAAAGCTCGATGATGTCGTGTTCATGGGGCGGCCGGTTTTCGGGCAGGCGGACAGCAAAGTCAGCCTGTTCAAGATCGAGCCGGACGGCAAGTACGCCAATCGCATACCGGTGGAACTGGGGCGCGCATCGGTGAATACCATCGAAGTGCGTACCGGGTTGAATGTGGGCGACCGGGTGATCTTGTCGGATATGTCGGCTTGGGACGCATACGACAGAATTAAATTGAACTAAATCGCGGTTTGAAACGTATTGGAGATGAAATGAGCACTAACGGAAAAGAATCGCTGATTGTCCTGGATGGTGTGACGAAGGTGTTCGTGACCGACGAAGTGGAGACGCACGCTCTGTCCGGGATACAGCTGGATTTAAAGAAAGGCGAATACCTTTCGATTGCCGGACCATCGGGCTGCGGCAAATCCACCTTACTGGCAATTCTGGGACTGCTGGACACTCCCAGCGACGGCACGTATACGTTGAACAGCCGGCCGGTGAGCGGGTTGAAGCTGTCGGAGCGGGCACGCATCCGCAACCGGGAAATCGGCTTCATCTTTCAGGCGTTTAATCTGATCGGCGATCTGACGGTGTATGAGAACGTGGAACTGCCGTTGACTTATCGCGGCATGGGGTCGGCCGAGCGCAAGAAGCGCGTGCAGGAGGCGCTCGAGCGGGTGGGCATGTCGCACCGCATGAAGCACTATCCGTCGCAACTCTCGGGCGGCCAGCAGCAGCGCGTAGCCGTGGCGCGGGCGCTGGGCGGCGATCCGGTGATCCTGCTAGCCGATGAGCCGACTGGGAACCTGGATTCGGCCAATGGCGAAGCCGTGATGAATCTGCTGAAGGACCTGCACCGCAATGGCGCCACCATTTGCATGGTGACGCACGATCCGCGGTACGCGCAGTTTGCGGACCGGACGATACGGCTGTTTGACGGCCGGATCGTCGAAGAAAGCGTGGAGGCCTCGCGGAATTAGTGGAATTAGTGCTGTCGCGCCGGGTGCCCTGCTGGGCCCGGCTTCAAGCCCCACTCTGCCTAGACGCACACAGGAGGGAGAATGCTACTCGCGTGCACCCTATTAGCCCTGGTCAGCGTAGTCACCACTCCGGCGACCGGGAACTTCCATCAAGAGTCCAGCCGTAGTTATCCTCTCGCGGCGCGGGGCCGGGTGTCTCTCCAAAACATCAACGGCGATGTGCACATCCGCGGCTGGGACCGCAATGAAGTACGCATCGGCGCGATCAAGACCGCCACAAGCAAAGGACTGCTGAACGAAGCGCACGTCACCATCGATGCCAGCAGCGACGCCATCACCATCCGCACGCGCTTCGGTGACGGTTCCACGACCAACCCTGGCAGCGTGGAGTTTACCGTGATGGTGCCGCGGCACGCGCGCCTCAGTGAGATCAAGGCCATCAACGGCGCGGTGGATATTGAAGGCGTCAGCGGCGGGATCAACGCTTCGTCGGTGAACGGCACGGTGCGCGCCGCGAAGATTGCCGGCGATCTGCGCCTTTCCACTGTGAACGGCAGCCTGGAAGCCAGCTTCGAGCGCCTGAGCGACGCCAAGACGATCTCTATGAACTCCGTGAATGGGCCGATTTCGCTGGCCATTCCTTATGACGCGGGTGCCGAGTTCAATGCACGTAACGTCACCGGCGGCATCGACAATGACTTCGGCATCCCGGTGAGCCGGAGCCACTCCGCCGGCAGTCAATTGCATGGCGTGCTGAAGGGCGGCGGGACCTATATCGACCTGAAGAACATCAACGGTACCATCTGTATCACGCCGATGGCGCACGGCCGCCGCGTCAAATTCACATAACACCGTTGGCGTTTGTGGGGCTGTCCATGCAGCAAGACATTCGCTACGCCTTCCGCATTCTCCTCAAGAGCAAAGGCTATACCGCCATCGCGGTGGCTGCCTTGGCCCTGGGCATCGGCGCCAACACCGCCAACTTCAGCGTGGCGGACGCACTCCTGCTGAAGCCGGTGGCCCTGCCGCACCTGGAGAGCCTGGTCGTGCTCATGGAGCGCGCGCCGCACCAGACTGCCAACTGGACCAACGTCTCGCCGGCCGATTATCTGGATTGGAAGCGCCAGAGCCAATCGTTCGCAGAGTTCTCGCCATACGAGTGGGATGAAGTCAACCTGACTGGCGCGGGAGAACCGGAGCGCATCGAGATGGTGCGCACGGCGGCCAATTTCTTCGACGTGCTCGGTGCGCACGCCATGTTGGGGCGCGTATTTCTTCCCGATGCGGACCGCGCCGGTGAAAGCCAGACCGCGGTGCTCAGCTATGGATTGTGGCAGCGGCGCTTCGGAGGCGACCGCAGCATTGTGGGCAAGACCATCCAGTTGGACGGCCTGAGCACTCTGGTGACGGGCGTGATGGACAAGAAGTTCAACTTTCCGGTGAGCGCCGAACTGTGGCTCTCCTGGAGGATCTCTCCCCAGGAAGGCCAGGTGCGCGGCCGCCATTATCTGGCGGTTGTGGCCCGCCTGAAGCCGGGCGTCTCACCAAGCCAGGCCTCCGCCGAGATGAACACTATCGCCCGCCGCCTGAGCGACCAGTATCCCCAGACCAACCGTGGGTGGAGCGCGCATGTCATTCCCATACGGCGCTTCGTGGCCGGCGACCTGACCACGCAATACACGCTGATGATGGTAGTAGCGGTAGGTTTCGTGCTGCTGATCGCCTGCGCCAACGTGGCAAATGTGCAGTTCGCGCGCGGCGCGGCCCGGCAGCGCGAATTCGCCGTGCGTACCGCCGTGGGCGCCAGCCGCTGGCGGGTGGTGCGGCAGTTGTTGACCGAAAGCATCGTGCTCTCACTCGCCGGCGCGGTTGTAGGGCTGGCCGTGGCGGAATGGGGCGTGGATCTGATCCAGCACTACATGCCGGCCGATATCGCCCGCTACATTGCCGGCTGGTACGAGATCAGCCTGGATTATCGCGCGTTTGCCTTCGCGCTGGGAGTGGCGGTTCTTAGCGGGATTGTTTCCGGCCTGGCTCCGGCGATTGAAAGCTCCAAGCCCGACCTGAACGAAACGCTGAAGGAATCCGGCCGCGGCACTTCCGCTAGCCGTTCGAGGCAGCGCATCAGGAGCGTCCTGGTGGTCGCGGAACTGGCGCTCGCGATGGTGCTGCTGGTGGGTGCCGGACTCATGGTGAAAGGCGTGAACTCGCTGCTGGGCGTGCCGCAGTTTTACGATCCGCAGCACATCCTCAGCATTCAATTGAACCTGCCGGACGGTAAATATAAAGATTCACCGCGGCGCGCGGCCTTCTATGGGCAGGTGGTGGAGCACCTGCACGGGACGGCGGGAATCGAAGCGGCGGCCATCGTGCGCAGTCTTCCCGATGGCGACGGCCAGCGCATCACGCAGCTCGCGGTCGAAGGGGTGCCGGTGGAGAAAGGCGAATACCGGTCGGCCCAATTGGAAACCATCAGCGCGGACTATTTTTCGCTGATGCACATGGCCCTGCGCGAAGGACGCGCGCTCGGCGATCGGGATGGCGCGGAGTCGCTGCCGGTGGTGGTAGTGAGCGAGAGCATGGCGGCGCGTTACTGGCCGGGACGGAGCGCGCTGGGACGGCGCATCAAAGCGGGTCCGGCGGACGAAGAAAATCCCTGGCTGACCATCGTGGGAGTGGTGCGCGACGTTCGTTATAACTGGTTCGACCGCGAACCACCGCCGGTGGTCTATCGCAGTTACCGGCAGGCGGCCGAGGGCTGGACCACGCTCGCCATCCGCACACACGGAAATCCCATGCAGGTGGTGCGGGCAGTGCGCCAGAGTGTCGCGCAGGTGGATCCGGACCAGCCCCTGGCGGAGATCAAGCCGCTTGACCGGGTGATGTCCGACGCGCTGCTGGGCAATTCGTACGTGGCCGTGATGATGACGGTGCTGGGCCTGATCGCACTGGTGCTGGCCGCGGTGGGCGTGTCCGGTTTGATGGCTTATGCGGTGACCGAGCGTACACACGAGATCGGCGTGCGGCTGGCATTGGGCGCGCAGCGGGACTCCGTACTGCGCATGCTGGTGGGACGCGGCATGTTTTTGACTGCCATAGGACTGGCCATCGGGCTGGCGGGTGCGGTCTTCCTCGCGAGATTACTCAGCAATCTGATCTATGGCGTGAGCGCGACGGACTGGACTACATTCGGCGGCGTGGCCGCGGTTATGACCATCGTTTCGCTGGCGGCCAGCTACGTTCCGGCACGGCGGGCCGCGCTGCTCGATCCCACCATCGCCCTGCGCCACGAGTAGAGGCTATAATACACTCACCGTCGCGAACCGGCGGCGCCGGCTGGGCTCCATGCTTCCCGGAATCGAGTGATCTGTGCCCGGCTCAGTCCGGTCATCTTGTCCATGTAACGCCCGGGTCAAACCGCGCGCCGAGTGTTCCAATTGGTGATTTCCGGCTAATTGCGATTTGGTGTACTCTTATGTCTAGTACCCTTGTCAAGCGTTCCTAGTCCTAGTGCCGAGACCGCTGAGTGGGCGTGGAAACCGGCAGTTCACGCCGAACAAATCCGTCTGCTCTACGACAATACTCCGCTCAGCGTCGGAGTTACCGCTGGTGTGTCATCGGTACTATGCTTTCTCCAGTGGCCCGTCATTCCGCACCGTTCTGTCTGCGCGTGGCTCGCATACATGTTCTTGATCTCTTTGGGGCGATTGACTCTCTGGCAGTGTTTCCGCAATCGCCTCAATCGACGGACGGACCGCATCTGGGGGCTCCTATTCACTACCGGCGCCGGACTGTCGGGGGTCGGATGGGGAGTTGCCGGGCTGGTGTTATATCCCAAGGACCATTTGACCAACCAGGTATTTCTGACATTCGTGCTCGGCGGAATGATGGTTGGTGCGGCTTCGGTTCTGGCTGCCAAAGTCGTGGACTTCAGTTTGTTCATTTGCTTAAGTGGATTGCCCACCGCCCTACGCTTGCTTTCGGAGGGCGACGATGTCCACATTTCCATGGGGTTGCTCGGCACCCTGTACACAGTGGCAACGCTGATCACGGCGTCGGGTGTGCACAAGACCATCATTTCCTCGCTCCGCCTACGGTTTCAGAATCAGGAGTTGATGGCCAGCTTACAGCGCACAAACCGGCAAGCCGAAGTGCTGAATGACAACCTGCTCGCCGAGGCGGCTGAACGAAAACGGGCGGCCGAAGCCGTCGAGAAAAGCGAGAAGCGCCTGGAGCTGGCTCTTTTTGGAGCGGACTTAGGTCTTTGGGATTGGGAAATCGAAACAGGGAAAATTTTTTGGGATCAACGGTGGGCCGCCATGCTCGGGTACGAGTTGGCGGAACTTACGCCGGCGCTCTCTGCGTGGGAGAATCTGGTTCATCCGGATGACCGGCTTATGAGAAAGCGGGCGATACAGGAGCACTTCGACGGAATCCGGCTGTATTACGAGAACGAGCACCGCATGTGCGCCAAGAGCGGCGAATGGAAATGGATCCTGTCGCGCGGCAAGGTCGTGGCCCGGAATGCCGAGGGCGGGCCTTTGCGCATGACGGGGACTAACCGCGACGTGACCGATCATCATAGGATTCAGGACGCCTTGCGGCAGTCGCACGAGGCACTCGAAAGCCGTGTCCAGGAGCGTACCGCCAAGTTGCACGAAGCTGTCGAATTGCTGCGCGAGGAGATGGGCGAACGGCAGCGCGCCGAGCAAGAGCGGAACCGCATGGAAACCCACATGCGGAATGCGCAGAAGCTGGAAGCCATCGGAATTCTGGCCAAAGGGATCGCACACGACTTCAACAACATCCTGACGGCGATCATGGGCTACACGGCTGTGGCCAAGGATACGTTGCCGGCAGGTGCAGGGGCGCAAGAGGCTCTAGATCAAATTGGGAAGGCGGGCGAACGCGCCGCGGACCTGGTGCGTAGCCTTCTATTATTCAGCCGAAAGAGCGAAGAAACGAAACAGCCGATTGAAATTGTTCCGGTCGTGGTGGAGACGCTGCAGCTGTTGCGGGCGTCTATCCCTTCCTCTATCGAGTTCCGCCAAAACCTGGCGCCGGATTGCGGCTATGTCCTGGCCAGTCCCACCGTCATCCATCAAGTGGTCATGAACCTCTGTACCAACGCTTATCAGGCAATCCAGAATTCCGTTGGGTGCATCGACGTAACCCTGGCGCCGGTCGTGATGGACGCTTCCCACTCCGCTCTTCCCGGATCATACGTTAAGCTGACCGTCAAAGACACAGGACCCGGTATCCCAGGGCAAATTGCCGAGCGAGTCTTTGAACCTTTCTTTACCACCAAGGAGATCGGCCAAGGCACGGGCTTAGGTCTGGCGGTGGTCCACGGCGTAGTCACCCAATGCGGGGGAAGCGTAAGCTTCGAGAGCACGCCGGGAAAAGGCACTTCATTCTATGTTTACCTGCCGTGCGTCGCACCTATTGCGGTGACTGCCGAAAGCGCACCGGAGGGTGCCATTGGGGGAAGTGAGCGTATACTGCTCGTCGATGACGAAGAGAACATAGTCAAATTGACGACACTCATGCTCGAGGGTCTGGGTTATTCGGTGGTGTCGAAGACCGACAGTTTGGCAGCCTTAGAAGCCTTCGAGGCGAATCCGGGAGCATTTGATCTAGTGATCTCCGACTATGCCATGCCAAAAATGACTGGTGGGGAATTTATCAGCCGCGTGCGGGATCTCAGGCCAGAAATGGCGGCCATTCTGATTTCGGGCTTCCATGAAGCAGCAACTAATCCGGAGCGCGCCGACCGGATGGCTTCGGTAGAATTGGTAAAAAAGCCATTCTCACGGTTAGATTTGGCACTAGCGGTTCGCCGGGCAGTCTGCCGTCGCAATGCTCCTTGCACGTAGCGTCTGCCGGAAGCACGTCGGCGCACAAGCTCTCGGGCCATCGAGGTGAGGAGGTCGTCATCGTCCGTCCAGTGCCTGAATCCCATCTGCCACGAACTTACCTTAAAGCGCCTGGCCCCGAGCATCTGACCGATGAGCCTTATTTCTCGTGAAACCAGTTCCAGTCCCAGTCGCGGTGTGTCTTGCCCTGCGGCAGCCGCAACGGTGCGAGGTCGGGCGCTCATGCGCCACAGCACTTCTTGTACTTCTTGCCGCTGCCGCAGGGACAAGGTTCATTTCTGCCGGTCTTGGGCTTTGTGACCTTGATCTGAGAAAACGCCGCGGCCGGCTTCGAGGTGACCTTCGCCGAGACCTCGCATGTGCCGTTCACCCGGCTCGGCTTGTCATCCCGAAAGCATGCCCACCATCCCATCTCGGCTGCGGTGTCCTCCACCAGGCGTAGATGGGGAATGTCTGCCAGTCTGGCGAGAACTTGGTCTTTGCCCATCGCCAAGTCGCGTTCGACATCCTCAAAACCAATGTAGCTGGGGTCGACCAAGCCCTCCTCGTAAGCTCGTTCGATATCCTGAAGCAGTTCCGCCGCGTAGAGGTCGGAGGTGTAAGAGACAAGCGCATCCCAGACGTGGGACCACCGTCGTGTCAGGTTGCCCCGGAACAGCTGTGCGAAGTAGCTCACGATCTCATCACGGCCCTTTTGTCCAGCGGCTACGAGCGTCACCAGACTACTCAGAGCCGCACCCCGGGCCCATTCGTCGGCGTCCGCATTCTCGATTACGGACTGAATCCCTTCCAGTTCGCCACCACACACCGATGCCAAAACCCGGCCGAGGTCCATCGTGAGGAAGTCGCCGCATAAGGAATCCAGGAGGTTGCCCGGAAGCGATGCAAAGCGGACCATGAGAGGGTAAGCGCGAGTCTCGCGGAACTGCGCCAGCAGAAACATGGCATACAGATGGGCCATGTAATCACCCTCGCCGTCGAGTTGCGCGGCCCGGTCCACAGTGCTCGCGAGGATGCGGAGAAGTTCCGGGACGATCTCCTCCCGGCGTGCTACGGCCGCTTCGACAGCGGCTCGCTCGAACTTTCCCTGGAATCTTTCGAACTTCTGCAGAATTTCGGCGGTTTCCATCGCGGGCGGTCGATTTAACGCTGATTTCCGGGTGGCGCCAGAGTTTCTGCGCAACGCGGCTCTGAACTCCATTGTCCTACATCTATCCTGCATCTGTCCTGCATGGTGGACCTCGTGGTATGCCAAAATATCCTCAGGAATGCCTGGAAGACACACTTGGACGTTCAAGTCCCGGCTACGTTCCCGGGCATTCGGATGGAAGGGTTCGCAGCTCGCCTGCCAGCGCTTGAAGGAAGCCGTCACGGAGATCAAGAAGGTGGCCAGAGTAGCCGGTCGCAGTCATGGCGTCCTTGTCATACGCCTCATCCACCCGGCCGATATCGAGCAGGATTTTCTCGCACGCGGTCACTAAAACTTCACTGGAAATTCCTGTAAGCCGCGGAATTCGGTGGAGTTCCGCCACGCCGCTGTCCGGGAGGTCAAGGCGAGCTTCGGCAGGCGCCGCAGGAGCGTCCCGATGGCGATATTGCCCTCGAGGCGAGCAAGCAGAGCGCCCAGACAGAAGCGGGCGCCGGCGCCGAAGGCCAGGTGGCGATTTTCGCGGCGCGTGATATCGAGGCGGCCGGGGTCGAGAAACTTTGCCGGATCGCGATTGGCAGCCCCGAGCATGGCCAACACCACGGCCCCTTTGGGAATCGTCTTGCCACCGATCTCGACGCCGGTGTTCGCCATGCGGCCTGTCCGTTGCACGGGGCTGTCATAGCGGAGCAGTTCCTCTACGGCGCCCGGCAGGAGGTCGGGATCGTCGTGGAGTCTCCGCAATTCCATGGGATGGCGCAACAAAGCCAGCATGCCGTTCCCAATCAGGTTGATGGTCGTCTGATGACCGGTGAAGAACAGCAGGCTGCACAGATCGAGGAGCTCGAATTCGGTCAACCCGTCGCTCACCGCTTCGGCCGCGATCAGTCTGGTTACCAGATCGGTCCGCGGGCATTTGTGCCGCTCAGCGATCAGGCCGCGGAAGTAGGCGGCAATTTCAACCTGGGCCGCGGCACTTCGCTCGAATGCGGGAGAGGCCGGCGGCGAGTCCAAGCCGCGCGCGATATCGAGCGACCACTGCCGGAACAGATCGCGGTCGGCGGCGGGCACGCCGAGTATTTCGGAGATCACATAGACGGGAAGGGGGAAGGCGAAGTCGCCGATTAAGTCCATGGTGCCAGCATCGCGCACGCGGTCGAGCAGGGCATCCGCGACTCGCTGGATATGTTCGCGGAGGGCGGGGACCAGGCTGGCAGTGAACGCCTCGTTGACCAGTGCGCGAAGACGCGTATGGTCCGGAGGGTCCTGAAATAGCATGGACACCGCCATGCCCGAACCGGCCGGATCCGCGCTGCTCGCGCCCATGGCGACCGTGAAGGCTTTCCTGCCGAAGCGCAGGTCTCGAAGGACCAGGGCAACGTCGTCGTAGCGCGTCAGTGTCCAAACCCCGCGCCTGCCGATATGGACCGGATCCTCAGTGCGGAGGCGGGAATAGTAGGGATAGGGGTCCGCGAGGAAATCGGGCGGCAAAGAATCGAGATCAGTTCCAACCGGCAGTTAGCTTCCCTCGGGTTTGCGACTAACATTTGGATGCCTAAGCAAATACAGCCTGGCCATCCCGCTCCAGCGCTTCGATCAGTAAGTTCTGGTTTCGGAGAACGAAGGCGTCGCGGTTAGTCGTCAGGCGGTTTAAGAAGCCTTCGCATTGCGATCGAAGCTCCTCAGCAGACCGGAGCCTCGGAGCGCCTTCGCTGAAGATGCGGGCTGTATCTTCCACGACCTGGAATAAGGCTTCGTTACTATCGCGAGTAATTCCCCGAAGAGTTTCCTTATAGGCAGCCAGCCCCGGAACGTTGCGGAACAAATGCTGGATGATGGCGACTTCATTCCAGGCGAAATTGAGCCGCGGAGATAGCGCGAGATGACCGTGCGTCCATCCGGTCACGCCGACGAAGCGGCAGATCTCCCTGTAAAAATCGTCCAGGCGGGGATCCAGAAAGTCGTAGTCCGGCTTACAGACGTCGCCCTTCAATCGCCCCGAGCGCTCCAGATCGTCCTTGATGGGTGTTCCGTCATAGGGAACCATTCTGCCGAACGTGACCCCGGTCCAGCCGTCGCCAGCGATGGTACGGAGAAATCTCACGTTCTCAGCAACGGATTCAAAGGTACTGGAGGGTTCCAGCAGCATGAAGCCAAATTCGAAGATCACGCCGATCTCTTTTAGAATCTCGACCGCCCGGATATTCTGCTCGACCGTGATCTGTTTGTGCAGGGTTCTCAGGCCTTCCTCCGTGCCGGATTCGAGGCCCATGTAGACCATGTAAAGGCCGGCTTCGTGCATTCTGGCGAACAGTTCCGGATCCACCGCATCGGCGCGGCAGTTGATCTTCCACGCCACCCGGCCCGGCAGCCCGTTACGGTGTAGTTCTTCCACAAACTCCGCAGCCCAGCGCCGCCAGACCGGACCGAAGAGCGGAAAGTCATCGTCCTGAAACAGGAAGACGCTCCGGCTGTGCTCCTCCAGAAGAAAACGCATTTCCCGGACTACTTCGGCCGGCTTCCGGGTGCGCACAACCTTCCCAGGCGCAGTCCGGTAGAACATATGAATGGAACAGAACGAGCAGGTTCGCGCGCACCCGCGACTCGCCAGCATCGGCGTGATATTCCGGCCGAGGATGGCGCCGTCCACGGATGAGCGCACCGGATATGGCAGCGAGTCCAGGTCGTCAATCAGGTGCCGCATGGGAGTGGCAACAATTGCGTCGCCCTCTTGGTAAGCAAGACCGTTGATTCCTTGCCATGGCCTTCCAGTGCTCAGGTAGTCCACCAGTTCCAGCAGCGTTTCTTCACCTTCGAACCGGGCGACACTGTCAAGCTGCGGGATGAGTCTGAGGGTACGTTCGTAGCTGAGGCTGGGAAAGTGGCCACCCATGGTGAAGTGGCAAGTCACGCCGTTGTCGCGCAAGTATCGAATCAGCGAGCCGAACCATGGGATGTAAGACTGGAAGATCAGGGAGAATCCGATCAAAACCGGATCCATGGCTTTCGCCGCTTGCAGAATCTGCTGACGGTCAGCCTCGAAATCGAATACCTCCGCCCGGTATCCCCAACGCCGCAAGTTGGCAGCCAGGTATCCGATTCCCAAATTGGAGTGGCGCGCAAAACCTATCAGCATCACGGAACGGGAGGTATCGCGCGCCTCTGACGATGGAGTGGCACCCAGAATCTTAAGACGCAACGGCTGATTCATAAGCGCACTCCTTGTCCATTGTCGGGCATTGTAGGGGATCCGGCGGCGCCGATAGCACCAGCCGCCCAAAGACCCCCACGCCGCTGGATCAGTGAACACAGGGGCCTTCGCGCACCGTGACGGCACTCAAAGTCGAACCGAGTTGTGTGAAAGGGCAGGCTTCTTAGCCTCCCCCAATGATGGAGCGCACTCCTTGAACAAACTTGAGATTCGCTTGAAGCGTTGTAGCCACAGTATCCAGAAAGAGGCCCATCACTTGCTTTTGCTGCTGGCCTTCAACCTGAGCCAGAATAGCTTCCAATAGTTGAGGCGGATCACCGATGAGGCGCGGTATGCCTCGGAACAGTAACTCCTCGTTTGCCATTAATCCTCCTTAGACTTTATGGACGTACGAACAGGTCTCTGGGTAGGGTGAGCGCGCTTAGGTGCTTCACCCGACCGCATCCGATTGTCATGATATTTATGACGACAGTAACGGATTAGCATAGGTTGAATAAGATCTCGCTGTCAAGAAGAAATTGGCTACTCAGGCGAACGACTGTAAGAGACCTTACACAGCGATCAGCGGTAACAATTCGCGCGATTACGAGCTCGGCGGCGTGAGCACCTGGACCCTTCCCAAGCCGAGCGCGTCTCCGGGTTCTACGCTTTGCCGTACTGAAGAGGATGCCAAGGTTGGCCGGGCGTTGCAGGCGAAGACTGCCCGCCGAGGCGGCCGATGACTGTCAGAATCGCGATTACACCTACGGCTCAAACCAAGCCGCTGGGTTGGTCTGTTCGGAGACGCCACACGGTTTGATATCGCTTCACTCCAGGTCCTGACGAAGCTCTGCATTTAGCACTGCTCGGCGGCGCTCCCTTGTTATCCACTCTTCGATGTAGAGAGGGCAGTTGACGAGTTGTATACCTTGAGATTCACACCGAATCAGAAATCGAACGCTCGGCCGATCCAAGATGTTGACACCCTTCAAGTCGAGCTTCGGCGAGTCCGTGCAGCATTCAATTTCTGCCTGCAACTCAGACAGATTCTCCTCCTGAATCCTGCCGCTCAGCTTAAGGACAATCGATGTTTTATACGACAGCTTTTCGATGCGTAGCATTGCCGGCGCGTCATAAGGTTAGGGCAGTTCAGAGGGCGACGTGTTTGAATCAGTATTAGATCCTGATTCGCAACCAGTGCCAGCCGTTCTGCCCCTGAAACTATTGGCTCGGCCGGCGTTTCGGCGCTGACCGGCGGCTGCAGCAGCTACAGCACGCCTGCAAGAGCGACACGGCCCTTGCTTCGGAACCCGGCTTGATTCTTTCGAAAAGTCCCCAACAAGAGAGCCTGGTCCAATCTCTTCCCAGTTGAAGAGAAAAAACGTGGCCGTCAATACCACGGCGTACGAAGGGAAAAGAACAATGGCTTTAAACAAACCTGTAAAGAAGATTGCGATTGTCGGGACAGGGGTGATTGGTGCGAGTTGGGCTGCTGAATTTCTTGCGCGCGGTTTTGACGTGGTGGCCACCGACCCCGCGCCAAATGCTGAGCAGAACATGCGCAAGTTCATCGACGCGGCATGGCCCGCTCTCACTGCGAAGGGCCTTGCAAGGACCGCGTCGCGCAACAGGCTAAGTTTTTCGCTCGACATGAGGAAGGCTGTCTCCGACGCCGACTTCGTGCAGGAGAATGGCCCGGAACGGCCGGATTTCAAAATCAAGCTCTACGCCGACATCGACGCATCGACACCGCCCGATTCGCTCATTGCGTCGAGCTCATCCGGCATCACCATGACTGTGACCCAGTCCGCTTGCAAGCACCCCGAACGCTGCGTCATCGGGCATCCGTTCAATCCTCCGCACATGGTTCCGCTGGTTGAAGTAGTGGGCGGATCGAAGACGTCGGAGGAAGCGGTGCAGCGCGCCATCGAGTTTTACGGCTCAATCGGAAAGAAACCAATTCACGTCCGCAAAGAGGTGGTTGGACACGTCGCCAATCGATTGCAGGCTGCCGTTTATCGGGAGGTCGTCAATCTCATTCATCTCGGTGTTGTGGATGTTGCTGACGCCGACACGGCAGTTTGCTGGGGCCCCGGATTACGATGGGGAATCATGGGACCGAGTATGTTGTTCCATCTTGGCGGTGGCGAGGGCGGAATCAGGCACTTCATGGAGCATTTGTCCGGCCCCGTCGCGACGTGGTGGAAGGACCTGGGAACCTTTACCGATTGGCCCGAGGGAAGCAAGGAAACAATTGTTGATGGCGTCCTCAAGGAGGCGAATGGACGCAGCATCGATGAATTGGAAGAGACGCGCGACGAAGTACTGCTGGAGCTGGTGAAACTCCGGACGCTTCAGCCGCAGACGGTTACGAAATAGGGAAGGTGCACCAAATGGGCGATCGAATTCCTCATGTGGTCATCGTCGGTGGTGGCTTTGGCGGCCTTGCGGCAGCCAAGGCGCTTAAGAAGGCGCCCGTACACGTCACTCTCATCGATCGATCGAATCACCATCTGTTTCAACCCCTCCTGTACCAGGTTGCGACATCGGTGTTAGCGCCCGGGCAGATCGGTTCCGCGATACGCAATATTCTGCGCAAGCAAGGTAATACGACCGTCGTCCTCGGTGAGGTGACCGGACTCGATGTCGAGAAAAAATGCGTATTCGTGGACGGAACCGATAGGTCGGGAGTCCCGGTTCCCTACGATTTTCTTGTGCTGGCGACGGGCGTCACGCACAGCTACTTCGGGCACGACGAATTCGCCGCAAACGCGCCTGGCCTGAAAACCCTCGCCGACGCGGTCGCGATCCGCAACGGAATACTCCACGCGTTCGAACAGGCCGAAGCCGAGGAGGATCCCAGCCGCCACCGCGATTTGCTGACATTCATCCTGGTCGGAGCAGGCCCCACGGGAGTTGAGATGGCCGGCGCGATTGCCGTGCTGGTCCGCAATACGTTGAAATCGGAATTTCGCAGAATTGATCTGGCGTCGGCGCGAATTGTTCTCTTCGATGCAGCGCCGCGCGTTCTCGGAACGTTCTCCGAGAAGATTTCCGCGGCCGCCCGGAAGCGCCTGGAGTCTCTCGGCGTCGAGGTCCGACTGGGGCATGCGGTGGATCAGATCGACGCCGATGGTGTGATCGTCGCAGGCGAACGATTCTGCAGCAAAACGGTAATTTGGACCGCCGGCGTCGCACCCTCACCGGCTGGCAAGTGGTTAAAAGCGGCGACTGATCGGGCTGGTCGCGTCCGTATTCAAAGCGATCTCTCCGTGGTTGGCCATCCGGAAATTTTCGTCATCGGAGACACCGCATCGCTCGACCAGGACGGCCGGCCTTTGCCTGGCGTCGCGCAGGTTGCAATCCAACAAGG
This sequence comes from Bryobacterales bacterium, assembly GCA_963818855.1. Lineage (GTDB taxonomy): Bacteria > Acidobacteriota > Terriglobia > Bryobacterales > Bryobacteraceae > Bog-159. The sequence continues at coordinate 195,518 of CAWFUH010000011.1, read as the reverse complement.
CCGATACGCCGGAAAGCTGATTCGCGGCACAATCGCCGGCCAAGAGGCCCCACCGCCTTTCCGCTATTTCGATAAAGGTAACATGGCCGTCGTTGGAAAAGGCTTCGCGGTAGTGCAGAGCGGGAAGTTCCAGCTGTCCGGCTTCGTGGCATGGCTTGCCTGGGCGGAAATCCATCTCCACTTCCTGGCCCAATCAAGCCTGCGCGTAAGCGTCTTCGTTCAATGGGTATGGACCTACCTCACGGGACAGCGTGGCTCACGGCTCATCGTCAACCATCACAGTTCGAACCCAACAAAACCCAGGTCCGAAGGCTCCTCAGTGCTGACTGCAGCGAACAAATAACTCTACGAAGAAACATATGGCGACACTCAATGCAAAACCCGAGATACAATTACCAAAACCAAATGGCGACTTCTATCAGGTGACCGAATCCCTGAACGACTCCGAAAGGGCGATCCTGCAAAAGGTTAGAACCTTTATGGAGAGCAAAGTCGCGCCGGTCATCAACCAATATTGGCTGGAGGATTCCTTTCCGTTCGATTTGGTGCCGGGCATCCGGGATCTTCAGGTTTCAGGTGCGGGCTATCAAGGGTACGGATGCGCGGGCGGCAGCACGCTTCTCGCCGGATTTATCGCGATGGAGTTCGCCCGCGTGGATTGCTCTTTCGCGACCTTTTTCGGCGTGCACAGCGGACTGGCAATGGGTTCGATCTTCCTCTGCGGGTCCGAAGAGCAAAAACAGAAGTGGCTGCCGCCGATGGCCCGCCTGGAAAAAATTGGCTCCTTCGGTTTGATCGAGCCTCTGGTCGGTTCAGGTGCCTCGGGCGGGCTACTGACTACAGCGCGGCGGGAAGGCGACTCCTGGGTTTTGAACGGCCAGAAGAAATGGATCGGTAACGCCACCTTCGGCGACCTCACGATTATCTGGGCGCGTGACGTAGCAGACAACCAGGTGAAGGGGTTCATCGTCGAAAACAAGACGCCCGGCTTCAAAGCCGAAAAAATCCAACACAAGATGGCGCTGCGCGTCGTCCAAAACGCGCTGATCACACTCGAGAATTGCGTCGTGCCGGAAGAGAATCGTCTGCAAATAGACACGTCCTTCCGCGACACTGCGCGTGTACTACGCATGACGCGCGCGTTCGTGGCTTGGGAAGCGGTGGGTTGCGCGATCGGAGCTTATGAACACGCGCTCGCCTATGCGCAGACGCGCGAGCAGTTCGGGAAGCCCATCGCGAAATTTCAGCTTATACAGGACCTGCTGGTGAAAATGCTCGGCAATATCACGGCGTCGCTCTGCACGGTGGTGCGATTGTCTCAGTTGCAGGACGAGGGAAAGCTGAAGGATGAGCACGCGTCGCTCGCCAAGGCATTCTGCACCGTGAAAATGCGCGAGACCGTCGGGTACGCGCGCGAACTTCTGGGGGCGAATGGCATCTCGCTCGATTACCAGGTCGGCCGCTTCGTGGCCGATGCCGAAGCCATTTACTCCTACGAAGGCACCCGCGAAATGAATACGCTCATCGTCGGCAAGGCGATTACCGGAATGGGGGCGTTCGTCTAGAAGCGTAAAGGGGCGTGCCTCTCCCGCGCCACCACGTGGGAGAAAACCTCCGCAAACTGAAGCGGCGCGGGACGCCCCGCTTTGCGCGAGTTCAAGAGTCAAGGAGAAAGAGATGAGTCAAACGGCCGTAGCAGGGTTAGCGCTCGAAACCGTTCTGTACGAGAAGAAAGGCAGTTTCGCTTACATCACAATGAATCGTCCCAAGGTCCTCAATGCCCTCAATAGCAGGGCGATTGCCGATTTGCGTGCAGCACTTCAGGACGCCAAAGACGATCCAGAAGTCCTCGGAGCAATCATTACCGGGGCCGGAAAAAGCATTCATCGCCGGCGCCGACATCAACGAGGTCGCGGCAGAGACGCCCGTCGAAGCGGAGCAGAAGACGCGGGATGGACAGGCTGTAATGGATCTGATCGAGAACCTGGGCAAACCCGCCGTCGCCGCCGTGAACGGGTTCGCTCTCGGTGGAGGCTGCGAGACCGCGCTGGCGTGCACAGTTCGCATCGCCTCGGAGAATGCCAAGTTTGGTTTGCCCGAAGTGAATCTCGGAATCATCCCGGGCTATGGCGGAACGCAACGGCTCCCCCGCCTCGTAGGAAAGGGCCGCGCGCTGCAGATGATTCGTGTGCTTTCGGTGGGCCTGCGTAAAGAAGGAGGGGGACCTATTTCTGGGAGGAATCGCTCAGGATTCGGCGTACGGAAGTGCGCCCGACCCCGAGCCGACGGGCGATCTCAGCTTTGGCGACGCCAGCGCGATGGAGTCTCCGGATCTCGGTCGCGTGCGCGGCTGCCGTTGCGGGACGGCCCAGGCGTTTGCCGTTCTGCCTTGCGTGGGCCAGACCAGCCCGAGTTCTCTCACCCAGGATCTCCCGCTCGAATGCGGCGAAGACGGCCAGCAACCCCGCCATCGCTCGACCTGCGGGCGTAGTCAGGTCCAGCGCCTCGGTCAGCGACACGAAGCCCACACCGAGATGCTCCAGTTCCTGAAGGGTTGCCAGGAGATCCGTTACCGACCGGCCCCAGCGGTCCAGCCGCCACACCAGCACGACATCGATCTGGCGGCGACGGGCGGCCTCCAGCAGTTTCTCACGGGCTTCTCGCTTGGCCGCACCGGAGCCGACCTCATGGACGTTCACCGCAATGGCCCAACCCCGCCGGGCAGCATACTCCCGCATGGCGCGACTCTGCATGGACAGCGTCTGCTGATCGTTCGTGGAAACACGGGCGTACAGGCCGGCGCGGAACATTTTCGCCGGCTTCCGTGCCTGGCCAAAAACGTTATCGGATTTTGCTTTCGGAAAGGCCCGTTTGGCGGCCATTTCGGAATGTTACCCAACCATGGCCGCAGGGGATCCTTTTCGGCCAGGAGAGTCCATCATATTATGCGGCCGCAGGCGTCGCGAGCCGCACCAGAGTCTCGCGGTAGTTCCAAGGCATCCACTCCGATGGGCTTCGCTTCAGCTCTTCGGCGTGCCGCTGCAACTCGGTCAGATAGTCGAACGGATTGGCCCCGTTCAGCTCGCAGGTGTGGATCAGACTCATGAACAGATCGCCGACCGCGGCGCCGTTCAGCGTCTTATAGAAGAGGGCGTTCTTGCGGTTCAGGATGGCTTTCTTCAGGGCTCGCTCCACGATGTTATGCCGACTCCCGGATTATGCCGCGCGGAGATGTTGCGGCTGCTCCGATTTGGAAGGATCTCTAATTCGTGTAATTGCGAGGCGCGGCATAATCACAAACCCTCCAAGAAGGCGAGCAGCGAGTCTGTTGGCCGGAAACGGTCCGGCACGGCGCCCGACAGTGCGGCGTGCGCCAGTGCTTTCTCCTTGAGTTGCATATCAGCGTGGAGGTATATCTGGGTCGTTTCGGTCGATTCGTGGCCAAGCCAGAGAGCAATGACACTGAGATCCACGCCACGGCGAAGCATGGCCATGGCAGCACCGTGGCGCAGCGTGTGCGGCGTGACCTTCTTGGCAGTGAGAGCTGGGCAACTCTTACCGGCGGTCGCGACATGCTTTGCAACCAGCCGCTGGAAGGCATCGGCGCTCAACCGTCCTCCATTTGAACTTGGGAACACCGGATCATCTGGTTTGGCTTCCTGCCGGGACAGCCATTCCTTGAGCACCGCGGTGACATCCGGGCGCAGTGGCGTGCATCTCATCTTTCGGCCCTTTCCGAAACAGCGGACGTGGGCGCCTGCGCCGAACTCTACGTCTTGGCGCCGGAGCGATGTGAGTTCGGTATTCCGGAGGCCCGTTTGAACGGCCAGGAGCAAAAGAACTCTGTCGCGCCTTCCGATCCATGTGTCCAGATTGGGTGCCGCTATAAGCGCGGCGCCCTCTTCTTCGGTGAGGAATGCGACCGGGCCGCGTTCATGCCGCTTCGATGGGATCGCCAGGACGCGTTGACAGTGCAGCGCAAGTTCCGGTTCGCTGATGGACACATATTGGAAGAACGCGTGTAAGGCCGCCAGACGGTTATTTCGGGTGCGCGTACAGTTGCCGCGAACCTCTTCGAGATAGTCAAGGAACTTCCCCAGGAAGGATGCGTCGAGATCCGCGATGGATAGCTCGGAGGGCGCGCGGCTCAGACGTTCCGATGCGAACTGGAGCAACAGACGGAAGGCGTCACGGTAAGCGGCTACCGTATGTGGGCTTACGCCGAGTTGCTTCCGCAATCGATCGGTGAAGAAAAGCTGAATGAGGGATTGCAGACTGGAACCTTTCACTGTCTGCCTCCGGTCTGGTGCCCGCCCACGCGGTCGGTGGCCAGTTGCAGGAGTTCCGGAACCGCTTCCAGGTACCAGTAGGTGTGGGCGACATCGACGTGTCCGAGATAGGTAGTGAGCTTTGGCATTTCTCTTCCGACGTCGACGCCGACTCGATACCACTCGATGAGTTTGCGCGTCGCAAAACAGTGGCGGAAGTCCTGAAGTCTCGGCCCACGGCCGATCCGGCGGTTTCCCGCGGCGGTGCGCAAGCCGATAGTGCACGAGATTCTGGCGAAAGTGCGGCGGGCAGTACGCCCCTGCACCCGAGCGCCACGCTCGGAAACAAGAAAAGCGTCCGTCCGGCGGCTCGGACGCAGGGTATCACGCTGCTTGGCATACTCCTGAAGAGCCGCGCGCGTCGAGTCCGAGACGGGCACGAAGCGGGATTTTCCGAACTTGGTCTGGCGAATCGCGAGGATGCCGTTTTCCAGATCCACGTCGGATCTGCCGAGCGCCAGTGCTTCCCCTGGGCGGAGGCCCGTGGAGGTGAGCAGGCCAATAAGTGTTGTATAAGTCAGAGCTCGTAGTCCGGTCGGTGAAGCGAGCCTGGCAGCCTCCGCCATCAACCGGGCGATTTCCTGTTCAGTGAAGATATGCGGCTTGTTCCGCCTACGGCGGGGAGCGAGGAGCCGGTGTGGCGGCACCTGAGTACGAGCATCAATCGTGCTGAACCAGGTGGCAAACCGTCTCACCATGCCGAGCCGCCGCGCCCATGTGGCGCGTTGGACACCTTGCGGCTCCATGGCCCAGCGGAGCGCCAGTTCCGAGGTGATGAACTCCGCTCCTTCTCGTTCCAGGAATTCTAAAAAGTGCTCCAGTGTCCTGGCGGGCTCCCGAAGCTTCGTGCCGAGCGCCCGACGGAGTGCCACATACTGTGGGAGAGCGTCGCGGAGGGCACTCATCGAGCACCTCCTGTGACTGGCCAGGGTTGAGCAACCGTACGCAGGGCCTCGAAGGACACCTGGCTGTAAATCGCAGTAGTGTTCTGTGAGCGATGCCGGAGGACTTCGGCAATCTCCGCGATCGAAGCACCGTTCCGAATCATCTTGGTCGCTAAACCGTGCCTGAACAAATGGGCCGCGCCGCGGCCTGAGCGCCGCACCCCGGCGCGGGCGAGTGCTTTTCGCACGATGTGTCCAACCGCCGCCGGACCGGTCAGCCCGACGCGCGGCGCCCAGGTTCGTAAAAAGACCCGCCGAGATGCACTGACGCCGCGGTCGTCGCCAATGTATGCGGCAAGCGCTTCACCGACATCGCAGACCAAAGGCAAGTGGTCCAACATGCGGCCCTTGCCGCGGATGAGGATCTCGCCGGAACGCCACCGAATGTCATCCAATCCCAGCAAGACTACTTCTCCCGCGCGAAGGCCGAGTCGAGCCAACAGGAGCAACACGGCATAATCCCGGCGCCCAGTCGATGTGGTTCTGTCCGTTGCCGCCAGCACACGCTCGGTTTGCTCGGGTGAAAGAAATGATGGCGGCTTCGACATGCGGTACTTTCGGACCATGGGAACGGAACTGGAGAGATCCCGCGCCGTCTCGCCAGTGAAGAACAGAAAACGAAAGAAGGATCGCAGCGATGTGGCCAGAAGCCGGGTGTACTCCTCCGACCGGCCTTTGGTCTGTGCCAGCAGGAAGTTCCGAATGCTCAACGTGTCGAATGCGTCCTGGCTGAGGCAACCGGCCTGGATGACTTGGCTACTGAGGAAATCACGGATGAACGGTAGGTAGACGTGCACTGAATTATCTGCGAGTCCGCGATCTTTGCGCAGATAGTTCTCGTATCGGCCTAAATACCTGTCGCAGCCTGAGCCGGTCTCCTCGGGGCTAGGGAGGTGGAGACGGCCCCTTGTGTACAGATGTTTTAGAAACGAGTGCACGGTCGCGCGTTCCAGTGCCACGCGGGTCTTCGCCCTTTGAGGCAAGCGGGCTAGGAATTCGGCCGCGCTATTCCTGTTGAGATCGTCGGCGACGATCAGGTGTTGCTGTGCCCACTGCGCAAATTCTCTCGCGATGGCCCGCTTCCGGTGCACGCTTTCGTCGGTATAACGAGCGGCGCGAAGCTGTTGAAGGAAAGGTTCGATCTCGTCATCAAGCAGACACTGTAATGTTCTGCCTGCTGCTGTGGCTATTGTCATTTCGCTCTCCTGGTTGGCACGAATGCCAGTCGGGAGAGGCGATCTGATTATGCCGCGTCAGGAAGCATCGAAACCACGGCAGGAAGGCTCAGGAGTCCGCGGACGCGGCATAATCCGGGAGTCGGCATAACATCGTAAATGCCGCGCGCGGCATTTGTGGCGTTGTTGTCGCGCGGTGCGCCAGCTTGCCGCAGGAAAAGCGTCAGCTTCAGCCAGTGATTCAGTAAATAGGAGATGGCTTTGCCGAGGCCGGAGTTCGGTTCCGTCTTATGCTCGGCCAACTGCGCCTCCATCCATTCATGCAGCCCTTTCATCAACGGCCCGCTGTGCTCCTGATGGAAACGCAGCCTCTCTTCCGGCGACAGTTTCTGTTCCCGCGCCAGTGCGTCATGGTGATAAACACCACCCAGCGTCTCCAGCACATAACGGCATTCTTCGGGAAAGTTCTCCACCACTTCCACAACCTGCCGTCTTCCATGGGCGAGGCAGTTGGCGATCAGGGTTGCGACGCCCTTCGGCGTGTTGCGCGACAGCGCATCGCACATCTGGATGGGCGCCGGCAGTTCGCCAGAACGCTGTTTCAGTACATCGGCGATGTTCTCGCCCGCATGCTTCCATCCGGTAAAGAACAGCGCGATGGTCCAGGCGCCCATGATCGATACGATGCCGCTAGTGAAGGTTCCCGTCCGCTTGTCATCAGGCTCGCGTGTCAGGTGCAGAATGCGCATGCTCGTGTCATCGTTGTGCATCACGCTGCCCTGCGCCGCCAGCCGGATCAGGGCCTCCAGCACCGGCCGCATCAGTTGCGCGGCGGCGGCCACTAAATCCCACTGCGTCGTCGCCGCCAGCGGCATCCCCAGTTGTTCCTGCAGCCTTTCCAGCCGCTTGAATGGCACTCCCGTACCGTACTTCAACAGGGCGATCATCGCTACCACCGTCACAGCGTATTTCTCAGAGCCCGCCGTCTCCGGTTCGTCGGCGGTGAAGACCTGCTGGCAGGCGTTGCAGCGCAGTCGCTCCATCTCGAACACGGTCGCTTCTACCGGCGCGTGCCCCACGAACCGGATCAGCGTTGCCGCTTCTTTCTGGCGGTACACTTTTCCCTTCAGGCACTCTGGACAGCGGTCACCGGCGTGGAGCGTGGCGTGCGCGACACAAACCCGGCTGGCGCCGGTAAACGCAGCGGCGCCATGGCGTCCGTGGCCGGCCGAAGCGGATTCGCCGCCCTCCGGATTGTCGGCGGGCGTCGCATCCGGCGGCAGAACGGCGCTGGTTTTCTCCGTATTCCGTTTCCGCACCAGTTTCTCTGCCATGGCATGGATCACGGCTTTCAGCTTCTGGCCTTCCGATTCGCTCAGCGGCGCGCGCGTGCCGCGATCGATGATCTGATCCAGTTCGTCCAGGTTTACCTCGACTCGTCGTCTCATCGTCATCACTGGCTGAGCAACTCTCGGAACCGTCGCGTCAAGGGCAAGCCCAGGATCTGTTTGATCGGGCGATTCGGCTTGTTGGTGTGGTCGTCTTTCCCGCGCCCGGTGGTGAGCCCCAGCAGTTGCCAGTTGGCCGCCCGGTAACAGGTTCCGCGAAAACGTCCGGGATCAATGAAGGTTTCGGCGAAGTAAACCGGATGGCCGTACATCCGATTCCAATCCTCAGACAGGGTGCGCGTCACCTTGCCCAGAATGTGTGACGCCAGATGCGGAACCTGGACCCAGGGCAGGATCAGAAAGCGCGTGTTGTAGGCGATGAAGCGGATGTTCTGTCGCCGCGCTTCCGCGCTCCAGCCGATATAGCGATCCCGACTGCCCAGATGACGCGGAGCTGAACTCCACGCCAGGCAGGCGAGGGGGCGGCCTTGCGCCCCCACCAGATACTTCAGGTGCTCGCCGACGGGTTGCTCATAAGCCAGATAATGATGATGTTCCATCAGGCTGTTGAACAGCGGTTCATCGGCGGTACGCCGCACAGGTTGGATCTGAATCGGGCCTAGCTCCTTCAGCGGCATCGCTAGCGGGGTATTATCGATTAGCATCGCTTCCGGCCGCGGGCGCCCTGTCCGGCACTGCCCTCGGATCTGGCGGCGCACCGGCGGCAGTTCGATCTCTCCGGCCCGCTCCAGCATCAGCAGCAAGCCGCGGCAAACCATGTCGCGCAAGGCGCCGTTGGCCTGTTTCCATCCCAGGGCTTCGCATAATTGCCGCGACAGCTTCCATCGGCTACTGGTGGGATGCGTCCTGATGAACTCCCGCAGGAAAATGATCTGGTCGCTATCGATCTCTTGGCCCCGGTAGCGCCAAACTTCCGCCATAACCGCAGCATGCCAGAGATGAAATCAGAACGCAAGTCTTTTGTGGTAGCTTTTTCAACTTACTTTGCGCCACACAGGCGCCGCTGCCGTCTCCGGGTTGCCTGCTGCCAACAGTAACTGGGCTTGGTGTGCTTCCAGTCTCCTGGCTGGTTCTTTGCCGCTCGGCCACCACACAAATCGCCCTTGCGACAGGCGCTTCTAACTCAATCCAGAGTGCAAGTGCTCCGATCGCAGCCGCGCATCTTGTACGCATCACACACCCGTTTCATCCGCTGACCGGGAAACAACTCGCTTGTGTGGGCGAACGGTGCAATCCCTATGGAAAGCGCCTGTTGCTGCAAGTTGATGATGGAACAATCTGCTCTGTTCCGCAACAGTGGACGGATCTGGCGGTTGCTGCCCCGGAGATCGTCATAGGAAAGCACCGTGCGCTCTTTCGCGTCGCGGATTTGCTGGGACTCGCACAGCTTGTCGACCAACTCAGCAGACGTGTCGGGTCGAGGGAAGGCGGCGTGTAAAAGAAATTCTGCCGCATCTGTAAAACAAAAAGATGCCGCGTGGCCACCTGATGACCGCTGCAGTAATGCATATTATGCAGATTGCGTGGACACATAACCACATTGACCTACTTGACAAGCATCCGCATGTGCGGCATAATTGCAAATACGTTCTGTGGAGTTCGATGGCCGCCAAGAGCAAAGTCGATCCCTCCAAAACCAAAGCCCTCCTCGCAGAGGGCACGCTAAACCCAACGCCCGAGAAAGTATCCGATCCGAAGTTTCTAGAAAACGAATTCTTCGATCCGCGCGACGTTGTGCAGGTCAAGTACGAAATGCTGCGCCGCGTGTCTATCGAAAAAGCGCCCGTGACCCTGGCCACCGAGGAGTACGGTGTATCGAGGCCCACGTACTATCAGAGCAAGGCCAGCTTCGACAAGGGCGGCGTCGCTGGGTTAGTGCCCAGAAAGCGCGGTCCACGTGGCCCGCATAAACTTCAGGGCGAGGCACGGGCGTTCGTTGAACAGCAACTGGTCGCAGGTGAACCTGTGCGGGCGCGCGAACTCGCCAAGCTCATTCAGCAGAAATTCGGTCTGCGCATACATCCCAGGACGATCGAGCGGGCCGTTGCTGGAAAAAAAACTCCGCGATGACCAATCCAAAGAGCGATCCGGCCGAGCGATCTACCGTCGTAACGCAATACGAGACTATGCGCAGGGCTGCTCTCGGCGACGCGTTGCCAGTTGAAGCCCGATGCGGGCTGATGCTCTTCCTGCGTCGGGGCATGTGGGGATGGGCGCGCGCCGTGGTCAGCATGAGTTCATGCCAGCCGCCAGCTGGTCCCGGGCCATCCAGCCGGAAGGCGCCAGAGGAATACAGAACCGTCATTTACATCTTTGCAGCCATGGCAATCAGGACCACCTACCAAGGAGCAACACTATGAATGAGTCACTCAAAGTTCAGGCTCACCATCTCGAGCGCAGCGCATATCTGTACATCCGGCAGTCATCCATGCGGCAGGTCCTGGAGAATGTCGAGAGTGTTAGCGGCGGCTGGGGAAGGGACCATTTCGGCGGACCAGTCGGGACCACTCCGCCAGGGCAGGGTGGCGGTGGGTGGCGGCGGTAACTGGTTTCAAACGAAGTGACGTTGAACGAGGCTGGAGGCTAGTTCGACAATCGATCAGCTTTTGCCAAGGAGGAGGCGGAGTCGATCGCGCCAGGAATAGCGCAAGATCGTGTGCCGATTCATTCCTTGTAGCACCCAGCCGTCCGGTTCATGTTCAGCTGCACTGATCCGCCGGAAGAATGCCGTGCGAACGGCTACTTCCTCCAATACCACCGATGATTCCCTTTCCAGAAAATGAAACAGTTCGTAAACCGAGGGGATCTGGATGTCGTCGACGATCAGCCATCCTCCATGCCTGATCCTGGGAAAGAGATAGGCGAACTCGATTTGCGGCAGCGGATAGGCATGCGGTCCGTCCATCAGCACCAAGTCCACCTCACCTTCAAACGAGTACCCAGGCAAGGTGTCCTTGGTCTCACCCTCGACGAAGATTACGTTTTCGGTTCGGAGATGCCGGAAAGAGCGGCTGGGGCCATCGCATCCCATGGATGAAAACCGCTGGCAGGCGCTATCAGGTTGGGATCGTGCATCCACTCCCAGTATCCGCTAGCGCCCAACTGGAAGCGGAAGAAACTGACATCTGGCTATCTCTGCGATAGAGTTGTTGATCTCGTATTGATCCGAAGATCGGCTGCGCCCCGGAGAGGAGTGCAATCCCCTCCGGGGCAGAGCTTCTGGGAGCAATGACCTCCCTGGGGCCCTCCCGAGAGTGCTACAAGCCATCCCGAAAATCAAGAGGGCGGCCGGCGGAGACGGCTGACGCGCCGGCAGCATGGTGCTCCCCGGTCGCGGCGGTGTCTGCTCAAAGGATGTGAGCGGAGCTTTCGGCCACAACGGGCGCGGCAGCGCTATTGCAGCGAGCAGTGCCGAAAGGCGGCACGGGCGTGGTCGCGGTGGAAGGCCCAGGAGATCTATCGGGCCACGGCGGCGGGCAAACAGCCGCGCAACGGGCAAAGCCGACGCTACCGGGAGCGCGTCAAGAGCCGAAAACCACCAGTAGACGAGGCCGTTCCGGAGGCCGCGAGGGTAATCACTAAGAAGTTTTTTCGACGCCTGTTGTGATCGGCCTGGCTGCTACGCGGGGTTCGTGCGCCAGCGGCGCTCGCCGTCGCAACACTTCTGCTCGCACGAGTGCCGGCGCGCGATGGAGCGCGTCTGGGAACGCGAGCGGCACTGGCAACGGACACGCGCCGGTTGAGCGGATCCGGCACGCGGCGTTGTATCCAGGCGGTGGGAATGGCGCCGCCAGTTAACCGTGACCTATTGATCGGCGCCGGCCACTGGCTTACATTCAACCTGTCCCGCAAGGAAGGAGACACGGGTGCTGCGCTGGGCCGACAACAATCTACTCGATCTGAAGTGGGAGGAGATCGGCGAACACTACGGACGCTATCGCTTACACGTGCCGGAAGCGGAACGGGCCATGGCGCGGTCGTTGGAGCGCTATGGGCAGTTGTCGCCCGTCGTCGTGTGCCGGCGCCAGGACCGCTACGAACTGATCGACGGTTTCAAACGCTTGGGCGCCGTACGCGGTCTGGCGCAGATCCCGCGTCTGTCGGCCCGGCTCATGGAGGCAGATGAGCGTCAGGCGAAGGCGGCCATCTACGGGCTGAATCGCGCTGGGGGCCGGACTCGGGAACTGGAAGAAGCCTGGATCATCCAGGCGCTGGTGCGGGAAGACGGATTGAGCCAGGTGGAGGTGGCGGAACTGTTGGGACGCCACAAGAGCTGGGTGTGCCGCCGGCTGGCGCTGATCGAGCGGTTGGGACCGAAGGCGAAAGACGAGCTGCGCGTGGGCCTATTGACGCCCACCGCCGCGCGGCAGATCGTGCGGTTGCCGCAGGGCAACCAGACGGAAGTGCTGGAAGCCATCCGGCGCGAGGCGCTGTCGAGCGCGGAACTGGGCGGCGTAGTGGACCTGTGGCTGCGATGTTCCGAACGTCGTCAGCAAGAGTATCTCCTGGCGCATCCTCGCGAAGCGCTTTCGCAGGCCAAGGGCGTGCTCCCCGCGGTGCGCGATCCGCGGCTGAGCGAAGCCGGAAATCAGGTATGGAAGCGTGTCGGAATGCTGCTGGATGTGCTGGGACGCATGGAAGTGTGGCTGGCGCACCATGGGCGTACCGGGCTGACGCCGGAGGATCGCGTGATCTTGTTACCCCGTTTCCAAAGGCTGGCGCGGGATGCCGGATCGGTGGCGGCGCTGAGCCGGGACTTCGTCGGCGAACTGGAGCGCGCATGAAGGAATCGACGCGCAACGAGGTCGTCCGCTTGCACTACGGAGGCGCTTCGCAGCGCCGCATCGCAAAACTGCTGGGAGTCGCCCGCAAGAGCGTGGCCCGCGTGCTGGTGGGGCACGAACAACACAGAGCAGAACCGGTGGAAGAGGAGCACCCGCGACGGGCGAGCGTGCTGGACCCATTCGCCGACCACATTGCACAACTGCTGGAGCGCTATCCGAACATCACGGCGGTTCGCCTGCATGAGGAGTTGTGCCGGCTGGGTTTCCAAGGCCGCTACACGATCGTGCGGGAGCGACTGCGTGTGCTCCGGCCGCACGCACCGAAACTGCCCGTGCGGCGATTCGAGACAGCTCCAGGAGTGCAATCACAGATGGATTATTCGCCGTACGATATCTCTTTCACGGCCGAGGGGCGTCGCCGGGTGCATGCCTTCAGCTACATTCTTGCTTACTCCCGCCGCCAGTACGTGCGGTTTGTGGAGACGCAGGACTTTGCCACCACGATCCGGGAACATGTGCGTGCCTTCGAATACTTCGGCGGCCTGTGCGCCACCTGCCTATACGACAACATGAAAGTGGTGGTGACTGGCTATGACGGCGACCAGCCGATTTACAACACCCGGTTCCTGTCTTTCGCCACGCACTACGGTTATCAACCTTGGGCATGCCGCCCCCACCGTCCGCAAACGAAAGGTAAAGTGGAACGGCCATTTGCCTACCTGGAATCCAACCTGCTCAACGGCCGCACATTCACTTCGCTGGAGCACCTCAACGAGACCGCGGCGCTCTGGCTTGTCGTTCGCCCGAGTGAAGTTACCGATTTCGGCGTATTGTACAGGCAGAACTGCTCTGGATGCCATGGAATCGATGGACAAGGAGCATTGACCGTTGCAATAGGCAATCCCGAATACCTCGCTATTGCCGACAGTGCCACGATTCGGCGCGTAATTGTGGGGGGCAGGCCTGGAACCGCCATGCCCGCTTTCGCTCAAAACGCTGGAGGCCAGCTGACCGAAGCGCAGATCAACATTCTTGTCCGAGGGATCAGGGAACGTTGGGCCAAGCCCGCCGCACTCGGCGGCGACAAACCACCGGCCTATGCAGCCTCACAGCCGGGCGACGCAGCGCGGGGCCACAACGTATTCAGCACGTATTGTTCTTCCTGCCATGGTCCGGAGGGGCGCGGCGGCCGGGCCGGCTCGATCGTCGACAGCTCGTATCTTGCGCTTGTGAGCGATCAGCACCTGCGCACCGTAACCATCGTTGGCATACCGGCACTGGGCGCACCGGACTGGCGCGGCAACGTGCCCGGGAAGCCAATGTCCGATGCCGACGTCACCGATGTCGTGGCGTGGCTCGCGGCCGAGCGGCAGTCTTTGTCTGTGAAATTGAATCATCCAGGAGGTCTTGAATGAGCGACCTATCCCGTCGTCAGATGTTCATGAAAATCGCGACGCTGTTCAACGGCGTCGTTGGTGCGGTCCTCGCTGTACCGGTCTTGCGCTACGTTCTCTCGCCCATGACGCGCGTCCAGAATTCCGGCTATGACAGGTGGATATCGCTCGGCTCGATTGACCAGTTTCCATCCGGCGAAACGCGCCTGGCAGCCTACCCCAACCCGGCCGCGCAAGCCTCGGATGGAGAAACGGCGGACATTCCTTGTTGGGTGCGTCACGTCGATGAAAGTAACTTCCAGGTATTTGCGATCAATTGCGCGCACCTGGGTTGCCCCGTGCGGTGGTTTCCGCAGTCGGGCCTTTTCATGTGCCCGTGCCACGGAGGAGCCTATTACGGGGACGGCTCGCGCGCATCCGGGCCGCCGGAGCGCGGTTTGTTCGAATACCCGTTCAAGATCCTCGATGGGAACCTGCACATCCAGGCGGGCGAACTGTTTACGCCCGGCCCTTCGGCCTCGATCGATTCAAAGAGGCCGCCATGCGCCTGATCCGCGGACTTGGCAACTGGCTCGATCGGCGGCTTCAGCTCGGGGCGCCGATCCGCGAAACGATGCAGCACCCGATCCCGCGCGATACCGCAAGCTGGTTCTATGTGTTCGGGAGCGCCGCGATGACAGTCTTCGGGCTCCAGCTTGTGACAGGAATACTTCTCGCTCTGATTTATGTGCCTTCAGGCAATGATGCCTGGAACAGTCTACAGATCTTGAACCACCAGGTAAGCCTCGGCTGGTTCATTCGCGCGCTGCATGGCTGGGGATCGAATTTCATGGTGGCGATTGTGCTGGTTCACATGGCCCAGGTGTTTCTATTCGGAGCTTATAAGTTTCCAAGAGAACTGACCTGGATTCTTGGCATTTTCCTGTTGCTCATGACGCTCGGAATGGCCTTCACTGGCCAAGTGCTGCGATTTGACCAAGATGCATATTGGGGCCTGGGAATCGGAGCGTCGATTTGCAGCCGGGTGCCCGTCGTCGGCCCAGCATTAGTGACGCTGATGTTAGGAGGTCCAATCATTGCGGGCGCGACACTTTCCCGCTTCTTTGCGCTGCACGTATTTGTCATCCCTGGTTCGTTGATGCTGTTCGTGGGAATGCACGTGCTCCTCGTGCTCAAGCTGGGTATCAACGAATAGCCTATGCCGGGCCGGCTGGTTCGCCGCGCCGACTATTTGCAGGAGTACCACGCCATGACGCGCACTCAGGGTGTGCCGTTTATGCCGTATGGCATTTGGAAAGATGTGGTCTTTTCTGGAGTGATTCTTCTCGCGATTGCAGCCTGTGCTCTGTATTTCGGTCCGTTCGGTCCGACCGGTCAGCCCGACCCGCGGATCATCCAGACGGCGCCACGCCCGGATTTCTTCTTCCTGTGGCTTTATGCCCTCTTATCCTTGCTCCCGCCGTCCCTCGAAACGCCGGTCCTGCTGATCGGACCCACGATCGCGTTGATCGGATTGCTCCTGCTTCCGTTCTTTTCGGGCGAGGGTGAGAAGAGCTGGAAGCGGCGCCCTATCGCGGTACTGACGATTCTCTTGATCGCTGTGACACTCGGAACGTTCACCAATCTGGCCAGCCATGTCCGTGGAGTCCAGTAATGGACGCTTGGACCGGAGCCCCTATCCCTGCGAAATTCGTAAGCGGACGAACGCCGCTTCAGGTCCAGGGGGCGCTTGTCTTCAAGTCGAAACAGTGTCACAACTGTCACGCCCTCGGTGAAAGCGGCGGCAAGCGAGGGCCGGCACTTGACGCGGTCGCTGTCCGCTGACCAGCGATCAACTCGTAAGGCAGGTACTACAAGGCGGCGGCAATATGCCTGCATATGGGAAAAACCTGAACCCGGCGGAGACTGCCGCATTGGTCGCCTTTCTCCAGTCCCTTCATCCTCCTGGCCAGGCTCCTGCCAGGGACGCTTCCCGTACAGCGGAAGTGCAACCGTGACCCACAAGATCGCGTTGCTCGCCGCTGGACTTGCGACAGGTTGGGTTGTTGTCGCATCGCCGGTCGCGCACCTCGATCATCATTTGCTCACCGCCCACATGGTGCAGCATCTTCTTCTAATGGTCGTGGCTGCTCCCTTGATTCTGCTCGGAACGCGCAATAGCTTGCATATGCGATGGCCCCCCATCCGGCCTTCTGCTGGTTGGCGGGCACGCTCACAGTGATCCTGTGGCACGTTCCCACGGTCTTTGAGCTCCCACTGCAAGTTCCGAATTGGCACGTAGTCGAACACGCCACCTTTTTCCTGGCGGGACTTCTATTTTGGTACCCCGTGATCCATTCCGGTTCTACCACTCGACCATGGACGCTATCGTTGTATCTCTTCCTCGCCACGTTACCGTGCGACGCTCTTGCGGCCTTCCTGGTATTCTGTGGCCATGTCGTGTACCGGCCATATTTGTCCTCGGGTGGCGGGATGTTCGGCCTGTCTCCACTCGAAGACCAGGCCGTGGCTGGAGCACTCCTGTGGCTTACAGTGACGTTGGCCTATCTAATTCCGGCGCTTGTAGTACTGGCGCCGCTTCTCTCGGGCGAACGGCTGGACACCGCCGAGGCAGGGGTTTCTTAGATGACAAGTTCTCCCACAACTGACCCCACAATAGACATTGGTAACCAAGCCTTGCGGGCACACTTCTGGACAACGGTATGTGCGTCTGCCCCCGATTTCTGGACTCTCACAAAGCCAGAAGTCAACTTTTTGATCGTAATCGCTACGTTCACTGGGTTCTATCTGGGCTGTCCAGCTAATCTGGACAGGTTTCCCCTGGCGCGACTGTTTCACACATTATTAGGAACGCTGCTGGTGGCAAGCGGCACCGGCACCCTGAACCAGTACCTTGAATACCTTTTCGATGCGCAGATGCGACGGACATGCAGACGCCCGATTGCCGCCGGCCGGCTGCGGCCCGTGACCGCCTTGTGGTTCGGAGTGTCGCTGTCTGTCGCCGGCGTGGCTTACCTCTTCGTCGCTGTCAACGCGCTCTCAAGCCTGCTGGCAGCCGTCACTTTGATGAGTTATCTGCTCGTTTACACTCCACTGAAACGCAAAACACCGTTGTGCACGTTTGTGGGCGCCGTTCCCGGAGCTATGCCCACGCTGATCGGTTGGGCGGCGGCATCAGATTCCATCAGCAGCGGCAAAGCCTGGATGCTGTACGCGTTGTTGTTTCTTTGGCAGTTGCCTCATTTCATGGCGATTGCATGGATGTACCGCGATGACTACGCTCGCGGCGGTTATTTGATCTTTCCGAGGAACAATGAGGGCAGATTCTTGGCCGGGGTAACATCGGTCGCATCGTTCGCCCTCTTCATTGCCGGCCTTGGTATCGCCATCGCGAACAACGGAGGCATTTTGCAATACTTTGGAACGATCCTGCTCGGCTCTGGCCTTTTGTACTTCGCGCTGCGGCAAGCTTCAGCCCGATCGAGAATCGCCGCGCGCCATCTATTGAAGGCCACCATCGTCTATCTGCCGTTGCAGTTTCTGGTGCTCGTGCTTGGAAAGAGTTGATGATTCGCTGTCCCAGTTCGGCAATCTGGGTGCCCGAGCATAGGACGTGGAGGGTAATGTCATATGCAGCGCTTCGATCCATTAAATAGACGGCTTGAGCAGTGGATAAGGGTGGAACACTATCGGCTGCACTGTGCCGAAAGATGGCCGGATAGCGATCACAAGGAAGCCGTACTCGCAGCAATTCGTTCCACAATGAAGACCCTTGAGGGGGCGTGCGTAACGCCGGTTGGAGAGTCCCTCTGCGCGGTCTGCAACTCCAGGCAGGCCGCTCGAGTCTTGGAATTGCCTTCCCGGTCACGCGAACTCCCCGCAGCCACGCGGTTGGCGGCGTGAGGCCCTGGAGGTAGCTCGGGGGTTGGATAGGAAGGTCGAAGGTCTCCTGACGCAGGCTGCAACCCGGCCATTTTACGGAGCCGGTCATTCGCGAAATATTGCGCCTGCCCTTCTTCGATGGCTTGCAGCACGAGACCGGCCACAAATTCGGGCTTGTCACCGTCCGCGTAATTGGTTGACGGCCCGCCGCCCAGTAGGATTCCCCATCCTGTTCTTTCCGACGTTTGTCGAAAACAAAATCGCACCTGTAACGTCCCCCGGTTCTCCCATTCGCTTCTACCCGCCCCGCCCGGACGGTGTTTCAATCCTGCGCGTCCTGCATGCCGCGCAAGAATGTGGACCGTTCTCGAAATTCTATAAGCACCGAATTGATCTCCTCCCTGCCTCCACGTGTTTCAGGTGACGGCGTTCACGCCAACGCCTAAAGCCGCCAACGGCACGCCCAGATCGCCAACTACCGGACCGGCACGGCTTATCTCAACGCCTTCCGCTGCTTTCCGGAATGTCGCAATGCCGACAGCGTCGGCAAGTTCGCGGCCGTGCGGCCGTTCCATGATTGCCGCATTCGTCACGGAGGCGCGGAGAGGGTCGCCGGTCTGTCTCGCAAAGGGTCCTTTGCGCAACGTGGCTCACAGTCAGTAGTTGAAGTGTAGAGGAGTAGATTTCGGGCGTGTCTTGCCGCTTGCTTTCGGTTGCATCTAAACCCGATCATGGCGCTCTCCGATGAACAAAGGCAACGAGTTCGCGAAGAAGAGATCGAGAGACTACGGGTGTGCCGAGCTTGGCGGTGATCCGTCTCACCACGACTGAAACCGACTCGCCGTGCGCAAAACAGTTACTTTTTGGGTCGTTCTCATCGCCGTCGCAGGTTTGCTCTGGAGCATGGTGAGGAGTTCCCACAATCGCTAATCCCGACTGTCTCACAAACGGGTCCTTTGCACCCATTGGGCCGGGGACCGTCCCGGTTGAAACCGTGAAAGTTATACGACCCAATCACGTTTCGGGTCTTTCACGTATAAACGTTTTACAGTGCCGCAAGAGGCGCACAGGTCAGCAAAAAGGCTCTCCCTTTTCTCCCTTTCGGATCGTTTGAAAAAGCCTTTCTCTTTCGCTTTGCAGAGGAGGCCGGGACGTACGTCGCCACCACCACCAGAAGCAGAAACAATGAGACCGCTGATGAGTTGTGAACCGCCGCAGTGTTCACATGTATTGTTGGGCATGGAACAACTATAGCCCATGGGGGTGACTCGTGATCTCCCGTACCGTCCCAAAAAGGGTCTTTTGTGCAACCGCATCGAGTTGCTGGGCACCGTCCGAAGCAAGTTCTGAAATAAAATCATGCGTTGGGAAAGCGAAACGGCCCACGAGAATTGATCGGAGACCGCACCCAGAAACTCACGCCAGAGATGATGGCCCTCGATCTGCGCCGCCTCCATGCCGCTCAGTTGCTTCCGTCGGTCCGCCGTCAGTGAAACGGACGCACCTCGACCGACGCACGACAGGCGACGGCGGCCTTACGCCCCCACGCCAGCGCCTCGTCCAGGTCAGCGGTTTCCAGCACCCAAAAACCGCCAATGTGTTCCTTGGTCTCCCCGTACGGCCCGTCGGTGATGAGCACCTTACCTGCGGGTTGCAACCGCAGCGACCTCGCGCTGCTTTCCGGTTGCAGGCCGCCAACAAAAACCCTGACACCAGCAGCCTTCATCTCCTCGTTGAGCGCGTCTATTTCGCGGCCCATCGCTTCGTACTCTGAGACGGCCGGGTCGTAGTTCTCGGGGCGGTAAATAGCCACCAAATACTGTGTCATGACTTCTCCTGTATCGGTCTTCGGGCGGGCCGGTTGCCCTAACTTCACTATATAGACGAACGGCCGGACCGGAAATTCGACAAATCGTCCAAGGAATTTTCCGGCCGCTGCTGCGTTGAAGGAGTGCGGACGGGGCCGTACCCCATCGCGGGCCGAGGGTTCCGCCGACACTGAGCCGTTGAGTCTGGACTGGCGAGCGCGTGTGCAGCACGTCTCATAATGGGCCCTCTGTGAAACACGAAGGGGAATTATCATGAGATTATCCATAATTATTCATGGCAACCAGATCTGGGCTCAGAACGTGGATCGAGCGGGGAGAAACCGCCCTGCGCGCGCCGACGCGGAAACCGGGAGGAGGCACACGATGAACATCCTGTTGTGGGTCCTGCAGGTGCTCGCCGCGCTCCTGTACGGAGCGTCTGGCGTCATGAAGGTCTTCATGTTCGACAAGGTAAGCGAGCAGGTCCGGTCCTTTGGTGCGTTGCCGCGGGAAGCCTGGATGGCCCTCGGCGTCCTCGAACTCGTCTGCACGGTCGGGCTGATCTTCCCCGCCGCCTTCCACTGGCAGCCGGCGCTCACAGTGGTGGCCGCCACGGTCCTGACGATCGAGAGCCTCGTGTTCGTCTGGGTGCACGCCAGGTACGGCGAGATCACACCCATCATCTTAAGCGGCGTGCTGGGTCTCCTCATGGCGTTCATCGCGTACGGCCGGATGGTCCTGAGGCCGGTCTTCTGAACGGCGGGCCGTCTCACAAAGGGGTAAGTTTTGCATCGTGCACCGTTGCGTTCATCTTTGATTGGCCTGTCCGTTCAAGCGGATTTCCGGCGCTTTCGTTTCCCGTGTTGCCTTCACCCCCGGTTTTCGCGTACCTTGAAGGCATGGAAGTACATTTTACGCCAGAGCAGGAAACGCAGCTTTCCCAAATTGCCACCAACGCAGGCACCGACGCCGAGCGATTGGTGAAGGACGCAGCCTTGCGCCTGCTACAGGATGAGGCCCGCTTTCGCGCCGCCGTGCGGGAAGGTATAGCGCAGGCCGACCGCGGCGAGTTCATTGAAGAAGAAGAAATGGACGCCCGCCTAGAGCAGATGTTGCGCTCATAGACATGCATATCCGCTGGACGCCCGCCGCCGCCGCGGACTTGCAGAGCATTAGCGATTACCTCAAAGAACACCACCCGCGCTACCGCGACCCAACGATGCGGAAGCTGTACGGTACTATCCGTGCGTTGAAAGAATGGCCGGAGCGTGGCCGTCCCGGACGTGAGGAAGGCACCCGAGAGATTTTGTTTCTTCCTTCACCCTATGTGGCCGTGTACCGGGTGAAAGAGCAGACCGTCGAGGTCATGCGGATTTATCACGCCGCACAGGATCGAGGTTCTTTAAATGAGTAAGTGGTGGTCGTGGATTCCCGGCTTGCATGGTGCGGCGCTTAACATGTGCCGCCGTGAAGCTCTCTCAAGCATCACCGGTGAACGAGTATTCGTTGAACGAATGGCGCAACGTCAACACGCCGCTGCTGATGAAGGTGGCGACGACAAATTACTTGAAGAGGTTTTGAAAAAGCTGGACAAAATCTATGCCGAAGCCAAGGAGACCAACGACATAGACGAGCTTGACGATTTGACGGATGATGCAGAACTACAGGGGCTCTTCGCCGCCTATTTTTGCCCCACTGCCGAAATTAAAATCGAAGGAGATTTAGTCCTTGATCAAATTGATGGTTGGGGCATTCCAAAATCTTCGACAGAAACAGTGTGTAAGCTTTGGCAGGA
Organism: Bryobacterales bacterium; assembly: GCA_963818855.1. GTDB lineage: Bacteria > Acidobacteriota > Terriglobia > Bryobacterales > Bryobacteraceae > Bog-159. Next base: position 173,999 of record CAWFUH010000011.1, on the reverse strand, counting down.
AGCTTCTCATGACCTAAAAACCGCACCTGACCCCAAAATATACATTCAAGGAGCGCGGGGCGCTCTATATGCACTTTTTGAAGACCGGGATGCTTGGGCGGATTACCTTGACGATCATGAAGAAAAAACGCATCGGACGATGTGGATACTCTTTGTTGTGGTTATCGCTTCGCTGATTGCACCTGTTTTTGCGGTGTACTACGCCTCCTTCTTTACGCCCCTTCTCATTTTTGGCATCCTAGCTGCCGGTGCAGCAGGAAGCTGCGCTAGCGTTATTTCGAAAATGCCAACCCTTGAAGATCGTCTTTCCCGCAAACCAGATTCTTACGCTGGAGGAGTTTTGGCCCGGATTGCTACAGGCCTAATCGGTACTGTCATAGGCTGTGCATTGCTTGCGTGGATTCCTCTATCTATCGAGGACAAGAGCTTCGGCAAATTAGTCAGCGCCTGCACAACAGCCCCTTGTACAACTGCCAATCCGAGCGCGTGTGAGGCTCTCACAATGGTCATACCTATAGGCATTCCAACGTTGTTGGGCTTCAGTGAACGTACATTGCCGTTTTTTGAGCAGCGGATTTTTGGTAAGGCCGGTTTGCCACCAACTCGCCCAAAACGCCGCAAAATATGATGTCGCCTCTCTGCCCGCAAACGTCCGGGAAGAGCCTCAAGGTGAAACCTATGAAATCTCAAAAAGGGTCCTTTGCGCAACCAAGGCTTACAACATAACGTCCCTCATGTTGCGTTGCACATCTGCCCCCCGCGGCCTTCCTCGGGAGCCGAGCGCACGACCATCCGGAAGCCGCCGGGAGACTACTCCTTCAGCTCCGCCACAATCTCCGCCGCCACCGCGCGCGCCTTCTCGATCGCGCCGGGCTCGAAGCTGATCGCCCCTACGCGCGCATGTCCCCCGCCTCCGTACCGCTCGCAAATGGATGCCAGGTTGTGCTTGGGCTGTTCCGGCGCCCAGGGATTCGATCCCACCGAAACCTTGGTGCGGAAACTCGAAGGGCTCACCGAGACCGTGTACAGTGCAACTCGGGAACAGGTAGTACGGGATGAACTTGTTGTAGCCTTCCAGATCGTAGCCCGTCAGATCGAAGAAAACCACGCCGTTGTCCTGCGTGGCACGCCCGCCGATCATATCCACCGAATTCAGGTGCCGCTGGTACAGCGGGTGCGAAGAGCGCCTGGATCTCCGGCTCCGCCGCGATATCCTCCAGCTTCCGGTGCTGCATCCAGCCGATGACCTTCTGGATGATCCCGGACCCTTTGGCGCCTTCGATCACCAGCGTCAGCTTCATGGCCGGCGCACCCAGTTCGACGGCGGTCTTGGCATCCGGATATTGCGCGCCGTCGATGATGTTGGCCCAGTCGACCAGTTGCTCCAGATCGGGCGCGGCGAAACCGAAACGCTCCCTGGCGACGGCGCAAATGAACGAGGTGCAGGATTTGTACGAAGGATCGTAGAGCTTGCGGCCGCTGTGGTCCTGCCGGATAATTCTCGGCGTCTTCGCGGCGTCAGGAAGGCGCTCTGATGGTGGTCGAACCACCAGGTCAGGCGCGGATCGCTCGAGTACTTGAAATCCACGATGGCGTTCACGTCGCCATCCCAAAGGCCGTCCTCGAACAGTTGGGATGCCTTGTGGGCCATCCCGGTATAGACGTACTCCGCGTCGGGGTAGAAAGCGCCCTGCATGAAACGGGTGAAATACGCGGCGGAAGCTGCGCCGTCGAAACAATGATCGTGATAGAGAATTCGTACCCGCATGAACTTTGTAGGAAACGTACCAGCTTGCCTGAATATGACGGGCAAATGCAAGTGCGTGTCCGGCGCGCAGAAGCCGTTTCCTCACGCGCCCGGCTCAAAAAAACGTGCCCGGTAGCAACTTACCGGGCCGCGACCGTGAGGGAGCGGTCGCTAATAGAGCAGCGCGTTGAAGAAACAGCTTGAAAGTCTGGTAACTTTGCGCCCGATATTGCGGCCGCATGCCGAACAGAATTACGTGGCCGGCTCCCAACCGGGCATCCACCAGGGCGGCCTTGCCGGCCAGATATTTCTCGCCCAACAGCCAGCCCGACGCCAGCACCTGCTGCATCCGGATAGCGCACCGGGCGCTCGATTCCGCGGTTTCCCAGGCGGGGCTCTGTTCCGACCAGATCGCCAGCATCTTCCGGCAATCCGGCCGCCAGCGGATGATGCACATCCAGGCGCGCGTTCAACAGCGAGCCGGGCGAATAATATTCGCTATTCGACACGCCGTGCACCACGTTGCGGGCCGCCACACCCAGGTGCAGCGTGGCATATTCCGACGCGCGATTCAGGAAAATCAACGTGCCGCCGGCGGACGGCGAACTCGCGCAGCGCATCCGCGCCCGGCGGTTTCCAGGCCGCCGGTGAATTCCGGCGGCATGCTCCCTGGCGCAGTGGCCGTTTTCCATGGATCGCGGGTTTGCATCGGGAAACACGATAACGTCGAAATGTTTCCGCAAGCCGCCCGCCTGAATTTCCTTGTTCTCAAGCGAGCGTGTAAGCGAAGCCGAACTGCTCCAGCAGCCAGCGGGTCCAGCCTTCGTCGTTGTTGGGGATGAAGCTGCGGTAAAGGCCGATGCGCGGGCGCTGGATCCTGCTTCAATCCGGCGCCCTGGTTTGCAGGCGCGAAATCGCCAGTGGCGGTATTCCGCCACACGCGCCGCCCGAAGCCCAAAGTCCGATTGATGGTCTTCCAGGTCCGGCTGTCGGAAGCGGACACGCCGCGGGATATCGCCGCGACGCCGCCTGGACGAGCCCGTCGACCGGCGATGTCGCTGGCGTCTACCTGCACGCCCATCAGCAACGGCAGGGTGTGGGCCGTCACGTCATAAGGGCGCTGCGGCGGACCGCCCGGATAGAGCCGCATATCCGGATAATGCTGCCGTTCGAGCAGCGCCTTGGCCCACCCGCTATAAGGCTGCGCCATGCGGATGACATTGTCGCCGGCCGTTCGGTATGCTCGATCTCCACCTGCCCGAACGCCAGCGTCTCCAGCAGTTTGCGCGTGGCCCCCGGATCGCGCTGCGTCTGTCGGAATCACGAACCCCCATGGCGATTGCCGCGCCATCTGCCGCTGCCCGATCCGGTAGAAATTGCGCAGCAGTTCTTCGCGATGCAAGGCCGCCTGGTAGAGGCACGACTCCATGGCGATCAACTGGTCGTCCACGATGTCGCGCAAGCGCCACACGCCGCCCGGCCACGGCTCCAGGAAATTCCAGCTTCGCTCCCGCGCGTTGTAGCCCAGCGCGTCGCGTTCAAGCTGGCCGGGTTCCACGGTGATGGGGCTGGCCAGTTTGGCGCTGGCCGATTCGGTCAGGATGCGCATGCCCGCCGTGGAAAGCCTGGTAGTGCCGCGACGGCGTCCAGAAATCGTATACCGCGTGGATGGCGACGCCCTTCTTCCCGGCGGCGGTCAAATCCGCGGCCATGGCCGTCCCGATCATATTCGTTTCCTGCATCAGGATGGCGTCGATATTCGGTTCGATGGGGTCGAGCCACGGCGGCACGAAAATGCGCGCGGCGTTCGACCCCATCTGGTGCACGTCGTAGACGATCTGCGGATGCCACACGTTGTGCAGTTTGGCGATGGTCAGTTGCGTTTCCTTCTGCGTGAACATGTACCAGTCGCGATTGTTGTCGTGGCCCGACGTACTTCTGGTAAAGCTCGGGCGGGCTGGTGCCCTCGAAAGGCGTGCCCAGCGTGCGCCGGTACCAGCGCGTCACGATGTCCACGCCGTCCGGATTCAGCGAAGGCACCAGCAGGAAGATCGTGTTTTGCGAGGATGGCGCGGAAGCGGGGCGTGTCTTCGGTCAGCAGCCGGTAGGCGAACTCCACGGCGGTTTGGGTGGATGCCAGTTCCGTGGCATGGATCGAACAGGTGATCAGGACGACGGTCTTGCCTTCGGCGGCCAGCTTTTCGGCATCATCTTCCGGAGTCAGGCGCGGATCGGCCAGGCGGCGCTGGATTTCCTGGTACCGGTCCAGGTGCTGCAGCGTCTCGGGCGCAGCGATGGTGGCGGCGATGAACGGCCGGCCTTCGGTGCTCTTGCCCAACTCTTCCACGCGGATCCGGTCGGACTGGATTGGAGCGTTTGGAAATACGAGACCACCTTGTCCCAGTCGAGCACCAGGTGGTCGGACCCCATCCGCTGGCCGAAGTAAGCTCTCGGGCGAAGGGAGTGGTGACCGGCGCCAGGCGCTTGCGCAGCCAGCACCCAGCCACCAACCCCCAGCACCAGCCGTGAGCGCTCGGCGGAGCCGCGCGGCTCACGGCAAAGCCTCCAGCATGCCTCCGATATCGTCCGGACTGATGTAGAAATGCGGCGATACCCGCACCCAGCCCTGGCGCGGCGCGGCTGTGACTCCGGCCGTCCTTCAGGCTGCTCACAATCTCGCGCGGCCTCCAAGCCGGCTTTGCGGAAGCTCACGATGCCCGCGCCATTCGCCGGGGAACGGCTTCCCAAGCACTTCGTATCCTCTGGCGCGCACGCCCTCCGCCACCAGATCGCCCAACTGTTGGACCGCCGGACCGACCGTTTCCACCCCCACTTCCAGCAGCAACTCGATGGATGCGCGCAGCCCATAGCAGCCGATCGTATTCAGCGTGCCGCACTCGTAGCGGCCGGCATCCGGCCTCAGCGTCATATCGCGCGAGGCGTAATCCGCATAGCCCGCTACGTTGGTCCAGCCGAATTCCACCGGCTCGACCTGACTCCTGCAACTTCTCGGGAAACGAACAGGATGCCGCACCCTTCCGGCCCCAGCAGCCATTTATGGCCATCCGCCGCCAGCGCATCGATGTGCGCCCGCCGCACGTCCACCGGGAACGCGCCCAGCCCTTGGATGGCATCCACCAGGAAAGCGCAGCCGTGCCGGTGGCAAATCTCGCCGATGGCCTCCAGGTCCGCGCGGTGCCCGCTCAAATACTGCACGAAGCTGATGGCCAGCAGTCGCGCGCCGCGGCAGGCCTGGTCGATGCGCTCCAGCGGATCGAGATACGAGAGCCATTCCACCCGCACGCCGGTCTCTTCCAGTCTTTTCCAGGGATAGAAATTGGCGGGAAACTCTTCGCGAAAGGCCACCATCTTATCGCCCGGGCGCCAATTCAGGCCCATGGCAATGGTGGCGATGCCCTCCGAGGTGTTCTTCACCAGCGCGATTTCGCTCCGGTCCGCCCCAATCAGCCGCGCCGCCGCTACGCGCAGCTCTTCGTAAGTCTCCAGCCACTGCGCCGTAGTGCAGGCTGCCGTATTCCATGGCATCCGCAGCCAGCCATTGCATAGCCTCCGCCGCCGGCCGGCACAAAGGCGACACGGCGGCGTGATTCAAATAGACCAGGCGTTGGCGGACCGGAAACTGGCTCGGCGTACTGGACCCACAGCTCGCCCTGAGATTTTGCAATCGTGTCGAAACCCATTATCATGACTATACGTTATATGCCGTTAAGGAGGCGTGTCATGCGGCCGATCTGCGCGGGCACGGTGTTGTTTTTTGCATCCCTGGCCAGCGTGCTGGCCAATGACAACAATGACAAAAAGGACGATCCCAGCCAGATTGGCAACCGGGACGTGACCGGCTTCAACTGCTATTCCATCGAAAAAGAGATCGCCATGGGCAAGCAACTGGCCGCTGAGGTCCAGCGCCAGGCGAAGATGATGGACGACCCCATCATCACCGAGTATGTCAACCGGGTGGGCCAGAACCTGGCGCGCAACTCCGATGCCAAGGTGCCGTTCACGTTTCAGGTGATCGACGACCCCACGCTGAACGCCTTCGCGCTCCCCGGCGGATTCATCTTCGTGCAATACCGGCCTGATGACGCCGCCGAAACCGAAGCCGAGATGGCCAGCGCCATGGCGCACGAAATTGCCCACGTGGCCGCCCGGCATATGACCCGCCAGGCCTGCCGCGCGCAGGTGGCCAACATCGCCACCCTGCCCCTGATCTTCCTGGGCGGATGGGGCGGGTATGCCATCCGGCAAGCCGCCAGTGCGGCAATCCCCATGACTTTCCTGTCGTTTCTCGCGCGGCTTTGAGGCCGAAGCGGACTACCTGGGTCTGCAGTACCTTTATGCCGCCGGTTACGACCCGACCGCGGCGATCGACATGTTCGAGAAGATGATGTCGCTGCAGAAACAGAAGCCCGGAGCCATTGCCAAGGTCTTCTCCACCCACCCCATGAACGACGACCGGCTGAAAAAGACCCAGGCGGAGATCGCAAAAATCCTGCCGCAAAAGCCGGAATACGTTGTGAATACATCGGAATACGCCGAAGTGCGGGGTCGGCTGCTGTCGATTGAGAACCAGCGCAAGATGCGATCCGCGGAGAAGGACCCCAAGGCCCCGGTGCTGCGCCGGTCCCCCGGCAGCGGGGCGCCCGTGGACGATTCCGGCGATGATCGCCCAACCATCAAACGTCGGGACTTAGTAGAGTAACCCGTCCGCCCCCGCGTACGTATCAACTTCAGCGATCCAGGTACGCAAATTTGGGCGTATAGTAGAATGTACAGGAGTTTTCCACAAATGAAGCGCTTCTTGGTGGTTCCCGTGGCCTTCCTGGCAGTGGCCTGCCCTGCTGCCAAACAATTCTCTCGCCGATGACAAGAAAAACGATCCCGACGAAATTGGCAATCGGGACGTGGGCAAGGGCGTGAATTTCTACTCTTTGGAGAAGGAAATCGCGCTCGGCAAACAACTGGCGCAGGAAGTGGAGCGCCAGGCCAAGATTGTGGATGACCCGATCGTCGCCGAGTATGTGAACCGTGTCGGTCAGAACCTGGTGCGCAACTCCGACGCCAAGGTTCCGTTCACCATCAAGGTGCTCGATTCCGAAGAAGTGAATGCCTTCGCGCTGCCTGGCGGGTTTTTCTTCGTGAACTCGGGTTTGATCCTGAAGGCGGACAGCGAATCCGAACTGGCCGGCGTGATGGCGCACGAGATCGCACACGTGGCGGCGCGCCACGGCACACGCCAGGCCACCCGCGGCGAGCTCATCCAAATCGCTACGATCCCCCTGATGGTCATGACCGGCGGTTGGACCGGCTACGCCATCTACCAGGGCGCGAGTCTGGCAATTCCTATGGGGTTCCTGGCCTTCACCCGCAGCATGGAGCGTGAAGCGGATTACCTGGGTTTGCAGTACATGTACAAGGCCGGTTACGATCCAACTTCGTTCGTAGACTTTTTCGAGAAAATCGAGACCATGGAAAAGCGCAAACCCGGCACCGTGGCCAAGGTATTTTCGACGCACCCCATGACCGACGACCGCATCAAGGCGTCGCAGAACGAAATTGAAACGATTCTGAAAGCGAAGCCCGAGTATCTCGTCAATACTTCGGAATTTAACGATGTTAAGGCGCGCCTGTATTCGCTGCATAACCACAAGAAGGAAAAAGGCAAGGACGATCCAAATCGTCCCACCCTGCGTCGCAGCCCGGGCAGCGGCACCGGTCCGGTGGACGACAACGATAAGCAGCCGGCCGATCAGGACGAACGTCCGACGCTGAAACGGCGCGATAGCGGCGATAGCTCAAGCTCTTAAATTGTCGGACGGGACTCAGTCCTGCGGCCGGCGTCCACGCCCGCCTGTCCGCACTTAGGTGCGCCAATTCCGTCGCCTTCGGTTCACATCCGCCTGCTGTTTGGCCACAAAGCGTATTTCTAAGCCCGAAACGATCCGTATTTGGGCGCCGGGAGCCGCTATAAAGCGAGTCCATTTTCGGAAACCTGTGTTCAAAAGAGTGGAACATCAGTTCCGCAAAGTAAGGAGTCCCTACATGTCCAATTTCCCATCACTCTCACGATTAACTTTGACGGCTGGTTCGGTGTTGCTGGTAACGATCGCCGGCTGTAGTCCGATGGCGGCCCAAAGCGTGTCCTCCTTCATCTCCAGTGTGGAATCCGACGTCCAGGCTGCTATCGCGGCCCTACCGGCAGGCAAACCCATCATCTTTGGCACGGGAGATGTATTCGGCTATGGTTCGTCCGTCGCCAGTTGGAATCCACAAATAGAGATAGATGTCGTGGATGGCCTGAAAGCGCTCGGCGCCCAGCGGATTGAATTCAACCCGGGCGTGACTACCATTAATAATTCGACAGCCGTGACCAACCTGGATGCCCTGGTGCACCGTGTGCGCCAGTTGGGTCTGCGACTGGCCATCAATCCGGAGTTCATGGTGGGCGAGATCAGCGTTACCAGCTTTTCGGATTTCACCAACGTGGCCATGCAAACCTATCCGCAACTTGCCGCGCGTTATCAACCCGATAATTTTGTGATCGTGCACGAACCTACTACGCAGACTGCCCGCATGGGCATCACCGGGACGGTCGCGGAATGGGATGCCTTTATCAAAGCCGTGGCCCCGCTCATCAAGGCCGCCTCGCCGCACACCCGGGTGGGCGCCGGCGATTGCACGAATTGCAATGAGGAGTCCTACTTCTCAGATTTCGCCGACATTCCCACTTGCGAAGCCATGACCGAGTCCTCGGCCTGCCTGGACTTCTTAACGATGGACCTCTATTCCGCTGCGCCCTCCGATTTCGCCATAGATGTAGCTTGGGCGGCGATAGCCCACACCTCAGGCAAGGGTGTGTATATGGAAGAGACCTTCGCTCCCACCTACCTGCCGGCCGGCTCGACTGTCGGCCAATATCAAGGCAGCCCTACCGGGGCGGAAGGCGCTGCCATAATTGGCTCGTGCGATTCGGTCTTCGAGCAGATGGACCAGACCTGGCTGGAAGGAATCGCGAAGTTCGATCAGGCTAATGGAATGGAATCCATGACCGACTTCGTCGCGCAGGCGTTCTTCCTATATAGCAACGCTGGAGCCCCCCCGGCAGACCAGTGCAACAGCTCCGCTTTCATCCATCAGGTATCCACGGCCGTGCAGAACGCGCAGCTTACTTCAACCGCCAAGTCGTATCAGGGAGACGCAGCGCAAATGGGGATCAAAACCGTCACCAGCACCTCTAACGCAAGCTACGCTGCCCTTCCCACGATCTTCAATCCGTCATGCGGTACCGCGGATAATCCATGCAACGCTAATAGCATCGTGGCTCCGGATATGCTCGTCAGCGCTTTTGGCGTCGACCTGGCTAACACGACCATCACGGGGTCGAACTTTCCCACCAGCTTGGGCGGCACCTCGGCTACCCTGGTGGACAGCACCGGCGCCAGCATTCCTGTGCAGCTATATTCGGTGTCGCCCACCCAGGTAAATTATCTGATGCCCAGCAATGCCGCCCCTGGTCCGGGTCTCCTTACCGTTACCAGCGGCGACGGCACTGTAACTACCGGCGTCGTCCTGGTCGCTCCCGTTGCGCCGGGACTATATACGTCGTTTGCCAACGGGACCGGTCCGGCGTCCGCCGTCGCCGTTTGCATGGGCACCTGTTCCGGCTGGCCGAACTCACTCGGTAACGGGCAATTCTGGCAATACACTTTCATCCAGGGATGCACCAGTACGTCGAGTTCTTGCACGCAGCCGCTGAGTTGGGGCGACAACGATTTTGTGGTCGTTGAACTTTATGGTACGGGTGTCCGTCATCGGGCAACGCTATCCGACATCACGGCGACGTTCTCCTCCCCAGCCGGTAACACCAGCGCGCAGGTGCAGTACGCCGACAAGCAAGGCACCGATACCGGACTCGATCAGATCAATGTGCTGGTCCCGCAGAGCCTGCGCGGCGCCGGTACGGTCAGCCTGAGCATAACCGGGCAATATACCGACCCTGCGACGCAGGTAAATTACCCCTACACATCTAATAGCGTCTCCCTCGAACTGAAGTAGGCGGGCAAACTGAAGCTGGAAACCTTAACAGGGAAAAGGTTTCCAGCTTTGCTCGCGTGATCAACCCGCTTCCCGCCGGCATGGTTCCATAACTTATGCCGGTACGAATAGATCTCCAGATGGCCTCCGACTCTGTTGTATTATGAAGTTTACCGCATGAAGGCCTTACTGGATTCCCTCCACCCCGGGGAGCGGGATTGGGAGCTTGCCAGCATTATTGATCCGGACAGACTGCCGGCCCACATTGCCATCATCATGGATGGCAACGGGCGCTGGGCTGCGCGCCGGCGCTTGCCGCGCGTGGCCGGCCACAAAGCCGGCGTAGGACCCGTCCGGAGCACTGTCGAAACTTGCGCGCGCCTGGGTATCCGGGTTCTCACGCTCTATGCATTCTCGGTTGAAAACTGGAAGCGTCCCCGCGCCGAAGTCGAGACCCTCTGGCGCCTGCTGCGCTTCTACCTGCGCAAGGAACTGCCCGAACTGCAGAAAAATGACATCCGGCTGCAGGCCATCGGCAGGCTGGACGCACTGCCCGTCGATGTACGCCGCGAATTAGATGCCGTGGTCGACGCCACCGCCGCTAACCGCGGCTTGCTGGTGAACCTGGCGATCAATTATGGCGGCCGCACGGAGATTGTAGATGCCGTCAATGCCATCATCGACACTGCGCGCAGGGAGGGCCGCCTTTCCTCGCTGCGTGTCGACGAGGGCCTGATTGCCGCGCATCTGTATACCCGGTCCTCACCGCCTCCCGACCTGCTGATTCGCACCTCCGGTGAGATGCGCATCAGTAATTTCCTGCTCTGGCAGATCGCGTACGCGGAGCTTTACATGACCGAGACTCTGTGGCCGGACTTCAGCCGCGCGCACCTGCTGGCGGCCGTTCTGGAATACCAGAAGCGCGACCGCCGCTACGGCGGTTTGAGCGCGGCGCCCCTCAACGGTGTTCCGCGCGCCGATTCTGCAGAAATGATCGCCGCATTACCTGCCAGATGAAGCGGGTCCTGACGGCGCTGGTCCTGTTTCCGCTGATCACCGCAGTAGTCCTTTGGTCTCCGCAACTGATTGTCCTGGCGGTCACCGCGCTAGTGGCGCTACTGTGCTTTTATGAATGCTCCGGCATCGCGGCGGCGTACGAAGGGCCCCGCCGTTCGCTCCCCAACGACTTCGTGGGCTACGCGGCAGGATTGCTCATTCTGGCGCTGCCGCAGGATACTTACGCGCTGCTCGCCCTGATTGCGGCTGCGCTCATCGCTCTAACCCTGGCGTTGCGCGCCGACAATCTACGCGCCGGTGTCCTGCGGGCCGCGCTTCTGTTGTTGGGTATCGTCTATGTTTTCGGCTGTTGGCGATTCGCGCCCTTGCTCGCCGCGCTCAATCGATATTGGCTCTTGTACGCGCTGGTTCTGAACTGGATTGGGGATATCGGCGCCTACTATGTGGGCCGCACTTGGGGCCGGCACAAACTGGCGCCGATGGTGAGTCCCGGGAAATCGTGGGAGGGATCGGCGGCATCTCTGGCGGCCTCGCTGATCTTCGGGTTCTTTTTCCTGCATTGGGCGATTCCCGCGGTTACCGCGTGGACCGCGCTGGCGCTGACGGCCGCGGCCAACGTGGCGGGCCAACTGGGCGACCTCTGCGAATCCGCCCTGAAGCGCGGCGCCGGCGTGAAGGACAGCAGCAATCTGCTGCCCGGCCACGGCGGCTGGCTGGACCGCGTCGATAGCACGCTGTTCACGCTGCCCGTGGTGTACGCCTACGTCGCCGCCTATCTGACCCGCGTGGTAGCGTGAGGAGATGAAAGCTACTTTGGTCTGGGTGGTGCTGCTCATGTCCACTGTATCGGTGCAAGCGGCGGATATCGCCGAGATTCGCTCCATCATGGCCAACCGCGTCGCACGCGGCAAGGCCGCCGGCATAGTAACCGGCATCATCGACCAGCAAGGCCGCCAGGTCATCGCCAGCGGCAAAGTATCGCTGGACGGCGCTGCGCAGCCGGATGGCGATACGGTGTACGAAATCGGCTCGGTGACCAAGGTATTCACGTCGCTGATCCTCGCCGACATGATCGAGAAGGGCGAGGTGAAGCCGGACGATCCGGTCGCGAAGTTTCTCCCCGCCGCGGTGAACGTGCCCAGCCGCAACGGCCGCCAGATTACTCTGCTGGATCTTTCGATGCAGGTCTCCGGCCTGCCGCGCCTGCCCACTAATTTCAAGCCCGCCGATCCGGCCAACCCGTACGCGGATTACGATGCGGCGAAGCTATACGACTTTCTTTCGCACTACCAACTCACCCGCGATCCCGGTGAGAAGTATGAGTATTCCAACCTGGCCGTCGGCTTGTTGGGCCACGCGCTGGCGCTCAAGGCCGGCATCGGCTACGAGGATTTGCTGCGCCGCCGCATCTTCGCCCCTTTGGGCATGACCGGCACTTCCATCACGCTGTCGGAAGCGCAGAAGAAGCGCCTGGCGCCGGGATATAACGACCAACTGAAGCCGGTCAAAAACTGGGATCTCACGGCCCTCGCCGGAGCCGGTGCGATACGTTCCACGGCCAATGACATGCTGAAGTTCGTGGCCGCGAACCTGGATCTGACTGATTCGCCTCTGCGGGCCGCCATGCACCGCATGCGGTCCATCGATAGACCCACGGACATGCCGGATGTGAAAATCGCCATGGCCTGGCACATCTTCACGAAGTACGACGAGCAGATCTACTGGCACAACGGCGGCACGGCCGGCTACCGCTCGTTCGTGGGGTTCAATCCGGCAAAGAAGGAAGGCGTGGTAGTGCTCTCGAATACCTTCCTGGATAACGATGACTTAGGCCGCCACATACTGGAGTCCCGTTATCCGGTCACCGCCTACCGTGAGCATAAAGAGACGGCCGTGGATCCGGCCGTCCTGGAACGATACGTCGGCGAATACGAGTTGTCGCCCCAGTTCAAGATTACGGTGACGCGTGATGGGTCGCACCTCTACGCGCAGGCTACGGCGCAGCCGCGCTTCGAGATCTTTTCGGAATCGGAAACGGAGTTTTTCCTTAAAGTAGTCGAGGCCCAGATTACCTTCGAGAAGGATGCGCTGATTTTGCACCAGGGTGGTCTCGATCAGAAGGCCAGGAAGGTGAAGTAGCGTTCGCCTACGCCTGTTTTGGCGTCACGCGCCAGTACACTCCATAGCGCTGATCCGAAATCCGGCTCAGCGGCACCATCAGCATCTCCGGGCTCTGCCCCTTGGTCTTGCACGTGAGAGGCGCCCTGCCGGTCACTTCGATCCATGACCCGGGATCGTGCGGGTCGGCCGTGAATTCCGGCGCCGCGGGAGGGTCGGGCAATTCCGGTGGATTGTCGCCGCCACGCCGCATCGCGTCGGTCAACCCGGTGCGGCCCAGATCGCCCGCCAGCACCACAGGCCCGAACATAATGGCCTGCAGCGTCTCGTCATCGGGCATGGCATGGACATGCAGATTCATGGGCAGCGTGGCGCGCAACTCATCGCTGGTTATCCAGAAGCGATCGATCACCAGGTATCCGTCCACGCGCGCCGTGGCGACCGGCTTGCCATTCACCGTCACGGTCATCTTGCCGTCAGTCCAATAAGGCTCGCGAATGCGTACCGCCAGTTGCGCCGGTTTCGCACTGATAATGCGCACGCCGATCTCGCCGCGACTCAGGAACGCGGTATCCTGCCGCACGCGAATGCCCTTCTCTTCCCAGTCCAGTTCCGATGCTACGAATAAGTTCACATACAAACTGTTTTCATCGTGGAAATATACGCTGTCGGCCAGCTTCGAAAACGATTCGACGCCGGTGCCGGTGCAGCACCAGAACGATCCGCGCGGACTGGCGAAGACTTTCCAATATCCAGTTGCCAGCGGGACGTAGTACATGGTCAGCCCGTTCTTGGGATTCATGGTGCCGAGAATGCCGTTCAAGTACGCGCGTTCATAGTAATCGAAGTAACGCGCCTCGGGCGACCATGCAAAAAGGTGCCGGGTAAGCTTCAACATGTTATAAGTGCAGCAGCATTCCTGCGTCGAATAGCCTAGCTCGCTGGCCAGTTGGTCCGGATCGGAGCGCCAGTGTTCGTCGTTGCTGGTGCCGCCGGTGGCATAGGCGCGATGCTGGGTTACTTGCGTCCAGAAGAATTCCGCGATGCGCCGGTAGCGTGCGTCGCCGGTCAGTTCATAGCGCCGGGCCGCGCCGATGATCTTGGGGATCTGCGTGTTCACGTGCAGGCCTTTCAACTCGTCGCGGCCCTCGGCCAGTGGACCGAAGAGGCGCTCGTCGTCAAACCGGTGCGCGGTCGCGGCGTAATCCTTCTCACCGGTAACCGCATACAGATTGTAGAGCACCTCGTTCATACCGCCGAATTCCACGCGCAGCACGCGGGACATGTCTTCGTCGCTGAGGTCGTCGGCCCAGCGCTTAGTCCAGCCGGCCATGCCGCGCACCACATCCAGAGCTTGGTCGTTGCGCGCCAGAACATACATGTCGAGCAGGCCGGCCATGATCTTATGCAGCGTGTAGAACGGCGCCCAAACCTTCTGGCCGGCTTTCAGACGATCGAAGAACGAGGCCGGAAAGGCGCTCAGGTAGCCGCTGCCATTGGCCTTCTGGCACTTCGCCAATTCGGCGACGACCAGGTTGCCTTTGCCGCGCAGTATGGCGTCGCCCGTGCCGGCCGACATCAGCGCGCAGCCCGATAGAAAATGGCCGGTGAAGTGGCCCCGCAATTCGACGTCGGGTTTTTCCCATCCCCCTAGCGGTTCGGCTGACGAAGGCAGGCCCGCAGTCAGGCGGAAGGTATGCAGCAGGCGGTCGGTTTCGAGGCTCTGCAGGAAGTCGCGGTTGTGTTCGGTCAGTTCCTTGAGGGTCGTGTCCGTTACGCGGACGCTGTCCACGTCGAACGGCTGCGCTTGTGCGGCGACAGAGTCTTTCACGGAAGCGGCCCTCGCGGCGATGGGAGTCAGCGCGGAAGCTGCCATAAACTGGCGGCGAGTGAGATTCATAGCGGCACTGCTTCTATTATGAGCCGATCTGCAAGGCGCTGGTGGCCGCCTGTATCAGAAGATTGGATTCAGTAAGTATCCTCTCGCCTAAGCGAACAGGCCTTGAGATATACGGACCGGCCTTCGATGTCATAACGAAATCGAAAACGGCCCGAGCGGAGGCGATACTGACCCTCGCTCGCCGGTACATTTTGAAGTTTCTTGATTTGGTACCGCAGGGTCCGGTTGTACGGATCGACCTTAAGTGCGCCGATGACGCCTTCAAACCGGTTTGGCAACTCCGGATGTTGCGCAGCCAGCTTTTTCATCTCCCGCTCAAACCGGTTGGTGACCAGGACCTCAAATCCGTCATCTGGAGCGGCGGCGAGGTCGCGCGGGGCCAGTTTTCAGGCTATACAGCAGTGCCTCAGCCGGCCGTGTTCGTCCAGCCCGGATATCTTTGTTGCTCTGCCGAATCTGAGCTGCCACCTTTGGATTGCGCTGTTCCAGGTAGTCCTCCATCTCATCGGCGTCCATGATGCCAATCACGGGGATGCCGTCTTTCTCCAGGATGAAGTATTCGTTATTGATGTGTGCGCGCTTGGCCAGTTGGCCTAGATTGATACGGGCCTTGGTAATGGGCATGCGCGTAGCCACCGCTGTGGAAACCTTTTTCAAAATGTCGACTCCTATTAACTGAATTGATTAACGTTGATTAAATCATAGCAGAACTCGCTTATTGGAAGCTACCTCATGGATTCGATCTCTGCATCTTCAGGCTGAACCTGTTGAGAGATCGGAGCGGCGAAGGCGGGCCATACGGATATGCTCACGGCGTTAAAGCAAAGCCGATCCCTCTCGCAAGAGTGCATCGCCGATCACCTGCACGCATCCCAGAAGCGTGGACTTCTTCTAAGAGGGCCACGACACGCCAATGCGTCAGGAAGGTAAACGTTACGGTTTGTCAGAGGCGGCCTATAAAACGGCGTTGGAGGCTTTCTTTGAGTCTTCTACGGTAATCCGCACCTTCTTCAGATAGAATGAAGGCGACTTGTGCTGCCCAAAATCCATGCCGCCATTCATTCCCCAGGCAACTTCCGCCGCGCTTCTCATGACCAGGTCGAAGCGTTCCGATGTCATCCACTCCGCAAGGGCGGACCGTCTCTGCCTGCACCAGCTGTCGGCTGACTGCATAAGAAAGTTCATCCTCATAGATTGTGGCGGATGCGTGAGTTCGTAAGTTCCCAGTCGTTCCAAGGTGGTGGGCGGCTGGACGAAGAGATAGCCGCCCACGCCGACAACGAAGAATGAACAAAGCACCTGGTCTTGGCCACCAGCGGGCTCCGCCTCAAGGTCCAGAAGCCTAATTGCACTCCACCGCTCATCACGTTCAATCAAATTCGCTAGTACGAACATAGCCGAATGCGCGTCTGCATCAAGCTCCAACGTCTGTTGCTCCAAATCTGCGGAATGATCCTTGCCTACGATCTCATCAAGGAAAGCAAATCCCGAATCTTGCGGGCACACATCCCCATGGAGATGGTGAGCATACTCATGCGACACCACGAAGTTAAGCATGATTCGAAATAAAGCTGTGTGAAGCGCGTTGCATCCTTCAGGGGTTGGCCGTACCCGAAGCTGTGTTGCGACCCGGTGCGATCTGCTTAAACGCATGCACGTCTCAGACATCCTCCTAATCAACCCGACCGTGACGCCAACAAACGAGTAATCCCCGTAACGAAAGGCGTGGGCATTTTCGCGGCTCGAATCGATGTAGTCGAAATGGAACGGAGAGTGGTTTGCATGAACCCGGTCATTCCTGTCGTCATTAAGTGCCTTGTTGTAAGGTTCCTGGACATCGGCCAGAACGGCCTTTACGCGTAGAGATCGGGTCTCAATGTCCAACTTACCTCGGTATCCGTCTGGCCAAATATTTGGCGTCTGGAAGCATCGGTGAAAGAGGACCTCTGGGGGAACGTTACCCATCTTATGCTGCTTACATCATAAGCGAATCAAAGGATCGGTGGCTTCAGCGCCCTGCCAACCGCGCGGAGGTGCTGAAGGGCGACAAGTGTCTAACTGGCCACGCGTGGTCGGCCAGCGTTTACAGGCGCTGGGAGTCCTCCCGGAGCGCAGCGGCACGATGCCGGCCTCAGATATAAATTCGGCCACCCGGAGACTGGCGCTCAAACGCCCGTGAATTCGGTTTGAAGGGAGTGTCAACCAGGGCCCAGCGTAAGCCCGCAGGTTGAATCCGCATCCGAGCGCCCTATTTCAGAGCTTATGCATGGCCTTGCTCGCCATTCGAGGCTGGCGACGGCTCGGTTTTGAGCGATTGGCCGGTCCGTTGCTTATTGAGCAGTAAGCTGCAGCGTACCGGCGGTGATCAGGCTTGCGCTGCTGGAAGAGTTGCCAAGATACACCGTATAAGTGCCGGGCTGGATCACCCACGCGTTTAAGTCCACATCCCAGAATCCCAGCGGTTCAGAAACATCGTTCGCATCCACCTCGATAGTCACTTGCTGACTCGCGCCGGGTTGCAGAGTCACCTTCTGCCAGCCCACTGATCGCTTGGGCGATTCACCGGCAGCCGCGGGAAAAGCCAGATATACCTGCGCCACCTCTGCGCCCGCCACTGTGCCGGTATTGGTCAGACTGAAAGTAACCTGAAAATTCGGATTGCTTGAAGCGAAGTTATTAACTAACGTCGCGTTAGAAAACGAGAAGGTCGTATAAGATAGTCCAAAGCCGAATGGGAACAGCGGCGTGAGTCCTTGGGAGTCATACCACTTATAGCCGACGTTAAAGCTTTCGGTGTAATTCACCGGAAAAGGCGTGGCGCTGTCCGGCGGTTGGGGAATGACCGGGCGCGGCAGTTGGTCCACGCTGGCTGGAAAAGTAATCGGCAGTTTGCCCGATGGATTCACTGCGCCAAAAAGAATATCGGCGATGGCTGGCCCGCCCATCTGACCCGGGAACCACGCCTCCAGCACGGCGCTCACGCTAGAGAGCCATGGCATCACAATGGGGCCGCCGCTCTCGATCACCACGATGGTGTGCGGATTGGCGGCAGCCACGGCGGCGACCAGCGCATCCTGATCGGTGCCGAGCGAGTCGGTCAGATCCGTAAGATTCAGGCTGGGCAGATCCATGCCCTCGCTCGACCATTGGCTGACGAACACGATCGCGACTTGCGAAGCGCCGGCCAGCGCGGCTGCGGTAGTGGCATTGCTCCCCGGATCGAATTGCACCGTAGCGCCTGGCGCCATCGCCTGAATCGCCTGCATCGGCGACGATGGATCCCAAATCACCGGCGCCCAGCCCGGCGGATTGGGGTACACGGTGCCGGCCACAACTGGAACGGGCCCGCCCGTAGGCGTCACCTGCGCCGATCCGCCGCCCGAGAGCACGGCCACGTTCGCATTCGATCCGATAATGGCGATGGATTTGATGGTGGACGCGTTGAGCGGAAGCTGTCCGTTGGCATTCTTTAGGAGCACCGCGCCCTGCTCTTCGATCTCCTGCGCGATGGCT
Source organism: Bryobacterales bacterium (assembly GCA_963818855.1). GTDB lineage: Bacteria > Acidobacteriota > Terriglobia > Bryobacterales > Bryobacteraceae > Bog-159. The sequence goes on along the minus strand of CAWFUH010000011.1, from coordinate 155,652 downwards.
TGGTCGGCAGCCGTATCGACTGGCGTGATGGCCGCGGGATATGCGAAAAGTCCCACCTCGAACATGGCGCGCAGGATGCGGTGCACCATGTCATCCAGGCGCGACTGCGGCACCTGACCGCTGGCGATGGCCTGCGCCAATGTTCCGAAATACTGGTCGTCCGGCTGCTCCTGGTCGAGACCGTTCAGCGCGGCGTTCACGGTCGAATGCGTGGCCCACCAGTCGGACATGACGAAGCCTGGAAACTGCCAGTCGCCCTTCAGAATATCGTTCAGAATATGCGAATTCTCGCACGCATACTCGCCGTTCACCTGGTTGTAAGAGCACATAACCGACTGCACATTCGACTCCGCCACGCCGATCTCGAAAGCCAGCAGGTCGCTTTCCCGCATGCCGCGTTCGTCGATGATGGCATTGGCGGTGGTGCGCCCGCTCTCCTGGTCGTTCAGGGCATAGTGCTTGATGCCTCCGATCACGTGCTGGGCTTGAATAGCGTTGATGTGCGCGGCCGTGATCCTGCCGGCCAGGATAGGATCTTCGCCTTTGGTCTCGAAGGTGCGGCCATCGCGCGGCTCGCGTCCGATCAGATTGATGTTGCCTCCCAGGTTCACGTTCATGCCGTAATTGCTCAGTTCCGTGCCGATCACCGTGCCGTATTTGTAGGCTTCGTTCACGTCCCAACTGGCGGCGCTGGCGATAGAAGACGGCAGCGCGGTGGCTGGTCCCACGGCGTTGCCCACGCCCACGCTGCCATCGGCGAGGTAGAGATCCGGAATCCCGAGCTGTGGGATGCCCGGCACATAGCCAGCGCCGCCCCGCGGCAGCGGCGGATTGTTGGTGACAGGGCCGCCCGCGCCATAGACCAGTTGGATTTCCTGAGCCTGGGTCATCTGGCTGAGCAGGAAATCCGCGCTCTGGTCGGAGGTGGGCGGCTGCAGCGCGATGGTGACCGTGTTCGACATGGCGTTGCCGATGGAAAGAAACATGGGCACCGCATCGCCTGTGGGAGCGTTGGCCGGCACCACTGCGTTGACCTGGTATTCGCCGACCGTGCCGGGCGCGAGACCGGCCCATAGGACCTGCGCCTGCACGCCTCCGATATCGACCACCGGCAGCGTGGGAGTCGATGAGAGCGGATCGCTGAGCGCGGCGGCGCCGGTGGCCGGCTGATTGCTGACCGGTCCCAGGCCGGTGCAGTAAATCAGGATCACGGTAGCGCCCAGGCCAGCCGGGCTCGACGGGGTCACCAATTGGTAGGCGGAGGTGAGTATCGCGCCGGGGCCGGTTCCCTGGCCGTTTATTGTGAAGATTCCGGGAGCGTAGGTCGCGAGGCTCAACGTCTGCGGGGCGCTGGTCTGGCCACTGAAGCTGGCCGTCAGAGAAGCCTGGCTGCCGGTCAGTTCCCACGGTATCTGCAGGTTCACTTGGCCGCCCGAGGCGTAGAACAGCGGCGCTGGGGCAGTGCCGAACGCCAGCGACAAGCCGCCCAGGCTGACAGGTAGAGGCGTCGCCGCCGCGGTTGCCGGAGAGCTGACGAGAAAGCTTCCGTAAACCGATGCGATGCTGCCCGGAGCTACGGGCGCTCCGGGCGCGGAACTAGCGGCATTGATGACGCCACCGGAGTTGATGGAAGGCGCGGACTGAGCCCACGCGCCTGTCAGGCTGGCCATCAGGCACGCGCAACCGGCGACCAGAGTGGCCTTGAATGCGGACATCTTACTTACACGGAGGTTATCACATCGGAAAGCGATCAATCCGGAAGGCGCTCGTGATCGTCCAGCCTTACGTCGTGCGCTTCGGCGATATTAGCGAGCCGATTGATGGCATCCAGCACCTGCGCCATACGCCGCTCGTTTTGCTGGAGCATGGCTGCCAGCAGGTCCACGGCTTGGGTCAGGGCTTCGTGGCGTTCGGCGAGCTTTTCGAGGCGTTCGTCAATGGTCATGGGGCACCCGGAGTTGACCTATCATAGCAATCTGAACGGGGCGCGACAATGCGGGTGGCGCGCTGATGTATCCTGCTTGCATGGAGCCTAAATTCGACGAGCCGCGCGTGGCCATTAACCGTGTCTATACGCGCCAGGGCGATGCGGGTGAAACCAGCCTGGCCGGGGGACAGCGCGTGCCGAAGGATGCGCGGCGTATCGAAGCTTATGGCACGGTGGACGAGCTGAACGCGTTCGTGGGCCTGGCGCGCCAGACCGCCGCGGGAGAACCGGCGGTGGCGGCGCTGCGCGCGATTCTGCTACGCGTGCAGCATGAGCTGTTCAACCTGGGCTCGATTCTGGCCACGCTGCCCGAGGATGTGCATCCGCGCCAGGCCCGCATTACCGCGGCCGAGATCGACCGCCTGGAAATGGAAATGGATCGCGCCAATGCCGGACTGCCGGCCTTGCGATCGTTCGTGCTGCCGGGCGGCTCGCGCCTGAACGCGGAATTGCATGTTTGCCGCACGGTGTGCCGCCGCGCGGAACGCATCGTGACGGCGCTGGCGCGCGCGGAACCGGTCCCGGCGGAGGCCTTGCAATACCTGAACCGCCTGGGTGACGCGTTTTTCGTCTGGAGCCGGTGGGCCAGCCACCAGAGCGGCACGCCGGAAACATTGTGGGAACCCAACCGCGCGGCCAGCGGCGGCGGTACACTATCTGAATAAGGAGAGAACATGGACAGAGGAAACCACGCCCGGCCATTGGCGATCAGCCTGACGGTGGTGGGAGCGTTGCTGCGCCTGTTGCCGCATCCGGCGAACTTCACACCCGTGGGCGGCATGAGCCTGTACGCGGGTGCGCGCCTGCGCGGTTGGCAAGCGTTCGCACTGCCGCTGCTGCTGATGGCGGCTACCGATCCGCTGAGGGGCGGCTACAGCATCGCCACACCATTCGTGTATCTCGCCTTTATGATCAATGTGTGGATCGGGCGTCGCTGGCTCAAATCGAGTGAGAGCCCGCTGCGCATTGGCGCGGCCTCGTTTGTGTGCGCGGCGCAATTCTTCGTCATCGCGGATTTCGGCACATGGCTGGGCAACTGGTATCCGCACACGCTCGCCGGACTGGCGCAGGCCTATGTGGCGGCGATTCCATTCTTCGGGCGGATGCTGGCGGCTGACCTGTTGTATGCCGGCGTGCTGTTCGGCTTGCATGCGTGGCTGAGCCGCACGGTGCGCAGCGCCGAGCGCATTCCCGCGACGGCGTGAAGCGCGCGCTGCTTTCCTGGTCGAGCGGCAAGGATAGCGCCTGGGCCTTGCACGTAATGCGCAGTTCTGCAGCGCAGAGCGGCGTTACGATTGCCGGATTGCTCACCACATTCAACCAGACTGCCGATCGCGTGGCGATGCATGCCGTGCGCCGTACGCTGGCGGAGTCGCAAGCAACTGCGGCTGGCCTGCCATTGCGTGCGGTGGAACTGCCGTGGCCGTGTTCCAACGATGAGTACGAATCCCGCATGGCCGAGGCGTGCCGCGCGGCGGTGGCGGATGGCATCGAGGCCATCGTGTTCGGCGATCTGTTTTTACGCGATGTGCGCGCATACCGGGAGAGCAAGCTGGCGGGCACCGGACTCGAACCGTTGTTTCCGCTTTGGGAGATTCCCACGCGGGAACTGGCGCAGGAAATGATTCGCGGCGGGCTGCGCGCCCGCATCACCTGCGTGGATAAGAAGGCGCTCGATGGGCGTTTCGCGGGCCGTGAGTTCGACGCCGCGCTGCTGCAGGAGTTGCCGCCGCACATCGATCCGTGCGGCGAGAATGGTGAGTTCCACACGTTCGCCTACGCCGGGCCGATGTTTGCATCTCCGATTCCGGTCGCCGCCGGCGACTTGCGCGATGAGGAGCGCTTCATCTTCGCGGACCTGGTGGGGGCAGCGTAAATGCCGCGGATCGTTTCCATGATTTCGAGCGCCACTGAGATCGTAAACGCGCTGGGCGCACTGCCGTGGCTGGTGGGCCGCTCGCACGAATGCGACTATCCGGAAGCGGTGCGGGCTTTGCCGGTGTGCACCGCGCCGCGCATCCCGGTGGATGGCGACAGCCGCGAGATCGATCGCCTGGTGAGACAGAGCATGGCCGAGTCGCTGTCGGTGTATCAGGTGTTCGACGACGTGCTGGAGCAGTTGCAGCCGACGCATATTTTGACGCAGATCCATTGCGAGGTGTGCGCGGTGAGCTTGCGCGATGTGGAGCGGTCGGTGGCCGGACGCCTGGCGAGCCGGCCGCGCGTGGTGGCGTTGAATCCGAGTTCGCTCGACGAAGTGTGGGAGGACATCCGGCGCGTGGCGCGGTCACTCGATATTGAAGCGCGCGGCGAGCAAGTGGTGGCGGACTTGCAAGCGCGCATGCGGACCATTGCCGATACGGCGCGCGCCGCTGGAAGGCGCCCGCGCCTGGCATGTATCGAGTGGATCGAGCCGTTAATGGCGCCGGGCAACTGGATGCCGGAGTTGATTGAAATGGCCGGCGCGGAGCATGTCGCCTGGCGCACGTGGGAGGATTTGGCGGCTGCCGATCCGGAAATGATCCTGGTGATGCCATGCGGCTTCGATTTAGAGCGCGCCGCCGGTGAGATGTATTGGCTCACCGCTCGCGAAGGGTGGGAGCAGTTGCGCGCGGTACGCGAGAGGCGGGTGTACGTGGCGGACGGGAATCAGTACTTCAATCGGCCGGGGCCGCGGCTGGTTGAGTCACTCGAAATTCTGGCCGGGATCGCGCACCCGGAAGTCTTCACGATTCCAAGTGGGGCAGGACTCCAGTCCTGCAGCGGGTCTCCAGACCCGCCAGTGGCGGGACGTGGACGTCCCGACCCAGAGGGTACCCCGGCGTGGACGCCTGCCCCACAGGAATAGTCAGGCGCGCAGTTCGGATACGGCTTTCCCTTTGCCGTCCTTGGTGACGTAGAAGGGCCGCTTCTCGACGTCGTATGCCGTGTCCGGTGCGATACCCAACGCGGTATAGATGGTGGCGTGCAGATCCTCGATAGTCACCGGATTTTCGACGATGCTGCAGGGGCGCTCGTCCGCCGTACGGCCGTACAACTTACCCTTGGGCGCGCCGCCGCCAAACATCAAAACCGAGCAGGCTTCGGTGAAGTGGCGATGCATACCGTAGTGCTTCGGCTCGGTCATGATCTCCGGTTGATTGACCTGGTTTTTCACCAGCGCGCCGGGCTTGCCCTCGGTCATCATGTCGCGGCCGAATTCACTGGCCAGCACCACCAGCGTGCGATCGAGCAGGCCGCGCTGTTCCAGATCGAGGATCAACTGCGAAACCGGCGCGTCGATGGTTTCCTTCATGCCAGTGGCGCGCTTGTGTCCGTTTTCGTGCGTGTCCCAATAGCGGAAGGGAATGTATTCGGTGGTCACTTCGATGAAGCGCGCGCCGGATTCCACCAGGCGGCGGGCCAGCAGACAGCCCAATCCGAAGCGGCCGGTGTTGTAGATATCGTAACTGCCCTTGGGCTCCAGGCTCAGATCGAATGCCTTGGCGGCCGGCGACGTAAGCAGGCGGTGGGCGTTATCGAACGATCGCAGCAGGCTCTCGCGCTGGAAGTCGCTGCCATATTGGCCGACGGGGCCGGCTGCGATCAGTTTCTTATATTCTTCGTAGCGATTCGTGAAGCGCGCGGGCCCAATGTGCGCGGATGGGCGCACGCGCGACACCGCGTCCTGGGGATCGGAAATCAGGAAAGGGGCGTGCTCGCTGCCCAGGAAGCCGGCTGTGTGAAAAGCCTTCACCGCGTCGCTTTCGCCGCCGATTTCCAGGTTCTGTCCGATATCGATGAACGCCGGGATCTCTGGATTGCGCGGGCCCAGCGTGCGGGAGATCACTGCGCCCATATGCGGCGCGGCTACCGATTGCGGCGGCGCATAGCCGGTGTGCCAGTGAAACTGATGCCGCGCGTGCAGGATGAATCCCAGATCGCCGACGCGATGGCTTCGAATCAGCGTGCCGCGGTCCATGATTTTGGCAACGCGCTCAAGGCCGGCGGAGAGCTTGATGTTATCGACCGCGGTGTCGATGGCGGGGAAGGTGCTCAGCACCCGCTTCGACTCCAGGCCGGGTTCGAACGGCGTGTAGCGCTTTGGATCGAACGTTTCGGTTTGGGCCATGCCGCCGGCCATCCAGAGCAGGATGAGGCTGTCCGCACGCGGCGCGATCTTCGTGGGGCTGGCGAGCAGGCGCGGTTCGGAACCGGCGAGCGCGGCAAGAACGGCGGCGCCTGAAGCACCGAGAAAACCGCGGCGAGAGAGTTCGACTCTCCCCACCTCTTTCCCCTCTGCACGGCTCATGGTTCCTATCTTACTACTGACGGGGGCCGTGCACACTGGATTGCGGGGGCGTGCGAGGGGATGAAACGATTCGTGGCTGTCGCACTTGTCGCGCTGCTATATCCGGTTTCGGCCGTTTGTGCTCAGATCAACTGGGATTGCAAATGGCCGGGGAAACTGCCCGTGCACTGGACGTGAGCCGCGCGGCCGAGCAACAGCACCTCACCGGCGATGCTCAATTTGCGGAGGACCTGACGATGATGTTGTCCTTTGCGCTGCTGTATGCGTGGGCGACCAACGTGGTCGCGCGTCGGCTTTGTCTGGCATATGCAGATGGCGGGGGGGTGGTCATGGCTGTATGTGTCCGCCCCTGGGGGCATCATCGGCCAGCCCTTTTGCCGGTGCGATGGTGTTGTTCTGGGTCCTGGTGGCGATGCAATATCGCCGGCGTCGCCACCGGGCTTACTTACCATCCACCGAGAAAGCCAGCAGCACGTTCCCGGGCATCTCGGCGAACATCCCATAGCCGGAGTTCACGTAAAGGGTCCCGCCCACAACGACTGGGCCGGGACCGTCCAGCGAGCCGCCCTTGGCCTTTACTCCGTTCACGGCCTGATACTCGATGGCGGTGTCCACGTCCCAGATGATGCGCCCATCGGCCGTAGCATAGGCGCGCAGATGGCCGTCGAGCGAGCCAGAGAAAACCGCTCCAGGAATCAGAGTGACCGCAGCCGACTGCGCCGGGCTGCAATTTGGTTTCGTGCACTTGGGCGGCGGCGTAGACCAGACGCGATCTCCGGTGGCCAGTTCGAGCGCGAACATGCCGCCCGCCTCGCTGAGGTCCTTGGTGGCGAAGTGGTCCGAGACGGCCGCGTAGACGTTATGGCTGTCGGACGCGTTGCCCCACTGCACGCCGCCCAGCGAACCGCCTTTGCCCACCCGCGTCTGCCATAACACTTCGCCCTGTTGATCGGGATCGAGCGCATGCACCATGCCGGACTTCTGCCCGGCAATCAGCGCGCGCTTGCCGTTTGGCAAATCCACGAGGTTCGGCGAGCAGCCGAAATCGAAGTCCGGGCCGTTGGCTTCCGGGCAATTCTCGCCGTTGGGACAACCCAGGTTGAATGCGTCGCCCGCGGTCAGTTGGCGCGACCAAAGCAGCTTGCCGGTGTCCATGTCGAAGGCCAGGAATGCGTCGCTGGTGCGCGCGGGCGGATCCGAATACGCGTCGCCGGTGACCACATAGACGGCATGCTTCTTGGGATCGATGGTGGGCGACGACCACACACCCGCACCGGATGGTCCCCAGAGCTGGGTACCCTGCTTGTTCTTGCGCACCGGATGGGGATCCTCGGCAATCGTATAGCTCTTCCAGATCTGTTTGCCGGTGGCCGCGTCGAGGGCGGTCACGGCGCCGCGAAACTTGCAGCACTCGTATTTTGCCCCCCCTCCGATAACCTCCTCGTAAGACGAGGTTGGTACATACAGGCGGCCTTCGTATAGCGCCGGCGCCCCCGTAATCATGGCGGCGGGGTGCTCTTCCACGCGCACCTTCCATAGCAATTCGCCCGTGGCTGCATCCACCGCATAGGCTTGCGCATGCTGGTCGCCGAAGTAGGCGGCCCACTTCGCGCCCACCGGCCCGATGCTGATGGCGCTGCGCACCGCACGATCGGCTTTGAACGTCCAGTAGATGCAGCCGGTGTTCGCATCGAGCGAATAGACTTTGCCCGAGTCACTGCCAACGAAGATACGGCCGCCAACTACGGTCGGCTGCGCGTTGGCTTTGGCCAGACCGGCGAAGCCGAAGGCCCACTTCAGCTTGAGCTGCGGGACCTGATCCGCGCGCAGGCCCGCCATGGCCGCCGGCTGCATGCGGCGGTTGGACAGGTCCACGCCCCAACCGTTCCAATAGGGACCGGCGAAGGGCTTGTCGAAGGAGGGCGCGGGGCCCGCACATGCGCCTTGATTGGCGGCGGCACTAGCATCGGGGGAACTGAACGATTTGCCGCCGGTGACGAACATGGCTACCGATCGCGACTCCGCGGGCGTGAGCGCTTTGCCCTGTTCGGCCATCTTGCCGGTGGTGAGGGCGGCCATCACTTGTTCGGGAGTCAACAGGCCCAAGGCCAGGAGCTGCGGCGCGCGGCCCACGCCTTTATCGTGGCACTTCGCGCAATGTGCCTGATAAACCGCGTTGCCGTCCTGCGCCAGGGCGAGCGTGCAGGCCGCTAATACAAGTATTGAAAGTCGGGGTGCAGCAATAAGCTCCACAGCAAATCCTCCAGGCCGGCCGGCGACAGTTTGCCGCCCGCAAAATAACTCTTTACGATGCGCGACTCCTGCAAGTTCGGTTCGCGGGCGAAAAGTTGCAAATAAAGACGTCGGCCCGCCTCATCGAGGTTCGCCAAGGGCGGCGGCGCGGCCACGGGGGGCGGCGCGGAGACGCGCACCAGGCGCTCCGGGTCGGGTTCCGAGCTGAAGATGAAAAAGCGCACGGCGCCCTCGACGTCATCCACGGTAGAGCGGTCGTCGAGGGCCACGCGGCCGCGCAGGCGGACGTAGCCCAGACCGTCCAGCGGAATGATCCAGCGGCTGCCGGGCGCCATGGTGAGCGCCTCTACATAGGGCACCTTCTGGGAGGTCAGCGGCTGTCGCGGAAAGCTGACGGGCGCGAAATCGGCCAGATCTTTCACGCCGGACGGGCCGAAAAATTCGGCGTGAATCCAGCCCGCCACGGTGCGTGACCGGTCATAGGAGCCGGCATCTTCTTCGAGCAGCCAGAGCTTCCGCAGGCCGGAAATATCGACATCGAAGACCGCACCTTCTTTATTCAGCCTGCCGCTATCGAACAGGTTCACGGGCGCGGGCGGCAGTTCGTCCAGCAGGCGGAGCGCGCCGCGCCGCAGCGTATCTTCCAACGTGGCGCCATTAACTAATTCGAGGGCCTGAAATGTGGTGGGGCGATTGTCGCGCGTGGTGAATACCTGGTCGCGAATAGGGCGGCCGAGGGCGAGCGAGAGGGGCGAGGCCTTGAAGCGCCAGTCGCGCGCGGGGATGGCTGCCTTGTCCCGCACGAACAGGCGCCATTCGCCGGTTATAGCAGAAACGGTATCGGCGAACTCTTCGGCAGTGAGGCGCCGCACCGGCGGTCCGCGAAAAACGTATGGCTTCTCCGCCTGCTCCGCGGTTACCACAGCCGGCAGTTGATACGCGCGCGAGGTCATCAACAGGCGCAGGAGGTATTTCAGATCGCTGCCGTGGGCGGTGAAATCGGAGGCCAGCCAGTCAAGCAGATCGGCGTGCCAAGGCTCGCCATCCATTTCATCGACGGGTTCCACCAGGCCGCGTCCGAAGAGGCGCTGCCAATAGCGATTCACGATGGTGCGCGGCACGCGGCCATTGCGCGGATCGGTGAAGAATTGCGCGGCGGCGGCATGGCGTGCGGCGAGCGGCGCGTCTTCAGGTACCGTGCCCAAATCGGGATAAAGCAATTGCGGGCCGGTGAACTTACCGGTCTTGACGTCGCAACGTACCAGCTCGAGCTGGCTTTGCGGGGAAAAGAGGGCGGCCATGCCATATGACTCGCGCAGCTTATACCTGTTGATGAAACTGTCGTGACAGGACGCGCATTTCAGATTGATGCCCAGAAAAATCTGCGCGGTGTTCTGGGCCGCTTGCATATAGGGGGTCTGGCTGGCATTGATGTCGCCGCGCCAGTTGACCCCGATCAGGAAACCGTCGGGGCCGATCTTGTCCGGGTTCACCAGCGCGGAGATCATCTGATCGTACGGCAGGTTGTGTTCCAGCGCGCCGAACAGCCAATCGGTGATGGACTTGCGCTCGCCGGCGTAGTTACTGCCGGGGTCGTTGCGCAACAGGTCGTCCCACCAACTGACCCAATTTTCGGCATAGGGTTCGGAATCGGCCAGCAGAGCATCGATCAGGCGAGTCCGTTTATCGGGGCTCGTATCGTGCAGGAAGGCCGCTAGCTGCGCGGGTGTGGGCGGCAGACCCCAGAGATCGAAGTAGACGCGGCGGGCAAACAATGCATCCGCAACGGGCGCGGGAAAGGGCAGCGCGTGCTGCGCGAAATATGCGCCGATGAAGCGATCCACGGGATGCGGATCGCCGCCCGTGGGCAGTTCGGGCTGGCGCGGGGCGATGGGGGCAACCCAACCGGCGGGGATAGTCGCGGCTTCCGGCCAGAGGGCCCCCGCATCGATCCAGGCGCGCAGGGCGGCGATCTGATCGCCGGAGAGCGGCGCGCCGGAAGCGGGCATGACCGCGCCGCGCTGGCCCGTAACTTTGAGCATCAACAGACTGCCGCTGCTGTTCCCCGGCTCGATGGCCGGACCGTGCGTGCCCCCTGCGAGCAAAGAGGCACGGCTGGTAATCGAGAGCCCCGCCGCGGGCTGCGCGCCGCTATGACAAGGCGCACAGCGCGCCGCCAGAATGGGATGGACTTCGGTTGCGAAATCCGCGGCGCGCGCCAGGACTGGCGATGCCATTAGCACGACGGCAACGATGGCGGATGGCTTCATTGTGTCGCGCGCCATTCCAGCACCACCACGGACACTTTGCTATCGCTTTCGAGTACCAGCTTGAAGCCGTTCTGTGGTCCGGGCTGCTCGATGATCTTGATGGCTTCAGCACGCCTGGGGTCCCAAGTGTAGGTTGTGGGATTCCAGCCGTTCTCCGCGCCGGGCTTTTCGGTGAGCGGCTTTTGGTAGTATCTGGGGTCCGCGGTAAAGAGGGTAATGCCGGCGGAATTCAGGTCGCCGGGATAGGCGCTGACGTGGGCCGCCATGGTGGGCAGCGCGCCGCTAACGGCGCCGGTCGAAGCATGATTGCGGTCGATCACCAGGCGGCCGTTTTTCGAGAGTTTTCCGGTCCAGATAATCCGGCCGGGGGTGGCTGTTACGGGAGTTGCCGGATGCGCCGGCGCCGGCGTGGAGGGAGCGGCAGGCGCACGCGATGGGGCGCTTCCCAGAACCGACGGCAAACCGGCCGGCAAGCCCGCGGGTGCGTTGTCGATCTTCGGCGGCGCGATGTTGGGAATATCAGCCGAGAGCCGGCGCGGCGTCGGATCGGGCGCGTGGAAAGGAAGCGCGGGCCGCGCTGGTCGCGCAGCAGGCGGGGGTGTGCTGGGAATTGGCGGCTTGCCGGCATCAGGTGGATGCGCAAGTTCAGATGGAGTCGCCGTCTGCGCCGCGCCGCCGCCGGGGCTTACGAAACGGGTGGTCTCTACGACGGGTGGACTGCCTGACACAACCACGAGCAGCCGCACGCCCACGTCGCCCGATTGTCTGGCATAAACCACGCTGCCGGAACGCAGATCCGCCGGTGTCAAATCGACTTTGGTGCGGACACCATGATCGTTGATGTCCACCGTGCCGCCGGTGGCATCGGTAATGCGGCGGTCGGTGCGGTCCCACGCGATATGCAACTGGCCGCCGGTTTCCGTGACCGACAGGCTCAAGGGCTGCGCGTGCGGCTGCAGGAACCAATATCCCGCACCGGCGGCGGCTGCCAGAACGCATAGGATGGCCGCGAACCATTTCCACCATGCACCGGCGCTGCGCGCCGGGTATGATGCGAACTTCAAATCCGGCCAAGGCTCGATCCCGGCGGCTTCGTCAGGCGGCGCGGGTTCGGGCGCGGCCGGGGGAACCCACGGGTCGTTGAGTGGGGCCAGGGCTGCCGCGCGGGAGCCATTCGGAATCGGCGTAGGATCCTCGATAGGTTTAGGCATAAGGCCCGGCGCCATCCCCGTGTCAGAGAGGAGGACGGGCGCAACCATAAATTCGCGATAACTGCTCTGCACGCGAATATCGCCGTTCGCTTCGCGGAAGAAAAAGCCCGCGCGCGTCGGAGCGAAGCTGCCGGGACGGACAATCAATCCGATTTGCCAGGACTGGGGAAAGAAGCGGTTGAAGAAAGCCAGGTCGCCATCGGAAAGCAGGATTTCGCTGCGCGTGTGAGAACGGTACCAGCCGACCGGTACGAGGGAGGCGAGTTCCGGGTCGGCACGAAACGACATGAGCGCTCTTCCCAGCGCGGCTTCGTCTCTTTCCGATAGCGTGAAAGACGGGCCTTTGGCGTACTCGCAGTGGATGGGCCGCCAGGCCGTGATGCGCACCACGTTCTCCTGATCGACACCAAACAGGATGCCGCCGGTCTCCACGCCGCCGTGAGGCACCTGGTGGTATCCGTCGACGGCGGTCAGGCGGATCTGTTCCAGCACGGCGGCCGAATATTCGATCTGAATGGCATGGCCCGGGACGTTCCAGACAGCAACGTTCGAGGCGGCGGCCGTTTCGATCATAATTCTGCCCATCTTGCGTGACGCAAGGGTTACAATCACTAGCTTAGGTCATTTTACGGGGACTTATTTATATGACCGAAGGTAGCAGGAGGGGCGCGCACCGGAGGGTGTGGGCGCGTGTGACGACTCAACTGCTGGCCGGCTTATTGTGCGCGCTGCTGGCGCGGCCGGCGCCGGCGGGCCCGCGGATCGAAGTACTCGAAGGCGACGGGGCCATCAATAACATTCGATTGCACCATGCCAAGGAACCGGTGGTGCGGGTGTTGGATCAGGACGGCAAGCCCATACCGAATGTGGCGGTGACGTTCGCGTTGCCCGCCATCGGGCCCGGCGGAACCTTCGCGGGCGGGAACACCTCGTCCACAGTGATGACCGATAGCAATGGTCAAGCAGTGGGGCACGGGTTGCGGCCGAATGGCAACGCCGGACAATTCCAGATTCGAGTGACTACATCGGTCGCGGGGCAAACGGTCACGGCCACCATTTCGCAAACGAATGCGGAACCTGCGACCGGCGGCGGGTCGTCGAAGACGCTAGTGATTCTGGCGCTGGTGGGCGGCGCCGCGGCGGCGGGTGTGGCGGTTGCCTTGGGCAAGGGCAAGTCTTCGGCCGGAAACACGACGACGACTACCACAACCACCAGCGGCATTGTGATTACGCCGGGCAGCCCCGTATTTGGTCCACCGAAATGACGCGGCTGATCGTCAGATCGCTGGTGTTGGCCGCGCTGACCGCGGGTGCGGCGTGGGGACAGTTGTTCAATATGAGTTGTGCCCCCACCACGCTGCCGGAGGTAGTGGGATCGGCGGTTTCGGTGGCGTGTGCGGCATCGGGCGGGTTAGAGCCATACACGTGGAGCATCAGCGCGGGAACATTACCGCCTGGCTTAACGCTGACACCGAGCGGCGACACCACCTCCGCCACGATCGCCGGCACATTAACCAATCCCACGGGGCCTTACAGCTTCACGGTACTGGTGATTGATAGCACACCGATTTTTCCTCTCCAGTCGAGCCAGAGTTACGGTGGCGTGACGGTGGATCCGTTGGCGGCCAGTTGCACCGGAACTAACGGCCCAGCAGAGGTGGGGGTGCTGTATACGAACTCATGTTCGGCCTCGGGCGGGACCCAGCCTTACTCCTGGTCAATCCTGGGTACGACGGTTCCGACTGGTTTGACGGTTAGTTCTACGCCGCCGGGGACCTCGGCCTCCATCAGTTATACGCCGGCTGCGGCGGGGGCTTACCAATATAACGTCGTGGCGACCGACAGCAGCAGTCCACAATTACAGAAAGGGCAACCGTTCACGGGAACGATTGCACCGGCGGTGACGATCGCTACGCCGGCGACGTTGCCTGCCGCGGCGGTGGGTTCACTGTATTCGCAGTCATTCGCAGTGGCCACGGGAACGGGCGTCGCGCCATTCGTCTGGTCGGCATCGGGTTTAACTAATGGCCTGAGCATGAGCGCGGCGGGTCTATTGTCAGGGACGCCCACCGCAGCGGGGCCGGCGAGCTTTAGCGTGATGGTGACGGATGGGGCGGGCGGGACGACTAGCGGCACGTTCTCTTTGACGGTGATGGCCATCTCGCCAGTGCCGGCGGCGACCATTGGCCAGGCTTACAACCAAACGCTGACAGCATCGGGCGGCACGGCACCATACACGTGGACATTGACCGGCGGCAGCCTGCCGAGCGGACTGGCGGGGCCTACCGGGGCCGGCGTCATCACTGGAACGCCGCTGCCATCGGCGGTCACTTCGACGTTTACCGTGACCGTAACTGACAGTAACCATAACTCCATTTCCGGCTCAGTTACTTTGCCGGTAAATCTGGTTGTGGCCACGATTTCACCTTTGCCAGGAGCAACCATCGGTACACAATATAGTCAGGCGCTGACGGCGGAAGGCGGAGCGGGCGGTTATGCGTGGTCGGTTACGACGGGTTCCAGCTTGCCTTCGTGGTTACAGTTGAGTACCAGTGGGACGCTCAGCGGATTGCCACCGGCGACAGCTGTTACCGCGAGCTTCTCAGTGACAGTCGCCGATAGCGCCAAAAGTACAGCTGCGGTTTCGCTGACGCTGCCGGTGGCGCTGACGATTAGCACGAACACGCTGCCGAATGGCGCGGTGAACGCTCCTTATAACCAGACAGTGGCGGGAGGGGGAGGCACTCCGCCGTACGCATGGAAGTTGGCGAGCGGGGCATTGCCAACCGGCCTAACGCTAAACCCCTCGTCGGGGCTAATCAACGGTACGCCGCAGACGGCTAACACGTTCCAGTTTACGATCCAACTGAGCGACAGCGCCTCACCGGCGAACAGCGTTGCTAAGAATTATCAGATCGTGATCAGCAGCGGCGTGGTGATTACGACGACTACGCTTCCCAATGCGACAGTTGGCATTGCATATTCGCAAACGCTGCAGGCGGCAGGTGGCACCACGCCTTACACGTGGTCGCCCGCCGGGCCGCTTCCCGGAGCGCTGGCGTCCCTTTCGCTGAGCGCAGGCGGCGTGATCACGGGCACTCCGGCCGCGCCGGGAACGGGCACCTTCACAGTCAGCGTGACAGATAACAATGGCAGCATAAGCCAACAGAGCTTGACGTTGACGATAGTCAAGGCGCCGGCGATCACCACACCCGCGACGCTGCCCACCGGAGAAGTGAATATCGCATATTCACAAACGCTCACGGAAACCGGCGGCACGTCTCCTTACACATGGTCGGTGACGGGCGGGTCACTGCCCGCGGGATTGGGGCTGAGCGGGGCTGGCGCATTGACCGGCAAGCCCAGCACGGCGGGAACTTATGGCTTCACGGTACAGGTAACCGACAGCAATAGTGTCACTGCCAGTGCCGCGCTATCAGTGACTATTGCGGCGACGCTGAGCGTTTCCACCACGGCGCTCAACGGCGGATCGGTAAACGCGAGTTACTCGCAATCGCTGGCAGCCTCTGGCGGAGTCGGTCCATACAGTTGGGCAGCAAGCAGCGGCCTGCCGCCCGGGTTGTTTTTCTCCGCAGGGGGCGTTCTGGCCGGTACGCCGAACACAGCGGGAACGTTTACGTTTACAGCCACGGTGACAGATTCATTGGGCGCCACGGCCAGCCGCCCGTTCACTATGGTCATCTCGGCGGGGCTGGCCATCTCTACGCCTCCAACTCTGCCGGGAGGCACGGTGGGCGCTCAATATTCGATCACGCTCGACGCGTCGGGCGGTACGCCGCCATACACCTGGACGAATCCAGCAGGATTACTGCCCGGGGGCTTATTGCTCGGGACGGGTGGGCGCCTGACAGGGATTCCCAACGCGGCGGGATCCTTCAGCTTCACAGTGGCGGTGAGCGACAGCGCGGGACATACAGCGACGGAGCAAATGTCCGTCACGGTGGCCGCCGCGCTGAGCATTACCACGAGTTCGCTGGCCGGCGGAACGGTGGGCGGCGCGTATGCGCAATCGGTGGCGGCAACGGGTGGAACGCCGCCCTATACCTGGTCGCTACACAGCGGGTCACTACCGGGAGGGCTGGCGCTGGCCGCCACGGGGTCAATCACGGGGACAGCCACGGCCGCGGGGACATTCTCATTCGTACTGCTGGTTACCGACAGTGCCGAAGTGACTGCGCAGAAGCAGTTCATTATCACCGTGACTGGGGGACTGAGCATCACGACGGCCGGCACGCTGCCAAATGCGTCGCTGAACGTGAGTTACTCGCAAACTCTGGGCGCCGCCGGAGGCACACCGCCGTATAGCTGGGCGCTGACTTCGGGTGCGCTTCCCAAGGGGCTGACTTTGAGTGCCGCGGGCGCTATCAGCGGTACGCCCGCTGCGTCCGGGACGTTCCAATTTACCGTTACGGTCACTGACAGCGCGCAGCTTACGGCCAGCCAACAGTTCACGCTGGTGGTGAGCGGCGGCGGACTTGCGATTACGACAGCTACCCTGCCGGGCGGCAAAGCGGGCACGACTTATAACCAGACACTGGCGGCTTCCGGCGGAACGCCGCCGTATACTTTTGCGGTGACCGCGGGCGCGCTGCCGCCTGGACTTACTCTCACCGGGGCGGTAATCAGCGGCACACCTACAACACCGGGAACTTATAGTTTCACGATCGAGGTTACAGATTCGAATGCGGCTACGGCTACACAACAGTTTACCATTGTGATTACGGGCGTGGTGATTACTACGGCACCGGTGTTACCAAGCGCCGCCGTGGGCACCGCATATTCGCAGACGCTTTCCGCTACGGGGAACGGCCCCTATACATGGGCTGTTACAGCGGGCGCGCTACCCAATGGCTTATCGCTAGGGTCATCGAGCGGGACCATCAGCGGCACGCCCGCAGCCAGCGGGACTTCGAGCGCGACGATTCAGGCGACGGACAGCACGGGCGCGACCGCGTCAGTATCGTTCACGCTGACAGTCATATCGGCTAACTTCACCGGACTCTCGAGTACGGCGGCTTCGGCGCAGCAGGTCAGCTTCTCGCTGGCAGTCGGTGCAGGGTATCCGCAGGCAATCAGCGGCCAGGTGACTTTGGCCTTCCAGCCGGATGCGTCGTTGACGAACCCCGCGGACGATCCAGCGATTCAGTTCTCGAGCAGCGGCACGAGTGCGAGCTTCACCATCGCGGCGAACAGCACGGCGGCGGTGCCGCTCGCGATACAGACCGGCACGGTGGCGGGGACCATCACGCTGACCGTCAGTTGGCAGGCGGCGGGCGTGTCTCTAGCGGTGCCGGCGGCGCTGACGCAGACGATTCAGATAGCTCCGGCCGTGCCGGTGATCAGCGGAGTTACGGCTACGGCGACTTCGTCCGGATTTCAGGTGACAGTGACCGGGTACTCTGACACACGGGAAGTGTCACAGGCGGTCCTCGAGTTCACGGCCGCATCGGGACAGACCTTACAGACAACCAGCCTGACTGTGTCACTGGCGAGCGCTGCGAGTACGTGGTTTGGAGGCAGTAACTCGGACCAGTATGGCAGCCAATTTATTCTGACACTGCCGTTCACGGTGAGTAACGGCAGCGCCAGCGGGATTGGCTCGGTGACGGTGACATTGGTGAATAGCCAGGGCAGTTCGACGGCTTCGAACGCGAGTTTTTGATATTGGCGGGTTGGGTTGCCGGGTTGCTGAGTTGGCTTCGGACTTTGTCGATTGTGTTGAAAACAAAGGACAAGTTGGGTTCGTATGGTAATTTCTTGTTTTGGGTTCGGCGCTTCCGCGCCGTTTGCACTAAGTTATTGCTTATAAGGATAGCATTGCGCGAAAGAGTTGGAAATGGGGTGCGGCGGGCGTTTGTTATAGCGGTGAGGCATTGCGAGTCTCCATATACTCGTGATCCGGGCGGCGACGTGTAAGTGGTAATCATGACGGGGTCAGGAAGCGTATCCCATCAAGGAATGGCTACGCCCAGTAAGCCTGAATCCATTCACTATTTTACACGGCGCGAAATGGCCAAAGTGAGATGTACCGCGCGGAAATTATCCGTATCGTGTAATCTGGTGTCAAGATGGCAACAGCGAAACAAGCCGTGCGTGCGCTCCTCGACCAAATTCCGGATGACGCGAGCGCGGACTTGAAGATGTCCACGAGTCGCGCGTCCGAACCGCAGCATGCAGAAATGGCTCGCCGAGTTTTCTGGGCTGCCGCTACGTCATTCGATCCTGACGAGGCGGGCGACTACATAGCGAGGGATTCCCGCTACTACGCCGCGGCGCCTGCCTATCCATGGCGCACGAGACTTCACCAAGGCTTGGGAACCAGTATGGAAAGAAGCGGGTCTGGAGACCCGCTGCAGGCGTGGACGCCTGCCCCACGCGCCTGGGCGAATTATTCGTACCGTAGAGCTTCGATCGGATTAATCCGCGACGCCTTCATGGCTGGGTAAATTCCGAACACAACGCCCACCGCCATCGAAACACCAAAGGCGATCAGCACCGAAGCCGTGGTCACGATGGTCTTCCACTCCGCGGTGCGCGCGATCAGCCAGGCCAGGAAGAAGCCGAAGCCGATACCCAGCAGGCCGCCGCTTACCGAGATCAACACGGACTCAGTCAGGAACTGGCGGACGATGTCGTTGCGGCGCGCACCTGTGGCACGGCGTATGCCGATCTCGCGCGTGCGCTCGAGCACGGTGGCCAGCACGATGTTCATGATGCCGATGCCGCCCACCAGCAGCGAGATTGCCGCGATGGCGACCATCACGTAAGTGAAGATGGTCTGGGTGCGCTGCTGCTGCGCGAGCAGGGCCGCGGGAATAGTCACCGTGAAATCTTCCGTATTGTGATGCGTGGAGTTCAGGATGGCGGTCACCACCTTCGCGGTTTCGAGGCTGTCGGAGCCGGGCTTGAGCCGCAAGTCCACGGCGTCCAGTTCGTCCTTCATGTAACTGCCCATGTCGAAATAGCGGTACTGAAACGTGTTCAACGGAATGTAGACGATGTTGTTGAGATCCTGCATTTTTCCGCCGCTGGATTGGCCGCTGGAGACCAGTTGCTCACCTAAAACACCGGCGACTTCCAGCCATGTATCATTGACCTTGACGAACTTGCCCACTGCCGGAGCGTAGCCCAGCAGGCTCACCTTGGCGGCTTCGCCGAGCACGCAGACCGCGCGGCTGGCGGCGTCATCCTGCTCGTCGAAGAAGCGGCCTTCGACCACGTGCAGGCTGTGAATGACGGCGTAGGCGGGGCGGACGCCGTACAACTCGGGAACCTCGTGGGAAGGTTTGGGCAGCACGCGCGAGGGATGCAGCGCGCGGCGCGGCGACAACGTTTCGAGCGCATCGATATTAGCGGTCAGGATGCGGACATCGCGTTCCGTAAGGCCCGGCGAATCGCGGCGGCGCTGCTGGAGTTCCTGCTCGCTGGCGGCGGGCCGCGATTCCACCAGGACGTTGCGCACGCCCAATTGCTCGATGAAGCGCAGCGATTCTTCGCGCGCGCCGGCGCCGATGGCCAGCATGCCGATTACGGAGCCGACGCCGAACACGATGCCCAGCGCCGTCAGGAGCGTGCGGGTTTTCTGCGCACGCAGGTTGTCGAACGCCTGCAAGGTATCCGAAAAAATCCGACCGGGCCCCTTCATCGCGACAATGCCTTCATCGCACTCGATTTGGTTTGCGTATTCTGGTGCTCCAGTTCGGGATTCGCCAGTGCCACCACCTGGCCATCCTGCACCCCCGTCAGCACCACCTGGCTTTCGCTGCGGCCCACCAGCTTGACATCGCGCGGCGTGAATCCGGAGGGCGTTTCGAGATAAACATATGTGCGGCTATCGCTCTCAAACAGCGCTTGCGACGGTATCCACAGCGAGTTCGGCAGCGTACCGGTGGTGATGATAATATTCGAACTCATGCCCGGACGCATGCCGGGAGACATATCCTCCAGCGCGATCTTGCAATCGAAATGGCGATCCCAAAACGCGCCGACGGTGCCGCCAATTTCCTTTACGGTTCCGTTGAACGAATTGCCGGGCAGCGCCACGATCTTTACTTGCACCTTCTGCCCCTGCGACAGGTGGCCGCGATCCAGTTCACCGATCTTGGCGGTCACTTCCCAATTCTTCAGGTCGGGAATCTGCGCCACGGCCATGCCGGCCCGCACCGTGTCACCCAACTGCAGCATCGGGAACTGCATGCCGGTCATGTAGAAATTGGTATTCATGTTGGACATGACGTTGACGTAGCCGCCCGCTTTGGCCTTCAGCACCATGTTCTCGATGTTCTGCTTGGCAGTTTCCGCCTGCACTTTGGCCTTGTTGCGCGCGGCCTCCTGAATGGCCACGGCCGCTGCTGAAGTGGCCTGCCGGTTGGCGGCATCGTGCTCCAATTGGCGCAAGTGGTCCTTAGCGGCTTCGAGCGCCAGCGTGTTCTCGCGGGCTACGATATCAGCCAGAATAGGATTGCGGCGCGTCTCCAGTTCGGCAACGCGCACATCGGTTTTCGCCTGCAGGAGGGAATAGCGGGTCTCTTCTTCCTTGGCCTGATTGTCGGCGTGCGTTTGGATGACCTGCTGTTCGGCCTCGGCCAGATCGGCTTCGGCCTCCTTCAGCTTGTACTCCTGCTCGGTGGTGTCGAACTTGACCACCACGTCGCCCGCGGCAACCTGTTCGCCGGGCGCGCGCAGAAAGGTGATGGCCATCTCACCGCCGCCGGTCATGGGTGCGGAGAGGACTTCGGTATGGCCGCCGGACAATTCGCCTTTCGCGTTGACCGTGATGGTTACGTCGCCGCGCTTGACTCGAGTGACGGGCAGATGCGAAGCCGAGGCGGGCGACACTGCCTGCATCAGCCGGGATCCGCCCCATGCCAACAGCACCAGCGCCAGAGCCGCCACGCACACACCGATGACCAGCTTGCGCGTCATTTCTTCTCGTCCTTCTTCACTTCCACCAGCGTGACCATGGCGCCGGCGGAGATGCCTTTTACCGCGACTTCGTCCGGATTGCGCGCCAGCAGTTCCACCGCAACCGCGCGATAGGCGCCCTTTTCCGCAACATACACGATGGGCTTGCCATCACGCGTGAACACGGCCTTGGCCGGGATGCTGATGGCGTTCGGAATACGGCTCACGATCACGTCGAGGTTGCCGTTCATGGCGGGCCGCAACCTCGGGTCGGGCTGACGGATATGGCCGTAGGCGCGGAAGCTGCTGGTGGGCGGCCATTCGAAGGTCTGCTCGGTAAGCGGTGAGATGGCGGTCAGGTCGGCCGGCATGGTCAATTCCGGCAGCGAATCGATATGCACGCGCGTTTCCTGGCCGACGGAGATGCGGCCGCGATCGATCTCTTCCAGTTTGCCTTCCATTTCGAGAGAAGCAAGATCGGGAATCTCAGCCACCACACCGCCGGGCCACACCTGATCGCCCACCTGGAACGGCTTCGCATTCATCCATCCCTGGGAGTTGTTCTGCATGTACATGACGACGCCGCTGAGAGGTGTCTTCAATTCCATTTGGCCCAGGCGGGTGTTGGTGAGGTCCACTTCGGCCTGAGCCTGGTCGCGGTTGCGCGTGAGCGACGCGATCTTGGCTTTATCCGAAGTAGCGTGCAAGTCGACGGTGGCCTCTTCGACGCGCAACTTCTGTTCCGCGAGGCCCAGATCGATGCGGCTGGCTTCGCCTTCGAGCTTGCTGACGATCTCGGCTTTGGACGCCTCCATTTTGGCCTTCTCCACGTCGTACCTGGAGGTGCTGAGATCGCGTTGGTCCTGCTCGGCGGTGATGCGCGCGTCGGCCATTGCCTGGTCGAAAGTAGCCTGGGCCTGTTTCAACGCGGCGTCTTTTTCGTGTAGCTGTTGTTGCGTGCTGCTGGGATCGAAGCGTACCACCGGATCGCCCTCTTTGACCTGGCTTCCGGGAGGGGCTTGCCACACGATGCGCAGGGCAGGCACGTTGACCGGGGCGATGATCTGCACCGACCGGCGCGCCTTCAGCTCTCCGCGGCAGCGCACGATAACGGAGAAATCTCCCTGCCGTGCGGCTGCCGTGGGCAAGGTGCCGACGGCCTGCACCTGGCGCAACCGGTAGATTCCGGCGGCGGCTCCGCCCACGGCCAGGAGGACAAACGCCAGGCTGATTAGCGATCGGACGCGGGGCGACGGTTTCATGCTTTTGTTACTGTGGGGGCAGGCCAGACTGCGGGTCCTGGAGGACCCGCGCAGACCTGGAGGTCTGCCCCACGGCAGTTCACGTTCATGGCGCCAGCACCACTGCCGCGGAGAGATCCGGCAACAGGTGCGGATCGCTCGAGTCCAGCCGGAAACGTGCCGAGAAGGTCTTGATGGGACTCTCGAGCGCCGACGCGGCCACTGGACTGGCGGCGATCATGTGCGCCTGAAAGGTGAGGTCCGGGTAAGCGTCCAAGAGCACCGTGGCGCGGCAACCCGGCGTGAGGGCGGCGTCATCCGGCTCGCCAACCTGGGCACGCACCTCCATTTCCGTTGGATCGAAGAGGCGGACCAGCGGCTGGCCGGCCCACAGCTGATCGCCCTCCTGCGCTTTGCCCATGCTGTTGTTGCGCCAGACGTTCGCCAGCGCCACCATGCCGTCGAGCGGGGCATGGATTTCGAGCTTATCCGCATTGCTCAGCGCACGATCCAGGCCGACCTTCTGCCGGTCGCGCTTCAACTCCAGAATGCGCACCGCAGCTGCGTCTGCCTGGTCGTGGAACTCGCTGGATTTCTTCAGGCTGGCCACATGCTCCCGCGCGGCCTCGGCTTTCACCTCGTTCTTCAGCCGGTCGATCTCGGCCAGCAGCGGACCCTTGCGCAATTCCAATTCAGCCTTGGCCAGATCGGCTTCGGCGGCCTGCAGATCGGAGGCACGCTTGGCGGCGTCGGCCCGGTTCTGCGCCTGGCGCTGCTCCACCTGGTGCGACAGGTCGTCGAATTTGGCCTTCGCGTCGCGGGCATTATCCAATTCCTGGGTGCGGTCGAATTCCGCCAGCACGTCGCCGGTCTTCACGCGCGCGCCATTGGCGATAATCCTGGTGAGGGTGACGCGGCCGCCCTGCCCGAGGATCTGCGGTACCTGGACGGTGAATACGTGGACCGCCTGAATGGTGCCCGTCAGACGAATCTCATGGTGCGCGGGAGCTTGCACGGCGGGGTGAGGATCGCCGCCGCCGGCCGCCGCATGTACCACCGGTGTGGGGCTGCGTCCGCAGGATGTAGAAAAGGCGAGGAGCGCACACCACAGCAGCGTTTTTCCCGGTAGTTGCATGGCGCGGCCTTCCGTAAACTGGTTAGACGGCGCAAACGGCGGAAATGTTTACCCCACGCCGCCGTTTGTAAGCTTAATTATAAGTCCTTGGGGAAAACGCTTCCTGACGGCCGCAGCGCGGGTCGGCAGGCGGCTGGGAGCGGTCTCCCCGCACCGTGCGATAAACTGGGGATTCAATGAAACAACGCATCCGCTCGACGACGGTGCTCTGCGTCCGCCGCGATAACAAGGTGGTAATGGCGGGCGACGGGCAGGTGACCCTCGGCCACGAAGTCCTGAAATCATCGGCCAAGAAGTTGCGCCGCATCTACAACGACAAGATCCTGGCCGGGTTCGCCGGCTCCACGGCGGACGCCTTCGCGCTGTTTGCGCGCTTCGAATCGAAACTGGAACAGTTCAACGGGATCCTATCGCGCGCGGCCGTGGAACTGGCTAAGGACTGGCGCACCGACCGCATGCTGCGCCACCTGGAAGCGCTGCTGCTGGTGGCGGACAACAAGAACACCTATATCGTGAGCGGCAACGGCGACGTGATCGAGCCGGATGAGGGCGCCGCGGCCATCGGTTCGGGCGGACCTTTCGCGCTTTCCGCCGCCACCGCCTTGCTGCGCAATACCAAGCTGAACGCGCGCCAGATCGCCGAACAATCCATGCAGATTGCCGCCCACATCTGCATCTACACCAACGACAGCATTACTTACGAGGAGCTCGCCTGACATGGTCATCTATCTTCCAGCCCAATCGGTAGACGAGGAACCCATCCTCGACGAGCTGACCCCGCGCGAAATCGTGCGCGAACTGGACAAGCACGTGGTGGGACAGGCGGAAGCCAAGCGGGCCGTGGCCATCGCGCTGCGCAACCGCATTCGCCGCCAGAAATTGCCGCCCGAGATGGCGGACGAGGTGATGCCCAAAAACATCCTGATGATAGGTCCCACCGGGGTGGGCAAGACGGAGATCGCGCGGCGGCTGGCGCGGCTGGCGAACTCGCCGTTTCTGAAAGTGGAAGCCAGCAAGTTCACCGAGGTCGGCTATGTGGGCCGCGACGTGGAATCGATGATTCGCGACCTGGTGGATATCGCCATCGATATGGTGCGCGAGGAACGCCTGGAGGAGGTGGCCGACCGCGCCGAAGCCAACGCGGAAGAGCGCCTGCTGGATCTGCTGATGCCGCCGCAAGCGGAGGCCAGCGAGAGCGTCGAGCGGACGCGCGACAAGCTGCGCGAGCGGCTGCGCGAGGGAAAACTTGACGAGCGCACCGTGGAGTTGGAAGTGAAGGACCGCGGCCCGAATTTCGAGATCGCCACCAATGCCGGGATCGAAGAAATGAGCATCAACATCAAAGACATGCTCCCCAATATCTTCGGCGGCAAAACGCGCAAGCGCAAAATGCGCGTGGCGGAAGCGGCCGATTACCTGGCGCAGGAAGAGGAGCAGAAGCTCATCGATATGGACCAGGTGACGCGCGTGGCTCTCGAGCGCGTGGAGACCAGCGGCATTATTTTCCTGGATGAAATCGACAAGATCGCAGGGCGGGAAAGCGGCCACGGCCCGGATGTCAGCCGCGAGGGTGTGCAGCGCGACATACTGCCGATCGTGGAGGGGACGACGGTCAATACGCGGTATGGCTTCGTACGCACCGACCATATTCTGTTCATGGCGGCGGGGGCCTTCCACGTCTCCAAGCCCGCCGATATGATTCCGGAGCTGCAGGGACGCTTTCCGATTCGAGTGGAGCTGAAATCGCTCACCGTGGAAGATTTCATACGCATCCTGAAGGAGCCTAAGAATGCGCTCGCGAAGCAGTACACGGCGCTGCTCGAAACCGAGGGCATTAAGCTGACGTTCACCGAAGACGCGCTGGAGGAAGTCGCTAAGTTTGCTGCGCAGGTGAATCAAAGCTCTGAAAATATCGGCGCGCGGCGGCTACACACCATCATGGAGAAGCTGCTCGAGGAAGTATCGTTCGAGGGTCCCGATTTGAAGAAGAAAACCGTCAAGGTAGATGCGGCCTATGTGCGCCGGCAGCTGGCGGACATCGTGAAGGATCAGGACCTGAGCCGCTATATTCTGTAAGTTCACTATGAGGCTGGGTGCCTGCTATTTCCTGCTTGTGCCCGCGCTGTTTTCGCAACAGCCGCCAGATCCATGCAGCGTCGAAGGACAGGCAATCAGCCTGGCGGATGGGGCGCCGGTGCGCAAAGCCGATGTCACACTGCATGGCGTAGAGCCAGCTGGACCCGCTTACGCGGCGGTCACTGACCCAAGCGGTAACTTCGCCTTCACGGATATCGTTGCCGGCAGATATCGGTTATCCGCGAATCGGGCTGGCTACGTGGGCACGCAAACAGTGCTCTCACTCGATCCGGGCCAGCGGCTCAAAGATCTTGCATTAAAGCTCGCGCCACACGCGGTCATCACCGGCCGGATTGTCGATGAGAAAGGCGAGCCGGTAGTCTTCGCCGATGTACAAGCCATGAGTTACGGCTATTACAGGGGCAAGAAGGTCTTGAAGCCTGCGGGGTCAGGTCGCACCAACGATCTGGGCGAGTACCGCATCTATGGCCTGGCCCCCGGAAAGTATTATGTTAGCGCCAGCGCGAAAGACGATACGGACGATGAACGGGACCGCTCCGCCGTTCCGGCGCATGAGTTCTACGCAGCCACCTACTATCCAGGTGTAACGGACGCTGCCGTGGCAGTTCCGCTTGAGGCCGGCCCCGGGGCGCAATTGCACGGTATCAACCTGACCCTGGCCAAAGCGCGCACCTTTTGTATTCGGGGCCGGGTGCGCGGAGGAGACGATATAACGGTTACGCTGTCATCGCGCGATGAGTCGGTTTGGATGTTTGCGAACCGGGATGTTACGCCTGACGCCAACGGCAACTTCGAAATCAGACGCGTTTTTCCCGGCGCATACACGTTGATTGCGCAGGCAGTTTATGGGGGAAAGAATTACTTCGCCCGGCAGGACGTAGACATCACCGAAAACGACATGGAAAAGATTGTATTGACGTTGGCACGTGGATCTGAACTCACCGCCCGATTCGTGGTGGAAAGCGAGGGCCAGCCGAACCTCGAGGGGGCCGTGCTCATGCTGCACACTCACCAGCAGCACCGGCGGTACGCAAGCTCCATTCATGATGGCGCTTGCACCTTGTCGAACCTGGGTCCGGATACTTACACGGTGAGTGTCACGCATCTGCCCAATGGTTATTGGGTCAAGTCAATTCGCATGGATAACCAGGAAGTTAAAGATACGGGCATCGATCTTACCCACGGACCGGCCGGGCCCCTGACGATCACGCTGGCCTCCAACGCCGGGCGGATTGACGGTGTGGCGCTGACTGACGAGCAGCGTCCCGCGCCCGATGCCACGGTGGTGCTGATTCCGGAGCCAAAACTGCGCGATCGCGCGGACGCCTACACGATGGCGGTCACCGACCAGAATGGCCGGTTCACGTTGCCAGGCATTCAGCCGGGAGAGTACAAGTTGTTTGCGTGGCAAGTAATCGAACCTGGCGCGTATATGGATGCGGATTTCCTACGGGCTGTCGAAGATCGTGGGCAAGCGATCAGCATTCACGAAGGCAGCCGCGAAAGCGTGCAACTCGACTTGGTCCCATGAAACTCGCGGCGTGCCTGCTCTGCGCGGCTCTCGGGGCTGTGGCTCAGCCTCCGCGCGCTGGCTGTATCGTCGCAGGCCACGTGCTCTACGCCGGAAACGGCGAACCGGTCCGCAATGCCAAACTGAGGCTCACCCTCGCGGATAGGCCCACAAGCGGCGCTGACACGCGTGGTTACATCACGCAGACCGACGATCAAGGGCGCTTCGCCATGCAGGATATTGAGCCGGGTAAGTACAGCCTTTCCGCTGAACGCGCCGGTGTGGGGTCGGCGGATCACCCGTCGACGATCTCGCTCGCAGCCGGCGAGCAGGTAAGCGGCGTGGTATTGCGCCTTACTCCATATGCGGTGATCACTGGCCGCATTGTGGATCAGGATGGCGAGCCAGTCGAACATGTAGAGATATCGGTGCTGCGCTCCGTGTCGCGCCGGGGTAAGCGAGAGTTCTGGCCCGCCGGCCGCGGGTCAAGGACAGACGACTTAGGCGAGTACCGGCTCTTCGATCTGACTCCCGGCCGCTACTATGTGCAAGCGGAACAACATGCCGATGCGCTGGTCATTCAGTCGCAGAAGCAGCTTGCCGCTAAGCTGCCGGACGAGGTGGGTGCGCCTACCTTTTACCCGGGAACTACAGATATCACTAATGCCGTGGCGATAGAAGCGAAAGCCGGCGCACAGATCCGCGGCATCGACTTTGTATTTGCCAAGGTTCACGCCGTTCATATACGCGGCCATATAAAGTACCCTTCTAAATTGCGCTACGACGGCGCCATGATCGCCATGATCAACGTGGCGCCTCGCGGCAATGTGCCTAACTGGAGTCTCACGCGGCAGGCGGAAACCGAGGCCGAGGATGGAAGCTTTGACTTGGCTAACATCGCGCCCGGACATTACACCCTCAGCGCGTTCCTGATCAACGATAACGAGCGGGCCACCGCGTACCAACAGATTGATGTCGGGCGCGAAGATATCAATGATGTAGTCCTGGCGCTGGAGCAGGGCGCCTCACTGCCGGGCCGCGTTATCTTCGAAGGCCAGCTACCGGAGAATCTCATGCATATCGAAGTGGCTCTGGGCAGCCCCGACGGGAGCGCCACACGGTACCGACCAACGGAAGGCAAGTTGAAAGAAGATGGCAGCTTTGTCTTGGGAAACGTAGGCGCGGATATCTACAGGGTCCTGGTTTTTGGCCTGCCCCAAGGTTACTATGTGAAATCGGTGGGGTTCGGCGACAAGGCGGCGAAGGCGGCCGCCATCGATACTACGCGTGACGCCAGTGGGCCGCTGCTGATCACTGTGTCGGCAAGAGCGGGTCAGATCGAGGGAGTAGTGCTCGACGCGAACCAGCGGCCCACTCCCGGCGCTACCGTGGTGCTGGCGCCCGACCCGCCGCTGGCCGCTCGGGAGGAAGCTTTCGAAGACGTCACTACAGACCAACATGGCCACTTTGTGATTAAGACGATCGAGCCGGGAGATTACCGGCTCTTCGCATGGGAGAAAGAGCCGGACGATTACATGGATCCCGAGGTGCTGAAGCCTGTGGATGCGCTCGGCCATCGGGTTCAGGTCCGCGAAGGCAGCCGGGAGAGGGTCGAGTTGAAGCTGATTCCCGCCGCACCGAGCATCACAGTGCCATAATGGATCGGATCATCATCCCATGCCAGAACTCGTTCAATATTCCGTCCAAGAAGACGTCGCGATCGTGACCATAAACAATCCGCCTGTTAACGCCCTGAGCCCCGGCGTGCCTGAAGGCATCGATGCCGGTGTGGCGCGCGCGGCGGCCGATCCGGCCGTGAAAGCCGTGGTGCTGATCGGTGCGGGCAATACATTCATCGCCGGAGCCGATATCAAGGTCTTCGGCACGATTCCGAACCGCGACGTTTCCATCGATCGTTCGCATCTGATCCACGCGCTGTTGCGGCGCATCGAGGATTGTCCGAAGCCGGTGGTCTGCGCCATCCACGGCACGGCGCTGGGCGGCGGTCTCGAATTCGCCATGGCCTGCCATTATCGCGTGGCTGTGCCTGGCGCCAAGGTTGGCCAGCCGGAGGTGCTGCTGGGCATCATCCCCGGCGCGGCTGGAACGCAGCGCCTGCCGCGGCTCTGCGGCGTTGCCACGGCCGTCGAAATGTGTACGCTCGGCCAGCATATCGCAGCCCAGCGCGCGCTGGCGGAGGGCATCGTCGATCATATTGTGGATGGCGACCTGCTTGCTGGCGCCATCGCCTTCGCGCGCGCCAAGGCTGCGGCGGGAGAAGCGCGCAAAGTCCGCGAGCAGGAAGCCAAGATCGCCGATTATGCCGTGGCAGCCGCGGCGATCGAGGCGGCGCGCGCCAGCCTGAAGAAGACTGCGCGCGGCGCCCACGCTCCGTACGCTGCCGTGGATGCCATCGCGGCCGGTGTTCAGGGGGGCTTCGACGCCGGATCCGCGCGCGAAATCGAGCTGTTCGCCGATTGCGTGCTCTCCGCCGAATCGCACAACCTCATCCGCCTGTTTTTCGCGGAACGCGAAGCGGCCAAGGTTCCCGGCATTCCCAAAGACACCCCTACCCTGGAAATCCGTACGGCGGCGGTGGTGGGCGCGGGCACCATGGGCGGCGGCATCGCCATGAACTACGCCAACGCCGGCATCCCCGTGCTGTTGAAGGAAACCGACCAGGCGGCGCTCGATCGCGGCCTGGCCACCATCCGCAAAAATTACGACACCTCCGCGGCGAAGGGCAAGATGACCGCCGCGCAGGTGGACCGCGTGATGTCGCTGATCCGCCCCACGCTTACCTACGATGGTTTCGATCAGGTCGATATTGTGGTCGAAGCCGTGTTCGAAAACTTCGATCTGAAGAAGTCCGTATTTGCCGATTTGGGACGCGTTACGCGGCCGGACTGCGTGTTGGCCTCCAATACCTCGACGCTCGATATCGATCAATTCGCGCAGGTGAGCGGGCGGCCGGCGAACGTGATCGGCCACCATTTCTTCAGCCCCGCAAACGTGATGAAGCTGATGGAAATCGTGCGCGGCCGCGAGTCGAGCAATCAGACCATCGCCACGTCGCTGAAGCTATCGAAGAAGTTGAACAAGGTGGGCGTGGTGGTGGGCAATTGTTTTGGCTTCGTTGCCAATCGCATGCTGGCCTATTATATGCGCGAGGCGTATCTGCTGCTCGAAGAGGGGGCCGGCGTGCCGCAGATCGACCAGGTGATGACCGGCTTCGGCATGCCCGTGGGCCCGTTCGGCATGCAGGATATCGCGGGCGTGGATGTGGGCGCGCGCATCAGGCAATATCTGCGGTCGATTGGAAAAAGCCGCGCCGAAGGGCCGGAATCGCCGGTGCCCGACTGGCTTTACGAGATGGGCCGCTATGGCCAGAAGACCGGCGCCGGATGGTATAAGTACGCCGCCGGCAGCCGCACACCGATTCCCGATCCGTTGATCGAAGAGCTGGCCGCGAAGGCGGCGAAAGAGCGCGGCATTGTGCCGCAACCGGTTTCAGACGACGAGATACTTTCGCGCATTATGGTGGCGCTGGCGAACGAAGGCGCCAACGTTTTGGATGAGCACATCGCCATACGGCCCGGCGATATCGACGTGATTTACGCGTATGGTTTCGGATATCCGCGGCATCGCGGCGGTCCGATGGCGTATGCGGATTCGCTGGGCCTGGCGCATGTGCTGGCGAAGGTGAACGAATATCGCGTACGGCTGGGCGATCATTGGCAAGCGGCGCCGCTGCTGGAGCGGCTGGCCGCGGCGGGCAAAGGCTTCTACGATGCGGCGGCGTTGGCTTCGGCCGGATAAGAAGCACGTCGATGAAACGAATATCTTACGGCGTCCTGGCGCTGTCGATTATGACAGCGATCAGCCTACCTGGGCAGACCTTCACTACGGTGCACAACTTCAATAGCCCGAAAGGAAGCGAACCTTATGCGGGGTTAGTCCAGGGCATCGACGGGAACTTGTACGGTACGACCAGCTACCGTGGCGATCACTGCGACCCGCTGGGCTGCGGGACAATCTTCAAAATCACACCCGCGGGGGCCTTCACAACGTTGTATGACTTCTGCCCCGTACAGGGCTGCGCGGACGGAAAAAGACCCATCATGGCGATGAGCATGGTAGTGGGTCATTTTCGGCTCTCCACAGACACTTGACACCTTGCGCGTGGGGCGACTGGCTTCATGGAAACTTTTTTCAAACCCGGTAACTTCACATGCCCCATCTATTGCCGGACTCGCGATAAGACCGACGAATACAACACCCGTGGCCGCGAGTTCATGGAGGCTCTGTGGCGCGACTGCGCCGCATTCCTCGACCCTGACGCCTTGCAACGAGCCACCCAATCTATGCCCATGGTGTTTTGGGAACTTTACCTCGCTTACACACTGAACACCTCTGGCATTTCTCTTCAGCCGCAGGCGCGCACGAAACAGAACCAGAAAGGCCCCGACCTCTTCGCGGCCAACCCTGATGTTTGGATCGAAGCCATCATGCCGGGACTTGGCACAGGCCCGGACGCAATGGAATATCCGCCGGTGAGTGCGGCATACGACACGCCTGTGGGCTCCTTCATCCTCCGGCTTCGGGGCGCGCTTTGGACAAAAGCCCGCGTGACGACGGAGTATATGAAGGCGGGTCTGATTCAGACGGGACAAGCCACGGTAATCGCTATCTCCGGCGCGATGCTTCCTACCGCAATCGGTGAGAGTCCTGTCCCGCGGATTCTCAAAGCCCTCCTTGGGGTGGGGGACCTCGTCCTTCACCTCGACCCTCGTACTGGTCAGACCGTCAGCCATTCCGTCGAACACCGCGACGAGGTTGAAAGAGGAGGCCGCCCCGCTGTAAGAACCGATCCGTTCCTCGACCCAGCTTATTCGCATATCAGCGCCGTGGTGTACAGCCCCTGCGACTGGGTGACCCATCCAGAAAAGCCCGGCCCTGACTTCACGGTTATCCACAACGAAAACGCCGGCATCAAATTGCCGCGTGGCTGGCTACAGGTCGGGGATGAATTTTGGCGAGAAGGCAATGAATTGCATTCAGCAACACATTCGCCGCCCCGGCCAGCAGGGAGCAGGGCAGGGAACCCTAAATCGCAATCCGCCCGACCTCATCGAGCGAAATCTCATCCGTGAGTTGCTGTTTGACGAGAGTGCTTAAATATTCCGCGAGGAGCTCAATTCCAAAATGACCTTGCTCCCAGGCGACATCCGCCGCTTGCAAGGCTGCATAGTAGCGGCTCCGATTCTCCCTGATCCTCTCCGGCACGATTTTAAGGCCCGGAAGCAATTGGCCGTGCCTGAGGCAGAGCAGGTAGTAGCATGCCGCCCTTGCAGTTCTCCCGTTTCCCTCGACAAATGGGTGAATCCAATTGAGCCTCCAGAGGGCATGGGCGGCAAGCCATGTGGGATGATCAGTCAGTTCCCAGTTCTCTCAGTTCCCAGTTCTCATGGACCAACGAGAAGAACCTATCCATCAGATTCGGGACTTCTTTGAAGTGCGGCGGGCAGTGATTGCCCACATAAATGGGATCTTCACGGTAGCGACCACCAAATTGCGATATGTTCGCAACAGCGGCGTAATTTAAGGCCCAAAGCGTGTACTTGTCGAACGATTCAATACCCTTCTTCAGGCCTATCTCAATGCAGTTCGTTAAGAGTTCGTACTGCCGCAAAAGGTTCCGCTCTTGAATTCTGGCATAAAGATCAGGATCGTCCTTTTCTCGAACCGACATTTTCAGGGATGACGTACCCCTACAGCATTCTGATGTGCGTTGATGCAGTCCGCACACTTTCTTTCGTGATTCGATCCGAGGTAGCTGGAGCATTTCCGAAAGCAAAGCTCACTCTTTGCTCTCGAAGTTCATCTTCCGTGACGGGGCGATTACGGGATTCACCCAACAAGCGCACCAGCTCCTGGTCTACGGCAGGAATATTTTGAAACTGTTTACGATCGGCCATGAACACACCTCACTGCTTCTCCAGAACCAATATATTGATATTGTCACAAACATGGCATGATCTCCATAGGCAGATTGTGTATTGCCCCACCATGTTGTGGGCAATCCACTGCTGGCCACTATCCATCGCGTTCATTCGCTACATCTTCGCTGCCACTAATCCCGCAAATTTTGGAATACGGCGACGATTAAGATTCTAGGAACAAATCTAACCGGCGAGACCAGCGTGACCTTCCACGGCACGGCAGCCGTCTTCAAAGTCGTTTCCAGTTCCGAAATCGAAGCCATGGTATCCACTGGCGCCACCAGCGGAAGAATCGAGGTGGTCACCCCTGACCGCGCGCTTTCGAGCGACGTGTCCTTTCGGGTGTTGCCATAATAGTAAGTCATTCGTGACCTTCGAACTGATCCGGCTCCGCTTCCACTTCCGTGCGGTTGAATCGTTGCGCTTCGCCCCAGGCAAGGCGGGTAACACGCTGCGCGGCGCATTCGGAATGATGTTGCAACGGACCGCCACCGCGTCGGAATACACGGCCATCTTCGAACCGAAAGCGGCGGGCGCGGGACCGAGCGGCTATGCGGACCGGCCGCGTCCCTTCGTGATCCGCGCCTCGCACCTGGACGGCGCAACTATCACCGGCGGCGAGGATTTTCATTTCGATGTGCACCTGTTCGACGTGATGGGCGACCAGCCGCGGCTTTTCGTCGCAGCCTTTACACGCCTGAGCGAAGAAGGACTGGGGCCCGGGCGTACTCGCGCGGAACTGGTCTCGGTCGATCAGGAAAATATCGCCATCAGTCTCGACGCCGCGCCGGAGCCCGTGGCCCGCATCCGGGTACAATTCGTCACCCCCACCGAACTAAAGGGCGCGGTCCGTCCCGAATTCCCCATCCTCTTTGCCCGTCTGCGCGACCGCATCAGCACGCTGCGCGCGCTTTACGGCGCAGGCCCGCTCGATATCGACTTCCGGGCTATGGGCGAACGGGCCGCCCGCGTGACCATGGCGCGCTGCGATCTGGCCTGGCACGCGACCGAACGCCGCTCCAGCCGCACGGGCCAGCGGCATCCCCTGGGCGGCTTCACCGGCGAAGCCGAGTATGATGGAGATCTCGCCGAGTTTCTGCCCTATCTGCGCGCCGGCCAATGGACCGGTGTCGGCCGCCAGACCGTCTGGGGCAAAGGAGAGATATGTTTCCAGCTCTGCTCTTAGCCGCCAAAACTTACACGCTCCCGCCGGACAAACTGGCCAAGGCGATCGCATACGCCGCGGCCCGCAACCGTCTGCACTTCATCGCCGCGGCATACGGCATCCTGGTGTTGCTGGCGCTGCTCGCGTGGCACGTTGCGCCGCGCTTGCGAGACATGGCGGAATCCGCCACGCGCCGCCGCATCGTGCAAGCCTACATCTTCGCTCCGCTGCTGCTGCTCGGGATCGACGTGCTGGAACTGCCCATCGGTCTCTACGGCCATCACTTGTCGCTCCAATTCGAGCAATCCATCCAAGGCTGGGGCTCCTGGTTCTGGGACTGGAGCAAGGGCGAGTTGCTGGCCTTCGCCCTGGCCGGCATCGCCGCCTGGGTGCTCTACGGCGCGATGCGCCGCAGTCCGCGCCGCTGGTGGTTTTATTTCTGGCTGGCGGCCGTGCCTATGGTCGTGTTCCTGATGTTCATCGAGCCGTGGGCCATCGAGCCGCTGTTCTTCAAATTCGAGCCGTTGGCCGCGACGCAACCCGCGCTGGTCTCCGCCATCGAAAAGGTGGTGGCGCGGGGCGGACTGGAGATCCCGCCCGATCGCATGTTCGAGATGAAGGCCAGCGAGAAGGTGAAATCGCTCAACGCTTACGTCACCGGCATCGGCGCATCCAAGCGCGTGGTGGTTTGGGATAACACCATTCAAAAGATGAATACCGGGCAGATACTATTCGTATTCGGGCACGAGATGGGACACTACGTTCTGGGTCACGTGTGGATCGGCATCGGCGCGGCGGTAGTGGGTATCCTGGTGTTCCTGTTTCTGGCCTATCACGCGATGCGTTGGGCGGTCAGCCGCTATGGTGCGCGCTGGCATATCCGCGATGTAAGCGACTGGGCCTCCATGCCCGTGCTGCTGCTGGCGCTGGCGGTATTTGGATTTTTGTCCGAACCGCTGGCGAGTTCCTTCAGCCGCGTGCTGGAGCACAATGCCGATATCTACGGCCTGGAGGTGATCCACGGCATCGTACCCGACTCGTCGCAAGAAGCCGCCCAAGCTTTTCAGATTTTGGGCGAGGTCTCGCTCGACGATCCGAATCCCAGCCCGTTTATTGAGTTTTGGCTTTACGACCACCCTTCGATCAGCGAACGCGTGCGCTTCGCGTCGGCTTACGATCCGTGGGCAACGGGACAATCGCCGAAATACGTTCATTGAGGTGACGCCGCGTTACTGAGAGTGTGTTGCGCCACCGAGTCTGCTCTGCGAACATGGGCAGATGTCCTTCGACCGCATTGCGCGCGCGCTCAGACTCGCCGCGGCCGCTTGGCTTTCTCTGGCGATGGCGCCGGGCGCGCATCTGGATGACGCTACCCGTACGCTCTCGCGAGACATTTTCCGGCAACTGATCGAGATCAATACCACCGACTCCGTGGGCAACGTCACCACCGCGGCCGACGCCATGCGCCAGCGCCTGATGGCGGCGGGATTCGTTCCTGCCGATGCCCAACTGCTCGGCCCGAACGATCGCAAACAGAACCTGGTGGCGCGGTTGCACGGCACCGGCGCGGCCAGGCCGCTGCTGATCATCGGACATCTGGATGTGGTGGAAGCGCGCCGGGAAGATTGGACCACGAACCCCTTCGAGTTCGTGGAAAAGGACGGCTACTTCTATGGCCGCGGCACGCAGGATATGAAGGTCAGCGATGCCGCCCTGGTCACCACTCTGATCCGCTTCAAGCAGGAAGGCTACCGGCCCGATCGGGACATCATCGTGGCGCTGACCGCCGACGAGGAAGGCGGCAAATCGAATGGCGTCGATTGGCTGCTGCGCAATCATCGCGATTTGCTGGATGCGGAATTTGCGCTCAACTTCGATTCGGGCGGCGTCACCGCAGTTGACGGCAAACCCCTCGATCTGGATATCGAGGCCAGCGAAAAGCTGTACGCCGATTTCCAGTTGACCGCCACCAATCCGGGCGGCCATAGCTCGCTACCGGTGCCCGACAACGCCATTTATCACATCGCGGACGCACTGTCACGCTTGGAGCGGGCGCCCTTTCCCTTCGAGCTGAACGACGTGACGCGCGCCTATTTCGAACGCCGCGCCGCACTCGAGACCGGGCAAACTGCCGCGGACATGCGGGCCATATTGGAGTCGCCGCCCAGCCAGGCTGCCATCGCGCACTTGTCGCAGGATGCCCGTTACAATTCGACTATCCACACTACCTGTGTCGCCACGCGCCTGAACGCCGGCCACGCTAATAACGCTTTGCCGCAACTGGCGCAGGCTAATGTGAACTGCCGGATTCTGCCGGGCCACTCGGCGGAGGAGATCCGGCAAAAGCTGATCGCCATCTTCGCCGACAGCCAAGTGGCCGTACGATTCGTGGACAACGCTTACAATGTGACTGATCGCGCGCCCGACAAAAAGGCCTTTCCGCCCATCCTGCCGAAGCCCGAGGTACTGCGGCCGCTCGAGCGCGTGACCGCGGAAATGTGGCCTGGCATACCGGTCATTCCAGACATGGAAACCGGCGCCTCCGACAGCATCTATACTTTGGCGGCCGGGATTCCCACGTACGGCGTGAACGGCGTGGCTATCGATCAGGACGATGTGCGGGCGCATGGCAAAGACGAGCGGGTTCGCATTGCGGCGTACTATGACGGAGTCGATTTCTGTTACCGCTATCTGAAGGAATTAACCGCGGGCAAGCCATAAACTCCGGGGCGTAAACGTGCGCAAACGGTACCCTGATAACTTGACATCGGCTTGGGTCTTGCTTAGATACTAGGGAGTCGCACTCGCTCGGCAGGCCGTAACAAAGTTAACACATAATCCATGGGCATCCCGGCGCTTTCCTCTCCCCCAACGCTCGACGCGTCACCGCGTCCGCTGGCGATTTCCGCCAAGCTGCTGTACGGCGTGGGTGAGATACCCATCACGGTGCTGATGGTGCTCTCCGGACTCTTCATTCTGTTCTTCTACAATTCGGTGATGGGCCTGCCGGCGGCGCAAGTGGGCATCGGCCTGTTTGCCAGCCTGGCGCTCGATGCGATCACCGATCCCTTGATCGGACATCTTTCGGACCGTACCCGCAGTCGCCTGGGACGCCGCCATGCTTTCATGCTGCCGGGTGCGTTGGGCATGGGTCCGTGCTTCTTCCTGCTGTTCAGCCCGCCGCGCACGTTAGGACATACCGGATTGTTTCTGTGGCTGCTGGGCACCATGATTGCGTTGCGCGCCACCAGTGCGATCTACCGGATTCCTTATCTGGGACTGGGCGCCGAGCTGAGCCGGGATTACGACGATCGTACCAGCACCATGGCCGTACGCGCGGTCTTTGGTTTGATAGGAACCTTGGCCGCCGCGGGACTTTCTTTCCTGCTGTTCTTTCCGGCCACCACCGACGGATCCGAACCGAAGCTGCATTACGAGGGTTATCCACACCTCGGACTGGCCTTCGGTGCGTTGATGAGCGTTTGCGGCTTGATCTCCTTCTTCGGCACGCTGGGCCATCGTACCTCGGGCGCCGGCAATTCTTCCGCAGCGCCGTCGTTCCTGGCCGCCTTTCGCATTTCCATGCAGAACGTCGAATTCCGGCGGCTGTGGGGTTCGTCGACTACGTTCTTTCTGGCAGTGGTACTGAACGCCAGCATGGCCATCCAATACTTCACCTGGTACGCGCGCATCAACGGCGCGGGAAGCATGAGCGCCATTCAGACCAGTTTCTATATAGGAGCGTTGCTCGGCGTGTTCCAGTGGATGGCGCTGGCCCGGCGCACGGAAAAGCGCACCTTGGCGATGGTGGCCGTGACCGCCACCGCCGCGGTGTTGCTGATGGCCGCGCTGCTGGTGGGAGAGGGACGGCTCTTCGGCACAGGCCACGTGCTGCCCCTGATTATCGGCAGCGTGATTGGCGGTATGTTCGCCAGTGCGGTGTGGGTGATCCCGCCGTCGATGGTGGCCGACGTGGCCGACATCGACGAA
Organism: Bryobacterales bacterium; assembly: GCA_963818855.1. Taxonomy (GTDB): domain Bacteria; phylum Acidobacteriota; class Terriglobia; order Bryobacterales; family Bryobacteraceae; genus Bog-159. The sequence goes on along the minus strand of CAWFUH010000011.1, from coordinate 117,575 downwards.
CTGCGGACCGGCTTGCGGCGTGAAGGCATCTACTTCGGCATTTCGAATTTCGGGGAAAAGATCGCCGCGGGCGGTGCGCTGCTATTGTCCGGCACACTGTTGACCGTGTTTGGAAAGCTGTCGCATGCCGTGCCCGCAGGCGCTCCGGCCGCCACGCCTTACCTGGGGATCTTGTACGGCGCCGCGCCGGCAGTGCTGCTGATGGTCTCGCTGTTGTTTATTATTCCGTATGGGCTGAACCGGGAGACGGTGCACCGTATCCAACGGGAACTGGCGGAGCGCCGCGCGGCGGCCTGACGGAAAGCCTGCGGCCGCGAAAAGCCATCACCGTAACGAACAACGAGCCGGCCAGCAAGGCGCCGTCGCGCATCAAAGTGATCCAGGAAAGGGGCTCACCGGATCCGAAGCAGCCGCACTCGATCTGCATACCCTTGGCCATGGCCCTCACCATCAGGCTGAGAAATACCACGAGCAGCAGGGAGGCGGCAGCGGTCGAAACGCTGCGCCACACTCCCGCGATCAGCAGGAGCCCCAACACCAGTTCGCCCCATGGCAGGACTCGCGCGACGAGTTCCACCGCCCACTGAGGAAGAATCTGGTATGAGTCGATGGCGATGGCGAACATAGCCCAAGGCTCGTGCAGCTTCACCCAGGCGGCGTAGACGAATATCGCGCCCAGTAGCACGCGCAGGATTAAGGCGGCGGCTTCGGCCGGCGTCTTGTTACTTAAGAAGGTCATCGAGCGTCGCCTTAACCCAACTGTAGTTGAAGAGCCCCTGGCCCTGTAACTTGAACTGCTTCGATTTGGAAGTGATCAACACGGTGGGCGTGCTGGCCAGGGGAAGCGCGCGGCCCTCGGCTACGTCGTGATTGATAGGATCCTGCACGCTGGGATCTTTGACCAGCTCATCGACTTTCTTGCGCTCGGCGGGGGTGAGGACCGCGGCCAGCGTCTCGTCGAGCTTGCCGTCCTGAGACCATGCCGTCTGTTTTGCGAATAAGATGTCGGCGGCCGGCTCGTACTTGCCCAGTTGGGCGCAGGCGCAGACCAACTCGGCAGCTTTGCGGCCATAAGTGTGTTGCGGCAGCGGGAAGTATCGATACACCAGGTAAACCTTGCCGGCACTCACATAATCTTTGACGATCAGAGGCACCTGTTCGTCATGGAACCGCTTGCAGGCAGGACACTGGAAATCGCTGAAGACCTCGATGGTAATAGGGGCCTTCGGATCGCCGAAGGCGTTACCGTGAATCGCATCGGTGGGCGCGGCGAATGCCGGCAGCAGCAACGCGAGTGCCGCGACGTGAACCTTCATACGGGCATTGTATCGAACATCCGCCGGGTGGTGGGGCGCGGCTCCGCGGCACGCAAGGCGGGCTGCATGTGCTACCTTAATCCTTCACACACTTCAAAAGGAGTTCGTTTGGCATGTCAGTAAGGTTTGGGTTGCGGCTGGCCATAGCCTGCCTCGCGGTGGTTTCCCTTTCACAAGCCGGTCTCAGTCAGACCAAGGTGGCGATCGTCAGCATGCAGCGCGCGGTGCTGGGATGCGCCGAAATCAAAAAGGCCTCCGCTGATATGGAGACCAAGTACAGGCCCCGCCAGCAGGAGATGGAGAGGCTGCAAAAAGAGCTGCAGGGCATCCAGCAGCAGTTGCAGTCGAACGCCGGAAAACTCACGCCGTCGGCCGAAGCGGACCTGACCGCCGAAGGCCAGCGCAAGCAGCGCCAGCTGCAGCGCATGGACGACGACCTGAAGGCCGATGTCACCGCGGAACGCAACGAAATCCTCGGCTCCAGCGGCAAGAAGATGCGGGAAGTGGTGCAGAAGCTGGCGGAGGAGAAAGGCGTGGACGTAATAGTGGATGAGCAAAGCACGCTCTTCTTCAAGCCCGCGCTGGACCTGACCGCGGACGCGATCGCCGCCTTCGATAAGGCCTATCCGGCAAAATAGGCGCCCGCCATGGCTGGCTATCTCGATCATTACGGAGCCGGCGATGAACAGCGCGAGAAGCGCAACAAGATCTTGCTGATTGCGGGAGGGTGCGCGCTATTCGCCCTGTTCCTGTGGTTCTTCTTCTTCGTTTGGGACAAAACGGAAATTCTGCGCGTTGCGCCGCTGGCCAGGCTGGCGCAGGTTCTGCGGAACCATCGAGAGGAAAGCCGGGTGAAGGACTTCTTCGATCTTTTGCAGCGTAAAGACTACAAAGCAGCCTACGCACTGTGGAACTGCACCGACGCGCACCCCTGCCGGGACTACCCGTTTAACGAGTTCATGAAGGATTGGGGGCCGGCCAGTCCGCGCGGCGGGGCGCGCTATACGATCCCAAGGAGCCGTTCCTGCGGTTCCGGCGTAATCGTCACCGCGGATAACGGGTCGAATCAGGAGGATGCCCTGTGGGTGCAGCGCAGCGACATGGCGATCGGCTTTTCTCCATACCCGGTTTGCCAGGTGGGAAGTTGATGGAAAGGACCGCTCCCTTACGGTCGCGGCTCGGTAACCGCCGGACGGCATAGAATAAGAATAGAAAAGAGACTGGAATAGAATGGGCACAACCGTAGCGGGCTTGGAAGGCGTCGTCGCCGGCGAGTCCGAGATCTGTTACATCGATGGATATGCCGGCATCCTCAGCTACCGCGGATATAACATCCACGTCCTGGCGGACCACGCCACTTTTGAAGAAGTCGTCTACCTGCTGTGGAATGGATGGCTGCCGAAGCAGGCCGAACTCGATCAGCTCAAAAATGACTTGGCCGCGAACCGGGGAATCCCGCCCGCTATTGTGGATTTTCTGAAGAGCGTGCCCCAAGGCAGTCCCATGGACGTCTTGCGTACAGCCGTCTCCATGCTCGGCATTTACGACCCCGAGACGCCCGACATGACGCCGGACGCCAACGACCGCAAAGCCCTCCGCCTGATGGCACAGACCGCTACCATCGTTACCACCTTCGACCGCCTGCGCAAAGGCCTGCACGTGATCGGCGGCGACCCGTCCATGAGTTTCGCCGAGAACTTTCTGTATACACTTACCGGCAAACGGCCCGACGACGTGATGGAGCACGCCTTCGATGTGGCCCTGATACTGCATGCGGACCACGAGCTGAACGCTTCCACTTTTGCGGCGCGCGTTACCGCCGCGACGCTGTCGGACATGTATTCGTCGATCACCTCCGCCATCGGTGCGCTGAAAGGGCCGTTGCACGGCGGCGCGAACCAGGATGTAATCAAGATATTGCTGCAACTCTCCGGCGAAGAGGCCGCTATCGACCGGGTGAAGAGCACGCTGGCGCGTAAGGTGAAGATTCCCGGGTTCGGGCACCGCGTGTATCGCACCGAAGATCCGCGCGCCACGCATCTGCGCCGGTACTCCGAGGAACTGGGACAGCGCACCGGCCAGGAAAAACTGTTCCGCATGTCGCAAGCGATGGAGCAGACCGTGAAGGCGGAGAAGGGCCTGATCGCCAACGTGGACTTCTACTCGGCGTCGACTTACTATGCGCTGGGCATCCCGCCGGACCAGTTCACGCCGGTGTTCGCGGTAAGCCGCATGTCCGGTTGGACCGCGCATACGCTCGAGCAATACAAAAATAACCGGCTGATCCGGCCGCGGGCAGAATATAAGGGCAATCCAGACGGGATGCCATGGATTCCCATGGAGCAACGCTGATGGACGAGCGCGCGTATTACACCGAATCGCCGGCGACCAAGCCCGCGTTGTTGAACTGCCCTTTTTGCAAGTCCGCCGAGACCTACGAACTGCACTGGATGGTACGCAAGAAGAAGGACCGCCTGCCACCGGGAGCCGACGAGCGCGACCGGGCCCGCTTCGCCAAATCCCAAAGCTACATGGTTCTGCTGGATGACAAAGTCGCTTGCAAGAATCTTCGCTGCCGCAAGCGGTTCGATATATCGGGCGTCAAGACCATGGCGTTTTTATGAGCTTTTTTGGCGGGTCTGGAGACCCGCTGCAGGCCTGGAGGCCTGCCCCACCAGCCTGAGGAATTACTTCGAGCTGTGCATCAACTGCTCGATATTCACTAATTCCGTCGGATAATCGCCGCTATAGCAGGCGTAGCAGTATTCGTGCTTCTCACTGTCGCCAACGGCGGCGCGCAGCGAAGGCAGCGACAGATAACCCAGCGTGTCGGCTTCCACAAAGCGGCGGATGCCTTCCACATTATTATTCGCGGCGATCAACTCGCGCTTGGTGGGGGTATCCACGCCGTAGAAGCAGGGCGAAATGGTGGGCGGGCACGAAATCCGCAAGTGCACTTCGCGCGCGCCGGCCTGCCGCATCATGCGTACGATTTTGCGGCTGGTAGTGCCGCGCACGATGGAATCGTCCACCAGCACCACGCGCTTGCCTTCGAGAAGATAGCGCACGGGATTCAGCTTCAGCTTCACGCCGAAATCGCGGATGGCCTGCGATGGCTCGATGAAGGTACGGCCCACGTAGTGGTTGCGGATCAGCGCCATGGCGAAACGGCAGGCCGGACGCGGCGGAATACCCCAGCGCGGCGGCGACGCCCGAGTCAGGCACCGGTACCACCACATCCGCATCTACAGGGTGCTCGCGCGCCAGCAGGCGGCCCAGCATCTCCCGCGATTCCTGCACGGGGCGTCCGAAGACGATGGAATCCGGACGTGAAAAATAGACGTGCTCGAAGGCGCATTGCGCGCGGTTGCGCTCCGGCGCGTAACGCTCGCGGGTGACTCCCTCCGGCCCTACGATGACCATTTCGCCCGGATCGACATCATGCAGGTAAACGGCGCCGATGAGATCGAACGCGCAAGTCTCCGAGGCAAAAACGTAGGACGTGTGGCCGTTCAACTCCATCTGGCCCATGGCCAGCGGACGGAAGCCGTGCGGATCGCGCGCCATGATGATGCGATCCTCGGCCAGAAAAACGAGCGAGAACGCGCCCTCGATTTGCAGCAAGGCGTCGCGCAATGCGCCCGCCAGCGTACGCTCGGAAGAGTGCGCTACCAGGTGGAGAATTACTTCCGTGTCGCTATTGGCCTGGAAGATGGAGCCGTGGTCTTCCAGCATGGCGCGCAGTTCGATGGCGTTGGTGATGTTGCCGTTGTGCGCCACCGCCACGCGGCCCTTGTTGCAGGCCACCGAGAAGGGCTGCGCATTCAATAGCGCCGTATCGCCGGCGGTGGAATAACGCGTGTGGCCGATGGCCAGTTTGCCGGGCAGTTCGGCCAGCACCTGGTTGGTGAAGATCTCGGCGACGTGGCCCATGGATTTCCGGCAGTGGATTTCGGCGCCATCGCTCGAGCAGATGCCGGCGCTTTCCTGGCCGCGATGCTGCAGCGCGTACAGCCCCAGGTAGGTCATCTTGGCCGCTTCCGGATGGCCGTAAATGGCGAATACGCCGCATTCGTCATGGAATTTATCAAGCATGATTTTAGGACCGCAGTTTCTTTTCGAGCGACTCTTCGTAGATCGCTTGCAGGCTGTCGATACTAACGGAAATCATCAGCGCGCCGCGATTGCCGATGGCCAGTTGCTTATACATCGTGATGCCCACCTGCGGCGCTGCCACACCATGCCGCGCGGCAATCTCCTGGACCGCATCCGGGGTGGCCGTCGAGAGCAGAATGCGGGACGGGCCTTCGTGGAACAGCAGCAGGTCGGGTGTCAGGCCGGAATCGAAATCGAGCGCCGCCCCTACGCCTGCCAGACAGCATTCCGCCGCAGCCACGGCCAGGCCGCCGTCGCTTACGTCGTGCGCCGATTCCGCCAGACCGGCCGCGGCGATCTCACGCATGGCGTCGTGCACGCGCTTCTCGTAATCCAGGTCGAGCGCCGGCGGCAGGCCCCACAGTTCCTGCAGGACCGTCTTCGCATACCCGGTGCCGCCGAAGTGCTCCTGGTCCGATTGACCAATGCCGCCCAATAAAACAATGGGCCGGCCGGCTGTTTTGAAATCACGCGTGAGCGGCGCGGCGGTGGGCAGCAGTCCCACGATGCCGATGACCGGCGTCGGCCAGATGCCCTCGCCCAGCGTCTCGTTATACAGGCTGACGTTGCCGCCTGTAATCGGCGTGTCGAAGAAGCGGCAAGCTTCCGACATGCCCTCGATGGCCTCGACAAGCTGGCGCATGATCTCGGGCCGCTCGGGATTTCCGAAGTTCAGGCAGTTGGTGGCGGCTACCGGCTGCGCGCCCACTGTGGCGAGGTTCCGGCAGCATTCGGCGACCGCCAGCATGGCGCCGGCGCGCGGCGAGAGATAGCAGTAGCGGCTGTTGCCATCGAGCGACATCGCCACGGACACCCCATTTTCTTTGATGCGTACCACCGCCGCATCGGCTCCCGGCCCGGCGATGGTGTTGGTGCGCACCATGTAGTCGTACTGCTCCCAGATGTAGCGCTTGGAGCAGATATCCGGGGACCCCAGCAACTGGAAGAGGGCGGCCTGAGAGGCCGCCGCAGGCAGGGTGCCTGCCCCACGATGCTCGAGGTGGGGGCGCGGTTCCCTGTGCGGGCGATCGTACAACGGCGCCTCATCCGCCAACTCGCGGTTGGGAATTTCGGCCACGACCCGGCCATGCTGCTTCACGCGCAGCAGACCATCGCCGGTGACCTTGCCGATGGTGACGGCATCCAGGCCCCATTTGCGAAACACGCGGAAGACTTCGTGTTCGCGGCCCTGCTCCGCCACCAGCAGCATGCGTTCCTGCGATTCGGAGAGCATGATCTCGTATGGCGTCATGCCCGTCTCGCGCTGCGGGACTAAGTCCAACTCGATCTCGATGCCGGCGCCGCCGCGGCTGCCCATCTCGCAAGTGGAACAAGTGAGGCCGGCCGCCCCCATGTCCTGAATGCCGACGATGGCGCCGGTCTGCATCGCCTCGAGGCACGCCTCAAGCAGCAACTTCTCGAGGAACGGGTCGCCCACCTGCACATTGGGCCGCTTCTGTTTGGATTCTTCGGTGAACTCAGCCGACGCCATGGATGCGCCGTGGATCCCATCGCGGCCGGTCTTGGCGCCCACGTAAATCACGGGATTGCCCAGCCCGGCGGCACGCGCGTAGAAAATATCTTCTTTTTTGGCGACGCCCAGCGCGAACACATTCACCAGCGGATTGCCGTTGTAGCAGGCTTCGAAGATACACTCGCCGCCCACCGTGGGCACGCCGAAGCAGTTGCCGTAATGCGCGATGCCGGCTACGACGCCCTGGAGGATACGCCGGTTGCGCGGGCCGGCCTTTGGATCGTCGAGCGGGCCGAAGCGCAGTGAATCAAGCACCGCGATGGGCCGCGCGCCCATGGTGAACACATCGCGCAGAATCCCGCCCACTCCCGTGGCCGCGCCTTGGAACGGCTCGATGAAGCTGGGGTGGTTGTGCGATTCGATCTTGAAGGCGATGACGTAGCCGCCGCCCACATCCACCACGCCCGCGTTTTCGCCGGGACCCTGCACCACCCGCGTGCCCCGCGTGGGCAGCTTTTTCAGATGCAGCCGCGAACTCTTGTAGGAGCAGTGTTCGCTCCACATGACACTGAATACGCCCAGTTCCGTGTAATTGGGTTCGCGGCCGAGAATTTCGACGATTTTCCGGTATTCGGATTCAGTGAGCTGGTGCTGGGCGATGATGTCGGGCGTGATGGCGATGGTGCTCATGCCCGGGAGCGCCGCCACAGCGGCCATGGAGCGCAGGATCACGAGTCCGTCACTCGATCCCATGAGCGTCTCGGTAGCCCGCTCGGGATGCGGCATCAAGCCCATCACGTTGCGGCGGGCATTCAGGATGCCGGCTATGTCGCGCATGGAGCCGTTAGGGTTATCCATATAGCGGAGGGCGATGCGATCCTCGGCCTCGAGTTCGTCGAGCGTGCGCTGGTCGGCCACGAAGCAGCCTTCGCCGTGAGCGATGGGCATGCGCAGGATCTGCCCCGCTTGGGCGGCGGCGGTGAAGGGCGAATGGATGGTTTCGACGCGCAGGCGCAGCTCGCGGCAAATGAATTTCAGATTCCGGTTGCGCATGAGGGCGCCCGGAAGCAGGCCGGCCTCCACCAGGATTTGGAAGCCGTTGCAGATGCCCAGCACCAGGCCGCCGTCTGCCGCGAAGCGGCGCACGGCCTCCATCACAGGCGAAAACTTGGCGATGGCGCCGCAGCGCAGGTAGTCACCATAGGCAAAACCGCCGGGCAGGATGACAGCGTCGATATCGCCGAGCGTGGTGGAATCGTGCCAGATGTAATCGGCCGCATGGCCCAGGTTGTGGTTCACCGCAAACCAGGCATCGTGATCGCAATTGCTGCCGGGAAAGACAATGACGCCAAATTTCATGCGGCTCTGAAATGCTTTGGGGAGGTTACATCCCATGTTACCAGATATGTGGCAGGCCGAGCGTGCCAATGGCCGGGTTATGGGATTTTGATCTTGAATACAACGCCGCCGTACGCTTTCCCGCCGCCCGATGACGTGGTGCCGTAGAGGTTGCCGGCGCCGTCGAATACGCTTGCCGTCGGCCACTCACCGTCGAGTCCGCCGGTAAAACTGTAGAGCACAGTTTCGTGGCCGCTGGGGTCGACCTTGTACACGGTGCCCACGCCGGCCGATCCGCCCAGGAACGTTGTGCCGTAGAGATTGCCCGCTGCGTCGAGGATCACGCCCGCCATGGGATCCTCGCCATCAGCTCCTCCCGTAAAGCTGTACAGAACGGAATATTGGCCATTGGGAGACAGTTTGTAGACGGTTCCGTCACCAGCAAGGGCGCCGTAAAAGTTCCCCGCGGCGTCGCGAGTCAGCCCGCCGGCCGAACTCGCAGTTGGAAGTGTGTATAGCACGGTTTCATGGCCGGATGGAGAGAGCTTGAAGATCACTGCGCCGGGGTTTCCGTAGAGAGTGACCCCGTACAAGTTACCTGTCGCGTCGAGGATCACGCCTGCCTGGGGATAGCCGCCGTCCGCTCCGTTTGTGAAGCTGTGGAGCACGGTCTCGTGACCGGTGGTGTCTAACTTGAAAACTACTCCCGCGCCCGCGGAGCCGCCGACGTAAGTCGTCCCGTATAAGTTGCCATCCGAGTCGCGGACGACAGACGCCATGGGAGTGCCACCGTCGGCTGCGCCCGTGAAGCTGTAGAGCACGGTTTCATGGCCGGTGGTATCCAATTCGAAAACAACACCCGCGTTATTGGTGCCCCCGGATGCGGTGGTGCCGTAAAAGTTGCCCGCGGCATCCCGGATAAGCCCGGCGTACGGATTACCGCCGTCGGCGCCTCCGCTGAAGCTGTACAGGATCTGCTCGTGCCCAGCCGGTTCTAAACTGTAGATCACGCCGGCGTTCCCCGGCCCGCCACCTACAGTGGTTCCGTAAAGTGTTCCGGCGGAATCGAGAATTACACCGGCCACTGGGCCGGATCCGTCTGGCCCGCCTCCGAAGTTGTACAACACGGTCTCCTGGCCGCCGGTATCCACCTTATACACGACGCCCGCGTGTTTGGAACCACCTTCGGTGGTAGTTCCGTAGAGGTTTCCTGCCTCATCGCGAATCAGGCTCGCCGCCGGCCAGCCCCCGCCGAGTCCATTGGTGAACCCGCACAACACCGTTTCGTTTCCCTGCGGATCTAACTTGAATACCACTCCTGCACCGTAAGGGCCATTTGGGCCCCCGGAGTAGGTGGTCCCATAGAGATTGCCCGCTGAGTCGAGGACCACACCGCCAGTGGGATCGCCCCCGCCTGTTCCGTTATCGAAGGTGAACAGATCCGTTTCCTGGCCGCTCGAATCCAATTTGTACACGACGCCCGAGTTTCCCTCGCCCCCATTTTGGGTAGTGCCGTAAAGTGCGCCAGCCGAATCGCGAACTACACCTGATGAGGGAGCCCACCCGCCCCAACTAAATGTGTAAAGCATCTTCTGCTGACCCTTGGCATCCAACTCAAAAACTGTGCCCTCGTCCGTTGTACCGCCAAGAGTAGTGGTTCCGTACAAATTGCCGGCGGGATCACGGATCAGGCCCGCTTTCGGTTGAGCGCCATCCGAGGGATAGCCGGCGAAGGCGTGCAGCACGGTCTCCTTGCCCGCGGCATCCAGTTTGAAGACGACACCCTGACTAGCGGCGCCGCCGGCCCAGGTAGTCCCGTAGAGGTTGCCGGCCGAATCGCGGATTACACCACTATAGGGCTGGCCCCCGTCCGCACCGCCCGTAAAGTTATATATGACCGTCTCCTGGCCGGTGGGGCTCAGCTCAAAGACGATACCCTGACCGGAGGCGCCGCCCGCGGTGGTAGTCCCGTACACATCGCCGGCCGTATCCAGAATTACCCCGGCTAGGGGCCGACCTCCGTCGGCGCCACCCGTGAAAGTATGGAGCACTGTCTGCTTACCCGACGCACTCAGTTTATAGACGACACCCGCGTCGGACGTGCCGCCCTCTGGGGTGGTGCCGTAGAGATTACCCGCCGAGTCCATAATTACGTTCGATTGGGGACTGCCTCCGCCTGGTTCAGAGACGAACCGGTGCAGCACGACCTCAGTTTGCGCGTGCAGGGGGAGGATACTTACAATGATTACGGCACAGCCGGGCCACAACCGGCGCGCACGTTGCATGAGGCGGCGTTCTCATAAGCAGAAGGATTATACCTCCGCTGCGATCTTTCGTCAATAGTTAGCGCACGGGGTTAGTGTGCTGGAAGGATAATTTATTAAGTTATTAAAGAAACACTTACCTGGCGGGGGTTAGATCTGGCGACTAAGTCATAAATCCGATCAGAAGGTGAAGCGCAGGGCGAATTGGATCTGGCGCGGGGGGTTAGCCGAGAAGATGCGGCCGAAGGTAGTGGGGACGTCTGCGAAGTTCTGGGGCATCTGGAAATTGACACGATTCAGCGCATTGAAGGCCTGCGCTTCAAAGATAATGGCGCTGTGCTCGCCCACCTGAAAGCGGCGGGCCAGGGACGTGTCCACCGTGAACAGGCCCGGACCTACCAGGACGTTACGGCCGGCGTTGCCGAAGGTGTAGGGCGGCGGGATGGCGAAGGCCGCCGTGTTGAACCATTCCTGGGGCGTGGGATTCGCCAGGCGCCAGTTGCCGACCACGTCCGGGCGGTCGTAGCCGTTGCCAGCGCCGCCGGTGTTGCCGCTGTTGCTGTTGTCGAATTCCAGCATGGGTGTGAAGGGCTGTCCGGATTGCGCGGTGACGATTCCACTATTTTCGAAGTTCCGCAGCCAGCGGTTGCGGAAAGGCAGCCGGTAGGCATACGCGGCGACCAACCGATTCCGCATGTCGAAGCTCGAAAGCGCACGCTCGGCATGATAGTCGTAGCTGTTCTGGGGAAAGTTTTGATCCGTTTCCACCGGCTCGAAAGCGGAAGTATCGTCGATCGACTTGGAAAATGTATAAGCCGCCAGGACGGAAAGGCCGCGCTGCAAAGGACGGTTCCAGGAAACCTGGAGCGAGTTGAAACTGGAGTTCGCGCCGCTGTCGATGTAGTCGATGCTGCCGAAGGCCGGATTCGGCGCATTCGCGCTGGGATCGCCCGGCTCGGGCGGAGGCTGATTGATATTGCGCGAATAGATCAAGTGAGTCCCCTTCGATCCGGCGTAAGAGACCGTTATCGTTCCGGCAGCGGGTAACTCGTGCTGCAGCGTGTAATTCCAGGATTGTATGTTTGCCGTGGTCAGATTCGGACTGAGTGTCGAAAGCGAAGGCGGCGGCACATACGATAAGTTCAGAGGGAATGGATCAGACAGCGTCAACAGACCGGCCTGACTGGGAAAGAACACCCGGATGTTGAAGTACGGCGAATTGAAATACAGCGCCGAGTTCACCACCACCATGCCGGCGTCGTAGTAAATGCCGTACCCCCCGCGCATTACGGTGTGAGGGGTTACGGACCAGGCGAACCCGACGCGCGGCGCGAAATCTTTATAATCCGGCTGGATGCCGGAACGCGAGAGCCCGTCGGTTCCCACCTGCTCGACCTGGCCCGTCGCGAAATCGTACGCGGACATGCGGTTAGTTGGGTCGGTGGGCGGTGTATTGAATTCGTAACGCAGGCCCAGATTGAGGGTCAGCCGCGGGGCGACCTTCCAATCGTCCTGGACGTATGCGTTGATCGCACTGGTGCGGAGCGTCTGTGTGTTGTCGAACGTCGATTGGATGGCGAACGCCGGCAGGCCCAGGAGCAAATCGCCGATCCCACTGCCGGAGAGAGCGCCGGCGAAGGACATGGAGCCGCGTCCATAGACGTCCAGAATGCCGTTTTGTGCCAGCCAGCGATACTCGACTCCTAACTTGAGCGCATGATCGCCCTGGAAGGTGGACAAGGCATCGGCGACCTGATAAGTGGCCGGATGCCGGTTGATGGGTAGACTAGTCACATCGCCCACCGGGGAAAGGCCGGAAACCGCGATACTGGGGAAGCCGTAGTCCTTAGGGTCAGTGGGCAGATAGGTCACTCCCCAGAGCTGGTTTACGTTGGTCTGGTAATTTTGCGGAAGCAGAAGACGGGTGGCCAGATTCGCGCCCAGCACGAGTGAGTTGACCGTACGCGGACTGAACACGCGCTGGTAGTGAATCAAGGCGTTATGTCCGCGATCGTATAAGTAGTCGCCATATCCGGGAACCTGCGTGGAATTTTCGGCGTAGGGTTCATACAGGTTATTGTGGCCGTAACTATAGCGCAAGGTCAGCAGGTCTGTGTCCGTCAGCGGCAGGTCAAGCCGCCCGTTGAATTGCCAAGTGTTGTCCTGGCCGATAGGTTGAGCCAGGTAATTACCTACGAGTCCGGGCAGGTTAGGCAGCGGATACATCGCCAGAACCTTGGCGGCCAGCGGATCGATCATGGAGGCGGGGATCTGGTTGCCGGGGAACGGCGCCTGGGTAGAGGGGTTGACCACCGTCGTCCCCAGCGCCGACAGATCTCCGCTGCGTTCGGCGGCGGTAGGGACGGTGGCCAGTTGGCTCAAGCCGGAGAGTTCGCGTAAGGAGTCGTAGCTGAGATAGAAGAACGCACGGTTTTTGACAATACTGCCGCCGCCTCCGCCGCCAAACTGATTCCTGACGTATTCGGGCTTGCTGCTGCCATCGAAGAAATTACGTGCATCTAAGTCGCGATTACGCAGATAGTCGTAAGCGAAGCCATGCCACTCGTTGGTTCCGGCGCGAGTAATTACGTTCACCTGGCCGCCGGCATTCCTGCCGTACTCCGCACTATAACTATTAGTCGCGATCTTGAATTCCTGAATGGTGTCCACGGATGGCTCTAAGACATATCGGTTCACATCCTGATCGTTATTATCCACGCCATCCAGGAGATAGTTATTGTATTCCTCGCGGCCTCCGTTGGCATGCATGGCGAACGAATCGCGTGTGGAAAGCTCGGAATTCTGCACGGGCGGTAAGACACCGGGAGTGAGCAATGCCAACTGCAAAAAATCGCGTTCATTGAGGGGCAGGCTGTCGATGCGGCTCTGGTCGATCACGGTGGCCAGTTCTCCGGATTCGGTCTGGAGTGCGGGCGCGGTGCCGATGAGCGTGATGGCCTCCCGCCGCGCGGCGATTTTTAAGTGGAAATCCGCGCGTGCTCCGGCGTTGACGGCGATGGGTACGCGCACCGCGCCGGTGGCGAAGTTGGCGGCCGCGCATTCCACGGTGTATGCCGCGGGTGGGAGATCGGCGAAGTAGTAAAGGCCCTTGGTGTCGGTGACGGCTTCGCGCACGGCCGCGCGGGGCGCATCGGATACCGTCACTTTGGCGCCCGCGATCGGGCGGTTGGCCGGGTCCAGTACGTATCCAGTCAGGCTTCCGGTAGTTACCTGCGCTGGTGTGGGCAGGGCGGCGAGCAGGAAAAGAGCGGTTAGAAAGCCGTGCCGAATCGGATTGGTTCCAGGAGCTCGACGGGACAAGGTAGTTAGAATAGCAAATCCGGCCGCGGCTTCGCGGCGCGCAGACAAGGGGCGGGGCTGAAGCCCCGCGCCGGCTAAAGCCCGCCCTCCAGTAATACTAAGATTGGACATGGGATCGATGGAGCGGGTTTTTCTGGATTGTGCCGTGCGCAAGCTACGTCAACAGGGCGGGCGCATCGAGGATTGCCTGGGGCGGCTGAGCGAGGAGCAGGTCTGGGCGCGCGAGGGGCAGAACGAAAACGCGGTGGGCAACCTGGTGCTGCATTTGAGCGGTAATGTGCGCCAGTGGATTGTAGCCGCGGTGGGCGGGAGAGCGGACATCAGACAACGCGATGCGGAGTTCGCCGCGCGCGGCAGCTTTACCGCGGCGACCCTGGCGGAAAATCTGCGCGGCATTCTGGCGGATGCTACGGCCATCATCGAAAAGCTCGCGCCGGAGCGGTTGCCGGAACAGTTGGTGGTGCAGAGCTACCATGTGACCGTACTCGAAGCCATCTTCCACGTGGTGGAACACTTCTCGGGGCATACGGGACAGATCATCTATGCGACAAAACTTTTGACCGGGGAAGACTTGGGCTACCATCGCCACCTGAGGACGACGGCGGCGCACGACCAGCAGACGCCCTGAGCTACTTCTTAAACAGCTTGTCGAACGCGCTGCGGGCGGCATCCGGCGAAGTGGGAGATTCGACGATGGCGCTGGGCGGCGGGGCTGCGGCACTGCCGTCGCGCGCCACGGTGACTCGCGGTGAGAACAGACTGCACTCGTTGGCTTTGTCTTTCAGGGCGATGCGCACCGGAATCGGCTTCAGGCATTGAAATCGAGTAGCCGGTTCGAAGTACGTGCACTGCTTGCAGCAATGCAACGGAGAGTTACATTTTGGACAATTGCCGGTCCAATCGATACCGTTCGTCAGTTGGGTGGAACAGTTGAAACAGCGAGATGCAGTGACGGCCTGCACGAGGCGCGGCAGACGCGGCCCGGTGATATCGAGCGGCGGTTTCGGCCCGGGAGTGCGGGGGCGGTCATCGCCGCGGCGTTCTCTGAAGTCCGGGCGCTCCGAATCCATGTAGCCCGGCTGTCTGTACTTTCGGTCACTGTCCATGGGGAATTGAGTGCTCCAAAAATCGTAGGGGTGACAAATCTCCAACCTGGGGGAGCGCCCGGTTTGTCGCGCATATCGATCGATCACCACGTCAGCGCACGGCAGTTCAGGCTACCGTTGTCGACGTCGGGTTACCGGAGGGAGTCTGTGGAAAGGGCCGAACGCTCAGCAAAAACAGGTCAGGATAACCCGCCAATGCCGCAAATCTATATGTACCACAGATCGGGTTGCGTTTGCACGTAAAATCGTATCTTGCAGCGGGAGACGGTATGAGAACGGCAATACTCGTGTTTGCGATATATAGCGCTGCGCCGGCACAAACGCTCAGCACGCTTTACACTTTCACCGGGGGCAGCGACGGTGGGTCGCCGCTCGCGAGCCTGCTGCCGGGCAAGGGCGGGGTACTGTACGGGACCACGCACTTCGGCGGTCGGGCGACCTGCTCGCTAGGGTGCGGCACAGTGTACTCGGTGACGCCGCCAGCGACCGAGGGCGGCGCATGGACCGAAGGCGTGATTCACACATTTGCCGACGCGCCCGGTGATGGGACTTCTCCTTATGCCGGTCTGACCAGCGCGGAGGGCCTGCTCTACGGCACGACGTACGACGGCGGCGCATGGGGCAAGGGCACGGTGTATTCGCTGACGCCGCCTAGGACGGCAGGCGGCCCGTGGACCGAAGCGGTGCTCTGCGGTTTCGCCGGCGCGGCGATGGGCGATGGCAGCTATCCCGAGGGAGGCGTAGCGGCGGGCAGCGGCGGCATGCTCTATGGCACGACCTTCTACGGTGGAACCGGCACGGCCTGCGCGAATGGTTGCGGCACGGTCTACGTATTGACTCCGCCTGCATCGCCCGGTGGCGCGTGGGTGGAGAGTGTGATTTACAACTTTGCCGGTGGTGTCGGCGACGGCGCCAATCCGTCGGGCATCACGATGGCGGGCAACGGCGTGCTTTACGGTAACACTTCCGCGGGCGGAAGCTCGGGCAGCGGGACGGCGTTCTCTCTCAATCCACCGGCTTCGGCAGGGGGAGTGTGGACGGAGAAGGTCCTGTACAACTTTACGAAAAGGAGCGATGGGGGCGATCCGCAGGGAACGCTGGTCATCGGAAGCGGCGGCGTATTGTATGGGACCACGTTCTACGGGGGAAGCGGAAGCTGCGCCGCGACAGGCTGCGGGACCGTGTTCGCGCTGACTGCGCCGACGGTAATTGGCGGCGCGTGGACCGAGAGCGTGCTACATGAATTTGCGGGCGGCAGCGATGGTGTGTATCCCGCGGCGAGCGTGTCGATAGGCAGCGGCGGAGTGTTATACGGCACGACCAGGGCGGGCGGGCCGGGGGCTTGCGTGGATGGCTGCGGGACGGTATTCTCGCTGTCTCCTCCGGCGATCAAGGGGGATGCTTGGACGGAGAAGATACTCTTCAGTTTTGGCGGCGGCGCAAGGGGTTCCAATCCTTCGGCGCGGGTGGTGGTTGGTGGGAATGGGATGCTGTATGGGACGACGGGCGCAGGCGGGCGGTCGAATTCCGGAACGGTGTTTGCGTTGAAGCCGTAGGGGAGGACCTGATACCGTAAGACGTGCGCGGCTGGTCGCAGTTGCCCCGTGATCGCCTGTTGGCCGATGTGTCCCTCTGGTCCGCGGACCTGGCGAATCTCGCAGCAGAGATCCAGCGTCTGTCCCCCTGGGCCGACTCCTTCCACCTGGATGCCGCCGATGGACACTTCGTCCCGAGCCTGCTTTTCTTTCCCGATTTGATTCGCGCCATCCGGCCGCGTACCGCAGTGCCTTTTCACGTGCACCTGATGGCCGAGCATCCGGCGCTGCTGGCCGGCCAGTTTCTGGATGCAGGCGCCGACCTGCTCACCGTGCACGTGGAGAACGGCGAGCGTGAAGCCGGCGCGGCGATCGAAGAGGCGAAGCGGCGGGGATGCGGCGCCGGTGTAGCCTTGCGGATCCAAACGCCGGTGACGGCCGTGCTGCCTTATCTGGATGCCATCGACGTGGTGATTCTGTTGGGCACCGAGGTGGGCGTGAAAGGATGCGACTTAGCGCCGCAGGCGTGCGACAGACTGCGGGAAGCGCGCAGCCTGCTGCGGGAACACTCGAAACACGATGTGCGCCTCATTGCGGACGGCGGCATCCGCGCGCACACGGTGAGCGCGTTACATGCAGCCGGCGCCGACGCGATCGTGCCCGGATCACTGGTCTTCCAGGCGACTGACCTGGAAGCAACGTTTCGCTGGCTCCGCAGTCACTCGGCCCCGACGGTTGTGTAAGGCACCCAGACCTCCATGCGGGACTGTTCCCGATTGGCCCAGGCATAGTAAGGAATGAAGGTCAGCGCGACGACTTTCCCGGGCCGTTCGCCATGTTGCCCAAACGCCTGGTAGAGCGGCTCGCTGCTGAACGGCTGGTCGACCACCGTCCCGCGGTGCTTGAGCACTATAATGCCGCCCAGTAAATCGGCCTCAAACGCGCTGACAAAGTTTGACCCGTCGTCGAGGAGCGAGGCATCGAAGAGATTGAATCCCGGCTGATCGGGCTGCTCCAGGCAATAAACCAGCGGTCCGCGTTCGAGCGCCACGCGCCCGGCATCCTCGCGCACCAGCGGATTGGCGCGCACCAGCCGCGGCTTCATTTCGAACACCACATGCACCTTGTCGCCGGGTTCCCAGCGGCGGTGAATCGCGAAGTATTCGCCGGGTTTGGGCGTCTCCCGCAGCGACCAGCCGTCGGCGGTAACCGCGGCGGCGCCGGCCCATGCCGGGATGCGCACGAACACGCTGAATTCGGCCGCGCGAGCCGGATCGACCGTGAGATCCACCGCACCTTTCCACGGATATTCGGTCTGCTGCGCGACCCGGATGCCGATGCCGTTTTCCAGATGCCAATCGAGCGTGGAGTTGTGGAACAGATTCACATATACTCCCTCCGGACTGATGGCGTACATATATCCGGGCAGCGACGCCAGAATACGCTCCAGGTTCGGCGGGCAACAAGTGGTGTCATACCAATCGTTGCGAATCTTCTCGCCCGCCGATTCGAGCGGATTGCGATAGCAGTAGAGCGTGCCTGAAAGCGACATGCCCGAGTTGATGCCGTTGTAGAGCGCGCGTTCGATCACGTCGGCAAAGCGCGATTCGCCCAGCGCCAGCAGCATGCGCCAGTTCCACATCATGTTTCCGATGGCGGCGCAGCTTTCGCCATAAGCCTGCGCGTTGGGCAGTTCGTACGCCTCGCCGAATGCCTCGCCGGCCTCGCGCGACCCCACGCCGCCGGTGATGTACATCTTGCGATTTACCAGGTCGCCCCACAATGTTTCGAGCGTCTTCAGATATGCGGCATCGCCGGTCTCCATGTAGTAATCCGTGGCGCCGCACGAAGCATACATGGCGCGCACGGCGTGGCCTTCGAACTCGGTGCGCGAGGTGAACGGCTTGCCGCTGAACATGTACTGCACCTGCTCGTCGGTCAGGTGCAGGCGCTCGCGCTCGACGCCGCTCAGCAGATAACCGGCGAAATCGAGATAGCGGCGGTCATTCGTGGTGCGGTACAACTCGACCAACGCCATTTCGTATTCCGGATGTCCGGTGAGCGCCGGCCGCTTCTGCGGGCCGAAGTTATCGATCATGTAATTGGCGAAGCGGATGCCCACGTCGAGCAGCCGGCGATCTCCGGTCGCGCGGTAGTACGCGATGGCTGCCTGGAGTAAGTGCCCCATACAGTACAGTTCGTGGGACCGGTACATTTCCGTGAAGCGTTTCGCCGTACGGTCTCCGGACCAGTAAGTGTTCAGATAACCGCTGGGCTCCTGCGCGGCGGCAATAATGCCGGTGAGCCGGTCGAACTCGGCGCGCAGTTTGGGGTCTTCGCCGGATTGCAATACGAACGCGGCGGCCTCCATCCACTTATAGAGGTCCGAATCGGTGTAGAGCGGGCCGCGCCGCGGAACATCCTTCTTGCCCTCCAGGCGCAGAAAGTTATCCACCACGCCGTGCTGCTCCAGTTCCGCCAACATGGTTGGGATGCTCTTGTCTACGTTAATCGCGCGGCGGGGGCTCCAGAAGCCGTCGCCCATTTTCACCGCGCGGATCGGCACGGCGTGCAGCCTGGCATGCGGCGAGTGAGTGACGGAGACGATACCCTGAGATTGCCAATCGCTGTCGGCTCCGAACAGCGCGCACGCGGCAAGCAAGGCAAGAAGATATATACGCATGGCATCCTCTATCTTATGTTGACGCGCCGTTGATCCAGCCGAGACGGCGGAATGCGTCCAAGGCAGTCTGCGCCACGCGCGCTGCCGAGCTTTTGCCGCCTAGATCGTGCCCCGCGCCTTCGATGACGACGATCTCGTGCGGTCCGGCGAGGGACGCCGTCGCGCTGCGCATTTCGTCGATGGTGCCGAAAGGATCGCGCGTGCCATGCAGGAAGAGCGTGGGTGTCGAGAGCTTCGGAAAATGCGCCGTGCGCTGATCGGCTCGTCCCGGGGCATGCAGCGGGTACGAGCATAGCAGCAAGCCGGCCGCGAGATCGGGCTGCTCCGACGCCACCATGCTGGATTGCCGCCCGCCGTAGGAATGTCCGCCCAGGAAAACCTTGCCGGCCACGCGCTGCTGCAGTGCGCGGACAGCCCGCGCAATGCCGGCGCGATCCTGGGCAGCGATCGCGGGATAGGGCGGCCCCTGCGGACGCGCCTGGCGGAATGGCAGATCGCAGCGGAGCACCGCGATGCCTGCCGCGGCGAATGCGTCGGCGATGGCGACGAGCAGCGGCGCGCGGGCATTCGATCCCGCGCCATGGGTCATCACCAGGCCGTGGCCGGTGGGCGCATCGGGCGTATGCAGGAATCCGCGCACCGCGGGCGTGTCTGCGAAGTCTTCAAAGGATGTGACGGGGGACATAGATCCACACTAGCGCGCTGCCTGGCCCTGTGAGGGGCGTAGGGATTGTACTATTTTTCCAGGTCGCCCGGGGGGTGCTCGTGCGGCTCAACGGTGCGCGCCAGGCTGGTGATGGCTTCCATCATTTGCGCGGCGGTTAGTTCGTTCTGGCCGGCAATGATGGCCAGTGCGCGAATCCTCTCGCCGGTCTTTTTGCCGTCGGCGATCAACAGCTCGACGGTGCGGCTGAGGGCTTCTTGACGGTCCGCGAGTCTCTCCAGGCGTTCGTCGATAGTCATTGCTTTCTTCCAGTATAATCTGAGCGGCATCTCGAGGCGTGCGCCCCACCACTCACTCTGCGAAAATATAGATGTGCACGCCGCTAAGTTCCGCATAGGCCTCATCCAGATGGCCTGTGCGGTGGATCCCAACGAGAACTTTGCCAAAGCCGAATGGCGCATCCGCGAAGCCGCCGCGCTTGGTGCGCAGATCGTCTGCCTGCAGGAATTGTTCCGCTCGCAGTATTTCTGCCGCGAGGAGAACGCCGCACTCTTCGATTTGGCCGAGTCCATTCCTGGCCCGTCCACCCACGCGCTCTGCCGGTTGGCGGCGGAGCTAGGCGTGGTCGTAATCGCGTCGCTGTTCGAGCGGCGCGCGGCAGGCTTGTATCACAATACGGCCGCGGTGATCGACGCCGATGGTTCGCTCGTGGGCATCTATCGCAAGATGCACATCCCCGACGACCCGCTCTATTTCGAAAAATTCTACTTCACGCCCGGCGATCTTGGATTCCGCAGCTTCGACACGCGTTTTGGCCGGGTGGCCGCGCTGGTGTGCTGGGACCAGTGGTATCCGGAAGCCGCGCGCCTGGCAGCCCTCGCCGGCGCGCAAGTACTCTTCTACCCGACTGCCATCGGCTGGCACCCGGCGGAGAAGGCGGAGTACGGCGAGGCGCAGCAGGACGCCTGGCGGACCATCCAGCGCGCGCACGCCATCGCCAACGGCGTTTACGTGGCGGCCGTGAATCGCGTGGGCTACGAAGGTCCGCCGAAGCACGGACTGGAGTTCTGGGGCGGCTCGTTCGTGGCCGATCCTTTCGGCCAGGTAGTGGCGCAAGCGCTGCACGACCGCGAGGAGATCTTAATCGCGGAGTGCGATCCGCGGCGTATCGAGGAGGTGCGCCGGAACTGGCCTTTCCTCCGCGACCGCCGCATCGACGCGTACGGCGATATCACGCAGCGCCTGCTCGACTGATGAGGGAAACTCCGCGCGCCTTGGGCTTTCGCATGCCCGCCGAATGGGAGCCGCACGAGGCTACGTGGATCGCCTGGCCGCACAATCGCGACGATTGGCCGGGCCGTTTTGCGCCGATTCCGTGGGTTTATGCCGAGATCGTGCGTAAACTGGCGCGGGTGGAGCGGGTGCGCATTCTGGTGGAGCATAGCGGTGCGGAAGAGGCCGCGCGCCGCATTCTGCGCAAGGCGGACGCGAATCTGGCGGCGGTCGAATTCTTCCACGCGCCCACTGACCGGAGCTGGACCCGGGATTACTGCCCGCTATTCGTGCGGAGCCGCGCGGGCGAAGTGGCACTGACTAACTGGCGATTCAACGCCTGGGCCAAGTACGACGATTGGAAACGCGACGCTGCCATTCCCGCCAAACTGGCGGCGGCGCTCAAACTGCGCGCCTGGGAGCCGGCCCTGGTGCTGGAAGGCGGCAGCATCGACGTGAACGGGCGCGGTCTGTTGGTGACCACCGAGGAGTGTCTTCTAAGTCCCGTGCAAGCACGTAATCCCCAACTAACCCGGCCCGAGATAGAGATGGCGTTGCAAGACTACTTAGGCGCGCGGCGAGTCATCTGGCTGCGCAACGGAATCGCGGGCGACGATACGCACGGCCACGTGGACGACTTAGCCCGCTTCGTGAATGCCGACACAGTTGTGATCGCCTCCGAGCCGGACCGTTCCGACGCCAATTACGAACCACTGCGCGAGAATCTTGCGTTGCTGCGTAAGCTACCACTAAGGGTAGTGAAACTGCCGATGCCCGCTCCGCTGATCTTCAACGGCCGTCGCCTGCCCGCCAGTTACGCCAACTTCTATATTGCGAACGGCCAGGTGCTGATGCCCACGTTTAACGATGCGCACGACCGCATGGCGCTGAATACGCTGGCGCGCCTGTTCCCGGATCGCGAAGTAACCGGCATCAACGCAGTAGAGTTAGTCTGGGGACTGGGCACGCTGCATTGCATGACGCAGCAGCAGCCGGGATAAGGAGTCAGGAGACAGGAGCCAGAATGGCTGCGCGCCTCGGGCGCTGACGCCAGCCGCGGGGATCAGATAACCGTTTGAACATCTTGTACTGTCGCAGCTTTGGGTTATTCTGTATCTAACGATACCAGCCTGTTACCGGCGATGGCTGGAGGTCAAACGATGTTGCGCGCCACTTCGATTGCAGTGATATTCACGCTGAGCCCGCTAACACAGTAGGGCGCCTGTTCCCAGATCGCGAATTGACCGGCGTCCGTGCAGAGTTGTTGTGGATGAAGGAGTCAGATTGGCTGGGCGCCTCGACTTCTAACTTCTGTCTCCTGACTTCTGTCTCCTGTCTTCTCTCCCCTCACTTCGTCCCCACCGCGGCCTCCTTCAGCAATCGCTCCTGGCTGCTCGCCGCGCGCTTGCCGCCGGGCAGGGTGCGGCGCGCGTACGTTCCATCGCTTTTCATCTGCCGGCCTTTCAGCGTATCGGCGAAGTATACAGCCAGTATCTCATCGCGCACATGCCGGATCAGGTCCGTTCCTTCCAGCGGGAATAACACCTCCACGCGGTGGTCGATATTGCGGGGCATCAAGTCGGCGCTGCCCAGGTAAATCTCTTCTTTTCCGCCGTTGCGGAAATAGTAAATGCGGCTATGTTCCAGAAAGCGGCCCACTACGCTGATCACCTGGATATTGTCGCTGATACCGGGCACGCCCGGCCGTAAGCAACAGATGCCGCGCACCAGGAGATCCACCTTGACACCGGCTTGCGATGCCATATAGAGCATGCGAATCACCTGCGGATCCACCAGCGCGTTCATCTTGAAAATCAGGTGACCCTTCTCGCCCTTGGCCTGCAAAGCGATCTCGCGTTTGATCATGGCCTCGAAGCGGTCCCGCAGGTTCACCGGCGATACCAATAGCTTCTGATAGTCTTTCTTGGCCGAATAGCCGGTCAGATAGTTGAACAGGTCAGTCGCGTCCGCCCCCAACTCGTCGTCGCAGGTGAGCATGCCGATGTCAGTATACAAATGCGCAGTCACCACGTTGTAATTGCCAGTTGCGAGGTGGATGTAACGGCGGATGGCGCCTGCTTCCCGGCGCACCACCATCAGCAGCTTGCAATGCGTCTTAAGCCCCAGCAGGCCGTACACTACGTGCACGCCTTCTTTTTCCAGCGCGCGGGCCCATTCGATGTTACTCTCCTCGTCGAAGCGCGCTTTCAATTCCACCAGCACGGCCACCTGCTTGCCCTCTTCATTGGCGTCCAGCAGCGCTTCGACGACGGGAGAGTTCCGCCCGATACGGTACAGCACCATCTTGATGGCCAGCACGTTGGGATCTCTAGCGGCCTTTTTCAGGAAATCGACCACCGGCTGGAAGGAATCGAAGGGATGATGCAGCAGGATATTCTGGCGGCGGATCAGGGCGAAGACATCTTCGTCCGCGTTGGCCGGAACCAGCGGCTTGGGAACGGCGGGCAGAAAGGGAGCGTCTTTCAGATCCGGCCGGTCGAGCGCATAAAGGCTCATGAGGCGGCTGAGGGACAGCGGGCCGTGCACGCGATAAACCTGGCTGGCGTCGATTTCCAGGTTGTTCATCAGGATATCGAGGATGTGCGTGGGCATGTCGTCGGAGACCATCAGCCGCACCACGCTGCCGAAGCGGCGCTGCCGCACGCCCTCCTCAATGGTCTCGAGCAGATCCTCGGCTTCCAGTTCCTTGATGGCGATATCGGCGTCGCGCGTGACGTGGAACGGATGCGCCTCAATCACGTCCATGCCGTGAAAAAGCTCGGGCAGGTTGGCCGAAATCGCCTGCTCCAGCCACACAAAAGTCTCCTCGCGCGGGGCACGTTTGCGGCTCTTCCGGCGGGGTCTCTTCAGTGGAACGAACTGCGGCAGAGAGTCGGGGACCTTGACTCGCGCGAAGTGTTCGACGCCGTCCTTGTCGCGAATCAGCACGGCGAGATTCAGACTCAGGTTGGAGATATGCGGAAACGGACGGCCCGGATCGAAAGCCAGCGGCGTCAATACTGGAAAGACCGTCTCCCGGAAATAGGCGTCCGCCACGGCCAGTTGCTTCTCAGTGAGCTCGGCGTATTCCAGAATCTTAATGCCGGCGTCGGCGAGCGCAGGCAGAAGCTGATCGTGCAGACACTTGTGCGCTTCGCTCAGCAACTTCTTCACTTCGCGGCGGATGGCCACCAACTGGGCTGTCGGATGCATACCGTCCGGGCCGACATCCAGGATTCCGGCGTCTACCTGATCGATGAGGCCAGCCACGCGCACCATGAAAAACTCGTCCGTATTGGAGCCCACGATGGAAAGAAATTTTACGCGCTCGAGCAGTGGATTCCGCTCGTCCTGAGCTTCCTCCAATACCCGGGACTGGAAGGCCAGCAGGCTAAGCTCCCGGTTGATGTAGAGCTGCGGGGAATTCAGGGGCGGGACGTCCGGGGCCGGCGCATGTTTTGCGGGCGCCGGGGCAGAGCTGTTTTTCTTGGGTGTCATACGCTGCGCCGGAGGCACGTCTGTTCAGTTTAGCGCGATCCGCTGTCTTCCCTCACAAAAGGTACGCTGTCCTCGAAATGGAAACGGAAGCTGGCCACGGTTACCGGCCCGCGGTCGCGATTGTAGCTTGGATTCCAGATATGTTGCACGTCGGCGGCTATGTACACACCGCGCCAGAGATGCGCGGTGTAATAGGCTTCAATGATCTGCTCCAGGCCGTAGTTGAGGGAGCCGTCGCCCAGCAGGAATCCGAGGCCGCCCAGCGCCAGGTAGCGGCGATGGTCGCCCGAGATAGCGTCGATCATCACAACCACGCCGGCCTTGTCATTCTTGCGGCGCCAAGCCCGTCCGCGCAGGT
Source organism: Bryobacterales bacterium (assembly GCA_963818855.1). Classification (GTDB taxonomy): domain Bacteria; phylum Acidobacteriota; class Terriglobia; order Bryobacterales; family Bryobacteraceae; genus Bog-159. The sequence continues at coordinate 92,591 of CAWFUH010000011.1, read as the reverse complement.
CCGAACCGAAGGAAACCTGGCGGTCTACTTCGGTGTAAGCGAACGATTCGTTGCGTCCGTCGTTCCAGCCGGCGCGCCCATAAACCCGCCACATGGCCGTCAACTCCTGCTCCAGGTTCAGCCCAAAGCCGTACTTCACACGACCCTGCTCGCGATACTCGATAATATTCGGGACGGGATCCTTGCCGGATAAGTATCCGTCGATGGCCTCGCGGTAGCTGCCCATGTTGGCGTGATTGATAAACGACTGCAGGCGGATGACACTTTGCCGTTTCGGAAAAGCCGAGGGATGCAACTCCGCCTCGAAGTTTTCGCCGCGCGCGCGCGCCAGGTCCCAATCCAGCTTGATGCCATTGGCCACCGTGGGCATCAGCATTTCTCCAAAACGCGCGGCCCAGTTCTTGTCGTAATACTCCATCACCAGGCCGTAAGTGTAGCCGCGCGTATCGGCGGCGTAATCGTAGGCGGCGTTGTTATCCGCGGCCCAGTTCATGAATTGCAGATGGCTGTCGCTGCCGATGCTGTTTAAATCGAAGAAATCCACAGTGCTCATCTTGCCCAGGCGGATCTCCAGACGGCGCACCGGCACGCGCGTGGCCAGCCCCAAAGGGCCTTTCGCCGCATCGATATAATCGCGGCTCAGCGGTATCGTCTGGTGGATCATTACCCGGGATACGTACGGCAACTGCGAAAGACTGGGGTTGCGGACTACGTCCAGATTGGGGAATCCGGCTACTCCCAGCGCATTGCTGAGCCCAGTGCCGCCCGCGCTCTCCAGGTCGAAAATGAAGTCCGTCGTAGGCGTGAGGCGAACGCCGGTGTAGAGAGTAATGACCCGCGAACTGGCCAGATCGCTGCCCGGCGTCAGGCTGTTCGGCCCGCTGTAATCGGCGTGGAACGGGGGTTGGTATTGCGTGATGGAATTGAACTGGCCGGAAACCCAAAGGCGGTCGACCCACGAAAACGGGCCGGCGTTCGCGGGATCCTGGGCGGGCGCTCCTTCGGCGCCGGCGGGCGCAGACTGTGCGCGTAAGCCAGCGGAACTTATCAGCAGGATCGGAATAAGGATCTTAATGAGCCGCAATGCCTATTCTTCGATACGGAAATTACAATTGCGTTACAGTCAGATTCCAAGTTAAAGAATCCCCGCCAAAGTGCCGGCGTCATGTGATCCAGCCCTTATACTCAGGAATTGGGACTCCTGATGGCGCGCACAACCTGCTGGATTGCGATGGTTGTGTGCCTCTGTGGAGTCAATTGCGCGAGGGCGCAGACGGCTGCCGCTCTCGGGGCAGTGAAGAGGGTTTACGTCGAGCCATTTGCCGCTAAGCCTGGCGCGGAGGTATTGCGCGCCGATTTGATCGCGGAACTTCGCAAATCGCACCGCGTTGCCGTGGCGCCGTCTCCGCAGAGCGCGGACGCCGTGATCACCGGCGCGGGCGAGACTTGGATCAGGGGCTACTACAGTCTGAATCCGCGCGTGCGGAGCACCAGCGATGCGCATCCGATCTACGGCGGCTATCTCTCGGTGGAGTTGAAGGGGCAGGGAGGCGAAACGCTGTGGTCATATCTGGTGACGCCGCGGCGCTTTGGTCCTGAAGACATTGGGCGGAATCTATGCGGCCAGGTCGTGCGCAAACTGGTGGCAGTTCTGAAATGAAGGGTCGCACATGAAAAAGCGTCTCGCGATCGCCTGGCTGTGCGCGCTCACGCCGGTCATCGGCGCGGATCTCACCGCGGCCGGCGCTACATTTCCGCTTCCCATCTATGCGAAATGGTTCGATTCGTTCTTTGCGCGCCGGCCGTCAGTCCGGATCCAGTACCAGGCCGTGGGTTCGGAGGAAGGCATCCGCCAGTTGCGCGCCGGCACGGTGGATTTTGCGGCTTCGGACATACCTCTGACAGACCGACAGATCGCTGCGTTCAGCGGCGGCGTACTGCACTTTCCGAGCGTGTTGGGAGCGGTGGTGCCCATTTACAACCTGCCGTCGGTAGCGCGCGACCTAAGGTTCACGCCCGATACGCTGGCCGCCATATTTCTGGGGCGCATTCACAAGTGGAACGATCCCGCACTACGCGCCGTGAATCGTGGCGTGCGCCTGCCCGATACCGAAATCGTGGTGGTCCACCGCGCGGACGGAAGCGGAACTACCTTCGTGTGGACCGACTACCTTTCCAAAGTAAGCGCGGATTGGCGGCGCATAGTGGGATCGGGCGTGGCCGTTGCCTGGCCCACCGGCGTGGGCGCCGAACGCAACGAAGGGATGGCCGATCAGGTAAGTCGGACTTCCGGCTCTATCGGTTACGCAGAATTCATCTACGCGGTGCAGCATCGGCTGGCATATGGACTGGTCCGCAACGCCGCGGGTAAGTTCGTACAGGCTAACTTAGAGACGGTGCCCAAGGCTGTACCGGCAACCGACGTCCCCGAGGATTTTAGGGTTTCGATAACCAACGCCGCAGATCCGGATGCTTACCCGGTGGCCACGTTCACTTACTGGCTGGTGCCGGCGCGCATCGCCGATCCAGCGAAGAGGCAGGCCATCACCGGCTTTCTGGCATGGATGCTTACGTCCGGCCAGCGGCAGGCCGGAGCTCTGGGTTACGTGGCGCTGCCCGAGTCAGTAGTGGCCAGGGCGCGGCAGGCTATCGCCAAAATCCAATAGCGGGGCTGAAGCTCCGCACCGGCTAAAGCCCAATTAACTCCTGCATAAATTGTGGGGCAGGACTCCAGTCCTGCGGCCGACGTCCACGTCGGCCTGCTTGCGCTTGGAACGGCTGATTCCAAGCGCGAAGGGGGGTCCTGGAGGACCCGCGCAGACCGGGAGGTCTGCCCCACCAATTATGCGGCATTCCCAATATTGGGATAACGAAGTGATCGGACTTTAGCCGACGCGGGGCTTCAGCCCCGCTGCAGGGGCCGGAGAAGACAGCCAACTAACTATTGCAGATCCGAATCGAGCACGTCGAAGTGGAAGCGGTCCGGAGGCAACAATGCAGGTACGCCGGCGCCCATCCGGGCCCAGGCTTTGTAAGCCGAACCGGCAATCGAAGAGTTCAAACAGAACAGAAACTCGCCGGTGCAGCAGTCGATGGGTGGAGGCTGGCGGAAAGTCAGTCGCAAGCCGACGGCTTTCTCCAGAATCACGCCGCGAGTGGCTACTCGTTTATCCGCCAGCAGGATCACAAAGCTGCTGCGGCTGGCATGCGGCCAGACGTCCGGGTGCAGCAGATCCCGCAGCGCCGATTCCGACTGGAAGGTAATCTCGCACTGCCGTATCCACTCGACGATGGATTCGCCCCACTGCCAGTGCGCAATCAATCCGCGATACTGCTCGGTGAGAGTGAGCGCCAGGTCCATCTTGCGCCGTTCGAGCAGAGTCTCCTCGACGTCTACTTCGGGCAGCATCTCCTCCGCCTCCAGAATTACCGAGGCCAGATCTACCTGCGGTGCGTCATACCCCCTGCGCACCAGCAGCGGCGGCAGCTCGTGCATCTTGTCGCCGGGAATGTTTACGTAATCGCGCTCACCCCTCATATCGCAATCCGCCTTCTATTCTTATCGACGCAAAATAATAAACTCTGTTCCATCTTTAGCATAGATAAGTGTCAATTGCGCCAAGAAAATTACAATTGGTTACATTAACAAGTGTTATGCGGCCCAGCGGCCAGCTAGTACTTGCCCCATTACTAGTCACCGTTTGTTACTATTGCGCCTTGACGGCGAAGTACTCAATTGGCCTCGATCTGGGTGGTACCAACCTGCGGGCAGCAGCTATAGACAGCGACGGCCATATCCTCGACCGGCGCGCCGCGGCCACCAATCCCGCCGCCGGGCGCGAAGCCATGCTGGGCCATATGGTCACCGCCATCGCGGAACTGCGCGACTCTTGCGGTGCGGCCGGGCTGACGGGCATCGGCATCGGCGTCCCCGGTTTCATACTGCTGAAGGAAGGCATCATCCGCAACTCGAATAACCTCGCCTGCCTGGAGGATTTCCCCATCCGCGCCGAAATCGAACGCCGCCTCGGCACGCACGTCATTCTGGAAAACGATGCCAATGCCGCCGCCTTGGGCGAAAAATGGATGGGTGCCGGACGCGACGTGAACGATCTAGTACTATTAACGCTCGGTACGGGCATTGGAGGCGGCATCGTTGCCGCCGGTAGAGTACTGCAAGGCTATCTGGGCATGGCGGGCGAATTGGGCCATATCACGGTGTTTCCCGACGGCAATCCCTGCGGCTGCGGCAATCGCGGCTGCCTGGAGAAACATGCGTCGGCAACCGCCATCACTGCCATGGCCAGCATGCTGCGTCTAGGCGAAGGGCTCACGGCGCGGGAAGTTTACGATCTGGCGTTGAGCGGCAACGACAAGGCCGGCCGCATTTTCGCCGCCATGGGACAGGCGCTGGGGATTGCGCTGGCCACGCTCGTGAATACTTTCAATTTTCCGCTGTATCTGCTGAGCGGCGGCGTACTGGCGGCCTGGGACCTGTTCGCGCCGCCCATGCTCGAAGAAGTGCGGCGGCGCTCGTTCACGTTCCGCAACTCAGCGACGCGGATTGAAAAGGCGACCCTGGGCAATGAAGCCGGATTGTTTGGCGCAGCCTGCCTGCCGTGGGTCGAGACGCCGGAGGCCGCCAATTTGTCGACCAGGAGCACGGGCTGAACATGTGGATGGGAATCGATGTAGGCACCGGCGGTACGCGCGCGCTCATAGTAGACGCGCAGGGCCGTGTCGCCGCGGGTTTTACGGCGGCGCATGAGGACATCCGAATGGAGCGCCCGCTCTGGGCGGAGCAGCGTCCCGAAAATTGGTGGGACGCCGCACAACTGGCAATTCGCGGCGCGCTGGCCGCGGCCGGTATTTCCGGCGCCCTTGTACGCGGCATCGGTCTTTCCGGCCAGATGCACGGCCTGGTGATTCTGGATGAATCGAGCGCGGTCATAAGGCCCGCCCTCATCTGGTGCGATCAGCGCAGCCAGCCGCAGGTGGATGCGATTAACCAAACTGTCGGCCGCGAAAACGTCCTGAAATATACCGCCAATCCGGTGTTGACCGGCTTCACGCTGCCCAAGCTGCTCTGGGTCCGCGACCACGAACCGCGCCATTTTGAACGCGTGCGCCATCTGCTGCTGCCCAAGGACTACCTCCGTTTTCAACTGACCGGCGAATATGCGACTGAGGTTTCCGACGCTTCCGGCACCTCGCTGTTCGACGTGGTCGCGCGGCGTTGGTCCTTTGAGATGATGGATGGATTGGGCCTCGACCGGGCCATTCTGCCCACCTGCCACGAGTCGAGCGACATCACCGGGCGCATCACCCGCGCGGCGGCCGCGGCCACGGGCCTTGCCGAGGGCACTCCCGTCGCGGGAGGGGGCGGCGACCAGGCCGCCAGCGCGGTCGGCAACGGCATTGTGGAAGCGGGCATCGTTTCCTGCACGCTGGGCACTTCCGGCGTGGTCTTCGCGCACATGGAAAAAGTGGCTTACGATCCGGCCGGCCGCGTCCACACTTTTTGCCATGCCGTGCGCGACAAGTGGCACGTGATGGGAGTTACGCAGGGCGCGGGCCTCAGCCTGCAATGGTTCCGCAACCAGTTCGCGCCCGGCGCCGAATACGATGCGCTGACCGCCGAAGCCGCCACCGCTCCAGCCGGTGCGCAAGGCCTGTTCTGGCTGCCCTATCTGATGGGCGAGCGCACGCCCCACCTGGACGCCACCGCGCGCGGCGGCTGGATCGGCCTCACCGCCAGCCACACGCGCGCCGACCTGATCCGCGCCATCATCGAAGGGGTTTCCTACAGCCAGCGCGACTGCCTCGATATCATCGAGGAACTCGGTGTAGCGGTGGAATCGGTGCGGGCGTCCGGGGGCGGCGCGCGCAGCCCCTTCTGGCGCCAGTTGCTGGCGGATATTTTGCATAAGAAGGTCGTGACGCTGGCGACGCAGGAAGGCTCCGCCTATGGCGCGGCGCTGCTGGCGCTGGCCGGCACGGGCGAGTATCGATCCGTGCCGGAAGTCTGCCGCGCTACCATCCGCGAAGTGGAGTCCATCGCGCCGCGCCCCGTGGAAGCCGCCCACTATGCGAAGGCGTATCAGGTGTATCGGGCGGCGTATCCGGCGCTGAAGCCCCTGTCTGCCCGGATCGCGGAGTTGAGCGCGTAGCGCGAGGTTTAGGCGGAGCTCTCGCGTGTACCACTTACGCAGGATGATTTCCTACCGGGATCCGTATCCACTAACGTCCAACAGGCGTGTAAACTGGGATCGTCGCCAACGGTACTTCGGTCGGGGCCATATCGGTTCTTCTTTTACTCGGCCGATCAAGACGAGCCTCCCCACGTTCATGTGGAGCGGGATCGGGCAACGGCGAAGTTTTGGCTTGAGCCCTTTCGCTTGGAAAGGAGTCGTGGCTTCGGACGGGTGGAGCTTGGACGTATCCAAACGCTGGTTGAGGGAAACTCTGATTCACTGGTGAGGTCATGGCATGCATACTTCGGGCTCTGAACTGCGGGAAGCACTTGTCCAGAACGTAAGAGTCAGTGGTGAGGCGCTGATTGCCGATCTTGCGGATGGCAGGACAATCACAGTGCCGCTCGCCTGGTTCCCGCGCTTGGCTCACGGGACGCCAGAGGAGCGGTCGCATTGGCGCGTGATTGGGGGGGGCGAAGGAATTCACTGGCCGGATCTGGACGAAGACATTAGCGTGGAGAGTCTTCTGGCGGGTCGCAGATCCGGGGAGACGCAGGAGTCGCTTCGCGGTTGGCTTGAGCGCCGAAGATCCTCCCCCATGCCACCGCCCGAAGTCATACTCGATCGCTGGGTCAAGGAACAACGATCGCGGTACGAGTCTGGGTTTTCGGGATATCTTGGGACGCTCGACATTGAGCGAGTGGAATCTCCATCGTTTCGCTTGTTCTTATATCTGATTCGAGACGCGATGAATGAGGCGCTCCGATTAGAGGGCCCGAATGCTTCCGGAGGGATCGAGCACCCACCCTTTCATTTCGACTATATTGACGTAGAGCACGGAATCAAGAACGCCCACGCCTTTCAATATGCTGGCTTATCATTTATCGCCGTCACTCAGCCGATGGTCGATCTGATTTGGGACGTATCGCATCGCCTGAGCCGATCACGTCTCGTTCTAGAACTCCTGAGGCTTAGCCCCGAAGTGAATCGAGATGCCTTTCAGGGATTGCTGTTCCAGGTTCAGTTGAATTTCCTCGTCTCGCACGAATACACGCATCACATTCATGGGCACGTTCTGGAGCGAACTCTTGGACAGACTGGCGTATGGAGCGAGTTCTCAAATCAAGCGACGCCGGGGAATCTGCAATCCCAAGCTCAAGAGCTTGACGCAGACGGATATGCCGGATTCCTGGTCTTGGCACACCTACTTCGTGGAGAGAGGAGAAACACCGCACTGGCGCAGTGCGGTCGCACAGAACTGCAGGGCGCGGATGGTGACGAACTGCTCCTGACGTGCTTCTTCTTATCGCTTCTTGCTTTCTTCTGTAGCTTCTGGCGGGGAGCAATCAATACGGCATCCATATATCACTTGACACATCCGCTCCCGCCAGTCAGGATCATATACGCAATTCGTGTGGCCGAAATGTGGTGCAGTCAAAATAGATCGGTCCCACAGACCTGGTTCAATGCGGATCGATTTCGAGACTTGTTTGACGCAGCAGCTGAAACAGTCGGGGGAGACGCCAGAAAGGCCTGGGACACTCAGATCGCATTTCTCAGCAGTGCAGATGGCGCCGAATACGACCGGCGGCTTGGAGAGAAGTTCGAATCCGTGCGTCGAAGACTGAACGGCGTCTATTCGTAGCGCAAAGCGCGCACTGGCTCGATGCGCATGGCCCGTATGGCAGGCACCAGCCCGGCGCACAGTCCCACGACTATGATCAGGCCCGTAGCCGCGCACAGCGTCAACGGGTCGTGCACGCTGACGCCGTACAATTCCGATTCGGTCAAGCGCGCCAGCCAATAGCCGGCTGGCAGGCCAATGCCCAGCCCCGCCGCGACCAGCGCGCCCACTTCACGTAGCACCGCCAGCAGAAGGCCCTGGGGTTCCGCGCCCAGGGCGAGACGGATGCCGAATTCGCGCGTGCGCCGCGCCACCGAATACGACACCGTTCCATAAAGCCCCACCGCCACCAGAATTGCCGCCAATACCCCAAACGCCACGGCCAGGGTAGCCATCAGCCGGTCGGTATAGATGGCATCGTCGATCATCACCTGCATGGAACTGAGCCGCTCAATCGGCAGGTTGCGATCCAACTGTCTGACAGTGGCACGGACGGCGGTCATCAGCCCGCCTTCGTCGCCCGCGGTACGCACAAAGAAAGCGGATTGCCTCGTGAAATCGGGGGCGCCTTGCGCGAAAGGCGCATAGAGCATGTAAGGCGGCTTTTCGTGTACATCGTTGTACCGGGCGTCCTTCACCATCCCCACAATCTGCACATCCGTATCGGTGGATCCCACGTGCACGAACTGTCCCACCGGATTGCTTCGTGGAAAGAGAAGGCGGCCGTACCCCTCACTGAGGATTACGACTGGCGGCGCCTGGGCATCGTCGGTGGCCGTGAAATCACGTCCGGCCAGCAGCGGAATCCCGAGTGTCGCGAAGTAGCCCGGACTCACCGCGTTCTCACTGCAAGTCACGTAACGCGGGTTGGATTTCGGCGAACCGGGCATCAGAACGCCATTGCCCCATCCCCATCCGGCCAGCGGAACCAGATAGGCGCTCGCTACGGATCGGACTCCCGGAAGCGCGCCCAGTTTCTCGCGGAGTTGCTGAAACAGGATCAGCCGGCGCTCGGGCGCATAACCGCTCAAACTGGGATCGACGCTGAAAGTGACCAGGTGGCTGACACGGAATCCCGGATCGCTGTGGACCAGGCTCCACAGGCTGCGCGTGAACAGGCCCGCGCCGATGAGCAATAGCAACGACACACTGATCTGCGCGGCGATCAGAAATTGCCGCGCCCGGGCACGTCCGCCGCCTGCGGTCATGCCCGAGGTTTCATCCTTGATAACCGGCGCCGGATCGGACCGCGCGGCCGCCAGCGCTGGTGCCAGGCCAAAAAGCAATCCAGTCAGCAGCGAGAGTGCCAGGGTGAATCCAAAGACGCGGAGGTCTAGTTGAGGCGCCAGCCAGCCGCCAGTCGCATTGACGGGCAGCAGGCCCAACAGACCCTCGGCCAGGTTTTGAGATACCAGCAGGCCCACGAGGCCGCCGGTGATCGCCAGCATGCCGCTTTCGACCATCAACTGGCGGCACAACTGCCACTGGCTGGCGCCGACGGCGAGCCGGATAGCCATTTCGCGCTGGCGGGCAGTTGCGCGCGCGATCAGCAGGCTGGCGACGTTGGCGCACGCCATCAACAGAACCAACCCCACCATCACCGCCAGCACCCACAGCGGTGTCTCCCACTGCGTGCGCAGAATGTTCAGGCCTTGCGCCGCAGGCTCCGCGCGCAAGGGTCTCGCCAGGTATTTTTTGAGATCGTCCCCGGTGAGGCCTCCCATCTGAGGCAGTTCTTCCCGCAGGATGGATCGAAATAGCGGCTGCAGTTCGGCGCTGGCGCGTGCGCGCGTTACGTCGGGTTTGAGGCGTCCAACGAGGTTCAGCCAATAGCTATCCGCGCGGCTATTCCACTGCCAGCCCGGGGAGATCAGGGGCGCCATGGAAACAGGCGCAAAGAAGTCCGGGTTACTGCCGGCGCGCAGGCCGCGGAAGCCGCGCGGGGCCACACCCACTACTGTGACCGGCGCGCGATTTAGGCGCATGCGCTGATTCAAAATGCCGGGATCGCCGCCGCAGTGGCCGATCCAGAATGCGTAGCTGAGGACCACGGAAGGATCGCGGCCGGGCGCGTCGTCGGCCGGAATCAGGAGCCGTCCCAGCGCGGGCCGCACTCCCAGAACCTCGAAGAAATTGCCCGTGACAACTTCGGCGGTGGCACGCTCCGCTTCGCCGCGCCAGGCGAGCGTCGCCGGGAGGCTGCTGCGCGCGACCAGCCCGTCTAGCACCGTGTTGCGGTCGCGAAGAGCCTGATAGGCGGGGTACGAGAATATGCTCAGGTTGTTATCGCGTCTGGAGTTTCCATAATTGTTGTCGTCGGACTCCAGCCAGACCAACCCGCCGGAATCCCGCACCGGGATCGCACGCAGAACCACTTGGTAGAGCAGCGAGAAGATGGCCGTGTTGGCGCCAATTCCCAGGGCCAGCGACAGGACCGCCAGGGAAGTGAAACCCGGGGAACGCCGGAGGGTACGCCAGGCAAAGCGAATATCATTCCACATAGAACCGCCCCGTTTTATGGAGCACGTGAGTGCGCTAAGAGCGGCCGAATACTCTCAACGCGTTATGGTTGGGTGACCCAGAGCTTGTGTCCGCTTTCGGGCCAAACTGTACGTTTGTGGTGCAGGACTCCGGTCCTGCGGCCGGCGTCCACGCCGGCCACGCCGACGCCACGGTTAAAATAGATCATCTGACCATGCTCTTTCCCACTGAATCCATATTCAAGGGCCGGCAAGACTTAGTTGCGCAAGTAAACACCGGGAATCTGACCAGTGAGCAGGCCGCTCAGCGGGCGCTGGAACTCGATCCCTTCGACAGCCTCTCGCTCGCCATTGCGGGCGCGCAGCGCTTTAAGGCAGGCGATCTGGCGGCTGCCGCGGAATATTCGTGGCGCGCCGCCAGTGCCAACCCCTGCCGTGCAGACCCTTGGTTCCAGCTGCTACCCTGTCTGCCCAATGAGACCCAGTCCCTCCGTAATGGAATTATGGAACTGGGCGCCGCCAAAGCCTTGCGCGATCCCGAGGGCATAGCGCGGTTTGAAGAATCCTTTAAGGAACAGCCCGGCAGCCGCAAATTATCACGAGCGGTGAGGCATTTCTCGAGGCCACCCGGGCGGCGTTCAACGAGATGCGCCGCGATGAACCGGAAGAGGTCAGCGAACGGCTGCGGCCCCACCGGCTCGTCGACGACTTGTTAGAGTGGGCCACGAACGGCTTGGACGAGGAACTGGTAGATGCCATTCTGGAAGAAGGCGCGCGCGCGACGCCGTTGCTGATCGGGGTTCTGCGCGCCATGGCCACCGAATCCTTGCCCGGAGACGATACTCCGCCCACGGTCTGCAGCCTGGCGCTGCTCGGCGAGATTGGCGATCCGGCCGTCTTGCCGGAACTGATCGAATTTTCCACCGTGGAAGATGAAGAGATCGCGGATGCGGCCAATTGGGCGGTGGGCCGCATCGTGGAGCGGCGTCCCGAAGAATCGCTCGATGCCATTCGCCAGCTGATTCCGGGAGCCGCTGCCGATCGGCTGAGCGGGTTGGCCCTGGCCTTAAACCATTTTCCCGAGGATTCCGGAAAACTGGATCTCCTGGTAAGCTTATTGGACGGCTTGGCCAATTTCCCGAAGCCGGAGCGGCACGATGTTTTCATGGCCGTGGTAGTGGTAATCGCGTTTTCCGGAGGAGCTAAGGAACGGGAACTCGCTTGGTCGCTGCTCCGCCGCCACGCGGGATTATTGCCTAAACGGACCCGCGCCGAATTCCGGGAAACCCTTCGGCTGCGCGATGGCCTCGATCGCCTGGTGGCCCTCGAATCCGCTAATTCCCCCAGTGAGTCCAGCGATGATTCCGGCGATGCTCCCGGTGCTGATCCCGGTACCACCGTTTACGACCTCTGTTCTCGCCCCTCTGGCGAAGACGACGATCAGGAACAGGAGGAGGAAGAAGAAGATGACGAGGACGACGGTACGTTCGACGACGAAGAAGAAGCGGACGAAGACGATTTGGATGAAGACGCCGATTACATCCCCGAGCCAATCCGCCGCAGCGTGACGCCCGGCCGCAACGATCCTTGCTGGTGCGGCAGTGGGAAGAAATACAAGAAGTGCCACTTGGAGGCCGACGAGAAAGGGCAGGGGGCGCCGCACTCCGCGGAATGAGAGTGCCTGCCCCACACGCGCGATTCGATGCCATACTAAGACGAGCAGCAAGCAGTCCACACTTGACGATTCCAAAGGAACTTCACCGACGATGTACCGAGCTTTGCAACAAGAGATCGAAACCTACGAAAAGCGCACCCCTAAGTCCCGCGAGGCCCATGCCCGGGCCGTCGACCGCATTCCGCTTGGCGTAGCCAGCAACTACCGCTACTATCCGCCGTATCCGCTGTTCGTGCGCGACGGCCACGGCTCCCGCATACACGACCTGGACGGTAACGAATACATCGACCACAATCTTTGCTATGGCGCGCTGCTGGCCGGCCACTGCCATCCCGCCGTCATGAAGGCCGTTGCCGAGCGGCTGGAACTCGGCACCCTCTTCGGGATGCCGCACGGCATGGAACTGGAACTGGCCGACGAAATCTGCGCGCGCTACCCGGTGGATATGGTCCGCTTCGGCAACAGCGGTTCGGAGGTCACCATGCACTCCCTGCGCCTGGCGCGCGCCGCCACCGGCCGCAGCAAGATCATCAAGATGGAAGGCGGCTATCACGGCGGCCACGATGCCATCTCCGTCAGTGTGAAACCGAAAGGTCACGAGTTCGGCGACCCCGAGAATCCCACCCCGGTAGTGTCCAGCGCCGGCGTGCTCAAAGGCACTTCCGACGCCACGCTGGTAGCGCCGTTCAACAACCTTCCCGCGGTGGAGCGCCTGTTCGCCGCGCATCCGGGCGAGATCGCCGCCATCATCATCGAGCCCATCATGATGAACATCGCCTTTTGCATGCCGGATGAGGGCTATATACACGGCTTGCTCGAAGTCGCCCACAAACACGGCGCGCTGCTCATCATGGACGAAGTGAAAACCGGCGCCAAACTGGCCTGGGGCGGGGCCTGCGAATACTTCAACGTCAAGCCCGATATCATCTGCCTGGGCAAATCCATCGGCGGCGGCTTCTCGCTGGCCGCTTTCGCCGCCAGCCGCGAGATCATGGACGTGATCCACACCCAGAAGATGTTTCATGCCGGAACCTACAATACGAACCCGGTAGTGATGGCCGCCGGTCTTGCGACTTTCCGCCAGGTGCTGACCCGCGACGCTTACACCCACGTGGATAGCTTGAACCGCAAACTGGTGGACGGGTATCAGTCCACTATCGAAAAGAACGGCCTGGTGGCCTACGCGGACGGCGCGGGATCAAACGGCGCGCTGCTATTCTACCCGCAGCGCATCCGCAACTATCGCGACTGGTATCACGTGGACGAAGACCTGTGGACCCACTACTGGTTCGCCATGGTGAATCGCGGAGTCATCGCGCAGCCCTACTGGTGGGACGAGCAGTGGACCGTCTCCGTGCAGCATACCGAGCAGGACATCGACCATCATTTGCAGGTATTCGCGGAAGTGGCGCCCGCGCTGGCCGCGGCACAACACCGCGACGGTCAGCCGGCCGCGCCGGAGCTCCTGTCGGCGCAAGCTCGTTAGATAGATTGTGGGGCAGGACTCCAGTCCTGCGGCCGGCGTCCACGCCGGCCCGTCCGCAGGTGCGGGTCCTGGAGGGCCCGCGCAGACCTGGAGGTCTGCCCCACAATTAGAACCGATAGTCCGGCGGCTTGATGCCCTTCACCCGCAAATAAACTTCCGCCTGCGCCCGGTGATGCGCGGTATGCGTAAAGTACGCAAACAGCCATTCGAAACCGGTCAGATTCCGGGCGGGAGGGCCGACGACTGTGTCGAGGCGCTCGGGTGTCATGGCGGCCACCGCCTTGTCGCAGAACTCAAATGACTCCCTCAGAAACGGTATGGCGGTCTCTTTTGAGACGTCCACCTTCTCGGTGTCTTTGCTCCATTCGACGATCTTCGGCGGCATCACCGGACGCGGCAGGCCGCTGGCATTGGCGCAGGCGTTCTCGTTAACCCCCGCGATGTGCGCCATCAACTGGCCGAAGCTCATCTCCGCGGGATTCGGACGAAAGTTGTAGCTGTCCGCCGGCATCGCCTCGGCCACGGCGATGGTGAACTCGCCGGACGTCTTCCAGTGTTTTATCAAGGCGTCCTTGACGGTGCTCTGCGCCAGTAAGGGGGCCGCCACCAAAATTAGCAGGGATAGGTTGGATTTCATGCTTGACCTCGTGGTGCTTAGTATACTTCAGTACCCGGACGGATAGTTACACTTGAGTCATTTCATAATTCACGGAATAAAAACGCGGACCCGCCGGGTTTCACCAGCGAGGAGAATAATCATGTTTCAACCAACTCGCCGACACTCGTGCGTCGCGCTAACCTGACTCATCATGCTGGCCGCAACCGGGATGCCGGCCCGTGCCGCCGGTGCAGACGTAATCTACCTGGAGAGCAACGCTACCACCGGTAATTCGATCTTCGCATACCGGTTTAACTTCACCTCCAGTCCCACCTGATGAGTACGACTCCGGCCGGCGGTATCGGAGTTTACGACCCTAACCTTTGCGCTCGGCCCGTTCGATTCCGATCAGAATCTGATTGAAGATGGCACCGGCACGCACTTGTTCGCGGTGAACTCGGGATCGAATACCATCGCCGTCTTTCAGATCCAGGCGGATGGGAGCCTGACAGCCGTGAACGGTTCGCCGTTCCCTTCCGGAGGCTCGGAGACCAGGATCCTGCCCAGAATGCCAACCTGGTGCAGCCCAACTACACGACTTTCCGCGTGCTGCCAAGTGGCGTGCTGCTGCCGGCGCCTGATTCGACGGTATCGGTGGCCTACGGCAGTTCACCTTCGCAAGCACTGATGGCCACCCAGGGGACGTTCTTATTTGGTGCGGATTTCCTGGGCGGTCTTCTGCAGTCTTTCCGTATCGGTCCGCTGGGCAGCTTGAACCAGAATTCCACGCAGGCGTTGCCGGACTCGCTCTTCGTCGGATCGACTGCCGGCCATAACCCTCTCGGGATGCGCACCCACCCTACACTGCCGATTCTCTATGTGGACATCGTCGGGCTGAACGAAGTCGCGGTTTATACCTACGACAGCAATGGCCTCCTCACGTTCGTGCGTGCGGTATCGGATTCCGGCGGGGGCCCCTGCTGGGCCATCGTGAATCATGCGGGAACGCGGCTCTACGCCACCAACACGGGCGACAATTCCATCGCGGTTTATGATTTGACCGATGCCTTGAACCCGGTCCAGATCCAGCATTTCGTTATGGACAGCACCACCGGCGCGCCGTTTTCCACAGTGATTGACCACTCCGATAGCTGGATCTACGTTTCGAGCGAGCAGTCCAGCACCTCGGCTACACCGGCGGCCAACGCGTTCCATACGCTGCAGGTGGCTGCAGATGGCACATTGACGGAGCCTTTTTCACCAACTGTGCTGCCGGTTAGTGGCGGGACGCCGGTGCGTGTGCAGGGGATCACGGTCTATTGAGAACCAGGCAGAGTTACACCCTGGCTTAATTTGAACTGGAGCCGGGTTCCCGCCGCTATGCGATTCTTGTGAAACTTGCGCTCTACGAAGTTGCCCGTTTTAGGCATCGGCGCGAAACCGTTCACCGGAACCGGATGGCCGGCTGCGGTGATGGAGACCAGTTTCAGAGTCCTTTCCGGCTTTCCCGGATGATCCTCATTGGATACATCCGCCAGTTGCAGGACCACCGCGGCGCCCTGCGAAAGAACTTCGCGGCCTTCCACGGAAACGGGGGCCGCCAGCGACGCTCGAAATCTCTGGTCCAGGCTGTCGTAAGGATTAATCGCTTCGCCGGTCACCACGGATACGCTTGTCCCGGCCTGTACCACGACGGGGACCGGTGGTGCAGGTTTGGCGGGCGTGGGCGAACTGGGGATCTCAGCGGCCGGCTGCGGCTGAGTTGCAGCGGGAGCCGGCACTGCTGTGGGGGGCGCTGGTGTGCGCACGGCTGTAGCCAAAGGCTGCTTGGATCGCAGTAACAATAGCACCAGCACCAAACACGCCAGCGCTCCTGCGGCCAGCGCCGCGATCCGCCGCCCGGTGGTCCAAAACGCGGCCTTGGCTTTTGGCGCTGGCGCGGAAACCGCGGTAGCTCCTTGTGCCAGGGGCAGGGAACCGGCATCCGCCACGGTTTTGGCGAGATAAAAACTCTCGGGACTCGCCAGGGCCGCGCTGAACTGTTCTGCGCTTTGAAAGCGCTGCTCGGGGTCCTTGGCCAGCGCCTTCAGGACGGCATTCTCAACGTGCTGGGGGATGCGCGCATCCACCCGCGAGGGCGGCGGCGGCGCGGTATGCACGTGGTCGTTCAGGATCTCGAATTCGCTGTCGGAATGAAAGGGCACCTGCGCGGTCAACATCTCATAAAGCGTAGCGCCCAAAGAATAGATATCGGAGCGCACATCCACAGGCTTCGCCAACACCTGCTCGGGTGACATGTAGTAAGCCGTTCCCAGCCGCACACCGGTGCGCGTGGCGCGATGGCTGCCAGCCACTTTAGCCAGCCCGAAGTCCATCACCTTGACCACGCCATCCTTGTTCAGCATGATATTGCTGGGCTTGATATCGCGGTGTACAATCCCCGTGCGATGCGCATGGGCAATTCCCGCCAGCGCCTGGCGGAACAGCGGAACAGCCTCGGCTGCGGCGATCGGACCGCGGCGCGCAAGCATGGCGTAGAACGTCTCGCCATCGACGTATTCCATCACCATGTACGCGACGCCGTCGTGCACCAGGAAGGCATAAAGCATCGCCAGGTTGGGATGGTTCAATTGCGCCTGGGCGCGCGCCTCTGTGCGAAATCGTTCAACCAGGGCGGCGTTGCCGGAGAACTCGGAACTCAGGGCCTTAACCGCAACCACGCGGTCCAGTTGAATATCGACGGCCTTGTAAACGACGCCCATCCCGCCATCGCCGATCTTGTCGACGATCCGGTAAGTCCCGATCTCGGCTCCGATCATTACTTATAGAATAGCTCCGGGTTGAGGCCTGAGAGGAAAAGGACGGAAGCCCGGAAACAAAATGCCGCCCGTTCCGTCCAATGGAAACATGCGGTACGCATCGAAAGTGATAATTGTGTCCCTGGCGGCTTTGACGCTGGCGGGGCAGACAGTTCACAAGAACGCCTTTGCGAAGCGGAGCGCTGCCGCGGTAAAACCGGCTGCGGTGGGCGAGGATTGGCTGGTATGGGGCGGCAAGAATCGCGATTTCATTGTCAACACAGCGGGGCTGGCGGATTCCTGGCCCGCCGAAGGTCCGAAGAAGGTCTGGAGCCGGCCGCTAGGCGATGGCTATTCCGCGGTGGCCGAGGAGGGTGGCGTGCTCTACACCGCCTATCGCCGCAATACGCACGACGTGATCACCGCGCTCGATGCAGCTACCGGCAAGACGATTTGGGAATACGAATACGACAATCCGTTTACCAATTCATATTCCGAGGCGGTGGGTCCGGGGCCGTATGCCATGCCGGAAGTCGTAGGGGATCGCTTGATGACGGCCAGCGGCACCGGCAAAATCCATTCGCTCGATAAAAAAACCGGAAAGGTGAAATGGTCGCATGACCTGTATAACGAGTTTCACGCCACGCAACTCCAATACGGCTATTCCTGCCATGCGCTGCCCTATAAGGACATGCTGATCTACCAGGCCGGGGGCGAGGGCGATGGAGTGATCGCGTTCCGCCAGAGCGACGGCGCGGTGGTTTGGAAGGCACTCCAATTCACGAATTCGCATTCATCGCCGCTGCTGATCAACGTGGACGGACAGCCGCAAGTGGTGGTGCTGGCGGCCAAGACGGTGTTCGGGTTCAATCCGGACAATGGGGCGCTGCTGTGGTCGCACGAGCACGTCACCCCGTATGGACTGGCCATCAGCACGCCAGTATGGGCGCCGGGCAACCTGCTGTTCGTGGCGTCGGCTTATGGCGAGGGCGCGCGTACGCTGCACTTGAGCCAGTCCGGCGGCAAGACCAAAGTGGACCAGCTCTGGTACGACCCACATTTGCAGCTGCACATCGGGACGGCGATCCAGCGCGATGGTTATGTTTACATATCGCGTGGTTATGACGGTCCAGTGCTGATGACCGCGGTGGAATTGAAGACCGGCAAGATCATGTGGCAGCAGCGCGGCTTTGCCAAGGCGCAACTGCTGTGGGCGGATGGCAAGCTGATACTTGCCGATCAGGACGGCACGCTGGCGCTCTGCCGGGCGACTCCACAGAAGTTCGAAGTGCTATCGAAGGCTGCGGTGTTGCAGAGCATCGCCTGGACGCCGCCTACGCTGGTGGGGACGCGGCTCTATTTGCGGGACCGGAAGACGATCGCGGCGTATGAGTTGGGGAAATAAGACGAAGACAGAAGACAGAAGTCAGGAGACAGAAGCCAGAAGTTACTATCTTCTGACTTCTATCGTTACTAAGTGCTGGCCGCGCGGCAGGAAGATGGCATTCGGCCCGGCCGGATCGGGCTGGCTTTGGGCACCGTCGATCTCTACACTCGCCGGCTCTTGGTTCAGTAGCACGATGGCGCGCGCGGTACTCCGGTACGCCATCTCGATGGCGTTCGCGGATACCAGTTGCGCGGAGGTCAACTCGCCGTTGAACTGCGTCACGCGGAGCGCGGGAGATTCCGCGCCTGCTTCTACGGAGTGCGCTCCCACCGGCAGGAACAGGAATTCATCGTTCCGTACGGGCCACGGGAGGCCATCTACCAGCGCCGGTCCCGGCCAGCGGAGCGCCACCCCTTGCGGCGTTTCGATCATGAGCTTCGGTCCGATAGCTTCCGCGCGGGTCACCACCGCGGCCGCGGCCGGCAATAGCGGCAGGTCGGGCGAAAGGATGGAGTTCTCGAAATAGAGCGCGACCTGCGCAAAGGCGCCCGCGGCGGAGTGCACCACCTCAAATAACTCGGCGCCGGTCTGCTGCTTGGTGGGGTAGACGTTCTGGTAACGGTCCACGATATTCAGGTCGATGGCCAGACGGTCCTGGCGTGGCGTGAGCGGGCGATAGCGGCGGGCGATCTCTTCATAACGCTGCGGCGCTTCGTTCCATACGGTAGCGGGATCCTCGATCAGGAAGGTGAAGTTGTGGTGTTCGAGCAGCGGCAAGAGCTGCGCCGAATCCGCGCCGATGGCGTCGCGCATGGAGGTATCCAGGCGGTCGTCGACGTGCGTGAGCACGATGTCCAGGTAGCTGCGCGCATGGCGGATCGACTCGATCTCGGCGAGCCACTGCTGTTGCATCTCGCGCGCCAGGCGAGCGCGGAAGTCCAAAAAGGCGCGTTCGGAAGGGGCGTCTTTGCGCGTCTGGAATAATTCGATGGGATCGAAGCCGCCGGCAGTGCGGAACTGTGCGCGCACGTCGTCGTTCATCGGCGTAAAGCGTGACGGATTGGAGAGGCCTTCGAGCGATTCGAAGTAAAGCTCGGCGAGATTGACGCCATCCCAATCGAAACGCCCGATCAGATCCTTGACGCCGGCGGATGCGGCGCGAAAGCACTCGGGGTTGAAGAGGTTCATGAGCTTGCGCCAATCGAGCTGGGCGTCCTGCAGGACAGCCGTTTTTTCGCGCCACTGGGGATGATCGTCCCAGAATTTTTCGCTGACGTGGGGCAGTTCGAGCCAGGCGTAAACCAGTATGCCGTGGGCGTGGCAGGCGGCGATGAGGCGCTTGAGGTAAGCGTCGCGCTCGGGGTCCGGATCGTAGAAGTGCCAGGCGGCGACGTGCAGGGCGTCGATGCCGGCGGTGCGCCAGCGCGCGGCGAAGTAGTCGAGATCCACGCGCAGGCGGTAGGAGGAGTCGAAGAAAGCCCAGAGGCGGTTGGAGTGGAAGGGCGGATCCAGGCCGAGATCGGCGAGGGCGTGCGGCAGGTAGGGAAAGCGTTGATAGCCGCGGTCGCCGGGCGATACGGCCACCCACAAGACGGCGCCTGCACCGCGGCGGAAACCGGCCAGCAGAGGCGCGCCGGTCCAGCGATCCTTGGCGAAGATTTTGGCTTCATTCGGCATTTCGAAGCGCGGCAGCTCCAGACCTTTTTCCCACACGATGCGGAGCTTGGGCAGGTGCACGTCTTCGAGGCTGGTGATACGGACGTTTTCCTTGGTGGGATGAAAGCCAAACGACTCGGCGGTGGAGGATTCGCCTTCGAGGATCAGATACGCGCCGTTTTCGACGCGCGCGGGCCATTCGGGGGAGCCGCCGGATCCCGCTCGCAGGACGAAGATGTGGGCGGAAGCGGCGGGTTGCGGCAGGAATCCGACGGACTCCAACAGGAAGGGCCAGCCGCCTTGATCTTCGGAGAGCACGCTGAAAGTGGGAAGGGTAGCGGCATGGGCGAGCGGCATCAGAAGGAGCAGCGCTGCGAGTATGGCTCGCCGTGGCTGGCGACTGGTGGCTAGTGGCTGGTGACTGTGTTCGGCCTCGTGGGGCAGGACTCCAGTCCTGCGGCCGGCGTCCGCGCCGGCCTGTTTGGGCTTGGGAGCGGCGGGTCTGGAGACCCGCTGCAGGCGTGGACGCCTGCCCCACGTGGCGACCCGAGCACAGTCAATAAGTGAAGGCATACCAGAATCCGGCTCTGAAATCGGTGAAAGTCGGGCCGTAGGGATCGCCTGCTACGGTGTAGTTGCCGTGCAGGTAGTTTAGGGTGAAGTACAGCGCGCTAGGCATGAAAGCCGCACGGAAGCGCACGCCCGGTCCGGTTTCGAAGAAGTTGGCCCACGGCTGGCGCTTCTGATCCTGCGTGAGATTGAAATTCCAGTAGAACTGCGTCTGCAGCTTGCCGAACGCGGGCGTGTATCCGGCGCGATTCTGGGAGATGAACAGGAAATCGTTGTCGAAACGGCTTACGAAGATGGCGTCCTCATTCGTTTCGAAGAACACACCGCCGGTTTCAGACTTCAGCAGGTGGCCGAAACCCTTGCTGAATGCGGCACCGCCGCGGTAATCGGGGACAATGTGCCCGGTGAGATATCCGGCCGAGGAACCGGCCTCCGCCCAACCCATCACGCCATGCCAATAGCTGGTGGCCACTCCGACAGCGGGAATGAGCGCGCTCTCGGACAGATATTGCGGCGCAAGGCCGCTGGTCTCCGGACCGATGGTGCCGCGCGAATCGCCGATGAAACGCAGGCTGACGTAGGGGTGAATCTTCCAGCGCGGGCGGAACTCCGTTTTGATCTGTGCATAGGCGAAGAAATCGCGCCAGCGGGTTGAGTACATGGGGAACATCCAAACCGTGGTGCGGAAGGTTTCGAACGCGGGGCGCAGATTTTGATACGCCGTGTTAGCTTCCCTGGCGATTTTGGGGTCGGGACTTTTGCGCGCGAGATCGAACCAGCGTATGGCCTGCCGGTCATTGTGCAGCATATTGTAGGTCCAGCCGAGTTTGAGCATCACGGCGAAATCGGCGGGATCGTCTTCCTGGGCAAGCTGCAGATATTTGAGTGCATCGCGGATGAAGCCGGCCTTCAGGCTGCGCTCGGCCATGACTTTTGCATCGATGGATTGGGGCGCGGGCTGGGCCGGGCGCTTCTGCAACGTCTGCGGCAGGCGCAGGACGGCACGCACGCGGTTGGCCAGATCTTCGTCGGGGCCCTTCATCACACGTTCCAGCAAGGGCATGGCTTCCGTGGTCTCGCCGCGAGCCAGCAGCAGGAATCCGAGCTGCGCGGCGGAGAGGTAATCGGTTTCGGAGAGCTTGGTCAGTTCGCGGAATTCCTGCTCGGCTTCGGATTGCCGATTCATGCGCAGCAGAAGGTAGGCAAGTTCGCGGCGCAGATCGAGGTTCTTGGGGTCAAGTTTCAGGGCGCTTTGGAATTCGGAGACGTAGGGGTAGCGGGCCGGCAGTAGTTCGCGGGCGGCTTCGGCGGCGCGCGGCTCGCCTCCGCGCGAAGCGGCCAGTAGCGCCGCGTTGGCCTCGTCAGTGCGATTTAGCGCCTGCAGAACGCGGCCGAGGTCCACCAGAACGGAGCGGCGGTCGGGAATCGAGCGCCAGGCTTTTTCATAATGGTCGGCGGCGAGTTGCAGCGCATCGCGCTGTTCAGCAAGGGTGGCAAGCTCGAAATGCGCGCTGAAGTTGTCGGCGCCGAGTTCGATCGCCTTGGTCCAGCGCGCGATTCCTTCGGCCAGAGGCCGGTCGATGTTTCGGAAGGCCTGTTCGGCAGTGGCGCGGGATTCCGGGTCGCCGGTTTTGCGGATGCGGTCGAAGACGCGGCGCGCCTGGGCTTGCTGCTTGGTTTCGTTGGCGAGAAATGCGTATTCCAGCGCGACGTGGAAATCTTTCGGATCGAGCCGCATGGCTTCACGGAACTGGTCGCGGGCAGCTTCGTTTTCGCCGATTTTGAGATACGCATACGCCAGGTCTTTGCGGATGGCGGGCCGCGCCGGCGCGGCTGCGATCGCTTTCAGAAAGGAGGCGATGGCGTCTTCATAGTTGCGTGCACGCAGGGATTCGTAGGCTTTATTGAGAGGTGTGTAGGCAGGGTCGGGCGTTTGGGCGGCGGCGAGGCCGGACGCCATGAGGAGTATCCATAGGCGCATGGCGGTAATAGACTAAGTGGGATTCGGGCGGATTTGTCGCATGGTAATCTTTGAATAACCGGATACGCAATCCTGCATGAACGCTGCCGTCGTCCATTCCTTCGATGTACCTCCCTGCTACCCCTCCTTTGCCGTGCCCCTGCCGGCGGAAGGAGAAGTGATTATAGAGTTAATCGCCGCCGTTTTCACCCTATTTGTGAAAGCGCTGGCGAACGGAACCCACTACGGCAGCACGGGCGCACTGCCTTTCATCCCCGGCGTCGATTGGGGTCGGACGGTTGCCGGGTGGCAAGTCCGTTTATTTCGGCATGTCGCGCAGCCCCTTTGGGACTTTTGTCGAGCACGCCGTGGCGGCGCGCAAAATGTGCCTGCCGTTGCCTGACGGTCTCGATGAAGTGGCTGCGGCGGCGCTTGCAAATCCTGGCATGTCCTCATGGGTAGCCCTCAAAATGCGCGCTCACTTTGCGGCCGGCGAGAGCGTTCTGATACTGGGGGCGACCGGCGTTGCAGGCTGTCTGGCGGTACAGATCGCGAAACGTTTGGGCGCGCGGCGGGTGATTGCCTGCGGGCGCAATCCGGATGAGCTCGAGAAGCTTATTGCATGGGGCGCTGACGAAATCATTTCGCTCGATCAGGAACCCGCGGCTCTTGTTGCCGCGTTTCGCCGCGAGTGTTCGGAGAACGGAGTGGACGTGGTGCTCGATTATCTTTGGGGCCATCCCGCGGAGTCCGTTTTGGAGGCGATTTCGCAAATAGGGACTGATCCACGCCGCGGCGCGCGTGCGATTTGTTCAGATAGGATCCAATGCAGGCGCGACCATCTCGCTACCGGCCGCCACCCTGCGCAGTTCAGGGCTGGAGCTTCTGGGAAGCGGCTTTGGCAGCGCTTCCCTGGACCAGATCTGGCGGGCGCTGGGCGAGTTTTTTCAGGCGGCCGCGAAGGAACCTTTTCAGATCGACGTCAAGACGGCGCCTCTGCGGGATGTGGAGGCACTTTGGAACAGTCCCGCGCGGGGTGCGCGGCTGGTATTCCATCCCTGATCTTGTGGCGCGGCGAGTAGCCGGTGTCGGGGCTGCTGGGATCAGATGCCTTTCGAACAGTCCAGCGGGTTGGGAGGGGCCGGCAGAGACGAAACTGCGCGGGTCCGGAACTCATAATGTTCGATCTTGATGGCGGCCGCGCCGGTATCGCTGCGCACCACGCAACCATAAACCATCAGCTTTATCAAACAGGCTGCGTTGAGCCGTGTGGGCCAGTTTACGTCCAGTTCCACGCGCAATCCGGGCGTCAGCATGTCGTTGGTTGTAAAGCGGACGCCCTTGCTGCTGATATCCAGAATCTTCCCCACGCCCTGCGCGCGCTTGCCGGACAGAGACCGGTAGGTGAGGCTTTGCCCGATGCGGAACCGTTGCCGGGACCGCCGTTCGGTGCTATCCCGAGTTTGCTTCTTGCGCGCCATCGGAGGTGTCGACGACCGTCTGAATGCACTCTAGCGCTCGCAGGCCGATGTGCGCAACGCTGATATTAGTGGGGTGTTGTGGTTAACTTTCGACGTACGCGGGACAGTTTCCGCAAGGGACCGTTTCAGAAATCGTAGAAATTACGATCCCAGGCGTGCCGCCGCAGCACGGCCAGCGTCGCTTCGGGCAGCGGTCCTTTATCGGGCACGGCGCAATTGGCTTCGGCATTCCGCAAGCTGCGCATCCCGGGAATCACCGTGGATACCGCCGGCTGCGACAGGCAGAAGCGCAGCGCAATCTCGGGCAGGGCCGCCCGGTCCACGCCGAGGTCCGCCAGCAGGCTCTGCACGTGTTCGCGGACTTGCCGCTTACGATCACCGTGAAAATATCCCTCGCGGAAATCGCCTGGCGCGAAGCGGGTGTGCTCGTCGATTTTGCCCGTGAGGCTGCCCTCATCGAGCGGCACCCGCGCGATCACGCCGATGTTATGCGCTATAGTCAGGGGAAACAGGCTGCGCTCCGGGGTTTGGTCGAAAATGTTGTAGATCACCTGTACGGTGTCGATCAACCCCGTCTGGATGATTTCGAGCGCGGAATCCGGCTGGTGGTCGTTGATCGAAATTCCCACCATTCGCGCCTTGCCGGAGCGCTTCAACTCTTCGAGCGCGCGGCGCCATTCGTCGCGCGCAATCCACTCCCGATTCCACACGTGCAGTTGCAGCAGATCGATGGTTTCCACGCCCAGATTCTGGAGGCTGCGCTCCGCCGAGCGCAGGACGTAATCGTACGGAAACACCTGCTCGATGCCGATGCCGGGCTGTGCCGGCCACAACTCATTTTTGGGCGGGACCTTGGTGGCCACGTAGATCCGGCGGCCGGCCTCACGCACGACTTGCCCCACGAGTTGTTCGCTGTGGCCGTCACCGTACGCCAGCGCGGTATCGATAAAGTTTAAGCCCAGTTCGATGGCGCGGCGCAGCGCCGCCAGCGCTTCTTCATCGTTGCCGCCGAGCCATTGGGTTCCACCGATGCCCCAGGCGCCGTAGCCCATCTCGCTGACTTCGAAATTGGTCCGTCCCAGTTTGCGATACTTCATCACAGCCCATTATAAGAATATGAAACGCGCTGCGGCGCTAAACTAGTCGATAGAAGATATGCGGCGGGCAATCATCGCGCTGTTTGTGCTGAGCCTGGCGGCCTTGGCGGCCAATATCAAGCTGTACCTGAAAGACGGCGGCTTTCACCTGGTGCGCGAATACCAGGTGGAGACGGACCGGGTGCGTTATTACAGCGTGGAGCGCAGCCAGTGGGAAGAGATGCCGCTCGATCTGGTGGACCTGAAGCGCACCGAATCCGAAATGGCCGACCGTAAGGCGCAGCTTACGGAAGAAAACAAAGTGGTGGCCGAGGAGGAGCAGGCCGTACGCGAGGCGCGCGCCGAAGTCGCCAAAATCCCGCGCGATCCGGGCGTCTATTACGTGGAAGATAGCGCGGTCAAGCCTATCAAAGTTGCGGAATCGAAGATGCACAATTACAAGGGCCGCACGGTCCTGCAGGTGATATCGCCGATTCCGGTAGTGAGCGGCAAGTCTACGCTCGAGCTGGACGGAATACATTCGCAGAACATTTTCACCAATCCCGAGCAGGAATTCTACATCCAACTGGCAAACGACGAGCGCTTCGGAATCGTGAAGCTCACACCGGAGAAGGGCGTCCGTATCGTGGAGAAGATCACACTTGTGCCGGTGAGCAAGGAAATCGTCGAAGAGCCTATCGAGGTGCAGGTCTTCCGGAAGCAGATGACGCAGGACGGGCTGAACAAACTCTGGCCGATGAAGCCCATGGAGCCTGGAGAATACGCGGTGGTGGAATACACGCCGGGTAAGACGAATATGCAGGTGTGGGACTTCGCGGTTGCGCCGGGGGGCAAGAGCTAGCATTTGTGGGGCAGGCGAGGAGGCCGACGTGGACGTCGGGCCGAAGCGGCAAAAAGCTACACAAAGTGGCTGATGTTTTTGACGGTCGTAATCGTGTTGTGCAGCGTTGTTCAGACGTTCGTGGCCGCACTCACCTGTCAGCAAATATTTAGTGCGGATGCATACTATTGGGATGCGACACATTCGCTGCATTACAAGTGTGTTGGCATTGCTGCTGGCGAGTACGGCCATGCGTAGCCGAGGACAAACGGCGCCGGATTTGACCGGGGAAGAAAAATTTGAACAACGCGCAATCAGAACGTTGACGGCTCGGCCAGCGATTGCCGTCTTCGGGATTGTCTCCCTCGAAGGGGCTACCACAAGCCTCGCAAATCGCCTAACGAACGCATCCGTGCGAGATGCGGCTGAACTGATCCTGCGACGGAATGGAATTTCTATCGCGCCATCGTGCGAGGGCGGGACAGAAAACTGCGGCAAATTGGGTGTCTGGGTTGTAGCTACTTGCACCAAGACTGACCTGGTTGATCACAACGACCGCTTTTGTGCTCTTTATGTCAGGATCCAGTACCTGGAGAATGTCTATTCCTCCCGAAGCTCCCTGAATCAATCCCTCGGTTGAATTCAGCTACAGGCAGTTCTGTCCTGTTTGGGAAGAGCCCTTTTTCCCGGTAGCGACTACAGACAAGTTGCTTGGGGACAAGGCCCTAAAGTCATGGACGCAAGCGCTAGAGAGGTTTTCTCTCCAATGCCTGCGGGCCAACCCATCGAAATAAGCGTTAATCTTCCCGGCGGAACAGCGCGCGAAAACCCTCTTGCTCGAAGTGCCGATCATTGGTGAGCGCTTCGGTCAGGCCTTCCCTCCGCATCGTCTGCATGGAAATGCAATCGACCAGGCTGTAACGCTTGTCAGGCCTTTGGCTGTAAAGATCGAGGCCGGCCAGAAAAGAAGAGCGGCTTTGCGGGATCACCCGAATAACGGGCTTGACGAGAATGCGCTGTACACTGGTGGCGGCGCGAAGGCGTAGCGTCTCGGACCCGGAAGCGAAAAACGTGAGGTATTCGCCTAAGACTTCATCAGCAGTGATGATTGCCGAGGCAGCTCGCGCGGCTGTGATGGTCAAAGCCCATTGGTGCGCGCTATCGGATACATCTGCCAGAGCAACCCAATAGAACGTATCGGCAAAAACAGCGGTCATGCCTCTCGCTAGGGCCAGCCGTAAATATAGTGATCGTGCTGGCTGGCACCGTCTTTGGGTTGGGTGGCCATGACTTCGGCGGGGACATCGCGCATGCAGTCGAGAATGATATCCGCAGCCGTCTGAAGGGGACGCTCGGCGGGTGGCGGTTCGCTTTCAGCGTCCGCCAATTGTTTGAGCCATGCCTCCAGGGTGAGGCCGGCCGCGTTCGCTTTCGCTTTCAGCGCCGCCGCCTGTTCATCGGGAAGCTCGATTACCGTCATAAGAAAATCTCCGGTGCCTTCATCGTATCAAGGCCGATCTTACGCCGGCTGAGGGGCTTTGTCACGCGGCTAGGCCGGCACGCCCGGAGAGACTTGAACTCCCAACCCTCGGTTCCGGAGACCGATGCTCTATCCAATTGAGCTACGGGCGCAAACGAGGGCGGTTAAATTAGCAAACGTCAGGAGCCAGGGAAAAGCGAAAAAGAAAGCCTCCAGCGTCCCCATGCGCTTGTAGTACGCGTAAAGCTCGCCGCGGCTGCACGGTCCGGAAGGAGCGCCGGCCCGCAGGACTGGAGTTCTGCCCCACAATCGGGATAACCTGACAGGAGGGGGACTTCGATGCAGCTGGGGATGATCGGCCTGGGGCGCATGGGCGCGAATATGGTTCGCCGCCTGATGCGCGGCGGCCACCAATGCGTGGTTTTCGATCGGGATCGCGCGAATATCGAAACGCTGCGGGGCGAGGGTGCAATTGGCGCGGACTCGCTGGAGCATTTCTTGAAAGCGCTGCAGCCGCCGCGGGCCGTATGGTTAATGATTCCCGCTGGGGTAGTAGATGCCACGCTGGCGGATCTGTCGGCCCGCCTGGAAAAGAACGACATCGTCATCGACGGCGGCAATTCCTACTATATCGACGACATCCGCCGCGCTAAGGATCTCACCGCCAAGGGTCTGCACTACGTGGATGTGGGCACCAGCGGCGGCGTCTGGGGATTGGAGCGCGGCTATTGCCAGATGATCGGCGGGCAGCCCGAAATCGTACAGCATCTGGACCCCATTTTCAAGACCCTGGCGCCCGGCTTAGGCAACGCCGAACGGACGCCTGGCCGCGAGAAGGCCGGCGGCACGTCCGAACAGGGCTATTTACATTGCGGCCCATCCGGCGCGGGCCACTTTGTGAAGATGGTGCATAACGGGATCGAATACGGCCTTATGGCTGCCTATGCCGAAGGCTTGAACATTTTGAAACACGCCGATGCCGGCAAGCGCATCCGGGAAACCGACGCCGAAACCGCACCCATGCGCAATCCCGAAAATTACCAATTCGAATTGAACCTGGCGGATATCGCCGAAGTGTGGCGGCGGGGCAGCGTGGTGGCTTCGTGGCTGCTCGATCTCACAGCTATCGCGTTGTTCCAGCAATCCGACCTGTCGGGTTTTTCCGGACACGTCTCGGACTCCGGCGAAGGCCGCTGGACTGTTACGGCGGCCATCGACGAATCGACGCCCGCGCCCGTATTGAGCGCGGCCCTGTATCAGCGTTTCAGCTCGCGCGGCGAGGAGGACTTCGCCGATAAGCTGCTTTCCGCGATGCGGTACCAGTTTGGCGGCCACCTCGAGCGCAAGGCGGGAAGCTAGTCCGGTGGAGACTTCGGTTGGCCGGGCGCCCGCGTGCTTGTTGGCATTCGCGCTTGCGGCCATGGCCCAGTCCGGTCCGGCTGTCGCGGTGACCGGCGGCGTTGTGCGCGGCTACATGGCCGGGCCTGTCGCGGTGTTCAAGGCGATTCCATTTGCGGCGCCGCCCGTCGGTCCGCTGCGGTGGCGCGAGCCGCAACCCGTCCAGCCTTGGCGCGCCGCGCGCGATGCGACGCATTACTCGGCAGCCTGCGTACAGAATCCGATTGGCACGGGCGCTTTCCTGGCGCCACTGGCGCGCCGCTATGGCGCCACTGCCGCAACGCCGCGCTGGGACATTTCCGAAGACTGTCTATATCTAAATATCTGGACGACGGAATGGCCGGCAAAAGAGCCGCGCGCCGTGATGCTGTGGCTGCACGGCGGGTCGAACCGGATCGGCAGCGGGAATGAGCCGGGCTACGACGGCGCCGAACTGGCGAAGCACGGTGTGCTGGTGGTGACGGTCAATTACCGGCTGGGCGCGCTGGGCTTTTTTGCCCTTCCCGAACTGACGCGCGAATCGCCGCACCACGCGTCAGGCAACTATGGCTTGCTCGATCAAATCGCTGCGCTGCGGTGGGTGCAAGACAACATCGCCAAATTTGGCGGCGACCCCGCGCGCGTGACCGTTTTTGGCGAATCCGCCGGCGCTATCGATGCGGGTGTGCTGATGTGTTCCCCGCTGGCGCATGGGTTGTTCGCGCGCGCGATTCTGGAGAGCGGCCCGCTGCTCGGCCTGGCCTATGCGCATAGCTTGCGGCAAGCGGAGCAGTATGGTGAGCGCATGTCCAGGCTGGCTTTGCGCACCGGTGGTCCCTTCCTGGAGCGCTTGCGCGCGCTGCCCGCGCCGACCATCCTGGCGGCCGCCGCACAAGCCGGCAAACAGGAGCCGAATCCCGAGTTTGTGCTGGATGGCTGGGCACTGACGCGCACTCCGCAAGCCGTGTTTGCGGCTGGAAACGAGCAGCCGGTATCGTTCATCATCGGCAATAACGGACGCGAGGCGAGCGCCTTTCGCACGGCATCCAGCGGCGGTTTGGCTGCCGATCAGGGTCCTTTGAAGACGTTGCATATCAGCTATGGAAACCTGGCGCCGGTGGCCATGGCCGCCTATGCGGTTGACTCGCATATGGGCCGGGAAGCTGCGGCGGATTCGTGGCTCAACGACGCGCTGATGACCTGTCCGGCGGAGGCCATGGCCGCCCTGAATGCCGCGGCCGGACGACCGTCGTTTGTGTATCAGTTCCTGCGCTCCGTACCGGGTAAGGGAGAAAGCAGCCTGGGCTCGTTTCACAGCCTGGAACTTCCCTACGTATTCGGAGCGCTGCGCAGTCCGGTGTGGGGCTGGCTGCCTTTTGAAAAGCGCGACGAGGGGCTGGCCGCGGCCATGGAGAGCTACTGGACGAACTTCGCCAAGACCGGCGATCCCAATGGCGGCGGGTTACCAGAATGGCGCGCTTACAAGGCCGCCTCGGAATGGTACATGGAATTCGGCAATGACGGGCGTGCCCATCCGCGGCAAGGCGGGCGTCCGACGTTTTGCAGTCTGGACGTGCCCAAGCTGAAACAGCGCCTGCTGGCTAATCAATAATCCAGCAGGTTGGGGAAAACTTCGCCAGTTGGACCTGAGCCGGCGCGGTCGAAGCCGCCGTTGCGGGCGCCGTGAACTGCAGGGTGGCCACGTCGGTGACGTCGTAGGTCTTCACCGTGTCATCCACTTGCATTTTTACGGTGCGGGCCGTGCCGCCCATGTAAGTCCCCTGCACCACCTGGCCATTGCGCAGTGTGAGGGTGTCGGCCATGCAGGCCGCGGCGCATGCCAGCGCCAGAATGACTGTAGTCAGACGCATAGGTTCATTGTATGACGGCCCATTGAGGCAGGCCGCATTGGGCGGCTTCGCGCGGCCAGCCGAGTTCCTGCCGTACTACGTCGAAGAAGGCGCTGCGGGTGACGTCCTGTCCTTGCAGACGGCTGGCCAGAATGTCGGCCGCCGGCAAGCCCCGGCTGAGCGTAAGAATGCCGCGATTCGACAGAATATCGTAATTGCCCCAGCGGCTGCGATAGAGTCCCCGGCGGTCCCAGCGCACGGCTGAGTAGAGAGCTTCGACGATGCCAAATGTGGTGAAGAGAGCGCCGTAGAGCCGCGCCAGATCGCAGCACACCTGGGCGAACCAGGTGATGTTTGGGCCATGCCACGCGGCGCGCAACGGAGGCGGGAGCAGGCCGAAGAGGTTCGAGATTCCCAGGCGCGTGGGTCCTTTGAATTTCGCGAAGCTCAGAAAAGCTGCGCCCCGGTTCTGCCACAACACCCCCGGCAGGAAAGCGGCCAGTTCCTGATGGTGGAGGGTGACACCGCGGTTTTCGAGGAACTCGATCACGTCCGCGGCGGGCGCGCACTGGCCGTCCCAAAACGCTTCGGTGACGTTCAGGTATTGCGCGCCATGCGCCGCCAATACCGCGGCAAGTCCGGTGCGGCGCAGGTATTCGGCATCCTGCTGCTGGATCCAGGCGCGATGGCACTGCGCCTCAGTCTCCCAGTCCCAATCCGCGCCGCCCAGATTGCGGCTGCTGGTGTGTCCTTCGAGCACCACCGCGGGACCGGGCAGCGCGCGAGAGCAGCAGATCGAGCGCCGTCGGATCGGTGAACGTGCCTGGCGCGTAACCATGCCAGGTTACTTTGACGAAGTATTTTTCCGAACGTGGCAGCACGCCGGCCAGCAACTCCCGGAGTGCGTCCACGCCCGCGATCTCGGCGATCAATCCGTTGGCCGGATCTTTCGCGATGCCCGACCAGACCACTGGGTGCGCGGGCGTTTCGTGGCTGCGTGCGGACGGCGAGCGCGCGGCATCGCGGCGGCGCCTGGAGCGCCACAGTTGTACGATGCGCTGGGTCAGCCAGGAGGAAAGCGCCGGAGGCGCGCCCGGCGGATCCAACAAGCGCCAGGACGCGGCTTCCTGGTGCGCGCGCTGATGATTTTCCAGGATGACGCGCGCGTAATCGTAGTGCTCGACCGGCCATTGCATCTGCGGCACCACCAGCCACTGGAGCGGTTCCCGCATGCACCGCTCGAGCGCCTGGCCGAGAAACGGTTGCGCGTGGCGCACAAATCCCACCGTAGCACCGCCTAGCCCAAGTTGCTCCCACAGCAGGCGCATCAGGCGATAGCTTTGGGCGCGGCTGGCGCTGTCGCCTTGGCCGCTCGCAGCCAGTAGCAGGCCGACGCGCTGTGGCGGCAGCGAACTGCCCGCCAACGCGGACGAAATCAGATCGGCGAAACAATCGACCAGCAGCGGATGGCCAAGGTCCACGGTATCGGCGTGGACCGCCAGTCCGGGTGCCGCGCGGCGCCATTCAGCCATCGCAGAACCCAGCGTTTCCCGTTCCCACAAGCTGAAATCCAGGCAGGCCGGAACAACAAAAACTTCGTCGGCGCCGGCGGGTGGTGCTTTAAAAGAACCGATCGTAGTCAATTCGAGGCGCGGCTCGAATCCGAGAATGGCGGCGCACGGTTCGACCAGACCGGCTACCTGGCGCTCGGCATCGGCCCAGGCCGCGTCAGACGGCGTCAGATCGGTCGCGATAAGGAATGCGGAATTCACGCGGCTTGCAGACGGCCGCCCACGCGGCCGTGTTTCGTCATGGTGGCCAGCACATCCACCATGGCGCGGACGGCCAGCAGCGCGGTGATATCGGAAATGTCGTAGGGCGGCGACACCTCTACCGCCTCCATGGCGGCGATGCCTTCTTTGGCGACGCCGCGGAGGATGGCCAGCGCTTCGCGCGGCAGAAATCCGCCCGGCTCGGGCCATCCGGTGCCGGGCACGAAACCGGCGTCCACCGAATCGATATCGAACGAAAGATAGACCGCGCTGGCGCCTTTCCAGGCCACCTCAAGGGCAATCTCCACGGTCTTATCGATGCCGATGCGCTCGATATCCTGAATGGTAAGCACGGTGGACCCGCGCTTGCGGCCCTGGGTCACGCCGGGCCGCGGCACCTGCCATCCGCCTATGCCAACCTGCACTAAGTTAGTCGGTGGGCAGTTAGGGATGTTAGTAGCATGGAACCAGGGACAAGTGTGCATGATCTCGTCCATGTCTTTTTCCTGGGTGTCAATGTGCCGGTCGAGATGGATGATGCCGACCTTACCTTCCACGCATTGGGCTACGCCGCGCACGCAGGGATAACCGATAGAGTGATCGCCGCCCATGATCATGGGCAGCGTGCCTTGGGAAAGTACATGCGCGACGCCTTTGCTGATCTGATCGTGACTCTTAGTAATGTTCGCTGGGCAGAAGATATCGCCCACGTCGCACATCTTGAGTGACTCGCGCAGGTCCACGCCTAACTCGAAGTTATAAGTTGTATACAGCGATGATATGCGCCGGATACCTTGCGGGCCGAAGCGCGTGCCGGCGCGGTAAGTGGTGGCGATATCGAATGGGACACCGACGAAAGCCACGTCGTACTCGCCGACCTGGCGCACGTCTTCGAGATACGGAGTCTTCAGAAAAGTATTGATGCCGGACCAGTGGGGCAGCTCGCCGCGTTGAAAGCAACTGATCTCGCTCTTATCCTGGATGGAATCGACACACTCCAGGCCGAACTCCTTGCCGCGGCGGACTTCCTCTTTCCATTGCGCGGAAGGCAATTGGCTCTCTTCGTATAGCGCGCGCATGCCTTCGAAAGACGAGAAATCCGGCAGCGCCCGGCTATGTTCGCGGAAATTGGGGGCGTGCCGCTTATAAAAAGGTTCGTTAATGGGCATGATGATGAGTATGTTCGTGACGTTCGTAATGGAGCGGACGGGGTGGTCCGGCGGAAAGCTGTGATTGCAGCCAGCGCGTCACTTCAGGTAGTCCGGTGCCGTGACGCAGATCGGTGAAGATGAAGGGCCGCTCGCCGCGCTGCTGGCGGGCATCGCGCTCCATCACTTCGAGCGATGCGCCCACGTATGGGGCGAGATCGATTTTATTGATCACCAGCAGATCGGAACGGATGATGCCGGGACCGCCTTTGCGCGGGATCTTGTCGCCTCCGGCGACGTCGATCACATAGATCCAAACGTCCACCAGTTCAGGGCTGAATGCCGCCGCCAGGTTATCTCCGCCGCTTTCCACAAACACGAGTTCGAGCCCCGGCAGGGCCTTCTCGAAATCCGCGATGGCTTCCAGATTCATGGACGCGTCGTCGCGGATCGCCGCGTGAGGACAGCCGCCGGTTTCCACGCCGCGCACCCGTTCCGGGGGTAGGACGCCCTGGCGTATCAGGAACTCCGCGTCCTCGCGGGTGTAGATGTCGTTAGTCACTACGGCCAGGCTATAGCGGGTGTGCAGTTGCTGACTCAAGGCATGCACTAAAGCGGTTTTGCCGCTGCCTACCGGACCGGCTATGCCTACGCGAAACGCCCTGGTCATGACATGTCACTCACAGCAGCCTGAGCAGTGGGGCAGACCTCCAGGTCTGCGCGGGTCCTCCAGGACCCGCATAGGCCGGCGTGGATGCCGGCAGCCACATGCAAAGATGGATTGGTTAGCGCCATATCAGAAGAGAAAATAGCGTTGCGTCATGGGGAGAGTCTCAGCCGGTTCGCAGGTCAATAACTCGCCGTCGGCGCGCACCTCGTAAGTCTCGGGATCCACATCCAGGCGCGGCATGGCGGAATTGTGCACCATATTCGCCTTGCCTATGGTGCGGCAGTTTCCTACCGCAACCAGCCGCTTGCGGAGATGCAAACTATCGAGCGCGCCGGAAGATAGCGCCGCGCGGGATGTGAACGTCAGACTGGTAGCTGCCGTCGCGCCGCCGAACGATCCGAACATCGGCCTGTAAAACACCGGCTGCGGAGTCGGGATGGAAGCGTTGGCATCGCCCATAAGGCTCCAGGCAATGAAGCCGCCCTTGACCACCATCTCCGGTTTCACGCCGAAGAACGCCGGCCGCCAAAGCACCAGGTCCGCCAGCTTGCCCGGCTCGATGGAGCCGATATGCTCGCGCCATGCCGTGGGTGATCGCGGGATTGATGGTGTACTTGGCGACGTAGCGTTTGACGCGGGCGTTGTCGGTGCGCGCGGAATCTCCGGCCAGAGGCCCGCGCTGCACTTTCATCTTATGGGCGGTCTGCCAGCAGCGCGTGACCACTTCGCCGATGCGTCCCATGGCTTGCGAGTCGCTCGAAATCATGCTGAATACGCCCAGATCGTGCAGGATATCCTCCGCGGCGATGGTCTCCGGGCGAATGCGGCTCTCGGCGAACGCCACGTCTTCCGGCACCTGCGGATTCAGATGATGGCAAACCATCAGCATGTCCAGGTGCTCGGCGATGGTGTTCACGGTGTAAGGCCGCGTGGGGTTGGTGGAGGACGGCAGCACATTCGGATGCGCGGCGATGCGGATGATATCCGGCGCATGCCCGCCGCCGGCCCCCTCGGTGTGATAGGTATGGATGGCGCGCCCGGCGATAGCCGCGATGGTATCTTCCACGTAGCCGGCTTCGTTGATGGTGTCGGTGTGGATGGCCACCTGTACGTCGTAACGGTCGGCGACCGCCAGGCAGGTATCGATGGCGGCCGGAGTGGTCCCCCAATCTTCATGCAGCTTCAAACCACACGCGCCGGCCTCGATCTGTTCGTCGAGCGGCGCGGGCCGCGCGGCGTTGCCTTTGCCCAGAAAACCGAAGTTCATGGGCCAGGCTTCGGCCGCCTGCAGCATGCGCGCCAGGTTCCATTTGCCGGGCGTGCAGGTGGTCGCGTTGGTTCCGGTGGCGGGGCCGGTGCCGCCTCCGATCATGGTGGTGATGCCGCCCGAAAGCGCTTCGTACACCTGCTGCGGCGAGATGAAATGAATGTGACTATCGATGGCGCCCGCGGTGACAATCAGGTTCTCACCGGCGATCACTTCGGTAGCGGCGCCCACCACCAATTCCGGATCGACGCCCGCCATGGTATCCGGATTGCCGGCTTTACCCACCTTCACGATGCGCCCGTCGCGAATGCCGATATCGCCCTTGACGATTCCCCAATGATCGATGATGAGGGCGTTGGTAATGACGAGATCGAGCGCGCCGGGCGCGGATTCGCGGATCGCGCCGGAGCTTTGTCCCATACCGTCGCGAATCACTTTGCCGCCGCCAAACGTGATCTCGTCGCCGTAGGTGGTGTAGTCGCGCTCGACTTCGACGATCAGTTCGCTATCGGCCAGGCGCACGCGATCGCCCGTTGTCGGCCCGTAGAGATCCGCGTAGGTGCGGCGGGGAATGCGCACGCTCACGGCTTCTCCTTCAGCCCGCCGTTGACTTTGGCGTTATGGCCAAACACTGCGCGGGCGCCGGCATAATCGACCAGTTCCACGGTCTTGCTTTCTCCCGGCTCGAAACGCACGGAAGTTCCCGCGGGGATATCCAGATGCATGCCGTAGGCGGCGTCGCGGTCGAAATCGAGCGCGCGGTTGACTTCATAAAAATGATAATGGCTGCCTACTTGAATGGGCCGGTCGCCGGTGTGACGGACCAGCACGCGCGCGCCGGTGCGGCCGGCATTGGCCACGATGTCGCCCTCTTCCAGAAAATATTCGCCCGGCTGCATAGCGCTCATCGGATGGGATCGTGCACGGTAACCAGTTTGGTGCCGTCCGGGAAAGTGGCTTCTACCTGGACCTCGTGGATCATTTCGGCCACGCCGGGCATCACGTCGTCGCGCTTCAGAATATCGCCGCCGAGGGACATGATATCGCTCACCGATTTGCCGTCGCGCGCGGCTTCCAGAATCTCGGCCGAAAGGATGGCGACCGCTTCCGGATAATTCAGCTTCAGCCCGCGCGCCTGGCGTTTGCGCGCCAATTCCGAAGCGCTGAAGATCATGAGCTTGTCGATCTCTCGTGGTGTGAGCTGCATGCCATTCCTGAGCTAATAGACTTTGCGGGGCAGCACGGCCGGCTCTCCGGTGAGCAGCAACCTGGCCGCCCGCCAGAATTCGCGTAAGCCCTGGGTGAGGGCGGCGCCCGACGGAGCCATGCCGCGGACCACCAGACCATCACGGACCAGCGAACTGATCCCCCATATTACTCTATCCGGCGATTCCGTGCACGGGCGGGCAGGCGGCTCGATTTGCGAGGCGAGTTGCTCTTCCAGGCGCTGCCAGGTGGCGGCGGGTTCCCCCGCGCGGCACACGTATAAAGCACCCAAATATCGGCACGATCCCAGGCGCGCCGGGGATGCCAGAGGGCGCAACTGCGGATCGAGGTGCATACGCTCGAGGGCAATGGGAACGCCGCCGGCGCGAATTGCGATTTCGAGATGCAATTGCTCGAAGGCGAAGACTTCGCCGGAGGCTTCGCGTCCCGGCGCCAACAGTTCCCACCAGAAGAGCGCGGCTCCCGGCGCCAGATTCACGGTGGCCGATTGGGTGAAGCGGCAGCCGCGGTATGGGATCAAGGCGTCCGGCAAGAGCTCGAGCAGGCTATTTTCCGCCAGGTTGAAGTGTGCGGTGCTCTGAGCTTCCCCTGCGTCAGTGCGCGGGCGATAAACGCGCGTGGCGCCGGTGGTGGTCAACTGCACGCGCGCACCGGGGGATAGGTCCACTTGCAGTTCGAGCCGGTCGCCTCCCAGGACGCCGCCGGAGGTGTTATGCAGATGCACCAGCGCCTGGCCCGCGCCGTTGGGGAATGCGCGCAAGACTCGCCAGGGCGGCTCCTGCCGGCGGATGCGCAACACAGTTCCACCATGTGAGGTCTTTTCGAATGCCAGGTCGAGACGGCCGTGCACGTGTCCTCAGGAAACGAACAAGCGCGTGGAGAGCCATGGATGCCGCATCGAGGCGATTTCGATGGCGGGCGCGAAGCATCCAACGGTTGGGAGCGGGGCGGCGGCGGCCCGATCAACGGCTGACAGGATCGCCGGTTTGAGATCCCAGAGCAGCCCGCTCGACTGGCGTTGGCCCAGTGGCAGCAGTTTTTGGCAGGCGGCGATCAGACCCGCTACCGATTGATGCAGATAAGCCGCCGCCGTGATTTTGGGATCTATATTCAGGGCTTGCCCGGTGGCGCCAAACGCCACCGCCAGGTGACAATCGCCAGTGTTGTTTGCGAACTGGGCCAGGAGCGGATCGCCGGTCAAGGCGGCAGCCAGGTCCAGAAAGCGACGTCCCAGTACGCTGCCGGCATGCCGGCTTTCGCGCGCCGGCTTCATCGCAGCTATCGTCCTGTTTAGATCGACCCACGCTTCGCTATCGTCTGCGAGGGCGATCGCGGCTGCTTGCAGGCACCAGGCTGCCTCTAATGTTCCAACCTCCTCGATCCATCCGCGCAGAAACTCCGCCAATTGTTGGGTGTGGAGCGATCCGTCGGCGGTCAGTGTCTCGATGCCGAAGGAGTGGGCGGCCCCGCCGATGGGCAGCGCGCTATCGGCCAGTTGCAGCAGGCGGATGAAGCCAAGCGTGTCGGCGAACATGGATGGAACCAGTCTACACCTCAAACCACT
Organism: Bryobacterales bacterium; assembly: GCA_963818855.1. Taxonomy (GTDB): domain Bacteria; phylum Acidobacteriota; class Terriglobia; order Bryobacterales; family Bryobacteraceae; genus Bog-159. The sequence goes on along the minus strand of CAWFUH010000011.1, from coordinate 54,410 downwards.
GCGGCTTCGCCACGCGCCAGTCTTCTGCTCACTTCTGCAGCTAAAGGCATGAGTCTTGACAAAATATCATATTAGATATAGTCTAAACTCTAATGGACGCCGATGCGATTAAGCGGTCCTTGGAAGACAGCGGGCTGCGGTGCACTCCACAGCGCTACGCCGTGATGGCATTCTTGATGGAACACAACCGGCATCCCACAGCCGCGGAAATCTTCGAAGCCGTGAATCGCGTGGATCCGCGCTCTTCCAGGGCCACGACCTATAACAACCTGCGGGACCTGGTGCAGGCGGGTTTGGTGCGTGAAGTGGCCGTCGAGGGCCGCGGTGCGCGATTCGATGCGAAAGGCGTGCCGCATCACCACTTCATCTGCGACCGCTGCGGCAATGTTGAGGACATTGAGTGGTACGACGTGCCCAAGCCGGCCGCGGGGTCCCTCGGTAAGCGGATTGTTCGCGAATGCGAACTCATTTTTCGCGGGCTCTGCACGAAGTGCGCCCGGCGGCGCTCTTCCGGTTAACCAGGAGGGGTTTCGTAGTGCGTAACAGTTTTTTTGACTAATTCGATGGAAGACGAAGGAAGATGAACAAATGGAAAAGGAAAAACAATTCACCACCGCAGTGGGGGAGCCTGTCCCCGATCATCAGGAGCGAAACGGGTCAACCGAATCCAAGTGCCCGGTATCGGGCGGCGCTCGCAGACACACCGTGGCGGGGGCCCCGGCGAATGCAGGCTGGTGGCCGAACCAGCTGAACCTGAAGATCCTGCACCAGCACTCCCCGCTGTCCAATCCTATGGACAAGGAGTTCAATTATGCTGAAGAATTCAAGAGCCTTGACCTGGATGCCGTGATCCAGGACCTGCATGCCGCGATGACCACATCGCAGGACTGGTGGCCCGCGGACTACGGCCACTATGGGCCGTTCTTCATCCGTATGGCGTGGCATAGCGCAGGCTCGTACCGTATCGCCGATGGCCGCGGCGGCGCGGGTTCCGGAGGACAGCGATTTGCGCCCCTCAACAGCTGGCCGGACAACGTGAGCCTGGATAAGGCGCGCCGCTTGCTCTGGCCGATCAAGCAGAAGTATGGCCGGAAAATCTCCTGGGCCGACCTGATGATTCTCGCCGGTAACGTCGCATTGGAATCGATGGGGTTCAAGACCTTCGGTTTCGGCGGCGGGCGCGAGGATGTCTGGGAGCCCCTGGAGGACATTTACTGGGGGCCTGAGGGCAAGTGGCTGGCGGACGAGCGCTACAGCGGCGATCGTGAGCTGGAGAATCCCCTGGCCGCTGTTCAGATGGGCCTGATTTACGTGAATCCGGAAGGGCCCAATGGAAAGCCGGATCCAGTCGCCGCGGCACGCGATATCCGGGAGACCTTCGCCCGCATGGCGATGAACGACGAGGAGACGGTGGCCCTCATCGCCGGCGGACACACGTTCGGCAAAGCCCATGGCGCTGCCGAGCCGGACAAGTTTGTAGGTCCCGAACCCGAGGGCGCCGCCATCGAAGAGCAGGGCTTCGGCTGGAAGAACACCTTTGGCAGCGGCAAAGGCGTCGACACGATCTCCAGCGGGTTGGAGGGCGCATGGACCACCAACCCCGTAAAGTGGGACAACAACTACTTCGACAACCTGTTCGGCTATGAATGGGAACTCACCAAGAGTCCCGCCGGTGCGCAACAATGGACGCCCAAGAACGGATCCGCGGCGGGCGCCGTGCCGGATGCCCACGATCCGTCGAAGAAGCACGCCCCCATGATGTTCACCACGGACCTCGCACTGAAGGTGGATCCCAGCTACGCGAAGATTTCGAAGCATTTCCAACAGAACCCCCAGGAGTTCGCGGACGCGTTCGCCAAGGCCTGGTTCAAGCTGACCCACCGCGACATGGGGCCGTTGTCCCGATATCTTGGCCCGCTCGTTCCTGCGCAGCCGCTGCTGTGGCAGGACCCCATCCCGGCAGTGGATCATGAACTGATCGGCGAACGGGACATTGCGGCATTGAAGGCCAAGATCCTCGCATCCGGACTCTCCATCTCACAACTGGTCACCACGGCCTGGGCGTCTGCGGCAACCTTCCGCGGCGGTGACATGCGCGGCGGGGCTAACGGGGCGCGCATTCGCCTCGCGCCACAGAAGGATTGGGAACCGAATCAACCGGCCGAATTGGCTAAGGTCCTGCAGAAGTTGGAGGCGATCCAGAAGGATTTCAACAGCTCGCAGTCCGGCGGGAAGAAGGTCTCGCTTGCTGACCTGATCGTTCTGGGCGGCTGCGCAGCCGTCGAGGAAGCTGCTAAAAAGGCCGGCCACTCTGTGAAGGTCCCCTTCTCGCCCGGGCGCATGGACGCTTCGCAGGAGCAGACCGATGCGCACTCCTTCGCGCGTACTCGAGCCGATCGCTGACGGGTTCCGCAACTACCTCCGGAACGGACACCAAAGACCGGCGGAGGAGCTGCTGGTGGATCGGGCGCAGTTGCTGAAGCTGACTGCCCCCGAGATGACGGTTCTGGTCGGCGGCATGCGCGCCTTGAATGCTAACTTCGGGCAGTCCAAACACGGGGTCTTCACCAACCGGCCCGAGACGCTGACGAATGATTTCTTCGTCAACCTGCTCGACATGAATACGAAGTGGCAGCCCTCCCCTACATCCGAAGGCGTGTATGAGGGGCGCGATCGCGCGACGGGCCAAATCAAGTGGACCGGCACCCGTGTCGACCTTATCTTCGGTTCTCACTCCCAGCTCCGGGCAATCGCGGAAGTCTATGCATGTGGCGACTCGAAGGAGGCATTTGTGAAGGACTTCGTGGCTGCGTGGAACAAGGTGATGGATCTCGATCGCTACGACCTTGCCTGAACCCGGCGGAGAAGAGAGCTGTCAACTTGGTATTACCCCCGTTCCTGTTGTTTGGATCGGCAAAAACGGAGGTGGCGCTTTTCTTGGCTCGCGCGGGCCAGATCGCGCCCCCTCTGATTCTGCCAGGGTCTTAATGAATCGGTGAAGTCACCAAGCAAGCCGCCGTTCGTCGTGGCTCCGCTCCAGGCGAAATACGCTTTCGGCAGGTTGGCCTTGATTTCCGCCATCTTTGCGGCTGCCGCCTCGTCGTTGAGGATGCCGACCCACTCATGCACCACGTCGAGCAGCAGAGCCTGCTGATCCGCGTCCAATTCTGAGGCAGGTGATGCCCTCATAGTCGAGGATCGCACGCTTTTGTTGCCCTGCGTTGAGCGCATTAATGAAAGCAAACCCTTGTCGTTTTCACGGCCGAGTGGCCGAACGGTCTGGCCGTGCCGCCGCAGCCAAGGCGAGCGACAGGGCGGTCCATGCAGGTCTGCTCGCATTCGTATAGGGGTGCCTCTATAGAGAAGCAATCCCGTCGGCCAAAAACGGGCTGCCCGGACGCAATTTTTCCTTACCTTAGCGGTTATGTGGCCCGCGGCCTGCGAGGCGCCGCAGGTTGAGAGCCCGCCCCACAGTTTTCTGAAAATCTGCCGATTAGGGAATCAGACGTGTCTAATGCGTTCACTATTATTCTTTTTTTCGGCAGCGCTTCTGGCCGTCGCCACGCTGCACGCCGGCGACGCGCCGGACGCCCCGGCCAATTCGTCCGGTGAAGATGCGCTGTTTGGCGACATGCCGCAGGTGGTCGGCGCAGCGCTGCATTCGCAAACGCTGGCGGAGGCGCCGGCCAGCGTCACGGTGATCACGGCGGCCGAGATCCATCAGTACGGCTACCGGACTTTGGCCGACGTCCTGGCATCCGCGCGGGGCTTTACCGTAACCAGCGACCACCTCACCTTTTCGTCGGGAGTGCGGGGCTTCGCCGTGCCGGGCGATCTCAACACCTGCTTCCTGGTGATGATTAACGGTCATCCGATGACCGAAATCACCGGCGATTCGAACACGTTTTTCGGCCAGGATTTTGGTCTGGATCTGGACCTGGTGGATCGTATCGAGATCATACGCGGCCCCAGTTCGGCTCTCTACGGCAGCAACGGCATATTAGCGACCATCAACGTGGTCACCAAGACGCCGGTGGACAGCCCGCAGACGATGGTCAGCACCGAAGCAGGCAGCGGCGGCCCGCAGAAAGCGATCTGGATGAGCTCGCTGAATCTCGGTCACGGCGCGAATCTCCTGATCGAAGGCTCCGGGTTTCTGGGAGCGGGGCAAAATCTCTTTGTGCCGGGCCTCGACAGCTCCGGGCAAAACAACGGCATCGCCAATCATGTGGACGGCCAGAGCGGCTATCACAGCTTCATGAACCTGGAATGGGGCGCGTGGAACTTCACGGCGTATGTCAACGACGATCTGGAACGAGCGCCGATATTGAGCAACGGCACCCAATTCAACGACCAGGGACAATTCGAGCGCGTAGCGCGCAATTTCGCCGGCGCGTCCTATACTCACGATTTCGCCAGTGGTGGCGAATTGCGGTGGGAAACTTACTATGACCAGTCGCGATACTGGGACCGCTACGACTATGTCGAACCGTTCGGCATCCTGGACAACCGCGATATCGTCCGCGACGACTGGATGAGTTCGCAGGTGACTTACAGTCAGGCGGTACCCCGGGTCGGGCTGCTCACGGTAGGACTCAGCGGGAAACTCGAACTGCGGAACGATGTCGACAACGTGGATTACTCGCCGGACCGAACGGTCAACTTGGATATGAGCCATCCGGACCGGACCATTGCGCCTTTCGTGCAGCAGGAGTGGGACATCACCAAAAATTGGACGGCCTACCTCGGCGCTCGCTTCGACGCTTCCCAGAACTATGGCACGTACCTGTCGCCGCGCGCCGCCCTGGTGTACCAACCTACCCAGCGGACTTCATACAAGCTGGTGTATGGCCGGCCGTTTCGCACTCCCAGCGTTTACGAGCAGTACTATCAGGATGGCATCAGCCAGGTGGCCAACCTGGGGTTGCGTCCCGAAACGGCGGAGGCGGTAGAACTCTCGGCGGAGCACAAGATCGGCAAGTCCGCCTACGGCTTAATCAACGCCTACCATTACGACTTGCGTTCCGTAATCGAAGCGGTCTGGATCGGCGGTTCACTTTCGCAATACCAGAACTGCGGCGCTTATAAATCCGACGGAATCGATTTTGAGTTGGGCGGGCACGTGGCGCCCTGGCTCGAAACGACCGCCAGCCTGAGCCTCGACCGGGCGGTAGATGTCACCGGGCACGATTTGCTGCCCAACGCGCCGGGCGAGATGGGCAAATTCCGCGCCGCGGTGCCGGTCTTTCGCGACCGTATTTATTTCAGCACGGATGTCGAGTATCTGAGCGCGCGTTGGACCATGTCGCGCGCGTCCACACGTCCGGTGGCTTTGGTGAATGCGACCATCTCGACCAACAAACTGTTTCACGGTTTCGATCTGGTAGCCGGCGTCCGGAATGCGCTGAATTGGGCTTATACGGACCCGATCGCGCTGCCGATGGAATCATCAGTAGACCAGATGCCCGCCGACGGCCGCACGGCGTTCGTGAAGTTGATCTGGAGGTCTGGCGAATAGGACGCATGCTCTCCCGCCGCAACATGCTGATCGCGCTGCCGGCAGTCCTGGGGTTCCGGGTTGTATCCGGAAGTCTGCGCGCCGCCATGACGGCCGGAGGCAGGCGCGTGGCCGTCGTGTTTCCCCCGGCGCTCGAGCCATGCGCGGAAGCCGTAGAGGGTCTGCGCCAGCGACTGTCGGGCAGTGACATCGCCCTGGACCTTCTGGACGTCACGAAGGCCACCTATGGCGGGGACGCCGCGCTGGAGATGTCGCTTAAGCCGGCGGCCATCGTGGCTGTAGGCTCGGACGCCGTGCACGCGGTCGAGGCGCAGGCAGCCGCGGTCAAGACCATATCCACCATGACGCTCGAAGCCGATCGCGGCGGCGCCACACCCACGGCCGGCCGGGTGACCGCGGCTGTTTACCTGGACATCCCCATGCGCACGTTGAGCGCGGAGTTGCGCAAGCTGTTTCCGGACAAGACACGGGTGGGTGTCATCCGGAATCCGCGCCGGGGAGGGGAACTGACCAAGCCGGCCCGCGGCCAGGCGTCGGACCCGGATCCGCTCCTGATCGCCGAGTGCGCCATGGCGGAGGAGTTGCTGCCCGTATTTCTGGCATTCCGCAAGAAGGTGGATTTCGTGGTCTGCCTCCCGGACGGCTCCCTTTATAACAGCGCCACGGCGCGTCCCCTGATCATGGCATCGCTCGAGAACCGCCTGCCGATCGTGGGATTCTCGCCCGCTTTCCTGCGCGCGGGCGCGGCCGTGGCGATCTATCCGGATTACCGCGGTGTGGGGCAGCAAACCGCCGACCTGGTGCGCCGCTGCCTGGAACCGGGGGATTGCAGCAGTTGGGAGACACCGCGCAAGGTGAATGTGGCGGTGAACGCCAAGGTGCTGCGCATGCTGGGAATCGATTTCAACGCCGGGGCCAACCCGGATTTGGTGGTCCTGCGATGAACCCGATGGCGCGCCTCGGGAAGCGCTTCTCGGCCAGCATGCTGATGAAGGGCACGGCGGCCACGGCCGGGCTGCTGACCGTTATTTCGCTATCCGGAGTCGGTGTTTTCCTGTGGATCGAGGATCGCAAGCTGGAGCAGCAATTCGAATTGCGGGGTGCGTCCCTGGCACAATACTTAGCGGACGAATTGCAATTCCCGTTGCTGGTGGGGGACCTGGCCGAGACGCGGCGCTTGCTGGAGGCTTCCTATGCCAACGAAGACGTGCTGTTCCTGGAAGTCCTGAACCCCGCCGGACAACGGCTCTGCGCGCTGGTCCGGCCGGGCCGTTTCCGGGTGGTTCCGGCGCTGGCGCCGGGCGCCAACTTCGGGAAACCGGAGACCTCGTTGCGCTCCGCCGGCGAGCATTTCGTGGAGATCCATATGCCGGTGCGGGCGCCCGATCATGACCGGTTAATGGACTGGGAGCCGGCCCGCCGGAACGCGTCCACGCTGGGTACATTACGCTTGGGTCTTTCCCTGCAGAAGGAGCGCGCCTTTTACCGCCAGATGTTGACCTACAGCGTGGGCATGATCCTGTTCGGCATCGCCGTGACCTGCGGCGCGGTGTTCGGGACCCTGCGCCGCCTGTTGTGGCCGCTCGAGACACTGGTAGGTTTTACGCGGCTGGTGGGGGCGGGCGATCTCGGCCAGCGGGCGCCGGTAGATCGCGTCGATGAGATCGGGCAACTGGGGGCAGCCTTCAACCATATGGTCGCGCGTCTCGGAGAGTCCACGGTCTCGAAGGATTATGTGGACAATGTTTTGCGCTCGATGGGGGAGGCGCTGATCGTCACCGACCGGCTGGGGCGCATCGAACGGGTGAACCCGCGCACCGAGGAACTGCTGGGGTACGCCGCTGCCGAGTTGATGGGCCAGCCGGCGGTTGGGCTGATCGCCGAAGGGCAGGCGCCTCCCGCGACGGCCAGCGTGCAGAGGACCTATCGCACCAAAGACGGGCGGGGCATTCCTGTGTTGCTTTCCTCCGGCGGTTTGCGCGGCCGGTCGGGAGCGATGGAAGGACAGGTCTGGCTTGCCCAGGACATGAGCGAACTGAAGCGCGCCGAGCAGGAACTCGAGCGCGCGCGGGACGCCGCCGAACAGGCCAATCGCGCCAAGAGCGTGTTTCTGGCCAATATGAGCCACGAGCTGCGCACCCCGTTAAATGCCGTGATCGGCTACAGCCAGATGCTGCGCGAGGATTATCTCGGCCCCGCGCAGGAAGAGGTTTGCGAAGACTTGGAGAAGATCGAGCGATCCGGACAAATGCTGTTGGGGATTATCAACGACATTCTGGATCTGTCCAAGATCGAGGCGGGGCGCGAGACGGTGAAGGCCCAGGTCTTCGATATGGCGGCGGTATTAGAGGACGTATCCAGTGCCGTCCAGCCGCTGGCGGAGCAGCAGGGCGACGTGCTGGCATTCGATTGTCCGGAGCATGCCCGGATGGCTTACGCAGACATCGCCAAGTTCCGGCAAAGCCTGCTGAACCTGGTGAACAACGCCTTGAAATTTACTGAAGGGGGACGGGTTACCGTGACGGTGGAACGCGCGCGCAGGGAAGACGGCGAATGGACCGAAGTACACGTCGCCGACACCGGCATCGGCATCAGCCGGGAGCATCTGGGCAAGCTATTCCAGCCGTTTTCGCAGGTGGATGGATCGGCCACCCGGAAGTATAACGGCACGGGTTTGGGCCTCGCGATCAGCAAGAAATTCTGCCAGATGATGGGCGGCGATATCACGGTCGAGAGTGAACCGGGCAAGGGTTCCCGCTTTTCGATTCGTATCCCGGCGGTGATGCCCACGTAACGCCCGCCCGCCGGAGCGCAAGGATGCGGCATTCCCGGCCGATAAGACAGCCGATAAGACAGATGGCGGCTGTGCCGCCCGGCTGCCAGCCGCCCAGCGCTATCGCGGCAACAGCCCTTTGCGTGTTCTGGCCTGCGAATTAATGTTCCGTCCGGTTTCAGTATCGCGCCCCCCCACTCGCCCGCGGAGGCGGCCAGCCGCATCCGGCGATTTCACTCTTGTCTGGAAACGCAGGGGCTATCGCCTGTGCCGCCTTTGCGGGCGCAGCGCCTGCCGCGCCTTTGCCGCGAGCTGCTCGGTCTTCTGTCGCTGGTATGCTTATTGACGCCAAGCGCAGGCGCGGACGGGCAACGCGATGCGCGCACCAGGCTAGCGCGGTTGACGCGGGTGGCAGAGATCCGGCTCACGCTGCAGCAGGCCGCGCAGGCTATCCCGTTCACTGGCATTCCACGGGCGGAATTTGGGTGCATAGCTCTTCGCCGGTCGCCCCCTTAAGCGCAGGCCAAGTGCGAGTGCTGGAGGGCGTGACCGAGGCGCGGCGATCCTTTCTCCTCGGAACCCCTGCCCATCGCCACGTTGCAGCGGTACGCTGCGGCCCGCAGCGTGGGACACCGCGTTCACCTGCACAGCGTGGCCCTGCAGAATGGCCAGACCGGTGTGTACATCTCTGTCGAGAGCCAACCGGGCGTGGCTCCGCTTCACCATCCGGTCGCCGGCCGGTCGCCGCTAACGTACAGGCGGCCGGCAGCCGATAGATCGTGCAGGAGGCGCGTAGAGACTGGTGTGGGAGCGGGCACGGCACCTCTCGACACGTGGACAGGTTCCACCGGGTGGCTGGGTAGCGGAGTTGGAGAAGAACGTAGTTATGGGCGGGCCGCAGTCCCTTTCCGCGAGCCTGCTTCGAAAGAAGGGCGTCTGAAATGTACCGCATATTGTTGGTCGAAGATAACGAGTTCAACCGCGACATGCTCACCAAGCGGCTGCGGCGGCGCGGCTATGAAGTCATCTTGGCCGCCGACGGCCCGCAGGGCATCGCGATGGCGCGCCAGGAAAGGCCAGACCTGGTGCTGATGGATCTCAGCCTGCCGGAGATCGATGGCTGGCAGGCATCCCGTGTGCTGAAGAGCGACGCCCAAACGCGCGGCATTCCTTTGGTGGCTTTGACCGCACACGCCATGCTGGGGGATCGCGAGAAAGCCCTGGAAGCTGGCTGCGACGACTTCGCCACCAAACCCATCGACTTGCCGGCGTTGTTGGGAATTATCGAGCGCTTGACAGCGCCGGGAAGAGACTGCACGTCCGCACGAGGGAACATCAATGAAACAGAACAACCGTCTGCTGCTGGTGGACGATGAACCAATGAACCGCGACATGCTGTCGCGGCGCCTCGAGCACCAGGGATTTCAGGTGGACCTGGCCGCCGACGGTCCCACGGCCCTCGCACGGATCGGGGAGAAGCCGCCCGATCTGGTGCTTCTCGACATTATGATGCCGGGGATGACGGGCGTGGAGGTCTTGCAGAGATTGCGCGCCACACATGCCGCGAGCCAGCTGCCGGTCATCATGGTGACCGCCTTGAAAGATACCGATCAGGTGGTGGAGGCTCTCAACCTGGGGGCCAACGACTACATCACCAAGCCCGTCGATTTTCCGGTTGCGTTGGCGCGGATTCAGGGTCAACTGGCGCGCAAAGCCGCCGAAAGCGCCTTGCGCGAGAGCGAGGAGCGCTATGCGCTGGCGGCCCGCGGCGCCAACGATGGTCTCTGGGATTGGGACCTGCCTTCCGGGCGCGTCTACTACTCGGCGCGCTGGAAGGCCATCCTCGGCTACCTGGACGACGAGATCGGCGAGGATGCCGACGAATGGTTTTCGCGCGTGCATCCCGAGGATCTGGAAAACCTGCGCGCGACTTTGCGCGCCGAACAGGCAGGCGGATCCAACGCCGGGTTCGAGAGCGAGCACCGCGTGCGCCACCGCGACCGAACCTATCGCTGGCTGCGGTGCCGGGGCGCCGTCGTGCAGGATGGCGATGGCACGGCCATGCGCATGGCCGGCTCGACGAGCGATATTACCGCGCACAAACTTTCCGACCCGCTCACCGGGCTGGCCAATCGCGTGCTCCTCGTCGATCGTCTGGAGCAGGAATTCAGCCGCTATCGTGCGCATCCGGACGCGCCCTTCGCGTTATTGTTCCTGGACATCGACCGGTTCAGGCTGATCAACGACAGCCTGGGGCACCGGGCCGGCGACCAGTTGCTGAGCGCCATGGCCGAGCGCCTGCTGCGTGGACTAAGCACCGGCGTCTCGCAGGGGCGGCCCGCCTCGCGGGACTTGGCCGCGCGGCTCCGCGGCGACGAATTCGCAGTCCTGTTGTGCGATCTGCCGGCCGTCGCGGACGCGGTGCACGTGGCGCAGCGCATCTTGACGGAACTGCGGGAACCATTCGGCCTGGGCGACCGGGGCGTGTTCTGCACGGTGAGTATCGGGATCGCCCCGTGCAGCCTGGATTACCTCTCGGCGGCGGATATGCTGCGGGACGGCGAAACAGCCATGCACAACGCCAAAAGCCGGGGACGCTCCCGCTGCGAAGTCTTCGACGAAAGCATGCACACGCGCGCCATGGAGCGCCTGCAACTGGAGAACGATCTCCGGCATGCGCTCGCCAATCAGGAATTGTCCGTACACTATCAACCCAAGGTCCGGCTTGCGGACCGCCGCATTTGCGGCTTCGAAGCCCTGGCGCGCTGGCCCCACCCGCGGCGCGGCTGGATTCCGCCGGCCGAGTTCATCCCGGTAGCGGAGGAGACCGGGTTGATTCACGAACTGGATATGTGGATCCTGCGCCAAGCCGCCGCCCAGCTGAAGCGCTGGCACGCGCAGTACCCGTGCGACCCGCCCCTTTCGGTCAGCGTGAATCTTTCACCCCGCCAGTTTGAGGAACCGCATTTGGTCGACGACATCGCGGAGGTTCTGCGGGAAACCGCCCTGGAGCCGTCTTCTCTAAGGTTGGAAATCACCGAAAGCCTGCTGCTGGAAAACCACGATCAGGCGCGCGACGTCCTGGTGCGGCTGAAGCAGTTGGGCATCGGCCTGAAACTCGACGACTTCGGGACGGGCTACTCGAGTCTGGCCTACCTGGCGCAACTTCCCTTCGATACCATGAAAATCGATCAGGCTTTCATGCTGCAACTGCGGGCCGGCGACGCGAATTCGGAGATCGTCGCATCCATCCTGGACATGGCCCATACGCTAGGCATGCGGGTGGTCGCCGAAGGCGTGGAACGTAACGACCAAGTCACGCGGCTGATATCCATGGGATGCGAGTACGGCCAGGGATATTTCTTCTCGCGCCCGGTTTCCGTAGAAGACGCGGAGCGCCTGATCACTGAGATGCGGGCGCCCGCCATGTCCGCAACCGTGCCAGCCGTGTATTTACCCGAACCCCCGTTTACCGGAACCCCGTTTACCGCCCCTTGCAAATAAGATAGCGATGCCTTATACTAAGTTTGCGGAAGTTATGCGGACCATCCTGGCATGGGCGATGACTCTGGTTCTACTAAGTGTAGTAGCTCTATGCCCTGCGATCGCCTGTCCGCTTATGGCCGGGTCCGCAGTGGATTCCGGTTCCTGCTGCCATAAGCATCCGGGACCGTGCCCCCCGAAAACTGTCCCGGATTGCCCGTATTCTATCCTCCAAAAAAGCAAGACGAACCCGGCGGCCACGCATGTCCCTTGTGTTGGTTCGCTCGCCCGGAACGAAAGCTACGCGGCCTTGCCCGCTGCCCGTCTCACGAGTGGTGCGGCGTGCCGGCTGGTCTACGCAGCCGCCCTGTTTCTGCGCAACCGTGTGCTCCTGATCTAGACTCCTTGCTGAGTAAACCTAAGTAAAGTCTAAGTGAAGTCGAAGTGTATCACTTGAGTTAGAACTTATCAAAGGAGAACTGTCATGAAGAAGAGAATAGCCATTAGTGTGTTCAGCCTCGCGGCCTTGTTGTTACTTACTCTGCCGCCCGCGCTGGCACGGGCCGACAGCGGCTGCTGCAACGGCCAGCAATGTTGCGGCCAGGCATGCTGCCATAACCATCCCAAGTAGCGGCAGCGGACCACCTTGTGGCGGCCGCTTCAGCGTGCCGCCACATGCTTTCCCTGTAACCGCGGACGACGCCCGACAGTCCACCGATACCGCATGCCCGTGGCGCCAACATGGTTTGGTGTGCGGATTTCAGGGTGTGGCTGCGCTGCCAGGTGATGAAGCCTCCAGACGCGCCGTAGGTGGGCGCGGGCCAAACGCGCGCTACCCGTATGGCTGACCGTCATCTCTGTGCCCACTGCAGACCGTTAACGATCTGGCGGGTTCAACCTGGCAGGGATGTGCCAGCCACCTCAGCTCTGACGATTCCAGATTCCTGCAGCAGTATATAGCAGTGGGCTACAGCCCGCTCCCGACCTGCCGGCCGTAGCGGTTCAGCAGGTGCGAGCCGGTCTGCAACACAGCCGCGAAGGCGAACCACACCTGCCAATGTGAGAACAGGCCCTGACGAATGACGAAGGCACTAGCCCAGCGGACGTCTTCCGCCAGGCGCCAGGTGCCCAGTGCGGCGGCCATCACCGCCGCGGGCGTGAGGAAGGAGGCGAAGGCCATCGCCACCCGCCGGTTCTTGGGCCCTTCTCGCTCCACTTTTGAACCTTTTCCAAAGCGGATGCGGACCAACATCTTCCATACCAATCTATCAGTATTTGCGTTAAATTAGACGCTTCAGAAGAGAGGCAATTAACTTATGATGCATCGTTTGAAGGCTGCGGTGTTCGGCACGGGCTTCGTAGGCCGCGTCCACCTGGAAGGGATTCGCCGCTTGGGTTTCGTGCAGGTCTACGCCATCGGCGAAAGCCAGAAGGAGAAAGCCCGCCGGCTGGGTGAAGAGTTTCACGTCGATAAGACCGCCAGCGACTACCACCTGATTCTGGACGATCCAGAAGTGGATGTGGTCCACGTGTGCACGCCGAACGCGCTGCACCTGCCGATGGTGACCGATGCGCTCAACGCCGGCAAGCACGTGATCTGCGAAAAGCCGTTATCGACCTCGGCGGAGAATGCGCAGAAACTGGTGGCGCTGGCCCGGCAGAAGAACCTGCGCAATTGCACGTTCCACAACCTGCGCTTCTACCCCATGGTGCAACAGATGCGGTGCATGCGCGAGGCGGGCGCGTTGGGCGAGATCCTGGTGGTGCAAGGCACGTACTCGCAGGATTGGCTGCTGTATGACACCGACTGGAACTGGCGCATCGATTCGACACGCAACGGTCCATCGCGCTGCATGGCCGACATCGGCTCGCACTGGTGCGATATGGCGGAGCACGTGACCGGCCAGCGTATCACGTCGGTATGCGCCGATCTGCAGACATTTCACAAGACGCGCAAGCGGCCCAAGCAATCCATCGAGACCTTCGCCGGCAAGACCCTCAACCCGGAAGATTACGACGAAGTGCCGATCGACACGGAGGATTTTGGCGCGGTGGTATTCCGCATGGGCGGGCGCACGCGGGGCGCTTTCACCGCCAGCCAGGTGAACGCCGGACGAAAGAACGGTCTGAGCATGGAGATATACGGCAGCAAGGCGTCGGTGGCGTGGAACCAGGAGCGCCCGGACGAATTGTGGATCGGGCACCGGAACACGCCGAACGAGATAATTATCAAGGACCCTTCGTTATTGCTGGCGGGGGCGCGCCCGTATGCGGATCTTCCCGGCGGGCACAGCGAAGGCTATGACGATACGTTCAAACAAGTGTTCCGGCGCTTCTACCGGTCTGTGGAGGATCCCGCGGCGCCAATCGAGTATCCGCAATTTGTGGACGGCCTGCGGCAGCTGCAGATCCTCGACGCGGAGCTGGCCAGCGCGGCGGCACGCGCCTGGATGGACGTGCCGGCTGCGCCCGTTGGGTAGGTGGTGATAATAGCGCGCCACAGATCGCTTCACGGGAAGTTCACGACCGTTTCGTTGGTGGCGCCACCGAGTTTAAGCGGCTGCCAGTTCCCGGACCAGGTCTCCTACGACCGCCTTGGCATCTCCGAAGAGCATTAGGGTTTTGTTCAGGTAGTACAGTTCGTTGTCGATACCCGCAAAGCCCGGACTCATGCCGCGCTTGATCACCATTACGGTCTTGGCCTTGTCCACATCCAGAATGGGCATGCCGTAGATGGGGCTGGACGCATCGGTGCGCGCGGCGGGATTGGTCACATCGTTGGCGCCGATGATCAGCGCGACATCCGTCTGCGGGAAGTCGGCATTGATGGCATCCATGTCCAGCAGCTTGTCGTAGGGAATATCGGCTTCGGCCAGCAGCACGTTCATGTGGCCGGGCATGCGGCCGGCGACGGGGTGGATGGCGAACTTCACGTCCACACCGCGCTTGGTGAGCGCATCGTAAAACTCGCGCACTTTGTGCTGCGCCTGCGCCACAGCCATGCCGTATCCGGGAACCACGACCACGGTATTGGCCGCGCCCAGGATGCCGGCCGCTTCCTCGGCGGTGGCGCTGCGCACGGCGCGGGCCTCGTGCGTGCCGGCGGCCGCGGCTTGCACCTGTCCGAAGGCGCCGAACAGTACGTTGGTGAAGGAGCGGTTCATGGCCTTCGACATGATTACGGACAGAATGAAACCGGAAGAACCGTCCAGCGCGCCGGCGACGATCAACAGCTTGCTATCGAGGACGAACCCCATGGCCGAGGCGGAGAGACCGGCATAGGCGTTGAGCAGCGAGATCACGGTGGGCATGTCCGCGCCGCCTATGGGGACGATCATCAGCACGCCGAAGACCAGCGGGATGACGATGATCAGCGGAAACAGGCGCGTGTGGCCGGGATCGACCACCAGCAGCACAGCCACGACCACTGAAATTGCCAACAGCGAAAGATTGACGACGTTCTGTCCTTTATACGTGATGGGGCGCTGCGGCAGCAGTTCCTGCAGCTTGCCGGCGGCCATCAGACTGCCGGTGAAGGTCAGGCTGCCCAGGATCACTTCCATCGAGAGCACCGCCATCATGAAAGTGGGCACGTGCGGCGCGCGCAAATAGTATTCCGCCGTGCCCACCAGCGACACGCAGAGAGCCCCGAAGGCGTGGCTGAGCGCGGTCCGCTGCGGGACTGCGGTCATGTGCACGCGGCCCAGCGGCACGCCGATAAGGACGCCCAGCACAAGGGCGATGGCGATGGTTCTGTAATCGACGATGCCGTGGTGCAGCAGGGTGGCGCAGATGGCCAGCAGCATACCCAACTCGCCGGCCCAAACGCCGCGGCGCGCGGAACTGGGCGAGCTCATCCATTTGAGCGAGAGAACGAAGAGCACCGCCGAGATCAGATAAACGAATTCGATGACGGTGGTCATGGCTTCTTCGGCCTGCTCGACTTGAACATTTTGAGCATGCGGTCGGTGATGATGAATCCGCCAACCAGGTTGCTGGTGGAGGCCACGATGGCGATACCGCCGAGCACCGCGGCGAGGCTGCTTTTGTGCTCGCCGGCCAGGATGATGGCGCCTACGACGGCGATAGCATCGAGCGCGTTGGTGAGCGACATCAGCGGCGTGTGCAGCAGAGGCGAGACGCGGCGGATGATTTCAAAGCCGACGAAGGCGGCCAGGATGAATATGTAGAGGCTGGCTATGATGTCGTGCAAATTCCCTCCTAAGAACGGGCGGGTCTGGAGACCCGCCGCAGGCGTGGACGCCTGCCCCACTAACGAAAGAACTCGCGCACGCGCGGATTCACGATTTCGCCCCCTTGCGTCACCAGGGTTTCACGGGTGATTTCGTCGCTGGAATCGGTTTGCAGCCGGCCATCCCGGAACAGATGCAGCAAAAACGCCGTGACATTGCGTGCGTACAGTTGGCTGGCGTGATAGGGAACCGTGCTGGCCAGATTGATGGACCCCAACACCGCGACGCCTTGTTCCTCGACCACTTCACCGGCGCGGGTGATTTCGCAGTTGCCGCCGCGCTCGGCCGCCAGATCCACCACCACCGATCCGGGCGACATGCGGTGCAGCATCTCGCGCGTGATCAGCACGGGCGACTTCTTGCCTGGCACGACGGCGGCGGCGACCACTACATCGCTCTGGGCCACCTGATCGCCGAGCAGTTCCGCCTGGCGTTTATAAAATGTCTCGTCCTGCGCCTTGGCGTAGCCGCGGGCGTCTTGCGCATCGGCTACCTGAATGGGAAGTTCGATGAAGCGTCCGCCGACACTGAGCACCTGTTCCCTGGCGGCGGCGCGCATGTCGTAGGCCGAAGCCACCGCGCCCAGCCGGCGGGCGGTGGCGATGGCCTGCAATCCAGCCACGCCCGCGCCGATCACAAACACGCGCGCGGGGGTGATGGTGCCGGCGGCGGTGGTCAGCATGGGGAACATTTTGGGTAGCCGGTCGGCCGCCAGCAGAACCGCTTTGTAGCCGCAAATGGTAGCCATCGACGAGAGTGCGTCCATGCTTTGCGCGCGGGTGATGCGCGGCATCAGTTCGATGGAAAACGCCGTCACACCGGTGGCCGCGATCTCGCGGATAGTTTCGATCTGTCCGAGCGGGCGTACGAACCCGATGAGTGTCTGGCCGGCGTGGAGCAAGGGCAGGTCGGCGCTGCCGGTGCGATCGTTGGAGCCGTGGCAAAGCACCTGGACCACCACTTCGGCCCGCTGAAAAACCTCGGCACGGGCAGGCACGAGTTGGGCGCCTTTGGCGGCGTATTCGGCGTCCAGGTAACCGGCGGACAATCCCGCGCCGGCCTCGATGGCTACCTGGAAACCGGCCTTCGCCAAACTGGGAAGGACGGCAGGCACCAGGGCCACGCGCCGCTCGCCGGGAAAACTCTCCCGCGGGACACCGATCACCATATCTTCTATGGTACCCGCGGGCCGGAGTTGGCTGGGAGGCAGGGATTCGAACCCCGATACGCAGATCCAGAGTCTGCAGTCTTACCGTTAGACGACCTCCCAACGGACAATCGTATTTTAGCATTCGGAGCGGCGGGGCTGAAGCTACCGATTCAGATCCGATGGAATACTTACGATACACTGTGCCTTGCAATGCTCCTTGATCTGAACGGCATCCAGAAACGGTTCGGCGGTGTGACCGCTCTGCGCGATGGCAACCTCGGCGTGGAGGCGGGCGAAGTGCACCTGCTGCTGGGCGAGAACGGCGCGGGGAAATCCACACTGATGAAGATTGTGGCGGGGATGGAGCACCGGGATAAGGGGCGCATGCTGTGGCAGGGACGCGACGCCGCTTTTCGCACGCCCGCGGAGGCCGCGGCGGCCGGCATCGCCATGGTGCATCAGGAGTCGCTGCTGGCGCCGCACTTGTCGGTGGCGGAAAACATCTTCCTGGGACGCGAGGAGCGGCTTCCATTCGGCTGGGTGAACCGGCGGCGCATGATCGAGCAGGCGGCCCGCATGATCGAAGAGCACCATTTCCCGCTCGACGCCACCGGGCGCGTCGAACGGCTCAGTCCGGCGGGCAAACAACTGGTGGGCATCTGCCGCGCCATCCAGCACGGTTCCAGCCTGTTGATCTTCGATGAGCCCACATCATCGCTTTCGGGCGCGGAGACCGATGAAGTATTTCGCATCGTGCGTACCCTGCGCGCGCGGGGCATGGGCGTGATCTACATCACGCACCGGCTGGAGGAACTGCGCGTGATCGGCGACCGCGTTACTATCCTGCGCGATGGCGCCACCGTGCATAGCGGCGCTCTGGCGGACGTCTCCACCGACCGCATCATTCAATATATGGTAGGCCGCGAGATGGTGTCGATCTATCAGCGCCAGCCGGTGACGCCTGGTGCGGAGTTGCTGCGCGTGGAAGGCATTTCGCGGGGCGGCGCATTCCGGGGCGTCTCATTTTCGCTGCGGGCCGGCGAGATTGTGGGGCTGGCCGGCCTGATCGGCGCCGGCCGAACCGAAACGTGCCGTGCGATTTTCGGAGTGGACCCGCTGGATGCCGGCGAAGTCTTCGTGGCTGGCCGGCCGGTACGCATACAGTCGCCGCGGGAAGCAGTGGCGGCCGGCATCGCGCTGGTCAGCGAGGACCGGCAAAAAACAGGTCTGGCGCTACGGCTGCCCATTGCATATAACATCACCATGGCGAACCTGCGCCAGATCTGCCGGCTGGGCTTCATTGACGGGCCGGCGCAAGGCCGCGTGACGGCGGACTACATCGGGCGCCTGCGCATTCGGGCATCCTCCGGACGGCAAGCGGCTGGGCGCTTGAGCGGCGGCAATCAACAGAAAGTGGTGATCGCCAAATGGCTGTTCCGGCGCGCGCGCGTGTTTCTGTTCGATGAGCCTACACGCGGCATCGATGTGGGCGCGAAGATCGAGGTGTTCGAATTGATGGATGAACTGGCGCGCGGCGGAGCCGCCGTGCTGATGGTGAGCTCGGAGATGCAGGAACTGCTACAGGTGGCCGACCGCATCCTGGTGATGCGACGGGGGTCGATCAGCGGCGAATTGCCGGGAAGCACGACGCAAGAGGAAATCATGCGCCTGGCCGCGCTTGAACGGGAGCCCGCGGCATGATGCAGCGGCTGCTGCCTTTCTTGAGCCTGATCGTTCTGTTCGTGGCGCTGGCGATCGCTTCGCCGCATTTCCTGACTGAGACGAATCTATCGAGCGTGGTGCGGCAGACGGCCGTGATTAACATCATGTCGCTGGGCATGACGCTGATCATCATCGCCGGCGGCATCGATCTTTCCGTGGGGGCCATGCTGGCGATGTGCGGCGTGCTGGGCGGCATGGCCATGGAACACGGCATGCCGGCACCGGTGGGCATCCTGGTGGGCGTCCTGACCGGCTTTTTCTGGGGATCGGTGAACGGCTTCCTGACCACGCGTCTGGGGATCGCGCCGTTCATAGTGACGCTCGGAACGCTGGGTATCATTCGCGGCTTAACCCTGATCATCACCGGCGGACTGCCGGTGACCCGCCTTCCGGCCAGCTTCGCGTTTCTGGGCGAGGGCAGCCTGTTGGGTGTGCCGTTCGTGCTGTGGGTGGTGGTCGTCTGCGCGCTGGCGACGCACGTGATTCTGGAGCACACGCGCCTGGGCCGCTACGCGTTCGCCATCGGGAGTAATCCGGATGCGGCAGTCTATGCAGGCGTGCCGGTGGGGTTCAACACGACCGCGGTTTATGCCTTGGGCGGCTTGCTCACGGGCCTGGCGGGCATGATTGAAGCATCCCGGCTGATGACCGGTCAACCCTCGGCCGGCAATGGCTACGAGCTGCAGGCTATCGCCGCGGTGGTCATCGGCGGCGGCAGCTTGCATGGCGGCGAAGGCAGCGTGATCGGGACGCTGATCGGGGCGTTGATCATGGGGCTGCTTTCGAACGGCAGCGATTTATTGGGAATATCGCCTTATCTGCAGCAGGCGATTATCGGCGGCGTGATCATTCTGGCGGTGACGGTGGACGAGCTGCGGAAGCGGCGGGGACGGGCGTAGGCTTGAATCGTTATCGCGGTGTGTGCGCGCGATGCATCCAATTATAGAGGCCCCATGCCAGGATGGCGACCAAGCCCAGGGCGATGAGCATCTCGGGAATGTCGAGCGGACGCATATGCTTCCTCCCGCTCTGATTATACTTGAGCCTGCGGGCAAAGTAAATATTAGGGCCTTTTTGGCTGAAAAGAGAAGAGCAGGCGGCTTCTAGTGGACCGGCACGATTTGCCATTGCCCGGTCGCACTGCTGCCGTTCTGCGGTTCCAGAACCACGGATGCCGATTGCAAATCCAAGACCAGGCCGCTGGCGCGATTTACAAAATTAAAATAACCATTGCCTGCCGAGACGACGTCCCATTCCAGTTCCTGGGTGTCACTGCCGCTTAATGTGTATCCTCCGGAGAGACTCGCTATCTGGAAGTAACCGTCGTTGTTGCTGGCAATGCGCCATTGCTGGCTTGACGCGGGACTTCCGCTATTCGGCGCGACGCTCAGTGAACCCTGAAGGACGGACAGGATCTGGCTATTGCTTAGGTTGATGAACTTATAGCTTAAGGTAGGATCGAGCTTGCCGCCCAGCGCATCGGTAGCCGGGAGCAGCATCGGCGCATTTGGTTCTGTATCGTCAAATAGCGTCAATCCATTCCAGATATAGATAGCATCCGGGAGATTATCTCCGTTGATAATTCCGCCGCTCGAATTGGATATGTTTACGCCGGCGGGATCCCAGTATTCCATACCCATGCCCAGGTTATCCGGCAACGCCTTGGTCACGGCCTCCAGGTCCAGCAGAAACTGGCGCTGCAGCGAGGTGCTGGGCGGCGCATACCACGGGTCGTTCGCATCGAAGCCATCTTCGTAATGCTCCCCGGTTTCGACGATGAAGATGGGCTTTCCGATGTTATTCGCGGCGGTCGTCAGTACATCTTGCTCGACAGGTTTGTTGTCGGGGTTGGACGCGGCTGCTTGCGCATTGGTTAACGGTCCATGATAGATCGGATAGTAACTCTGGCAGATCGCATCATAGGGGATGCTGAACTGATTTGCCAGCGTGAAGAACTGCGAAAGGTCCCAGGCCGGCGTGATATGAATGCATGCGAGGGGGGCGGGAATCGCGGGACCCGCGGACGTGTCCGCCGCCGCGTCTTGGACCGCCTGCATAGCGGTGATCTGCAGAGCGGCAAAACCACCGAAGTCCGCGCCTGTGGGGCTGCCGATCGAGCCCAGAAATCCGGTGTCGACTTCATTGCCGATGGACACCAGGTCGGGCATCGCACCGGCTTGCCGGTAAGACAGGATTTCGGATTTCACGTAAGCATACAAATCCGACTGCAAATCGGCGAGTTGCGTATCTCCGGTCCACGCCGGGGGAACACTGGCGGAACTGCTACCGTCGAACAGGAGGGTCAGTTCGACACTCATGCCGAGATTCTTCGCGCGTCTCGCCAGGTTGAGATCCTGCGCGTCTGTTTCGCCATAGCAGGCATTGCCGCTGCACTGGGCCTGCGACACGTTGGCGTAGGGCGGCTGCGAACTGGGCCTGAGGCGGACCATGTTGATACCGTGATTCTTGAAAATCTGGATCACATCTTGCGGCTGGCCGGCATCGTTCCACCAAGGCAACCCGCTGGCCGCGCGGGCCGCCTCCTGCTTCTCGAGTAAGGCGTTATCCACGCCGCGGAAGAAGGCGGGACGAAGCAGCCACTGCTGGCTCTGGGTTGCCGCGGCCGATAACGGAGTCAGATCAAGCACCGCTCCGGCCGACATCGAGCTGCCCGGCACATCTATAGCCAGGCCCGTGCTCTGGTTCGAAATTGTGTAATAGCCATTGCTCGTTGCAGTAAGAACCCACTGCTCGCTATCGACAAACGCGCAAGTATTTTGCACTAACTGACCGCGGACGGGGCGCCGCGCCCGAAAGCCCGCACGCGGTGGAGTTATGCGCCTGATGATTGGATACGGTTGGCCGGGTACGTTATCCAGGCAAAGGCCAGTGCCGATGTTATTAATCTGCCAGAGGCCGCCGGAGAGCTTGGTAAAGGCCCATCTTTGCGTCAGATCTGTAAAACTTCGCGGTTGTTGCACGACAGGTCCGCCAGGCGCGGTCGAATTGTTATCGAGACCTGCCTGGAGACCGCTGAGCTGATTCAGGACATAGTAGGTCTCGCCATCGAGGGGAGTAATATCGGTAGGCTGCGCGGGCTGCTGACTCAGGGCGCGCATGGTGGGGAGACCCACAATCGCGACGCACACGCAGAACGGGAGCCGCTGGTCATGGCTCCGCATCGGGAGTCTGGTCCTCTTCGGCCGGCGGTTTCCTGCCCATCTGCTGGTATAGCTCCTTGAGGCTTGCCTTAGTCCGTTTAATCTCCCGAAACAGCCGGAATTCCTTTTCGGCCTCGGCGTTCAGCTGCAGTTGCCGGCAAACGGAGGCCAGCCGATAGTGGGCCTGTTCGCTGAGGGGATCCGATTGGACGGCCATGCGCAAATATTTCGCCGCCTCCTGGGGCTTTTGCATGTTTGCCAGCAGCCGGCCGAGGCCGAACTGGGCTTCCCCGCTTGCCGGATTCAGACTGAAGGCACGGTTGTAATGGGAGTAAGCGCGGTCCAGATCGGAACGCCGAAAAGCAATCCGGGCT
The DNA here is from genome assembly GCA_963818855.1 of Bryobacterales bacterium. Classification (GTDB taxonomy): domain Bacteria; phylum Acidobacteriota; class Terriglobia; order Bryobacterales; family Bryobacteraceae; genus Bog-159. The sequence goes on along the minus strand of CAWFUH010000011.1, from coordinate 31,976 downwards.
AACATGCATTCGATCGCGGCGCTATCGCCTTCGGACGTCAGGGCTGTTTGCAGTTCCGTTTCGGCAGCGGCCTGCGTGGGCGGGTCGTTGGGCGCAGATTCGAGGATGGCCTCGGCCAGCTCGAAGTGTACGCCTGGCAGACGGGGATTGATCGCGAGCGCCTTCCGGTAATGTTCGACGGCGCCTTTCAGGTCTCCTTCGTTGATGAGACGTTCCGCAATCACCTGCTGCATACGGGCCGACCCGGGGGCGAGGATGGCCAGCTTGTTCAGTGTATCGTCGGCCAAGTCGGAGTAAGCCCGCTGCGCCATATATAAGACTTCGATGTTATCCGGATCGATATCTACCAGCGACCGCATCACAAACGCCGCGCTGTCGATGTTACCCTGCTGGTAATAAATATCGGCGAGTTCCAATCCCGCCTGGATTTGCAGCTTCTTATCTTTTAGCTTGGGAAACGATTTTTCGAGCAGCGTTTGCGCGGAACTCTGTCCGAGGCGTCTCTCGCAGATTCCCAGGAGAGCTTGCGTTTTCGCTAAGGAAGGATCTGTCGCCAGAGCTTTGCGCAGATACTGTGAGGCGCTTTGATAATCACTCCGGAAAAATGCTATTACACCTAAGTTGGCGTTTGCCTCGACGTTGGCGGGATCCAGTACCAGGACCGCTTCGAACTCCTTCACCGCGGCGTTCGGGTCATTCGCTTTGAGGTATGCGGCCGCCTTGCTCAGGTGATCGTGAAGGTCTGATGTTTGCGCCGCGGCTGGGACGGCGCATATTAGAAGCACGAGGATCGAAGCCAGGAGACCTTTCATTGGAGGACCGCTATCTCTCTATCATCATGACATACAGACTTCCACAGCGGCGCTAAAGCGCCGCGCCGGCTAAAGCCCGCCCTCCAAAAGAAAAAATCAGAAGGTCAGGCGCGCGCCCAATTGCAGGATGCGTCTGTTCCCGTTATAGCCCGCCGGGCCAGTGATACTTCCGGAGGTGCTGTCGGCCAGTACGCCGTTGCTCGGTCCGCAGGCCACCGCCATGTTCGCACACGTGTAGCCGACGTTGGCATCCGGGTTGGCGAAGTTAATGTGATTGAACGCATTATACGCGTCTCCCCGGACAGTAAGTTTGACACTCTCCCAATGCAGTCGAAAGTCTTTGGCGAGACTGAAATCCACGTCGGAGAAGCCAGGTCCAATCAGGGTGTTGCGCCCGGAGTTGCCAAAAGTCCCCGGCACAGGGTCGCTATAAGCGGCCGGGTTGAACCAATTCGTGATCGTGGGACTCGATACCTTCGGGTTACCAACCAGGGACGGATACAGATTCGCCCCACTGCCGGAGCTGAAGAACGAGTCGAGACCGGGGTCCACGGCGTCCGCGACGGAACCCTGGATCACCGGCGTGAAAGGAATTCCGCTGTGCCATTGAAAAACGCTCGAGACACGCCAGCCGCCCACGATCTGGTCGGCTATCCCGTGCAGCGCGAATTGCCGTCCTTTGCCAACCGGCAATTCATAGACTACCTGACCGGTAAGTGTGCTGGCCGCGTTGAAGTCGGACAACCCATAGTTAGCACCGGGCCTGTATGCATTCTGGTAGACATCAATTCCCGATCCATGCCCGTTTCCCGTGCCGGTGTCGAGCGATTTCGACCAGGCGTAATTGCCTTGCACAGTCAACCCGTACGACATTCTCTTTTGCACGCGGATTTGCAGCGCATTGTAATTGGACCAGCCATCGTAGATCTGCGCGAAAATCGAATTGAATATGGGGTTCGGGTTCCCGCAGTTATAGCCGGTGCACCCTAACAGGTTGGCGGGCGCCTGGTTAATATCGGTGGCAAAATTGAGGTTACTGCCGTGCGTGTGGACGTAGCTGGTGTCCAGTAACACGCCACCGGCGAAGGTATGCTGAACGCTTACCAGGAATTGCTGTATGTAATCGGTAGGCATGTTACGCGGATAGTATTCGACGCCGCTATAGTTGTCGATCTCCGGTGAGAGAGTTGCGAGCGTGGGAAACACGACCGTGCCAGGAGGCGGTCCCACCGCCAGTTTGAACGCGTAACTGCCGTTGACATATCCCCCGTTACCGTTGTTGTGCGGATTGAACCCAAGGCCAAGCGCGCCATCGGTGTAATTCTCAGCGTCACGCGGCGCGTCAAAGATGCCGTAACTGGCGCGAATCGACCACTTCTCGCGCGGCGACCAGGCTATGCCAACGCGCGGCGCGATTTCCTTGTAATTGGTATTCTGGATGGTCGACAGGGTTCCCGGTCCGCCATATTGCGAGTCGCTCTGCCCGCCATACAGGATGGCGCCCTTGTACGCTCCGTTATCCGCGGAATTGGGCAGAAACGGATCGTAATTGCCGAACATATTGTGATTGACGCCCCACCCAGACTGAATCTGCCAGCGCAGGCCCAGGTTCAGCGTCAGGTGCGGGGTAAGTTTGACATCGTCGCTGGCGAACAACGCCGATTGCCACATATGCGCGCTGGTGGCGTCGGACTCATAGACGTACCATCCATAAACGTCGCCGGCGAGAAAATCGGCGTACGGAATCCCGGTGACGCCCCCGTTGAATTCAAAATTGCCGGAGGTGATGTCGCCCCAACTGGTGTAGTTCTGGTAAATTTTGTCGTACTCGCCGCCCACCTTGATGGTGTGTTTGCCGCGAATGAGTGTAAGTACATCGGAAACGTTGTACCATCCTTCGCCCAGAACGGCATCGATGTTACCGTTTTGTCCGTTTCCAGCGCCTAAGCCCATGCCGCCGACTCCGGCGCCGCTATCTATGCTGACTTTGGGGAACACGTTGGCTGGGGCGTTGGTGCCATACTCCGGTTCCAGGCCCAGCGTTTGCGGATCGTTCTTATTCAGTGACGGCGGCTTGTACTTATCGAGCTCGCGGCTTGCGCCGATGCGAAACTCATTCAGCACACTGGGGCTGATCGTAAAGACATGCGATAGCTGTCCGGTCAGATCGTCGGTGTCTCCTACCGAGTAAGCCGTAGCGTCATTGGGATACAGAGGATCCGGCGGAACATAAGAAGTAACGGTAGGAAAGTAATTGAAGGTAAACGCAAGCTTTTGTTTGTCTGAAAGATTGTAATCGGCGCGTCCCGTGTACCATGTGTCGGTGTTCGGACTGGAACTATTGAACACATAGTTGTTGATGGTGGGGCAGGTTTGCGGAGTGCCGGCGGAAACATTCACGGGACCGGGGCAGCCCGCCACCCATCCCTTGGCGCTGGCTCCGGGGAAGTAAGTCTGCAGCTTCACAGCCACCGGATCGTAAGTCCCCAGCAGCGTGCCAGCCGGGCTAAAAGCGGAGCCAGTGGCGCCTGGGATCCCGTAGAAATCACCCGCCTGCATGGCGGCGGTCGGGTAACTATACAGCCCGGAAGTCGGCGTGGATGAAGGATTGCGCTGGTAAGCGAAGAAAAAGAATAGCTTGTTCTTCTTCACCGGACCACCCACGCTACCGCCGTACTGATTCCAGTGCTCCACGGCCTTCGGTCCGGTCACATTATAGAAACCTCTGGCGTTGAGCGCGGTGTTTTGATCGAATTCGAAGGCGCTGCCGTGAAACTGGTTGGTCCCGCTCTTGGTGATTACGTTGATGGAAGTAAGACCGTTGCCGTACTGCGCGGGTGCGTTACTGGAACTGACACTTACCTCAGCCATGGCATCCACCGGCATGTAGTAGTTACTGCTGTTAAAGTCCCTGGGGGCGGTGGCGGCCGACCCGTCAATCAGAAAATTCACATTGTATGACTGGGTGCCGTTGACGCCGATAGCCTGGCCACCGGCTCCCCCGGTTCCGCCGCCGTTGTTCACGCCGGGAATCAACTGCGTCATCTCGGCGCGCCAGTCGGTCCCCACGATGGGCGCCGCCTCCACCATGGTGGTGGTGAAGTCCACATGCTGGTCGCTGGTCTCGGTTTCGATCAGCGGCGCGGTGGCGTTGACCACGATCTCCTGAGTGGAGGTGCCGATCTGGAGCGCGGCACTCACTTCCAAGGTCTCGATCTGGAGAACTATGCCCTCGCGGACGAGGTGGCGGAAGCCTTCCTTCGAGAAGGTGATGGTGTAGTCGCCCGGCGCCAGAAACGGAACATCATACACGCCCGACTGGTTCGTGCTGGTTGGAGTGACCACGCCGGTCTGCACATTCTTGATCGAGACCACCGCGCCGGGTATAAGGGCTCCCGTGGAATCCGTCACGGAGCCTTTGATCTCTCCTGTATTGGAATTTTGGGCTCTGGCGAGAGGCGCGCATAAGATGGCCACTACCAGCAAGAAAATAGAACTGCACCGACGAAGTGCCTGCGAGTCAGTCATTTTGACCCCCTAAAATCTGAAAACCCACCAGGTTACGGATGGCGACGCCCTGAAGCCAGCGGTCACGCCGCCATGCGCGTCGAGGCGCCGCGTTGCTTTCGACACATTGTGCCGGATACGGAGTCGATTCTATGACTATTGACGAGTGAAGAAATCCGTCTAAAGTAGGATCGGTGGGTGTGGGGCGGGGCTCAAGCCTGGCTCAAGCCCCGGCCCCGGGGGCACCCCGGCTAAAGCCCAATGCGACTTAGCCTGCTCGCGTTTCGAACGGCTGATTACAAGCGCGAAGGGCGGGTCCTGGAGGACCCGCGCAGACCTGGAGGTCTGCCCCACAGAGCAGCATAGCCGCAACCAAAAAGGTCCGGGTCGGCGGCGCTGAAGCGCCGCGCCGGCTAAAGCCCACCTCCCAAAGGCGGGGTACCGGGGGGATGGCGTTCGGGGAAGTCGCCCACAGCTTCGCGGGGGATTTCGCGCCATTCTCCGTCGAGGCCTAAGACCTCGGGGAGTATGCGGTAGTAACGCCTGCCTTCGGTGGTGGATGCGGGTATGCCCGGGCGGAAGTGGAGGTTTACCTGAATCTGCTGCGCGGTTTGTTGCTCCTGGGCGCTGGCTATGCGGTTTTTGCGGTAGCGTTCGAGGTCGGCAATGGTGTTGGAGACGGAGCGGTCGAGGCGGGCCTGGGTCAGGCTGAGGCGATGGGTGGCGAGGATGAGCGCGTCGGGCGAGAGGGCGCCGGGCTCATACAAGATCGCCTCGGTGGCGTCCAGACGGGCCAGTTTCCACTGGTAGACGGCGATTTGCTCGACCAGGATTTTTTCCATTTCGTCCTGGGGCTTCCAGGTGGACATGATAGCGGCCAGGAGTCGATTGAAGGCATCTTGGTCTTCGCCGGGGAGGACGGCGGATTCGGCGCGCCGGCCGTGGACGAGGGCGTTAAAGCGGACTTTGGCCTTGCCCTCGGGTGTTTTGGGGCCGGTGGATCGCTGCGCGTTGCGGCGATTGGCCTCGATTTGCTTGATGGTCGCCATAGTTTTTTTCTTCCGATCAAAGCCAATTCGGCTGGGCGGGTGCGGGGGCGGATGTTGATTAGCCGCCGATGCACGCCGATTCACGCCGATGGTCGCTGATCACGACTACAGGCTAACGCCGCGGCTGGGCGCGGGCGGGTGTTCGATTGGCGGTGCGCAGGCGCAAGTTTCTTTATTTGGAGTGGCCGGGGAGGATTAATAAAAGTGGCGAAGCTTGTGACCGGAGATTTATGCCGCCGGAACCTTGGGCCGCGACAATGGTTCGCGGCACGGCCTGAGAAGGCGCCATAGGCAGGCTCCGCTGATTCTTCGCCTTGTCGGCCTTTTTCGGCTGATTAAACCAGAGATTGGTAAGTAACTCCCCGCTAATCACCGCCTTCCCTGGATCACAAGTTAGAACGAAGGACCGGTATACCCTCACGCCGCTTTTCGCGTGTCTCAGGCCCGGCTCAGCAGCGGGGTTTGAATACGGTGCGCGACGTGCTCCAGCGGGTGTCGCATGCCGGTTCGTGACATTCTGTAATTTTGGCGTACCCTGAGAGAAGGAGAAAGCAATGGAAGTACAGTTTACCCCCGACCTGCAGGCCAAGCTCGACAAGCTTGCAATCGACACCGGCCGCGCCCCTGGCGAACTGGTTGAGGATGTCATGGCCGGATATTTTGATGAGCTTACCCAGGCGCGAGAAATGCTTGACAGCCGATACGACGAGATGAAGAGTGGCAGGGTGAAACCTGTAGACGGCGAAGAATTTTTTGAAGGCCTGCGCCGCCGCGAGGAAGATTTGCTCAAGAAGCATCCGCCTCAATGAACCCTGAGCGGAGCTTTGCCCTCCATCCTCTTGCGGCGCAGGACATCACCGAGATTTGGGAGTACATCGCCGAAGATAATCCCCAAGCCGCTTGCCGCGTCCGTGAGGAAATCCATAGCGCCATCCGGGTCCTGGTTCCATTTCCCCGTCAGGGTCACAGACGCCCGGATCTAACCTCGCGGCCCCTGCGCTTCGCTCGGGTGCGTGAGTATCTGATCGCCTATGCGCCGGACGAGAAGCCGTTGTGGGTAGTCGCGGTCATGCACGGCCGCCGCAGCCCGCGCGTGATGGCCGCAATCCTGAGAGGCAGAGAGTAGCTTTTAAGATGCGAATTTGGGCGGTTGTCTTGCTGTGCGCGGCGTTCCTTCGGGTCTGCGGCAGCAGTGCGGCATCGCCCGCGCACCAGTACACCTGCGCTATTCCGGCTACGTCGAGTCCGCCCGGCGGCGGAATTCCCGCGCAGATCCAAATCGACCCCGCTAGCTACGGCGCGGGCGACACCTCCCGTTGGACGACAGTGGCTTTTCAGCCAGAATGGCCCCGACGATCCGGCGGACCAGGAGATTCTCAGCCTGATTCCTGGGGTCCCGCGGCAGGCTGATGGGTGGGGTCTCGGTTTCCGCGTCTAATCTGATGGCGAACCTGGTGACGTTCGCCCGCGGCCGCATCGTCCTGCATGTTGCCAATCACAATTACGCGATGGGTTTTTTTGCCGCAGGACAACGTGGCGGTGAGCTTTCCCGCGGCCCATCGGCCCGGGGCAGTCACTCTGGTTTCTCCCGAATGCCGGGAACGATGAGGTTCCGTTCACTTGGCGCGCAGGCCAGGTTCAGGTGACGATTCCCCAACTGGTCTTACGTCGCGGTAGTTCTAAGGAAGGCATTGCGCGGGCGCGGAGCGATGGGCGACGCCACTGATCTATTTCAGCAGAGACGGGACAGAGTTCTCAGTCGTCACTCCCTGACACATCGAACGGAAAATGCTCTCTGCTTCTCGCCATCGCTATGACGATTGAGAGATAGCCCGCCTTTACCAAAATTGTAGAACCAGGCAGTGTCCGGATCGCTTTCGGATGCCGTCCAGTAGAAACCATGGGCCTCCAACCGTGCATACTGGCCGTCATCGGAGCGGCCGCCGCCGAGCAAGGCATCGAATCCCGATCTGCCTCCGATCACGAGCGCCTTGTACGCCGCCTTACCGCTGTCGTCGGAATCCTCACGGATTCCACCGTAGTGCTTCGCCATTTGCCGCCATTCGTCGTTCGCCGGCAATCGCCATCCAACTCCCAACGATTCACATCCCCGCCGCGCGGACTCCCATGTGTACAAACGGCCATATTGAAGGCAATTCTTTTCCGCATCTTCGTAGCAGTAGGACGGGACCGTTTTGACGTTCAGATTGTGTGTCGTCCATTGTTTGCCGTCCGCCATCCGCATGGCGGAATGCATTGTGCCGGACGCGTCCGGGTTTTGCGCGGACAGGTGGTGCAAGGAACCGCTGAGAGAACCGCACGCAATACTCAGCACGATTGATGCGACACCAACTCGAATCGGCCTGGTCTTTTGCTTACGGCTGGTCATGAGCGGCCTCCACGGGGTGCCGAACCATTTTACCCGCGATTACCGCGCTTCGCACCAGAAGTGCTCGGCGGCTCTGAAGCGCCGCGCCGGCTGAAGCCCGCCCTCCATTTGCATTGCGCTCCAGTATCCCGTTCTGATACTATTTAGGTGGCAATCGGAATCCTCCCTTGAAGTGCCAAAAATCCATCCTGCGGAGAGATCAAATCACTGAATGAATTTCACTGTTTTTTTAGGCAACCTGCCCGCGTGGGTCACTGCCGACGATATTAAGGCTTGGCTGACCGCCGAGAATCTGGTCGCGGATTCGGTCAAAGTTATCCGCAACCACGAAACGCAAGAATCCAAGGGCTTCGCATTCGTCGAAGCGCCTACCGCCGACGAGATGCAGGCGATTATTCGCCGCTTCGATCGCGCCCCTCTGGAAGACCGGCTGTTGCGGGCCAATCCGGCGCAGCCTTCCAAGGGCAAAGATGCTAAACCGACCATGGAGCGTCCCCAGCAGCAGCGCAACGGCCGGAAGCCGCGGCGCGGCAAGGACGCTGCCCCCAAAACTGCTTTTGGCGCCGAATTGGCCAAAGCACTGTAATCGCGAAACAACGGGCCCCCATGCATTCGCGGCCCTTCCAAAATTCTCTCCCACACTGTGAACTACAGTCACAGTTCTCTTTCAGCTAAGCTGTTCCCTTGCTGCAATTTCCATTTGGCTAACCACTTGCATCGGCGTCGCGCATGAGATTTCTCTGGCTAGCCTCGACCTTGGCGAGCGGCCTGCTCCTGGCCGGAACTCCGGAACAGGACATGAACGTCAATACACGCTACACGGTGGAAAGTGTGGAGGTCGCGGGCGACAGTCCAGCCGGCATCAGCACCGGATTGCGCAGCGAGCTCACCCGGCTGGTGGGCGAGAAGTTGAACCCGGCCGCGCTCGACGACCTGGCGGTGCGCATCCGCCGGGAACTGCATGTGCGGGCGGTCACCCATCGCCTGCTGCGCGGCCAGATGCCCCAACACGTCCGGGTCGTATTTGAAGTGCGCGGGACTCCCGCGAAATTCGAAGCGTCCATTCCGAAGCTGGTTTATCGCACCGATGGCGGTACCAGCGGGATGGTCGAAGGCACGGCCTCGGTCGGATGGCAGGCGTTCACTGTGGGCGGGGTCAGCGATGGCGATGACCTGGCGGAGCGCTACACGGGCATCGTCGCGAGTTACGAGGATAAGCGCCTGGGGACCGACCGCTTGCGCTTCCGCCTGGATTTCGAGAGCTATCACGAACGATGGAACCAGTCCACTGTGGACGCCCTGGATCAACCCGGCGCGGAGAGCGATACTTCCGGGATTTACCGCACGCGCCAGAATATCGAGCCGCTGGTGACTTTTGTGCTGGCCAAGAGCGCCTCGGGACTGGTGAACCTCTCCGTGGGCACGAGTTTTGAACGTTTTCAATCGCAATTTCCGGCCGCGCGGACCGAATCCGCCAACGCGATGGTGACTACTCTGCGCTATCATCGGCGCGTAGAGGGGTCCGGCACCAACCAGCAGGAATGGGACGCAGGCTACAGCCTGCGCGCGGCCACCAGTTTGCTCGGCAGCGATTTCGCCTACGCCCGTCACCTGGGCGATGCCCAATACGTCTACTCCTGGGGCCGCAGCCGCATCATGGACGAAGCCACCGTGGGCGCGATTATCGGCCAGGCGCCGCTCTTCGATCGGTTTATACTAGGTAACAGCACCATGCTCCGCGGGTGGAACCGGTTTGAGCTGGATCCTCTGGGCGGCAATCGCGTGGTGCACAACACGGTGGAGTACCGGTACAGGCTGTTCGATGTTTTCTGTGACAATGGGGCAATATGGGATCAGGGACAGGCGCCGGTAATGCGGCATTCCGTAGGTGTAGGGGTGCGGCAGAACGGCATGTACGCGGCGCTGGCCTTCCCGATCAAGGAAGGCCACATTGAACCGGTGTTCATGGTGGGTATGAACTATTGATTGGCGCTGGCCAAACGCGACGTTGAGGCAAACGGAAAGACGCAGCCGCGATTGTAAAGAAGCGGTAAAGATCAGCCGCAGGCATTGGCTCCTGGCCAGTGTGGCTATACCTCTGTCCCGCCTCTCCGCCGCCGGACATCTGACTGTAACCTGGGATGGCGACGACTTGCATGTGGCCATGCCCGAACTGCATTTCCTGGCCGGCAAGCCGCTCGACCGCCTGAGAGACGGCGCCGCGGTGGTGTTCCTGACGCAGTTGACGCTCACCACCGACAATTTTGCGACCAGTCTGCGCAAGACGCCCGAGCGTTTCGTATTCAGCTACGATTTGTGGGAAGAGAAGTTCTCGGTCACCAAGCTCGGCGAAGGACAACGCACCGTTTCGCACCTGTCGGCGGCGGCGGCGGAGGCATGGTGTTTGGACAACATCGCCATCAGCGCCACGGGCCTTCCCCAGGATCGTCCCTTCTGGCTGCGCTTCGAATTGCGGGCCGCCGAACCCCGGGACGAAGCGGCGGTGATGGGCGACTCCGGCCTGAACCTGACGCGGCTCATCGAGGCCTTCAGCCGGCGGGCCCGCGATCTGCAGCCGCACTGGACCGCGGATGCCGGGCCCCTGAGGCTGGGCGAGTTGAAGAGATTGGTAGGACGCGCCGCGCGCATGTTGTGAACCGGCTGCGCAACAGACTGATCGGGATCTTTCTGGCGGCCACCCTTGTCCCTCTTGCCGCTACCCTCTGGATTACCACTTCGCTTCTCGACCGCAGCTTGAGCTATGCCTCCACCGGCGAACTCGACCGGCTCTCGCATTCCCTGCAACGGACCGGTAAAGAGTTGTATCAGCGCGCCTGCGATGCGTTGAAGAGCGATGCCCTAGGCGGCCGCTTGCAGCCGGTGCGCTACGCGGCGGCCCAGCAGGATCGCTGGCCTACGCCGATGAGGAATTTTTTCGATAGCGGCGAGGCCCAGCGCTTCCTCAGATCCGGGCACGACGGCGACCGCATCGACTACCTGGCGCGCCATGGCGATGAAGTGTGGCAATGGTCCACCAGCCTGGGCGGCGTGCAACTGGATGAGCTTTCGCGCGAAATCCGCACGGCGCGCGAGATCGTGGACAAGCGCCAATCGCGCGACCTGCTGCGCGGGTTCACCTATACCTACGTGCTGCTGGCGGCTTCGGTTTGGATGGTATCGCTGGTATTGCTGGTGTACCTGGCGCATCGTATCAGCCGGCCCATCCAGCAGCTCACCGCGGGACTGTCGCACCTTGCGGCGGGGGACCTGACTACGCGGGTGGAAGCCCGCAGCGACGACGAGATCGGCCGCGCCATACGCGCCTTCAACGATATGGCGGAGCGCCTGCAGCGCTCCACCGAGCGCCTGGTGTACCTGACCCAACTGGCCAGCTGGCGCACGCTGGCGCGTAAGATGGCGCATGAACTGAAGAATTCGCTGACGCCCATCCGGCTCACAGTGGAGGAAATGCTGGCGCGTTACGGCGATCGCGATCGCGCGTTCGTGGAACAGGCGGCGCAGATCGTAGTGGAGGAAGTGGAGAGCCTGGAGCGCCGCATCCGCGCGTTCTCGCAGTTCGCCGCGGAGCCTCCAGTGCAACCCGTGCCGCTCGATCTGAACGAATTGCTTGAAGAGCGCGTCGCATTTTTGAAAACCGGCCACCCCGAGCTGGCCTACGACCTGCGCCTGGACGCAGCCCATCCCACGGCGTTGGCCGATCAGGACCTGGTGAAAGGCATCCTCACCAACCTGCTCGAAAATGCCGCGGAGGCCGCGGGCGAAGGCGGCCGCATCCTGGGCATTACGGCGCTCAGCAACGGGAATGCCTTAGTTGAGGTGCACGATTCGGGCCCGGGACTGAGCGAACAGATCCGGCAATCTTTGTTTCAGCCTTCCATTTCGTTCAAGAAGGGCGGCATGGGGCTGGGGCTATCCATCTCCCGCAAGGGCGCCCTGCTGACGGGCGGCGATATCGTGCTGGTGAAAGGAGAACTGGGCGGCGCAGGCTTCCGCGTGCTGCTGCCCGTAGCGTCCAATGGCATCCAAGCGCATTCTGATCGTGGATGATGAAGAGAATATCGGCCGCTCGCTGCGCATGATTTTGGAGCGCGAGGGTTATGGCATCGCCGTGTGCCGTTCAATTCGCGAGTTTCGCGCGCATCCGGACGCGGAGCGCGCGGACGCTTTCCTGTTCGATGTGCGCCTACCGGACGGCAGCGGCATCGACCTGCTGCGCTCGGTGCGGCAGAATGGCAATCCTGCGCCTGCCGTGATGATTTCCGGACACGGCACCATCGCGGACGCGGTGGAGGCTACCCGCGCCGGCGCTTTCGATTTTCTGGAAAAGCCGCTCAGTCGCGACAAGGTGCTGCTGGCCGTGAAAAATGCGCTGGAGCATTCCAGCCTGCGCGCGGAAAATGAGCGCCTGCGCGAGCTGGTGGGTGTGAGCCCAAAGATGATCGGCTCGAGCCCTGCGTTCCAGCGCGCCGTGGAGCAGGCCAGCATGGCGGCCCGCTCGGATGCGCGCGTTTTGCTGATCGGCGAATCCGGCACCGGCAAGGAACTGCTGGCGGCGCACATTCACCAGAACAGCCCGTTCGCCGCGGGTCCTTTCGTGAAAGTGAATTGCGCCGCGATTCCCACGGAATTGATCGAAAGCGAATTGTTCGGCCACGAGAAAGGCGCGTTCACAGGCGCGGCCGGGACACGCCGCGGCAAGTTCGAGCTGGCCGATAGCGGCACCATTTTTTTAGATGAAGTGGGAGACCTGCACGGCGCCTCGCAAGCCAAGCTGCTGCGCGTGCTGCAGGAGGGCGAATTCCACCGCGTGGGCGGCGAGCAGACTATTCGCGTGGCGGTGCGCGTGATCTCGGCGACGAACCGCGATCTGAGTGCGCTGGTGCTGCAATCGAAGTTTCGCGAAGACCTGTATTACCGGCTCAGCGTGGTGCCCATCCGCGTGCCGGCGCTGCGCGAGCGGCCGCAGGACATCAAGCTGCTGGCCGAATATTTCCTGGACGATTTCTGCGCGCGCAACAACTTCAAGCAGAAGAAGCTGGACGATTCGGTATACCCGATGCTCGAGAGCTACCCTTGGCCCGGCAACGCACGCGAGCTGCGCAACGCCATCGAGCGCATGGCCATCCTGACTCCCGGCGAGCGCCTCACGCGCGACGCGATTCCGGTTGAGATTCGCGTGCAGCGCGATCCGGCGCCGCGCTCGAGCGTGCAGGAGGCGCGCGAATCGGCCGAACGGGATCATATTTTGCGGGCGCTGGAGGAGGTTAATTGGAATGTGTCCGGGGCGGCGCGTGCGCTGGGCATGGAGCGGACGAATTTGCATAAGAGGATTCGGGCGCTGGGGCTGAGCCGAGGGAAGCCGGCTTGATTCGGCGAACCGGCGGAAGCACGGAGTCGGATTCGCGGAGGAAGCCACCGTCTTCGACGATCCGCGCTCAATCACGATGGGGCGAACAGATTCGGTCGATCAGTGCTCGCTCGGCAACTAGAGGCAGGAAAGGCGCAACGCCCTCGAAAGCGCGTGTTGGAGTCGAGCCTCCGTGGTTAGCGGATTCGGTGGATCTGAAGCATGAGGTCGGCGAGATCCACGCTTACCTGCGACACCATGGCATGATCGATTGGGTGTGTCCGAAATGCGGCGCGCCGTGCAAGTTGCATGATCACCGGAGCGGCAGTGGCACCAGCCGGTATCAGACAATCCTGCACGCCTCGCCAACACAAACTGCCGACCGATCTCCAAGCCGGGCGTTATAGCCGCACTCATTTACGCAGGCACCCAATAGCGAGTCCCGCCAGAAGTATTAGAAGCGACAGCCTGTTTAGACTTCGCCGCCCTTCTCGTAAGGCAAGCGCATGGTGAATGTAGAGCCTCTACCCGGTTCGCTGACCACACTGATCGAGCCACCCATAAGCTGACACAGTCTCTGGCTGATAGCCAGTCCCAGGCCGGTACCACCGTACTCACGCGTCGTGGACGCATCCAGTTGCGAGAAGTCCCGGAAGAGCTTGCTCATTTGATCCGGGGCAATTCCAATCCCAGTATCCGTAACCCGCCACTCGATCCATTTTGTGCCGTCCGCCACCTGGAGAACTGCCTCCAGTGTAACGATGCCATCCCTGGTGAATTTGCAGGCGTTGTTCAACAGGTTATAGAGGATCTGGCGCGACTTCAAGAGATCCGTCCGGATGGTGCCGAGGCCTTCTCCTTGCCGTACCATCAGTTTGTTCCTATTCTTCCGTGCCAGCGGTTGCATTGTACTGACCGCGTCCGCGACCATCTGGGAGACATCCACCTCTTCCAATAACAAATCGACCTTGCCGGCTTCGATCTTTGAGAAGTCGAGCACATCATCGATGAGCGCAAGAAGATGCTTGCCTGCGGAATTGATACGAACCAGGTCTGGGATGGCCTCCGCCGCGACCTTCTCACCGGCCTCCTCCTGCAACATCTCGCTGTAGCCGATGATGGCATTCAGCGGCGTGCGCAGCTCGTGGCTCATATTGGCCATGAAGCCGCTCTTGGCGCGGCTGGACTCTTCGACCGCCTGCTTGGCGGCAAACAACTCCTCATGCAGGCGGCGGCGCTCCGCGATCTCGCCACGCAGCTCCCGTGCATGGAGCAGTACGCCAAAGGCGGTTGAGCCGGCCGCGACCAACACGACTGCAGTGATCGAAATCATCGTAACCAGCCAGTTGTGCAGCCAGCATCCGGCCTCCGCCAGGCTCTCGGAAAAGCGTTCTTCCAAGGGGGTCAGGTGGCGGTTGATACGATCGTTTTCGGCCAGAGTCGCCGTGACCAGATTCGGATCGAGCGATCGCGACAGGATGCGCTGACGCAGCCTTTCGCCGTTTCTCTCGAGCGCCGCAATATCCTGTTCGGCTTCCACCCAGGTCGCGATGGCCCGGGCCAGGTGTGGCTCCGAGGCGAAATGGCGGTAGAGCCAAATCATCCGGCTGCGGTCTTGTTCGTGAATACCCACGTCGGCAAACGCATGGCCGAGGATGGCGGGATCACTGTGAGGCAAGTCCATTTGCAGGCGAGCTGTCCGGCAAGCCAGCGGTACATGAAGAGCGGCTAGAAACCGTTTATAGTCGGTGTCGGAGCGCGTTTGCGTGTACCGCATCAGGTATAGCATCGCGTCCTTTTGGCCCTTGGACCACAACGCCTCTCCCTGCGTGTAGCCGCGCGCCGCCGACAACAATTCCATGGACGAAATGGCAACGAACGCAAGACTCGCAACGACGGCCGCCAATGCGCCGCAAATCATAGCCAACTCGACCTTTCTGCTCCTGGGCCGGGCGGTTCGGTGACGGTCCTCCTCGCCGAACTCACCACCGATTCGCTCCGATACGTGCCCAGCCAGTGTAGTCGCTCCCATAGAGGGTGTGCGCGTGTCGCGCAACTCCTCGGAATTAAGGCGCATGAATGCCCGCTGCAAAAGATGGCGTCCGGGCGCGCGCCGTTTCGGCCCCATGCAAGACATATCGGCGAATCCGAAGCAGACCTTTAGATTTCACGACGATTGAGGATCGCGGGCCGGTCGAGAGGGTAGAGCACCGACTCAGGGAATCAGGCGTCCGGGCCGGCGTCATCGCGATCAACGACCGGCAGCGAAGGGACCGCGATAACGGCGGGTGTCTCGGGTTCCAGGCAGAGCCTCTTCGGGTTGATTCTTGGCAGCGTGTCCGACTGGCGGTTCAGCTTCGCCCTGTACATATCCTCATCCGCGGTCTTCAACAGATCGTCTATGTGTCGCCCATCGTTCGGATAAACGGCGATCCCAATGCTTGTCGCCACGCGCAGTTTCCGGCCATCGGATTCTATCGGTTCGTTTATCGCCCGGCCGATGAGTTCCGCGATGCGTCTTGCGTCACGCCGGTCGCAGACGCCAGGCAGCAAGATCACAAACTCATCACCGCCAATGCGGGCAGCCACGTCGGCGCGGCGGGTGCTTTGCAGGATTCGTTGCGAGACGATGCGAAGAACCGTGTCTCCAGCGGCGTGACCGTAATTATCGTTGATCTCTTTAAAGAAGTCCAAATCGAAATACAGTACGGCCATGGCACCGTCTTTAAGGATGCCGCCGGTCATCAGCGCTTCCATCCGGTCATAAAGTGACGCTCTGTTGAGGAGCGACGTCAGTTCGTCATACTGCGCTCGAAAAGACAGCTGTTCGTATAATGCACGGCGTTCGATGGCAAAGCCTGCAAATCGCGCCCACGATTCCAACAACTCCCGGTCCGCTGTGGGCGCGAGCTTATCCCCCGGCAATAGTATGATGAACACACCAGCGACCAGTCTGTTCTGGAGTATCGCCGCCGCCAGGTAGTTCTGTTCGTGAAAGCCGGTCGAGCTCTCGACGCACTGTTGCCATTCCGGATCCCGGGACAGCCCCGCAATCGGCGTGGCGGATGACGCTTCGCGTACGGACGCTATTGAAATCCGCCCCAGAACTTGGGCGAGGCTTTCGGGGACGTGGGGCGATACGGAGATTCGCTGAGCAGGCGATTCAATCTGAATGGAACATAAGGAAAATGGGATCTGCCGCTCGACAGCCATCGCCATCGCCAAGGCTATCTCGCCGAGCGGCGCATCCTTTGCCAGCATCTCCAGGATGTTCTTGCGGTCCAGTTCGAGGCGTTCGGCTTGCCGGGCCACGCGCGCAGAACCCTCGGCAGCCGTGCGAGCTTCTTCCAGCCGCGTCAACAGATCTCTTTCTTCCGTGATATCGATGAGGGCGCCCACGGCGCGCCGCGCACCGTCTTCCAGAAGTTCGACCCGGCCCTGGTTCGCTCCCAACGGATCGAACCATCGGGCAGCACAATTCGGAATTCAGCCTGGAAGGTTCCGGTCTCGATGGCCGCCTCCGCCGCGGCACGCACCACGTCGCGGTCGTCGGGATGCAGCATTCTATCGAGTTCATGTAGATTTAGCCGGCCCGAGGCGGCCGGCAGTCCGACCAGCGTTGCAAATCCTCCGGAAACCGCCACGGCTCCGCCGGGAATCCGGACTTCCCAAATCCCGAATTCGGCCGCTTTCTCCGCGAGTTCCAGACGTTCGGCGGCCTCCCTCAATCTTTGTTCCGATCGTAGCCGCTCGATCACGTTACCGGCCAGCCGGGCGCCAGCCTCCACCAACTGCAGCTCCGTCTGCCGCGGTTTGGACGGTTTTCGATGATACATCGCAAAGGTCCCCTGGACGGCGCCATTGAAATTGCGGATCGGAACGCTCCAGCAGGACCGCAATCCAAAACTCAAGACCAAATCCTTCGGGATCGCAAAGCGGTAATCGGTGGCTATATCTTCCACAATTACCGTCTCGTTCCGAAACGCCGCCGAACCACACGCACCGACGTCCGGACCGATTTCCAGACCATTCAATGCCTGCAAATAGTCCGCCGATACGCTGGGCCCTGAAGCACTAAACAGAAAGCGCCGCTCTTCCTCATCCAGCAGCATGACCGTGCAAAGACACTCCGGCGCCATTGCCTCAATCGCCAGGGTAACGTGGTCGAGGAGCTGATGCAGCGACTCGCCTCTCGCCACCAGTTCGAGCAGTCTCTTCTCGAATTCCGTCACCAGGAACGAGTTTGACGATTCTTCTTGTTCCCGCCGGCATTTCGCGAGGCGTACTCCAGTATTCAGCCAGCCCGCAGCAAAGGCCGCGGCCGCCACCGTGCAGGTAACCGCGATAACTTCAGGCGCCATAGTATTTGACGCTCGTGATCGTGTCGCGACGGTCCTGCCTGCGGGAATCCACGATTCTCATCATGTATCCCATCGACATCATCTGGCCGGAACTGTAGTCAAGGGTGAAAAATGGCGGATTGGATTTGGCTAGCCGGCGTGCACGAACCGGGACGGATTCCCGGGAAACCAAGCAGGTTGTTCGCGAAAAATCGGGCCGTTTGCTACCTTATTATTTCTACATATTATGACCACCATCGTTCGCGTAACAGGCCGGGAAATTCTCGATTCGCGTGGCAACCCCACGGTGGAAGCGGATGTCTACCTGGCAAATGGCAGCATGGGCAGGGCGGCTGTGCCCTCCGGCGCCTCCACGGGAGAACACGAGGCCGTGGAACTCCGCGACGGCGACAAGTCGCGCTATATGGGCAAGGGCACGCAATCTGCCGTCAGCCATGTTAATGGCGAGATCGCGCAGGTGCTGCACGGCAAGGACGCCACCGAGCAGGTGGAGATTGACCGCCTGATGATCGAACGGGACGGCACGCCGAACAAGGGCCGCCTGGGCGCCAACGCGATTCTGGCCGTCTCCATGGCTGCCGCGCGCGCGGCGGCCGCTTCCGCGCATACGCCGCTCTACCGTTATCTGGGCGGTGCGGGCGCACGGCTGCTGCCCGTTCCCATGATGAACGTCCTGAACGGCGGCGCGCATGCGGACAATTCCGTCGACGTGCAGGAGTTCATGATCGCGCCGTTCGGCGCCGCGAAATTTTCCGAAGCCATCCGCATGGGCGTGGAGGTCTTCCATACGCTGAAGAAGGTGCTGAAGAAGCGCGGCTACTCGACCGCGGTCGGCGATGAAGGTGGTTTCGCGCCCAACCTGAAATCCAACGTGGAGGCGCTCGAAGTGCTGCTCGAAGGTATCTCCCAGGCCGGATACAAACCCGGCGAGCAGATCGGCATCTGCCTCGATCCGGCCTCCAGTGAGTTCTTCGAGGATGGCAAGTATGTTTTCAAAAAATCCGATAAGAGCGCGCGCACTTCCGCCCAGATGGTGGAATTCTGGGCCGATTGGGTGCGGCAGTACCCCGCCATCATTTCGCTCGAAGACGGCATGTCGGAAGAAGATTGGGATGGATGGGTAGCGCTGACGGATGCGTTGGGCGGCAAGATCCAACTGGTCGCCGACGATATCTTCGTGACGAACCCGGCGATTTTCAAGCTCGGCATCGAGCGCGGTATCGCCAATTCGATTTTGATCAAGCTGAACCAGATCGGCACGGTTACCGAAACGCTCGAAACCATGCACATGGCCAGCGCGGCGCATTACACGTCGGTGGTTTCGCATCGTTCCGGCGAGACGGAAGACCCGTTTATCGCGGATTTGGTAGTGGCCACCAACGCCGGGCAGATTAAGACCGGCTCGGCCAGCCGCACCGACCGTATTGCCAAGTACAACCAGCTACTCCGTATCGAAGAGAACCTGGGCAGCGCGGCGCAGTTCGCCGGGCGACAGGCATTTCGCCGATAGGAGCATTCGCCATGCACAAACTCGTATTGCTGCGCCACGGCGAAAGCGACTGGAACAAAGAGAACCGCTTCACGGGCTGGACCGATGTCGATCTTTCGGAAAAAGGACGCCAGGAGGCGCATGAGGCCGGCGTCGCGTTGAAGGCCGCAGGCTTCGCGTGCGACGTAGCATACACCTCGCTGCTGAAACGCGCCATCCGCACGCTGTGGATGACGCTCGACGAGTTGGACCTGATGTGGATTCCGGTCGACCGTTCGTGGCGCTTGAATGAGCGGCACTACGGCGCGCTGCAGGGTCTGAATAAATCGGAGACGGCCGCCAAGTTTGGCGAGGAGCAGGTGAAGATCTGGCGGCGCAGTTACGATATTCCGCCGCCCCCGCTTACCGTAGACGACGCGCGCTATCCCGGCCACGACCCGCGCTACAAAGATCTGACCGCGCAGGAACTGCCGCTCACCGAGTGCCTGAAGGATACCGTGAACCGCTTTTTGCCGTACTGGCACGCGACGATCGCGCCCGCAGTACGGGAAGGCCGGCGCGTGCTGATTGCCGCGCATGGCAACAGCCTGCGCGCGCTGGTGAAGTATCTCGATGATGTCTCCGACGAGGCCATCGTGGGGATGAATATTCCTACCGGCATGCCGCTGGTCTACGAGTTAGCCGACGACCTGAAGCCGCTGCGGAGCTACTATCTCGGAGATCCGGAGAAGGTAAAGGCCGCTATGGAGGCAGTCGCCGCGCAAGGCAGGCAGAAGTAGGGCGTCGAGCCGCTTTGCGAAACGGCTCCCTGACCCGGTCGCGGCCCGCTGAAGTTAATGAAGCCGACTTTGCTCTACCGGATTGCCGCGGGCTTGCTCGTTGTTTTTGCGGCGAGCCATACCTACGGATTGCTCACTCTCACGTCGCCGGAAGTTCGCGGCGTCCGGGAGGCCATGAATGATGTCCACTTTCAGCTCATGGGCACCAATTGCAGTTATGGCGGTTTCTATATCGGGTTCGGTCTGTTGTTTACAGCCTATTTGCTTTTCTCGGCATTCCTGGCCTGGCATCTGGGCAGCCTCGCGCGAAAGAATTCTGAAGCGATCGGGGCTCTGGGGTGGAGCCTTTTCACGGTTCAGGTAGTGAACCTGGTCTTGAGCTGGATCTATTTTTTCCCGGCTCCCGTGGTGGTTTCAGCTCTGGCGGCCGTTTGCCTGGGCTGGGCCGCATGGCTGGTCACAGCGAAGGCCGAGGGTTTGAAATAACCCATTGCCACTTTTCAAGCACTACGCGTCTGCCCACCGCGGACCACAGGATACCGCGATAATATGAGTAGAAATGCGCGCGCGCCTGACATCTCTCTACCGCAAGCTCGGGCGCATTGAAAAGACGTTCCTGCTCGCGCTGATTCTCGCCATCGTGCTAGCCATCGCGGCCCCCGCCACGTTGATAGAACTGCTGGTCACCTTTGCGGTCTGGATCTTAGGTTTCATCGTGGCTGTCCGCCTCGCCAGAACCGGCGTCAAGAAGTTGATCTGGCGCCTGCGGAACCGCCTCATTGTGGCGTACGCGTTTATCGCCATGGTCCCCATTGGCCTGATCCTGGCGCTGGTGCTGGTCAGCACATACTGGCTTACCGGCCAAATCGCGATCTACCTGGTTAATTCGGAACTCGACCGCCGCACCAACATCCTGCGCGGGTCCGCTGCCTCGATTCTGGAGACCGCTCCGGTGCGCCGGACGGAAGTGATCGAGCGGACGCTCGAGTTCACGCAGCGATTCTTCCCCGCGGCAGAGATCCTGGTGCGCGATGGCGGTGAAATGCGGTATCCGCCTTCGTCCACGATCACCGCGCCACCCGCCGGATGGAAAGACGCCAGCGGCATTGTGGTGAAGGACGCGCAGATGTATAGCTGGGCCAATGCCACGGCCGGCCGTACGGATGTGGTGATCATGGCCCCGATCAGCCAGGGTTTTTTGGCGAGCCTTCTGCCCGGCCTGGGCCAGGTGAATTTTTTCTCCGAGTCCGGCAACGGATTGCGCAGCGTTCCCGGTGGTTCGGCCGCCTCGCACGCCGCGCATATGCCTCCCAAGAACAATCTCCTGGACATGCAGGTTGACGGCGTATCGCTGGTACCCGTGATGTATTGGAACGCGCCGGCGAACAAAACGGCCAGGGGCCTGCTGCTGGTGAATACGCGCATGTCGGCGGTGCTTAGCACGCTTTTCGGAAACAATGTTTTCCTGGGAGACATGGCTTACGGGCAGGTGATCTGGGCGCTGTTTTTGATTATCGTCACCCTGTTCCTGATCGTGGAACTGGTTTCGCTGGTGATCGGCGTATCCATCTCGCGCACCATTACCAGCGCGGTGCACGAGTTGTACGAAGGCACGCGGCGCATCAAAGTAGGAGATTTTTCGCATCGCATTCCGGTCCGCGGCAACGATCAACTAGCCGAACTGGGCGCTTCTTTCAACACCATGACCGAGAATCTGGAGCGCCTTATCATTGTGGCGAAGGAGAAGGAGCGCCTGCAATCCGAACTGGAAATTGCGCGCGAGGTGCAGACCCTGCTTTTTCCGAAAGACGTGCCGGGGCTGAAAACCCTCACGCTCACTGGGGTATGCAAGCCCGCGCGCGTGGTTTCGGGCGACTATTACGATTTCATGCGGGTCGACTCCAGCGTGGCGTTTGCCATCGGCGACGTGGCCGGCAAAGGCATCTCGGCGGCGCTATTGATGGCCTCGATCCAGTCCACCATGCGCATGCAGCTTACCGCGAGCGTGCCCGCCATGGCCGCCGCGGGCGGCGCCGTTTGGACGCCGCCGCCGCTCTCTACCGCCGTCATGGTGTCGCGCCTGAACAAGCTGCTGTACGCGAATACTTCGCCCGAGAAATATGCGACCTTCTATTTCGCCTTATACGACGAGGCCACCCAGACCCTGAGGTACACCAATGCCGGGCATCTGCAGCCTATCCTGTTGCGCAAGGGTGTGCCCGAGTTACTGGAAGTGACCGGCACCGTGGTGGGGGCGTTCCCTTTCTCCTGCTATGAGGAAAGGACCGTTCGCATGTCCAGCGGCGACGTGCTGGTGGCGTACACCGATGGCATGATCGAGCCCGAGAACGAATACGGCGAGATGTTCGGCGAGCAGCGGCTCACGGACCTGTTGGCCAAGAATGTGGATCGCGATTCGCCCGAAATCATCGCGCGCAGCATGGAGGCCGTGTTGCAGTGGTCGGGCGACGCCGCCGAGTTGTCGGACGATATGACCATGCTGGTGGCGAGGCGTCCGTGAAAGCTCTCTCGGCCGCGCAGATGCGCGAGGTAGACCGGCGCACCATCGAAATGGGCATTCCCGGCGTGGTGCTGATGGAAAACGCCGGGCATCGCGTGGTGGAACTGCTGGCCGAGAAATTCGCGCCCCTGGCCGCGCAACGCATCGTGGTTCTGTGCGGCAAGGGAAACAATGGCGGCGACGGCATGGTGGTGGCGCGCCAGCTTTTCACGCGGTGTGAGGTGCGCGCCTTGCACGTGGTGCTGCTGGCCGCGCCGGAGGAACTGAAAGGCGACGCCGCGCAAAACTACCGCATGCTGCAGGTATGCGGGTGCCCGGTGACGCGCGAAATTCCAGCCGCGGCCCGCTTGGCAACCATCGTGGTGGATGCGCTGCTGGGCACTGGAATCAGCGGATCGGCCTCCGGCGCCATGCTGGATGCCATCCGCGAGATCAACCACGGCTTCCCGCTGGCCCAGGTGGTGGCTGTCGATATTCCCTCGGGCATGCCCAGCGATTCCGGCCAGCCGACCGGCGAGCAGGCCCGCGCCGATTATACCGTGACATTTACCGCGCCCAAGCCGGCGCACGTGCTGGCGCCCAATTGCGACGCGGTGGGCGAGTTGCGTGTGGGCGCCATCGGCAGTCCGCCCGCCATGTTCGATGCCGACGATTCCATCTGGCTGTCGCTGGTTGAGCCGGCTATGTTCGGACGGGTGCTCGCGCCGCGTGCGCGGGCGGGGCACAAGGGCACTTATGGGCACGTGCTGGCCATCGCCGGATCGCGCGGCAAGACCGGCGCCGCGGCGATGTGTGGAATGGCCGCATTGCGCGCAGGCGCGGGCCTGGTTACAGTCGCGTCAGAGGAGTCCGCCATCCCGGTGATCGCCGGCCACGCCGCGGAGTTGATGACCGCGCCGCTCGCAAGCGGGCAGCTCTGGGGTGAAGTCGAGAAAGTTGCCGAGAAAAAAGATGTCATCGCCATCGGGCCGGGGTTGGGCGACGATCCAGAAGTGGTGGCGCTGGTGAGGCGCGCATTCGCCGAATTCGCGCAACCCATGGTGACGGATGCCGATGCGTTGAATGCACTCGCGGGGACGGAGTGGTCAGGAAGCGGAAGGCTCCGCGTGTTGACGCCGCACCCGGGCGAAATGGCGCGGCTCTGCGGCAAATCGACTGCGGAAATTTCCGCCGATCGCGTATCCGCCGCGCGAGGTCTGGCCACCGGGCGGCAGGTCACCTTGGTGCTGAAAGGGGAACGCACGCTGATCGCGTTCGCCGATGGGCGCGTTTGGGTCAACCCCACGGGCACGCCTGCCATGGGCACGGGCGGCACGGGCGATATTCTCACCGGCATGCTGGCCGGACTGCTGGGACAGTTTCCAAAAAATCCGGACGAAGCCATCGCCGCCGCTGTCTACCTGCATGGGCTGGCCGGCGAATTAGGCGCCGCTGTACTCACCGAGAAATGCCTGAACGCGACCGATCTGCTGCGCTATCTTCCGGCGGCCCTGGAGGAGTGTGCCCGTTTTCCGCACCGCCTCTGAGGAGGAGACCATCGCCCTGGGCGAGCGCCTGGCGCGGGCGCTGCCGCCGCACGCGACCGTGCTGCTGATCGGCAACCTGGGGGCGGGCAAGACCACGCTGGCCAAAGGCATCGTTCACGGTTTGGGCGCGGCGCCGCTAGAGGAGGTCTCCAGTCCCACATTCACGCTGATCCACGAATACGGTACGCCGCCGGTTGTCTATCACGTGGATCTCTACCGACTGGATAGCGCGCGCGATGCAGCCACGCTGGGCCTGGATGAGCTGTTCGACAGCCCGGCTATGGTGATTATCGAGTGGGGCGAACGCTTCCCCGAACTGATGCCGCGGGAGCGCGTCGAGATTCGCTTACGCGCGCTGGACGGAGACGCGCGCGAGATCGAGTGGCGGGACTGAAAGTCCCGGTGCAATTGCGCAGTGGAATCCGGGCGGAGATTGGCCGTTGAACTACACTAATTACATATGCAGTTGGAACCGCCGCGCGGCATGCGCGACTTCTATCCGGAAGACCTGGAATTGCGGGACCGCATCTTCGCCGCCTGGACTGCCGCATCCACCTTACACGGTTTCCAGCGCTTCGAGCCGCCAGTGGTGGAAACCTTCGAGCTGCTGGCACGCAAGGCCGGCGAGGAGGTGGCGCAGCAGATCTATCATTTCGAGGACAAATCCAACCGGCAACTGGCGCTGCGTCCCGAAGTGACACCTTCATTGGTACGCATGATCAGCGCGCGGCCGCAGGACATCGTGTTTCCGGCCAAATGGTGGACCATCGGCCAGTGCTTCCGCTACGAGCGCATGACCCGCGGCCGCAAACGCGAGCACTTCCAGTGGAATCTGGACATCGTCGGCGAACCTTCCGTGCAAGCCGAGGCCTGGATCCTGGCGGGAGTAACGAGCGCGCTGAGGGCGTTGGGTCTGGGCCCGCAAGACGTGCGCATCCACATCAATAACCGGCAGGTAGTGGCCTATTTGCTCTGTGAACTGGGCGTGCCGCTGGACCAGCATGTGGACGTTTTCATGGTGCTCGACAAGAAGGGCAAAGTGCCAGTCGAGACTTTGCAGGAGATGCTGGTCGAAAAAGGCCTGGCGGTCCAGACGGCCGATGCAGTGATCGGGCAACTGGGCAGTGAAGCCGCGGACAGCCTGACCGAGGGGCCGCTGGCGGCCAGCCCCGCGGCGGAGGAGGTTCGCCGCCTGCTGGACTTGGCCGACGCGATGGGATTCGGCGAATACCTGCGCTTCGATTCCGGGGTGGTGCGTGGGCTCTCGTATTATACCGGCGCGGTGTTCGAAGGCTTCGATACCGGGCGCCGCTTCCGCGCCATCTTCGGCGGCGGCCGCTATGACAATCTGTTTGCAGATATGACCGGCGTCGCGCGCCCGGCGGTGGGCATGGGTTTCGGGGATGTGGTGATCGCCGAGATCCTGACCGAGTTGAGGGGTTTCTCGCCGGCCAAGCCGAAAGTGGAAGTGTGCGTCGGAATGTTTGACGCGGCACTTAGCCGGGACGCGGCGCGCGTGGCCGCAGAACTGGTGGCTGCCGGCATCCCGACGGACCTGGCTTTCTCCGCCGGCAAACCCGGGAAGTTTTTCAGCTATGCAGACCGCCGCGGCGCGCGATTCACCGTGTTTCTGGCGCCCAACGAGGTACGCGACGGGGCGGCGGTGGTGAAGGAAATGGCCAGCGGGGAACAGAGCACTGTGCGGCTGGCGGAACTGGCCGGATGGTTGCGACAGCGCCTGCGCGCGTAGCGTTTGGAGCAGGCTGACGCAACCAGAACATTCGGCGCAGCGCGGCTGAAGCCCCGCGCCGGCTCAAGCCTCAATGCCACTTAGTTTTCGCGCGACCTAACACCTGCATAAATTGTGGCAGGACTCAGTCCTACGGCCGACGTCCACGTCGGGCGTAGCGGGTCCTGGAGGACCCACGCAGACCTGGAGGTCTGCCCCACTGAAGCCCGCCCTCCATTATCTGCGCGCGACGATTCTGAGACGGGGCGGTGCTTAATTCGATTCGATGCGCATGCCGTAGAAGCTGCGATAGACGAACGTCACTGAAACCAGAAAGAACAGCGCGCCGAGCACGGTCGAAAGCGTGTTGCCCTGCTTATTGTTCAGCGACACAGCGAGTTCCACCGCCAGCAATCCGAACAGCGTGGTGAACTTGATGATGGGATTCAGCGCCACCGAACTGGTGTCTTTGAGAGGATCGCCTACCGTATCGCCCACCACCGTGGCGGCGTGCAATTCGGTGCCTTTCATGTTCAGCTCGGTCTCGACGATTTTCTTGGCGTTGTCCATGGCGCCGCCGGCGTCGGCCATGAAGATTGCCTGGAACAAGCCGAATATGGCGATGGAGATCAGGTAGCCGATGAAGTAGAACGGCTCGAAGAAGGCGAAGGCCAGCGTGGCGAAGAACACAGCGATAAAGATGTTCAGCATGCCCTTCTGCGCGTACTGCGTGCAGATCTCCACCACCTTCTTGGAGTCGGATACGGAGGCCTTTTCGGCGCTTTCCAGCTTAATGTGCTCCTTGATGAATTTCACTGCGCGATATGCGCCGGTGGTGACCGCCTGCATGGATGCGCCCGTGAACCAATAAATCACCGCTCCGCCGGCAATCAGACCCAAGAGGAAAGGCGGGTTGAGGATCGAGAGTTTATCCTGGTTGGTCGTCAGGCCGTTAGTGAGCGCCACGATGATCGAGAAGATCATGGTGGTGGCGCCCACTACCGCGGTACCGATCAGCACGGGTTTGGAGGTCGCCTTGAAGGTATTGCCCGCACCGTCGTTCTCCTCCAGGTTCTCCTTGCCTTTCTCGAAGTTTGGTTTGAATCCGAAATCGCGCTGGATCTCGGCTTCGATGCCTGGCAGCGTCTCGATGGTCGAAAGCTCGAACACGGACTGGGCGTTATCCGTCACCGGGCCGTAGCTATCCACCGCGATGGTGACCGGACCCATACCCAGGAAGCCGAAGGCCACCAGTCCGAAAGCAAACACGGCCGGCGCCACCATGAGGCTGGCTAGGCCCAGGGTGCTGACTCCATAGGCGATGCTCATCAGGCCGAGGATGGAGAAGCCCAGCCAGTAGGCGCTGAAGTCGCCGGCCACAAGACCGGACAAAATGCACAATGAGGCGCCGCCTTCGCGCGCGGAATTGACGATCTCGCGGACGTGCCGCGACTGAGTGGAGGTAAATACCTTCACCCCCTCGGGGATGATCGCACCGGCCAGGGTGCCGCAGGTAATCACCGTGGCCAGCTTCCACCACAAGCTGGTATCGCCGTTCAAACTCGGAATGATGAAGTAGCTGACCACATAAGTCAGTCCGACGGAGATGAGCGAAGTCATCCACACCAGCGAAGTCAGTGGCGCTTCGAAGTTGAATTTTTCGGCATCTCCGTATCTGGCCTTGGCGACGATGCCGTTGATGAAGTAACTCAACGCGGAGGAGATGATCATCATCACGCGCATGACGAAGATCCAGACCAGTAACCGCACCTGCATCTCGGGCTGCTTGACTGCGAGCAGAATAAAGGTGATCAGGGCCACGCCAGTGACGCCGTAAGTCTCGAAGCCGTCGGCCGAAGGTCCCACCGAATCGCCGGCGTTATCGCCCGTGCAGTCCGCGATGACGCCCGGATTGCGCACGTCGTCTTCCTTGATCTTAAAGACGATCTTCATCAGGTCCGCGCCGATATCCGCAATCTTGGTGAAGATGCCGCCCGCCACGCGCAAGGCCGCCGCGCCCAGCGACTCGCCGATGGCGAAACCGATGAACAGGGTCCGGCCAGGTCGCCCGGAATGAACAGCAGGATGATCAGCATCATGATCAGCTCGACCGAGATCAGCACATGCCGATACTCATGCCGGCTTGCAGGGGAATGTCGTAACAGGGGAAGGCTTTGCCGCGCAGGCTGGCGAAGGCCGCCCGGGAGTTGGCGAAAGTGTTCACGCGCATGCCGAAGGCCGCCACCGAGTAGCTGCCGCCGATGCCGATCACGCTAAACAACAGAATGGTAGCGACCTGAACGAACCCAAGATCCCTCAGAAAGCCGAAGTAGAACACGATGATGACGCCGATAAAGCACTCCAGCAGGATGAGAAATTTGCCTTGCGTGGCCAAATAGGTCTTGCAAGTCTCATAGATAAGTTCGGAGACTTCCAGCATGGATTTGTGCACTTCCATGTTCTTCAGCCGTCTATAAATGATCAGGCCGAAAATCATGCCTAGCACGCAGAACAGCAGGCCGAACATCAACAGGGTGTGGCCGCCGATGCTATCCCCCAGAAAACGGGCGGTGCTCAGGTCGGGCAGGTGCAGGCTGGCTTCGCCGCCTTCATCCTGCGCCATCAGCGGTGCGCCCAACAGGGCCGTCCACAACAGCGGGAGGAACGCGCGGGCTGCGCGTAAGACCGGCAGGCGACTAGGCTGGCCGGGCGTGGTTGACGAAACTGATCGCATTTTGAAAAAAAGCCTCCTGGAAAGGGCGAGAGCCCCGAGGGTGGGCCTACCCTAAATAGGATATCAGGATTGGTTTACCTCAGCCTGTTCCTATGGAAATCACAAGGTAGCGCAAGGCGGGTGTGAATTCAAGGCGGCGTGCGTGTTTGGCCGTATCAATCTAACTGGCCAAGGGCTGCGCCCTTCATATCCCTGCGGGATATCGGAGACAGAAGTCAGGAGCCAGCAGTCAGAATGACCGGCATCGTGCTGAATTCACAGGACCTCCAAACACTCGTTGCTCGCCGCATAACTGTCTATTGCCGGGGTCCAGCCCGCCTGCAGGAAGCCGAGCTTACTTGTGATGCCCGCCGGAAGATGCCGGTGCATTCACCGGCGCGCCGTCGGAGGGATGGGCGGCTCGACTGAGCGGGATGGTCTGGACGGTGCGCATTACGCCATCGGCATCGGGCGCCATCACTTGAATGGAAGCCGTCACCTGCGCTTCACGGAATGACAAGAGCGATTTGCGCACCATCGCCACGCCGACCAGCAACGCTTCTCCATCGGTTGGCGAAGCGGCGGAACCACTGGGAGCGAACGAGGATGCCATGGGACCGGCGGTTTGCGCGCCGGCAGTCGCCGCCACTTCCGTGGTCACGCACGGCTGGGATGCCGTGCCCGCTCCGAGCGGCTCCAGGCTGACCGTCTTGTCGATCACCACGCCGCCGGTCTTGACATTGATGAACTCGAGGTCACGTCCACGCTGCCCGTGCCGATATTGGCGGCGCACAGAACCAATTTTTGCCCCGGCTCCGCACTGGCAGGTAAACTCGCCAGCCGGAACGCGACAGGCTTCAAACCGGCCCACGCACCGGCCGCTGTGCCCAGAGACAAACAGAGCAACCACACGCAAGATCTCATGGAAGCCTCCTTCCTGGCGTGTGACGCAAGGCGGATTGGCTGGGTTACTTTGAGATGCGGGCGGAAGCCCGCCCACCACCGCCCTGCTATGCTGAAAACGCAAGAATGCAAAATCATCTAAATCGAGGTAAGCCCGTGCGTGTAGTGGCCGGAGTGGATCTTGGCGGAACCGCCATCAACTATACATTAGTCAACCCGCAAGAGCAGTTCCTGATCGAAGGCTTGTGCGAATATCCCGCGCGATCGAAACAGGGCCCGGCGGTCTGCCTGCAGCAGATTGTGGACGGTTTGAAAATCGCCGTGGAAATCGCGGGTCTGAAGGTCGCGGATATCGCGGCCGCGGGTCTGGATACGCCTGGGCCGGCCACCGCCGCGGGCGTGCTCAGCGCGGAAGGCTCGACGAATTTCGTGCATCGCGACTGGGGCTGTTACGATATCCGGGGCAATTTGTCGACGCTGCTGGGCATTCCGGTGACCTACTTGAACGACGGAAACGCCGGCGCGTTTTGGGGGCATTTCAATATTTTCGGAACCGGGCGGCGGCCACTTCGATTACGGTAGTGATCGGCACCGGGTTCGGCGGTGGCGTGATCATCGACGGGCACGACGTCAAGGGCCGCAAGGGCTTCGGCGGCGAGTTGGGACACGTGCTGCTGCCATATCAGAATATCCGCGGAATCGAAGGCCTGGTTCCGGCCTGCAATTGCGGGCGCGTCGGCGATCTGGAATCGGTGTGTTCCCTGACGGCCATCGAGAAATCCTTTTTGCCGTACTTCCTGCCACGCTATCCGGATCACGAACTGGGCAAATCCGGCAACCTGCATCACGCCGCCAAGCTGGTGCGGGGACTGGCGGAGAAGGGCGATCCGATGTGCAAAGAGATTTTCCGTGTGCAGGCGCATGCGCTGGGCGTGTTCTTCGACGAGATGATCAACACCTTCGATCCCGACGCGCTGGTAGTGGGCGGCGGGGCCATCGAAACCAGCGCGGAGTTTCAGCGCTGGTTCATCGACGAAATCCATGCGGGCATGCCGCCGCAGCGTGAGGAACAGTCGGATATCCCGATCTACATCATGCCCAATGGCGATACCGCCGGCGCGCGTGGCGCGGCCATCCAGGCTCTGCAATTCGCCCGGCAAAACGGGTGCTTAGGGCTCCCACGGGGTGAATGACGCTCGAGGATTATCGCCGGTTCTATGCCGAAGAGATCGAGCAGGTGGCCAGCCTGACTTCTGCGGCGCTGGTGGAGGCCTACGCCCGCGTGCCGCGCGAGAAGTTTCTGGGTCCGCCGCCCTGGCATTTGGCTTCCGCCGAAGTCATGGCGATGGCCGGCCGGGCCACCCAAAATACCGGTCCACCAGCGAGCCGCGGAAGCCCGGCGATCGCGTGTATCATATGGGCTGCGGCGTAGACTACACCGCGATCATGGCCGAGATAGTCGGACGCGGGCAGCGTGGTGGCGATCGACGCGCAGCCGGACCTGGCGCCCGCGCGCGCGACAATCTGTCCGCGTATCCTTACGCCGCCGCGATGCCGGCGATGGCGCCGCCTTCGATCCGGGGCCGTGCGATGCCATGTTGATCAATGCGGGCGTTACGCATCCGCAACCGATCTGGCTCGACCGCCTGCGCGAAGGCGGCCGCCTGGTGATGCCTCTGACGATCGCCATCAGCCCCACCATCGGCCAGGGGATCATGCTCAAATTCGTGCGCCTTGTTGGACGGCGGCTCTACGCGATCCGGAGCTGGAAGCGCCCTTGCGAAGTTGGCGCTGAAGCTGCAGTCGCTACGCGCGCGAACGAGCCCGAAGAATCCTGTATTCCACGTCCCGGGCCTCTGCCTAAGCGCCATCCGAAATATCCAAACCCGAAACATATGAGCACACTCCAAAACCGCCGATTCAAGTTGACCTCCCGCCCCGTGGGCATGGTCAAACGCAGCGATTTCGATTTCGTCACCGCGCCCGCCGCCGAGCCTGGCGCGGGGAAGCGCTGATCCGGGTCCTGTATCTATCGCTCGATCCGGCCATGCGCGGCTGGATGAACGAGGGCAAGTCCTACATCCCGCCGGTTGGCTTGGGCGATGTGATGCGCGCCGGCGGCATCGGCCGCGTGGTGGCCTCCAACGACCCGGCCTTGCGGTGGGCGATACCGTCGTGGGTATGACCGGTGTGCAGGATTTCGCGGTCGTGAAAGCCAGGGAGCTGACCAAGGTCGATCCGCGCCTGGCGCCCCTGGCCCGCTATTTGGGCGCGCTTGGCATGCCCGGACTGACTTCCTATTTCGGCTTGTTGGATATCGGCCAGCCCAAAGAGGGCGAGACCCTGGTGGTTTCGGCGGCGGCCGGCGCCGTCGGAGCCGTACCGGGCAGATCGCCAAAATCAAAGGCTGTCGGGTCGTGGGGATCGCGGGCGGTCCGGACAAGTGCCGCTACGTGGTGGAAGATCTGGGTTTCGACGCCGCAGTCGACTATAAGGACGAGGATGTGCGCGAGGCTCTCGCGGGCCATTGTCCCAAAGGTATCGACATCTATTTCGACAATGTGGGCGGCCAGATTTTGGATATCGCGCTGTCCATGCTGGCGCGCCATGCGCGCATCGTCATTTGCGGTGCCATTTCGCAATACAACAATCTGCAGGCAATCGAGGGGCCGCGCAATTATATGTCGCTGCTGATCAATCATGCGCGCATGGAAGGCTTCGTGGTATTCGATTATGCCGCGCGTTACCCGGAAGGCATGAAGGCGCTGGCGGGCTGGATGATGGCGGGCAAATTGAAGGCGCGGGAAGATATCGTCGATGGGCTGGAGAC
>CAWFUH010000010.1:0-510540 GCA_963818855.1 Bryobacterales bacterium | reverse complement strand
GCGCACTTTCGCCGAACTCGACTTCGTCGCCAAGCACGAGAATCTGGTGTTGACGGGGCCGACCGGTGTGGGCAAAACCGGACTGGCTTGCGGCCTTCTGTTGAAGGCTTTGCAGAACGGTCATCGTTGCCAGTTCATCCGTGCACAGGATCTATTCGACGAGATGTACGCCTCGCTGGCAGACCGATCCACGCGCCAGTTACTCAATCGCCTGGCCCGCCTGGACGTCCTGTTGATCGATGAGTTCGGATATCTGAATCTCAAGCCCGAGCAGTCGAACACCTTCTTCAAGCTGATGGAGGAACGCTATACGCGCCACTCAACAATCCTCACGACCAACTTGGGATATGACGAGTGGCAAAACTTCCTCGGCAACAAGTCGATGGTGGATGCGCTGCTGAGCCGTGTGCGGCATTACTGCCACACCGTGACCATCAACGGTCCCTCGTTGCGCGAACCGCAGGGCTGAACTCATGGAACAGCGCGACTATGTGCGCCGGCTTCTGGACGCCTACCGTGTGACTCCGGGCACGTGCGGCGCCGTCCGCCGAACGGACCGGGTGCTGGCGGCCCAACTGCACCAACGCGGCGTGCCCCTGGAAACGGTTGAGAACGCCTTCGTGCTGGCTGCGGCACGGCGACTCATACGGCCAGCCGGCGCCGCCCCTCTGGGAATGGTCCGCTCGCTGGCATACTTCTCACCGGTGATCGAAGAAGTACTGCAACTGCAGGTCGGTCAGGAATACTTTCAGCACCTCCGCCACAAACTCCAACGTGCCGCTTCGGCGCGATAGCAGTTCACCCCATCCCCCAAACTGAAATCTCCGCCACACACAGCGCGCCTCCGGCGCGGATGATATCGCTGTCGCAGGCATCGACTCCACTGCACGCCTGCGGCCTGGATGATGATGTCGGCCTCCAGTCTCAATCCTGTTCCACGTGTGGGTCACTTCAGGCGAACGCTACTGGATCACTTCTGGTGAGCAGCGAAGGATGGATTCCGAGCGCTTTGAAAAAGCCCGGGCTCACCCGATTGATGTAAGCGTGAATGGCCTGCTCCTCCGGCTTGATGTCGCGTCCCTCCACCAGGATGCTGCTTTCCCAATCGCTGTCGGCCAGCACCGGGTTAGTCGCCAAACCGGCAGCCCGCACTGCGGGCAATTGCTCCAGGCGGGATTCGAGTTGCGCGTAGAACGCGTGCGCGTGATTCAGGTCATAGCCGATCGAATCCACATCGACGTCAAACTGCACCAGATTCCTGGTCGTAAATCCCGGATTCACGGCGTGCAGATTGGCTAGGCTGCGAATGAACAGGCTGGCGCCGATGAGCAGGAGCAGGGAAAGGGTAATCTGCGCGGCAACCAGTATCCTGCGGAAGTTGATTTGAGTGGCACCCCCGGCGACATGCGCCGCTTTGGCTTTCAACGTTTCGGCGATGCCGGCGCGCGACGCCTGAAGCGCCGGGACCAGACCGAAAGCGATGCCGGTGACGAGCGAGAGGACCATGGTGAAACCCAATATGCACCAATCCGGTGTACTCGAGAGCGTGTATCCGCCCGGGTTGTCCGGCAGGAAACTGAGCAGGCTTCGCACCATGACGATGGCCAGACCGATGCCGGCTGCTCCCCCGAGCAGGGCCAGCAGGAGGCTCTCGGTCATCAACTGGCGGACAATGCGGCCGCGGCCGGAACCAATCGCCAGGCGCACAGCGATCTCCTTCTGCCGGGCGGCGGCGCGGGCGGCTAGTATTAACTTGCATAAATAGCAGTTAATAGAGATAATCGGGTATGTCCCGATCAAAGACGGCTGAAATACGCCTGACCGAGCAGGAAGAGCAGGTGTTGCGCGCCTGGACACGCAAGGGCAGCGGAGAGCAACGGCTGGCGGATCGCGCCCGGATCATTCTAATGTCGCACCAAGGCGTTGCGGTTGTGGAAATTGCCAAAAGGTTGCACACACGACTGGCGCGTGTTTCTAAATGGCGGCAGCGCTTCGTGCGGGACCGTTTGAATGCGCTGTCGGACGCCCCCCGCACCGGCAAGCCTCGGCGGTACGACCGGGAAACCGACCGGCGCGTGCTGGCGCTGCTCGATCAGGACCCGCCGCGCGGCTATGCGCAATGGAACGGCCGCTTGTTGGCGGAGGCTTTGGGCGATGTCAGTGCGGCGCACACGTGGCGGATTTTGCGCAAGTACAAAATCCAGTTACAGCGGCGACGGAGCTGGTGTATCAGCACCGATCCCGAGTTTGGGCCCAAAGCCGCCGATGTGGTGGGGATCTATCTGAATCCTCCGGAACACGCGGTGGTGCTGTCGGTCGACGAGAAACCGCATATTCAGGCGCTGGAACGCGCGCAGGGCTTTCTCCGCCTCCCAGATGGCAAAGCGGTGAACGGTTTCAGTCACTGCTATAAGCGACACGGTACCACGACCCTTTTTGCCGCCCTGAACATCCTGACCGGCCAAGTGCAGACTGGCCATTACCCGCGGCGCCGCCGCCGCGAGTTTCTGGACTTTATGAATGGCGTCGTAGCGGACCATCCGGACCGGATGATTCACGTGGTGCTGGACAACTTGAATACCCACAAGCCCAAGCGGGACCGATGGCTGCAAGCGCATCCCAATGTCCACTTGCACTTCATCCCCACCTACAGCTCCTGGCTCAACCAGGTGGAGTGCTGGTTCAGTATTATGAGTCGCGCGGCGCTGCGCGGCGCCAGCTTCACCTCTCCCCGCCAGCTCAGGGAGGCCATCGACGCCTTTGTCGAGGTTTACAATCCGAAAGCTTCGCCCTTCGAGTGGACCAAGACTGTCGTCCACCAGACCAAGCCCCAACGTATTTACTCTAATTTATGCAAGTAGGTACTAGCAGACCTGCCAGGTTGGCACAAGCAATCAGTAGCACAAATCCAGTGACCACGATCAGCATGCGCAGGGGCCGCTCATACTGCTGTCGCAATACGGTGTTGCCCTGCCCTCCCGGGATCAGATCCAGCCACATTTTGAGAAACTGCTGCCCGTAAGGCGTGGCATGGGCAAAATCCCGGTTCGCAGACTTCCGCTTCGAGCATGTTGTGGAACAGCGGCTGCAAACCGGCCTTGGCACGTTCGAATGTCATGCCGTCTTTCAACTTCATATCCGTAAGGCGAAGTTCTATAAGGCGCGGATCGTGCCCATCCATTCCAGTACCGCAGACCATTTGCGTGCGTACTTACAGGAACACAATCGGGCCAAGCTGCGCCAGCCTTCGAAAGCGTTCTTATTACTGGAAGGCGGCTGCCGCTTTCGAATTCGGCTCTCCGCCGAATGTTTCGCCAACTCGTTCAGTCTGTCGGGATCAAGAATGCCGACGGCCAGCGAGGCCCCTTACTGCATTCGTTCCGGCACGGTTTCGCTGTCCAGCGGCTCCTGGCGTGGTACGCCAACAATCTGGATGTGCGCGCCCTGATACCTACCACATCTGTCGGTATATCTCGGCCACCTCAGCAAAGAAGAGACCTACTGGTATTTGACGGCCACGCCGGAGTTCTTAACCGCCGCCGGGGAGGCTTTTCGTTCCTGCGAGCCTGGAGGTGGTCATGAACAGCGGCACGGGACTGATTGCGCCGCTGGTGCAGTCCTTCTTTACTGATCATTTGGTCCGCCAACGCCGTGCCAGTCCACAAACTGTGGCAAGCTACCGAGATTCATTTCGATTGCTAATCCAGTATCTGAGCCAGACCACTGGCAGGAAGCCGTCTGACCTAACCCTGGACGACCTGCAGGCAAAAGCGATCATGCGGTTCCTCGACGGCATCGAACGAGATCGCGGCAATAGTGTTCAGACTCGGAACGCGCGCCTGGCGGCAATCCGGTCCTTTTTTCGCCTGGTAACTCTCCGTGAACCTGCGTGCCTCAATTTAGCGGCGCAAGTACTGGCGATTCCCACCAAACGCGCGGACCGCCGCTTGATCGGCTATCTGACACGGCCGGAAATGGAGGCGATTCTCGCTACGCCAAGCGGTCACACGTGGATCGGAAAGCGCGATTACGCCCTGTTGTTGACGCTCTATAATACCGGAGCCCGCATCTCAGAAATACTCACCCTGCGGCAACATCACCTCGCCTTCGGAGCGACCTCTCTGCTTCACCTTAAAGGCTTTCTCCCCCACGCCCCCTCTTCCAATCGCGCCCCCAGGCAATTAAGCGTTACGATAACGCTAAATAACGCTAATTAGCAGATACTCATGTCTGATTCAACATCGGCCACACCTGTCCGACTTCTCAACTCGCGCCCCAAACAGCAGCACGCTGGCGGACGAGCCGGTGCTTCGGCGCGTAGCTTACTCTGATCAGTTGATGGTCCCCGGGACATGTGCGGAATCGTGGGCTCCTACGGTTCGGCGCCGCTGCCGCTTCGGCACGCGCCTGCGAGCCCTGGAGAAGAGTCGATCAGCTTGCAAAAACTTGAAGCAGGAGGAATTCTCTACCTCAGCATTCACCAGCATGCTGCTCTGCTGATGCAGCGAATCCATCAGCATTTGCCCTTCGGCTGGAGTCAGGTGGCTTCGGCTGACTGACTGCCTGTATGATGGCTTCCGCGGCGCAGGGTAAGTCGGCCGCCTGCCGGACCGGCGGCAGCTCGAACTCCACGAGCCGGCCTCTCTGCGGCGGGCACAGACGCTCGATGAGCAACCGCAGCGCCACTTGGTTGCCTTACAGGGCCAACTGAATACACTTCTTCGTGAGTGGTTCAGCCTGCAGGGCGAGCAAAGCTTTGGAATATTTGGGTAGCCTTATTCGGGCTGTCCTCAGGCCGGCCGTGGCCGGCTGTATCGCC
This sequence comes from Bryobacterales bacterium, assembly GCA_963818855.1. Lineage (GTDB taxonomy): Bacteria > Acidobacteriota > Terriglobia > Bryobacterales > Bryobacteraceae > Bog-159. Next base: position 505,721 of record CAWFUH010000010.1, on the reverse strand, counting down.
GCGAACGAAGGGTCTACCGCGGGGTTTCGTCATCACTGAATTCCGACAACCGTCTGAGTTCTCCAGTAAGATTTGGGGATGCCTGGACACCACATAGGCATCTCACCGGGGGTATCCGACATTTCGAAGTAGTCGTGTGGCAGCCTGCTCCTCGCCAGCCGGCTCGCAGCGATCCGCGTTACCCGAACTCCCCGGGTGGACGAGGCGGCAGCCCGCGTTCACAGCGTAGTAAATCGTCCAGCAGCCGGAAACCTCCCCACGTAATTCCGTCCCGCTACCAGATGCGGATCCAGTTCCCGCTCGTGGCCCTGGACCGCGCGCCGGTACCCTGCTTCGTCGACACCCAGCCGAGCCGCCAGGGCCCATAACTTATCAGGAGATGCCGCGCGGCTGCCCTGCTCCAGCCGCTCGATTCGTCGTAGTACATCCCGCCGCATAAATGCGTTCCTCCGGGCGGCTGGCACTGATCGGCCAGACCGCCACAGAGGAGTATTCGACACTTCGCAGCACCTGCAAACCTTTCCTTGGTTTAGGCAGCCTATCGAGACCCCCGCCTCATCAAGGCTTGTTGTCCGAGAAACCCTCTCAATATGGCTCCGGCCTGTGGCTCGGGCGTGCCTCGCTTGCCGTAATATCCGACCCGGGATTCCGCCGGCGGTCACGCCGCGGCCTGCGCGCCAGGACCACCACGGGCAGGGCCAGCGCGATCACGCAATCGTCCTGGCAGCCAGCCTGGGCCTCGGCCCTGCCGCGCAGGTTGATGATGAACAAGTGCAGTTCCTGGATGGTGGTCGGGTCGTGCACCCAAATGGAAGGTTGGCGGAGAGCCTCATCCAGTCCAGAAATGAGTTGTTCTCGCGAGACGGGGTTCGTATTCCAGCCGATCTTGTCGGAGCGCACCTGGGGTCTTGGTCGAGAGATTCGGGGCGGTGATAGATCAGGCCGATCGGATAGCCGCGCTCCAGCAGGGTCTCCAAAGATCCCACGCCCGCCCCGTTACTCTCCAGGGCAATTTGCGCGTCATTGTAGAAGCGGCACAGTTTTGTTGACATAGCGGCCGAACTCACCAGGCATTGAGCGCAGGCGCAGGATCGCACACTGTTCGCCGGTGTCCCGGTCGAAGATTTGTGCCACGGCCCAATGCGGATCGGCCTGCCCGTGCCCGCGGTTCGCGTCCACGCCGCCGGAAGGATCGGCGCCGCAAGCGTACAGGCGACCTCTGTCCGGCATCCGGTAGATGCGCAACGCGCTGCCCTCGCCGGGCAGGAAGATCAGACGCTGCTCTGCGCCTACCTCATGCCAGGCCAATTCTCCCGACCCGCGCTTCGCGCTTCAGGGGCATGCGTTGAATATCGGGAATACTGCAACCGATTCCGCGAAGCGGCGGTGAAGGCTTGCTCGGGAGTGGCCGGATGCTCGCGCTGGAAGGCCTGCAGGTCTCCGCGAAAGTCCGTCCGCAAGGTATAGCGTCCGCCAGTCCAGTTGCTCCAAGGTTAGATGAAACCTCTCCATCAGTTCGCGCTCTTCGCGGGTGAGGGTGTTGGCGAATTGTTCGCGCGAGACCGGCAGGGGCATAACGTTATCTGGATGCTCCCACCAGCCAATGAACAGACCCTGCCATGGGGAATCGCAGGCCGGATCGGTGGCCTGCTGCCAAAGATGATGAGAGTCGTCGCCGACGGTTCTGGCCGTGCCCTCGATAACTACCGTAGTGTCGGCGGTTTTAGGCACGGCGCTCATCGCTGAAGCCCGGATGGCAGCCGGATCGGGGTAGTAGGGAACTCAGATAAATGCAGGTTGGTTACGCGAGAGGAACGGCCGAAGTTGATGTTTCCGGCGGTGTGCACCTGGATGTAGGAGGAGCGCGGATCGCCCCCATAGGCGAAGTAGATGCGATCGCTTAGAGCGCGTGCGCCAAGCAGTTGCAATACGCCGCCCAAAGGCCGGTAGAGCTCTGCAAATCGCCGGTAACTGGTGTAGATCTTGTCGGTCGCAGGCCCGTCGTGGGCCAGCACCACGGTGTGTACGCCGGGGGTGAAGGCGGTCGAGTGAAAGAACTCCGCGGCGGTGCCGTCGGTAGCCTGGAGGCGCCGGGATCTTAAATAGATGATACGTGCGGGTTGTCCGCGCTCGCGCTGCATGCGGATCGCGGCGCGCAGGCGGTGGAATTACGGCGGGCTGACGCGCGGCGTGTCACTAATCGAAGTGCCGGACACTTATATCCACGACTACTTCGTGCAGTTGCAGCCGGGATCACCGAACATCGTCGCGGGCTGGGTGAAGCTGGATGGCGCGCGGGCGGCGCAACAGGTGACTATCAGCGTTCCCGAGGCCAACGCCTCCGTTACTGTGCAGACGGACGCGAACGGATATGCAGCCCTGAAGCTTCCGGCGAAGCTGACGCTGTGGTCGCCCGATCATCCCAAGCTGTACGACATAGCGATCGCGGCCGAGACCGACAGCGTGCATGAAGCGATCGGCTTCCGCACCATCGAAGCGCGCGGGACCGAGATCCTGCTGAATGGAGAGCCCATCTTCCTGCGCGGAGTGTCGGTGCACGAGGAGGCGCCGTTCCGCGCCGGTCGCGCGTTTAGCGTAGAAGATGCGCGCACGCTGCTCGGCTGGGCCAAGGAGATGGGCTGCAATTTCGTGCGGCTGGCGCACTATCCGCACAACGAAAACATGATTCGCGAGGCGGACCGGCTGGGTATGCTGGTATGGTCGGAGTCGCCGGTCTACTGGACCATCGAGTGGGAAAACCCGGAGACATGCGCGAATGCCGGCAACCAGGTGGCGGAGAGCGTGGCGCGCGACCGGAACCGCGCGGCCATTATTCTGTGGTCTGTGGCGAATGAGACGCCCGTGAGCGCGCCGCGTACGGCGTTCCTGACGAAGCTGGTGGAGCAGATACGAGCGCAGGACCCAACGCGTCTGCTGACGGCGGCCATGGAACATCACTCCCAGGGCACCACGGCGGAAAGTAACCCGGTGATGATCGACGATCCGCTGGGCGCGGTGCTCGATGTGCTGGGATGCAACGAGTATCTGGGCTGGTACGATGGCCTGCCGGACAAGGCGGACCGCACAACATTTAAGAGCGCGTACCAGAAGCCGCTGATCATGAGCGAATTTGGCGCGGACGCGCTGTACGGCCTGCATGGCGATGCAATGGCCAGGTTCACCGAGGAGTATCAGGAGAACGTCTTCGAGCACCAGGTGAAGATGCTGAGCCGCGTACCGAATCTGCGAGGCACGACGCCGTGGGTGCTGATGGATTTCCGCAGTCCGCGAAGGAGTCTGCCGGGCATTCAGGATTACTTTAATCGCAAGGGGCTGGTGTCGGTACGCGGGGAGAAGAAGAAGGCGTTCTTTGTGATGCAGGAGTTCTATCGGAGTAAACAGGCGAAATAAGATGGCGGGGCTGCTAATTTGTGGGGCAGACCTCCAGGTCTGCGCGGGTCCTCCAGGATTTGCTCTTCGCGCCTGGAATCAGCCATTCCAAACGCGAGCAGGCCGGCGTGGGCGTCGGCCGCAAGACTGGAATCCTGCCCCACAATTTATGCAGGTATTCGGTCGCGCGAAAACGAAGTGGCATTGGGCTAAAGCCCGCCCTCCTATTGGTCTTTTTGGCCGTTGACTGTCTCGCCGGGGCGGAGCAGCGTGGGCGCTTTCTTTTTCTCCTGCTGGGCCTTGGCCTCCTCGTCTGCCTTGGCTTGGCGCTCGGTGGGCGTCATAGCCGACTCGCGCTCCTTCTTATCTTTGGCAGCCTTGGCGGCCACGGTGGCGGCGCGCGATTTGGGATCCTGCCGCGCAAGGTCGAGACTGTCGTTGGTGCCGTCGATGGATTGCCGGAGCACGAAGTCGTAGCGGGTGATGTCTTTCGGCTGGTTATCCTGGATGGCCTGCAGGCGCGGCAGCATCTCCGACTCGGCGGTGGCCACGGCGGTCATTCCAAGTTTGATATCGACGCGGCGCTGGAGGGCGTCGTCAGCCACCGTATCGATGGCGTCGATGATGTTCGAGTAATCGTCCAGCGCGTCGTGAATCAGAATAGAGCGGCCGGCCTTTTCTTTGGCCAGCCAGTGATCTACCTGGCTCAGGCGCTGCTTGGCGAACAGGATGTAGAGCGTCATACGCTCGTTGGGGTCCTGCGCTTCGCGGATCTGGTCGGCTTCGTCGACGGTCAGGAAATCGCGCTGTTGTTGCGCCGCGAGGGGCGCGGCTAACAGGGCGCAAATCAGCAAAGTCTTCATTTCTCTTTGCCCTCCAATACTCCTTCCAGCAGGTCGTCATGCACCTGCTGGACCTTAACCTTCACTGGATCGAGCAGGGGCCGATCCGTAATATCCATAGATTGCTGGAACGAATCCAGCCGGCGCAGAAGGTCGCGAGTGGAACCCTCGGCGCGCTTAAACCACTTAGGGCTCTTGCGCGGATTCTTACCCGTATCATGGAGGGACGTCTCCGCCAACTCCACGGATTCACTGATTTCCCTGGCCAGGGTTTGAACATGGGCGTTGTCGCCTTTGGCGTAGGCCTCGCGCGCTTTGGCCAGGGCGTCGGCGGCGTTGTCCAGGGCCAGCACGGAGCGTTTGCCTAAGTTGGGCTCGGCTTTGGCCTGTTGCAGATCGGCGCGGACGGGGATCGCCGCGGTGAAAATTGTCAGGAGGAGGGTCAGCCGGGGGATCATCGTTTGTTGATCTCCCTGTCCAGCAGTTTCGCACGCTGGCGTGCCTTCCACTCTTCATCCGGGAACTCGCCCTTGCTGCGGGCCAGGAATTCCTTGTAATATGCCAGCGCCGGTTTCAGGTCGTGTAACTTGTCGTAAGTGATGGCGTGGAAGTAGTAATTGCCCGGCGTGTCGTCGCCCAGCTGGTGCGCGCGGTCGAGCGCCGCGAGTGACTCGGGAAGCTTATCCAAAAGGTATAGCATTCCGGCCAGCTCGTTCCAGGCTTCGCGCTGACCGGGCTGCAGTTTAGTGGCTTGGAGAAACTGCTGCGCCGCAGGGTCGTACCTCTTCGCGTCGCGGAGCGCGCGCCCGTACATCATGCGCAGCGTATAATTGCCGGGCTCGGTGGCGACGCTTTGGTCGAGCAGCGGCAGGGCTTTGGCGAATTGTTTTTCGAACACGTAGGCGGTCGCCAGCGCCATGCGGTTGGCCGGGGTGGGATCTTTCTGCATGGCGGCTTCGAGCGGCGCGATGGCATCCGCCGAACGCTTATTTTCGAGCATCAATTGGCCGATGTGCTCCTGGGCGGCGGCGCTTTCCGGAAACTCCTGGTAGATGGCGATGGCTTCGGCGTTCTGATGATTCTTTTCGTATAGGCCGGCGAGCTCCAGCAGACCGTCGCGATAGGTGGCATCGAACTGCGCGGCGGCGCGGAAATGCGGCACGGCGTCGGCGAGCCGGTCCTGCTTGACCAGCGCGTGCGCCAGGCCCAATTCGGCGGCGGCGGATTTTGGATTCAGATCGAGAGCTGCGCCGTATTGATCGGCGGCTTTGGCGGCATCGCCCGAATCGAGGAGCGCCTGCGCCCAGTAGAGCCGGGGCCGGAACTCTTTGGGCTTCTGTTCCACGGCCTGCCCGAGACAGGTGACTGCTTCGGCCGGCTCTTTATCGCGTATGAGGAGAATGCCCATGTTTAACTCGGCTTCGTACAGCCCGGGTTTCAGCTCGATCACCTTTTTGTATTCGGCCAGGCTCTCGGGGTCGCGCTTGAGCATGCTATAGGAGAGCGCCAGATGGAAGTGCGCGGCGTAGTCCTTAGGATCGGCGGCTATGGCTTTGGCGAACAGATCGGCGGCTTGCTGATATTGCGCGGCATCCAAGGCTTTCATGCCTTCGGCAATGTAATCCGGAGACTGCAGGAACAACAGGACCGCGGCAAAGGCCCACATATTATTATTCTACTGCCGGGCTAAATCGGAGGGTAATTCAGCCTAAACCTAGCCTAAACCTGATGGCGCTCGATAAGCCGCGCCGTCGAGCTGTTGGAAGGTGGCCGTTTCTTTCTCCACTCCGCCGCCTTTTCCGGCTTGCCCCAATCCTCGTAGAGTCGAACAATCCACTCCAGGGCGCGGTTGATCGAGTGCCGGTCCGGGACCGGCATCTTGTCTATACGGTCCAGCATCCCGCCATAGCTTGCGAGCAGCAGCGGTTCGGCGGCCGCGTATTTCTTCTGTCCCGCCAGACTGGCGCCCAAAATGCTGTCGTCCCGGTATCGTTGCCAATCATCCGGCCGCTTTTTGCTGTCAAAAGCCTGGGCTTCCCGCATGAGAGCCTCGCTCTGAGCAAACTTGCCCTGCGCCTGGTAGGCCAGCGCCAGGCCGGGCGCCGCAGCCATGGCGGCCTGCGCGTCTGCGCCCTGGCTGTGCCGATACGCCGCCAGGGCCTCGGCCGCGTAGGTCTCGGCCACTTCGTATTTCCCCTCCTGTTGATACAAATCGGCCAAGCCCGAAAGGGTGCTCAGTGTTACGGAATCCTCGGGACCGAGCACACGCCGCCCGGCCTCCAGGGCCTGTTTGAATACGGGCTCGGCCTGCGCATACTTGCCCTGCACATAATAGGTCTCGGCCAGATCATGCAGGGAGACGAGCGTTGCCGGACTCTCCGGGCCCATCACGCGGCGCCGGATATCCAGGGTCTCGCGGCACAGGGTTTCAGCTTGCGCATACTTGCCGATATCGCGGAGAAATTCAGCCAGGTTGCTCATGGATTCCAGTGTGCCGGGATGCTCGGGCCCCGATACCCGGCGCTGAATATCCACGATCTGCCTGAAGAGCGGCTCGGCTTGGGCGAACTTGCCCTCCTCGGCGTAGACAATGGCTAGATTGGTCATGGGGTTCAGGGTATCGGGATGCTCGGGGCCCGACACCCGGCGGTGCAGCTCCAGGCTCTCGTTGTCGATCTCTTCGGCTTGCGCGTACTTGCCTTGCCGCTCGTAGTCGTAGCCCAGGTTCCCCAAGGCCGCCATCGTGTTGGGGTGCTCGGGACCCAGGACGCGGCGCTCGATCTCCAGCACCTGGCTGTGGAGCGCCTCGGCCTGCGCGTATTTGCCCTGTCCGTTGTAACTCAGCGCCAGCCGATTCATAGTAGTCAGGGTGGCGAGATGCTCGGGGCCCAAAACGCGGCGCTGGATCTCGAGGGCGTGCAGGAAAATCGACTCGGCCTGCGCGTACTTGGTCTGCTTCCAATAGACACTGCCTAGATCGGTGCTGGTGGTCAGCGTCTCGGGATCCTCGGGACCTAACACACGGCGCTCGATCTCAAGGGTTGCGCTAAACAGCGCCTGCGCCTCATCGTACTTGCCCTGGTAGCGCTTCAGGTTGGCCATGTGGCTCATGGCCGACAGCATTTCGCGGCTCTCCGGACCCGACACGCGGCGGCCGACCCTCAGGATCTCGGTGTAAACTGCCTCGGCCTGCGCGTACTTGGCCTCCACGCCATACACAAAGGCCAAGTTTTCCATCCTGGTCAGCGTTTCTCGATTCTCCGTGCCCAAAACGCGGCGGCTCGCCTCCAAGCTTCTGCGCATCAACTCCTCGGCCTCGGAGGCCTTGCCTTGATTGATAGCAACCCGTCCCAAGCCGTCCAGCGTGTGCAGAGTCTTGGGATTCTCCGGCCCCAGAACCCGGCGCTGCAATTCGAGAGCGCGTTCGAGTTGCTTGCGCGCCGCGGGGTATTGCCCAAGATCGTCATACGTCTGGCCGATGGTGTCCCGAATGGCGGCCTCTACCTCCGGTTGCCGCGCGAACTTGCCTTCAATTTTGATCGCCGCCCGGTCCAGCGCGGTTCTCACCTTCAGGTCCGGATCCGGCTTGGCGGCTGGTCCGGCTTGCGTGATCGCGCTGGCTTGCGCCAGCAAATCGTTCTGCAGGAATCCATTCACGGCAGCAGCCGTCGCCGCCTCGGTGTCCGCCCGTCTCTTCTGTTCCAAGGCCAGGTTCCGGTCGCCTAATGCCCGCGCTTCGGAAGCCCGCGCGCGATTGCGATCCTGTTCGGCTTGATTTTCCGCCTTCACCGCCCGATCGCGATCCCCAGTGGCCGCTTGCTGCGCGGCCAGCGCCAATCTCTCAGCCCTGCGGGCACGCGCGGCTTCCAGCGTACTGGCGATCGCCCCGGCCACCAGCACCACAAAAACCGCCGTCACCCCGGCCACCAGCGCCTTGTGGCGCCGCGCGAACTTACGCATCTGGTACGCCACGCCAGGTGGTTGGGCCAGGATCGGTTGATCCTCCAGGTGCCGCCGGATATCTGCTGCCAGATCCGCCGCCGATGCGTAGCGGCGCTCTTTGTCCTTTTCCAGCGCTTTGGCCACGATCGTGTCAACATCGCCGCGATAAACGCGGTTTGCCGAACTCAGGGGGGCCGGGTCCTGTTCGCGGATGATCTGCACAGCTTCAGGCAATTGGCGCCCGAGGGTGTACGGCAACTTGCCCGCTAACAGTTCGTACAGGATGACGCCCAGTGCGTAGACGTCGCTGCGCGTATCTATGGCCAGGGGATCGGCCCGCACCTGCTCCGGGCTCATGTACGCCAGCGTTCCCAACAATTGACCTGCATCCGTCTGGCGCGTGGCCTGGGCATCGGAATCCGTCACCCGCGCCAATCCGAAATCCAGGATCTTGGGTTGGCCGTTCTCATCGACCAGAATGTTGCCCGGCTTCAAATCGCGGTGAATAATCCCGCGCTGATGGGCATGCTCGACCCCCTCGCAGACTTGAATCATCAGCCGCAGCCGCTGCGGCGTTTGCAGGCGGTGCGCATCGGCGTACGCAGTCAGCGGCTGACCGTGGATCAGCTCCATGGCGAAGAACGGCTGGAGCCCGCCGCCGGTATCGGCGGTGCCTGCCTCATATACTTGCGCGATGCCCGGATGGTGCAGGCGGCCCAGCGCCTGCGACTCCTGCTGGAAGCGCCGGATCAGATCCGTGCTGCTCCAGGCGGCCTTGATCATCTTCAGCGCCACGGCGCGGCGGGGCTCTTCCTGTTCGGCTTCGTAAACCACCCCCATGCCACCCTCGCCGAGCAGCCGCAAAATACGATAGCGGCCCAGGGTCGCCGGAAGCTGGGGGGCAGAATGCGGCGGCGAGGCTGCTCCCACGGTATCCTGCGCGAGCAGTCGGCCCGCGTCTTCGACCGCCCGGCCCGCCAGAAAACTACCGCGCGCGTTTCGATCCGCCGCGACGAGCCGCATCACCTGTTCGCGCAGTTCTGCGTTTCCGGCGCAGGCGGCTTCCAGCGCGGGCGTAAGCTCCATCTCCGGAAGCTGGCGCAACTGATCGAACAGCGCGGCGGCCTGCCTGTACGTTTCCGGTGTCATGGGCCTGGACGGATCACGGCGCCGGGGTGGTGCCTCTGGCATCCTGCAGCCGGTCAAAAAGCCAGGCGCGCGCGATTCGGTAGTCGCGTATCACGGATCGCAATTCCACCATCTTCGCCTGACGCGGGTCCAGTCGCTCCAACTCGTCAAGTGCGTGATCGAGGTCGATCAGGTGGACCGGATCGGATTCGGCGGCCATGAGATCTCCGGGCGCCGAAAGACCCGCGTGCGGGCGGCGATGTCGGCGCTCCGCATTCACCAGGGCGGTGGGCTGCAACAGGTGCCCCGCGTGTTCGCCCGCCAGTTTGCATTGGGCTAAACGGTGCACCTCCGCATAGACTACAGGCGTCAGGCGATCCAGGGCGCGGGAATCCCCGTCTCTCCAGCCCTGGAGCATGCAGGTTAACTCGACTGCTGAACGGTGCTTTTCCACTTTCAGTAATATTTTAATCCCATCATGATCGCCGTGGAGTGAAATTCTCGCCCTATCAAATAGAGGAGGCAAGTATGGTTCAACTAACGCGTACATCGATCTATTTGGGAGTCCTGCTATGCGGAGGACTGCTCGTTCCGTCACTTCCCGCGGCCACGGCCACTGCCGCAAACCCGACACCTTTAGAGGCGCAAACCGAGGAGTTGCATCCCTTCACGCACCTGGCCTACATCGCTGCGGGCGCCGACTCGGGAAGTATTCGTTTCGAAGGAATCCAGAGGGTGCACGTTCCGATTGCAATTAGGCATACCGCCGATACGAGTTACTGCTCCGAGCTGGCTCTCCGAGAACCGGGTGGCTCCATGTTCTGTCCGTCCGAGGGGGTGCAGACCGCGGTAGCTTATGAAGCCACTTACTCCTACACGGGCCAGCCGATGACTTCGGACGAGATCGCCAGCCGCCGCTTCACATTTAGGGTTTATTTCCGTTACAACGAACTCGCTCCCGCGGTGCTCCATGCGGCCTCCGTGGGGAAGCCGGCCCGAGCGGAAATCGCGGAATACTTCACTGTGAATACCCACCGCGAACCGGTACAGCGCATCGTGATTGACAGCGCCCGGTCGTCGTTTTGTGCCGGAGCCTTTCAAGACGGCCTTTGGTCCCCGAGCGATCGAAGCTGTCGCGACGACATCCGCTACACGGCCGCAGCCACGCCATCCGACTACATTACTGTGAAAGTGGATGCCTTACCCCTGGGCCGGACGCAGGCCCCTCTCGCCGCAAAAGCGAAAGGGACTAACAGCTTTGGGTTGAGTCAATGAGAGAGAGCCGCTCGGGGCCGCGGCGATCGCATTCTTCAGGCGAACAGCATTTCGCCCGTTCTCTTCCCGGCGGAATAGGGGCCGCAGATTTGACCTGCCGCTGGAGCAGGGGAGGACCAGCTCGCGAGCGCCCTCGAGTGAGGTGCCTATGGGGGCTGCGCATCTTCTCAATGTAACGCCGCGTCAAACCCCGCGCCGAGCGCTTCAGCCTCATCGTCGATGCGTCGCTGGGCAAGCATGCCGCGCAGTTCCGCACCTGCTTAGTCCTGGCCCGAAACGGCGAAAAGCGTGACGTGCGCGCCCAGGGCCGCTACGTTGCGCGCCGTGTTCGCCGCACCAGCCAAAACCGCGTAGGCGCTCGCCTTCCGCACAATGGGCACGGGAGCCTCGGGCGAGATGCGATCCACCTCCCCTGACCAATGGCGGTCCAGCATCAGATCGCCGGCTACGAGCACATGCTTCCCGCCCAGTGGCGGGCCGGAGGAGCGTTCCCGGCGAGAATAACATATCCTCAGGGAGTCAGCTTATAAACCGTGCCGCCGTTGTACACTCCGCCGGCGCTTGTCGTACCATAGAGCGCGGTCCCGTCGGTGGTCAGCGGGCTCTCGGGCGTAGCGCCGTCACTTCCTCCCTGGAAGCTATAGACCACGCTATAATGCCAGTCTTCCACCCGGATCGGGTCGGGGACAAGTTTGAAGACGGTGCCCAGTTCACTTGCGCCCCCCGTCGCCGTCGAACCCCAGAACGTTCCGGATGAATCTTCGAACAGACCCGCCAAGGGTGTAGAGCCATCGGCACCATCGGCGAACTGATGCAGGACGACCAGCGTGTAGATGGGATTGTCGGCATACTCCTGCCACAAGAAGAAAACAACTCCGCAGCAGTCGCCGGCGAGCGGTTGGGCTCCGCCGTTCTGGGTAGTGCCGAATAGCGCACCCGTGCCGCCCAGAAGACCGCCATTCGGAGTGGCGGCACTGTACGCGGCGCTGGCGGAATCAAAAGCCCAAAGCGTGGCTTTGCTCCAGATACCGATGGTACCCGCTACCGGCGTCACGCTGAACACCGTTCCACCTTCATATAGGCCGCCATAGAGCGTGGTGCCGAAGAGCGCGCCTGTGTTGCTATCGAGGAGCAGGTCGCCATTCGGAACATAACCATCGTCGCCGCCGTTGAAGCGGTAGAGTACCGTCTCTGTGAATCCGTCTCCGGAGGGCGGTTTAATCAACTCGAATACCGTGCCATTGTTGCTGTTGCCTCCTCCGCTGGTGGCGCCGTATAGATTCCCACTGGCATCGAGGGTCAATCCACCCGCCGGTAGTGCGCCATCGCTGCCGCCCTGGAAACTGTACAGCACCCTCTCCGTCCAACCCTTCTGGCCGGACGGATGGGTGAGCATGAACACGGCTCCCAGACCGTGAGCTCCCCCGCTCATCGTGGTTCCGTACATGGCGCCGCGCGGTCCGGCAATCAGGCGCGCACATGGGTAGAGTCCGTCGCCCTCGACGTCGTTGACGAAACTGTGCAGTATGTTCCTCTGAACTTCGGTCTGGTCGCCTTGCGGAATCGTCAGGCCAAACGCAACTCCATCCCGCGTAGTTGGCAGACCTAGCTCGCCGGTGCCGCCGCTTGGAGTTGTGCCGTAAAGCCGGTCGTTCAGATACAGCAGGCCGGCGCTTATCTGGAGATTACCGCAAGCGGAGGCGGCGAACTGCGGATCGTTGAAACTGAAAATCACGTTTTCGGTCTGGGCGGCAAGTCGCGCCGGCAGTATGCCGGAGGCCGCGGTTGCGGCCAGAACGAAGGCGCCGCTCCAGTGTCTCGATGAATTGCGTTGCATAGAAAATCACTCCTATCGCAACAAACGGACTTCCCCAGTAAATTTTTCGCGCGGCACGAAAAAAAATTAAGGCATCACCTGATAGACCGTACCCTGGTTGGCGGTCCCGCCGATGTTGGTTGTCCCATAGAGGGCGCCCGTGCCGTCGGTAGTCAGCGGGCTGTAGGGAAGGCCGCCATCGGTCGTTCCTCCCTTGAAACTGTAGACCACGCTGTAATCCCATTCCTCCGGATGGAACGGGTCGGGAGCGAGCTTAAAGACCGTACCGAATCCGCTCGCGCCGCCTGCCCCCGCCCCAAAATGTCCGCGATGAGTCTTCGAACAGGCCAGCCAGAGGACCGAGGCCGTCGCCGCTCGCGCCCGTGAACTGATGGAGTATCTGCAACGTGTACTGGGGATCGCCCGCGATCTCCTGCCAAAGGAAGAAGACGACCCCGCAGCAAGCTGTGCCGTTGACTCCCCCGGCGGTGGTCGTCCCGAAGAGACCGCCGGTGGCTCCCACCAGTCCTCCGTTGGGATTGGCGGCGCTGAAGGTGGGGTCGGCATGGTTGAAATTCTAGATCGTGGATTGAGTCCACACGCCATCGGCGGACGGCGTCAGGCTGAACACCGTCCCGTCTCCGCTCGCACCGCCGTAGAGTGGTGGTGCCGAACAGCGCGCCCGTGTTGCTGTCGAGGAGCAGATCGCCATTCGGGAAATAACCGTCGCCGCCTCCGGTAAAACTGTAGTGCACGGTCTCTATCCATTGGGTCTGGCCCACAGGCGGTGGACTCAGCATAAACACGGTGCCATCGCCGCTGTTGCCTCCGAAGCGAGTCGGGACAGACCTGGAGGTCTGCCCCACGATTAGGCCACTACTTCGCCGCGGCTTTCTTGAAATCGCCGGCCTTCACAATCGAGACCTGCTCCAGATCGATCGTGCTCCGCACCGCCTTCGCGATATCCTCCGGCGTCAGCGCCGCCACTTTCTTCTCCAGATCTTCATCCCAAAGCATGGTCCGGCCATCGTAGTCCCGCGACGTCAAGGTGCGCGCCAGCGAGCCATCTTCCGCCCGGTTCACCTGGCGCTCCTGCAGCCAGCCGGTGCGGTCCTCGTCCAGTTCCTTCTGCGTGAAGCCGCCGCTCAAGACCTTCTGCATCTCCTCCTTGAACGCTGCTTCCACCTTCAGCACATTCTGCGGCGCCGCGATGGCGTATGTCTGGAACTCGCCATCCTGTTCGATGGATTTGGCCGAAAGCGTCGAACCCACGCCGTAGCTCAGGCCATCCTTCACGCGGATACGGGTGGCCAGCCGCGAGTTCAGAAATCCGCCGCCCAGCATGTAGTTCCCCATCACCAGCGCCGGATACTCCGGATCTTTGTCGCTGATATGCAGCCGTTCGGAGGCCACGAACACCGCGTTCTGTTTGTCGGGCGTCTCGATGGTCTGGTTCACCGGCGCAATCTTCTGGAAGCCGAATTTGACGCGCTCAAAGTGCGCCGGGCTCTTCCACTCGCCGAACAGGATCGCGATCTCCCTCTTCACTTCGGCCGGATCGAAGTCGCCCACTACCGCGAGTTGTCCGTTCGATGCACCATAGAAGTGCTTGTAGAAGGCCTTGGCGTCTTCCAGTTTCACGCTCTTCACTTCCTCGATTTCCTCGGGAATCGACATGGTCGCGCGCACATCGCCCTTCGGGTACGGATACATGGTGCGGCTGATTTCGGTGAACGCCAGCGATTGCGGCTCGCTCTTTCCGAAATCGAGATAAGTGAGCTGCTGTTTGCGGATCTCCTCGAACTCCGATTCGGGCAGGGTGGCCTCTTTCAGGATTTCGCCCGCCAGCCGCAACACCGCGGGCAGATTTTCGTGCGTGGTTTCGATGCTGACATTCGCGCCGGTAGCGTCGCCGTTCACGCGAAGCTGTGCCTTCAGCTTGTCGATTTCGTCCTGGATCTGCTGCCGGTTCTTGCCGGCCGTGCCGCGAATCAGCGCTTCACCCGCGAGGCTGGCCGCCACATCCTTGCCTTTCACACTCTCCAGATCGCCGAAATGCAGGCTGATGACGGCATGCACGCTGGCGCCGCGCGTCTTCTTTTGGAGCAGCGCAACCTTCATGCCGGATGGCAAAGTGTAGTGTTCGGTGCGCGCTTCAATATTCTTCGGCGATGGATCGAACACCTCGCCCGCCGCCATGGCCGCCTCGCCCTTGTAATCCTTGAGCGCCGCCGCGACGTCCGTCTTGGCAGGTATCTCGGCCCGGTCCGGCTTGGGATCGGGAATGAATTCGCCGATGGTCTGGTTCGAAGTCTTCAGATAGACCGCCGCCACCCGCTGCACATCCTGCGGCGTAACGGTGCGTAAGATGTCCCGGTCGCGGAACAACAGCCGCCAGTCGCCCTGCGCCAGATATTCGCTGAGATACAAGCCGACCCGTTCGGAGTTCCGCAAAGTGATGTCGATATCTTTCTCCAGGCGCGTCTTGGCCCGATCCACTTCCTCCTTGCTGGGCGGCTCTTTCACCACGCCGTCGATGGTGGCCTGCATGACGTTGCGCGCATCATCGAGCGAATCTGTTTTGTTCAGCAGCGCGCCGAACATAATCAAACCAGGCTCGTTGAAGTGCATGGCGTTGCCGAAGACTTGCGTCGCCTTTTTGTTATCGACCAGAGCTTTGTACAGCCGGCCCGAGGATTGCTCAGTCATGACGCTGGTCAGCACGTCGAGCGCGGGCTGGTCGGGATGCGCCCCATCCGGGGTGTGATAGACAATGAAGATCCCCTGCACATCGCCAACCCGGCGCACCACCGTGAGGCGCTCGCCATCCTGCACCGGTTCCACGGTGTAGGTGGGCGACAGGGTGCGCGACGGGCGCGGGATCTTGCCGAAGTCCTCGCTCACCAACGCCACGATCTTGGCTTCATCCACTTTACCCGCCACCGTGAGCACGGCATTATCGGGCTGGTAATACTTGTGATAGAACGCCTGCAGCTTGTCCATGGTGACGCGTTCCACATCCGACTTATTGCCGATTACCGGCCGGCCATAGCTGTGCGCGGTGTACGCGGCGGCCATAGTGTGCTTGCGCAGTACCGCGAACGGATTGTTTTCGCCCGCTTCGAATTCGTTGCGCACCACCGAGAATTCCTTGTCGAAGTCCTCTTTCTTGATGAAAGAATTCACCATGCGGTCGGCTTCCATATCGAGCGCCCACTTCAGATTCTCGTCGCCCGACTGGCAGGTTTCGAAGTAATTCGTGCGATCGAAACTGGTGGTGCCGTTCGGCCGGCAGCCGTGCTCGGTGAGTTCCTGCATGATGTTCAGGTGGTTCGTGCTGCCCTTGAAGACCATGTGCTCAAGCAGGTGGGCCATTCCGCCTTCGCCGTTGCCCTCATGCCGGGAACCGACCAGATAGGTCATATTGACCGTAATGGTGGGTTTGGATGTATCCGGGAACACCAGGAAACGCAGGCCGTTATCGAGGCTGTATTCGGTAATGCCCTCGACGGAGGTCACCTTTTTCACGCCATTCGGCAGGTCCTCGGCGGGACACAGCATGGGCGCGAGGAGGATGGCGATAGCCGGCAAGAAGCCAGCCAATCTCTTTTGCGACGTCATATTCTTCTTATTTTAGCCTGTGTGGCGTGGCCAAAGACACACTACGCGGCTGAAGGCTTAAGCTGGGCTCCTGGCTGACGGCTACTTCCTTCAACCGGTGTCCAACCTCGCGCTGCTCGGCCAGATATGCGAGTTGGGCGTTTCCCGTCGAGTTGACGGGACGCCTACTTCATGGGAGTGAGCGCGGGACAGCCTGGCGCGATAGTGCTGCTCGCCCTCAATATGACAAAATGGAGGATGCCCATCGAAAGCCACCCCCAGCTCACGCCTCTAGCGGATACAGCGAGGCTTTGGCGTTATATGGATTTCACCAAGTACTTGTCGTTGCTGGATCGCTGCCAACTCTACTTTCCAAACCTCGAAGCGTTGGCAGGAGTTGATCCGCATGAGGGTCTACTGGCCCAGCCCAATTACCGACATCGTGAATGGAAAAGCATCGACGACCTTACGCCGACGGAATGGGATGAACTTCAAATGGAACCAATGACGGCGGGCGACCGGCAGATCCAGTTTTGGAGCACGAAGAACTCGCGAGAGTATTGGCTCAGGAGGAGGTTCTATGACCGGCGAACGATTTTCGTGAACTGCTGGCACCTCAACAACTACGAATCGGCCGCGATGTGTCCAGATATGTATCGGGTACGGAAGGCATAGCCATTCTGTCAAATTACGAAAGAATAGAGCGCTCCCTGGCGAGGAGTGCGGAGAGACTCTTCGCCGGTAAGGACATCCAAGAACAACTTAATGCGTTATGTAGTTCGCTGGCACAATCGTTGTTTCACGGCCCCGGAAAGCCAAAGCGAACTGACGAGATCGACTGGGGTGCGATTGGGGATGACGTCGCGAGAGTCAAGTATCGAAACGGCCGTTATATTGACGTAGAGCTAGGTGCGCTGATCGAAGAGGTGCGTGTGTCACCGACCTCCGAAGACTGGTTTCTCGAACTTGTCGATTCGGTCTCGACGAAATACGGCCTCGCCGCGAAGGTCAGGAGATCCGATATCCTGTCTGCCCCGGTACAGTAGCCCTCCCGGTTGGTCGCCCATTGCTTCCAACCCTGGTAATGCGACCATGTGGAGACCTCGTGATTGATCCCGGTAAGCGCCGTCAGCCACTTTCACGAATAGTTGCGATATCGGATCGTGGCTGGCGGCAGCCGGAACAGGCGTTTGGTCGATAGATGCTCACCGGCATTCGTCCCGGCGTATACGACCAAATCAGCCAGCGACACACGCGCACTGGTTCACCCTTTGGGCGCCTTAAGCGATGCCGCCAATATGGGGTGAAGCGTGGGCGCAAACGGGTTCGCGACGGTGACTCCGCGCCAGGTAAACCCTTCTTGGAGATCTTCCGACAGAAGCAAGCGACACTCGGCCGCCGCCGATGCCGCCAGCACCACCGAGTCCCAGATCGTGAGGCCATGATCGGACGCCAAGTCCGTTGCGTCGACGATTACCGCGGCGGACGTCTCGACCACTGCATACGCGTCGCGCCAGCTCAACACGGCTGCCCGCGCACGAACTGGGCGGCGCTTGGCTTTTCGAACCAGTACGTTGAACAGTTCGCCCAACGCCTGAACCGGCAGCACGATAGATCCTGGGGGCAATCGCTGGATCAGCTTCAGCGCCTTGTCTCGCATGACTGCTCCGTTGACGCCTTCGGCGTAGGCCAGGACATTGGTGTCTAAAGCCATCCTCATGAGGCATCGTCATACAGCTCGTCACGTGTCCATCGGCCGGCTTTTACAACTCGTTCCCTGCGGAGCCGGGCGAACAGCGCGGCGCGCGCGCCCTCGGCGGCCCGATCGTCCTCAGCGACAGGTGTGATTCTTGCCACGGGCTTGCCGTGACTCGTCACGACGACGCTGCAACCTTTCTGCACGGTCCGCAGCAGTTCCGAGAACCGGCGATTGGCGTCCGCGGCCGAGACTGCTTTGTCCATCGCTAATCTCCAAAATGTAGTGATATTCACTACTATACCGCGAATCCGGCCCTCGTGGGGCGGAATCGGTCTTGCCTTGAAGCCCATCCCCAGCCAGCCCCACTACTCATCCGCGACCTTGATCACCGGCTTGCCGAAGTTCTCGCCGCGGAACAGTCTTTGCAGCGTATCGGGGAACGTCTCCAGCCCTTCCACGATATCTTCGCGCGCCTTCAACTTGCCCGCGGGACTCCAGCCGATCAGCGCCTGCATGCCTTCCGCATACCGCGCCGCCTAATGGAATACCACGAAGCCTTCCATCAGCGCATCGGCCGGCCGTAACTGTGCGCGGTGTAAGCCGCCGCCATAGTGTGCTTGTACAGCACGCGAAGGGATTGTTTTCGCCGGCTTCGAATTCGTTGCGCACCACCGGGAACTCCCTGTCGAAGTCCTCTTTCTTGATGAAAGAATTCACCATGCGGTCGGCTTCCATATCGAGCGGCCCCTGATTCTCGTCGCTAGACTGGCAGGTATCCAAGTAATCCGTGCGATCAAAACTGGTGGTGCCGTTCGGCCGGCAGCCGTGCTCGGTGAGTTCCTGCATGAAGTTCAGGTGCTTCGCGCTACCCTTGAACAACATGTGCTCGAGCAGGTGGGCCATGCCGCCTTCGCGGTTGCCTTCATGCCGGGAACCGACCAGATAGGTCTAAACCCGCCCTCCATTCACGATTCCAGCCCCATCTGCGTCAGCCGGTATCGCAGCGCATTCCGCGTCAGCCCCAGCAGCCGCGCCGCGTGGCTTTTGTTGCCATCCGCCCGCCGCAGTGCCTCGCGAATCAGATCCTGCTCGTATTGGTCGAGCGTCAGTCCTTCGGGCAAAAAGCGATCCGCCTGGTCCGCCGTGCGGCTGCGCGGCGCCATTTCCAGCTTGATATCGGCCGAGTCCAGCCGGTCGCCGGAACACATCACCAGGCTGCGCTCGATCACGTTCTCCAACTCGCGCACATTGCCCGGCCAGTGATATGCCATCAGCTTGGCGATGGCCGCGTCGGTGACGGTCTGCACCCGGTTGCCCGTGTCCGGCCCCAGCTTGGCGACGAAATGCTGCGCCAGAAATGGAATGTCCTCCCGGCGTTCGCGCAGCGGTGGAATATTCATGGGCACCACGTTGAGCCGGTAATACAGATCTTCGCGAAAAGTGCCCTGTTCGAGCGCGGCGCGCAAATCCTGGTTGGTGGCCGCCACTACCCGCACATCGATATGGCGGGTGACATTGCTGCCCAATCGCTCGAACTCGCGCTCCTGCAGCACCCGCAGCAGTTTCACCTGGATGGTGGCGGGCACATCGCCGATTTCGTCCAGGAAGACGGTGCCGGTATCGGCCTGTTCGAACTTGCCGGGCTTGGAAGTCATGGCGCCCGTGAATGCGCCCTTCTCGTAGCCGAATAGCTCGCTCTCCATCAGGTTTTCGGGGAGGGCGGTGCAGTTGATCTTCACCAGCGGCTTTTCGCGGCGCGGCGAGTGAAAATGAATGGCGCGCGCGATGAGGTCCTTGCCGACTCCGCTTTCGCCCGCCAGCAGGACCGTGGCGCGGGTAGGCGCGACGCGCATGATGGTGGCGAAGACCTCCTGCATAGCGGGGCTGCGTCCGACTATATTGTCGAAGGCGTAGCGCCGCCCCAGTTCTTCACGAAGCTGCAGGTTCTCGTCACGCAGCGCGCGCATTTCGAGCGCCTTCCCGACGACGGTCATCAGGTGATCGAGTGAGAAAGGTTTCAAGAGAAAATCGGTGGCGCCGGCCTTCATGGCCTCGACCGCAGTTTCGATCGTGCCAAAAGCGGTCATGACTACGACTGGCGTTTGCGAATTCTGGCGGCGGATGGCGGCCAGCAACTCCAATCCGTCCATCTGTGGCAGGCGCAAGTCGGTGAGCACCAGGTCGGCCCGATCGATTATCTTCACGGCTTCCTCGGCCGTGCGCACCTTATCCACTTCAAAGCCGGCGGACGCCAGTTGCAGCTCGAGAACGCGGCGGAGTTTCTCTTCGTCCTCGACCACCAGGATGCGTCTCTTCATGGAAGCAGGTTTGTCTTTCATCTTAGCGCCGCCCGAGATACTCGATTAAAATGGCACGCTGTCCTGAATACGTCTGCACAGCGTGGCCAAAACAATACTGCCAAAATAAAACTTGTATTTGGGAGAGAACTTTGCTACCTTCTCTTAACCATTTAGGGTGCTTACGGTCTGAAATAACACGTTTGCACGGGAGGTGCGGTTCATGAACAAAGGGGCAAGCGGCGCTCGGGTGTCAAATCTGATCGAGACGTATCGCCAGATGCTGCTCGACAAAAGGGAGCAGGTGGTTTCCGGTTTGGGAGTCAAATTCGACACCGTGGCGAGGATGGGCCGGGTCGCGGAGGAAGACCAGGCGCAACTCTCGCATGACGAATTTGTCTCGCTGCGGTTGAACAGTCTGGACTACGGTCAACTGCGTATGGTGGAGGAAGCCCTGGATCGCGTGGCGTCGGGCGACTTCGGATTCTGCCTGGCGTGCGAACAACCGATTCCTCCGAAAAGGCTGCAGGCCCTGCCGTGGGCCCGCTACTGTGTACCGTGCCAGGAAGCCATCGGGACGATGCAAGAAGAGGAAATGGTGGTGGTTCGGTCGCGGCCTTAGCGGCCTTAGGACGCCACTGGCGCGACGTGCGCCTGGACCATACGCACGACTTCGGACTTGCCGACTGCGCCTACGCGCTGTTCTACCACCCGGCCTTCCTTGAACAGCAGCAGCGTAGGAATGCCGCGGATATTGTAGCGCCCTGCTGTATTGATATTGGAATCCACATCCAGCTTGCCGACTTTCAGCTTCCCGGCATATTCCTGGGCCACCACATCGATGGTCGGCCCCATCTGCCGGCAGGGGCCGCACCACTCTGCCCAGAAGTCCACCAGGACCGGCACTTCGGAGTGCAAAACATCCTGGTCAAAGCTGCCATCGGTGAAGGTTAGGGTATTTTGACCCGCCATTATTCTTCTTGTCTCCTATAAGAATTAGATACGCTTAGGCTGCGCGGGATTCAATCATAAAGCCGCCCGCCAGCCGCTGGTATAGGCGCGCGTACTCCGCGGCCGATACCCGCCAGGAAAAATCCTTCGCCATACCCGCCAGCATGATCTGACGCCAGCCATCCGGATCGGCAAAAGCCGCCCGCGCCCCCTGCAAAGCTCCCAGCAGGGCATTCGCCGAGTATTCCCAGAACTTAAAACCTGTTCCAGGTTCGATAGTATCATCAAGGCCGCCAGTTGCGCGTACTACCGGCACGGTACCGTACTTCAGGCTATAAATCTGGTTCAGCCCGCAGGGCTCGTACCGGCTCGGCATCAGAAACAGGTCCGCACCGGCTTCAATCTTATGGGACAGCGGGTTATCGTAGCCGAAACGCACGGCCACGCGCGTCGGGTGACGGGCCGCGATGGCCTGGAACAACTCCTCGTACTGCGGCTCTCCGGCTCCCAGGGCCACCATATAATAACCTTCGGCTACCATCCCGTCAGCCGCGCCCGCGACCAGGTCGGCGCCTTTCTGGCTGGTAAAGCGGGAAACGATGCCGATCAAGGGCGCTTCCATGGCCTCCTGGGGCAGTCCAAACGTATTGACCAGGTCCTGTTTGCAGGCGCGTTTGCCGGCCAGATCGGAGCTCGAGTAATGCGCCACGGTCCACGCGTCCGTTTCCGGATTCCATTCCGAATAATCCACGCCGTTCAAGATGCCGGAAAGCACCTGGCTGCGCGCGCGCAGCACGCCATCCAGGCCGAAGCCATACTCCGGCGTCTGAATCTCCCGCGCGTAGGTAGGGCTGACCGTATTCAGGGCATCGGCATAATTCAGGCCACCCTTGATATAGCAGAGCTTGCCGAAGAACTCCAGGCCGCTGGGACGGAACTCGTCGGTGCCGGCCAGCCCGATGTCGGCCATGGCGGCGGCTGGGAAGAGGCCGTGGTATCCGAGATTGTGGATGGTGAACAGCGAGTGTATGGCAGCGAAGGTGGGGTCGTTGGTATAGATCGAGCGCAGGTAAGCGGGGGCCAGGCCGGCCTGCCAGTCGTGCGCGTGCAGGATATCGGGCCGCCAGACGTTCCTACAAAAAGCGATGGCCCCTTGCGCCAGAACTGCAAAACGAATGTGATTGTCGGGATGATCCACGCCCTCTTCGCCGTAAAGTCCGGGCCGGTCGAACAGCGGCGGATAGTCAAGAAAATAAAAGGGTGTTTCGCGCTCGATCAGGTACAGGGTTGTATCGTAGCGGTTGGGCGGCAGCCAGACTGGCAGCGAGTCATACACGCGGCGCGCATTCTTCAGATCCACGGCGGCGTAGCGCGGCAGCAGGACGGCGACCTCGTGGCCGAGGGCCTTCAGCGCGGCGGGCAGGGATCCGACCACGTCGGCTAACCCGCCAGTCTTGGCGAAGGGAGCCGCTTCGGAAGCCACCATCAGGATTTTCATGCGGGGTAAAGACCAGTCTAGCGCGCTACGGGGCAAGCGGAGTGGGGCAGGCGTCTCACCTCGTGATTCTCAGTCGCGGCCAAGCGAAAGAGGAGGCGTTGGAGTGGAGGGGTAGGGTGCTGAGGCGGTTGGAACTGACTCTGAACGAAAAGACGAGCAATACGGAATGCCCGGCAGGAGCGACTCGATTTTCTGGGGTACACATTCGGACCGCATCTCAGTCCACGGGGTGGTCGTAGGTACATCGGATACAGTCCGTCGTCAAAGAGCGTGCGCCGGATCAAGCAGAAGGGGGAACTGCTGGGTCGCCGAAACGGGGCACCCTGGGCGGAAGTCCGCCAAGAGCTGCATAGCAAGTTACAACCTGTCGGAAAGCCGGATGCCTGAAATGGGCTCGTCCAGTTTGATGCGCGGGGATGGGAAACGGGGCGACCGATGCTCCGCGATTCGACGTATTCGACATTGAGCACCTGCCTCCGTCTCACACGTTCCGGACGGCGGACAACGTACTGGCGACGCCGCATATTAGCTACGAATCGCATGGCCTTTGCAAGACGTTCTACGGGAACACCGTCTCGAATATTCGGAGGTGGCTCGATACCCATTGGGGCCGGTCGGACGCGGCGGAGAGAGGGGATCAGCGAGCGTTTCAGACTCCGCACGGTTAGCCGCCGGCCGAGCATCTGAAGAAGATCTCGCGTTTCGCGGTTCAATCCACCAAACTGTGGCCGCCCCACTGACGATCAGGCAATCGCGGCATCGATCAGGGCATCGGCGGCCTTTGCCGTAGCGTTCACGGCATTCCGCTTTCCCAGAAGGCCGGCTGTCGAATACGTCCCTTCGATCAACATGAGCAGTTGGTTGGTCAGCACCTTCGGCTGATGCCCACCGACGGCGCGGCAAAGCTTGAGCAACCTCCTTCTCATTTCTTTCTTGTGAGCCAAGGCAACCACTCTGGCGCGGGAACATTCCTCGGGGAATAAGCCCTGGATTTCAATCACCTCGCGCAGTCCCGCCATCACCGTCCGCGTGGATTCCTCCTCTACCAGCTGCGCGTAGTAGATCTCCGTGGTGGCATCGTCCAGGATCACGATCAGGTCGTGCCAGCGATCGTCGTTCCAGCCACTGATGTTTGCTGCGATCGATGTGCAGCAGCATGTCAGGCAACGGCCGCCGCGGCCGCCTCCGCAGGTGCGGTCCCCGCTTGTGACGCTTTGGCCACCAGCCCGGCTCCTTGCAGCGCTTTCTGTACCCACGTATAGCTCAGCTCGATGGCGTGCTCATCCCGCAGTTTTCATGGAAGTGCCGGATGTTCAGGTCGTAAAGGGTCTCCTTATAGAGTGCCAGCAACTCCGCACCCTCGTCAGCGGGATGCGCCGCGCGCTCGGTTTTCCCTTGCGCCGATCCGCCAGTCCAGCATAGCCGTCCGTCTCCAGCCGCTCCCGCCTCCGGCGCATCGTCCGGTCGCTTACCCCGACGATCTCGGCAGCTGCCCACCAGGTGATCTTCTTCGCCATCGCCTTCAACAGCACGTCTTGCACCTTCATCATCCGCTCCATCTCGGCGGCCGAGTACTGCCAGGTTTCTTCCACCACCCGGCATCCCGTGCCGCCGCGCCAAGCGGACAACTCACGCGTGAATTCAACCGGACAACTCACATACTAGCGACACGACCCACCAGGGTGCGCGACATAGTTGTGGATGATTTTAGGCGGCCGCCGAGCGAGACGCCCAGTAGTCCTCGAATTTGCCGGACAGCCGGTTGCAGCGTAGGGCGATGATGGCATTGGCGCCGCGCACTGTCCAGAACATGCCGGACTGCTTGAGGCGGGACCCGATCACCGTTCGGCATCCTGCCTCGATGACTCCAGAGCCTATGAATAGACCCTGCTTGCGGAATTTGGGGTAGCGCATGCGATTTCGGTTCCGTTCGAAGTAGTCGGCTTGGATACGAAGCTCACCGCGTAACAGCGCGTTGCGTGTGGGGAAGCTGCGCAGTTCACTGACGACGCTTTCGACCCTGCCTCGGTTTAGCTTTTGGATTAGCTTCTTGGCCCAGCGCTTCCGTTGCTTTTCGTCGGAGGGAAATAACTTAGCGGCTAGGCCCCAGAGATGCTCGCGGGCGTGCCAGACGTCGACGATCTGCACGGCGCCGACAAAATGCTGGTTGGCGATATTCCAGATCCACTCGGCGCCGTCGCCCAGCACCACTCTCAGTGTGGCCCGATCCCATCCCCGCTCGAAGGCTTCGGCGTAGAGCCGACGGCCAAACAATTCGGCGGTTTCGATCGCCCCGGTATAGGTGGTGGAAGCGGCATCCCGAATGGGGCGGCCTTTCGCATCGGTGGTGGTGTGGGTGAAGACACACCCCAGTTTGACTTCCCGGGTGCGTGCCGGTTGCCCCGGGGATCTGCCGGCACGCCCTTCCAACTCGGCGCGCACCATGGGCACCTGGGCGCCATCCATTTCGACCACCAGCACGGGAACGGCAGCGCCCAGAATATCGGGAAATTCTAATTGGACGAGGCGATCTCGCTTGGCCTGTTCCCGTTCGACGATATCGGCGCCGATGGCTTCGGCATGGCGTTCGACAGCCTTGGTGGTGACCTCCAGGCCGGCCAGCAGATGCAGTTGTTGGCGGCCACTATCGAAGCTGGCCTCGCTTCCTACCGCGGCCATCATACGCCGCACGCCGGGGGAACACTCCGTCCCGACTACGTCCAGCTCCCGGTCGCGGGGACTGTGTCCTTGATGGCAACTCAGACAGAGATAGTAGGCCCGATCATAGACCACGGGCCCCAGCATGGTCAGGATCTGTTTCGGGCGCGTTTCGTGGTATCGAGCTTGCTGACCGCAGCCGCAGGGGACCTGGCGGTCGTGCGGCGCCGGCATGCACAACAACCGCTGCATGGCCATTGCCCCGGCGTGGTGCATGGAGTCCCGCACCAGTGTCTCGACGGCCTCCAGATCCATCGTGCCGGTCTTATGCCAATCGCCGAGGACGATCTGTACCATCCGGCCTACTTCTTGCGCGACTTCGTGTTGGATCGCTTCTGCCGTTTTTTTTCCTGTGGGGTCAAAGTGTCCTCCACCGGCCGCAATTTGCAGATTTGCTCGTTGACTTCCAACAGATCCTGGCTGAGTTGACGGAAGCGATGGAACTCTTCGACCTCCTGCTGAGCCTTGCGCAGAGCCGGAGCTGTGCTAAAGGTCTCGGTAACGGATTTTCCGTTGACTTTGCGGGTCAGGCGATAGAACGGACCATGACCCGGGTCATCGGGCCGACGGCAGTGGCAACCTGGGTTGCCACATCGTCCGCCCGTGGTGGTAATCGACCCGGAACGCATATCGCCGAGTCGACTGATCTGGAATTGTGTCTGCGTGCGCTGAGCCTCCAGCGCGGAAAGGGTTTCGGTCATTGTGAACCTCCCGTTACCTAGCGTACTACTACGCTAGGTATTCGGCCACAAAAAAGAAAATGGCCCGGCCGTTCCATTTGTGTCGCGCACCCGACCCACCACCTCGACTTGCCAACGCCCCACCAGTATGATATGTTCATCGAAACCTGGGCGCACTCCCGGGAAAGAGGGAAATCCATCGCATGCTGCTCGCTCCGATTATCTGGGTGCTGACGGTCGTCATTATATACTTCTTTGCCGCCAAAGTGTGGTGGTTCCCTCCGCCCATAAACCAGCATGGGGTAGCGTATGACGAGCAGTTCATGCGCACCATGGTCATCACCGGTATTATTTTCCTGCTCGCACAATTTGCTCTCGGCTGGGCGATCTGGCGCTTTCGCGATGATGGCCGCCGCGCCAGCTATTCCCACGGCAACAACAAGTTGGAAACCATCTGGACCACCGCCACGGCACTCCTGTTCGTGGGTATCGTCTTGGTCGGTACCAGAATCTGGATCGCGGTGCACCTCTCGGAGCCCGACCCCAACGCCATTCCAATTGAACTGATGTCCAAACAGTTCGCCTTCTCCTTCCGCTACCCCGGTCCGGATGGCAAGTTCGGCGCCACGGATCTGAAGCTGGTGAACGATGCGGCCGGCAACCCCTTCGGCCTCGACGACAAAGACCAGGCCGCAAAGGACGACATCGTCAGCGCATCGTTGAAAGTGCCCGTTGGCAAGCCCATCAAGCTGATCATGCACTCCCGCGACGTGATTCATAATTTCTTTGTCCGGGAGTTGCGCCTTAAGCAGGATATCGTGCCCGGTATGGAGATCCCGCTCTACTTCCAGGCGGACACGCTCGGCACCTACGAAATCCCTTGTTCGGAGTTGTGCGGCCTCGGCCATTTCCAGATGCGGAGCACCATGCAGGTAATGACCGCGGCCGATTTTGAAAAGTGGAAGCAGGATCAGGCCGCTAACAAGTAATGCATCCCCAGGACCCCGTTTCGACGATTTCATTCACGGTGATAACGATATGTCAGCACCAGTAATGCACGCGCATCACGCGCCGCAAGGCTTTGTCCGGAAGTATATCTTCAGTGTGGACCACAAGGTCATCGGTATCCAATATTACTTCCTGGCCTTGTTTTCCGTGCTGGTAGGCATGAGTCTTTCGTTGCTCATGCGCTTCCACATGGTCAACCCGGATGCCAAGGTTGCCTGGTTCGCGCACCTGTGGCCCACCGCCGCGCAGGGCGGGATCATGACTCCCGAATTGTATCTGTCCCTGATGACCATGCACGGCACCATCATGGTCTTTTTCGTGCTGACCACCGCGCCCCAAAGCGGCTTTGGAAACTATTTTCTGCCCATCCAGATCGGCGCCGAAGACATGGCCTTCCCGGTCTTGAACATGCTGTCCTTCTGGACCACCTTCGTCGCACTGGTGGTCATGGTATCGGCCTTTTTCGTACAAGGCGGCGCGCCGCTTTCCGGCTGGACCACATACCCACCGCTGAGTGCCATACCCTCGGCGGGACCCGGTGAGGGCTTAGGGCAAACGCTCTGGATCGTCAGTATTGCGATTTTCTGCTTCGCCTCGTTGATGGGCGCTATCAACTTCATCGCGACTCTGATCGACCTGCGCTGCCAGGGCATGTCGCTGATGCGCCTGCCGCTCACCTGCTGGACCTGGTTCGTCACGGCCATCCTGGGATTGCTGGGGTTCGCCGTGCTGCTGGCCGCCGGGGTGCTTCTGATTCTCGACCGCTCCGCCGGAACCAGCTTTTTCGTACCCGGCGGGCTGATGGTGAGCGATCAGATCCTGAACCACAAAGGCGGGTCTCCGCTGCTCTGGCAACACCTGTTCTGGTTCTTCGGGCATCCCGAGGTTTACATCGCGATTCTGCCCGGCATGGGCGTGACTTCCCAAATTCTGGCCACCTTCGCCCGCAAGCCCGTCTTCGGATACCGCGCCATGGTCTACGCCATCTTGGGCATCGGATTTCTGGGATTTCTGGTGTGGGGCCACCATATGTTCATGAGCGGCATGAGTCCATATTCCGCCATGGCATTTTCCGTGCTCACCATGGCCATTGGAGTACCGTCGGCCATCAAAACATTCAACTGGATCGGCACATTGTGGGGCGGCAAGATCCATTACACCACTGCCATGATGTTCGCTTTGGGCTTCGTTTCCCTGTTCGTCACCGGCGGCCTGAGCGGCATCTTCCTGGGCCAACCGGCGCTCGATTTATACTTCCACGATACTTACTTCGTGGTGGGCCACTTCCACATGATCATGGGCGTGGCCGCCATATTCGGCATGTTTGCGGGAACGTTTTACTGGTTCCCCAAAATGTACGGGCGGATGATGAACGAGACCCTGGGCAAGATCCACTTCTACGCTACTTTTGTGGGGGTCTACGCCATCTTCACACCCATGCATTATCTCGGCATAGCGGGGAATCCGCGGCGCTATTCGGACTTCACCAATTTCGATTTCCTGGGCAAACTGCTCCCGGTACACACCTTCATGACCCACGCTGCCTATTTCACCGCGGCGGCGCAGATCCTGTTCTTCTTTAATCTCTTCTGGAGCATGAAATACGGCAAGAAAGCGCCGATCAACCCGTGGAACGCGACCACGCTGGAGTGGACGGTGCCTTCGCCGCCGCCCTTTGACAACTTCGGCGGCCAACATCCCATTGTGAATCATGGCCCTTACGAATACAGCGTGCCTGGGGCGCCGCGCGATTTCATCATGCAGACAGACCCCGTGGAGGCGCATGCGGAGTAAGAGGGTGATAGGTGCTGGGTTGTGGGTGATGGGGCCGCGGTTGGCCGGCGTTACCCACCACCCACCACCCACTACCCAGCACCCGAGGTTTTGACGTGCCAAGTTCCATCACATCCGACATCATCAAACCCCCCGCTCCTCCGCGCGGGGGGGGCTTCGGCGGCGGCGGTGGACCGGACGGCCGCGGCGCCTCCCGCCGCGCGTCCATGACCGGCTTGTTAGTGCTGCTGGCCGCCACCACCATGGCATTCGCGGCGTTCACCAGTGCCTTCGTAGTGCGCCGCGGGATGTCCAACGACTGGGTTGCGCTGACGCTACCGCGGATTATCTGGGCGAATACCGCCATCCTGATCGCCAGTAGTGTGCTGCTCGAACTGGCCCGGCGATCGCTCCACCGCGGCAGACGCTCGGCATTCAACGGCTATTGGACGGCCGGAACGGTGCTGGGGGCGCTATTCCTGCTGGGTCAGGCCATCGCGTGGCTGCAGTTGCGTGCGGAAGGTATCTTCGTGGCCACCAATCCCAGCAGTTCATTCTTTTACCTGCTCACCGCGGCTCACGGTCTGCACATTCTGGGCGGACTAACCGCACTGGTCTACGTGGACGTGGAGGCGCTCCGTTTGCAGTTAGGGCCGGGCAAGCGTACGGCTGTGGATGTGAGTGCTGTTTTCTGGCATTTTGTGGATGGCCTTTGGGTTTATTTGGTTATTTTATTTCTCGTTTGGGGGTAATCAGTCGATGTCCGAAGTCAATTCGGCGGCAGCGGTAGCTTCAGTCTGGTCGGGGGGACGTTCGCCATACGCCGTGAATTCGAAAAAATTCGGCATGTGGTTGTTCATCATCTCCGATGCCTTGACTTTTTCCGCGCTGCTGATGGCCTACACCTATGTGCGCCTGGCGACACCGAACTGGCCCACGCCATTTCATTTTTCGCCGAGCATCATATTTTCCACGGTGATGACCCTCTGCCTGCTCTCCAGCAGTTTGACCATGGTCATGGGGGTGCATGCCATGAACCACGGTAATCGCAAGGCCACCGTAGGCTGGATTCTGGCCACCATGGCGGGGGGCGGCGCTTTTGTGGCCCTGCACTTGACCGAGTGGTTGAACCTGATCCGCAACGAGCACGTTACGCCCTTCGACAATCCCTGGGGCGTACCGCTGTTCGGCGGCACGTTCTTCGCTCTCACCGGATTGCACATGACGCACGTAGTCATCGGGCTGATTTATCTGAGCATCATGGCTTTCGCGGTAGGCCGCGGTAAATTCAAAGCGGAAGATGTCGAAGTCAGCGGCCTTTATTGGCACTTTGTAGACTTAGTGTGGATGTTTATCTTCCCGCTGGTATATTTGATGTCGGCCAAGATATAGTTCGCGTATAGTACGCCTATAGTAAAGGACACACGCATGAGCACTCATTCCGAAGTGATCCAGCACATGGAAGGCGCCGCTACCAAGACTTTCGTCACTGTCTGGTTCGCGTTGCTATTCATGACCGGCATCGAGGTTTTCCTGGCATATGAGCAGATTCCGGTGCTCATCTTTCTGACGGCGCTGATAGGCCTGTCGGTGATCAAGGCTGCGCTGATTATCGCTTATTTTATGCACTTAAAATTTGAGAAATTGAGCTTGTTTCTGACGCTATTTCCTATGCTCATTCTCTGCATTATGCTGATGCTGCTCATGTTCATGCCGGATTCAAACCGCCTGATGATGATGAGGCCCCGATGAAACGTCTGGCCCTGGCTCTTTTCCTGGCAGCCGCGAACGGCTGGGCCCAATGCGTCATGTGCTATCGCACGGCCGCGGCCCAGAACTCGGCGCGCGCGCACCTGCTCAACGTGGGTATCGTCCTGCTGGGCCTGCCGCCATTCTGCATCTTAGGTGGATTCCTGATCCTGGCTTGGCGCCGTAATCACACTTTTGACGCCTTGCCTGAACCCGACGCGCAGCCCGCCATCGACCACGAGATCTAAGTGGGCAGGACTCCAGTCCTGCGGCCGGCGTCCACGCCGGCCTCGGATTCCTGTAAAAAATATATGGCTTTAAGCTGAGTGCCAGCCCCCACGGCCGCCCCGAATTGTATATTATTAGACAAATGGGGGGGACCCTTTGCGCCTTGTATTCCTTAGAACCGAGCCAGCGCTCGCGGAACAATGCATCCGCGAACTTGTCCGTGTCGGGTTCGATGCGGGACATGCCGAGACCGAAAGTCCTGAGGAATTATCCACTCTTCTCGATAGAACCCGATATGATTTGGTCCTGACGCAGTACGCGGCACCCGGCTGGAGCTGGCGCGCCGCACTGGAAGCCTTGCGTGGGCGCCCCGAAGGCCTCCCCCTCATCGTCCTTACGACGGAATCCGACCCGCGACTGCTCATGAATTGCGTCCTCGAGGGCGCCGCGGATTGCCTGCATACCGGCGAACTGTTCCGCCTGCCTGTCTCCGCCAAACTGGTGCTGGAATTGAAGTCCGCCCGTCACGATCCTGGAGCGCGGGACGTGGTCCAGGCCGATTTGCGGTTTCGCCAGATCTTCGAAGCCTCCCCGGACGCCATCCTCCAGGTGGACAGCCATGGCAAGATCGTGTTGTCGAATTCCCTGGCGGGCGAAATGTTCGGCTACCGGTGGGACCAACTGCTGGGCAAATCGGTGGACGAATTCGTGCCCGCCCGTATGCGCGCGCGCCATCCGGAGCACCGCGAGCATTACCAGGCCAAACCCACCATGCGGCCCATGGGTTCCGGTTTGGATCTGTGGGCCAGGCGCGCCGATGGCACCGAGTTTCCGGTCGACATCACCTTAAGCCCGCTGGATACTAAGGACGGACCGCAGGTCGTGTGTGTGGTGCGCGACATGACGGATCGCAGGCGCATCGAGGACGCCTTGCACCGTCAGGCGCAATTGATCGAAGCATCGCACGATGCCATCATCGTGCGCGAGTTCGATGGAAAAATCCTGCAATGGAATGCGGGTGCGCAGGAGATCTACGGATGGTCCGCCGAGGAAGCCATGGGCCAGACGAGTCATACTCTGTTTCAAACCGTGTTTCCAGTCTCCCAGGAACATATGGAGAAGGAACTGGAGCGCACCGGCCAGTGGGATGCCGAGCTGCGCCACACACGCCGCGATGGCGTCGAAATCACGGTCGATACACGCCACATCGTAGTAGACAAAACCGGCGGGCGGTCCGGGGCCGTATTGGAAATCAATCGCGACGTTACCAAACGCAAGCAGGCGGAAGAAGCCGTGGCCGAACTAAACGCGCGGCTGGCATCCACCAACAAAGAGTTGGAATTGCGCAACCGTGAAGTGGAACGCGCCAACCGCCTGAAAAGCGAATTCCTGGCCAGCATGAGCCATGAGCTGCGCACGCCGTTAAACGCCATCATCGGTTTCTCGGATTTGCTGGCCGAACAAACGGCCGGTGCGCTATCCCAAAAGCAGCAGCGCTTCGTCAATCACATTCAACAGGGCGCGCGGCACCTGCTGGCGCTGATCAACGACATCCTGGACCTCTCCAAAGTGGAGGCGGGCCGCCTGGAGTTGAATCGAGAAAACGTGCCCATCGCCGTAATGCTGGCCGAAGTGTTGACCGGCGTCCGGCCCGCCGCCGCGGCCAAGAGCATCGCGGTGCATAGCAGCGTGGCACCCGATGCCGCGGTATTCGCGGACCGCATCCGATTCAAACAGATTCTGCTGAA
The DNA here is from genome assembly GCA_963818855.1 of Bryobacterales bacterium. GTDB lineage: Bacteria > Acidobacteriota > Terriglobia > Bryobacterales > Bryobacteraceae > Bog-159. Next base: position 473,379 of record CAWFUH010000010.1, on the reverse strand, counting down.
CCTGCTGGGCAATGCCGTCAAGTTTACTCCCGACGGCGGTAAGATCTGGGTGGAAGCCGTGGAACGGCGCGGCCGGATCACCGTCTCGGTCAGCGATACCGGTCTGGGCATTCCGATTGAGGAGCAGGAAGCCATTTTCGACGCGTTTCACCAGGCGGGCGCCACGACCAAAGGTATCAAGGAAGGAACCGGGCTGGGTTTGGCCATCACCAAACGCCTGGTGGAGGAACACGGCGGGCGCATCTGGGTGGAAAGCGAACCGGGCAAGGGCGCACGCCTGAGCTTCACCATGGCCGCGGGGCGCTCCTGGCCGGAAGAGGAGCCACGCGAGGAGGCCGCGGCCGGCGTAGCCGGATTGCCGCGCGAGCTACCCCTGGTTCTGATCGTGGACGACGAAGCCCCCGCCCGGGAGCTCCTTTCCAGTTGGCTGGAACCCGAAGGGTATCAACTGATCATGGCCGCTTCATCCGCCGAGGCGTTAGCCAAAGCTGCGGAGCACGTGCCCGATGCTATTACTTTGAACATGCTGATGCCCGGCAAAGGCGGCTGGGACACTCTCTACGAACTGAAGAAAACGCCGGTTACCGCCACGATTCCGGTGATTGTGGTCAGCGTGGTGGATGAACCCAGGATCGGCATGGCGCTAGGTGCGTCCGAATACCTGGTGAAGCCAGTCGATAAAGTGGTGCTGCTCGAAACCGTGCGCCGGTACGTGGGGCCGGGTTCCAACGGTCCGGCCAAGGTGCTGGTGGTCGACGATGAAGCCGGCACGCGCGAGTTGCTCAAGGAGATCCTCGAATCCGACGGCTACATTCCCGTGCTGGCGGCCAACGGCAGGGAAGCCCTGGAGGCTTTGGGGCAGATCTCTGTAAGCGCCATCCTGCTGGACCTGATGATGCCCGAGATGGATGGATTCGAGCTGTTGCTCCGGGTGAAAGAGGATCCCGGCTCGCGCAACATTCCGGTGCTGGTGCTCACCGCCAAGGATCTGACCGATAATGAAATCGAGATGCTGCGCCGCGAAACCATCGGCCTGTTCTTGAAAGACCATGAATGGAAGAAACAACTGCTGGCCGACCTGCGCCGTGCCGTGGGTGCGGGAGCGGGGAAGGCATGAGCCGTAAGATCCTGGTGGCGGATGACAACGCCGTCAGCCGTGAACTGATCCGCGAGGTGCTGGAGATGAGCGGCTACGACGTAATCGAAGCGGCCGACGGGCGCGACGCGGTCGACCGTGCGCGGGAGAACGCGCCCGATCTCGCCCTGGTGGATATTCAGATGCCGCGATTGGACGGTTATGGCGTGCTGCGCGAATTGCGCGCCGATCCGCTCCTCTCCAAATTGCACGTCATCGCGCTGACCGCATTCGCCATGCAGGGCGACCGGGAGCGCGCGCTGGACGCCGGCTTCGATGGCTACATCACCAAGCCCGTGGAAATAGCCGCGCTGCGGCTGGAACTCAAGAAGCTGCTCTAGCCCGTTATGACCGCCACGCCACGCATCAAACTGCTCGCCATCGATGACGATCCGCAAAGCCTGGAACTGGTCGCGGAGGCGCTTTCCAATAATGGCCTCGAGATTCTCACCGCTAACGATCCGGAGGAGGGTTTGGAACTCGTCCGCAGCCAGCACCCGGCCATCGTGCTGAGCGACGTGGTGATGCCCAAGATGAACGGCATGGAGTTGTTGGGCCACATTCTGGAAGTGGATCCCGCCACAGACGTGGTCCTGATGACCGCGCATTACTCTACCGACGCCGCCGTCGAAGCTATCAAAAAGGGTGCTTGCGATTACCTGACCAAACCGATTTCATTGCCTGTATTGCGCGAGCGCATCGAGAAGCTGGCCGTCGATGCACGCCGCCGTCGCCGGGCCAGCCAACTGGATGGCGAGCTGGTGGATACCTGCCAGTTCGAGGGCATGGTGGGGCGCAGTCCCCTGATGTGGGAGATGTTCGCGCAGATCCGCCGCGTGGCTCCGCATTACCGCGCTTGCTCCGTCACCGGCCCCACGGGCACAGGCAAGGAACTGGTAGCCCAGGCGCTGCATAAACTCAGCCAGGCTTCCGGTCCGATGGTGGTGTGCAATTGTTCCGCGGTGGTCGAGACGCTGTTCGAGAGCGAACTGTTCGGACACGTGAAAGGCGCCTTTACCGGCGCCGATGCGAATAAGATGGGCCTGTTCGAGTACGCGCACGGCGGCACTCTTTTTCTCGATGAGATCGGGGATATGCCGCCATCCACCCAGGCCAAGTTGCTGCGCGTGCTGCAAAATCGGGAAGTGCAGCGGGTCGGTTCGCTTACTGCACGGCCGGTGGATGTGCGGGTGGTGGCCGCCACCAACCACGATCTGCGCGCCCAGATCGCCGAGAAGCGTTTCCGCGAGGATTTGTATTACCGGCTCTCCATGGTCGAGATCCAGACGCCGGCGCTCGCCGACCGCAAAGAAGATCTGCCGCTGCTGGAGCGATTCTTCATCCAGAAGTACGCGGCGCAATATAAAAAGCCGGTGGAATCGCTCACGCCCCGCGCGCAGATCCTGCTGGCGCGCCACTCCTGGCCCGGCAATGTACGCGAACTGGAAAATGTGATCGGGCACGCTTGTATGCTGGTGGCCGGCGAAGTCATCGACGTGGCCGATCTGCCGCAATACATGCGCCAGGGCGTTCCCGGATCCTTCGCCAACAGTGCCCCTCCGGCAGCCCAACCGGCCAGCACCGGCGGGGAGTTATCGTTTGACGAACAGGAGCGCCGGGTGATCGAGCAAGCCTTGGATCGCACGCAAGGCAACCAGGTGCATGCCGCGCGCATGCTGGGCATCACGCGCGACAAACTGCGCTACAAGATCAAGAAGCACAATCTGCGATAGAGTCGTGGGGCAGAGGCCGGCGTGGACGACGGCCGCAGGACTGGAGTCCTGCCCCACAATTTCAACGCGCATCCACCGATGCGATCCGCACCGTAGCCCGCAAATTCGCCACTCCCGCGGTGTACCGGCTATCCGCCACGGCAAAAGCCACGGCATCGTCCAGCCAGTCATGGCCCACACCGTCGGGATCGTGCGATGCCACCGTTAGCGTGTATTCCATGGCGCAAAGCTCGCAGCGGAAGGCGAACGTAAGCTGCAGGACGTCGCCAGCAGCGCGCGGCCCCAGCTTCAGGTGCTCCAACTCGGTATTTGTACCGTAGACGTTCATGCCTGCCCGGCTACGGATCAATAGCCCGACCACCGGGTCCGCCACCGCCTCCCGAAAATGGACCGCCACGCGCGCCAGTGCCAGTTCGCCGCTGCGCAACACGGCGGTAGGCTGGCCCGCTTCTCCCAGCAACTGCAGCTTGATCACTTCCGCGCGGCCATCGCCCCGCCGCAGCCGCGGATCGAGCGGCGCCGCGGCCGTTTCGCCCCAGGCCCGCGTGCGCCCGGCGATATGACGGCGGTAAGCGCACAGCACTTCCGACGGGTCCCCGCGGCCCGCCAGCTTGCCCCGATCGAGCCACCAGATCTCATCGGAAAGCTGCCGCAATAACTCCTCTTCGTGCGAAACCAACAGCACGGTAGTGCCCGCGCGCCGCAGCCGGTCGAGCGACATGGCCGCGCGCTGCCGCACGAATCCGTCGTGCCGGGCGAGCGTATGTTCCATAGCCAGCACTGCCGCCGGAGAAAAATCCAGCGCGCTGTCCGGCCCGAGCAGGCGGCGCGGGTGGGCGGCTTCCACCTCCCCGGAGGCCGGCTTCGATAATCCCGCTGCCAGTCGCAACAGGGCGCCTTTTCCCGAACCGTCCTCCCCGATGACGCCGATCACCGCGCCCGGCGGCGCTACTGCGTCCAGACCTGCCAAAGGTGCGCAGACTACCTGCCTAAAAACAATTGCCATCATGGATAGGATACCGGGTGTTATCTGAACGCCGCTGCCTGTCCGGCCGCATACAGGATGCCTCCTCGAGGCGGCACGCGCAGCAAACCAGAGAACGGATGCACATCCGGCATGCTGGCGGGCGCGCGGCCAATGGTCATCTCGGAGACAGAGGTTGCAGACCATGTCCCCGCTTGGTTCCATACCGCCGCACCATCCAGACTGACCACCACACGCTGCGCGGCGGAGCTGTACCAGACATCCAGCCGGTAGTCCCGATCCAGCGTGATCGCTACCGGCGAACTGAGCGTGACCGCCGCGCCCGCCTTCTCGTAGCCGAACCGTACCTGGCCGGCGCCGGTGTACTCCACGAACAAACAGTCCTCCGCGCCGGGCCGTCCGCCATCGAGCAGTGCTTCCCGCCACCCGGCCGCACGCGCAGGAAATCGGATCGCTGCCGTCATGGTCACGGCATCGACAGGCAGGCGAATATCCCCGGAGCTCTGTCCGAACCACGACGCCAGCGTTCGATATGCAGCAGGATTGTGGTCCCGTAGAAAGTCGTTATATCCCACGCTCAGCGCCGCCCCCATAGCGGTACTCCAGACTCCGCCCCCGATCACCACTGCCGCAGCCACACGCCGCGACGGCAAGCGGGTACGCATCGCGCCATAGAGCCAGGCAAAGAGCGCGATCTCCAAGAACGCCGGCGCGAAGTCAATTAAATAACGCCCTACTGCGAAGCCGGTCAGGGAAGTACAAATAAGAACAACAACCGCCGCGCCGTACAAAGCTGCGAGGATCAACCGGGTGTCACGAGCGCCCTTCCACCGCGCGGCCCAAATGGGGAACGCCAGCCCCGCTACGGCCGCTGGGCTGATGGCCAACAGCCCGACTGCGTTCTCCACGAATAAGTTGCCGGCGGGCGGCACATACCTGGGCGCAATGTAGGGGAACTGTCCGGCTAAGGCAGGAGGAAACAGTAACAGGTAATATAAGCCACGCGCCAGGTTTCCGAGGCGCAAAGACACGCCGCGCGTGGACACACTGCCGGCCAGCTGGTAAGTGGTTCCGAACTCGAACGGATTTCCGAATCGCGCGAAGTTGTACCACATCAGCAAGAGGCCGCTCACGGCAATCGGAGCAACAAACCAAATGGCTTCCCACCGCTGGCCCTCGCGTAGGAAGTAGATATAAACAGCGCATAAAAGAACTGCGGCCAAGGCATACTGTGGGCGGCATCCTGGTATAAGTCCGATCAACACACCGGCCGTTATGGCCAGCCAACGCTCCCTGACGGTCGCGGCTCGGTTCGGAGCCGCGCGCGTCAGCAAGCGGTTGTGAGTCGCGATCAGGCGCGCCAGGCAGTACATGCCGGCAGCGAAAAAACAATAACCTGCCGTGATGGCCACGCCGTACACGACCGGGTCGCGCAGGGTAACTACGCCGAACTGTCCCATTCCCAGCGTCAATACCGCGGCGGCAATGAGGATTCGAGAGGGCCGTATGTCGTTCGCGTGCAAAAGCAGGCGCAGCAGAAGCAGCGAGAAGATATAGCCAACAGTAAGATATATCAACGCTGCCGTATCTTCCGCCACGCGCCTGCCGGTGACGTAGTGCCAGGGTAAGAACAGAGTAAGTACCGGAGCCGGGCCGAAGTACATATAATATTTGCCGTGATAGAGTGACAGATCGTGCGCCCGGTAAGCGGCGTTCGCGGCGGGATCGTAAGGATCGGACAGTGCCAGCAACTGCGGAACCGGCGCCACCGTGAGATATAAATGATGAGAACGGAAAGCATCTGTGAGAAGGGTGTAATACTCCGGCTTGCGCCGGGTAAATTGGAAAAGATCGCCGGTCGATCCGCACGTCCAGACATAAAAGGCCACCACGAGCGCCGCCGGCGCAACCCAGGCGCCTTTAACCTTCGACCATCGCATAAAGCCGGGGACCTTCCATGCATCCCGCCGGCTGATCGCCCATTGCCAGCCGGCTGCCACGGCGTAGATCACACACGCATCCAGCCACAGATTGAACAGGAACAAGTGCTTGATCAGGTCAAAAGCATCGCCGAAAACCGCCCCGAAAAGCGCGGCCAGGCAGCCGAGCGGCAGCAGCGTAAGAAGCTCGATGCGCCTCCGCTGGATGCAGTCCGTCTGCCGCACCCACAGCCACACCGCGGCCAGCGGCCAGGCCGCCAGCGCGAAAACGATCCACTTGCTGAAGACCGCTAAAACATGCCCGTGGAAACCGCTCCATAGACGAAACGCGCGCGTTCGCGTTAATGGCGGAAGCCCGGCCGACGGCTCGAAATTCCCATATGCCGTCTCGATAGAGGTAATCACAGGCAGCACACCGTGCAGCCGCCGCCATAAGCGTGCCGGCCGCAGCAAATAGAAGCGCAGGATGCTGAAGGTGGTGACCCGCGTTTCCAGCACGCCGGATTCGGCCAGTGCCGGAAAATCCGTGACGGGGCTCCAGGCCCCTGTCCTCGCAAAACGCGCCAGTTCCGGATCAAGTCCCAACGCGCGGAGGTCCGCTGCCGGGTTCTTCGATTCCGGAAGAATGCCCGAGAAAACCATGCCGTACGTGTTCGCCATGTGGCCCACGCGCGGCATCGCGATCACGTTGAATGCCGCGCAGCCCAAAATGCCGCAGCCACCCCCGACCGCAATCAGGCGGGCGATCCTGCCGTTCCGCAGCGGCCTGGTCCAAAATGCGAGGCGAAAGGAAAACAGCCCCAGAATTAATCCGACTGCCGTATTTTGAGGTTTTGCCCAGACCCAGAGAATCGCCCAAAGCGACCATCGCAGCGCACTAGACGCACTGATCTCGCCCGCTCTCGCAATCTCCACACTCTCGGCCAGCAGCAGCAGAAAGAAAATACAGGAAGCCGGCTCGGCATAGAAGGAATTCCAGTACGCGGCGTAGCCCGCGTCCGTAAGCGCCACCAGCGCCGCGATCCACAGCAGCACGTAGGTCCGCTCCCGGCTGGTGACGCGCAGCAGCTGCGCGAACACGGCCAGGAACGCCAGTGCGTGCACCAGGCCGATCACCGTGATATCCAGCGCGCCATCCTTCGAAACCAGGTTGTTTAGCAGCACAGCCGCGCCGACGAAAAGATACTCGCTGTTGGCCTGCTCCCAATTTCGATCGCGCGCGTGCGGATCGCGCACGAATTTGGGCTCGACGTACTGGTATTCCAGGCTGCCCTGATGCTGCGGACCATAGCCGAACCGGCGGATGGTGCGGATAAAATCACCCTGGTCCGCCATGCCCACGATGGGCGGTATGAAGAGCTGGTAAACCAGGATCGCCGCCGCGGCTGCCATCAATACCAGGAACAACCTGCTCTTCACCGCTGGGCCGCCTGCCGGAAAACAATCGTCATTATGGATAGAATACCGGGTAGGCATGGCCGATCCCAATGTGCTCGACCGCATGCGCCAGGATTGGAACGAGCGGGCGCGCGAAGATCCGCATTATTACGTAGCCTTCGGGCGCCGCGAACAGGACGACGCCGAGTTCCTGGCCAGCGCGTCGGACGAAGTACGTGCCATGCGTGCGGAATTGAAGCGGCTCGCGCCTCCTGGACGGCCGGCTCCGCATGGCCTGAAGGCGCTCGAAATCGGTTGCGGGCCGGGCCGCATCATGCGTCCGCTGAGCCGCGATTTCGCGGAGATCCACGGCGTCGACATCTCCGACGAGATGGTCCGTCTGGCCGCTGCCAGGCTGCTCGACATTCCCCACGCGCATGTGCATCACGCCGGGAAATCGGACCTGTCGATGTTTCCGGATGCGTCCTTTGATTTCGTTTATTCATACGCCGTGTTCCAGCACATCCCCAGCCGGGAGGTGGTGTTAGGCTATTTTACCGAAGCGCGCCGGGTGCTGAAGTGCGGCGGCATTCTGAAGTGCCAGATGAACGGGCTGCCGGAGGCTGCCGCTCCATACACCACGTGGGAAGGCGTACGCATCCAGCCGCAGGAGGTCGCCGATTTCGTAGGCCGGCACGATTTTCAACTGCTCGCCCTGGAGCGCGCCGGTACCCAATATATGTGGACCACCTGGCGCAAGCAGCCGCTGGGATGGCGCGCCGCGCTGCGCCCGCCGTTGAAACCGCCGATGCGCATTCGGGCGATCAGCAACGCGCTCACCGGCGATCAGCTGGTCCCGGCATCCGGGGCGCGGGCCTTCGCGGCGATTTGGGTGGAGAATCTGCCGGTCGATTGCGACCTGATCGGGATCGAAGTGCGCATGGAGGGGCGCCCGGCTGTTCTTTCCTCGATCAGCGCGCCCGAGTGGGATGGCATGGTGCAATTGACGGCGGCGATACCGGCCGGATGCCGGACCGGTCTTGTGCCAGTGGAACTTTTGTGGCTGGGCCAGCCTCTTGCCGCTCCCGCATGGATGCGGGTCATCCCGCCGGGCCCCGCCGTGCCGCGCCTGTGCGGCGTGCGCGATGGCGATAACCAGCTTTCAGGAACGCGCATCATCAGCCGCTTCATAAAATTGATCTTCGAAGAAACGCTGCGCCCCGATCTGGTGCGCGCTGCGGTCGATGGCGTGGCCGCCCAAAACACCCTTACCGTGTGTACCGACCCTGTGGAGCAGCGCCATGAAATCAATTTCCGCCTGCCGGAGTCGATTGGTTCGGGACCGCACGAACTGAGCATCCACATCGGCACACGCACTTTTCCTCCGGTCTCGATCGAGGTGGTCTGAGATGTCTCGTGGGGCACGCGGCGCTGAAGCGCCGCGCCGGCTAAAGCCCGCCCTCCTCACGTTCTGCGTGCTCGTGACTGCCTGCGCACCCCGCGCACCGGATATGTCCCAGCGCACAGGACTGATCCAACTGCCCGCCGGAACCGTGATCCTGCACCGCGAATTGACGATCCCGGAAGGCGCTCACGACCTGGAGATGCGCGGCAATCCCGCCGGCTCGACACTGCGCGCGGCGCCGGATTTCCACGGCCGCGCGTTGATCTATGCCAAAAACGCGACCGGCCTGCGACTCAGCGGTTTTCGCATCGACGGCAATCGCGCCGTGCTGGAAAAACCCACCGGACTCCCCGCCGGCGATGTGCCATTCGCCCGCTATTACCACAATAACGGCATCGTCCTCGAAAACGCAAAGGATGTGCTGATTCGCACCGTATCGTTTACAGAAGTGGCCAGCTACCCCATAATCGTGAGCGCCTCCGCGGGCGTGCACATCGAAGGCGTCCACGTAGAAGACTGCGGGTCGCACGCGCCTAATGGCCGTAACAACGCATCGGGCGGCATTCTGATCGAAGAGGGCACGCGCGATTTCGCAATTCGCCAATGCGCCATCCGCCGCGTACCCGGCAACGCCATCTGGACTCACTCGTTCTATCACTCGCCGCGCAACGCGAACGGGATGATTGAGCAGAATGACGTGCAAGACGTGGCCCGCGACGCCATCCAGGTGGGACACGCCACAAATGTGACCGTCCGCGCGAACACTGGCCGGCGTATCGGCTATCCCGTCGAACTGGTGGATATCGCGGCCTGGGCCGTGCCGGTCGCGTTGGATACTGCGGGCAACGTGGACCGGTCCAGCTACGTGGGCAACCGCTTCGAAGACATCAACGGAAAATGCATGGACCTGGATGGCTTCCACGATGGTGTGATCCGCAATAACTCCTGCGTCAGCCGCCAGCCGCCCGGCGCATACCCGTACGCGCAGTTCGGCATTGTGTTCAATAATTCCAGTCCGGATGTGGCGCCCGCAAACGTGCTGGTGACGGGGAACCTGATCGATGGAGCGGGCTACGGCGGGCTATATCTGCTCGGTGCGCACCAGGAGATCACACACAATCGCTTCCTGAATTTGAATCGCGATGAATGCACGGACGATCGCACCAGGCCACACTGCGATTCGAGCGCGGGCGATCCGGCACTGCTGCGCAGCGGCATCTACTTGGTCGCCGGCGCGGCGCGCCCGGCTCGCACCGAGGACAACCGGATCGAGGACAACCAGGTGTCTGGCTTCGGCATGCGCAAGTGGTGCATTGAAGCCGCGCCCGGCGTTCAACTGGCCGCCAATCGCATCGCCGGAAATCACTGTGTGGATACTGAACCGCGACCGAATCCGCTGCGAGCGAGCCCGCCAGAACACGATTAGCTGTCTATTAACCGAGATTTCACATAGGTGTAATTTAAGCGTGTGCAATCGCGGGTTAGAATCCCGGCTGAGGCTTTTCTATCATGCAGGCGAAAAACTTGTCTCTGGCTGTAACCGCGGCCGCATTGGCGTTGGCGTCAACGACGCAAGGAATGGCAGCCGACATTAGCACGCTAGGCTCTGGAAGTATCCAGCACGTTCTGCTGTTGAGCATCGACGGCATGCACGCAGCGGATTTCTACAACTGCGCAAATGGGATAGCGGGTATCAATGGCGGCAATATGTACTGCCCGAATCTGGCCGCCCTCAGCCAGACCGCGTTCAATTATGTGGCGACCCAGTCGTCCATGCCCTCGGATTCCTTTCCCGGGCTCGCGGCTCTGGTTACCGGGGGGTCGCCGAAAACTACGGGACTTTACTACGATGTCGCGTATGACCGGTCGCTCGATGCGCCCGCGACAAAGACGGGAACCGGGTTGGCTGGAGGGCCCTGCACGCCGTTTGCGGTTCCCACAGGTACCACGACCGACTACGACCAGGGCATTGATATTGACGATACCAAGCTGAACGGAGGCGCACCGGGTGCCCTGCCGACCGATGGCGGCATCGCCTCTATCGATCCGAAGAAGCTGGTTCGGGACCCGGCTACGGGCTGCGCGCCCGTGTATCCGTGGAACTTCGTACGGACGAATACGATATTTAGCGTGGTCCATGCGGCTGGCGGATACACAGCCTGGATCGACAAGCACGCTTCGTATTCGTTTGCGGCGGGTCCAGGCGGAACGGGCCTGGATGACTATTATTCGCCGGAGGTGGACTCGACTGTGATTGCGTTGCCTGGCGTAAAGACCGCGGAGGGCGTTTCGTGCGCGACGATCCGCGATCCGACCGCCATCGGGTCGTGGACCGACAGCTTCTTAAACATCCAGTGCTATGACGCCCTGAAAGTGCAGGCGCTGCTGAACGAGATTGCGGGCAAGACCCACTTGGGCGCGCCGGCGCAGGTGCCCGCCGTTTTCGGCATGAACTTTCAGTCCGTGTACATCGGCCAAAGCCTGAACGAGCCGACCGTGGGCCCGGGCGGTTACCAGAATGCGGCGGCCCTGCCCAGCGCCCAGCTGGCGAAAGAGATCGAGTTTGTCGACACCTCCATCGGAGACATCGTCATCGCGCTTAAGGCCGCCGGATTGTACGAAAAGACGCTGATCATCGTTACCGCGAAGCACGGGGAATCGCCCATCGATCCGACTCGCTACGTGGCGGACGGCACCAATACGCCGGCCACATTGTTAGGGCCTGCCATCCCTTATTCGGAGTCGCCGCTGAACCCCACGGGCATTGGCGCAACGGAAGACGATGTGTCCGTGCTCTGGCTGAAGCCAAACGCGAGCGTGACTGCGGCGGTCGAACTGCTGGAAACGAATGCGACGGCTATCGGGTTAGGCGAGATCTACTACGGGCCGACGCTGGCGCTGAACTACAACGTGGGCGGCGTCGGTCCGGGGCAAGATTCGCGGACGCCGGACATTATTGTGACACCGAACATAGGGGTGACGTATTCGGGAAGCACCACCATGATAGGAGATCACGGCGGGTTCGGACATGACGATACCAACGTCATACTGATGGTATCCAATCCAGCCTTCCCGGCGCAGACCGTGTCGGTCAGCACGCGAACCGCGCAGGTAGCGCCGACGATCCTGGCGGCGCTTGGGCTAAATCCGCAGGCATTGGACGCGGTGAACGCGGAAGGCACCCCGGTACTGCCGGCGGTTGGCGCACTGCTCTCAAAATAAGCTACGGCGAGCGCGACGCGCCGCTTCGGTTATGATCGATAGTGATGCATCGCCGCACCTTTCTGCAGTTGGCCGCCGCCGCCCCCACCGCTCTGGCTGCGCCGGACCACACCATTCCCAAGTACCGTGTCGTGTCGCACTACCAGCCCGCGCCGGTGCCCGGCATGCCGGGACCTTACCCCGGACATGTCGCTGCGGTGCACGCCGAGAAGTGCATTGACGAAGCCACCGAAAAAGCCGACCCCGCCATCGTCGGCGAGATGATGGCGCGCGGCATGCGTGCGTTGACAGGCGATGCCGACGTGCGCGATGCCTGGGCGCGTTTCATCACGCCCGCCGACGTGGTGGGCATCAAAGTCAACTGCTCGGGTGCGCCCGGCATCATGTCGTCGCCTGTGGTGGTGGGCGAAATTGTGCGGAACGTGATGGCCGTGGGTGTCAAGCCTGCCGCCATCTGGATCTACGAGCGTTTCGAGGATCAGTTGCATTCCGTGCACTACGATCGCTACGTGCCGGAAGGCGTGCATATCTGGGCCGCGGAAACCCAGCGTGGTTCCACCGAGTCATATGACCCCGCCACGTACGTGGAAGCGTTGTTTTTCGGCGAGGATGACACGCGCTCCAATCTGATCCGCCTGGTGGGCAGCCCCTTCACCAAGATCATCAACGTGCCGAACATGAAGGATCATGGCGCTGCCGGCGTCACCGGTTGCCTGAAGAATATCGCCTATGGCAACTTTTCGAATGTGGCGCGCTCGCACGCGGGCACCGTTACCAACACGTACTCCTTCATCGGCACGCTGGCAATGGTCGAGCCGCTCCGCTCGCGTACGGTCCTCGAAGTGATGGACGGACTCCGCGGCGTGTGGCACGGCGGCCCGTTTTCCTATCGGCGTAAGTTCCGCTTCTATCCCAAGCGGATGCTGTTCGGCACCGACCCGGTGGCGGTGGACCGGCTGCTGATCGATATCATCGACGAAAAGCGCAAAGCCGAACAGGCTATCTCGGTATGGGACCGGTCTCCGAAGTATCTTGGACAGTCCGAAAGGCACCAGGGCGATCCGAACGTGAACGAGTTCGTGCGCGAGCCCGGACACATCGAGTACGCCGCCGGCCTCGGGTTGGGCGTGTACGATCTGGCCAAGATCAAAGTGACGAGCATCGAGGTCTGATGCCACTGGCATTTCTTGCGGTTCTGCTGCCCACGCTGTTTTGGGACCGTCCGGCCGATACGGCGGATGCGCTGCACAAGGCCGGCGTCGAGCGGCTGTATGTGCCCGCCGGGAGCGAGCCGGCGTGGCTTAGGACGGGCTTCGCGGCGCTTCCTTTCGATCGTGGGCGCGCCATCCAGGCAGTGGCGCCGCACGTTGAGTATCAGATGGACGTGGCGTCCGCTACACGCGTGCCCTGGGTTGATGCCAACGGCTGGCAGTTCGAGCGCGCGCCATCGCGGACTTACTTCTACAATGCGCCGGCCGGCGGTGCGGCATTGGCGGCCGCTGAAGCTTGGGCATATGGCGTGGAAGCCGCTGTGCGCGCCGCGCCGGAGGACTTAGCTGCTTTCGCCGGCATGCTGAAATTCCTCGCCGAGATCGACCAGCCGCGTCTGCCTGTAATGGCCAACCTGGGGGTGATCGACGACGGTTCCGATACCATGGCGGAGGTGCTGAATCTGCTGGCCCGCCATAATCTGCTCTTTCACCTGATTCCGGCGCCCGACTCGAAATACGACTTGAATATCCGCCTGGGCACGCCTGAGTATCCGAAGGAGAAAGCCGCCAATCCTTACGAATTCGCCATGGAGATCCGCCACCGCCTCACCGATGAGAAGCGCCTGGTGCGGATCTATGGCAGCAACGTGGTGTTAGTCCGGTTGACCGGCGATGCCGCGCGCACGCGCGTGTACCTGCTCAACTATGGCACGGCGATTGTGAAGGGCCTGCGCGTGCGCGTCTTGGGCAAGTACGCGGAGGGCAAGCTGACGGCGTTTGCGCGTGCCCCGGCAGCGCTCGCAGATTATACGGCTGAAGATGGCGCCACTGAGTTTACGATCCCCGAAATCGGGCCGCTCGCAGTAGTGGATCTGCGGCGCTGATCAACGCACTCGCTCCCGCGGCATGTGCGCTGAATGTACATTCGAGTGCCGCGAATGTACCATTTGCCGGTTAGTTCTCTGGCATGGCTCTCTCACCTAGCGGCCGTGGGATGGTGGTGGTCACAGCCGTTTTGGCGATGGCCGCTTGTTTCGCGGTCCTGCCGCCAATCGGTCAAGACCCGCTCTACCACAATTTTTCCGACGGACGAACTATTTACGGCGTGCCGAACTTTTGGAATGTGATTTCCAATCTTCCGTTCCTTTGGTGGCCCTGTACGGAGTGAAGGCCCTGCGCTCGCACATGTATTGCTTGCGGGGGCGGCTATGGTCAGCGCCGGCTCGACTTACTAGAGAGATCGTGCGTAAGGTTTGATACGTTCTGCCATCGATTCCCTGCGACAGCGGCAGCTCGCGAAGCTTGCACCCGCCCGGTCCCGGCGCGCGTCAAAAACAGTGAGGGTTAACGCCCTACAAAACTAATCCGGATTCAAAATGTCTCTTTCAAATCGCCTGATTCTTAGTATTTCGCTATTAGTCTTGCCCGTTTTTGCGGAGCCGTCCGTTCCAGGAATCGACAATTTCTACCAAGTAGACCATAGCGTCTACCGCGGTGCGGAACCGACAGCCGAAGGTTTCCAGTATCTCAGCCATCTGGGAGTCAAGGTGGTGCTCGATCTGCGCAGGCATGACGAACGTGCCGCTTCTGAGGAGCGCCTGGTCACCGCCGCTGGCATGCGATACATTAATGTCCCCATGACGGGGATGACGCCGCCCACCGCGGCACAGATTACAACGATCCTGGGACTGCTTGAGAACCCCGCCACCGGGCCCGTGTTTGTACACTGTAAGCGGGGCGCGGACCGGACTGGAGCCGTGATCGCAGCCTATCGCATCGATCATCAGAGGTGGGATAACGCACAGGCGCTCGCGGAAGCCATGACTAATGGCATGAGCAAATTTCAATTGCGCCGCCAGAACTACATACGTACTTTTCAACCCCAGGAACCCGTTTCCGCAGTGCTCGCCGGTACGCCGGACCACACGGATTCGCCTGCAGCCAGCGCCAACAACTGATTGGCAACTCCGCCCAACGGGGTGCCTCCGACGCCGCCGCAGGCCGACCAGCCCGCCGCACAAAACTACCAGAAATACAGCACGTCCGGACGCACGTGCCCTTTCGCTTCCAGACATGGACCGCACTCCATCTGGTAATCCCCGCGAATCTTGCGCACCGCCGCGGGGATGGTGTACTGGTCGTCCGGCTTGTGCTCAGTGGCGATCGCCAGGCGCGGCTTGAAGCGCGCAATCGTCTCCCGCGCGCCCGCCAGCGCTGGCACTTCCGCGCCCTCGATGTCCATCTTGATGAAATCCACGCGGGGCAGCTTCAGCTCCGCCACCAGCTTGTCGATAGTGGTCAACGGCACCATCACGCTGGGATGCGCGGATGCCGGTTGCATCACCACGCTATTGGCCGCAAAGTTGGTGTCGTCCACATTCAGCATCAGCGTGTCGTCTTTATCCCAGACTCCCTTCGGATAAACGATCACGCGCCCGGCCGACGCCTCCGTGGCCAGATTGCGCCGGATGCATTCCGCGCTGGAGGGCGAAACCTCGATCGAAACCACGGTTTGCGCGCCGGCCGCCAGCGCCTGCCGCGTGAAGTCTCCGTCGCTCGCCCCGCAATCCAGCACCACGTCTCCCGTATGAATGAAATGCTCTCCCGTCCCATAAATATGCTGTTCCATCTCGGCCAGGTTGAACGGCAGCACGTAACGATTGCCCTTGGGAATCCAATAATCGCCGTCGGGCGTGCTCCACAACTCCAGGCCACTGTCTTCTTTCACCAGCCGGCTGCCTGCCAGAATGCGGTCTTTGATGCGAATCTTTTCCGTCATGTTGGACTGGCTCTCGATAGCGTGCGACATGGGGCAAACCGGACTGTGTCCGGCCACCACCAGCGCCCCTAGACGGAAAGGAGGAAAAACCAGGAAAGCCGCCACTGCGGCGGCCAGTAGAATCCCGATAAAAACGACAATACGCGAGGTCTTCACACTGTGATAATAACCCTATGAGTGCACCAGCGAACCTGAAGGTCGTGTTGGTCACCGGAGCTTCTTCCGGCATCGGACAGGCGATTGCCCGCCGGCTGGCCGCGCGGGGTTGGCGCGTATTCGGCACCAGCCGCCAATCAGCCGGCATTTTCGATGGCGTCGACATGCTCCCGATGGATGTGGACGACGACAACTCCGTGGCGCTCGGCGTAGCCGCCACAGTAGAGAAGACCGGCCGCCTGGACGCTGTCGTGAATAACGCCGGCTGGGCCTTGATGGGTCCCATCGAGGACACGTCCATCGCCGAAGCGCGCGCGCAGATGGAGACTAATTTCTTCGGCGTGCTGCGTGTCTGCCGCGCCGCACTGCCCGCCATGCGCGCGCAGCGTGCCGGGCACATCGTCAACATCAGTTCGCTTGCCGGCCTCATGGGCATGCCCTTCTCGGGCATTTACAGCGCCAGCAAGTTCGCGGTGGAAGGGCTAAGTGAAAGTTTGCGTTTTGAAACCCGCCGCTTCGGCATCCACGTCGTCTTGATCGAACCCGGCGACACGCGCAGCCAACTGCCGATGCGCCGCCGTACGGTCCAGCCGCTGCGGCCCGCCGGCGCATACCAGGGAATTTACGATCGCTTTCAGGAGAAGCAGGCACAAGATGAAGCCAAAGCGCCGCCGGCGGATGGCGTTGCGGCACTGGTCGAGCGCGTGTTGCGTGATCCACATCCGGCCATGCGCTACACCTCCGGCATGTGGGATCAACGCATGGTGGCACCCTTGAAGCGGTGGCTGCCTGCCGCCTGGTTCGAGCGCATGGCGGGCGGGGCGATGGGCGTATGATCCGGTCCGTCCTTGCCCTCTTCGTGGCCCTGTTCGTGGCCCTGTTACTGGCGCTCACCGCCGTGCCTGGAGCCGAGCGCGAGGTGGCTCTCACCATGGACGATTTGCCGCGTGGCGGGGATGGCGGCGGCCGGACCTTTGAAGACATCCGCGGCATGACCGAGCGGTTGCTCGATCCCTTCCGCGACGGGAAGATTCCGGTCACCGGATTTGTCCACCCGGGCCGCACGGAGCTCACGGGGGCCGACCTCGATCGCATCCTGGACCTTTGGCTAAACGCCGGCGCCGGGCTCGGAAATCATACCTGGTCGCACGCGGACTTGAATCGCGTGCCGGTGGCGGACTACGAGCGAGACATTCTGAAAGCGGATGCGGTTCTCCGCCCGATCATCGAGGCGCGCGGCCAAAAGCTGGAGTATTTCCGCTATCCTTTCCTGCACGCCGGACCCACGGCCGGGATCAAACGCGCCATTGCGGATTTCCTGGCAGACCACCACTACCGGAATGCGCCAGTCACCTTCGACGATTCCGACTACATGTTCGCGGCCCTCTACACACGTCCCGAATTCCACGCCCGGGTGACCAAGGAATACGTGCCCTACCTGGAATCGGTAGTGGCATTCTTCGAGCGGCGTTCAGTGGAAGTATCGGGCCGGGAATTCCCCCAGATCCTCCTGTTGCATGCCAATGAGCTGAACTCGCGGATGCTGCCGGAGATTTTGGAGATGTTTCGCCGGCGTGGATACCGTTTCATTTCGCTCGATGAGGCATTGCGGGACGATGCCTACCGGCTGCCCGAGAACTATGTCGGCCGCGGCGGATTCTCCTGGATCCACCGCTGGTCGATCACCAAAGGCCTGCCGAACAAGGGCGAGCCGGACGAGCCGGATTGGGTCCGCTCGAATTTCAAATGAGGCGGGCAGGCACGTGCGAAAACGGTAACATCCTCCAACTATTTAGCGTCATCTAAGTTAATCTGAGTTTTTCCGCGATAATGGGCTTGACCCCTCCAGTCCCCTTGTCTCTATGTGGATTGTAAGACTGGCGCTGCGGCGCCCCTATACCTTCGTTGTGATGGCCCTACTCATCGCCATCCTCGGTGGCACGGCCATCGTCACCATGCCCGTGGATATTTTCCCGTATATCGATATCCCCGTGGTGAGCATCGTGTGGTCGTACCAGGGCCTGTCGCCCGAGGAGATGGAAAAACGCATGGTCACCATCTTCGAGCGATCCATGACCACCACGGTCAACGACATCGAACACATCGAGTCGCAGTCCTACTCCGGCGTATCCGTCACCCGCGTTTATTTCCAGCCCAACGTGAAAATCGACATGGCCCTGGCCCAGGTGACCGCCATTTCGCAAACGCTGCTGCGTATCTTCCCGCCGGGGACCACTCCTCCCAATATCCTTAAATACGATGCCTCCAGCGTCCCCATCCTGCAACTGGGCCTCGAAAGCAAAACTCTCAGCGAACAGGATATTTTCGATCTGGGCCTGAACTTCATCCGCACGCAGTTGGCGACCGTGCAGGGCGCCGCCGTCCCGCTGCCCTACGGCGGCAAATTCCGGCAGGTGATGGTGGATCTGATCCCCGACCAACTCTACGCCAAAGGCATCTCGGCCACGGACGTCTCCAACGCCGTCAGCGCGCAAAGCATTATCCTGCCCGCCGGCGATGCCAAGATCGGAAAGATTGATTATCAGATCAAAGTTAATAGCAGCCCGCGGGCGCTCGATGAGCTGAATAATCTTCCCATCCGGGTGGTCAACGGCGCCACGGTTTATATCAAGGATGTGGCGCAGGTCCGCGACGGGTATGCCGTCCAGACCAGTATCGTGCGCACCAACGGCACACACGGAACCCTGATGACGGTCCTGCGCAATGGCCGGGCCTCCACGCTGTCCATCGTAAACGCGGTAAAGAAGCGGTTGCCCGCCATTCTGGCCGGCTTGCCGCGCGAACTGCAAGTGCGCCAGCTCTTCGATCAGTCGCTGTTCGTGCGTGCGGCCATCAATGGCGTGGTGCGGGAAGCCGCCATCGCCGCGCTGCTCACGGCCATGATGATCCTGCTGTTCCTGGGAAGCTGGCGCAGCACCATCATCGTGTGCATTTCGATTCCGCTTTCCATCCTGACTTCGCTGGCCATCCTGAGCCTGATCGGCGAAACCATCAACGTGATGACGCTGGGCGGCATGGCGCTGGCCGTCGGCATCCTGGTGGACGACGCCACCGTCGAAATCGAGAACACGCACCGCAACATGGCGATGAAGAAGCCGCTGGTGCGCGCGGTGCTGGATGGCGCGCAACAGATCGCCGCGCCGGCCTTCGTTTCCACGCTTTCCATCTGCATCGTGTTCGTGCCGGTGCTGCTGCTCACCGGGCGCCGCCAAGTATCTGTTCACGCCGCTGGCGCTGGCGGTGGTCTTCGCCATGCTGGCTTCGTACCTGCTATCCCGCACGCTGATCCCCAACATGGTGCACTACATGCTGAAGCCGGAGGTCAAGCTCTACGCCCTCGGCGCGCACGGCGAATCGGCGGGCGGCAAGGGATTCATCTGGCGCGTGCATTACCTCTTCAACCGGCGATTTGAGATGATGCGGGCGTCGTACACCGGCCTGCTGCACTGGAGCCTCGATCATCGCGGTCCGGTATTGGCGGGCTTTGGCCTGTTCGTGGCGGCCTCCATGTGCCTGCTGGTGTTCACCGGCCGCGATTTCTTCCCCACCGTCGATTCCGGCCAGATGCGCCTGCATGCCATGGCGCCTACCGGAACCCGCATCGAGGAAACCGAAGTCCTGTTTTCCAAAGTCGACGACGAAATCCGGCACGTCATTCCGCCACGCGAAATCGACACCATCATCGACAACATCGGCATCCCCTTCGGCGGATTCAATCTGGCATTCGGCGATGTCAGCACGCTGGGCACCAGCGACGGCGATATTCTGATTTCGCTCAAGCCGGAAGATCACGGGCCCACCGCGCTGTATATAGACAAACTGCGCAAGGACCTGAACCGGAAATTCCCGGAGATGACGTTCTTCTTCGAACCGGCGAACATCACCAATCAGATTTTGAATTTCGGCCTGCCCGCGCCCATCGATTTGCAGGTGGTGGGCCGCGACCCGCATAATTACGCGATTGCGCAGACGCTGGCTGAGCGCATTTCCCATATCCCGGGCGCTGCCGACGTGCACGTTCACCAGGTAGTGGATTACCCCGAACTGCGCGTGAATGTCGATCGCGACAAAGCGGGACAGTTGGGGCTGCAGCAACGCGACGTATCGAACAGCCTGCTGATCTCGCTCAGTTCCAGCGGGCAGGTGCAGCCTAACGAGTGGCTGAACTGGAATACCGGCGTCAGCTACTTTATGGCGGTGCAGACGCCGCCATACCGCATGGATTCGGTGGATGCCCTGATGCGCACACCCATCGCGGCGCCCATGAGCAACGTTCTGAGCACTACGGCGACTTCGCTCGCCGGCACGTCGGGCATCTCGAATTCGATGGTAGGGTCGAGCCCCAGCCAGAGTTCCCTGGCATATGGCAATCCAGGCGCGGCATCCGGCGGCCCGCAGCTTCTCTCGAACCTGGCGAGCATGCAGCGCGGCGTGTCGCCCGAGATCATAAACCATTACAACGTGCAGCCGGTATTCGATGTTTATGCCAATGTGGACCGGCGCGATTTGGGCAGCGTGGGCACGGCTGTGGAGAAGATCATGCAGGAGTTTTCGGGAAAGCTGCCGCGCGGCACCAGCTTCGATTTGCGCGGACAGGTGCGCACCATGGAGACTTCGTTTTACCGGCTGGGCATGGGGATGATTTTTGCGGTGGTTCTGGTATACCTGCTGATGGCTGTGAACTTCCAATCGTGGCTGGATCCCTTTATCATTCTGATGGCCCTGCCCGGCGCCCTGGCCGGCATCGTTTGGATGCTGTTCATCACCGAGACCAGCTTCAGCGTGCCTTCGCTGATGGGAACCATCATGTGTATTGGGGTGGCCACGGCGAACAGCATCCTGATGGTGGTGTTCGCCAACGACGAGCGCGCCGAGGGCCTGGATGCGCGCTCCGCCGCGCTGTCCGCCGGCCACACGCGCATACGGCCGGTGCTGATGACGGCCCTCGCTATGATCATCGGCATGCTGCCCATGGCCTTGGGGTTCGGCGAGGGCGGCGAGCAGAATGCGCCGTTGGGGCGCGCCGTTATTGGCGGCCTGGCGCTGGCCACCATCACCACCCTGTTTGTGGTGCCGATTGTTTATAGCTTGCTGAAGAAAAATCCGCCGGTGGATTTCGACCGGAAAATCGCTGAGGAGGAGCAGGAGAATATAGAAGGCGAGCTTCTGTTGGGCTAGGTTTTTGGAAGGCGGGCTTTAGCCGGCGGCGGGGCTTCAGCCCCGCGTGCAGCAATGTAACGGACTAAAATGGAGAAAGACTTTTCTAAGGGACCAGGCTTGCAATTGTCAGACGATACCGAATCGCGCCTGCGCGCCGAGATCGAAGACCTGAAGCGCACAGTCGAACAACAGCAGCGCAAGCTACAACACGCGCCCGCGGCTATGACACCTCCGGCGCCCTCGCACCGTACGCTGTGGTTGTTAGCTGTGCTGCTGGCCTGCCTGATCGTGGCCGGATTCCTGAAGGGCTATATTCCCCATCAGCGCAATGAAGCCATGCTCGCCGCGGAGGCCGACACCGCATCGCGGGAACTGCCTACCGTTACGACCGTCAGTGTGGAACGATCTGCCGCCAACGGCACGCTGGTTCTGCCGGGCAACATCCAGGCGCTGACGGAGGCGCCGGTGCTGGCGCGCGCCAACGGCTACATTCAAAAGCGCTATGTGGATATCGGCGATCGCGTGAAATCAGGTCAACTGGTGGCTGAAATCGAGGCGCCGGAACTCGATCAACAGGTCAACCAGGCGCACGCCGCGCTCGACCAGTCCCGCGCGGCGCTGGAACAGTCCAGCGCCAATCTGCTGCAGGGCCAGGCCCAGGAACAACTCGCCAAAGTGACTGCTGCGCGCTGGAAAAACCTGGTCGCCAAAGGCGTCGTATCGCGCCAGGAAAACGATACGTATCAGTCGCAGTGGCAGGCGGCGCAGGCTAACGTGTCGGCGCTGGAGAAAGCCGTGTCGTCCGCGCGCAGCAATATCAACGCGGCCCAGGCGAATCTATCCCGCCTCACCGAACTGCAGGGGTTCAAGAGCGTGCGCGCGCCCTTCGCCGGCGTCATTACGGTGCGCAATGTGGATGTCGGCGCGCTGGTCAACGAGGGCAATACAATGCTGTTCCGCATCGCCCAGAACGACCGCTTGCGCATCTACCTCAACGTGCCGCAGTCCGACGCCGATTCCGTACACGTAGGCCAGGTCGCGCGCCTCGTCATTGCCGGTTTCGCCGGACATCAGTTCTCCGGAACCGTTACGCGCACCGCCAACGCGCTCGACCCCACCACCCGTACATTGCTCGTCGAGGTGCAAGTGGCCAACTCCGGCGGACTGCTGCTGCCGGGAATGTACGCGCAGGTGGACCTGACCACGCCGCGCAGGAATCCGCCCCTGCTCATCCCCGGCGATACGCTGATCGTGCGCAGCACCGGACCTGAGGTGGGCGTAGTCGGCGCGGACCACGTCGTGCACTTCCAACAACTCCAGTTGGGCCGCGACTTTGGCGATAAAATCGAAGTTCTCTCGGGACTCACAGCCGGGCAACAGGTGGTTGTCAATCCCGGCGATACCGTCCAGGAGGGAGCCAAGGTGAATCCCGTATTGCTGCGGGAGAAAAAGCATCCTGCCTAGAAACCGATGCATAGATCAATTCGGATTGCCTCGTGGCCCGCGAGGGTTCGCAGTGGGGCGGCCTCTCCGCCGGGGCACCCTCTGGGTCCGTCCTCCCAGGCCGCCCTTCGGATCACGCTGTGGCTCTTCTGCGTGGTCCCCGCGTTCTGTCAAAACGCCGCCAACTCCCCCGTAGATTTCCAGAACTCCGCGCGCGTGCACGACCTCATCCGCGCGGGGAATCTTTATCTCTCCCAAGCCGATGCCTTGGCCCTGGCCATCGAAAACAATCTCGACGTGGTGCTCGACCGCCTCAGCTTCCCAATCGCCGACACGGATATCCAGCGCGCCAAGGGCGGCGGACTCTTGCGCGGCGTCCCCTTTCAGATTGTGGAAGCGCCCATCGGCGTTGGCGGACCGCTGAGCCCCGTAGTGACTAACCCAGCCTCCGCGACCAGCGTCACCACCGGCACCACCATCACCACTAATGCGTTCGAATTGGGCGCCCTCGGCGAGCCCATCACCAATCTCTCGATTCAGGGCACCATCCCGCAATCCACCGGCACGCCGATTCCCATCTTCGATCCATCGTTTACCGGGCAATTGGACTGGATGCACACGAACACTCAGCAATTGGATATTCTGTCGTACGGCGTACCCTCTCTGGTAGCTAATGGGTTCAATGCCAACGCCGGCGTTTCGCAGGGTTTTTCCACGGGTGCCCAGGTAAACCTGGCGTTCAATAACACGCACGAGTCGTTGAATGCCACCGACACCAACTACAATCCATTCACCTCCTCAAGTCTTGGCCTGACGGTCACACAGCCCCTGGTGCGCGGCTTCGGCATGGCGCTGAACCGGAGGTTTATCCGCATCGCGGAAAACGACCGTAAGATCAATACGCTGCTCTTCCATCAGCAACTGATTGCCACGGTTTATGGCATCATCCGTCTCTATACCGATTTCGTGGCGCTCTACGAGGACGTAAAGGTGAAGCAGGAGACCGTGGCCGCCGCCGAAAAGCTATTCTCCGATACCAAGGCGCAGGTGGACGAAGGCACCCTGGCGCCGGTCGAACTGACCCGCGCCAATGCTCAGCTTTATTCCACGCGCCAGGACCTGATCAATGCGCGCGGCGTGCTGGAGGAACAGCAGGCCATTCTGAAGAACCTGCTGACGCGCACCGGCAACGCGGATCCGGAAGTACAGACCGCCACCATCATCCCCACCGATGCGTTGGAAGTTCCCAAAAAGGAAGAGATCCAGCCCATACAGGATCTGTTCACCGCGGCCCTGGCTCAGCGGCCGGATTTGGCCCAAGCCGGCCTCCAGGTGCAGAACTCCGAGATCGGCCTGAAGGGATCCCGTAACGCCACCTTGCCCGAGGTGGACCTGGTAGGAGTGGCGCAGAACAGCAGTTTGGCCGGCCCCTTGAATCCCGCCGCGCAAACCACCATTAACGCGCCCTTCGTAGGCGGTTATGGAACGGGGCTCGATCAGTTATTCACTTTCAAGTACCCCACTTACTCGATCGGCGTGCAAGTTACCGTACCCATACGTAACCGGGTCGCGGAGGCCGACCTGGCGCGCGACGAGTTACAACTCAAACAAACCGAAGTGCGCCTGCGCCAGTTACAGAATCAGGCGCGACTGGAAGTGGAAGACGCGGTGATTGCGATGCGCCGCGCGCGCTCATCTTACGAGGCGGCCGTGGAGGCCCGGCGATACCAGCAGGAGTCACTGGATGCAGAGCAGATGCGATACGAAGTGGGCGCATCCACCGCGTTCTTCGTCATCCAATATGAA
The DNA here is from genome assembly GCA_963818855.1 of Bryobacterales bacterium. Taxonomy (GTDB): domain Bacteria; phylum Acidobacteriota; class Terriglobia; order Bryobacterales; family Bryobacteraceae; genus Bog-159. The sequence continues at coordinate 449,006 of CAWFUH010000010.1, read as the reverse complement.
AGTCTGCTGGCCCAGGCCAAGTCCACCGAGGTGGCGGCCAAAAGTAATTGGGTTAAGGCCCGCGCCGCACTGGAACGCGCTACGGGAACCATCCTGGAAGCGCACCAGATTTCGCTTGAGGCTGGTATTAAGGGCCACATGTAGCTGGAAGGCAGGACTTAGCCGGCGCGGCGCTTCAGCGCCGCTCAAGGCTTCCAAGGTCGCTCAAGCCTGCCGTCCCCAAGGGCGGTCGAACAGCGTAAAATGTGTAAGGATGAGTCTTGATGACTACAAGGTAGTTTTGTACCGAAACCAGCCAGACGGCTGGGTTGCTGAAGTTCCCGCCATTCATGGGTGTTATGCGCTTATGCCGACGCGAGAGGAAGCCCTGGCCGAACTCGGAGGTGTTTTCGAGATGATTGCCGCTGAATACGGCAAGAAAGGGCTACCGCTGCCGGCAGACAGCACCGCAATCGTGAGTGCCTAGCGCCCGCGCCGAGCAGTTCCGCCGCGCGGCCATGCGGCTTGGTTTTCAGGCGTCGCCTAGCCAACACTTCCACAGACTTGCGGGCGCGTTTGGAGTAAAGATGAGTAGAATCGCCATTCTTGCGAGTGTGCCGATCGGGGTGGAGGCCAGAAGATCTAGCCGTGTTGCAGGCGCGAGAACAGTGCGCCGGGCTCATTCGATTGGGCACTGCGTGGGCGGCCTTCACGGGTGAGGGCTTAGCATGCTGCCGAGAAACTGAGACTGTCCCCCAAGCATCGGGAATTATGATGCGACACGAAAGGGCTGATTTCCCTTGATCGCTTCAAGATGGCTTTGCAGGTTGCGCTCAACTTCCGCTTTGCCGCCAATGGTGTCGTTGTAAAAAACGACTCTGAAACTGCGGATGTCGAAGGGGAGTTCGGCGCCGCGTTGGGCCAATAGTATAGTCGGCTTCTTTAGTGCGTGAGCATATCCCAGTTCATAGAAGACGTTTGGGTTGGTCGGCGTTATCTCAGCGATCACAACATCAGAGTCCTCTATCTCTCGCTGTATATCCTGGAATATGACACCTGGGCCGGCCTTTTCGTCTATTCTGATTACGTCAAATCCTGCGGAGGTAGCCATCTGCTGGATGACCTCCTTGTAAAACGTGTCATATGGCTCGGCAAATTGCATAACGACAAACGCCTTCGGCCGGCCAGTGTCCACGGCGAAAGCGGAAAAATCAATTTGTTGGTTGCCTGCAGCAATGAGGCCGACCTGCCGTCCCTCAAGGGGGCTCGATAACAGGTATTCGATTACCGGTACGCTGTCCAGAAGTACTCTCAGGTTTTGGCCAGTAAGATTTACCTGTAGGACGTACTCACGATCCGCTCGAAGGTTATCAATTTGTCCCGAGGTTACAAGTGGCCTCCAACCAAAGCCACTTACGTATTCACCGACAGAATAGGCGCTGTTGCTCGCACCCAGCTGCACGAAAACGTAGCGCTGTTCTGGAGAGCGGTACCCCAGGACGATCCCGGCAGCCTGCACGTTTCCGGTAAACTGCCCGGTGAATCGGATCTGGACACGGCACATGCCGTTAGCCATGGCGACATTCGTTACGGCGAGTCCCATCGGGAAGGTTTGGCCTTGGGCTGTGGCTGCGCTTCCTTTGCCAAGAAATTGCTGCCCTCGTTCATTGAAATCCCACGATCCCAATATGGGAGCCCAGTGGATTGGGCTTCCATTTTGAGATCCTGGAAGGATCGGTTGTGTGGACATGAGCGCTCCAAGTATTATTGTCGCACCGAGCCCGTATCCATCCGAGGTCCCCGGATGGTGGACGCCATATTTGTACGTTGGTGGAATCGCCGATCCAGATATCGGACTGCTGCTGCTAACTAAGGCACATTCCGTGTTCGATTGATACTCTGGACTGCAGATACTCAGCGGTGCGGTCCAGGCTGCCACTAGCCATATAACGCGCCAACCGTGGAAGCGCCGTTGTCGCCGGGCTCCTGGTGGTTGGTCGGCCAATCGGAGACAAGGCCGACATCGGCGCGCCAGGATTAGTCCAGTGAAGTCCCGCTCACGTCAACTTGGCCGTTAACATGCCATCCGCACAGGTGAACTGTGCCCGAGGCCCCAAGCCCGCTCCTGGAATTACCCACCGAGCCAACTTGGGCCGCAGACTCCCAGCAGAGAGGCCTTATATTCTTTGGCTCTGCGCAAGAATTCGGGAGAGTGGGCAATTGGCGGGGACTTGAGCGTTTTACCTTCCTGGGATTGTCCGCGTCATGGCCGATCCTCAGAAACGACGCCTCTGAGAGTGTCGGGCCGTTGGTCCTTGGGCGTTCGTATGCGAGTCGAAAATGAGCGTAACCGTTGATTTCACTGGGTATTGTGCGACCGCCCTTGTGGCGCGTTACCGCCCGGGTGGCCATAGCATCCGGCCGCGAAGTGTTGGGGCAGACCGCATATCGGACGGAGGTAGACGCCGGCTCGTATTAGGCGCAGCCTGAAAACGGAGAAATTGGGCGCCGCTCGTTAGGCGCCAGCGGTGGACTCCAAGACTCACCGAAACGCCCATGAATAGTGGCGACGACACACATCCGAAGCCGACGAACCTTGACCAAGCCAGCAGGCCCAGATCACCGGACCCAATGAAAATGGGGTCCACCACGAATTCCTGCGGAGAGCCTATTCTTTATTTACACCTATACCCAGCCCCCGAGGGCAGCCGACAAAGTGACAGCTGAACTCGTTTCTCAGGTCCGCCAAGCCGACGCGGGAAAGCTATCACAGCTTCCAGGCACTGACCACCGGCCACAGCTAGAGTCCGCCCCCCACGGTCTGCTCCCGCACCAAATCCCGATGCACCGCGTCCAGCACGCCGTTCACAAACTGCACGGACTCTTCGTTCGAATACCTCCGCGCCAGCTCCAGCGCTTCATCAATCACCACCGCCGCGGGCGTATCCGAATGCGTCATCTCATATACGGCCAGCCGCAGGACGTTGCGGTCCACCGACGGCATGCGCTCGATGCGCCAGTGCTCGGCGTGCTGCGTGATGCGGCGGTCCAATTCCTCCACATGTTCCACGGCGCCGGTCACCAGCCCGTCCAGAAACGCATCGCGCTGCGGCTTGCTGCGGCTCTCCTCCGAATACAGGGTTTCGAAGTAGGCGGCCGTGGCCTCCTCTACCGGCTGGCGGCGTGCATCCCACAAATAGAGGATCTGCAACGCCCTTTGACGCGACCGGCGGCGGGAAGGCATCACTCCGCCTGGCGCAACTGGCGCATCAGGTTGCCCATCTCAATCGCGGCCATGGCGGCATCGAATCCCTTGTTGCCGCTCTTGGCGCCGGCCCGGTCGATGGCCTGCTCTAGCGTGTTGCAAGTCAGCACGCCGAATGAAACCGGTATGCCGCTATCCATCGCTACATGGGCGATGCCTTTCACCGCTTCGCCGGCAACGTAGTCGAAATGCGGCGTTTCCCCGCGAATCACCGCGCCCAGGCAAATGATGGCATCGTGCCGCTTCTGCCGCGCCAGTTCGCGCACGGCCACCGGCAATTCCCAGGAACCGGGGACCTTCACCACTTCGATATCGTCCGGCTGGCCGCCCGTGCGCGCCAGCGCGTCCAGCGCTCCTGCCAGCAGACGCTCGCTGATGAATCCGTTGAACCGGCTCACCACAATAGCGAACTTCAGGCCCGACGCTGTCAGTTGCCCTTCGATCACTTTCGGCATGCTCTCACTTCCCCGCGAACGCCGCCACCCGCTTCTCCAGGAATGCGCGTGTGCCTTCGCGCTTATCCTCCGTGGCGGTGGTCAGGCCGAACGCCGCGGCTTCGAATCGCAATCCTTGCTCCAGTCCGGCCTCCAGCCCGACATCGACCGCCTGCAGCGTCAGCCCCAACGCCAATGGAGCATTCGCCAACACCTTGCGCAGCCACTGCCGGCTGAACTCCAGCAGCTCCGCTTGCGGCACTACGTGGTTCACCAGGCCGATGCGATGCGCCTCCGCCGCAGTGATCGGTTCGCCGGAAAGCAGCATCTCGAGCGCCCGCCCGCGGCCCACCAGGCGCGGCAACCGCTGCGTACCGCCGTATCCCGGCAGTACGCCGAGCTTCACTTCCGGCTGACCCATGCGCGCGTTTTCCGACGCCACGCGTACCGCGCAAGACATCGCCAGTTCCAGGCCGCCGCCCAACGCATAGCCGTTGATGGCCGCCAGCGTGGGTTTCGGCAGCATCTCGAGTTCGCGGAACACGCGCTGCCCACGCTCCGCATATGCCTGCGCCTCGAGCGGTGTGAGCACCGCCAACTGGTTGATATCCGCGCCTGCCACGAAGGCCTTCTCACCCGCGCCGGTTACGATCAGGGCGCGCACTTCCGGCTCGCGCGCCGCGCGCGATACCGCATCCCGCACTTCGATGACCGTCTCCGCATTCAATGCATTCAGCTTTTCGGGCCGGTTTACCGTGAGGAGCGCCAAGCCAAAGTCACCCACTTCAAACCGGATGTTGCTGTAGGACATATGGGATAATCTAGGAGGCAAGCCACACTTGCCCCACCGCAACATCATACCGCATGGACCGTGAATTCATCCGCAATTTCTCCATCATCGCGCACATCGATCATGGGAAATCGACGCTGGCCGACAGGCTGCTCGAAGCTACCGGCGCCCTTTCGCAGCGTGAAATGATGGAGCAGGTCCTCGATACCATGGACCTGGAACGCGAGCGCGGCATCACCATCAAGGCGCACGCCGTGCGTCTGAACTACCCGGCGAGCGATGGACACGAGTACCAACTGAACCTGATCGACACACCCGGCCACGTGGATTTTTCCTACGAAGTGTCGCGCAGCCTGCAAGCCTGCGAAGGCGCGCTGCTGGTGGTGGATGCGTCACAGGGCGTGGAGGCGCAAACGCTCGCCAATACGTACCTGGCGCTGCATCACAACCTGGAAATCATTCCCGTGATCAACAAAATCGATTTGCCCGCCGCCGAGCCGGAGCGGATTCGCGAGCAGATCGAATCCGTGATCGGCTTGGACGCTTCGGGCGCGCTGCTGGTGAGCGCCAAGCAGGGCGTCGGCGTGCATGAAGTGCTGGAAGCCATCGTGCACCTCGTGCCGCCGCCGAGGGGGCTGCCGGATTCTCCGCTGCGGGCGCTGATCTTCGATTCGTGGTTCGATCCTTACCGGGGCGTGATCATTCTGACGCGCGTGGTGGATGGCCGCCTGCGCAAAGGGCAGCGCATCAGGCTGTGGTCCAGCCTGGCGAGTTCCCAGGTTTTCGAGGTGGAAGGACTGGGCTACCAGGCGCCCAAGGCCACTCCGTGCGACGAGCTATCGGCCGGCGAAGTCGGATTCATGTTCGCCAATATCAAGACTGTTTCCGACGCCAAGATCGGCGACACCATCGTCGACCACGACGATCCGGCCGACGAACCGCTGCCGGGGTTCGAAGAGATCAAGCCCATGGTATTTGCGGGGCTGTATCCAGTCGAGTCGCACGAGCATGGCCTGCTGCGCGACGCGCTCGAAAAACTGCGTCTCAACGATAGCGCTTTCAATTTCGAACCGGAGAGCTCAGTCGCGCTGGGTTTTGGTTTTCGCTGCGGCTTTCTGGGTCTGTTGCACCTGGAAATTGTGCAGGAGCGGCTGGAGCGCGAATTCAATATCGATTTGATCACCACGGCGCCCAGCGTGCGCTATCGCGTGACGATTTCGTCGGGAGAAGTAATCGAAGTCGATAATCCGACCAAATTCCCGGATCCTTCCGGCATCAAGCAGATCGAAGAACCGATCATTCTGGCTACGGTGATCACGCGCGAAGAGTATCTGGGCGGCATCTTGAAGCTGTTGGAAGAGAAGCGCGGCGAGCAGAAGAAATTCGAACACATCGGCAGCGGGCGCGTGCTGCTGGAATATGAGCTGCCGTTGAACGAGATCGTGCTCGATTTCTATGACAGGTTGAAATCTTCGTCGCGCGGTTATGCGTCGCTCGATTATCACCTGGCCGGCTATCGCGTCTCGCCGATGGTGAAGCTGGACGTGCTGGTGGCGGGCGAGCCGGTGGACGCGCTCTCCATGATCATCCACCGGGATTTCGCCTATGAGCGCGGCAAGATCCTGATCGAGCGCATGCGCAAGTTGATTCCGCGGCAGATGTTCGAAGTGGCGCTGCAGGCGGCCATCGGCAATAAGATCATTTCGCGCGAGACGATTCCGGCGATGCGCAAAAACGTGCTGGCCAAGTGCTACGGCGGCGACATCAGCCGCAAGCGCAAGCTGCTGGAGAAGCAGAAGGAAGGCAAGAAGCGAATGAAGCGCGTGGGGCGCGTGGAGATTCCGCAGGAGGCTTTCCTGGCGGTGTTGAAGGTGGGGACGGAGGAGGGGGAGTGACGGCTATGACCTCACGCACCGACATCATCACTAGGGAACCCGAAATGTTTTGGGGCACTCCAGTGTTCCGGGGGACGCGAGTGCCCTTCCAGGCGTTGCTTGACTATCTGGAGGGTGGCGAGACGCTGGACGAATTTCTCGATGATATCCCCACAGTCACGCGCGCTGACGCTGTCTCCGCGCTGGAGTACGCCAAGTCGCCGGTCGTCAGCAGCCTGGGATGAAGATTCTCATCGACGAATGCATTCCAAGGAAGTTCAAAGGCTGCCTACCTAACCACGAATGCCAAACGGTACCGGAAGCCGGGCTCGCGGGCAAGAAGAATGGCGAGTTGTTATCGTTGGCGGAGAGAGCCGGATTCCGGCCTCTGGTGACCATGGACAAAGGGATCGAGTTCGAAGGGCCGGCTGACCTGTTTACTGCACGAACCCAGCCTGGTGGTTCGTATCGGCGGGTGAGATCGTGAGCCCGACATGCTGACGAAGCCACGTAGCGCGAGGGATTGAAGTCCGCCCACAACCGTCACCCTCCCACGCTAAACTTCAAGTATGTCCATACGACCCGTTAAACGGCTCATCAAATCCAAGCCGACCCTAGAAGGCGCGGGGGTGCACCTGCGCCGCGCATTCGGATTCGGCAATACGTCCGATTTCGACCCGTTCCTCCTGCTCGACGACTTCCGCAACGACGTCCCGGAAGATTACCTGGCGGGCTTCCCGTGGCACCCGCACCGCGGCATCGAGACCATCACTTACGTGCTCGCCGGCACCGTCGAACACGGCGACAGCATGGGCAACCAGGGGGCCATCGCGGCCGGCGACGTGCAGTGGATGACCGCCGGCAGCGGTATCATCCATCAGGAGATGCCCAAGGGCGACCACGCGGGCCGCATGCACGGCTTTCAACTCTGGGCCAATCTGCCCTCCGCGCTCAAGATGACCGCGCCGCGTTACCAGGAGGTGAAAGCCGCCGAAATCCCGCAGATTACCGATGACGACGGCACCCACGTGCGCGTGGTCTGCGGCCAGTTCTGGGGGAAGGCCGGCCCAGTCGACGGAATCGCCGCCGACCCCATGTATCTGGATGTATCCGTGGCGCCCGGCCGGCGCAAGACCCTGCCGGTGGAGACCACCCGCCATGCCTTTGCGTACGTCTTTGCGGGAAGCGGAAAGTTCTGCAATGCGTCCGGGCCACTGGCCGTCCCTACCGAGGCGGTCGGATGGGCCGACACGGCGCCGCCATCGGAAGCCGCCAACCGTTCACTGGTACTCTTCGACCGCGGCGACGAACTCACGGTGCAGGCCGGAGAGGACGGGATACGCTTCCTGCTGGTCTCGGGCCAGCCGCTGGAGGAGCCGGTGGCGTGGTATGGCCCCATAGTGATGAATACGCAGGAGCAGCTCCAGCAGGCATTCCGGGAACTTCGTGAGGGAAAGTTCTTGCGAGGAGCAGGTGCGTAAACGAGTGTCCTGGTACTCGTACTATCGATACTAAATCCGCTAAATCCCGCGCCAATCTGTGCGCGTGCGCACCGACGCAAATCCCCTAACTTGTTTTCGTGAGAAATCTGAACCGCGCCTCGCACCAAAATGTTATGAGTCCAAGCCCTTCACTTTTGCCAGCACCCAGCACCGACCTCATCGCCAACGTGTTCGATGCGCTACCGCTGCCGGCCTTTGTCGTGGATCACGATTTCCACGTCGTAGACTTCAACTTGGCCGGCGCCCGACTGTTGGATCGGGTTCCTTTTGCCGTGCTCCGCCTGCGCGGTGGCGATCGCCTGGAATGCGTACATTCGGTCGAAAGCGCCGGCGGTGCCGCCGCGCCTTGCGAGGACTGCATCGTCAAAAATTTCGTGCGCCAGGCGTTCAGTCAAACCGAAAGTACCCGCAACACCGGCCGGTTGCGCCTCACCAGCGAAGGCCGGATAGACGATGTGGATTTCCTGATTACCGTGGCGCCAATTCCTGACGAATCCGAACAACTCGCGCTGCTGCTCCTGGATGATGCCGGCGCGTTGTCGGCCGTGATCCACCCGCAGCAAAGCGCTGTCAGCCCTGTTTCTTCTTCTCCAGGTTCCAAAGCCCCCGCGACAGCACCCGGCCGCAAAAAGGACAATAGTTGATCCCGACGAAGCTGTGCCGTTCTTCACCGAAAACAAAGTAGTATTCCGTGTCGATCTCGGTGATGATTCTCCCGTTGGTCAGTTCGTGCGGCTGCGCGTGGCGCGCCAGATCGAGATCCATCAGCTTGTCGAAATCGGAGCAGCAGGTCATAAAGGTTACATTCTATCGCAGCCTGCGCCGGTCTTCCCGATGTAAACTAATGAATTGGCTGCCGTCACTCAAGCCGCTCCGCTATTCGTTTCTCCGCCGGCTGTACGCCTGGCGCACCGCTGGATCATCTCGCGCGGCATAGATCTGACGTTCATTATCGGCAGCTCCCTGGCCGGATACGCGTACCTGGTGGCGAACGTAGCGCTGCACGTTCCGATTTCGCTGCTGTGGTGGTTCTGGTCGGTGGGCTTCGACGGCACGCATATATTCGGCACGGCCTCCCGCACCTTCTTTGATAGCGAAGCGCGCCACAGCCGCCGGGCTCTACTGTTCGGCAGCGCGGCGTTCTTCTTCGCTCTGGGACCCATCCTGGTGCTGGTCGGCGGCAAGGCGGTCCTGGCCATGATCGTAGCGGTCTGGGCCTACTACCACGTGATTCGCCAGCACTACGGTTTCATGGTTCTGTACAAGGTGAAGAACCGCGACCTGGCCAGGCTAGACAATTTCCTGGACCGCTGGTTTCTCGGCGTAATGACCGTTTTTCCCCCATTCCACCGTTTCTTCATTCACCACCCCGAGGAACTCGGGCTGCATTTCTCGTTTCCCCGGCTGGAGCCGTTTCTATGGGCGCTGGTCGCCGCCACCGTCCTCGTATACGCGGGCCGGCAGGCCGTGCGCCTACGCCGCAGAGACCCCGTCAATTTACCGAAATTCCTGCTGTTCGCGGGCGTGATTCCGCTGCACTGGCTGACTTTCGCTTATATGAGCTGGCTGGGTGCCGTGCCCACGGTCACCATAGTGCATAACCTGCAGTATCACGCCCTCATCTGGTTTCATAATCGCAATCGCTATGGCGTGGCGTCCTCACCTGCTGCCAGTCACGGCCGCATCCCGCGCGCGGTCTCTCGCAGCCTGCTGAATTATGTGCTGGTGGCGCTGGTCTTCAGCGCACTCTACCGCGTGCCCGGCTTTCACCTGGGGCAGGCATCGGATCTGGCCTTCGGCTTCTTTTGCGGTTTCGGACTGACCCACTATTACCTGGATAGCAAGATCTGGCGCGTGCGCAGCGATCCGGCCCTCCGTCAGGCGCTTCAGCTCGCATAGCCCCGCTCACTCGATCCAAATCGTCACCGTGTTACCGGCCGTTCCACCCACGCTGACGATCACCGGCACAGCGCCCGATACACCTGCCGGCAGCGCCACATTGATCTGCCACAATCCCGCAAACCCCGGCGCCAAGCCCGCAAACAAAATATTCGCGGCGCCGCCGTTCACCGTCGCTGTGACTTTGGCTATAACCTGCGATGGCGGGTCACTGCCGGCCGCCGCGCCCGTGGCCACCGGCGGTGAAACCGAGCCGAATCCCGTTCCAAACAGAAGAATGGCTTGACCCGCGGGCGCGGGATTCGCCTGCGAGTTGATCGTGTAATCCTGATTCAGCGCCGCCGCCTGTTGGCTGCCATACAGCGTGAAGATCGCCGGACCCGCCGCCGCGATACTGACCGCCTGCGACGAAGTCACGCCGGCGTGCGTGACGCTGATTGTCGCGCTGCCCGGCGCCACTTCCCAGGGCACTTGCGCGTTGATTTGCAGCGGTGCGACATAAACCAGCGGCGCGGTGATCCCGTCGATCTGCACCGTAGCCGCCGCCATCGTGGCAGGCAACGGCAATAGCGCCGGCACCTGCACACCCGCCGACAGGTTCGTACCGTAAATCGAAAACAACTCACCGGGACTTAACGCCGCTGCGGGCGCTGCCGCGTTAATCACGCCATCCGCCGGAAATGACGGCGCCGGCACCCCCCACTCATACGTAGCTACGGCGCCCGCTGGCAGCGTGTCCGTGAAATTGGCGCCATTCCAAGTCACCGCGAAAGTAGCATTGGCGGAGGCCGCATTCAGCACCAGCAATACAATCGATCCATCCGGATTCAGAAACGCCACGTCTTCCAGTGAGCCCGAGCCGTAGGTGTTCGAGTCAATACGATAAGCGCCGGATTGCATGAACTTACCCAGGTGGCCGAGCACATAGTACTCCACGTTTCGCGCGATCTGCGGGGGCGAAACGCTGTCATCGATCGTCACCACGCCGCGACAGTTGGTGCAACCGCCGTTCCGCGGGCCGGAATTCTGGTCCAATGCGATGTTCCACAAATTCACCCCGCGCGCCCAGTTGCGCGTGGCACCGATCAGCAGGTTCTCTGCGTTCCAGGCCAGGTCGCCGGCGAAACTTGATCCCACTGTCCCGGAACACTCCGTGAACCAGATGCCCTTGGCCGGGTAAGCCTGCTCGACTTGCGATTGCGCACTTACATCGCCCGCATAGCAATGAAACGAGCTGCCCGCCAGATATCCATATGCAGTGTTATCGGCCAGCAGCGCTTCCGGATATTGCGGCTGATCCCAGTTATGTTCGTAGCCGACGATCTTCACGCCGCCTAGCCCGGCACCCGCCAGCGCCGGTCCCAGATAGTTGCCGATGAAGTTCGCTTCGTCGGAACTGGCGACATAAGCCGAAGGATAAGAGTTGGTGGAATTGAGCGGCTCGTTCTGCATGGAAACGGCGTAAATAGGAACGCCCTGCTGCTGGTAATCATTGATGAATCGGGTGAAGTACTGCGCCAGGACAGCAAAGTCGGTGGTTACGACGTTACCGCCATTCATCGAACCACTGGTCTTCATCCAGGCCGGTGGACTCCAGGGCAGCGCCTGCACCTTGAGCGATGGATTGATCGAAAGCGCCAGGTGCAACAGCGGGATCAGGTAGGTCTGGTCATGCGCGATAGAAAACTGGGCTAAGTTTGGATCGGTCTGTCCCGCCGGCACGTCGTCATAGCTGTAGTTTCCGCTGGCCGAGAAGTCAGTCGCACCCATTGGCTGACGCAACAGACTGATCCCGATACCGGCATACGGATCGAACAGGCTTTCGAGCAGTGCAGCTTGTTGAGAAGCGTTTAGCTTGTTCCAGATCACCCAGCCGGCCGAATCCGTGAGCGACGCCCCCACGCCGTCCATTGGTTGATAGGTAGTGCCGCTATTCACCGCGATCGTATATGCCGGCGAACCGGCCGGAGCACCTGGCGTAAAGGTAAGCCCGGGCGATCTCTGCGCCAACATCTTGGATTGATCGCCATCAGTTTCGTAAACCAGCACATTTTGTGCGTATGCCGTCAAGGCGCTGGCCAGGAGCGTAGACAAAGCCGAAACTCCGACCTGCATATCTTAGATTGTATCTGAGCCCCGTGGCGCAGGCGTCCACGGCGGGGTGCCCTCTGGGCCGGGACGCCCACGTCCTGCAAAATGGCGGGTCTGGAGACCCGCCGCAGGACTGGAGTCCTGCCCCACACTGAGCCACTTCGCCATTTTGCTAACCTTGGGTTTCATCTCAACAGAAATGCTGGAAACCATCGAATGGACCCCCGCTGGCGTAGTCATGATCGATCAGACGCGCCTGCCACTGCACGAAGAATACGTCACCTGCCGGACTTATGAAGATGTCGCCGCGGCCATCCGCCGCATGGTGATTCGCGGCGCGCCGGCCATCGGCGTGGCGGCCGCCATGGGAGTGGCGCTGGGCGTGGCGCAAGCCGATGCTGGCGATCTCGACGCGCAAATGAATCGCATCTGCGAAACGCTGGCGCGCACCCGCCCGACCGCCGTCAACCTGTTCTGGGCCATCGACCGCATGCGGAAGCTCTACCAATCCCTGCGCGGCCGGCCGCTCGCGGAAATCCGCCAGCGAATGGCCGCGGAAGCCCAACAGATCCGGCTGGAGGATATCGCCATCAACCAGGCCATCGGGCGCCACGGAGCCGACCTGGTACCCGACGGCAAAACGGTCCTCACGCACTGCAATGCCGGCGCACTGGCCACCGCCGGTTACGGTACCGCCCTGGGTGTGATCCGCGCGGCTGTCGAATCCGGCAAGAAAGTGGATGTCTTCGCCGATGAGACCCGCCCGTTCCTGCAAGGCGCACGTCTCACTGTTTGGGAACTGCAGCAGGACCACATCCCCGCTACCCTCATCACCGACAACATGGCGGGACATTTCCTGAAATCTGGACGCATCGGCTGCGTGGTGGTGGGAGCCGACCGCATCGCCGCGAACGGCGACGTCGCCAATAAGATCGGCACCTACTCGGTGGCCGTGCTGGCGAAGGAAAACGGCGTGCCGTTCTACGTGGCGGCGCCGATTTCTACCCTGGACCTGACGCTGGCCTCGGGCGATCAGATTCCCATCGAGCGCCGGCCCGATGCCGAGGTGACCCATGTTTTTGGCGTGGCCGTCGTGCCCGAAGGCACGCCAGTCGAGAATCCGGCCTTCGATGTCACACCCAACCGATATGTGACCGCGATTGTCACCGAACGCGGCGTGGCCCGCGCGCCGTATACGGAGTCGTTGCGGCGGCTGGCTTCCAGTTGATGGCCGCGCGCGCTATTTCCGCGATGTGAGAAGCGGCGCTAAGGTTTTCTGAAATTCCTTCGCGGATTGATCTGTAATATGAATGCTCACGGCCAGCGCCGCGACCTGGCTGCGCAGCATCAGCGCAAAGTGGGGAACGAGTCGAGGCTTCCAAAACTGGACCTGTCCCGCCTGCTTTTGAAACTCATCAATCCACAACGTCACCAGATTTGGATCGACCGCCGAAAGATTCTGATATAAACACTGGTCGGGCTTCGTGCTCAACTGCGAAAGCGGCTTGGAGGTGGAAATAATGTACGGCCCGCCGAGCAGGATCTCACCGGTCGCCCTGGCCAGCAGGTCTTTGGCGCGGGAGTAGTCATAAATAGCCAATATGGCTTCGGCGGACGGATTCGGATCTGGCCACTTCGTCACCGGCAGGTAGGTGATATTCAGGCCCGCCGGCGTGCGGTGGCGCTGGAGATCTTTGATTTCCTCCAGGCTCAGATAGGCGCGCAACGTCTGGATGTAACGGTCTTGTGCGGCCGGCGTTGGCCGGGATCCAAATAACAGGTAGCTATAGAGTCCGTAGCCCCTATCCTCGTCTGAGACCAGATAATCCCGGCCGGTGAGCCGAGGCCCGGCAGCGGTTACTTGGACAGGGGATTCATGCCCGACCCCTAGCAACACATCTGTCCTCGCTGCCTGGCCCACGTCCACGGAAACACCAGTGCGTTCGGCGCGCGCGAAGCCTGCTGATTCAACCAGAACGGTATATGTGCCTGGTGTGAGGCCGGCAAAGTTGTACAGTCCGTTCGCATTCGTGACCGTCTCCCGCACCGAACCGGTATGTTCGTCCTTGATTAGCACTTTTGCGTTCGGAACCGCTGCGCCGGTCGCGTCGCTGACGGTCCCGGTGACTGAGCCACTGGCCTGTTGGCTGTACAGTCGCAGTGCCGGACGGAAGGCCAGCAGAAACGGAATGAACTCCCGGCGTCTCATGGCTTGTCAGTGTTTCCCCCGGTTCCAGAGGTAATGGCCCCCAGCGGCAATGCCGAACCAAAACGCAAAGATACCGACGCCGCCGGCAACCACCGGAACGCTTGGATACAGGTTGTTGAAGATGAGCACGGTGATGACGGTTGCCACGAATGCAACAGGCATTGCGAATTTAACCATACCCGGCTGGATTAGCATACCGCAAAAACCACCCAGGCGGGCTGAAGCCCCGCGCCGGCTAAAGCCCGCTCTCCAAAGCTCCGCAGGCTGCGAAGGTTTTGACAGCTCGGAATACATAGGGGTCGGCCTTGATAACCTGCTGCCCCGCCCTGCGTAACTAGGGGGTGAGAGGCATCGGAATGAAAACGCGAAGTCGTATCGGGCACATCTTGAAGGTCACCGCGCTGGTGGTGTGCGCCGGTGCATGGCAGCCGCGGCCCATCTGGGCGCAGGCGGACCAATCCACCACCGGCCTGGAGCAGCCGGACGCGCAACGCACCAAAGACGAACTGTCGGCCCTGCTGGATCATTATCCGCCCGCGTTGCATAACGTTCTGGCACTCGACCCGGGCCTGCTCGGCAATCAGGCCTATCTGGCGCCCTATCCCACACTGGTCAGCTTTTTGAACAGGCACCCGGAAATCGCGCGCAATCCATCGTTTTACCTGGGCGAGGGCAGCGCGCCGCGACCCCACCCGGACCAGGCCGAAAAGATCCTGGACATGTGGCGGGAAGCGGGGAACGATCTGGCCATCTTCGCCGGCTTCGGCCTGGCCGTCGGGCTACTGGTCTGGCTGATCCGCACGCTGGTGGATTACCGCAGATGGAGCCGGCTGTCCAAGGTGCAGACCGAGGTGCACACCAAGCTGCTCGACCGGTTTACGGCCAACGACGATCTGCTGGCTTACATCCAGTCTCCGGCGGGTACGAAATTCCTGGAGTCGTCACCTATCGCGCTGGATGCCGCGCCACGCAGTGTGGGCGCGCCGTTGGGGCGGATTCTCTGGTCCGTACAAGGTGGCGTGGTGCTGCTCGCCGGCGGTATCGGCCTGCTGGTGGTTAGCGGACGAGCAATCGATGCCACCTCGCAACAATCGCTGCAGGCACTGGGCGTATTGGGCATCGCGCTGGGTCTGGGCTTCCTGATATCGGCGATAATCTCATATGTGATCTCGCAGCGGCTGGGATTGATCGAACCGCCCTCCGCGCCGGCCCGGCATGAGTTGCCCGGTGCCTGAAGAAACGACTGCGTGCGCCTATGTTTCGTGAGACGACCATTAACGATATCGGATGCGATCACGCTCTCGACGACGCTGCCGCGGGTTTCGTGATGGATGAGGACACGTTCCGCGCATTCTACGAACGGACCGCGCGCGGACTATGGGCGTACCTCACGCGAGTAACCGGCGACCGGACACTCGCCGAAGACCTGTTGCAGGAGGCGTTCTATCGATTCCTGCGGGCGTCTGCGACCTACACGAGTGAGGCGCATCGCCGCAATTCTCTATATCGCATTGCGACGAACCTGGCGCGGGATGCGCGGCGGCGGAGTCTGACGCGCGCGGCTGCCACGCTGGTGGGCGACGATATCGAGCGCGTTCCTTCCGGCCTGGACGACGCCGCCGCCGAACATCGGACCGACTTCACGCGCGCCATGACCCGCCTGAAACCCCGCGAGCGGGCCATCCTGTGGCTGGCGTATGCCGAAGGCGCCTCGCATAGCGAGATCGCGGAAGTGGTGGGGGTACGTGCCACCAGTTTAAAGCCGATGCTGTTTCGCGCGCGACGCAGACTGGCTATGTTGTTGGGACGCGCGCCCGCGGGAGGAAAGTCATGAAGCCGGTGGAATGCGAATGGGAAGCCGAGGTGCTATCCGCCGTGCTCCAATCTCGCTGGCCGGAGCGTGTGGACGATGCCATTCGCGCGCACGTAGCGGCCTGCATGATCTGCGCGGACGTAGCGGCGATCGCCGGCGCGATTGACGACGATCGGGAGAGCATGCGCACCAGCGCCGTAGTGCCCGATTCCGGACGTGTCTGGTGGCGGGCCCAGATGCGCGCCCGTCGCGAAGCCGCCGCCACCGCCGGACGGCCCATCACGGCGGCACAGGTGATTGCGTTCGCTTGCGCCATGGGGCTGCTGGGCGCCTGCTTCGGCGCCACGTCCGCGTGGTTTCAGGCGGAGCTAAAGAAGATTGCATCCGGCGTGGCTGGATTCAAGATTCCGGCGCTGCTTCCTTCGGCAGCGGCCATCATTGCGGGGCACGGCGTGCTGGTTCTGGCGCTGGCTGCGGCGCTTCTGCTGGTTCCGGCTGCGGTTTATTTCGCGATGTTTCGGGACTGACCGGCTCCATCTGTGCCAGTTTCCCATTTTCGGACATGAAAGTCTACAAACGACACGGGCCGTCCCCCTTGCGCCAATAACAGCCACCAGATAGCATGGAAGTGATCGTGCATATCAGGTAGATATGTCTGCGCTACTTGAAGATTTACGTTTCGGCGCACGCTTGTTACGCGCCAGTCCGGGGCTTACGGCAACCGCCATATTCACTCTGGCCGTCGGGATTGCAGCCAATTCGACGGTGTTTGGCTGGATCGACGGAGTCCTGCTCGATCCCATCCCCGGCGCCGCGCGCGGCAGCGAACTGGCGACGATCGAGACCGTGGCGCCCTCCGGCGCGTTAGAGAACAGTTCGTATCGCGACTACCGCGATTACCGTGACAGTCTGCAGCAGATCTCCGGTGTGGCTGCATCGTTGGTGAATGTTTTTACGGTCGGCAGCGATCAGAACCCGCGCCTGCTCTGGGGCGAGTTCGTCTCGGCCAACTATTTTTCCGTCATAGGTGTGAAAGCCGCTCGCGGGCGAACCTTTCTGCCCGAAGATTCCGGCGACGCGCCCGGCGGGCCGCACGTGGTCATGATCAGCGACGCGCTGTGGGACACCGTCTTCCATCGGGACCCGCGGGTGGTCGGCCGGGCGCTGCGCGTGAATCAGCGCGACCTGACGGTGGTGGGTGTGATCCCTCCGCAATTCCATGGAGTGGTGCCGGGGCTGATGCTGGAGATGTGGGTTCCGTTGGCGCTGGCGCCTGAGATGAACGGCCAGGGCAGTTGGCTGCTCGACAACCGCGCCGCACACCAGATGTGGCTCACGGCGCGGCTCCGCTCCGGTGTGACTATGGAGCGGGCGCGCGCGGAAGTGGTGGCCTGCGCGCGGAGGCTGGCTGAGGCTCATCCCGAAACGAACCGGGCATTCGGCGCCACTCTCCTGCCCATCTGGCAGGGACACGCGGGCGCTCAGGCGTGGCTGCGGAGGCCGCTGCAGATTTTGATGGCCATATGTGTGGTGCTGTTCCTGATCGTGGCCGCGAACGTCACCAACCTGCAACTCGCGAGGGCGGCCGCGCGGCAGAAGGAGTTCAGTATCCGGCTGGCCTTGGGCGCGCGCCCCATCCGGCTGGTCCGGCAGTTGCTCACCGAGAGCCTGCTGCTGGCGATCCTGGGCGCGGCGGCCGGCACGCTGCTGGCCATGTGGTGCGGCCAGGCACTCGCCTGGCTGATGCCGCCCACCAACCTGCCATTCGGCATTGGCCCGGTCGCGAACTGGCACATGCTGGCTTTCACGATTCTGCTGTGCACGGCGGCCGCGGTGCTGACCGGCGTCGCGCCTGCGCTTCACTCGGTCCACGCCGACGTGATCGGCCACCTGAAAGAGAGCGCCCGCGGCTCGACTTCCGGCCCGGGCGCGGGCCGCACGCGCGCACTGCTGGTGGCCGCCGAAGTGGCGCTGTCGATGGTGGCGCTGGTCGGCACTGGAATCTTAGCCCGGAGTTTTTACAGCACGCGCGCGCTCGATCCCGGCATGAACGTGCAGAATGTGGCCTGCGCGAAGTATTATGTCGAAACGTTCTGCCACACGGGCACGGAGCGCAGGCAATTCTGTCTGCGCCTGGCCGAACGGCTGCGTGCGATGCCCGGCGTCGAGAATGTGGCCTTCACCACTATGGTCCCACTCGAATTCGGCGACAGCGCGGACAACGAAATCGCTGTGGAGGGATACGTGCCGGCAGCGGGCGAACCCATGCGTGCCCTGAACAGCAGCGTGTCCCCCGGATATCTCGACGTGCTGCGAATTCCGCTTTTGGAAGGCCGCGATTTCCGCGAGCAGGACGACTATAACACCGCCCCGGTGATGATCGTGAACCAGGCGTTCCAACGGCGCTATTTCGGCGACGGGCCCGTGGTGGGGCGCAAAGTCCGCGCGGGCGGCAGCTGGTTTACCGTGATCGGCCTGGCGCGCGACAGTAAGTACCGCCGCCTGACGGAAGGTCCCACGCCTTTTTTCTACACGGCTTCCCGCCAGACGTCCGGCGGGGAATTCTGGATGGCGTTCTTTGTGCGCAGCACGGGGCCGCTGACCGCGCTCATGCCGGCGTTGGGGAGGGAGGCTGCGGCAGTGCATGCGGCGACGCGGGGCAGCAGTTTCGTACCCTACCAGGGTTGGATTGGACAGGCACTCTACTCGGAGAGGACGGCAGCCATGCTGGTGAGCGTGGTGGGTGCAATTTCTCTGTTGTTGTCAGCCATCGGCTTGTACAGTGTGCTGACTTTCGCGGTGCGGCAGCGCACGCACGAGTTCGGCATCCGCATCGCGCTGGGCGGGCAGCCCGGGCAGGTGCTCTCTACGATGTTGCGGCAGGGTATGACGTTGACGTTGGCCGGCTTGGCTGCGGGTACCCTGATCGCGTTGGTAGTCCTCAGGTTTTCGTCTGCATTCCTGCCCAAGCTGAGTTCCGACGATCCGCTGGTATTTGCCGGTTCAATTCTGGTGCTGACTCTGGTGGCGTTGCTGGCCAGCTTTCTGCCGGCCCGGCGGGCGACCAAGGTTGATCCGGTGGTGGCGCTGCGGCACGAGTAGGTTGCATTCAAGCTGTGACTTTTGGTTTGCGGCTATGCTGCCCTGTGGGGCGGGCGTCCATGTCCCGCCGAATGGCGGGGCTTGGAGACCCGCTTCAGGGTAGACTCGAGGGTGGGCGCAGGTACTGACCCAGCCGGTCGGCGCTCTCAGGCGCCACATCTTGGTAATCGTCCGACACAGCGATCTTGTGGCCAGCGGAAACGCCTTTGCCACGACGGGCTTGACCGCACCGGATTGAAGTAATGAAAAAATGACCCTCCATTCGGTAGCTCACACCTCCGCAGGTTGTGAGAACAGGGAGTAGCTCTGAATACTAGCGTGCTTCCAGATGAGATCCGTGACGTCGATGGTTGTCTTGCGGCGAGCGGAGTAGCCCAATGTAGTCAGACTTCCCCGGTAGAGAGTATGCCGAGAGCTCCGCTCAGGATTTCTCCGCCTACTGCATCGATCACGATATCGACGCCATCACCCTCTGTGATCCGGCGAACGCCGTCGCTAAGGCTTCTCCACAGAAAGGTCGATTACCTCGCCGAAACCCAGAGACGGTATTTTTTGCGCCTTCGAGTGGTTGGTTGTGGTTGATAGTCTCGCACCTTGCGCCTTCGCTACTGAGTGACTGCGTTTCCGACTGAACCGCCGATGGCGGGTGACAGCACGGTCCTTGCCCTTTGCAAATCGCGCAAAGTTCAGTGTCATTTGGGCGGTCAGATACGCAACGGGAAGACCTGCAGCGGAAAGAGCCTCGATATTGTCCGGAATCAAACAGAGGTTCTCTTTGCGAACAGCAAGCCACTCACTGTAGGTTCCATTCTCGGACAAGCCATACGGGCCCGTAAACATCACACGTGAACCGACAGGAAAGGCCATTCCTCCTCCCTCCTCCACCACGCCGGCTCCCTCTCCACCCAAGACCAGCGGTGCTTTCGCTCGTTGGTATCCCCCGGTACTCGCCCATCCGATACCACAGGTCTTGGAATGTCCACTAGCTTCAAATCCTTGCTCTCATCGCACGCATGATTGTCAATCCCATCCTTCACTGAGCCAATGTGCGGTTAATCACTCTGGTCAAATCGCCGGCAGCGGCTTAGGCGTCTACGGTCAAAGCGCGAGCACGGGGGTTAGGCGTGAGCGGTACGGCCACAGCCACTACGGGCTCCACCACGGGCGTACAAGGTTCCGCTGTGAGCCCCAACGGAGCTGGCCTGAGCTGGATCAACCTCGCCACCTCGAGTTTCGCGGTCGGTGTGACCGGCGCGAGCGATAGCCCCGCCGGGGTCGGGATCAATGGCGTGAACACCGACGCGTCTGGGGGAACCGGTGTCCTGGGTACAAGCAATGCCACATCCGGACAGGGGAGCAGCGTGGCTGGTGTTTCCGCGTCGCCGAACGGAGTTGGAGTCGTGGGATCACCGGCGGTGGGTTGGCTGGTAGCTTGGGGGGGCCGTGTCGATCAACGGAAAACTCACCGTATCCAGTAACCTGCCAGGAGACCTCGACACTGGGCTGGTTCGTTTTGATCGTAAAGTCGTATTCGACATGACCCCTACGCCAACAAGTACCGCGTTCCGATGACGGAGACAAGCCCGCCACCGAGCAGGGTACCTACCTGCACCCGGATGTGTACGAGCAAATAAAGGCCGTGAACTCAGCGCTGGCTCGCACCAATTGAGAGATGTGGCCTTGCCCTCTGGGTAGCCGGTGGTGTGGAAATGCATATCAATCCCGTCTAGGTCTCAGACCGCCTGAAATAGTTCTATAAAACGCTTCCATCGGGAAATGTTTTAAGCTATCCTGAGACATGGCTCGCCGCCCTGTCCCAATTAAGGTAAAGCCTAAGGATCTGACTCAGATTGTTGAACTGCTGCGAGGTGGCATTCAGCAAGTGCGTGTCGTCCCCCGCGCTATTGTGCTACGACAACTTGCCGATGGCGTCACGGCACCTCGTGTCGCCAAAACAGTCCCTCTTACGCCCAAGGCGATCCGTCAGATCGCCCATCGCTACAACAGTGGCGGCCTGAATGCCGCTCTCTACGACAAGCAGCGGCCAGGTGCCCACGAGGTTCTCGACGACTCCCAGAAGCAACGCATCATTGCCATGGTTTGCAGTCAAGCGCCGGAGGGGCGGGCACGTTGGACGGTGCGCTTGATCGTGGAAGAAGCCGTCAAGCGGAAACTGGTGCCTAAGGTGGGCCGAGAAACAATCCGGGTTTTGCTGCAGAGCCACGAGTTGAAGCCGTGGCGGGAAAAAAATGTGGTGCGTGGCCGAGTTGACCCCGGAATACATCGAAAAGATGGAAGACACACTGGGGGTCTACGAGAAGCCCTATGATCCGGACCAACCCGTCGTTTGCTTGGATGAGAAACCGATCTCGCTGCACGATGACGTGCGCCCCCCCATACCAGCCAAACCGGGAAAACCCGGCAAGCAGGACAATGAATATGAACGGTGCGGCACGGCGAACGTATTTGGCGTGGTGGAACCGAAGGCCGGCCGCCACTTCACCACCGCCACACCCAACCGTTCCGGCGCCGAGTTCGCGCGCATCGTGGGGCACGTCGTGGAGCAGTATCCGGCGGCCAGCACGATTCACATTGTGATGGACAACCTCAACATACACACCCGCAAATCATTGACCGATTACCTCGGCGAGCAGAAGGGCGGGGACATTTGGGACCGGCTCACCGTGCACTACACCCCAAAACACGGAAGCTGGCTCAATCAAGCGGAAATCGAACTCAGCCTGTACGCGCGGCAATGTCTGGGCAAACGGCGGATTCCGGATCTGCGGAAGCTAAAGCGGGAAACCAAGGCATGGAACCATCGGGCCGACCAGAGGCGGACCAAGATCAACTGGCGGTTCACGCGGCAGAAGGCCCGCAGGGTGTTCAAGTACAAACCGCCCCGCCACCACTGACGGCGACCGCAGGCTGAACCAGCCCGTTGAAATTACGCTCCGCGAAACCAGGCGCGCTGCGCTCAAAAAGCCGCACCAAGAGCGCGAAGACCATCCTACGAAGGCTAACCTGCGGAAAATCCGAAGGAATGGAACATGACAGGCCAGTCCGTCCGAAACTCAATCTATGCATTCGAATATATTAGAACCTTTTCAGGCGGTCCGAGACCTAGTCAAAATATGCGCGTGGATAGCAACCAGCTATGGCGGTCCCGTGACCAACGCAACAACTCTAGTCGGCGCGTGCCGACCCGGCCAGTTTTCCCAATCGTGCCGCTCGCCAGCTATCGAATCTAACCATCAACTATTCGAGTGGGTCCTTCCCCGACTGGTAATCTGCCCCTTTAGGGCACACACTGGAGTCCTGCCCCACAGCTCTCAACTGGCGTGTTTCAGATCCACCTTGGCGGACATTTTTTCTCCATCGTGGCCGGTTCCCGTGGCCGTCCCGCGGATCGCATCGCCATCGAAAACCAGGTCGAACACGAGCTTGCCCTGATCGCCATCGCCTCCTTCCATGAGCACTTCGAAGGTGAGTTTGCCCGCTTCCAGCTTGCCGTTCTTGATGGCCCATTGCTGGTCTTCGTTCGGGCCGGCAGTTCCCGTGACCGTGGTTCCATCCACTTTCAGGGTCATCACCGCCTGGTCGGGCTTGTTTTCCCCGTCCGAGGTGGTGATGTCGAATTTGCCGCTCCATTTGCCGGTAAGCTCTCCGGCGGTCAAGGTCAATCCTGTGAACAACAAAGCCCAAATCAGTGTTTTCATAGGCCCTCCAGCCTGGCGATCTGTTAATTGGATTACGAGAATCGGAGGGGGTTGGTTCTCAAAAATTATCGCGGCGGGCGAAGACTACGCCGGCGGCGACGCCTGCAATCGTTCGTAGATATCGCGCGCAGCTTTTTGGGCGGCGCTCTTTTTGGTGTTGCCTTCGGCTTGCCCCACCCACTCGCGGCCCATGCGCGCTTCCACGGTGAAAGTCTTGGAGTGCTCGGGTCCGCGCTCGTGCACGATTACATAACGCGGCGGCGGGAGGCGGCGGGCTTGGGCGAACTCCTGCAAGGCGCTCTTGTAATCGGTGAGATTCTGCGGAAGTTGCTCGCCGTCCAAGCCCGGCTCGGTAAGCCCCGGCGCCACTAC
Source organism: Bryobacterales bacterium (assembly GCA_963818855.1). Lineage (GTDB taxonomy): Bacteria > Acidobacteriota > Terriglobia > Bryobacterales > Bryobacteraceae > Bog-159. Next base: position 425,957 of record CAWFUH010000010.1, on the reverse strand, counting down.
GTAGCTTTGGACGAATTGGCGGGCCGGTTCCATGCCGCCATCCAGGTAAATCGCCGCGATGAGGGCTTCGAGCGCGTCCACCAGCAGCGTTTTCTTGGTGCGCCCGCCGCTCATCTCCTCGCCTCGGCCGAGCTCCAGGTATTCTCCCAGACACAGGCGCTGTGCGGCCTCGTGCAGCCAGGTGGCGCTGACCAGGTGCGCCTTCAATTTGGACAAGCGCCCTTCAGCGGCTTCCGGGTGGCGCTGGAGCAGATCTTCGCTGATCAGGAAGCCCAATACGGAGTCGCCCAGAAACTCGAGCTGTTCGTTGTCGCGGGCCGCGGCGGATCCGCTGGCGAGCGCCTGTTCATGGACGTGCGAACTGTGCGTCAGCGCGCGATGCAAAATATCCCGGTCCGCAAAGCGGTGACCGATAGCGGCCTCCAGCGTATCCAGCTCCGCGCGCATAAGTGAGTTACGGCTTCTGCGGAGGCGGTTGGGGCGGTGTGGCGTCTGGCGGCGCTGGGCTGGCGGGGGGCGCGGCAGCGGGGGGTTTAGGCGGATTTTTCTTCTGGAACGTACGCACACGCTCGGCCTGTGCCACTTGTTTGACTCGCACGTCGACGTCCTGCATGGCCATTACCTTGTCGAACTGCGCAATGGCCTCGTCATACTTGCCGTCTTCGCTGTAGGCCTTGCCGAGGCGCACTATGCTCGCCGGATCGGCGTGCTCCGCTCCTTCGATCGAGAGTTTGAACTCGCTTTCGGCGACGTCGTACTTTTTGCGCACCATGGCGGCCATACCCAGCGAGGTGTGCGCTTCGGACGCAAAGTCTTTCTTGGCGGCGGTCCACTGGTCGTCGGTCAGATTCGGGTTGGGCTTGGGTGCGTCCTTGACTATATCGAGGGCGCCAGTGGCGTACTTTTGCACCTGGGCCAGTTTTTCCTCGCGATCCAAGTCAAACTCCTTAGTATGCTGCGCGATCAGTTCCGCCAGCAGCAGCATAGCCTGGTAATGTTTGGCGTCCGCCTCGAGAGTGCGTTCGCCGAACACTACGGCGTGCTCATAGTCACCCTTTTCACGGTAAGAGGCGGCCTCGAAATAGAGCGCCGTGGCTTTGAAATCGCTGTCCACGAACTTGGTCAGCACATTCTCCGCGGCCGCGATGCGGGCATCCGGGGTCGTCGCGCCGAACATGGCTTTCAGCGCGTCAAATTCGGCTGTCGATTTGGGCTTGGGCTGCCCCAGCAGTGCCGGCACGGCGACGGCCAGCGCGAGCGCGCTGCTCCATATGATTCTCTTCATGATGACTCCTCTAATTTGCCTTTTTTTCAAAACTCTTCTGAACGCCTTCCTGCGCGGCCTGATGGGCCGCCTCGGATGCGCCTGCAACGGCTAATGCTTCCTGGTAGCGCTTAACGGCCTGTTCGCGTTCGCCGGCGGCATCCGCCAGCCGCGCCAGGTATATCAGCGCCCACGCCTTCACCTGCGGTTCCGGGCCGGATTCGAGCGTCTTCTCAAACAGACGCTCGGCCATCTCGGGATTCCTTTCGAGAGCCGCGATGCGCGCCAGCCCATAATAAGCCTGTGCGTGCAGCGCCTTTTGATCGGTCTGTTCCAGGGCCTTCAGAAACAGCTCGCGAGCGCCTTCCAGATCGCGGCTGGTGTAGAACTGCTCGGCTTGCGCCAGCGTCTTTTGGACCCCTTTCGGCTCCGGGGGCCGCGGCGGTTCCACGAACTTCACCGTGCGCACCGGCGCATGTTCCACAAATTCGATTTGTGAAAGACGTTCGTCTTCCCGCTTCAGATTGATAGCCGCGATCATTTCCGGATAATAGAACCGCATGGCTTGTTCCTGCTTCAGGTAAGCCTGCAGTTGTTCGGAGAAAAACGCGGTCAGGATGTAACCCTGCCGCATAGCCTCGTTCACCGCGGCCGGCTGTTTGTCGAGACGCGCTTCGACGGCCTTGATGAGCGATTCGGTTACCAGTAGCAGATAATCCGACTTGAAAGATGCTTCGAGCGCCGGGGCGCGCTGCGCGTGATCGCCCAATCCCCGCGTGCGCATGACGACTTCCTCGTGGCGCGTGGCATAGGGATCCAACAGGTAGTGCAAGTAGGCGTGGCGCACGTCGCGGGTGCGCGGCTCGGCAGACGGCGTGACCACCACGTAGTAACTCAGGCCGTAGTTGCGCGTCTGGATCTGATTGGGCGCGCCGAGCAGGTCGATGTAAATCTGGAACCAGCTACCCGCGGCACCGGAGGTTTCATTGCGTAGAAAACTGTTCACCTGCAGCACGGCTTCCGAGACCGGTTCGTGATAGCGCTCGATGACCTGCTCGAAGGCCGGTTGCGCACGATTCCATAGCTCTTCGATGTTGGCCTCGCGATAGAATTTCGCGAGCAGCGGCGCCAGGCCGTTGAGCGCCGCGGCGTCCGGCGGGGTTTCCACAGTGCGTTCTTTTTGCGCGAACATGGGAGGGCCGCCCACCGTGAGAGCGAACGAAATATACTGGCTCAGATCCGCCGTGGGATCGTCCCGCTTATGTGCGTAGTAGAATTCCCGGAGTTCCTGCAGGCATGGAATCTGCTTCGCCGCCAGTTCCTTGCGGATCGTTTCCCGCAGCGGACTGTTGTTGGGAGAGTCGATCTCGGCTTCGTAGCCGGCCGCGTTAATGGCTGCCATCACGGCAAATATTGTGGGACTCGCGTCCAGTTGGCCCCGCACGGGTTCGGCGGCTGGGGCAGCCAAGGCCACCAGGAAAATGCCCGGTAAAACGAATCGGATCGGAATAAGACCAGTTTACCTTATGGCCATTCGCGGGTGGGGGACGGCGGGGTGCCTGCTCCACAATCGTTATAATCTATGGGCATGCGGCTCTTTTATGTTTTCTGCACGTTATTGGCTGCGCGGCCGGTGCTCGCCGCGCCTGCGATTGCCGCGCCCGGCCCGGAAGAATATCGCGCGCGCCGCGACGAGCTGTCACGAAAGCTGCACGACGGGGTGGTGGTCCTGTTTGGACATACCGAAAAGGGTGAAGAGAACATCCGCACGGGTTTCTTCCAGGAGACCAATTTCTACTACCTCACCGGCTGGCAGGAGCCTGACGCGATGCTGCTGATCACGCCGCCACGGGATGACAAGCCGTATGCGGTTCTGTTCGTTCCGCGCCGCCATCCCGACGACGAAAAATGGACTGGCCGAAAGGCCGGACCGGACGACGCTAACATCTCCCAGCTTACGGGCTTCGATACCGTGCTGCCCACGGAAAGCTTCGAGAACGAATTACACAAACAACTGGACCGCTTTTCGCGCATTTACACGCTCGGCGAACAAAACACCGCCTTGCTGAAGCAACTCGCCCCATTGCGGGATGTGTCCGCGGCCGGCCCCATGATCGCACGCCTGCGCATGCACAAGTCGCCCGCGGAGCTGGCCCTGATCCAAGAATCCATCGATATTACGCTGCAGGCGCATCGCGCCGCGTGGAAACGCGCGGCGCCGGGTTTGTACGAATATCAGATCGCCGCTACAATGACCGACGTCTATTTCGATGCGGGATGCCAACGCAGCGCCTACGAACCCATCGTGGGCTCGGGCCCGAACAGTACCATCCTGCACTATGCCCGCAATTCGCGGCGCATGGATCGCGGCGAACTGCTGCTGATGGATGTAGGCGCGGAATGCGCCGGATACGCCGCCGATATCACCCGCACGATCCCGGTGGGCGCGGGGTTCACCGCACGCCAGCGGGAGATATATGGGATCGTGCTAGGCGCGCAGAACGCCGTGATTGCGGGCATCAAACCCGGCGTGATGCTGCGCGACCTGACCAAGATTGCGCGCGAATACATCGACACGCACGGCAAGGATCTGCATGGCGAGACTCTGGGAAAGTATTTCACCCACGGAGTGAGCCATCACGTGGGACTCGACGTGCATGACGCCACCGATTTCGGCGAGCCGCTTGCCGAAGGCAATGTCATCACAGTGGAGCCGGGTATCTACATTCCCGAGGAGGATATCGGGATTCGCATCGAGGATATGGTGGAAGTGAGCAAGGACGGCGCGCGGCTGATGAGCGGCACGCTGCCGCGCGATCCGGGCGACGTCGAGAAAGCCCTGGGCAGGTAAACGATGCGGCGTATCAGCCGGCAAAGCGCGATCTACTGGGCACTGCTGGCCGCCTCTTTCACTGTTGCGGTTACGGTCGGTTGGTTCAGCCTCGGCGCACAGATCGATAACGACGCCTACGACTGGATGTTCCGCCGCTATCAGCCACCCGCCTGGCAGCCGGAAAGCATCCTGCTGGCGATCGATGAGCCGTCGCTCAATGCGTACGGAGGCATCCCAGGCATGCGGAAGCCGCTGGCCGAAGCGCTGCGGTTGATCGCGGCTGCAGCACCCAAGGCCGTCGCGGTGGACGTGATCCTGACGGACAAGACCGATCCCGCCATCGACGCCAAGCTGGCCGAGGCCATGGGCGCTACGCGCAACCTGGTGCTGGCGTGTCAACTGTTGCCGGACCGGTCGGGGTGGGAGGATCCGCTGCCGGTGTTCGCGGCGCACGCAGCCGCGCTCGGGCACGTGCACGTGGAGCAACCCGATCAACTGGACTCGGTCGGGCGTTCGTTGCCGCTCGAGGAGTATACGGGCCGCGTGCGGCGCTGGGCGCTGTCGCTCGAAGCCTATCGCGTGAGCCGGGGTAGCGCGCCGATTTTAGAATCGCCCGGGGATCTGGAGGTGGGTGGGCGCATGATTCCGGCGGCGCGCGCCGACGACCGCCTGATGCGCATTCGCTATGCACCGCCTGCGGTGACCATACCGCGCGTCTCGCTGAAGGCGCTGCTTGACGATCCGCGGCGGGCCGCGCTTTTTTCCGGCAAGGTGGCCTTCGCGGGAGTCACAGCCCAGACCGCTGTGCGCGACTGGCTGTTCACTCCTTACTCGCGCGGCGTGCCGATGGTGGGCGTGGAGATCCATGCGAATGCGTTCGAGACGATTGCGCAGGGCCTGTTTCTGACCTACGCGCCGCCAACGGCGGTGCTGGCGTTCACTCTGCTGGTGGTGGCAGCCATCGGTCTGGCTTACAGCCGCTTCACGGGCCGCGCGGCAAATGGTTTGGCCGCGGGCATTTTGGTCGTCGCACACGCCACGCCTTACTGGTTCTTCACGCACCGCATGATCTTCTCGTTCTTTACGCCGGTATCGGCGGCATGGCTGTCGCTGATCACCGCCGGCGCATACCAGTTATTCGTCGTGCGCCGCAGCCTGCGCAAGTCTGAAGCCGAACGCGACCGCTACCGCCAGACCATCCATTTCGTCACGCACGAAATGCGCACACCGCTCACCGCTATTCAGGGGTCCAGCGAGCTGATGGGCCGTTACGCATTGCCCGAAGAGAAACGCAAACAGATCGCGGAGCTGATCAATGCGGAGTCCAAGCGCCTGGGCCGCATGATCGAGATGTTTCTGAGTGTGGAGCGTCTTTCCGCGGGCCAGATAGAACTGAAGAAGGAGACCTTCTCCGCCGGCGAGCTGATGGCCGGATGCGTGGCGCGCGCGCTGCCGCTGGCCGACCGCAAGCAGATCCGCATCCTGACCCAAGCCAGCCCTACCGATATCCTTCTCACCGGCGACCGCGAGTTGATGGAGTACGCCTTCTACAACCTGCTCACCAATGCGATCAAGTATTCCCCGGCGCACACCCAGGTCACGCTGGCCGCCGTGCGCAAGCACGAGCACGCATACATATCGGTGGAGGATCAGGGCATCGGCATGGATCAAAAAGAGGTCAAGAAGATCTTCCAGAAGTTCTACCGCACCAGGCGCGCGGAGCAATCGGGCGAGGTTGGCACCGGGATCGGGCTTTCCATAGTGGAGCAGATTGTAATCCAGCATTCCGGTACCATTGAAGTGATGAGCCGACCCGGACACGGATCGCGGTTCACCATGGTTTTGCCCGCGCCGGTGGCGGCGGCTGTTGCGAAAGAAAGCTGATGCAGCGATTACTGGTTGTCGAAGACGATGCGGCGGTGCGCACGACCGTAGTCACGTTCCTCGAACTGGAGGGGTACGCAGTCGACGCCGTGGCATCCACCGGCGAAGCGCTGGAACGGCTCTCCGAGAACAGTTATCCCATTGTAATCTCGGACATCTACATCGACGACCGCACGGGCCTGGATGTGCTCAACGCGGCGCGCAACAAGGACCCGAACTGTTCGGTGATTCTGATGACGGCGCGCGGCACCATGGAAACCGTGGTGGCAGCCACGCGCGGCGGTGCCTTCGACTATGTGGCCAAGCCGTTCGAGATCGACCGCATGCTCGACACCATCAAACGCGCCGAAGCCGCGCGCCTCGACAAGGAGAACGGCGACGAGAAAGAAGCCGGGCCCGACGATTTGCCGGAAAGCGAAATGATCGGCAGTTCCGCGGCCATGGTGGAGATTTATAAGACGGCTTCGCTGGTGGCGCCTACCGACGCCACGGTCCTGATCGAGGGGGAGACGGGCACCGGCAAGGAATTGGTGGCGCGCATGATTCACCGCTTCAGCCCGCGCGCCAGCCAGCCTTTTGTGCCGGTGGATTGCGCGTCCATCGCGCCGTCGCTGCTCGAAAGCGAATTGTTCGGCGCGCTGAAGGGCGCTTATACCGGCGCCGACCGGGATCGCGCCGGCATGATCGAATCCGCCAATCGCGGCACGGTCCTGCTGGACGAGATCGGCGACATTGAGCTGAACTTTCAGTTCAAGCTGCTGCGCTTCCTGCAGGAGCGCGAGATCCGGCCGGTGGGTGCGGCGCGCGGCAAGCAGGTGGACGTGCGCGTGCTCGCCGCCACCAACCGCGAAATGCAGAAGCTGGTGGACGAAGGCAAGTTCCGCGAGGATCTCTGGTTCCGCCTGAACGTGGTACGCATCGTAATTCCGCCCCTGCGCGAACGGCGCGGCGATGTGCCGCTGCTCGCCCGTTTTTTCCTGAACAAGTACAACGGCCGCTACCAGCAATCCGCCCGCTTGATGGAATCCGGATTGAAGTCTTTGCAGGAGTACACCTGGCCAGGCAACGTGCGCCAGTTGCAGCACCTGGTGGAGCGCCTGACGATTCTGGCGCCCGGCGGACGCATTGACGGCGATGCCGTGCAGCACGCGCTCGCTGCCATGGAATCGCGCGAGGAACCTGTGGAGACTCTGGCCGAAGCCGAAGAGGAGCAGATCCGCCGCGTACTGGCTGCCACCGCCGGCAACAAAAGCCGGGCTGCGCAAATCCTGGGGATCGAACGCAAGACGCTATACCGAAAGCTCGAGCGAATGAAGTTATAGCGGCCCGGTTCGGACGCGCCCTTAAACCTCTCCGCATTGTGCTTAGGGTGGATCAGCAAAATACTTTTGGGATTCAAGGATATCACAGATACTAAAACTTGATAGCCGATTTACCTTTTATTTTATACTGCTCGAAATGATGGGAGACCAAGTTTGAAACGCCTGCTTTTCGTCATGTGTGCGATATCGCCTTTGGCAGCGCAAAATCTTTCTTTCACGACGGCCAACGTCAACGCCGGAAATGCACCCAGGTCGGTACGTCTGGCCGATTTTGATGGAGACAATCGGCCCGATATTGCCGTGATCAATGCGGCCGGATTCAGCGCTGTAAGTGTCTTATTGAACCACGGTGACGGGAGCTTTTCCGATCCCATTACCACGCTGAGCGGCGGGCTGGGTCCCATCGTCCTGACATCCGGCGACTACAATCACGACGGAAAGGCAGACCTGGCGGTGGTCAACAACCTTTCGAACAACGTTTCAATCCTGCTGGGCAACGGCGATGGAACCTTCCGCCTGATAGGCTATGCCGGCGTTCACCAGGGTCCGGTAGCTGTCACTGAGGCGGATTTCAATGGCGACGGCAGTATGGATCTGGCAGTGGTAAACAGCCAGACGGCTGACCTCAGCATTCTGCTGGGCAGACCTGACGGCACTTTCCGGCCGGGCGCCACGATCTTCGTGGGCAGCGGGCCGACGGGCATCAAAGCCGGCGATTTTAACGGCGACGGCATTGCGGACCTGGCCGTTTCGAACGGCACGCAAGGCCAGCACCTGGTTTACATTTTCCTGGGAAACGGCGACGGCACTTTCCGGCAGGCGGGCACCGTGCGCGTGGGCAATGAGCCGTTCGCCCTGGTAGCGCATGATTTCAACCATGCCGGCCGGGACGGTTTGGCGGTTGCGAACCTGGCGTCGAACAGCATCTCGGTGTTGCTGGGAAATGGCGATGGCACTTTCCAACCGGCGGTGAATTATCCGGCGGGGGATGGCCCGCTATCGATCCGGTCCGGTATTTTTAATCGGGACGGCAACGAGGACCTGGCCGTATGCGCCGGTGTGTCCGCCGAAGTGCTGGTGTTCCTTGGCAATGGCGACGGTACGTTCGAGAAGCCCCGTCCGTTCCCGACCGGAAGCGCGTGCAATTCGATTGCAGTGGGCGATCTGGAGCAGAGCGGGGCGAACGACATTGTGGCGGCCACAGCCGATGGTGTCGTGGTGCTGATGCACAACGGACGCAACTAAAGAGCGGGTCCTGGAGGTCTGCCCCACGACGCTTCGCGCTATCATGTCCCTGACGATCGATGACCGCGCGCATCGGTGTATTCGGTATCGGGCTGGCGGCCTACTGGCCCCAGTTTCCCGGCCTGCGCGAACGCCTCGCAGGATACCAGCGCGCGGTGGAAGAACGCGTTAGCGGATTCGGCGCAGCGGTGGTCTCCGCAGGCCTGGTGGATACGCCTGAAGGAGCGCGCGCCGCCGGCGAACTCTTCCTGCGCGAAGACGTGGACCTGACGCTCTGTTACGTGGCCACTTACGCGACCTCGTCGCAGGTGCTGCCGGCCGTGCAGAAGGCGCGGGCACCGGTGTTGGTGCTGAATCTGCAACCGTGCGCGGCCCTCGATTATGAAACCACCGATACCGCCGAATGGCTAGCGAATTGTTCGGTGTGCTGCGTGCCGGAAATTGCCAATGCGTTTGTCCGTGCCCGTATCGATTTCCACGTGGTGTCGGGACAACTTCAGGACGATGACGCGGCGTGGGACGAAATCGCAGACTGGTGCCGCGCTGCCGCGGTTGCGCGCAGCGTGCGCCAGTGCCGCATTGGCTTCCTGGGCCACACCTATCCAGGCATGCTGGACATGTACGCGGACTTTACCGCGGTGCACGCGCAACTGGGCGCGCACGTCGAAGTTCTGGAAATGGACGATCTGTCGAAACGCGTGGCTGCGGCGAACGAGGAGGACGTCAGCGCGAAATTGGCCGCCGCGCGGGACACCTTCGACATCGACCGGGGTGTGGCCGCCGGCGATCTGGATTGGGCGGCGCGGGTGGCTGTGGGGCTCGATCGCCTGGTGGCGGATTTCGCGCTCGATGGACTGACTTATTACTACCGGGGGCTCGATGGCAACGAATTCGAACGCCTGGGCGCCGGGCTGATCCTGGGCAACACGCTGCTGACGGCGCGCGGCGTTCCGGCCAGCGGCGAAGGCGATTTGAAAACGTGTCTGGCCATGCTGATGCTCGACCGGTTCGATGCCGGTGGTTCGTATACCGAATTCTATGCCATGGATTTCCGCGACAACTTCGTGCTGATGGGGCACGACGGTCCCGGGCATATCGCCATCAGCGACGCTCGTCCGGTGCTGCGCGGTCTGGGATTGTATCATGGCAAGCGCGGCGCGGGCGTTTCCGTGGAGTTCAAAGTGCGCACCGGACCGGTGACCATCCTGGGATTGACGCAAACCGCCGATGGCCGGTTGAAGCTGGTTGCGGCGGAGGGCGAATCGCTGCCGGGTCCGATTCTGCGCATCGGCAATACCAATTCGCGGCTGCGGTTCGGGTCGAGCCCGGCGGAGTTTATCAACCGATGGTCGATGGAAGGCCCCACGCACCATTGCGCTTTGGGAGTGGGGCGCCATCTGGGGTGCATCGGCAAGCTGGCAGCGCTGCTGAAGATCCCGCTGGCGGAGGTGGAATAGTGCAACGTGTGTGCTTCTTGCTGAAGGTGCGGACGGAGCGGCTGGCGGAATACAAAGAGCGGCACCAGGCGGTGTGGCCGGAGATGCTGGCCGCGCTGCACGAAACCGGGTGGCGCAATTATTCGCTGTTTCTACGCGAGGACGGCCTGTTGGTGGGGTATCTGGAAACGCCCGATTTTCAGGCGGCCCTGCGCGGCATGGCCGGGCGCGAGGTCAACGCCAGGTGGCAGCGGGAGATGGCGCCGTTCTTCGAGTCGCTGGACGGGCGCCGGCCGGACGAGGGTATGCTGGCGCTGCCCGAAATCTTCCATTTGGAGTGAACGGGCGTTTCGCCGGGACCGGTTGGTGGTTTTGACAATTGACTGACGGTCAGTCATAATCGAAATATGACTCCGGCATTGAAATCCTTCATCCTCATCCGGGGCATCGACGAACTCAGCGTGCAGATGCTGAACGTGGCTATCGCCTGGTACGTCTATGGAGCCACTCACGATCCATGAGCCTGGCATATCTCGGATTGGCGCGCTTCCTGCCCAACATCTGCATGGTCCTGATTGCCGGACAGGCCGCGGATCGATTCGACCGGCGGCGGATTACCGGCCTTGCGCTCTTTGTGCAGGCACTCGCGATGGCAGCATTCGCCGGCTCCCGGCAGCGCACTCCGTGTGGCCGGTGTATCCGGTGCTGCTGGTCGTGGGCGCGGCGCAAGCCTTTGCCTCGCCGGCCCTGTCGGCCATGCTGCCACACCTCGTCAGCGCCGATGAATTCCCGCGAGCCGTGGCCGCCGCATCGACCGTATTTCAGATCTGCACGCTGGCCGGCCCGGCCGTGGGCGGTCTGATCTATGCGCTTAGCGGCCAGGGCATGTTTGGATTTTGCGCGCTGCTGTACCTGGTAGCCGCCTGGCAGACACCGCCGCCTACCGGACCAACACCTCCAATCCAGCGGGAGGGAAGATAGCTCCCCGGCCGTGAGCGCGCTTGGCGGTATTCGCTACGTGCGGTCGAACCGTCTGCTGCTCGGCGCGATTTCTCTGGACCTGTTTGCGGTTCTGTTGGGCGGCGTGACGGCGCTGCTTCCCGTTTATGCGAGGGACATTCTAGTGGTGGGACCCGCGGGTCTCGGCTGCCTGCGCTGCGCACCCGGCGTCGGCGCGGCCCTGATGGGACTGGTGCTGGCGCACCGCACTATCCAGCGCGGCGCGGGCAAGATCATGTTGGCCTGCGTGGCCGGATTCGGCTTCGCTACTGCAGTCTTCGCCGTATCCACTCACTGGTGGCTGTCCGTGGCCGCCTTGATCGCCGTGGGCGCATTCGATATGGTGAGTGTGGTGATCCGGCAGACCATGGTACAGATTTCGACTCCGGACGCCATGCGCGGACGTGTCGGCGCGGTGCAATGTGTATTCATCGGCGCATCGAGCGAATTGGGAGAATTCGAATCGGCCGCCACGGCCGCGTTATTCGGCGCGGTGCCGGCAGCCTTACTAGGCGGCCTCGGCACGCTGGCGATCGTGGCGCTGTGGGCCAAAATATTTCCCGAGCTGACGCGCGCGGATAACCTGGTCACACATCTGGCCACACATGGAGGTAACCATTTCGATGCCCTCGAAAATCAAGCCGAGGCCGCGTACGAAGCCGCCCGCGGAGCGGCGCGATGAGCTTATGCGCGCGGCGCGGAGCCTGTTCCTGGAACAAGGCGCCGCATCGACGACCATCGAGCAGATCACCGCGCGCGCGCAGATCGCCAAGGGGACGTTCTACCTCTACTTCCGTTCTAAAGACGACGTGCTGGCCGCGCTTGCCGCTCGCTATGGGGAAGACCTTCTTTTGAAGATCAAGCCAGCGATCGCGAAACGGGCGCCGGACGATTGGAAAGGAAAGCTGGCCGCCTGGGCGCGGGCCGTTGTCTTCGCCTATCTGGACTCCATCCGGCTGCATGACATGCTCTTTTACGGCGCCCATCATCCGAGCCACGAGGGCCGCGTCGATAACGTGATCGTCGATCATCTTAGCGATCTGCTGCAGGCCGGCGCGCACGCGGGGGCGTGGTCCATCGACGATCCCGGTTTCACGGCCGTCTTCCTGTTCAGCGGCATCCACGGTGTGGTGGATGATGCGCATTCGACACAGAAGACCGTTCAACGCACCCGCCTGGCGCAAGGGCTGGAACGGCTCTGCCTGCGGGCGGTTGGGTTATCGGCTGGCTGAAGACTTGCGTGCAACCCCAACTATACTGATGGTCATGCAGCTGATCATGCAGCCAGCATCCCTGCGGCCTCTTGTCTTCCTGATCGCCTTGTCCGCGTTCGCGGCCGATCCGCAGCTTGCACGCCCCGTCCGCACCTGGGAGTTTTTGGACGCCGCCGGTCCCCGCGCCGGAATCCTGGGCGCTGAAGACGGCACTCTCGAAGCGTACGTCTATCCCCTGAAGATCTTCGGCGGGCTGAAGCTGCGGTTCATTACGGGCGCACAAGTCATTCCCGGCGAGAGCATCGCGCGCCGCATAATCTCGCGCCCAGGGTCGTACACCATCACCTACACTGGGGACGATTTTCAGGTTGACGAGACACTGGTCGCGCCCGTCGACGAACCGGGCGCCGTTATCCTGCTTGATGTGCGTGCGCGCAACACGCTGCGCATCGACGTGGAATTTCAGCGGGACTTTCAACTTATGTGGCCGGCCTCCATCGGCACTGGCTATGCCGCGTGGAACGGCCAGCGCAAGTGGTTTGAGTTTGGCGCGGATGGCTACCCATTCGCGGCGGTTTTCGGATCGGCCGATGCGGCGCTCGAATCGCAGGAGTATGCCACGAATTATTCAGGCTCCGCGCACGCGCTGTTCACGCTGGGTGAAGTTAAGGGGCACGCGCAGCGGGTGCTCGCGGTCGCGGCTTCCGTTAAATCGGCCGATGAAGCCCGGGCAGTTTATAACCGCCTGGTCGCCCGTAGCGGCCAACTTGCCGATGAGACGGAGCGGTTCTATCGCGGCTACCTGGCAAATACAGTCGAACTATCGCTGCCCGACGCGCGCCTGCAGCAGGCTTATGACTGGTCCCGCATCAGCGTGGTGAAGGGATTTGTCGACAATCCGTTTCTGGGCCGCGGACTGGTGGCCGGCTATGGACCGTCGAAAGGGGCGTACAGGCCCGGCTTCGCGTGGTTCTTCGGCCGCGATTCATTCTGGACGTCCTTCGCCCTTACGTCTGCCGGGGATTTCGTCAACGCGCGGGCCGCCATCCAGTTCGTTTCTCACTTCCAGCGAGACGACGGCAAAATTCCGCATGAGATCTCGCAATCCGCGAGCCTGGTGGATTGGTTCAAGCAATTTCCATACGGCTTTGCATCGGCCGATGCGACGCCGCTCTACGCCATTGCCACGGCGGACTACGTGCGCGCCAGCGGCGACGTGGCCTTCGCGCGTGAACAAGCGCCGCACTTGTGGAAAGCGCTGGCCTTCATGCGATCCACCTGGGATGAGGCCGGCTTCCCGCGCAACCTGGACGTCGGTCACGGATGGGTGGAGGGCGGGCCGCTGTTGCCGGTACGCGTGGAGTTGTACCAGGCGGCATGTTATGTCGCGGCTCTGCGATCGTTGGCGATGCTGGCCAGCATCCTCAACGATGGGCAGCGCGCGCAGGAACTCGACGCGGAGTTCACCCAGAAGCGCGGTGCGCTCGAACGGCAGTTTTGGCTAGCGGGCACGGCGGCATCCCCCGCGGCATATGCTTTCGCGATCGGCACCAACGGCCAGTTGGTGAATGAGCCCAGTATCCTGGCCACCGTTCCCATGTGGTTCGACCTGCTCGACCGGCAGCACGCTCAGGAGATGATCGGCCTGCTGGCGCACGAGCCGTTCGCGACGGACTGGGGCACCCGTATCATCTCATTGCACAGCGCGCTTTACGATCCCGCGGGCTACCATTTTGGTTCGGTCTGGCCGCTGTTCACCGGCTGGGCCGCAGTGGGCGAATACCGCAACCACGCCGCCGAACCGGCGCTGGCGAACCTGCGCGCCAATGCCTGGCTGGCGCTCGATGGCGCGGGCGGCAACACTACGGAGGTCCTCTCCGGCGATTCGTATTCGCCGTTATCGACAGCGTCCCCTCACCAGATCTGGTCGGCGGCGATGGTGGTTTCGCCTCTGCTGCGCGGACTGCTCGGTCTTGAAAGCGACGCAACTGAGCGCAAAATCGTATTCGCGCCGCATCTGCCGGCCGACTGGCAAACTGTCGGCGTGCACGGCATGCCATTGCCCGGCGCGCGCGTGAATCTGGATATGCAGCGGGACGCCGGCACGCTGCGGTTGACCATTGCCAACTCGGGCACTGAAGCCATTCACGTGGAGTTCGCGCCCGCCTACCCGCCCTGCGCGCAGGTCGAAAGCGCCACGTTGGGCGGCAAGCCGATCGCCTGGAAAACGGATTCTGAATACCTGGACTGGCACCCTCGATTTGACATTGCGGTGCCGTCGGGATCGACGACGCTCGCGATCCATCATCGCGGCCTGTTCGGATACGCTCTGCCGTTTTCGCCGCCGCAACTTGCCGGGCGCAGCATGAATCTGAAGGTCGTTTCCGAGCGCTGGTTGGATAATGGGCGGCGACTCGTGCTCACCGTTTCCGGGCGGCCGGCGCACGACTACCGGCTGGATCTGGTAAACGGCGATTTGTTGGAACGTGTCGATGGCGGCACAAGGGAGGGCGCGGATGGACTGATCGTGCGCATTCCTGCCGCCTCTACTGACGACTACGTGGACCACCAAGTTACTTTCGTCCTTGCATCCCCACGGCGTCTATGATACTTTGATGCCTGCAAGCGCTTTCATCCTCTCGTAGAAGAAGGGAGATTCCGAGTTGAATCCGACCACTTTGCCCTCCAGGCGCACCTTTTCGAAAGTCCTGACCGCAGCCGCCGCATGGACGTTGCACGCGCAGCCGCAACCGGGCCCCGCGCGCATCAAGATCGATACCGACCGCGTCATCGGCGAAATCGATCCGAAGATCTACGGCAACTTCGTGGAGCACCTGGGACGCTGCGTACAAGGCGGCGTATTCGATGAAGGCTCCCCCCTAGCCGATGCCAACGGCTTCCGGAGGGACGTGCTGGAAGCCACGAAGAAACTCGGCGTCACCGTGTTGCGCTGGCCGGGGGGAAATTTCTCGTCAAACTACAACTGGATGGACGGCATCGGCCCGCGCGACCAGCGCCCTCCTCGTCTCGAAATGGCGTGGGGCACGGTGGAGAACAATCGATTCGGAACGCACGAGTTTCTGCAATTCGTGGAAATGGCCGGCGCCGAGCCTTATTTCTGCGCCAACCTGGGTACTGGTTCATGGCTACAGGCGCAGCAGTGGGTCGAGTACTGTAACTTCAGCGAAGATACGGCCATGACCCGCCTGCGCAAACAGAACGGCCGGGCGCAGCCATGGAAAGTGACTTACTGGGGTCTGGGCAACGAAATGGACGGTCCCTGGCAGATGGGCCACCGATCCGCGGAAGATTACGGTAAGTTCGCGCTGGAAGCCGCCAAGCTGATGAAATGGACTGACCCGTCTATCAAACTGGTAGCAGCTGGCTCCTCGAACTATGGGCCGAATGCAGACTGGACTGGCTGGAATCGGACCGTGCTGGAGCACCTGAAGCATCACGTCGATTACTTATCCCTCCACTTATATGTTGGCAACCGGGAAAACAATTTTGGCGAATTCATGGCCAGTTCCGTGGAATTAGACTCGCGCATCAAGACGGCTGAGGGAATTATCGATGCCGCGCTTTCCGGTGAGCCTGCCAGCAGGCGGATTTATATCGCGTGGGATGAATGGAATGTATGGTATCGCGCGCGGGGCGGTGATAAGGAGCGCGGCCGGCGCATCCTGGAGGAACGCTACAACCTGGAAGATGCGCTGGTGGTGGCTACCTTTCTCAATTCATTCCTCAACCACTCCAACGTAGTCAAAATCGCTAACATGGCGCAATTGGTGAATGTAATTGCTCCTATGTTTACGAGCGACCGCGGTATGTTCCTCCAGACCATTTACTATCCGCTTCAGTTAGTCGCTAACAACTGCCGCGGGAAATCGCTGGAGCTGTTCCGGGATGGCCCCCGCTACACCACAAAGCGTTTCGGCGACGTGCCATATCTCGACTGCTCGGCTTCCTATGACAAAGGTGCACTGGTGTTGAACGTGGTGAATCGCCATCCTGAGCAGGCGATTGAAACCGACATCGAAACGGAGGACAAATCATTCGCCGGCGGCGTCGAAGCGTGGGAAGTCAATGGCCCCGATATTAAGGCAGAGAACGACTTCGATTCGACCAAGGTACGTGCCACACAGAAAGACGCGCCACGCCCGGAGGACCGTCATTTGCGATATGCTTTTCCCCCGCATTCGTATACGATGCTGAAGACCCGGCTGAGTTGAACGGCGCCCCACTGGAAATTAAGGGACGTCCAGGCCGGGCGGCCTCCCCGAGACTTTATGCAGCATATCTTCGAGCCTGTCCGCGTGCAGCTGCTTCACTGCGGCCAGTTCAGCTTTCGCTTCCGCCGCCCTTCCGAGGCTCTCATAGACGCGCGCCAGGCGGTAATGCGCATCGGCGCGAGAAGGATCCAATTTAACCGCTTCACGCAATTCCCGCACGGCACGCTCGTTCTGCTGGCGTCCCGCATATACAATTCCTAAATCCAGATGCGCAATGCGCACTTGTGAATTCAAGCGCTGCGCCTTTTCGAGCAGCGGTTCGGCAGCCGCCTGGTCGCCGCGACGCATCAAGACGTCTCCCAGGTATGCCGCCGCTTGTGCATGCGACGGATCTTTGTCCAACTCCAGCCGGAACTCGCGCTCGGCTTCGTCGTAGCGCTTCTCTTTCCAAAAAAGATATCCTAACCCGAAATGCGCTTCGGGTTCGGTGGGAGAGGCCGCGGCCGCCGCCTGCAGTTCGGCGATAGCGTCGTCCTCGCGCCCGAGTCCATCGAGCGCCTCACCCATGAGCATGTGCGTGACGGCCGAGCCGGGCTGTTCGCGCAACAGCCAGGTGAACTCGACGAGGGCGCGGTCGTATTGGCCGGACCACAGGCAACTCTGTGCGATCACGTAATGCAGTTGCGCGTTCCGTTGGTCGGCCGCCAAAGCGTACGCCAACTCTGGAATAGCCTTGGCGTACTGGCCGGCGCCGTAGTAACTCATTCCCAGCAGCGTGCGCGCCTGCACATTCTCCGGATCCAAGCCGGCCGTAACGCCCAGAGGCCCCAGCGCCGCCTGAAAATGTCCCAGCTTGAATTCCGCGAGGCCCAGGTTCAACTGCAGATCCCGGAGTTTCGGTTCAATGGAGAGCGCCTTACGGTAACAGTCCGCCGCCTCCTTATAGTGCTGGGTGTGAGAGAACTCCAGGCCCGTCCGGGCGAGCGCCGGTATATCGCGCCGGTCTCGCGCGGGCAGGTCGTGGCAACCCGCATCGCACTGTGCGCGGCCGGCGCAAAGGGCCGCTAACACAACCCAGGCCCCACCGTGCCGCAGGCTCACGTTTCCTCCGCGCGCGGAGCCGCACCGGTAGAGTCGCGCAGCACCAACTCCGGCTCGATGACGATCTCACGACCCGGTGAGGCGCCCCGCGCCGACTCGGGCACCAGCATGCCGAACGCGAGGTGGCCTATCCGGTCGCGGGGGATGTGCAGGGTAGTCAGTGACGGATAGCTGAACTCGGCCAGCTTGATGTTATCGAATCCGGTGACTGAGATGTCCTCGGGCACGCGCAAGCCCTGCTCGCGCACCTCTCTTAAGACGCCGAAGGCCATCACATCATTGACGCAAATGAGGGCCGTGGGGCGGAATTCCGAGCTGAGGAGGTCGCGTGCGGCGCTCTGGCCGCCGGCGAAGGAGTCCTCGTTGGCGACCGTGCGCCACTCCGTTCCGGGCGAGTATTTCGAAACAGTTTCCACGAAGGCCTTTTCGCGCTCGCTCATGGGGCCCAGGGCGGCGTGGTGGCCCACGAACGCCAGGCGGCGATGGCCCAGGCTGTGCAGATACTCGACCACCCGCTCGATACCCCGGCGATAGTTCACCCGGATGTTCGACATGGAACGGCCGGCGGTTCCCACGTCATAAAAAACGACGGGCAGCTTGCTCGCCGCCAGCTCCTTGATGAGTTGCGGGTCCATCTCCGAGACTATTACGGCCAGCCCCGCCACGCGCCGTCCGATCATCAGGCGCACGCAACGAACCAGGTGTTCCGAATCGTAATTGGTATTTGCTACGACGACCTCAAAACCGTGTGCCTGGGCATCCGTTTCCAAGGCGCGAAAAATGTCGAAAAAGAAGGGATTCTGCAGATTCGAGGCGATCATGCCGACGGTCCGGCTAGCGCCCTTGGCGAGCGACCGCGCGTGCAAGTTTGGATGGTAGTTGAGTTCGGAAACTATTTTCATCACCCGCTGCCGGGTGGATTTCCGCACTACCTGAGACTTGTTGAGGACCCGCGAAACGGTCGCCGTAGAAACACCAGCGCGCTTCGCCACTTCATCCAGGTTCATTTGCCGGTCCTAGGCCGTCCGCGATCAGCCATCAGCGTTCAGCTTAACGCAGCCGCGGGGCGGATCGCTTAAAGGTTCATCGCGGACGGCCAACCGTCTTCAGAATGAGAACTTCAAAGAAAGTTCGATGGTCCGCGGGTCATAAGTGCTCGTTACCTGGCCGAACGCCGAGTTGCCGAATGACGTGTTCACGGCATCGAACTGCGTGTGGTTGAGGGCGTTGTAGAATTCAGCGCCGAACCTCAGGTTCATTCCTTCCCGCCACGGCATCAGGAAGTTCTTGAACATAGAAAGATTGAAGTTCAAACGGCCGGGACCGCGGATGGCCCCTTCCTGGGCATTGCCGAAAGCCAGCTGCGCCGGCGCTGCGAAGGCCGCGGTGTTGAACCACTGGGTTACAGTGCTCGGGTAAGTGAGAGCGCTCACCTGATTTGGACGGTCTGTGGTATTGCCGCCCAGTCCCAGGTTGTCGTAGCTCAGCGTCGGGTTCAGGGGCAAGCCGGTCTGGGCGAGTGTAATGCCGGAGAATTCCCAGCCGCCCAGCAACGAACCCGCCAGTCCGTTGTTATGCCGGAAGAACGGCAGATCGTAAATGTAGTTCAGAACCAGCACCTGGCGCCGGTCCAGCCCAGTAGGCCCGTAATCGTAGTATCGATTGTAAGGATCGGAGACGGTATTGAAATCGCCGCCGCCGCCCGGCGCGATGCCCAGGTTGTGAGCCCAGGTGTACGCCGCCTGGAAGGTGAGACCATGCTGGTTTTCCACGCGGAAGTTGACCTGGAGCGATTCGTAATGGGTATTACCCGCATTCTCTCCCAGGACTACGTTCCCGTAGCCCAGGTACGGGCGGTCGAGATTCGCATTGTAGGAGCCGACCAGCCCCGCGATGCCCAACCGGTTCGGGTCCGTCAGCCCCACATCGTTGATTTCTCGCTCATCGCGCTGATGATAATCCGCGTTGCCTACGTATGCCACGCCGAGCACAGCGCCCCGCGTCACCTCATGCTGTATACCGAAGTTCCATTGCGCGGAGACCGGCAGTTTGTAGTCGGTGTAGGCCAGCGCCGTGATATCCGCCGGATAGATGGGCACGGTGGCCGCCGCGCCGTTCAGCACGCTGATATTCGGCGTGGAGAAGTAAACATTGTTCAGCCCGGGGTTGAAGCCGAACGGCGGGTTCGGCCCCATGTTGTACACGTCGTTGCCCTGGATGCGTTCATAGAACACGCCGAAGCCGCCGCGAATCACCGTTTTGCCCTGGCCATTCAAATCGTACGCAAAACCCACGCGCGGTCCGACGGTGGCCAATTGGTTTTGCACCATGCCGCGCGGCGTGCCATCCTGGCCTGCCACCACCATTCCATTTAGATAAAACGGGATGCCCGAGAGCGGCACCCCGGAGACCGTAGTGAAACCCGGGCTGGATGTGTTGAGGCTGCCATCCGAGTTAAATTGCGGCGCCTTGGCCGGGTCGTACAGGTTCGGGTAGAAATTCGACAAGCGATTCTGTACGTCGTAGGCGTGCGGGACGATTTCCCAACGGAAACCCAGGTTCAGCGTCAGACGGCTGGTCGCGCGCCAATTGTCGGTGCCATAGAACGACAGCGTGTTGGTGCGCGTGTGAGTGCGGTCTTCAAGGTCCAGGATGCTGTAATTCTGAGCGTAACCGAGCAGAAAGTCAGCCACGGCATTTCCGGTGAACGTGCCGGAAAACGTATAGTTGCCCTGCGTATCGCCGAAGATGTCCTGGTTCTTTCCATAGCGCATATACTGCCCGCCAAAATGCAGGTTGTGCGTGCCCTTGGTCCAGGACACATCGTCGCGGGCCTGCTCGTCGCGGGCGGCGTTTCGCCAAGGCCAGGAAGCCGGGTCGTAGTTGACGCCGTACGAGCCGCCGATACTCACGGTCGGCAGGCGATTGTCCAGGTTATTGTTGAACAATTGCTGTGCGCTCCAGCCCGACGGTTTCTGGTAAACGCCGAGGGGGGTCAGGTCGATCCAGTTCCCGTTGAAATTGAAAGCGGTCTCATTGAGAAGAGTCGCACTGATGGTCTGGGTAAGGTGCACGACCCCACTCCAGGAGGGGTTCTTAAAGTTGGTTTGGATCGTTGGATAAGTGTCGCTGCTCCAGAGCGCAGTGGGCGTCACCTGATCGGTGTTGTCGTGGATATAGTGGACAAACAGAGCCAGCTTGTCGGTGAGGTAGTGATCGAAGCGGAGAATCGTTTCCGGCACGTCGGTGGGCACCGCCTTCGAGCCAGAGAAAAAGTTGTTAGGCGCGGTGGGCAGCGGCATGGCGCCCGATGCGAAGAAGAGCGCGGCGTTCGGATCGATTAACGATGCGGGTATCTTATTGCCCGGGAAAGCCTGACCGGGCGTCAAGCCCAAGGCGGCATATTTCGCGTTCATGTTTGGATCGTTGGTGTTGGGCACCTTGATGACCGAGCTGAGGCCGCTGAAATCACCGTCACGTTGCGACTGGGGAATGGCCGGAGCATAGATCGCGTTGCCGATCACGAACTTGCGCCATTCCTGATTCCAGAAGAAAAATGTCCTCTTACGAGCGGTGTTATACACCTTAGGGATGAACAGCGGCCCTCCGATGTTCCAGCCGAAGATGTTATATCTGAGCTCCGGTCGCGGCGCGCCAGCCAGATTGAGGAAGTAGTTATTGGCATCCAGCGCGTCGTTGCGGAAAAACTCCCAAGCCGAGCCGTGAAACTCGCGCGTGCCGGACTTGATCGACATATTGATCGTGCCGGCGGAGCCGATGCCGAAGTCGCCCGGCGCATTGCTGGTGAGAGTCTTGAATTCATCTACCGCATCGACCGAGGGCATCATGGTGACGCAGCCGCCGCATCCGCGATCGTAATTCTCGCCGCCATCGATCATCCAGACGTTGTGTTCCACGCGCTGGCCGTTGAAGCTGACGTTGGTGCTGGCGCCGACGGATATGGGCAGGTTGAAATCGGGCAGATCGGAAGAGGCGCCCGGCGTCAAGATGGCGAGGGCCGCCATGTGCCTGCCGTTAATGGCCAGATTCTGGATTTCCTTCCCCGAAACCAGGTCGCTCACTTCGCTGGTATCCGATTCCACCTTGACCGCGTCTGCCGCCACTTCTACGTTTTCGGTAACCTGGCCAACCACCAGCGTGGCGTCTATGCGCAAGGTATCGTTGGAGTCCAGTTTGACGCCGGTCCGCTCATACACCTTGAAACCGGCGGCTTCTGCGCGCACCGAATAAAATCCAATTGGTAATTCCGGCGCGATGTAGCTTCCGGCAGCGTTGGTTTCGACCACGCGCTTTACGCCGGTGCCAGCATTCGTAACCGTGACGACGGCAGCGGGCACCACGGAGCCTGTCGGATCCGTAACGGTTCCCAGGATGGTTGCGGTTTGGGCGAACGCGGACGCGCACGCCATGATGGACAAAGGCAAAACGAGACGTAGTTTTGGCATCTGACCCTCTCCTTGAGTGACCCAGAACAAGGTGATTCGCTGGTAGTGTACATCACGATGCAACCGCTTACAAGGGAAATTCTTGATGGCGGTATGGCAATGCCGGTACTGACTGTACGACCGATCACATTTTGGTCCTTCTGGCTCTTGCCCGCCGCCGGCCGCGAAAAATGACGTTGAAACCGCCGGTGATCGCTCCACTTGCTATACTTATGCGAGAATCTTTCACGGAGGGGTGCCCCATGTTCGGGACAAAGTGCGGGTTCGCGCTGACCGCCGTCAGTGTGTGTGTGGTTTCTCTGGGTACCTCCCGGGCGCAGCTGGACGAGCCAAACGGGCGGCAGGCGTACGCCGACAAAATCCGCGCCACCTATAATTTTCACTTCGGCAACGGCGATATCTCTACCCCTGGCAATGCAGCCGTCGAAGGCCACGATTTCATCCCACCGCAAGCTTTTTTGCCCGCCTCATATTGCGGACGCTGTCACCAGGAAGCCTACAGCCAGTGGCGGCAGGCGCTGCACTCTAATGCATTCCGCACGCCGTTCTATCGAACCAGCGTCAACATCCTGCTAAGGACTAAGGGTATCGAGTTCACCCGGCACTGCGATAGCTGCCATAACCCTGTCGGAGTGCTCTCGGGCGCCCTGACCCAGGACTCCCAGGTAGACCGCAGCTTTGACGAAGACGGCCTCACCTGCACCACTTGCCACTCGATTCAACAGGTGCAGTCGACTAACGGCAACGGTGGTTTTGTTTTTGCAGTGCCCTCCGCGTTGGTCGATGAACAGGGCAATCGCATACCTGGCATGGTTTCGGATGACGAAATCAAGGCCCATCCGGACCGGCACTCCAGAGCAGTCATGAAGGAGCTCTATCGAACACCGGAATTTTGTGCGGCCTGTCACAAGGCCAATCTGCCGTCGCCGTTGAACGACTATAAGTTCATCCGCGCGTTTACAGTTTACGATGAATGGCAGAACTCGAAATTTTCGCAGCGCAACCCACTTACTTTCTACTCCACGGCTTTCACCACCTGCCAGGACTGTCACATGCCACGGGCCAAACTCCAGCTTGAAGACTACGGCGCCAAGCATGGTACGCTGGCGTCGCATCGCTGGCCGGCCGGCAATACAGCCGTGCCATTCTACTACGGATTTGATGAGCAGTTACAGAAGACCATCGAATTTCTGCAATCTGGAATGTACTTGAATGTAGATTTGTTCGCATTGAAGAAGTCCGGTGGCGAAATGATCGGACCTTTGGGCTCGGCGCCCTTCCGCCTCAATGCCAATGAGACCGTGCAAATGATGGTGGTGATTCAGAATAAAAATATCGGCCACTCCCTGGTTCCCGAAGTACGTGACATTTACGAGCCGTGGGTGGAATTCCTAGTCAACGACGCAGCGGGAAAGGAGATCTATCACAGCGGCTTCTTAAAGCCCGACGGTTCGCTCGACGAGAGGGCCCACAGCTTTACCAACCGGCCGGTAAATATGGAGGGCGACTTTGTGGACAATCATAAGGTTTGGACCATCCACTCGGTAGCCTACGATAACACCATCCAAAGCGGCCGTTCCGCGCTGGTACGCTATGAGTTTCAAATCCCCGCCGGCGCTAAGGGAACGCTTAAAGTTACTGCACGTGTGAACTACCGGCACTTACGTCAGAGTTACCTGAATAATATTTTCGGCAACGACCACCCCGCGTATCCCGTCGTCGAACTCGCCTCTCGCAGCCGCACCCTGGTCATAGGCGACAATCCGGCCGCGCCGCCGGATCCGTTGGATAACCCGGACTGGATGCGCTGGAATAATCTCGGCATCGCCTATCTGGATCAGCTTCAATATGCCGATTCCATGCACGCGTTCGAGCAAGTTGTGAAGCTCCGTCCGGATTATCCCGATGGGCACATTAACATCGGCCTGACTTACATCGAGTGGGAAAAGTATTCTGCCGCGCGGAGCCATCTGGAACAGGCACTCGCGTTGAGTCCCAACAATGGGCGCGCGCTCTACTATCTTGCCCTGGTGGAAAGGCGCGAGGGGCATTTTGACGACGAAGTGGCCGATTTGCAGAGAGTGGTCACTCAATACCCGCAGTCCCGCGACGCGCGGCGCGAGTTGGGGATTGCCTACTATCAAAGACACAGTTACGACGAAGCTAAGGAGCAGTTCGAAGCCTTGCAGAAAATCGATCCGGACGATCTGGCCGCGCACTACAACCTGGCGGTCTTATATCGCCGCACGGGAATGAAAGACAAAGCTGCCGAACAGGCCGCGCTGTTCGCTACCAAACAAGTGGATCCGGGCGCCCCGACTTACTCGTTGGAATTCCTGCGGAAACATCCCGAGATTTCTACAGAAAGCGTGCCCTGGCACATGCATACCGATATCCCGCCCGCGGTGGTGGCAGGCGGCGGCGGACAGTAATGCGCGCATCTCGCCGCGGCTTCATCCGCTCGCTAAGCCGTTCCTCGCTGGTGCTTCCTTTTGCCGACCTGCTGGCGCTGGCACAAAAACTGCCCGGGCCGATCGAGCGCAGTTATGAAGCGAAACCCATGCCGCCTCCCCCCGGGCCTAAGTCGCCAATCGAAGGCACGCCGCTGGGTCTCAGCTTTGTGGATGTGGTCAAAGAGGCGGGCCTGGCGGTAAAGACTATTTATGGAGGCGAGGGGAAGAACAAGTATCTACTGGAAACAACGGGCTGCGGCCTGGCCTTCTACGATTATGACAACGACGGATGGCTGGATATTTTCCTGGTCAATGGCTGGCGTCTGGAAGGCTTTCCTGAAGGTAAAGAGCCGCGCTGCCATCTGTTCAAAAACAATCGCGACGGCACATTCAAGGAAGTTACCAAGGGGTCCGGCCTGGAGCATCGCACCGGTTGGGGTCAGGCCTGCTGCGTAGGCGACTACAATAACGACGGCTACGATGATCTGTTCGTCACTTACTACGGACAAAACGCGCTTTACCGAAATAATGGGGACGGCACTTTCACCGACGTAACTAAAGAGGCGGGTTTAACTCAGCCGGGTCCCAAGATTCGCTGGAATACGGGCTGCACATTCGTGGATTACGACCGCGACGGCCATCTTGACTTGTTTGTCGCCAATTATGTCGATTTCGATCTGAAGACCGCACCGCCGCCCGAAGCGGGTCCTTGTACCTACAAGGGATTATTAGTGGCTTGCGGCCCGCCTGGACTCCGCGGCGGCAAGAACATCCTGTACCATAATCGAGGTGACGGTACATTCGCCGATGTCAGCGAGAAGGCCGGTATCTGGAAGACGCAGGGCACTTACGGCTTGAGCGTGGCAGCGTCGGATTTGGACAATGATGGCTGGCCGGACATCTACGTCGCCAACGACTCCAGCACTGCGACCTTGTATCAGAATCAGAAAGACGGCACGTTTAGGGACATTGCCATCGAAGCCGGCGCCGCTCTGTCGCCCGAAGGAAAGCCGCAGGCCGGCATGGGTGTTTCGATTGGCGATTACAATCGCGACGGCAACCTGGACGTGGTGAAGACTAACTTCGCGGGAGATACCGATTCCCTATACACAAACCTGGGAGACGCTAACTTCGAGGATCGCACTTATCCTAGCGGCTTGGGAGTCAATACGCGGCTGCTGGGATGGGGTGTCGGTTTCTTTGACATGGACAACGACGGGTGGCTCGACATCCTCATGTCCAACGGCCACGTTTACCCTGAAGTAGACAAGTCCAACGCCGACCTGAAGTACGCCGAACATAAGTATCTGTATCGCAACTTGCAAAATGGGCGGTTTGAAGAGGTCACAGACAAGGGCGGCCCCGGAATTCTGGAGAACGCGCCGGCGCGCGGATGCGCGTTTGGCGACTATGATAACGATGGCGATCTCGACGTCGTGGTGAACTGCGTGAACGCCATTCCGCAGCTTTTGCGCTGCGATTCCATACTGAATCGAAACTGGATCAAGATCAAGCTGGTAGGCGTAAAATCGAACCGCGGCGGCATCGGCAGCCGCGTCATAGTGACAGCCAAGACCAGGCCGGATGCCGCGAAACCGCTCGCGCAGATGGACGAGCTACGCAGCGGCGGCAGCTATTTTTCGCAGAACGATCTGCGCATGCACTTTGGGCTGGAGCACGCGACGAAGGTAGACATGGTCGAGATACGCTGGCTCAGCGGGCAAGTCGACCGGCTGACAGATCTGGATGTGAACCGGTTGTATGTGATTCAGGAGGGGGGCAAACTCCTGAAGAGCGAAGTACTGACGCCTGCCGCCAAGCGAGGAGCCTGAGGATGCTTCGCTGGGCGCTCCTATTTATGTTTATGGCGGCTTGCCTTCCCGCGTCCGGCGCCACGGAGGAAGGTTGCCCGTGGCTGAACATTGCCACCGCCGGCGGAATGTTGGGTGGGCATGTAACAGGTGTTAGAGTGACACGGCCATTAACCGGAGACGACGCGACCTGCAGTTTCGTCCGCAGCGACCGCGCCCAGGTCGCCGAACTCCGCATCGAAGTCGAAACTCTGGTTTCCCCCGCTTCCGCGTTTGCGTCGTACCTGGCTCGCTGCCATTCCGCTGGGGTGCCGCTGAAGGGCATTGGCAATCAGGCCGTGGCTTGCACCGACGATGGCCGCGCGGGGCAGCTTGTTGAGCAGGTGATCGGCAGAGTACGTCAGCGGGCGTTCGTGGTCCGGATCAGCACCAACGACCGCGCGGCGCGGCCCGACGCACTGCGGGACACCGTTCGCAAAACGGCCGAACAGGTCGCCGGAATCCTGTTCTAGGCAAGCCTGACGCCTAATTCTGCTTCAGCTTCTTCTCTTTCTCGCGCTCCTCAGCCTTTCGAATCTCCGCCGCCTTCGCGAAAGCTTCCGCGGACCCCGCCGCGTCCCCTTTCCGCCGGAGCAACAAACCCAAATTGTTCCATGCGGCCGCATTCAAGCTATCCAGCGCCACCGATCGCCGCAAAGCTGCAATCGCGCCATCCCCATCGCCCTGTTGCTTTAAAGTCGTCCCGAGTATGTACCAAGCGTCGTTATAATCGGGGCGACCCGCCACTGCGGCGCGTAACTGCTCGATAGCTTTGTCCGGCAGCCCGGCGTCTATGTAAGTAAGGCCCAGGCTATAGTGCGCTTCGGCCAGCGAGGAGTCCAGCGACACAGCCCGCTCCAATTCGGCTCTGGCATGCGGCAGATCGTCGAGCTGTTTGTAAGCAATTCCCAAATCGTAGTGCGCGCCGGCATCGTTCGGATGGTCGCGAATGAGTGATGAGAGAATCTTGACCGCTCCCTGGAAGTCCCCTGCCGCGATGTAAGCATAGGCCACGTTCACCTGCACAGGTAAGTTACCCGGGTCGTGCTCCAGGATAATTCGAAATTCCTTAAGCCCCGCGGCCGGATCGCCGGATCTGACCAGCGCGTTGCCATACCCGTTGCGTACCCGATCGTTTTTCGGGTCGAATCGGAGCGCCTGCCGGTAAGCATCCCGGGCCTCTTTGTAACGGCTAAGTTGTACATACGCGTCTCCCAATGTCGCCCACAGCTCGGAGTTATCAGCTAGCTGCTTACTTGCCCGTGCCAGCTCGCTGACCGCTTCCCGGTAATGCGCGGTTTGGGCGTACGCTACTCCCAAGCGGAATCGATAATCCGCATGATCGGGAGCCAACGCAGTTGCCTTTTGTAAGGCGTGCAACGCGGGGCCGGGTTTCTGGGTCAACCAAAGCGCCACTCCCAGGTGATACCAGGCTTGCGCCATCTTCGGGTCCAACTCCGTGGCGCGTTGGAAATGTGCGATAGCGTCAGGAGCGCGATTGGTGGCAGAGAGCAGGAAGCCGATTTCGTCCTCATAAGCCGCCGAATGCGGCGCCAGTGCGGCCAGTTTCTCGTATGCCGCCAGCGCGCCATTAGGATCCTGCGCGGCCAGGCGCTCGCGCGCAGTAGATTCAAGCTGCTGAATCGTGGCCGAAGTCTGCGCGTAGAGCGAAACGGTAAACGCCATGCACGTCACCGAACGGAACCCGGCGGCCCAGCTCATCTAACGCCGTCCTTCAAAGAAACCGCGCAACAATTCCACGCATTCCACCGCCAGCACTCCCTCCACAATCTCCACCCGATGATTCAACAGCTCGGAATCCGCGATGCGGAACTTGCTGCGTACGCCGCCGAACCGCAGATCGCGTGCGCCAAATACCAGCCGCTCCACCCGCGCCGCCACCAGCGCTCCGGCACACATTACGCAAGGCTCCAGTGTCGTGTAGAGAGTAGCGCCCTCCAGCCGGTAATTTCCTGCGTCGGCAGCAGCGGCCCGCAGTGCGATGATCTCCGCGTGCGCCGTCGGATCATGCAGACCCACGGGCGAATTGCGTCCGCGCCCTACAATCTGACTTTTCATCACAACGAGCGCGCCGACCGGCACCTCACCCGCCGCTCCCGCTTCGCGCGCCAGGGCTACGGCTTCTCGCATGAAACCTTCGTGCATGCCTGTGTCGCCCATGCTCATATTGCTGAGTCTCGCACAGGAAGCGGAGTTGAAGCTCCGCGCGGGCTCGAGCCCGCCCTCCACGCCTTCGTCACTCGCCGATGGTACGCGGGTCTTTGCCGAAAAGGGCGGGACTCGACCTGGGCAACGGGTTAACCTGCAATCAGGGAAAGACTGGAGTGAAAGGCGTCTACTCCGTTCGCCACCGGTGTGCACTTCTCCTTTAGAATAGGAAGATAGCTCTATGTTCCGGTACATCCCGTTAATCGTCAAGAACTGCTGGCGCAACCGCCGCCGCACCACGCTTACGATCGCCAGCATCGGCGTATCCATGTGTCTGCTTGGCGTCCTCATTGCCGTCTATCATGCCCTCTACCTTAGCGATGCCACTCCGGAGCAGGCCCTGCGCCTGGTCACCCGCAATCGCGTATCGCTGACCCTCCCCATACCGTTGTATTACCAGCAGCGCGTTGCCCAGATTGCCGGCGTGAAGGAGGTCATGAATTCGCAGTGGTTCAACGGCGTTTACAAGGATGCCCGCGACCCCAAGAACTTCTTCGCCCGCTTCGGCGTCGAACCGGAGAAGCTCTTTCGCATTTATGGCGAGCTCAAGATCCCCGAAGATCAGAAGCAGGCCTTCATCCACGATCGTACCGGCTGCGTCATCGGCCGCGATCTCGCCAGGAAGTTCAACTTCCACTTGGGAGATCGCATTACCATCATCGGCGACATCTACCCGGGCACGCTCGAACTCACCGTGCGTGGCATTTTCGACAGCCCGCGCAATAGCGAAATGCTTTACTTCAATTGGGCCTATGTGCGGGAAGGCTTGCCCGAAACTCGCAAGGGTGAAGTCGGAACCTTCGACATCCTGTGCGACAACACGGGCGTGGTTGCGCACATCGCCAAAACCGTCGACGATGAATTCCATAATTCTCCCGTGCAGACCCGCACCGAGAGTGAGCAAGCCTTTATGCTCAGCTTCGTCGGTATGCTCGGCAACGTGAAATTGTTCCTGCTCAGCATTTGCGGCGCAGTGATGTTCACCATCCTGCTGGTCTCCGGCAATACCATGGCCATGTCCGTGCGCGAGCGCGTCCGCGAAGTGGGTGTGCTGAAGACGCTGGGCTTCACCGGCTTGAACATCCTGTTCATCATACTGGGCGAGGCATGTGTCATTTCGTTCACGGGTGGCGCCGTCGGTTTCCTGCTCTCCACGTTTATGCTCGGCGGCGTCCAGCGGAGCCCGGCCGGCATGTTCCTCCCGCCCATGCAACGCCTTGACCCAACCGTAGCATCCGCCTGCATCCTGGTGGCCCTGGCCATCGGCTTTGTCAGTTCTTTCATCCCAGCGTGGAATGCTTCCCGCACCAACATCGTAGAGGCTCTGCGCAGCACCGATTGAAATCCCGTTATGGCTATCCCAGTTTCATACAATTTTCGTAATCTGGTGGTTCGCAAGACCACCACGCTGATGACCGCCCTCGGGATCGCCCTGACCGTGGCCGTTCTGCTGGCCATGATGGCCCTGTTGAGCGGCCTGCGAGCGACCCTCTCTTCGAGTGGCGACCCGCTGCAGATCGTGGTGATGCGCAAGGGGTCCGAGTCCGAGTTGGTTTCCAATTTCACACGCGAGCAGTTCCAGGATTTGAAATTCAAGCCCGGCATCGCCCGCGCCCAGAACGGCGACCCCATGGCCTCGCTTGAAATCGTCACAGTGATCAATCTGCCGAGCGTCGATTCGCCTGAAGGCGGCAATGTGCTGGTGCGCGGTCTGCTGCCCATCGGCCTGGAGTTGCGCAAGGGCCTCAAAATCTCCAGCGGCCGCTGGTTCAATGCCGGCAAGCGGGAGCTGGTCGTCGGCAAGTCCACCGCGCAGCGTTATCCCGGCGCCGCGCTGGGGAAACATCTTTCTTTCGGCCGCGGCGATTGGGAAGTGGTGGGCGTTTTCGATGCCGGCCAAAGCGCGCAGAACAGCGAGGTTTTGGGCGACCTCAACCAGATCAGTACCGACCTCGATCGCACCGAAGTGTTGAGTTCCGCCCTGGTGCGCGCTGCCGACAGCGCATCCGCCGGCGCGCTGCTGAACAGCATCAACGACGACCAGCGCCTCAATATGAACGCCGTCTCCGAAAAAGAGTACTACGCGCTGCAAACCGTGTCCGCGCGGCCGATCGAATTCCTGGGAGTCTTCGTATGTATTGTCATGGCCATCGGCAGCAGTTTTGCGGCGATGAATACCATGTACGCGGCTGTGGCCCGCCGCGCGCGTGAGATCGGCACTCTGCGCGTGTTGGGCTTCTCGCAAGGCAGCATCCTGTTCAGCTTCTTCCTGGAGTCGGTTCTGCTGGCCGGCCTGGGCGGAATCCTGGGTTGCTTGCTGGTCTTTCCTTTGAACGGCGTCACTACTGGCATGGGCAGCACCACCTTCAGCGAACTGGCGTTTTCTTTTCGCGTGACGCCCCAGATCATGCTCGCCGGTATCATCTTCGCCGCTCTGTTGGGGGCTTTTGGTGGCGTGTTCCCCGCGCGCAATGCCGCCAGAAAGGAGATACTGGTAGCTCTACGAGAAGTGTAAAGAAGGTGGTGGGTCGTAGGTGGTGGGTTGTGGCTTACGCTGGCCAAAAGTCGCGGCTGTGACCCACAACCTATCACCCACCACCCACAACCTGAAGCAAATATGGATGCTGAGCTAAAGTCACTGCAAATCGACCGCGGCAAGAGACGGGCCGCCGAGCCTTCCAAGTGGGCTACGCGCTGGATTATCGGCGGCGTCACGCTCTTTCTTTTGCTGGGCGCCGGACGCTTCGCCTACAGCCGACTGACCGCCTCGACCGAAGTCGAAGTGCAGCGCGTCAAAGCCATCGAATCCGGTCAAGCCGCGCAGGGTGTGGTACTGAATGCCACGGGCTACATCGTAGCCGCACATAAAATAGAATTGGCCGCTAAGGTCATCGGCAAGGTCAAGTGGATCGGCGTGGACAAGGCCGACAAAGTGAAGGAAGGGCAAGTGCTCGTTCGCCTGGAGGACGACGAGTACCGCGCGCAGCTGGATCAGGCGAAAGGCAACCTGGCAAATCTGGAGGCCCACTTGGCCGAGCTCCAGCACGGCTCACGCCCTGAAGAGATCGCGCAGGCACTGGCCAATCTGAACTCCTCTAAGGCCGATCTGGAAAACGCCCGCGTCAGCCTCGAACGCACGCGTAAGCTGGTCTCGCAGGCCGTCATGTCGCAGCAGAACCTCGACGATGCGCAGGCCCGCTACGATTCCGCCGTAGCCAAGGTGAACTCGCTCCAGAAGGCGTACGACCTGGTGAAGCTCGGCCCCCGCCAGGAGGAGATCGATGCCATGCGCGGGCAGGTGGAGCAGGCCCGCGGCGCCGTAGCCTATGCCGAAACCAATCTCGCCAACACCATCATCCGCTCACCGGTGACCGGCACGATCCTCGAACGGGCAGTTGAGATCGGTGAATTCGTCACCACCAGCTTCGTCGGCGACCGCGGCGCAAAAGGCTACGTCGTCTCCTTGGCCGACCTCAACGATCTCGAAGTCGAGCTGGACATCAGCCAGAACGATTTCGCCAAACTTCATATGTCGCAAAAGGGCACCGTCACGACCGACGCGTTCCCGGACCGCAAGTATGATGGGTACATTCGGGAGTTCTCGCCGGAAGCCAATCGCCAGAAGGCTACTGTACAGGTGAAGGTGAAGATCGCCCATCCGGACGATTATCTGCGCCCCGAAATGAACGCCAGCGTGGCCTTCCTCTCCGAGGAGAAAAGTGCAGCCGCCACGCCTTCCCAGCCCATTGTCGTCGTGCCCGCGTCTGCCATCCGGGATAATAAGGTCTTCGTGATTTTGGAAGGCCGCGCCGTCACGCGCCCGATCAGGCCCGGTCCCACTAACAGCCAGGGCGTGCGCATCGAAAAGGGTCTCATCGGCGGCGAGGATCTGATCGTCAACCCGCCCGCCACGTTGAAAGATGGCGATCGCGTGCGCCAAAAGGCATAACCCACAATGACCGATATCATTATTGAAACGCGCAACTTGACGAAAGAATTCGTCCGCGATGAATTCCATGTCATAGCGCTCAAGGACATAGACATTCAAATTCAGAAAGGCGAATTCGTGGCCCTGATGGGGCCTTCCGGCTCGGGCAAGTCCACGCTTCTGCACCTCATCGCCGCTATGGATAAGGCTACTGGCGGCGAGATTCGCGTGCTGGGCCACAATCTGCGCGAGCTGAGCGATCGCGAAATCGCCCACTGGCGCAATGAACATGTCGGCTTCATCTTCCAGCAGTTCAACCTGATTCCCGTGCTTACGGCTCTGGAAAACGTCGAATTGCCGCTGAAGCTTACACACCTGAAGAAGCAGGAGCGCCTGGACCACGCCTCTACGGCGCTAAAGCTGGTTGGTCTCGGCGATCGCCTGGGCCACTATCCGCGGCAGTTGTCCGGCGGACAGGAACAACGCGTAGCCATCGCGCGCGCCATCGTCACCGATCCCGCGCTGATCCTGGCAGATGAGCCGACTGGCAACCTGGATGCCGCTTCCGCCGACGACGTGCTCACCATCCTCTCAAAGTTGAATAAGGAGTATGGCAAGACCGTGGTGATGGTGACCCACGATCCGCACGCCGCCCGCTTCGCCACGAAGGTGCGGCATTTGGAAAAGGGAGAACTCTTAGCGCAAGATGCGGTCCCCGTCGCTTAGCGCATAGCGGCGGGACAAGAAGGCTAGCTTAGCCGTAAAGGAAAAAACTACATTGGCAGAACTGGAAATTCATCACGAAGGCCACGAGCATGATCCCATCGGCCAGCGCGTAGGAGTGCTGGCCGCGCTGCTGGCCGTGTTTCTGGCTGTCGTGACGATTCTTTCTCATCGCACGCACACCGAGGCCATTATCAAGAAGTCGGAGTCCAACGACCAGTGGCAATACTATCAGGCCAGCCGCTTGAAGTTTCATAATCTGGAGTTGGGCGAGCGGCTGATTGCAGTGCTCGGTGCCGGCAATCCGAGCGCCAGAGAGGGCCTGGAGCAAATCCGCAAAGATAAGCAAAAGTACACGGACCAAGCCAAGGAACTGAAGGAGAAAGCAGACGCCAAAGCCGAAGCTTCCGAAGCCGCCGAGCGCCGCGCCTTGCGATACGATTTCGGCGAAGGCCTGCTGGAGATCGCATTGGTGCTCAGTTCGCTCTACTTCATCTCACGCAAGATGCTCTTCCCTGTAATCGGCGTGGTTGCCGGAGTTGCAGGACTAATAATAGCCGTCATGGGGCTCCTGGTATGACGCCGCTCCCCGCGCTAGCAGCTAGACAAGCGTTCCGTTGAAGGCCATCCAATCAAAATATTTCCGCGGCAAAATGGTTTATGCCATTCGTCACGAAGGCGACAATTATTGAATCTGTCGGTGTCGGACCAGGGATGGAAGATCTCCGCCGATTCCGAAGTGCGGAGAAACGGCAGGAGTGATAACGCGGTCGCCGTTGTCAACGGTGTGAATCGCCGCACGGCGGTGCTGTGTATTCGGAGTTCCTGCAGTTCGGGCCAGAGTCGCCGCATCCCAGACGATGCCATTACTTGGGTGTTTCAATGTGCCTGCCAGATGCCGAAGGATCTCGGCTACTCATTCAAACTGTGGACTTACGCTCTGCTGCAGAGTCACGTGCGGAAGGAGACTTACTGTTACCACGGCGCGATTGCATCCACAATAAACTCGTTCCCCAGCCGCGATCTGGTTGCGGAACAGAATCGAACGGACGCGCCTATCCAGTGCGCGGGCCCAGCTACTTTTCTCGATGACCTGACATGGTCCCTGCCGCTACGCTATAGCGCTTGTCGAACAGTCTATTGATCGGCTGGAGAGTAAGATCTTTCTCCTGGCCTGTAGTCCGGAACGAGGCCGGTCCATCGGCGGGCTTGATCCACCCGTTGGGGTCGGCGGCCGCGGCACGCAACGCCGGAATCATCTGTGCCGGGATATGGCGTTCCGGATGGCCGTCTCGCGGGGGAACGGTCCTAGCCGGCACGAACTCGGCGGCGGCCACGGAAAGCGCGGGCAGTTCCCACATCTCCGGCGCGTTGGGACCCTCGGTCATTTCCGGCTTGAGCCCGTCAGATCCCAGGTCGGCAGCCAGCACCAGGGGCCCGTACACCAGCGCCTGGATGCGGGCATCGTCCGGCATTGATTCGAAATGCAGCCGCATGGGCATGCTCAACTCCACACGATCCCCGGTGCGCCACTTCCGCTTGATCGCTAGGTAGCTGCCTGGACCGGCGAAAGTATCGAGCGGCTTGCCATTGAGCTTCACCACACCGCCCGCATCCGCCCAACCTGGGATGCGGATGCGGATGGGCATCTCAACCGGATCATCGGCTGTAACGATCAGCGTCGTATCGGGCTGCTCCGGGAAATTCGTTTCCTGCCGTATGCGGATTCCCTTCTCCGCCCAGTTCAGTTCCGATGGGATGAACAGGTTGACATACAGGCCGTCCTGGTCGTGCCAGTAAATGCTGTCGTTGAGTTTGGAATACTCCTCGACTCCGGTTCCGGTGCAGCACCAAAACGACTGGTCTTCGGTATTGAAAGTCTTATACGCGCCGGGTGTGAGCGAAAGGTAATACTGGGTGTGTCCATTGCCGGGATGAATGGTTCCGATACGTTCGTTCATCAGGGTACGCTCGTAGAAGTCGAAGTAGCGCGGATCACCCGTCCAGCTATAGGCGTGGCGGGTCAGCTTCAGCATGTTGTAACCGCAGCAGCACTCCGCGGTGGCCGTGCTGCGCTTCAACTCCGCGGCAAGCTGGCGGGGCGCCACCAGCCATCCCTCGCCGTTGCTGGTGCCGCCGGTGACGTAGGTGCGCGCGCTGACCACTTCGTAACAAAAGTAGTCCGCCACGTCGTGAAAGCGCATGTCGCCGGAAAGCTCGTAACGCCGCGCGGCGCCGATTACTTGCGGGATGTGCGTATTTACGTGCAAACCGCACAGTTCGTCGCGCCTCAGAGCCAGCGGATTGAAGAAGCGCTTCTTAGTGAAGCGGTCGCCCACCTTGGCCCAGCGGTCGTCGTTCGCAGCCTCGGCCAGGTTATACAACACCTCGTTCATACCGCCGTACTCGGTGTTCAGGATTTCCTGCATGTGCTCTTCGGTCTTGGAGCCGGTCCACTCGTCGGCCCAGGCCGCCATGCCCTGCAGGGCTTCGAGCGCCTGCCGGTTGCCGGCTAGACGATACTGGTCGAACATCCCGGCCATGATCTTGTGAATGGTGTAGAACGGAGCCCAGACTTGTTTGCGCGCATCCAGCCGGTCCCAGAACTCCCTGGGAAATGCGCTCAGGTATCCGCCGCCCAGCCTTTGTTGGCATTGGGCCAACCCTGCGACCATCTCGTCGCCCCGGGCCTTGAGATCCTGGTCGCCGGTGGAGGAGTACATCAGCGCGCGGACAGGTAATGTCCCGTGAAGTGGCCGCGCAACTCGCAGGAGGGCTCTTCCCAACCGCCCAGGGACGTGGCCGTTGATGGCAGGCCGGCATTGATCCGGAAATTGTGGAGCAAGCGGTCCGCCGGCAGGCGTTTCATGTAGCCGCGATTCCAGTCCTCGGCAGCCTTGAAGATGCCGCCCGTCAGGCGCACCTGCGTCAATGGAAAGGGGCGCACCTTTAGCGGCACTGCGTTTTTGTTGAATTCCAGCGGACGATCGAACGGGGGCACCTCTGCCATCGTTCCGCGGCGCCGTTGAGTGGTATTGGGATTGGGCGCAGCCGGCGGGGGCGACTCTTGCGCCAGTAGCGCCGGTACCGCGGCCGCGCCGCCCGCCACGGCCGCGAACGTGCGCCGGGTGAAGCGTTTCGTATCTTGGTGATCGCTCATCGGAGATCTCCAGGCATGAAAGAAGGAATGGAACCGCTTACAGTATACTGCACGCAAGATATCATGATGAATTCGGGGACAGGATATGCGACTCGCTCCCACTCGCCGCCGCTTCGTGCGCAACGCGGCTGCCGGCTCCCTCTGCGGCCTGCTGCCACAAAGGGTGTTCTCTGATGCTCCGGCAGCCGAACGCGTCACCGTTCGATTGGACTCGGAAATCGGGTTGGTACGGCCCGAGTTTCACGGCTCAGATCTGGTGATCACCTTCGTGAATCCGCGCTATGGGCACTATCTGACCGTCGATTGCACGATCGCGGGAATGAATGGGGTCAAGCCGCTGAATGCTACAGCGCAAGTCCTGCATCATCCCGACTTGAACGCGGCCAATACGTTTGACAATCCCGATGCTGTGGTTCCGAAGCCGCATGCCATTAATACCGAGGGATCGGCGGTAAAGGTCGGCGTACCCGGACTATCAATAGTGACGGCGACGGTGCGGCTCGGACGAGCCCACCAGGCGCGAACCCGCGTTGCTTGACACCGGGCGGAAACCAGATTATAAATTGTCACGTGTGATGGGATCATGCCAGCCCCGCCGAAATCGCAAGTGGCCGCTGCTGCTGCTGCCGATGACCGGTCTGATCCCGATGGTGCATGCGCAGACCGCCGCGAAGCCGGCCATGGCTGATGCCGCCACTGCCACCCGCCGGGGTATCGCACTGGCGGAGCAGGGGCGTTGCAAGGAAGCGCTTCCGGTCCTGGAGCGCGCGTTGCCGCGACTGACCGACAAGCAGCTCCGATATAACGGGGGCATGGCCGAAGCGCGCTGTGCGATGGCGGTCGACCAGGAGAGCGCCGCGATCTCCGCGCTTCTCGAGCTCAGGCGCGAATTCCCCGACGATCCCGAGGTCCTTTTCGTCACCGTGCACTACCTTTCTCAGCTCGCCACGAGGACCTCGCAGGAGTTGGCCACCAAAGCGCCGGCCTCGCCCCAGGCGCGCCGGCTGGAAGCGGAGGCTTTCGAATCGCAGAGTAAGTGGGACCAGGCGGCGGGCATCTACCAAGGCATTCTCGACCGTAACCCCGGCCTGCCCGGCATTCACTATCGCCTGGGGCAGGTCCTGCTTTCGAAAGCGGGCGAGTCGGGCCCGGTGGACGCGGCCCGCGCCGAGTTCGAAAAGGAGTTGCAAGCGGACCCGCGGAACGCCGCGGCCGAATTTGTACTGGGCGAGCTCGCCCGGCGCGCCGGCCACTGGGAGGACGCGGCGCAGCATTTCTCGCGCGCTGTGAGTCGCGACGTCGGATTCGCGGAAGCATATCTCGCGCTCGGCATGTCGCTCGCTTCGGCGGGCAAGTTCGGCGAAGCGATTCCGCCGCTCGAAACGTACGTCAAAATGGAACCGGCCGATCCCTCCGGCCATTATCAGCTCGCCATCGCCTACGGCCGCACCGGCAATACCGACGGGGCAGCCAGAGAGATGGCGCTGCAACAGCAGTTCGCCAAATGATGTCCGCGTTCTCGCGCCGCCGCCTTCTGCAGTTGCTGTGCGGCTCGGCGTTCGCCTCCCAGGCAGCCGCGGATTCTCCATGGTTCGAAGAGATCCCGCCGGCCACCAGCGGCATCGCCTGGACGCACGTCGCGGGGCTCTCGTCCGGCATGTACGTCCCCGAGACCATCGGCCCGGGTTGTGCATTCCTGGACTACGACAACGACGGCTGGATGGACATCTACCTGGTGAACAGCGGCCCCTGCGACTTCTACTCGCCCGCGGCCGCGCTGCGCAACGCCCTCTACCACAACAACCGCGACGGCACCTTCACCGACGTAACCGCGAAAGCCGGCGTGCCCGGGAACGCTTACGGCATGGGTATCGCCGTGGGCGACTACGATGGCGACGGGTTTCCGGACCTGTATGTGACGCAGTATCCGCACAGCATCCTTTACCACAACAATGGCGACGGCACCTTCACCGACGTGACCGCGAAAGCCGGCGTGGCTGCACCCGGATGGAGCAGCAGCGCCGTCTGGTTCGACTACGACAACGACGGGCGGCTGGATCTGTTCGTGTGCCGATTCGGTGACTTCGATAAGTCGAAGCAAATCTACTGTGGCAACCGGGACGTGGGCACGCATTACTACTGCGCGCCGAGCGTGGTCAAGCCACTCCCCTGCTGGCTGTTCCATAACAACGGGGATGGCACGTTCACCGATGTCAGCAAGGCATCCGGAATCGCCGGTCCGCCGGCCAGGGCGTGGGGCGTGGTGGCCGCCGACATCAACAACGACGGACGGATGGATCTGTTCGTAAGCAACGACAAGATTCCGAACTTCCTTTTTGCGAATCGCGGCAAAGGCAAGTTCGAAGAAGTCGGCCTGTTGGCCGGCGTGGCGTATAGCGCGTTTGGCGTGGCCCGGTCCGGGATGGGGGTGGACGCGGCCGACTACAATGAGGACGGCCTGGTGGATCTGTTCGTGGGCAATATCGACCACGAGATGTATTCGCTCTATCGCAACAGCGGAAAAGAGGCCTTCGACGACGTCGCGATTCCGTCGGGCATCGGCACCATAACGCAATTGCTGAGCGGTTGGGGTCTGAAATTCTTTGATTTTGACAACGATGGGAATCTCGACCTGATCCTTTCGAACGGCCATCCCGACACCATGGTTCAGCTATATCAGAAACAAGTCAGCTACCGCGAGCCCATGGTGCTGTTGCAGAACACCGGCGCCGCGTGGAAGAACGTCAGCGCGCAGGCCGGTCCCGCGTTTAGCCGGCCCATCGCCGGCCGCGGGCTCGCTGTGGGCGACTTCGACAACGATGGCGCGGTGGATGTCCTGGTGACCGTGAACGACGGAGCGCCCATCCTGCTCCGCAACAATTTGCGCAACAATGCCGGGCGGCAGAATCATTGGCTGGGTGTGCGCCTGATTGGGCGCAGAGCCAACATCGATGCGATCGGAGCCGTGGTCAGCTACCAGGCGGGCGATCGGAAGCGGCGCCGCCTGAAGACCGGCGGAGGCAGCTTTCTTTCCTCGCACGACCCGCGCATGGTTCTGGGACTCGGGACGGCGGCAAAGCTCGACTGGTTGGAGGTCCAATGGCCACAGCCGGGCGGCGGGATCGAGCGCTTTCACGATCTCCCCGCGGACCAGTATATTACCATCGTGGAGGGGGCCGGGAAGCCGTCATGAGGGGATTACGAACCGGTCTAGCACTCATGGCCGCGGGCTTCCTCTACGCGGCCGGCACTAGCCCGCACGATCAGGCGGAAAACGAACTGCAGGCCGGCATCGCTCTGACGAAGCGCGGCCAGTTCCAGCAGGCCCTTCCTCATTTCCTGGCTGCGCGCGGCCATGTTGCCGAGGACTTCGCGCTGGAGTTCAACCTGGCGCTCTGCTACGTCGGAACGCGCCAGTTTCCACAGGCCATTCAGATTCTGGCGCACATCGGCGGCGGGCGGCATCGGGCGGAGGTGGACAACCTGCTGGCCCAGGCATTCGTCGGCGACCACCAACAGGAGGAGGCCATGAAGGCTCTCGAGCGCGCTGCGAACGCCTCGCCGAAGGATGAAAGACTCTATCTCCTGGTCTCCGAGGCCTGCCTGGATGAGGGCCTGTATGACCTTGGCATACGAGTGCTCGCAGTGGGCCTGCGAAACGTGACGGATTCCCCGCGCCTTCTTTTTGAACGTGGACTTCTTTACTCACAAATGGAACAGACGGATCTGGCCGATCGGGATTTCGAGCGCGTCCGCCAACTCTCCCCCGATTCCGATTTCGCCTGGATCGCCGCGGCCCAGCAGGCTCTCTTGTCCGGCAACGTTCAGGAGGCCATGCGGGCGGCCCGTGAGGGCATCCGCAAAGGCCATCGCCACTACCTTCTGCTGACCATGCTCGGCGAGGCTCTGCTTCGCGCCGGGGCGACGCCCGCCACTCCGGCTGAATTCGGCGAGGCGCAAGCAGCGTTGGAACAGGCCGTCGCGGAGCGGCCAGGCTACTCCAGCGCGCACCTCGCCCTGGGCAGGATCTATCTGGCGCAGCAAAAAGTGGAGGACGCCATCGCCCAGTTTGCGACAGCCAGGCAACTCGAACCGCGCAACCGCGCCGTGTACGCCGCGCTGGCCACGGCCTGGCGGCGCGCCGGGCAACCGGACAAAGCCCGAGAGGCGCTGGCGGCGCTGGCCGAGTTGAATCGGCAGGAGGCCGCCAGAATCGGTTCGGCTGACGGCGGGCACTCGGGGTACGCCGGCGGACGATCGGAGACGGATGACGCTCCGCACCACTGATATTGGCCCCGGAAACAAAGAGTAGAGTGACGATGAGAAAGGAATTGCTGCGATTCAACGGCGCCGTCGAGCGGGATCCCGCCATCGATGCGTGGATGAAAGAGCATGCAGGTGAATTGGGAGCCATCGCGCATCGGTGGTTTGAGGTGATGCGAAACTGCGGCGACGAAGTCCGGGAACTCTTGCATGACGGCTGTCCGGTTGCATGTTTGGGAGATGTGCCGTTCGGCTACGTGAATGTATTCACCTTGCACGTCAACGTGGGGTTCTTTCGCGGCGCAGCGCTGGCCGATCCGGCCCGCTTGTTGCAAGGCACAGGCAAGTTCATGCGCCATGTGAAGCTGAGACCGGGAACGGCCACAAATGCCGCAGCGCTAGGCAGGCTCATCGAGACCGCGTACTCGGATATAAAGGCGCGCGTCGAAAACGGCTAGCTCGGAGAAAACCGCGCGCCTCGGCAGTCTTGATGTCTGAGCGAATGCCTGACCTCCGCTTCCGTACAGGAATACTGTACAATACCAATTGGGTGCCTCATGCCGAGTGAAACGACGTACACCAGCCTCCGTGCAAATCTGGCCAGCATTCTCGATCAAGTGGTGGACCAGCAGGAAACCGTGATCGTTCGGCGGCGGGGCGCGCGCGACGTCGCCCTCCTTGCGGCCACCGAACTCGCCGGTCTCATGGAAACTGCACACCTGTTACGGTCGCCACGCAATGCACGTCGTCTCCAATCGGCATTACGACGAGCGGAGCAAGGGCGGACCAAGCCTGGAACCGCCGCGGGACTCCGTAGAGAGATGCTGGGTGAAGCGAGATCCTAAGCGAGTCGCAGTCTTTCAACCTGAGTTCCGGGAGGACCTCCGTTTTTGGGTCAAAACCGAACGCAGCACCGTAATCAGAGTGCTGGATCTCGTTGAGGCAGTCATGCGGGATCCATTCCAAGGGCTCGGAAAGCCAGAGCCTCTTCGATATGTGCTGGCAGGCTGCTGGTCGCGTCGTGTTAGCCAGGAACACCGGTTGGTGTACCGTGTCAAGGATAAAGCCATTGACTTCCTCCAGGCTCGATACCACTACTGAAGCAGAATCGCCCTGGTGCGGCCTCCCCGGACCGATTACTCCAAAGCAGCGGATGGAACCTCTTGGGAAACCCCAAAGGAAATCGCGGGTTACTATGATTTGCAGGGGTTGTTATGGCGCACGGGGTGCGCGGAGGTCATACCATGTTTCGACGAGCGTTCCCCTGGTTCGTTCTCCTAAGTGCGGCGTCCACGATGGCGGCGCAGAATTTCCGGCTCGGGGTCGATTTCTCCCAGCCGATCGGCAACGGTTCGCTTTTTGCTACCAGTGTGTCGGTCGCGACGGATGCGCAGGGCGGCATCTACGGGCTGGCGAGTAACTATATAACAACGCCGCAAAGCTATCTGGTGAAACTGACCCCGGCAGGCGCTGTCGTTTACCAAACGACGCTGCCATTCTTCGCGCCGCTCATGGCGGTGGATGCGGCCGGAAATGTTTATCTGGCGGCCAATCCGGATGGGTCCAGCATTTTCGTGGAGAAGCTTGGAACTGACGGCGCAACGGTCGTTTATCAAACTCCGATTGGCGTGCAGGCAACGGGTATCGCCCTTGATTCGAGCGGACTTGTATACGTCACCGGCGGCGCGTCTCCGGGCATGCAGACGACGCCGGGCGCCTTTCAGTCAACAGCCACCAACGACAGTGCCGTCAACGGATTCGTAGAGCGCCTCAAGGCGGATGGCTCCCTCGATTACGCGACCTATTTAGGTGGCGGTATACCCTACGGAATCGCCGTAGACGGCTCCGGGGACGCGTTCGTCACCGGGAACTCCGAAGGATTCAGTTACCCGACCACACCCGGCGCTTACCTTTCGAGCGGCTCTGTGTACCTTACGCGTCTGAATTCCAGCGGCACGGGACTCGTTTATTCCACATTTATCCAGGGCAGCGCAGCCTGCTGTGTCGCGGTGGACTCCGCAGACAATGCGACGGTGGCTGTCCAGGGTAACAGCGGCGCGGATTTTCTGGTCACGCGCTTCAATCCCCAAGGCACTGGGGTGATATTCTCGCAAGACCTGCCGGGGTCATCGCTGCCAGCCGCATTGGCACTGGACGGGGCGGGCAATAGCTACGTGGTGTTGTACTCCGGTGATCCGAACGCACCCATTGCGTCGCCAGTCGCCGCCAATTTTCCGGCGAAGAATAGCGTCACGCCATGCTCCGCCGGTATGAATTCCGCGCTCGCCGTGCTCGATGCGAGCGGCAGTCTCTTGCAGGCGACCTATATTCCGTCCACGGAGGTGGGGTTCGCCGGGTACCAGCCGGCGATGACCGTCGG
Organism: Bryobacterales bacterium; assembly: GCA_963818855.1. Classification (GTDB taxonomy): domain Bacteria; phylum Acidobacteriota; class Terriglobia; order Bryobacterales; family Bryobacteraceae; genus Bog-159. Next base: position 382,975 of record CAWFUH010000010.1, on the reverse strand, counting down.
CCCAAATTCAACGGTAGACATGCTCGATGTGACGTTGACAACGTTGCACGGCGACTCGCTGGCTCTGATCCAATTCTCGCCGAACCTGAACGCGCCGACCGTGCAACTCGCGTGTGTAGGCAATGCCGCCAATTACGACAGCACGGCGATCTCGGGCGGTGAGATGGTCAGCTTATTCGGACAGGGACTGGGACCAGCCACCGGCGCGCAGCCGGCGGTGAGCAGACAGACCGGATTTCCGACAGAACTGGCCGGCGTCCGAGTGACTTTTAACGGCACGCCGGGACCGCTGTTATATGTGCAGGATGGCCAGATCAACGCGATCGCCCCATGGTCGCTTACGAGCGGTCAGAAAGTGGACGTTTGTGTCACTTATAATGGGGCCACCACAAACTGCATCACGCGGACGGCCGTGGACGCCCACCCGGGCATTTTTACGCTGAACGGTTCGTCGCTCGCTGTCAATCAAGATGGAACCATCAACTCGGCGTCCAACCCGGCGCCAACCGGAAGTTATGTGACAGTTTACGCCACCGGGCTTGGGCCGATCGGACCGGCGCAGCCAGATGGTGGCATCGTAGGGCTTCCGTTGCCGGCCAATGTGCTGCCAGTGACATTGACGTCGATGATGACGGGACACCCGACTCTCTGGCTGGGCCCAACCTCTTGGCCGGTCACCGTGCAGTATGCGGGTCCGGCTCCCTTCGAGGTCGCCGGAGTCAGCCAGATCAACTTTGTGGTTAATGACTATGGCGGTTGGCCCATCTCACTCGTTGCAGGGACGGGTCAATGCTGGCTTTCCGTGATAACTGACTATTAACTCACCGGCTGGCCACGCGTGGAAAACGGGTGCGGCACGATCCCGGCTCCCTCGCGGATCGCGAGGATCTGGTCGCTGGCGATATCGGTCAACCTGGTAGTCATCCCGCTCGGCCAGCGGATCTCGAGCAGATCCACCATCGCGCGGCTGCCCAGGCCGAAATGCAGTCGCGGGTCCTGAGCGGACTGATAGCTCATTCCGCCTTTCCTCTGATCGTAAAGCGTCAGATCGCCCGCGGAGAGCTTCAGGCGCGCGCCCACTCCGTCGCGATTCGATCGCGTGCCGATCAGAAGGACCTGCAGCCAGTGACTGGCATTGCCGCCATCGTTGCGCAGGAGCTGGGGCGGGCCGCCGTTGTTGCTCACCAGAATGTCCAGATCGCCATCATTGTCGAAATCCCCCACGGCCGTGCCCCGGCTGACGGAAGGCGCCTGGAAATCCGGCCCCAGTTCATCGCTGACATTCACGAAAACTCCGTTGCCGGCGTTGCGAAACATCAGCTTCGATTCGGCGTAGCTAACCCCGGGGTGGTAGCGCGCGATGTTGTCCAACACGTGGCCGGCGGCCATGAAAATGTCACGCCGGCCATCGTTGTCGTAGTCCAGAAACTTCGTGCCGAACTCGCTCGCGTGGAACGTCGCATAGCCGAGCTTCGAGCTGAACGTGGCATCGTCGAACGAGCCGTGGCCCAGGTTGCGGTAGAAGCGGGCCAGTTGCTGGTCAAGGTGCATGACGATCAGATCCAGGCATCCGTTGCCGGTGGCGTCGGCGGCGTCCGCTCCCATGCCCGATTCGGCAACCCCATCCTGGCTGACGGCCACCGCGGCTTCGTACCCCACCTCCGTGAACGTGCCGTCGCGGTTGTTGCGGAAAAGCGAATTAGCCTGGGCATCGTTGGCGATGAAGATGTCCTGCCAGCCGTCGTCGTCGAAGTCGAATGTGACGATGCCGAGGCCGTTGGACGGCTTCGCGGCCAGACCCGACGGTTTGCTGGCGTCCGCGAAGGTGCCGTCTCCGTTGTTGTGATAGAGCGTGGGCGCCTGGCCGTGGTAATCGTTGGGGTGGCAGTAGCTGCGCATGCCCGCGCCGCGGTTGCCGCAATAGTAGTTGGTTTCGGGTGTCCAATCCAAATAGTTGGCAACCACCAGGTCGAGCAGACCGTCGTTGTCGTAGTCGAACCAGGCGGCGCTGGAGGCCCAGCGGCCCAGATTGGCTACGCCGGCGCGGGCGGTCACATCGGTGAAGGTGCCGTCCCGATTGTTGTGATACAGAATACACCTCTGGTATCCCAGCACAAACAGGTCTGGGAAGCCATCGTTGTCGTAGTCGCCGACCGCCACTCCCATGCCGAAGAGACCCTCGGCTCCGGTGCCGGCTTTTTCGGTGACGTCCGTGAACGTGCCGTCGCCGTTGTTCCGGTACAGCGCGCTCCGTGCCGGACGGCCCGGCTTGCAGCCGTTCACCAGGTAGAGATCGAGCAGACCGTTCTGGTCGTAGTCGATCCAGCCGCAGCCCGAACCCATGGTTTCAATCAGGTACTTTTGTTCGCTGAAAGCGTTTTCATGGATAAAGCTGATTCCAGTCGATCGGGTAACGTCCACAAAACGAACCGGGTGGTGCGGCGTTACGGCGTCGAGACGCCCGGCGCCAGCGGCCAGAGCAGCTGGAATGGCTGCCAGCAGTCTCCGCCGAGTCATCCCCGAGGGTGTCTTCATCAACGTCAAATGGACCGAACGGACAGCGGAGCAGGCCTTTCTCAGCGCTTTGCAGGGGTCAGAAAGCGCTATCAAGAATTTACTTGACCGCTAATCCAAAACGATTATACAATGGGGCCCACGACCTTAAGGGGGGTAAGTCCATGATCTGTAATCGATCACGCCGCCAACAGAGTGTCGTCCGACCCGTTTCCCGCATTCCGATGCGGCCAATCGTCCCCTGTCTCGCCTTGCTGTGGGCGAGTGTTCCCAACGTCTGGGCGCAGTCCTCGCAGGGAGCGGTGAGCGTTACGGTAACCGATTCCGGGGGAGCATTGATTCCCGACGCCGGTCTGGAACTGCGCGATCTGGGCACCAACGACCTGCGCAAAGCAACCACCCGCGCGGATGGCAATTATCGTTTCGTCGACCTGAACAACGGCAACTACTCGCTGACCGTTACCAAAGAGGGTTTTGCGAAGGAAGTGGTCATCCCCGTTCTCGTGCAGGTCGCCAGCGTCACTGATATAGCCGTGTCCCTAAAGTTAGGAGCGCTCGCCCAAACGGTGGAAGTGAGCGGCGAAGGGGTGACGGTTCTGCAAACCTCATCGAACATGATCGGCACCACCATCGACCTGAAGCAGATCGAGGATCTGCCGATAACCGGGCGCGACCTGACCCAGTTGTCGTTTCTGACGCCCGGCTACAACGGCACGTGGAATGGGCTCCCCTCGATCGACCAGGGCAACAATATCGATGGTGTGATCGGCAGCCCCAGCCGCATGAAATTCGGCGGGAACGCCTATCCGGTTGTATCCGCTCGTTTGGAAGATATCGGGGAGATGACCGTGCAAACCGACCAGCTCGATCTGGACCAGGGTTTCGGCCAAGCCACCATGCAGATTAACTTCATCACCCGGCGCGGCGGCAACCAATACCATGGGCGTGTCTATGAGGACTTCCGAAATGCAGACCTGAACGCCAACTCATGGTCCAACAACGGCTATGGTATCGCTCGGCCGCCCTTCATCCTCAACGATTTTGGCGGGAGCGTCGGGGGTCCAATTCGCAAGAACAAGCTGTTCTTCTTCGGAAGTTTCAGTATGTCCAAGTCGCCCGGGACCATCAGCGCCTCCAACCTGGTGCTGACGCCAGCCGCGCAGACGGGGGCGTTCACCTACACCGGTTCGGACGGCGTCACCCGCACCATCAATCTCCTGAGCATGGCGAACAGCTTCAACTCCGCCCTGCCGGGTACCGTCAATCCGACGATCGCTTCCGAGCTGACGTCGATTAATGGCTCGCTAAAGTATGGCACTCTTTCGGGTCTCTCCGATCCCAATCTCGAGTCTCTGAATTGGTTGCAGCCATCCCCAACTACGTACTACTACCCCACGGTTCGCGTCGACTACAACGCCACGGAAAAGCTGCGGTTGCATGTCGCATTCAATGAGACCAAAGAAGTCCAGCCTGCCGTTGCGCCGTCGTTCTTACCGGGACCCGCTTATTCCGATCAAATCGCCGGCAACAAGAACAACAACTATACGGTTTCGCTCGGAATCGACTGGACTATTTCTCCCACTGTGGTGAACGAGTTGAAGGGAGGCTTCCTTTACACCGCGACTTGGTACGCATACAACGCCGCGCCGTTATATGCTACTTCGCCCGGGGCGGTGTCCTGGAACCTGCCCGTACCGTACCCTTACGGCGGCAACATGTCGGGACAACAGTTCAACTTGGGTATCAACACCAACTATCCGGTCCTCAATGCCTCCGACTCGTTGACCTGGCAGCACGATAAACACACGATGAAATTCGGCTTCTCCTGGTGGCGGGAGCAGGATCACTACTATAACGCACCGGCCGGATGGCCCACTTACAACCTAGGGCTGACCACCGGCGATCCGGCTCTGGCGGCTTTCTCGAATTCCGGGTCGTCCGCTACTCTCCCCGGCGCGACTTCCGCTCAACTCACCGAAGCCGAGCAGTTGTATGCGGTCCTCACCGGGCGCCTATCGGGTGTAAATGGCCAGTACGGCGTGGACCCGGCAACCAAATCCTACATTCAGAAACCAGGCAGCTCGTACAATCTGGACGAGCTTATCGGGGCTTGGGGATTATTCGCGCAGGATTCCTACCGCTTGCGTCCGAATCTGACCATTAACTACGGCTTGCGTTGGGACTTCACCGGCGACGACCACGATCTGACCAACGAATACTCCGGCGCGCTGCCGGGGGCGATCTACGGTCCGACGCCGGTTGGCGATCTCTTTGCGCCGGGCGTTCTGGGCGGCGACATGGATCCGCAACTGGTGGCGCGCGCGCATCAATACCAACCCTGGCGCGTCACTCCGCAGCCTTCCTTCGGCATCGCCTGGTCGCCCGGCGCCAGGGACGGCTTCGCCGGAAAGCTGACCGGCGGCGGCAAGACCGTCATTCGCGCCGGTTATTCACTCCGCCGCTTCACCGAACCGCAGCAATATTTCTGGAACCAGGCCACCAACTATGGCTCGTTCTATTACCAGAACTTCAACCTGTATTCGAACAACACAGGAACCACCGGATCGTTCGCTCCGGGTTCTCTTTCGCTCGGCCAGTCGTTGCCGCCATATGCCTTCAATCCCGCCGCGTACTCGCCCACCAATCCGGAATCGAATTCCACATTCCAAGCCCTGACATATCTCGGAAATGACGTCAATGGCTTGAATCCGAATATTAAACAGCCCTATACGCAAGCTTGGAACTTCGGCATCCAGCGCCAGATGCAAGGAGCGGGAGTGCTGGAGATCCGCTACAACGGCAGCCACACCATCCATCAGTGGCTGTCCGTGAATACCAATGAAGTCAACGTGTTTGAGAACGGATTCCTCACTCAGTTCAAGGCGGCGCAGCAAAACCTGAAAATTAACGAGCAACACAACATCAGTTCCTTTGCCGACAACGGGTATCCCGGCCAGACGCAGACACCCATCTTCAATGCCGCCTTTGCCGGAGAGGGTTCCGCGGGTGCAGGCGTGCCGCTGGCCGATTATGGCAACACCAGCTTCATCAACGACCTGAATACCGGGCAGGTAGGAGCCATGGCGAACATTATGGCAGGCGCCAACTACAACCCGCAGTATTTTTGCAACCTGGTGGGCGCCAGTTTCACGCCGTGTGCCACCAACGGCGGGTATACCGGAGCGGGAGCCGGTTATCCTATTAACTTCTTCCAGTCGAACCCCTACTCTGCCGGCCAACCGGTTTATTACATGGACGCGCTCGGTTACTCGAACTACAATGCACTGCAGGTGGATTACCGGCAGAAGCCCTGGCACGGCCTACAATTCGACGCCAACTACACATGGAGCCACACGCTCGGTCTGGCCACTCCCAACAATTGGACCAGTCAGTCCCCACAGTACACGCTGCGCAATCTGCGCGGGAGCTATGGACCGACGTTATTCGACCTGCGCAATGTGATTCATGCCAACGGAACCTACGACCTTCCGTTCGGCAAGGGCCGCCGTTGGCTCGACCACGGTGGTGTGGCGAATCGGATTGTGGGCGGCTGGACACTGGGCGATATCTTCACCTTCCAGACCGGCGCGCCCCAGGTGATCCTCGGCGGCAATGAGACGTATAATGACTATGCCGACGGCGGTGTGAATCTTACTGGAGTCTCCCGTTCGCAACTGCAGAGTGCCGTGGGTGTGTACTCCGTGGGCAACGCGGGCTATGTGAACGCCATCAACCCGACCTACATTACGCCGGGAGTCGGTGCCAACGCCGCCTATCTCACTCCCAACACCACGGCGGGCACATTCGGTCAGATTTTCTACGTGTATGGACCGCATCAGACCTACAACGACATTTCGCTGTCCAAGCAGGTCCCGATCACGGAGCGGGTCCGTTTCTTGTTGCAGGCGGAGTTTCTCAACGCCTTCAACCATCCGGTGTTCTCCTGGGCTGGTGGCAGCAACAACGTGCAGTCGACCACCTTCGGGACTGCCTACAACAGCAACAGTCCCCGAAACATCGAAATCCGGGCGAACATCGAGTTTTGAGGGTAGGGTGTCCCCGCTGCGCATCTCGGAGCCACGTCACATTTCGCGGCGCCAACTTGGCAGGTGTGCCGCGCTGGCGGCCGCCGGTGCGGTTGGAGTTCCGGCAACCGCGCAGTCTCCCGCTCTGCCCGGAATCCAGTGTGCGGTCGACGCCAAATATGCGAACGTGTTAGGAAAGTACGGCGATCGGCTCTCCGAAGGGCAGCGCACGCGTGCGCGCGAAATAATTGCCGGCCATGAACGGATGCTGGTGCGGATCCGGAATTTCCCGTTGGAGAATAGCGATCAACCAGCTACGGGATTCCGGTTGTGATCGACGAGCGGACCCTCTATTTGCCGATTTCGGAATTGAGGGCCCGGCTGCGTAGCCGGAAGCTTTCACCCGTGGCGCTGGCGGAAGCCTACCTCAATCGGAGTGAGCAGATCGGTCCGAAGCTCAATGCCTACGCCACACTGACGCGGGACTTGGCCATCGAACAAGCGCGCGCCGCGGAACGCGAGATTCGGGCGGGCCATTATCGCGGTCCATTGCACGGCATTCCCTATGCGGCCAAGGATCTGGTTGCGGTCAAAGGATATCCGACTACCTGGGGCGCGCCGCCGTTCGCCGATCAGCGCTTCGATTACAACGCAGCCATCATCGAAAAGCTGGAGCGTGCGGGCGCCGTCCTGATTGGGAAGGCCGCCATGATTGAACTCGCCGGGGGCCTCGGCTACACCAGCGGCGAGGCTTCGCTGACCGGACCCGCGCGAAACCCTTGGAATACCAACTGCTGGAAATGTGGTTCCTCGAGTGGTTCGGGTGCTATCGTGGCAGCCGGATTAGCCGCGTTCGCGATCGGCTCGGATACGAGGGGCTCGATCATCTGCCCGGCGGCCTGGTGCGGCATATCCGGAATGCGTCCAAGTTTCGGCCGGGTCAGCCGGTATGGCTCAATGTGCATAGCATGGTCAATGGACAAACTCGGCCCGATGGCACGAACCGCCGACGATTGCGGGCTCATCCTATCCGCCATCGCGGGCCACGACCCCAGGGACCACGATTCTCTGCCACCGGGTCTTGCGAACTTCGCCTATCCATCGCTCGCCGATGAGCCGCGCAGACCGTTGTGGGCCGGCAAACTGACGAATGCCGGGAGTTCCAATCCTGAGCTCGAATCGCTGATGGATGCCGCCTTGCAAACCCTGGAGAAGCACGGCGCAAGAATATCAGACGCTGTGGTTCCCGATGGACCCTTTGAGGATACGGCGGAACTGACCATCTTGATGGAAGCAGCTTCATCGTTCAGAAATATGATCAGATCCGGTTCTTGCGCCAATCTGCGCGATCCCCTTGGCCAGATTAACGGATATGTCAGCGAGGAGTTTTCTGCCGCGGATTACCTGGACGTACAACGTGTACGGAGCATCCTGCAACGCAGAATCGACAAGCTATTCGATGATTTCGACGTGCTGGCTGCGCCGGGCAGCGATTCGACGACACAGCCCGTGCTGGAGGCTACGGATTCGGCTGAGAGCGACGACGTAAACCAGAAGGCGCCTGACGGCATCTCAAGCCTCTGTGGGCTGCCCGCGATGTCCGTGCCCTGCGGATTCAGCGCCCAGCACCTTCCGTACGGACTCCAATTTATCGCCCGCGCGACGAACGACCACGCTGTGATTGCGGCCGCCCGCATGTACCAAGACCACACGGACTGGCATAAGAGACATCCGCAGATCTCATAAAAAGATGACTCGCAGAGACGCCTTACAGGTGATAGCCGCTGGGACGACGGTGGTACTTGGAAAAGCCGAAGACACGAAGATCGTGGTCACGCCCATCAGCGCGAAGACGGTGCGGATCACTCGTGGAAGGCCGATACCCGCCGATGGATCCATTGAAGAACATTGGCCGTGGGGCAGACCTCCAGGTCTGCGGCGGGTCTCCAGACCCGCCAGGACCGGCGTGGACTCCGGTCCGCAGGCTGAAAGCCTGCCCCAGTTGGCTTCCGGCGATCTCAAAGTCGAACTGACCGCCCCGCTGACGGTTCGCGTTGAGGTACGGAAAAGCAGGAGGCTGGTGCAGCAACTTAGTATCGATCCACAGACCGGAGTCATGACCTTTGAACTTCGCGGCGGGCCGCTGCTGGGACTGGGCGAAGGCGGCCCGCAGTTCGACCGGCGCGGCTCAACCGATCGCATGAAAAGCGGCCAGGGCGGATATATGCTGCGCACCCACGGCGGGAGAGTTCCGATTCCATGGATCATCGGAACGGGCGGCTGGGCCGTGTTCATCCATCAGCCGTTCGGCACGTTCGACTTCACAGGGAGCGTGGGCCGGTTTGAGCCATCCTCGCCGGACAGTGCGTTGGACCTGTTTGTGATTGGCGCGTCCGATCCGGCTTCTATCATGGCCGAATACGCACGGCTCACCGGGTATCCTGAAATGCCGCCGCTTTGGTCTCTGGGATATCAGCAGTCGCATCGGACCCTGACGAGCCGCGAGGAGATTCTGGCCGAGGCGCGGACTTTCCGCGAGAAAAAACTGCCCTGCGACACGATGATTTTTCTTGGGACTGGTTTCTGTCCTTCGGGCTGGAACACCGCTAACGGTTCCTTCGCGTGGAATCCGCGGGTATTTCCGGATCCGAAAGAGATCATTGATGCGTTTCACAAAGAAGATTTTCGCGTCGTGCTGCATTCGGTGATCTGGACCCCTAAGCTGCAGGGGTCCGTCCACGACCCATGCCGCGTCGACCGATTCGATGAAGGCCAGGCGGCCTGCCTGTGGGACGCGCATCGCAAAGTGTTTTCGATCGGCGTGGACGGATGGTGGCCGGATGAAGGCGATCCGCTGAACATCGAGTCGAGGCTGGTACGCAATCGCATGTACTACGAGGGCCCGCAACTCGATCGCCCGAATGAACGTCCCTTTGCACTGCATCGCAACGGCTATGCAGGCATGCAGCGGTATGCGGCATTCCTGTGGTCGGGCGACGTCTTCTCGACTTGGGAGACGCTGCGCACGCACATTCCCATCGCGGTGAACACCGGCCTCAGCGGCATCCCCTATTGGGGTACCGATATCGGGGGATTCGTTCCGACCAAGGAGTTTACCGGCGAATTGTATGTGCGCTGGTTCCAGTTCGGTGCATTCTGCCCGCTGTTCCGCGCGCATGGACGGGATTGGAAGCTGCGTCTGCCATGGGGCTGGAACACCGGCGAACTGGGTGTCAGCGAGGTGACGGGATATCGCGATGGAACCGCCGATCCCGATCCGGAAGAACTGCACAACGCCGCCGTGGAGCCGATCTGCCGCCAATACCTGGAATTGCGCTATCGCCTTATGCCCTACCTTTATACGGCGGTCCGCGAGGCCCATGATAGCGGGCTGCCTGTCATGCGGAGTTTGTGGCTGCACTACCCGGATGATCCGGCGGCCGTCGAGCGCGGCGATGAATACCTCTGGGGCCGGGACATGCTGGTCGCCCCGGTGGTCGAGAAAGGCGCCCGCGAGAGAAAACTGTATTTGCCGCGGGGCGCCTGGTACGACTTTTGGACAAAAGAAAGGCTCGAAGGCGGGAAGGAAATCAGTCGCCCCGTCGATCTGGCTACAACGCCCCTGTATGTTCGCGCTGGCGCCGTAATTCCCATGGGGCCTGTCAGGCAGTATACGGGCGAGAAAGTCGATGGGCCATTGACGCTTTGGGTGTATCCGGGTAGCGACGGCGCCTACACTCTATACGAGGATGATGGCAAGACCTTCAATTACCGGCGGGGTGAATTTATGCGGCTGCAATTGACTTGGAGCGATCGGGCTCGCACCTTGAAAATGCAACTCGCCAAGGGCTCGCGGATGCTGCCTCCGATGAGGCGCAACATCGAGGTCCGGGTCGCCAACGAGGCTGTCACGAAAGTAGTTGTGTTTGACGGGCGGCCGGTTGAGGTCCGGTTATGAAAAGAATCTCGCGAGTGTTCCCGATGATCGCGGGCGCGATAGTTTGGGGGGCTTTATCGCACGCGCAAGAGCCGCCGCAGGAGCCGGGGAAGTCGATCGGCTCCGTTTCGACGCATGGGAATCTTATCGTGGTCACGCTGAATGACAGAGTGCTGGGGAGGGCCAACCTGTTCGATCTGGCAGGGCGCACGGTGCGGTTCACACCGGATGGGGCGGGATACCGCGTGGAGACAGGAGCGCTGAAATGGGACCCGGAGTTCGGCAGCGAACTTACCGGCGGGCAGGTGAGCTTGAAGAACTTCGTGTTTCCATTTTCGGGCAAAAGCTGGGATTCGTTTACAGTAGGCGTCACAGGCTGGATAGCTTTCGGAGGCCGGCTGACGATTGGGCGGTTTGACCAACTGCGCGAAGCAGCCCGGAGGCTGGTAAACGCGCAGCCCGCGATCTGCGTGTTCATGAAGCCGCGGATGTCGGGGCAGCGTTTCGTGAAAGAACTAGCCGACCGGGTGATGGTTACCTGGAGCCTCACGGAGCCATACGGCAACATCCAGGATTTCTCGTGGACGCCGACTGTGAACCGGTTTCAGGCGGTGCTGGCGAAGGACGGGCGGGTGGAGATGTCTTACCAGCAAATGGCGGCCAAGGACGCGATTGTCGGACTTTATCCGTTGGCTGGCCGAAGGGAGCGAAAGGCCCCTGGGCACAGCTGTCGGGTGAAGAGCATCCGGCGATTGCGCCGCACCTGGATATCAGGAATGTGAAGCTGGCGGCGGTGGATGGCCTGCTCTTGAAGGTCACGCTTGAAATGCGCGGGCCGGCGCTGCCGGAGAGCGATCCGGAAGTGGTGGGTTTGGCGTACCACGTGCATTTCGACGACGCGGTGTGGACGATCCGGGGCGTCGGCGGACACGGCGGCGCGAACCGGTATGTGGCGACTGGGTCGGGAGTTTCCAGAACGGTGAAGATAGATGGGAACAGGATCTCGGTTGAAGGAGTGCTGCCGGAAGGTGTCAAAGGAGGGCAGCAAGTGGCGGTGTCCGCCGACGTCGCCACGGGTGGGAATCCGGGAACAACGGCGATGCAGATGGCGCCGCAGACGGTGACCCTGACGGGGATTCGCGACCCCGAGCTGCACCTCTCGGCACTGAAGAAGGGCGATGGGCCCTTCCTTCTGGTCTATGAATCTTTTCATTATTTGTCCCTGCCGAAAATGCGGGATCTGAGCTGCACGGTAATCAAGGCGCTGGGGGACAAGTTCGATATGCTGGCTTACTACTCGGATTTCCGCATCGATAACCAGGAGGCTGGCACGCCGAGCGATGGTCCGTTGGGGGGTGGTCCGACGGGCGGCGCCGTGACAGGGATCGGGGCGCCACAAGAAGGTCTGGCGGGTTACTGCACGCAGGGAAGATTCCAATGGGAGTTCATACAGCCGGTGTATGTTGGTTCGAACCAGATGCAGGAGTATCCTCCGGAGGGACTTACAGACACGAACACGCATAACATCGTGACCTATACTCATCAGATAGCCGAGCGATCGCCCGATGGCAGGTTGCTTCCGTACGACTATGCCATGTCGCAGGTCGCGCACGAGATGGGGCACAGGTGGGCGGCGTTCGTTTCGGCCAAGGTCGGTAGCGAGACGATCCCGCTGGGCGATGGGGCGCACTGGGTGGCGGGTTTGCAAGCACCGGCGGCGTTCCCCTATCAGCGGCCAACCGAGGCGTCGGCGATGGGAGGCGGGGTGTGGCAGGACAACTTCGACGGTACATTCACCCAACTGGATGACAACTACTATGTGCCGGCGACAGGTTGGTCGCACCTGGATCTGTATCTGATGGGGCTGATCGCACCGTCCGAGGTACCGGACTTCTTTATGTTGAGGAACATGGTGGCGGCGGGAAAAGATGCGAACGGGCATCCAATCTTCAAGGCGGACAGGACGAAGATCACCGTCCAGGACGTGATTGCAGTGGGAGGGCCGCGGCTGCCGGACGTGGATCATTCGCAGAAGAAATTCAACACGGGCGTCGTGGTGATGGTGGAACACGGGAAGAAGCCGAGCCGGGAGTTGCTTGAGCGGGCGAATGGGATTCGACTGCGGTGGATGGACTATTGGGAGACGACCACGGGGCACCGGGCGTCGATGACGACGGAAGTGAAGTAAGCAGGCCGAGCGACACCGCTTTGCATAAGCGTTAAATACCCTATTTAGGAGAGGACCAAAAAGCAAACGACGCGAGTTCGGGCTCGTGCAGCGGAACTCCCTCCGCAACAACCTGGAACTTCGACAACCCTACCCGCATCCGTTCTATCTCTGCGCAGCCGAAGGCCAGCAGACCCGCCGATGCCAAATGCCAACTTGCTGGGGTCCAACTCGCCCGCATCAAACCGCTGCTCGCATGTTCTGCGGAACCGAGAAGCACGTGCCCAAGCTCGTGCGCCATCGCATGCCCAAGAATAACGTAGGCGGCTGTATTCACGCGTTGCGTCAATGCCCCAACCCGGTCATAAAAAATCACAACATGCGCGCCGCGATGAGCGAACGGTAGAGAATACCCCAAGGCGTCCGGGAAGACGGTGGTCGGGGTCCGCGGAATCAACCGGATCACGAGATAGGGCCGTTCGTCCGGGTGCCGGAATGCTGAGGCGGTCATATCGATTCCCTCGTCCTCCGGCGATTCGGCCGAGAGGTGCACCCAACTGATCCGGATCCCTGCTGCTCGGAACAGGCCGGCCGTTTGCATCGTGGCGTATTGAAGGACTGCGCCGCGTACCTGGGCCTTATCGTATACCCGGACCAAGAGCGTCTGCTCCGGGGCGACTGCGCACCCGGGCTTGCCTGATGCGGAACCAGCCAGCAGTGCCAGCGTACCCGCTAACCGTGCGATCTGTAGAGAGCCGTTCATGCCCTGATCCCCCCTGTGCTCAGGAACAGTCTCGGCGAGGTCAGCCGCGGTCTCCAGAGTTGGAAGCTTGGTAGTCCCTGATTTGCTCCTGTCCGCCGAAGCGATTGCAAGCACAGGGGATGGGGCGAACTCTGTTTTGGGTGAAAACGCGTCAGCGACGCCTACCCGGCGCCGAGGACAGCAATCTGACTTGCCGAACGGACAGGAAAGGATTATGATCCCTGTGGGCAGACACTATGCCGGAAATCGGGCAGCAGCGACCGGCTGCGTTTCAATTCGGGGTCTTCGAGTTTAATCCGCGGACTAGAGAACTGCGAAAGCACGGAACGAAGCTCAAGATACAGGATCAGCCGCTCCACATTCTTGTGCTTCTGCTGGAGCGCCCTGGCGAAATCGTCACGCGCGAGGAAATTCAGAAACGGCTCTGGCCCGACAATACCTATGTCGATTTCGATAACGCGATCAACAGCGCCATGCGGAAGCTGCGCGATGCCTTGGGAGATAGCCCGGAGAACCCGCGATTCATCGAGACTTTGGCGCGCCGGGGATACCGTTTCATCGCACCCGTGTCGCAGCCTGTGGCTGCAGATCATAGCCAGACCGTTTCCGTTACCGCGGAAGAGCAAATCGCGCCAGCGGTTCCGAAACACCATTTCCGGTGGGCTGTTCCGGCGGCAGTCGCTGCCGCGGTATTGGGAGCAATCGGGCTCAGTATTCAGGTCGCGAGAAACGGGGGTACGCAACCGTTCGCCCCGCCCGTGCCTCTCACCAGCTATGCGGGTTTTCAATTGTTTCCGAGCTTTTCGCCCGAGGGCACGCGTGTTGCTTTTTCATGGGGCGAACCGGGAAAGCGGCCCTCGAACATCTACGTCAAGATGATCGGCCCTGGCGAGCCTGTTCGCTTAACGAGTAATCAAAGCGGTGATTTCGCGCCAGCCTGGTCTCCGGACGGCCGGTTGATCGCTTTCCTGCGAGCCAGCGATGATGAGCACCCCGCGGTCATGACCATCCCAGCTCTGGGTGGTCAGGAACGGGAATTAACTCGCATCGAATTTAGTGCTGACCTGGAAATGTTTCTCCCGGACTGGGAATGGCCGTTGCCTCCGCCTTTTCTTGCCTGGTCTGCGGATAGCAAGTGGCTTCTCGCACTCGACCAACGCCGCGTTATCCGGATCTCCGCCCAATCGGGCGAAAAGCGACCCTTGACATCCCCACCTCCGACCATATTCGGGGACGGTAGTCTCGCAGTATCGCCCGACGGTAAAACACTGGCATTTACGCGAACGATCACCTATTCCGTGAGCGACATCTATATTGTCCCGATCTCAGAGGACCTGCTCCCCACAGGTGAACCGCAACGAGTCACTTCCGACAGCAAGGAGATTACTGGCCTGGCCTGGACCTCCGACAGCCGAGCCCTGGTATTTCCATCGATGCGCGGGGGCACGCTGCAATTGTGGCGCACGGTGGCTAAACCACTTAGTAAGCCGGTCAAAATACCCGTGACGGGCGACGATCCGTTCGATCCCGCCATTTCACGCCAAACCCGCCGGCTGGTCTACTCTCATAAGTTCGGATACGAAAATATTTGGCGCGTTTCGCTGCAAGCGAAACAGGCGGGTGAGCTAGCGGATCTCATCCCTTCAACAAGGGAAGAAGGCCATCCAAGATATTCGCCGGATGGGAAGCGCATCGCGTTCGAAGCGAGCTTTTCCGGTAGTGAGGAGATATGGGCTGCTGACGCAGATGGCTCGAATCTCATACAACTCACGTCTTTTGGTGCATGGGCAGGCAGCCCGCGATGGTCGCCGGACGGGCGGAAAATCGTGTTCGATTGCAATGCAGCAGGAAATTGGGATATCTACGCGATCGATTCTCAAGGCGGCAAGCCGGTTCGGCTGACGGCAAGCCCGGCGATGGATGCAAGGCCAAGCTGGTCGCATGACGGCAATTGGATCTATTTCCAATCGAGCCGCACCGGGGTGAATCAGATCTGGAAGGTGCCGGCAAGCGGTGGCCAAGAGATCCAACTCACGAAGAACGGTGGCAGTGTGCCGTTCGAATCCGAAGACAGCCAAACTTTGTATTACTGCCATGATGTCGAAATTCGGGGGGTGCCCGTTCGTGGCGGAAACGAATTCAAGCTTCCGGTATCCATTTATAAAGACAATTTTGCACTGGCTAAGCACGGCATGTATTTCATCGACGAAAACGATGCACATCTGAAGCTCTTCGACTTTAAAACGCATGCGATCAAGAGCATTGCTCCCGTTCCCGGTCCGATAGGCGACGAGATGAGCATCTCGCCGGACGAGCAGTGGATGATTTATGAGAGGACTAACCATGCCGGCAGCGAGTTGATGCTGGTGGAGAATTTCCGGTGAGATCGGGCGATCAAAGTTGACGAAAACGCCATACTGATTTCTGGCGGCCTACAGAGCAGATTCCCCGAGGCCGTTTCGCCTGGAAACCTACGCCCCACTGGCCTACTTACAGCCGCGCAGCACAAATGATCCGATGCGTGTAGTGGACGAGTGAGCGCCGCTCTTGAGGTAGTTCCCGGCAAACCAAAAGGTACAGTCGTCAGAGGGATCGACGGTGATATTGGTGTAGTCCTCCCAGCGCAAGCTGCCCGTTTGTGAGGCTTGGCCTTCCGCCAGCACCGACTCGTGGAAGGTAAGTTGGCCCTTAGGGTCATTAGCCATACGCGCCGCGAAACGCTGGCCTGGATAGTTGGGATCGCCGCCAAACGAATAGCCGATGCCGATGTCGCCTTTGCCGTCCATGGCCATGCTTCCCAACCAACGATAAAATCCGTCGGGGGCATAAGTCGCCTGTTGGTACAACACGGGGTCGCGCTGTTTGTTCAGCCGGAACTCGTACCAGCGCACACCGCCGCCGTGCGCAGCCGTAGCGACGGAATGCTCCGCCAGGATGGACTCATGATCGCCGAAGTTGCGGTACACGAGCCGCTGAATCAGCTTGTCGCCTTGCGAATCGAGCCGGCGTTCGGTACCCGGCTGCGAGACGCAACTGCTCAATTGGCCGTCGCAGAGATAGTGATAGGGCGCCACGGCGATCTTCTGCGGCGTCGAGACGGTGGTCTTAGAGGCGTCCTTCCAATCTACGTGCACTTTGTAAAAATATATGCCATCGTCCTCGAAGATCTTCATGAGTTGCGTGCCGCCGGTCGACATCATGATGTTGGGCGCACCCGCAGGCGGCAGGCGCTTGCCGTCGACGTCGGTGTTCAACATGAAAACGCCGCCGTCAACTACCACGCACTGCTCGGCGGCCGGCCGACCCTTGAGCATCTCTTTGCGGTCAGCGATGCAGTCGTGCTTCTGCGTGATTACATCGGGGAGCAGATCGTCGCTCGTGCTGGTGGGGTTGTAATAGCCGTCGGGCCAAATCGCCGGACGGGGATAATCCGGAAATAGCGGCCGTTGGAACTCATAACGGTAGTACGGCCCCAGCGGATCGGACGTCGCGCTCACGGCATAGCACATGGCATAAGCACCTTGCGGATTGTCCGGCGGCCGCGCAAAGACCGGAACCACGATCAGCCAGCGGTTGGCCAATTGGTCGTAGCGCACTACGGAGTCGCTGTTGCGGCTCACCCCGCAGCGAACGCCGAATCCGGCAAAAACGGTATTGTTGGGCACCGGACCATAGAGCAGCGTGCCCGTCGCGGCGTACTTCTTGCCCTTCTTCGTGAAGACGGCCATGCTACTATCCAGGATCTCGAAGATATGGTTGGGACCGACCGCCAGGCTGATGTCAATGCCGCCACGTCTCCCGATGCCGGGGCCAGCGCTGGCATCGGCTGCGTTGGCTGCACCGGGGAACTCATGGCCGGTAAATCCCTCGCCCAGACCATCAAAGCTGACGACCGGCTCAATCGCGGCGCGCGTACCCTGGGTCGTCTGCTCGACGGCAGCGCCAGCGGCATTGATCTCTGGCGTGGGCGGCGCAGGCGGAATCTTCGGCGGCCCACCCGCACGTCCGCCCGCTGGCGCCGCGCCGGCGCCACGCCGCGCTACTGGCTGTGTCGGCGGAGTCGTCCCCAAACCCATGCCAGGTCCTTTCGTCGCGCCGCGCCGTTCCGGGGGACTCTCCACGGCGTGGTGAATGACAACCGACCGGCCGGGAATGAACTGCGCCATCAATGCCAAAGGCGGGGACATATCGAAGGCAACCGCGGCGCGCGCGGACGTCCGTTCGGCGGCCGTCGTGATAGCGTTTCGCGCTGCCACCTGACATCGTGCCACTACCATTACCATGCCCAGACCAAACCGCGCCAGTGTCGAGCGTTTCATCCGAGTGCTCCCGCGAATGTGACGATATCATAAATAGCCGCTGCAACGAGAAGCTTAAGAGGAGAGGTGCATCCCACCCCGTCAGAGGCGACGTTACGCCATGTTACAAGGTGATTCGCGCTTGCTTTCATCTTCTCGATCCTCACTGCGCTCCGGTTTTGAGCGCCTCCCCACGCGTGGAATTGTTCAACACAAACATGCGCGTATAAAGCCAGCAAGCCGTGCGCACGCGTTTCCCGGTTCCGCATGGCGGCGACATGATTCCGGCCTACGATTTAAGCACCGCAATGTCGAATCGGACGTGTTGATCCCGATGAGCAGGATCAATCTATACGGCGCTGCGCGGAACTCGGCGATCCCAGTGCGACGGGCAACACCACGCGCCGGGATGCGCCGCTATCCGTCGAACTTCAGCGACACACGGACTTTTGTCGGTCAGTTTCAGAACGGTCGCGTGACACCTGGTACTCCTCCCACTCAATCCCGATGCCGAAGGCTGCTTCATCCCCGAAGAGAAGGCCCGCTCATGCGCACCCTGCGCGCAGAGCCGGCCAGCCGCTGCCACCGTGCACACAAGCCACCGGCGTAGGCCGCCAGAAGGCAGGCGGTCGACACCAGGTAGGCGAGGCACGCCATTCCTGGCATCGGTGTACTGCAGTCGGGAGCGTGAATTCGTCAGTCTGAAGGAGTGAGTGGATCTGGTGACATCGCCCGTTCGACAAGTCGCGAATATCCCTGCGACTGTTGTCTTGGCCGGCGCGACCGAGGGCGGATCCCCGCGCCGTCTATGCGTGATCAGATCTCGTACTGGATTCTGAACCGCCATCAAGGGTTGTCATCTCTTCGTTCGACATTCTCCTGACGCGATATCGGTGCCGGAGAGTATCGCTTTAGACGGCTAAGGCCACGTGCACATTATGCGCCTGCACTTCTGACCGACCGTCCGGCGGCCGCTTCACGAAGTCTTTCGCAAACTTTCCGAAACTATCAGGAGTCCTCCGAAATCATCAGCGGCGGTCTTCGGAGGGTGTAAGTTGGTGGTGGTCGGTGGAATTTCTATCATGCGCGCCGGCGACGAGCAACGTACGCCAGGTCGCGTCTCGAGCGCGGCCCTCTCGGCGTCGCCCACGTTGGTGGCAGTCCAGCGTGCAATTCGACGGCTTTCGCATACGCTGCGTCGCCGTTGCTCGGCCTCGCATCGCTCCTGCGCAGCGTCTCATACTCCGTCTGGTGCCGCCCCGGGGGTGACGTAACGCGACATACGGAGGACAGGAGAAAAATACCATGGCGCCAGCACCCTTACTTGACGATACTTGACGATCATATAAGGGGATGCTATCTTTCGTACAGATTGTGAAAGCCCCAGCGTCTACACTAAGGTCAGGAGGGATGCAATGCCTAAGGTTTTTCTGATATTCGCGCTACTCCAGTTGGCTGACCTGGGCACTACATTGACAGTCTTCAAACTCGGAGGAGGTGAACAGAACCCGCTGGTTCAGCACCTCATGGCGGTCGGGTCGATCCAGGGCGTAATCCTGGCTAAGGTCATCACCCTGGCGATTGGCGTCGGCTTGCTCATGGCGGCGAAGTATAGGACACTGCGCATCGCCAATGTGATATTCGCCGGAATCGTGGCCTGGAACCTGAGCATCATTGCCCGGCTTGCCTGAGTTCCGTAACTGCGATCCCGGCTTTACACTCAATATTGTTAGTGGGGCGAAGCCATGCCCGTGCCCGAGCCTCCCCCCGACTGAGGCTGCCCATTATCTCCCTGCAGCTTCACCGCGGGGCCCTTGAGGATCTGCAGCAGGTCCTCCAGAGGAATGTTCGGTTTGGGAGCTGTGACCTGCGCCGGACCCGTTACATCGGGACCGGGCGTCTGGATGGGCGTCTGCGTGATCGCCTTGGGCAAGGCCTCTGCGCCTTTCTCGGGGAAGTTCAGGACGGGAGCCTTTTGCCCCGATCCTATTGGCCGCACCAGTTGGGGTGTAGCCAAAACCAATAGCTCGGAGTTCTCTTTGGTGAGATTACGCGATGTGAAAAGCTTCCCCAGGACCGGGATATCCCCGAGGATTGGAATCTTGCTGAGCAGTTCCGTCGTGCGCCGGTCCATCAGGCCGCCGATGGCGAAGCTCTGGCCCGGTTCCAACTCGATTTCCGTGTGAACCCGGCGCACGTCCAGGCCGGGAATGTTGAATCCCTGATATTGCAAACCATTCGAGAAATCGAGCGCGCTGACTTCCGGCGCCAGTTCGAGCCGGATCGTTCCGCGCGGAGTCAGAGTCGGCACGAAATTCAGCCGGACTCCGAATTCACGAAATTGAATCGTCACCGTCGGAACGGAGCCGCTGGCGCCACCCTGCACCACCGGGAAGGGAAACTCGCCGCCGGCCAGGAACGTACCCATCTTCCCGCTGGACGTCAGCACGTTCGGTTCGGCCAACACTTCGAACAGGTTCGTGCTTTCCAAGGCCTCAATGGTGGTAGCCAGGTTCAAGCGCGGATCCATGAGGAAAATATTCAAAGCATTCGACAGCGTGAGCGCCGCTGGCGACCCTCCTGACCCCGGCGATATAATCGGCGGCGAAAACTGTCCGGTACTGGTAGCACCGAGCACTTTCCCATTGCCCAGGTTAACCAGGTTGAATCCCAATTGTTTTGTGACGGTCCTGTCTATTAGCGCGAACTTGATATTCAGCAGAATTTGAGCGTCCGTGGGCGGCACTGCCACATACAGAAGGTTGACCGGTTTGCCCAAAGTGCTCGCAATAGCTTCGGCTCTTTGCGCGCTGGTCACATCGGCCACCGTTCCGCTCAGAAATACCGCTCCGTTTTCGAAGCTCACGTCGACGTTCTGGCCGGGCAGCTGCTTCTTCATCTCGCGGCGCAGGCCCTGTAACTTAGTTCTCGTATCCGACGTGTTGGGGCGGACAGTCAGATCAAAAAAGATCTTATTCCCATCCCGCTGCCAAACGATCAGCGTGGTATCTCCGGCAGCCTTGCCGTTGACCAGCACTTCGTGCAACCCGATAGCGGTGGCTTCCGCGACATCGTTGTAGCCTACGGAGATGCGCTCGATGGGCGCGGCGCTGTTCACGATGACTGATTTTCCAACCGTGACGAACAACTCGTGCGCGGCCGGCTGACCCTGCGCCGCGGGTTCGGCCGGCTGGGCAGGTTCTTGTTGAGGCGCCGCGAATCCGATGGCAGTCGCGGCAAATAGTGCGGCAATTTTGAGCATTGCACGGTAACCCAGACGAAATCTCATTGTTTGTCCTCCGCTGAGGGTGCGAACTTGGATTCGGATTTCTTGGGTCCGTTCAACACCTCAATCACATATACAGTGGGTGCAACAGGGATCATCGGCGGCGGAGGCTGCTTAGGAAGCTGCACCTTAGCCAACAGCGGCCTGACGCGCGGAGGCCCACTCGGCACCGGGGCGCGCAGGTCGCCAAATATCGACGCCACGGCGCTGCCGGGCGTCTTGGGTTTCTCCTGGTCCAGCGGATTGCGCAAGACCAGCTGAATTTTAGTCTCGTTGCTTGCCAGGCTCAGGACTTCCGCCTGGTCCGGCGTCACCAGCAGATTCACCACCTGCACCTGCACCGGCTTGCCTTCCGCGTCTTTCTGGATATTCTGGCCCGCGGACAGGACTTGAATGTTCTGCAGCAGAGTTCTTACTTTTGGTCCGGACGATGTTTTTTCATTGGGAGAGGTCCCGGTGACCAGTACATCCACGCGCATTCCCGGCACCACGAAACCGGCGACTCCCACAACGTCATTGACTTTGACCGCGCAGGCCCGCATGCCAGCCGGAATGGTGGCCGCCATGCCGGCACCCGCACCCGTCAGCGCCAGACGGTAATCGAGGATGGGTTCACCTTCATACATCGGCGAGATCACGCCGCGGTTCACAACCGCGTCCTTGGCGGTGACCATGCCTTTTGCCAGGGGGCCGGACCAGTCGCCGACCTTCAAATCGGAATCGTGGACCAGCGAGCCGATATCCAGATTACGGGCCGCAATAACTACGTGCGTAATCTGCACCGGCCCCTTGGCCACGCGCACTTCTACCATCCGGTAGACCACATAACTCGCGATGGCCGCAACGACGAGCGCGGCCATAAGAATAATTA
Organism: Bryobacterales bacterium; assembly: GCA_963818855.1. Classification (GTDB taxonomy): domain Bacteria; phylum Acidobacteriota; class Terriglobia; order Bryobacterales; family Bryobacteraceae; genus Bog-159. Next base: position 361,114 of record CAWFUH010000010.1, on the reverse strand, counting down.
CCACTCTTTGTCTCATATCAACGTTACTCTCGCAGACTGCCGAAACCGGCGTTTGGGACAAGAACCTGTGCTACCCATCAGGTGTGGGCAACGGGACAAGCTCTCGCAATTCGGCACCCATTTGCGCAGCCACTGAAAAAACGCGCCATCGTGCATCTGGCTGCTATTATCAGAGTTTCGGGTGTGAACGCGCGTATACATGAATTCGAGCTCAAGAGTATGTTTGTACACACCGCCTGGCGGCCCCTCCGCCTGCCACTCCGCTGCCGGAAACAAGAACCACAAGTCGTGCTGGGTGATGAAATTGCAGGAATAGCTGGTCACGGATGATCGTACGTCTGAGACTGCGTCCGCGCTCTTCGGTTACGGCTCTGTCTGCGACCGATCGAGCGCTATTTCTGCAATCGGGAAATCCGGAGCTGTTCGCCTCTATAGTGCGGCCGCGGACGCGGCGATGGGCGTCGATATTGTCCTCATTGGCGCTGCATATTGTCATAATCGGCGGGGCCATCTATTACCTCGATAACACCCGCCGCGTCGTGGTGAATCTGGCTTCTAAATACTCGGTGCGGCTGCTGCGCTTCCCGCCGTCTCTACTCCAGCCCGCGGCGCGCGGCTCCTCCGGGGATGCACACAAACCGGGCACGCCCGCAGCGCCGCCGGGTATGTTCGATGCGCTCTTCCCGGGGCTCGATACCGGTCAGGCGCCTTCCACTAACGTTTCAGATGCGGCCGGACCGCGACGATTCGAGATGCCGCAGGTGCCTGTGGCGGCCCAGTCGACGCAGATCCTTTTGCAGCCGGAGTTCGTGCTGAGAGAACCCGTAAAGAGCGACATACGGCTCCCGGAGCTGCTGCTATGGAAACCGCGGCCTCCCCAGGCCACGCCGGTCCCGCGCAAGATTTTTGTGGCACAAAAACGGCCTGAAGTGCCGGCGCCACCTGAGAACCTGCCCGCGCCGCCGGTATTGGAGTCGCCGAACAATGAACTCCTGTTCAGCGATCTGGCGTTCGCCGGCCGTACCGCCAGCGTCTCACCATGGCTGCCCCGGCCGGCCGGAACCACGGCCCCGATTCGTACCAGCGGGCGCGTAGAGGACGGGCCGCTGGCGCAAGTCGCGCCCCCCGCAGCGGAGGATGCCAGCCCTCCAAATGTAGTCTCCATCCCCGAGATTCCGGTGCCTCCCGCCGGGGTCTTCCGGCTGCCTGGCGGGAACCAGTCCGCGCCTGCCGCACCCGCCTCCGGCCACGAGACGGCGAATAGCCGATCTGCCGCCGCGGCGGCCGTTCACATTGAAGATCCGGGAGCGAGCGGTGGTTCGGGTTCTCCAGGGCACGGTTCCGTGGTGGGGACAAATGAGACGACCGGCGGGCAGGATACAGACAAGTCCGCGGCCAGCCGCCCCGTGACAAAAGTCGTGCTGCCGGCCGACGGCCACTTCACCGTGATGATCGAATCCTCGGCCGCGAATGAATTCGAGGGAACCGAAGGCGCGCTGAGCGGGAAGGTGGTCTATACCGTATACGTGCGTGTGGGCGCAGGGAAGGAATGGGTGCTTCAATATTGCTTGCCGCAGGTAGTCGAGCAGAGCTTGTCGCTCTCAGGAAAGCGTATGCCAATGGAAGCCCCCTACCCCTACCTGATGCTGCGGCCGGAGCTTTCCTTCGGACCCGACGTCGACTATGTCATTCTGCACGGGATGGTGACGGCCGAGGGAAAATTCGATCAGCTTAGTTACGTGACGGAGCCCGAGGAACAAAGCGAAAAGGACCAGTTATTGCATTCCTTGCAGCAGTGGCAACTGCGGCCGGGCAAAATGGATGGGAAACCTATCGCGTTGGAAATTCTTTTGATCATTCCCGGTAACCGGCCGTAATTCAGACCTTGCGAAAAGGGAAACGCGAAAATCGTCCCGTCCTAAACGACCGCGGCGCGGTTTCCGTAGCACTGCCGTTCTCCGGCTTGGGTAATGGGATGGAGTGCCGCAGGAAGCCCTGAAATACGGTTCTCTGGTCGCGCGTCCCGAACTGGAACTGTACGCCCAGGCCGCCCTGAGCGCAACGCACTACCGCGGCCTGCAGCCTGCATGCGTGTGGCGCGCCAGGACCACCAGTCTGCGGCCCGGCGGCCAGCGGAGCCGAACCAGATTGCAGAATCAAGGTCAGCAAGGTTCCCGGCAGGAATTGATCTGGCGTTTGGATGTGCGCCCCGTCCACACTGATATTAGAGATGCCACGCGGCGCCGGGGCGCCGCCGGTCCAGTAGTAAACAACTAAATCGCCCGCCGGATCACGGGAAGACTTTCTTCGTTCGGGGCGTCCATTAAAGAATCGTCGCATTTTTGCACCACCTATCGGTTGGCTGCGCTTCAGCCGCTCGGACTCCTGCCATTGCTTGCCGAGCGGGCTTCCTGTTTCCAATAATTCTCCATTTCCTGGGGAGCGCAGATCAGCAGGTCATCGCCGATCTGCGTGCCGGAAACATAAATCGTCCGGGTTGGCAATTCGAGTACACTCTTGGCGTGTACGCGAAAAGGAGCGATCCGGAACGGCCGGAAATGCTCGATGAGATGAAGCACGCGGTTCTTGGCATCCAGATAAACCACGTCGATCGGGAACCGAATTCCGATGGTATGGATACCCTGCGACGGCGCCACCCAAAGGCCGTCGTCGCGGCGCAGCTTCATCCTGCCCAGCAGGCCTCGCAAACGCGAGAGATGCGTGTCGGCCAAACCTACATTGAGGCTCAGGAAACACTGTCGGGTTTTGTTGAACACGTACACGACTTCCCGGTCCATGTTTCCTAGAGCCCCTCTGCTTTCGAGTTTGGCCAAGTGCGGCCCATTTCCTTAGTTCACCTTCTTGCGGCGTCGTTGAATCAAAATAAACAGCACGATCACGAAAAGAATTCCCGCGACTAAGCGGATCATCGTCACATTGTCCATATGTTTTCCTCTTTCCAGTTACAAACGTTTTTTGTTCTCTAATGATGAAAATACTGCGCGAAACCCTCCATCAGGGCGATCACGGCAGGTCCCAGTGTTACTACGAATATCGTGGGGAAGATAAAGAAGGCCAGCGGAAAAACCAGCTTCACGGTGGTCTTGGCGGCCAGTTCTTCAATCTGCTGGCGGCGTTGCACGCGCAAGGTGTCGGAATATCCGCGTAGAGTCTTCGAGACGCTGGTGCCGAAATGATCGGCTTGCAGCAGCGTGGCGACCATGGCGCGAACGCTGTCCACGTTGGTCCTTTCGGCCAGATTCTTCCAGGCATCCGCTCTGCTGCGCCCGGCGCGTTGTTCCAGAACGGTCAGGCTGAGTTCCTCGCTGATTTCGGGCTGGCTGATGGCCAACTCTTCAGCCACCCGCATGATGGCCTGGTCCAGGCCCAGCCCGGCTTCGGCGCAAACCACCAGCAGGTCCAGAGCTTCCGGCAGACCCACTCGGATGTCCGTCTGGCGTTTAGAGATCCGGTTACCCAGCCAGAAGTCCGGGGCCAGGAAGCCTATCGCTACGGCGGTGGCGTACCCGAAGATGCCGGCGAATTCATAAAGGCCGACCACGCTGGCCAGCAGGAAGAAAAGCACGGGCGTGATCACCTTGGCGCCATAAAAAATATTCACATACGCGTCTTTGCGATATCCGGCGCGAATCAGCCGCTTCTGAATCACCGAAGCTTCTAAGGGGCTGCGGGGCAGCACCTTCTGAAACGGTTGGACGATACTTTCCACCGTGGACGTAGAACCCAGCTTCGATAACCGTTCCATGATGCCGGCGCCCTCAGGCTGCGTCGAAACCACGCCGGCCAGGCGTCGCACGGTGGAATCCCGGTAGAACACCAGCAGTAAGATGCTGGCGACCAGGAGGAAAACGGCGGTGAATGCGACAATTGCCAGAATCATCGAAAGAACCTCAAATGCGTATGCTGATGATCTTGCGAATCAGCAGTGCCCCGATCACGTTCATAACCACTGCCCCATAGAGCAGCTTCAGGCCCAGATCGCGCTTCCACAAAAGACTGAAGCGTTCCGGACTGAGCATGTAGAGCATGCTCCCCAGGACCACTGGAAGCAGCGCCAGTACCCAACCCGTCATGCGGCCCTGCGCGGTATGCACCTTAACCTGGCGCTGCAGTTTGAACCGCTCCCGAATGACGTACGCGGCTTTGTCCAGCACTTCGGCCAGATTGCCCCCACTCTCTCTCTGGATCAACACCACGGTCGCAATGATGCGCACGGGCTGAATGGGTACGCGCTTCACCAGGTTCAACATCGCGACGCGGGTTTCGATGCCGAACATCTGTTCGTCGAAACACTTGCGGAACTCCCTGGAAATCGGCTGGCCCATCTCGCGGGAGACCATGCCGATCGTGGAAGTGAAGCTATGGCCTGCGCGTAAGGCGCCCACCATCAAGCCCAACGCGTCGGGCAGGAGCTGCTCAAAAGCCGCGAACCGTTTCGCGCGTTTTTGGAAAACATAGATAAACGGGATGCTGCCGGCTCCCAGGCCGGCGAGAATCGCCAGCCATCCAGCCCCGATGCGCCAGTAGAGCGCCAGTCCGCCGGCCAGGCCGCAGGCCACCGCAATAAGGATCAATGTGCCCACAGTCCATTTCAGGTCTGCCTGGTAGAGCAACAGATGCAGCCGCGGAAAGATGTCGGCCCGCGCCAGCAGACGATCGAGCCAGGGGATCCGGCTGAGATGCTCGTGCTTGCGCAGGTCGAGCGTGTCTACCTCGACATCCGGCGTTACCGTCACCACCGACTCGAGCCGGGTTACGGTCATCTGTTTCTGCTTGCTGCGCTCCCAGCCAACCACCGAGAGTAACAGCAGCGCAATGAGGAAGACCGCCACGAACACTACTAATACGATGCCAGCCATAGGTGGAAACTCCGGTTACCGGACCTCCATCGAGCGTTCAAACAATCCGGGCGGCAAAACAATGCCCGAAATGCGCAGCCGTTCGAGGAACCTGGGATGAATGCGCGAAGGCTGAAACACGCCAATGACTTTGCCGTCCGGCCCGATACCCTTGCGCGAAAAGCTAAAGATGTCCTGCATACTGATGGTCTCTTCGTCCATGCCGGTGATCTCGGATATGCTGACCACCTTGCGCGTGCCGTCGCTCAGCCGCGAGACCTGTACCACCAAGGTGATGGCGGAGGCCATCTGCTGCCGCACCGCGCGCTCGGGAAGATTCAGATTGGCCATCGCCACCATGGATTCCAGCCGCGAAAGAGCGTCGCGGCAGGAGTTGGCGTGAATCGTGGTCATGGACCCCTCGTGGCCCGTGTTCATGGCTTGCAGCATATCGAACGCTTCGTCGCCGCGGACTTCTCCAATGATGATGCGATCCGGGCGCATGCGCAGGCTGTTGACCAGGAGCTGCCGCTGGCGCACCGCGCCCACGCCCTCCACGTTCGGCGGCCGCGTCTCCAGCCGCACGATGTTCTCCTGGCTCAACTGCAGTTCCGCGGCGTCCTCGATGGTAACCAGCCGCTCGGAATCGGGAATGTATTTCGACAACATGTTCAGGAAGGTGGTCTTCCCGGCCCCGGTGCCTCCGGAAATCAGAATGCTGGTGCGGGCCCGCACCGCTGCCGAAAGCACTTCCAGCATTTCCGGCGACAGGGTCTTCAAATCGATCATTTGCTGCGCGGTAAGCGGCGACGACCCGAAACGACGGATCGAAAGAGCGGGTCCGTCGAGCGCGAGCGGCGGAATGATGGCATTTACGCGGGAGCCGTCCGGCAGCCGGGCGTCCACCATGGGCGAGGATTCGTCTACGCGGCGGCCCACCTGGGAAACAATGCGATCGATCACCTGCAGCAGATGCGCATCATCACGAAACTTCATCGACACTTTCTCAAGTATGCCGGCGCGCTCGATGTACACCTGGTCCCTGCGGTTCACCAGAATATCCGAAATCGAATGGTCCTTGAGCAAAGGTTCCAGCGGACCCAGGCCGAAGATTTCGTCGAGCAGATCCGACTGGATCCTCTCTTTTTCGGCGGCGTTCAACGGCACCTTCTCGCTGGCGACGATTTCCTGGACCAGAAGCGCTACCGCCTGCCGGGCTCTGTCATCGTGCACGGCCGAGAGTCTCTCCAGATCCATCCTGGAAATCACCGTGTGATGTACTTCCGCCTTGAGTTGATCGAAATCTATGGCATTCATGCTTTACTCTCTCTCCGGGTCAAAAAAACTCATACCTCATATCTATCCGAACAAACCGAACCTTCTCTTCTTTCCGCTTTCCGGGCTCTTCCCGCAGACCGCCTGCGCCATGTGGCGCAAAGACGTCGCCAGTTCCGACTTCTCCAGAACCAGCGGGGTCCCGGCATTATGGGAGCTGCGGGCAGCCGCATAATCATTCGGCATTTTCCACTTCACCGGAGCGGTCAGCGCCTTCTCGATCTGTTCCTGGTCGATTCCGCCGCGGCTGTCGAACCGGTTCAGAACAATTTCAACCGTCCGCTCGCCGGGTCCCATTTTCTGAATGTGACTCAAGACTCTCTGCGCATTGCGCAGCGAGGGGATATCCACCTGTGTCACCAGATAAATCACATCGGCCAACTCGAGCAGCTGCTCCGTTTCCTGGCCGAGTCCGGGCTCCACATCCGCCACCACAAAGGGAAATCGCCCGCGCAAGACGCGCAACAGGTTTCGCAAGTCTCCGTTCTGGGACGTAATAAAAGGACTGTATTCGTCAGGCCCAGCCAGCAGGGAGAGACCGGATTCATGTTTCACCATCAGAGTAGACAGCAGGTCGATGTCCATCCGGTTTCCGCTGCGCAGCGCGTCGAGCACCGTGTAACGCGGCTTCATCCCCAGCAGCACCGAGACATCGCCCAGATGGAGATTGAGATCCACCAGCGCGGTCTCTTTGCCGGATTCCTGCCTGAGCACCAGCGCGAAATTGCTGGCCAGGGTGGTCACGCCCGCGCCGCCCTTGGCAGACGTAAACAGTAAAAGCTTTCCAGCCACCTTCCTGGTTTGGGACTCCAGCCGCACCGCCGCCCGCGCCAACGCCTCCGGAAGAGACTGGGCAGACACCGGATGAATCAGGAACTCGCGCGCACCGGCGCGCATGCTGCGCATGAGCAGTTCGGGGTCCGGGGCCACCGCGTGGACCATCACGGTCAAGCCCGGATCGCTCGGAGAAATGTTCTCCACCAGGGCCAGACCAGCCTCTACATCGGAGGCTATGTCAATCACGACGATATGGCAATCTGCCGCGGCTGCCCGCAGCAGCACATCCGGGGACGGATACTCGGTGAATTCTTTAGCGATCAGAACGTCCTGACTGCTCAGGGCTCTGGTCAACGCGCGCCGACGGTCCCCATCCGCGCTGACGATTATGGCTGACAGGGTCTGCATCTGGATTCTTTCTTCACGACTCTTACCTGATTCCTTGCGCTGCCCGCCACCATGTTCAATCCCTGGAAACTTTCTCGATCAGCCACGACTAGCCACGACTGGCAAAGAATGCAAATATGGTTCCAACCGCGATCGCCGGCGCATACGGTATACTCAGACCGGCCGCGTTGTCGAGCGATGCCAGGTGCCGTGGTGTTCCACGAAACCGGCTGGCCACCAGATCGCCTGTGGTATTCAGCGAACGCCCCAGCGACCGGTGGGCTATAGCGTAGCCTACGCCGATAATGCCGCCCGCAATAGCCGTCATGATCAGCGCGAAGAAAAGTTGCCCGGGCCCGATCCACGCTCCAATACCGGCGCAAAGCTTCAGGTCTCCCATTCCCATTCCGCCGAGCCAGCACATGGGACCTACCATGAGCGCGGCTACGGCCATACCAGCTAAGCCAAGTTCGAGGCCCTTAACTCCTTGATACCAGCCGCTCCATACCAGGCCCGCGGCCAGAAAAGGCACTACCAACCAGTTCGGAATCCGCCGCTGGGCGATATCCCAAACGGTCGCGATTGCCAGCACGACGAAGATAGACCACCAATTCAAGCTCATCTCTTTCCTTGCGCGGGTAGCATTAAAGTGGCATCAACGACGGAACCGAATGGCGCTTGCGCCACGGGTCCATGGAGGAAGGGGCGGATGGCTGACCATCTGCCCCTCCCTACGAAGGTCTAACTGTAAGCAGTCAGAGTGCTGGTGATCAAGCTGAACGTCTTGTTGACCTGCGTGGCGAGCGGGCTTAACCCCGCAACCGCACCGAGGGCAACAATGGCGGCCAACAGCACGTACTCGATCATGTCCTGACCGTTTTCCTTCTGGAACGACTGCATCTTCACGAAGAGCTTCAGAAACGTGTCTTTCATTCAACTATTCTCCTAATCTTTTTTGATAAGCCCGAAGGCGACAACCTAGTGGCAATTTGAAGCCCAATCGCGGTTTGCCCGAGATAGCTGCCGGGCCGCGCATTTCCCTCTCATATTCGCCGTGCGGCCGCACAAAACGTGTGAACGCCAGTATACAGCTACGAACACCGTCGTCATGGTTCGTATACAGGCCGTCATCGCGTGGCCCCGGCGCCATCCAGCATTTCTTCAGGGAACAGATATCTCAGGCTGGCGATTGGGCCGGTGACAAACGCCGGATCACTACCCTGGGAATGCAATACGCCGGGAGGGAAAAGGCCCTGTTGCTTCTCCATGTATGCGCGGTAATAGTCGCTGCCGCCGGGAAGAGGAAAGATAGCGAACTGACGGAATCGCCCCACCGGTATGGTTGCGGTTAACGTGGTCTTACGTTCGTAGACGGCGAAGATGCGTTGGCCTTCCGGCCGTAACACCGCGGGCGCTTCCACGGTGAGGAACTCAGGCAGATAGTAAGCCGCGTGCCGGTAGCCCAGGAAGTGAGAATCGAAACCCACGATCAGGGTGTCTTGCGGCTTGAATGTCCGGCGCACAGCCGCGGTGACGCGCGAGAGTTCCGCTTCAAAGTGCCTGACCGCCTGGAAGGAGCAGTATAGCGGTGCGAACAGAAAGATGCAGACATTCAGAACCGCCGCCACGGCGACCACGGCGGTGCGGAGGGGACGGCTGCCGCGCTCCTGCGCGAACCAATCCGTGGCGCGCACACCCAGCCAGGCGAAAGCCGGCGGAGACATGATCAGTATATATCCGCTGTTCACGAACACCAGGAATACGAGGCTGAAGAACAGGAACGCCGGGCCCATCCAAATGAAAGTGAAGATCCTTTTCTTCCTGCGGAGGAGGTCCTCGCGAGTGTCCCGCCGGAACACCAGCGCGGCCGCGCATCCGAAACACAAAATGGCTATGCCCATAATCGTCGCGATTCTGGCCAGAGACAGTACGGGTGCACCGATACCCATTCCCTGCTTACCGGGAACATGTGTCCAGAGCACCAGCAGTGCTTCGAAATAAGTGCGCAACCCGCCGCTCGACTGGACCATAGGAATCCACCAGGCGAGCAAAGTCAGCGCGAGCAAGGAAGCCGCCACCGCCTTCACTCGGGCGGACGCCTTCCAAACCGAAAACAGCCACAGGGGACCAAGGAAGAGCAGTGAAGACGGCCGGAATCCCGCCGCGATTCCCAACGCCACGGCGGCCGCCAACAGCCGGGATGGCCGGCCGGATTGCCCGCGCCAGCATAGATAACCGACCAACGTGGAGAAAAAGACCTCGACGATGTAGGTCAGGGCGACGGTGCCATGAAACCAGCAAAGGGGCGAGAAGACAAAAATCGCTCCCGCGAAGATGCCCGCGCGGCGCCCGAACCAGTCGCATGTGAGCAGGTAGATCAGCACGACGGCGCCGCAACTGGCCAGGATGCCGAGAGCCACCAGCGAGGCGTTGGCGTCACCGAACAGCGCATTCAGCGCGCGCGCCGCGCACACATATAGAAAATAGCCGGGCGGGTGCGGCTGGTGGCGCGCTGGATCGAAATGATCCATAGCCAGCGCGAAGTTGACTGAATCGATGTCGTAAAGCAGATGACTACGGCAAACGTAGCGGCTCAGGCCGGTTATGGCGGCCAGAATCGCGGCGGGCCAGAGGTGCGTCGAACCCGTTGCGAGTGCCGCATCGGCAGGGGCCCCGGCTAGCGAGGCGGGGTGTTGAATATCGGTACAGGTAGCAGGCATACTTCGTCTCTTGGATATCTTCAGTTCCTCAGCACCGGCAATCCTTGGTCCAATGCTGGTCCAATGCTGTTCCAATGCCAGTCCAATGCCAAGCCGGGCACCTCCCGATCGTCGGTTTGGTTTGGCAACTGCTACGTAGTTCGGGTACCGCATGAATTTCGTCACGGCCAACACTGCATTTCCGGTCCTCGAAGTGGGGCTGGCACTCCTGGTGGCACTCATCGGGATCGCCATTCCGCAAACCAGCCTGCGGTTCTGTGAGCCGATCGAGAAGTGGGGCAAGCGTCTGGCAGCGAGGCGGGTTTGGGCGATTCTGCTAGTGGGTTCGTCCGGAATATTCTTGCGGCTGGCGCTTCTGCCCGTCATGCCCGTTCCCCAACCCGCGATTCACGACGAGTTCAGCTACCTGCTGGCGGGGGAGACCTACGCCGCCGGCCGTCTGGCCAATCCGGCGCACTCGATGTGGGCCCATTTCGAGACGTTCCAAGAGGACCAAAAGCCCACTTACATGTCCATGTACCCGCCCATGCAGGGCTTATTCCTGGCGGCGGGGCGGAAGTTATTCGGCCATCCCTGGTTTGGAGTCGCGCTGAGCATGGGTCTGATGTGTGCGGCCATCTGCTGGATGCTGCAGGGTTGGTTGCCGCCGGCGTGGGCTCTGGCGGGTGGTCTACTCGTAGTTCTGCGCCTGGGTGTTTTCAGTTATTGGATGAACAGCTACTGGGGCGGCGCGCCGGCGGCGCTGGGCGGAGCACTCTTGCTGGGCGCTCTGCCGCGTCTGTTCCGGCGGCCGCGCGTGGGCACGGCTCTGATTCTGGCGATCGGCCTGGCGGTGCTGGCCAACAGCCGTCCTTTCGAAGGGCTCTTGATCGCGCTTCCGGCGGGCGCCGCGCTAGCCTTTTGGATGGCCAGAAATCGCCGCTTCACCAGGACGGTACTGGCGGCGCGGGTGGTGGCGCCGATTGCGTTCGTACTGCTGTTGACGGCGGCCGCCATGGGGTATTACAACTGGCGCGTATTCGGTAACCCGCTAACACTGCCGTACCAGATTAATCGCGCAACCTACGCGGTGGCGCCGGTCTTTATCTGGCAGACGCCGCGGCAGGAACCGGCCTACCGCCATCAGGCCATGCGAGACTTTTATATCAACGTGGAACTGCCTGTCTTTCAACAGGCGCGAACCGTGTCCGGTTTTGTTTACAAGATAGGGACCAAGTCGGGGCTGCTGCTGGCCTTCTTTCTCGGGCCCCTGCTGGCTATCTCGCTGATCATGTGGCCGCGGACGTGGCGAGACCGGCGAACGCGCTTCCTGGTCCTGGCGGGCGTCTTCTTTATGCTGGGCTTTCTCGCCAATGCGTTCAAACACGCGCACTATCTGGCTCCTATTACCGGACTGGTTTATTGCCTGGTGTTACAGTCCATGCGCCATCTGCGGTTGTGGCGGCCGGGTGGCCAAACCACCGGGATCTTTCTGGCGCGCGCGATTTTCCTATCGTGCGGGGTCATGGGCCTGGTGCAGGCGGGCTGGGCGATTGTGGTGCCCGCGGGCGAACTGCCACGCACGGCAGTGTTGCGCGAACTGGCGGAGCTACCGGGTCGCCAGCTGGTAATCGTAAAGTACGAGCCCGGCCACGACCCGGAGAAGGAATGGGTTTTTAACGCCGCGGATATCGACGTGGCGAAAGTAGTATGGGCGCGCGATATGGGCGGCGACGCCAACCGGGAGCTACTTCGCTACTTTAAGGATCGGCAGGTGTGGATAGTGGACGGCGATGCTCATCGCCCGCAGCTCTCGCCCTACGATTTGCGATTTGGTCTGGCAATTGCAAATCACCCGGCAGTTCCCAGGCCAAACTGAAGCCATGCCGCATTCGACATCGGGTCCGTCGCTCATCATCCTAGAGGCCTGCGCAACTCTCCTGATCGTGGCCATGGCCTTCGTGTGTCCGCGGCTGGCCTCCGGAAGTTTCTCACGCGTGGAAAGCGCGCTTGGGCGAGTGGCACGCCGGCGGTGGCTGGCGGTCTTGATAGTTGCGGCTTCCGTATGGGTCGGAAGGCTGGTGCTCCTCCCGCTGCTGCCGATTCCCGAGCCTTTCCTGCATGATGATTTCAGCTATCTTCTGGCAGGCGATACCTTCGCCGCCGGACGTTTGACGAATCCGACTCATCCGCTCTGGGTGAACTTCGAAAGCTTCCATATCAGCCACCAACCCACTTATATGTCGATGTATTTCGCCGCCCAGGGTTTAGTCCTGGCTGCCGGCCAGAAACTGTTTGGCCATCCCTGGTTCGGTGTATGGCTGGCGGCGGGTTTGATGTGCGGGGCCATTTGTTGGATGTTGCAACAATGGCTGCCGCCCGGATGGGCTTTTTTCGGAGGAATGCTGGCGGCCGCCCGGTTGGGCATCTTCAGCTATTGGATGAATGGCTATAGGGGCGGTGCTCTGGCCGCGTTGGGCGGTGCCCTGGTTCTCGGTGCGCTCCCCTTCATCACCAGGCGGCATGCGCATGTGCGCGGCGCGCTCATTATGGGCGCCGGCGCTGCCATCCTGGCCAACACGCGTCCGTTTGAGGGCTTTCTGCTATGTGGGCCGGTGGCTGTCACGATACTGATGTGGCTGTACCGCCCGCGCGGATCGCGAGCTGTTCTGATCGGCCAAGTCGCAATACCCATCGCCCTGATACTTGGCGCCACCGCAGGTGCCATGGCGTATTACGACTGGCGTGTGTTCGGAAATCCGGCGACGCTGCCATATCAACTCAACCGCGCCACATATGCCGTGGCTAACGTATTCTTCTGGCAACCGCCGAATCCCGAACCGCACTACCGCCACAAAGTCATGCGGGATTTTTACTTGAACCTGGAATTACCGGATGCCGTTGAAGCACATACCCCTTTGGGGTTCTTAAAGGGGAAGGCGCGAAATGCGGGAATTGGCGGTTTCTTCTTCTTTGGAATGATATTGGCCATCGGGCTGCCAGCCATGCCACGCGCCATCCGCAGCCGCCGGATGCGCTTTCTAGTGATAGGCGGAGCGGTGTATCTTTTTGGACTGGCGCTGAACGTGTGGCTCTTCCCGCATTACGTGGCTCCGGCTGTGTGCCTGGTTTATGCGCTGCTCATGCAGGCGATGCGTTACCTGCGGCAGTGGCGGCCCGGCGGCGAGCCGGCAGGCCTGTTTCTGGTGCGCGCGGTTGCAGTGGTGTGCCTGGTGCTGTGCGGGGTCCGCGCCTTCGCGGCGCCATTGCATATCGCGGTGGCCCGCTGGCCGGCGATGTGGTACGGCTCGGCTCCGTTGGGAATTCCCAGGGCCAATGTGGTGCGGCAGTTGACGGCTCTGCCGGGACGACAACTGGCGATTGTCCGTTATGCGCCGGAACACAATGCCGAAGACGAGTGGGTCTATAACGCCGCGGATATCGACGGCTCCCGGGTCGTCTGGGCGCGCGAAATGGATGCAGCAGATACCGGGCGGCTGATTCGATATTTCAGCGGCCGCAGCGTGTGGCTGGTCGAGCCCGATGCGAATCCCCCGCGCGTGTCGCCTTATGCAGACGCGCAATGTCTACCACAGGTCACAGTAAGCCGGTCTGGGGTGGACAGCAGGCTACAGCAGACAGCGCACGCCTCGGTGGCCAGAGAATTGCACTCACGTTAAAAGAATTGATAACTGGCCAAAGGATCAGCATGCAGCTTGAGGGGACCTTATCTGGTCCAAAGCTTGAACTAGAGCGTGAAAGTGTCCCGGACTGCCAGCCCACCCGCCCCAGATTCCGGCGGCTGCAATGGCTGTTTTCTTTTCCAGCGCTGCTTTCCACGCTACTAACCGGGTTTACGTTTGCCAGCGTGCGCGCGCAACTGAACGATCCGGACCTGTGGTGGCATCTCAAGCTCGGCCAGTTCATCTGGCGCACGCACTCCATCCCGCACACCGATTTCTTTTCGTTCACCACGCATGGGCATGCCTGGATCGCGCACGAGTGGCTCGCGGAATTGACCATCTACGGCGCGTGGCGGTTCGGTGGATACACCGGCCTGATGCTCTGGCTGTGGCTGCTGCCGAGCCTGTTATGCGTGCTGCTGTACGTGTTGTGTTCGCTATATTCCGGCAACGCGAAGGTGGCGCTGCTGGGAGGCCTTACCGGATGGTTCTTCGCCACGATCGGCCTGGCTGTCCGCCCACTGGTGATCGGACATCTCTGCCTGGTGCTGGAGCTTCTCTTCATACACCTGGCACGCACCCGCAGCCGGCGCTGGCTGTTTGCGCTACCCCCGCTCTTCGCGATCTGGGTGAACTGTCATGGGTCTTATATGCTGGGGCTGGTGGTGCTGGGCGTGGTGTGGTGCTGCTCCTTCCTTAGTCTTTCCGCGGGATCCCTGGTCTCGGAGCGTTGGCCGGCCGATCTCCGCCGCTGGTTGTCAGTGGCGATGGTTCTCAGTGTGGGCGCCCTGTTTGTGAACCCCATAGGTATCCGGCTGGTTACTTACCCGTTCGATCTGTTTCTGCACCAATCCCACAACACGGGTTCCGTGGCCGAGTGGCAACCGCTAAATCCTCATGATGTGCGGGCTTGGGGTCTGTTTGCTATAGCCGCGATTCTATTTCTAACGGCCTTGATCCGGCGCAGCGAGTTCCGCCTGGATGAGCTGATCCTGCTGGCGATGGGTTTTGGATTGGCCATCTGGCATCAGCGTATGCTGTTCGTCTTCGGAATTCTGGCGGCGCCGGTCGTCAGCCGTTTGTTTGCGAACGACTGGGAGAGCTACGACACACGCCGGGATCATCGGATCATGAACGCGATCCTGATGTGCGGAATGATCGCGGCGATGGCTACGGCCTTTCCCGGCCGCGCCGATCTTGACGCGCAGGTGAAGAAGAGCAATCCGGTGGGTGCGGTAGAGTTTATCCAGCGCACGGGCCTGCCGGGACCGATGCTAAACGACTACGGCTTCGGAGGCTACTTGATCTGGGCGCTGCCGGAGCAGAAGGTTTTCATCGACGGCCGAGCGGACGTCTTCGATTGGACTGGCGTGTTTAGCGAAGTGGGGCGGTGGGCGTTGCTGCAGGAGAATCCGACTCTTCTGCTGAACCGTTACGGTATTAATTATTGTCTCCTGACGAAGAATGCGCCGATGGCATACGTACTTCCGTTTTTGCCTGGATGGAAGCGGGTCTATGCCGACGATCTGGCGGTGATTTTCGCGCGCGCGGAACAGCCGTCGCGCCCGCCAATTTCCACGAAGGCGCCAGTTTTATGATTTACCCAAGCCCGGCCCTCCTGGTGATGGCATGCGCGCTGGTGGCCGGCGTGTGGACCATATGCCGGCCCAGGGAATCCAACGCTCTGTATGCGTTCCTTTTTAGCTTGTTCAGCCTGTTGTTCGGTATAACAGCTCTGGTGGCTCTGGGCGCCGCGAACCGGGCATTTCCGTTGAAGTTCGACTGGTATCTATACCTGATCGACAAAGCTCTGGGAGTCTCGCCGGCCTTCCCCGCCGCGCGCCTCGTGAGAGGGCATCTATGGATCGTCCTGCGCCTCGTCTATGACTCGCTGCCGGCAGTAACAATCATCTGGTACTGGATCAATCTGAACAGGCAGAACGGACGCGTGGCGTTCACGGCATTTGCCGTCAACCTACTGCTCGGTTCCTGCCTGTATCTCATCGTGCCTGCCTGCGGACCCGGATTTGCATTCGATCATCGCTTTCCATTGGAACCCTTCGGTGCAGCGGTCCACTTGATTCGTGTCGACGCGAGCCCAAATGCCATCCCGTCACTGCACGTATCGTCGGCCATACTGTTCGTCTTATTGGCGGGACGAAATATTGTGGCGCGCAGCTTCGCATGGCTGTACCTGCCGGCTACGGCCGCCGCGACGATGGTTCTGGGAGAGCACTATCTGATCGATCTGGTGTTAGCGGTGCCGTTTGCGTGCTTTGCCGTGCTGCTTGCAGAGAGGCAAACTAAATGGGCACTGGGAAACCTGGCGGTGGTGCTGGCATGGTTGATCTCGATTCGCTTTGCTACGCCGCTGCTGATCGGGCACCCGAATCTGTTGCGGGCCGGCGCGGCGGCTACGGTCGCTACCGCGCTGATTATCCTGGAACGGGGGCGCAGGCTCCCAACCGGCCGCGCGGAACCACTCCAAGTGTCCGTGTTTTCTGAATTGAGCGCCACTTGAGCGAAGTCGCATGAGTATGACAGCAGCCATTTCCGTAGCGGAGAAAGAGCAGGTCCGCGGCGCGGGGTTCGCCAAGCGGTTGTTGCTTCCTTCGCTCACAGACCTATTCTTCATCCTGGTCTTCACCATGGTTTTTCTGGTGGGCGCCGAGGGCTGGCAGGCTCTGTTGCAGGATGGCGACACCGGCTATCACATCCGGACAGGCCAATACATCCTGGCGACGCACCAGGTTCCGGGGCATGACCTATTCTCGTTCTCGCGGCCGGGTGCAGCCTGGTATGCGTGGGAGTGGCTCGCGGATGTGGTTTTCGCTCTCTTGCAGGCCTGGGCGGGCCTTAAAGGCGTCGTACTCTTCTCCGCCGCGCTGCTCACCGCTGTCTTCACGCTGGTCATGCGCGATGCGCTGCGCAGAGGCGCGAATAGTCTGATCGCGCTCGGGCTGTTATTCATGGCCATCAACGCGAGTTACATTCACCTGCTGGCCCGTCCGCATATCTTCACACTTTTGTTCGCGCCGGTTTCGATGCTTCTGATCGCGGCGGACCGGCGGCAGAGGAGCGCGCGCATCTGGCTGCTGGTGCCGCTCACGGTCCTGTGGGCCAATCTGCATGGCGGTTTCTCCATCCTGTTCCCGCTGCTTGGATTGTTGGTGATCGGCTCGGCAGTCGAGGCTTATCTCGAACGATCCCGGCGGGCAGAGCGGGTTTCCGACTGCCTGCGCTATGCAGGGCTGTCCCTGGCATGCGGGCTGGGGTCTCTGATCAACCCTTATGGGATCGAGCTCCACAAGCATATTTTCCAGACCCTCGGCGCGAAATGGCTGCTGGACACGGTCAGCGAGTTCAGGTCGCCATCGTTCCATTCCGGGCCGGACGCATTCCTGATTCTGCTGTTTCTGGCGATGGCTGCCGTAGCCCCTTTGGTGCAAAAGGGAAAGATCACCGAGGCGCTTTGGCTGGGGTTCCTGGCGTATTGCGCGCTGGTCTCAGTGCGGCACATTCCGATTTTCGCGCTGCTGGCGGTGCCCATTGTCGCAGTGGAAGTCACCTGCTGGTGGGATAGGTGGACAAGGTTTCAGTCTTCAAAGTCCGCGCTGCGCATTGTAGACGACATCGCGGCACAGATGCGTGCGGGCTTCAACCGCATGACCATATGGGGACCGGTGCTCGTCGTGGCGGTGGCGTTAGGCGGCTGGGTAACCTGGCCCACCGACATTTCGGCGGATGACTGCCCGCGCGCGATGATTCAACGGCACGCGCAACAGATCGCCACTGCGCGGATCTTCACTGTGGATCAATGGGGCGATTACCTGATCTACCACTATTATCCGCGACAGCGAGTTTTTATCGACGGACGCAGCGATTTCTACGGCCAGCAGATGGCCGCCGAATACAACAAGATACGCGGCGGCCAACCTGCCTGGAAGGAACTGCTGGACAAGTACCGGTTCGACATGGTGCTAGGTCCGGTGGACTGGCCTTTGGCGACGCTGTTGCGGTATCAGCCCGATTGGCGAGTGATCGATGCCGACGCGAAAACGATACTTTTTCAAAAGGTAGCCGCTCCCTAGCGACGCCAAATGGCGGGTCTTGTTGAGACCCGTCGCAGGACGGAGTCCTGCCCCACGGTCCGGTGAACACCCGATTGATCGTGAACGTGAGACCACCTATGGTCAGGCAGGCCAAGTCATGATGACCCTAACGGAAACCGAGATCGTCCAGCCGCCGAAGCCGGACGCCTTTGGCGAGATGGACGTCTCGCCCACCCTGGTACAGGACATATTTCTGCGCAGCCTGCGGGAAGAAGGGCTCTCCAGCCTGAGCATTCTGCGGGAGCGGATGAAGCTGCCCATGAGCGTGCTGGACGCGGTCTTTCGGCAGCTGCGGCAACAGCAACTGCTGGACGTCAAAGGCATGCTGGGCAGAGACTATTCGTTCTCGCTCTCCCAGGCCGGCAAAGCCCTCGCGACAGAACGGGCGGCGGTTTCAGGCTACGCCGGCCCCGCACCCGTGTCGCTGGCGGCTTATAAACGCACGGTCCGGCGGCAGGCAGCCCACGTCTCGCTCGACCGTGCGAAGCTGCAACAGGCGCTGGGCGATCTGGTGCTGCCCGACCACCTGCTGGACTTGCTGGGGCCCGCTTTAATTTCGCAGAAATCGCTCTTCTTATATGGACCCACCGGGAATGGCAAGACCAGCCTGGCAGAGCGGCTGTTGCGCATCTATGACGATTCCGTGCTCATCCCGTACGCGGTCGAGGCTGGCGGCCACGTCATCACCGTATATGACCCGGTTTGGCATCAGGCTCTTGAAGAGCAGCCGGAGTCAGTGGATGCGCGCTGGGTCTTATGCCGCCGCCCGTTGGTAACCGTCGGCGGCGAACTGGTTCCCGCGATGCTCGAGCTGCGCGTCGATACGACTTCCGGTGTTTACGCGGCGCCTTTGCAGATGAAGGCCAATAACGGCATCCTCGTCATCGACGACTTCGGCCGCCAGGTGATGTCACCCCGCGAGCTGCTGAATCGCTGGATCGTGCCACTCGACCGGCGCGTTGACTACCTGACACTCCACCATGGGCTAAAGCTGCGGGTCCCGTTTGAGCTGGTGGTGGTCTTCGCCACGAACCTTGATCCCGCGGAGCTGGCGGATGAGGCCTTCCTGCGCCGTATCCAGAACAAGATCTATATTGGACCTGTTTCCGAAGAGACGTTCTACGAGATTCTGAACCGGGTAATGGCTGCGCGTGGAATTTCCTGCGATCGGGATACCGCCGCTTATATGGTGGAACTGTGTCTCCGTCACAGCCAGCATCTGAGGGCCTGCTATCCCGGAGATCTTTGCGACATTCTTCTATGGCGCAGCCGCTATGAGGGCCAGCCGCTGCAGGTGAATCGCGCGCAACTCGATACGGCTATCGAAGTATACTTCACCCGCTCTGTAAAGGGATAAGCCCACCGCGACAACGTGGGCAGGACACCTGCGTGGGTCCTGCGAAGAGGCCGGCGTGGACGCCGGCCGCAGACCTGGAGGTCTGCCCCACTGATGGTTACGTCAGTTGGAGCGGTACATCGCGTGGATCGCCGCCCCTGCCATTCGGCTCCGCGGAGCGCACTTCACCGGGACCTAGCCGGAACACATCGTCGGCAAATGGTGAACGCCTGGTGCCAGCCTTGGATCCCCACGGACTGCTGTTCAGTAGCTTGTTGAGAACCGGAATTTTCGCGGCATTCGATTCCACGAAGTCCACGCCCAAAGCGGTTAGAGCGAAGTCCGAGTTATCCTCCACGGTGATGTACTTCTTGCTTTTCAGATACCAGGTGGCAAAATCCAGATATTCGCGCGGAAATCCCATCCGGCTTTCCACGTCAGCCAAGGACACACGCGGTTCGTCGGGACACGAGCGGCGCCTGCTGTAGAGCAGCGACAATACCGCCAACCGCCGGTTCAACTCCCCTTCAATCCCATCCATATAATCGATGGACTCAAAAACAGGATTGGGCGGGACCGGGTGGGTATGGCGGGTGCTGTCATACTCGGCGCGGCGTTGCGCATCCGAGAGCACTTCGAAGGCGTGTTTCAACAGCAGGAACTTCTCCGCGTCACCCGTATCCGGATTGTCCGGGTGGAGACGCCCCGCCAGAAATCGGTAAACGCGCTGGATGGTGGCAAACTCGGCTTTTGAGCTGATCTGCAGGAATTCGTAGTAATCGATCGGGCCGCTCGCCTGAGTCCCTACGGGCGCGTTCGTTTTATCCTTCAACTCCAGCCCGATGATATATTCGGAGTCATAGACGGTCGAGTGCCGTACCGTGGCGTAACCCTTCGACCCGTTTTCGGATTGAAGAAACACGTTAGAGCCGGGGGGCAATTTCACGGGAGCCCGGAAACTCATTCCCGACCGCGAAAGGTCGATGCCTGCAACCTGTACGGAATGAGTCAGGCCATCGTCATCCTCCCAGCAAACCGTGTAGGTATCTTTGGAGGCTTGCCTGGCCTCGCGCCGCATCTCTACTCGCATTTCAATCCTCCAATTGCCGTTTGCCGACACATGCGGCTCGGCACCGGGCCGCGACCGCAAGCGAGCTTAAGCGGCGTCTTCGTGTCCTACATTCTCTCCCACATTCTCGCCCTCATCCTCTCCAACAGTCGCGCGCAATAGCCGGTGCAAATAGGCGCGCGAAATGCTCAAGCTGCGCGCGGCCAGCGTCTTGTTGCCGTTGCAGGTCTCGAGGGCCTTAGTTACCAACTGGAGCTTGTAAGTCTTAACCTGGTCCTCAAACGTGTCCCGCGCCGGGACGGGAGCCAACGAAACCGGCCGTACCACATCCGGCAGATCCTCAGGCGAGATGCTCTCCCCTTCCGCCAGAATCACGGCGCCCTGTATCATGTTCTCCAATTCCCGAACATTGCCTGGCCAATCGTAATCCACCAGCATCATCTGCGCGGAAGGCAGAATGTCCCGCACGGGCTTTTCATATTCCGCCGCATACTGCTGCAGGAAATGATGCGCCAGGGCCGGAATATCTTCGGTCCGGTCGCGTAGCGCCGCCACTTCGATGCGCATCACATTCACACGGAAGTAAAGATCGCGGCGGAAAGTACCTTCTTCCACCATGCGGCTCAAGTCCCGATGGGTGGCGAACAGCACGCGGGCTTTGAGCGGTACCAGCTTGCTGCTGCCCAAACGGCTAAACTCCTTCTGCTGCAGGACCCGCAGCAGTTTCACTTGGGTGGCCAAGCTGAGTTCTCCAATCTCATCGAGCAGAATGGTTCCCTCGCCGGCCTGCTCGAGATATCCCTGGCGTGCGCCAGTGGTGCCGGTGAATGCGCCTTTTTCATGCCCGAACAATTCGGATTCGATGAGGGTTTCGGGAATCGCGCCACAGGAGACAGCCACGAAGGGGGCCTTCGCCCGGTTGCCTTGATTGTGAATCGCGCGCGCCACGAGTTCCTTGCCCGTACCGCTTTCGCCGGTGATCAGGACAGACGCGCTCAGGTTGGCCACGCGCCGGATCAGATTGTAGAGCACCTGGGACCGCCCGCTCGACCCGATCAGGCGGTCGCATCCGCGAGTAGCATGCAGCGCCTCGCGGGCGCTGTGCACTTCTTTCTTCAGCGACGCGTGCTCATAAGCGCGCTGGATGACAATCTTCAATTCCAGTAGCGAGGGGGGGTTGCTGACATAGTCGTAGACTCCGCACTGCACGAGTTCCAACGCGGTCGACCGCCGGCCATCGCTGGTCATCACCACGACTGGAACGCCAGAACTCCGAATTTCCTCAAGAAATGTCTGATAATCCGGGGACGAAGTGAAAGCCGAATCCAGATCCACTACCAGCAAATCGCAACTCGTACCGAAAACGGCCTTCTTCACCACTTCCTTTTTCGATTCTGTCCCAACCCGGTAGTCTGTCCCCAAAACGCCCTGCAGAATCGACTGCAGGCGTCCATCGCGAGAAAATATAGTAAGCTCGATCATTGGTTTCTTAGCAAACGCCGTTGCGTGCATTTCTTTCTTTCAGGTGTTTGTATTCTAATTCACATTTTGCTGCTAAACAAAGTACTTACGTAGCCAGTACTGAGCGGCAATGTATGGCAAAAATACCAAAAGCGCACCTAGTACCCCGGTGGCCTTAGTACTGATGAAAGATAGAATTTCTATGAATAATACCTAGATATTAGGGTCTTGCATGCGGCCTCTTCCTATAAGGGTGTGGGGCCGCGCCGGCGCGTTGCCCCGATGTGCACGGGCACCGCACCGCAGATCCGTCGACGTCTGTTCCGACCTAAACTACCAGTACTCGCAACGCCGCCTGGGATGGGTATTTCAGGCCGTTATATGCCGATTCCCGCTGAAACCGACAACGGCACACGGAAACGTGCGCCAATGCTGACTTCGCGCGCGTGGGACCTATGAGAGTAATAGATCTTGATCCCTCTGCGGGCCGTACGTTAGGATACAGTCCGAGAGGGTGTGTATGAACGGTGTGAACAGCAACGTCGCTTCGCCGAGAGTGACTGCAGAAATTCAGTCAAGGGCTGAGCGCGTGCGCGCGCGCCGCGGCGGGAGCGCAGGAGCGGCCATCGTTGAACTGGCTCTAGCTCTGCCGTTTCTCTTGATTTTTATGACTGGACTTTTTACCTTTGGCGTGGCCCTCAATAATTATCTGATGCTCACGGACGCGGTGAGTGTCTCCGCGCGGCAACTGGCGATCAGCCGGGGAAACACTACAAACCCGTGCACCTTGGTCACCGGAGTGCTTGAGGGCGTGTCGCCGCTCCTCGGCCCCTCGAGTCTGCAGTTCGAGATTACGATTAACGGGAACATAGTATCCGGTAGCGGCTGGACTGCGAGTCCTTCGTGCAGCAGCAGCAGTACCACGACTGGAGCAGCGGCAAATCTGGTGCAAGGCGCCAACGCCCAGGTATACGCCAGATATCCTTGCAAGCTCGAGATTTACGGAGCCAACTTTGCGCCTAGCTGCTATCTTTATGCGCAAACCACGGAGGTCGTCCAATGAACCAAATCCGCGAGTCATTTTTGCGCCGGGCATCCGGAAAAGAGCGCGGCCAAGTGCTCATCATCATGGCAGGAATCTTACTGGCGATGATGGGGCTTGCCGGCTTGACGATCGATGCCGCTCGGATCTATGTGAGCTATCGGCAACTCCAATCGTCCACAGACGCGGCGGCATTAGCGGGCGCAGGTGCCCTTCCCAATAGCAACGCTGCTACTGTTGCGAGCAAGTATAGCGGCCAGAGCGGTAGTCTCAACGCCTATTCGAATCTGCCGACCGTGACGCCGGTATCCGGATACCCTCTTTTGGGGTGCGAGCCGGCAAAATATGAAGCTACGATTCCTCTTCCTCCGTGTCCAAATCTGATCCAGGTGAGGCAGCAAGTGACAGTGCCGACGTATTTCATCGCGCTGTTTGGGACTCCAAAAGTGACCTTGACGGCAGTCGCGACCGGGGCCATGCGGGGAGCTTCGCGCAGCCCATACAACGTAGCCGTGGTCCTCGACTCTACCGCATCGATGAATGACAATGACAGCAACTGCGGCAACACGAGAATTGCATGCGCGCTGAGCGGCGTCCAGACCTTCCTCCAAGCGCTCTCGCCCTGCAGTTCCAGCTTGGGAAGTAATCCTGGATGCGGCTCTGCCACAAATAACTCCAGCGGCGGCGGCGCCAACGTAAGCAGCGCAGTCGATCGGGTCAGCCTGTTTACCTTTCCAGCCGTTAGTACGACCACCGCTCCGGACGATTATAATTGCGGCCGTTCGACGCCGGCTATAGTGCCGTATACTTATCCGTTCCCCTCGACATCCACCTATCAGATCGTTAACTTTTCGAGCGACTACCGGCCTTCTGTCCCAAATACCACACTAAACGGCAGTTCCGACATAGTGGATGCAGTCGGTGGAAAAAGCGGTTGTGGCATCCAGGCCATAGGCGGCGAGGGAACCTATTTTGCGCAGGCCATCACCCAGGCACAGGCGGCTCTGGTTTCCGAACAGAGTTCACTTGTCTCGCAGGGGATCACGGGCACACAGAACGTGATGGTCATCGTTAGTGACGGCGATGCCAGCCCGACGGTCCAGAACGGCCAGACGGTCTGGCAGGCGGCCGCCGCCCAGATGCCAGGAGCTAACGGGATCAATAACACATCGACCGCGTACCCATCCATTTTCTACCGGTGTAACCAAGCCGTTACGCAGGCACAAGGGCTTGAGAATAATGGCACCACACTGTATGTGGTGGCCTACGGTGCGCAAACTTCCACGAGCGGCTATTGCACAACCGACAATACTGCCCCGCCGGTCTGCTCCAAAACAGTCACAACCGATTGCCTTCCGGCGGGTGCCACTACGAAGCCGATTAGTCCATGCTCGACGCTGCAGCAAATGGTCACCAACTCCAATCCGCCAACTGGTGGGATTACGGAGGCGCCGGCCACGTACTTCTTCTCCGATTACACCACGACCGGAGGGGACAGCGGGTGCACCGGCCGCAACCTCAGCTATACCAGCTTAAGCCAGATTTTCACGGCCATCGCCGGAGATCTGACCGTCCCCCGCCTGGTGCCCGACAGCGTCTTCGCCCCGAATTAGCGGCCGGGCACGGAGACGAATCAGGCAGGCGCGCCTGCAGTAACAGAATTGTGCAGGCACACGTGCGCCTGTGCGCGGGCCGTATTCGCCAAATGCATCAAAATGAGAATCATCTGCAAAAACGTTCCCCGAGCGTACGCGTTTAGTTGTGTCTTACTTCTATTCTCGTCCCGGGCGGCATTGCCAGATGCCTGTAATACGACGGCCAGCCTGAATAACTTCACAACCGTGGAGTTGACCAATACAGGCTTGAATCCAAATATCCAGCAGGTTTACAACCTGGCTGCGACCTCCAGCGGCTTTAACGTCTTCATCGTGATGCCCGGCCAGGGCGCCGTCTATAGCTACCAACTTTCCACCGCATGCGTGGGCGAACTATTCGGCCTTCCGGCATCGCGGACCGCTGCGTCGTCCACCGCGTCAAGTCCCCGTGGCGGGTCAAGC
This sequence comes from Bryobacterales bacterium, assembly GCA_963818855.1. Classification (GTDB taxonomy): domain Bacteria; phylum Acidobacteriota; class Terriglobia; order Bryobacterales; family Bryobacteraceae; genus Bog-159. The sequence continues at coordinate 336,297 of CAWFUH010000010.1, read as the reverse complement.
GCTTCGGCGGTCGGCGATTTCAATGGAGACGGCAATGCCGATGTCGCGTATGTTAGCCCCGGCAACGGTACTGTCACGGTCTCCTTAGGCACTAGCGCCGGGCCTGTGGGCGCCGGAACAACGTATACGGTGGGCAATGCGCCGGACTCGGTTGCCGCCGCGGACGTAAACGGCGACGGCTACCTGGATCTGATCGTGGCCAATCACGGCGATAATACGGTCTCCATCCTGCTCGGCAACGGCGATGGAACCTTTCAATCCGCCAAGAGCTATCCGGCCGGGACAGGTCCGGTGGCTATCGCGGTGGGAGATTTCAATCAGGACGGCAAACCGGATCTGGCCATCGGCACCCAGGCCTTCAACGGCACCGCAGTCGTGGGTGCGGTTGAGATACTGTTGAATACCGGCGGCGGTGCTTTCGGAGCGCCGGTACAGTATGCCAACGGATCGGCGCCGCAATCGCTGGTCGCTGCCGATTTCAATGAAGACGGCATTTTGGATCTGGCGGTGGGCGATACCAGCGCATCCCAGGTTCAGATTTTACTGGGCAACAAGGGCGGCACCTTTCAGACCGGGATCCCAGTGAACGTGGGCGGGTACCCGGATTACCTGGTGGCCGCCGATTTCAACAACGACGGCAAGCTGGATCTGGCAGTACTGCATGGGAATGCGGAAACCGTCTCGGTAGTGGCGGGTCATGGCGACGGGACATTCGCGAGCCCTGCCTCATACGATGCCGTGTACGCTTCGTCCGGCGTTTTTCCGATTGGAGACTTTGATGGGGTGGGAAACCTTTTTCCAGTCGCCGATTTCAACGGCGACGGAAATCTGGACATACTGTTCTACGATTCTCTGTCCAACGAAATAAGGATACTGTTTGGCCACGGTGACGGCACTTTCAGCGGGCCGCCGGTATACCCGTTCGGCACAACTCCCCACGCCACCTTCCTGGCCGTGGCAGATTTCGCCGGCTCCGGAAAGCTCGATGCGATCACGGACGATCAGCTAACGGATGCGATCTTCTATTTTGCGGGTAACGGCGATGGCACGTTTCAGCAGCCAGTCAATCTGTTCGAGGGGCTGACCCTCCCCCAGACCGGATTCGCCGGCGCCGTGGTGGGGGATTTCAATGGCGATGGCAAACCCGATCTGGCCGTCGCCGGATTTTATGGCAACTCGGTGTCGATTCTGTTGAACACAGGCGGCGGAACGTTCGCGGCGCCGCTGATGTTTTCTTCGGGCGGCACCAATGCCAACGCAATTGCCACGGCCGATTTCGATGGCGACGGCAAGCTGGATCTGGCGGTCGCCAACAGCGGCAACTACAGCGGCGGAACCGGCAGCCTGGTCCTGTTTAAGGGAGATGGGAAGGGCAATTTCAGCCAGACAGCCAGCTTCACTTCGACGGGTCCGTCGCCCGCGTGGGTGGCGGCAGCGGACCTGAACGGCGATGGCAAGCCCGACCTGGTCGTGGCCGACACCGGCAGCATTAGCGATACATCGGACGAAGGCGCGCTCTACGTGCTGCTGAATCAGGGCAACGGTTCGTTCGGGCAGCCCACGGTGTATCTGGCGGGCGCGCTGCCGGGAGCTCTCGCGATTGGCGACATGAACGGCGACGGCAAGCCCGACCTGGTAGTGTTCGACACGCAGGGACTTGGCGTCATGCTCGGCAACGGCGATGGCACGTTTCAGCCGGCGATTTACACCAACACGGCTTTCGGCGCTACCTCGATCGTGATTGCCGATCTGAATGGCGATGGGGAAGCGGACCTCATAATGGGGTCCTGCTGCGGTTCCACGGAGGTGACTTACTTCCAAGGCAACGGAGACGGCACGTTTCAACCCGCGTTCTATATGAGTGCCGGCAGTTCCCCGGCTTCGGTGGCGGTGGCCGATCTGAACGGCGACGGCTCGCCGGACCTGCTGGTGGCAGCCGGTTACGGCGGAACTCCGGGCTCGCTGATCCCGATTCTGAGCACGGGTGCGCCGAATGGTTTTGTTACTAAGTTGGCGACTGCCGGGCAGATCGAGCCATTCGCCACGGAAGCCATCGTGGCGGCTTACGGGACAAATCTGGCTACCGGGACGGCGGGGACGACCGTAACCGTGGCGGACTCCGCGGGAGTGTCCCGCCCGGCGCCGTTGTTTTACGTTTCGGCTACGCAGGTGAATTACGAGATACCGGCCGGCAGCGCTACCGGTCCAGCGGTGGTCACAATCGTGAACGGGAACGGAGTGAGCCAGACGGCTGCTGTCCAGATCAGCACTGTTTCGCCGGGAGTGTTCATGCTGGACTCCGCCGGATTGGTCGCCGCCTGGGTGCTGCCGGTAGTTTCGGGAGCACAGGAGAGCTTGCAGCCGGTCTACCAGGTGAATTCGTCGGGACTGGTCCCGCTGCCCATCGATCTGTCCGCCGCGGACACCCAGTATTATTTGGAGATCTACGGCACGGGCCTGCGCAATGCCGGCAACGTCAGGGCGACCGTCGGCGACGCCAGCGTGCCCGTGCTGTTTTACGGCGCGGCGCCCGGATATGCGGGTTTGGACCAGGTCAATATTGGGCCGCTGCCCGTCTCGCTAACTGGCCAGGGCAGCGTGAACATTGTTATTACGGCAGATGGCCAAGTGGCTAACACATCGAGCGTGACTATTCAGTGATCTTGTGGCTGTGCGGCACTGCAGTCCATGGTCACCCTTCAGCGCTTGCGCATTGTAGGTTTTGAAGGTGATTTCGTCTGGCGTGTCTTCCCGGTTGTGGAGGGCTTGCCGCTACTCGGATTTGGCCCATTTGCGCCGGCAGTAATAACTCCGTTATTCAAGTTCAGAGTAACGAAATCCAGTTGCGTGACCGGGCCTCCCCGGGGAGCGCTCTTGAAGCTGACGGTGAGCGTCTTGGCGTCGGTAGTGAGAGTCAGGTAGCCGAATTTAATGATCGGGTCAACCTCCATGGTGTGGTCTCCGATGACTGTCCCGGCGGGTGGCGCAGACTCTAGCGGCGCGGTAGCGGCAAATCCACCCGATCCCGCGACAATATACGGCACCTGGCGCCCGTTTACATTCCGCGTAAAGCGCTGATAGAGATGGGCATGACCCGAAAGCACAGCGTCCGGCCATAAACCGGCGGCTTTGCAGCAAGAATCGATATCTTGCATAAGTCCGGCGCTCCCTCCAGTTTTGGCGTCAACCGAAAGCGGCGGATGATGGACCGCAATTAAGATAGCTCTCTTTCCAGCGAGCCTGTCTGCTTTCAGACGATTCAGTTCGGAAGTCAGAAAAGTCAGTTGGTCGTCGACGAGTGGGTACTTACCCCCTTGCGATGAGATGATGCCTCCGCCCGTATCCAGCACATTGCTGTAAAGGCCAATGATCGAAACAAACGGGGCATCCAGGGTGAAATATACAGCGGGCTGAGTCATCACGCTGCGTGCGATGGTGGGAGCATCCGGGGAAGGATCCGGAGCAGCCGCGCAAAAGTTGGAGAGGAATCCAGCCAGCGTGGGAACCTGCGGAGCGCTCGACGAACTGCCAAAAACCATGCCGTCATGATTACCCGGAATAGCGAATATGGGCCGGTCGTATGCCCGGAAAGGTTCGTAAAACTGGTCGTAGTAATACTGAGCTTCGCCGAAGTTGTATACAACATCGCCGAGGTGAAAGAAGAACGCCGGACCAGCGTTGCCGCCGGATTGCACATCCGAGGTCATGGCATCGGCAACATCCGCTTCGTCGGTAAGCGCTACGGCTGCAGACTGTTGCTTGCTTACCTTGGCCGCACCGGTGTCGCCTACCGCATGAAATGAAATCTTCCCGGCCGCATTGATGGCATTTGTCAGGTCTGGTGGAAGGAAATCGGTAAGATCGAGATACGGGAGAGCGCCCGACCGTCTCGGGGGTATGGGTTGCACTAGATTCTTGTTCTTGAGATAGTACGTTGAGTTATAGTACGCATCGCTAGTGTTATTAACCTGAAATGCGTTTTCGTCTGGACTCGGTTTAGGATCGGCATAGGTCTGGCCGCTGGGGCCAACAAGATTTGCGGTGGTCGGCATGGGTATGTTCTCCTTTTCGCAACAGGGAGTCCACTGATGGATACTCCAGCGGTCTCAGTTTCGTGTTAACCGGGGTTTTCTCTTTGGGAAATCGGTCAAACAATTGTACACCAGGTCACCTTCGACGGAGCATCTTTTGGACATTTTCTCGGGCGGTCAGCACAACAACACTCGACGCGCGCGATCCGACATATCCCCCTCCTGGTGATCGCCGCTTGCATTAACGATACCCCAAACAGGAGCAAGGGAAGGCGGAATCCAGAGGGCTCCCATCCCGCCGATTTGGGCAAGCCACCGTCGCCTGTAAACGCGGCAGGTTGGGCTGACGCTTGCGCCGTGTCCCGCGAAGCGTCCCTCTTTGCCAGGGCCGGCAGATGTCAGGTGTCGGGATAATCGCCCACTCGAGTCGACGGTTCGTCACACAGTCTTACGTTTTGAGCAGCCCATAATGGAGCGACGACGTAGTTCACTTTAATCCAGTGGCGAGCCGATTGCATGAGCGCTTCGGCGGTAGCCAATAATCTATCCACTACGAGGAGGCCTGTGAACGAGCGGCGAAGAGTCACTATCGCCGGGGCGGCGCGATTTCTGCATTTTCGCGCGATCCGGACGATTGTACTCTTTTGCGGCTCTGCGGTTATCGGGCTCGCCGAACCCGCGCGTCCACCTCTGAGTCCGACGAATATTTTCGCTCCGCTGTCGACGCCGGCACAGTCGATCCTTGAGCTGTCTCGATTCGTACTAACGGTTACCGCGGCGATCTTCCTCGTCGTCTTCAGCCTGCTGGTTTACGCGGTTGTTAAGTTCAGGAAGAAAGCGGTGAGCGACGGGCGCGAACCCGCGCAGGTTTACGGAAGCACTCAACTGGAGCTGGCGTGGACGGTCATTCCGGTTCTGATTGTGGTGGTCCTGTTTCTGGCGGCAGCGCGCGTGATCGCCGCTATCCAGAACGCCGCCCGGCCGGGCAATGCCATCGAAGTCACCGTCATCGGGCACCAATTTTGGTGGGAGTATCGATATCCGCGGCTCGGAGTAGTGACCGCCAATGAGCTGCACATTCCGCTAAGCGACCCGGCACATCCGACCCCAACCTTTCTTACCCTGCTTTCCGCGGACACGGACCACAGCTACTGGGTGCCCCGCCTGGGAGGTAAGACCGACCTGATACCGAATCACCCGAACAGTATGTGGATGGACCCGCATGAGACCGGCCTTTACCTGGGGCAGTGCGCACAATACTGCGGAACGCAACATGCCAAGATGCTGCTGCGCGTCTATGTGCAGACGCGCGATGAGTTCGATCGTTGGATTCAGGAGCAGCGCCGGCCGGCGTTGATCGGCGCCAGTTTCTCCGCGGGGCAGCGCATCTTTGAGCGAACCGCTTGCGTCAACTGTCACGCCGTGGCAGGTACGCCGGCAAATGGACGCTTTGGTCCCGATCTGACGCACTTGGTGAGCCGCGACACAATCGCATCGGGAGCGGTGCGGAACACTCCGGAAAATCTGCGGCGTTGGATTCAGGATCCCGATGTGTTCAAACCCGGATCCAAAATGCCGGCCATGGGATTGAGCGATCCGGATTTGAACGCAGTAACCGCGTATCTGGAGACTCTTCGCTGATGCCGACTGAATCGATCGCCTGGCCCGTTTCCGAAACGGCGCCGCCACCGCTGGTGGACCGGCTTCACCAATGGGTCGCTACCGTCGATCACAAACGGCTGGGTATCCTGTACATTGCTTATGCGCTGCTGTTTCTTCTGATCGGCGGGCTGGAAGCAGCCATAATGCGCATCCAGCTCATTCGCCCGCAAAACCATTTCGTCTCACCACAAGTATTCAACCGCATGTTCACGATGCATGGGACGACCATGATTTTCTTTGTGGCCATGCCTCTCGTGTTTGGATTCGCGAACTACTTGATCCCCCTGATGATTGGCGCGCGGGATATGGCGTTTCCCCGCCTTAACGCCTTCAGCTTTTGGATGACGGCTTTCGGCGGCTTGCTACTTTATTTCAGCTTTGTGGGCGGAGACGGGCTCTACGGAGCCGGCAATGCCCCCGACGTAGGATGGTTCGCCTACGCGCCACTAACCGCGCAGACTTTTTCGCCGGGACACAGCACTGACTTTTGGATACTTTCGCTGCTGGTGTCCGGTATCGGCAGCATTGGAACCGCGATCAACATTATTGTCACTATCCTGTGTTTGCGCTGCCGGGGAATGGCACTTGGGAAGATGCCGCTGTTCGCCTGGCTGAATCTTACGATGGCGGGCCTCGTAATTCTCGCCGTAAGTCCGCTGACGGCCGCGCAATTGATGTTGCTGCTTGACCGCTATCTGGGCGGACACTTCTTCGATACGCAGGCCGGAGGATCGGCGGTGATTTGGATGCACTTCTTCTGGATCTTCGGTCATCCGGAAGTATATGTTCTGGCGATTCCGGCCTTTGCGTTCGCTTCGGAAATCATCCCCGTTTTCTCCCGCAAAGCGATTTTCGGCTACCCGGTCATGGTGGCGGCGACGCTGTGCATTGGATTTATCAGTATGAGCGTGTGGGCCCACCACATGTTCACGGTGGGCATGAGTGCGGCCGGAAATACCTTCTTTGTGCTGTCCACCATGGCCATAGCCGTTCCCACCGGCATTAAGATTTTCAACTGGCTCGCGACTATGTGGGGTGGAGAGATTCACTTCCAGACTGCGATGCTGTTTTGCACCGCTTTTCTGTTTCAGTTCTTGATCGCGGGCCTGACTGGGATCATGCTGAGTGCGGCGCCCTTCAACTGGCAGTTGTCCGGGTCCTATTTTGTAGTCGCGCACTTCCACTACGTCATCGTGGGCGGCATTCTGTTCACGCTCTTTGGGGCCTTCTACTATTGGTTTCCGAAGATGTCCGGAAGAATGTGTAACGAGGCGCTTGGCAAACTGCACTTCTGGCTCTTCTTCATAGGATTCCATCTGACTTTCGATTTCATGCATATTCCGGGCATCCTGGGGATGCCTCGGCGGATCTACACTTATGAGCCAGGCAGGGGCTGGGACGTCTGGAATCTGATCGTGACAATTGGGGTGCTTTTTCAAGCGGCGGGTGTGTTGGTGTTCGCCGGCAATCTGCTTTGGTCCTACTGGCGGGGTAAGGTTGCCGGGCCCGATCCCTGGGATGCGTGGACGCTCGAATGGTTCACCAGCTCGCCGCCGCCGGCTTACAACTTCGCAGCCATTCCAGTAGTTGCCAGCCGCCGCCCGCTCTGGGATCTGAAGCACCCGGAAGATCCCGATTGGCATTACGAGTAGGGTCCTATGAGCGCACCGTCCATAACCGTGCCCGCCGGCGATAGCCAATGGAGCCTTCCAGCGCGGGGACCCGCGGGAATGTTTTGTCTGATCGCGGCCGAGACTGCGATCTTCACCATCTTTGTGGTTGCGTATCTCTTTTATATTGGCAAGAGCCTTACCGGGCCCCAGCCGCGCGATGTTTTGCATGTGCCCATCTTCCTGACGATTTGTTTGCTTTCGAGCAGTCTGACGATTCACCTTGCTGTAAGAGTCGCTGAGGGATGCAAGCTCGCGGTCTTTCGCGCTCTGGTGGCTTCTGACCCTGGTGCTGGGAGCGGTGTTCCTGGCGGGCACGGTTCGTGAATGGAGCCACCTGATCTATGACGAAGGCTTGACCATCCAAACCAACTTATTTGGTACAACCTACTACTCGCTGGTAGGTCTGCACGCACTTCACGTGAGTGCCGGCGTACTTGCCCTGGCCACGGTGTCGCTATTTACGTTCCTGGGTTACGTCAAGCAGGAGCACGCTGCACGCGTCGAGGTTTTGTCGATGTATTGGCATTTCGTGGACTCGGTGTGGGTGGTGGTCTTCATAGTCGTGTACATTATCGGCCGCTGAGGACCGCTGAGGACCGCTGAGGAAAGGACGCGAATGGCTGGCGAATTATTGAATCACACGGATGAGCGCACAGCGGACACTGTGCAGTTGCCCGCGCCCACGGCATGGCCTATTGTCCTTGCGTTCGGAATTACGCTGCTGCTTGCGGGATTGGTTACCAGCGCGGCGGTCAGCGTGCTGGGGGCAGTCCTATCTATCGCCGGCGCGGTTGGCTGGTTCCGCGACGTTCTGCCGCACGAGGCGCTTGAAACGGTACGGGTAGTGCCGCAAGCAGCGGGTGTCACTACGCTGCGCCGCGAAGTCGCCCGAATGGAAATCGCGCCTGATGTGAAGCGCGCCTGGCTTCCGGTGGAGGTCTATCCGATTTCGGCGGGAATTCGGGGTGGATTAGCTGGAAGCGTGGCGATGGCAGCGCTGGCGATGCTATACGGCATTCTGAGCCAGAGAAGCATTTGGTATCCGATCAATCTCCTGGCCGCGGGCTTTTTCCCGGGCGCTACGACAGCCACCACGGCCGAAATTGCCGCGTTTCATCTGCGCGCCTTTCTGATCGCCATTCCGATTCACCTGATCACGTCCCTTCTGGTCGGGTTGCTCTACGGCGTGATGTTGCCGATGCTGCCGCGGCGGCCGATTTTGCTGGGAGGCTTCGTCGCGCCCATCTTGTGGACTGGCCTGATTCACAGCATTCTCGGAATCGTGAATCCGGTGCTCAACCAGCGTATAGACTGGCTTTGGTTTGTGGTCTCTCAGGTGGGATTTGGGATCGTCGCGGGCATCGTCGTTTCCCGTCGGGAGCGTATCCGAACGGATCAGCGCCTGCCATTCGCGCTGCGCCTGCGCTTTGAGGGGTCCGGATTGAAGGACGACAAACGCGGAGAGGACGAAAAGCGATGAGCCACCAGGGAACTCTTCCGGCGGCGTGGCTGCTGGCGGCGTGCGGGCTGGCGACGTGCGTGCTGACCACGGCTTGCGGCACTCGGGCTCCGGGCCGTCCGCCGGCGGACTCGCAATGGGTGGCACCGGGCAAGATTTTGGATTTCGGTCTCCTCTATGCGGATAACTGTGCCGGATGCCACGGCCAGGATGGCAAGGGCGGCGCCGCGATCGGGCTTAACGACCCGGTGTACCTGGCCATTGCGGACGATGCCACCATTCGCCGCGTAACCGCCGACGGAGTTCCAGGAACCGCCATGCCGGCGTTTGCGCAACACTCCGGCGGCATGCTGACCGACGACCAGATCAACGCCATCGTCGGCGGAATTCGAACTCGCTGGGCCAAGTCCGGTGTTCTGCCCGGTGCGGATGCTCTGCCTTACGCGGCGCAGGCTCCCGGCGATCCCAAGCGCGGCGCCGCTGTGTACGGGATTTACTGCTCGTCGTGTCACGGCGCGAACGGCCGCGGAGGCAAGCGCGCCAGTTCCATCGTGGATGGTTCGTATCTTGCGCTGGTGAGCGACCAGGGCCTGCGCACGACGGTGATTGTCGGTCGGCCCGAACTTGGCGCTCCGGACTGGCGCGGCGACGTGCCCGGCAAGCCGATGTCGCCCGAGGATGTCTCCGACGTGGTGGCCTGGCTTGCCGCGTTGCGGCCGCAGTTCCCCGGCCAGCCTTACTCGACTGCCCTGCAACCAGAAGGAGGATCTCGATGACCGTGTCCGATGGACTTTCGCGGCGGCGGATGTTGATGAAGCTCGGCATCCTCTTTAACGCGGCTGTCGGTACGATCCTGGCGGTACCGATTGTGCGCTACATCCTTTCTCCCGTCACTCGCGAGCGCAAGCCAGGGTACGAATCCTGGATCTCGCTCGGCCCGCTCGTCCAGTTTCCGGAAGGCCAGACGCGGCTGGCGACTTATCGAAACCCCATCGCGAATCCAGCGGATGGGGAAACCGCGAATGTTCCCTGCTGGGTGCGGCACGTAGATGGCGAAAACTTCCAGGTGTTTGCGATTAATTGCGCGCATCTCGGGTGCCCCGTCCGTTGGTTCCCGCAGTCCGGCCTATTTATGTGCCCATGCCACGGCGGCGTTTATTATGCGGACGGTTCCCGCGCCTCGGGACCTCCGGAGCGCGGCTTGTTTCAATATCGATATAAGGCGGAACAGGGGAATCTGCTCATCAAGGCGGGCGAGATGCCTACCACCGGCGATCCTACGGCAAGCCTTACCAACATATCAATCGGGAGGCCGCCGTGCGTTTAGTCAAGAAGGTGGGTGACTGGTTCGATGCTCGCTTGCAACTGGCAACGCCAATCCGGGAAACGATGGAGCACCCCGTCCCGCGCCGAACCGCCAGTTGGGCTTATGTCTTTGGCAGCGCTGCGCTCACGGTATTCATGCTCCAACTGGTCACCGGAGTTCTGCTGGCCCTCCTTTATGTACCCTCGGCGGCGGAAGCATGGAATAGCCTGCAGATTCTCAATCATAATGTCGCACTCGGCTGGTTCATCCGCGCCCTGCACGGCTGGGGTTCAAACTTCATGGTAGCGATCGTTCTCATCCACATGGTGCAGGTCTTCCTCTTCGGCGCTTACAAGTTCCCCAGAGAGCTGACCTGGATGGTGGGAATTCTTTTGCTCCTCTTGACACTCGGAATGGCCTTTACCGGCCAGGTGCTGCGATTCGATCAGGATGCCTATTGGGGACTGGGCATCGGGGCGTCCATTGCCAGCCGCGTGCCAGTTATGGGGCCGTGGATTGTGAACCTCTTGTTGGGCGGTCCGATCATCGCCGGTGCGACGCTTTCGCGCTTTTTCGCGCTGCACGTATTCGTGATTCCGGGATCGCTGATGGCATTCGTTGGCCTGCATCTGTTGCTGGTGCTGAAGTTGGGCATCAACGAGTGGCCGATGCCCGGACGAATCGTGCGCCGCGCAACGTATCTGAAGGAGTATCACGAGCTGACGCGCAAAGATGGTATTCCGTTTGTGCCCGGCGGGATTGCGAAGGACTTGTTCTTCTCGGGTTTTATCATTCTCTTGATCGTCGTGTGCGCCGTGTATTTCGGCCCCTTCGGACCGAGCGGCCAGCCGGATCCCACGATCATCCAGACAGCGCCGCGGCCGGACTACTTCTTCCTATGGCTCTATGCCGTGTTGTCCCTGCTTCCGCCGTCGCTGGAGACTCCGGCGTTGCTAATCGGCCCGGTTGTCGCGCTGGCTGTGCTTCTGGCCCTTCCGTTCTTCTCAGGAGAAGGCGAGAAAAGCTGGAAGCGCCGTCCCATCGCGGTTCTTGCGATGCTAGTGGTGGCGGTCGGGCTCGGGACGTTCACACATCTGGCCGGCTACACGCCGTGGAGTCCGGTGATGGACGCATGGAGCGGCAACCCGATTCCAGCGCAATACCTGAAAGGGCGTACTGCCCTGGAGCGGCAAGGATCCCTAGTTTTTCAGGTGAAGCAGTGTCACAACTGCCACGCGCTGGGCGGAGTGGGAGGACAGCGCGGGCCGGCGCTCGATCGAGTCGCCGTCAAGCTTACAGAGGATCAACTGATCCGCCAGGTGATCCAAGGCGGCGGCAACATGCCAGCCTATGGAAAAAACCTGAGTCCCCCGGAGACGACTGCACTGGTGGCGTTCCTCGAGACACTGCATCCGGCCGGACAGGCGCCCGCCCGTGACGCCTCCCGTGCCGTTGAATCCAACGTACGCCCGTAGGAGCCAATGGCATCTCAACTGACAATCCCTGTTACGGTGACGCTGATTGTGGCGGCGCTGGTCTACGCGCGGGGCTGGTATCAGCTGCGGAACTCTCTCCCAAATGCGGTGCCGGCGTGGCGGCTGGCGGCGTTCATGGGCGGACTGTTTGCACTGTGGTTGCCGGTGGGGTCTGCTGTCGCCATCATGGACCATCAACTACTCACACTTCATATGGTGCAGCATCTTCTGCTGATGACAGTGGCGGCCCCGTTGATTCTGCTGGGAGCACCGGTGATCGCGTTTTTGTATGGCCTGCCGCAGCGCTTCGTTCCTGGTTTTCTGACACCGCTTCTGAGCCGCCCGGTGGTGCACGAGGCAGGACACATTGTCGCTCACCCAGTGTTTTGCTGGCTCGTCTCCACAGCTACAGTCATTGGATGGCATATTCCCGCACTGTTCGAATTGGGGATGCGGTCAGAAGGGTGGCATGCAATCGAACACGCATCATTTATAGCAGCCGGCCTTCTGTTCTGGTGGCCTGTCGTGCAGCCCTGGCCGAGCCTCCCGAACTGGCCGCGGTGGGGCATACCATTGTATCTTTTCCTTTCCACGTTACCTTGCGATGCGCTTTCGGCTTTTCTTACATTCTGTAACCGGGTGGTCTACCCGCACTATCTGTCGGCTCATACACTCTTCGATATTTCACCTCTGGCAGACCAGCAGTGTGCAGGCGCGCTGATGTGGGTTTGGGTAACGTTTGCCTATCTGGCCCCGGCAGCCGTCGTCACAATCCGGATGCTCTCTCCACACAGGCGTGCGCCGAAAGTGGAGGTCCTCTGAATATGGCAACCAGCTCCAGAATTGCTGCACTGGAAGTTGCGGGAGTCGCGTCGGAACAGTCTTACTGTGCGCACCCACGCGAGGTTGGCCGACTATAATTCAGTCTCACGGCTTCCCCTTCAGCCGCGGAAACCTGGTCAAGTTCCGCATGCTCGATGCGGGGCAAAACGGTCGGATTACTTGATCTTGTATCCGTTGAGGTGCAGGATCGGCAGCACCGCTCTATCTTAAACACCACGCATCGTCGAGGGCGGTTCCGATTCAAGCCTGGTGCAACCAATATGGCGGCCTGCCGTAGTGAAAGTACAGCCGGTTTTCATACTCCCGACTGATCGGCATGGACTCGATATACTCCGGAGCGTTCTGGATGGCCTCCCGAGAGAGGCCAGCGTACACTTTAGAATCCGCCCAGCTCACCCGATCGATCCATGCGGGCGAAACTAGCACCTTCTTGCCCGGCCACCAATTCCGCGTGGCGACCTCGATGTAGCGGATAGCCCAGGCTTCATCGTCCACGACAAACCCGTCCACATGGCCGATCTCGCCGTCAGCCGCCTCTATGTTGTATCCTGTGACGGCAGCCGTACTCCGCAGATGCGAATCCGTCAATTCTCTCGCGATCTTCTCCGCCAGAGCTTCCCTGGAAGCATAGGTTGGAACAGCCAAGCCCGCCGGATAAAACGCCGGGCCCCACAGGTAGGGGCCATCCCAATAACAAGGATAGCCGTAATACCCGTAGTATGCCGCCTCGTTCTGCCGCGAAACCGGCTGGTGCGTGTCGATGTCAGGGCTATTCTCAATTTTTTTCTTCGTGAGAGCCACGCTCAATTGCTTGGTTTCCCAATCGGCATGGACGACGGAGATTGGTGAGATCAGCACTTGCCGCCCATCCAGCCAACCGCCGGTTTCTACCACGAAATAGCGGATGGCCCATGTCTTATCGTCGAAATACAATTGACCTACAGTTCCAAGTTCGCCGTCGGTAGCTCGAATCGTGAAACCTTTCAAATGGGCGGCATTTCTTAGCATGGTCTTTTGTCCTCAGGGGCCATTGTCGAACGCGGCGCTATCTCGCGGCCACTGCTACGGCCTCGGGCGAGTGCAGCGTCACATCGACAGGCCGCGTGTTTCCGATAACGTCCTTCGCCTTTTCGACTTCCGCAGCCGTGCCATGCACCATCAGCAGGAATTTGTCGGTCTTAAGCGCCGTTTCGTACTTGACCACGCTGTCCTTCGGAATACCCATCCCATAAAGCCCCGCGCCGATGGCGCTCAAACCGCCAACGGTCACGGCGCCTTCCAGCGCTCCTACGATCCACGCGACCAAAGGGCCCGCTACCAGCACGGGGCCGAGGCCAGGAATCGCAAAGAAGGCAGACCCGAACAGAAGCCCCCAGAAGCCGCCCCAAAAGGCGCCGGTCTTGCCCCAGTACTTCATCCGGTCGCCGGTATTGTAATAACCCACCACATGTTCATCGGTGTGGGAATCCTTGCCAACGATCGAAAGGGTATGCATGTCGATTCCCGCGCGCTGAAGTTCCTTCACCGCGCCTTCTGCTTCGATATGCGAGCCATAAACAGCAACTACTGCGTTTAGTTCAGACATATTCTGTCTCCTTTGTGTAATTCTAACGGCTGTAAATTCGGTCCGGTTATCCTTAATCCAAGAATCCAAGCACACGCGCCTAACTGTCCGCCTGCTGCTTATCGAAACTGAACATGCGTCTCACTTGGATCATCTTCGGTTGGGCGTATGGCCGGTTATTGGCTGCCGCCGGTTGACGCAACCGCGCGTTCGCGCGCCGGGTGCTTGTCCAGCTCGGCGATCAGTGTGGCGGCCGCTTTGGGCGTACGCATCCGCCTGGTCAGGATCTCCCGGTTGCCGAGCTTTTTGCCGTAGATTTGAGCGTTATCGTTCAGATCCTGCCGCATGGTCGCGCCTTCCAGAGCAACGCCCGCAAAAAGGCCCTGGGATCGCGACCAGGAGAGAATCTCGGCGTGCATTTGAAGGTCGGTTTGAGCCGTAGCCGTGCGTCCCACGGGCCCTGCGGCAACCGATGCTTCCCCGCCTAGAGTGAACTTGTCGGAAAGCAGTTTGTCCTCTCCCCCCTGGTTCATCACCAGCATGATTACATCCGTCATGGAGCCGCCAATCTGAAAGCCGAAGCTACCGCCCTCGATGATGACCGTGCCCGGCGCCGACCAGCCGCCATTACGCCGGCACGACACGTAACCTTTTCCGTACTTCGCGCCAACCAGGAAAGCCGCGGTCTTCTCCCCGGGGACGATTACGATGCAGTGGGCGCGCGCAACCAGATCTTCCGGGATACCTTTGTCCGGTGTCGCCATAACCTCGGAAAACACCACGGCGGCTTGATTTAGCCGCTTTACATTTTGATTGTCTTTGGCCAGCAAGGGTGCAATCGCAAGTGGCGCGATCGCCAGAGTAGCTGCTAGTATTATTCGCATTTGTTTGCCTCTTCCGTCGGCCCGTTCAAGCCCTAAGGGGCGTATGGCCGACAGTGCACCTTAAGGCACGATTCGCGCCAACTTCATCATTCGTTGTGCCGCCTCGCCAGGGACGGCTTTCGAACCCGGTCGGGAAGAGCGAAGTAACTGGCAAGTGACAATCTGTGGTCACTTGACAAGGCGCGGTCGGTGCTTTTGGCGCTGTCGAAGATACTATGCCCCTTGTGTTTGTCGACTACAAGCCGCGTTCGCGGATACGCGTGCAACGTTCAAAGAGTTATCCCGTGCCAAACTGCAAAACCTGCACCCGGAAATGCGGGAGTTGCTTGTTGATCACGACTCGTAGGAAGATGCTACGGCCGCGGGTACCGCAGCTATCCCGTGACCACTCCGTCGCTCTCCCAAGCACCCTGATGATACGCTCCGCTCCATTTGCTCGAGCGTGGCGCCGCCGGCGTCACCCGCTGCATTCGGCCGTATCTCCGCCAAAGGGGTCGCGAAGGATGCGTTCACTTCGTTTTGATTATTGCCGGAGCAGCGAGGTAGCTTGGTCAAGCGGTACGTACCCAGAGGCTGTTCGGGAGAAGAATGTTTAGTCCGGTCGGGCGAGGCAGGAAACTGGACGTCACCGATCGCACGTGCCCGGGCAACCCAGAAACGGCCGACGTCAACGAATTCTTCGCTAATGTGGGGAGCGCCCACCAGATGGAAACACCGGCTGCGAAACGGGCTTCAATCCGGACGCCGGCACCCTATCGATGATGCCGCCGAGTCTATCTGCCCGATCGCGTCAGCACGGTGAAGTGCTCATCCTTCAACCTGCCGGTAACTCCTGCGCACTCCCACCGCCGTGTATTGCCGCGAACCCGAAGACTCCTTCAACAGCACATGTTTTCTATCGTTCTCGCATTCGAGGCGGGCCAGGATTTCATCGCTGTAAAGGTCGGCAATCAGCGAGGCGAATTGGTCCCCGTGCGCGTGCGCCGGTGCAGCCGCCGCCAACAGGCCAGCGGTCGCCCCTCAGCGGACTTGCATAACGAGGCTCGGTTTATTGGTCATTTGGCATTAAGCTCGCCTGTCGCGCTAGATTCTTCGGAGGTCGCCGCTGCAAGATCGTGGTTTATGGCAGTCAGATGATTGAGTTCCTCCTGCAGCCGTGCCCACTCGTTTTCGTGTCCTTTGGTCGCGATAGGCAGGCCGAGATCCTGGTAGAACCCGAGGATATCGCTTCGGAGGTCTTGGGGGATGTCCGCGTAGTGACCTTCCAGCTTGTCTAGCAGTTTCGCGTACGCCGTGTCAGCCAGTTTGTATTTGCCCGCCTCGGTGGCTGCTCCCATGTCAAGATTGTCGTTGGGCAGGTTAAGCCGGCCGGTGCCTACGCCGGCAAGCAACTGGCGATACGCATCGATCGACGCGTTGAAACTGGCCATGTACAACTTTTCGATTTCCGGTGTCAACCTCTTAAACGCCAGGGCCTTAAATGGGCCCGCTCTGGGAACGATGTGAAATAAGCCCGCCAGCATTTTCGACCGGACACCCGGCCTTTGATACGTGGCGCCCCAGTTTTTTTCATAGCTGGAACGGGACAGATTGTACAGGAATTTCTGGCGCGTGATGCCCGGAGCGTCTTTCCTGATGTCCTGACTCCTGATTTGCCACGCCACTTTGGTCAGCGCCGGAAGTACCGTCCCAACCGCACGCCGGTACGATCCGATCGCCAGATCGAGGTCGAAAAAGACCTGCTCGAGCCGTATTCCATAAGTATCCTGAAACGCCCGCTGGAGTACGGGCTTTGCCACTTGAAAGCCTATAAAGCCTTTGTAAGCATCCGAGGCGTAGCGGCCTTTCGCGGCCTGAAATACGTCGAACCCGAACTCTGTCTTACTATGCGAGAAAGGATCGTCCGCATACGTTATCCACTTCCCAAATTTCAAGCGGAGCTTCGGGTACAGCATCGGTACGGACACATTCACGGCCATGCGATGGCCATTGTTGTCTCCGGCGTAATGCGCCAGGGCCCCCAATGCGAATGCATATTCGTCCAGGTTTTGAGAATCGCGAATCAGGTTCAGAATGAAGTCGCCACTCCGGACGTAGTGTGTCAAATCGCTGTAAAACTTACTGCCAAATGGATAATAGCCTAAATCCTGGATGATGCTTCCGCCGTAGGCGTATGCGTGCGCCTCGGTCAACTCGTCCGCGGTGGAGGTAGGAAATCGTTTCAGGAGCAGCGGCGTTATCGCGTTATCCCAAGTGGAATCTATAATGGCTTCGTGGGTGAGAATGGAATACGAAAAAGCAGCTTGAACTGAGAATAGGATGAGCAGTCCAAACGCGGCAAAGGGTGGCAGTTTCCAGAGCCGGCGTAAATCGTTATGCCCAATCATGGTCCCATCTCACTTCCTGTGAAATAGCTTGCTCTTGATATCCGGCCAGAACTCCGATCCCATGTTGCTGACAAAACCGAATCCAAGCCCGAGGGTGCCATCGATAAATCCCTGGCGGGGCGTATCGAGACGGGCCGGATACCACAAGTCGGAAAGAAACGCTGCGCCGTAGGCACTGCCTATACGCCAGGTTGACAGTGTCTCGCTGCCCGAGTCGGTCCGCGTAAGAAAAGTTCCCCGGAGCGCGTGTGCTGACCGGCGCCAGAACCCCACGCTCAGCGATCGATAGTAACGCGGGTCTTGGTGCAGCGCGGAATCCAGTCCGAAGGCCAGAGTGCCATGTATCGCCGACCAGCCGAGCGTGGAGGCAAAACGCTTGCCGTAAGCGCCGCCGCCTTGTCCCCACTCTTTCGGAGAGTTAATTACCTGGAGGAATCCGGCATATGCTGCGAAACTCGTGACCGCCCACGGCTCGTAGGTGGCTTGGGCATGAAACAGCAGCTTGCCTTGCCAGTCGAGGGGCGTAATTCCTGGAGCCGAGGTCTGCGAAGTCGTTGTACCCGGGGTCGGAAGACTCTCTGTAACCGAGGTCGGATCAGTCTCTGTCACTGGTACGGGAGCCAACCCTGTAACTGACACCTGCGCAATTCCGACAGCGGGGATGGCCATTGACAGCACGAATATCACCGCTGCTCTCATTTCGCGGCTCGATCGGGGTACCGTTAGTAGCTTACTCATTGAAATATCCGTTCCTGCGTCACGTAAGTACCGTGACTTGCGTTAGCTCACCCCCGCCGGTTGCGTGCGGAATGCCGCTAACAAGTTTGCGAAAGTTACAACGCAGGCGAAGCCCATCAAGAGGAAGATCTTGACCATTAGGGACAGTGGCGTGAAAACTACGCCAACCGCAAGATACCCGACGGCCCAGAAGTATTCCTTTAACCGGATCGCCCGCTGCACAAAGACGATAGCGGCCAGACCAATCGTGAGATCCAGCAAGGGTTCGTAACTCGCGGCGCAAAACGCAAAGAGCGAGGCAATCAGCAGGACCGGAATGGAGGCCCACTTCATGATTTTCGTAACCATTTGGAACATCGATTATCCTTCGCCACAACACCCAAAGACCGCGCGGCGGAGCCGCTTTTCGCCCCAGTCTTCTTTCGGCTGCACTCTACTAAAGGGCACTTCGGGGTCCAACCGTATCAAATCGATGTGGACCACATATGCCTACTCCATACTTGCGGGAGACTGAGTGATTGGCCCGGGGAACTGACCGCGCGGAGTCATCTGACCACATGTGGTCAACTCGCCTGGGAACGCTATGGCGCCCGTCCCGTTCGAAAGCCGGCAACAACTAGCTGATTTACGGTTCAGGCAACGCGCTCATGGCAGTCAGTTACACCTTAAGGGGCGACACGTTCGCGGCGGACAAACCCCGGGCATCAACTGGCCAAGCCCGGCAAATTTCGAGATGCGGACCTGGCACCGGACGGCGAGGTTATCCGCCCACTCGGCCGCTATCCATATGCAACCGCAACGCCTTCGTTTGAAGTCGTAGACCTTTTTGCGACGCTAATCCACTGTCACCACGATGAGTGTAGCGTCGTCCTGGAAGTTGTCTTTGCAGAAGCGCGTCACGTCGTCCAGAATCCTCGTGCGGATGCCCTGCGCCCCGAGACTCCGCGCGGCGCGTGCCGCGGCAATCACTCGTTCATTGCCGAACTCCTGGTCGTGATCGTTCGCCGCTTCCGTCACGCCGTCCGTCGTTAGCAACAAGCAATCGCCCGAGTTCAATGCGAACTGCCGCTCCTCATAAATGGATTTCGGGAACAGCCCCAGCACCGTGCCGCCTTCTGTGAGAATGTTCGCCTCGTCCCCCCGCAGCACAATTGGCGAACTGTGCCCGGCATTCTCAAAATGCAGAATCAGCCGCTCGCGGTCGATCACTGCATAGAAGAAGGTTACGAACTTTCCCGGTGCAATGCTGCCGCACAGCACTTCATTGAGCTTGCGGCACAGCGCTCCAGGCCCGCTGCTGACCGGTGCGAACGCCCGCACGGCCGCTTGCAGATTCGCCATCAGTAACGCGGCTGTGATCCCTTTTCCAGACACGTCCGCAATGCAGATCCCCAGTTGATCCGGCCCTAGTGCAAGTACGTCAAAGTAGTCACCGCCCACTGACCGCGCCGGCTCCCACGCGCAGGCAACCTGGAATGGTTTCATCTGCGGCAGGTCATGGGGAAGAAGATGCGCTTGAATCTCATGCGCCGTATTCAACTCGGCTTCGTGTGCCTGCAGCTTAATTTGTCCCACCGTAATTTGCTTTTCCAGTTCGCGATTCCGCCCCTCCAGCCGTGCCCTCGCCTTTCCCGAAATAAATAAAGCAACCCCACTGACGAACGAGAAAAACATGCCGTTCCGGATATCGGACCAATCAAGAGCAAACAGGTGCTCGGCGCGCCCCGCGACGATCCGGCTGGCCACCGACGAGATCCAACTCGCCACCGCGGCGACCGGGAGGAGAATGCCAAGATACGCGACCCAGTCCCAAGGGGACTTCTGCTTGACGAGCGGTGCGGCGAGAAGCACCGCCAGCCAAGTGCAATTCCCGATTATAAAGGTGAAGAGAATTTGCGGGGTGGGGTTGGTAATTCCTTGCAGCAGCCAGAAGATTCCCGAGACTGCCACCGCGACGCCCACGAGCAGAATCTGCAGTTGCCAAAAGCTTAGGCCCCCCGCGGGCGTCAGCTTCGGAAGTGGCCACAAGCTTTTCGGCATGAATGTTTTACTCTTCAGCATCGCACCAATGGCGACTCGCAGCAGAGCTGAAATCGTTTGGCCCTGATCGGCTTTTTTTTGCGACCCGTGGCAAGAGGTAGCGGCCGCCATCGACGCAGGCGCGGCCACGCCGCGAAGACATAGAGGCCGATATTACATGACAACGCCCCGGCCCAACTCGCGAGAGGCCGATCAGAATCCAACACATTCGGAATTCTGGCGGCGTTGCGTAGCTGTCTCCGAAGTTGACGCGCTCTGCGCCTTCCCGGAGTCCCGCATCTTGGTTACATGCCGGCTGCGCAGACGCGCTCACGTGCCGAAGGCATTCTCCACAGCATTTTCCAATCGTGGGGGCGCCTGGCCGTGCCGTACAATATCAACAAGAGTGCGCCTGTCGACGACAATCCGCGCGACCGGGCCAATTCTAGCCGTCACCTTGCTGTGCGAGCACGTGGCAAGCCAAGAACTCGCACCGGAGGTGCTCGCGCTGGCCCGTGCATCCAGGCTCGCCGGCGAGTCGGTGGCCGCACTGGCCAATTGCGCGTGTCTCGAATCGGTGACCCGCACCAGGGCAGATAAGAAAGGAAAAGTGAAGCGGAACGAACACGACGCGCTGCAGATCGAAGTCTCCACCATAGGCGACCGTGAGTGGTTCTCTTGGCCGGGGCGGGAGAACGCTTTCGTCGAGAATCCGGCGGCCCTGGTGGGCTTCGGTCTCATGACCTCGGGACAGTTGACCTCGATTCTGAAGACCGTCTTCCTGGACGGCTATGCCCGGAGGACCTTCCATGGTGCCGGGACGTTTCAATCGCGGCCCGCCTTGCAATTCGATTATTCGGTATCGTCTGTCTTCACGCATTTCCGGCTGAGCAGTCCGAGAAGCGGTGTGACAGCCGGAATGCAGGGCACGTTTTGGATCGATCCGGAGACCGCGGAACTGCTGGCGCTTTCGAGTGAGGCCACGGAGTTGCCGGCGGATTTCGAAATCCGCTCCGCGCGTACTGAGGTGGTTTACGCTCCGATGTATCTGGGGGATCGACGTGTCGTGCTGCCGCAAACGGCAAACACCGTGGTGGAACATTCCACAGGCGCCGCCAGCATCAATCAGGTCGAGTTCAGTCATTGCCGCCCGTATTCCACCACGAGTTCGATACGGTTCGGCGGCGACGACGCCGTTGAACCGGCGCCTGCTGCGGCACCCATTCGCCACGAGGAGCAGCCGATTCCATCCGGTTTGTCCCTGCGCATGCGGCTCGGGACGCCTCTCACCGAGCGTTCCGGCATCGGAGAGCGATTCACGCTCATCATGGAGGAGGATGCGCGCGACCACGGTGACACAATCATCGTCAAAGGCGCGAAGGTGCAGGCGCGGGTCCGATGGATTGAAACCACTTCTTGTCCCGCGCGGTGCTTCGTGGTGGCTATCGAACTACTCTCGGTTACGACTCCGGATGGAACCAGCCATCCCGTGTATGCCAGCCTCCGTCAGGTTACCCCGGAACCGAAAGTCAGGCTCGGCATCGCAAAGGTCACGCAAACGTTGACCGAACCGCCATTTGGTATGCAGCGGGTGGAGACCTCCGCTCTGTCAATCGAAATTCCCCAGATTCCGGGTGTGGGTAGCTTCTTCGTGCTGACGCCGGACCTGAGGACGCCGCCGGACTTGCTCATGACGTGGTCCACCGAGAATCCGCACCCATGACTGGCCCGTTTCCCGTCCGGCGTCACCGCCGCGCTCTCCCGCGCCAGCAGTGCCTCGACCTAGCCGCGGAGTGGGGGATCGCCAGGGCAAGGCCCGCACCAGGTATGCGGAGTGCTTCTCCGGCGCCGGCGCTAGCACGCCGTGACACTGTCCTGACTGCGTGTGGACTACTCATGCCGCAACGCAGTGAGTGGGTCGATCCGCGACGCGCGCATCGCCGGATCACAGCCGGCCAACACCAACGCGGCGACCAGGATTCCAGCCGCCAACAGTATTGTGAGCGGGTCCTTCGATTTCAGGCCAAACAGAAACGACTCGAGATACCGGGTCGTACCCCAGGCCGCTGCCAATCCAATGGTAAGTCCCGTTACCCCAATCCAAATCATCTCGCGCACCACCATCCAGATGATGCGGTGCCGATCGGCTCCCAACGCCATACGAATGCCGATTTCGGCAGTGCGCCGCGCCACGGTATAGGCCATCATGCCGTAAAGTCCGATACACGATATGAGCAGGGCAAGCGCCGCAAAGCAACTGCAGAGTTGTGCGAAAATGCGCTCCCTGTTGATGGTTTGATCGATCTGGCGCGATTGCGTGTTCACGTCCGAAACCGGCACGCGGGGCTCGACCTGGCGAACAATCCGGCTCACCGTGGCGACGAGGCCCAGCGGATCGCCATGGGTGCGCAACTCAAACGACACCCCATCGATACGCCGGCTGAAGGGAATGTAAACAAGCGGCGGGATGACCTCCTTGAGGGAGTTGTACCGGGCTGCCTTGGCCACGCCAATGATCTCAAACTCGTCGAACTTCCCGCCATCTCCGCCGAAGCCGAAGCGGCGGCCAGTCGGATTCTCGTTCGGAAAATACTTCTTTGCAAAAACTTCATTGACCACTGCCACCTTGAACGGCCCCGTCATATCGCGTTCCTGAAGCTCCCGACCCAAGAGAATAGGAATACGCATCGTCGAAAAGAACGTCGGGCCGATCTTGAGGACGGAGGTTCCCGATTCTCGCCCGTGTTGTGCCGGACGGCCGGGAATCGCGATTCCGGTTTGACTGCCCGCGCCGGAGACCAGCGCAAAATCGGAAAGACTGACATCCCGCACTCCCGGAAGGGTTCGGAAACGAGCCCATAGATCCGTGTAGAAGCGTTCAAGCGCTCGATCGCTGTATCCGGCCTGCTTGGCGTTTAAGCGGAACAGCAGCACGTTTTCGCGATCGAAGCCAAGCTCGACAGAATGAAGCCGGGATAGTGTGCGAACGAAGAGGACGGCCGCGATGGTCAATAACAGCGAGACCGCGATCTGATAGATCGCGAGCATCCTGTTCAGACGGAGCCGGCTCCGCGGCGCACTCGCTCTGATTTGCTTCAAGGCAGGCGTAATATCCATCGTGGTTGCCTGTATGGCCGGAACCAAGCCGAAGAGAATTCCGGTAGTCAGCGCCAGAGCGAACGTAAATGCCAACAACTGCCAACTGAGATTCGCATGCAGGGTAAAGCCGTCGCGCCCGTTTGCGAGCAGCCAGGTAAGGAATCGGATCCCCAGCGCCGCAACCCAGACACCCGCCAATCCTCCGAGAAAAGCCAGCAGCACGCTTTCCGTCAGCAGTTGACGAATGACACGCAGGCGTCCGGCCCCGAGACTCAGGCGTACCGCAATCTCACGTCGGCGTGCCGCCGCGCGCGCGAGCAGAAGGTTGGCGATATTGGCGCACGCGATGGCAAGAATCAGACCGACCATAGCCATGAGCACGTATAGCGGCTTGGAATATTCGCGGCGCAGGGAATCGATGCCGGAGCCTCCACCCGCGAGCACCAGCGCAGGTAGATCGACTTTCTCCTCCTCGGTGGAAGCCGTGCTGTTGACATAGCGCTGAAACCGAGCAGCGAGATCGGTCTGAGCCTGCCCGAGACTTGTGCCCGGCCGTAACCGGCCCATGATTTCGACCCAATAGAAGTTCTTGTCGAGGAACCTTTGCTTTGCATCGTCTTGCGGATCCTCGGCAAATAGCGGAGCAGCATGCAGCGGAATGAACAGATCCGGCGCACCTGCAGGATCCACTCCAAAGAACTCCGCTGCGGACACTCCGGCGATCGTGAACGGCATCCTGTTGAGGAAAATGGACTGCCCTATTGCATCAGCGCTGCCGGCAAAACGCCGCCGCCAGTAGTTGTAGCTGATCACTACCGCAGGCGTAGCGCCGCCGCGGTCGTCATCATCGCTGATCAAGCGTCCCGCGGCGGGACGCACGCCGAGGCTGCTGAAGAAGTTGCCAGACACCAGCTGGCCATCGACGAGATCGGTCTGTCCTGAAACACTCAGATTCAGCCGGCCCGCGGCGGCGAATCCAAACATGCTGGATAGGACGCGGTTGTTCGCGCGCAAAAGCTCGTACGCAGGGAAGGGATAGTCGCCGCAGCTCCATCCGGTATGGGGATCGTCATACCAGCTCCCGCTCATGCCGTGGACCACACCAGGAAGGCCCTTGGTATGCCAGTTCAAGATGACCAGATCTCCGGGACGCCGCACCGGCAGCGCGCGCATTAGAATCACATCCATGAAACTGAAAATAGCCGTATTCGCCCCGATGCCCAATGCGAGCGACAGCACTGCCATCGTGGCGAACAGTGGGTTATTGCGCAAGGTGCGCCATCCATATCGTAAATCCTGAGCGAGCCGTTCGACCGATGTCCAACCCCACATTTCGCGAATCCCCTCCTTCAGTTGCAGCACATTCCCAAAATCGCGGCGGCTGGCCCCTTCGGCTTCCTGGCGCGTGACGCCGGCGCGCATTCGCTCCTCGGTGTCCAACGCAAGATCGTAGGCCATCTCATCGTCGAGCTCGGTCTCGCGTCGTTTCGGTCGCCAAAAGTCCCACCGCTTCATTGCTCTTGCCTCATGCCGGACGCATCACGCGCGCGATCGTTCTGACCAGAAGCTTCCACTTCGACTGCTCAGCCACCAATTGCTTTTTACCGGCCGCGGTGAGCCGGTAGTACTTCGCCCGCCGGTTTAGGTCCGAAGCCTTCCATTCCGACGTGATCAGACCCCGCGCTTCCAGGCGATGCAGCGCGGGATATAAGGATCCGCGTTCGATTTGCAGCAAGTCAGCCGAACTTTGCCGGATCGCCTGGCCGACACCGTGCCCGTGCTGCGGTCCCCACTGGAGAGTTCGCAAAATCAGCATGTCGAGCGTGCCCTGGAGCAGCTCAATACGATTTTCGCCGGGGTTATTGTGGGCCATCTTGCCTAGAAGACATTCTACTAGAAGCGTTGACGCCTTGTCTACTAGACTGTCTGCTAGTCCAAAAGGCGAGCACGGAACGACCAATGCGACTAACCGCCCTCCGCGCACGCATTCCGGCTGCCGATACGCCTGTTGCCTTCGTCGATACGATTACCCGCGATCAGTCGCGTAGCGTTTCGGAATCTATGTCCCGATGCCTTGTGAGTTCGCCACACTGACGGGAAAGCCGCGAACCACAGGAACGTGAGGTCCGGATCTATGAGCCGGCCCTGCCTCCGGTCGGATGGCATCTGCGCGGAACGCTGGATCTCCTGATCCTGAAAAACACTGGATACGACGGCGGCGATGCACGGCTATCGCATCGCCAAGGAGAATTGAGCAAGTTGCGGAGAACCTCTTGCGATTGGACCAGGGGTCGGTTTATCCCGCCCTCATACACCTGGAACGATTCCATCGCGAAGATTGCTGTGCGCAGTCGCTGTGACTAGCGAAGGCTTGAAAGCAATTGTAAGTTAGGCGGCGATGCCGAACAGTTCCCCGATGAAACTGACTTGCGCCGCGGTGTCGCGCTTCGCCACCCACCTCACCCTGCCCTTTCGGATCGTGTGCATCGCTTCGATTCCTTGAAACGTTCGCCAAGCGGTTGCAAAGGAGCCGTAGCATTTGGCCAACCAAGTCCGTCTCTTTGCCGTGCGGTGGTCCTGTTCAATGATGTTGTTGAGATACTTGCACTGGCGTAGGCGCACTCGCCGAGGAAGGCTGCCTTCCGCCTTCAGCGAATCGACGGCAGCCGGATAGGCCCGATTCTGGTCCACATTGATCACACGGGGTACCAGATTACCAGCACCAACCAAAGCCTTGCGAAAGACGCGTTTAGCTCCGCGGCATCCCGCTTGGCCGCCAGCAGAAACGCGATGGTCTGGCCGGCGGAATCCACAGTTCGGTACAGATACCTGTCCTGGCCCTTGACCTTTATATAAGTCTCGTCCACTCGGTAACTCTTATTGGTGGCTTTCAGATGCGGTCGTCAGCGTTCGTTCAGTTCCGGTCCATAGGCCTGAACCCAGCGCCAGATGCAAGCTGGCCATTCACGGCGACGCCTCGCTCCTGGATAAGCTCCGCGACCTGTTCGTAGGCTAGCGGATAGCGGAGATGCCAGCGAACGAACTCGAATTTCGCAATGGAACCGATTTTCACACTTCCCTGAACGATCAGAAAGATGCCGGCGCATGGCTCTCTTTCCCGGAGAAGCATTCCGTCTGGATCGAATCGCCGCTCCACTGCGCGGTGCGCCAGCACCTGAATCTCGGCTTCGCTCAGGGCCGCAGAGAGTGCAATTTCAGAAAGAGCGGCGGTTTTCGGCTGCAAGCCTTTATCGTAATACGCCACCTCAGCCCACCGCGCAGATGCGCCAGCGGGAGGATGATGAAAGAATGAATGACGCATACGTTTATGTGCGGGATCTCCGCCAACAGGCGAAAGTACCGGAGAGCGGAATCCTGAGCCAGACCTTGCAGAACGACGACAGATCGAAAGTAATTCTGTTCGGCTTCGCGCCTGGGCAGGAACTTTCCGCTCACACCGCTCCCTATCCGGCCACGCTGACATTCTTGAAAGGAGATGCCCTGCTGAAGCTGGGCAGCGAGGAACAACAGGCGACAGAAGGTACCTTCGTCTACATGCGCCCTAACCTGGAACACGGGATCAAAGCACAAAATGACGTGGTCATGCTCCTTACCATGATCAAGAACGCTCCCTCCAGACCGGCTTGAACAGGTTAGCTGACTGGCTCGTAGACGTGCGTCTGCGGTGACGGGGTGCGGAGGTGGGACGAGCGGCTGAACTTACGACTTTCCAGCGTGGTCGCCATATTCCCAGTCATAGGGCACTCCGGTATCACCGAGGATGAACCTGACCAGATCGGCGAAACCCACCTCGGAGCGAACATCGTTCGAGAGGATCACGACGCAACGCTGACTAACATCGATGCAGACCATGGTGTTGGCGGTCGAGCCGTCGTGGCCGCCCTTGTAGAAGCCGTGGCCCTGCGGGCCGTCGAAGACGGTCACGCCCAGGCCCGAGTACAAGTCCTTGCGCTGCTCACTTGGCGGCAAGTCCGGGAGGAAAAGGGGGAACTGGTGGGCAGTGGTGATATGCAGGTGCGGCTTCGTGATTTCTGCGCGTGAGGCCGCGCTTAAGCCGTCGCCGTGTACCAGGGCGGCGGCAAACTTGGACAGGTCGGAAATCGTGGTATTCATTGAGCCCGCCGCGCGCACCTTGCTGCGCTGATCATGTGCCTGCGGCTGGCCCTGATCGTTCCACCCGTCGGCAACATTGGTTTCGAGACCGTTATGCCATAACAGGCTTGTGCGGGTCATCCCCAGCCGGTCGAAATTGGCCTTGGTCAGATCGCCGACATCGAGCCCCAAGCCCTGCGCCTCGCGGCCGTGTTCGATAACGAACTGCAGCAGGATGAAACCTTCGCCCGAATAGCTGAAGCGCGTGCCGGGTTCAAAATGGATGTGCAGCTTCTGGTCGGGTTCGATGAACCAAAAGTTGCTGAAGCCGGTGGAATGAGTCAAGCACATACGCGGCGTGATCTTCTCCCATCGCGGATCGTCGGCCAGATCCTTGTAAGGGCCGTACTTGTCCGGGAAGACCGGATCGGGGCCATAGCTCGGCAGGGGCTTGTCAAGATCGTTCTTGATGGGTGTATCGAGGTCGATCTTACCCCGATCGACCAGTTGCATCACTGTATATGCAAACACTGTCTTGGTGAGGGACGCACCGTACATGACAGTGGCCGCAGTCAGCGGATCTCTCTTGGCATCACGGATACCGTAGGCGTGAACATATCCGACCTTGCCGTGATCGATGACCGCAACGGCCATGCCATTGGCGTGGGTTTTGGTCATGATTTTGCGCACCTCAGCGTCGATCGAGGCGCCATCAGGTATCGTTTGTGCGGCAGCCGCAACGGCAAAGGTAAAGGCGGCGGAAAGCACAGTCAAAAGGGGCGGGGCCTTTTTCCTCGCTCTCATTTTGACAGTCCGTTCAGAACCCCTAATGATCGTTCCATGTTGATGTCCCCCCATGGCCTGATTAGAGTTACGCAATGGATACCCGGGAAAGTTCAATCTATCGCGCTCTCCCTCAGTAACGGAGTTGCGCGCCGCGTCACGGTGGTTAGCCTAAGCTCACGCTGAATTTGCAGCAACGGGACGAGGTCAGCTGAAACGGGCTACGGCTCTCGATCGCGCCCGCGCGGCAGCGAACGCAGACCAGATCGTACGTCTGAGTCAGCCCCAGATCACCAGGAACGGGCCTCATCGATGTCTTTCTCGGTTAGCAGTGGGCTCACAACGTGCAGAGCTACCACCGGCTTGCGGCCTTTACTCCGCGCGCTTCGCCGGCAGGGACAAAGACGACAGTTCCCGGACCGGCCGCCTCCTGTTGATCGCCGTCAATGATTTGGCCTTCGCCTTCCAAAAGGAGCGATTAAGTCTCGACGCGGGCGCCGCCATAAGTCCAGAGTAGGCCCGAGGTGCGGCGACCGCAGTGACGTGTGTCAGGGCAATTGGAACCCGACAACGAGAAGAAACGCGAAGGCGGATGCGTGGATCAGTTCGCGCCTCCCGGGCATGAATCGCGAGCGGTTCAGATGCCCAGACGAACTGGGCGAAACACGTGACAATATCGGCAGAAAAGCGATCGCTGCGTACCAACGGAAGAGATGATCGGCGCAGGCGAGAGCCAGAAGCACCATCAGGACGATCTGTCCGCATAAGAGTCCGCGGCCGATGGAGAGCTTCCGATTCGGCTTCACGGTACGCGCCGCGTGGATGCGTAGCTGTACGAACTGGATCTGGTTGGCGGCGAACACGAGGTTAGCGATCCAAACAGACCAGGCGGCGCCATTCAAGTGGCCCGTGACGGTGTAGTACGCAGCGGGCGCCACTAGGGTCAGCCCCGCCGCACCAACCATCTGTACCGTCGTCCGGGCGCTCCGGATGCTCCGTTTTACGACCGTCTGCACAATGAAGGCAGCGCCCGCGACCGCGCCAATTCACAGCAGGGCCAGGTTCCGACCGCCCCAAAAAAGCCAGATCAACGCAGCTAGGGGAAACAGCAGCCAAAACAGCGCCAGGCCCGCGATGCTGAGAGGCGCGAGCGGCCATGCGTACCCCCGGCCCGCAGACCCACCGCCGCTCCAGTGATCAATGGGACCAATAGGATTCCCCAGGCTCCGTGTTCGCGCGGGAAGATTAGCGACCGCCGCCGTCCCCCCGTCTTCATTCCTCCATCTTGGCGCAACCCCGTAGCTCCCGGCGTGACTTATATACACACCTATACACACCGATCAAATCTCTCGGCGTTAGAGTGGAAGGTGGAGCGATATGGCCAATCACCGTCACGTCGCAGTTGGCACCATATCGTTTACGGTATGCTTCGCGGCATGGGGGCTGATCGCCGCCTTTGCTCCCCGCTTCCGCGAGGCCCTTCACCTGACAGCGTCGGAAACGGCCTTGCTGGTGGCGGTGCCCGTACTCCTGGGATCGCTGGCGCGCATCCCCATGGGCATCCTCACCGACCGCTTTGGCGGCCGTGCCATCTTCACGATCCTGATGGCGGCAGTGGCGTTGCCGGTCTGGATTGCGCCGCAGCAGGCCAGCTATGCGAGTCTGCTGGCGGTTGCGTTCCTGCTCGGCCTGGCCGGCTCCTCGTTCGCGGTCGGCGTGGGCTATGTCTCGCGATGGACGCCCCCGGAGCGGCAGGGCAGCGCGCTCGGGGTATACGGGTTGGGAAACATTGGTCAATCGGCCGCGGTGTTCCTCGGCCCGGTGCTGGCCACGCAAGTTGGAATGCCTGCGGTTTATCACGGTACCGCTGTATTGCTCGTGGTTTGGGCCGCGGCGTTCGCCCTGCGGGCGCGCAACGCTCCGGCACCGGCTGCGCAATAACGAAAGAGCTTCGGTGCCATGCTCGAAGTGCTCACCCACGAAGAGATTGCGTGGCTCCTGGCGGCCTTCTATTTCCTGACCTTCGGCGGCTTTGTGGCGTTCTCCATTTACTTACCCACGCTGCTGAAGGATGAATTTCATCTGTCCCCCGCCGACGCCGGTTTCCGTACGGCCGGCTTCGTGGTCATGGCGACGCTGCTGCGTCCCTTGGGCGGTTGGCTGTCCGATCGAATCGGCGGTGCACGCGTGCTATCCGCGGTCTTCCTTGGTGTGGCGCCGTTTGCCGTGCTGCTGGCGTGGCCCTCGATGATCCCTTTCACTGCCGGCGCGCTCGGATGTGCGGCATTGCTGGGCCTCGGTAATGGCGCAGTCTTCAAACTGGTCCCGCAATATTTTCCAGACCGGACCGGGACAGTACACGGGTCTGGTAGGCGCTATGGGCGGCCTCGGCGGATTCTTTCCGCCCTTGCTGCTGGCATTCTTCCGCGCTCGAACGGGCGCCATTTGGCCGGCCTTCCTGCTGCTAGCGGCGATGGCGTTGTTGCTGTGGTGGGCGAATCATCGGGTGTTTGTGCCCCGTCAGCAGAGCCTCGATCTCGCACTGCCCGCCGATCTCCGCCGCACCGCCGATCGCCTGCGCGCCGGCGCATGGGCCACACTCTGGACTGCGCTGCTGATCGCCGCCATCGTCGTCGGCTCGCGGAATCTTCAGAATTTCGATCCCGCGCTGGTCATCTACACTTTCGCCGTCGTCTTCGCCACCTGGGGCGTCGTCTACCACTACAACGTCTGGCTGGAAAAGCCCCCCACCCGCGTCTATTGGGACCGCGGCTGGGAACTGTGCCGGCGCCGCGGCATCCTGCGCGGCATCGGCACTGTGGGTCATGTCGCCGCACTGGCGGTCACGCATCTCGGGGCGCAGCGCTTCATCGCGCACCGCTCGCGGCTGCGCTGGTGGATGCACCAGTGCCTCTTCTGGGGCTGCCTTTTGGCCGTGGCCATCACCTTTCCGCTGGTCTTTGGCTGGATCCACTTCCGCACCCTCCCCAACGACCAATTGAGGTATGTCACGTACCTGTTCGGTTTTCCCATGGGCGCTTTCCGGCTGCACACCGCCGCGGCCTGGCTGCTGTTCCACGGACTCGACATCTCGGCGCTGTTGGTGCTCGCTGGGATCGCCCTTTCGCTCTGGCGCCGCATGACCGACGCGGGCGCCCGTACAGTCCAGCAATTCGGCATGGATTTTCTGCCGATCATCCTGCTGTTCGCCATCTCTATCACCGGACTCGCACTCACGGTCTCTCAGGAGTGGCTGCGCGGCTCCTCGTACAGTTTTCTCGCCATCCTGCACGCCATCACGGTGATTTCCGCGCTGCTCTTTCTACCGTTCGGAAAATTCTTCCATATTTTCCAGCGCCCGGCCCAACTCGGGGTCAAGCTCTATCAGGAGGCTGGCCTTCAAGATCCAGGTGCCGCCTGCGCGCGATGCGGCGAGCGATTCGCGTCGCGCATGCACATTGACGACCTCCGCGCGGTCCTGCCACAGGTGGGCTTCGACTATTCCACGCCCGGCCCCGCCGCCCATTGGCAGGCTCTGTGCCCGGCGTGCAAACGCAAAGCGATCTCAAGGGCGCAACTGAGGATCATGGAGACTTCTCGTGGCTAAGGCTCCGCTTTCGCTCGATGAGTTGACCGCCCAATACGGCCCGCATCTGAACTACGTACCGCCTGGAGGCTGGCAGGACGAATCCCGCCACCAGGCGGAAAAGCTGGTCAAGACGCATTGCTGCTTCTGCGGGCAGCAGTGCGGAATCCAGCTTAAAGTGCGCGGCAACCGCGTGATCGGCTTCGAACCGTGGGAAGAGTTCCCCTTCAACCGCGGCATGCTATGCCCCAAGGGCGTCAAGCGTTACCTGCAGGGCAACCATCCGGACCGGCTCCTCGATCCGCTCATACGCACAGACGAAGGCTTTCGTCCAGCGGCCTGGGACGAAGCTCTGGATTTCACCGCGCGCCGCCTGCGCGAGT
The DNA here is from genome assembly GCA_963818855.1 of Bryobacterales bacterium. Taxonomy (GTDB): domain Bacteria; phylum Acidobacteriota; class Terriglobia; order Bryobacterales; family Bryobacteraceae; genus Bog-159. Next base: position 304,292 of record CAWFUH010000010.1, on the reverse strand, counting down.
TGCAGGAAAAGTACGGCTGCGATTCGGTCGCGGTCTACGGTGGCGCTTCCCTCACCACCGAAAAGGCGTACTTGATGGGCAAATTCGCGCGCGTGGCGTTGGGAACCCGGCACATCGATTACAACGGCCGCCTCTGCATGGTCTCAGCGGGCACGGCGTACAAAGGCGCCCTGGGGGTGGACCGCGCGCCCAACCCCTGGAGCGACATCCCGCATGCCGAGGTGCTGATGGCGATCGGGGCCAATATCGGCGAGTGCGCGCCCATCACTACGGACTATGTCTGGCGCGCCCGCGACCACGGGGCCAAGCTGATCGTGGCCGACCCCCGCTTCACGCCCATCGCGCGCAACGCGGATCTGTTTCTGCCGGTGCGTCCTGGAACGGATCTCGCGCTGCTCATGGCGATGCTGCACGTGATCATTCGCGACGGCCTTACGGATGGCGACTTCATCGCGGGGCATACCACTGGTTTCGAGAAGACCGCGGAATCGGTGGAGCCGTGGAATCCGCGGCGCGCAGCCGAGGTTACCGGCGTGGCTCCGGATGCCATCGAGCGGGCCGCGCATTGGATCGGCGAATCGCGCCGCGCCATGCTCATGCACGCGCGTGGCATCGAGCACCACTCCAAGGGAGTCGAGAATTGCGAAGCCGTAGTGGCCATCGCGCTGGCTACCGGCAATATCGGGCGCGAAGGCGCTGGCCCCATCATGATCACAGGGCAGGGCAACGGGCAGGGCGGGCGCGAACACGGACAGAAATGTGACCAATTGCCGGGCCAGCGCAGTCTCACCGATCCGGCCGCGCGCGCAGCACGTGGCTGGAGTGTGGGGCATCTCACCGGACGAGTTGCCCGGTCCAGGCTATACCGCGGTCGAGATCATGAACGCCATTCATAGCGGCGAAATCAAAGGCCTGCTCTGTACTTGCTTCAACCCGCTGGTCTCGCTGCCGGATGCCAATTTCACCCGCGAAGCGCTGGAACGCCTGGAATTTTTCGGTGTGATCGATTTCTTCCTGTCGGAAACGGCCGTGCATGCCGACGTCGTGTTGGCCGGCAGCCTGCAGGAGGAAGAGGAGGGCGTCACCGCCAATGTGGAGGCGCGCGTCATTCATATTCAGAAGGCGGTGGATCCGCCCGGCAACGCCCGCGCCGATTCCGCGATCATCTGCGATCTGGCGCGCCGCCTCGGGCGCGGCCGGTATTTCCCGTTTCGCGAACCGCGCGAAATCTTCGAGGAATTGCGGTTGGCGTCGCAGGGCGGCATCGCCGATTACTACGGCATCACCTACGAGAAGATCGACCAGCAGAAGGGCGTCTTCTGGCCGTGCCCCACCCTGGAACATCCTGGCACACCACGGCTGTTCGAAGACGGCCGGTTTTTCCATCCCGATGGCAAAGCCCGTTTCATGACCCTGGCGTGGCGGGAGAGCGGCGATCCGGTGGATGCGGAGTTTCCTATCTACCTCACCACCGGCCGCGTGGTGAGCCAGTATCTCTCGGGCACCCAGACGCGCCGTATCGGGGCGCTGGTAGATCAATACCCCGAGCCCAAGCTGGAACTGCATCCGAAGCTCGCCGAACAGCACGGCATCCGCACCGGCGATTGGGTTACGGTGACCTCCCGCCGCGCCGCCATCACGCTCGAGGCCATGGTGGTACGCACCATCAGGCCCGACACCGTCTTCATTCCCTACCACTGGCCGGGCGGCCGCAGCGCCAATCGCCTGACCCACCGCACGCTCGACCCGCGCAGCAAGATTCCGGAGTACAAGGTTTCGGCATGCCGCATCGAGAGATCTTCCTCTCCCCGGCCCCCGGTACCCGGCCCCCGGCCCCGCGTGGAGGCCGCGCCTGATGTTCGGGATGGAGTTTTACGTCGACCCGTCGCGCTGCATCGGCTGCCAGTCCTGCTTAAAGGCGTGCGAAGAGTGCGAAACGCATCGCGGCGTTTCCATGATCAGTTTCGATTTTGTGGACCGGCCAGAGTCGATCGCCTCCGCGGCCTACGTCTGCTGGCATTGCGACAATCCCACGTGCGCCCAGGTTTGCCCGGCCGACGCGATCAAGAAATATGAGGACGGCATTGTCGGCTCTTCGCTCAAACCGCGCTGTATCGGCTGCTCCAATTGCGTGCTGGCGTGCCCCTTCGGAATTCCCAAGCTGGTGCCGGAATACGAGCAGATGATGAAGTGCGACATGTGCTATGACCGCACATCCGTCGGCAAGCGCCCCATGTGCGCCACGGTTTGCCCCAGCCAGGCGCTGGCCTATGTTACGCCTGAGACCATTGCCGCCACGCGACGCGAAAAGCCCGTCAACACATTCTGGTTCGGCAATCAGAAGATCACTACCAAGGTCTACATGATGGCTCCGGCCGATGCCGGCGAGATCGCCATCGATGTGGCCGATTACACTTGGGAGGGGGAGAATGAAGTGGTTCCGCAAGCCTTCTAGCGCGCCGCTCTGGCAGGACGAATTCCCGGTGTTCACAGCCGACGAGCGCTACGTCAGCCGCCGTCAGTTCACCAAGTTCCTGACGCTCACCAGCTTCGGCATGCTGGTGGGCAATCTCTGGGTTCTCGCGCGATCCGTGTTCCATCGCTCACCTTCGCATCCCCGGCAGCTAGTGGCGGCAGCGGACGAACTGGCCGTAGGTGGCGTCAAGCTCTTTACTTATCCCACAGCCGAAGACCCGTGCATTCTGGTGCGGACGGGCGACAATTACTATGCGGCCTACAGTCAGAAGTGCACCCATCTCTCCTGCGCCGTCTACTATGCCAAGGAGCAAAACCGGCTTGAGTGCCCTTGCCACCAGGGCTTCTTTTCCATCGTCGATGGCTCGGTTCTGCAGGGCCCTCCGCAGCGCGCGCTACCGCGAGTGGCGCTGGAAATGACGGACGGACAAATAATGGCCGTTGCTATGGAAGGGGAAAGTGCATGAATGCCGATCCGCCGCAAAATCGGGGACTTACCGCAATTAATGGCGCCATGGTCCTCATCGTGGTGCTGCTGATCGTGCAAATCTGGCTGCTCTCGGCGACCCTCGAATCGCAATTGACCCGGGGAGAGACACATGGGCAACAGCGCGCGGCTCTCGGTCTCGACTACCAGGGACTCTTTGCAGAAGCGCACGTGATCTTGGAAGCGTTCGTAAAGATCGTCTGTAGCGATGGGGCTCCGGGCTCCCTCATTGAGCGAGAAGTGCCGGGCTTCGTTGCCGTTCATCGCGCCGTTGTTCATGGCTTTGTTTTTCTGAAACAAGATTCTTTTTCCTTTCTAGGCCGTAACCGTGCAGCTCTTCGCGAGCGCAACGGGGCTACAGGTATGTTCGAGACTTCCGCGCGCAACGGACGTGCCCCGGGGAATGGGCGGAGATTCGCGGCGCAGGAGACTGGCCGCGACATACATAATCCGGTTCGCCCCGAATGCGTGGCAGCCTGGTGGCGCCTGTGGGAGTCGTCCCTGGACTGATGGTGCATGCCCGGCCGTGAGGCTCCAGGCGTTGTCTGTTGACGGTGTGTAGCGTGTGGCCGAGGATCCGGCCGGTACATTAATCTTGCGCGGCTGCTAGCGGAGGGCGCCGTGTTTCGGCTTCGGGTTAGCGCGTGGGCACTTCCGATACAGATCTGACCTGATCCATTCGGTATCGCGGGTTGTAAGCCGAAATTATCGTTCTCTATTTCCGTGAGCGGCGTTTCACAAAACTGATCCACATTACTGGACGGAAGGGTTGTTCTCAACAGATTCGCCAGAGGGTATAATAATATAACAGGAGCTGATTCTATAATTAAGCACCTTAGATCGAGACGTACCTAGACAGGCTAACCCTGGAGGAATCCATGCATCTCGGCAATGACCTTCGCCACGCGCTGCGTATGGTCCGGCTCAACCCGGGCTTTAGCGCGATCACAATCGCCACTTTGGCCTTCGGCATAGGAATCAACACTGCCATCTTCAGCATCTTTGACGGCATTCTTCTCCGTCCCCTCGGCTACGGCGCCGAAGACCGCCTGGTGGCTATCCACGAAGTCGTTCCGAAGTTCAGCCATATCGCGCCCCGGATACCGGTAAACGCGATGCACTTTCTCGAATGGCGCAAAAACGTCGGCGGATTCGAGCAAATTGCCCTGATCGGCGGCAGGAATCTGAATCTCACGGGCTCGGGCGAGCCGGAGCGTCTTGCCGCTGCACGGGTCTCTTACAACCTTTTCCCGCTGCTTGGCGCGAGGATGACATTGGGCCGACCTTTTGTTGCGGAAGAGGATCAGGCCGGCCGCGATAACGTCGTAATCCTGAGCGACCGGCTCTGGAAGCGCCGGTTCGCTTCCGATCGAAACATCCTCGGGCGCAAGATTCTCTTGGACGGCCGTCCGCACGAAGTGGTCGGCGTGCTGTCGCCCAGTTTCCACTTTCCGAAGATGAGCCAACTCTATGCGATGACCATCGCCGCTGAGCGGCCCGAACTTTGGAAGCCGTTCGCCGTACTGCCGGGCGAACTGGAAGCCATAGGTGCCTTCAACTTTGCCTGCATCGGCCGTCTGCGGACAGGCGTCTCCCCGCAACAGGCTCTCGCGGAATTGAACGCCGCGCAGGCGCATCTGGCAAGCCAGTTGCCAGAGAAGGTGGAACTCCTTTCCGCTGTGGTTCCGCTTCAGGACCAAATCACCGGCCGTTCCCGCGGCGGTCTCGAACTGGTGTTCTTCGCGGTCGGACTCGTTCTCCTGATCGTGTGTGTGAATATCGCCAATCTGCTGCTCGCACGCGCCACCTCGAGAAAACGGGAGCTGGCGATCCGCTCCGCGCTCGGCGCTGGAACGCCGCGTCTCATGAGACAACTGTTTGGCGAAACCCTGGTGCTTGCGGGAGCCGGTGGTGCTCTCGGAGTTGTGCTTGCCTGGGGCATGGTCCGCCTACTGCTGACCCGTGCGCCCCTCGATCTGCCGCGTCTGGATGAGGTCCATCTCGATGCTCGTGTTCTCCTGTTCACGCTCGCGATTTCCATTTTCGCCGGACTGCTTTTCGGCTTGATGCCCGCTTGGCGCCTTGCGCATATCGATCCGCACGAGGGCATGAAATCGGTGACCCGTGGCAGCACCGAAGGGCGGGGCTCAGGAAGATTGCGGGGCGTCCTGGTTGGCCTCGAAGTCGGCCTCAGCACGTTGTGTCTGATCGCCGGCGGCCTCCTTCTGAGGAGTTTCGCGAAGCTGCTCGATGCGGACAAGGGTTTTGCCGTTCAGCAGATTGTCACCGTCAATCTGAGCCTGCCGGAAACGCGCTATCCCGGTGAGCCAGAGAAAGTGCGCTTTATGCGGTCACTGCTGGATTCGGTGAGGCCGCTTCCCGGGGTGGTTGCCGTGGGGGTCTCCAACATGCTTCCGTTAGGCGGCGAGGGAGGAAACAATCTCATCACGCTCGAAGGGACAAACCCACCCATGATGGAACGCCCGCTGGCGGACATTCGCGGCGTCAATCCCGAGTACTTCCTTGCCATGGGCGTCCCGCTGCGACAGGGTAGAGGCTTCGGGGAGGCGGATCGCGATCGGAGAGTCGCGGTGGTCTCGACGTTGGCCGCCGAGCGACTTTGGCCGGCACAAAATCCCATCGGCAAGCGTTTGAAGGCCGGCGACCCCGACAGCGCATTCGTGGAGGTGATCGGTGTCGCCGCCGACGTGAGAAGCGCCGCGCTCGATAAGGCGCCGACGATGACGATATACCTGCCGTATTGGCAGCAGCGTGCCTGGGGCGGCCCGGCTCTGGTAGTCAAAACCGTTACGGGCTCCCTCGCCATCGCGCCAGCCATCCGCAATGCCATTCATCGCATCGATTCCGAACTGCCTGTGCCCCGATTCCAGACCATGGCGCAAATCGTGGAAGAATCCGTGGCTCAGCGGAGGTTCCAGACGAATCTGATTCTGTTCTTCGCGGTTGCCGCCCTGGTGCTGGCCGGTCTCGGTATTTACGGAGTAGTGTCGTATTCGGTGGCGTCACGAACCAATGAAATAGGCATCCGAATCGCCCTTGGCGCGAGAGGCCCGTCCATCCTCGGGATGATCCTGGCACAAGCCATGGCCCCGGTGGCGGTGGGCCTCGGCGCCGGTCTTATCGCTTCGATCGCGGCAGGACGCCTGCTGGCGGGGCTGCTCTACGGGGTTAGCCCCGTGGATCTCTTGACCATTGCGAGTGTCGTCTTGACGCTGGCCTCCATCGCAGCGCTGGCCAGTCTTATTCCGGCCTTGCGCGCAATCCACATCGAGCCGACAACCGCGCTGCGAAACGAATAGGGAACGAACGGCGCCGGTTTCTATAGGCTACCGAGCGGTATGTAGTGCAACATCGCTCGGTTTCGATAAAGATCATGGTTCTTGTTCCGTCTTCCTCCGTATTCGCTTTTGAGGTGCAAGCGGACAGCCCTGCGCGTCGGCCATGCTGATTTATCGTGTTTCCCGGGAGGAATCAGACGGTAGTCAAGCGAGCGGCCTACTCTTGCCGCGTTCATCGAAGACCCTTGACGGCGTTGGACGGCTGCATACGTTGGCGGCAGGAGGAAACTCGACACAAGAGTGCTGGTATACGACGCTCCGTCGAATCGAAAATGAAGCGACGTGTTAAGGGTCTTCTCTCCCACGGCCATCGTGGCTAGGCCCCTGGGTCGTTCTGGAATCTCCAACCCGCTCTGTCTGGATCGTCCGCGAATCGTACAAAGGTCCGTCCGCGGCATTCTCCGAGTGGCGCGTGATCCAGACGAATAAGGACGTTTCGGCGTGTTCACGTCAGCCTTGCCGCGCTGCTTCGATGGCGGCGACGTCGATCTTCTTCATCGTCATCATCGCCTCGAAGGCCCGCTTTGCCTCACCGCCACCAGCCGCAAGCGCATCGGTCAGCCCCCGCGGGGTGATCTGCCAGGAGAGGCCCCAACGGTCCTTGCACCAACCGCACTGGCTTTCCGTGCCGCCATTGCCGACGATCGCGTTCCAGTAACGGTCCGTCTCTTCCTGATTCTCCGTCGCGATCTGGAAGGAGAAGGCCTCGGTGTGCTTAAACGCCGGGCCGCCGTTGAGACCGAGACAGGGAATGCCCAGGACGGTGAACTCCACCGTCAGCACATCGCCCTTCCGGCCGCCCGGATAGTCACCGGGAGCCTCGTGAACGGCGGTTACTACACTGTCCGGAAAGGTGACGGCGTAGAAGCGCGCCGCCTCATGCGCGTCTTTGTCGAACCAGAGGCAGATCGTGTTCTTTGGTTTCATGATGGTTGTGCTCCTTGTGCTGCTGCAGCCGACGTCTCAAATTGGTCGCCACCCGTCCTGCCCTTCTAAATCATATCACTGGCAGGAATCGACTTCGAAATCCGAAGCTATGACAGGCCAATTTCCGAATGATCCCGATCCAGGTTCCTCCTACAGTAGCTTTGCGTGCAAATTCGGCCGTCACAGAGTGCATGCAGCCCGTTAAACAAGGTGTCAACGTTGTTTTACGGGTGAAAAAGTAGCTGAGCGCAGAATTAAGGAAATCAGTTCGCCCTGCCGGTTCGTTCCAGTCTTAGAAAGAACCCGTTTCAGGTGAGTTCTTATGGTCCCAACCGAAGTGCGGGTGTCGGCGGCGATCTCTTCGACGTCTCGACCAACTGCGAGTTTCACCGTCACGCGCGCCTCGGACGGCGTTAGGGAGAACCGTCTCTCGAGCATGCCCGCATCGGGCGCCGGACCTGAGTCCGGATCGATAATTTGAAGGGCAAGGGAGGTTGCGAGGCGCCCCAAGAAAGCGCGCCCGGTGAGTGCCGCGCGCATGATGAGCAGCCGCGCAGGCCGCTTTCCGGCGTTGCAGGGGATCTCTATGCGATCGAAATCATCATCGGTCCGTCGCGTGAGCTTGGCGCCCATTATCTCTAGGCTCATGTCCTGCTTGGCAGAGCCAAGCGTCACCCGCCCCGATTCGATGGCTATCCCTTCGCGCGCTGCCGTCAGCGCGCGCGCAGCGACATTAACGTAGAGCGCGCGACGCCCTTCCGAAACCCGTGGTTTATGTCGCACCCGATCCTCTTCGATCACGTCGCGACATCCCTGAAAGGCCCGTCTGGACGCGCTGGGAGCGCCGCCACATGTGACGCGCGGGGTGCGGCCTAATGCGCCCTCGGACGCGGCGCCCTACGGCAGTTTCACGTCGAGCGCGTAAATGTCCGCATTGCGATGATCCACGAGGGCAATTGGCACATCACCGGGCGCCAGGGCGCTGAGCGAATACTCGGCCACGTTCGATTGCTGGAGCTGCCCCGAGGTCACCACCCGCGCCACTCGTCGATCGGCGAGCCGCACCCGGAATATGGGCTGCTCCACGCCTGCCAACGCGTCATAAAGTGCGACCAATTTGGAGAGACTAGCGCGCCGCCGGTTGCCAGCGTCGTCCATCGCCGCGTGTGGAAGTCGAACAACAGCATCTGCGACGACGAAGTGGCGGCGATGTAGCGCGAATCGGGCGACCACCTCGCCTGGAAGAGCCTTTCCGATACTGGCAAAAACTTCGGTTTTTCGACTCTTCCAGTCCATTATGTACAGTCTGGGTTGCGCCCCTACAACAGGCAGCTCGCGCAAGAACGCCAACGAGGTTCCGTCCGGAAACGAAAACGGATCGTCCGCCGTAAAGGGTGCAGAAGTGACAGCTTCCGGTACTCCGGCACCGGCCGGGCTCACAGAAATCACGTATACCCGTGTATTGCTCCCGGGCCTGCTCCCGCCGAAAGCGATCCGCGTCCCGTCGGGCGACCAGCGCGGCTGAAACACACGCAAGGGCGCAGATGTCAGTTGCAGCCGTTCACTGCCATCGGGCCGGCAGCGCCAGAGGCTGCTATCGGGGAAACCGGTATAGGCTACCCAACGTCCATCGGGAATAATCGATCCACCGGCCGGCGATGCCGGAAAGGTACGGCGTGAATTGACGGCGCTTGGCGTCGTAGCGCACCCACTCCAGGCGTTCCTGTACGGCCGGGAAGAAAACCCGCTTGCCGTCGGGACTGGGAGCCAATGACGAGAAATCCAGCGGACTCGAGTAGATCTGCACGGGACGCCGGTCGAACCGCGGCAGCCAGGAGCGGCTCGCGCGCAGCGCCCAAATCGCCGACACCTTACCGCGGCGGGAGCGGAACAAGTAATACTTTCCCGATGGGAACCAGCGGCCGCTGCTATCGGTCTCCGGCCAACCGGCGCCATTCGTCCATCCTCGCATGAGGGGATGCAGGCCGTCGCCGTTTGCGGCCACTTCCCACAACACACCCACCCTGGTGTTGCGACCGTACATAGCGAGGCGCAGAACGTCGCCTGCGGGCGCCCAGCGGATGGAGTCGAAGACTATTTCCTGTGTAGCGTCCAGCAGCTTGCGGGAATCCGTACCGTCGACGCTGACCAGGTATAAGGCCGCTCCACGGGCAGTGACGATGTGCTTCCCGTCCGGCGACCATGCGGCCGCATGGCCTATCGCATCTCCAATTCGGCGGGCCGACCCGCCCGCCGCAGGCAATACCCACAGAGACTTCTCTTTCTCGATTCCGGTCCCCAGTATAAGCTGCGAGCGGTCCGGGGAGAGATCCATTATGTCTGGATGGGAAAGTGCCGATGCCGCGGGCGGCAGCAGCGGCAGCGGTGTTCCGCCTTTCACCGAAACCCGGGCAAGCGACCAGGTCCGAGCGGATGTTTCGGTAAAGTACACCCACGCGCCGTCTGTCACAATGCTCAGGCCGATCTCGACCCGGCCCGTTTGGGTGAGTTGCACAACCTGCAGCGCACGCGTTGTCCGCGGGCTGAGCCAAGACTCCGCGACGAGTCCTATGGCAAGGCTGGCTGCAATCAAGCCGCCGGCCACCACGGCAATACGGTTGCGGCGCAGAAACTTGGCCGAGCGGTAGCCGGCAGTATCCGGGCGGGCCGTCACCGGGCGCCCCTCTAGATGCCGCTGAATATCGCGCCCCAGGAGTCGGGCAGAGGCATAGCGGCGTTCCGGCTCTTTGCGGATGGCCATGCGGATTATGTTGTCCAGGTCGCCCGCCAGTTTGCGGTTTCAGCCGCGCGGGCGCGGCCGGCTCGGTTTGGCAGACCACGGCGGCGACGGCGTCCGCCGTATAGCTGGACACCGGCTGGGCCCTATTTCCGGTCAGCAACTCGTATAGAATGAGGCCCAGCGAGTAGACATCCGCCGCGGTCGAAACCGGCTCGCCGCGCACCTGCTCCGGTGAGGCGTATTCGGGCGTCATGACCAGTTGACTGGTCAGGGTTGTGGCTCCGTCCCCGGTGCCCGGGTCCAACAGTTTGGCAATCCCGAAATCCAGCAGCTTGAGCGTGCCGCCTTGGGTCACCAGGATATTGGCGGGTTTCAGGTCGCGGTGTACCACCAGGTCGCGATGCGCGAACTCCACTCCGCTGCAGACTTGCAGGAAAAGCCGCAACCGCTCTTGCACGCCCAGCGACTGCCGATCGCACCACCCCGTGATGGGCTCGCCATCGATGAATTCCATCACCAGGTAAGGCACGCCCTCGGGCGTCGAGCCGCCATCCAGCAGACGGGCGATGTTAGGGTGCGACAGGCGGGCCAGGATCTGCCGCTCTTGCCGGAAGCGTCGTAAGGTGTCGGGCGATTCGGCCGCCGCGCGCACCAGTTACGGCGACCTGCTGGTGAAACTCGGCATCGTCGCGCTAGGCGCGGTAGACTGCGCCCATGCCCCCGTGTCCGGCGATGGCCTCCACTTTGTAAGGTCCCAAGTGCGAGCCGATCAGCCGTGTGTCGGGATCCGTCTCCTGCGTCAAGGCTGACGCCTCCGATGCAATCGCTGCGTCGGCCGCGGCCATCTCCCGGTCGGAATACTCCAGCAGCGACGCAACCTCGCGCAGCAAATCCGGGTCTGCACACTCACCCTTGAGGTAATCGGGGCGTTCTCCTGCCCGCAACTCCGCGGCGGCTATGAAGAGCCGTTTGACTTCGTCCCATTGGTCCGGAGTCAGTTCGGGCATGCCGCCATTCCTGGCTTGCTAGGATGCAAAAGCGGGCAGAGGCTCCGAAGGTGCACGGCATTCCAGCCTGTCGTCCACCAATTCTGTAACTAAATGCCCACGACCGCCTTTTTCATCGGCCCCAGAATGCCGAGCAAATCGCTTTTCTCCTTCTCGGGCACCCTGAGCCGATCAAGCGTGGCTACCAGATCCTCCACCACGGCATCGAACGCCTCGCCGGTGACGGCGCGGCCTCTATCGCGGTCACGATATCGGGGCCGGTGTACTGGCATGGCCCGCCCGTGCCCTGGCACAGGAAATCGGGCAACGGCCAGGTCATAAAAAAACGGTAATCTTCTAAACGGGATCGGTAGGCGGTACATCTCGCCTGCCGTCAACCACTGTCGGGGCACAAGACCTGGGACCAAGCTCCAGCGCGGGGTAGAATCCTCCACCACTGTAGAAGCGGCCCACCTCCGCAGGTGGCAGCTCCCTACTATTCTGGCCCCAGGTTCCTGACTTGTCATGTCTCGTCGCAGGCGAGTTCAAAGCTCCAGCGGCGGACGCGAGACCCTCACCTGGCGCGATGCGGCCGTGCGTACGCGCACCGAACAAAACCGCGTGCGCGGCGGCCGCGGTTGTCTGGATGACTTCGTACCCGTTCAGGAGCCGGTTGCGGGCGTCGGATACGTGCTCGACCAGCAGGAGAAGCCGGTTTACGGCGTCCAGCTTACCGCGAAGCCGGCGATATCGGTCCCGGACAGGGCGGCGTCCATGGCGCGCACGGGCCGCATGCAGAACGCCACAACTGCCGATTTGATATTGTTGTCCCACCCGTTGCGGAACATCGAACCGATATTGACTGGCTGTGTTCGCCGGGCCAGGGCGCGAGCATAAATTCTAATTCAGCCCAACCAACATGATAAGCCAAACGACAGCAAGTGCACGGATATGTACATCGTGTTATCGCTGTTCCCGCACGGCTCGCTTGCTTACTCGTCGCTTATCGCCGGCATCCCCGACATACCAAGCCGTTTGTTCCGCAGGCTTGCCGAAAGCACACCGGGCTATTTGCCGATTGCTGCAATCGCCGCGGCGTACCTGGGCTCTTTCCGGAGAGGCTCCAGAAGCGGATCCCGAGTGATGCGGTCCAGGTCGCGAAAGCCGTTAGCGACGGCGTGCTCGAGCGCCTCGATGGCTAGCCGCTTCTCGTGAGCGCCGGCTTGCGACACGGCGAGGCTGTACCAGCCTTCGGCGTATTCCGGGCGCAGCACCACTACCAATTGCCACAGCCGGGCGGCCTCCGAATACTTGTTAGTGGCCAGCAACTCGCTCCCTTGCTCGATCGACGATACGAAGCTTCCAACCAGCACGCGCCGTGCGGCGCGCCGGTTAATGTCGTCTTCGGGACGCTCCGCGTCGCGCCGCAGTGTCTGAACCAGGGAACGACGGGCAGCGTCGTCGCTCCGCGCAATTTCTTCAGTCAACCGGGTATAACGCTTCGCCGTCTTCTTCTGGTCCTCCGAAACGGGTGGGGGCGGCTCCGGTGGCGACTCGCCTGAGAGGAATTCCAGCGCGCTTCCAGTCATATTTTCCGGCAGCCAGTCGTGGCCGCCCGCAAACTGGGAGAAACGCTGCGGGAGCTCGCGCCGGTACAGTTCGCGGTTCATCGCGTACACTTCATCGAAATTGAAGTCGTCAACGCCCGCCGTGGCATAGATCCGGAAGCGCACCTGTTTTGGGATGGCTCCCGCGGAGAATCCCGCGCCGCACGCAATCACACCGGAGATCCGGCTGCGGGCCGCCCACGCCAGAGCGAGGCGCGCGCCACCGGAGAAACCAGCCGCGTAGATCCGTGAGTCGTCAATGGATAAGCGTTGGTGCGTGTCCTCGAGCATCCAGCGGATGGCCTCGCGCGCGATGTCGAGCGGCCCATTGCGTGAGTTGTTCGAGCCCGCGACGATCCAGCCGGCGCGCCCGGCGGCTTTGGCAAAGCGTTCTACCGGGATGCGGCCGCGCGCGCTCGGATCCAGACAGTAAAGTATCGGCCAGGTACGTCCGGGATCATACTGCGCGGGTAGATAGAGCGCGTAGGACTGGCGTTCATCGCCGGTGCAGACGACACTATCGATGACCCGTCCCTTGGGCAACACTTCAGTCGCGAAGGCGCAAGCTCCCAGCGCCGCGAGACATGCTAGCGGTCTCATGACTCACTCTCTACGATATCGGAATTGGGCAGAATGAAATGCAGCCGGCTCAAAACGGATGCCCCGGCATGGTGCATAGAATCGCGGACTTGGCATTTCCACCGCTTCCAACTCGATGCGGCCCGTCCTACGCCATGCGCCAAGCGCCCTATCTGGCCGTGAGGTTGTTGAGGCCGAACACGCTAGTTCGAATCGATCCTTTACGCCGACCTTCTGGAACAGATGGGATAAATAAACCTTCACAGCGCCTTCGGTGATCTTCAGCGTGGAAGCGATCCCCGATGGACGACCGCTGGCGCAGGTGAATAACCATCTGCCCACTGGCTTGAGATTGGACGGGCGGGCGGTTCGGCCATCGGGAAATGGATCGTCGGGCACCCTTCCCCCACTTCGGCGGCATCAACGAGTCGCCGATTCCACCGGGAACGCACCGATTCATTCTGAAGATAATTCTTCGCATCTCCGAGCGTTCTTACAACATCCGTATCATCCAATCTGAATTGGCCGTAGCGGCCTTGCTCTACCGCTTCGCCGACATCAGCGCGAAGACCGCGCCCTGCGGATCCGAACACTGCAAGATCCAGGTGCCGCCGGGTACTTCGGTCGGACCCATAAGGATCTTGCCGCCGTTGGCCTTCACCCGTTCGCCCGCCGCATCAACTGCATCGATATTGAAATAGAACAGCCAAAACGGATGCGGGATTTGCGGCGGTTTGGTCATCATGCCTCCATCCATCGCCTCCTCGGTCGCAAACAGTTGGTACTTGCCCATCGGCCCCATATCCATGGCGTCCAGCTTCTTCCACTCGAACAGCGACGAATAGAATTTCCAGGCCTCGTCGCCGTCAGCCGCAAACAACTCGCGCCATCCGACCTGTCCCGGCGCATTGGGCGCCGGCGCCACGGGCGGCATATTGCTCGACCCGCGAAACAGCACGAACATCGCGCCGCCGGAATCGGAAGCCACCGCAAAGCGTCCCACCCCAGGGATATCCTCCGGACCGTACGTAATCGAGCCGCCCGCCTGTTTCACGCGCCCGGCATACCCGTCGACGTCATCAACCCCGACGTACCCGCTCCAATTCGGCGGCATCCCAGTTGCCTGGGGAGGAGTGCCCAGAATGCCGCCCATCGGCGTTTCCCCCGCGTGGATGATGGTATAGGACCGGTCGGTCATGCCCGAATCGGTCGTTTTCCAGCCGATAACGTTTTGATAAAAAGTCTCGGCGGCCTTCGTGTCGCTGGTCATTAATTCGTACCAAATGAACTTTCCGTTATTCCCCGCCATTCTGAGATCTCCTGACTCGATTTTGACGATCGATCCTGAAGATGGTATCGCGGCGCGCGGCTGTGTGTCGGGACGCAATCACACCTTTTCGGCTCGCGGGCATCAAAATCCGGGCAACTTGTGGCCGAGCCGTGCCGGTGAAGTGTGATGATCAAAAGTTCTCCTCTCAGTTCAGTCAGCCGCGCTTGCGCCCCGGGATCGGGCGGCGGTTTCGGGAGCGCGAGCGGCGAACCGTCGTCGTCGTATCGCACGATCCTTGTTGGATGGCATTCGCGGACCGAGTGGCCACCTCGCGCGACGGCGCAGTCGGCGGAGACGAACGCCGATGAAGAGGATCTGGCTTCCGATAGGCGGCGGCTATCATGAGCGGCGTGGTTGCGGTCGCTCTCAAGCACCTCCACCAGGAACACCCCAAGTGGGCGGAGTTCGTCGAAGCCCTGGCCACCGTGATGGGACCACCACAGCCCGCCCCGGCGCATGCCGCGATCCAGGAACGTCGGCGAGCGGCCATACAACTTCATGTGCCGTATCTCCCGACCTGGACCGCGCCAAAACCCGCACCTCTCGAATCGCCTGAGTTCGACCGAACCCGCGAAGATACCGGCAGGCAATCGACGAGTTCGTGCCAGGGTTCTCATGGGTGCTAGGATCTTTCTGAACGACACCAACCGTGACCAATAAAGACGTATTCAACGCAGCCGAAATCTCCTCGAAGGCCGTCGATGCAGCCCCGACGGGCACCGGAACAATATTGAAGGGTCGCGCCTCGAAGGACTGGATGGAAACCTCCGTCTTGCGGGCAATCAGCAAACTGGATGCAGCTTCTTACCATTGCGCGAACGTGGCTCGACTCGTACAATCCGGGCAGGTCGGCTCGTCGCATCCGCCACTCACAACAAGATCACTGGGGTCGATTTCGCTGTCGCAGATGTGGCCGTTTTGCTTCGGCTCCGGTTTCGGTGCCGCCACCGCATTTGAACGGCGCTCGTCGGCCAGAACTTCCTTTTGACACTCGGCCATCCACTGCGTTGCGCTCTCCAGGGACGACACAGTTGGCCCAGGTGGTCAGTGCATACGGTGCTGCTGGACCGAATGTCACCGTAGGCTTCGTGCTGTGCCGCCCGTGCTGCTCGTAGTGCCTTGCGGATCGATTCTTGTACTTCGTCATTGGCGGGTACGTTCTTCCTGTCTTGAAACTGAATTGATACTTGACGAAATGAGAGACGACCCTCACGACTGCAACTGGAACCCAAGTTCCTGCCGGAAGTCCTCAAAACACTGACGCTGAGGGCAGACCCAATGCAGTATAGCGCCGTTGACAGCGGGTTGCGGAACACACTGTATGCCCTGGTTCTCGCCCCGGCTCATAGACTCCGGTTCCGGCGTTTTCAAATCCGGGCTGGCCGCAACGTTGCGGAATCGGAATCGCTTGCGGGTTTACGGACTTCAAGGCCGTTAACATGCAGAGCTATAATAGACAACCGGCCTAGCAATGAAGGATCGACTAGCTGGCGCATCGTTTGGCTTGGCGCTTCTGGCTGTCATTTACCTACTCGTATGGCCGATCTACGCCGGGTTCAACGGGACTCAGCCGACTCGTGGCACTCTACTGCAAGTCAACGGGCCGTACATCCTCATTCCGGTCATGTTTCCACTCTTATTAACGCTGATGGCCTTGCTGTTTCCTAGACAATGGGTGCGGATCGGTGCCACGATTCTGATCGGACTCTTCGTAGTGATCGCCGGTTTCACAATCGGACTGTTCTACCTGCCAGCGGGCGTTCTGATGCTGCTGGCTTCTTGCGTGGATAACAGTTCAAAGTTCCGAGATATGTTTTGAGGCTTGGGCGGTGATCCCGATGTATTGAAAGCGACCGTAGCTGCCAGATCTAACGGGAGTGCTCCTTCGCCTCTGCGGGGCCGATCACGTTGTCCGTAATCGTCGCCAGCAGCCGTTCCTGGTCTTCGTAAAGGTACGGTTCCAGCACCCACGGATAACGCCGAAAATGCTCGAACATGCCGTATTCCCGCTGCGATGCCAGGAGCAATGGCTGAACCGGCACGGACGGCACGACGGGACGATTGCCATCAACTCCTGTGGGATGCTCTTCGCATCGGTAACATCGGCGATTACGAACCGGGCCATGTGCGCCAACGTCGAGACGGTCTCGGTGATGTCCCGGCTGGACGGCTTGTCGAAATCGAAGAGGACTGGCAGGTAGTCCCGCTTGCGGAGTTCATCTCGGATGGCGTCGAGAATGGCTTTACGCTCAGGACTGAATCGGCCAAGAATCAGGACGACTTTCGATGTGATCGTGTCGATGACGTGGCGGATTTTTCTGATTGTTGAGGAGCAGGTAGATGAATTGGGCGACTTCCGGGTTGTCAACTGTGATTATTGGGGCATCAGGTGGTGTAATAACAAGGCTCGATTTGGATTGTTCTTTCAAGGTGAACATCCCAAGCTGAAAGGCCGTATACACAGCGACCTGTGAGGTTCGCTTTCGTGAGTCCAGTGCGGATTAGGACGGCTCGGCTGAGGTTGGCATCGCTAAGGTTGGCTCCGCTCAGGTCGGCGTCGCTGAGGTCGGTCTGGCTGAGATTGGCTCCGCTGAGGTTGGCTTCTCTGAGGCAGGCTCCGCTGAAGTTGGCTCCGAAAAGGTTGGCTCCGAGGAGGACGGCTTCGCTCAGGTCGGCTTTGCTGAGGACTGCATCTCTGAGGTCGGCGTCGCTGAGGGTGGCTCCTTTTGAGGTCGGCTCCGATGAGGATGGCATTTCTGAAGTAGGTTCCGCTGAGGTTAGTGCCGAGGAGGACGGCAGAACTGAGCTTGCCTTTGCTGAGATCCGCCCCGGAGAGGGCGGCTCCGCTGAGGGCGGCCTCTCTGAGATCGGGTACTGCATCTCGATCAGCCTCTCGCCATGAGTTCCATTTCGCCACGCCACTGCTCAATAGCTCAAGATGGTCGGGGTTTGCCATAAGAAACTCTTCCAACGTGCTCAACTGCTCTGCATCGGATCAACCAGCCCGACCGCAACTACATCACCGCCAGCGCCGCCCTGCCATGCTCCAACGCCGCTGCCCGATTTCGATTACGCATCGCCGTGAGCATGGCCCGAACATGGGGAGCCGCCCGGTTCAGTTTGCCAGAATCCGGGTTTCGCTGGGGGCCGAATGTATGGCTTCCCTTCCTGGCACCGCTGTAAATTGGTCGTGCCAAGCGCTCCATTTCAGATCTGCACTGCTCGGCTAGTTCGATCTGGCGTTCCCAACCGGCTTCATCTGTTCCGGCCAGCCAATCGACGATATTCTTCAGCGAGGTCTGCGAGTCGGCGTACATGAAGACGATTGTAACGCCGGTTGTTATCCTGGTTGAACGTCGGTGTCGATTGTCGTCGATGAACAACTCGACCTCACGAATGCCGCGACCACTTTCGCCGCACTTCATCAACGAACGTACTCGGTTCCCTGGTTTCGACCATTACGGCAGTGCCATCACTTTTCGGTTGTAACAGCACCAAGCGCTTGCTGTCGGCTTGGTAGATGCGAACGATTTTACCGCTGGCAACCCGAAATCGACCAGAGCGGTAATGCGAGTTTGAGAAGCCACCCATGCGTGCTGTGGGTCGCCAATAGCTTGGAGGACCGGGTGAGTATAATATGCGAAAGCCGCTACTGCGAGGCCCACGATTGCGAATACGATGCCAATGATGCCAACCACGCCGCCCTTGTAACTCGAACGACCGGGCGTGTGGAGGAAAGCGAACGCCGCTACCGTAAACCGCCATTGCAACGGTTCGCGTGACGCCGCCCTCGCAGGAAAGCGAACGGCTGGGTGCACAACCAGTTTGCTATGTGTTTGTAAGCCTGTTTGATATTGACTGTCTATAGCCTGCATTTCAGGGCCGGGCGCCGAGACTGACTGTTACAGGTGTATCCGCCGGGAGTACCACGTCCTCTCCGCGCGCGATGAAGGTCGTATAGATGCTGAATGCCGCGCCCATGATGGCAATGGCCGAAGCTTCGCGACGGGGGCCGATCTGGGCTAAGAGCGTGCCGATTAATCCGAGCCCGACGGCGCCGGATTCGGCGCGCCCTGCCGAGTCCAGATCGGGAACGCCTTGAGCGTTGTAGTCCTGATGAAAGGAAAGGCCGGCTACGGTGGCGGCAATCACGGGAAAGATCAGGCGGCTCTTGAGAGCAGTGGGTTGTGCGGTCCCTTCCGAATCGAGAGCGAGGTGCGCGCCCCAGTCTGCCTCCAGTCCTTCAAGATAGCCTTGGATGGTTTGCGGCTCGGCGGAAGGGACCTGGATCTGGCAGAATATAAAGAGAAGTTTACCGTTGCGGTGGAGAAATCGCGCCTTCTGCGCCTTGACTACCTGACCGAGTAACCGGCTGCCTTCCGGAAACAGGATGCGATGATCCTTGGAGAATTGTGGCCGGGTAACTACTGCTTCAACGGGTGCTCCGGTACGGGCCGTCGCGGAACTGATGCGTGTGAGCAGCCGCGCGCGGAGTTCCCCAGGTTCGGGTCCGGGAACTGCTGGCGGCACAGGCAGCGAGGCGATCAGTGGAGCTTCCAATTCGGTAGTGAAGAGCGTTCCCGCAGACCATGTCTGCGGATGATACGGAAACATGTTCAGCATATATGCTTCCAGACAGCGCCACTTGCCGGGTGCCTTAAAAGCGAGGGCTACAACGGGGTCCGTGTCTGGAGGAGCGTCATGGCCGGCTGGGAACGCGGCCGCGGGTTCCGACGGCTGCTTTCGCGGCTTGGCGACGCGCGCGGTGTGCGCGGTACCGCCCGCGAGAGCCGTGTGCACGAAAAGGCGCGAACCGTCCTTAAGCACCAGCCCGTCGAATTGCGCCCGGACATCGCGCCGGGGCGTAAGATTGCCGGCCATCAGGGCGGTGAAGCGACGACGGAATGGCACGCCGCCGATTGCGGCGACATGCCCTTCCACTAAGGTTCCGGCGGGAAGAACCATCCGATCGAAAACATAAATCGGCTCAATAAGCCGTCCCCGGATGGCTTCGCCGACACGTTTGATTTTCACGCGGCCTTCAAGTGCGATGCGAAGGGGAACCCCCGCGGCAATCGTCACTGGCGGCTGTTCGGTGTGAACGGTCGCGGCTTGCAGTGCTAGCATCGCCGCGGCAGTTGCTATCCACATATCCATGGCGCCATCGCTGCTCCGGGAACAAATGATTCTCGCATAGGCATGCACAGAAAGTCTATTTTTAGCCTCGGTCGCTTTCCGGGCACGCCGAATGGGACCATTGCCGTGGCCAGGGTTAGTGTCCAATATGCAACCACAACGCCGTCATTTCGTCGGCCTGGGCTAGCCTAGTATTATTGTGTTATAAATATCATTGCTTGTTGGGTTTGCCAGCACGAGAGACCGGTCGGCTAATCTGGAAGGAGACATGGGTGTCGTCCGGTCGAACATTCAGACGGTTGAGGACATTTATCAGCTGGTCTGGACGGCGATAGCGAGCAAACGTCCGATCGAGGCTGTCTATAAAGGGTTGCCTCGGTTGTTTTGTCCCCATCGATTGGGCCGAAATAGAGGGGGAGAACTTCGGGTGCTGTGTTACCAGTATGGTGGAGAAAGCGAAAGCGGGCTGGAAGCACCG
Organism: Bryobacterales bacterium; assembly: GCA_963818855.1. Taxonomy (GTDB): domain Bacteria; phylum Acidobacteriota; class Terriglobia; order Bryobacterales; family Bryobacteraceae; genus Bog-159. Next base: position 284,188 of record CAWFUH010000010.1, on the reverse strand, counting down.
GGATCTCCGGCAAACTGGCGTTGCATAGCGCTGGAGAAGTTCAGCCGCGTAAAGTTACGGGAGGACGCTTGGCGCACGGCACCCAACCATTCCCGCCCTGCATCTTGTGTGATCGAAGCTGACATTGACGCCGAGGATCAGCCGGCCGGTTTGGCTCCACAGAAGGGACAGTGAGGCAACTGCTGGAGAAGTTGGCGGGCGATGGCACTTCGCAATGTGGCGATGGATTGAGGATTATGCCGTTCGGGGCGGACGCGGCGAGCCGCGCGGGCGGAAGTCCGGCGGCAACTCCGGGGCTGATAATCCAAGATTGCCAACGTGAGCTGAGGGGGAAAAGCGGTTCTGCTCGCTGATCAAGAACCCATAAGCGGCGATACACAATGTGGCGTGATGGTGAAAACCGCGCCAACCCCGTCCTCCATAGTGTCCCAACCCCAACTCCTGCTTAAGTTCCTCATAATCACGTTCAATGATCCAGCGGTGTTTAGCTATTTTCACCAGAGATTTCAGCGAGGTCTTCTCCGGTACGGTGGAGAACCAGTATCTAGTGGGCTCCTTTTCTTTCTTCGGCCATTCGATTAAGAGCCATTCTTCCGGATATGGCTCGGTGCGCTTGTAATCGCGATGCGCAGGGCGCACGCGGACGGCGGCGCAGCGGGCGTGCAAAGTCTCTTGACTGCCCTGGCGCCAACGGATCTCCTTCCAGGCCGAAGACGGCAAGCCCAGGGCCAGTTGCTTTACGGAAATGGGCTGATGGTCCACATTGCGGCGCAGGCGCTTGGGGGGTGCACCCCGCCCTGGTTTGCGCGCTGGCGCCGGCAAGGGTTGTTGCCCAGGTTCCCAGACGGTGGCGTTAGATTCAATCCCTACCGTATACGGCAGGCCCAACTGGGTGAGCTCAGTGCGAAATTGCGTGCCCTTCCCATAACCCGCATCCGCCAGTACCACTCCCAGGGGAACCCCTTGCTCCATGGCTTGCCGAATCTGCTCCAGAGCGATCTCTGGCTTGGTTTGAAACGTAATCCCTTCTGGAACGCCCGCTTGTCGGCAGCGTTCGGCATCCTGGCACCATACTTCCGGTAGGTATAATCGCCACGCGATCGGCAAACTCGAAGCCCACGTGCTCACCGACAAACTCACTGCCGTCTGACAGTTATCCGATTTGCCCAACTGACCGCAATACTGCCGGGCGACGCCCACCGAATGCTTCCCCTGTTTAGGAAAACCCGTATCATCCACAATCCAAGCCACCACTGGACCTTGTTTCTGCATGGTGGGCAGCACATACCGCCGCACCTCAGCCAGCAGTTCCTCGTCGTTCCAGGGAGCGTCCGCCACCAAATGATGGAGCGACTGATGCATGCGCCCAACCTCGTGGGGAGCCAAGCGCGCAGCCATCGGTTCGACACTCTTGCGCTCTCCGGGCAATAACAATCCCTTGCAGTAGTTCTTCAGAGGAGTGTGCCGGTCGGCGTGCCCCGCGGCGTTGGCCAGGCCCTCGATATATGCCGCGAAGCGCCTCTGTTGTGGGCCTGGCGAAGAGAGGCGTGATCCCACGAAAACAATTCTACAACAAAATGTTTGTTTTTAACACAGTAATACTAGATTAGCGTTCTCTAAATACCAATACATTTAGTGCCGATTATGTTTTAATGGGTTAAGCGGCGCTCAGGACCAGGTCTTGCCGGGGTATTTGACGTAGCCGCATGAAAAGGCGAGTGCGTCGACGGGATTTTAGCCGAGCTCACAACCGACGGATCGTCAAGCAGCCTGAGAAAGATCACGTGACGGCCCCAACAGGCAGTGGCGTCATTGGCATCAAGAACACCACTTCAGGCAACGACTTCGGAGTGAATGGAAGCGTCGCAAGCACGAGCGCCGATGCGCCGGGTGTCAATGGTTACGAAAGCGCCGCGGCGAGTCAAGTCTACGGCGTAAACGGCAACACCTCGAGCACGGGTCCCGGCGCGGCGGGTGTTAATGGCCATGAAGGAGCGGCCACGGGACAAGTGTTTGGCGTCAGCGGGAAATACGTCAGACACGGGCACCAGCACTTGAATATGGTCGGGCGACGCCGTGCCCCGCACAATCAGGATAGTAACTCGATACCGCACATATCCGAACGGCGGACGCTGCCGGACTCGAAGGGTTGGGGGATCCTGATGTCTTGCGGCTCGCCGCAGACTCCCAACGCATTCTGGTGAGCCAGGACCGCCGCACTATGCCGTTGCATTTCCGCCGCTACGTCGCCAGAGCGCAGAGCCCGGCGCCAGCGAGGCCGCGGAATGGATCAACCGGTTGGTGTGGGTTCCGCTCTAATTCTGTGAGTTCAAGACTAACTCGCCACCGCGCCGATGCCCTCCATCGCGCTCGCCCGCAGCGCCTTCAGCCGGTCCCGAATCTGCGCAGCCTTTTCGAACTCGAACTTGCGCGCGGCCTCGCGCATGCGCTCCTCCAACTCGCCCAACAGATGATCGCGCTGCTCCTTCGTCATGCGCTCGATCTCATCGTCGGATTCGAGCGGCACGGTAACATAATCGGCTTCCGCGATCGCCACCAAACTCATATCCACCGGCTTGATGATCGACTGCGGCGTGATGCCGTTCCGCTCGTTGTACTCCTGCTGCGTACGCCGCCGCCGCGTGGTCTCGTCAATGGCATGGCGCATGCTGTCGGTCATCACGTCGGCGTACAAAATCGCCCGCCCTTCCACATGCCGCGCCGCGCGGCCCATGGTCTGAATCAGCGAACCGCTGGACCGCAGGAAGCCCTCCTTGTCCGCATCCAGGATCGCCACCAGCGACACTTCCGGCAGATCCAGCCCTTCCCGCAGCAGGTTGATTCCGATCAATACATCGAATTCGCCGCGCCGCAGATCGCGCAGAATCTTCAGCCGGTCGAGCGTGCTCACTTCCGAATGCAGATACCGGCAGCGCACGCCCACTTCCGAGTAATACTCCGCCAGGTCTTCAGCCATGCGCTTGGTCAGCGTAGTCACCAGCACGCGCTGGTTATTCTCCACGCGCCGCCGGATCTGTCCCAGCAAATCGTCCACCTGCCCCTTCACCGGACGGATCTCGACTTCCGGATCCAGCAGACCCGTGGGCCGAATGATCTGCTCCACCACCACGCCCGCGGCTTTGGTTAGCTCGTAAGGGCCAGGCGTAGCCGAAACGTACAGCACCTGGGTGACGCGATGCTCGAACTCTTCAAACGTCAGCGGCCGGTTATCGAGCGCGCTGGGCATGCGGAACCCATGCGCCACCAGCACTTCCTTGCGCGACCGGTCGCCGTGATACATGCCGTGCAATTGCGGAATGGTCTGGTGGCTTTCATCGATCAGGATCAGCGCATCGTGCGGCAGGTAATCGAGCAGCGTCGGCGGCGCTTCGCCCGGCAAGCGTCCGGAAAAATGCCGCGAATAATTCTCGATGCCGTGGCAATAGCCGATCTCCTTCATCATCTCCAGGTCGAACATGGTGCGCTGCCACAGGCGCTGCGCCTCGATCAGCTTGCCCTGCTTCTCCAGTTCCTTGTGCCACCAGTCGAGTTCCGTCACAATGCTGGCCATGGCCGAGTTTCTGGTCTCCTCGGACATCACGTAGTGTGTCTTGGGATAAACAGGCAATCGCTGATAGGTCTGCCGCACCTGCCCCAGCAGCGGATCGATCTGCGCCAGGCTTTCGATCTCGTCGCCGAACATTTCGATGCGATAGGCGTAATCGTCGTAAGTGGGATAGACCTCGATCACGTCGCCGCGCACGCGGAAGGTGCCGCGGCGGAAGTCCACATCGTTGCGGTCGTAGAGAATATCGACCAGCCGCGAGACAATCTGGCTGCGCGAGATCTTCTGCCCCTTCTCGAGCATCAGCAGCATGCCGTAATAAGCTTCGGGCGATCCCAGACCGTAGATGCAGCTCACGCTTGCCACAATCACGCAGTCGCGGCGCTCGAACAGCGAGCGCGTGGCGGAAAGGCGCAGCTTGTCCAGTTCGTCGTTGATGGTGGCTTCCTTCTCGATATAAACATCGCTCGAGGGGATGTAGGCTTCCGGCTGGTAGTAATCGTAATAACTGACGAAATACTCCACCGCGTTTTCCGGGAAGTACGATTTGAATTCGTGGTAGAGCTGCGCGGCTAGCGTTTTGTTATGCGCCAGGATCAGCGAAGGGCGGCCTATGGCTTCGATAACCTTGGCCATGGTGAAGGTCTTGCCGGAGCCGGTCACGCCCAGCAATACCTGGTGCGCCTCGCCGTCACGTACGCCGCGCACCAGCTCTTCGATCGCGACGGCCTGGTCCCCCTTGGGACTGTAATTGACCTTCAGGTGGAACCCCATCTCTTCAGTATAGATACTGTCGGGGTGCAGGTCCCGTAGCGCCTATTCAATCTTGTTCGCCGGTCCCATGCCCGGCTTCTTTTTCGGCTTACTCCCCAGCGCGAGCGCGATCACGGTCTGCCGGTCCCCGCTGGTCCAGGCCTTTTGAATCTCCTGCTCGTTCATGCCGGCCAGCCGCCCCGCCAGAATGAACGACGGCAGCGCGTAGCGCAGATTCTTCCACTGCGCCATCTCCACCACGGAATCGAGAGAGCGCGCGCGGACCTGGTCGAGAGCGGCGCGGTCCTGCTCGGTCAGGCTGACCAGGGCGTCGGTGGCGCGCGTCCGGTCGCTCAGCACGATGGAGTTCAACATCTCCACCAGCCAGGTGGCCGGCACGCGGATTCCGGCTCCCGGCTGCAAGCGCGCCAGCACCGCGATGGCGTTTAACGCGCGCAGCGCATTGGCCCGCACGGCTTCGTCGGGATCCTGCATGGCGTCTTCCAGATCGTTGAGCACGTCCTTCTTGTCCGGCGCGTACCCGATGATGGTGGCGGCCATGGCGCGCTGCTCCGCGTCGTCGGAACCGCGCAGCACATTGCGCACCAGGTCCAGGTGGGCGCCGGCGAAATCCGCGAACTGAAACTGCAGTAGGCGCACGTGCGAATCGGCCATCAGCGAGTGGCCGCTGGTAAGGTCCTCGGCGGTGCTGCCGCGATGCGCGGCGTCGCGCACGGCATCCAGAAATTGCCGGTACAGTTCCACCATGTCAACCGGCAGCAGGGCGTCGCCGTCCGGTGCGCTATGAAATGCCAGGTGCGGCGCGCCCTTTTCTTCGATGCCGATGAACAGCGTGGTCTTGCCGTCTTCGCAGCAAGCCGCTTCCACGTGCGCCAGCACCACACCGGGCACCTTCTCCAATTCGTCTTCCAGGTCGCCTTTCGAAGGAGGCAACGGATCGCCCGGCGCCAGGTGCAGCACGTGCAGCAGCTTCTGGTCCGACAGCTTGTGCAACCCGTAGAACTCCACGTCGCCGACACGCGGCCCGTCGGCGCACAGCCACGCTGCAGTCAACAGGAAGAGACCGATAAACTTCACAAGCCTATTGTGACGCACCCCGGTCCCCCCGTGGGATGGACCGTGGGGCAGACCTCCAGGTCTGCGGTGGGTCTCCAGACCCGCCTGGAGCGGTCCCGGCTTGCGCACGCCACCGGATTTCCCCCACAATGAATCGTGTACCTCTCACTCAACTCAGTCCTGATCGACGGGCGCGTACACTGGCCCGAGTTCGCGCGCTTAGCCGCGAAAGTCGGCTACCCCGGCGTAGACGTGGAGCTTGCCGCCGCCATGAGAGCCGGCCTGTCCGCCACCAACGATCTGCTACAGCAGTTGAGCCTGAAGCCGGCTGCCGTGAACCTGCCGGTCGAATTTCGCAAGGATGATGCCGTTTTCCGCACGGACCTGGAAAGGCTGGGCGACCAGGCGTCCTTCTCCGCCGCCATCGGCTGCCCGCGCATGGTCACCTGGATCATGCCCTCCAGCAAAACGCCCAAAGCCGAATTGCGTGCTCTCTATCTGAAACGCTTCACCGCTTGCGCCGACGTGTTGGCGCGCTCCCACGTCCGCCTCGGGCTCGAATTCATCGGTCCCCTGCACCTGCGCCGCGCCGAGCCATACGAATTCATCTGGCGCATGCCCGAGATGCTGGCCTTCACCCGCGAATGCGGGCCGAACGTCGGTCTGCTGTTGGATGTGTGGCACTGGCATCACGCCGGAGCCACCACGCAGGATATCCTCGATGCCGGCAAGGACCGCATCGTGCACGTGCACTTCAACGACGCCCCCAACCTGCCGCCCGATCAGATTCGCGACAACCAGCGTTTGATGCCCGGCGAAGGCGTCATCAACCTGGTGGGATTTCTGCGCGCGCTGCAGCAGATCGGCTACCAGGATGCCCTCAGCGTGGAAGTCTTTGGCCGGGCCAAGGACATGACCCCGGAAGATGCCGCGAAGCTGGGCCTCGAAACCTCGCGCGCCGTGATGCGAAAGGCCGGCCTTGCCTGAGAAGAAGGCCGAGCTGGCGCATCTGCTGACCGAACAGGTCAATCCGGCCTCGGAGGGCATCGATGCGCTGCCGGCCGCACGCGTCGCCGAAATCATCAATGCGGAGGACCACCTGGTGGCCGATGCAGTAGCGCGCGAAATTCCGGCCATTGCACGAGTCGTCGATGCGATCGTCGCAGCCATCGAACGCGGCGGCCGGTTGTTCTACATCGGCGCGGGCACTAGTGGACGGCTGGGCGTACTGGATGCCGCCGAATGCCCGCCGACCTTCAGCGCCGATCCCGAATTAGTGCAGGGTATCATGGCCGGAGGCGAACAAGCGCTGGCGCACGCCACTGAAACTACCGAGGACGATCCCGCCATCGGCGCGCGTGACCTGCATGCACGGGGCTTCACCGCGCGCGATGTGTTGGTGGGCATCGCGGCCAGCGGCCGCACGCCGTACGTGCTGGGCGCCATCGCAGAAGCAAAACGCATAGGCGCAGTCACGGCCGGAATCAGTTGCACTCCCGATTCGGAACTGGCGCGCGCGGCCGAAATTGCGATCACGCCGCTCACCGGTCCGGAGGTCCTGGCCGGTTCCACACGCATGAAGGCGGGCACCGCGACGAAGTTGGTGCTAAACATGATCAGCACCGCGGTCTTCATCCGGCTCGGATATGTGTATGGAAATTTGATGGTCAACGTGCAACCGAAGAACCGCAAGCTGGAAGATCGCGCACGGCGCATCGTGTCCCGGGCGACGGGGATAAGTTACGAAGCAGCGACAGACCTGCTCCGGGCGGCGGGCAATCGCGTCCGGACAGCCATCGTCATGGCTAAGCTGGGCGTGGACCGCGAAGCCGCTGAGCGCAAATTAGCCGCGGCCGGCGGGCGCGTATCACAGGCATTGGGAACCACAGATGAACACAGATAAACACAGATAAGACAACAGCGCAGCGAATGCCGCTTCGATCTGATTCAGCCGGGTGCGGTGCCGGAGAGAAAACAAGCGTTCGATGTGGGTCTTTGGCATCCCGATCCGACGGGCCAGTTCGGCCTTCTTCAGACCTGAGTGCACATATGAACGGTGCAGATCGACTTTCGCTGCTTGCAAGGCCGGCAAAGCTACCGGACGGAATTTCGTTCCCCGGTGGCGCCTGGGAGCGGGAAGTGACCTGGATTCCCTAATGTAGTCACCGATCGTGAGCATCAGCAGATCTTGCGCCATTCTCATGGCTTCCTCATCGGTTTCGCCGTGCCTCACGCCGTAGCCGAAATCCGGAAACGTCACTACGTAGCCGCCAGCCTCGTGGTCGGGTTCGAATAGTGCCAGGTAGGGTTCCATTTTAAGTCCTCACATGTTCAAATAGAGATCTCTTAGAAGCTTTGCAGTGTGCCGCGATTCCTCCACGAACGTGCAGCCATGTTTCTTCCGCCAGCGCCGGACTCGACTCGCCGACACTATGCAATAGTAACCACTTCTGGTTACCCGTTCAAACGATGCACGCCGGCCCCGTCGCATCACCGCCCCCCAAGTGATCGACCAGACACTCACAGCCACGACCTTCGGTGCTCTTTTATCTGTGTCCATCTGTGTTCATCTGTGGTTCCCGGTTTTCGTTACAATCATAGATCCCATGCCCGACAACCCACCGGCCATCGAAGTCTGCGACCTGGTGAAACGCTACGCGAAGGCCAGCGTGAACGCCGTCGATGGCGTGACGTTCAGCGTCCGCCCGGGCGAAATCTTCGGCCTGCTCGGGCCCAACGGCGCCGGCAAGACCACCACCATAGGCGTGCTCATCACCAGCGTCCTGCCAACTTCGGGCTCGGCCGCCATTATGGGTCTCGACGTGGCTGCCGATCCCATCGGGATCAAGCAGCGCATCGCCGTCGTCCCGCAGCAAAGCAACCTCGACCGCAGCTTGCGCGTGCGCGAGATCCTCACTTTTCACGCCGCCTATCACGGCGTGCCGCGCCGCGAGCGCGAACAGCGTGCCGACGCGCTTCTCGACGAACTCGGCTTGGGCGACCGCAAGAACGACCGCGTGGCCCGCTACTCCGGCGGCATGTCGCAGCGCCTCATGGTAGCGCGCGCCCTCATGCACACGCCGGACGTGCTCTTCCTCGATGAACCCACCAACAACCTCGACCCGCAGTCCCGCCTGTTCCTTTGGGACCGCATTCGCGCGCTGAACGCGCAAGGCCTCACCATCCTGCTCACTACCCACGATATGAACGAGGCGGACCAGCTCTGCGGGCGCATCGCCATTATGGACAAAGGCCGCATCCTGGTGAACGACACTTCCGCCGAGTTGAAGAAGCTCATCCCTGGCGGCAACACCGTCGAGCTGCGCGTGAGCCTGCCCGTGCCAGACGCCGGCGCACGCGTCTTGGAAGCGTTGCGTGGGCTGGCCGGCGTGAGTAAGGTCGATGAGCTGGATGCCGGTGCGCTACCCGATCCCGACGCCGAGGCCGGCATGGTCGCCTATCGTCTCTATGCCGAACACGCACCCGCGCTGGTCGGTCCCGCCACCCAGGTCGCTCTGTTAGCCGGCGCGCAGGTACGCGATCTACACGTCAAGCAACCCAGCCTGGAAGACGTTTTCATCTACTTAACCGGGAGGCATCTCCGCTAATGACCCCACGCCCTCACAACCGCCTTTGGTTAGCCACCAACGCCTTCGGCGCGACCTTGCGCCGCGACTTAGCGGTCACCCGCCGCGAGCTACCCCAGTTCCTCGTGCAGTCCCTCATCCAGCCAATGTTCTTCCTCCTCATCTTCTGCAAAATCCTACCAAGCATAGGACTCGCGGCCGGAAACTTCGCGGCGCTGCTGCTGCCCGGCATCGTGGGACTCACCGAGCTGATGGCCGCCATCCAAGGCATCACGCTGCCCCTGGTGCTGGATCTAGGATTCGCGCGCGAAATCGACGACCGCCTGCTGGCGCCCATGCCGGTCTGGCTGGTGGCTGCCGAAAAGGTGCTGTTCGGCGCCCTGCGCGGCATATTCGCCGGCGCCGTGATTTTTCCCGCTGCCTGGTGGGTGCTGGGCAGCCATTATGCGGTGCGCGGCGATCGCATCGGCGTGCTGATCGGTATGATCGTGCTGGCCGGTTTCGCCGGAGCGGGCATCGGCCTGGTTATCGGCACCGTGGTCAAGCCCGAGCAAATCAGCCTGATGTTTGCCGTCATCCTGACGCCGCTGCTGTTCACTGGTTGCACTTACTACCCATGGAGCGCGCTCAGCACCATACGCTGGTTCCAGGTGATCACGCTGTTCAATCCCCTGACCTATGCCGCCGAAGGCTTGCGCTACGCCATGGTGCCGCCGATTAACGGCCGCACCATGCCCACTCTGCCTATGCCTTGGGTGCTCGCGGCGCTGGCCGCCACGCTGGCCCTGTGCTTCGGTTTCGGCGCCCGCACTTTCCGCAGGCGCGTGGTCAGTTAACCGGCTGCGTCACCCGGTTACAATCTTGCCGAATGTTTATCTCATTGTCTTTCAATAGCCTGGGCTCTGCTCGTCCCGTTTTCCTTCCATCGCCGGGCTAAGCTCAGGTGTGAAGGAACTTACTGCCTCCCAAAACCGCCGCCTCAAATCCCTCGCCGGCGAGATTGACCGGCTCAGCACTCTCAGCATGGCCGCCGGCAAGGATTTCAACGACGATCTCACGTTCATCTTGAATCACGCGGATGTCTCGCTTGGTATGCTCGGTACGGCACACCCCGCCAGCGACGGCATCGTCGAGGTTGCGCACGCGGCCATGCGTTGCGCGGAGACCGCCCGCTGCCTGATGCGCCTGACTCTGCGCGCGCGCGAGTCGGTTCGCTACGCTAAAGAAAGAATCGACCATGCGAATTCTGGGCATCGAGAGCTCCTGTGATGAAACCGCCGCCGCGGTCGTGGAGGATGGCACTGCCATTCTCTCGTCGGTGGTCGCGTCACAGTTGGATACGCACGGCCGTTACGGCGGCGTCGTGCCCGAGTTAGCCTCGCGCGAACACCTGCGTGCCATCGTACCCGTAACGCGCGAAGCTCTGGCTCGCGCCCAAACCATGCTGGGCGGCCTTTCCGCCATCGCGGTCACCGCCGGCCCGGGACTGGTTGGCTCGCTCCTGGTAGGTCTGACTTATGCCAAGGCGCTCTCCTTCGCCCGCCAGATTCCGCTGATCGGCGTCAACCACATCGAGGGACATATTCATTCCGTCCTGATGGAGTCCGCGCGCAACGGGCATCCGGTCGAGTATCCGGCGCTGGCCCTGGTGGTGAGCGGCGGTCACACGCATTTGTTTGAAGTGCGCGAGGCCTCCGCCTATCGCTTGTTGGGCAAGACCCGCGACGATGCCGCGGGCGAGGCTTTCGACAAGGTGGCCAAGCTGCTCGGCTTCGGCTATCCGGGTGGACCGGTGATCGACCGGCTGGCGCCCTACGGCAATCCGCGCGCGGTGCACTTCACCCTCGCGCGGATGAAAGGCAATGCGCTCGACTTCAGCTTCAGCGGGCTGAAAACGGCCGTGCTGCGCTGGGTGGAAAGCCACGACCTCGCCGACGAGATCGGTGCGCGTCGGGCGTTATTGCGCGACACGCCCCACCCATCGCTCGAACAGTGGCTCGCCGCTACCCCGCAAACCACGCGCGATCTGCTGGCCTCTTTTCAGCGCACCGTGATCGAAGAATTGCTGCGCCGTGCCGCAGTCGCCGCCGAGAGCACCGGTGCGCGCACATTGATCGTTTCCGGAGGTGTGGCGTGTAACTCGGGCTTGCGCGCCGCCGCCCAGGCGGCACGGCTGGCTTACCCAGCTCTATTTCCATCACCCGGGCTTTCCACGGATAACGCGGCCATGATCGCCGCCGCCGCCTTCCCCCGGCTGGCGCAAGGGCAGTTCGACGATTTCACTCTAGCCGCCAGGGCCAATCTAGCCCTGGCCTAACTATCAAGCCTCTCAGAACCTTCGCAGCATGGGAGGGCGGGCTTTAGCCGGCGCGGGGCTTTAGCCCCGCACCAGCAGGCATTTATCCGTGTAAGAACTCTTAGCCTCCGAAGTCAAACAGATCGAACAGATCGCCAATAGCCGGGCGATTACCCGGAACGTAAGGCGAAGGCCCCGCCGTCGGATTCGGTAAGTTATCGCGGCTGCGGCCAGTAATCGGGCTCAGCTTCCAATTATGCTCAATAAACTTCACCACCGACACGTGATCGGAATACACGTGCGAAATATATCCCGGTTTCGTATACTTCGAAACCGCGATCAGCGGAATGCGGGTGCCGTCGCCGAAATAGTCCAGCGCCTGAACATAACCGGAATCATAGTAACCGCCGCCCTCGTCCATCGTGATAAAGATCACGGTGTTGCCGGCGAGGATCGGATTGCGCTCGACGGCGTCCACGATTTGTTGCACAAAACCTTCAAACAGGTCGATCTTGGACGATGCCGGGTGCCCGTCTACCCATCCACTCGGCTTGACATACGAAACCGCTGGCAGGTTCCCGGCGGCAATCGCATTATAAAGGTCTGTGGTGTCCTGCAGGTGCGCGCGCAACTCGGCATTACCCATTACGTAGCTCGAATACTGATATGGGTTGCAGATATTGCAGTACTGATCGCTGGTCGGCCCCACAGCTCCAAAGTTGAGCTGATACGGGTCGCTCAAATACTCGGTCCACTGGTCGCCATAATACGCCCAGGAGATGTTGCCCTCGGTAAGAATGTTCGCGAGCCCGCGTTGATTCGTGGGAGGAATCGTAAATGGCGTATTTGCGGAATTCGTATTGGTGTAGGCATTGGTGCCGTCGCCAAAATAACCAGGATTGTAGTTATTCAGCAGATAATAACGTCCGACTTGGCAGTTCGCGTTGATCTTGGGGGTCAGCGAATCCAGGTACTTCAGGATAGGAGCAACCCCCGGCTGCATGGGGTTCGCGCAGGCGCTGTACGAACCGCCGCCGTACACTCCTGTCGAAGTGCCGCTGTTTCCGAAGGCACCGTAGCCGTCTTCCGTATACCAGTTGTTGGTCCCCGGCTGCGGATTCGGATTTTCGATTTCGTTCACCGGTCCGCCCGCGAAGGTCGTCTGATTCTCGGGGGGCACAGCCGGGTTGCCGTTAGCATCGCTAAACCAGATGGCGTCCGCAAAGCCCAGCATGATGTGGTTCGCGCCCGTCCCACCCATTACTGCCTGATGATAGTTGTCACTCATCGCGTAGGTATCAGCCAGGTACTTAAGGTACGGGGCATCGCCGTTCTGCACGTTGTAGAAACCCATGGAGGTAGCGCCCTCACCCGTGGTAGTCGCTCCAGGTGCATAGTTGGTGCTGAAGTTACTGGCTTGCGGCGCGCCGTTGGTGCCCGCGCCTACGGTCGTCTCGACCCACGGGAACAAGTCGGCCAGGCACCCGCCGGGATTCGTCGGCGTGGCATGCGCGGCGCTGCAGTCCTCCTGCTGCCACATTTGGTAGAAGCGGTGCACGGGACTGGCGGCGTACGAGTCATAAGGGAAAAGATCCGAGGTGTAGGTGTTGGTAAGCTGAAATGGACCTGGACCCAGCGTGGAGTAAGGAACGTTCTGGCTGACGCCGGTAATACGCGAGTCCGGCGTTTTGTTGGTCAAGCCGGTTCCGCCGCTCAACATAAAAGGATAGAACTCGATAGGCAGACCGTTCTCGGAAGTTTCCGCGTCAGTGAGAGTGCAGATCCCGTTGTCGGTGCAAACATTGGTGGGTCCTCCCGCTAAGGGCGCTGGTAAAGCCGGATACAGCGTTTTGTTCGCAGGACTCGGATTGTAGGTCGAGTCCAGTGTCACATTGGCTGCGTACTGGGCCGCCAAAGAGTAATTGGGACCGGGCGTGCCATCCGGGTTGACGATTCCTTTCGAAAGCAGGTTATCAACCGATTGGCCAGTCTTTGGAACATAGGTCGCGAAGACGTGATCGAATGTACGGTTTTCTCCGATGATCAGGATCACGTGTTTGATCGGCGACGCTGTGGCGGGTGTGGCGTCCTGTGCGAGCAACGCTCCCCCCACGCCCATCTGCCACATAGCCAGCAGAGTGGCGCCGGCTCGTAAGCAATCGGTTGATTGCTCTCTGAAGTGCTTCCACGTCATGGTAAAGGCTCCTTTTTTCTGGTGATTGACCGTTGTATTGGTGTGCTGCTTGGATAAGTGTAGCGGCCGAGTTTGAATAACTGGTTACTAATTGATAAATCTTCTGTATCAAACCCGGCCGGTAGCGTTGGAATTCATACAGCTGATTGCAACGGTTCGCGCGCGTAACGCGTCGCTCATTGCGGAGGAGCTATTTGCCGCCACTTCAAACGCTGGCCAGGAGTCGCAAGTTCGGGGTAATGGTGGTACTGCTTGTGCTGCTGTCTGGTGTCAAGGCCGCTGATGCCGCAGCCGCCCTCTTTCTGGAAGAGCCGTTCGGTGCTTTTGGCCATATGAATCCCACCGGCCATTCCGCTGTCTATCTGTCCCGCGTCTGTGCCGCCTCCCCGACCGAATTGCGCTTGTGCGAACCCGGAGAAACAGGCGTAGTAATCAGCCGGTACCACCGCGTAGGCGGCTACGATTGGATTGCGGTTCCGCTGATCCCGTACCTTTACGCCGTGGAAGATCCCGAACAGGTCCCACTGTATGTGAATGCCGAAATGGTGGCTAGCCTGCGCGATAACTACCGTCGCACTCATTTGGAGGAACTGGCGCCTGATGCGCCAGGCGGTATCATGCCGGATGGGGAGTGGACCCAACTGGTGGGCGCCGCATATGACCGGAAGATTTACAGCTTTGAAATTGAAACTACCGAAGCTCAGGACGAGCGTCTCATCGAGAAGCTGAACTCGGAAAAGAACCATAGCAGCTTCAATCTGTTTTTTCATAATTGTGCGGATTTCTCGCGAAGTGTGATCAATACTTACTACCCGCACGCCGCACACCGCAGTCTGTTCGCGGACCAGGGCATCACTACGCCGAAGCAGATCGCCAAGTCACTGGTCAGTTACAGTAAGCATCATTCCGATCTGGACTTCTCATGTTTCGTGATTGCGCAGGTGCCCGGCACAGTGCCGCGCAGCGGAGCGGTGCGCGGCGTGTTCGAGTCTTTCCTGCGGTCGAAGAAGTATGTCTTGCCCGTGGCCGCGCTACACCCGATCATTATCAGCGGCATGGCCGTCGCCTATCTGACTATGAGCCGGTGCGACCGCCGGCGCAACTTCGCCAGCCATCTGGATAGTAAGTCGGAGCCCGCGGCGATCGTGGCGGAGTTGCAGTCAGATCAGGTTGGATATGCCGGAGCCGGCGGCAGCCGCTAGGCGTTCAAACTGTGTCACTGCGCTATCCGTACCGCATCGGTCTGCGCCCCGGCATCGGTCCGATATGGAGTCTTCGCTGAAGTGAGATCGTTGCCCACCAGCCGAATGGAGCGGCTGCGCTCCCCGGCGATTTCGAGAAATACATCCGTCCCGGGCAAGGCGTTCGAATCGCGCAAAGTAGCGCCATCCACATTCGTGAACCGCACGGCGGGCGTCCCAACCTGCGCGGACCGGCCGGCGAAGCCAGTCAGTTCCACGACCCTCTGAATCTTCTACCCGCAGGGCGCTCTGCCATTTTGCCGAATCCGGCTTGTCCCAAAACACTTCCACGTCCCTCAGCTTCAAATTGCGCGCCCAGCGGATCGCCATGGCGTCCACCGTCTTCTGCAACGGCGATTCCGGATCGTTCGAAACGAACAGCTTGATATTATCCAGCGTGATACCGTCCAGCCAGTTATCCGGATGACCGTGGATCATCGACGTACCCTGGCCGCGTGCGACCACGTTCCGGATCACCACATTGCGAATCGATCCGGCCAGCGGTTCACCCGGGTGCGCCGTGCCGTCCACCTCGCTGCGCCGCTTTACCTCGAAGTGTATGGGATCGCCATCGCCCCACCAGAACCAGTCATGCCGCCGGCACTCGATAGTCAGATTCGAGAGTACCACGTCGCTCACATATCCACCATCGAAGATCATGAACGCGATGCCGCGGTTCGATCCGGTAATCACGCTGTTGTCGACGGTCACATGGCGAATGCAATTCATATTGCCATCGCAGAACTTCAGCGCACTGGATGCCGAGGACAAGCGGCAGTTGGTGACGGTGATGTTTTCGCAAGGCAGCGCCGGTCCCCAGATATTAGACGACCAAAGCACGATGGCGTCGTCGCCCGTCTCGATGGTGCTGTTGGAGATGTGCACGTCCTTGCATCCGTCGGGATCGATGCCGTCGGCCCACACCGCTTCTTTCAGGCTCGATTGGATGTAGACCCCGTCAATCGTGAGGCGCTCGCAGGCGTAGGTGTTGATCGTCCAACTCCGCGAACGTACGAACGACAAACCGGCAATGCGTACGTCTTTCGATCGCAGCAGCAGCACGAGGTGCGGATACATCTGCTCGGTGGGAAAACCCGCGGGAAAGGAGCGCATCAGCGGCTTACCCAGCGCCTTGGCCAAGAGCATGTTTTCGCGGATCAGGGCGTCATCGAAATTGCCGTTCGGCGCCCAGATGTAGCTCGCCTGGCCATCTACAGTGCCGCGCCCCTCAATGGTGATGTTGTCCAGATTTTCGCCATAGAGTAGCGCCGGTTTATCAAAGGCGCCGCTCGCTAGCGAGGCATAGAGCGTCGCGCCGGAATCGACAAGCAGGCGCACGTGACTGCGCAGATGCAGCGTACCGGACGTGTATTCGCCCGGAGGCAGATACACCGTGCCGCCGCCGGCCGCTCCGGCTTCGTCAAGAGCATGTTGGATCGCGGCGCGGGCGTCGTCGGATTTGCGCCCGGTTGCGCCGAAATCTTTGATATTGAATACGGCTTCGGCGGCCGTGGCGCCGGCCGGGAAGCATGCCAGCAGGACAAGGGCTACGGCTGCGCTCTCCACGCGCGCCCGATTGCTCAAGGTTCAACCTCGGGTTCCCTGGGACTTGGGTCGGGCACAGGCACAGGGTCGTCGACGGGCGGAACATCGACCATGGGCGGGGGCTCCTCAGCGGGCGCCGGCTCGTGCAGGGGCGGCGGTTCATCCACCGGCGGGGGCTCAAGTGCGGGCTCGGGCTCATGCACAGCGGCGGCCTCGCGCGCCAGGGCGGCCTCATGCACCGTCACCGCCGCGTATACCGGCTCGTCCAGCGGCACCTCGCACTCACAACAGTCGCTGCACCGCCCGCATTTCGCGCACAGGTGATTCGCGCAGGTGTCCTTGGTGCACCACACGCAAATGTGCGTGGATTCCTCGCTGCAGATCGTGCAGGTGAAAGGCATTCTACTTTTTCTCCGTCTTAGATGCGGCGTTAGGCTGCTTGGCCAGGATGCCGCGGCAGCGCTGCGCTTCGTGATCCATCACGGCGCACTCCTGCTCGTGCTCGGCCGCCAGGTCCAAGATGTAGTGCTGGAACCGGTCGCGATTGGCGCCGTTTTCGGCCATCTGGCTGTTGAGCAGGTCCGCCACCGCCGGATTCCAGTACTTGCGCACGCCCTCCTCAATCGACAACAGCGTCTTTTCGAGAGACTGCATGCGGAAGAAAGTAGCCAGGTCGGCCGAAAGCTTTTCGGGCGTATTGGCCAGCGCCGCCGCCTCGGTGGCCAGCGCTTTGGCCTGCACTTTGCTCTCGTTTACCTGCGCGATATAGGTGTCCGGCGCGCCGTTTTTGGCCATTTCCTTGGCGTCGATCTGATCGAGCACCGGCAACATCCGCTGCGCATGCGCGGCGATTTCCTTCAGTACGGGACGGATGTCCCAATCCGGTTCGACGCCTTTGTCCTGTGCCCAAACGCACATAGCCAAGGCGCTCGCGGACAGCAGCGCGCGAAAGCAGCAAGCTCGCATATCTCATTTCAATCTAGCATTGTGCTATCCATTTGATTCGTGCACCGGCTCGCTATTCCTTTCTTGATTGCCACGCTGGCCGCGCCCGCTGCCGCGCTGGATCTGACCCACGCCACGATCATCGCCCCGCCCGCGCTCACCGGCCCCGAAACCAAGGCCATCACCCTATTCATCGAAGAAGTCGACAAGCGCTCGGGCATCCGCTGGGAGATTGGCTCCGCTGCTGATGGCAGCCAGCACGCGGCGGGGATTGAGATCCGTCGCGGCAGCGGTCCCGCGGAGGGCTACAGCATCCAGAGCGCCGTCCACGGGGTGACCATCTCCGGCAACGATGCGCGTGGCATGTTGTTCGGCATCGGCCGGCATGCTACGCGAGCTGCGCATCTCCCGCGGCTCCATCCAGTTCCCCGATCAGTTCGCGGAAACCAGTGCGCCGCGCTACCGGCTGCGCGGCCACCAACTCGGCTATCGGCCGAAATCCAATACTTACGACGCCTGGTCCGTCCCCGTCTTCGAACAGTACATACGCGATCTGGCCGTCTTCGGCAGCAACGCCGTCGAGCTGATCCCGCCGCGCTCCGACGATGCCGCCGACAGCCCGCACTTCCCGCTGCCGCCCATGCGCATGATGATCGAGCTTTCGCGCCTGCTGGACGCCTACGGCCTGGATGTGTGGATCTGGTATCCGGCGATGGATCGCGATTACACAGACCCCGCCACCGTCGAGTTCGCTCTCCACGAATGGGGCGAAGTGTTTCGCCAACTGCCGCGCGTCGATGCCGTGTTCGTGCCCGGCGGCGATCCGGGCCACACGCGCTCCGCAGCCGCTGATGGCCCTGTTGGCCAAGCAGACTGAAGTCCTGCATCGCTATCACCCGCGCGCGCAAATGTGGGTTTCGCCGCAGAGCTTCAACCAGGCCTGGCTCGACGAATTCCTCGGCATCCTGCGCAACCAGCAGCCTGCCTGGCTTAGCGGCGTGGTCTTCGGACCGCAAACCCGCATCTCCCTGGCCGCCCTGCGCGCGGCCGTGCCCGCGCAATACCCCATCCGCGACTATCCGGACATCACGCATAACATCCAATGCCAGTTTCCCGTTCCAGACTGGGACCCTGCCTTTGCTCTCACCGCAGGGCCGCGAAAGCATCAATCCGCGGCCCGTCGAAGAAGCGGGCATCTTTCATTCGTTCCAGCCGCGCGACCATCGGTTTCATCAGCTACTCGGAAGGCTCCAACGACGACGTGAACAAATTCGTTTGGAGCGCGCTCGGCTGGAACCCGGACCAGGACATCACCGAAATTCTGCGCCAGTACAGCCGCTACTTCATCGGCGATGCGCTTCACGGAAAGCTTCGCGCAGGGTCTGCTGGCGCTGGAGCGCAACTGGCACGGTCCACTGGCCTCCAACACTGGTGTCGAGCGAACGCTGGCCCAGTTCCAAGCCATGGAACACGCCGCGCCACCGCCAGTGCTGCGCAACTGGCGTTTCCAACAAGCGCTCTACCGCGCATATTACGACGCCTATACACGCATGCGGCTGCTGTATGAAACCGGGCTCGAAGACGAAGCCTTGCGGAAACTGCACGACACGCGCGATACACAGGCCGCGACAGCGACCCTGGACCGCGCCGTGGAACATCCGATCGCGCGCGACTGGCACGCCCGCATCTTCGAACTCGCCGAAGCGTTATTCCAAAGCATCGGCATGCAACTCAGCGTGCCGCGTTACAAGGCTATTGGCGTGGATCGCGGCGCCACCCTCGACACTCTGGACGTGCCGCTGAACAACCGCTTATGGCTGGAGAGCCGCTTTGCGGCTGGGCGCACCGATCCCGCGGAAATCGATCGCATCCTGAATTGGACCGATCCCGGCCCAGGCGGCTTCTACGACGATCTGGGCGACCCCGCGCGGCAGCCGCACCTGGTGCGCGGCAGCATCAGCCTCGAATATCATCCGCACTGGCCCAGGTCCTGGTGGACGTATGCCGAATCGTTCTACGATGAGCCTTTACAGATGCGCTACACCGGTCTCGATCCGGCGGCGCAGTACCGCATCCGCGTCGTATATGCGGGCGATAGTTCGGGGCGCAAGATCCGGTTGATGGCGGGAGCGCTTGAAGTGCATCCGCTCATGCGTAAACCGCAGCCGGTTAGCCCGGTAGAATTCGAGATCCCGCGTGCCGCCACGGCGCAGGGCAGTTTGGATTTATCGTGGTATGGCGAAGCCGGCCTGGGCGGTAACGGGCGCGGCTGCGAAGTTGCCGAAGTCTGGTTGATGAAAAAATGAATATGGCTTGGGAAAACCCCGTTAAGAAACGTTTGCGAGAAGGCCAGCCGGTAGTGGCGGCCACCATCACGGTTGCCAATCCGGATGTCGCGGCGCACGCCGCCGTGCTTGGTTTCGACTTTCTGTGGGTCGAGATGGAGCACTCGCCCATCACCCTCGAAACGCTGCGCAACATCGTTCTGGCTACACGCGGCCTGCCGGCGCTCACCTTCGCGCGCGTGCCGGTAAATGAAATCTGGACGGCCAAGCGCGTTCTGGATGCGGGTGTGAGCGGCGTGATGTTCCCGTTCACCAGCACGCCCGAACTGGCCGCGCAAGCCGCGGCCGCCTGCCGCTATCCGCCCGCCGGAAGGCGCGGTTCGGGTCCGGTGCTGGCGCGCACCACGTGGCCGGGAGGCGAGGCCGGCTATCACGACTCCGCCGACGAGCAGGTGATGGTCATCATCATCATCGAAGAGGCGCGCGCCGTGGAACGCATCGACGAGATTGCCGCCACACCCGGCGTGGATGTTCTCTTCATCGGCACCAGCGATCTTTCCTTTTCGCTCGGATTGCGCGGAAACCAGAACGACCCCAAGCTGGAGGCCGCCATCGCGCGCATTGCGGAAGCCGCGCAGCGCCACGGTAAGTTTCTGGGGCGGCCGGCCGCCACGCCCGAGATTGCCCAGCGCTACCAGCAGCAAGGTTTCCTGTTATTCCAGGGGCCGACTGATATGGGTTTCATGGCCGCGGGCGCCCGGCGGTATCTGGAGTCGCTGGGCAGAGCAGGCGGTATCCCGCAACCGCGCGCATTGTATTGAATGTTTCCCGGTTACTCTTTCAGCAGCTTGCGGTCTGCCATCCAGTCGCGCAGCCGATCCGGCCAAGTCGCCACCGGCAGGTGTGAGGGCCGCATCCCGACGCCATGCGGTCCGCTGGCGTAGATGTGCATCTCTGCCGGTATGCGCTGCTTTTCCAGATCCAGATAGAAGTTGACGGTAGTTACGACGTGCGCACGGTCCTCATCGGTGCACATCAAGAAGGCCGGCGGAGCATCCGACGGTACGGTGATGCTTCCCGGTTTGAATCCGGGATAGATGGCGGCGGTGAAATCGGGCCGTGAACCAGCGCGCTCGACCGGATCGGCGGCGGCCGCATTCCCGGCGTCGAAGCGCGTCTCCATCAGCGCAGCCAGTTCCCCGCCCGCCGAAAAGCCCATAAAGCCGATGCGCCCCGGATCGACGCCCCATTCCGCGGCGCGGCTGCGCACCATGCGTACGGCACGCGTGGCATCCGCCAGGGCATCGCGATCCACGGTGTAATGCGATCCCGGCGCGCGCGCCAGCCGGTACTTCAGCACGAAAGCGGAAATGCCGTTCTGGTTGAGCCAATCCGCGATTTCCCAGCCCTCCTTATCGATGACCAACTGCGAGTGGCCGCCGCCCGGCGCCACCACCACCGC
The DNA here is from genome assembly GCA_963818855.1 of Bryobacterales bacterium. GTDB lineage: Bacteria > Acidobacteriota > Terriglobia > Bryobacterales > Bryobacteraceae > Bog-159. The sequence continues at coordinate 263,238 of CAWFUH010000010.1, read as the reverse complement.
CACCCCATTGGCCTTTTCCTTCGACGCCAGGAAAACATAGACGGACGGATAGTGCACCACGGTAAACTTCTTAGGCAGTTTGGAATTAGCCGCCGATTCGAAAACCTCCGCCGCGGTTTCCCCCTCCGATCCCGGCGCGCCGCCCGGCCAAAGCCGGACTTCCTCGCCGCGCTCCACGGCCATCCCGGATCCGCAAACCAGAATCAGGCCGAAGATGATTTTCCCGATCATAGATGTGGGCAGTGTATCACGGCATAGACAGTATCGATGGGTACGGCCGGAGAAGTGCTAGGGAACATCGCCTTAGGTGTGCGGTATGCCAATCTGCCAACATTTGGATCAGATTCGGGATGTGCGATCACACAGCACCCTGATGCGAGGACCGTCTGAAGATCGGAGCTATGTCGACCGGATCACCGTGGATTTCCCCTGAAGCTGTCTGGTAACTGGCGATGTATAGACGCCGGATTTCGACAGTACGACGGCGCGCCGGCTTGCTGAGGCCCTCCGGGCTTGTGCTCACACCGTTGGGCGATGGCATCCGGGCTGCATATCGATACCCGAGGCGAACATGGCTCGATTCTTGCTGAATTCGAAAGAAGACAACGATGGCAAAACCAGATACGAAAACCGAAGAGCAGCAGCGCTCGGCAATTGCGCGCGGGCGGGTACCCTGTCGATACGTTCTGGCGGATTTGGAGAATTTGCATTGAGCCGCGGCGAGGCCGGTAAACCAACCTGGTACCCGGCCATCGAAGTCTCGGAACGCGACGGCAGCTACCAGGTTCGCGCTGAGTTTTCCGGCATCAATCCGAATGAAGTCAAACGGCGGTTCTATCGAACTCTCCCCCTGCCGGAAAACGCCGATGCCGAGAAAGCCCGGGCCAGGTTCGAAGATGGCGTACTGGAGATAACGGTGCCGCTGCGCGCGGAACAGCGAAACAAGAGCCGCGAGATCCCGATTGAAACACCTCCGGCGTCACCGGCAGCGGCCGGCGACTCGGTCAAGGCAGCCTGAAGCCGTATTCAAGACGCACAAAAGCAGAAGAGAGGAAACCGACTATGACATTCGCACTGGCAAGAAACTGGTGGTCGCTCGTCATTCGCGGCGCAGCCGCCATCCTATTTGGGATTATTTCGTTTGCGTGGCCTGGCATCACTCTAACGGCCTTGGTCTTCCTGTTCGCCGGGTACGCGCTGGTCGACGGCGTGGTGAACATCGCCGGCGTAGTGCGAGCCGTCGAGGCGCATGAGCGCTGGGGTGCGCTGTTGATCGAAGGGCTCGTGGGAATTGCGGCCGGCATCGTCACCATAGCCTGGCCGGCGATTACCGCACTGGTGTTGGTATGGGTAATTGGGGCATGGGCGATTCTGACAGGCGTCTTCGAGCTTGTTGCTGCCGTCCGCCTGCGCAAGTTCATCTCCGGCGAGTGGCTGCTGGTGTTGGGGGGCGTTGCATCACTGGTGTTTGGGATTCTGGTAATCATTGCTCCGCTCGCGGGCGCATTGGTGATCGCACTTTGGGTAGGCGCTTACGCCATGGTCTTCGGAGTGGTTCTGGTGGCGCTGGGCATACGGCTGCGTTCCTGGCGGAGAACCTTGCCGGCCGGAACATCGGTGCCCATGCCGGCGCATTGACGCGTTCCTGCTCAATAAAGTTAAAGAGTCTCCGCGTTCCCCACGGCGCGGCGGCCGCTCTGACGTGCTGCGAACTGCGGGCAGCGCTGCCGGCTGCGTGATGCGCACGTCGATCCGGCCGTCGGGCCTGGAAACCGATCTCAAGACCTCCGACGGCGATCTTGCATTCCTGGAGTCGGAGCTGCGGATGACCGGCGCGGATGAGTTCGTGGAGAGCGGCAGGATCGCGTTCGGGGAGGATAGCGGACACGCTCTGCTCTTTTCAACAGCCGGCCTGGGACACATCATCGCCGGCCCCGCGGATGGCATCATGACCGGCACGGCGAGTTGGATAATCGAGGGCGGTGAAGGCCAGTTTCGAGCCGCGCGCGGCCTGATCAACTCCACATTCACCATCGACGATGCCGGCCAACGCTGCGATTTCCAATGCGGCTTGATCTTCCTTCCCGATAGCCAACCGGTAGACGAAGCACCTCAAATTCTTGACGCAGCCCGTGACTCCGCCCTGTAGGCCAGCACAGCCAGATGCTGAAAGACAATGCTTGGCGCGACTGGCCGCCTCGATGTCATTGGCCACACCGCACCGATCTGTAAATCGCGCGACGCAGTGCGGGAATTGGAGAGCCAGATCGGTATAGCCGCCAACAAGGTCGCCGACAAAATCAAGGTGACCGTCACGCGCGTTTGGCTGACTCTGCCAGAACACCTCGCCGAATCCGCAGTAAAGAAGTCGCGCGAGGTGACTGGCGTCACCGACAACATAGAGATGAAGCCGCGCGTATCTCCGACGGCGGTGAAAAGAGAAGATTGAAGATGCCTTGAAACGCAGCGCCGAGCTGGACGCCAGGTATCACTTGTGGCGTGGAGGGCGGCACGGAGAAGCTTTACGGCAGGGTGAGTTCCTCGCCGGAAAAGCAAGAAGCGGAGCTTGCCGCTTGGTCCGCTGCCCGAACCTCGAAAGTGGACAATCACATCAGCATCGCACCGTAGGCAATTCGTAGCAGCAACGGCGCGGCGAATACCATAGAGAAGATCACGTCTTACCAGGCGTGGAGGATCATGCGAGACACGTCGCGTCGACGGGCTGACTGCGACGTTCGACAGTATGCTATGACTGAGAACTGTAGGTGCGGCCAACCGGCCGCCCGAATTGGTTTCGTAAGTGCAGATTCAGTCTAATCATGAGTGAACCCCAGTTGATACGTTGCGGCAATTGCGGCGCTACCAATCGAGTGCCGCTGGAAAAGCTCCAAGCCGGGCTCGCGCCGATTTGCGGACGCTGCAAGAAGCCGCTGGCTGCCCGTCCCGCGTTAGTGGAGATCACCGACGCGAACTTTGCGGACGAGGTGGAACGCTCGCTCCTGCCCGTACTCGTCGACATGTGGGCGCCGTGGTGCGGGCCTTGCCGGCTGGTCGGGCCGGTGGTCGAACAACTGGCGGCGGAGCTTTTCGGCCGGATGCGGTTCGCCAAGCTCAACGTGGATGAGAATTCCACAACTGCGGAGCGCTTCCGGATCCAGAGCATTCCGGCTTTGCTAATCTTCAGCGGTGGCCGGGAAGTCGACCGCATCATCGGAGCGCAGTCCAAATCGGAGATCCTGCGCCATCTTGAGCGCTGGATGTCCTGAGGAAAGGTCTGTGGAGCTTTCGGTTGCCGATACCGGTATAAGCATTACGGAGCACCAACTGCCGCGACGGTTTGACGCTTTTGTAAGGTCCAAGGCAGGCGGGGCCCGGACGCTGCGGGTTCACCGCTCGCACCTTGGTCTGCCATTTACCTAAGGAACGCGTGGCCGACCTAACGCACGATCCAGTTCTGACTCCCCGCGCCGGTGCAGTTGTTCATCACGAGTTCGGTGTTACCTGACTTATGCACAGAACTGCCCTGAGGAGCAGCCTGAGCGACTGACCTGAACCTGCGGCGAAGACGATCCTTATTTCTTTTCAAAGCGTCCTGTGTGCCTGAGCCGATTTCCTCCGCTTGTAAGTTGTTGTTTCAGCAAGGCCGCGTGTGCATAGAATTTTATGCATGCCTTTCAGCAGCGGAGGGCCAGAGCGATCACCGGCGCAAACCCCTCTGCCTTTGCCGTCACAGCCCGCAGCCGCGCCATCAGCCGCTCGAATAAAGATTGCTCGGGATAGTGATCGCTATAGCTGACACCCACGGTTCCCGCGTGGCGCCAGATGCGCGCGGCCAGAAACAGAAACCGCAACCGCGCCGTGGCCAGGGTAATATGGCCGAGTTGCTCGACGTTGGCTTCCTCTTCTCGATTGAACAGCATCAGCCAACAATTGAGGTTGTAGGCCAACATGGCGAGCTGAAAGTAAATGCAGTTCATCGGCCATCGTCCCGACGGATGGTCTGCCAATCCCGCGTCGTTTTTAGCTTCCTTGATGAGGTTCTCCGCGCCCGCCCGCTGGCTGTAGAGCCACGCCAGCGCGGCAATGCCGTCGCTCATATTGGTCACGAAGACGCGGTAGCTGTACTCCGCAGTGTCGAACAACTGATACTGTTCGGGCTGGTCCGCCGGGGCCGCCGGCTTCTTCTTGATGTAGCGCAGGGCGATGAATCGATGCGCTTGGCTCCAGCCCTCCGGCTGATAACGAAATTCGCACTGGGCATCGGCATCCGTCTTCGGTGAGCCAGTCCAGGACGCCGCCTTCAGTTCGTCGATCAGACGGGAGGTCTTGCGCGCCGACACGATGTACCGCGCCCCGGCCTTCTCATAGGCCTCCACCGCTTCGTTGCAGTAAAAACCGGAATCGGCGCGCGCATAGATGGTCTCCACGCCCTTGGGTAAGGCGGCGAACACACTCTCCAAGTGGCGGGCGATCTGTTTGCCGGTGGGCCGATCCCCATTGCGCAACGCGCCCCCCACGTATTCCCGCGTTTCCGCCAGGAACGTCAGGATGGGTTGATAGCTTTTCTTGCCCCGGTTTTTCGGGTTGTAGCTCTTGCGCCCGCCCATTTGGTGGCCGAACAGAGTGTGCACCGTGGTGTCGGTGTCCAGGGTGATGGTTTTCAGTTCCACATGCGCGGCTTCCCACACGCGCTGCCGCAGGATCTGCTGCATGCGCAGAATCTGTCCGGCCACGCTCAGATGCAGCGAGGCCAGAAACCGCCAAAACGTGCACTGCGGCGGTAGACGCAGCACTTTCAGAATCCCGGTCAGCATCGGCTCGCGCTCCAGAAAGCGCAGGTGATGCAGTCGCGAAAATCCCACATACAATGCCAGCACCATGGCCAGCACAAACTGGTACACCGGCATCACGCGGGTCAGCCGTTTGATGCTGAGCGTCTCTTCCACCAACTGCTGGAACCCGAGCTTTTCCAGCATGGTCGCCACCGGCAATAAACCGCCGTAGGCCGTTAGATTGCGCGCCGAGAAATCAAAAGGCGTGGCAGCCCCGATTTTCAAGGGTTCTGCCCTAGCCGCTTCCGCCCCTTGCCTGACGGTCGTTTGATTGGTATGCTTTCGATTGTTATTCACCTTTTGGGTGACTCCTGAGAATGAGTTTTGCGAAGCTTCACCTTCGCTACTCCACCTGTTTTAACGCAGGATTCTCAGGGTCCCCAAACGGTCGCCCGCCTCAGGCCACTGTCGGCGGATCAAATCTTGTGCATAAGGCGGGTGTTACCGCCAGTGACCGGGCCCCCGGAGCTGTCTACGCACAGCGCGTTCGAGTTCCCAACCCTGGTAGATGCCGTCACAGGTGGATAATTCGACGGCGCTGCCGACACCTCCTGTCCCACCGACCGAAAGGCGCTTGGAGGTACCGCTTTGAGTGCTAAGACCGAGAATCTCGCCGTTCTCAAAGTTCCACAGCTCATTTGGCGCGTCGTCGCAAGTGTAGGCGATCATCGGCGTGCCATTGGCAGTGTCGTTTCCTTGGACGTTGGCACACATGTAGGGGGCGTTGGAAATTAATTCGAACTGCATGCCGCACGATCCAATTCTGACTTGCCGCGGTGCTGCACGCGTTGATTACCAGTTGGGTGCCCCCGCCAACCGATGGTCCTCCCGAGTTGTCTAAGGACAGGGGACTGCCGTTGGCGAGATGCAGAGCGGATACGATCTGGTTGACGCCGAAATCGAACTCAATTATCCACTGCTGGTTTAACCCTTCGTGCATAACCGCGCTGCCGCACAGGGCGCGTGCGCCAGACGGGCGTTAGACTGGAAAGCATCCCGATGCATAAAACCATTCTGGCCATACACGCCCATCCGGACGATGTCGAAATTTTGGCGGCGGGCACTTTGGCCCAACTATCGGCTGCCGGACACCGGGTCGTGATTGTCAGCATGACACCGGGGGACTGCGGCGCGCGCGACTGCGCACCGGAAGCGATCGCGGCCATCCGCCGCAACGAAGCGGCCGCCGCCGCGCGGCATATCGGGGCCATCTATCGCTGCGCTGAGTTCCGCGATCTGGCCATTTTCAACGATGATGCGTCCCGCAGGCGGGTCACCGAGTTGCTTCGCGAGGTGCGGCCTGACGTGGTGGTAACGGCCCCGCCGGTGGATTACATGTGCGATCACGAAGCCACGAGTGCGCTGGTTCGCGATGCCTGTTTCGGCGCGTCCGCTCCGAATTACGCGACGTCTGCAGCATCGCCGGCAGCGGCCCTCTGCGCCGTTCCGCATCTCTACTTCATGGACCCGATCGGCGGCGTGGACCGCGAGAATCGACCGGTGATGGCGGACTTTTACGTGGATATAGGGCCTCAATTCGAGACCAAGCGAGCCATGCTCGCCGAGCACGCCAGCCAGCGTGAGTGGCTGCTGGCGCAGCATGGCATTGACGATTACCTGCTGACCATGGAGCGCTGGACACGGCAAATGGGACAGCGCGCCGGCGTGGTCTTCGCCGAGGGCTTCAGGCAATACAAGGGACATCCGTACCCGGCGACGCCGCTTCTCGAAGATCTATTGGGGTACGTGATCCGGCAGCCCACTTGTCCATGAGTGGATGCCGGCCCTTGTGGCGCATGTCAGGTTACTGCGCGGGAAGTATCGCGAGAGTGGATTTCGGCAATGTACCCTCCCGGAAATTGCACGATTGCGGCCTTCCGCCCGCCGGCCTTCCCGAGAGTATCGGCCAAGTTCGACACCTCATAGCCGGTGGTCTCCCGGCCGTATGGATACGGGAGGTGGCCGTCTGTGACGAGCACCGCAAGCTTGCCGAAGGCCGAAGTAATCCGGATACGGCGATAGCTGTCGAAGCGCGTCCAATGACATCGCGGCCGATGGGATCGTTGCACCCAGGCCGGTCACCAGATAGCCGGTCCGGTCCGTTCCGAACGCATAGGGAACAGGTGTCTTGAAGCTGAACACAGAACGTGGCCAGAAGACTGGAAACGAAACCATCGAAGTCTTCCGGCCTGACGTATACGTGCGCCGTCGTATTGCGGGCCACCGCGTAGTTTGGCTCCCCGGGCGCGGCATAAGCGACCGTCGTCGAGGCGCCGAAACTGAAGAGCGCGAAGGTGACTACGCGAGACTATTTCATATGCCTGCCGGGAGTGCTGTCGAGTCGAAAAGAGATCACGACCTTAGGTGAGCACAATTCCGCCGGACCTACTACGGTGGACGATAGAATATACCCATGGATGAGCCAATGGCGCTGGCGGGCTGACATGGATTTCACCGGCAAAGCTATCGTGGTCACGGGCGGCGCCTCCGGCATCGGCCAGGCGGCTGCGCGCGAATTCGCCGTGCGTCACGGCACGGTGGCGATTCTCGATCGTGACGAGCGAGGTGGACAGGAAACCGCGGCGGCGCTGCGCAACGCAGGATGTACGGCTGTATTCTTCCCGGTGGACCTGGCGGTCAGCGCGCAGGTGGAATCTGCCGTGGAGGAGGCGGCCGCGCGCATGAACGGCATCGATGTGTTGGCGAGCGTTGCCGGCATCCAGCGTTACGGCACGGCCGTGACCACCACCGAAGCGGGCTGGGATGAAGTGATGAATGCCAACCTACGCAGCGCGTTCCTGGTGTCCAAGTTTGCGGTCCCTCACATGATCCGGCGCGGCGGCGGTGCGATCGTGATGGTCGGGTCGGTGCAGTCCATGAGTGCGCAGCGCAACTCGGTCGCGTACGTGACAAGCAAGCATGCGCTGCTGGGGCTGGCGCGATCGATGGCCGTGGATTTCGCTCCGCAGAACATCCGCGTGAACTGCGTGTGCCCGGGCGCCATCGACACGCCCTTATTGCGCTGGGCGGCCTCGCTCGACGCCAATCCGGAGCGGGTACTCGACGCATGTAGCAGAGTGTCTGTGTTCGGGCGGATGGGACGGCCTGAGGAGATCGCGCAGGTGATCGCCTTCCTGGCCAGCGATTCGGCTTCTTATATCACGGGTGCGGCGATCGTGGCCGACGGCGGACTACTCACGCCCACCGGCGGCATGGCGAACCAGGAGGCCGGCACGGGCGGAGGATCTTAGCAGCTAAACGAGCCAGGCAGTGGCACGTACTGTCCTAAAGTCGCATGACGAGGAAACCGGATAGGGGGCTACTTTAAACCAGGATCAAATCTTGGCAACCCGCAGTGGGCACAAACGGGCGGAAGAGAGATGCGATCCACTGGCCAGGAGTCGGCAGAAAATCTCCGAGGGCCGGGGCGCGTCTCTAAAAGTCTGCCGGATTACCTTGCGGCGCGCGGCCCCTGCAGGCTCAGTAGCAGACGGTGTGGTAGTACTTGCGGGCCAGGTCCGCAGCGGTCAGCCCTTCCTTGTTGGTTGCGCGCGCTCAATGGGGCGCCAAACTGCACCAGTAGATCGACCATCGTCGAATCGCCGAAGTCAATCGAAGCCGCGTACAGCAGTGGCGCCATCCCCTTCTTACCAGCGTGATTCAAATCCGCGCCACGCTCGATCAACAGGCTCGCCATATTCACCCGGTTCGAGATCGCGGCCCATGAGAGGATCGTAATTCCATCGGCATCGGCTTCGTCGACCGATGCGCCAGCGTCCAGCAACGCGCTGAGTCGGTCAGGTTCGTGGACGCCACTTCCAACAGAGGCGTGGTCGGGAACATCCCAATCAAGTTCATCTTGTCATCGACCCGGTCCCCCTCTTTGCGGAGGCGGCCGATCACGCCGGCGCTGCCGGAAAAGCGGCCAGGACCAGGCTGCTCGGCCTCGCCGGTCCAAGTGCGGCACTTAGCGTGATCACGGCCATGCACTCGCCCATCGTGGAAATGAATTGGTCGTGGCCATAGGGGTGGCCCGTCTCGAACTAAGGCGGCTCACCGGCGCGGGAGGATGCAATCGCGACGCCACGTGCCATGATCCGTCCGGGGCCTGCGTCCGGAGCAGGTAGTCGATGCCGCGCTGCCGCGCGGAATCCGCAAGTGCCATGCCCAGCGATTCGTCAGCGCGTACAGCGCCTCGCCGGTCGAGTAGGCGTCTCTGGGCCGGCCGTCCAAGGAACTCGAGCCGCCGTCGGCCTGCTGGTTGGATTTGAGTTGGGCGGCGATTTTTTGTAGCGCACTCCGGTCTGTCCCGGCCCAGTATGCGACCAGCAGGCGATAGGCATGTCTTCTGTCGCGCGCGGATTGCGGGCCACCAGCCAGTTTCGGGCCCGCGCCACGCGCGCGACGATTTCCGCCTTCTGGCTGGGATGACCATAAAGCAGAATCGCGCAGCGCAATAGCGGTCGCCGTGACCGGACTATAGGATTGAGGTGGTCTGCTGATGGCACGAAAGGCAGCTCTGCTTGGTGTACCAGCTTTCCTGGCTTTTCTGAATGAGCGCGACCGCCTTTGTCGCGGCTTGCTGAATGCGCGCGGTGGAAGCATCACCTGTCAGGCCAGCCGTAACTGAACACACCAGCCCAATCTACAGCTTCATCTATTAGCCCGATCGAGCGCCGCGAGTGCAATCCGGCTGTCACTGTAGAGACCGCTTCAGCCGGGCTCTTCGGCAAAACACCGCGCGCGCCCGCTATGTGCTAGAGTCGGCCCTTGGCTTATGCCCGTGAACGCCTATCTGGCCAAAAGCACCATCGTAGCCGCCCTGGGCGGCCTGCTCTTCGGCTTCGATACGGTGGTCATCTCCGGCACGACCGATGCGCTGACCAAGACTTTTAATCTGTCGCCGCTGCTGCTGGGTATCACCGTCGCCAGCGCTTTGTTCGGGACCATTATCGGGGCCATGTTCGCCGGCGTGCCGGGCGACCGGTACGGCCGCCGCGACAGCCTCCGCGGCATGGCGATCCTGTACCTGGTCTGCGCGCTGGGCTGCGCCTTGGCGTGGGACTGGTATTCGCTGATCGCCTTCCGCGTCATCGGCGGTCTGGGCATTGGCGGTTCCTCCGTTTTGGGTCCGATGTATATCGCGGAGATCGCGCCGGCCAAGTGGCGGGGGCGCCTGGTGGGGCTCTTTCAGTTCAACGTGGTCTTCGGAATTCTGCTGGCTTACTTCTCCAACTACGCCATCGGTCTGGCGGGATTCGGCGGCGCGGAGTGGCGCTGGATGCTGGGCGTATCCGCAGTCCCGGCGCTCCTCTTCCTGCTGCTGTTGCTGGGCATCCCCCGCAGCCCCCGCTGGCTGGTGAAGAAGCAGCGCGTGCCGGAAGCACGCGAAGTGCTGCGGCTCACCGGCCAAGCGGATTACGAGGCCGAGTTGCAGGATATCGTGGCTTCCATCGATACCGCGCACGGCCACGGCGACGAGTCCGTGTTTGCCTGGAAGTATCGCTTTCCGATATTTCTGGCCGTCGCCATCGGCATGTTCAACCAGCTCTCCGGCATCAACGCGGTGCTCTACTACCTCAATTACATCTTCCAGCAAGCGGGCTTCAGCAAGGTATCCGGCAACCTGCAGGCAGTGGCCATCGGCGCGACCAACCTGCTGTTTACCATGATTGCCATGTCCGTCATCGATCGCATTGGGCGCAAAACCCTGCTGCTGATCGGGTCGGTGGGCTTGGCGTTTTCGTTGGCGGGCGTGTCGGCGGTTTTTGCTATGCACCGGCATGAGGACCTGCTGGTCTGGCTGCTGATCGGTTTCATCGCCTCCTTCGCGTTTTCCCAAGGCGCCGTGATCTGGGTGTATCTGAGCGAAGTCTTTCCCAATCGCGTGCGCGCGCAAGGGCAGAGCTTGGGCAGTTTCACACACTGGCTCATGAATGCAGCCATCTCTTTCAGTTTTCCGGTGGTGGCCAGCCATTCGCGCGCGGCGCCGTTCGGCTTCTTCGCCGCCATGATGGTGCTGCAGTTCTTCGTCGTACTCTTTTGGTTTCCGGAAACCAAGGGAGTCACCTTGGAACAAATGCAGAAGAAGATGGGCATCGCCTGAGTGGGCGCGTGCTTCGGCACCAGCGGTCCTGCTGGCCGTCAGCAGTCTCGGAAACCGGGCCAGAATTGCGGCACAATGCCAGAAGGCGCAGCCCGGCAGTTAAGGTCGACTACATTTTGGGTGTTTACCATGCCCGCGCTTCAGCATGGCTCCGCGCTTTAGGCGATCAGCTGTTTGGCGGCGTGCCGTCGGGTTCCATCTACGGCAGGACCCCGTTGGAGAGACTCTCAAACCATTCGCGACCGGGCCGAGGTGCGTCGAATTCCGCACTCAGGCAGGAGTCCATGGCTGAAACGAAGACCGCGAAGAAGTCCACCCCGAGTTTTCCCTCCAAGTTTAAAAAGTTCCGGCGAAAGAAATCAAAGAACCGTGTCCCGCTGAAGCCGCAAGATTGAAAGCTGGGACTGGAGGTGGTGCACCCCATGGCCGCCGGCATCGATGTCGGCAATAGCAATTGCAAGCGCACTACCAAACCATCGAATCCAAAGCCGACCCGACAAACCTGCCGCCCTGCCCGCGGGAGATGCGGCCACGCGACAACGTACCGAAGTGCTTTGATCTGCGCAGAGAATTATTCCGCGCGAGCGGGGTGGATCTGGCGGCGCAGGCGGTGATGTCGGAATTGGGCGACCGGATGGACCGGTTCGAAACCGAAGCCCAATTCGTGTCGTACGTGGATCTGGTACCCAACAACAAGATCAGCGGGGGCCAGTGGTGGGGCGGGAGAAGAAGAAAAAGCGCAATCGTGTAGGCGTAGCGCCGTAACAAGCCGCCACCAGCTTGCTGCGCAGCGACAGCTACCTGGGATCGCAATACCGGCGGCTGCGGAGCTTGGCCTTCAAATCACGAAAGCAACGTAGTCGCGGCAGTGGGTTTCTGGAGAGCACCCAGCGGCCCTGCAGCAGTCTCGGAAACCGCGTCAGAGTTTCGGCATAATGCCAGAAGGCGCAGTTCCACAACTAAGACGGACTACACTTTGGTGCTGCTATGCCTGCGCTTCAGCATGCCTCCGGTCATCAGGCGATCAGCTGTTTGGCTGCGCGAAGGAATCTCAAGGCGGGTCGAACTAAATCATCACGTCCGGCGGTTGGGAGACGGCGTCCGGAAGCTTCACTGTGCCGTAAGTTGGACAGCCCTCAATCCGCTACCACCAAACGGCTCGCTCACGGTCGCGGCTCAGCAACTTCTGCCGTTGTACCGAGCCGCGACCGTCAGAGAGCGATTATACTATCTAAGGCTTATCCTGCTCCACGATTGCTACACCCCACGGCTCCAGAGTAAGAGCAGCGCCACTGGACACCGTCCTATTGGAAATCAGGTTTTGTCCCACGGCGTAGGTATAAGTGAATCGCTGCGGCGCCGATGAAAAGTTGAAGTAATAATGCATCGGCCGTCCGGCGCGGCTGGTGCCATGCCTCACCCTGACTGCCGGCGGCAGCTTCTGATCCGGTCCGGTCAACTGCGCCTGATCCAGGACCCGCTCCAGAATTTTCTGCTGCAGTCCGTCGCTGGGCACTGACCCCTCGTACGTCAGCATGCCCTTGCCGAAAGGATTCTCCGTAACGGCTGGGTACTTTCCAAAAAACGGGTGATCGTAATAGGCCAGGGCCTTGGCCTTATCGAGCAGCAGCATGTCCGCCCAGTCGCTCACCTGGTTTTCAGCGCCGGCCTGAAACGGATCGCCCCTGAGCGCCAGCGGCTTCGCCAGATTGGAGAATTCCTGATAGTGAAAGCCGGCGGCCTCGCGCAGCGGACCGGGAGCCAGGGCGTGGCGTACGGTTGAGTACTCATCGCAGAAGCCGCTCTTCAACGTCAGCACCAGGTGTCCGCCCGAACGCACGTAATCGACCAGGCGCGCGAGCATTGCATCGCTGGCAACGTACAACGGTGGAACCACGACAACTTTGTACGCGTTCAAGTCCACGGTCTCAGGGAAGACGAAATCCATGCCCACGTTCAAGCGGTAGAGCGCCCGGTAAAGGCGGCGCATTTCGAGTTCGTAGCCGCCGGGATGGTGCCAAGGCATATCGCCGGCCGGCTGCGAAACGAGAAAGGGCATGTAATCGGTAGCACGCCGCGAGTCGTTGCTGTAAAGCAGCGCCACGGGGTGAGCCGGTTTGAAATCCACAATGCGCGGGCCGATGCGCTCTAATTCATGCGCGGTGCGCGACACTTCGGCATAGATGCGGCCCGGCTCGATATCATGCGACAGCACTCCCTTCCAGTAGGTCTCCTGGCCATAATGCAGCGAGTGCCAATGCCAGTACTCGACCATGTTGGCGCCGGTCGAGGCCATCAGGTAGACGTCCTGGCGCAGTTGGCCGTCGTAGGGCGGGAACTGGCTGCGGGAATCCCAGCCAATGGTTTGCGCGTTGATCTCGGTCACCAGGTAATTGGCGCCCTTCAGCGATCGGGCAAAGTCTCCGCCGTAGCTGGAGCCTTCGCCGTTGTACAAATCCTGTGTTGGATGGTAAGGATTCATGCCGGCGATGTCCAGCGTCTGCGCGACTTCGTACTCGTTAAGATCCGCGCGCGTGGCACCGCCGAAATCCTGCATGACGAACTGATCGGGACGCAGATATTCGCGCACCAGCGCGGCCTGCCAGGCGAGGTAATGCGTAGCGAGCGAATCCTGATAGCGGTCCCATTCGAGCTTCCACCCGGGATTCAGAATTCCGGCGCGCGGCGGCACTTCGGACCAGTTATGCAGGCTCTGGCCCCAGTAGACCAGTCCCCAGATTTCATTCAGGCGGTCTACAGTCGAAAACTTATCCTGCAGGTAGCGCACGAAACCGGCCTGCACATTGGGGCCGGCCGTATCGTACGACGTAGTTTCGTTGTCGATCTGGTAGCCGATGATGGCGGGGTTATCGCGATAATGTTCGGCAATCTTGCGGATCACACGCTCGGCATAGCGTAGAAAATCCGGGTTGGTGATGTCCATGTTCTGGCGAATGCCGTAAGTGGCTTTCTCGCCGTTGCGGTGGGTAACCAAGATTTCGGGATGCTCTTTGAACATCCACGGAGGGATGGAGTAGGTGGGCGTGCCCATGACGACGCGAATGTGCGCACGCGCCAGGCGCTCGACGATGCGGTCCATCCAGGCGAATTCGAACTGGCCGTCCTGGGGTTCCCATTGGCTCCAGCTAGATTCTCCCACGCGGACGACGTTCAGGCCGGCCTGTTGCATCAACTGGACATCTTTGTCCAGGCGGTCCTCCGGCATGTATTCCTCGTAGAAGGCCGCACCGTACAAGAAGGTGTTCATCCCGCCGGGAGAGAAGCGCGCGGGAGACTGGGCCGGCGCCTGAATTACAGCAAGAGCCAGCCATGCCAGGAGCATGCCATGGCGGAACGCGACGCGACCGGACGACGGTTTCATAGAAGCGTATCGTACCAGATCGGAACCATTTCGCCGGAGTGTTCGTGCTGGACTCGGTCGACTGCGGATAGCCAGTATGATCTGGACCAGATCAATATTGGTCCACTGCCCGTTTCGTTATCGGGTAAGGGCAGCGTGAGCATTGTGATTACGGCAGACGGCCAGGCGGCCCACACGTCGCACGTGATTGTTCAGTAAGTGGGGCGTGCGGGGCTGAAGCCCCGCGCCGGCTAAAGCCCGCCTTCCGGGGCTAGTTTCACGGTATCGATCCAGAAACTGCCGCTGATCTTATTGTCGAACTTCCAGGAAGGCCGGCGGACTACTACGATACGGATCAGCCTGGTTTGGGGGCTCACGACGAAGACCTGTTCGAGTTTTGTCCAATCATGCGTGCCAGTCAGGCGTTCGGTCATCACGTTCAGTCCGGAAGATCCGGCAGCATCACCAATCCGGAATCCGACCCCCTCATCGGTAGTGATGCGATCGGTTCGCACGAAGGCTTGAAAACGATATTTTCCTGGCTTCACGACGGCAGTCTGTGAAACGGAGCTGTAGTTCAAGTTCTCCCGGCCTGCAAACGTAATACGCAAGGAATGCGCGCCAGTGTGCGCCATGTTGTCATCGCGTGAGACCTCCACATCCTCCCGCGGATCTATGTGCCAGTCGAGCGGCGACCCAGACACTTCGCGTTCGAAGTCGCCGTTGAAAACCCAGTTGGATTCGAGGTATCCATCGCGGCGCGAACCCAGGTACCGCGCCCAGGCTTGGGCGGCAACTTCGTACTCTTCCCGCCGCATCAGAAAATCTGTGTAATCCTCCGCCAGCCGCTCATCGACATAGCCGTGGGTTACATTCCAATTCCAGGCTGCGCCGGCATCGCGCGACTGATCGAGAGTCATCAGGTGGCGTAGATAGGTTCGCCCGGCGCGGGGGGTATCCGGCAAGCCTTGCGCCAGGACCACACTGGCGGGCAGTTTCTTACTTCCATACCAGTCGAATATAAGTTCGTCATAGGTATCCGTTTCTCGTAAGGCGCGCGCGCGTAACTCCAGAGCTCGCTCGGTCTGATTTAGCTTGTAATAGGAATCAGAGATACGCATCAGAAGCGGCGGGATGTGCGGACCCAAAGCCAGAGCTCGGGCGAAGCAGTACGCGGCCTGGTTCCGATGGCCGTATCGCAGGATGCTTTCACCTGTATCGCACCAGCGGTCCGGCGAATTGGGATCTCTCCGCAGAGCCCGCAGTAGCTCCGCTTCCGGAATTGCCGCTAGATTCCCGGCATGACCGAGCGTCTCGGCCGCAATGACTGCGTCCGTGTCACAGATACCGAATCGGCAGAAGATAGCTTCGGCCCGCGCATCGCTGCGGAAGAGCGTCTGGAAGACGATCCAGGCTGGAGCATAGAAAGCTAGTAACCCCGCCAAGAGTAGCGCGAGGTGCCGGCCGGCGAATCGCCGGTCGCACTGTGCGGCCGCCGGCGCGGACTCTGCGGGCAGTCCCGAGCAGATTCCGCCGATCCAAGCGAGCAGCAACGCGTTCGCGGGGATGTAGGTATTGAAATCGGCAAAGCTATGCACAGCGATCGCGGCGAAAGATCCAGCGCAGCCCAGCGCGAGCCAGCGTGTGTCCGGATCGTGGCCGCGCATTGCGCAGCGAATCGCACTCGCGGCGACAGGCAGCACCAGTGCCGCCAGCAGCAGGAAACCGGCGCCGCCGAGTTCCGAGATCAGTTGCAAGTAATCGTTATGCGCGAAGTCGAAGAGACGGTCGACGATGCTGGTCTGGTATTTGAGAAAAGCCACGCCGTAAGTGCCTAATCCGGAGCCGAAGAGAGGATAAGCGGCGATCAGGTGCAGCGTGTCGCGCCAAATGGGCCAGCGTCCCTCCGCGGGCTCTCCCGGCGCGGTTAGGCCGCCAAACCTGGCCACTAACTCGTCAGAGGGCAGGAAGACAAACAGGAACAGGACCAGGGCGGCAATGCCGGCTATGGCCAGACCGCGTTTCCATCCGTGTACCCTGGTTGCAGCCGCCAACGCGGCCATGCTGAAGAGTGCGACCAGGCCGGCGACGAAGCCCATTTTCGAAAGCGAGCCCAGCAGGCCGGTCAAAATTACGCCGGACGAAATTAGCAGCGCACCGGCGGCGAAAGTGCGCGCACCAGGCGAGCGACGGCTGGCCCGCTGCCGCTGCAGGAGTGCAATGCCGAATGCCAACGTAAGCGGCAGAGCCATCTCGAGCATACCGGCGAAATGGTTCCGGTTGACATAGGTTCCTTCAACCTCCTGATTCACGGAACTCTGCCAAAAACCGAAGCCTGCCTCAAATACCGCCAAACCGGCCACGGGAATAACTGCCAGCCATCTGAGTGCGGCGGGCCACCGGCGGGTCATATCGCGGAGTGCCAGGAACACCAGCGCGTACCCAATAAAACGGAAGAGATATAGAAAGGTGGTGGCCGGGGTAACTGCGAGCGACGCGAACCGCACAGCCGTAAGAGGGGCCAGACTGTCGAGGATCCGGGCCCGTTCCGGTGAGAGAATCCGCAACATACCCACCGGGAGCGGCAGCCATTGAAACGCGATGTAACCCAGGAACAGAGGCACTAACCTCGGGCCTTTACTGGCCTCGACACTGCCGGGGACGCTGCCAGTCCAGTAGACAAAGGCGGCGATACTGAGGAGTAACAAACAGATGTTCCAGTCGGTCAGCAGAAGGCCGCCATCCTGGAGCACGGCATAGCCGAGCGCAAGCGCAAACAGCGTCAGCGCCAGCAGCGAGCGGCGGGGCACGCGGTCAGTCGAGGAAGTAGTCTCGAATGCCTTTAAGGTTGTGCGCATTGCTGGATTTGGCGACAAAGATGGTCGGCTTGAGGTCGACGTAGAAAAGGCGCTCCTGCTCCGCATGGAAGACAAAGTTCTGGATATTCCAGTCCACGTGTTCGAGCAGCCCCGCGTCCAGAAAGTTGGACAACTGGGCGGAGATGATCGGCAGGTGGGGTTGCCACGCGGGCTTGATGCGTAGAGAGTCAAAGTCGAAGATATCCCAGAGGGTAGTTCCCGAAACCCGCTCCTGGAATAGCGCCGGCTCGATTCGCTGCCGGAAACCGCGGCGTGCCGAGCGCAGTGCGCCGAAACGCGCCTGTGGAATGCCTACCGCGGTCTGATTGCGGATCCTCTCGTACTGCAGCTTGTAGACGGCCAGATAATGCGTGGTCTCCGGACCTTGCCGTACATCGAGGGTGGGAAACCGAACCAGTGTGGCGGGCAGGTTCTCGAATCGCTCGGGGGATTCTAGGGCGCGGATATCTTCGGGGTGCGGCTGCGGGAACCTGAAGAAACTGCGGTAATCGGCCCAGCCCCGCGGCGAGGGCAGCTTGAAGAACAAGTCGTCGATTGAGCCGACGCGGAGGAAGAGGTTGGTCTGGGTCAGCGGGGCATGATCCAGCACATAAGCGCCACCGTCGCGAACGCTTTCGATCGACAGCGGGCGTCGAAGTGTATCTAACTGCAATTTCCCATAGCCAGCATACAGAAAGGGCGCTGGGGTGTCAATCGAGCGCTGTCCTATTCGTCGGCGTGGGATTTGGAGGCCGTGCAGCGGCCATTCGAGCAGACCTGGCCTTTGGCGCAGCAAACTCCGTTGCAGCATACGTCTCCGGAGCTACAAGCTGTTTTTACGCAGCAGGTCTTGCCCTTGGTGGCACAGAAAGGCGAAGAACAGGTTTCGCAGCACATCTGGGTGGATGCGCAGGCCGTATTGCCGCAGCACGTCTTGCCTTTGGTGACGCAGAAGGGTGTGCCGCCCGTGGTACAGCAGGTCTGGTTCGGTCCGCACGACGTTTTGCCGCAGCACGTGTTTGCTGCCGGCGCGCAGAAGGCCGTGGTTCCGGTGCCGCAGCATTTCTGGGTTGGACCGCAGGCCGCGCTGCCGCAGCAGGTCTTGCCCTTGGTGGCGCAGAAGGGCTGGCTACACGTGGAGCAACAGGCTTGTCCGGAGGTGCAACAGTTCGCCCCGCAGAGCGTGGTTCCCTTAGGGCAGACCTTGATCACTTGCGACTGGCCCGCGGCCGAACGGATTCCGAAGGCGGCGAGAATTGCGCCGGACAGAGCTCCTCCGAGGAGTTTGAGCGCCTGCCGGCGCGGCAGTGGACTCGCCACTATCTTAGCGACATCATCAAGCAGAAAACGCACTTTCGTAGTCCTTTCTTGCCTTCAGGCCTTCTCGCGCCAAGGCCGTAATCGCTTCCGCACCCACAGCCACGTCTTGCATCAGGACACCGTCTTCGTCTACCAGAAAGGCCACCGGCGTGGCGAAGATTCCGTATTTCTTCGACAGCTTCCATTTCTCCTGCAGCACCACCGGAAAGCGAATCCCAAACTGCTCGGCCTTTCGGCGATTCTCCGCCGGCTCGCCGCGGCCGACCAGGATGCACTGCAGTCCGTTATTATCGTGCTCCCGGTCGAACTGCGCCAACTCGGGCGCCAATGCGTCGCAGGGCCCGCAGTGCGGATCGGTAAAGACCAGCAGTACCCGCCGGCCACGGTAGTCGCCGAGCGAAACCAAGCCGCCACCCAGATCGGGAAGCTGGAATAAGGGAGCCGGAGTGCCCGCCTTCAGGCCGTCCCGCAGCAGGCGGCTCTCGGTTAGCGGCTGAGCGCCGGGCAATGCTTGCGGACGCCGCGGATCTGCGCCTGGTACGGCAGCGTCGGCGACGAGGGCGGCACGCACCAGGTTGGCCACCTCTTCGAAGCCCACCGCCAGAGGCCGCGCGACCCGACCTTCTTTATCGAGCAGATAGGCGACCGGGGTACCCATGCCGTCGAAGGCTTCGCAGGGCGGATTCCCATCCAACAGCAGGATAGGACAAGAGAGACCGTGGCTTTCGGCCAACTCACGGTTCCTGGCCGCATTACCGTGGGCCAGCAACAGCAGTTGGATATTGTGTTTACCTAAGTCCGGCTGCAGTCCGGCCAGTTGCGCGGCGATCATCTCACAGAAACCGCAATCCGGATTCCAGTGCACCAACAGGATCTGATTGTGCAGCGATCTTTCGAGTTCGAGCATGTTGCCTGCCAGGTCGGGCAAGCGGAAGCTGGGAAATGCAGCTCCCACCGCGAGCCCAGAGGGGCTGGCGGCTGCGCTTTCGGAGACGCGTTGCTCCTCGAGTTTTTCGAGCCGCAACAAAATGCGGCCCTGCTGCTTCACAATCTGGTATAGACCCACCCACAGGCTAACCAGAATGAGCACGAGCATTACACTGATAAACACTTGTCTATTCCCTTATCCGCTATATTGATGTTACTGTGCGAAGAATATGAAATCAATAATATTACTCACAAACCTGTCTGACAGCTGTCTTACGTACTATCGTTTCGGAACGCCATCTTAGTACTTGCAAACCGACCGCCCCGCAACATGTCCCCACCGCCGTCAATAACCGAGCGGAGAAAGCGGGGAAAACGTATCAAAAAGGAACTTGCGAAACACCCGCGAACTAAAGTACAGCCGGAGCGCTCCTATCAGGAGCAAAATTGCCGTGATTCCCGTTATGCCGGCTGACTGATCGCGGTTTATGGAAGTAGTAGCCGGGCGAACGCCGTACAGAGGTGTGGCGTTCAAGGCGACCAGGTCCTTGGAATATGACGCGCTCTCATCCGCCACGAAGTTGCCGGCGCTGTCTGCGTGAGGGCCGCTATACAACTCGGACCATCCGCTGGTGGTGGAGGCTACCGGGGCGTAATCGCTGCCAGAGTTATCCTGTGGTGCGTCACTGAAACTGGATGACAGAAAGCCGAACGTGACAAGCGGAAACGCCAGGCACAACCAAAGAGCGAAAATGAGGAGCCGCATGCAAAAGCCTCACACTGAATCAGCTGCTCTGCGCCGGTGGCCATCAATTTCGTATAAGGAGGCAACCTGCGAGAGGGTTGGCACAAACTCAGAAAATACGAGACACTTTTCGGCCATGACTTTGCCGACCATGTCTAACAAGGGCGCTACTCCCATGGGGAGTACTTCCGAATCCGGGGGCCGGGTGAAGTTGATGTAATCGCCGCCGGGCAGCGATATGCGCACGTTCCAGCCCTGCTCCGAGCGCCGGTTTCCGAACTGTTTGTGCAGCATTCGATCGGCGCATCGTATCCGGGCTTCGGTAAATCCGAACAGCCGGCAGGCCTCGCAGAGCGCCGTCCAGCACTCCGGCAGGGATTCGGCGGCCCGCAGCGAATTCTCGACAGTGCGCAGATTGAGTTGGGCGTCGATGGAGCTTCGGAATGCGCCGGACAGCATTAGCCGGCCAGCCAGCCCGAACTCCACGTAGCCAAGGGTCTGAATTCCCAGCCAGACTACGGCACAGAACAGGACAATGAGCCACACTCCGCCCGACGGCCGACTTTCCGCCAGGGAAAAAGCACCTGCCAATAAGCAAGCGCCATATAGTAAGACGGCTGCCTGGCGGGAAGAAAATCCGAGATCCAGCAGACGATGATGAATGTGGCCGCGATCGGCCGCGAAGATCGGCCTGCCCCGCAGAAAGCGGCGCGTGACAGACAGAATGGCGTCCAGCAGCGGAATGGCCAGGGCCATTAGTGGCGCGGTCATGTCCAGCACGGTGACAGACTTATGGCTCCACAGCACACCGGCGCAGCCTAGCAGGAAACCGATCATAAGGCTTCCCGAGTCCCCCAGGAAGATAGAGGCCGGGTTGAAGTTATAGGGCAGAAATCCCAGCAGGGCACCAGCCATAGGGACCAGCGCCAAGGCTAGCAGGTAATTGCTTTCGGGCCCGGCCAGACTGGCCGCAACTAACATACAGGTCGCGGCGATCAATGCCACGCCAGTCGCCAATCCATCTAATCCGTCGATAAGATTGAACGCCGTGGCACAAGCAGCCAGCCATAGGATTGTGACAGGCACTGCCAGCCAGACGGGTAAGTGCAATGGCCCTAAGGAATGGATCTGAATCCCGCTGACGCAAACCAAGCCTGCCGCTATGGCCAGACCCAGGAGCTTTTGCCGCGGGGTGAGGCCCGCGATGTCATCGACGAATCCAGTGGCGAACACGACAGCCAGCGCAACCAGAAAAGGCCAATGCGACGCGAGCGCCGCGGTAATCGCCTGAGCTCGAGTGAACGGCAGGAAGGTCAGACAAATGTAAGCCGCCGCCATGGATAACATGATCGCGATACCGCCGACCCTGGGGATTGGCCGTCGGTGCAGTTTGCGGGTGCCATCCGGACGATCCACCAGATTCAGCCACAATGCTACGTTCCGTGAGATCGGCGTCACCATCGCGGAAAGCACCAGAGCGCCGAGGAAGACTATAGCAAGAGAAGAGTACATGATAGTTACTCGTTCATAGAAGCAGGTTCGTTCGCCTGACTGTGTCTCTAGTCACTGCCTGAGTCTCCCGAATGCTTATTATCCGGCAGGAGTGTACCCGATACCTAGTCATGTCGGTACTGTCGGGTTGTACCAGGGGTTTCGGCTGAACTTATGTTTTTTGTCTTACACTTTGTACGGATGTATTACATCCAGCCGCGCAGCCGATAGATGCCGATACCTAACCACTCATGCAACGCGGCGTCGGATTTCACCAGGTTGTTGGCGCTGGGCAGCCATTTTTCAAGCATGGTTCCCTCGCCCCAGCCGCTGTGGAAGTCCGCAGGCGCTGGGATCACTTCGAAGCCCGCTTTGCGAAAGGCGCCCGCCGCCCGTGGCATATGGATGGCCGAGGTTACCAGAAGAATCTGCCGGATGCCGCGGGCCGAGAGGATCTGGTAACTACCGATGGCATTTTCGTGCGTATTGATCGAGCCGGTTTCTATCTGGATGGCAGAAGGTGGGATGTCCCACTCTTCGAGTAAGCGGGCCATCCAGGTGGCTTCGGGGGTTTCGTTGGCATGGCCTGCTATTGGATTATTGCCGCCGGTGCAGAAGATGAGCGGGGCTTTGCCAGCTCGATAGAGGCGGAAGGCGGTCAACAGACGATCGCTCGGTTCGGTGAGATGCGTCAAGTGGTGCATTGGGGAGGGCATTTGGATGGTGCCGCCTAACACTACTATGGCCTGGGCTTGGGAGATGTCTAGGCCGTGGTCCGGGTACTGATCTTCGAGAGAATTTATCAGCCGTTTCGATGCGAAGGTAGAGGTGAAGATCAGTAGAAAGCCGAGAGAGGAAATGAGGAGCCAGCAGGCCAGGCGGCGACGTTTCCAGAGCAGTAGGGCGCAGAGGGCCAGTAAGATGATCAGGGTGAGCGGGTCGGCTAAGTTGCCTAATAGCTTGCTGGCCTGGTTGTACATGGGTTAGCACTTAATATCGTAGCTCAGGTAGGTTGATCCGCAGTATGAGTTGGGGCGGCATTTTTTGGGGTTGAGGCAGTTGGGAGCGAAACCTTTAAAAGGTTTCTCCGCCACACCCCTTTTTCCACCGCCTCGCCGCAGTGGCTGTCCCGCCGGAGGTGACCGCAGATAACCGCAGACGACCGGATTCAAGCTCCTTCTTGGCTTATTAGTAATGCAGAATCCTTTGTATATATTGATACTGTGTATTATGAGGAGCGCTGCCGCGTCAGGCGAATGCCCGCGCCCGTGTAAATAATCAGGGCTATGATGAATTTTCGGCGCCGGTGCAGAATCTCATGATAGGAAACCGGCTGTGGGCCGTGCTCTTCCCTTGCATGCGAGAATCCCGCAACAGGCGTGCCGCGCATAAAGATTGCCGCCCCTTGCAGGACAAGAATTGGCTGTTCTCAGTGCAGGACAACGGGATCGGTATCGAGCCCCGGTTCAAGGACCAAATCTTCGGTGTCTTTAAACGTCGTCACACTCATTCTCAGTATTCCGGAACGGGCCTGGGTCTTGCGATCTGTCAGCGCATTATTGAGCGGGCAGCAGGCCGAATCTGGGTCGAATCCGAACCTAAAAAGGGCTCGACATCTTACTTTACGATCCCGACGGCAGGTTGTAGTAAAACAACTTCGCCGGTTTAGGCCGCAACCTCAATCCGGCGCGCCGCCAATTAGCTAACGATATTAGCACCCACAGCCGGACTGTCGCCATACCATTGACAGCGTGTCTGCGCGGCTAGCGAATTTCAATTCCCAGCGATGTATCCGGCCAAGTCAACTTCAAAAGCTGCTCTTTGTTTCGGGCCCAGTCGAAATATTAGAGGAACCGCTGGTCGTCATAGAATGTGCCGAAGCCACAGAATCGAGCAGGGCACTGCCGAGAGTTCGGTATCCGCCGCCCCGGATGTCTGATGAAGCAGACATGGCCCGTGCTCGTTTCTGGGCGTCCCTCGCCGTACTCGCGCTCCTTTACCTCATCGCGGCCAAACTCGGGCTGAGACTCGCTCTGGTGAATCCCTATGCGACAGCGGTGTGGGCCCCGACCGGCATTGCCTTGTGGGCTCTGCTACTCTGGGGCACCCGCCTCTGGCCCGGCGTCCTCATCGGCGCATTCCTGGCGAACGTCACTACAGGCGCCAGCATCTCCTCGGTCAGCGTGATGGCCTCGCTGGGGATTGCTGCCGGAAACACTCTGGAGGCCGTGGTGGGGGCCCTCCTGGTACGCCGTTTTGTGGGAGGCCGCCAGGTCTTTCAAAGCGCCCGCAATGTTTTCGGATTCGCCTCTCTGGCCGCCTTTGCGAGCACGGCGGTCAGCGCAACGCTTGGCGTCGCGACTCTCTGGCTGGCCGGGCTGGCCCGGTCAATCGACGCTCCCGCCATCTGGATGACTTGGTGGGTGGGAGATATCGGTGGCGACCTGGTCTTCGCGCCTACGCTCATTCTCTGTTGTCTGGACTGGCGTTGGCGCTGGAACCGCCTCCGCGCGGTGGAAGCGCTCCTGGGGCTGCTCTTCGTCTGCGCACTCTCCCTGGCCGCCTTCACCAACCTGCTCACGCCCGGCCAGCCCGCGCACTTGGGCCTCGCATTCCTGTGTCTGCCTGCGCTGCTCTGGCCCGCGTTTCGCTTCGGGCCGCGCGAAACCGCAGTGGCCCTACTGCTGAGCGCCGGCATCGCCATCTGGGGATGGCTGCGGGGCATGGTCTCAGGGGATCTTTCCACCGCGTCCGTGCTTTTGGAACTGCAGGCCTACATTGCCGTGACTTCCATAGCGATCCTGGCCGTCGCCGCCGAAGTGGCCCAGCGCCGCAACGACGAGCAGTCATTGCAGGTGCAGGCCGAAGCCCTTCGCCGACAGGCGCAGATCCTGGACTACGCTCACGTCCTGGTGCGTGACACAGAAGATCGCATCGTCTCCTGGAATCCAGGATCGGAACGCCTCTATGGGTTCTCGCGTGCGCAAGCGGTCGGCGCGACCACGCACACGCTGTTACAAACACGCTTCCCCGAGCCGCGCGAGCAGATCCGGGCCCGGATCTTTCGCGAGGGTCAATGGCATGGTGAATTGGAGCATCGGGCGCACGATGGCCACCGCATCGTGGTCGCTAACCTACAGGTGCTGCACCGCGACCAGAATGGCCAACCGCAAGCCATTCTCGAGGTGAACAACGACATCACCGAGCTGAAGCGGGTGGAGGAGGCACGGCTGCAGTTGGCGGCTATAGTCGAGTCCTCCGATGACGCCATCATCGCCATCACGCTGGATTGTGCGATCACTAGTTGGAATAGCGGCGCTGAGAAGATTTATGGCTACACAGCCGTGGAAATGATCGGCAGGCCGATATCGATTCTGGCGCCCCCCGGGCACGAGCAAGAAGTGCTCGGATTGGTAGCACGTCTAAGGCGCGGCGAAGTTGTCGAGCATTACGAGACCAAGCGTCAACGCAAGGACGGGACCATAATCGACGTTTCGATGACAAATTCCCCGATCAAGAGCCGGGCAGGTGAAATGATCGGAGCTTCGCTGGTGGCTCGTGACATCACCGAAAGGAAGCGAATGGATGAGCAATTCCGTCAAGCCCAGAAGCTCGAGAGTCTAGGTGTGCTGGCCGGCGGGATCGCGCACGATTTCAATAACCTGCTGGTCGGCATTTTGGGCAACGCGAGCCTGGGGCTCGATCAGATCCAACCGGATTCGCCTGCGAGAACTTCTGTTCAGGCAGTCGTCGAGGCGGGCGAGAGGGCCGCCGCGCTCACCCGGCAGATGCTGGCGTATTCAGGCCGCGGCCGATTTGTTTTGGACCGGATTGATCTTTCTACCCATGTGCGGAAGACGATCCCCCTTATTAGGGCGGCCTTTTCGCCCATGGTGGAACTGCGTTTGGACCTTGCGGCAGACCTGCGTTCGTGAGGATGCGCAGAAGGTGGGCCGTCGAGCTGGGAGAACTCGGTAAAGGCGGCAGCAGCCTGAAAACGCCACGTCGACTGACGTTCGGCGATCAGGACAGTCTGTTCTCCGGCTGGACGAGGGACAGCAAGGCTGTGTTCTTTTCATCGAACCGTAATGGGAAATCCGAGATCTTCAAGCAGGGACTCAACGAGGCCATCCCCGAGACGGTAATCAGCGGTTCAGCCAGGGCCTGGGGCGCGTCGCAAACCCCTGACGGAACTTGGATTCTCTATGCGGAACAGGACCGGGCCTCCGCCAAACCTGGGGCGCCTACTCTTCCGGTGCGGGTGATGCGCCTGCCCGCCGCCGGCGGATCACCGCAGATGGTGTTCGAAAGTCCCGGCCCATTGGACCTGAATTGCCCGCTAAAGCCGGGTTGTTCTTGCGCGCTTTTGCAGATGGACGGGGATGTGAAGGTCATCTACTGGCTTGACCCTGTCCGAGGTAAAGGGAGCACCATCGGGCGCATCGCAATTAAGGGCAGCAGTTTCGATTGGGGCCTTTCCCCCGATGGTCCCGCCTGGCTGTAGTGAACGGAGGAGATCGGGTCGAGTTGCTCACGATCCCAGATCAAGTCTGGCGCGAAATTCCGGCCCGGCAAGCTGGCGGGCGTTTTACCGCGATGAACTGGGCGCCGGATGGCAACGGCATCTTCGTGGTTTCGGTTCTGCCCGACTCCAACAACCTGGTGCATATCACAATCGCGGGCAAGGCGGAACGCCTATTGACCAGGGGCAATGGAGCATCCGCTTGATCTTCCCTTGCCATCGCCCGACTGTAAATACCTGGCTTTTGGGGCTTCCAGCCTTGACGGCAACGTGTGGATGATTGAGAACCACTGATGGCGGTTTCAGGCATCCTCGAGGATACCGCGTATGCCGGCTAGTGCACGAGAGCGCAGGCTGGAGGAGATCTACAGCGCCGCGCTGAAGCAGGACGCCAGCGGACGGGGGGGAATTCCTGCGCCAGGCCTGCGGCGGCGACACGGCGTTGCGGCAGGAAATCGAGTCGCTGCTCGGCGATGAACACAATCTGGGCGACTTCCTGGAAAAGCCGGCGTTGGAGGCGACACCGTTCAGCGTGGCGAGTGGACAGGAGCGGTCGCTGGTGGGACACACGCTAGGACCGTACGATGTTCTGTCTCTGCCGGGCGCGGGGGGCATGGGGGAAGTTTACTCGGCGCGCGACACGCGGCTGGGTGTTAGAGGCGGTGGGCGAGGGTACCATTTTGGCGGCCCACGTTTCGCCAACCTTTCGCCCCGCCTTTCCCTCTTCACCGATCATCTCAGAACGGTCCTCGCCGTCAAGGGTTCGCTGCGCCGCGCCCAACAACGGCGCGCCCTTGACGGCTCCGGGCCGTTCTGACAACACCTTCTGGACAAGAGGGAAAGGCTCATGCCGAACGGCCTACAGAGTAGGGGGCCACTTCGCCGCCAAAATGGTACCCTTTTTCGCCGCCACCGACAGCTGGGGCGGTTAGTGGCTTTGAAGACGCTGCATCCTGATATGGCCGCCGATCCGGAGCGGCAGCGGCGTCTGTTGCTGGAGGCGAAGGCAGCGTCGGCGCTGAACGATCCGCACATCGTGGCCCTGTACGACATGGGCAGCGCGGACGGCATCGACTTCCTGGTGATGGAGTATGTACCGGGCGAGACGCTGAACAAGGTAATCGCGCGGGGCGGGCTAGCTACTTCCCGGCGCAAAATTCGAAACTGTGACGAGAGATGCGTTACTGGGTGCGAGGGGCGGTCTGAGTGCTTGCTGAGTTTCTGGGACGGGATGGAAGGTTCGTTGGGCGGAATGCTGGGGGAAAGCGGGGGATGGCTGAAGGTGATTCCAGAAGTTGAGCGATTCGGGATCAGGCTTTCTGTTGGCTCGCCAAGTGGGAGCCGATGTGAATCACATTGTCGGCGATCACTCCGAGCCCGACCCATCGCTTTATGCCGTCGAGTCCTTTGTATCGGGATCGGTCCAACCCATGCCGGTTTTTCAGAACACTGATGCGGCCCTCGCATCCGGTGCGCCATTTCTTTAGCTTCTTGAACCAGCGCTGCTTTTGCCGCTGCCTGCGGGCCGGGCTTTTGGTAGCATGACTGGGAATCGAGACGCCGCACACCCCTCTCCTCCGCCTTCGCCTCATTGGCCGCCGAGAAAAATCCCGGATCGGCCGCCACCACTGCCGGCACTCGTCCAAATTGTCTGACATGCTGTTCCAACGACGGCACCAGCAATGTGGAATCGGCCGGACGTTGTTCGCAAACTTCATAGTGCGTAATGATCTGATTCTCGGCTTCTTGAATTTTGACCCAGCTTGCCGAATTCATTAGGCTTGCTGGTTTTTCCTTTGCGGATCACTTCGGTGTGCGTCTCAAAGACGCTGAGCAACTTGCCGTCCGCGCGGGTATTGCCTTCCAGTACGCGCTGGCGTGCCTGGCGCATCACCTGCTGCACGCGCGGAATCATTTCGTCCAGTTGCTTTTTGGCTTTGCGCAATATGGCGCGGTCGCCGCGCTTGACCTTCTGGGCGATCTCCTGCGAAAACTTCTTGGCTTGGCCCACCACCCGACTGGTCGACTCCAGCAATTTCCCGTAGGCCTGTTTCAGTTTCTGCTGGCCCTTTTCGGTCTGGTTGCGGCTGGCGCGCGCAATGGCCAGAACCCGAAGTTTTACCGAGCGTGTCCGATTCCGCAACTTGGTCCCGGCAGCGCCGGCTACGGCGCTGACTCTTTGCATGACGCGCGTCAACACCCGCACGCCATCGCCCAGCAGGCTGCTGTCGGTGGGATAGTGGATATTGGTTTCCACCACCGTGGTATCGACACGTAGCTTACGGCCCGTAGCGACTCGGTGCTCACGCGCGATGGCCACCACGCGATCGTGCACTTTGGCCACCACCGCCGGTCCCATCTGACGCCCGAGCCGTCCCATGGTTTTGTCGTCGGGAACCTTCCCTCCTCCGATGCGGGTGAACTCGCGGTAAACCAAGTTGGCGCGCGCCTCCCTGACCAGTTCTTCGTAACTCCAGTCGCGCACGTGCTTCAGCAGCATCATCCGCAGTACGACCTCGGCGGGGAAGGCGGGGCGGCCGCGGGTCTTGCTCTTCTGGCAGCGTTTGGCCAAGTCTTGTGGAACGATGAACAGCAAAGACTCGTCTTCCAGCGCCTGATCGGCGCAACGCATCCACGGTTCCCACAGATCCTCTACCGCCTCGGCGATCAGGCCGTCGGCGAAACTGCGCTGCAGACGACGGGTGGCGATCACGATGGGCGCTCCTGAGTTTTGGACTCATCGCGGTCCAGCCGCAGCAAGGACTGGTTGAGTTCGCTGATGGCCTCCAGTGTCTCTCGGACCTGGCGGTAGTATTCCAGGGCCTGGCGCACCTGGGGAACCTGTTCAGGGCGAAGGCTCAACTGGCGGGTCTTGCCGCCGGGGTACCCCACATTCAAAACCCAGAGGGGATGACCTTCCCCGCGCGCGCATTTAGGACAACCACTGGAGTGATGAATGGTGCGTTCAAACAAAGAGCCGCGCAGAACCTCGCCTAGGTTGGCTAGGCCGGCCACGAGCTTGTCCCGGGTGTGGATGGCGCGCTTACGTGTCATCACTACACATGATACATAAAAGCGCCGGAAGCGTCAAGCGTTTTAGAAACATTTCTGCCAAAAATGTTCTGTCGAGGGCCTGTCGCGATAGGTCCGCAGCTACCGTCCCAGCCCTTTCATCCACGAAACGCGGTTGCATTCTGTTCGACCAAGCACGCCATCGAACCAGGACGCTATGGAAACAAGGAGCTTACATCAGACATTTTGAGCCGGGAAGTAGCTAGGGCCTAGGATAACCCCGGCCTCCGTGCGTAGATCAACAGTGCCAGAGGATTAGGCAAAAAATCGGAAGGATCAGGATACCGCCTCACCGGCGCTCGACTCTATCCTGAAGAAGAGGAAAAACAGTTCCGAAGGAGAAACAATGCAGAAGCGTAAACTTGGAAATAGCGGCCTGGAAGTATCGGCTCTCGGGCTGGGCTGCATGGGAATGAGCTTTTCTTACGGTCCGCCCAAGGACAAGCAGGAGATGACCTATCTTCTCCGGGCAGCCGTGGAACGCGGCATCACGTTCTTCGACACTGCCGAGGTCTACGGCCCGTTCTTGAACGAAGAGCTGGTGGGCGAAGCTTTGGCTCCGTTCCGCAAGCAGGTGGTGATCGCCACCAAATTCGGGTTCGACCTCAGTCCCGATTTCGACCCGCGCGGCATGAAGGGCTTGCCGGGTCTGAACAGCCGGCCCGAGCACATCAAGCAGGCCGCCGAGGGCTCCCTCAAGCGGCTCAAGATGGATGTCATCGACTTGCTCTATCAGCATCGGGTTGACCCGAACGTGCCAATCGAAGACGTAGCGGGAGCGGTGAAGGACCTGATTCAGGCAGGCAAGGTCAAGCACTTCGGCCTTTCCGAAGCTGGCGTCAAAACCATCCGTCGCGCACACAAAGTTCAGCCCGTCACTGCTCTCCAGAGCGAATATTCGCTTTGGACGAGGACGCCCGAGAAGGAAGTGATCCCGACCCTTGAAGAACTCGGGATCGGCTTAGTGCCATACAGCCCCCTGGGCAAGGGCTTCCTCACAGGGAAGATGGACGAAAATACTACCTTCGACAGCTCCGACTTCCGCAGCACCCTTCCTCGCTTTACGCCGGAGGCTTTAAAGGCAAATCAGGCCCTGATTGATCTGCTCGCCAGTATCGGGCAACGGAAGAAGACGACGCCTGCGCAGATCGCGCTCGCCTGGCTGCTGGCCCAGAAGCCGTGGATGGTACCGATCCCCGGCACCACCAAGCTGCATCGTTTGGACGAGAACATCGGTGCAGTCTCGGTCGAACTCACGCCCGACGATCTCCGGGATATCGACGTGGCTGCCTCCAAGATTACGGTGCAAGGGGCTCGCTACCCCGAAAAACTGGAGCAGATGACCGGCCGGTGACCGGAAGGAAGTCAGAAATGGATATCAAACGATGTGGTTCACAGCCTTCCGTCAAGGGGCCGGCAGACTGGTTCACGGGCACGGTACGGATCGATCCGCTTTTTCAGGCACCCGATCCGGCACTTGTGCAAGGGGCCAGCGTCACTTTCGAGCCGGGTGCGCGAACCGCGTGGCATACCCACCCACTCGGCCAGACCCTCATCGTGACAGCCGGTTGCGGCCGGGCACAGCGTTGGGGCGGAACCATCGAGGAAATCCGGCCGGGTGATGTGGTCTGGTTCGCACCCGGTGAGAAGCACTGGCACGGAGCCACGCCGACCACCGGCATGACGCACATCGCCATTCAGGAAAAGCTCGACGGTAAGGTTGTCGACTGGATGGAGCAGGTCAGCGACGAACAATACACGGGCTGACGAACGACGGGAAGAAGGAGCACAGATCTATGTACAAATCCAAGGCTTACTCGGCCGCCAGTGAGGCATCGCCCCTCGCACCCGGGACGGTTGCGCGTCGGGATCCAACGGAACACGACGTACAGTTGGAGATCCTGTTCTGCGGCATCTGCCACTCCGATCTGCACCAGGTGCGTAATGAGTGGAAGGACGCCATGCCGACGGTCTACCCTTGCGTTCCAGGACATGAGATCGTCGGCCGTGTCTCGAGGGTCGGCTCCGCCGTGACCAGGTTCCAGCCCGGCGACCTCGCCGCGGTGGGCTGCATGGTCGATTCCGATCGTACCTGCCCTGAGTGCCAGGCCGGCCTTGAGCAGTTCTGCCCGAACCTGACCCTTACCTACAACTCCCCGGACAAGCGCCTCGGAGGTGTCACCTATGGTGGCTATTCCGACAGCATCGTGGTCGATGAGCGTTTCGTGCTGCGGGTCCCTCCACCTCGATCTCGCCGGAACTGCGCCGCTGCTCTGCGCCGGAATCACCACATACTCACCCATGCGTCATTGGGGCGTCACCAAAGGCAAGAAAGTCGGCGTGGTGGGTCTCGGCGGGCTTGGCCACATGGGCGTCAAGTTCGCGCATGCGTTCGGAGCTCACGTCGTGGTGTTCACGACCTCGCCGGGGAAGAAGGAAGACGCGCGCCGCCTGGGGGCCGATGAAGTGGTCATCTCGCGCAATGCCGATGAGATGCAAAAGCACGCTGGCAGTTTCGATTTCATTCTCGACGCCGTTTCCGCCCAGCACGACATCAACGCCTACATTCAACTCCTCCGCCGCGACGGCAATATCACCATGGTTGGTGCGCCGGACAAGCCTTTCGCCGTCCCTGTCTTCGGTCTTATTTTCAAACGCCGCAGCCTCTCCGGCTCACCCATCGGCGGTATTCCCGAAACCCAGGAGATGCTCGAATTTTGCGGCGAACACAACATTACCGCCGATGTCGAAGTTATCCCTATTCAGAAGGTCAACGAAGCGTACGAGAGACTGCAAAAGGCTGATGTGAAGTACCGCTTATCCATTGATATGGCCTCTCTCAGATCTGCGTAAGACGCAAAGATTCTGACGGGTTGCAATCCTCAGCCGCGGGGCACGATGCGGATCGACGCCGCCTTCACCACGGCGGTCACCTGCTCGCCTTCGTGCAAGCGCATCTCTTCCTCGGATTGCCGCGTCACGATGGCTGCCAGCCGGAAGCCGCAGTCGAGCGTTACGCGGGCGAGCGGCCCTTCGGGAATCACCGAGACGATGCGCGCCGGCAGATGATTGCGCGCGCTGGTGGAAATGCCAGACGCGCTTCGCTCTATGGTGACGGTCTCCGCACGAATGCAGGCAAACACATCCGCACTCGTCCCGGCGGTATCCACGGCCACCAGGCGCGCGCCGGCGATCTCGACCGTCACCAAGCCTGCGCTACGGGAAATCACGCGCGCCGTGCAGATGGTTTCGACACCTACGGCGGCGGCTACATCCGCATCGGCGGGGGAATCAAAGACGCTCTCAACAGGACCGGTCTGGCGCAGCCGGCCGCCGATCATAATGGCGATGGAATCGCCCAGAGCCAGCGCTTCAGTGCGGTCGTGCGTGACCACGATAGCGGGCAACTGCACGCGGGCCAGCAACTGCCGCAGGTCGGCGCGCATGCGCAGCCGTGTCGGCTCATCCAGCGCCGATAACGGCTCATCCAACAGCAGCAGGCGCGGCCCGGCTGCCAGCGCACGGGCTAAACCCACGCGTTGCAGTTGACCGCCCGAGAGCTGCCTGGGATAACGATCCGCCAGTTCGGACAGATCGAATTGCGCCAGAAGATTGTCGATTGCGGCGCCGCGCGCACCATAGGCCACGTTGCCGCGCACCGTGAGATGCGGGAAGATGGCGTAGTCCTGCGACAGGTATCCCACACGGCGCTTCTGCGGCGGCAGATTGGTTCCGCGCGCGGCATCGTTCCAGACTTCCGGACCGCATCGGATGGAACCGGCGCTGGGCGCATCCAGTCCGGCGATCAAGCGCAGCAGAGTGGTCTTCCCTGCCCCGGATGGTCCGAACAGGACCAGCACCGAATGGGCATCCAGCGGCAGTCGCAATGCGGCCGCAATCTCCGGGCCACCAGCGAATCGCTTGCGGACTTCCACCGTCAGTTCATCGGCCATCCGGCCCAGACCTTCCGCCGCAATCCGTAAGTGGCCGCCAACACCAGGAAAGAGACCCCCAGCAGCAGCAGCGAGGTATGTAGGGCAGCGCTGTAGTTGAGCGCCTGCACGTCGTCGAAGATCGAGATGGAAACCGTACGCGTGATGCCGGGCAGATTACCGCCCACCATCAGCACCACGCCGAATTCGCCCAGCGTGTGGGCGAAGCTGAGGATCATACCGGCGACGATGCTGGGAATTGCCAGCGGCACGATCACGCGGATGAACGTGGCCAGCCGCGAAACGCCCAGGCACCAGGAAGTTTCGATCAACTCAGGGTTCACCGCGGCAAATCCGGCGGCAAAAGGCTGCACCGCGAATGGCAGGCTATACAGCACGGACGCCACCAGCAGCCCTTGAAACGAAAATGGCAGCATGCCGCCGGTGAGCGCGGCGTACCAGCGTCCCACCGGACTATGCGGGCCGATGGCCACCAGGATGTAAAATCCCAAGACCGTCGGCGGCAGCACGAGCGGCAGCGCTACCACGGCTTCCACCAGAAATTTCCAGCGGCGCAGCGAAAACGTCAGCCAATGCGCGGCAGGCAGGCCGACGGCCAGCAGGATCAGGGTAGTCCACAACGATAGCCGCAGGCTTAGCCAGAGCGCTTCCCACTCCATCTACTCTCCGGAGAATCCATAT
This sequence comes from Bryobacterales bacterium, assembly GCA_963818855.1. Taxonomy (GTDB): domain Bacteria; phylum Acidobacteriota; class Terriglobia; order Bryobacterales; family Bryobacteraceae; genus Bog-159. Next base: position 229,370 of record CAWFUH010000010.1, on the reverse strand, counting down.
CGCTTCAGAATAGCGCGGCCGGCGGGCGCCAGCAGGAAGTCGCGGAAGGCCTGCGCACCATCCGGGTTTCCGGTCCACTTCAAGATGGCGCCGCCTTGCTGGATGCGCGGATAGGCGTTTTCGGGGACGTTCCAATAGCGGCCTTGGCCCGCCACATTGGGCGCCAGCGCGAGCGAGAGCGCTACGATGCCCACATCCGCCGCGCCGCTCTGCGCCATTTGGAACGTTTGCGAGATATTTTCGCCCATTACGAGCTTGTCCTTCACCGCATCGTAGATCCCCGTCGAGCGCAGAGCGGCCTCGGCGGCGCGTCCATAGGGCGCGTGTTGCGGATTCGCGATGGCGATGTGCCGCACGGCAGGCAAACGCAACGCCTGCAGGCCAAGGCGCTCGACATCGATGCCGGTGGCTGTGCCGGTCCAGAGCACGATGCGCCCGTCGGCGTAACTGAACTGGCTGCCGGGCAGGATCAATCCTTGCTGCGCCAGCTTGTTCGGATACTGCACGTCCGCGGATAGAAAGAGATCGAACGGAGCGTGATTCACCAGTTGGGAGTAGAACATGCCGGAAGAGCCGTAAGACGGCGAGATCGGCAGATTGCCGTGCTGCCGGCCGAAAGCTTTGATCAGATCTTCGAGCGCAAATCGCAAATCGGCGGCCGCCGCGATGCGTAGCGGCGACGGGGGCTTCGCGCAACCGGCTGTGAGCAAAGCGGCGAGCGCGAACGGGATTGTTCGAATAAACGACACTGTCTCTAATAAATAACACACCCGGCGGGGCAGGCCGCGGCCTCCCAGACTGGAACTTGACGTGCGATACTTTCAGGTATGAAAACCGTCGTTGGCGTCTTCCGACTGCACGAAAAAGCACACTCCGCCGTGGTAGCGCTGCGGCGCGCCGGATTCCCGCCGGACCAGATCAGTCTGCTGTATCCGGGCTCGACTGAAGAACAGATTCACAATATTCCGACAAACGAAACCGAACAACCCGGGGTCGGCGGCGCCATCGGCGGCATGCTGGGTGGAGCGTTGGGGGTGGCCGGCGGTCTGGAATTAGGCGCGGCGGTCGCGGCACTTCTGCCCGGCGTGGGACCAGTCTTCGCCATTGGGCTGGCAGGCGCGGCTCTACTCGGAGCAGGCGGCGCGGCGGGCGGAGCCGCCTTGGGCAGCTCGGCCGATGCGCGAAACAACGAGGGTGTTGCTTCCGATGAAATCTTCTTCTACGAGGATGCGTTGCGGCAAGGGCGCTCCGTCGTCATCGTGTTTGCCGCTGATCACGCCGCAGAGCACCGCGCACACCAGATACTGGCGGATGCCGGCGCGGAGAGCCTGGATGCCGGGCGCAAGGATTGGTGGCTTGGACTGCGGGACGCCGAACGCGAACACTACGCCGCGATTGGCCACAACTTCGAGCAGGATGAGGAATTGTATCGCGCCGGCTTCGAGTCCGCCTTGCGGCGTGAATGCCGCGGCAAATCGGTAGACGAAGAAGCCGACTGCCTGAAGTGGTGGTATCCGGATTCTTGGGATTCCGAGCCGTTCCAGCGCGGATTTGAACGCGGCCGGGAGTACTGGAAGCGGCAATCCGGCAGCCAGACGCTCACGGGGCGATCTGTTTTCCCGGCGGCATAGCTGCTAAGCTGGCCACGTGCCGCGACCGTTCCTCATCGATACCGATACGGCCTCGGATGACGCTGTCGCGCTGATCATGGCGTTGCGCGCGCCCGATGTGGACGTGCTCGCCATTACGATCGTGGCGGGCAATGTGAACGTCACACAGGCGGCGCACAATGCCCTGTATACGGCGGAACTGTGCGGGGCCGATGTGCCGGTCTTCGCCGGCGCGGCCCATCCGCTGCTGCGCGAGCACATGCACGCCGAGTGGTTCCATGGCAAAGACGGCCTGGGAGATCACGATTATCCGGCAGCGCGCCGCAGACCCGGGCCCGTGCACGCAGTGGAAGCCATCATCGAAACCGTGCGTGGCCATCCGGGCATTACGTTGGTTACGCTGGGGCCCTTGACCAACGTGGCCCTGGCGCTTTCACGCGCGCCGGAGATCGCGGCAAATGTTGGCCGCGTGGTAGTGATGGGCGGCGCGCCTTGCTGTGAGGGCAATGTCACACCCGCCGCCGAGTACAACATATGGGTAGATCCGGAAGCTGCGCGGATCGTGGCACGTTCCAACCTGCCCATCGAACTGGTCGGCTGGCAGCTTTGCCGAGGCCCGGCGGCCCTCGACTCCGCCGATATCGCGCACGTGCTGAGCATCGGTTCGCCGCTGGCCCGATTCGCCATCGAATGCAACAGCACCGCGATGGCCGCTTACAAGGTGCAGACCGGCGAAACCGGCATTTCCCTGCCCGACCCGGTGGCCATGTCCATCGCGCTCGATCCATCCATCTGCATCTCGGCGAGCGATCATTTTCTTGAAATCGAAACCGGCAGCGATCTGACGCGCGGCATGACGGTGGTGGACCGTCTGGATATCGCCGGCAACGAGCGCAATCGGACCATTTGGAAGCGGGCGTTGAGCAGCGGCCGCAAGGCCCGGATCTGCTGGGCCATCGACGTGCCGCGCTGGAAGCATGCGCTTTATGCGGCGCTAGGCCAGACTACTTGAGTCTCGCATATTAAAGTGACAGTTTCGGCTTTCGCGTGGGGCAGGACTCCAGTCTTGCAGCGGGTCTCCAGACCCGCCATCTGGCGGGACGTGGACGTCCCGCGCAGGCGTGGACGCCCGCCCCACCGGTCGCACTCCAGATGTCACTATATTTTCCGAAGATCAGTTGGTGGATAGCGCAGCGGCCACGGTGGTCTCGCCGCGTGCGCCGGATGCCTCTTCCAACTCGCGTAGCAACACGGCCTCGATCCCCCGCGGATCGAAATCCACTTCACAAGCAGCTATTTCAGCGTCGCTCGCGCCGTCGAAGCAAAGCTCGCATACGCCCAAGTCGCCCGATTCACAGCGCACCGGTGGACCAAAAGTGCGGCAGGTGATGGGTCGCGCGGCGTATAAATCGCACGTGGCGGTTTCGGGATCGAGCGCGGCACATGGTTCGTCGTCTTGATCATGCGCCATGGGTGTGTTGCGGACGATGAGATCTTGCGCGCGCCGGCGTACACGCGCCGCCCGTTCGGGATCGTGGGCCTCCAGTTCGGACAGCCCCCGCCGCAACCGCACAGCGTCAAGCTGCGTGATGGGAAACTCGCCCAGGCAGCACTGTGCGCAACCCGGACGGCAGAGCAGCCACGGCCCGCTGCGGCGCGCGGCCTCGGCCAGCGCAGCGTCCACGATTTGGATCAGAGTGCTGTCGGCGAGCAAACTAAACCACCAGCCACCAGTCACCCTGCTTTTCCCCCGCGTCCTTTGCCGAAGCGCGCGCGGCTGTAATCTGGATGCACTGGCGTCTGCGCATCTACCGGGGCGCCCGGGGGGACAGGCGCGATCATCTTCTGCTCCACGTAGAGTTCTGGGGGCAGGCTCGGCGTCACATCCTGTTCCATGCGCACGACCACCCCGAGCTTACCAAAATGCTCGAGCATCCGGTTGAGTTGGACTATATAAGGATCGCCCAGGTGCAGGCTGCGCAAAAATTTAACGCGCGTGTTGAAAGCCGCGATGCGCTGCGAATCGGTTTTCGCTTTGACGATAATTTTGTATTGTTCTTCCGTCAGTACATCGTTTGGCACGCGGGCCGGCCAGAAGGATGGCAGATTGTTGTCCGGGGCGTCATATCCGGAAAGGCAACTGGCCGTGTCCGTCTGCCAGGGCACCGCCATCCAGCGCGTGATATCGCCGGGTCCGCTGCCGGTCAGCGGACCTCCGTCGGCAGTTGCGGCCGCGGCGGTGAGCACATCGCCATAGTCCGGTTCCGGAACATCAGCCGGGCGCATGCGAATGCGAAACATGTTGCGGTACATGGATGCGTGCCGCATCGGCCAGGTCATCTCACAGCCGGGATGAAACGGGCCGCCCATACAGAAGTGCAACGCGGCGCGGTCTAACGCCGCGGGGCGGTCCCGTTCCTGCAGTTTGTCGAAAGGTCTGGGCGGCGGCGCATCTGCATCGTAATCAGCCAGAAACTCGCCGTTCGCCCATGCCGTCAGGAAATTGTACCGGGTCTGAGTGAGAGCCAACGCGATATGCGGGCCGCTGGGAAAGCTGTAGTACGCATCTCCATAAATCGGCGGCCATTGCGACGGCTGTTGATCCTGCGCGGACGGATCGCGGAAGAATTTGAAAACCTGGCGGCGGAAGGCGGCGTGGCTGGCGTCCTGGCCTTCGTCCAGTCCGGCCAGTCTCTGCATGAAGTCCTCGCGCGCGAAGTTATTGGGCGCGTCCCAGCCGAACAATGCCAGAAAGCCTTCATTGACCCACTGGCCGGCACAGAGTTGCTCGAAGATCGGCTGGATATGTTCGGTAAACGATACCTGCGCTGGCAGCGCCGCCCATGTCCCCGCGAGCGCGTCGTACATCACGTCGCACGTGGTTTGGACCGTCACGATGTCAGGGGCATAATTCGGTGGGGCCACCACCAGCCAAGCCGGATCGGCGTCCAAAATACGCCCGTCGGGCAGTTTCACAGTCGCCGCGACCGGTCCATCCGACGTATCGTCGTGCCAGCCATCATTGTTGGCGAAGGTAGTGACGGAATTACCAAGAAACGGCGTTCCCGATTTGCCCTTGCCGCCTAACACTACCAGGCGGCCGCGCGCATCGGTACGCAACTCACCCAGCTCTACCGCATAGTCTTCGCGCACGAACCAGCCGCGCAACGGTATGGGACCCTTGTCCCGGCCACTTATAGACTCGGGCCGGGGCTTGATCTCCAACGCCGAGCGCTGCCCACCCCTGAACTGCGCGTTCCGCCGGGTGGTCTGGGACTTGGCAGCTTGCGGCAGATCCAAGGCATAGTTGAAGCAATACCAAGCCGCTTTCTTATTCGCCAGATGGGCCGTCCACGTAATCTCGGCAGTACCGGCAGTGACTTCACCAATTACCCGGTCCTCCTTGTCGTACCCATAGATCCGGAAGCGCTGCGCCTGGCGATTGATAAACCCCTGCGCATCCTTGTAACCTTCGGGAGCCGGGGGCATAGGATGCGGAACTTCGGGCGCATAAAAGTAACCGCTTCCGTTCCCAACCCTTGATATTCCGATGCCGGGGTGGATTCTGACATATGAGATTGCTTTGTAATCGGCAGGTTTCATGGTATTCGCTCGGATTATTCTATAGTATCGTGCTCGACTTTGACTGCATCGTCGTAGGAGGAGGGCCGGCCGGTGCTACGGCAGCGCGGCATCTCGCGCAGGCGCAAGTGCGCGTGGCATTAGTCGAAGCCACGAATCTGGGCGCTCCACGTTACGGCGGAACCCTCGCGCCCGAAGTCAACTCACTACTGAAAATCGAAGGGTTATGGGAAGACTTTCTGGCCATACGTCCGCAGCCCTCTCCGGGAATCGTTTCGGCCTGGGGAAGCGCCCATACTTACGAAGTGGATTTCATCCGTAACGTGCACGGATCTGGATGGCACGTGGACCGCCTGGCTTTCGACCGTATGCTGATCGCAGCCGCCGAGAGAGAAGGCTGCACGATTTTACAAGAGTTACGGGTAGAGTCGTGCAAACGGGCCGATGAACGCACGTGGGCCGTACAGGCGCGCGGGAAGGACCGGCGCCTGGAACTGCGGTCGGCGCTGATGATCGACGCCGCCGGACATCACGGTTTCCGGTGTCCGTGGCAAGCCGGTCGGGACATTCAGGATACGTTGATCGCAACGGTGCTGGAACTCCTGGGTACGCCGGCGATCCCGGATATGCGCATGTACATCGAATCCAGGCCGATGGGCTGGTGGTATTCCGCCCCTATGCCGGGCGGGATCGTCTGCATGTTGTTTGCAGATAGTGCGACTTACCGCCAGGGCCGCCTGGACCCACTAGCGCACCTGCCGGCGGCGCCATTAACCGCCGCGCGGACCGCCGGGCTGCGCCTGGCCCGATCGCGCGTCCTGGCCGTGCAATCCGCGCGGGCGCGGTGCTACGGAGAGGGGTGGCTGGCGGCCGGCGAACGCGCGGCCTCCTACGACCCCATCTCGGGACGCGGTATTTTCAATGCCTTGCGCGACGGCGCCGCCTGCGGCCAGGCGGCCCTGGGCTACCTCGAAGGCCGCTGCGCGGATGCAGACCAGTACGCCGGGCGGCTGGATCGCGAGTTTGCGGCTTACGCCGCGGAACGCCGCCGATTTTACGCGAGCGAGAAGCGCTGGTACTCCCAGCCGTTCTGGCAGCACAGAATCTGAACTGCTCGGCCGCCCGCATGTCCCGAAAATCCGTCCACTTACGCTAAATACATATAGGGGAGTGCGTGTTAAGCACGCATGGGGTAAATGATTGACAAAGTCCGTAACTTTGTGTACTATTCGGAAGCTCTGGAATTCTATTATGGAATTCATATCTTCGAATCCAGTTACTAACCGGACGGACGCGAATTCGGAGGAATTGACGCGCTTGCTGATTAACTGGAATGCGAATTCAACGGAGGAAAAATCCAGGGTCATTCAATTGATGTACCCGGAACTAAAGCGTGTAGCGCAGATGCGCATGCGCCGGGAGCGGCCCGATCACACCCTGCAACCTACCGCCCTGGTGAATGAATTTTTTCTCCGGCTGGCGAAAACCCGTAACGTGAGCTGGCAAAGCCGTGCGCATTTTCTGGCGGCCGCTTCCCGCGCCATGCGGCAGCTTCTGGTGGACTACTCCCGTTCGCATAACGCCGGCAAGCGGCGCGGTGACCAGACCAATATGGAATTTGAGGGCGAAGAACCGGCGCAGGGTTCCGGAGTAGTGGACATCCTGGAGATCGACGAACTGCTGACCGCCATGGCCGCCGAGGAGCCGCGCATGGCCGCCGTCGTGGAGATGCGATGCTTCGGCGGTCTCACCCACCCAGAGATCGCCGAAGTGTTGGGCGTCGACGAACGCACCGTCAAGCGCGACTGGCAGGTGGCCCGCGCCTGGATGTTCAGCCGCCTGCGGGGAGGTTCCGCGGATGTCCGCCGACGAATGGGAACAGGTTAAAAACATCTTTGAAGCGGCGCTTTCGGTTCCGGAGGCGCAGCGCGAGGCTTACCTGGAGGGCGTGTGCGGCGGCAATGCGCCACTAAAACAGACCGTGGCGGAGCTTCTGGCGAGCGATCATGGCGCCGACGACCGCGACTTCCTGACCAATGCCAGCCTTCCCTGCCTGCGCGCCCTGCATGACGGCGCCGTGGTGGCGGGCCGGTTCCGCATTGTCCGTTTTATTGCCCGCGGCGGCATGGGTGAGGTTTACGAGGCTTACGACGAGCGCCTGCACCAAAGACTCGCGCTCAAGACGCTGCGCCCCGAATTCGTTCGGGACCGAAAATCGCGCGAACGGTTCGAGCGCGAGATTCGGATCACCCGGGAAGTAGCGCATCCCAACCTCTGCCGGATATACGACCAGGTCGAATACCGGGACCCCTCGTCGACCGAAGACACCATTCCCTGCCTCACCATGCAACTTCTGGAGGGCGAGACTCTAAACGAATACCTGCGGCGGTCGCGGCCCCTATCGGCCGCCGCCGCCATGCCCATCGTGGAGCAGGTAGCCGGCGCCCTCAGCGTGCTGCATGACAATGGCATCATCCATCGGGATTTGAAACCGTCGAACATCATTCTGATTCGCGGGCGAGCCGGAGAGATGCGCGCCGTGGTCACGGATTTCGGTTTGGCGAAGCCATCCGAGAACGACGGCGCATTCTTCGAATCGCGCTCCTTAATCCAGGCCGGAGCGCCGTACTTCATGGCGCCGGAGGTGTTGCGCGGGGAACGCCCGACGGTGGCTTCGGATATCTATTCGTTGGGGCTGATTATCGACGAGATGGTAACCAGGTCGCGCGCTTATTCCGCGCCCTCATTGCAATCGCTGTACTATCAGAAACTTTGGGACCAGCCGTTGCGGCCGTCACAGCGGGCCGATCACCTCCCGCCCGGCTGGGAGCGGATCATTCTCGAATGTATTGACCAGCAGCCGGAGAAGCGCTGTGCACGCGCGGTCGAGATCGCGGAACGGCTGCAGAAGAGTCTGGGGGGGCCGGTCCGGCAGCCGGGTTACAGCCTGTGGCAGCCGCACTGGCGAGCCAGGTTGCGCAGGCATTTGCCTACCCGAAAACTGCTCGCCGGACTGGCGGCGGCTTTGCTGTTGACCTTAATGGCATCCATGACAGCGCTGCTGATGCACGCTCCCGCTCCGTCGGTGGTGGTCTTCCCATTCGCCAATGAATCTCACGACAAAAACTACGACTACTTGTGCCGCGGTGCTACCTCCGAGTTGGTGGCACGCCTGGCGCAAGGGGGGGCCGCGCGGGTCATCCGCGCCTACGAACCCCGCTCGAAATTGCCGGGCAAAGCCAACGGCCGGTTCGCGCTGGAAGGCATGCTGCGGCAGACCCTGAACCGCCCGCAACTGAGCGTGACGTTGACGGATTTATCCGATGGAAAAGTGCTCTGGACCGGTGATTTTCCGGCGATGGATAATCCCCTGCAGATGGAGATGGACATCACCCGCGCCGCGATGCAGGCGGTGCGCACGCGGCTGGCCCTCGATGATCTTTTCCGCGACCGGAATTCGGAACGGGTGCAACTGCTCTCCGCGCCGCTGCGCGGGTTGTTCGCCTTGCAAAGCAAGTCGGGCACACCCACCGAGGATATTGTGGCGTATGACCTTTACTTCAAGGGCCGCTACTTGTGGGATGAACGCACGGTGCCGTCCGCCCTCGAGTCCATCCGTTTCTTTCGCGCGGCGACCGAACGAGATCAACATTTCGCGGCAGCATACGCGGCCCTGGCGGATGCGCAATTCGTGTTGATGGACTACAACCAGGCTCCCTTCATCGATTTGGTGGAACGCGCCCGCCACTATGCCGATAAGGCTGTTGCGCTCGATCCCCGCGCGCCGGAAGCCTACGCTACTCTAGCGGCCGTGCAACAGATGAACTGGGATTGGGCGGGATCGAAATCCAGTTACGAAACGGCTCTGCGCCTCAACCCGTCCTTCGCGCGCGCCCGCCGCTGGTATGCCGGTCTGGTCTTACAATTCGGACGCTTCGACGAGGCCATCCAGGAATCCAGCCGCGCGCTCGAAGACGATCCATATGATTACCCCAGTGAGGCCGTACACGGCGTGTACTTGTTCCTGGCCGGAAGATACCAGGAAGCCGTGTTTCACTTGCGCGGCGCGCTGCAGCATAAGAACCTGATGGCGGCGCATATTTCCCTGGGAGACTCCTACGCCATCCTCGGACGCGACGCCTCTGCCGCCGAAGCCGGTGCGTATTTCGCGAAAGCGCTTTCCGAGGCGGCGGTAGTAGCGCCCATGGAATCGCGGGCGGCCGCCGCTGCCGGCAATGCGCATCTCCGCAGTATTTCCGATCGCATGTATGCGGCGTACTATGCTCTCTCGGGCAGGAACTCCGACGCGCAGCAGTATGTGGAGCACCTGGAGCGGAATTATCAGGAGGGCGTCGAATCGGCAGAAACGCTTGCCTGGGTTTATACCTGCCTGGGACAACACGAAAAGGCCATCGACTATCTTTGGCGCGCCGCTACCCTGAAGGACCGCAAGCTGTTCTATGTGCGGGTTAATCCTTTCTACCAGCCGTTGCGGTCGAGTCCTGAGTTCCAACGTTTAATCGCGCATATGGGCTTGGAGCAGTTGTAGGTACCGTAAGTCAATTTACAAAGATAAGGACAAGGAGAGACTACATGAGTGTTCCGCATACGCAAGTGAAGTTAGTTCCGACGGGTGTGACGCACACATCGATAGGCGTGCCGCACACTTGGAACCTGCCGCACACGGCCAAGGTTAAGAAAGTAGAATTCCAGACCGACAAAGACGGGAATCACCACATCACTCTTCACGAGGAATAAATGGGGGAGGCATCCGAGAATGCCAGCGCGTTACGGATGCGGGCGCTCGATGAAGGTTGCCGCGGCGACTACGAAACGGCCATCGGCAAGTTACAGCGGGCGCTCGAAATCAACCCGAACCAGCCAGTCTGGCATAGGGATCTGGCCGTGCTGCTGGCTGCCTCCGACCGCTGGATGGAGGCTCGCCAGGCTTCCGAAGCAGCGCTGAGCTTAGACCCCGCCGATTGCCAGGCGCAACTGCTGCATGCGCGTGCCTTGCTTGAGGGCGGTGAGTACGAACCGGCCCTGGCTGAGTACGTTCGTCTCGAGGCCACCGGCGCGGATTTGACCGAGGTCTTGTTCGGCAAGAGCCGTGCCTTACTGGCGACGGGTTGTGGCCAGGAGGCGGCGGACACCTTGCGGCAGTGCGTGGCGCAAAACCCCGCGTCGGCCAAGTCGCATGAGCTTCTGGCCGGCATATGCCGGCAACTGGCAGATTACGACGACGATTACCAACAGTGCCTGGCCGTAGCGCGGTTGCGGACCGGCGACGCCGCGGCGCTGGCGCAATTGGGCGTCGCGCAATGGGAAACCGGCCGTGTTGCAGAGTCGGTGGCCACATTGCGCGAAGCGATCCGGATTGCGCCGGACGAACCGTATCTGCATTCTACGCTGCTCAATTCCCTGTTGCACGATCCCCGCGAGTCGGGGGCTACGCTCCGCGACGCGCACGTCGAGTGGGACGCACGGCACTCGCTGCCACGCCGAACCGGCCCCTACCGGAATTCTCCCGATCCGGAACGACGGCTCCGCATAGGATACCTGACCGGCGAGTTCATGGAGAACCCAAGCTACTTCTTTCTTCTCCCCATCGTGAAGAACTACGATTCGCAGGTTGTGGAAACGTTCGCTTACCACACGCGTCCGCAAGTGGATCACTGCACGGCGGCATACCGGAATGCTTTCCATCACTGGCAAGACGTTTGTGGATCGGGCGACGAAGAGATAGCTGGCGCAATCCGGCAGGATGAGATCGATATCCTTGTGGATGCGTCGGGCCACTTTCCATATCATGGGCTGGCCGCACTTTCGCTGCGTCCGGCACCGTTGCAGGTGACTTTAGCGAACTATCCGGCCACCACCGGCCTCTCCGCATTCGATTACGTCTTCACCGACTGTTGGACGTGCCCGGCCGGAAAGGAGTATTGGTATGTGGAGCGTCCCTGGCGGCTGCCTTCCGGATACTTCGCCTGGGAGCCCGCGGCCGGCGCTCCGGACGTGACCGAACCACCGGTTCGCCATAACGGCGCGATCACCTTCGGCATCTTCCAGCGCCCATCGAAATTGAACGGCCGCGTGTGGGACGCGGTGGCCGCCGTAATGCAGCGCGTATCCGGATCGCGGCTGTTAATTCATCAAGGCACCCGGGATCTAGACCGGCCGGATGGGCACACGCGCACGCAATACGCCGCCGAACTGGCATGCCGCGGCATAGCCGCAGACCGGATTACTTTCCGCGGTACGCTGGTTTGGCGCGAGCATATGGAGTCGCTGTCCAGTGCCGACATGGCGCTCGACACATTCCCGTACAGCGGCCAGACAACCACCTGCGAATGCCTGTGGATGGGCATCCCGGTGATTTCGCTCGCCGGCGATACGCACGCCTCTCGGGTAGGCGCTTCGATTTTGCATCGCGTGGGACATCCGGAGTGGGTCGCCAATTCCGCGGATGAATATGTCGACATGGCCGCCGGGCTGGCCGCCGATCCGGCCGCCTTGGGTGGGATCCGCGCGGCTTTGCGCGATGAGATGGGGATGTCGCCGCTCGCCTGTCCTGCGCGCGTCGCGCGGGATTTCGAGTCGGCGTACCGCTCCATGTGGCGGGCGTGGTGTCGTCGCTAGCAGATGGCTAGCAAATGGCTGGCAACTTCAGCTCGCCGTGCGCCGCCATACCGCAAACGCCGCGGCGCCGCTCGCCAGCACTCCCAATCCGCCGAGCACGAACGGCCACCCCGACGTGGCAAATACATAAATCCAGCCGATTAAAGCCAAAACGCTGGGCAGCGGGTAGAGCCACATCCGAAAAGGCCGCCGTATGTCCGGCCGCGACCGGCGCAGCAATTCGACCGCGGCGATCTGTCCAATGAACTGGATCAGCACGCGCGCGGTGAGAGTCGCGGAGACCACCCAATCGAGGCTCAGCATTCCGGCGGCGATGGCCAGCCCTCCGATCACCAACAGCGACACGTAGGGGAAATCGCCCTTCGGGTGCAACCGCGCGAACGGTTTCCAGAAATATCCGTCGAGTGCGGCGGCGTAGGGCACGCGGCTGTAGGCCAGCAGCAGCGCGAACACGGAAGCCACCGCCGACCACAGGATCAGCACGGTCACCGCGCGGCCGGCCCATGGTCCGTAGAGCGTCTCCATGAAGCGGGCCGCCACGAATTTGGATTGCGCGGCCTCCCGCCATGGCACCACGGCCATGATGGCCAGCGTCATCAGCGCATACATGGCGGCCACCAGCAGCACCGACAACACAATCGAGCGCGGCATGGTGCGCTCCGGCTGGCGCACTTCGCCGCCCACGAAGCAGATGCCGTAGTAACCGAGATAATTGTACATGGCGATCAGAGTGGCACTGCCCAGCCCGGCCATGAACGCGGGCGAAATAGCGAACGCGTGCGGCGGAAAATCAAAAGCGCGGTGCGGGTCGAAATGTGCGAATCCGGCGGCCACGATCCAGATCACCGTGGCCAACATGCCGACCCACAGCACTACCGTCATGCGCCCCACCGACTGAATACCGCGATAGAGCAGGGCCACCACGAGCACGCCGACCACCAGCACGGCCAGGCGCCCCTCCCAAGCGGTCATGCCTCTGCGGAAGTAGCTCACATACTGCGCGAAGCCAATGTATCCGGTCGCGATCTCCAGCGGCGCGCTGACCATGAATTGCCAAATGAACAGGAATGGCAGCAGCGTGCTCAAGCGGGTGAACCGGAAAGCCTCTCGCAGGTACAGAAAACTGCCGCCTTCGCCCGGCATGGCGGCGGCGAGTTCGGACCACACCAGCCCGTCGGAGAGCGATAGCACCGCGCCCACGGCCCAGCCCAGCATGCATTGCGGACCACCCATGGCGCCGATCAGCAGCGGAATAGTTACGAAGGGGCCCACCCCGACCATGTTGCTCATGTTCAGGGCGGTGGCTTCCAGCAACCCCAACCCGCGCTTCATTCCATGCTGTTCGGCCATCTTCGATCTTACGACAGAGATCGCCGGGCGCGATCGCGGACAGTTCGCCGCGTCAATGCAGGCCGCGGCGGACTTCGGCTTCCACGAAATGCGTTTTGGCAAGCTTTGCCCGCAGACGGTCAGCGTCCGCGGCACTGGCCTCGATGGTCACCATGTGCGGATCGGTTTCGGCGACGATGCGGATACCAGGCTCGGTCCGCACGGCCTCCAGTGCGGTGGGGACATCATCGCTACCACGCAGGTCGGGGCGGGTCGCCACGAGGTACCGGGCCATGTCTCGATTGTCACACGTGCGGCAGTCCGCGGCCTTCGTGTTTCACCGCCAATCCGATGGAATGGCAGTGCTGCGCGAGCAGGCTTCTGGCCGCGGTCGACCGGGATTGATCGCGCGGCATCGCCGGGTAGTGCGCGTCTCCAGCCAGAATTGTTGCGAGTACGCCGCAAACCGAGGGGCTGGCCATGGACGTGCCGTCCATTTCCATGTACAGATCGGCGGCATCCCCCCGATTGGGAACCGTGGATACGATTCCAACGCCGGAACCGGCGCATGCCAACGTGGGACCAAACGAACTGAAGGTGGCCAGAAACAAGTTCTGATGCGCCATCAAAGCAGGATCCTGGGGGCGATTACCGGCCGAGAAGGTGCCGGTGGGCGCCCATCCAATCTGGCCGATAGCGGATACAGCGGCGCATTCCGGGTATGCGCCGGGATAGTCGATCGCGCTGGCGTCATTTCCGGCCGAGCAGATGCACAGGGTGCCACGCTGTAATGCATCCAGAATGCAATCCTCTTCCATCCCGGAAGCAGCGCCGCCGCCCAGGCTCATATTGATCAGATCGCAGCCGTTGTCGCGGGAGAGAGCATCGATGGCGTTGATCAGGTCCGCTTGGGAAGGTCCGTTGTCTTCACTTTTGAACACGCGTGCATGGAACAGGTCGCAGGCCGGCGCCATCCCCGCGAAATCGCCTGCTTTGCTGGGGCGCGCGCCGATCAGACCGGTGGTGTGGGTGCCGTGTTGCTCTACGTCCGTGGCCTGGCTCCCAGGCAGGGTCTTACCGTCCACGAAGGCCCCCACCAGCTTCACCTGCCTCAGATTGGGATGCGGCCCGCAACCCGTATCGATCACGCCGACTTTAATCCCGCCGCCGCGCCCCACGGCTTTCACGTCGATGCCCATCACAGTATGCCACCAACCCCCGCCGCCCGGACCCGCTTTGGCAATCGGCAGGCAATCGATGGTGCTCCCACTGGCGGGCGCGTCCTCTAACATGATCCAATATCCCGCGAACGGAACCGGCTCCACCATCGCGACGACGGATCCGGCCGGCACTGTGATGGCGGCCTGGCCTTGTTTGTTGGTGGACGTCTGGGTGATGTGAGGCTGCCCACTGGCGCCCCGCAGATAGAACATGACCTGAATGCCGGCGAGCGGCTGGCCGCGGCCAGTGATCTTCACCCGAAACGTGCTGCCGCCCGCTGCCACCGCAGCCAAGGGGATGGCATTCCGGAACGCCGGGGGAACGCGCCGCTGGAGCGACCGCCGCACAATCGGCTCGAGCATGGCGTCAGCCGGGAGTGTTGCCCGCATACGATCGATCTCACCGGCATCCGCGTCCAGGATCACCACCCGCCGGGCGAGATCGTCGGACGGGTTGTGGTCGCTGATGACCCGCGCACCTCCGTCCACGCGTGCCAGGGTGGTGGCGATGGCGGCACGAGAAGCATGCTTCTCTTCGGACGTGAACTTCCCGGCGCGCCGGTTGGCTAGTACATAACGTGGCATACACTCGTCCCCCTACACTTGACCAAGCGTAAAAACTCCAGGCAAAGGGACACGCCGAGGCCGTTCGTGTTGTACCATAGGCCGGAAGGAGTCAACATGTTCACAGCCGATCAGGCCAAAGGGCTCTCTATGGTCTTCCTGCAGAGCCTTGGCAACGAAGTTCCTACTACCCGGCGCATACTCGCCGCCGTACCCGATGCGCAGCTCGATTTCAAGTTGGGCGATAAAGGGCGCACCACCCGCGAGATGATGTGGCACATCGCCAATAGCGAGAAATGGTTCGGCGAAGGAGTAGTGGCAGGCAGCTTCGGAGACGGGTCTGAGGGACCGGCTCCGGCGACCACTGCGGAGATTCTCGCTTTTTACGACCAGCACGTGGCGCCCATTTCAGGGAAGATCGCGGCGCTCTCCGGCGAGCATCTTTCGACACCCATCAATATGTTCAACGTGTTCAATCTGCCGGCGGTGCTCTATATGGATTTCATGATCAAGCATACAGTGCACCATCGCGGCCAGCTCAGCACCTACCTGCGCGCCATGAACGCGCATGTACCGGGCATCTACGGGGGCAGCGCCGACGAGCCGTTTGAGATGCCGGCCACGGCCTAACTTTTGAAATTTGTGGGGCATGTGGGGCAGACGATCGTTTTGTGTCGTCTGCCTGCTCCACGATGGGTTTTCATCACATTTGGTTGCCCGCAGGGCCATGAGGACAGGCAGGAAACCGCTTGCTTACGCGCGCGGCTCAGAAACGTGCTCACAGATCTGTCGTAGAATCTAAGTTTGTCCGAACTCCTCGTAACCGTGGTGATACCCACGTTGTCCGCCGATGCGAGGCTTCAGGAATGCATCGCCGCACTGGAGAAGCAGACACAGCACGATTTTGAGGTGATTATCGTAGATAACAGCGGCTCGAGCGCAGTGCGCCTTAACCGGTCTGTGCCCCCGAATGCGCGCATAATCGAGGAGCCGCGCAATGTAGGCTTCGGCGCCGCCATTAACGAGGCCTTGCGCCAATCGCACTGCCGCTATCTGGCTACACTCAACGACGACGCGGCGCCCGTTCCGGGCTGGCTGGCAGCTCTGGTCACGGCCATGGAAGCGCGCCCGGACGCGGGCATGTGCGCCTCGCAAGTCCGATTTTACGGCGAAGACGCGCTGGATTCCGCCGGCATGCTTATCTGCGGCGATGGCAGCAGCAGGCAGCGCGGCCACGGCCGTCCGCCGCATTTTTTTCCAGTGGCGGAAGAAGTTCTCTTCCCCAGCGGCTCGGCGGCCCTCTACCGCCGCACCATGCTGGAGCAGATCGGCGCGTTCGACGAAGACTTCTTCCTCTACTGTGAAGACACCGATCTCGGTTTGCGCGCGCGATGGGCGGGCTGGCGCTGTCTTTACGTGCCGGATGCAGTGGTGCAGCACCATTACTCGCACTCGGCTGGCCGCGCCTCGTCCCTGAAGGCGTACTACGTGGAGCGCAACCGCCTGTTTGTGCTGGCCAAGAATTTCCCGGCGCGCATGCTGGCCGCCGCCCCCTTTATATCTCTGGCGCGATACGCCTGGCATTTGCGTTTTCTGCTGCGGGGACGCGGCGCCGCTGCCCGTTTTCGCCTGGAAGGCGGCTCGGCCTGGCGCATGCCCTTCTACGTGCTGCGGGCGCATGCAGCGCTGCTGTGGAACGCGCCGGCATTATGGCGGAAGCGCCTCCAGATCCGCCAAACCGCGCGCGTAACACCACACATTTATCAGCGCTTGCTGCGCGTGCATTCGATTTCCGCGCGGCGCATCGCCGAGCTATGACCATTTCCACCATGCCCACGCCTGCGGATTCCGACTCGTTGCTGGTTATCGTGCCGGCCTACAATGAGGAAGGCGCCGTGGGGGGCGTGGTGCGCGCCATACATGCGGCCATACCTGGAACCGCCGTGCTGGTAATCGACGACTGCTCCATAGATGCCACGCATGCCGTGGCGCGCGCAGCCGGTGCGCAGGTCTTGCCGCTTCCCCACCACCTGGGACTCGGCGGCTGCGTGCAGGCCGGTTACAAGCTGGCGTTCGAGTTGGGCTACCAATACGTCATCCGGGTGGATGGAGACGGCCAGCACGACCCGCGCGATATCCCGCGCGTGTTTGAAGCCCTGCGCAGTTCGGGTTACGAGATGGTCATCGGCTCGCGTTTTCTGAACGGCAGCGCCGCCAGTTCCGGCGTAATTCGCGGATTGGGTATTCGCTTCTTCCGTATGGTGCTGCGCCCCATCCTGGGGAAGACCGTACACGATCCTACTTCCGGTTTCGTGGGCGTGAACCGTAACGCGCTGCAGGTCTTCAGCAAAAGCTTTCCACTCGAATACCCCGAAATCGAAGCGCTGGTTGTGCTGCAGCGCAAGCGATTCCGCTTTATGGAAATCCCGTGCGAAATGCATCCGCGCAAGACCGGCCGATCGTCGATCACGGCGATGCGTTCGATTTATTACATTGTCCATGTGCTGCTCGGCGTCTTCGTGAACGTGCTCAAATTCGACCAGCGGGCGCGCCGATCCGCTACGCCCGAGCAATCCTGAGGGGAAGATCGATGGACCGGCTTCTAAATACGTTAACGGTGCTCAGCGGCCTGCTGCTGCTGTTCGTGCTGGTGTCGGTGCGGCGCGCGCACATCCGCGTGGAATATTCGGTAAGCTGGTTACTGGCCGCGGCGGCGCTGTTTGTCCTCTCGCGCTCACGCGGTATGCTGGTAGCCGCGGCGCACACGCTGGGACTTTCCGATCCCCCGTACGCGCTGCTGCTGGTTATCGGCTGTCTGTTTGTAGTCATGTTCTACCGTTTTTCCGTCATCATCTCCAAATTGCGCGACGATAACATCGCCTTGGCGCAGCGCCTGGCCATAGTTGAATATCACCTGCGTACGTTGCGGGACGGTCAGCCGCATGCCTGACGCGAAGGTAAAAAGCCCGCGCAAGGCGCAAGCGCGTGCGAAACCGCGCCGCGCGGAGAAACCCGTGCCTGCGCGGCGGACCGGCGCGCGCTGGTGGATCTACGCTCTGGCGGGCGCCGCCGCGGTGTATCTGGCGTTTCAAATATACGCGCCTGCGTTGGGCGGACCCTTTGTCTTCGACGATACTTTCCAGCCCTACCACACGCCGGACTTTTCCAACCACCTGGGCGCCTGGATCCACGGCGTGCGGCCATTGCTCATGCTCAGTTACTGGCTTAACTATCAGGTCTCCCAGGCGCCCGGCCCCTTTCATGCGACGAATGTCCTGATCCACTTACTAAATAGCGCCCTCATATTTCTCATCGCACGTAAATTCCTTGCACGCGAAACCTCCGACTGGCTGCTGCCGGCGTTCGCCGCGGCCGTTTTCCTTTTCCATCCCATCCAGACCGAATCGGTATCCTACATCGCCGGGCGATCGGAGTCGCTGAGCGTGTTCTTCCTGCTGGCCGCCTTCACCGTCTTCATATACCGGAGGTCGCCCGAGATTTCCTGGAAGACCTCGGTCGCCGTGCTGATGTTGTTCGTTGCCGCGGCCGCGACGAAGGAGCACACCGTAATCCTGGTAGCCCTGCTGCTGCTGACCGATTATTACTGGAACCCGGGATTCACATTCACCGGCATCCGGCGAAACTGGCGGCTTTACATCCCGATCGCGCTGGGAGGGCTGGGTGGAGTTGCATTCGCTGTGAAAATTTTGGCCCACTCCGATACCGCCGGCTTCAATTTGCCGGAGTTCACCTGGTACCAATACTTCTTCACCCAATGCCGCGCTTTCTTCGTGTACTTGCGGCTGCTGGTGTTTCCGGTGGGACAAGACCTGGATTGGGAGTATCCGATTTCGCGCAACATTCTGGATCACGGCGCCATTTTAGGACTGCTCGCGATCCTGGCGCTGGTGGGCCTGGCCCTCTATTTCCGGCGCCGTTATCCGCTGGCTTCGTACGGTTTCCTGGTCTATGTGCTGCTGATGGCGCCGACGTCATCATTCGTGCCCATCCGGGATCCGATCGCGGAGCGGCGCTTGTATTTGCCGATGATCGGCATGCTGCTGGTGGCCATCGCGGTGCTGGCCCGCATCCGCGTGGACCGGCGCAAGCTGGTCGCCGCGCTTGCCGGAATCGTGGTGGTGCTGGCTTTGGCCACTTACCAGCGCAACCAGTTGTGGGCCAGCGACATCGCCATCTGGGAAGACGCCGCGCGGAATTCGCCCGCGAAGCAACGCGTGCACTTTCAACTGGCGCACACTTATTACGCGAACGGCCGCTGCCGCGATGCCATCGCCCAATATGCGTACGCGGCGCGCCTTGAAAAGCCGGATTATGGCCTGCTGGTCGATTGGGGGCTGGCTTACGACTGCGCGGACCAGCCCGATGCCGCGGTGGCCAAATTCCGCCAAGCCGCGGCCCTCGATCCGAAAGCGCACGTCTACACGCAGATCGCCATGGTCTATGCCAAGCGGTCGCAATGGCCTGAGGCGCTGGATGCATTGGCCCAAGCGGAAAAGTTGAATCCCAACTATGGCGCGATCTACTATTACCGCGGCGGGATTCGCGCGAAGACCGGCGATTTTGCCGGGGCCGTGGCCGACTACCAGCACGCGCTGGCGATCGATCCCTTGATGGAGCCCGCCCGCGCCGGCCTGGCTTACGCACAGCAGCAGTTGCACACGTCCCGCTGACATGCAGCCGCTGCGCATAGGGGTCAACGCGCTGTACCTGATTCCGGGCGGCGTGGGCGGCACCGAAATCTATCTTTACGAACTGCTGCGCGCGCTGGCGGTGATTGACGCGCGCAACGAGTATCTCGTTTTCACCAATCGGGAGACCGGTCCGGAGCTGATCCCGCCGCAACCGAATTTCCGCGCCGTCCCACAACGCGTGCGCGCCATATCTCGCCCGGCCCGCATTGTGTGGGAGCAGACTGCCCTGCCCTTGTCTGTAAGCCGGCTCCAGCTGGATGTTCTATACAATCCGGGCTTCACGGCGCCGGTATACTGCCCATGCCCGGCCGTGACCGTCTTCCACGATATGCAGCACAAACGCCATCCCGAACACTTCCGCTGGTTCGATCTGCCGTTCTGGCGCGTGCTGTTGTTTGTGTCGGCGTACCTGTCCACGACAGTGTTGGTGGGTTCCGAAGCCACGCGCATCGACGTGCTGCGCTACTATCGCCTCCCGCCCGCGCGGGTGCGCGTGGTGCGGCTGGGCGTCGATCGGGTTTTCTTCGGATTGCGGCGCTCGCCGGAGAAGATGCTGCTGACGGTCTCGACTCTGCATCCCCATAAGGGCCTGGATTCGCTGCTCCGCGCATTTGCGGAGTTCCGGCGCATGCAGCCCGATTTCCGCCTGGTGATTGCCGGACTGCGCGGGTTCCACGCCGATGCTTTGGAACGGTTGGTGGCGGATCTGGAGTTGCGCGACGCAGTCACACTCACCGGCTGGATTCCCCGTGTGCAGCTCTACGACCTATACCGGCAGGCTTGGGCGTTTCTGTATCCTTCCACATTCGAAGGATTCGGCATGCCCGTATTGGAAGCGCTGGCGGCCGGCATTCCCACCGGCTGCTCCAACATCGAACCGCTCGCGGCCATCGCCGGCGATGCCGCCCTGCTGTTCGAACCGGGCAATGCGGAGGCCATTTGCGCAGCCATGGTGCGGCTGGTGGCGGATGAACCGTTGCGCGCGCGCCTGGCGCACGAAGGCCCGCGGCACGCAGCGGCCTTTTCGTGGGCGGCCACGGCGCGCGCCACGCTCGATGCGATTGAAAATGCCTGCGGTGTAAGGAATCCCCCGGTCGACAGACTATCTGTTTAGAGAGGACGGATGGTGGCCGAAGATGCCGGGCAGCAGCGCAAGGCCACTTTTCTGAGGATATTTGAGCAGTACGCGCCGGCGATCCAGCGTTTAGCGGGCGCGTATGCCGCGGCGCGCGAAGACCGCGAAGATCTCGTGCAGGAGATCGCCGCGGCGTTGTGGCGGGCACTGCCTGCTTATCGCGCCGAATCGAGCGAGCGCACCTGGCTGTACCGGATCGCGCACAACGTAGCGATTTCGGCTTCGGTCAATCGGCACAAACGCGAGAAGCGGGAGGCTGCGCCCGGCAGCTTGCCGGACCTGCCGTCGGGCGTCGCCGGCGCAGAACAGAACCTGCTGGTGGAGGAAAAACGCGGCGCACTGTTCGCGGCGATTCGCAGCCTGGCGGCGGGCGACAGGCAGATCACCGTGTTGCACCTGGAAGGCCTCAGCGGCGCCGAGATTGCGGCTGTCACTGGGATCGCCGAGGGTGCCGTGGCCACGCGGCTTACGCGCATCCGGGAAAAGTTGCGTGCGGCCGTGCATGCGCGGGAGACAGGCGATGCCCGATAGAGACGAACTCGATGAACTTTGGTGCGGCCAGACTACTGGTCCGCCCATAAAAGGAGAAGATATGTTAACGATTGCGATGGAGAGAGCGAACCGGTTTGATCATATGATTCGGCAGCGCAACTGGCGCGAATCCGCGGCAGGGATGCTGGTATCGGCGATCTTTGGCTTTATCGCGTGGAAGTCGCCAAATGCGCTGGCGCTCGCCGGAAACCTGGTGGTGGCGGCCAGCGGCTTGTGGTACGTCTTCTATATGTTGCGCTTCGGGCATGGGGCGCCGTTGCCCGCGCCGGATCGCAGCCTGGGGGATTTCCAGCAAGCGCTGCTCGAACAGTACAACCACCAGATCCGGCTCCTGCTCAACGTGAAATATTGGTACCTGCTGCCGCCTTATGTGGGGCTGCTGCTAGCAAGCGCGGGTATCATGATGGCGAACACCGCCGAGGGAAAGCCGGCATGGCCACAGTTGATCGCGGTGGCGGTTTACACCGCGGTATTCGCGGTCGTATGGTGGCTCAACGGGACATATGGCGTGCGAAAGCTGCGGAGCGCGCGGGAGCGGCTGCTGAAAGAGATGAACCCTGGCGCGTGAAGAGGCCAGGGAATGCATGTTAAATCGTACGCTTAGCGGTACTCAGATAGGCGCCACCCGCTTCCTCCGGTGTTATACTCAGTTCGCCAGAGGAGGTGCCTTATGCTGGCGAATCTGCGGTCCCGCTCGCTTTGTTACTGCTTAGTAACACTTGCAACGATGTTCGGGAGCCAGTTACACGCTTCCGTTGCTTATATTGTCAACTGCTGCAATAACCCTTCCACCGTGACTGTGGTCGATACCGCCAACGGAAGTCCACGGGCGCCGTGGACTGTTGGTGAGGGCGCCGCCGCCGCCGTATTTTCGCCGGACGGCGCAACTGCCTACATCGCCGATACGATTTCGGAGTCAGTGACCGTCGTGCATTTTGCCACGGGTACCACCCTCGCGACCATTCCGGTGGGCTACCAGATCTCGTCACTGGCCATCAGCGGCAGCCTGCAAAGGCTGTTTGCAGTCTCCTATGACTACGCGTATGTGAGCCATATTGTTTCGATCGACACAACCACTAACACTGTCCTCCAGGCCACGGAATTCGCCGCGTTCCTGGGTCCTATGGTGGTTTCACCGGACGGCCGCAAAATCTACATCAACTCTTCTTTCTCGGCGAAGCCGGGGCTGCTGGCGATTGACGCCGCGTTCCTCACGGTCACCCAGATTATCTCCATCGGCGCCGCCAATGGCATAGCCATTTCGCCGGACGGGCGGTTCGTTTACGTGCCGAACCTCGGTACGGGCCAACCTTACAACCCGAATGTGGCGGTAATCGACACCGCTACCGGTACGGTTACGGCTACCATACCGCTCGATACCCATGAGACTCCGGGTCCCGCGCAGGTCTCCCCGGACGGTTCCATGCTATGGGTTTCCGAATTCCCGCTGTATACCACCTTTACGCCGGCTGTGACTGTAATCGCCACCAGCACCAATCAAATCGTAGGCAGCTTCACTCTGTTGGCCAAAGAGACTCCCGGTAGTATCGTGTTCGAACCCAATGGAAAGATCGCCTGGGTGGTGGCCGGGGGCGCCGGTGTGGAGGTTGTCGAGGTCGCGCAACTTACAGCCGTCGCGGAGATTAACACGGTGGGCGGGGTGGGTCAACCGGCGGTCAGCCCGGATGGCGGAACCCTGCTGCTGCCGAACGGAGGTGGTTCACAGGTGGCGGCCATCGGCGAATCGACCGGTGCGAGGCTCGCGAGCATTTCGGTGGGGGCCATGGACTGGAGTGACAGTCAGCTCTTCGATGTGTATGGGGGTGCGGCGGCCAGCCCGGACGGCTCCCGCATATATGTGACTAATTACGCTTCGGATAATGTTTCCATAATCGATACGGCATCGAAGCGTGTTATGAAGAGCGTTGAAGTAGGCCGTAGTCCGGTGGGAATTGTGATATCTCCCGATGGCTCGAAAGCCTATGTGGCGAACTCGGGCAGCAACTCGGTGACCGTAATAGACACAAAGACGTTTGGCCTTCAGCGGGTCGGCATGCCGCCGTCGTACTTCACTTACCCATCGTCGATAGCTATTACTCCCGATGGAAGCCGCTTATATGTTGCCGGCAACAATCCCATGCCCGATTTTGGTAAGTGCGACTGCTTTGTGTTCGTGGTAGACACCAGTTCCAACCAGGTGGTGGACTCTATCCCGCTCCAGTACCCGATGGCGCTTACGGTGTCGCCGGACGGAAAGAGTGTCTATGTTGCGGCCGGGCTAACCAACCTTTATACGATTTCAACGTCCACTAACACGATCACAAACAGGTTGTTTGTGGCCGACAACGGTCCTGAGCAGCCGGTGACGGGCGGCATCGCGGTAACACCGGATGGCACGCGCGTGTTCCTGGATGACGGTGCGGACAACCGCATATTCGAAGTCGATGTGACCCAAAACAAAGTCGTAGCCACCATCCGTGCAGGTTCGACACCTGGCATATTGGCGGTCACTCCGGACGGCACCGAGGTCTGGGCGGGAGATTACTACACCACCTACGCATCGGTTATTGATATCGCGAGCGGCGCAGTAACCAGGACGATTCCGCTCGGCAGCCAGTCCTACGGAATCGCCTTCGCTCCCCAATAATGCCGTTGTGGGGCAGGACTCCAGTCCTGCGGCGGGTCTCCAGACCCGCCAAAACGTCCGCCCCGCCGGATGCTTTTTGTGTGGCGGGCGGTTTCATCCGCCTAGTCCGGCAGAAAGCCCTGATCCAGCGTCTGTTCCACCGTATAGGGCCACGACCTTGGGAATCGTTCCCTCTCGAGACCCGTATCGAGCGTCACCAAGTGGACGGCGTGATCGTACTCCTGGTCGATCCATTTCGCCAGTTCCGGACGGAAGCTCGGGTTCTCATCCGCCAGTTTACCAATCCGGAAGCGCTGCTCGGCAATCGTGCTCTGCCAACTCGCGCTCCGCTTTATGGGTTGTACCTGCCATTTCAGGAGGCTTTGAATCAGTCGCGCCAAGCGGCTTTGCATAGCGCGCCGTTCGAGTTTGGCCATATCCTCGATTTCCTCGGCAATGTGGTCCAGATCGGCCTCGGCGACACGGCCGGAACGCAGCAGTTCGGCGTTTCGCACGGCCCACTCCGCGAAGTCCAGGTCGTATAGCCCCGCAGCATTCATGTCTTCAATTATGCTCCAGATGGCAAAGCGCTTGCATTTGCCCATCGCCCGCGTTTACGTATGCCCCGGCAGCGAGACACGGGCGTCGCGGCTGGACCGGAGCCCGGACCAGGGGTCCCACGCGGTTTGCTTTTGCCCACCCCCCGCGTTAAACTCGGGCTTTCAAATCCGAAACTCGCTCTGAGATTCGAGAGGCTCTAGTGAAACTCGCGCCCGTTGACTACGTCATCCTCGCCCTGTATTTCGCCTTTGTCCTAGGCATCGGCTGGAGGCTCCGCAAGCGGATCTCCTCCAGCGGCGATTTCCTTATGTCCGGGCGCTCCGTCCCCGTCTGGATCACCAGCCTGGCATTTATCGCAGCCAACCTGGGCGCGGTAGAACTGATCGGTATGGCCGCTTCCGGCGCCAAATACGGCATCATGACCGCGCATTTCTATTGGCTCGGCGCTATCCCGGCCATGCTCTTCATGGGCATTTTCATGATGCCGTTCTACTACGGCAGCAAGGCCCGCTCCGTCCCCGAATATCTGAAACTGCGCTTCGATGAGAAAACGCGCGCCTTCAACGCCTTCTCTTTCGCGGTTATGACGATCTTTTCGTCGGGCATCTCCATGTACGCCCTGGGGCTGCTGCTGCACCTGGTGCTGGGCTGGAGTTTCGATGTTTCCGTGCTGGCTTCGGCGGCCATCGTACTGGCGTACACTTTTCTCGGCGGCCTCACCAGCGCCATATACAACGAAGTCCTCCAGTTTTTCCTCATCGTGATGGGGTTCGCACCGTTAGCTATCTTATCGGTGCAAAAGGCCGGCGGATGGCAGGGTATGGCGGCCCGGCTTCCGCCGAACATGACGCATGCCTGGAGCTATATGGGCAGTCCCACCGAAAACCCCATGGGCGTGGAGATCTTCGGTATGGTCGCGGGGCTGGGCTTCGTGCTCTCGTTCGGTTACTGGTGCACGAATTTTCTGGTGGTGCAGCGCGCCATGGCCGCGGATTCCATGTCGGCCGCGCGGCGCACGCCCCTGATCGGCACGCTGCCCAAAATGTTTCTGCCGTTCATCGTGATCATGCCCGGCATCGCCGCGCTGGTCCTTTCGAAGATGAACCTCGGTTACGCCTTCCCCCTGAAAGCCACCGGTGGTCCCGACTACGATCAGGCACTGACCACCTTGATGGCCCAATTCTATCCGGCGGGCATCCTTGGCCTGGGCATGACTGGCTTGATGGCTTCCTTCATGTCCGGCATGGCGGGCAATGTCACGGCGTTCAATACCGTATTCACCTATGACATCTATCAAAGCTACATCCGGCCGGGCGCCGATGACCACCATTACCTGACCGTCGGCCGCGTGACCACCGTTGTAGGTGTGCTCCTGTCGATTCTGGCGGCGTATGTCGCCACCCGCTACAACGACATCATGGACCTGCTGCAGCTGGTCTTCGGCTGCGTCAACGCGCCGCTGTTCGCGACATTCCTGCTGGGCATGTTCTGGAAGCGCACTACCGCCCACGGCGCCTTCGCCGGACTGTCGCTCGGCACCCTCGCCGCCGTCCTGACGCTTTCGACCACCACCGCCGAAGGCAAGGGCGGCTGGATCGCCAATCTCTACAACTTCCCGTCACAAATGGCGCAGAACTTCTGGATCGCCATCATCGCGTTTACGGCCTGTTTCCTCATCTCCGTCGCCGTCAGCATGGTCACGACGCCGCGTCCCGACAAGGAAATGGAAGGCCTGGTCTACGGGCTTACCCACGTCCCGCACGATCCCACTGCCAAATGGTACGAACGGCCAGCCCCGTTGACTGTTATCGTAATAGTGTTGCTGCTTATCCTGAATATTTGGTTTAGATAATATGGACCTGAGAGTGCCTTCCGGCTGGTTCTTCACTTTGGTGGGCCTCATCCTGGTAGGATCGGGCATTTTCGCGCCGGACACGCGCGCGGCGCTGACCACCGTCAACGTGAACCTTTATAGCGGCATTGCCATGCTGATCTTCGGTATGTTCCTGCTGTTGCTGGCTTGGCGCGCCACTCATCCAGGAGCCGGGAGCAATCCGTGATCGATGCCTTCCGGCAGCTGTATGGAACGGCGGATGGCGTGCGCGTCTTCCGTGCTCCGGGCCGCGTTAATTTGATTGGCGAACACACCGATTACAACCTGGGGTTCGTCTTGCCCGTGGCGCTGGATCTGGCGACATACATGGCCACCGCGCCGGCCAGCGACGGACAGCTTCGTATCTACTCGGAAGATCGCGGCGAATCTGCGGCATGGCCCGTCGCCGAAATCGCGGCCCTGGCTCCGCGCCGCCATTGGACCGATTACCCCATTGGCGTGGCCCAGGAATTGATCCGCGGCGGCATGGAGATCGAGCCGGCCAATCTGCTGGTCCGCAGTACCGTGCCCGAAGGATCGGGACTCAGTTCCTCGGCCGCCCTGGAGGTCTCCACGGCGTTCGCTCTGTTGGGCAGCCGCCGCCTGCCCCCGCTTGACTTGGCCCGCCTCTGCCAGAGTGCCGAGCGCAACTTCGTCGGCCTGCCTTGCGGCATCATGGACCAGTACATCTCCGTGTTTGGCGAAGAGCGCGCCGCCATCTGCCTCGATTGCCGCGCACTGAAGCATCAGGTGGTGCGGCTGCCCGCGGGCGCGGCGCTGGTGGCCGTCAACACCATGGTCAAGCACGAGTTGGCCGGATCCGCCTATAAGGAACGGACCGAGCAATGCGCGGTCGCCGTCGAGATTGTGCACCGCCGCCATCCGCGCGTACAAAGCCTGCGCGACGTCACGCCCGCCATGTTGGAGGAAACCGAATCCGCCATGCCGCCGGTGATTGCGCGGCGCGCCCGCCACGTCGTCACCGAAGATGCCCGCGTCGTGCAGTTTGTGTCCGCCTGCCGTGACGAGGCTCTCGAGCGCATGGGGGAACTCTTTCAGGCGTCCCACCGCAGCTTGCAGCATGACTACGAAGTCAGTTGCGACGAGCTCGATTTCCTGGTGGATGCCGCCTTGGGCATCGAAGGCGTTTACGGTGCGCGCATGACCGGCGGCGGCTTCGGCGGCTGCACCGTCAACCTGATGCGGCCCGATGCGCTTACCCATTTCGAGCACGAGATAGCCCGGCTATATCACGAGCGTTTCGGCATCCAGCCGCGCATTTACATCTGCCGTCCTTCTTGGGGCGCGGAAGAAGAAAAAAATTTAGAGAGGATTCCGGCCGCCGCCCTACTACATGGCTAAAGGAACATCCTCTCGGACGGCTCGACCCCGTCCGAAACGTCGTCTCGTGCGCTAGGGGCCGCTTCGCAACCGGCCCCTTCATTCGTTTACCGGGCATTCCGCCTTCCCCCCTCAAAGCCGTGTGGTATGGTGGCTTCGATCAGCCATGAGATACCTGCTTCCTGCAATATTTGCACTGCTGGCCGCCGCCCTCGCGCAGCAGCGGCCCCCGATGGCCGAAACTCCCAATACCGATATCTATTACCGACTGGCCGTCGACGCAATTCCACAAGATGGCGTGCCGAAAGGCCAGATCAAAGGGCCATTCACGCTGCCGAGCCAGGCCTATCCAGGAACGCAGCACACCTACTGGGTTTACGTGCCGGCTCAGTACGATCCGGCCGTTCCCGCCAGCCTGATGATCTACAACGACGGGCAGGCTTTCATGAATCCGGAA
This sequence comes from Bryobacterales bacterium, assembly GCA_963818855.1. Lineage (GTDB taxonomy): Bacteria > Acidobacteriota > Terriglobia > Bryobacterales > Bryobacteraceae > Bog-159. The sequence goes on along the minus strand of CAWFUH010000010.1, from coordinate 201,169 downwards.
GGCGATGTGCGGGCCCAGCTGGTGATGGATAACCTGATCTACCGGCGCGAGATCCCGGTTATGATCGGGATCTTTATCAATCCGGGACGCCGGCCGGATCAACCGGAGCCGTCTGGCAGCGAGTGGGGCGATCGCACCACCAACCGGCCCACGGAGTACAACACGCTGGACGATAAGTACGCGCGCGTCATTGTGGATGAGTTGCTGCCCGTGCTGTATAAGGAGTACAACATATCGAAGGATCCCGAGCGGCATGGCATTGGCGGATCCAGTTCGGGCGCCATTGCAGCTTTCACGGTGGCCTGGGAGCGGCCGGACGTTTTCCGCAAAGTGCTGAGCAACGTGGGCAGCTTCACCAACATTCGCGGCGGGAATGCGTATCCGGATATTATTCGGAAGAGCGAGAAGAAGCCGATTCGTATTTTCCTGGTGGATGGCCGCAACGATAACCGCAGCCTGCACGCCGATGGGACTTATGACCAGCCGCGCGACTGGTTCTATCAAAACGTGAGGATGCAGCAGGCGCTTACCGAAAAGGGATACGAGGTGAACTACACGTGGGGCATTCAGCGGCACGGCCAGAAGATGCTGGCGACGGTGTTCCCCGAGATGATGCGCTGGCTGTGGCGTGACCAGCCAGTTTCGACAGACGTTCACGACACGGTCGAGCGCTCGTTCAACGCAGCCAGGAAGCAGTAGAGTCGGCTAACGCCGATTCTCGCGCAGTCTCAGCGGCGAAACCCCCAGCAAGCGGCGCACATGATAGGCCAGATGGCTCTGGTGGGAAAAGCCGGTCTCGATGGCAATCTGGCTGATAGAGAGATCCCTTTCGCCGAGCAGAGTCTTGGCCCGCTCCACGCGGCGCTGGATCACGTATTGATGCACCGGCACTCCCACGGCCTTGCGGAACGCGGCGTTGCAATGGGAAACGCTGACACCGGCCACTCCGGCGATCTCCTTGAGCGATAGCTCGCGGGCCAGGTTGTATTCGATATACGACAATACCTGCCGCAGACGGTAGCCCGACATTCCTTGTGAGTACGCGCGGGCTATGCGCGATGTGGAGCTGTGACGGTCCAGAAGGCACGCGGCCATAGCGGTTCCCAGGCTATCGAGGTACAGCCGTCCGCTACGGTAGTCCGACTCCATCTCGGCTTTCAATGCCCAGCCGATGTGCTCCATCTGGGGATCGCGCACCTGGAAACGATTCACAATCTCCACAGTGCTTGGGTCGATGCCGGCCTCCTGCGCGGCCAGGCTCAGGAAACTCATGGGTACGCGCATGATGAAGGATGTGTCCTTCTCCCGCAGTTCCCAGCGGCTGGGTACATCGGGCGGAATGATATCGATGTCACCATGCACGCTCAGCCCGCTGTGATACTTTCCGTCCCGGCGGCAGCCGACTTGCACGGACGATCCCATATGGATAGACACGATCGTCTTGTGCGATGGGGGCGAATCGGTGACGCCGGCCGGATCGGACCAGACCAGGGCGCGCAATACTTCATGTTTGGCTGGTTGCGAGCGAAGCTCCGTCGGTGGGGGTGAGGCGGCTTCCAGCACGCCGGCCATCCTGCGCGCTAATTCGGCGGCCGCCGCACGGTGCACGCTAATCAGGCTAGGATGGCCACCCAAACCGATCCTGGCCAAGGCCAGTGCGGCTGCGCCCACCGCGGCCACCGGAACTCCGGCTTCCATAAACTGTATGGCTTTGCGCGCCGCTGCCTGGTTTCCGCCGCGTTCCCAGCACTCGCCATCCGGGAGAATCATCAGCCCCCGGTTCGCGGGCAGCAATTTGTCCAGGGTGAGATCCGGCCAGATCCGCAGGCCGGCGGTGGTCAACACCGGAGCGGGCGCCTCAGCCACCGTCAAAACGTCGTTAGCATGCCGCAGGGAGGCGATGGCATAGGATGGCTCCCAATCCGAGAAACGGTCGAATATGAATAGATGGATCGCCGGGTTCCCCATCGAGCTGCTTATGCGAGTTGGACGGTCCATGAGCGGCGTGGGTTTCGCCGCTATTTACCCATTTGTTCCCATGATTCGCTGAGGGCCAGCGCGGCAAAACCAGTGGCCGCGTCTCGCATGAATTGCGCCGGCATGGACCCAGGCTCATGCACCTTGTTCATCGACTGCGCCTCCCAGTAGCCTGCCTGCCGGTCCTGGTGAGATGCCAGCCAGGCCAGGGCCCGTGCCAGTCGCGGATCGGCCGGGGGCACCTTTATCGCCTGCAGCACGGATGCCACCAGCCCCGTCGCATAGCTGCTGCTGGCCGGCGATACCGGCGCCCCTGGGTGCGGGTCCCACGGCCCCAGCGATGCGATGGTCCACCCGCCATCGGCCTCCTGCTTGCGCCAGATCTCATCGATCATCGATTGCCGGGCGGTCTCCGGCAGCGCGTCCGGCAGCTTGCCGGAAGCCCACAGCAGCATCAGCCGATTATGCAGCGGCTGCGATTGAAGCTCGCGCGCGAAATACGCATTCAGTTCCGCGATATGCTGCTGTACGGATGGTAGCGCACGATACTCGGCGGGAGCGCTGCCGACGGCCAGCGCAGCTAGCGCCGCTCCGTAAAACGGTGAAACCGGCATCTCGTACGGATCGAGCCCGAGGTTGAACCAGGGCCATGCACCGCGTGATGGACCAGCGGTGTTCTGCAGCGTCCACAGCCGGTCGAAGGCTTTCCGGGCGTCGCTATTTAGCGATACTCCGCCGGTGTCTGTCAGCGTCAGGAAGAGAGACGCGTAGACCGCTTCCACGCCCAAAGCCTGCACAGCCATCGGCTCAGCCGTAAAGCCGCGCTTGATTTCCCGCGCATCCGATATCGCAACTCTGGCGCGCAAGCTCGACAGGAGCGCTGTCTCACCCGGTGTCGGATCCTTTTCGCCAAGCACTCGCCGCAACGCCGGGCGCGCGAGAAGGTAAGGTGCGCCGGTATGGCAGGAGATGCAGGTTGCGCCTGTTACGGTTTTCGCTGCCTGCCAGGCCAGCCATTCCTCTTCCCTATGATCCAGATAATTGGCTGCCAGGCGCGGGTCCCACGCCGCGCCCAGGGAAAGTGCCGCCATTCCCAGAATGCCGAGAATACCCGGTATCCTCATGGGAACATTGTAGCCGGGCTTGTCCAGGTTCATCGCGCAGATTCGGCCGGCAAACAGCAGATTCGGCGCGCGGCTTTCAGACCGGTTACGGTGTCCCGGTCACTTCGCGATAGACTTCCAACACTTCCCGCGCGGTGCGGTTCCAGCTGTAGCGGGCCGCCTGCGCTTTCCCTTTGGCGATCAGCTCGCACCGGAGATCTTCATCGAGCAAGGCTTCCTGAATGGCGCGCGCGATCTCAAAAACATTCTCGGGATTCACCAGCAACGCGGCATCGCCCAGCACTTCCCGCAACGCGCTGACGTTGGATGCGACCACCGGCGTGCCCCCGGCCATGGCTTCGAGCGGTGGCAGTCCGAAGCCTTCGTAGAGCGACGGGAACACGAACAGCGCGGCACTCTCAAAAAAAACGCGCAAGGCTTCGAAGGGCACGAATCCGAGAAAACGCACAGCCTTTTCGACGCGCGTCTGAATGACGGCGCGGCGCACCGAGGGATAGCGCGAAATCTCGTCGCCGATGATGATGAGGTGCAGGTGGCGATAAACCGGATGCCGCGACAGATGTTCGCGCGCCACCGCGAACGCTTCCACCAGGCGGGGAATGTTCTTTTGCGGGCGAATGTTCCCTGCGTAGAGCAGAAAAGGATAGGCGATCTGGTATCGTTCCAAAATGCTGCGCGCGCGCTCGGCGGGCGCGGGAAGGAAGAAATCCGGATTCGGGGCATTGTGGGCCAGGCGGATGCGGTCCGCGGGGATGCCCAGCGCGTCGTGCACGTCTCGCCGCGTGGCTTCCGAAACCGCCAGGATGCGGCGCGCGCGCAGCAATCCGCGCCGGAGCAGGAAGCGGCGGCCGGCTATGCGCAGGCCCGAGCCGGTCTCGAACAGCAGGCTGGACATATCGTGAATGGTCACCACGTAGGGCTCCTGCATGAACAGCGGGACCCGGTTCAAGGGAATATGCACGAGGCTGGGCGCCAGGCGGCGCACGAAGAACGGAAAGGCGACATGATCTGAGGAGTAAGCGTGGGTGCGCGGATAGGTGACGGTCTGGAAATTCGGCGGCAGGCCCGCGAACGTGGCCTCGTCGGCATGGGCGTCCTGCCCGTGGGGCAGCGCGATCAAAACGTAGTCATTGGACTGGTCGATGGCGCCCAGACCGTGGAGCAATCCGCGGATGTACGTGCCGATGCCGAAGTCCCGCGCGCGGCGGACATCGAACACGATGCGCAGGGACATGGCCCGCCGTCAAGCGCGCGCGAAGTCCGCCTGACGTCTCCAGGCATACAGCGGAAAGCGCTCCGTCAGCGCCTCCACCTTGCGGCGCACGGCGGCAATCCGGCTGTCGCCGCCGGCGTCGCCATGGGACGCCATGCCCTCGAGCACTTCGGCGATCAGAAACGCGACTTCGCGCATCTCCGGCTCGTGGAAGCCGCGAGTGGTGACGGCCGGACTGCCGAGGCGAATGCCGCTGGGATTGAGCGGCGGATTCACGTCGAACGGAATGGCGTTCTTGTTCACCGTGATGCGCGCGCAGTCGAGGGCCGCTTCGGCCTCTTTGCCGCGAATGCCTTTGGAGAAGACATCCACCAGCATGAGATGCGTGTCGGTACCGCCCGAGACCACGTGGAACCCCGCGTCCATGAGTGCGCCGGCCAGCGCCTGGGCGTTGGCGATTACTTGCTTCTGATAGTCGACGTAACCGGGTTCCATGGCTTCCTTGAGCGCCACGGCCTTGGCGGCCATGATGTGCACCAGCGGTCCACCCTGAAAGCCGGGAAAGACCGTTTTGTCGACGGCCGCGGCGAATTTCTCCTTACAAAGGATGAGCCCGCCGCGCGGGCCGCGCAGGGTCTTGTGCGTGGTGGTGGTGACGATGTCGGCATACTGGCAGGGGTTGGGGTGCAGGCCGGCAGCCACCAGGCCCGCGATGTGTGCCATGTCCACCACAAAGAAGGCGCTCACGGAATCGGCAATTTCGCGGAACCGGGCGAAATCGAGAACGCGCGGATAAGCGCTGGCGCCCGCCAGTACCATCTTGGGCTTGTGCTGCAGGGCGAGGCGCGCGAGCTCGTCGTAGTCGATGCGCTCGTCTTCTTTGCGTACGCCGTAGGGCACGACGTTGTACGTCTTGCCGGAAAAGTTTAGCTTGTGGCCGTGAGTCAAATGGCCGCCGTGGGCGAGGTTCATGCCCAGGATGGTGTCGCCGGGTTGCAAAACCGCCGCATACGCGGCTTGATTGGCCTGCGAACCGGAATGCGGCTGCACGTTGGCGTGTTCGGCACCGAATAATTTGCGGGCCCGGTCGCGTGCCAGATTCTCTACTATGTCGGTGAATTCACACCCGCCGTAGTAACGCTTGCCGGGATAACCTTCGGCGTACTTATTGGTGAAAACGCTGCCGGCGGCTTCCAGCACGGCTTCGGAAACGAAATTTTCGCTGGCGATCAGTTCCAGTTGGGAGTGCTGGCGTTCGGCCTCATGCATGATCGCCTGGTAAACGTCAGGATCCACCTCGGCCAGCGGCCGCGACATACGTTCCGATTCGGCAGTGGTTTTCATAGCGGGGTAAGTTGATTTTAGCATGTGGGGCAGGCGTCCACGCCTGCGGCGGGTCTCCAGACCCGCTTGCCGGCGCATGGTACGCGTTGGCCATGAGGGAGGGGTTTCCTTGCAACCAATTTTGTGAAACAGGCGGCAGGGCACGGCCCTTCTGTTTGCTGACTTCTCTCTTCTCCTAATGGCGGGAGTTTGACCGGACTTGCGGTATTATAGGGCAATCTCGTCCTGAAGGAGTCCGCAATGCCCACCCGCAGCCTTCTCGTTATCCTGATTTCACTGTTTTTTCTGAACGCGCAAGAGCCCCTGCCGACCCCAGCCGAACCGTCCGCCGGCGCAGATACCGGCTCCGCGTTCCGCCTGCCGTCTTCTTCTGGTTCATCGTCGCAGCCGCAGGCTTATGACAAGGTAATCACCAAGGACGCTAAGTCGAAACCGGGGCTGTTCACTGTACACGAGATCAAGGATAAGTATTACTACGAGATTCCGAAGACCGAGTTAGACAAAGAGTTCCTATTCGTCACCCAGATTGCGCGCACCACGGTGGGCGTAGGCTATGGCGGCCAGTTTGTAGCTGAGCGGGTGGTCCGCTGGGAGCGGCATGCCAACAAAATCAATTTACGCGAAGTGAATTATGAAGTGGTGGCCGATCCAAAAACGCCTATATCCCTGGCCGTGAAAGCCGCCAATAACGACACCATCATCATGAGTTTTCCGATCGCCGCGTTTGGCAAGGAGCCCGGCAAGGAAAAGGAGAAAGCCACGGCCAAAGATAAGGCTAAAGACAAAGACGACGAGGGCGCGGAGGCACAAAAAGAGGAGAACGAAGACGATCAGTCCGCCGAAAAACCCGCACCAGCGGCAAAGCCTGCCGCGTCCGAAAAGCCTGCCAAAGACGCCGCGCCCAAACCGGCCGCCGCCAAAGAAGCTGCCAAGTCCACCCGGCCCGCTGCTCGCGATTACAAAGAGACCGGCCGCGAACCTTCCATCATTATCGAAGTCACGCGTCTGTTCACCAGCGACGTATTCGAGCTGAGCGCCCGCCAGCGCCTGAACGCCACCACTATGGATGCCAGCCGTTCGTATGTCGAACGCATTTCCCCCTACCCGGAAAACATCGAAGTGGAATCCACGCACACCTACACACGCATGTCTACGCCTGCCGCCCTGCGTACGGAAAACCCGTTCGCGGCAGGTGGCATGCACCCCGGCAGCGCAACCGTCGTGCTGCATCACAGTATGGTAAAACTGCCCGAGCATCCCATGACGCCGCGCCTGTTCGATGAGCGCGTAGGCTTCTTCTCCGTGCGGCAGTTGGATTATGGCCGAGATGAGCACCGCGCACCCCGGCGTATTTATATCACACGCTGGCGCCTGGAGAAGAAAGATCCGGCCGCCGCGCTTTCCGAAGCCCGTGAAGCCTATCGTGTATTACATCGATGCCGCGACGCCCTCCAAATGGGTGCCTTACATGATTCGCGCCGTCGAAAGCTGGCAAAAGGCCTTCGAAGCGGCTGGTTTCAAGAACGCGATTATCGCCAAGCCTGCGCCGACTGCCGGGCAGGATCCGAATTTTAGCCCTGAAGATGTGCGCTACTCGGTCATCCGCTGGCTGCCCTCCACCATCGAAAACGCCATCGGGCCGCATGTCTCGGACCCGCGCACCGGCGAGATTTTAAACGCGGACATTCAGTTCTATCACAACGTCATGAACCTGCAGCGCGACTGGTACTTTCTGCAAGCCGGGCCACTCGACCCGCGCGCGCAGAAGCTGCCCCTGCCTGACGATCTGATGGGCCGTCTCATCGAGTATGTCTGCGCGCACGAAGTCGGCCACACGATCGGCTTCCAGCACAATATGAAGGCCAGCTCGCTCTACCCGCAAGAGAAGGTGCGCGACAAGGAGTGGGTCAAGAAAATGGGTCATACGCCCTCCATCATGGATTACTCCCGCTTCAATTACGTGGCGCAGCCCGAGGATGGCATCGATGTGGCCGACCTGGTGCCATCAGTCGGACCCTACGATGTCTGGGCGACACATTGGGGTTATCAACCCATTGCCGATGCCGGCACGGCCGACGACGAGAAGAGCACGCTCGACAAATGGGCGCGCGAGCAGGACACCACCCCCTGGTATCGTTTCTCTACGCCAGGCGCAGCCGGATCCGATCCGGGCGAGTTGACGGAAGCGGTAGGCGATGCCGACGCGCTGAAATCCACCGCGCTGGGCGTCAAGAACCTGCAGCGGGTCGCGCGCATGATGCTTACCGCTACCACTACCCAGAGGGGCGATCCGTACGAAGACCTCTCCGAATTGTATGGCCGCATGCTGGGTCAATGGACGCTCGAGATGAATCATGTTGTAGCGCTAGTGGGCGGATTCGAATCGCAGCAGAAGAATATCGGGCAGGAGGGCGTCATCTTTCGGCCGGTGCCCAAAGCGCGCCAGACAGCCGCCGTGGCATTCCTTAACGACAATGCTTTTGCCACGCCGCAATGGGCGATCGACCGCGACATCCTGCGCCGTATCGAGCCGCTCGGCGCGATCAGCCGCGTGGCCAACGCGCAACGCTCCGTGCTCGGCAATCTGTTGAACAGTGCGCGCTTTGCCAGGCTGATCGAGCAGGATGCGCTGGACGGAAGCGCGGCTTACCGCCCCGTGGATTTCCTGGCCGCCGTGCGGCATGGCGTCTGGCGCGAGATCGAAAATCCGCAAGCCCCGATAGACGCGTACCGCCGGCAACTGCAGCGCAATTATCTGGATTTGGTGAACGTGAAGATCAACGGAGCCGTAGTGTCGCTCCCGGCCGCTTTGCCGCCCGGACTGTTGCCCTTCTTCGCCTCGAGCGGTGACGAGAAGCCCTTCTATCGCGCTGAGCTGCGCGCCCTCAATACATCGGTGGCCGCCGCGCTACCTCGCACCACCGACCGCACCACGCGCGTGCATCTGGAAGGCGTCCGCGACCAGATCGCCAGGATCCTCGATCCGAAGTTCAGTCCCGCGCAAGGTGCGGGCGCGCCGGAAATCCGCATCTTTGCCGATCAGTGGTCCGCGCAGCCCCTGCCCGCGGACAACAATGATCTTCAGACCGACGATTGCTGGCCGGACTATGCGATAAAGCCCTGAAGAGTGGAGTCTGAAGCCAGAAGTATGAAGTCAGAATGCGGACACTAGCTCCTTCGCACGAACCTCACAATCGTGCTAAGCTGCCCGTAGGCCGTCGCGGCCGCCCGCGCGATGCACATTCCCGATGGCTACCTCAGTCCCTCGACCTGCCTGGCTCTGAGCGCCGCCGCTGCACCGTTTTGGTATGTCGCTCTCGCACGGGTTAAGTCCGCGCTGCATACCCGCCTGGTTCCGCTGATCTCCCTATTCGCCGCCTTCTCCTTCGTCATTATGATGTTCAACCTTCCGCTGCCCGGCGGCACCACCGGCCATGCGGTGGGCATGGGGATCGCCTCCATTGTCCTGGGCCCGTGGGCCTCCATCCTGGCCATTTCGATCGCGCTCACAATTCAGGCGGTGTTCTTCGGCGATGGCGGCATCACGGCCCTGGGCGCGAACTGTTTCAATATGGCGATTGTAGGGTCATTGGTGGCCTATGCCGTTTACCGCCTCGCCGCCTGGCGCGCCGCGCTCGGTTCCACGCGGCGGATGGCGGCCGCCGGCCTCGCTGGATACACGGCCATCAACGTGGCCGCCTTATGCGCCGCCATCGAATTCGGAATTCAGCCGCTCCTGTTTCGCGATGCGTCCGGAACACCGTTATATGCGCCGTATCCGCTGCGTATCGCGATCCCCGCCATGATGCTCGGACACCTGACCCTGGCGGGCTTGGCGGAGTTGGTCATCTCCTCCGGCATGATCGCGTATCTCCAGAGCACCGATCCTGGTCTTCTGCGCCTGACCGCACCCGACGCTCCCGCTGCTCCCGCTGGTCGCGAACAGGCGCCGCACATCGACCGACCGGCCCGACTGCCCGCTACGCGCAAGTTATGGCTGGCGCTCGCCGCGCTGCTGGTTCTGACCCCGCTTGGGATTCTGGCCGTCGGCAGCGCTTGGGGTGAGTGGAGCGCTCGGGATTTCGCTGATCCGCAGACGCGCCAACAGATCGCGATGGCTTCTCGCCATCAGGCGCCGCCGACCGCCGTGCCGCGCGGCCTGGAACATCTTTCCACAATTTGGACCGCGCCGCTCTCGCGGTACGCGCCATCCTTCGTTCGCAGCGCATCGTTCGGGTACCTGGTGTCCGCCACGGTGGGTGTGGGGCTCATCATCCTGCTGGCATCGCTGTTGAACTGGCTGCTGGCCCTACGCCCGGTTGCTCGACCGCGGCGCCGCCGGAAAAGCTTCGTCGAAAGGACCGCCCGCGGACTGTTAGACGCCACCAGCCAGGCTCTTTTCGCCGAAGATATGGCCGCCGCCAGCGGCTTTCTGCAGCATCTCGATCCGCGCGTGAAATTGGTCGGCATCGGCGCGCTCATCGTGGCCACCGTGGCCGTGCATCGCTTGTGGGTGCTCGCGGCGATCCTGTCCGCCGGCGCAGTTCTGGCGCTGGCGTCGCATATCCCGGTCAGGCTGCTCGCGGCACGCGTCTGGCTCGCGGTCCTGGCCTTCACCGGAGCCATCGCGCTCCCGGCAATCTTTCTCACGCCAGGCGTGGCGCTCTGGCGTCTCCCGCTGCTCCGATGGCCGGTCACCGGGCAAGGCTTACGCAGCGCCGCCTTCCTGGTGTTGCGTGCCGAAACAGCCGCCACGCTGTCGATGCTGCTCATCCTGACCACCCTATGGACGCGCCTGCTGCACGCGCTGCGATACTTTCGCACTCCCACGGCGCTGGTAGCGATCCTGGGGATGAGCTATCGCTACATGTTCTTGTTTATGGCAACCGCACGCGATATGTTCGAATCGCGCGAGAGCCGCCTGGTGGGCGTGCTCGCCCCGTCCGATCGCCGCCGCCTGGCCGCCGCCAGCGCTGGCGTACTGCTCGGCAAGACCCTGCAGGTGAGCGGCGAAGTGCACATGGCCATGCAGGCGCGCGGTTTTCGCGGCGAGGTTCGCCTGCTGGACGAATTACAGATGCGCGCGTCCGACTGGTTGCGGCTCGCGGCTTTCGTAGGTGCGGCATCGCTGGCGCTCTGGCTGGGCCGATGAGTGAACTAGCCTTCGACGCACGGGGCGTCTCCTATCGCTATAACCAGGTGCTGGCTCTAGATGCTCTCTCCCTGCACGTGAAGCGCGGCGAGCGGGTGGCGCTGCTGGGCGCCAACGGGTCGGGCAAATCCACGCTGTTGCGTCTGCTGGCCGGGTTGTGCTTCCCCGAACACGGCGAGATCTTCTTTCTGGGCGAGCGCCTGACTGAACAGCGCCTTGCGGACGAGCAGTTCTTCTTCAGTTTCCGCCGCCGCGTGGGTCTGGTCTTTCAGAATGCGGATGTGCAGCTCTTCAACCCCAGCGTGTTCGATGAACTGGCCTTCGGTCCGCTGCAGCTACGCTGGCCGGCCGCGCGGATTCGGGAGCGCGTTGCGGAAGTTCTGCGCGCAATGGATATCGCGCACTTGCAGGATCGCGCGCCGCATCGCCTCTCCGGCGGCGAAAAGAAACGCGTGGCGCTGGCGTCGGTGCTGGTACTCGATCCAGAGGTGCTGTTGCTCGACGAGCCAAGCGGCGCGCTCGATCCCGGCAGCCAGGCGCGCATTGTCGATTTCCTGATCTCGTGCGGCCGCGGCGCCAAGACAGTGGTCATCGCCACGCACGACCTGGATACGCTGGAGGACATCGCCGACCGCTGCTACATCTTCGCCAACGGCCAAGTGGCCGGCGAAGGCACGCCGCTGGAAATTCTGCACAACGTAGCGCTGTTGGAGCGCGCCCGCCTCATCCGCCCGCACGCGCATGTGCACGCGCACGGGGAAGCCGCTGTGCAACCGCATCCGCACGTGCATCGGCATGAGGGTGGATAGCCGGCATGACTGCAGCGTTATGCTGTGGATGGGCCGGTTATGAGCAACGCCTCGTACCTGGAGATCATCGATTTCATTCGCCGCCGGCACCACACCGCGAGCCGTTGTTGATTGCCGTCCGTCCGCCGCGGCCCAACAGCGCGTTGGCGAATTGATCGCGCGCCGACGCTGTGAATACTGTCTGTTGCATCAGGATAGCGCAGGCTTCCCTCACGAGATCGTCACATTATCAGCGGGAAACACGGCGGACCCTCAAGCATAGGCAATCTGGCTTACACCTGCGTCCTCTGCAATTGGTGCAAAGGAACGGGTATCGCACTGATAGATCATCTCGGCCGGACGACCCGCTTTTTCGATCCCCGGCGAGACTCCTGGGACGAGCATGTCAAGCTGCAAGGCCCGGCCATTCAGCCGCCGACGGCAATTGGTGAGTGACTGCGCGTATGGAGCGGCTCAACGCCGCCGAGCGCGCTTGACAGTTATCGCTTGTACCCGATCTTGCGCAGGAAATCGTGGCGGGCGTGCGCGTCAGCTTCGGTCTCCACTCCCTTCGGCGGAAATCCGTCGATGACTCCCAGCACCCCCCGGCCCTGCTCTGTCTCGGCCACCACTACTTCCACCGGATTTGCGGTCGCGCAGAAGATCGAGCAGACTTCCGGAACCGCCCGGATGCGGCTCAGCACATTGATCGGATACCCGTCCCGCATGGCGATGACGAAGATGTGGCCGGCCGCAATTGCGGTAGCGTTGCGCGCCGCCATCGTTTTCAGTGCGTCGTCATTACCATCCACACGGGTGAGCGCAGGACCGGAAGCTTCGTTAAAGGCGATGCCGAACTTCATCTGCGGCACAGTATTGACCAGCGCTTCGTATAAATCTTCCACGGACTTGATGAAGTGCGTTTGCCCCAGAATCACGTTACCGCCTTCGGGGATCTCCAGGCGAACCGTCGTCAGTTCCATGGCCTCAGCATAACGCCGCGCCGGCCCATATACTTGATGAATGCACTCAAGAGTGAGTCGCGCAGTTCTGCCGCCGGCGTTGGCGCTGGCACTGGCGGCAGTGAGCGGCACGCACGCCGATACGAAGGTCGACACCAAAACGCGCTGTGACGACCTGCTGCAGCGGGCGCTCGAAAACAAGAATCCGGACACGCGCAAGCAAGCCGTGGTGGCGCTCAGCCTCACCGCCACTACCGGCGACGCAGCCTTTGACCGCCTGGAAAAGATGCTGCAGGATAAAGACGTGCTCGTGCGCGAAGCCGCCGTCGCCAGCCTGGCGGAAGTGAAGAGCGCCCGCGCGCTCGAGGCGTTGCGCAAGGCATTGAAGGATGATGTGCCGGAGGTCAGCTTCGCGGCGGCCAAGGCGCTGTGGGCGCTCGAAGACCGTGCGGGCGAGCAGGCGCTGCTGGCTGTTCTCGGGCGCGAGAGCAAAGCGTCTTCGGGGTACATTTCGAAGGAAAAGCGCGATGCCGTGCGCATGCTGCACACGCCACGTGTTCTGGCCTTCTATGCGGTTCGGCAAGGTATGGGGTTCGTGCCGGTGCCTGGCCTGGGACAGGGCGTCAGTTCCATGCAGGCGCTGCTTACCGATCCGGGCGTCTCGGGGCGCGCGACGGCGGCATTGCTGCTGGGCAAAGACAAATCGCCAGCCGTGCTGGACGCGCTCAAGGACGCCCTGCTCGACAACGATTGGTCGGTGCGGGCGGCCGCCGTACATTCGCTCGCGTTGCGCAACGACCCACGCCTGAAGAAAAACCTGGAGCGGCTGTTGGACGACGACAAGGAACCGGTGCGGCTGCGCGCCGCGGCGGCTGTGCTCAGGCTAATCGTGATTGAAGAAAAGCCGGTCCCGATGCACCAGCCGCGCAAGGCCGCGCATTGAATCACTCTTCGCGCAGAGCCATGGCCGGATCTGTGCGCGCGGCCCGCCAGGCCGGCACCGCCCCTGCTAGCAGCGCGATGGCCAACATCAATGCGGCCACTCCCGCCAGCACCAGCGGCCGGCCGGGACCCGTGAACAGGAAGCTGCGCAGCAGCCGGATGCCCGCCAGGGTCATCACCGATCCCACGACGATGCCTGCGCCGGTCAGCATGAGACTCCGCCGCACCACCAGTCCGAGCACGTCGCCGGGCGAAGCGCCGAGAGCGATGCGCACGCCCACGTCGCGCCGGCGCTCGGTTACTTGCTGTGATAGCACGCCGTACAAACCGATGGCAGCCATCAATAGCGCCAGCGCGGCGAACATAGCCAGCAGCGCCGCGCGGAAAGCGGGCTTTGAAAACGCCTGTTCGTTCAAGAACTGCCGCACGCTGGTGATCTCGGACAACGGCAGCGTGGGATCGATCTGGTTGACTGAGCGGCGCACCGCCGCCGCCAGCGTGTCGCGTGGACGGTCGGATTCACCCAGCCAGCGCCCGCCCGCGCGCATCATCACCACCAATTGCCGCCCGGCGCTGGGCTCGCCTTGCGGGAATGGCACGTAGACATGCGGCTCCACACTCCAGTGCATCTCATCGAACGGGTTGGTCTCCTTGATATTGCCCGCCAAGCCGACGACCGATCGCCATGGCGAATTATCTCCCATCTCGCCCAGCCGGATGTGCTTGCCCAATGGCTCCTGGCCGCCGAAATAGCGGCGCGCGAATTCCTGGTCGATGATGGCTACCGGTTGGCTCTGCGCCGTCTCGAGCGGTCCGAATTCGCGTCCGGCAATCAGCGGCAGACCGGATACCAGGAAGTATTCCGGAAAAATCAGCGTTCGATTCACGAAGGCGGTCTCTCGGGCGGCGCGGCCGCCGGCCACCTCCGCATGCAGCAGGCTGCCGGATCGTACCGCCGCTTGGAGCGCGGGCAGAGCATCGAGCGATTGTGCCAGGCGGCTGGCAAACTGCAGGCGATCGGGTAACGCGGCGTAGGCGGTCTTCGGCAGGGTCAGCCGGGTAACCAGCAGGCCGTCCATACGGTAGCCGAGCGGATCGGCGCGCAAGCGGTAGAGACTCTCAATCAGCAGCCCGGCACCCGTGAGCAGGGTCAACGACAAAGCCACTTCAACGATCACCAGCACGCTGCGCGTACGATGTTCGCCGCGACCCGCGGAACCGCCGCGCCCGCCTTGCTTTAGCAGCTCGTTTACGCGCGAGCGGGATGCCTGCCAAGCGGGCAGCAAACCCGAGAGAACGGCGGTCAGCACAACTAAGGTTGCGGCGAAGGCGAATATGCGCCAATTGAGTGAGAAGTTAGCCGAGGTCACACCAATGGGCAATTCGACGGGCTCGACGGCGAGAAAATAGCGCAGCCCGCTATCCGCCAGCAGCAAGCCCGCCGTCGCACCCAACGCGCAAAGTAAGAGATTCTCGGTCAGGATCTGGCGAATCAGCCGGCTGCGCTTAGCGCCCAGAGCCGTGCGAATGGCGATTTCGCGGCATCGCTCTAGCGCGCGCCCTGCCAGCAGATTCGCGACGTTGGCACAAGCGATCAGAAGCACTACGGCGACTGCCGCGAACAGCAGCAGCAATCCGGAGCGCAAGCCCCGCCCCGCCAGCCACGTGAACTCTTCTTGCAGGCTGCGCACCATGGCGCCCGCATGCAGGAACTCATCCGGATCGGTGCGCTCCAGCGCCGTGCGCAAAGCGGCGATTTCCGCCTCGGCCGACTCCATCGAGACGCCTGGCTGCAACCGGCCCACCACACCCATGCCATGGAATTTCGCGCCTCCCTGGCGCGCCACCTCGACGGGTGTAGCCAAGGTCCAAAAGAGCGCCTGCCGGGGATAGAATTCAAACCCGTGCGGCATGATGCCGGACACGGTGTAAGCCCTTCCATCGAGCGTGAGGGCCTGTCCGACTGCGCCCGGTGCACCGGCGAAAAGCTCTTTCCATCCGGCGTCGCTCAGCACCACGGTGGGTCCACGGCTTAAGTCCGCCGGACCGAATGTACGTCCCTGAACGGCTGGTACTCCCAGGATTTCGAAGAATCGTGGCGTGACGGTCTCGCCCAGCGCGCGCCGCGCATCGCCTCGTCCCGTCATAGTGTATTCCACCCACTGCCATCCGGCGACGCCGTCGAACGAACGGCTCTGCCGGTCGAAAACTTCCACGTCACGATAGGAGGCGAAAACCTTGGGATCCCAGTTGTGGGTGGTTTCCCAAATGGCCGCCAGCCGCGCCGGGTCGCGGAAAGGCAGGGGATGCAGCAGGATCCGGTCCAGCAGGCTGAACACTAATGCGTTCGCGCCGATGCCCAAAGCCAAAAGCAGTATGGCCACAGTCGCGAAACCTGGGTTGCTGCGCAGCGCGCGAACGGCGTACGCCAGATCGGCGATGGACTCCCGCATAGTTGCGTTTGGTCCCAAGGTATCACAAACAGCCTAGGACGGCCCCGGGAGTACAATGGACGGCATGCGTACCCTAGTTCTAGCAGTACTCAACCTGTGCGTCTCCGCCGCGGCCTTCGCCCAAGCCGGCACCTGCTCCGGCATGAGCCTGGGACCGCTCGCTTCCCTGAACGGCTTCGTGCCGTTTCCCTCGAACAACCTCTGGAACACCGATATCTCGAACGCGCCGGTGGATCCCAACTCCGCGAATTACATAAACTACATCGGCGCCACCGTAACGCTGCATCCCGATTTTGGGGCAGGCCTCTACGCCGGCCAAAGCATCGGCATTCCGTATCAGATCGAAGCCGGCACGCAGCCCCTGGTGCCGGTCAAGATCACCGAATATCCTGGCAACAGCGATCCGGGACCCATGCCCATCCCGTCGAACGCGTTGATTGAAGGGTACCCGCATCCGGAGAACGGCGATCGTCATGTGCTGGTTCTCGATCAGGGAGGCTGCTGGCTGTACGAGTTGTATTACGCGCACCTCAACGACGGAAACTGGTACGCGGGTTCGACAGCCATCTGGGACATGACCATCAACGAGCAGCGCCCCTATACCTGGACTTCCGCCGATGCGGCGGGCTTGCCTGTCTTTGTCGGGCTGGTCCGTTACGACGAGGTGGCCGCGGGCGCGATTAACCACGCTGTCCGCTTCACGGTGCCCACCACGCAGGAGGCCTTCACGCCGCCGGCGTCGCATTGGGCTTCCAGCGTGACCGATTCGAATGCGCCGCCGATGGGGATGCGGATGCGCCTGAAGGCCAGCTTCGATATCTCCGGTTTCTCGCCCGCGAATCAGGTGATTCTTACTGCGCTCCAGCATTACGGCATGATTCTGGCCGATAACGGCAGCGCCATTTACATTACCGGCATGCCGGACAGTAACTGGAACAACAATGACCTGGGGGCGCTGAAAAGTATCACGGCATCGGACTTTGATGTGGTTCAGGTCAATCCGTTGTATACGCCGTCGAACGTGCCCACGGGACCTTCACCTACGATCACGAGTTTCCAGGCTAACCCGTCCACAGTAAGTGCGGGCCAGCCAGTTACTCTGACGTGGAATGTAACGAATGCGATTTATAACATCATCAGCCCGCAAGTAGGACCGGTAAGAGGGACCAGCGTGATGGTGACGCCAACGTCGACGACCACCTACAAGCTTTATTCGACCAACCAATACGGGAGGAAGACAAAGACGGTGACCGTGACGGTGCAGTAAGCGGCTTTGCCTTTTTGGGTTCGGCCGAATCGCAACCAAAACGGCGCTGCAGCGGGGCTGAAGCCCCGCGCCGGCTAAAGCCCGCCCTCCAAAACGCGCGCGCTACGACGATTTTTGACAGGTCGTAATACAAGTTTCTGTGGTAGATTCGTTGAGACCTCCCATGCAAGCGATCATCGAAGCCCGCAAAGTCGAGAAATCGTACGGCTCGGAAGGCGACGGTTTCATTCAAGTGATCGCGCCCATGGATCTGGCGGTTTACCCGGGCGATATACTCGCCGTGCTGGGTCCCTCGGGCAGCGGTAAATCCACGCTGTTGCGCATTCTAACCGGCTTGGCGCGGCCCTCCGGCGGCGAAGTGATCCATCATGGCCATGCCGTGGGCGGACCTTGCGAGAATGTTTCAATTGTGTTTCAAAGCTTCGCGCTTTTTCCGTGGCTGACGGTGCTCGAAAATGTGGCGGCGCCCCTGAAAGCGCGCGGTGTGCCCGTCGCCGAACGCACGGCACGCAGCACCAAGATTCTGGACACGGTGGGTCTGGACGGTTTCGAAAACGCCTATCCCAAGGAGCTTTCCGGAGGCATGAAGCAGCGCGTGGGCTTCGCGCGCGCGCTGGTGGTGGAGCCGGAAGTGCTCTTCATGGACGAGCCATTCTCCGCGCTCGACGTGCTGACGGCGGAGAACCTGCGCGGTGAATTGCTGGAACTGTGGCAGAGCCACAAAATGCCCACGCGCGCGGTGTTCGTGGTCACGCACAATATCGAGGAAGCCGTGCTACTGGCCGACCGCATCATCGTGCTGGGCAAGAATCCGGCCACCATCCGCACCGACTTTCGGGTGGCGCTGGCACGCCCGCGCGACCGCAAAGATGCCCGCTTCACCAACCTGGTCGACTACATTTATCGCGTCCTTACCCGGCCAGATCTGGCGCCGGCCCTACAACCGGTGACGCCCGAAGCTTTGCGCGCCAAATCCAGATACCAGATGCTGCCGCATGCGCGGCGCGGCGCGGTGGCCGGGCTGCTCGAGATGCTGGCGGACCACAACGGGCGCGACGATATGTACCGGCTGGCGGCCGCGCTGTCGTTTGAAATCGACGATCTGCTGCCGGTGGTGGAGGCCGCCGTAGTGCTGGGGTTCGCCAAGGTGGAAGAAGGCGACGTAGAAATCACCCCGGCGGGGCGCGCCTTCGCCGAGGCTGACATCCTGCGGCGTAAAGAACTCTTCCGCGCGGCCGCGTTGGAGAATATCGCGCTCATTCGCGAGATTACCCGGTCGCTCGAAGCGCGCGCGGACCACACCCTGCCGGATGGCGTTTTCGAAGATCTGCTGGACGAACACTTCAGCGAGGAGGAAGCCAAGGCACAACTGGAGACGGCCATCAATTGGGGCCGCTACGCGGAGTTGTTCGATCACGATTCCGATACGCACCGGTTCTTCCTGCCCGAGGAGGCGCCGGCGCCTTCCACACCCGAGGCGGCTGGCGATTGACACTCCGGCCCGTACTTTCCCGCGCCGTGATCGGGGAGCGCACCTGGTCCCTGCTGCTCGACCTGGTGGTTTTCGCCGCGCTGCTGGCCGCCATACAGGGCTTGCTGGTGGTCACCAAATACTGGTTCGGCGCGATGACCCCGGTGGCGAAGATCTCCCGCTCGCCGCGCGCGCTGCCGCTCTACGCGTTTTTTTCCGTAGTGCGCATCGCCATCGCCTATGTGCTCAGCCTGCTGTTTGCGCTGGTTTACGGTTACATCGCCGCGTACAACCGGCGAGTGGAAGCCCTGATGGTGGCGGTGCTCGACATTCTGCAGTCGATTCCCGTGCTCAGCTTTCTGCCGGGCGTGATGCTGGCCATGGTGGCGCTGTTTCCGGCACGGCAGTTGGGTGTGGAGTTCGGCGCCATTCTGCTCATCTTTACCGGGCAGGTGTGGAACATGGCATTCAGCTTCTACGCTTCGCTGAAGTCGATTCCGCGCGAACTGCGGGAAGCCGCGCGCATTTACGGTTTCGGTGCGTGGCAGCGGTTCGTAGAACTGGAGCTGCCGTATGGCGCGATCGGCCTGGTGTGGAACTCCATGGTGTCGGTGGCGGGCGGCTGGTTCTTCCTCATGGCGTGCGAAATGTTTGTGCTCGGCAAGCGCGATTTTCGCCTGCCCGGCCTGGGATCTTACCTGCAAACGGCGGCCAGCGCCGGCGATACGACGGCCATCTTCTGGGGGCTAGGCACCATGGTGGGAGTGATTCTGTTGATCGATCAACTGTTGTGGCGGCCGGCCATCGCGTGGTCGGACAAGTTCAAATTCGAGCAGGTGGAAAGCAGCTCGCAGCCGCATTCGATGGTGCTGAATCTGCTGCGCCGGTCGAACGTGCTGGAGCGCTTCCGCATGGCCGTGCTGGCGCCGCTGTCGGAAAGGATCAGCCTGCGGGCGGCGCGCCACCCGGAGATGGCCGAAAACCCCGAGCCGCCGGCGCATTGGAAAATCGTCGCGGGCATGGTGGCAGGGGCTTTGGCGGGCGGAGCCATTATCTTTGCCTTATTCGAAGCGGGGGAAACCCTGAAGACGCTGACTTCCCCGGAACTGATTTCCACGCTGCGCGGCGCGGCCGCCACCTTCGGGCGCGTGGTGGTATCGTTGCTGATCGCGGCTCTCTGGACCATACCCGCCGGCGTAGCCATCGGCTTTAACCCCAGGCTGGCGCGCATCGCGCAGCCGTTTGCGCAACTGGCGGCTTCGGTGCCGGCCACGGCGCTGTTCCCCGTCCTGCTGTTGGCGCTGATCCGCATGGGCGGCGGCCTGGGCATCGGTTCGATTCTGCTGATGCTGCTGGGCACGCAATGGTATGTGCTGTTCAACGTGGTGGCGGGCGCGATGGCCATCCCTACGGACCTGCGCGAAGTGGCGGACGTGTTCCGCTTCGGCCGATGGGAACGCTGGCGGATGGTGATTCTGCCCGGCATTTTCCCGTACCTGGTCACTGGGATGGTGACGGCATCGGGCGGCGCGTGGAACGCCAGCATCGTGGCGGAATACTTCCATTTCAACGGGCAGACGCTGCAGACGGTGGGGCTGGGCGCGCAGATCAGCTCGGCGACGGATTCCGGCAATTTCGACCTGCTGCTGTTATCGACGATCGTGATGGCAGCGCTGGTGGTTTGTGTGAACCGGTCGGTGTGGCGGCCGCTATACCGACTGGCGCAGACGCGGTTCAAGCTGGAGGGATGATTCGGGCGGGCGGCTACGTGATGGGCGGGCTGTACAGATTCGGCATTTGCCAGGCGCGGTAAGACACCGGGCCCGAAATGTTCATGACTTGTATGCCGGTATCCGTGCCGGCAGTGGGTTGAATCTCAATGTCGTAGGTGTGTTGGCCGCTGGCGGTGACCACTAGCGACGCCAGAAAAAAATAGTTGCCATCGGCCAGCAACTGGGCGCTCCCCATCGCCTCGGAGTAGACTCCCAGATCTAAGCTCAGCACCGGCGTGACTTGCAGGGCGGTCTCATCGACGGTCAAAGCCATACCGCGGCTGTTGCAATCGTGCGGCCCGCAATCGGCTCCCAGACCGGGCACGCCGCCGGTCGAGCTGCCGGGTCCGGTGGGAGGAGAGACGCGAGTGTTGCCGTTATCCAGGGCATCCAGCACACCTCTTCCGTTGTTTTCGATGCCGAACTCGTGCTGGTGCGAGAACCACGGCCAGGGATCGTTGTAGGTGTTCATGAAAAAGAAGTCGCCGCCGGGGCCCATGCGCCACAGGATATTTCCAGTGCCGGCGCCGTCCTGATAGTCGATCTTCACCACCCAATCCTGGTGCCGGGAGGACCAGATGAGATCGCCCGGCAACGTGCTGGACGGTGCCGCGCCATCGTGCGGCCAGTAGTACAGAGTGTTGCCGTGCACCCAATCGTGCGCCTGCGGACCCCCCGGGGCGACCAGAAACAGTTGTTGACACAGAGCGCTGTTACCGGCTGGACACTGTTCGTTCAAAACGGCGGTGCGGCTGACCGGCAGTTGCGGATAGCCGTTGCCGCCGCCCGCCGGGTCGAAGGAATCCCAATACCAAACCGCATTCCAGTTCTGATCGAGCACCACAATCAAGTCTCCTACGATGTCCACCGGAAGGCGGCTCGAGTCGCCTTGTGTCCCGGGCGGGAAGACCTTCTCCACGTGCAACTGCGCCGCCGTGTAACCATTGGGCAGGGTCTGGATGGCATCATGGGTAAAAGAGTTGAGACAGGCCGCGCCCACCTGCGCGGGTAAAGCAATCGTATTGCAAGGCCCCGCATCGGGGTCCCCCAGGGCCAGCAGTTGCTGCTGCAGGATGCCGGTGTTGGTTTCCCGTAAGATGTTACCCGCCCAGTCGAACTGGCGCAGGACCTGCTCGCCCTGCACTCCGGGATCCCAGACAGGCCCACTTTGTAGGGCGAGATAGCCGTTCGGTAAGGGACGCGTCATCAGGGACGCGTGGTCCAAATCGTTGGGGTAGGCGTACCAGATGATGTTACCGGATAAGTCCGTGGCTACATCCGGGTACACGGTTTTTCCTTCGCTCACGAGGCCGTGGAGGAGCACCCGGTTCGGCTCGCCGGCCCCGGCCGAAAAATTCACGCTGAGGACGGGGAACGGGACGTTGGACGGAAGGGCCCCGGTGGTGAAATTCACGGCCGGCCCGTTCACCATGGTGCCGCCGGTTTTGACCTGTGCATACATGTTGTATGCCGTGCTGGGATACATGCCGGCTATTTCGAATGTCATGGCGGCGGGAGGGTGGCAGTTCTCCCAGTTGGTAGTGGTCGCCGGCACGCTGCCGGATTGGGGTTGAAAGGAGATCCGCGCGTGGCTGCCGGCGGGGCAGGATGGCGCCACAAGGAGAGCCACCAGCGGGTTCGCGGTGGGGCGAACCACGGGGTCGCCGCCGGTTATCGGCGAAGTCACGGTGAAGGAAACCGTCTGCGAGTGGGTCTCCTGAGACTTGAAGTCTTTGGCGACCACGCGCACTTCATAAGTGCCATTTGCCCCGGTCAGGGCCCAGTCGAATGGCAGGGATTGCCAGGCGCCGCCGTTGAGCGTGCCCACATTAAAGTTCCTGACTGTCGCCAGCTTTCCTTTGGGCGGCGCGACACTGAACTCAAATGCCAGCGGCCCCGGGTTGGTGTCCGTGGCCATGACGGTCCAGGTGACGGTTGCACCGATCTGTTGGGGGGATGCGGGCGCCGGCGTGAGGGAGACAATCTGGACGGTTGCATTAGCGGGAGCGCAGGACATCGCCAGCACTGCTATTGGGAGCCACTCGCTGCGGTTGCCAGTCCTCACAATGCCCTCGCTATATACTCATCCCCGTGTGAGGATATCGGTGGGTTTAGTATACACCACGGATTGCGGGGCTGAAGCCCCGCGCCGGCTAAAGCCCGCCCTCCAAGTTCACTACGCGGTCTGGTACGGCAGCAGAATCTCCACCCGGTACTGCCGGCCGGCATCCACCGCCACCATATCCGCCACCATTCCGCGCGATCCCCGTAGCGCGCCAGCAGGCGCCGCTTGACAATCTGCAGGCCCAGTCCATTGCGGCGCGCGGTGGCGCCCTCCGGATCGAAGGGGTTCTCGACGCGAATATGCAGCGCGTTCTCCACCCGCCACGCGTCCACGCGGATGGTGCCGCCTTCCACCAGGCTGGCGATGCCATGTTTCACGGCGTTCTCTACTAACGGTTGGAGCAGAAGCGGCGGCACCAGGCCGGCTTCGCATTCGGGCGCGATCTGTTGCTCCACGCGCAGCCGGCCGCTAAAGCGCACCTGCTCGACGGCCAGGTAATCGTCCGCCAGGGACAACTCCTCGCGCAGGGTCACGCTTTCACGTTCGCCCACGCGCAAGCTGCTGCGCAGGAAGTCGGAGAGCCGCACACACATATCCCGCGCACGCGCGGCGTCGATACCGGCCAGCGCGCTGATCGAATTCAGGCTGTTAAACAGAAAATGCGGATTGATCTGGGCCTTCAACGCCTTCAACTCGGCATCGCGCGCCGTCACCAGCGCCTGCATCTCGCGGTGCAGCGCTTCCTTCGACTCCTCCACCGAGGCCATCGCGTAATGCATGCCGGCCGAGAGCAGGTAGAGCAACACGCCCATGCCGAACAGCAGCGGCGCGTGCGGCCGGAAGCGCTGATCGACTGAGTGGAACGTTTCGTAGCGCGAAAGCAGAAACGCCATGCCGCGCGCGATCGCCAGCAGTAGAATGCTGCCGCAGATGGCCGCGCCGAAATTGGTGGTGAGAATGCGCGTTATGGCGCTCGATTGCAGAGGCGTCATGCGCACCACGTACCAGGGCGACAGGCAGACGAAAGCGTAGACCACGCACGCAGGTATCACGATGGCGGCGCTGGCTGCCCAACCCAGGTCGCCGGAGGCTTCCAGCACGTAGATGAGCAGCGCCGCGAGCGGCACCCACCCTATCAGGTAGATGGCCAGCGCGGCGCCGGAGACGAGCAGCGGATGCATCCGGGCGCCTCAGTTCTTTACGCCCAGCCCCCCGAAAATGGTCGATCCCTTGATGATCAGCCGCTTGGGATTCGGCACTAGCCGGAGATCGGGCTGGTGGGTCTTGTCTTCGTGGCCCCCGAAAATCCCGGCGACGTGCACTTCCACCTGCCAGGTCTCGGGGGCCCGGATCTCGAAGCCGCCGAAGATGGCATTGACCGTGACTACGGCTTCATCTGCCGTCATGCTGGCGTTGCGCAGGTCCAGCCCGCCGCCGCCGAAAACCGCCACCAGATCGGCGCCCTTGAAGTCGCCGCTTACTTTTCGATTGCTGCCTCCGAATATCGAAAACATATTGCAGTTGCCGGGCGTCGTCGCCGGACCTCCCAAATTCCACTGTACGCGGGCGGTGCCGGCGGGGCTTTTTCCTTCCAGCGCTCCCCACAGCAGCATGAAGCCGACGGCGATGATCCCCAGCGGCCACAGATCCCAAAGATTCCGGTTGGCCAGAAACGGCAGATGGACTTTGTCGGCTATCAACACCAAACCAACCAGCATGATGATCGCGCCGCCCGTGCGACCGGAGGTTTCCCGCGAATCGACTACCTTGGCCAGACCGACGGCAATCAGAATCACCGGCCAATAACCCCAGAGGAATCCCACCGGGACGCCGAAATTGTCGAGCAGAAAGAGTACTCCAACGGCGACGATGGCAAAGCCGAAGATCAGGCTGGCGTTGATGCTGCCGAGGTCGGGTTCCGCTGGAGGCTGCCAGGTGCCGCGGTCGCGCTGTTCCATAATCTGCTCTCCCTGATTGCAGGTTAGCCTGGGAGGGCCGGTATGTCGTGTGTTTTTCGGCCAAGAGCCGTGCCTAACCGGTGAGTGGCGAAGCGCTGACGGCCCGCCCTGCAATTGTATTCTAATGAAGTAACCTATGACCGATCTCTGTCGAATTGGCGTAGCCATCAGCGGCGATCTGCTGGCGAAGTTCGATCAACTGATCGCGGAGCGCGGCTACACTAACCGCTCGGAAGCGTTTCGCGACCTGATCCGCAATGAGCTGGTGCAGGAAGCCTGGAAGTCTTCCGATGCCGAAGTGTTCGGAACCGTCACGCTGGTTTACGACCACCACGCGCGCCTGCTTCCGGAAAGGCTCACGGAACTACAGCATGAATATCACACCGCCGTGCTTTCCGCGCTGCACGTGCACCTGGATCATGATAATTGCCTGGAAGTCGTGCTGGTCAGGGGCAACGCCGGGCTGGTGCAGAAGCTCTCGAACGCGTTGATCGCGATTAAGGGAGTAAAGCACGGACGGTTTACAGTGACCACGTCGGGCCACGACTTGGGATAAGTAGTTAGATGACCGCTAACTGGTGGTCCGAGCAGCCTAGATTGAGGCACTCGTACAGCTCATCGATAAGCCCGGTCCCGTGTTTGGCCAGGAACGGCAGGATGGAATACAGGCGTTCCTGTAAGTGGCGCTGCGGATAAACCAGGCCCGAAAGATAAGCTGCGTCGCGAGCCACGCGGGCATCGCGGGCCATGGTCTCGCGCCCGATTTTGCGCTCCATTTTGGCGATCTGGTAGAGCATCTTCTGGCGGCTTTTGTCGAGGGCGGCGGCGAGACTGGCATCGAAAGCGGCCAAGTCGTGGGCGAGGCGATCGACAGCCTTCTCGACCGTTGATTTGGTTTGCGCCAAGGTGCCCGAAAGGGCTGGGGGAATCAGGCGCGCGGCGATGCGGTCGCGCACGCCGTCTTCGCCATGCGTGCAATCACCGAGCGACAGTCCATAGCGCGCCATCAGCTTGCGGCTGCGCTGATCGAGCAGGGTGAAGCCGGCGCGATGCAGCGCGGCGGGCATGCGGCCCAGGACGGCGCGATAGATCACCTCGGACTGCGCCAGATAAGCTAGCTCGGCCGGTCCGCCGATGTAGGCCACCGTCGGCAGCATGGAATCCTGCACCACCGGACGCAGCAGCGCGTTGGGCGAAAGCTGGGCGGCGCGATCCATCAATTCCTCGGTCGAGAAGCGGCGGCCGTTTTGCAGATAATCGCGGCCAAAGCGGCGCAGTGTGTAGCGGCGGCCGTTCTCCAGCAGAAACACGAACGATGTCTGATCCTCGACGTGGACCTGCGCATGATAGCCGGCGGCTTCGAGCGCGCGATTGCGTTCGAGCACGGCGGCGGTCAGGTCCGGCGCGGCGGCCAGTGCGGAACGGATGGCGGGCGCGGCCAATTCGCGCATGGCGGGCGACATGGGATCGACATGCAGCAGCCCGTATTGGGCCAGCAGCCGCTTCAGCAAGGCACTGAAGGCCTCGCCCATGGTGCGGCCAGGTTGATATGTTTCTTCGACCAGCGCGGAAATCTCTTCGCCGAACGGGAAGGCGGCCAGGGCCGCGCGCAATTCGGCGTACGGGCGGCGCGCTTAGGACGAACTGGCCTACGGGCTGGCTGGAGGCTGGGCGAATGCGGCTTCTCCAGCTTGATGGGATGGTGCTCCGCATCGAAGACCCAGCAGTGATTGACTTCGGCGAAGTCGTGGTCTTCGGTTGCCAGCCAGAAGACGGGCACGGCCGGGATGCCCTGCGTCCGCCAGGGTGCGCGCCAGTTTGACGGCCGTGAGAGCTTTGTAAATTGTGTAAGCCGGGCCGGAGAACAGGCCGACTTGCTGGCCGGTAACCACTGCTACGGTGCCTTCCTGGGCGAGCTGTGCCAGAGCCGGGCTATCGCCATTCTGTTGCCGCAGGGCTGCGACCAGGGCTGCCCGACGCTCGGGCGGGAAGCGCATTTCCGGGCGGTGGCATGCGAAAACGCCGGGGTCGGAAGCCAGGTGGGGATAGAAAGTTCGGACTCGATCGGGATGGTAGGTGAAATCCGCAAACAGTTGGCTGGTGTGCGGCAAATCCGTGTAGCGGACACAGGAGCAGTCCATGGCTCAGTCTTGGCTCAATCTTGGCTCATTAGTCGGGCTCAATGTTGAGATGAGTTCGAGGCGCTCATAGATGCAAGATGGGCTGCATCTAGCCCGCGGGGAGGATTTTGGTGATGTCGTTGTACAGCACGAAAGCCACCAGCATCATGATGAACACGAAGCCGACCTTGAAAACGGCTTCTTTCACCGACATGCTCATATCGCGGCGCATGACCATCTCGATGAACAGCATCACGACGCTGCCGCCGTCCAGAATGGGAAGGGGCATCAGATTGATGACGGCCAGATTCAGGCTGACCATGGACATAAAAGCGATGAATGCCGTGGGGCCTTGCTTGGCGGCCTGGCCGGACATCTGCGCGATGCCCACCGGCCCGCTGAGCAGCTTGGGCGAAATGCGGCGCTCGATGACGCCTTCCAGCACCTGGAAGATCAGGCCGGCGCTGCGCACGTTTTCATCCACCGATACGCGCAGGGCTTCGGGCAGCGAGAGGCGCGAAGTGACGATATTCAGCTTGGGCTCGACGATGGCGCCGATCATCCAGCGCGCTGGTCCATCGGCGCGTGCTCCATACCGGCTGCACGGTCACCTGCATGGGCTTGCCGCTGCGCTTGAAGTCGATCGCGACCGGCTTGCCGCCGCTGCCACGAATGATTTCGTGAAAGCGCGCCGTGGCATGGATGGGATGGCCCGCGGCGTTGAGGATCAAGTCGCCCTGCTGCAATCCTACTTTCTGCGCAGGCATACCGGCCGTCACGGGTCCTAACTGCACTTCACCCTTTTCGGACCAACCTGCCGCACCGGCGCCCGACCGTTCATCGAGGACAGGCGTAACGGTGGTATCGAATCGCGTGCCATTGGACGCTGAATGGTCAAGTGCATGGGGCGCGAGGCGCTTTCGACTTCTTTAAGGATGATGTCGTCCCAGGTCGGATTGCGCTTGTTATCCAGCTTGACGATGCGGTCGCCTTCCTGGATGCCGGCCTTGGCGGCTGGAGTATTGGGGGCCACGCTCGCCGATGACGGCGCCGCTTATCGGCGTCGACCACCCTTTGATACTTGACCATGTAGAGGCCGGTCAGCAGCGCCACCGCCAGCACCACATTCATGAGCGGGCCGGCCAGCACGATGATCAGCCGCTGCCAGCGGGGCTTGGCCAGGAAGCCGCGCGGATCGTTGGCGTTCTCATCGCCGGGCAGCTCGCCCGCCATCTTCACGAAGCCGCCCAGGAAAAACACCGCCGAAACGCGGTAATCCGTCTCTCCGCGGCGGAAGCCGAACAGGCGCGGCCCGAAGCCGAAGCTGAAGGTGTCCACGCGGACATCGAAGAAGCGCGCCGCCCAGAAGTGTCCCAATTCGTGGATGAGGATCATCACACCGATCAGGATGAGGAACCAGAAAGCGCTTTGAAAAAATGCCATACGATTTACACCCTTGCCGGAACCGGCTGGGCGGCGGCGATCTCGCGCGCGGCGAGAGTGCGCGCTACCGCACGCGATTCCTTGTCAATTTCGAGAATGTCGGCCACCGTGCGCGGCTGCCGGTTCGGGCATCCGACTGAGCGTCTCTTCCACCACGGCGGCGATACCGGGAAACGCGATTTCGCCCTTCAAGAAAGGCTTCGACGGCGACTTCATCCGCCGCGTTCAGAGTACAGGTTGCGGAGCCGCCGGCCTCCTGGCATTGATAGGCCAGTTTGAGCAGCGGGAAACGGTCGAAATCCGGCGGCGCGAAATCCCAGTGGCGCGCCTGCGGTCCAGTCGATCTTGGGTACGGGCGCCTCCGCGCGTTCGGGCCAGGTCAGCGCGTACTGTATGGGCATGCGCATATCCGTCGCCGAAATCTGAGCAAGCACGCTGCCATCGGAGTATTCGATCATGGCGTGCACGGTGGATTGCGGATGAATCACCACATCCACCTGGGAGGGCGCGAAGCCGAACAGCCAGCAGGCTTCGATGACCTCGAAACCCTTGTTCATCAGTGTGGCGCGAATCGATGGTGATGCGCTTACCCATCCTCCAGGTTGGATGATTCAGCGCCTGCGCGGGCGTCACCGACATCGAGTGCCTGTTTAGGAGTATTGCGGAAGGGGCCGCCGGAGGCGGTCAGGATCAACTTGGTAACCTGGCTGCGGTTGCCCGCGCGCAGACATTGGTGGACGCCGTTGTGCTCGCTGTCGATGGGCAGAAGCTCGGCGCCGCTTTGCGGCGACGGCATCCATGACCAGCCGCCCGCCGGAAACAAGCACTTCTTTATTAGCCAACCCAACCCGTTTGCCCAAGCGCACCGCTTCGTAAGTCGCTTCCAGCCCCGCCACGCCGACGATCGCCGAAATTACCATATCGACCGCAGGGGCGGTGGCCGCCGCGATTAGCGCCGCAGGTCCGAAAGCGAGCTCTGGCCAATTTGGACGCGGCAGTCCGGAATCGGATAGGGCGGCGGCCAGGCGACCGACGCCTTCGGACGTGGCCAGGACGGCGACGTCGGGGCGGAACTCGATGATCTGCTGGAGGATAGCATCGACATTGTGACCCGCGGCCAGGGCGTGGATGCGATAGAGATGTGGATTGCGCCGGACTACGTCCAGCGTATTGACGCCGATAGAGCCGGTCGAACCGAGCAGGGTGAGGCTTTTCATTTCAAGCAGATGCGCGGCTGTTGCCATCATAACATGGAAGGGCCGCGCGTTATCGTTTGCGGGAAGGCTGGTGTTTTGTCTTTGTTATAGCCGATTATAGCCGATTATAGCCGAAACGGCCTGAACCATCTGGAACTTACCAGTGATCGAATCGCGGCGATAGAATGTAACTCAGCCGAACGCGTCAGCGCCACAGCATCGCAAGGTGCGACGACAGGCGAAAGTGCCTGCCGCAAGTTAGGGAGGGAACGATGTATATCTCACGTCTCGGACTGTGTGCGGCAATATTGCTTCTGGCAGCGCCCGCGCTGCCGCAATCAGTCGACTTCAACACGCCGGCAGTATTACCCGGATGTAGCCGTCCTGGCGCTGGCGGATTTCAACGGGGACGGAAAGCCGGATCTGGCCGTGGCGAGCCGGCCACCTTTCGACCTGGTCCTCGTCGATTATGCTGGGCAATGGCGACGGGACTTTTCAGACCGGTCCATCCCTTATTGCAGGCGCTACCAGCGTGGTCGTGGGCGACTTCAACGGAGACGGGAAGCCGGACTTGGTGGCAGCCATTACCTGACGCCGGCATGATCGCCGTCCTGCTGGGCAACGGCGACGGAACCTTTCAAGCGCCGCTGGAGTACCCTGTCGCGATGCCTGATGTCCTAGCTGTAGGGGACTTCAATGGGGATGGAAAGCTGGACTTGGTTGGGACCCGAAGTGGCGACGGTAATAATGTCGTCATCCTGCTGGGCAACGGCGACGGGACATTTCAGGCCCCGATCATTTACAACGTGGGGAAGCAGCCCCTTGGCGTGGCCGTAGGGGATTTTAACAAGGACGGCAAGCTGGATTTGGCGGTGACGAACAGTCACTCCAACAATGTCTCGATCCTGCTAGGCAACGGCGACGGCACGTTCCAGCCGCCGACGGAGTATGCCACGGGGCAGGAGGCAGTCGGCGTCGTGGCCGTCGACTTCAATGGGGATGGAAATATCGATCTCGCCATTGCCGACAATAATTCCGACACCGTCTCAATCCTGCTGGGCAATGGTGACGGCACCTTCCAGCCGCGGGTAGCTTACTTAGCGGGCAAGAGCCCCGGTTTTGTTGCGGCCGCCGACCTCAACGGAGATGGAAAGCTGGACCTGGTGGCGTCGGGCGGAGATATAAGTATCCTGCTAGGCAACGGCGATGGCACCTTCCAACCACCTGCGCATTATGCGCCGGGTGGTGGCGCCTTCGTAGCGGATTTCAACGGGGACGGCGTGCCAGACCTGGCCGTGGGCTTGAGCGGCGGCACCACGATTCTGCTCGGCAAAGGCGGCGGCTTTTTCCCGCAGCCGGCAAGCTACCCGGTGTCAAGCAACCCCACCTTTGTGGCCGTGGGACACTTCCAGCGCGACGGTAGAGCGGACCTGGCGATAGCCGATCAGAGTTCCAACGCCGTTTCCATTTTGCTGAACAATGGGGCGGGCGGATTCCGGCCCATGGTGGACTATGCCGTCCTACAGCAGCCCGTTTCTGTTGCCTTAGGAGATTTCAATGGAGATGGAAAGCAGGATCTGGCGGTCGCGGACTCAGGTTCCAGCGCGGTCTCCATTTTGCTGGGCAACGGCGACGGGACCTTCAGTCCCAGTGTGAATTACGCGGCGGGATCCGTGCGCCCGGATCCGTCGTGGCGGCGGACTTTAATCTGGACGGCAAGCTGGACCTGGCGATACTCAGCGGAGGAAACAGCATCGGCGTGTTGTTCGGCAATGGAGACGGCACATTTCAGCCGCCGGTAGAATACCAGATGCCGGACGACACCGCTTACATCGCGGTGGGGGACTTTAACGGCGACGGAATACCCGACTTAGCAGCGACGACCAATCCTGGAAGCCGCTTCCACCGCATTTACGTTCGGCTCGGCACGCGCGACGGCACATTCCGGCCGCCATTAGTATCCACATTCGAGGATTTTGACTTGGGGGCGCATCCACTGACCGTCGGGGATTTCAACGGGGACGGGATACCGGACCTGCTGACGGGAGGCTTCATCCTTCTGGGAAATGGCGATGGCACTTTCAAATCTGGAGCTCAGTTCCTCGATGGCGCACTGCAACTGGTCGGGGACGGTATAGCGGGTGACTTCAACGGCGATGGCAACCTCGACGTCGCGATCGTGACCGGGCCTTGGGTTTTTGTTTTTCCGGGAAACGGGGATGACACATTCAGCGCGGCGGTGGTTTTCTGGCGGGAAGCGATCCCGTGTATGCGGTGGTGGGGGACTTCAATGGAGATGGCAAGCCGGACATGGCGGTGGTCAACGTCAGTACCAACAACGTCACGGTGCTGACGAACACTTCGCCATAGCCCCAAAGGCAACGACGGCCGTCGATGCGGCACGGCGGTCCCCTCGAAGGCGCGCCGGTCGCATGGTATTGGTCTGCCGGCGCGGACTTCAACGGCAATGTCGGGCGGGACCGCGGCCATTCGGAGCCTCAAGTCAGGGAGGGAATGATGCATATCGAACGTTTCAACTTATGTGCAGCGATATTGTTTCTGACGGCACCCGGGCTGGCGCAATCCGTGGACTTCGACGCGCCGAGAATCTATCAAGTCGAAAACGGCCCGTATTCCTTGCCGGTGGGGGATTTTAACGGGGACGGAAAGCTTGATCTGGTGGCTGAGACAGGCAATGGCACGGTCATACTGCTCGGTAATGGCGATGGGACTTTTCAGCCCGGGGCGAACGTTCCTAACGTGACAGGCAATTTGTTCGTCGTGGGAGACTTCAATGGAGACGGGAAGCTGGACTTGGCGACCGCTGACGCCAAATCCAAAAACAACGTCGCAATCTTCCTGGGCAATGGCGACGGCACCTTCCAGGCGGGGAAAATCTCCTTAGTCTCGGGTGCGCCCACTTTTCTGGCCGTAGGGGACTTCAACGGAGATGGGAAACTGGACTTGGCGGTAGCAGTGGGTAAAGAGCAATGATGTCTCCATCCTGCTGGGCAATGGAGATGGGACGTTTCAGCCCGCGGTCTCTTACGCCGCCGGCGAGGAGCCTATTCGCTAGCCGTGGCGGACTTCAATGGAGATGGCAAGCCGGACTTGGCGGTAGTCAATCGTAAGTCAAATAACGTCTCGATCTTGCTCGGGAACGGAGACGGCACTTTCCAGCCTCCGCAAGACTATGCCACTGCACCGGGAGCAGCTGCCGTGGTGGCAGCCGATTTCAATCAGGATGGAAATACGGACCTCGCCGTGGCCAGCCCGAGCACCAACACCGTCTCGATCCTGCTGGGTAACGGCGACGGCTCGTTCCAGGCGCAGGTGCCTCACCCTGTCGATCACGCCGGTTCATTGGTGGCGGCGGATATGAATGGGGATGGAAAGCCGGACCTGGTGGTGTCGGGTTGGGCTGATACATTGAGATCTCCAGCGATCCTCCTGGGCAACGGCGATGGCACCTTCCAGCCGCCAGTGAATTATGAGCCCGATGGCAATCTCATAGTCGTAGCGGATCTTAACGGAGATGGAGTACCGGACCTGGCGGTGGGCTCGAATCAAATGCGGCTGGCCACGAATGACAACGTCACGATTCTGCTCGGTAAAGGCGGTGGCGTTTTTGTCCCGCCACTTGAAAGCTACCCGGTCTTATCCGACGCCGTCTTCTCAGCAGTGGGAGATTTCAACGGCGACGGCAGAGCCGACCTTGCAGTAGCGGACGAGGGTTCCAATGCTGTCTCCATCCTGCTGAACAATGGAGCTGGCGGCTTTCAGCCCAGGGTGGACTATGCCGTCCTGAAGCAACCCGTTTCTATGGCAGTGGGGGATTTCAACGGAGACGGAAAACCGGATCTGGCCGTGGCGGAATCCGGCGCCAACGCGATTTCCATTTTGCTGGGCAACGGCGATGGGACCTTCCGTTCCAGTGTGAACTACGGCTTGGGAGTGGGTCCCCCAAGTCCGTTGTCGTGGCAGACTTCAATGGGGACGGCAAGCTGGACTTGGCGATAGGCGATGGGCGTAAACATGGGAGTGAAGGTTTCCGTGCTGCTGGGAAACGGAGATGGGACGTTTCAGCCGCGGGTGGAATTTCCCATTACCACGCTCCAGGTCAGTCTGCTTACCTGGCGGTGGCAGACTTTAACGGGGACGGAATACCGGATGTGGCCGTGGTGTCCAGTAACGATGGAGACGGTCCGACATTTCATTGTTCTGCCGGGCAAGGGCGATGGCACGTTTGGTCCGCCAGTGTCCAGTTCCGGCGAGGTGTATCTGTTTGGCCGAGCCGGTGGCAGTTGCGGATTTCAATGGGGACGGCAAGCCGGATCTGTTGTTCGGGGGAGGTGTTTTTCTGGGAAATGGCGATGGCACTTTCCGGTTAGGAACGGTGCTTTGGCGCGCTGCTGGCGGAGGGGCTTGGATCGTACGGTTGGGGACTTCGATGGCGACGGCAAACCGGACGTCGCCGCTGTCCACGCATCGGGGGTACGGACGTATCGGTGGGTTCCTTAATATCTTCCTGGGAAATGGCGATGGCACTTTCAGCCCGGTAACGACTTTTTTTGCGGGAATTTTTGATGGAGTCCCATCCGACTTTGTGGCTGTGGGGGATTTCAATGGGGATGGTAAGCCGGACTTGGCCGTGGTTAACGGCCCTTATTTCTCCAACGATACGTTACGGTGTTGACGAACACCTCGCCGTAGGCCGCCAGACGGCCGCCAGGCGCGCAACGGGCTGCGTCCGGGTTTTTCTGGGTCTTCGCGCCCGGCGGACGCGGCTATTGCTGGATTATTTAGTGCGACGACAGGCGAGACCGCCTGCCACAGTTTAGGAGGGAATGATGCATATCGAACGTTTCAGCTTATGTGCAGCGATATTTTTGCTGGCGGCGCCCGCGCTGGCGCAATCGGTAGATTTCAACGCGCCGAGAATGTATCCACTTGGCGGCGGCGCGTATTCTTTTGGCAGTGGGGGATTTTAACGGGGACGGAAAGCCTGATCTGGGGGCTGCGACCGAAAATGGCACGGTCATGCTGCTCGGCAACGGCGATGGGACTTTTCAGCCCGCGTCGACCGTTCTAACGTGACGCGCCGCGGCATTTTGGTGGTGGTAGGGGACTTCAATGGAGATGGGAAGCTGGACCTGGCAATCGCCGAAAATGCCTCCTGTTGCGACGTCGGAATCTCCCTGGGCAACGGCAATGGCACCTTTCAGGCGGGAACAACCTACATTCTCTCGGGTCCGCCCATTTTCCTAGTTGTAGGAGACTTCAATGGGGATGGGAAACTGGACTTGGCGGTAGCCGTGCCTAAGGACCATAACGTCTCGATTCTGCTCGGCAATGGCGATGGGACTTTGCAGTCCGCTGTCTCTTACGCCGTCGGCGAGGATCCGTATTCGATAGCCGTGACGGAGTGCAATGGAGATGCGAGGTTGGGCTTGGCGGTAGTTAACCGTGTGTCAAATAACGTCTCGATCTTGGTCGGAAACGGAGACGGCACTTTTCCAGCTTCCGCAAGACTATGCCACTGCACCGGGAGCCACTGCCCCGTGGCGGCGGCCGATTTTGATGGGGATAGAACGCCGGACTTGGTGATGTCGGGTTGGGCTAATTTATTGAGAACTCCACCGATCAAGCCGTGCGTTACCAGATCGTTTGCGTTTGGAGTTTCCGCAAACGACTTGCCCAACTGGCGTAACGACGCTGTTTCCAGGCACCCACGCCAACATCCAGCGCTGGCCGAGAGTCAGCTCCGTGATTTGCGCGATTGGGTCGATTCCCATACTACCTCGTTCCGGAAATACGCGCAGCGGAATCACGCTTAGCCAGCACCATCGTCTGGACGAAAGAGTGCAACGGCTCCGGTTGGTCCGCCAGGCGCCGCTTTAGTCCGTCCTCAAAGCGGTCGGCAAAGATGCGCCGCTGCCCGGCATCGTGAGCCTCCCGAAGCGCTAGTGCCAATGAGGGGACTAAAACCGAGCGGAAGAATCGAGCATTCTTCGTCGCCAGCGCTTTATTATTCCCATCACGCTCGTAGTCGGCCCAGGCGCTGTCGGCCACCCAGGCGAGGTCGCAGGATTCCACCGTCAGGTCCTGGAATTGACCGCTGCCCTGAAACGGCGCGAGAAGATCACACGTCCGCCGGGGACAGCATCCCAATATCATTTGCTCCCGTTCATCCGCCCGAAGCGCCCCATCCTCCACCATCTCTGCCAGCACCGCGTTCGCGTGGTCCATCAAAGGCTCGAATCCTGTTACGCCTTCGTCGTTGCGAGCCGGCAACACGATCACGAGACGGCCCCCAGGCCGCAATTCTCTTGCGCGCAAGAAAAGGAAAGTCTCCCAGTCCTGGGCAGTTTGTCGCTCGAAGGCGGCGCGCTCGGCGTCCGTGCCGCGTAGTGCAACGAAATGACCCGAAACCAGCGTAGGAATGCGGCGCAGGCACACGGCCGCATACGAACTCCAGCCCAAGTGGACCGAATCAGGAGGGAGAACATTCTCGTAGAACGATCGTCCGATGGCACAGGGAAATACGTCGGGCTCGTGCAACGCATATCTGTCGGGATCCGCGTCCAGCAGTTCGAAAAGCGTGTTGAAGTCGTCCGAGGGCTGGTCGATGTGAAAGACGGAGATGGGGCGGCGCGGACCTATGCGCCGGCGCACATTTTCGATTGCAGTTCGCATCGGGGCAAGGGAATTCTTGCCCTGCGACGACCCATAGTCGGCAATGACGACGGGACCATCCCACGGGTCGAGCGAAACCTCCCGCGCGGCTTTCTCCAGGAACGGAACTGCCAAAGTCGCGCCGCCGGCCGGAAGCTTGGCGTGCTTATTGTAGGCTCCATTCCCTTCCATCACGCCGTGAGCCAACGCCGATTCACATAACATCATTTGCGTGTCTTTTGCACCTCGCTCATAAAGGCGAGAAACACGCGCATAACTTCTAATCGAGTTGTGAGTTTGTTAACCAGTAACCGGCCCGGAGTTCGCGCGCCATAGCGGTTTTTCCTGTTATCGATTCCCGTTTATAATCACCTCAAGGAGGGCCCACCGTATGTTTCCGGCGCCTTCTTCAGAAGTAACCTGTTTGCTGCGTGCCTGGAGTGGTGGCGACCACGGCGCCCTGGCCAGAATTATCGAACTGGTTTATCCGGAGTTGCGGGAAATCGCGCGCCGCTGCCTAAGTGGCGAACGCGCGGATCACACCATCCAAGCCACGGCCCTGGTACACGAAGCATACGTTCGGCTTGTCGATATCAAGCAGGTCAAGTGGCAGGATCGCGCCCACTTTTTAGCGGTGGGCGCCCGCGTTATGCGCCGCGTATTGGTGGATTACGCCAGGGCGCGCGGCTGCGCTAAACGTGAAGGTGCAGTGCGCCGCACCGCCTTTGACGACAACCTGCTCTTATCTGCCGAACCCGATCCCATGGTGGTACGGCTGGACGAGGCACTCGAGAAGCTGGCCGGCTTCGATTCCCGTAAGGCGCAAATAGTCGAGATGCGCTATTTCGGCGGGCTCACTGCCGAGGAAATCGCGGCGGTTCTGCGCATTTCACAGCAAACCGTACACCGCGACTGGAGTCTGGCCAAATCGTGGCTGGTCCGCGAAATGAACAGCAGCCATGGCTGTGCAAATGGTTATGCAAATAGTTATGCCACCTGAGCGCTGGGCGGCCGTCGAATCCATCTATCACGCAGCACTCGAACGCGCGCCTGCCGAGCGCTCGCGATGGCTTCAGCTGGCCTGCGGTGATGATGCCAGCCTGCGCGAGGAAGTCGAATCGCTGCTCGCCTGCGCTAACGCAACTCTATCGAACCCCGCCGCGCGTCCCGAGATGGCGAAGCTTTGGGAGCATATCGCCGGCAATCCGGATGCTCCCCTAACTCCCGCGCTCCCTCCCACCATCGGCCGTTATCGAATTCTCCGCCTGCTGGGCGAGGGCGGTATGGGCATTGTATATGAAGCCGAGCAGGAACAGCCGCGACGCACGGTGGCGCTAAAGGTTATCAAGTCCGGTTTGGGAGATCCTAAGTTGGTTCGCCGCTTCGAGCAGGAAGCTCTGGCGCTTGGGCAGCTGCAACATCCGGGCATTGCGCAGATCTACGAAGCCGGCACGGCTGACAACGGATCCGGATCGCAGCCATATTTTGCCATGGAGTTGATCCGTGGCCGGCCGCTCGTCGAGTATGCGAACGCCGAGGGACTGAATAGCCGGCAGCGCCTGGAACTGACGGCCAGGATCTGCGAAGCGGTTCACCACGCCCATCAGCGCGGCATTATTCACCGCGATCTCAAACCGGGAAACATCCTGGTCGATGAGACCGGCCAGCCCAAGATTCTCGATTTCGGTGTGGCAAGAGCGACCGACAGCGACGCGCATCTGATACACCAGACCGATTTGGGACAGCTCGTTGGAACCCTGGCGTACATGAGTCCCGAACAAGTGCTGGCCGATCCGATGGATCTCGACACCCGAACCGATGTTTACGCGTTAGGCGTGATGCTATACGAGCTGCTGGCCGGGCACGACCCTATCACATCAGCCCAAGATTGCCCGAGGCGATCCAAACGATTCGGGAAGAAGACGCGGCGCCGCTCAGCTCGATCGACCGCGGATATCGAGGCGACGTCGAAACCATTGCGGCCAAGGCGTTCGAGAAAGACAAGGCGCGGCGCTACTCGTCGGCTGCGGAATTGGCCGCAGATATTCGCCGTTATCTCCAGGACGAGCCGATTACCGCTCGGCCGGCGACCACCACATATCAGCTACGGAAGTTCGCGCGGCGGCATAAAGCACTGGTATCGGGAGTTGCCTCGGTCTTCGTTGTGCTGATCGCGGGAATCATCGTCAGCACTCGGGAAGCGGCGCGCGCGAACGCGGAATCGGCAACTTCCCCGCATCAGCATTTCCTGCAAAACGATCTTTTGGCACAGGCGAGCGCGGCTAACCAGTCGCGGCCCAGCACTAAGCCCGATCCGGACCTGAAGGTGCGCACGGCTTTGGATCGGGCGGCTGCCCAGATCGCGGGCAGGTTCGACCGGCAGCCCGAAGTGGAGGCTGCCATTCGGCACACGATCGGGCAGACCTACATGGATCTTGCGCTGTACCGGTTCTGGGGACCGAGAATCCCGCGACCCTGAACACCATGAGCCGGATTGGATATGCCGCCTATCTGCAGGGCAAGTATCACGAGGCCGAGTCTCTTCTCGGCAAGGCGCTCGAGACGCGGCGCCGCGTCTTGGGCGCGGAGCATCCCGATACGCTATCGTCCATGAACTATCTGGGCACGGTCTACTGGGCGCAGGGCAAGTATGCGCAGGCGGAGAAGATGTTCAACCAGACCTTGGAGATCCGCGGCGCGTGTTGGGGCCGGAGCATCCCGACACGCTGAAATCCATGAACAACCTGGCGATCGTGTACTTCGATGAGGGCAAGTACGCGCAGGCCGCGGCGCTCGACAGCCAGACCGTGGAGGCGGAGCGTCGCGCGCTGGGCCCGGAGCATCCCGATACTCTGAAATCCATGAACAACCTGGCTGCCGCGTACACTGCGCAGGGCAGCTACAAGCAGGCCGAAACGCTGGCCAGCCAAGCCCTGGAGACCCGGCGCCGGGTGTTGGGTCCGGAGCGTCGCTACACACTGGCTTCGGTCGATAATCTGGCCAGCGCCTTCGCCGGGGAAGGCAAGTACAGGGGGCTGAGGCCTTATTCAGACAGAACCTGGACACCGAGCGCCGTGTACTGGGTCCCGAGCATCCCGAAACTCTCAACGGGCTTGCGGCCGTCACATCCATGTACCAAAGGGAGGGCAAGTACGCGCTCGCGGAGACCTATGCCGCACAGGCGCTGGCGGGGCGCCGGCATGGCCAGGGCTCCGAGAATACGGATACGATGGCATCGGCGGCGGACCTCTCACTCGCCACCATTCGCTGGGGAAGTTCGCCGAGGCCCAGTCGCTTGCGCGCGAAGCCCTGGAGTTCAACCTAAAGCAGCAGCCGGATAACTGGCAACGATTTCGCGCCGAGAGCCTGGTGGGCGCGAGCCTGGCTGGACGGAAGAAATAGCCCGAGCCGCTGCTGCTTGCAGGTTATGCGGGTATGGCCGCACACAAAGACCCGATCGCAGTCCCGGACTGGTATCAGTTGGACCGCGCCCGAGAGTGGATTGTGCAACTTTACCAGGCGTGGGATAAGCCGGCGAAAGCCGCCGAGTGGAGGAAGCCGGAATGACTTTCACCGCCTTATGGCGTTTGTGGTTGCTCTGACGAAATCCGCCACGATCCGTCCGACCGGACCAGCGTCATGCGCTCTTCTTCTTGCCCCGCCAGCCGGCTGCGGCTTGTCGAGCGCCAGCGCCAATGTTTGCGGAAAGTGGCCACGGCGCGAGTATCGCTCACTGGTGTAATTCCCAAACTGGAAATGCCATACTCGGTCGGGCGGCCGTAGCGCGCCCGCGTCTGCCGTATGCTCTGGCGCACGGCCTCGCGCGTCACATCGTGCCGGTCGAAATAGGTGCTCACCACCGGCGTATAGCACGCGGCGGCTGCGTCGACGTCTCCGCGTTTGAGCGCACTCGACCAGCGATCCAGCAGTTGATGGATGCCCGCCGTGTCCGGCTCAAGCGGCGCCGGCGCACCCTCCACTGCCGGCGGCGTGGGGGCTAGCTGCACGGCTATTGAGGGTGCGGGCGCCGCAGTCGTCGCCACGGGCTTTTGCACGGCCTCGACGGAAGTATGCGGATGCCACCACATGTAGGCAAGCGCGCCGCACGCCACGCCCAGCGCGATCGCCGCGGCGTACCAGGGCCAGTTCTTCTTTTGGGAAGGCGCAATCTCTGGTTCCGGGCGTGTACGCGGCGCCGGCCACGCCATCAACGCCGGCGGATCGATGGGCGCTGACACAGGAGGCGCGCTCCCGCAACGGCGCATGCAGAAATCCGACTCGCTGCTCCCCATTAAGTTGGGCTTCACCAGCAGGACTAAATCCTCGGCCGCGGCAAAATGCGACCGCATCAGATCTTCGTCCTCCGGCGTAAGCTCAAACTCCGGCAGCGTATTGCTGCGATAAAAACCCAGCACGAACAGACCGGGTTGCGCGCCCCCGCGAAACCAGTCTAAAGTCTCGCGCAGCAGTTCGCGGTCGGTATCGGAAAGACGGTAACAAGGACCAAAGCGGTGCTCAGACGGGATCGGCTCGAAATCCTCCACTACGATGCGGTCTTCGTCCCGCCGCCCGAGTAGAATCCCGCCGGTCTCCGCGCAACGGTGCGGCGCGGCGGCGAACGCTTCACTGACCTCCTGGTGGATTCCATCGATCGCGTACCGGCGAATCACCAAGGGCGGCGAGTCGGGCACGACCCACGTCAGATACTCGAGTCGAAGCTCCTGGCTGGCAGATAGTCCGGACATGCTTGGTAACTAAAGCCTTTAGACGGCTGGGCCGGGAGCCGCGTTGCGCAAAGCCCGCCCGCCCAGCCTTTCGAGCAACTGAACGGCCATCCCGATATCGCGCCGCCGCCGCGCAGGATCGCTGGCCTCTCGCTCTATTGTCAGCGGGCCCCGGTAACCGATTTCCTTTAACTTAGAGATAAATCGTTCCATTCCCACGGCACCCTGGCCCAACGGCTGCTCCTCGCCCAGCGCGCCGGGGGAATCCTTGGGCGGCCAGTCGCCGTCCTTGCAATGTACTGTGACAACATGCCCGGCAAGTGTGTCGAGCGCGGACACCGGATCGCCAGTTCCGTAGAGGATCATGTTAGCCGGATCGAAATTGATGCAGAGATTTGGCCGCTCGGCGGAGCGCAGGAAATCGAGTAACACGGGCGCGGCCTCCTGTCCAGTTTCGAGCGCGAATGTCTGCCCGTTTTGGGCGGCGCGATCGCACACGCGGCGCACCATTTCGCGCACGGCCAGGTAATCTTCCGCGGCGCGGTCCTCAGGCACGAAGCCGATATGGGTGGCGATCGAGGGAACACCCAGCGTGGCGGCAAAGTCACTTACCTCGACTGTGCGCAGTTCCCGCGCGGCACGCGTGGCCGGCGGCACGAAGCCGACCGTCTGTTGCACCGTGGGGATATCGGCATAACTCTCGCCCACATAAGCAGCAAACACCGTCACCACGGTAAAGTTCTCGTCGGCGAGCGCTTGCTTCCAGCGGGCGGCTTCTCGTTCGAGCGGCAGATCTCCAGGAATACCCATTTGGCCGCAGCGCACGCCCCATGCTTTCATCTCCCGTATGGTTTCGTACGGATCGCCGCCGGCCCAGAACATCACGCCGATTTCCAAGTCATTCAGATGTTGCATGCGATCTTTTCTCCGTTTCTCTTGCGGGATTCCAGCATCGATTGCGCCAACTTTACGGCCGCGGCGGATTCTTCGGGCGGGCATGCCAGCGGCTTTTCGCCACGCTCGGCGCAGCCCAGAAAGTATTGCAGTTCAGCGCGATAGCCATCCGTTGCGGGCACTTCCAGAGCGTGTTCGCGGCCGTCTGCGCCATATTCGGTGAGCGGCGTGTGCGCCGAGTTGAACTCCAGCGTGCCGCCATCGGCGATGATGGTGAACTCCATCGAAAAAGGATACGCGGCCGGATGATGCCAGCCGCCCGAAATAGCCACGGCGCCGATCGATGGATACCACAGTTGGGCCACTATCCAATCCACGCCGTGCGGCAGATCCTCGTATCCGGAGGCCGTAACGGCGGCGGGCTTGCCGAACACGTGCAGGCAGAAGTCGATGTCGTGGATCAGCAGGTCGAACACGCCGCCGCCGCTTTGGGCCGGATCAGTGAGCCACGCGCTCCAGGCGGGAGCAGCGCAGCGGCGTCGAAAAATCGCCGCACGCACCGTGCCCAGGCGGCCGGACCGCAAGATATCCGCCGCCACGCGGTAGGACGGAATCAATCGCACCACTTGCGCAACCATCAGAATGCGGCCGGCACGTTCGGCGGTGGCAACCATGCGATCGGCCGCCGCGCCATCGAGCGCCATCGGCTTTTCTACAAGCACATGTTTGCCCGCGGCGAGTGCCAACAGCGCGATCGGCTCGTGCAAATGCGTGGGCAGGCAGATATCGACTGCCTCTACCGCGGGATCGCGCACGGCATCTTCGGCGCTGGTGTACTTAGCCACGGCCGAGAAATCGAGTTTCGCACCGGGGCTGCCAAGATTACCGCCGGCGTCCGTCAGGTCTCCCGCGAGACGGCGTGGATTGCGGCTGAAGATGGCGGCCAACTCCGCGCCGGGGATTTGCCGCCAGGCATGCACATGCGTGCTGCCCATGAACCCGAGACCGAGAACCGCGATTCTCATGCAGGCTTCCGTGCCACGAAGATCTTCAGCGGCGGAAAACAATCGCGCCAGAAGGGTCCGCGCCATTCAACGGAAAAACCCGCGCCGGCGAATACTGCCGCATACTTGCCTGTCAGCCGGTAATCGGAGATTACGGCGATGCCGCCCGGCCGCAAGACACGCGCGATCTCGCGGCAGGCGCGCTCGCGCCCGGCTTGCCCCGGAATGTTGTGGATGCAAAGATTCGAGACGACCACATCGAAAGAAGCATCGGGAAAAGTCATGCGGCTGGCGTCTTCCGTGCGCAGATCAACCTTGCCGCCGACGCCCTCCATTTCAGTATTCGCCTGCGTGCGCTCAAAGGCGTTGCCGGACAAATCTTTGGTGCTCCAGATATCGATGCCGGTGGCGCGGCCCGTGGTCAGCAACCTGGCCGCACCAATCAGCAGCAAGCCACGGCCGGTCCCGACGTCCAGCACGCGTTCCCCGCCGGTCCAGGAAACCTGCGCCAGCATGCGATCGCGATGGCGGAACTTGCCGCGCTTTACGTAGATCAGCATCAGCACACCTTCCAGCAGAAAGATGCCTCCGGTGACGTGCGGGGCGTAGCCGGGCTCGAAAGTGACCCGACCTATACTGAACGGGCGCGCGAAAGGACCCAGTATCAGGCAGAGCGCGCCCAGCACGAAGAACATTGCCAGCACGCCGGGCGCATCAATGCCGTAATCGGGGCGCTTGGATATGCTCGCGGTCATTTGGAAGCGTACGTCTTGGTGAACTTGTTGCGCACGTTATTCACCAGGAAGCTCCCATCGGGATGCACGGTTACATGGATCCAATTCCCATGGTCGCCCACCTCATCGGTGTTGGCGATGTAGGTGTCGGGCGCGTTGTTGTCCTTGCCGCCGGAAATGGCATAGTGCAACTGCCAGATATCCTCCAGGCCAGGCGAGCTATGGATGGTCTGCCAGACCGACGGCGATCCGCCCTTGCGCGCGCCGTTATCCATGATGGCCACGCGCGGATGAATGGCGTCCACAAAGGCGGGTGACCCGGAAAGGTCCGAGCCGTGATGCGACACGATGTACAAATCCACCGAGCCGACTTTGTTGTTGGGGCAAACCAGTTCGTGCTCTTTGTTCCAGGTGAGATCGCCCATGTCGAGGATGCGGAAGTTTCCAAACGTGATCAACGTGCCTACGGAACGGGCGTTTTCCGATGGATCGGGAGCCTGCAATTTGGCGTTCGCGCAAGCCGGGTTGGGTTGCCCCGCGCCGGGCAGCGGCTTCTCGATCTCGTCGCCATCGGCGGTGAGCACCTGCACTTCGAGGCCTTTTATCGGAATCGAGACGCCGGGCTTGGCCAGGATGTGGGTACCTTTCGCGCGGTATTCAACATAAGCCGCGTAAAGCTCCTTGCCGCGTTGGTCATGCTCGACGTCTTCGCCGTGATCGATGAAGTTATGAATGGGCAGCTTGCGCGCCAGTTGTGGCACGCCGCCCACATGATCTTCGTGGAAGTGCGTAATCAACAG
Organism: Bryobacterales bacterium; assembly: GCA_963818855.1. Lineage (GTDB taxonomy): Bacteria > Acidobacteriota > Terriglobia > Bryobacterales > Bryobacteraceae > Bog-159. The sequence continues at coordinate 157,091 of CAWFUH010000010.1, read as the reverse complement.
GTAGTCGATGGCCTTCACGCCGGCATGCTTGGCAGCCGCGGCAATGCGGTCGGCATCGCGGCTGTTATTGCCCGACCAGCCCGTGTCGATAAGCATCGATTGGCCCGACGGCGCCACGAACAGCGTGGCTTGGCCGCCTTCAACGTCGATGAAATAGATCTCCAAATTCTTGGCGGCGGGCAGGCGGGCGGCGCCAGCGGCGGCCAGGAGGAGGATGAGGAATGCGCGCATGGGTTGATTTTAGCTCTACGCCGAGTTCAATATGCCTATAATCCGAATTATGCCGGCCTTCAGACGGCGATTCGGGTCAGATGGCGATACCTGCAGGCGTTTTCGCATCGGGTTGAGTCACAATCTCGATCTTGGGATGCGTCTTCTCGCAATGCCTGCTCGCCTCGTCGTGTATGGGGCAGAACAAGCCGGATTTCTCCCCCGTCCAAACTTTGATTGAGCGGAAGATCGCCAGCGACCACATCCCATCCATTAGCGTAGCTGTGGCGCGAAACGGCTCGATCATTTGGGAGAAAGGCTTCGGCTGGGCAAATCGGGAGCGACATGTGGCAGCAACCGAGCACAGCATGTATGCGCTGGCCTCTGTCACAAAACTGATGACGGCGACCGGGATTATGGCGCTGCGCACCCGAAAGAAACTCGATCTGGATCGGCCCGTCAATGATTATCTCGGGTCGGCAAAGCTCACCAGTTTGGCGTGGGACCCCTCCGCCGCCACCGTGCGCCGGGTTGCAACTCATACGGCCGGACTCGGCACATACGACAACGGATATGCCTTCCGTGAGGCCGATGGCGACTACCAGGACATAATGATCCGCCGCTTCGGAGTGTTGATCTGGGCACCCGGTGAGCGCTTCGCCTACACTAACCTGGGCTACGGCGTGCTCGGCGATGCCATCTGCCACGTTTCTGGAATGAAGTACGCCGATTTTCTGAGAACCCAGGTTCTGGATCCTTTGGGAATGAAACACTGTTCCATCGGCATTGCTCCGGGGCTCGAAGGATATGCGGCCGAGAGGTACAGCGCCTCATGGCAGTCCCGCGGACTGGAGCGCAAGCGAGCCCAGTAGCCAGGAGGCTGCGTCTTCCGGGTTCTGCAGTGCGCACGATCTGGCGCTGTTCGGCATGTTTCACCTAAAGGAAATCGCGGCCGAACACGATGCGGTCCTTTCCAATTCCGCGATTGATGAGATGCAAAACTCCGCCGTCCCCGCCGATAACGGCCTTAAGTATGGATTCGGGTGGTGGCATGAAGACCGCTTCGGCTTTAAGGTGATGTTACGTCGGTGGCGGCTATCAGTATGCATCGGCATTGCTGTTCACGATACCGTCCGAAAGGATAATCATCGTAGTCCTGGTGAACAGCGGGCAAGGAACAGTAGCGCAAGAAGTGGCCGATGAGATCGCCTCTTCGTTGGTGTCCCGCTACCGCGAGAATCGGGCCAAGGCGCCCCATCACGAGCAAGAGCCACCGGTCGCGCCGCCAAATATGCTGGCATCCATCAAGGGAACATGGAGCGGCATCATGCAGACCGAGATACGAAAAGTTCCGCTGAGGCTCACCGTTGATGAAGCGGGCAACGTCCACGCATCGATTGCGTTAAGACCCGCCACCGTTCAGGAAAAAGCCGAGTATCGGGACGAAGAGTTCCGCGCCAAAATTACTGGTATATCCGGATTGTACGAACGGGACCCGAAGAAGGCCCTGGATCTTGATCTTCAGCTGTTCCTTCGGCCCGGAGGAGTGCTGAACGGTGGCGCCACCACCATGCCGCTTTCCCAACCGGAGTGGGGTGTGGTCACATATTTTGTTCAGTTGACAACAAAGCAACGCGATTGATCCACCAGCCACGGCGACAGCGCGCTGCTCGCCCTAACTAAGGCGCCGTGACCTCCACAGTTCCCGATAACTTACTCTCTACCTGATTGCTCTTCACCGCACTTACCGCATACCGATAAGTCTTCCCCGTTTCGATCTTACGATCGCTATAGGCGGGCAGCACCGTATCGGCTAACCGCTCGAGATTTCCGCTGCCGAGCGCGCGATAGACGCGATATCCCACGACATTCGGCTCGCCATTACGCTCCCACACCAACTCAATGCTGGCTGTCGAAGGCACCGCCGCAAGACCCGCGGGCGCGGCGGCTGCGAACGTGTCGAGCGGCGTGATGGCGGCTTCCTTCGACAAGTCACTTTGTGCCTCGCTCTGTCCAACCCTTACCAGCGCCTGCACCATGTAGCTATAATGCTTGCCGAATTCCGCGGTGGTATCGATATATTCGCGTTTTGGAGATTTGCCGATTTCCGTGTAATCGTGCTCCTCCGGGCCGCGCCGCAGAAGCACGAAAGAGCTTTCCGCGCCCTGCCACGTGAGCCGCACGCCCTGGGCGACCGCTTCTGCCCTCAGATCGCGGGGCTGCTCGGGCGGCGGCGCCACGGTCAGTTCGACAGGCGGCGACCATCCCGCGTCGCGTCCGTTCGCTCCGATCACCTTTACCGCGATCAGCACCTGCTTGCCGATCCATTCAGTGGCCGGGATGTGATACTCGGCGATGCTGTTGGCGACGGTGGCTCCGCCGACGGCCTTGGCGCTTTCGGCCCAGGCTTCGATTTTAGGCGCGCCGGCGGGCTTCGGTCCGATGCGCAGATCGAGCCGCAGGCTCTGTTTGATGACGACACCTTCCGTAGTGAGAGTCGGCAAGGTGGCGTGCACGATGAGGGTCGAGCCGCGCTGGACCGCGGCCAGGTTTTCGCCGCGTCCGGGGACGTTCATCAAGGGTGGGAGCGGTTCCCCAATATACCCGCAGCCCCCCAAGAGCAGGAGCGTAGCAGATATCAGAACCAACGCCCCCGGACGCAGCTGACGGATCATGGCTTCAGGGTGATCGACTCCGGCTGGCTGCAATACGGCTGGTTGCCGGCTCCGGTGACGCAAATGGTCAGCGTAGTGGCGCCTGGCTGCAGGTTCGCAGGCACGGCCACGTTCACCTGTTCGAGCCCCAGCAGTCCAGGCGCGGCGCCGGCATATTGGGGCGCCAGGTTTCCTTGATTCTGAATGGTCACCTTGAACGCGCCGCCGGAATCCGGCATGCCTGTGCCGAAGATCTGCAGCACCGAGCCTAGCGCCGCGGGGTTAGTGCTGGAGTTGATGGTGTTGTCCTGGTTCAATACGCCAGGGGTGAAGATGGCGGGCGCAACGGCGGTCAGCGGCACTGTGAATGGAGCGCTGCTGACATTATCCACAGTCACCACCATTTGCGCCGAGTTCTGGCCGGTGAGAGATGGCGGAATCCGCACATTGATCTGCGCCGCACCGGTATAAATAAGCGTCGCCGGCGTCGAATTGAATGTTACGGATACATTCTGCCCCGCGAAGTTGCTTCCAAAAACGGCAGCCAGCGAACCGGGGACCACCGGACCGGCATGGAAATCTGCGGCGTCGGTAATGCTGGTAATCGTGACAGCCGGCGCGGGCGGCGCCGGTGCAGTGACGGCCATCGTGATCGGGAAGCTCTGCGTGCCCGCCTGCGGTCCGCCACTGATCACGATGGTGGCCGGTAAGTGCCGGGCGGGAGAGATCCGGGAGTGACAAACGGGATCGCCACGGTGTTATCCACGCCGAATGACGGATTCAGGGAGGCCCAGCCGGAACCGCTGGTATAAGTGATACTCGCCGACCAATCGAGCACACCGCCGCCGACATTGCCGATCTGCATCACGCCAGCCGCTTTCTGCGGCCCGGCAGTCACTGCGGTGGCCTGCAGAGCGCCAGTGGTAGTGACTTTCAGCAGCGGATAGTACGAGGCGTTGCAATCGCTTTCGGCCGTGCAATCCGAGGGCGGTATGACGGCTACAAAGCGCGGAATGGGCGCGGTGCTGGATGCGGTGGCTACCGTCGAGACGGGCGCCAGCGAAACGGTGCCGCTCGAAGTCGACGCCGGGCTATTGGCAGCGATGGCGAAGAAGTTGGGAATTTGCGCGCTCTCGGTGGCGGATGGATCGGCGTCTACCACCTCATACACAGCGTAGCCGGAGCCGCTGGTCAGGGGCACAGGATTGGCTCCATCCAGCACCAGCACTCCAGAACCGTTGGGCGCCGGCAGCGTGGCGAAGGTGCCTCCCGTTCCGGTCGAATCCGTATTCAAGACACGCACTAGAAGTAAAGTACTGCTGCCGGGTGTGTATTGGCCGACCGTGGCTGCGGTCCCCATGTCGCCGCCCGCGGTGGGAACCGTGGCACTCGAACCGGCCACCGCATCGGGAACGTAGATGGTCGCGCCCGCGGGAATGCCGGAATACGTCAGCAGGAAGCGCGTGCCATTGGTGCTGGTGGAATCAATCGGCTCGAAAGACGTCGGGAACCCCTCCGTAACGCGGGTGGTCTGCTCGGCGGTGCCGGCGGCGAACAGGTTGGTCAAACTGATGGTGGAAGGAGTGGGCGAACCTACGCACGTAACAGCTGCAGCCAGATTCGTCGCCAGCAGGCCCTGCTGCGTATTAGCGACGGTCACAGGATTGGGAGATAGCAAAAGCGTGCTGCCGAGAAATGCCTGGATTGGCGTCGACTGCCCAATCCCAAGCTGGTTCACATCAGCCCGAATATCATCGACGACCACGGAAAGGGATCCGCTGGGAGGAAAAGTGAACTGGAACCCGTTGAACGAAATGCTTTGGTTGGTGACCAGTCCGGCTACGCCCGAGGGAATGTTGGATGTGCCGATAATGTAGTATAGCGAGGCGTCGGTGGAATAACCGCTGCTATTTATGTTGTTAGTGACCGCCACTGGAAGCTGGATATTCAGGTTCGCGGTAACCGTCACGCCGGGGGTGCCGGTACATTGCAGATCGATGTCTCCCAGGCGCTCCGCGACACCTTCAGAGTGGACCACGGTGGGAACCGCGCTCACGGTACACGAGGTCGGTACTTGCGCGTACATACTGAAAGCACTTATTAGCAAAAGTAGAATATTAAAAGGGTTATTAGGTCGCATGGGGTTATTGTACCCGAGTTTTACACAGGCAGTGGGGCAGGCTCCAGTCCTGCGGCCGGCGTCCACGCCGGCCTTCTTTAGCGGGCAGTTAGCAGCCGCTTATAAAGGTTCCACAGACGGGGATAGTTGAGGTCCAACATCACCCGTACGGGCGTGGCATCCGGCGCGAACTTAAGGTCCAGCGGAACGGTGGCGCCATAGGCCTTGCCAAAGCGGGTATCTACGTCCAACCACTGCGTGTCGGACTTCGTGACGAATCCCGTGTCCAGCAGCCAGGCGGCGGCCAATTCATCCCAAAGGTATCCGGTGGCCTGGGGATTCTTGAGAAAGCCTGGATAACGCTGGCCATAGTCTTCTTTGTACCGGTCGGTGATCGGCGTCCGGGCGGCCACGATCTCGTCGAAGCGCGCTTTGTTCAGCACGGCGTGATTGCAGATATCCAGCGGGAACATGATTTTCGCCGGAATGCGCGATCGCAGCACGATCTGGGCCGCCTCCGGGTCGAACCAGAAGTTGAACTCGGCCGCGGCCGACGCATTACCGGGCACGTGCACGTTACCCCCCATAAAGACGATGCGCTTGATCTTGGTTTCCAGATCCGGGTGCAAGCGCAGCAGCAGGGCGACATTCGTCATGGGACCCAGCGCCAGGATGGTGATTTGGCCGGGATTCTCCGCAATCGCATCGGCCATCACATCGATCGCCGCAGGTTGCGCCGGGGATGGCGATGTTGGCGCGAGCTTCACGGGGCGGCTGAATGCCCCATCAAATTCCACCGGCGCCTCCAGCTTGGCCATGGCGGCCGTGTGCACCAGGGGCATCTGCGCGCCGGAATAGGTTTTGATTTCGGAATGTCCCAGCAGGCCGAGGATTTCAGTAACGTAACCGGCGCTTTCCGCGGCCCAGACATTGCCCGATACCGTGGTGCTGGCGGTCACTTGCACCTTTTCGGGACTGCGGAGAACCATCGCCAGGGCGCTGCCATCGTCGCCGAAGAAACCGCAGTCGGTATCAAATACGATTTTGTCGGGTGCGGGCGCGGCAGCGGCGAGCAGGAGAAACGGCCAGAAGGTCATAGTGCCATTATCGGGCAGATGACGGCCGTCAGCCGGTTACCGTCCGATGAAGACATCCACCGCGGAGGGCTGCACATCCAGACGCTCGATGCGGTGTCCCAAGGCGAACGGCTGTCCCACTTTGGCGTTCGGATAGATCCGCATCAGGTAATCACGGATCAGGAAGTCCAACAAACCACCCTCGATGGTCATACCGGAAATCTGCACCTGATCAACGTCCACAGTCGCGGTGCCTTGCGACGATCGGATGCGGGCAGTGATGGTGACGGGCCGCTCGCCATCCAACAGGTAGGACATGAGGAGCCCGGGCGGCTTTCCCTGGGCGCGCCGCAGCTTGCCGAAATCGATGAGCGCGGAGGCGGTAGCGGTGCCGGGACCCAGTTCCAGGCGTGGATTGCGTACGCCGTCGGGCGCCACATCGGCGACTTCCTGACGCGCGTAAGCGTTCAACTCGGCAGGTGTCAGCACCACGCGCGAGCCTGGCCGTAGACGATCCTGCTCTATCAGCGAAAACTTGTGGACTACGGCATCGTAGTCGGATGGCGCAGTGGGCAGCAGCGGCGCGGCCCAAAACGTCAGTATTACCCCTAGTGCCGCTACGGCGCGCAGACTCATACCAGACTGACGCGCATTCTACCGAATTCGTTGCTCATGCAGGGGCATTGGCCGGGGCTAGGCACCCAATGGGGTTGCGGAAAACGACGCAATCCGTAAACGCCGTGCTTTTGATTTCTGTGACATAGGCGGTGGCGAGACGCGTGCACCATATAAGCCGGAAGGTGGCCGGTATGAATACGATCAACTTCGGCGTGTATTTATGGGTATCGCTCGTCCTGTTGGCGCTGGTGGTGATTCTCGGACTGGTCTTCGTCCGCGCTTACTTGCAGTTCCGCGGCGAGCGCGTGATCACGTGCCCGGAGAATAAGCGGCCGGCAGGCGTCGTGGTGGATACCAGACACGTGCTGCTGATGACCTTGGAAGGCAAAACGGACCTGCGGCTGAAGTCTTGCTCGCGCTGGCCGGAGCGCCGGGACTGCGGCCAGGAGTGCTTGCGGCAGATCGAAGCCGCACCGGAGGATTGCCTGGTGCGCCATGTCCTGACACAGTGGTACCACGGGAAGAATTGCGCCCTGTGCGGCAAACCCATCGGCGAGATTCACTGGGCCGACAACGAACCCGCCCTGCTGAACGCGGAGCACCAGACTATCGAATGGCACGAAGTAGCGGCCGCGGATGTGCCGGATGTGCTGGCCACGCACCAGCCGGTATGCTGGAACTGCCATGTGGTAAACCGCATGATCGAAGAGCATCGGGAACTGGTCCTGGACCGGTCGCGGCACGCGTAGCGCGACTTTTAGCGCAAGGTCCCTGAGACCAAACCCTTCCCCGCCGCGTCAAACCATCAGGTATACTCAAGGTGAGGATGGTTTCCCGGATGGCCCAAAAGCGGCTCTTTCTGTTTCTTGGCATCGTTTTTCTGTGTTCTCTTCTGGGCGGCATCTTCGGCCCCCAGGTTCATGCAGCCGCGACGGTTGGCGACGGCGATGAGATTGGCTCCAGTCTGAAGTCCTTCACCAGCGTGTATGGCTTGGTGGAACAGAACTTTGCCGACAAAGTCGATCCGGACAAAGCCATCTATAAGGGCGCCATTCCGGGCATGCTCCGCACCCTCGATCCGCATACCAATTTCTTCGACCCCCGCGACTACGAACTCCTTCGGGAAGACCAGCGGGGTCACTATTTCGGTGTAGGCATGAAGGTTCAGCCGTTTAACGGCAAAACCATGGTAGTGGCGCCGTTCCCTGGTTCACCGGCTTATAAGGTGGGCCTCCGGCCAGGCGACATTATTATGAAGGTGAACGATAAGTCCACCGACAATCTCACCACCACCGAAGTCGCCGATCTTCTGAAGGGTCCGCGCGGCACGCAGGTTACGATCGTGGTTTCGCGCGAAGGAAGCGACCAGCCAATCAGCTTTACGGTCATTCGCGATGAAATTTCGCGCGATAGCGTCAAGAACGCCATCTGGCTAAAACCCGGCATTGCCTACGTTTTTGTCGAACAGTTCAACGAAACCACGAGCAAGGAACTGGAAGACGGGCTGAAGAAACTGGGTGAAAACAACATCCACGGCCTGGTGCTGGATCTGCGCAATAATCCCGGCGGCCTGCTCAACGAAGGCGTGGCTGTCGCCGACAAATTCCTGCAAAAGGGGCAAACCATCGTTTCGCATCACGGCCGCTCTTCTCCGGAAAAAGTTTACACCGCGAGGAATGGGAACCACGGGCATGATTACCCCATCGTCGTGCTGGTAAATCGCTCTTCGGCTTCGGCGGCAGAGATTGTGGCAGGCGCTCTGCAGGATCACGATCGCGCCTGGATTCTGGGTGAAACGACATTTGGAAAAGGATTGGTTCAGACCGTTTATCCCCTCTCCGAAAATACCGGTCTGGCACTGACCACGGCACATTTCTATACGCCTAGCGGGCGCCTGATCCAACGCGATTACACTAATCAATCGTTCTTCGATTACTACTATCACAAGGACGAACCGAAAGACATGCAGGATGTGAAGATGACCGACGGCGGCCGGACGGTCTATGGCGGCGGCGGCATTACACCCGACGAGAAGTACGCGCAACCCAAGCTCGACCACCTGGAGACTGAGCTTTACGTAAAGTCGGCGTTCTTCAATTTCACGCGCTCGTATTTCGGCTTGCACTCCGCCAAGTTGCCCAAAGGCTGGTCCCCCGATGCCACCACTTTGAATGAATTCCACGACTATCTGCTGAAACAGAACTACGATTTCACGGAAGCCGAATTCACCCAGGATGCCGATTGGATCAAGCGCCTGCTGAAACGCGAAATGTACATCACCGCGTTCAACCTTGATGAGAGCGACCGGGTCGCCATGGAGACCGATCCGGAAGTCGAACGCGCCGTCGAGGCTATGCCCAAAGCCCAAGCGCTGCTGGAAACGGCGCGCAAAGTACTCGTCAGACGTACACAGCCAGAAGCCGCCGCACTCGCCCGGTGAAAACTGCCAAAACTGCCGCCCAGATCATCGTCCTGGATGCTGGAGGCCAATATTGTCACTTAATCGCGCGTAAGGTCCGCGACTTGGGAGTCTATTCCGAGGTCGTTACGAGCGAAACTCCCGCCGCCGATCTTGCCGGCGCCAAGGGCCTGATCATTTCAGGCGGCCCCAACAGCGTTTACGATCCGTCGAGCCCCACCGTCGATCCTGGCATATTTCAGGGCAGCGCCCGCGTATTGGGAATCTGCTACGGCCAGCAGCTCATGGCTTATTTGCTGGGTGGAACCGTCCAGTTGGGCCAGAAAGGCGAATATGGCCTGGCCAGCTTCGAACTGCTCGCGAACGGCGCCGGCGGCGGCAGCATGTTATTCCAAGGCATCTCCGGGCGGCAACAAATCTGGATGAGCCACCGCGACCTGGTTAGCGCGGCTCCGCCCGGATTTTCGGTTTTGGGCCGCACGGCCACTTGTGCCATCGCCGCGATCGAGGCACCGGCGCGCGGCCTCTACGCCGTGCAGTTCCATCCCGAGGTTGCGCATACATCTTGCGGCCGGGAGATCCTGTCCAATTTCCTGTTCGGCATCTGCGGCTGCCGGCGTGATTGGGATCCGCGCCACCGCCTGCCCCAGATTGAAGACGAGATCCGCGAATGTGTCGGCGGCCGCAACGTATTCTTTTTCGTCAGCGGAGGCGTGGATTCCGCGGTAGCCTGCGCCCTTTGCCAGCGAGCGCTGGGTCCGGCGCGCGTGCAGGGTGTCTATGTCGATACCGGTCTGATGCGGGAGGGCGAGACGGACTCCATGCGGGGGATGGCCGGCGTCTCGGTCGAATCCGCCGAAGCGCAGTTCCTCGGTGCGCTCGCCGGCGTCAGCGATCCGGAACAGAAGCGGCATATCATCGGGGAGGAATTCGTACGCGTGCAGGAGCGCATCATCGAGTCGCGTCACCTGCTTGACGGCCATTGGATTCTGGGCCAGGGCACCATTTATCCCGACACAATCGAATCCGGCGGTACGGAAAAAGCGGCCGTGATCAAGACGCATCACAACCGCGTACCGGGCATCCAACGGCTGATGGAAGCCGGCCGTATCGTGGAGCCTCTCCGCGCTTATTATAAAGACGAAGTCCGCGAGATCGGCCGGGAAATCGGCCTTCCGGCGGAGATCCTCGACCGCCACCCGTTCCCCGGACCTGGCTTGGCCATTCGCTGCTTATGCTCTGATATCGATGCGCCTGTCCAACCCGCCGATGAGGGCTATGATGACGGCTATATCGTGCCGGTCCACTCGGTCGGCGTACAGGGCGATAGCCGCAGCTACGCGCCGGTGCTCGCCATCGACGCGGATGGCGGATTGGATCACGCCCGCGCCACGGAGCTGATCAATCGCATCTCCGGCGTCAACCGGGTGATGGCGTGCGTGCGTACCACCGCACCGTTGGCGGACCTGCGGGTGCGCGTCAGTGCCCTCACACCGGAGCGGCTCGGGCGCCTCCGCAGGGCCGACGCGATCGTACGCCGCCTCTCGCACGCCAGCGGGTTTGACCGGCAGATCTGGCAATTTCCGGTGGTGCTGATCCCACTCGGCTCCGCCGCGGCACCGGATTCAGTGGTGCTCCGCCCAATCGATTCCGTAGATGGCATGACCGCACAATCCGTCGGTATGCCCGCGCAGTTACTCGCCGCTATCTCCAGTGACTTACTCTCCATCCCAGGCATTAGCGGTGTATTCTACGATTTGACCCACAAACCCCCTGCCACCATCGAGTGGGAATAATCGTGAATCGGCGTGTCTGCGCTTCGGCGGCGGTCCTGTCGATGCTGGTGGTCTTCCTATGGATGGCGCTCCGGATCCACTACGCATGCGGCGGAAATTGGACCGCGCTCTTTTGCACCGGCACCGTCTTGCGCGTACCACCGGAATTGGCTGCCGGGACGTATCGCTTCCCAGGCGCCGGTTACGACGGCCAATTCTATCGCTATCTGGCGCACGATCCATTCCTGGGCAAGGGCTATGCGAGCTACGTGGACTCTCCCCAGCTGCGCTTTCGCCGGGTTCTGATTCCGCTGGCAGCGTGGCTGCTGGCAGGCGGCCGCAGCGCCTGGATCGACGGCGCGTACATCGCTGTCGAAATGCTGTTTCTCGCCTTAGGCGTGTACTGGTGCGGCCGGCTACTGGCGCGCCGCGGCCTTTCTCCGCTTTGGGGGATGCTATTTTTGACGGTCCCTGCCACGCTGGCTTCCGTAGACCGTATGCTGGTAGACGGCCCATTCACGGCGCTGTTTGCGGGCTTTATGTTGTACTGCGAAGAGAAGCGCTGGACCCGGGTCTGGGTGCTGGCAGCGCTGGCCGTTCTAACCCGTGAGACCGGTCTGCTGCTGGGCGCCGCCTTAATAATCGATCGGATGTGGCATCACGACTGGCGCCGCGCGGCATGGTTTGCGGCTAGCGGCATCCCGGCAGCCGCCTGGTACGGGCACCTGGTCTGGCGTCTGCCACATGGCGGGCCCACATGCTGCCTGAGCCCTCCCGGATGGGGCTTCGTGCAGCGTTTTTTTTGGCTCCGTCCTGACCCCGATCCGTCTGTCCAACTGTTGTTGCGCGTTACCGATTCTTTAGCGGTAGCCGGGCTGGCCGTCGCCCTCATACTCGCAGTGCGCTGGGTGTTGGATCTCCCCACCAGTCCCGTGACGCTATGCGTCGCATTGTTCGCCGCCTTGGCCGTGGTGCTCAGTTCGTTGCCGAATTACATGAACGAATCGTTTGGTTTCGGGCGCCCCGTTTCGCCGTTACTGTTGTGGATCATGATCGAGGCGGTCTCCCGTAAAAAGTGGGCTGCCCTGGCGCCGCCGCTGCTGGTCAGCCTCAGTGTGAGTCTCGTGTTTGGCAGCCAGCTGGCGGCCGTGATCCGCGGTATTCTTGCGCGCTGAGCGTTCGGCGCCTAAAACCCGGACTTACCATCCAGGCGGAAAGCCCGGTAAGACGTATCCGCAAAGTCGATGGCGTAGGCCGCTGTCCCAGTATGACCCGAAGGCACATACTCAAATCCGCGCGTCGGAGTTACAGTGCCTACCGCGCCGGCCTGCCACCAGTAGTTTCCGTTGTCCAGAATCTGCGAGGTGCCATAGCCAGCCGAGAAGAAGGGGAAATCCACGTTGGCGTGGATATCCACCGCCATGGTTGCCTCATCCAGGGTGAGCACCTGTCCGCGGCTGTCCGCCGTGGGATCTGACGCGTGGCGCGTGTTGCCGTTATCGAACAGCGTAAGAAGCTTGGGATTGTAGCTCACCCAGACCTCCACATCGTGCTGATGACTAAACCAGGGCGAAGGAATCTTGGGGGTATCGATCATCGTGAAATGATAACCGGGGCCCTGGCTGGCCTCGTTACCCAGCGTCCAGATCACGTGGCCATCGCCGGTTCCGTTTGCGTAGTTGATTTTGATGATCCAATCCTGGCTGCGGAGCGACATGATGAGACTGCCGTCGGTGGAGTCGTAGGCCAGTGAGTTGCCGTGCAGCCAGTCGTTGGCCTGGTTGGCCAAGGTGATGGGACAGCATTCACCGGTGGCCACATTTGCGCAGGGGTGGCACGTCTCCCGCAAAATGGCGGTACGAGTGACCGGCAGCCAGTCGAAGGCGTTCCACACCCACACCACGTTCCAGTTGGTGTCGAGCACCAGCACTTCGTCACCCATGATGTCCACGGGATTCTGGGGCGTCCCACCCTGTGCATCAGTGTACAGCGCTTCGTTATGCGCAATCACCGCCGTATAGCCATTCGGCAACCGCATCGCCTCGTGATTAAAGTCGATAATATTCTGCTTGCCCAGCGCCGTAAGCTGGGAGTTAGCCGAGGACTCCGTGAGGGAACCGATGGTGGTCCCCGCCAGATTCATTTCAAAGACCGTATAATCCGTAAAGTCGGTGTTGCTCTCCAACAACACGGTGCCGCCGGGTACGGCGCGGGTCATGAACAAATTTCCTTTCTGACAGTACGACCATTTCGCGGCCCCTTGGAGATTCGTGAGCGCCACGCACTGATGGGCCTGGCTGGTGGTAAAGAAACTAGTCATGATCAGGCCATCCCCCGTATCCGCACTCTTACCGGGTTGCAGTGCGACAGTGGGTTTGGGCGTGGGGCATCCCACCTGCGAACTGGCTGGCCAGACCGCCGCGACGGTCAAGATTAATATGACGACGAATGTTCTGGTATTCTTCATCTTTTCTCCCTGGAGAGTTCTGTACCCGGTGATGGCGGTGAGCCGCGCGCGTGCAAAGAAGTGTTCCCGCCCTGGGCATGAACGCGCTAGAAACAGTCATTGATAAGTCAGACAGCCGCCTCTGCACAGCTCTCCCATGCCGGATCTCAGGCCAGTATACCAGCGCTCGGCCGGAACGTCATCCGATTGGTTTCTTAGCAGTTCTAGTCCCTATGGCCGATCATGTAGCCGATCATGGTTGCTAGCGCAGTTCGCAGCGGATCGCCACTCCAAGCATCTCACTTAAAGTGAAGCATATAAAAGGAGAAATTCGGTTCGCCGGGCGGGGAGAGCTGGGCGGAGGCCTGCATGCAACTGTGCAGAAGTGCAGAGCCGGCGATGTCCGGTTGCAGTGGAGCGTAGTAGACAACCAGCCGGCGGCCACAGCGCGTGCAGCTTGCCGCAGCGTGGCCGTCCTGAAACTGCCAGGTTCCGAGCTGGTGTCCGCGCACTTTGGCCGCCGCCATGGCGATGCCATCGAAAGCTATGATTTGATTGAACAGCAGTGGCGGTACGAACCCCGGGTCCCGCCGTCCGTGGAAAAGCCAGCGATGGCAAGCGTATAGCCAGGTAATCCACCGAGGCGATCTTGGCGCCGGTATAAGGCCAGGGGAGCTCAGCACAAATCTTGCCAGCTACCCAAACCTTAACCCTGATCCGCGCTCAGTGTCGCGCTTTTTACAAAGGTTTAACTGCGTTTATTTTCCACAGTACTTCATCGGTACTAGCGGAACTAGACCGAGACGGCCATGACAGGGATAATGGAAAGTCACGCAAACGGGCGGACGCCACCTGGATTCATCGTAAATGCCGAAGATTCAAGCCAACAGAATAAACCTGCATTACATCACGGTCGGTACCGGACCCGATATCGTGATGCTGCACGGCTTCCTCGGCAACCTGGCGGTCTGGCATCTGTACATGGCGCCCATCCTGCGCCGCGAATACCGCGTCACCACGTATGATCTGCGCGGACATGGCTATAGCGACGTGACGCCGGACCATTACACGGCTGCGGATATGGTCGAGGATCTGCGCGGGCTCCTGGATGGCATGGGCATTCAAAAGCCTATCCTGGTAGGGCACAGCTTCGGCGCCGATATTGCAATGTACTTCAGCCTGCTGTATCCGGAGCGCGTGCACAAATTGCTCGCACTGGAGCCGGGCTTGGCCGCCTTGGTGCATTTGCGCCAGGATAAGGATTGGATCGGCTGGGCGGCCTGGGTGGCTAAGCTGGAAGAATCCGGTATCCACGTACCGGAGGACAAGCGTAGCGACGCCGAATATCTGTTGCAGCTTAGCCTGGAAACTCCTAAATTCTACGGGCCGGCGCGCGGGCTGCCGCGCAATCGGGAGCCGCTGCTCCACCTGATTCGCAATACCACGCTGCTGAAAGATTACGAAGTCGTCGGCGACCTGACGCTGGACGCAGTACGCACCATTCAGACGCCCACGCTGCTGGTGTACGGGCGCGATTCGCATTTCATCAGCTCGTACGAATACTTGCGCAATGCCCTGCCCAACTGCAAATCCGTGCTGCTGCCGGGTGGAGAACACTTCGGCCCTCTGGAGCAGCCGGCTTTGTTGACGGAACATATTCAGGATTTCCTGCGGACGCCTCTGAGCTGCGCTGGTGGCGGCGCATACTGAGTAACACGAACAAAGATCGCTTAGCGCAGTGTCCGATGAATCCTTCGTGAATTCGCGGAACCGCGCGGCAGGGGTACAACCTGCAATGTGTTGGTGGTAGCGACGATCGGCGGTGGCCGCTATGGCTGGCTGGGGAAGTGGATTATCGCCCGCACCGAGCCGCCGTCCAAGCAGAAATCCAAGGCTCCCCGTTCTTGCCGCCAACTTTCCGGCACCTGCAGGAGCAATTGTCGCGGCAACTGGAACAAGCCAGCGGATTGGATCTGGCGCATATCAAGCTGCCGGCGCCATAGGTGCGGCTGCTCAGATTCAATCTCGAGCTTACCTTCGCCTGGATTGCCGCCCACGAACGGCGGCATCTGATAAAGGCGCGGCAGGTAACGGAAATCACGCCGCGTTTCCGGTCCCGGGCTGAACCTGGGCTCAGATCGGGTAGTGACCAGGCTGCGTCTCTACCGTGATCCATCGCAGTTCCGTAAATGCGTCTATACCAGCCGCGCCGCCGAACCGCCCGTAGCCCGAGGCTTTTACACCGCCGAATGGCATCTGTGCTTCGTCGTGCACCGTCGGACCATTCACGTGGCAGATACCTGACTTGATTTGCCGCGCAACTCTTAATCCACGCGCAATGTCCCTGGTGAAGACGGCCGCGGCCAATCCATATTCCGTGTCGTTGGCGAGCCGCACGGCTTCCGCTTCATCGTGGGCGCGCACCAGGGCAACTACCGGACCGAAACTTTCCTCGCGAAACAGGCGCATCTGCGGCGTAACCTTATCGACAACGGTTGCCGGCATCAGCACGCCTTTCGATTCGCCACCCGCCAGCAGCACAGCTCCCTGTTGCAGCGCGTCCTGTACTAAGCTCTCCGCGTGCAGGACGGCCTTTCGATCGACCACCGCTCCTAGTGGCGCCTTACCCTCGCGCGGATCGCCTACCGCCAGCGACGCCGCTTTGTTTCTGAATTTTTCGGCGAACGTTCCGGCCACGGCATCAAGTACAATAATCCGCTCCGTGGACATGCAGATCTGTCCCTGGTTCATGAACGCACCGAAAGCCGCCGCTTTGACGGCCTCATCGAGATCGGCATCCTCCAACACCAGGAGCGGTGCTTTTCCGCTCAGCTCCAGGATCACTGGTTTGAGGGTTTCCGCCGCCCGCCTGGCGACTATCCGGCCGACTGCGGTGGAGCCTGTGAAATTAATGCGCCGTACCGCGGGATGGTCAATCAGCGCGCCTACTACGTCCGCGGCATCCTCCGGCCGGTTGGTTACGACATTCACCACGCCGCCGTCGAAACCCGCGTCGTGAAAAGCCTCCACGATCAGGCTATGGGTTCGCGGGCAGATTTCGGACGCTTTCAGAATGACGGTGTTTCCGCAAGCCAGGGGAACCGCAATCGCCCGCGTACCAAGGATGATCGGCGCATTCCAGGGTGCGATTCCCAAGGTCACGCCGGCCGGCTCGCGCAGAGCCATGGCCAGACACCCCGGCTTATCTGAGGGAATCACCTGGCCGCTAATCTGCGTCGTGATCGCAGCCGCTTCTCGAATCATGCCGGCTGCCAGTCCGACGTTGAACATTGCCCAGCCGCGCGTCGCGCCGGTCTCAGCCATCATGGCTTCCGCGAAAATGCCGCCCTTCGCAGTCAGAGCCGCGGCTGCTTTCATGAGCATCTCCCGCCGCAGATTGGGGCCGAGTGCGGCCCATGGCGGAAAGGCGGCCTGGGCTTTAATGGCTACCTCCGCGGCCTGATCGGGGGTCATTGCCGGGGCGGTCGAAGCAACCCCGCCAGTCAGCGGATTCATACGGTCGAACGTCTTCGCGGTCATGCTTCCGTTCATCCTTTACGCGGGGTTGGTGGAGACGTCACGGTTGTTGAGCCAGAATCCGGGCAACGAGTTCTCTATCGATCGCACGCGGATCTCCATGTCGGTGGTTTCGCACGCCCCGGCGCGGGCGCTGGCTTCGCTAGTTACTTCTTTTCCGCCGCGCTCGGCCGGCAACCCGGATGCCGGACAGGTCCTTTCACGACCGCATGTGTGCCATCCGTACGTTCTCCGTTACCCGGTCAGCATAGCATCTGAAGCCGAAGCGTCATAGCACGATCAGTGACGCGGTGGCAGGCGTTACGGCAGCGAGTCGTACGAGAAGCCACTTTGAGATCTGCAGCAAGACGGTGAGTTCGGCAATTTGCCGATTCCCGATATCGCGGCGGCGCCGATCAAGCGTTAGAAGCTCGCCCGGCGGCTCAGACTTAGGATCTGGCGGGGGAAACTCCGCGGGGATTCAACTCCCCCCGTTCGCACCACCGGCCGGCGCCCGCGCACCGTGCATGTCCATCTGTTAGACTGTGGCTTCAGGTGCTGAAGCGTTTCATTTTCTGGGATTACCCGCGCGCCAGCTGGCAATACGACGTGATGGTCGGCATCATACTAGTCTTCGTAATGCTGACTCCGCGCGGATGGTTTCGGGACCAGCCGCGCACACCTCGGGTCAGTTCCGTTTCCGTGCTGCCGGATGAACACGGCAGCAGCGTCTATTGGGTCGAGCCGGAGCTTCTGGCGGAGGTGCCGAAAGATCAGCAGGCGCAGAAGCTCGCCGGGCTGCTCAAAAACTTCACGCACCAGAAACAGGTGACCGTGACCCGGGTGCAACCCATTGCCGACTCAGACGGGGAAACCAAAGGCTACATGGTCTTCGCCAAGCCCTGAAGGGCTGCCCGCATGAATTATTCCGTTATCGCAATCTTGGGAATCGCCTTGAGTGCGCCCGTCCGCGCCATGCCACCGAGCGAACTGGATACGGCGCTCGATCGCCTGGACAAAGCGGGCGCCGCGTTCCGGAGCATGTCGGCGAAAATTCGCCGGGTGTCGCATACGGCGGCGGTGAATGAAGACAATGTGGATTCGGGTACAATCCTGCTGAAACGCGTGCATTCGCGGGATGTGCGCATGCTCATCAATCTGACGGAACCCGATCCCAAAACGGTCGCATTCCAAGGCCACACGGTAGACATTTATTACCCCAAAATGCAGACGGTGGATGAATTCGAGGTGAGCAGGTACCGGGAATTATTGGAAGAATTCTTTCTGCTGGGTTTCGGAACGTCGCGTGCTGATCTGCAGGCTTCGTACAATTTGCGCTGGGTGGGTCCACAGACGATCGAGGGGCAAAAAACCGAATGCCTGGAACTAATCCCGAAATCTAAAGAGGTCTTGCAGCATCTATCGAAATTAGAGATGTGGGTTGCCGACAACGGCTACCCGGTGCAGCAGAAGTTTTATCTTAAGGGCGGCGACTACGAACTGGCCACGTACGCGGATTTGAAGATCAATCCGGATCTGCCGGAGTCGGCCCTGAAATTGAAGCTGCCGAAGAACGTAAAGCGGGAGTACCCGCAACGGTAATCGGACCGGGCGAAAACCAGGCGCATGGAATCAAGCGGTACCAGAAACAGGCTGACCTTCTTGGACTGGCTGCGCGGCGTGGGGGGTATTATCATGCTGCAAGGCCACGCCTTCCATTCCTTCCTGAAGCCGGACCTGCGGGGCGGCGCGGCCTATATGCTCTCGCAGTTTTTCGGCGGCATGCCGCCGGCTATCTTCCTGTTTCTGACGGGCGTCACACTCGCGTTCCTGATGTACAGCTTCGAGCGCAAAGGCGTTTCGCAGCGAGACCGGGTTACGGGTACGTTGCGGCGTGCGGGTTACCTGTTCGGCATTGCGATGCTGCTGCGGCTGCAGCTCTGGTTGTTCAGTTGGCCTAGCCCGTGGACCAATTTGTTGAAGGTCGACATCCTGAACTGCATGGGCTTCGGCATCGCGATGATGTCGGCACTGGCACTGTTTACCACGGAGCAGCGAGTGCGCATCTGCGCGGCCGCCGGCTTGCTGATTGCCGGCCTCTCCCCACTTATTTCGCAATTGAATTGGACGGGTGTGCCGTGGATCGTGAAGGCTTACATCGCGCCCGACTACAACTACTTCAGCTTCTTTCCCTGGGCCGCGTACATGGCGTTTGGGATGAGCGCCGGCAGCCTGATCCGGCTGCTGAAGCACGAGCAATACGATCGTGCCATGCAATGGACCGCCATGCTCGGCGTGGGTTTGATCCTGGCGTCTCGCTACTTCGCCAACCTGCCTTTCTCCATTTATCCGAAATCCGAGTTCTGGCTGGATAGTCCGGCGCAGGTGCTGATCAAGCTGGGCGTGACACTGATGATCCTGGCGCTGGCGTTCGTTTGGACGCAATACGCCGCAGGGGCCGGCTGGAGCTGGGTACGGCAGTTCGGCACCACTTCGCTGCTGGTGTACTGGGTGCACATCGAACTGGTGTATGGGCGCTGGTTGCCTTGGTGCAAAAACAATCTGGATGTCGGGCAGACGGTGCTGGCGGCCGCGGTCCTGATCGTGCTGATGTTGCTCCTGGGCACGGCCAAGATTTACCGTAAAGAGATTGTGGCGTACGTCCGGGGTTGGGTGTGGCAGTGGTCTGGCGCGAAGCCGGATCGCGTGCCCGCCGATTAATCAGCCGCTCGCTTTCCCCGTCAGGCTGAACAACAGAACGGCCAGCACGATGAGCGTGATCACCACATAAGCACGGTCGCGCTGCAGGAAAAAAGCCACCACCGAGAAGGCTACCCGCGCCACCGGTGTGGCGATCAACATCACCAGTCCGAGCTGAATCATACGCCGGCAGTGGAAACCCGGGATGCCGCTGACGATGCCGCGCAGGTGGCGCAGATACTCCGGCTCGGCGCGAAGGATGTGATACGCCGGAGCGGTCATTCCGAATTGGATCAGATACCAGATTCCGCCGGCGCCGACTACGGTTGCGGAGAATATCACGCCGTAGCGCAGCAATAAACCGATGACTTCGTCCACCTGCCGGTCAGTGATCTGCACACGCTTCCCGGATTGGGTCGACATCAGAGTTTCCCCGTCAGGGCGCTGTAGATCATCTCAACCGCCAGTGCCGCGACTACCACACCGAATACGCGCCGCAGAATAATGGTGGGAGCGCCGGGCAGCAGACGCGCTCCCAGCACGGAGCCCGAGAGCACCCCCAGCATGACCGGCATGGTGAGTCCGGGATCGATGTAGCCACGCTTAAGATAGATGCCCGCGCTGGCGGCCGCGGTCACACCGATCATGAAGTTGCTGGTGGTAGTGGAGACTTTGAAGGGGATACGCATAGCGCGATCCATGGCCACGACTTTCAATGCGCCGGAGCCTATGCCCAGCAGGCCGGAAACCGCGCCCGCTACGAACATCAGCCCGAAGCCGGTTTTTACGTGACTGACTTTGTAAGAGCTGGGACCCTTCGCGGTGGGATACTCGCCGTTCAGCCGGAGACGCGCCGCCAGCGGATCGTCGGTTTGCCCCGGCCGCGGCGCGGGGTGTCCGCGAGTAGAGACCCAGGCCGCATGCAGCAGCACCAGCCCGAAAAGCACGCCGAGAATGGCGGGCGAGACCTTGGCCGCGGCGAAAGCGCCGCACACCGCACCTGTAGTGGTGGCAATCTCCAGGAACATGCCGATGCGGATATTCGAGAAGCCCTCGCGGACGTATGCCGATGCCGCGCCCGAAGAAGTAGCGATTACCGAAATCAGCGCGGCGCCCATGGCGTAGTGCAGATCGATGCCCAGCAGCAGCACCATCGCGGGGGTGATCACCACGCCGCCGCCCAATCCCGTGAGCGCGCCCAGGAATCCTGCCGCCACGGATACGGCACCGACCAGTGCAGTGAGTTCGAGTACGTTCAAGACGCGATCCCTCCGTACTAAGATACACGCCCTGTGGTGCCGCTACTTCGACAGCGTGTAGCCGGCATGGGTGGCGGACTCGCGGGTGACTTGGAACGCAATCTCGTTGTGCTTTCCGCTTTCCAGTGTCTCGGCGGGTAACGGCGTAGTCTGCTCCACAGTGAGCTTGGCTTCCGTGCCCGACAGCCGCACCGTCCGCTTCCAATCCCTGCCCGTGAATTCGAGCGTGCCATCGCCGGCGTGAACTTCCACCGCACCCCCGCCCGCCAGTGCGCCGCTTTCCGGCAACACGTTCAGACCGTGCGGGGCGGACTCCTTCCATACGAACTCCAGCCAGCGTCCGCCATCCTGCGCGGAAAACACGGCGCGCACTTTCTGATTTTCGACGACCCACTCGGGCGTGCCATCGCCGTCCAGGTCCGCTGACCACGCAACGGCCTGGCCGCGCGGGATCGCCAAAAACCGGGCGGGATAATCGAGCTGTGCTCCACCGGAAAAATGCAAAACCCAGTCGTGCAGGCCGGCCGTTACGCCGTCGGGAAAGACGCGCAGCGCGAGAACGCGATCCATGACGGCGCCGGAATTTATCTCGCCCTTGGGCGGCAGGAATTGGAATCCAGTGCCCGTAGCCTCGATCGAATACGTTTGGATCTCCGGAGAGTTGTTGCGCACGTTGACATCTACCGTACGCCCGCCAGTGGCATCGATGGGAATGATGGCCGGCTCGACGGCCAGATCCGCGGCTCCGCCGAAGTGCAGCCGAATGGCTTCAGCCAGACGCACCGACGCCGGGCGGAACAGTTGCAAATGCGCGCGGCCGAGCGGCACGCCATCCCCTTCGATGGCCAGGTTGGCCCAGTCGCCGTGGGCCGCGTTGGCCGGCACATCCACTGCATAGTCGATCTCCATCGGCGACTTCCGGGTCGGTGTCGCCGCAAATCCCTCGGGCAGGCGGAGGCGCGAGCGGTCGGCGAGCTCCTTAGAAGAGTAAGATGTCGCGATGGTGTTTGCGCGGCCGATGACCAGCCGCTTCGCGTCCTCAAAGAAGGCGGAGTGTTCGGGCGCTTCGATGGCCAGCGCCACGCGGATCAGATCGCCGGGCCCCTTGCCTTGCGGGATCTTCAAGCGCACCCGCATTGTCTTATCGTCAAAATCGAAATCGGCCGGATGACCACCGGCCAGAAAGGGACCGGAGGGACGGCGGGCGAGCTGAAGCACTGCCTCGGCCGCAGCGGGGGCGGCGAATTCCATGGCCAGTGTGCCGTTTTCGAATTCGACGGACTGCAATTCGGCCGTCGCGTAAACGATCTCTTCGGCGTTGGAGAATGCAGAGCAATCACGGCAGAGGCCTTTGCCGCCGAGCGAGACGTTCACAGGCAGCCACAACGTCTGATGTGGCGCCAGCGAAACGTTCTCAATATCGGTGGAGCGCCTGGCGAACGGATCCCACGTGCGCAGGGCGTTGTGGAACGGCAGGCGGCTCTCATTGGAGATGCTCACCGCGGTAGCCACGCCCGGCTGGCGCGAAATCAGTTCCACGGCGGTGACCCCGGCCGGGAGCTTGCCCGTAGCGAGCCTTACCCCGCGCACGCGTTCGGGTTTCATGCCGGGCAGCAGCGCCGCCCAATGCCGCAGCAGGGTGGCGTTACGGCGCAGGGCCGCCACGGTGGGCCGCTCGTCGCCATCTAGCGAGACGGCCCCGGGGCGATACGTGGGACCACCGGGCCGCTCCCAGCCAATGGGGTATAGCGCATCCTCGACATCTTCCCAGAGCAGCGCGCCACTGGCGGAGGCCAGCGCCTGGCGGCTGCGCGTCAGCGCCGCAGCATCGCGGGCGGAAACCACCGTCACCGGCTGGGGCGGCGCCGGCACTTCCAGCAAGGCCGTACCGCCCTCCACGAAAGCGATGGGGCCGCCGTGCTTTTCTGTCTGGGGCGCTAGCAGGTTCTCGATCTCGTGCAGCCAAGGCCGGGCGCCCGCACGCGTTTGCGCGACGCCCTGCGGATAACCATTGTTGATCCATCCTTTGACTGGCGGCAGCGGACGAATCCAGGCGCGCATCTCCAGGCGGCGCAACAGATGAATAAAGCCCATCAGATCGCGGCGCGGACTGGTCGCGCCCGTAAAATCCCAGGCGCCGCCGTCCGGCTGATGCCAGTTCCAGGGGATGGAGAACTCGACGGTGTGTATGCCGAGGGTCTTGAGCCACACCAACTCGCGCTCCCAGAGCGCCGGCGGATAGAGGTAGTAGGGGAACTCGACGGCCTGCACGAACTCGAGCGGGGCTGCCGCCGGGAGGTCGGGTTCGGGGGCCGGCAGGGCGGCCGCGAAGGCCAGCAGCAAGAGGAGCAGGCGCATTACACGGGCCTGCGCAAGCGGTAATCTTCGACCAGGGGCATGCGCACGACTTTGCACATTTCAAATAGACGCGAGCGGGCGCGCGGACCGATACGTTCCGCCAGAGAGATTTTGTGCGTGGGATTGCCCAGCGTCGATCGCTCAATCATCACGCTGCCGGCGTCCGGGTCCGGAAGGTTGGTGGTGGCGATCATGGGCTTCTGATTATTACAGCGGTAAGTGATGATGCTGGTGACGGTATCCTCCACCCAATCCGTGACGCGATGCGCGCCCAAGTCATCCAGCAGGAGCACCTGGGCATCCAGGGCGAAGCGGTAAGCTTCGCGGTCGGCCGCGCCGGACGCCTGGTCGAATCCCTTGCGAATGCGGTCGAGCAGGTTCTGATAATCGAAGAAGAGACCCTCGAATCCACGCGAAATCAAGATGCGCAGCACGGCCACCGCAAGGTGTGTCTTTCCGCAACCGGGGTCGCCTACCAGCAGCAGGCCGAGGTGTTTGCCGGTGGGGAATTCGCGGGAAAAGGACTTGACTGTGAGCAGCACGTTGGCTAGTTCGCGATGGCCGATGGGATTGTCGCGGGGCAGCACGAAATTGTCGAACGACGCATTGCGGTAGAGCGGCGGGATGGCCGCATTCTCTTCCAGGCGCCGGGCGCGCTCGCCGAAGACGCAATCGCAGCGCTCGGCGCCGGAAAGATCCGCGCGCTCGATGATTTTCCAGCCGCTGCCGCCACACTCCGGGCAGACCGTTTCCGTGGGCATGATGTTCCATTATCGCGCCACGCGCCCGCGGGACGCTCGCCTACCGGTCAATGGCCGTCCATGCGAAGAAAGCGAACGCGCCCATAACAAAAATGGAAACCAGGGCCGACGCCGCAACAATGCTGCTGATCTTCCACACGGCTCCCGTAGCGTCGGTGGCCAGCGAGGTTCCGCCATCAGCCAGGAGGACGAGATTTCCGAGCGCGGAGACCGCGTAGAAGACGACTGCCAGGCGCCAGTGACCGGCAGTCACCGGGCCGCCATCTGACGCACGCTTACGCAAGTAAAGCGAGAATAACTGATATATAACATAGATAGTAAGATACCAGCCAAGGAAGTTACTCACAGGCACGCCGAAGTAAGCTCCTCCCCGCAGCCAGATCCACGCGCGCATGACGGTGGACCAGATCGGGTCCATAGAAAGATCCCAGGCCACCATGACAAAGCCGGCCGCCAGGGGCACGGTGACGATCTCCGATCCTGTAAAGCGGGGCCGCGTGCCGGCCACCAGCAAACGGCCCAGGGTCCAGGACACGTATCCCATACCCACATAGGCGAGGCCGAGAAAGATGGGAACGCGCAACAGCCGCGGCCCCATCAAACCAGTGAAGTAGTAATGGCCAAAAGGGAAGCCGGTGAGGATGCTCAAATTTTCGAAGCCATTCCCTATTACCAGACAGATGACCACGAAGACAGCGATGCCGCGCAGTCTGTAAGCGGCGGCTCCGTGCCACAGAGCAAACAATGCCGCCGGAATCACATGCAGCGACACGATGACAAGCACAGGGACGCTGCTTGCAAATGGTTGCAATAGCCGGGCTGCAGCATAACACCCGATGCACGCCGTGAGGACCGCCGTTCGCGAGTGAGGGCCTGTCTTACTCAATCGCCGCCAACACCTCGCCCGCCGCCACGGTGGCGCCCTCGCGGGCAGTTAACGAAACCACGTGTCCGGCCTTGGGCGCTTTCATTTCGTTTTGCATCTTCATGGCTTCCACCACCAGCAGGCCCTGGCCGGCTTCCACCGTTTGACCCTCCGCCACCAGCAGCCGCACGATTTTGCCGGGCATGGGCGCCGTCACCAGCAGGCGTCCTTCCCTGCCCTGCCGCCCGCTCTGGCGCGACCAGCGGCGCGGATCGTGGATCTCGACTTCGAAACGGTGGCCGTCGATGAAAACGACGACACCGCCATCCGTTTGTTCTATGCGGGCTTCGTAGCTGCGGCCGTCCAGTAACACCGAATAGACGCCCGGTTCCACGGCGGCGATCTGCGCGCCGGTTTGGTCCGGATCGATTTCGCGCGCCGCGCCGCCGATCGAAAGCGAGATCTTCATCCCAGCGCCTCGCGGCGGCCCATCTCAAGCCAGCGACTGCGCGGCGCCGGGGCGCTTTCCGGGCTCGCAGCGGCACCGCGCGTAGAGTGGAATGCGGCGACCAGCGCGGCGATGGATTCTAACTCCGGTGCCGGCGTGAACGGTTGCCGGCGCTCCAGAAACTCATCCACGAAGCGCGTGTGCAGCCGCGCCGCACGGAACTCAGGGTCCTCCAGAATCTGGCGGAAAAATGTGATGTTAGTGTGGATGCCGGCCACGTCGTACTCCCGCAAAGCTCGCAGCATACGGGCGATAGCATGGTCGCGCGTTTCGCCCCACACCGCCAGTTTGGCCAGCAGCGGATCGTAGTCGATGGGCACGGTCCAGCCCTCGTAGACACAGCCATCCAGGCGCACACCCGGACCCAGCGGGCGGGTGAGGCGCGTCAATTTGCCGGGCGACGGGAAGAAATTGTTGTAAGGGTCCTCGGCGTAGATGCGGCATTCGATGGCGGAGCCGTGCCAACTGATGTCCTCCTGGCGCACCCGCAGTACCTCGCCCGCTGCTACCTCAAGCTGCAAGCGCACCAGGTCGTGGCCGGTCACCAGTTCGGTAATCGGATGCTCCACCTGCAGGCGCGTATTCATCTCCAGGAAGTAGAAATCGCCGCTGCCATCCACCAGGAATTCGACTGTGCCGGCATTGTAATAACCTGCGCTGCGCGCCACCCGTAGGGCCGCCTCGCCCATGGCTTCGCGCATGCCGGGACGCCCGGCCACCAGCGGCGAAGGGCACTCTTCCATCACCTTCTGATGCCGCCGCTGGATGGAGCATTCCCGCTCGCCAAAATGAACCAGGTGGCCGTGTTGGTCGCCCAGCAGTTGGATTTCGATGTGGCGGGGACGCTCGATCAGCTTTTCGACGTACAGGTCGGCGTTGTTGAAGGATCGTTCGGCTTCGCTGGCCGCGTCGCGGAAGGCGGAGTCCAGTTCAGCATCCGCATCCACTCGGCGCATACCCTTGCCGCCCCCTCCCGCCACCGCCTTGAGCAGCAGGGGATAGCCGAACTGCCGCGCGAATTCACGGGCTTCCGCGGGACCGGAGAGCACTTCATGAGCGCCGGGCACCACGCGTGCTCCGGCGGCGATGGCCATCTGCCGCGCGGCGGTCTTTGAGCCCATGCGGCGAATCGACTCGGCCGACGGCCCTATGAAAACGATGCCCGCGGCTTCGCAGGCCGCCGCGAAATCCGCATTCTCGCTGAGAAAGCCATAGCCGGGGTGGATAGCTTCGGCGCCATGCCGGCGCGCGGAGTCCAGGATGCGGTCGATGCGCAGGTAGCTCTCGGCTGAGGGCGAAGGCCCCACCCATTCGGCTTCGTCGGCCATGCGCACGTGCAGCGAGGTGCGGTCGGCATCGGAGAAGACTGCTACCGACGCGATATTCATTTCGCGCAGCGTGCGGATCACGCGCACGGCGATTTCCCCGCGGTTGGCGATCAAGACCTTGCGGAACATCCAGTGGATTGTAGCAGGGGGAGCGGCGGGAAAATGGACGTTTGCAATTAAAAGCATATATATGGCATAATGCCTATATGAGAAGGACGACGGTATTCTTGCCGGACCCGCTGCACGAAAGCCTGCGGCAGGAAGCATTTCGCACGCGCGTGAGCATGGCCGAAATCATCCGCTTGCGGTTGGAACTGGGAACCCGCCCGGCGGGCAAGCCCAGCCGCGATCCGCTGGCAAAAGCCGAGGGTGCCGTCCGCCACGGCGGGCTGAGCCAGAATATCGATGAAGCCCTCTACGGCGATTGAACGCCCGCTTCTTTTCGTGGATACCTGGGGTTGGATTGTGCTGGCAGACGCCCGCGATCCCCAGCACGAGGAAGTCGTGGCGCTGCGGCGCAAGCACACCGAAAGCGGCATTCTGGTTACTACCGATTACGTGCTGGACGAGACTTTTACGCGCTTGTTTGGCGGCAGCCCTTTTAAGGAAGCGGAACGCTTCGCAACGGGCGTGCTGCGCGCCCGGGATGCCGGCATGGTGCAAGTGCAGCAGATCACACCTGAGCGCTTCGCGCGCGCTTACCGGCTGCGGATCCGCTATCGCGATAAGCCCCGTATCTCATTCACGGACTTGACCAGTTTCGTCATCATGACCGAACTGGGCATCCGCGACGCGCTGACCAGCGACGCGCATTTTGGGGCGGTGCAATTGGGGTTCCGAGCCTTGCCTTAGCACCGCGCCACGGATGCTCCCAAAGAAAAGTTCAAAAAAAATACAAATCGTGGATTGGGCTGTAACCACCCCTGCGACCTCGTCGTCTTTTTTGACAAATCCCCGTTACGAGAAGCGGGCGCACTCACCCCTTTCACCTAATCGCGCCCGCTTTCTTCCGACCGATGCCGGTTGCGGTTTATTCCGCGAATAAGGGCGTGCTCAAGTACCGTTCGGCCGAATCCGGCAGGATTACGACAAATGTCTTACCCTGGAACGGCTCTTCATGCGCCAGGCGCAGCGCGGCCGACATGGCTGCGCCGCACGAGATGCCGCACAGGATACCCTCTTCTCGCGCGAGCCGCCGCGCTGTCTCCATAGCCTCTTCGTCGGTGACGGTCTCCACGCGGTCGACCATCGAGAGATCCAGCGTATCCGGAATAAAGCCCGCTCCCAAGCCTTGGATCTTGGATGGGCCGGGCCGCACAGGCTCCTTCTTCAATGTCTGCGTGATGACGGGAGAACTTGCCGGTTCCACGCCAACTGAGAGGATCTTCTTGCCTTGCGCTTGCTTGATGTAGCGGGAAATGCCGGTAATCGTGCCGCCCGTGCCGATGCCCGCCACGAGCACGTCGATGGCGCCCCCGGTATCGTTCCAGATCTCGGGTCCGGTGGTCTCAAAATGAATGCGGGGATTCGCGGGATTTTCGAACTGTTGCAGCAACACGTAATGATCCGGGTCGGAAGATACCAGCTCCAGCGCCTTGGCGATCGAACCGGCCATGCCCTGCTCACCGTCGGAGAGCAAGAGTTTAGCGCCTAACGCGTGCAGCACCCTGCGCCGTTCGATCGACATACTCTCAGGCATCGTCAGCGTGATCGCATAGCCGCGGGCTGCCGCAACGTAGGCCAACGCAATGCCCGTGTTCCCGCTGGTGGGCTCGATGATCTCCTTGCCCGGTTTCAGAATCCCGCGCTGCTCCGCATCCCAAACCATTGCGGCGCCGATGCGGTCTTTCACGGAATACGCAGGATTGCGGCCCTCTATCTTCGCCAGCACGGTCACCGGCGCACCGTCCGTAATGCGATTCAGGCGTACCAAAGGGGTGCGGCCGATGCTCAGCGAATTATCCGCGTAGAACAAACCTTAAATCTCCCAACTGGGGACGAATTTGGATTTGCGCTCGTCCCAGGTGCGGCGCAATTCGGCGAAAGTGGTGTGGTCCAAAACGTCGGAGACGACCGTATCAACGCGACTCCACATCTCGGCAAACGGCGACTCGCCCTTGCGCCGCGACCGGCCGCGGCCGGGGGCAGGTCCTTCAACGAAACGCAATACTTCGCCTGCGGTCAGCGTCTCAGCGGGCCGCACCAACAGGTAGCCGCCCTCGGCCCCGCGGCGCGATTCGACAAAGCCACCTTGTTTAAGCCCAGCCAGAATCAGTTCCAGGAATTTCTGGGGAATCTTCTGTCGCTTGGCGATGTCGCCGATTTTGACCGGTACGCCCGACGGCTGCGATGCCAGGTCGAACAGAGCTTGCAGGGCGTACTCGCCTTTTACAGAAATATTCATCGCGGCGGAGGCGTTAGTAATCTCCTCTGGTCAACTAGAGATTAAAAGAAAGCGGAGGCAGAGTCAACAGAGCGCAGTGCCGGATCTTGCAAGGCGTTGCAGGAAGGATACAAAAACAACTGGAGGGCCGCGTAGGTTTTCGGAAAACCTGCCGCTACGCGGCGTTCCCAGTCGACGAAAACCAAAAACTAGGTGGTCTTGGTGGTGTCTGTGGCGGTCTTCTTCGAAGATTTCTTCTTGGCCTTCTTCGCGGTGCTCTTGGTAGTGTCGGTGGAATTCTGGGCGAATGCGGCAACCGATCCCAGAGCAATGGACAGGCCCAGCATCAGAGTCATCAGTTTCTTCATTTAGGAGTCTCCTTTTGGATTTTGACGATTCTGCTCGTCTGCAACGATCATAAACGGTGGCAGATGAACTGGCTCTTAAGGTGTTATTAAAATAATTTCATCTGGCCTGGCTTGTATGAACAGGGCTGTCCCGATTCAAAAGCCGCGCGCCTGGCTGCGGCCCTCTCCAAACGGCTTGATTTGGCCGGGCGATTATCGTACATATGAACGATAATCGCCCAGCGTGAAGAGGTCGCACCCAGATCGGCATCGTGGGCGCCGGACCACCCGGCCTGCTGCTCGGCCAACTGCTGCACCCGGACGGGATCGGGTCGATCATCCTGGAGAACCGCTCCCGTGATTACGTCATCGAACGCGTGCGCGCGAGTGTGCTGGAACATGGGACGGTCGACACCCTGGTGGATGCCGGCGTCGGCGGCCGACTGGTTCGCGAAGGCATGCGCCACGGCGGAATCCAAATCTGCTTTCGGGCGCGCCGGCACCGCATCGATTTCGAAGAATTGACGGGCGGCCGTGGGATTACCGTTTACGGGCAGAATGAAATCGTGCTTGACCTGCTGGCGGCGAGCGATGCCACCGGCCGGCCGCTCTTCTTCGAAGTGCAACATACCGCCATATCGGATTACGACGCGGCGCCACGCATTGCCTTTCAGAGCGGCGGCGAAGAGTACGAGATCACCTGCGACTCTTTCGCGGGGTGCGATGGATCGCACGGCATCTGCCGCCCATCCATTGCCGGGCACGTACAGATCTGCGAACGCGTGTATCCGCCGCGGTGCGATTTTGCAAAAAAGCGTTTCGGGCACGCGCAGACTGATGGTGGAACCGATGCGGCACGGCCGTCTGCTGCTGGCCGGCGACGCGGCACATATTGTGCCGCCCACTGGTGCCAAGGGGTGTACGTTACCAGTTCGCGCGCCGCGATGATCACCCTGGCGGAGAATTATGTCATGTTGGCCCGTCGACTAAATCATCGATTGAACGAAGGATTAAACTGGCATGAACCTCCTACCGATTGCTCTGATTATCGCGGCTGCCGCGGTGGCTGCCGCCAGAGTGATCCGAGTGGGTTTTGTACGGAAACGCCCCCTTAGCGAATCCCCTGCTTCAAAGAATCAGGCAATTGGCTCTCGCTTTGCTGGTCGAATGCGAAGATGCCTCGAATCCCCGTCAGACTGCGTGTATTTCTCTTCGGTGCGACGATACTTCTGGCCCGCGTGGCGACGAACTCGCCCAGCCCGGTGACGACGTCCCAGTACGGCTTCGCGCGGACCGGTGCGAACTTAAACGAATTCATACTCACGCCGCAAACGGTCAATGCCAGTCGCTTTGGAAAGCTCGGCGCACTGGCGGTGGATGGTCCAATCTACGCGCAACCCTTGTTCTTGCCCGCAGTCGATTTACCCGGCAAAGGCACGCACGATGTGGTGTACGCGGCTACGGAACACGACAGCGTGTATGCGTTCGATGCGCAAGCCGGCAGCCCGGACGCCCCCTTGTGGCATGTCAGTTTCCTTTCCGCAAGTGTGACAGCGGTGCCCGCGCATGATGTAGAGTGCCCGCTGATCTCTCCGGAAGTTGGTATTACCTCCACTCCGGTGATTGATACCCAGACTGGCACGCTATACGTGCTGGCGCGGACCAAGGAGCACAAGGGCGCGGGTGATGAATACGTTCAGAAGCTGCACGCCCTGGCGATTACGACGGGCGCTGAGAAGTTCGGCGGCCCGGTGGTGATTCGCGCGTGGACTCGCGGCCGCGGCGCCGGCAATGCGCATGGCACGCTTCTATTTGACCCGCGCCGCGAGAATCCGCGGGCCGGTCTGCTGCTTTCGCAAGGCCACGTTTACCTCACCTGGGCCTCTTCGTGCGATGCGGGGCCCTATCACGGTTGGGTGATGGCTTACGATGCGCGCACGCTGAAGCAAA
This sequence comes from Bryobacterales bacterium, assembly GCA_963818855.1. Taxonomy (GTDB): domain Bacteria; phylum Acidobacteriota; class Terriglobia; order Bryobacterales; family Bryobacteraceae; genus Bog-159. The sequence continues at coordinate 125,799 of CAWFUH010000010.1, read as the reverse complement.
CGGCTGTCTTCAACACGTCACCCGACGCCAACGACGGCGGCATCTGGCTGGGCGATGCGGCTCCGGCGGCCGATGACGCGGGGAACATTTTTGTAGTGACCGGCAACGGGCGGTTCGATGCGGCGTCCGGCGGGCGCGACTTCGGCGACAGCGTTCTCAAACTCCGCTTGGATGGCGGCAAGCTGTCCGTTGCGGACTACTTCACGCCATTCAATCAGAAGGAACTGGATGGCAACGATGCGGATTTGGGCTCTGGCGGCCCGGTCTTGCTGCCGGATCAGCCAGGCGCGAATCCCCATCTGCTATTGGCGGCGGGCAAGGGCGGAACTCTATATGTGGTGAATCGCGATCATATGGGCGGCTTTCACGACGGTTCCGACGCGCACGCGGTAGCCACCAGGCAGTTTCCCAAACATGCTATGTTCGGCGCGCCGGCCTTCTGGAACGGGCACATCTATGTGATTGCGGGGACCGATGTGCTGCGGGATTTGGTTTTGCGCGATGGACGATTGCTGCTGGCCCACGCGGCAGGTTCATTCAAGTATCCGGACGCGGGTGCTACACCCGTGGTGTCTGCTTCCGGCGCGCGCGACGGCATTGTCTGGGCGGTGGCGTCATATGACTGGCAGCGCTCCGGCCCCCCGGCGGTCCTGCACGCGTATGAAGCGGCCGATGTGCGGAACGAGCTATTCAACAGCGAACAGGAAAGCGCGCGCGATCGCGCCGGGGAAGCCCTGCGATTCAGTTCTCCGCTGGTGGCTAATGGACGCGTGTATGTTGGTACGCGCGGCGAGTTGGATGTCTACGGACCGCTGCCGCCCAAGAAACAGGAAATGCTGACCCAGCGGTAGCGTGTGGCTACAGGGCATCCTGTACTACTGGTACCCGGCACTCGCCAAAACAGTCCTGTTGTTTTTTGCTTTGGCGTGCGTACAATAGTAATAGGGAGAATTTCTATCCAAGCCATATGGATCCAGACGCGCCGCTGAATGCCAGGCTGCAGGATATCCTTCACGCCATAGTTCGAAGCTACATCGAGACCGGCGAGCCGGTTGGATCGCACACCATTGCGCATCGCCGCAATCAGAGTTTGAGTGCGGCATCGGTACGCAACGTGATGGCCAGTCTGGCGGATGCCGGTTACCTCTCCCAACCGCACACTTCCGCCGGCCGGGTGCCCACCGAAAAGGCCTTTCGCGAATATGTGCAGTCGGTCAACGCCGGCCGCATGCCGTTGGCCGATGCGGCGCGTTTACGCACGGAGTTGATGGAAGCACCTACCGCCGCGGCGCGGGTGGAACGGTGCTGCCATATTTTAACCGAGCTGACGCGCAACGTGGGGATCGCCACCGCGCTGGCGCCGGCCGTCCGCGAACTGGATCAGATCGAGCTCGTTCCGCTGGGCGAGCGCCGCGTCCTGGTCATCCTGGTCACGCGCGACCGCACCGTGCATAACCGGGTAGTGGCTTTGGAGGAATTCGTCTCGTCCGACGAACTGGCCAACATTCGCAATTACGTGAACCTGAACTTCAGCGGGTGGCGTCTGGAGGATGTGCGGCGGGAGTTGGTCGTGCGTATCGCGGAAGAGCGGGCGATTTACGATGCCGTGCTGCGCAAGCTGACGCTGCTCTACCGGAAGGGCCTGCTTGAAGTGGATGTGGCGCCGGTGTTCCACATGGAGGGCGTTTCGAACCTGTTGGGACTCGACCTGCATCTGACCCGCGAAAAACTGCGCGACCTTTTACGGGCGTTGGAAGAGAAGGAGCGGCTGGTGGAATTGCTGAACCGCGTCCTCGAGCAACCCACCGGATCGCTGGAAGTACGGGTGGGCTTAGGGGAGACACATCCAGCCATGAAGGAACTGGCCATCATCGGCATCTCTTTCCAGATGCCGGGCGGGATCTGGGCCAAGATGGCTGTGCTGGGTCACATGCGTATGCAATACGAAAAAGTGATGGGGGCCGTGCTGCAGACCCGCCGCGCGCTGGAGAGCATGCAGTTCTAGCTCGGCTCGTCCGTTGGCACACGGGCGGCATAGCTGAAGCTGCCCCACCGGTTTGATAATCTATTAAATAGTGGCAGACGATAAGCAGGAACAGCAGGCGTCGGGTGTCGAGGAGGAAATGGTTGCGACTCCCGAGGCCCAAATTGCGGCTTTGACCGCCGAACGCGATCAACTCGCCGCGGAGAAGGCCGATATCAAGGACCGGCTGCTGCGTACCCTCGCGGATTTCGACAACTTCCGCCGGCGGGCCGAACGCGATCGCTCCGAATACGTGCAATTCGCCGCGATGGAAATAGTGCGCGACCTGCTCCCCGTTCTGGACGATTTCCGCCGCGCCATGAAGGTGGAGACCGTCGGCAAAGAGTACGCCAAAGGCATCGAGCTGATCTATCAGCGGCTCTTTGAGACGCTCAAGAAGGCCGGGCTGGAGCCTATCGAGGCCGCCGGCAAACAGTTCGATCCGAATCTGCACCAGGCCGTCGATCGCGCAGAGTCCGAAGAACTGCCCGATCAGACGGTTTTGGAAGAATATCAAAGTGGATATAATTTCAAGGGAAAGCTTTTGCGGCCGGCCATGGTAAAGGTAGCCGTAAAGCCCTGACGGTTCCTGTAATTCCCCGTGGAGAAAGTGGAGAAAAGAGACTATTACGAAATCCTGGGCATCGGCCGGGACTCCGACGACGGCCAGGTAAAGTCCGCTTACCGGAAACTGGCGCTGCAGTATCACCCGGACCGCAATCCGGACAACCCGGACGCGGAAGAGAGGTTCAAAGAGGCCGCCGAAGCGTACAGCGTGCTGAGCGATCCGCAGAAACGCGCGGCCTACGACCGCTACGGCCACGCCGGTCTACAAAGCTCCGGCGCGCAGGGTTTCGATCCGAACGTCTTTTCCGATTTTAGCGACATTGTGGGCGATTTATTTGGCTTCGGCGATCTGTTTGGCGGCGGCCGAAGCCGGCGCAATCGCGCCCAGCGCGGCGAGGATCTGCGCTACGATCTTGAAATCAGCTTTGAAGACGCGGTCTTCGGGATGACCGCGGAAATCCAGGCGCCGCGTTTGGAAGCCTGCGACCGCTGCCGCGCTACGGGCGCGGAACCGGGCAGCGGTTCCACTGTTTGCCCGACTTGCAAGGGACGGGGACAAATCCTCTATCAGCAAAGTTTTCTATCCGTGCGGCGCACCTGCCACACCTGCAACGGCAGCGGGCAAATCGTGCGGAATCCGTGCCGGCAATGCCATGGCCAGGGTTATCGCCAGGTAGTGCGCAAACTCAAGGTCAACATTCCGGCGGGGGTGGATGACGGCAATCGTCTGCGTCTGGCCCAGGAGGGCCAACCGGGCGCGAATGGCGGACCGCCGGGCGACCTGTATGTGGTGCTGAAGGTGAAAGAGCATGCGTTCTTCGAGCGCCAGGGTAACGATCTGCATTGCACTATCCCGGTCAATGTGGGACAAGCTGCCCTAGGCGCGGATATCGAAATTCCCACCATGGAAGAACTCTATCGCCTGAAAATCCCGGAAGGCACCCAGAACGGGGCACAGTTCCGTCTGCGGCACATGGGTGTGCCCTCGGTGAATGGGGGCGGACGCGGCGATATTTATGTGCATATCGATGTGAAGGTGCCGTCGAAGCTGACTCGCGAGCAGCGCAAGCTTTTCGAACAACTGCGCGAAACGCTTCCCGTGGAGAATCAGCCTGCCGAAAAAAGCCTGTTGGGCAAGGTCAAAGATTATTTCATGTGACGAGCCATAGCCGTGAGGGAGCCGGTCACGGTGGCCTTTAAGCGTCGTCGTGCGTGATCGGCTTCTTATGTTTCGGTTTGTCGCGTTCCTTTTTAGGCACGATAGGCCGGGAAGATGCGACATGGCCGATCCTTTCACGCGCCAGCTTGCGCACTTCTTTTTTCAGGTCGAAGGTCTGTTTCTTGCGTGCCATTGGCCACCCGAGGAGTACTGGATCTTCTCACCAGTATCACCGTAACAATACAGCTTATCAAGAGATAGCGTGCTCTTTCGTACTCTTGTGACTGTAACTTTTGTGGTGTACCATTGTTAACTGTCACTTTAGCTAAGGGGTCTGACTGAATGCCGAAGATAAACGCCAACGGAGTGAACCTGCACTATATCAGTGTGGGGATGGGTCCCGATGTGGTCATGCTGCATGGCTTCCTCGGCAACCTGGCCGTCTGGCATCTCTACATGGCCCCCGTCCTGCGGCGCGAATACCGTGTCACTACCTATGATCTGCGCGGCCATGGTTATAGTGACGTGACACCGACTGGGTACACCGCGGCTGACATGGTCGAAGATCTGCGCTGCTTCCTGGATGAGATGGGCATCGAGCGGCCAATTCTGGTTGGTCACAGTTTCGGCGCCGATATTGCCATGTATTTCAGCTTGCTCTATCCCGAGCGCGTGGCCAAACTGGTGGCGATGGAGCCTGGCCTCGCGGCACTGGTGCACCTGCGCAATGACAAAGACTGGATCGGCTGGGCAGCATGGGTGGCGAAGCTGGAAGAATCCGGCATCCACGTGCCGGAGGACAAGCGCACGGATGCCGAATTCCTGTTGCAGCTCAGCCTGGAAACGCCCAAGTTTTACGGTCCGGCGCGGGGCCTGCCGCGCAATCGCGAGCCTCTACTGCACCTGATCCGCAATACCACGCTGCTGAAGGACTACGAGGTGGTGGGAGACATGACCCTGGATGCGGTGCGCACCATTCAAACGCCCACGTTGTTAGTCTATGGCCGTAATTCCCATTTCATCAGCTCTTATGAGTTCCTGCACACCGCGCTGCCCAACTGCAAGCCGGTGCTGCTGCCCGGGGGCGAGCACTTCGGTCCGCTGGAACAGCCCGAACTTCTGACCGAACACATTCAGCAATTCCTGAAGAAGCCCCTGCCGGTCCGGAGCCTTCCGCCAACATCACTTGGGGAGGATCGCAGTATGGGAGCCTCGCTGTAGCGCCGGGTGAGCGACGTCCGGAAGATCTATTTAACCTTAAACCTGAAGCTCGCCCTGGTAGTCGCCGTTCCCCCCGGTGTGGTAATCGAAATCGGCCCCGTCCCAGCCCCTCTCGGGACACTGGCCCACACGTAGTTCGGGCCGCTGCTATAGACCCCTTTCGCCGCTGCTCCATTGAAGCCAACCGAAGCCGAGAGGAGGTTCTGTCCCCAGATCAGGACCTTAGTGCCAACGGTCCCGGATGCGGGGCTGAAATGCTGCGCCCGCGGCGCGGGCTTCGGCAGGCCCGCGTCCAGGGCAAAAATGGTCCCGCCCCCGGTGGTCCCGAATGCCAGGGCGGTGCCGTAGACGATACCATCGCTGCCCTGCACCAGGGTGCAGGGACACTGGCCGTCGGCGGACCTCATCTTGTACAAGACGGTGTACTCGCCGGACGTCGTGACGCTGAACAGATAGCTGCCGCCGCCGGTTCCACTAACCGCGCCATAGAGCTTTCCGTCGCTCCCCTCGATGAGCCTGGCCCCGGTGCCGGCGACTCCTGCGGGGAAAGCATGCAGCAGCGTGTAGTCGCCTCTCAAGGTCAGCTTGAAGATCGTCCCCGTTTGGGATGGCGTGTTCACTCCGGTGGCTCCATAAAGGTTGCCATCGCCGGCTTGCAGCAGGTATGCCGCCACGGGGTCCGGAAGGCTTAGCAATTTCGCCAGTGATCCGGATGGCTTTATCCGGTATACATAGGTTGCGCTCTTGTCCGCCGATATAGAACTGCCGTAGTAGTTGCCGTCCGTGGCATAGACGGCATTGTCATAAGTACCCTGACGCTCGCCGGAGGGAAACCCGTAGATGGGTGGCATCACGTTTCCATCCGGATCCGTCTTGGCCAGATAAATGGAGGCATCGGAGAACCGGTACGCAAGGGTCAGGAGGGCGCCGTCCGGCAGATTCTGGGTAAACGCCTGAGAGAATGCCTGTATCCCGTAGGCATGGTAGCCGGGTATGGCGGCGACGGAGAACGAGTACGCGGTATTGGCGCCCCCGTTGGTCTCGACCGAGGAATAAATCCGCCGGTTTGGGCCACTCACCGGTGGAGATTTGACCACGTACGGAGGGTTCTGGAATCCCGTCAACGGCACTATGGATCCCTGAATCGTGATGCAGACGATGTCCGCGCCTCCTATAAAGTACAAAAGCCCCGGAGCGCCCTCGGCGATCCCCGTGGGTTGCGAGTACTTGCCCAGTTGGGAGATCACGCGGAAGGTGGCCGGGTTTGCCGCGGCGACAGCCGCGGATAGAGCCACCCCGGCGCTCATGCGAAGGCAGCGGGCGATGGTGGGTCTCTTCATGCGGATCGTTCAGTCGGCCCTGGCCCTCTGCGCGGACCGTCTCTAGTAGTAGACCAGGATGCCGGAGCTGGCCGGCGGAGAACTGCTCGAAGAACTCTTCTGGCAACGGGTGAAGCTATTGCCGCTGGTACTAACGGCGAAGGTGGGAACGAAAACTCTCCCGTTCGCCACTGTCGGTAGCGCGTATGAAACGGAACACCATACATCGGTACTGGCGTACACATTCGCCAATGTCGTCGACGTACTGCCGAGGGCGGTGAACGCGTATAGCGTGCCTAAGCCCCGCTGTGCTCCCGCCTTAGAGGCGGCGCTTGGCGCCACTGCCCAAACGAGCGCGTCAACGTAGCCGCCGGAGTTGTCCGGATGTGCGCTGACCGTTACTGCGCCGCCCGGAAAACCCACGTCTTGCGAATTCGGGATGGTAGCCGGCGTCGGGCTTACAAAATAGCCCGAGTAGCTGAAATTCTGCGCGGCGCCGGCGGTGCATGCCGGGGGCGGAGGGATGTTGACCGTCACGGAGTCCATGCTCACGGTGGTGGCCACGGGACAATCGGATCCCGAGCAGGGGCAGTTTTGGAACTGGAGCCTGTCTCCTGGGACCACCTGTTCGGTGAGACAGTTGAGGCCCCTGGTGCATGGTTCGCCGCTCGCCAGCGTGTAGGTTAGAGTCGTGGAAGTGCTGCTGCTCCAGGTGAGTGATCCCAGTCCGCTGAAGTTGGTCGAGTTGTCGGACAACTGTACCCCAACAAGGGCCTCATGATAGGGCCAGGAATATACGTAGGAGGGCCCGTTGGGGCTCTGGCTGAAGAACGCGATGCCGGTCACCCGTTCGCACGCGCTATCGTCTGTCATGGTGCAGCCCCGGCCGGAGCCTCCGGGAGGCAGCGGCAAGTACGCCGACCCGCCAAATGTCCAACTGCCTGGATCGCCTGGAGCAAACCCTACACATTGGGTATCCGCGGTAGACGAACCACAGAGGTTCCCCGGTGTCAGAAGGTAGCCGTAGCCGGCCTTGTCGACGGTGACCAGGCGCGGGTTCCCGTCGAGATCGTTGAACAGCATGACGCCGCTCGCCGATTGGTCCCAGTCGGCGGCGTTCATGGCCTGGAAGGTATACTGACACGGGCCGCATCCGGCACAATCCGCGCCACCATTGCCCCCACAAACAGCCGGCATGGCTGGTCCGACGCCGTACGCCGGGGAATTGGGCGTGAAGCTCTGGAAGGGCAAGCTGCTTGGTCCGTTTGGCGTTACGAGGAAATCCATAACGGTCTGGCCGGCGTTGGAAAGCGTGACCCCGTTTGGGCCAACCTGAAAGCCGCCGTTTCCGCAACCGAGGAAGATATGTACGTCGCCGTCGGGCTGGCCGCTGCTGTTCTTGATGACGCCGATAGCGGTCGCCGCCGGCCCGTGGCCGGACATCCAACAGCCGCCGCCCTGTCCGCCCCAGTTCGGCGCATTTTGGAAGCCCGCGGCGTTGTCTTCGTAGCAGTCGCAGGCGGGCGTGAGGGAGTTGGGGTCGACCTTGCACTGGCCGTGGTTCACACCCCCGTCGAACTCGCCGCCCCCTTTTCCGCAGGAGGTGGGTGTGGATGAGAATCCGAGTTGAGGCTCCAAGGCTCCGGTACCCGGCTCCGTGGTGTAGGCTATGAGCCAGCCGTGGTACGGATGTTCGGTCCCATTATCCTCCATGGTGCCCGTACCGAAGGCGGCATAGATCAGGGGATTCCCACCCTTCCGAGGGTTGGGAACCTCGAGTAGCGCTGCCCGCTGCTTCTGGTTCGTGTCGTTAAAGCCGACGGAACCGAAATCGCCGCCAATCCACCGCGAGGGCGTGGCGTCCGCCCCTGTTCGCAGGTTGATTTTGTGGATAAACCACTCGTCTTTTCCAGTTGACGTCTGGCACCAGTCGGTCAGAAACATCATTGGCGCGGAGCGGCTCACGTCGATCACGGGCGTCGAAACAATGCCGTCAAAGGGGGTGGTATCAGTCGACGGCCGCGGCAGCGGTTGCCCCCCGGAACCGCAGTCGTCGTACCAGAGCGCATTGCCGGCATTCCCCGGGGGGTAAGTGGTACTGCCCGGGACCCCCTGTCTGCTCCAGAGCAAATTCCCTGCCTGGGTTCCGTCGGCGGTCCATGCGAAAACGGTGTCGTTCAACGTAACCCCGATCACCATGTCGCAAGGGTCGCACGAGCCTTGCGCCGGTTTCGGGACCTTGATTCCGGCGACGTACAGGGGCTGAGCCATGATCGGGTTCGACGGGGCGTTCGGCGGAAGGGCAGCCGCGCTATCGTCTACTTCCAGGAACAGTTGATGCGCGGTTGGCATGGTCGCCGGGTTGCCGACATATGTTGGGGTGAGGGTGGCTTCATACCCGTTGAACGCTTGCCGGCTGTTGAAGTTGGGGTCTGCGGGGGGACCGGCGTAACCCTGCGTCAGCACGCAGGGCGGGATAGTAGTGCCGACTGTGCCGCAGAGCTGTGCTCTGAGGGGGCCTTGCACGATTGCAAGACCAAGAACCGCCACGAACAACGCGATGCGGGGGGAGGAAGTTCGGTTTCTGTGCAGTTGCATGGCTATACAAGCGCGCGTTGCAGGGCCGGCTTTCTTGATCGCGCCAATTGCGTGGCCAGGCGACGCGGCCCCAATTTCTATTGGTTAGAAATAGCACAGTCCGGGAGACGTGGTCAAGCCCGCCAACTCCTTGCCGAACTGGATTTGACCGACTGGTCCCTCAAAAGCACTCGTTTTTCAGATAGCCGCGGATCATTTCGTCCCACCCCCTGCGGTAGGCCTTGTAACTCTAACTGCAACACATAGCTCAGGCGCGGGGCGCACATTTCGGCGTGCGCCAGTTCTCCGCATGTTAAGCTGCTGAAAGTGGCCGAACCTACCGGCCAGGCGCCACCATCTCCCAAGGTGTCGGCCCTGGTCGTCTCCTACAATCGCAAAGACCTGTTACGGCGGGCACTCGAGGCATTGGAACGGTCCGAAGGCCGGGCCACCATCGAAATCGTGGTGGTAGACAACGGGTCCACCGACGGCAGCCAGGATCTCGAGAGCGAATTCCCCCGCGCGCGCTTCATCCGCATTCCGCGCAACTTCGGCCTGACCAAAGCCCTCAACCTGGGCGTCCGCGGATCCGAGGGCGAGTATGTCTTCTTCTTGCATGAAGACACGGAGGTCTTCCCGGAAACGGCGCGCGTGCTGGCCGCGCTGTTGGACACCCAACCCGACGCCGGAGCTGTTTGTCCGCTGCTGGTGGACGACGCGGGGCGGCCGGCGCCTCAATTGGGGCGATTTCCGCCGGATGATACCTGGCGGCCCGCGGAGCCCGCTTCTGAACCTATGCCGGTGGAGTATCCACGCGGCGCCGCACTCATGATGCGCCGTTTCTTTTTCACCGCGATCCGGCAGATTGACGAACGCTACGGCCAATTCGGCAGCGATGCAGATCTTTGTTTCCAGCTGCGCCGCGCCGGCAAGAAAATCCTGCTGACGCCTGCCGCGCGCGCCATGCACAAAGGGCGTGACGGAGAGTCCACCCTGCGCCAAGCCGACCGCCTGCACGGGTCGGCGGCCTGGATCGGCAAATACGGCGGCTTCTTGAGCGGTCTGCGCGCGCAGCTCACGGGCTTTTTTGGCGCCCTGGGTTCTCTGCAGTTAGGCGTGCTGAGATATCTTTTGGCCAACCAAAAAGTTGACGGAAGTCAACAGGAGTAATGGCGAAAACCGCCTGCGGGCGGCGGTGGTTTCCGGTATCATGTAGCCAATGGACGCTCTTCTGTGGATACTGCTGCCCGGCTTTGTGGCGGTTGGCTCCGGCCTGCTGGCGTTCTACATCATGCAGTCCCGGATGGAGGTCGCCCTGGCCCGCGAGCGGGAAGCGATGGCCCAGGCCCGCGGTACTCTCGAAGCCGAGAAGAATTCGCTGGAACAGGCCTTGAACGGTGCGAGAGAATCGGCTCGCCGCGAGGCTCTGGACAACTTCCTCGCCGATGTACACGTGGAGCAGCGGCACTACGTCCGCGAAAACAAGCTGTTATTCCAGAACCGCAAAGCGCTGGTGCTGCAGGAGCGCATCTTTTTCCGCAATATCCCGCTTTCGAACTGGATCGAGCACGAAATCGTGCTGCAGGAAGGTGAGGATGCGGAAAAGGCGGCGCGCAGCCTGACCTCTTTCGTGGATGTCGTCAACATCGACCCGCAGTTTTCCCACGCTAACCGCCTGATAAGCTGAGTATACGTTCACCAGACCGCTCCCTGACGGTCGCGGCTCATTAAACGCGGCTCTCGTAAACGCGGCTCAGTAGACGCGGTTCAGCTAACCTATGAGACGGCGACACTCCGATTACATGCATTGGGCCAAGACCCAAAGCCGCGCCCGCTTCAACTTGGCGACCAGCGGCGTAGGATCGTTTCCACTGGCCGAGTTACCCGCCCCACCGGCGCTGGAGATCAATGGCGAAGGCGGATACGGATACGCGCCGTTGCAGCAAGCCATCGCCTGCAAGTATAGCGTCGATCCGGATTGCGTGGTGGCGGCGGCGGGCACGTCGATGGCGAATCAACTGGCCATGGCTACGCTGGTCGATCCAGGCGACGAAGTCTTGATCGAACAGCCCGCTTACGAATTGCTGATTTCGGCGGCGCTGTATCTGGGAGCCGAGGTAAAGCGATTCGCGCGCGCCGCGGAGACCGGTTATGCGCTCGATCCGGCGGCGATTCGCGCGGCGCTCACTCCCAAGACCAAGCTGATTGTGGTGACGAATCTGCATAATCCGTCGAGCGCCCTCACACCCGATGCGGTATTACGCGAAGTCGGAGATCTGGCGCGCAGCGTGGGCGCGCATGCGCTGGTGGACGAAGTGTATCTGGACGCAGTCTACGAGAATACGCCGCAGACAGCCTGCCATCTTGGCCCGGAGTTCATTGTCACCAACAGCCTGACAAAAGTATACGGGCTAAGCGGCCTGCGCTGCGGGTGGATTCTGGCGCAGCCGGACGTGGCGCGGGCCATGTGGCGCCTGAACGACCTGTTCGGGGTAATTCCCGCGCATGCGGCGGAGCTGCTCAGTGTAGCGGCCTTCGCGCATCTGGATTTCATACGCGCGCGCGCGCGCCGGGTGGTGGAAGCCGATCGCGCGCTGCTTAGCCAGTTTCTGGCACGGCAGACGGCCGTATCCGCGCCGCGTACCGATTGGGGCACCACCGCGTTTCTCCGGTTGCACTCCGGGGATGTGGAGGCACTGCTGGCGCGCCTGCGCACCGAGTATGAGACCACGGCCGTGCCGGGCCGGTTTTTCGACGCGCCGGATTGCTTCCGCATCGGGATGGGTGTGAATACGGAGATGTTCGGCGAGGGCCTGCGCCGACTCGGCCTGGCTCTCGGGAGCTAAGGCGCACGCTGCGGCAAGGCGACTCACCAACGCGTCCCAGAGCGCATGTCTCGGGTGTTTGAGTGAACGCGCTACTTCTACGGACTCGCAGACGTAGAGTTCTCCTCGAGGGGCCACATCACAAGTGCAACCGCGCCGGCCATCTTCCATCGCGAGCCTCCGCCAATAACTGCTGGCGGCCGCTCTGAGTCAGCCGGTGAAACTTGGATTCGCGTTTGGAATCCTGGCGGCGGGTTTCCATTTAGCCGCAAAGCCGGCGGCTTAACGAGTTCAATTGGATCGGCGCTGCTCCCGGCATAGTTGGTAGACGATCTACCCGGGATTATATCATACAGGGTAGGTGCTCTACCCTGGATCGCCTGGCACTATCCTGAAGAGCCCAGCTCAGCCGCGAAGATTAATCCGAAGCCGAACGCGCACCTTTGCCGCCGATCGCCCACAAATGATGCTGCGTGCGCACCAGCAGCAGGCCGCCCGCGATCGCCGGCGTGGCCATCAAAGGCTCATTCATCGTATTCTTCTGGAGCAGTTCGAAGTGTGGGCCCGCTTTTACCACGAAGATGTCGCCATCCTCGCTGGGCAGATAGATCTTGCCGTCGGAAGCTACTGGCGAGCCGCTGAAGCCTGAGCCCTGGTGCGGAATGCGCTCGCGGTACACCTCGGCGCCGGTCGCCAGGTTGTAGCAATCGAATATGCCGGCGTTGCCCAACACGTAGAGATAGCCGCCATAAATCAGCGGCGTCGGCATGTATGGACCGCGCTGCTGTTTTTGCCACGCCACCCAGCGCGTATCGCCGGTAATGTCGCCCGCCGCCCCGGCGCGAACCGCAAAGATAGGAGCTTCCGGCCGCCGCCCGCTGGCCACTACGATGAGGCCATCTCCGAAAACCGGCGTAGGCGCGGTGATCTTGGAACTGCCGCCCAGCCGCCATATCTCCTTGCCCGTGGAGGGGTCGTATCCACGCACGAAGTTCGACCCGTTCGTCACCAGTTCGGTGCGCGCCCCGCTTTGATAAACCGACGGCGTACCCCAGGATGGCAGCTCATCGCGTTCGGCCTTCCAAAGAGTGCGGCCCGTCTCGCGGTCGAATGCTTCGAGGAACGAACCCTTCTGCTGATCGCACTGTACGATCACCTTGTCACCGTAAATGATGGGCGAACTGGCCGTGCCCCATTCATATTCCGGAAGGTCGTAGGCGCCCACGTTGAGGCGTCCCAGATCGCGCTTCCACAACTGCTTGCCGGCCAGGTCATAGGCGTACAGACCCTCGGAACCGAAGAAGGCAACCACCATCTGGCCGTCGGTAGCCGGCGTGGAATTGGCATAAGTCGCCTTCATGTGGCGCTTTTCTTTTGGCACGCCTTCATAGGCGGTGCGATCCCATAGCACCTTGCCGGTCTTGCGGTCGAGGCAGATCAACTTCCACTGCTGCGGGCTGACATCGTCGGATGCATCGCCCTCGCCGTACAGACCGCGCTTGAAAGAGGCGTCCGGCCGTCCGGTGCTGATGGCGGTGGTGACGAAGATGTGGTCCTGCCAGACGATGGGACTCGAATGCGCCAGCCCCGGCAGAACGGCGGACCATTGGATGTTGGTTCCATGGGCTGCGTCCCAAATCACGGGCAGGTTCTGGTGGTCCGCGACGCCCGAAGCCACCGGCCCGCGAAAGGACGGCCAATTCTGCGCGGCGGCGGGGGAAATCAAGGCCAGGAACAATACCGAATGACGGAGGGGCATGGCATTGATGGTAACGCCCTCGGGGTGGCCTACGGTTTTACTTACTTCCAAGTGAGACTCAGCGGCGGCAAGCCGAGCGGCCGATCGATGACCACGTTGAGACTGGCGGACGACGTGGAACACTTGACCCGAAGCCAATACTGATGCAGTGCGACCTTGATGGCAATGGCTGAATTTGTGGGAGTCGTTCGCACAACTTGGATGGTGTCGGCGGGAATCGCTTCGATGCCGGAGGTGGCCGCGGTCACGAGAACCTTCCGCGGTTTCTTCGAAGCTAAGAGTCTTTGGACAGCATCAGGAAGTGACCGCGCTGGAATCAACTCATCTTCGGGTCTGACGAACTCGTCAACACCGGGCCATTGCGTTTCGCCGACGACAGCGAGCGCCAGCGGAGAATCCGCGTCTGCGAAATCCGTGATGGGGCACGCGCCGCCACGCCCCAAAACCTCAAAGCGATCTTGGTCAAGCCCGAAGACCGCGCGGCCCGGGGGATCCGTTACCGCGACGTGGATCAGGCGAGTGGAAGACGTCTGCGCCCGCAGGCGGGAGGGGCCGAGAGCGAAAACAACAAGCAGAGCCCAACCCAGCCAGAGGCCGGTAGCGAAAAGGCGAGAGCGGGACGGGCCGCGCCAGCATGCGGCTGTATTGGCGCTCACGCCGCGGTCCCGTCCTTTTCGATACACTGGCTGGCGTTTTCCTTATTGACGCACGAAGCAACAACTGCCAACATCTGGACAGTAATTTCACCACGTGGGGAGCGAGGGAAGACGTAAAGGAGCGACAAGTGGGCAGCCTTAAGCGGGATCTTGCTACGGGCGGAACGTTCTTTGCGGCGCTCCTGGGGCTGATTTCTCATGGCGCGGCTCAGAGCACGAGCCCGACGCCAACCGCACACTACACCACACTCTACAGTTTCGGCAGCCATCCCCATGATGGGGCGGGCCCCAGGGGTATCGCGGTCGGCAGCGGTGGAGTGCTCTATGGGACCACCTACGCCGGTGGACTAAATGTCGGCACGGTCTTCGCGTTGGCCCCGCCGGCATCTTCCGGTGGCGCTTGGACTGAAGCCGTGCTGTTCCGCTTCAATGGAGCCGACGGAGGCCTTCCAGAGGGAACGGTCACGATCGGCGGCGGTGGCGTGCTCTACGGCACGACGCAAACCGGCGGCGAGCCGCAGGGCCAGGGCACGGTGTACTCATTGAGCCCGCCGGCGTCTCCAGGCGACCCGTGGACTGAGAGGGTGCTCTACACGTTAACCGCAGCGCGCGAAGACACCGATGGGCGGTATCCCGTAGGAACGCTGGCGATCGACAGCGATGGAGTCCTTTACGGCGTGACTTCCGCGGGCGGCGGTTCCTGCCAGCTTAGCGACGGGTGTGGCCTGGTGTTCTCGTTGACGCCGCCAACGTCCTCCGGCGGCTCTTGGACGGAGAATGTACTCCTCAGATTCGGGGCTCTCGCCGGCGAGGAATATCCGGTGTCGGCAAGTGTCGTGATCGGAGACGGCGGGGTACTCTACGGCAACGTCGGCCAAACGATATACTCGTTAACCCCCCCGGCCTCTCCAGGCGCTCCCTGGACGGAGGCTGCGCTCTACGCTTTTTCGGGTGGTACCGACCGCGAAATTCCCGGCGCTGTCGCGATCGGCAGCGGCGGCGTGCTCTACGGCACTACCGCACGTCGCGCCCTTGACGGCGGCACGGTATTCTCGTTGAGCCCACCGGCCTCCCCGGGCGCGCCGTGGGTCCGGACCTTGCTCCACAGCTTCGGCTCCAGCGACGGAGCGGCACCCATCGGAGGTGTTGCAATCGGGCCCCGCACGGGGACGCTGTACAGCACCGCGGGGGGAACTTTCCACGCTGGTGTGCTATTCGCCCTAGAGCCTCCGCCGTCGCCTGGCGCCTCTTGGACCTATAGGCACCTCCACAGCTTTGGCAGCGGCACAGATGGTACCTTCCCGTTGGGTACCGTCGTACTCGGCAGCGACGGCCTCCTTTACGGCAGCACCAATGGCGGCGGAACCAATGGCTCCGGAACAGTGTTCTCAGTCGTTCCCTAAGCTGGCGCCGCAGCTTATCCAAATTCCACAGATCGCGCCAGCTTGACCGCCGGATTTTCCCGCAACTGCTGCAGCACGCTCTCCGGTACCACGTCGTCGGTTGAAACCACGGCTACGGCTTCCAACGGCTCGCCTGGCGCCTCGGGGACCTCGCGCCGGCCCAGCGAAAAATTCGCGATGTTGATGCGGTTGCGGCCCAGCACGGTGCCCACATGCCCGATCACGCCGGGCACGTCCTGATTCTTCATGAAGATCAAGTGGCCGGCGAGGGGCGCTTCGCAATAGATGCCATCCACCTGGATCAGGCGCGGATTGCCTAACAGGACCGCGCCTTCCACCACCGTCGTGCCGCAATCCGTTTCGAGTTCCAGGCGAATCGAATCGGTGTGGCCGGAGCGGGCTTCGTGCCGCTCGGCCAGGTTCCAGCCGCGCTGGGCGGCGATCTGCATGGCGTTGATCAGATTGGCGCGTTCGGAAACGGAACGCTTCAGCACGCCTGCCAGACCGGCGTTGCGCAGCAGGTTGGTATTGTTTTCGGCGATGCGGCCGAAGTACGCCAGCCGTACCGTCTTGGTGTGACCCGCGGCGATGTAGGCAGCGAAGTTGCCCAACCGCTCGGCCACATTGATATACGGGCCAAGCGTGCGATACTGTTCGGGCGAAAGCGCCGGCATGTTGACGGCGTTCAGCGCTATGCCGCTAAGCAGATACTCGACCACCTGCTCGGCGATGCGCACGCCCACGATCTCCTGCGCTTCCTCGGTGGAGCCGCCGATATGCGGCGTGGCCAGCACTTTGTTTCCGGCGAAAAGCGCATAGCCCGGCGGCGGCGGTTCCACTGAGAAAACATCTAGCGCGGCGGAAGCCACCTTGCCTGCTTCGATCGCTTGACGGAGTGCTTCGTCGTCCACCAACTCGCCGCGCGCGCAGTTGACGATGCGTACACCGGGCTTCATGCGTGCGAACGCGTCGTGCGAAAGCATGCCCTCGGTTTCGGGCGTGAGCGCCACATGCAGGGTGATGTAATCGCTCTGCGCGTAGAGACCGGCCAGATCCACCAGCTCGATTCCGAGATCCTTGGCGATCTGCGCTGTGACGTACGGATCGTGCGCCAGCACGCGCATTTCGAAGGCACGCGCACGCTTCACAACTTCGCGGCCTATGCTGCCGAGTCCGACGATGCCCAGCGACTTGCCGCGCAACTCGCTGCCCATGAACTTCTTCTTTTCCCACTTGCCGCCGGTAGTGGATTGGGTGGCTTCCGGAATGCGGCGGGCCATGGCCAGCATGAGCGCCAGGGTGTGCTCAGCCACGGAAATGGCGTTGCCGCCGGGCGTGTTCATCACCAGGACGCCTGCCGCTGTAGCGGCCTCCAGATCGACGTTATCGACGCCTACACCGGCACGGCCGACGACCCGCAGGCGCGGTGCTTTTTCGAGCACCGCCGGATTCACCTGCACAGCGCTACGCACGATCAGCGCATCTGCTTCCGCCAGGTGGTTTGCGTATTCTTTGGGGCTTGAAACAATCACGTTCCAGCCGGGCTGCGATTTGAGCAGCGCGATGGCGGCCTCGGCCAGAGGCTCCGCGATCAGGATGGTCATGCGTGAACGGCCTGCGGCGCAACCGCAACTTCGCTATATACGTTCTCCACCGCGGCCACACCCTTTCCGAATTCCACAGGGTAGCCGTTGGCACGCAGGATGATTTCGAGTCCCGCCACCACCGCGAACAGATCCGCGAAATCGAAGTAGCCCAAATGCGCGATGCGGAAGATCTGGCCTTTCATCGAGCCTTGCCCGTTGGCGATCACGGCGCCGAAGCGATTGCGAAATTCTTTCACGATCACCCCGGAATCGAGGCCCTTCGGTGCTTTCACGGCGGTTACAGAGGAGCCTGGCGAATGCGGGGCGAAGAGCTCCAGGCCGAGCTTCTGCACGGCTTCGCGCGTGGCGCGGGCCAGCAGTTGCGCGTTCTCGATCAGATGCGCCATACCGATCTGCTTCACATATTTAAGAGCTTCGGCCAGCGCCAGGATCAGTGCGGTGGAAGGCGTCCAGCTCGATTCGCCCGCGTCGCCGCTCTTCTTCTCTTTCTTCAGGTTGAAATAAAAGTGCGGCAGGGTCGCCGTATCCGCGAAGCTCCAGGCCTTCGGGCTGATCGACATGAAAGCCAGGCCCGGCGGGATCATAAAGGCTTTTTGCGATCCGCCGATGACGACGTCCAGACCCCAGCCGTCGATATCGAGGGGCATGGTGCCCAGGCCGGTGATGGCGTCCACGACGAAAATGGCGCCGGTTTTGGAGACGGCGCGTGCCATGGCGCGCACATCGTGTGCCGCGCCGGTGGAGGTTTCAGACGCCTGTACGAAGACGCCGCGCGTGGCCGGTTCGGCCGCCAGCGCAGCTTCCACCTGCTCAGGCGCGACCACATCGCCGTAAGGAACGGTAAGGACCGTGGCATCCAGACCGTAAGCTTTGGCGATCTCGGCCCAGCGCTCGCCGAATTTTCCGGCGACGCAGACGATCACTTTATCGCCGCGCGAGAACAAGTTCGATACAGAAGCATCCATCGCCCCGGTACCTGAGGAGGCAAACATGAGAACGTCGTGAGCCGTGCCCATCACCTCTTTCAGATCCGCCAGCGCGGACCGGTACACTTTGCGGAAATCCTCCGTACGGTGATGAATATCCGCCGCCATCATGGCGTGCAGGGCGGGCGGATAGAGGGGCGTAGGGCCAGGCGTGAGTAACCGTTGTTTCTTTATATGCATGGCGGGACCTTGATTCTTTAGAATAGCAGACGTCATGGCCCGCACTCTTACGACGCGCGATGGCGGGTCTGGAGACCCGCCGCAGACCTGGAGGTCTGCCCCACTACGAGCCGGTTACTGCGTAATAGCCCAGCTCGGTTTGCAGGCGCACTCCTTTGCGGGCTACCGTAACGTGCAATTTGTGGTACTTTCCGTCCCAATTCGTGGGGGCCGGCTCGTACTCGATGCTGTAATTGGTGCGCGCGGCGGCTGCGATCTGGTCAAGTCCGCGGTTCAGGTCAATCGTCGAAAACGCACGCCCACCCGTGGCGCCGGTCAGAACATCGAGCGAATCCCGGTTGAGAATTCCACGGTAGAGATTCATGCCTGGATCGGCCGAATAGACCGTAATTCCGGACTGAACGAAACGCGCGCCCAACTGGCGCAGGGGCGGAGTGCCGTAGAACCAGGTGTGGTCCCAAAATTGAATCTCGTCTGGAATACCGTAGGTAATCCAGAGCAGTTCTTTGGAGCCCCGCGACGCCGCCATGAGCGCGCGTAGATCGTCCAGCGCCTTGTACGTCTCGTTGAACCGCGCCGAAAGATGCACCGGGGAGGCGGCTCGAACGTCCTGCGGCCGCACTTGAGTGACCTTTTGCATAGCGGAATCCAGCAAAGGCCCGATATCTTTTATCCAAGAAGCATCGGCCGATCCTTGTGCAGCCCGTGCGCCCGGCAAGGCGTGAACCGGATAAAGACTGCCGTCCTCCGCCAGCAGGTACAGGTAGAGGGGACCCCCGAATGACGTACGCGCCAGGGAGGTCTTTATGGCGCTCCAGACGGCTCCGCGGGACGTCTCGCCCGAGTTCATCAGGTCGAACAGGATGACCACCGGACTGGGTTGGTCGTTTTGATTCAGGCGCAGGGAAGCGATTTGCTGCGGCGAGCCATTGTCAAAGACGGCGAAATCGGTGGCGGTCAAATCCGAGACAGGCCTGCCTGCGGAATCCACGGCAACCACGTTGACGCGGACAGGCCCGTGGTTTGCGACGCTGGTTTGCGCACTGGTTTGCGCCATGACCAGGGAACCGCTGGCCGCTAACAGCAAGCCGGTTAGCAACCGAACCTGCCTGCGCTCGAAGAAACCGGACCACAGTCCGGATGATTTGCAGAAACTCATAAATTACATCCTATGGTATTGACGCGGACGCAACAGACGGGTTGCACCGATAATTGGACTCCGCCCCGTCAGACCTCGCGGTCCATTAGAATAACAGACGCTATGCCCTTACTCGATCGAGTGCAGAAAGACATGATGGCTGCCATGAAAGCCCGCGAAGAAGATCGCCTGAGCACGCTCCGGATGATGAAGACCGCGCTGAAGAAGCACGAAGTGGACGCCATGAAGCCGCTGGACGAAGCCGCCGAAATGCAGATCCTGAAATCGCTGGTGAAGCAGCGTATCGAGGCTGCCGAGATGTTTCGCAAAGGCGGGCGCGAGGAATTGGCCGCCAAAGAAGATGCCGAGCGAAAGCTGATAGAATCCTACCTTCCAGCCGCGGCCGGGGAAACAGAGATTGAAGCCGCCATTGCCGCCGCGCTGGCCGAGACCGGCGTGACGTCGTTGAAGCAGATGGGTGTGGTGATGAAGGCCACGCAGGCCAAGCTGGCAGGCAAGACCGTGGATGGAAAAGCGCTGAGCGAGAAAGTGAGGTCGCGACTCGCATGACACCTTCGCAGACGGAAAAGAAGTTCCGGTCGTATGTGCCGGAGAAGACCGACATGCGCGAGTTCACCTTTCGCGCGGTGCTGATCGGCCTGGTGCTGACTGCCGTGCTGGGCGCGGCCAATGCATATCTGGGCCTGAAGGCGGGCATGACGATTGCCGCTACGTATCCGGCCGCGGTAATCGGCATGGCGCTGTTGAAGCTGATGAAAGGGTCGCTTCTCGAAGAGAACATCGCGCGAACCATCGGGTCGATCGGCGAATCGGTGGCGGCGGGTGCGATCTTCACTATCCCGGCTTTCGTGCTATCCGGACTCTGGCCCGGCCTCACCACCGATAAGTACTGGAATTCGGTGGTGCTGATGGTCATCGGCGGCACGCTTGGCATTCTTTTCGTTACCTTGCTGCGGCGAGTGATGGTGGAGGATCCCGAGTTGCCCTTCCCCGAATCGGTGGCCGCGTCTGAAATCCACAAAGCGGGCCAACAGGGATCCAAAGCCGCCAAAATCCTGTTTGCGAACATGGGCTTCGGCGCGCTGGTCAATCTGCTGGGGCAGATCAATGTCTTCTCGAACCAGAACGCCTTCAACAACGTCAATATCGGCGCGCTTGGAAAGCGGCTGCTGCTGCGCACATCCACCAATCCCGCGGTAGCCACTACGGCCACCGGGGGCGCCACGACGTTCTCCTTGCCCGATATCAGCCCCGCCTATTTTGGCGTCGGCTACATCATCGGACCCCGCCTGGCGGCGCTGAATTTTGCCGGTGGCGTGCTCGCGTGGGGATTGCTGGTGCCGCTGCTGACATACCTGGTGGGACCGAACCTGCAGGCCCAGCGCCCAGCCGGGCAGCCCCTAGCCTGGCCGCTGCTGGCGCAGTCCATCTATTTTTCGATCGTGCGGCCGATCGCCGTCGGGGGCATGCTGGTGGGCGCCTCCTATACGCTGTTCCGCATGCGCAAACAGCTCGGCGCGGGAATGGCGCGCGCGGTTTCCGACCTGAAGAAGTCCGCGGCAGCGCATGCCGCCACCAGCCGCACCGAACGCGATCTCAGCGCGCGCACCGTGTTCATCGGCGTCGCCATCGTGCTGGTGGCCATGGTGGGTCTCTACTATTACTTCATCAGCGCCGGCAATCTATCGGGCTCGACCGTGCTGACCGGCGCCATAGTCGCCGCGCTGGTCATGGTGGTGCTCGGCTTCTTCTTTGCGGCCGTCTCGGGCAACCTGGTGGGAATGATCGGTTCGTCGAACAATCCGGTTTCCGGGCTGACGCTGTGTACGCTGGTGGTGGCCGCGCTGCTCATGGTGGCGCTGGGGGTTTCCGGGACGGGCGGAGTAGCCGCGGTGCTGGGCGTGGCCGCCGTAGTTTGTGTTTCCTCCGCGGTGGCCGGCGAGATGCTCCAGGACCTGAAGGTGGGACACATTCTCGGCGGTACGCCGGCCAAAATGCAGATCGGCGACATGCTCGGCGTCATCGTGGCCTCCCTGGTGCTGTTCTTTCCGCTCGCGATTCTGGACAAGGCGTACCACTTCGGCAGCGAGAAATTACCGGCGCCTCAAGCAGGGCTGATGGCCATGCTGTCGAAGGGTATCGTGGGCGGCGATATGGCCTGGCCGCTGGTGGTGGTGGGTATCGTGATGGGTATCGCGCTAATCATGATCGAGGTGCGCAGCCCCATGCTGTTTTCAGTCGGCATGTATCTGCCCGTGGGGACCACGTTCGCGATCTTCATTGGCGGCCTCATTCGCTGGTCGACGGATAAGCTCCGCGACCGCCGCCACCTGAACGACGCGCAGAAGGCCCGCGTAGATAACGCGGGGGTGCTGACGGCCTCGGGACTTATCGCGGGCGAGGCACTTTGCGGCCTCGCCATAGCGGGAGTGTGGCGCGGCGCGACGCCCGCGGTGTTCAAGTCGCCACCTTGGATCGGGGCCATCGTGGCGGCCGCGGCGCTGATTCTGGTGATGATCCAGGTGCCGCTGCGCAATGCCGGTCGGCCGGACGAGCCGGCCCCGCCTACGGCTATCATGTAAGCGGCATTTTCCGCACCGGATTCGCGGCGGCATAGAGCGTACGTCGGGGCTGGGGCTACTTTATGTCCAGAGCATTTGCGGCTCTTGTAGAGACTCACCGAGGAGACTTTCAAGTGCCAGTAATCGGCGGTGTCCGTGAGCGCGCGAATCGACTACACCAGGCCGGAATCGATGCGGTGCCCCAGGACGATCCCGGCATACCACGCGGGGCCGGGTAGCGACAGCCGTGCCGGCGCACCAAGGAAATCGGCATTCGAGCGGCCCTTGGCGCGCGCCAGTTGGGAGTGGTTCGGCTGGTCGCCTCGGATGTGCTGCTGGTGATCGCCGTTGGGCTTGGAATTGGAATCCGGCAAGATCGTCAAAACGGACTTTGCGATCGCGCTCACATGCGATCGTGCTCACAGTGGTTAATGGTGAAATCGTCTGCTTTCAGATGCTGGAAGACAGCTTCGCCGTCTCCCGGCTGTGCGGGTGATGCTTCTCAAACTTGCGCTATCGGCCGCGGTAATTCCGAGGCGCGGGCCGAAACTGGCGGTGAACGGACCGGCGGGCACTCGGACAGTAAAGCGCGTGCGCTGCGGGAACGGGCACGCCGGCGGCATCTCAATTCCGGTATTGGGAGAAAAGGCGGGCGTTGTTGCCCAGCCAGTCAAAACTGCTCGACTGGTAGCGCGGTGTGGCATATTCGAGGTAGCGATTGTGGTCAGTGTTGATCACCGGATGGAAGTCGTTTATCAGCCGGGCCAAGCCGCTCGGGGAGACCAATACGGATGCGTAAAGCTCGTCCACCAGTGGGGCGGAGTGGAAGCGCCGGGCCAACTCGGGACGGCGCGCGTCATCCAGCACCAGCGGATGGGTCGAGGCGACCATCATACCCTGTTTGCCATAGAGCCACAGCCCTACGTATGGGAAGACGGCCCGCGCTGTGGCCAGCGCACAGGCCACTTCGCGCGGTCCAACGTGGTGCAACTGGATCCACTGCTGCAGTACTCCGTCCGGCTGCAACCGCCGGCGCGCCAGTTCGTAGAACTGCCGCGAGTACAGATTCGTGGCGCCGGCAAACCAGACATTGGTTATTTCGATGGTGATTAAATCGTACATGCGCTGCCGGTTCGTGAGCAGGACGTTGCGGCCGTCTTCCAGGAACAGGCGGGTATGGGGGTCGTCCAGAATGCCGTCGTTGAGATGGGCAAACGACTGGCGTGCGGCGGCCACGATGCCGGGGGCAAACTCGGCGATATCGACTTCTCGATAGCCCAGATGTTTTAGTGCGGCGGCGCTGTGGCCGGTCCCCAGACCGATCAGCAACGCACGATCGTTCTGGCGCACGAAGAGCGAGGGGATGGCGGAGAATCCGAACTGGGCGTTCATCTGGCCCCGCGCGTCGTCGTCGCCTTCAAATTTGCCGTTGGTGTACAAGGTGCTTACGGCGGTGGCGCCTTGCGGAGTCTGGCCGATGCGGCGCACCACGGTGGTCAATCCGCCTTGCACGCTTTCGTCGTGGAAGATGAGTTCGGAGGAGTACTTGACGGCGGGAGCGGCGGGGCGAGCTTCAGCCGTTTTCTGGCCATAGTAGTTGCCGATACCGGCGGTCAGGATCCCCCAGTTCCAGTGGAGCGAGGCCAGTACGGCTGCCGCGCACAGCGCCGTCGCGCCGGCCAACCGGAGTCTGCGCGGCGTGGGCTGCTCCTCAAGCAGGAACAGCAGCCAGAACGCGGCCAGCACCAGACTGATCACTTTAAGAGAGAGTTCGGAGCCGAGCGATGGAATCAGTACGAACACGCCCAACAGCGCCCCCGTCAGGCAGCCCAGCGAGTTGGCGGCGCTCAGGTAGCCGGACAGGTACGAGTTGCCTTCGCCTTCGAGTTCCGGGCTGGTCAGGAGCTTCGGGTAGATCAGACCGAGGACGGCGGACGCCGGCGCCAGCAGCAGGCAGGTGATCGCCAGTTTGTAAAACTCCGCGAAGTGGAACGACTCCTGAAAAGCGCGCGGCGGCCCGAAGTCGAAGAACAGCGGCGTGCGGTCCCAGAGGCTAAGCTGGAGCAGCAGCAGAAACGCGCCGCACTGGAATAGGAGCGCCGTGCGGATGCCGTCACCACGCCGCTGTCTGCGATTCACCACCCATGCGCCGATGAGCAGGCCCAGCAGGACGGCGGTGAGCATCCAGGAAAATGCATAGATGCTGCAGCCTATAACCACACCAACCAAATGCGTCCAGATGACTTCGAGGGCGAAGAATACGGCGCCCGAGGCGAATGCGGCAGCCAGCAGCAGGCGAACGCCCCTAACGTTGCGCGGCCTTTCCGCGGTATGACCAACGGCGCGACGGCGCACGGGAACAGGCCGTATCGCGGCGGAGGCCGCGCAGACGACGCAGGTGATGGCGAAGCAGAGCCACAAACTGCCGCGCAGTCCCAGCGCCGGCATGATCATCAGGGGCGCGGTGGCGGCCGCGAGC
Source organism: Bryobacterales bacterium (assembly GCA_963818855.1). GTDB lineage: Bacteria > Acidobacteriota > Terriglobia > Bryobacterales > Bryobacteraceae > Bog-159. The sequence goes on along the minus strand of CAWFUH010000010.1, from coordinate 101,318 downwards.
AGCGCACCCGCCAGGTTTGCGGTGTATGCCTGGGTCCAGCGCCTCTGGCCCGCGGGATCTCCGTCATCGAGCGCGCTGGCGATCAGGGGAAACGACGCGCCCATCAGTGCAGCCGTGGGCAGGACCAGAATGCAGCCACACGCAAACCGCACTTGAAATCGGAGGGCGGCGCCGCCGAATAGACCCTGGAAGGGAGCCAATCCTTCCATCACGCTGTGAAACGAATAGGAGAACGCGACACATGAGATACCCACCAGCAGCTCAATGAGCCCATACATCAGCAACGGGCGCGCGATTCGTCTGCCTTTGATGAGCCGGCCGGCCGCGATGCCGCCCAGTGCGAATCCCAGAAAGTAGGTGAACAGTACTACTGCGGAAGCCGATGCCGTGGCGCCAACCAGAAGCGCAATATACTTTTCGAAGCCCTGCTCCGCGAGCAATCCGGTGAAACCCGTCAGCGCATAAAGGACGAATGGCGAGCGGTCGTGCCAAATGCGGCGATCTGCCGGGGCCCAGGGAGCGATTTCCCGCGGCCTGTCGTGGATGAGGCTGATCGGCATTGAGGGCGTGTTAACTCAATATGGTGACGCGGATGCGCGGAATGAACAAGATCGGTTATGGATAACAAGAGAAAGCTGACTAGAGTTAACTTGTCGCGGGTAGCGAAGGAACTCGTGAATGTTAATCGTCACGCCCACACATGCCGCAAATGCCGGTCCTCTGTTCCACTCCAGGAACTCGAATCCGTCAGTCAATTCCGGCCGGAGCCAGCGGCCTCGCCGATTGACCGGTCAATCATTCATTCCTCATTTTTCGCTTGCGGCAACGTTCTGACAGCGGATCGCTGCAAGTCGGATCGCATGGCCCGAGAAATCGTGCTTCGGCACTATGTCGAGTATTCGATGAGCACCGCTCAGATTACACCTATCGAACTGTTTGCAACACTTCCTCCCTGCCCCCGTAACCTCGATGCGTATGCGCCTTAGCATACAGATCATCGATCCTTCAACTGCTCGAGTGCTTTGGATGCCAGTTGGCTGTCCGGCTTACGCGCCAGCAACTCCTGCATGAGGTCGTGCGCTTTGCCGCGCTCCCCTTTCTGCACCCAGACTCTGGCCAGGTTCAGGTATAACATCTCATTGTCCGGCGCCACCTTTATACCATATTGAAATGCGGCAATCGCATCGTTCACCCGGCCCATATTGATATAGAGCACTCCCAGGTTGTTGATGGCCGAAGCATCGTCCCTTCGCGCGGCGATAGCCGACTCGAACAGACTGCGCGCCTCGTCATTGCGGTCCTGTTTCGCCATCAGCAGGCCCAGCCCGTTGGCGGCATCTGCATTCTTCGCGTCGGCCGCCAGCGCATGCCGATAGAGCCGTTCCGCCTCTGCCGCGCGCCCCAGACTTTCCTGTGCGTGCGCCGCATTCACCAGTACGTAGCCGAGATCCGGCCCCAGGTCGAGCGCCTTCTGGTAACATCGCAGCGCTTCGGTGAAATTACCGGCCTCGCTTTCCACGCCTCCCAATTCGTTCCACGCTTCCGGCGAATGTACGTCCAACGTCACGGCGCGGCCCAGCACCTCGCGCGCCTGCGGCAGGCGCTTCGCCTCGAGATGAATGCGGCCCACCGCCAGCAACGTCTTGGGATCGTCCGGGCTGCGCCGCAGCATCTCCTCAAAATACGGCAGCGCCCGCTCACCATATCCTGCCTGCAGCAGCGCGCCACCAAATTTGTAGTAATCACGCGCTGGGCTACCAATGAAATAGCCTCCCAGAGGCAGCCCGCGCAGGTCCGGCAAGGGTCCATCGAGCGAGCGCATTTCCGATGCGATCGTCGCGGCGTCGGGAGGCTCCGCGTAGACTTTGCGTACGCGGCTTTCGGCGTCAATCAGAAACCATAACGGCGTCTCTAAATCTGCCCGGTAATCGAATAGGTACCGGCGGAAAATCGCGTAGGCCGCCGCCAGATCGGGGCTCGCCTGCCGCAGATCGAGCGACTCCAACGGCACAGGCAGTGAGGGCAGCGGCTCGCCGGCATGCAGGACGAACAGGGCCGGTCCGCGGCGCTTCTCCGGCAGCGGCACTGGTTCCCATAGCCAGGTAGTACGCAGGCGGGCCGCATTGTCGGTTCGAAACCGAACATCCGCCGGCCATTCCTTTCGTGCCGCCAGCGGCGTTAACCGGACCTCCGTCGCGCCCTCCGTGATTTCGCAAAGAAATCCGGCGGCTATCGGAGGCAACTCCTGCACCTTGCCCGAAGGCCACTGGATCCGCACTTTTTCCGCGCGCTCGCCGCGAAGGCCGAAGTGCATCCGCTTCGTATGCTGCGACAAATATGCCGAGCCGGCCGCCAGCCATTTCACTTGCCCATCGACTTCCACCCGCGCGCCGATCGCATCCCGGTTCGATTCTGTCCCCCGCAGCGATAACACAATCGTCCTCTTCCCTACCCCGCATACATTCTGGAAGATCCGGACCTGCGGCGCCAGCCGGCTCTTAAGCACGATGTCGAGGTTCCCGTCGCCATCGATATCGGTAAACGCAAACGCCCGGCTGTCTTCCGCCACGTCGAGGCCGCTCACGCCCGAGAAATTGTAATAGCGTCCCGCCCTCCGCGCGAAGAAGAGATTCGGCTCGGGCGATGCCCAACAGTAATCCTGCCGGATCAGTTGATTGATAGCATTCCAGCCATTCTCATACTCGGGCGCGGTCATGGATGTTACCGGGGATTTGGCAACCACCTGACGATAGAAGTAACTCATCAGGTCCGTCGCGCCGCCATTGTTCAGCATGCCGCAAGCGATGTAGAGCTCCGCGCTTCCGTCGTTATCAAAATCAAAACCATCGCACGACCAGGACCACGGGCCGATCTCAATACCTTGGGAATCGCCGGTGTAAGTGAAACTGCCATCGCCGTTGTTGCGATAGAGCGAATTCCCTTTCACGTGGCGCCGGTAGGCTTCGCGCAGCGACGGGTCTTTCTTTGCCGGACCAAAAGCCGGATCGTTGACGATCCGCTGTCCGCAGGCGCTCCACATGTTCGATACCAGCAGGTCCGGATGTCCGTCGCCATCGTAATCCAGCCAGGCGGCGCTCATGCCTGGCCCCAGATCCACCACGCCAGCCTCTTCAGCTACATCCCGGAAATGACCGTGGTCGTTGAGGTAGAGGTTCTTGCGCCCGAAGTCGTTAGTGACATACAGATCCGGCCAGCCATCGCCGTTGTAGTCACACCAGGTAGCCGCGAAGCTGAACCGGTTATTGTTGTGGTCCATCCCGCTGGCGGCGGTTATATCTTCGAAGTACGGAGGGTCTTGACTAAGTCGATTGCGGAACAGGAAGTTGGGCGGCCCGTTGCGCGCATCGTGATAGGGGACCGGATAGCGGTACTGCCCTTCGTTCTGGAAGAAGATATAACAGCAGAGATAAAGGTCGAGGCGGCCGTCCCGGTCGTAATCTGCCGCAGCCACGCCGGTGAACGCTCCTTGCGGCGGCGAGGCGAAGCGGAACGCGTCCGGGACCTGTGTGAGCCGGCCCTTACCATCGTTCAGGAAAAGCCGCGGCTCGGCATTCAGCACCAGCACCAGGTCCTGATGCCCCGAGTTCCGCAGGTCTACGAAGAGGGCGGAGGGAGTGTTGTCTAGAATGTCAAGGCCGGCCTCCTTGGCGATATCGCGAAAATGGCCGTTTCCGTCGTTCTTATATAGCCGGTTCGGTAGTCCACCAGGCTGAAGAACATAAATCTCATCCCGGCCATCTCCATCGATGTCGGCGGCGGCGATTCCAAGTTCGCCATACGGGTCTATTCCGCAGGCCGGGTCCAGACATGCCCGCCAGTACGGAATGCCCTTCGCTAGTTGCTCGTGAAATGAGGGCTCACCGGCGAATGCGCCGCCAGTCACGTCGCGGAACCACGGCTTGTCTGCGTAAGTCAGAATCTCCTCAACCGGCTCCAGGCGGGTAATCGCGCCGTTGAGCCAGGAGAGCTTCCAAAAACCCACACGGTACTCGAGGCGTCCCGCGTTCCGGCTGCGGACCTCGTACCTGACCAAGTCACCAGGCAGTGAATAGAAGCGCGCCGCGCTGATCGACCCGAGAGACTCCCGCCACTTCCTACAGCCCGAGGCAACTTCGCCCTGTTCGAAGCGTGCGCTCCCCACACCCGGGCCGATATTCCGGTATTCGTGCACGGCCGGAGACATGCCGCTGCAACCGGCGGAGACCGGGAGATGGCCGCTGAGTAACGTTTGACGGAGGCGAGTCTCTATCTCGATAGCGATCTTCTCGCCCGGGAACTCGTCCAGACCTGGCTCCACAAACGCCAGCGCGCCGGCATACGGGGGCTGCAGCCGGAACTTCACCGGGAACGGTGTGTGGGCGTGTCCCCTTGAAACGAACAAGCCGCCGGCGGCAAGCGTGGCTAGAAACTCACGGCGCTTCAACAAATCCCATCGTACCCAAAACGCCCGGAACGTTTCACTGGTTCTCTTTCAGCGACCTGAACACCTGGAATTCCCTGTGCGAAAGCTCTTCCTTTCCGTCTTTTGCGTAAAGCTGCGCGAGATGGTAATGCGCGGCTTTCCAATCTGGCCGCAGCCGGACCGTTTCTTCGAATTCGTGCACCGCGCCGGCGGTCCGGTTTTCGTCCGAGTACAACAATCCGAGTTGAAAATGCGCGTCGGCGAAGCCTGGACGGAGCGCCACGGCCTTGTGCAGCAGCGCCTCGACCTCCTCTTCTGTGCCATTCAACCCGGAAGTCAGATTGCGTTTCCTCAACCCCAGGGCGTAATAGTAATTCGCCGACGGATTATTCGGGTATAACTCGACAAAGTGAGCCAGCCGCGTAGTTACTTCCCCGGATAACTCGGGGGCTACATCGTACATCTTGCCCAGGAAATCGAGCGCCTTGGTATCGGTGGGATCCAGATCCACCGCTGTGCACAAGGCTTTCACAGCTTCTGTGTAGTTAGCCGCGGAGTAAAGCGCAACTCCCAGTCCAACCTGCAGGCGAGCGGCTTGGGGATACTTCCCGGCGGCGTATTGGAACAGGGTCAAGGCCGGACGATAGGCTTGATGACGCAACAAATCCGTGCCCAGGTCGAACAGATTCTTCTCGGACGGGTCCATCCGCGCCGCGGTCTCGTACTGCTTCACAGCCTCGTCGATGTTGCCCTTGGCCTCCTCCACGTCGCCCAGAAGATTGTGTAATTCGCTGCGATCCTGGCGGGATAGCATCTCTCGCAGAAGTTTTCCCGCGCCATCCGGGTCTTTGGTTTCGAGACGGGCCAGCGCGAGATCGTAATCATTATCGTAGTCGGCCGGCTTGATGCGCGCGGCCTTTTCCAGCCAAGCCAGCGCCGGCTGAATCTTGTGGTGAGTCAGGTAGTATTCAGCGAGCCGCCGGTTGGCTACGAAGCTCTCGGGTTCGACGGCCACCTGGCGGAGAAGCGAAGCTTCCTCCGGGGAAACCCCCGCCGCGCACACGCATACCGCCGCCGTAATGGCCCAAAGTCCGCGCATGAATGAGGCACATGGGGCGGCGCGGCCGCCCATCCCATGTTCCTAAAAGTAGAACTTCAACGCAACTTGCAATTCTCGCGGATCGTTTGGATTGTCCACCGTCGAGGTGATCTTTCCGAAGTCCACCGTATCCAGGAAATTCAAGCTGCTGGGCAGTGCGAAATTCGGAGTGTTAGTCAGGTTGAAGGCCTCAAAGCGAAGCTCGAACCGCTTGTGTTCCGTAATGGGAAACGCTTTGAAGAGCGAAAAATCCAGCCGGTGGAAACCCGGGCCGGAAACTTGCGTATTGCCGCCGCCCAATGGGGCATAATTCGTCTGCCCAATCTGAGTGACTACGCCGGGATTGGTAAAAGCGGCCGCATTATAGAAGTGCTCGACGCTCTGGTCCGTGTAGAGGCCCGCTCCGGTATACAGCGCGAAGCAGCCCATATCCGCCGCCGTTCCCTGCGTGCAGCCAATGGCCTGTGGAGGACCGCTGTGCAGCGTGAGTATCCAGTTGAAGCTCCAGCCCCCTAAGAAACCCTCCGCCAGCTTGCTGCCACCGCTCATGTAAGTGCGGCCGCGGCCGAAGGGGAGATCATAAGTACCGCTGGCCACGAAAGAGTGGCGGATGTCGAACGGCGCCAGGCCCCAATCGCCCTGGATGCCGAAGCCGGGCAGATCCGGGGCGCGGAACCCACCCACGCCGCCGCCACTGAGCAGATCGCCGGCATCCGTGAGAGTCTTCGAGAACGTATAGGCCACCAGGAAGTTGAGTCCCTTCGAGAAACGGTGCTCCAGCTTGCTTTGCAGCGAATGATAGTCGGCGGTGCCGATGGTATCGTCGTAAGAAGCTCCGGGAGCGAAATCCGGGAAAGGAATATACGGAACATAGTTGGTGCCTGGCGGCAACAACTCACTCGGGTTATTCGTGCCTACGAACGTCTCCAGGTGCCGGCTGAGCGAGGCGACATAACCGGCTTCGAGCGATGTCGACTGAGATAGCTGGTACTGCAATGTCAGATTGTAACTCTGGACGTACGGCGTCTTATAGTTCAACTGTATGCCGCGCAGGTACAGGCCCGACGCATTCACCAGGGTCGGGTTGAGCGGAATGCCGGCAAACGCGTTTTCCAGCGTGGCGTTTTGTCCGTTGGGCAATACCACGGGCACCTGCGAGGTAGGCGCGGAATAGGAGAAACTATACTGGAACGGATAATTGTAGCCCAAGCTGGGGTATCCACCACGGTTCTCAAATGCACCGTAGAAGATACCGTACCCGCCGCGGACTACCAGGTGCGAGGTAGCCTCGTACGCGAAGCCGAAGCGAGGGGCAAAGTTGGTGTCCTGCACGTTCGAGAGGCCGGTGCCATAGGCGTTGCTATAGACTAACTTGATGCCGTCCTGTTGCAGCAATTGGATGAAACTCGAGGACAACGCCGGATTGTTTTGCCGGTTGCTGGGAATGATATACTCCGCCCCTGAAAACGGCGTTCCGGGAACGAAGTTGGCCTGCGCTCCGTACTTTTCGCCGGTGGGAGTGAAGTAATCCCACCGCAACCCCAGGTTTAAGGTCAGCTTGGGAGTTACCTTCCAGTCGTCCTGGACAAACACGCCCCTATAGGCGCGATCGGCGGCTACCCCTCCGAAATTGGACAGAGAGACGTTATCCGGTCCGCCCACACCACCTGCCGGAGCAAGCAGGAATTGCGCCCGCCCCGTGCTGCTGTCTCCAACGTTGGGAATCGACGTGTATTTTCCGCCGAAATCGTAAGCACCGCGCGAGAACGGGGGGGCCTCCCAGGGGAAGCCGACCTGCTGTATCTCGACGCCCGCCTTAAACGTGTGTTTTCCATAGATCTTTGTCAGGTTCTCCGTGAATTGAACCGTATTGCTGTACCGGTCGCTGACCAGCCACTCGGCTGAGCCAAGCTGGCTTAAGCCTCCAATCCCCAGGTTAGGCAGACCTCCGTTGCCCGGCGTCTGTAGAACGCCTTCAATACCGAACATACCCGGGATGTTACTGGTGTCGTCGCCGTAGGGCTGCAGCCGCGATGTATGTTCGCGGTTGAAGCCCACCCGCGCCTCATTAATTAGCGTGGGGCCGAATGAGTGTGTATAACTGAGGGCGGCGCCCATGGTGTTGAAAATCTGGTCGCCATCGTTGAAACCGCCGCCGTCCGCAAAGCCGGTGAACGGCCCCGGAATGAATTGCGGATTGTGGGACCAGCTATAGCGCGCGAACAACTGGTCGTGCTCGGAGAAGTACTGATCCAGGCGGCCGTCCACCGCATTGACATCGTTCGACGAGCTGCGATTCACGTTGAAATTGTTATAGAGTCCGCTCTGAGTTGGGCCCGGAAACAACTCTAAGAGCTTCACGGAATTGGGATCCAGGCGGCTGGCCGGAATGATATTGCCGGGGAACGGCTGCCGGACGTACTGGCCATTGCCGATGCTGGTGGTGGTGGCCGGGTCGAAGATCGTGCCAATGGGATAGTTGGTTCCCGAAGCGTTTTGCAGCGTGCCGCTTTGCAGCGCGATCAGGTCCGAGAAATTCGTGTATCCGCTGGATATCTCCGCCTGCGTCGGCACGGTGGCCGTCTGCGGCACAGCCTGGCGAATGCGGGTGCCCTCGTAGTCAGCGAAAAAGAAGGTCTTGTTCTTGCGGATCGGGCCGCCCACGGTCGCGCCGAACTGATTTTGGCGGAAGGCGCCCTTTTGCGATCCGGTCGCATTCTGGAAGAAGTCGGCCGAATCCAGCGCATCGTTGCGCAGGAACTCCCACAGGCTGCCATGGAAGTTGTTGGTTCCGGACTTCAGGCTGGCGTTCAAAACAGCGCCGCCGGCGCGTCCGAACTCGGCGCTGAAAGAGTTCGTCTGCAACTTGAACTCCGCCAGGGCGTCGATGGGCGGCTTCAGCACGTAGGCCGCGCCGCTCAGGAAGTCGACGCTGTTGCTGTTGTTATCGATGCCGTCCAGCAGATAATTGTTCTGATCCGCGCGCGTTCCATTGGCTTCGAACCACCCGTTGGCGTTCAAGCCTCTGCCCTCTGGCTGGCCCGCGTTCACCCCCGCCGTCAGACGCGCCAGAAACGTGTAATTGCGGCCGTTGAGCGGCAGGTCGTTCACGGACTGGCTGCCGACTACCTGCCCCACAGAGCCGTTTTCGGTCTGCAGGATGGGCGCCTCTCCAGTCACGTCGACGGTGGTAGTCACTTCGCCGGGCGCCAGGCTGAAATCGACAACCATTTGCTGCTGAATGTTGAGTTCCTGGCCGGTCTTTCGTTGCTTTTTGAACCCGGGCTGCTCGACCTCCACGGTGTAGGTGCCGATTCTTAGCGGGGTGAAGACATAGGTGCCCGAAGCGGCCGTGGTAGTGTTCTCGGTGAACGACGTTCCTTCATTCGAGACGGTGACCTTCGCGCCCGGCACGACGGCGCCGCTCGAATCCCGGACGGTTCCCAAGATTGTTCCGGTGTCAACCTGGCCTTTGATCGGCAGAACCAGGCAGAAAAAGGCTATCACGGGTGCACACCACTGAATCATACGAGTCCGCGACATAGCGTATTCCCTCCTTCGCAGTGATTGGTGCTTGGGCCGAAGCGTATCATAGGCCGCCCGGTATTGTCAACGTACACGGTAAAATATGGCACACTGAACGCCGCTGGCGCGGCCCGCTGCGAATCAGGCCTTGCCGGCAACCGTTAAGCTACACGTTTTCGTGTGGAAAAGAACGAATGCTTAACGGTAAGATAGCGAAGGCGGCCACATGGCGGGAAACGAGCGCAAAGCAAAACTGAAATCCGATTCCGGACCCATCGGTATCAAGGAAATCGCCAAGGCGCTGGGCGTGTCCATCGGCACCGTGGATCGCGCTCTGCATCAGCGTCCGGGCATCAATCCGATGACCCGGGCCAAGGTTCTGAAAATGGCTCAGACCATGGGCTACCGGCCCAATCTCGCGGCCCGTTTCCTCAAATCCCGCCGCGCGTTGCGCATCTCGGTGCAACTGCCCTCTGAGATCGCGACATTCTTCGACGCGCTGCGGGACGGTATTCGCGAAGCCGCCGCGCCGTTCGGCCCCGCGGTCCGCATCGATTTCAGTTCCTATCCGCGTCTGGGCGAAGGCGATGCCGGAGTCTTCATTGGCGCCCTCGATGAGGGGACGCAGGGCATGATCATCGCGCCGGGCGAACCATCCGCCATGAAACCCCTTATCCGCAGAGCGGCCCGGCGCAATGTTCCCGTCGTCTGCGTGGCCACCGACGCTCCCGGAACCGAACGGCTGACCGCCGTGACGGCCTGCCCGTATACCAATGGCGCCATCGTTGGAGAATTGCTTTCCCGCATCATGCGTGCTCCGGCCAAGGTGTTGGTTGTAACTGGCAGCTTGGCCACCGAGGATCATGCCGACAAATTGGAAGGCTTCCGATCTACAATGCAGATTCGCACCAGCCTGGATATTGCCAGGATCGTCGAAGCCCATGACGATCAGAAGCTGGCGTACGCCGAAACCAGGGCGCTGCTGGCGGAGAACCCCGAGATTGGCGGCGTTTATGTGAGCACGGCTAATTCACTACCCGTCCTGCAGGCGATCGAGGAATCCGGCTTCGCCGGCAAGATCGCCGTGATCACCACCGACCTGTTCCCCTCCCTGGTGCCCTTGATTCGGTCGGGACGCATTCTAGCCACCATCCACCAGCGGCCGCTCACACAGGGCCGCCTGGCGTTTCAGGCGCTCTATCAGTTCCTGGTGGAGGGCCGCTGCCCGCTGCCGCGCATCCGGGTTGCGCCGCACATCGTCATGAACAGTAATCTCGACCTGTTCCTCGAGCAGTTTGACCTGGAGACCGAAGAATCGGATGGCGCGCCGATTTGGGACAGGCATTCTCAAGCGCTCGGGTGACCGCCTCTTTCGCGCTCGTTTGCGGCTTGCTGCAATGTTAGGTTTGGCGACTACACGTCAGGTGGCCGAGATTTCAGCAATTCTCGGTATGGCAGCCAGGTCGGTCTTGGGCCGTCTCATTCGAGGTTGCTGTTTTCCGGCGATTCTCTGTCGCCCCACAGGCGCCTCGCGCGTGGGCAAGCCAAGTTGGTCTCACGTTGGTCTCGCGGGATTGACATCTCGAACTTGACTCGCGTAATCTCGTTGTCTTAAGCTAAGAATTCTTGGTATGGGACGCAAGGCGCAAAAGAACGATTCGTTGCCCGGTTCACTGGACATGTTGATTCTGCGGACGCTGTCGCTGCGCGACGTCCATGGATACGGCATAGTCCAACTCATTCAACAATCGTCCGACAATGAGCTCCTCGTCGAGGAGGGCTCGCTGTATCCCGCTCTCCAGCGGCTGGAGCTAAACGGCTGGATCGATGGTGTCTGGGGGGTGACGTCGAATAATCGGCGGGCGAGGATCTACAAAATCACGGCGGCAGGCCGCAAACAGCTGGCCGTTGAAACCCGGAAATACGCCAAACTCACGTTGGCGATCGCCCGTGTGATGGGAGCGGAGTGACGGACATGTTGATACGACGGCTGAGGTATTGGATGGAGAGCGCCAGGCGCAGCAAGGCGCTGCACGAGGAAATGGAACTCCACCTTGCGGAAAAAGCCGCGGAACTGCAGGCAGACGGTATGACGCCGGAGTGCGCCAGTGGTGAAGCGCGCCGGCGATTTGGGAACGTCGGCCTGAAGCACGAAGAGTCACGGGAGATGTGGATCAAGCGGTTTTGGTCGGAACTTGGCCAGGATGTCCGCTATGGCTTTCGCACCATGACCGCCAACAAGGCATTCAGCGCCCTGGCGGTCTTGTTGCTGGCGCTCGGCATCGGAGCGAATACTGCGATCTACAGCTTCATGGAGTCGATTCTGTTGCGCTCGCTGCCGGTGGCCGATCCCGAGTCGCTGGTGGTCCTGAATTGGCATAGCCGGCCGCCCCAGAACGCCAACAAGGAATGGGTCCACGTCATGCACGCGGTACAGGGCATGGCGTGGCCGGGCGACAAAGGCGCCATGGTCAGCGGCATGTTCCCATACGGCGCATTCGAGACGCTTCGCGAGGAGAATCCCATCTTTTCCACGCTCTTCGGATACTTCAACGGACTACATCATAACCTGGCCGTCCGCGGGCAGGCCATGAGCGCCAACACGGAGTACGTCACCGGAGAGTATTTTCGCGGCCTGGCGGTGTCGCCTGCCGCGGGACGCCTCATCGACTCCGAAGACGACCGTCCAGGCGCAGCGCCGGTCGCCGTAATCAGTTTTGCGACAAGCCAAAATCGCTTTGGAGGGCCGCCGAATGCGATTGGACAGTCGATTCTCGTCGATAACATTTCCTTCACGGTGATCGGCGTCACGCCGCCGGAGTTCTTCGGAGTAGACCCTGCGGCGGCGCCAACCATCTACCTTCCGTTGCGCACCAATCTGCTCGTAGACGGCGCGGGAGCGGCTCGGATGTATGGCGACGGAAACTTCTACTGGATCGAAATGATGGGCCGCCTGCGTCCCGGCGTAAGCATAGCCCAGGCGCAGGCAGTGCTGGCTCCCCGTTTCCATCAATGGGTTGCCGCCACCGCGACGACCGACGGTGAGCGCGCCAAACTGCCCGCGCTGATTCTGAATCCCGGCGCCGCCGGTCTGGGTAGCTTGCGCCGCCAGTATTCCAAGCCTCTCTACGTGCTCCTGACGATGGTGGGATTGATCCTGGCGATCGCGTGCGCGAACATCGCCAATCTGCTGCTGGCAAGGGCCGCCGCGCGACGCCGCGAAATGGCGGTCCGGCTCAGCCTGGGAGCGGGACGCTTCCGCGTCGTGCGGCAGTTGCTTACGGAGAGTGTGATGCTGGCGTCGCTCGGCGGAGCATTAGGGGTCTTGTTTGCGATCTGGGGCGTGCGATCGCTGACGCTTCTGTTCTCCCACGGGCAGGAGAACTTTACGCTGCACGCGCAATTGAACTGGAACGTGCTGGGCGTGACGGCGGCGCTCTCCGTGGTATGCGGCCTGCTATTTGGCCTCGCTCCAGCGATTCAATCGACGCGTCCGGATGTCATGCCCGCGCTGAAGAATGGCCGCGGGGGCGGACCGCGCCGCCGCGCGCAGCAGGTGCTCTCGGTCGCCCAAATCGCGATCTCTTTTCTCATCCTGGTCGCCGCGGGTCTGTTTGTCCGGACACTCAACAACCTGCACTCCGTCCAACTGGGATACGCTCGCGAGAACATCCTTCTGTTCTCGCTGAATGCGCGCCAGGCCGGGCATCGCGACCCGGAGATCGCCACTTTTTACGGGGACCTGCGCAAGCGCTTCGAATCGATCCCCGGCGTGAGCAGCGCGACGCTTTCGCAATCCTCGATCATCAATGCCGCCCGCGCCGGGCAAGCAATCAGGGGGCCAATGAAGATCGGCGCCGTTACCATCGAAGACGCGCGCGCGCTGGCCGCTGGGCCGCGTTTCCTCACGACGATGCAGATTCCGATCCTGGCCGGGCGTGAGATTGACGACCGCGATCAACCAGCCTCGAGGCCGGTTGCAGTGATCAGCGAGCGGCTGGCGCGGACTTACTTCGAGAACGAGAATCCGGTGGGCCGGCGCATCGCGCTCCCGGACGAGAAGCGCGATCTCGAAATCGTCGGCGTGTCGGCTAACCTGCGGTACGGTGGTCTGAAAAATGAAGAGGAGAGTGCCATGACCGTGTTCGTAGCGGCCAGCCAGTTTTCTCCGGACCGGGTGACCTACGCGCTGCGCACTGCGGGTGATCCGCTGAGGTTTGTTCAGAGTGTGCATGAGATCGTGCGGGAGGCAGATTCACGCATACCCGTCACAAACGTGGTCACACAGGCCGCGGAAATCGATCGTACGATCGGCCGGGAAATCACGTTCGCGAAACTATGCACGAGTTTCGCGGTTCTCGCTCTGCTGATGGCGTGTGTGGGCCTCTACGGGACGATGTCGTACAACGTCGCGCGGCAGGTCGGCGAGATCGGAATCCGTATGGCTCTGGGCGCGCAACGCGGCGCCGTGATATGGATGGTTCTGCGGCGCGTTTTACTACTGGCGGCGGTGGGACTCGCGATCAGCGTGCCTGCCGCGTTGAGCGCGTCCCGGCTTGTCAAATCGTTTCTGTTCGAGACCCAGCCCAATGATCCGGGAACCCTGGCGCTGGCCGGTATCGTCCTTCTGAGCGCCGCGATTCTCGCTGGCTATGTGCCGGCGCGGCGAGCGTCCCGAATTGATCCGCTGGCAGCTCTGCGGCACGAGTAAGACATGGTCCTTCGTACCGCTACGAAGGATGACAATGTTCCGCGCCCGCGCACATTGATCGGACATCATGTACCTGAAAACAGGTCCGAACCGCCAATCAATCCGCTGGTATACCCGACACCCCGTGCTAACGTGGTCCTGCCAGGTGAGGACGACGGCGTATCACTGTTCGATTGTCCGTCTACCGATCTCCACCATCGGCGCCGGAATTGGCTTTACAGTTTTTGTAAAGTTAAGTAATTAAACAACTTATTGGCTTTGTTTGGTCCAGGAAATCCTTATGACCAGCCAAAACAAACGGCAGCCAGCAAGCCCCGTCAGTGGCAGTGTTTGGCTGCCTCGTCTTCAACGCAAGGTGCAGACACGATCCCCCACTGACCACCCCATTGTGGTTGCGGTTTGCAGAGAATTCCGGTAACGTACACAAGTAGCCGTCCAAAGCCTGCGCGTGGCCGCACTCCCATCGCCGGCAGGGCGATGCACTGCGAAAACCGCAGAGATTGCAAGGAGCCTGCATGAATCTGGGGAATTCCAAGCCGAGCGTGCACGCGTGGGAGGAATCCGTCACGATTCCCACCTATCCCGTCCCACCGCCCGACCGCAATCCCATGTTTCTCGACAAGCGCGTTTATCAGGGCAGCAGTGGAAAAGTATATCCGAACCCCTTCACCGACCGGCTTTCGGATGCGAAAATCGACCAGCGGTACAAAGCCGTCCATCTCGAAAACGAGTACCTTCGCCTGATGATCCTGCCCGAGATCGGCGGCCGCATTCATGTGGGCCAGGACAAAACCAACAACTACGATTTCTTCTACCGCCAAAACGTGATCAAGCCGGCGCTGGTAGGTCTCCTCGGGCCTTGGATCTCCGGCGGCGTGGAGTTCAACTGGCCCCAACATCATCGGCCCTCCACTTACATGCCGGTCGACCACCGCATCGAAGAGCACCCCAACGGCAGCCGAACAGTGTGGCTCAGCGAGCATGAGCCGATGAATCGCATGAAGGGTATGGTAGGAATCTGCCTGCATCCCGGCAGAGCCATCGTGGAAGCCAAAGTACGCCTGTACAACCGCACACCTTTCGTGCAGACCTTTCTCTGGTGGGCCAATGCCGGCATCCACGTACACGATCGATACCAGGCGTTCTTCCCGCCCGATGTGACTTTCGTGGCGGACCACGCCCGGCGCGCGCTGTCGTCGTTCCCCGTAGCGCGAGGCTTCTACTACGGCGTGGATTACCGCGCGGGCGTGGATATTTCCTGGTACAAAAACATTCCGGTCCCCACCTCGTACATGGTCACGCAGTCGGAGTTCGATTTCGCCGGCGGATACGATCATGCCAAACGTGCCGGTATCGTACACGTCGCGAACCACCACATCGCGCCTGGGAAAAAACTGTGGACCTGGGGAAACGCCGAGTTTGGCTATGCCTGGGATCGCGAGCTGACCGATTCCGACGGCCCCTACATCGAGCTGATGGCCGGCGTGTATACGGACAATCAGCCTGACTTTTCCTGGTTGCAGCCATACGAAACCAGAACCTTCAGCCAGTTCTGGTATCCCATTCAGGAAATCGGCCCGGTGAAGAATGCCAACCGGCAGGTGGCCGTGAATCTCGAGCCGGCTGGCGACGGCTACCGGATCGGAGTCGCGGCCACGGAGGCGCTCGACGATGTGACCGTGTCGCTCTCCATCCGCGGCGCTACCGTTTTCGAGCGGCGGGTGCATGTTGCCCCCGGAGAACCCTTCGTCGCTACCTCCCTGGTTGCTCACGCGCCACATCCCGCCGAATTGATCCTCCGTGTGCTCGATCATGATGCGCGCGAGCTGATTCGCTTTGCGCCCACCGAGCGCCATGAAACCGAACTGCCGGCGCCGGCCACCGAACCGCCTGCTCCGGATGCGATCGCGACAAACGAGGAACTCTACCTCACCGGTCTGCACCTGGAACAATACAGGCATGCCACCCGGTATCCTGAGCCTTATTGGACCGAGGCCCTGAAACGGGATCCGGACGATGTGCGATCGAACACCGCGATGGGCCGGCTGCGGTTGCGCCGGGGTGAGTTTCCGAAAGCTGAGGAGCACTTCCGGCGCGCTCTGGCGCGTCTGACCCGACGGAACTCGAACCCGTATGACGGCGAGCCTTCTTATCATCTGGGAGTCGCGCTGAAATATCAGGGCAGGCTGGCGGACGCATACGGGGCGTTCTATAAAGCCGCCTGGAACCAGGCCTGGCAGGCGGCCGCCTACTATGCGCTGGCCACCATCGATTGCCTGCGGAGTGACTACCAGGCCGCTCTCGAACACCTCGACCAGTCACTGCGCACGAATGCCGATAACCTGAAAGCGCGAGATCTGGTGACCGCTATTCTCCGCCATCAGGGCCGGTCCGAAGCCGCCATCGCATCGGCCGGGCGAACCCTGGCCATCGACCCGCTCGATTTGCAGGCGCGCCACGAACTGGCCCTCCTCCAGCCGGGCCGCGACGATGAATTCATGGGCATCCTGAACGGCACGCCGCAAACGTGTCTCGACCTCGCATTCGCCTACGCTGAGGCCGGATTCCGGGGCGACGCTGAAGATCTGATCCGGCGCTTCCTGGCGCATTCCAGCACACGCTCCCCCCATCCGATGCTGTGTTATGCAAATGGCTGGTTTGCGGAGAGTCGCGGCGACCCGGAAGCCGCGGCCCGGTGGTATCGAGCGGGCCGTGAGGCGTCTCCCGATTACTGCTTCCCATCCACTCTGGAGGAGATGATCGTGCTTGAAGCGGCATTGCGCCACGCGGGCGATGATGCGCGTGCGCACTACTATCTCGGAAACCTGCTCTACGACAAATCCCGGCGCGAGGAAGCTCTCGCACATTGGGAGCGGGCCTGCCATCTCGATCCGCGGTTCTCCGTTCCCTGGCGCAATCTGGGCATGGCTTGCTACAACGTCGCCCGGCAGCCTGCGCGCGCGCTCGAGTGTTACGAGAAAGCCTGCGCCGCGAATCCCTCGGATGCCCGCCTGCTTTATGAGCTCGATCAGTTGCGCAAGCGGACCCGCGCCGCACCCGAGATGCGCCTGGCTGAACTGGAGAAGTGCGGGGATCTCGTCGACCAACGTGACGATCTTACAATCGAACTGGTCACACTCTATAACCTGACCGGCCGCAGCGAGAAAGCTCTGTCGATCCTGCTCTCGCGGCGTTTTCACCCCTGGGAAGGCGGCGAAGGACTTGTCTCGGGCCAGTATGTCGCGGCGCATCTTCTCTTAGGCGTGGACGCTCTGGAGCACAGCCAGCCCGCCGGCGCGTTGAATCATTTCGAGGCTGCTCGCCGATATCCGCAAAATCTCGGCGAGGGGAAACATCTCCTCACCCGTGAAACGCACCTCGACTACTTCACCGGCCTGGCACATTCGCTTGCCGGACGGCACGATGAAGCGCATGCCGCCTGGCGTCGCGCCGCCGACACCCATGCGGAGACCGACATGTTCGCCTACTACCGCGCGCTCGCGCTGCGCAGCCTCGGCAACCAGACCGCCGCCGAAGCGTTGCAGCGACATTTGCATGCGTTCGCCGGCAAGGCGATGCATGCCGAGGTGAAGATCGACTACTTCGCCACATCCCTCCCGAATTTCCTCCTTTTTGAAGACGATATCGAGGAACGTAACCGCATCGATTGCCTGCTGCTGCGCGGTCTGGCGGGTGTAGGCCTGGGCCTGCCGGCGGACGGCGCGGCGGACCTCCGGCAGGTTCTGGCCGTGGATCCGTATCATCTGATCGCTCGCCTGGAACTCGATCGCGTAGCCAGTCCGGTCGAGGAGACCCCCACAACATCATGAGCCGCTACCGCACCACCACGGCCGGGATTATAGGCGCAGCATCCCTGCTTTTATGCTCTGCGCTTACGGGCTGGCAGACCCGGGACACGGTCGTCCACATCGACGGCAATGCCTCAGGCCGAACGTTCGACGGCTTCGGCGCTGTCAGTGCGGGAGCTTCGTCAAGACTCCTGATCGACTATTCCGAGCCGTATAGAACCGAGATCCTCGACTACCTCTTCAAGCCCCACTACGGCGCCGCTCTACAACACCTCAAAGTGGAAATAGGTGGCGATACGAATTCGACCGACGGCTCGGAGCCCAGCCACATGCACACACGGCGCGATCTGAATTTCCAGCGCGGCTACGAGTGGTGGCTCATGAAGGAGGCGAAGAAGCGAAACCCGAAGATTATTCTCGATAGCCTCGCCTGGGGCGCTCCCGGATGGATCGGAGACGGCAAATACTACTCGCAGGATATGGCGGATTATGTCGTGAAGTTCATTCAGGGCGCCAGGAACGCGCACGGCCTCGACATCGCGTTCACGGGCGTCTGGAATGAGAAGCCTTACGACAGCGAGTGGATCAAGCTGCTGCGCCGGACTTTGGACGCCAGCGGCCTGCAATCGACGAAAATCGTTGCCGCCGATCTGTATCAACAGGACCAGCAATGGGACATCGTCAAGAAGTTCGCCGGCGACCCTGCGCTCGACGCGGCCGTCTATGCCGTCGGCGTACATTATGCCCGCACCAAGGGCAAAGTCAACACTCCGCAGTTCGCCAAAGACAGCGGCAAGCGGCTGTGGTCCACCGAGGATCAGCCGGAGTTCGGCGAAAACGGCGCAATCTCCAGCCGCGATTGGGAACCGGGTGGCAAGAGCCTGGCACAAATCTACAACTGGAACTACATCGATGGCCGCATGACCAAGGCCGAGGTCTGGAGCCCCGTTACCTCTTACTACGACAATCTTGCAGCGCCCAACTCCGGCCTTATGTACGCCAACACGCCCTGGTCCGGCCACTATGATGTGCAGTCTACGATTTGGGTGACGGCCCACACCACTCAGTTTGCCCAGCCCGGCTGGCATTATATCGACGAAGCCTGCGGCTATCTGGCAGGGAAAGGAAGTTATGTGACTTTGAAGTCTCCTTCGTCGAGCGACTATACTGTCGTGATCGAGACCATTGGCGCTGGGTCGCCGCAGCACGTCCGTTTCGCGTTGACTGGAGCGCTCTCCAGCGGCCCTGTGCATGTGTGGATGTCAAACGGCAAGACTATGTTCGAGCAGCTACCGGATATCGCGTCAAAAAGCGGATCGTTTACTGTGGCGCTAATGCCGGATGCGCTCTATACCCTATCCACTACCACGGGCCAGGCGAAGGGGGCCGCTGTGGCTCCCGCCGCGCGACCTTTCCCATTTCCATACCAGGACGATTTCGAAACAACACCTATCGGCGGTACGCCAAAGTATCTGGCGGACCAGGACGGTGCGTTCGAGGCGCGACCTTGCGCCTCCCGAAAGGGCCGCTGCCTCACGCAAGTAATTACCACCCGGCCGATCTCCTGGGGCATCTCTCCGAATCCGTTTACCTATTTGGGCGATGCAAAGTGGGCTGACTACACCGTGGCCGTGGATGCGATGCTTCCCGGCGAGGGAGAAGTGGCGTTGGTAGGCCGGATCGATTCGGCGGATTTCTTTCAAGACGGAAAGGCGCTCTGGCCGAGTGGTTACGTGCTTACAATGAGCCGCAACGGCCATTGGGAACTGCTCGGCACGAAATTCAAAGCCGATACAAAGAAACTCGCTTCCGGCACGGCTCCCTTCCCCGCCGGTACCTGGCATCATTTGGCCATGGCGTTTCGCGGCGCCACGATTTCCGCTTCTCTCGACGGCAACTCGCTCGCGCAGCTTAGCGACACAACTCACGTAAACGGGATGGCCGGCTTCGGCACGGGTTGGAACCTGGCTTCGTTCGATAACTTCTCGATTACACCGCCGCGATAACCGTGATGAAACAGTCGAGCTTCGGTACGCATCCGCCGGCTGCAGCCAATAGCGCTGCATACAACTTTCGATACATCTGGCTGATCTCCGTCGCGGCTGCCATGGGCGGGCTGCTGTTCGGTTATGACTGGGTCGTGATCGGAGGCGCCAAACCGTTCTATGAGACATTTTTCCATCTCGGCTCGCCCGCCATGGTTGCGTGGGCCATGAGCAGCGCACTGATCGGCTGTCTGTTCGGTGCGTTGGCTTCCGGCATGCTCAGCGACAAGTTCGGAAGGAAACGTCTGCTTGTCCTTTCGGCGTTCCTGTTCACTGTGAGTTCGATTGGAACAGGAACGTCGGACACATTCGCGGTGTTCCTCGCCTGGCGAATATCGGGCGGCGTGGCGATTGGTCTGGCCTCGAACCTTTCGCCGATGTACATCGCCGAGATCGCACCGGAAGGCATGCGCGGGCGGCTGGTCTCCATGAATCAGCTCACCATCGTCATCGGCGTGCTTACGGCGCAGGTGGTGAACTGGCTGATCGCGCGTCCGGTGCCACCCGGCGCGACGGCGGCCCAAATCCTCGAATCGTGGAACGGCCAACAGGGGTGGCGCTGGATGTTTGGCGTGACCGCCGTTCCTTCTTTGCTGTTCCTGCTTTCGATGCTCTTCGTCCCGGAAAGCCCTCGCTGGCTGGCTAAGAACGGGCAACGGCTGCGGGCCCAGGCGGTTCTCGAGCGGATCGGCGGAAAGCTGTTCGCCGGCCGGGAACTGGCCGAAGTCGAAGCGAGCCTGGCGAACGAGATCGGTCGGGTTCATTTCAGCGAACTGCTGGAACCGAGGTTGATGCGCATTCTGGGTCTGGGCATCTTTCTCGCCGTTCTGCAACAATGGTGCGGCATCAATGTCGTATTCAACTACGCCCAGGAGGTGTTTGCTGCCGCAGGCTACCAGGTCTCGGACATTCTCTTCAACATCGTCGTCACCGGCGCCACGACGTTCATCTTCACATTCGTTGCCATCTTCACGGTAGACCGGCTGGGGCGGCGGCCGTTGATGCTGGCCGGGGCGGCGGGTCTGGCTGTGACTTATTCTCTACTTGGACTCAGTTACCATTATTCTCTTCGCGGCTGGCCGGTCCTCGCCCTGGTGGTGATCGCAGTAGCCTGTTACTCATTTTCCCTCGCCCCGATTACGTGGGTGGTTCTCTCCGAAATCTTCCCGAACCGCATCCGTGGGGCTGCTATGGCTCTCGCTGTATTTTCGCTTTGGTCGGCATGCTTTGTGCTCACTTACACGTTCCCATTCCTGAATCGGGGCCTCGGATCGGCCGGCACGTTTTGGCTTTATTGCGGCGTGTGTCTCTGCGGGCTTGCCGTTATCTGGTGGAAGCTGCCCGAGACGAAAGGAAAGACTCTCGAGCGGATTGAGCATGAACTGGTTGGTATGCACTCGTGAATATTCAGTTAAGATGTTTGCATGCGCTCAGCCTTCCTCATGCTTATGCTGTGCTGGGCTGTTGTCGCCCGGAGCGAGGATAAGCTCGCCGTCCTGATTGTGGACGGGATCAACAATCACGACTGGCAGACCGCGACGCGGGAGCTGCGAACTCTGCTGCTCGAGACCGAGCGATTCACTGTAGATGTCTCGACCAGCCCATCGGCGGACGCTCCGGCTGCGGCGTGGAGTTTATGGAATCCGGATTTTGCGCGGTATCGCGTGGTCGTCGACAACTTCAACGGCGGACACACCCGCGCCGGGATTCGCTGGCCCCGCAGGGTCGAACAGGCTCTTGAAGAGTACGTCAGAGGCGGCGGCGGACTGGTGGTCTATCATGCCGCTAACAACGCGTTTCTCGAGTGGCCCGCGTATAACGATATGATCGGCCTGGGATGGCGTGATAAGAACTTTGGACCCGGCCTGATGGTTTCGGACGAAGGAAAGGTGGTGAGAATTCCGCAAGGAACGGGCCTCGATCCGGGGCACGGACCGCGGCACGATTTCGAGGTGCACGTTTTGAACACCGGGCATCCGGTCACGCGCGGATTACCCCGCACTTGGATGCAACCCTCCGAGCAGCTCACGCATGGCCAGCACGGGCCTGCCGAGGGACTGACTATTCTGACTTATGCCTACTCCGAAATTTCTCATCAGAACGAGCCGTTAGACTGGGTACGCGACTATGGCAAGGGCCGAGTCTACACCACCATGCTGGGCCACACCTGGAAAGATGAACCCAATCCAAATCTGGCGTGCCCGGAGTTCCGGAAACTTTTCGCGCAGGGTGTGGCTTGGGCCGCAGGCAGCCAGCCAGGCCCACTCCCAGCGACGGCCGCGTCTAACGGCGATGAAGATCGCATCCGATGGTTCCGAAACGACAAGTTTGGCATGTTCATTCACTGGGGTCCGTATTCGCTGCTGGCCGGCGAATGGAAAGGCCAGCGCGTGCCGGTTGGGACAGAAGCTGAATGGATCATGCAGCGGTTCAATATTCCGGTAAAGGAATACCGGGAGATGGCGCGGGGCCTGCGCCCCATCCACTTCAACGCAACGGAATGGGTAGCCCTCGCCAAAGCCGCCGGGATGAAATACCTGGTGGTCACGGCTAAACATCACGATGGCTTTGCCATGTACCATTCGCGCGTCAGCCAGTACAATATCGTGGACTGGGCCGGATTCCCGCGCGACCCATTGAAAGAACTCTCGGAAGCGTGCGCCGCCGCAGGCATTCGATTCTGCGTCTATTACTCACACCGGGAAGACTGGGACGATCCGGATGGCTATGGCAACAACTGGGACTACGACCGCACCAAGAAAAACTTCGAGAGCTACCTGGAGCGCAAGTCGAAACCGCAACTTCGTGAGCTGTTGACGAACTATGGCCCCTTGGGCCTGATCTGGTTTGACCGGGGCATGGATACGCCGGAACATGCCCTGCAGTTTGTGAACCTCGTGCGGACCCTGCAACCGTCGTGCCTGATCAACGGCCGCGTGGGCAGCTACGGCGATGAACTGCTAGGGGACTATCAGGATTTGAACGACAACGGCATGCCCACGGGCGGACTGGAAGAGTATTGGGAAACGCCGCAGACGCTGAACACTACCTGGGGTTATAGCCAGTTCGACCAGCAATGGAAATCGCCGGGCAATGTGATTCAACGCCTGGTCGAAATCGTGAGTAAGGGAGGAAATTATCTGCTGAACATCGGCCCCATGGCCGATGGCACGGTTCCCGCGCCTAGCGTCAAAACCCTCGAGAAGGTTGGCGCCTGGATGCGGCAAAACGGACAAAGCATCTACGGGACGTCGGCTTGTCCTCTGCCGGAGGCGCCGTGGGGACGATGTACGGTCAATGGCCGTAAGATCTACCTCCACGTGTTCAGTTGGCCGGGCGATGCAGTGCTTCATATATCGGGCTTCCACGCCGAAGTTGCCGATGCCTATCTGCTGGCCAAGCCATCCCGGAAGCTGCCGGTCGCGCGAGATCGCGACGGAATCGGTGTGTCACTGCCGCTCGAAAGCCCGGACGAGATAGACACAGTCGTGGTGTTGGAATTAAGCGGCTCACTGCAGGTCAGTCCGCCGATCGTCACGCAAGGCAGCGACTCGCCCTTCGAGTTAGACTATCTGAAAGCTGTCACCGCGGGCCGTGCAGTGAAGCGCTTCAATCGCGCCGGGAAGTTTCATATTTCGAAGTGGACCGGGCCCCACGATTCCGTAACGTGGCATTTGCTGGTGAGCCAAACAGGTCGCTACAAAGTTACTATTCGTTATTCCGCCCGAAGCGCATGGGAGAATCGGAGGTACATCGTGGCAATCGGCGGGCAGTCGATCAACGGGGTGATCGGCGCGACCGGCGAAGGCTATCAGTACAAGAGTTTCGACTTGGGCTATGTGCAGCTTCGCCAGGCGGGCGAATATACGGTAAGTATCCGGCCGGCGGAGGATTCCGATCGAAATTTGATGTACCTTCAGTCGCTCTCATTGGAGCCTGTCGGCGCTCAGAATGTCGAATGAGACAGCATCAGCGGCTCAGCTTCAAGACCCAGGCCGATTGCGCAAGCAAATCCTCGGGCAATTCGGGAAGTTCGACCGTTATGTCGCCGTCGCCGGATTTGAAGCGTAGCGGGGCCGCCACGCCGAGCATCGTAACAGCTCTTGGTTTAGCATCCTTGTAGTCTTTCACCGTGAACTGCCGCCCCGGCCAGCGCGGCAGGATCGCATACAGGTCGCCGCCTTTGGAAGTGAAGAAAGCCTCGATAGATGCCTTGCCGCCCTCTGGTTTGCCTGCGAGTTTCGCCACATCGTAATTGGAGTTGAACTCCGCGTTGTAATCGATCTTCGGGACCTCGCCCGCGCTCCATTGGCGCGATACCTTCCATGGCTTGGTGCCGTAGATAGCCTCGCCGTTCACCTTCAGAAAGGAACCGATCTGAACGAGGCGCTCTTCCATGATCACCGGAATGGTTCCGTCGGCGGCGGGACCAGTGTCGAGCAGCAGGTTGCCGCCGCGGCTCACGATATCCGCCAACAGAATCACCAGTTCGCGACCCGTGTGATAGTGTTCCAGGCGCTCGGCGCGATTGTAGCCATAAGAGAAACCCATCCCGCGGCTCTCTTCCCAGGGGTGCTCCATGCCGCTCATCCCCGGCGTGTATTCGGTGGTCCAGTAGCCGCCGTGCTTATGGCGGGTATCCTTGCCCCAACGGTCGTCGATGACCACTTCATCCTTCACGGGCGACTCGTTGAAAAGCCATGCCAGCAGCTCGGGGCTGCGCCACTCGTTCGACGGCAGCTCCCATTCGCCATCGCTAAAAATGATGGACGGCTTGTAGCGCGTCACCACATCCTTGAACTGCGGCATCATGTGCTCGGCGACGTAGCGGGCCTTGTCGGAAAGATACAGCGGGTTGTACCACTCGTAGAGCGAATAATAAATACCCATGCGGAGTCCATGTGCCCGCACGGCAGTGGTCAGATCGCCGAGGAGATCGCGCCGGGGTCCGATCTCGACGGCGTTCCACGGGCGTCCCCAGGTTCTGGAGGCCTCCTGACTCGGCCAGAGCGCAAAGCCTTCGTGGTGCTTCGATGTGAGGACGACATATTTCGCACCAGAGCGCGTGAATACATCCGCCCAATGATCGGGATCGAACAATTCGGCGCGGAAGCGCGGCGCGAAGTCCTGGTAATTGTACTGTGCGCCATACATGCGCTGGTGGTAGTCCCAGGAGCCCACGTCCACGGGATCCGCCCCGGGCTTCCGGCCTTCGGTGATGGCGTGCCAGTACCACTCGGCGTATGCCAGTTTGCCGGGCAGCACGGGAGCGTATGAGGGCACCGAATACACGCCCCAGTGAATGAAGATTCCGAACTTGGCGCTGGAAAACCAGTCCGGCGTCGCACGCCGGTCGAGCGATTCCCAGTTGGGCTGGTAAGTCTGCGCGCCGGCGCAAGCCGCGCAAAGGAGGGAGAGCGTTAAGAATGCGATGCGTTGCACGAAGGGTACGGTACCCGGATTCTCGCCTATTTGTCAATAAAAAGCGCCGGCTCCCTGCCGCGGTTCCGCCGTGCTGAACCGGGCACATCAGGTTACCATTACGACCGGCGTGATTGAAACGCTGCACAATGCCGCACTCACTGCAGCAGCGCAGGCCGCCGGGCGCGACACTGAAATTCCCCTGGCGTCGAAGAGAACGGTTTGGCAGCGGAGGCAGGAATAAATACCCGGCTTATAGAGACTGCACATCTGCATCTTGAATGGGGTGCTCTGTGCCGGCTTACCGGCTGCGATCGATAACTGACAGTTGGCCCCCAACTTCGTGATACAGGCCCGCGGTCTCGCTTGTAACTTACTGAGTCGCGTGGGCAGGACTCCAGTCCTGCGGCGGTCTCCAGACCCGCCATCTGGCGGGGCGTGGACGTCCCGGCAGGCGTGGACGCCCGCCCCACTGGTCGTACTCCAGATGCCACCATATTTTGCGAAGATCGGTAATGTACCAATGCTTCTTTTCCGGAACTAGCGGGTGGAGCGAATTCGGCATACGTCGCCATGGTTTAGGGGTCATCGTGCCTTTTTCTCCGCTGGCCCTCCGCTGCCCCAGCGAAGGCCCTGGCCCAGCCGGGCCATTCTCCCGCTCGTTCGCCCCCGCAAAGTGCTACCTTGAGCGCTTAATGAAGCTTATTGTTACCCTATTCCTTGCGCTTCCCATGCTCGCCCAAGTGCGCTTCCTGCCCGCCAAGAAGCTATGGGTGATTGATACCGACCGCACTTCCTACGTGCTCGGCATCAACGAACAGAACAGCCTGCAGAACGTCTATTGGGGCAAGAAACTGCTGCGCGACGACGACCTCGCGCCCGCGCACACCGCACCCGAGCACGCCTCCTTCGATTCGCGCGCAACCATGACCAACGAGGAATATCCTGGCTGGGGCGGCCTCCGATACAACGAGCCATGCGTCAAAGTGACGCTGGCCGATGGCACGCGCGACCTGGTGCTCGGCTATGTTTCCCACGAAATGCGCGGCGACACACTGGAGATCCACACCAAGGATATCCGCTACGCCCTGACGGTCGATTTGCTTTACCGCGTCTATTCGCGCTCGGGCATCGTGGAGAAACACTCGGTCATCCGCAATCAGACCGGTCAGCCAGTGACGGTCGAAAGCGCGCAGTCGGGCGTATGGTACGTGCCCGCGGGCGAGGGTTACCGGCTGAGCTATCTGACCGGGCGTTGGGCGGGCGAAACGCAGCTTCGCCGCGAGCCGGTCGAGCCTGGCAAGAAGGTGCTCGAAAGCCGCCGCGGCAATACCAGCCACTTTCTGAATCCGTGGTTCGCACTCGACGGGGGGCCCTCCGGGATGGGGAACGCGGATGAAGAGCACGGACGCGTCTGGTTCGGCGCGATCGGTTGGAGCGGCAACTGGAAACTGGTGGTGGAGGAGACGCCCGCCCAGCAGGTGCGAGTCACTGGCGGCTTCAACGATTTCGATTTCGGCTACCAGCTCAAGCCCGGCGAGAGCCTGGAAACGCCGGCCTTCTACGGCGGCTTCACCGACGGCGGTTTCGGTGAAAGCTCGCGCATCATGCATGCATTCGAACGGGCGGAAATCCTGCCCGACCGCGCCGCGCCGCACCCTCGCCCGGTGCTCTACAATTCCTGGGAAGCCACCACCTTCGACGTGAACCTAGCGGGCCAGAAGCAGCTTGCCGATAAGGCCGCCCGCATCGGTGTGGAATTGTTCGTGATGGACGATGGCTGGTTCGGCCAGCGCAACGACGATCACGCCGGCCTGGGTGATTGGACAGTCAATCCTCAGAAGTTTCCGAATGGCCTCAAGGGCTTGATCGACTACGTCAACGGCCTGGGCATGAAATTCGGGTTGTGGGTCGAGCCGGAGATGGTCAATCCAAACAGCGACCTGTACCGCGCACATCCCGACTGGGCCATGCACTTCAACGACCGGCCGCGCTCGGAGGCTCGCAATCAGCTCGTTCTGAACATGGCGCGCGACGATGTGCGCGACCACATCTTCTCCGTGCTCGACAAGCTGGTGTCTGAAAATCACATCGAATTTCTGAAGTGGGATATGAACCGCCACTTCGGCGAGCCGGGCTGGCCGGAAGTGGCCGTCGCCGAGCAGAAGCAGATCTGGGTCAAGTATGTGGACAACGTGTACAACGTCATCGACCGCTTGCGGGCCAAACATCCAGGTCTGGAAATCGAATCATGTTCGGGAGGCGGCGGCCGTGTGGACCTGGGCATCCTGAAGCGCGTGGACGAGGTCTGGACGTCCGACAATACGGAGGCCTTTGACCGGCTGCGCATACAGGAGGGCTTCACCAACGCTTACGCCCCCAAGGTAATGATGGCGTGGGTGACCGACGTTCCCAATCTGAACGGACGAAGCACCCCGCTGAAGTACCGTTTTCTGGTGGCGATGCAGGGATCGCTGGGCATCGGGTCGAACCTGAACCGCTGGACGGACGCGGACTTCGCCCTGGCATCGCGCATGGTGGGCTTCGACAAGCAGATCCGCGCCACGGTGCAGCAGGGCAATCTCTACCGGCTCTTCTCGCCGCGGGACGGGGAGTTCACCGCCAACCTGTACGTGGCGCAGGATGGCAAGCAGGGCGTGCTTTTCGCGTTTCTGCACTCGCAGCAGTATCTGCGCCCGATGCCCATCGTGTATCTGCGCGGGTTGGACGAAAACGCCGTGTACCGGATCACCCCCATCGACGACAAACTGACCGGCAAGCTGGAAACCGCTAGTGGCTCTTACCTGATGAACCACGGACTGGAGCTCAGGCTGACAGGCGATTTCGACAGCACGATGCTGACGGTGGAGCGTCTGCCGTGACATATCCTGTCAACTGCGGAGCTTCGGCCAGCGCGCTTGGTTGTACACCCGTACGGCCGATCTTCTGTCGCCTCGTGACGTCAAACCGGCCCCAAAGGCACCGCTTGCCGAGTTGCGAGGAGAAGCCGCATCCTGACTGTCGGCGCCGTCTTTAATGCGTGAAACTGCAAGGGCATTCCGCGCATTCTAAAAAGGCTGCGCCACACAACGCCGGCGGCCGGGCGGCCGGGTGCTCCCAGCCGCCCAGGTCACAGAACAGGTCGATGCAGAGGGGCGTCATACGATTCGTGGCCGGACTGCCGCGATTCCGGCGGCTCAGTATCTCGGCAGGGCATCTTCTGCTTGTGTGCGCCACATGATTGCCAAAGTGCTAACGTGCGTGAGAGACTGCGGCCATAAAGATTGCCTTCTAGCGGAAAGACGACGCGTTGCACGTAGGTAGAACCCCAGGATTCCGAGTTAGTGTGGCTAATTGACAAATCCTCGGCAACCGAAGTGCAATCGTTTTGATGCGTATTCTACGGCATCTGGCGTGCCAGGTAGCCTCTGAGGAAATGACGAGACCTATCCCAATTCACCGGGCGATGGCCTTCCTATGCACCACAGCCGCGTTCGCCGTCCTGCCGTCGCTCGGCCTGGCGGGCTCGGTTGCCGGCGACGCCTATGGCGACGTGTACTTCACAACCATCGGCTACGTGTTCCAGATGAACGCCGCAGGAATTCTGACCCGCGTGGCGGGCACATCGTCTGTAGGCTACTCGGGCGATGGCGGCTTGGCCACCAACGCTCAACTCAGCACCGCCAGATACGGGGGCCTCGCGGTGGATGGCTCCGGCAATGTTTATATCGCGGACAGCTACAACAAAGTGATCCGCAAGGTGGCTGCGGCAACCGGAATCATCACTACCGTCGCCGGGACAGGCACTCACGGCCATTCCGGCGACGGAGGTCCGGCTACGAGCGCCGCACTCAACTTTCCCACCAGCGTCGCGGTGGATGGCTTCGGTAACCTTTACATTGCGGACTCAGATAACTATCGGGTCCGAAGAGTGACCGCTGCCACTGGCATCATCACCACGGTGGCTGGGAATGGCAGCGCCGGCAATGACTTGGGCGATGGAGGTCCAGCCACCAGCGCTACGCTTTCGGCCCCGACAGGTGTGGCGGTGGATCGGTCCGGCAATCTCTACATCACGGGCGTGGCCGTAATTCGCAAGGTAGCGGTGGTGACCGGCATCGTCACCACGGTGGCTGGGAACGGCGGCATCGGCAAGTGGGGCGACGGTGGGCCCGCCACCGCCGCGCAGTTCAGAGCGCTCAACCTGGCAGTGGATGGCGTTCCGGGCTACACTGGCGATGGCGGCCTGGCCACCAGCGCACGGTTGAACGTTTGCCAAGCCGTCTGCGGTGGCGAGCGATAGAGCAACATGAACTCCGCGTCGACGGGCCCAAGATCCCGAAGGATCAGTCGGTCGGTGACAATGTATTGAGGAGACCCATTCAAAATCGCGAGGTGGTCTCGCCGCATTGGCTGCTGAACAGACTGACCTACCTGGCGTTGATTTCTCTCGCTAAGCGTTTGTAGTTGGCCTGGAAGTTCGGCTCCCGAGGGTCTAACTCGGCCGCGCGGCGATATTCCTCAAAAGCCATCGAAGAATCACCTTCATGCTCCAGCGCCGTGGCAAGCTGGAAATGCGCAATGGCTAAGGTTGGCGCCTGCTCGATGGCGATTCGTTCTTCGGCTATCTCTCCCTGCCAGTCGCCCATGTGTCCGAGCGCATCGCCGAGGCCGCTGTGGGCCTCCGCCAGGTGCGGCTTCAGCCGGATCGCCTCACGGTACTCGCGAGCGGCATCGTTCCAAGACTCCTTATGCGCGTGAATGGATCCGAGTTGGGCGTGCGCCGCGGCCAAGCCGGGTTCGAGCCGGAGGGCTTCCTGCTGTTCGCGCAGGTCCCCGTCCAGGTCGCCCGACTTGCCCAGCGCCTTGCCGAGGTGGTAATGAGTGATCGCCTCGTTTGGGTGGAGACGGAGCGCCTCGTTATACCGTGCGATGGCGCCGGTAAAGTCACCTGTCCGGCTAAAAGCATCCTTCTGCGCCGCGGCCCCCGCTGCGCCGCCTTTGGCGGCTAAAGCAGCGCCCAGAGCCGCAATAGCCGGCGTCCAGCCCGGGCGCAAGCGGGCCAACCGCTGGTATTGGGCGGCTGCTCCATCGAAATCACCCTTCTTCATCAGGTCTGTGGCCTGCCGCCAGATATCCTGCACTTGGGCCTTGGTGGCGGCATCCACGGGCACACCGTCGAGGGCCGCCCGGATGTCGTCCCCCGGATCGGCATCCTGGTCTGCGTGGTGCCGCTGGACCGACGGCTTCGGCGCGTTGCGAGCCGGGGTCGGAACCTGCGGCGGTTGGGCGGCAGCCGGAGGCGGCGCCGGTATTGGCGTGTCCTTCGGTGACGGCTGCGAGGCAACTACTGGCGGGAGGGCCAATTTCGGGACGTCCGAGGGCGGGACGGCCACTCGCGACCGGGTAAGCTGTTTTCGCCGCGATTCGGGATTCCGGGTGCGGTCAGCAATTATATTTGCGATTACGACGAGGGCCACCAACGCAGCCACCCACGCAAAACGGGATGACCGGCGTCGTGCCGGAACTGAACTTGCTGCCGCTGCCAGGGGCACAGGCCGCAGCGTGGCTACCGTGGGCACCTCGTCGGGCGCAGTGCCGGCCGCTCCGCCACTCTCGCCGTTCTCTATCTGCGCGATGAGTGCCGCCCCGCTCGCCGGCCGCCGGCCAGGATCCTTTTCCAGGCATCGCATCACGACCGCGCAAATTCCCTCGGGGAGTTCCGGGCGCCGGGCGCAGATCGGCTCCGGCGTCGTGCTGACTTGGCCGATCAGCATCTGGACTTCCGACTCCGCTTGGATGGGCAGCTCGCCGGTCAACATCTCATACATCACCACGCCCAGCGAGTAAAGGTCGGCACGGCCATCCAGGCCATCGCCGGTCTTGCCCATGGCCTGTTCCGGCGACATGTAGGCGGGCGTGCCAATCGAAGTGCCGGTCCGCGTGAGCGTCGCACCGCCGGCTGACAAGTGCGCTTCTTTGATCTTGGCGATGCCGAAATCGAGGACTTTGGCCAGTTCCGCATCGGAGCCGGCCGCGGGCCGGGTCAGAAGGATGTTCCCGGGCTTGATATCACGGTGGATCATGCCCAGCCGGTGCGCTGCATCCAGCGCAGCCGCCACCTGTTTGGCGATCCCGCAAACGCGCGGCAACGCCAGCGGCGCCTGGTGCTGGATCACATCTTTCAGGCTCTCCCCTTCGATGAACTCCATCACCATGAAAGGACGCCCATCGTCCGCCTGATCGATGTCTTCCACGCGCACGGCGTTGGGGTGCTGCAGCTTGCGCGTGAGGGCGGCTTCCTGACCGAAACGCTTCACGAAGGACAGATCGTTCGCCAACTCCTGGTTGATCACCTTCAGCGCGCACACCTCGTCAAATCCAACGTGCAGCGCCTTATAGACGGTTGCCATGCCTCCCTGGCCCAGCTTGCCCAGGATGCGATACTTGCCGCGAATCATGGCTCCCTCTGCCCATTCATTGGCCTCCGTCAGGACAGAGCCATCGTGAGGGCAATGCGTGAAGGCCGCGGGATACGTGGCGTGACAAATCGTACAACGCTTCATTTCCGGCTCACTTGAAGATCTGTTGTAAGTGTAGCAGCGACCAATTGCTCGCTGCGTGTGCGGCGATGGAGTCCTTCCAGTGCCGGATCGACCCAGCGTTGTCCACCCGCACCGGGGACGACGCATCCCGCAGGGCCAACTCGGATGCCGGGGAGACGGCTCCGCTCATTACCGACCTGTCGCAGTTGCCCTCGCTCACGGGGGATGCTGGTCGCTTCAAATCCGGTGGCCGGTGAACCTCCACACTGCTTATTCCTGTCTGAGCGTCTCGGCAGGATCCAGCATCGATGCGCGGACGGCTGGAAGGCCTGCCGCGAAAAATGCCGCGAGGAGTAGAATCCCGAGAGCCAGGAAGAGCGAAAGCGGATCCAGCGGCTTCAGTTTCGTCAGTTCTTTCTGGAGGTACTTCCCCCCCAGCCACAGGAATGGCACACCCAACAGGATGCCCAGCACGGACATTCCGAGTCCTTCGCGCAAAACCAGGGAGACCACGTTTCGCGGAGAGGCCCCCAGCGCCAGCCGCACTCCGATTTCGCCGCGGCGCCGCGACGTACTATACGAGATCACACCATAAAGTCCCACCACCGAAAGAACCAGCGCCAGGATTCCGAATCCACTGCACAGCGTGGCAAGCATGCGTTCGCGCTGCAGCCCGCCGGAGATTTGCTCTTCCATGGTGACGGTTTCCACCATGGGCAGATTCCGGTCCACTTCGTTCATGGCCTGCCGCACAGCCGGTAGTACGGCCTGCGGCGGCTGAGAAGTCCGCAGCACCACGGTCGCTTCCGGCGTGTCTCCGGCGAACGGCAACCACAAGGCGTACGGCCGTTCTTTGATAGAGCTGACGGCGATGTTGGGGGCGATGCCCACGATTTCATATTCCGGGAACTTCGCGCCCGGGGGACCGTCCACCATTTCCAGCCTGTGCCCCACCACGTTGTTCCCTCCCATGCGGCGCGCCAGATCCTCGCTGACGATGGCCACCCTCGGCGGACTGGTGAGATCCGCCCGACTGAAGTTCCGCCCGGCCATCATTCTCGATGTGTAGAGCGCCAGGTACGCCGGTGTCACGGCATTGACGGAAACGTCGAACCGGTTCTGCTGGCCTGCCATCCGTACGGCTTCCCACCAGCCGCTGATGTTCATTGGGCGCATCGAGGCGAGCCCCGCGGAGGTGACGCCGGGTGTCGCCTGCAGCCGCTGCTCGAGATTGAAGTAGAACGGCGCCAGCCGCGCCTTGTCATAGCCGGAGGTACCGGGCCGCGTGCCAAATAAAATCAGATTGCGGCGGTCGAAACCAGGATCGCTCGATTGGATGGCCACCAGGTTGCGCGTAAATGTAATCGCCGTCATCACCAGGATGACCGACAGCGCCATCTGGAACGTCACGAACCATCGTGCACCGTTCCACCCGCGGCGGGACAGGGCACCGATGCTGCCCGCGCCCTGTTTGAGCGATGACGCATCCAGCCGCCTGGACGCCTGCCACGCCGGGAAAAGCCCGAATGCCAACAGGGCCACGGCGGCGATGGCTCCCACCATCGCGATCATGCGCCCATCGAGTACCACGGCTACGGGGATAGTGTCGCGTCCCGCGAGGAATCGGCCCAGCAATGTGGCGGTCAACCAGGCGATTGCGGTGCCCGCGATGCCGCCCATGATCGCCAGCAGTGCGCTTTCGGTCAAAAACTGGCGCATCAGACGCGCGCGGCCGCAGCCCAGCGAGATGCGCATGGCCAGTTCTTTTTGGCGGGCGTTGGCCCGGGCCAGCAACAGATTGGCGATATTCACGCACGCGATCGCGAGCAGTAGAGTTACCAGTCCGCCCAGCACCAGCAGCGGATCGCGCAGATCCTCTCGCAGGAAACCCAGGCCGCGCCTGCCCTCATCCAGGCGGATCCGCGGCGCGGCGGCGGGGTTCTTTGGCGGCTTTGACCAGGTGGCTCGAAACACGGCATCCAGCGCCGGCTCCAACCGGGCTTCTGCGACGCCCGCGGCGCGCCGGGCCAATAGTTGCATGCCCCAATACCGGTTGTCCTCCAGGGGGTCCTGAAACCTTCCGGACCGGGCGCCAAGAATGCTGGCATGGTGCATCGGTGTGTAGATCTCCGCGGGATCGCCCGGTGTAAGACCGTAGAACGCCGGTCCCAGCACGCCTGCGATGAGGTATGTTTCGTTGTTGATGATGAGTGTGCGGCCCACCGCGGCGGGATCCGACCCCAAAGCGCTTACCCAGAAACGATGCGATACCACCGCGACGGCCGGCGCCGCATACGTGTCGTCGTTATCCGAGAGCAGCCGGCCGAATTGCGGACGCACTTCGAGAGTCGAAAAGAAGTTGCCGCTTACGGCCCGCTCACGAGCCACCGTGGGCCGCCCGGCGAAGCTGACACTCACCTGGTCCGGGAAGATGAAAGCCGCCACCGATGCCATTGCGGAAACGCTTTTGCGCATTTGCGTATAGCTGGGATACGAGAAGAAATCTGCTACATCCCATCCACCCACC
Organism: Bryobacterales bacterium; assembly: GCA_963818855.1. GTDB lineage: Bacteria > Acidobacteriota > Terriglobia > Bryobacterales > Bryobacteraceae > Bog-159. The sequence goes on along the minus strand of CAWFUH010000010.1, from coordinate 67,213 downwards.
GGCGACATGCCGCCCGAAGCACCGTCCGCCATCTCCCGCGGGTAGCCATGGCCTTTCCAGTGCACTAAGGTGAGTTGTTTTGGATTTGGGAGCGGCAGGTCGCGCCACAACACCAGGTCCATCAGGGAGACGATCGCGGTGTTGGCGCCGATGCCCAGCGCCAGCGAAATTACCGCGGCGGCGGTGATCACCGGATTCCTTCGCATCATGCGCCAGCCGAACACGATATCCTGCCGCAGACCGGTGATCCACGCCCATCGCCGTTCTTCGCGGCAACGTTCTTCGCACCTGTGCGGCGCCGCCGAATTCACGATTGGCCAAGCGCCACGCGTCTTCCCTGGAGTATCCCTGCCGCTCGAATTCCGCGGCCAGATGATGCAGGTGATGCGCCACCTCATTTTGCAATTCGGATTCCCTGCGTTTCCAAAACAATGTCATTGGGGACCTCGCCTCTTAAGACTCGAGCACCATGGCCACTGCGCCCGCGTAGCGCTGCCATTGCTCCTTCTCCTGGCGGAGAAAGGTGCGGCCGGCGGCGGTCAGCGTGTAGAATTTCGCCATAGGCCCGTTGCCGGTCTCGCGCCACTCCGCTTTGAGGACACCCTTGCGCTCCAGGCGATGCAGGGCCGGATACAGGGATCCCTGCTGGACCTGCAGCAGTTCTTTTGAGGTGACCAGGATTCGCTGAGCGATTCCGTAGCCGTGAATCGGGCCGTTTGCGACGGTCTTCAGAATGAGGAGATCGAGGGTGCCCTGGATGAGATCGGTCTTCTTTGCCATGCGCATCTAGTATGACATGCTATGTAGGTAGACTGTCAAGGTAGTGGTTCAGCAGGTTCGCGTTTTCCGAACTCGGCTTACTGTAGATCGCCGGTATCTACAACGACAACGTCGGCGGTGCGCTCGCGGACGGGTCGAAGGCGGTCCAATACGGACGCCTCGCCGGGGAGGTGGAGCAGGTATCCGGATCTGGTGGCGCGCCCGGCCGATGGCCAAATCGAGTCCGTCTAGTACCAGTTGCTGGAACCCATGCTGCTGAACGACGTTTGGCGAAGATGGAAGCCGCGGTCTACGGAACCACGGTAATCACCGCATCCCGCTAGCTGTTGGTAGCGTGGCGCCGCCGCGTTCGCCTGCCGGGTCGCGTGGCCGGTAGCCAACATTTGGCCTCTTACCTCAGCGCGTCTTCGAGGTCCTTCGGGGCGAAAGGCTTCGCTAGAAAGCCGACCCGGTCCCCGTCCAGAGCCCCACCCTTCAGGCCGGCTGGATAGCCGCTCATTACCACCAGGCGAATGGACGCATTGGAGGCAAGTATGCGAAGTGCCAGTTCCTCTCCGCACATGCCCGGCATGTTCAGATCCACCAGCGCCCCCACATACAGCGACGGATCGGGTTCGACTAATGCCCACGCATCCGCGGCGCTGCGACAGGCATCCACCCGATACCCCAGCCGCAAAAGATAGCTTTGCATCACCCTCAGCAGGGCAGGATTGTCGTCCACCAGCAGGATGCGCCCGGCCACTGAGTCCATAAGATGCAATGCTATCAGAGTTATCATCCGCATATGCAATTTCACACGGAATATGTAACCTTTCGTACCGCCAAACACCGCGAATACGTCAACATCACCGATCGGGTCGAAAACGCGCTGCGCAAAAGCGGCATACAGGAAGGCATGATCCTGGTATCGGCCATGCACATTACCGCCGGAGTTTGGGTAAACGACGCCGAGGACGGCCTGCTCGCCGATATCGACGAATGGCTGGAAAAGCTGGCGCCTTTCCGCCAGAACTACCGGCATCACGCAACCGGTGAAACGAACGGCGATTCACATCTGAAGAGCCTGCTGGTGCACCACCAGGTGATTGTGCCGGTGACGAAAGGCAAGCTGGATTTCGGCCCCTGGCAGCAGGTTTATTACGCGGAGTTCGACGGCCAGCGGGCCAAGCGCGTGATCATTAAGGTGATGGGCGAGTAAAACCGGTCGTGTGAGGCGAAAGGAGGGCCGCCCAAGCGGCATTTACCAACTATGAAACAGGCGTTTTTGTTGATCGGCGTGTTGGCGCTCAGCGCGGTGGCGGCGGAGCTGCCTGTGCGCCAGGTGGTCCTATATAAACACGGTGTGGGTTACTTTGCGCGTTCCGGCGAGCTGGCTCCCGGTGAGTCGGCGCGCCTGGAATTCAAGGCCGCCGAGATGGACGATGTACTGAAATCGCTCACCATCGAAGAGCGCGGCGGCGGCAGGATTTCCGGACTGCGCTACGATTCGAGCGAGCCGCTGGCGCACAAACTGGCGGATTTTCCCTTTCAACTCGGCGCCGCGCAGCCCCTGAGTGCCGTGCTCGATCAGCTGAAAGGCGCGCAAATCGAGCTGAAGTTCGCTAATGAAAACGTGAGCGGTGCGATTGTGGCCGCGCGCCTGGTGCCCGGCGACGACAAGCGTCCGGAGCGCGAGCAGATCACCCTGCTGATGGACACCGGCGATCTGCGCAATTTCGACCTGGGCGCCGCGGCCGCGATCAGGTTGACTGATCCCCGGCTGCAACTGCGGTTCAAGGATTATCTGGCGGCCTTGACCGAGGCGCGCGCCAGGGAAAAGCGGGCGGTCTATATCGATTCCACCGACTCCAAGCGGCGCGAAGTCGTGGCCAGCTACATGGTTCCCACGCCGGTCTGGAAGTCCACCTACCGGCTGATCTTCGGCGATGCCGGGCAGCCCATGCTCGAGGGATGGGCGATCGTGGACAATACCAGCGGCGAGGATTGGAACAAGGTGGATCTGTCGCTGGTATCCGGCCGGCCCATCTCTTTCATCAGCCGGCTGTACGAGCCGCGTTACATCGCGCGGCAGACCGCCGAGTTGCCCGAGGATGCGGCATCGTCGCCCGTGGTGTATGAGGGCGTGGTATCGTCTGGGGCCAATACCACAAATATAGACGGCGCTCCGCAGGCCGATAGCCTCAGCGGGGCCACGCAAGCGGTAGAGGTAGCGGCGGCGCAGACGGCGGCTCCTGGCGCCGGTCTTACAATGTCTGAACAGATGGGGCGAGCAAAGAAAGTCGTATCGCCCAGTTCCATCGCTGCCCCCGCCGCCGGCCGCGAGCTCGGCGAGTTATTCGAATACCACATTTCCACGCCGGTCACGGTGCGAAGTAATGAATCCACCATGCTGCCCTTCTTGCAGCAGAAACTAGATACGCGAAAGTTGCTCATCTATTCTGATCCATCCGCAGCGCATCCCATGGATGCTGCGGAGATCTCCAATACCACCGGCAAGACACTGGACGGCGGCCCGATTACCGTGTACGACAGCGGCGCGTATGCCGGCGAAGCATTGATGGAAACGGTCAAGACCGGCGACAAGCGCCTCATCAGCTACGGCGTTGATCTCGGCACACGCATCACCACGAATTGGGATAGCCAGGCCGAACAGATCCGCGAAGTACACGCCCGGAACGGAATCCTCAAAACCAGCAACGCGGTGGTGGAGACCCGCACCTACACCATTCACAATGTGGATCAGAAGGCCAAGACGCTGATCATTGAACATGCTGCCCGCCCGCAGTACAATCTGCTCGACCGCAAGCCCCTGGAGAAGACCAGCAGTGCTTATCGCTTCGAGGTGAAGCTCGCGGGGGGCGCCACGGAGAAGTTCCCGGTGGTCGAGGAGCACGTCTATGAGCGAGCTTTCGCCGTCACCGATCTTACACCGGATGTGCTGTTCAGCTACGTGCGCAACAAGACTCTGAGTGAAGCTGCCCGCAAACAGCTTGAACAGATCGCCAATATGAAACAGCAGATCGCTGCCGATGGCCGCGAGATACAAAGCCTGGAGAGCCAGATCGGCGAAGTGGTGAGCGACCAGAATCGCCTGCGGCAGAATATCGGGAGCTTGAACCAGGTCAGCGGACAGCAGCAGCAGGTCCAGACCTACGCACAGCGGCTGGCGAATCAGGAAACCGAACTGGCAAGCCTGCGCGACAGCCGGGCGGAACTCACCAAGAAGCGCGCCGCGCTGGAGGCTGAAGAGAGTAACGCCATTCGCACCATATCGTTCTGAGCGGTTGTTACAACCTGTCAGAATTAGTTATCCCAATATTTGGGAATGCTGCATGATTTGTGGAGCAGACCTCCAGGTCTGCGCGGGTCCTCCAGGACCCGCCGCCCTTCACGCTTGGGATCCGTTCCAAACGCGAGCAGGCCGACGTGGACGTCGGCCGCAGGACTGGAGTCCTGCCCCACAATTTATGCAGGTATTCGGCCCCGCGAAACCTAAGTGGCATCGGCCCGCGTCGCTCTACGAGCTGCTATCCGCCGGGCCGATAGTAAACGCCGCTGCCGTGGTAAAGCCCACTGTCATGAGGGTTGATGAGGGATCGAGAGCTTGATGATAACGACATGCCCGCCGAGATCGACTTCGGCAAAGGAGTACGTGGCCTTCACCATATCCCACCGGGAGCCAAGGTGCTCATGCCGAATATTTTGCCACGCGACGAAAATGTGAGTATGACGGCAGAGAAAAACTCGAGCGGAGAAATCGTACGCCCGAGGGAGGGTGCAAGATCTCCTAGCCGCTGGACGGTACTCTGCCGCATCCCAGCCTGACACAGGCGTACCCCTCTCCGCAGGCGCCCGGTCCTTCGTACGGACTCCAGTTCAGATGCCGTCAATACGTCGTGCGCACGATAACGATCCGCAACTTCCGCCCTTCCAACCGAAAACAATCCCGGCACGTCGTAGTATAAATCATGCACCCCTTCTTGCAGGACTTCCGTTATGCCCTGCGCATGCTGCGCAAGAATCCCGGCATGACGCTCGTGATCGTGCTGTCCCTGGCCATCGGTATCGGCGCGAATTCGGCGGTCTTCAGCGTGGTGGACGCGCTGATGCTGCGCCCGCTGCCCTATCCGCAGCCCGACCGGCTGGCGGCCATCTGGCTGCATTCGCCCGGCATCGGCATCTATCGCGACTGGCCGTCTCCGGGCCAATATGTCGACCTGCAGAATGAAAATCACTCGTTCGAGGAAATGTCCATATCGCGGATCACCAGCTTCACGTTGACGGGCCTCGACCAACCCTATCGGATCGACGGCATGCGCACCTCGTCGGGCCTGTTGCATATGCTCGGCGCGCGGCCGCTGCTGGGCCGCCTGCTGCTCCCCGAAGAAGACAAGCCGGGCAAGCCGCCGGTGGCCATTCTCAGCTACTACGTTTGGACCAGGCTGTTCAACGCCGATCCGAAAGTGATCGGACGCACCATCACGCTCAGCGGGAATCCCTTCACCGTGGCCGGCGTGCTGCGTCCCGAGTTCCGGCTGAATACCGAAGTGATGCCGGCTGAAGGTCCCGGGGACAAGATGGACATCTTCCTGCCGTTTCCCCTGGGCGCGGATGCCGCGCAGAGGCGCGGTGACGAAAACTACAACCTGATGGTGAAGTTGAAACCCGGCGTCACCGTGCAACAGGCGCAAGCCGACGTAGACATTATCGCCAGCCGCATACGCGAGAAGGACAAGCGCGACCGCACCTTCGGCATGACGGTCACCGGTCTGCTCGATCAGGTGGTGGGAGACGTCCGGCGCGCCATGCTGGTGTTGCTCGGATCGGTTGCGCTGGTGCTGCTGAGCGCCTGTGCCAACGTCGCCAATCTGCTGCTGACGCGCGCGGCGGCCCGCGAAAAGGAAGTCGCCATCCGTACGGCTTTGGGCGCGGGATGGCAGCGGCTGGCGCGTCAGTTGTTGACCGAGAGCGTACTGCTTTCACTGCTGGGCGCAGCCGCCGGACTAGCGCTCGCCCAAGCCGGCATTTACGTCATGCGCGCCATTCATCCGGGCAACATTCCCCGGCTGGAGGATATCTCCATCAACGGCCCCGTGCTGCTGTTTACTTTTGGCGTTTCGCTGGTGGCGGGACTCTTGTTCGGTGTGGCGCCGGCCTGGCGCGCGCTGAAGCTGGACCTGAACACTTCGCTCAAATCCGGCGGACGCAGCGGCCAAACCGATGGCGGCCTGCTGGTGTCGCGGCATCGCCTGCGCGGCCTGCTGGTGGTGTCCGAACTCGCGCTCTCACTCATGCTGCTGGTAGGTGCGGGATTGCTGATCCGCAGCTTCGTGCGGCTTCAGAATGTGCCGCCCGGGTTCGCCGTGGATCACGTGCTTACGATGCAAATCGTGGCCAACGGCCCCAAATACCGCGACGATAAAGCCATCGTGCAGTTCTACCGGGAAATTGGCGAACGCATCAAACATCTGCCGGGAGTGCGCATGGAGGGTCTGGTTACGCCGCTGCCTCTCACCGGCGGTGTAGGCTGGGGCGGCATCAATGTGGAGGGTTACACTCCGCCGCCTGGCCAGGAATTGCAAGTGGACCAGCGCTTCAGCGGCGGGGACTACTTTCGCGCTATGAAAATTCCCCTGCTAAAGGGCCGGTATTTCGACAATCACGACACCAGCGACGGCCAGCAGGTGGCCATCATCGACGAACAATTCGCGCAACGGTTCTGGCCGCATGACAATCCGGTTGGCAAGCATCTTTGGTTCGATCCCAAGAAGCCGTATACCATCGCCGGCGTGGTGGGCATGGTCAAGCAATATGGCCTCGATAGCGGAAGCAAGATCGTGGTTTATTTTCCGCAAGAGCAGGCCGCTGTCAACGGCGGATACCTGGTGGCACGCACTTCGTCTGATCCGGCGGAACTGGGCAACGCCATCGTGCGTGAGGTGCACACGGTCGATCCGGGCGTGCCGGTGTACGACATCCGCACCATGCAGGAGCGGCTGTCCGATTCGCTCGCGCGGCAGCGCTTCGCCACTATGATGCTGGGTGCTTTTGCGGCGTTCGCCCTGCTGCTGGCCGCGGTCGGGGTGTACGGCGTGATCTCGTATCTGGTTACGCAGAGCACGCACGATATCGGCGTGCGCGTGGCGTTGGGCGCCCAACCCGCGCAGATCCTCAGCCTGGTGGTGCGGCAGGGCATGGCGCTCGCCGCCGTGGGCATCGTGGCGGGCCTGATCGGTGCAGTCGCGTTGACGCGCGTAATGACCGGCCTGTTGTTTGGCGTGAGTGCTACCGACGCGCTTACGTTCGGCTCCGTCGCAGCCATCCTGGCCGCCGTAGTCTGCACGGCCACGATAATTCCGGCGCGCCGCGCCACCGGTGTGGATCCCATGGTGGCGCTGCGCGAAGAATAGGGTGCCCCACCAGCGCAAAAGTCCTTCGACCTGCTACCATCTCGAAAAGGAGATTATTAATGCGCAGATTTATGACCCGGCAAACCACCAGACTGCTTTGCCTGAGCCTTTTGACTCTGGCCATTGGATTCGTCGCCCAAGCCAAAACCGACTACAGCGGGACGTGGAAGCTCGATACCTCCAAGAGCGATTTTGGACCCATCCCGCCGCCTGACACCCTGACCGAGACCATCACGCATCAGGATCCCAGCTTGAAAGCGAGCGTGGCCAGCACGGGTGGTCCGCAGGGCGACATGAAATACGACATCAACTACACGACCGACGGCAAGGAGTGCGTGAATAAGGTCGGCGATAACGAATTCAAGAGCACGCTGAACTGGGAAGGCGACGACCTGGTGGTCAACACCAAAGGATCCTTCGGCGGCAATGATTTTACATCCAAAGATCGCTGGACCGTTTCGAGCGACGGGAAAACCCTGACCGTTACCCGGCACCTCGCCAGCGCCATGGGCGAAGCCGACGTGAAGGAAATTTTCACTAAACAATAGTGGCTGTCTTATGCGCAAAGTTGTGTCCATGCTGCTCTTCGTCGCTGGGGCGGGCCTGCCTGGCGGATTGCTTCCCGCCCAGACGAAATCGGACTTCAGCGGAAACTGGAAGTTGAACGCCAGTAAAAGCGATTTCGGTCTCATGCCCGCCCCCGACAGCATCACCGAAAAGATCGTGCATCAGGATCCCAGCTTGCGGGTGGATTATGCGCAGACCGGCGGCACCGGCGACCTCACCTCCAACCTGGTCTACACGACGGATGGCAAGGAGTGTGTGAATCATCTGGGTGACAACGAGTTTAAAAGCAAGCTGCGATGGGATGACGCCGAACTGGTCGCGGAGACCACGGGATCGTTCGATGGCAACGAATTTACGGCCAAGGACCGATGGTCGCTCACTGATGGCGGAAAGAGCATGACCGTGGCAAGGCACGTATCCGCCGACGGCGCCGACTTCGACATGAAGATGGTATTCGATAAACAGTAGGAAATTCATGCGTAGTTACAGATCTGGCGTCGTCCCCCTGGCGCTTTTAGCCGCGTGCGGCCTGCTCCACGCCGCTAAACCCGACTTCAGCGGCGACTGGAAATTGAATACGAGCAAAAGCGATTTTGGCGCGATGCCGGCGCCAGACTCGCGCACCGACAAAATCGTCCATCAGGATCCGAATCTGACCGACTCTTTCACCCAGAACGGACAGATGGGCGAAGTCAGCGCCGAGATGAAATATTCGACCGATGGCAAAGAAACCAGCAATACGATCCATGGCGCGCCCGTTAAGACCACTGCTAAATGGGAGGGGGACCAACTGACGATTGACGGCAAGGCGTCGCTCAACGGGTCCGATGTGACGTTCGAGGACCATTGGTCGCTTTCACCGGACGGTAAGACACTCACGGTTACACGGCATGTGAACAGCCCCATGGGTGTAACGGATCAGAAAATTGTTTTGGACAAACAGTAGCGTGCCTGTTAAGAATCACATCGCCGGAAAAATCGTGCTTTCCTTATTTGCAGCTTGCCTATGCACGCTGGGTCAGACGAAGCCCAACCTGAACGGCGTCTGGAAGATGGATCCGGCGCGGAGCGATTTCCCGTCCGGACCGGTGTCAGAGAGCCGGCTGGACCGAATCACCATCGACGGCGTGAATCTGAAGGACACCATTACACAGAAGATCCGCCACCGCGACGAAAGTACCTACGACATGATTTACACCACCGACGGCAAGGAGTGTACCAATCATGTCAACGGCAACATGGTGAAAAGCACCTTGCATTGGGATGGCGGGGAACTGGTGATCGAGAGCCAGGTCTTTGCGTTGCGGCGTGCGATGATCGAGGACCGCTGGTCGCTCTCAGCGGACGGCAAGACCATCACCCTGCGGCGGCACATGACCGGCGCGGTAACCGCGGATCAAACAGTGATCTTCGAAAAGCAGTAAAGATCGGTGGGATTCCCGCCACAACACAAGGCCCTTCCGCTATAGCGCCTCCCCGCGCCGCCAGCGATCCTCGAACAGACCGGTCATCGCTTCTCCCATGCCTGCATGGTCGAACACCACGGCGGTCCAACTCGGTGTCGTGATCACCGGATCGAGCAGCGCGAGCAAGCCTTGGCGACTGTCGAATACGGCCAATTTCATCGGCAAGGAGTCCACTCGCCGCACCTCGACGCCTGCGGCCGCGTAGTCCTGCAACCTTTGACGGTGGGCGTCGTCAAGCACGCTGGCTTCGAGCAGCAGGCGGCAAGCGACACCTGACAGGCGCGCCTGCTTCACCAGGCGCTCGTCTAGTGGATCTACCGCGTACGGTGGACGCGAGAACTCGATATATTCCGTGCGTACCTCCGACAGCATGCGGCGGTACTCGGCAGCAATCTGCGCCGGATCGCTGACGATGCGCAGGAAATCGAGGGTGCCGCGGCCTCCCTGCCCCTCCGAATAGACCGATTTCAGGTCGTCGATCAAGGCTACGCTGGCCCGGTTGTGATCGGTCATCTCCTGGTCGAGGAGATGCCGCTTGCGCGCCATGTAGGCGGGCAGTGCCAGCGCGGGTTCTACGGCCGAGAACAGCTTGGTCCGCTCCTGCACTACCTGCGCGAACCCCTTTTCCACGAGGCTGTCGAGCACTTCATAGATCTTCTGCCGCGGCACATGCGCGCGGGCCGCCAATTCGAGGGCTTTGAACCTGGGGTGGCCCAGCAGAACCAGATAAGAGCGTGATTCGTAAGCGTTTAACCCAAGTTGTTGCAGCCGCTTCCAAAAACGTTGGAACTCCCCTTCGGCCCATTTTTCTCCCATAGTCCCTCACCATAGCAAAACGCAACCAAAGAAGCTTGTTATGCGATTTCTGCCGTCTTTCCGCGGGCGGCCGCAACGGTGCCGCACCGGCGGGCTGGCATGAAAGCTGGCATGAAAAAGAGTTTACTTTTCCACAATAGGATTGACTTGGTACTATTCGGCTTCTAAAATGAAGCCTAGTACGTTTATGCCTGAAAACAATGGCACTCATGAAATTCCGCTCGCCGGATCGGGCGAAGCCAGCAAAATCCGGATCGTGGTAGCGGACGACCACCCCATATTCCGCGACGGTTTGTGCCGCTTGCTGGCCCTTGAGCCGGATTTTGAGGTGGTGGCGCAGGCGCAGGATGGCCGGCAGGTCCTGGATGTGCTTCAGCAGTACGAGCCGGACATTCTTCTTCTGGACCTGAAGATGCCTGGCCTAGACGGTCTGGCCACGCTGCAGCGGCTGCAAAGCGGCAAGCACAAAACGCGCGTCATCGTGCTCACCGCTTCCGAGGACAAGAACGAGTTCGTACAGGCCATGAAGCTGGGGACTTGCGGCATCGTCCTGAAACAAAGCGCCACGGATCTGCTGATTAAGAGCATCCGCAAGGTGAACGCCGGTGAGATCTGGCTGGATTCGCATACCACTGCCGCCGTGATGCGCCAGTTCGCCACCGGCGCCGATGAACCGCAGATCGGAACGGGGGCTCCGCCTTCCGGCGGCCGCGAGCGCGAACGGTCTCTACTGAGCCAAAGAGAGCGCGAGATCGTGGCCCTGGTGGCGCAAGGTTTCAAGAACAAGGAAATGGCCGAGAAGATGTTCATTAGCGAGCAGACCGTGAAAAATCACCTGCACAACATCTTCGATAAGCTGGGGGTATCCGATCGCCTGGAACTGGCGCTCTACGCCATTCACAATAACCTGCACATGGGCAAGTGAGCCCCGCGGCGCTGCCCCTCACGCCGCGTGCCGCCTGTCCAAAATCGTGTTCGCTGACCAGCTTGGGGACCCCTGAAATCAGCCGTCCGAAGATTGCGCCGAGCGCCACTGAATTTCGTAGCGGCAGGGGCGGGCTTCACGGCGCCCTAAAGCGCTCGTCCGGCGGCTTGCCGCGGATCACTTCGCGTCAGCGCTCGTCTTTTCTTTGAGCTTATGACTGTCGGTCGCGCGGAGCGTAAGACCGTAGATCGCTTTGAGCTGCGCTATCTGCTTTAAAGTCTCCGAGGAAAAAGCCGACTTTCCCTCGAAGGCATGAAGCACGATGCCTTCCAGCAAGTCCCCCATGGAGATGTCCTTCAACTCGGCTAGCGCCTTCAGGACTTTTAGTAGTCGCTTTTCCATGCGGATGCCGGTTTGCACGCGTTCAACCATCATTTCTTTGATGTCCTCTATCTCCTGCCATGTACCACGGTAATCCTCCGCGCAGTTTTCAACGATGACGCTGGCCGGGTAGTTCGGACACTTCGGTTTCATGCGGAAAACAACTTTGTGGTCACATACCGTTCCCCGGTGTCAGCCAGGATCACTACGATAATTTTGCCGGCGGCTTCCTTCCGGCCGGCTACGGCAAGGGCCGCTTGTAGCGCTGCGCCGGAGGAAGCCCCGGCGACGATTCCTTCCTCACGGGCGAGCCGGCGCGCGCATGAGAATGCGTCCTCATCGGTCACGGCGATCACCTCGTCGAGAATGGAACGGTTCAATACCTCCGCGACGAACCCGATACCGATTCCGGGAATCTGATGATTCCCGGCCGGGGCGCCGGAAAGTACGGCAGCCTTGGCAGGCTCCACGGCAACGGTACGGACACTCGGCTTGCGCTCCTTGAGAACTTCGCCTACGCCGGTGATCGTTCCCCCCGTACCAACGGCCGAAACGAAATAATCCACCGCGCCCTGCGTGTCTTCCCAGATCTCTATGGCCGTGGTTCGCCTGTGGATCTCGGGGTTTGCCGGATTCTTAAACTGGTCGAGGATGATGGCGCCCGGAATCTCCCTCGCGATCTGCTCAGCCCGCGCAACGGCGTCGTTCATGAGGATGCCGGGCGTCAGCACGACTTTCGCGCCGAATTGCTTGAGCAGCGCGACTCTTTCGCCCGACATCGTTTCCGGCATGGTCAGGATTAGCCCGTAGCCGCGAATAGCGGAGACGAAAGCGAGCCCGACGCCGGTATTCCCACCCGTGGCCTCGACGATCGTCATTCCAGGCTTCAACAGGCCGCGCGCTTCGGCGTCCCCTATAAGCGCGACGCCGACCCGATCTTTCACGCTGCCACAAGGGTTTCGCATCTCCAATTTCGCGAGTACCCTGCCGTGAAGGTTCTTCGCCAGCCGCCCAAGTTCAACGAGGGGCGTCTTGCCTATCGTGGACATGAGGTTCGCGCAGGTCATAGCGCCGGGGCTTTCATGTCCGGCGCTGTTTTCGGGAAACAGAAAGGTCTTTCTCGCAAGGTCGGACGACAGCGTTTCGCTGCGGTAATACTTCTTCAGAACGTTATCTTTCCAATCCAACAGGTCCCCGTTGCCGGCCGCAAATTCCGTCCAGGTCTGCTCAGATCCTGTCCGTGCCAGCCGCTCGCGAATCAACAGCATGAAAGCCCATGTGATGGTCTCGTGGTAAAGCTGGGGCCGGCCACTCGCCGCGGCGAATCCGACCAGCGAAGCGGAAAAGCGCTGAAGAGCTTCCAGGGCTGGGTACCGGCGCAAATACAGGAAGGCCATTCGGACATGGTCAGCGTGGTGAAAAGACCGATTGTCAAGACTGCCCCTCTCAAAACTGGCCATGAACTCGTCATCGGTCATGGGCACCCCGCTTGCTTGGTTTTTTCGGTCTGTCATGCATACGATTAGTGCCATGCTGTCAGGCGAAGCAGTTACCGCGCTTGACGTCGGCCACCTGGTTGCCTACACCCACCGTGAACGCCTCTTTGTATGCGTTCAACGATGTGGTGTTTTTACTTGGTATCATATTACTAATGTACGATACTACCAAGATAACATGTCAAGGACATCGCTGGTTCCAGAATACTGAGGGCTAGGTGTCGCTGCCATCGGGAGTGGAGTCGCGCTCCAAAAATCGCGACAGCTAACGCCTGGTGCTCACATTCAGCCTCTGAAGAGCAGATTCTGCTGCTCATTTTCCAATCCTGCGCGTCATTTTTTCCCAGCGCTGATATGCTCAAGTGGATGTCCCGTGTTTCAGCCCACCCATTGCTGTCTGTCACCCTTGGACTTTTCACCGCAACCTGCAGCACCGCCCAGGTTCAGAACGTAGCGGCAACATCGACGAGTTTCCTGTCCACGGGGCTGCGGTTAGATCCCGTGGGGGAGGCCATCGAGCTGGGAAGCATGCCGCTGGCGGTGGCCGTTGCGCCCGGCGGAGAGAGAGCTGCCGTGGTCCTCAGCGGTTGGCGCGAGCAGGGCCTGCAGATCGTCGACCTCAAGTCCCACCAAGCCTTACAGACATTGGCGCAGGAAGCGGCGTTTTTCGGGATCGCCTTCTCCTTGAACGGAAGAGAGATCTACGTATCCGGCGGCAACACCGACTCTATATATTGCTACTCGTGGAAAGATGGTGTCGCCACATTCGATCGAAAGATCGCCCTGGCTGAACATAAAGCCGGGGCGCCGGGCTCGCGATACCCGGCCGGGATCGCTGTTTCGCGGCGTGGAAATTATCTGTACGTTGCCGAAAACCTGAGTGACACTCTGGCGATCATCGATGTGGCCACCTCCCGGATCGTGGGCAGGTTTCCCACAGATCACTATCCTTATGCGGTTGAAGCCGCCTCGAACGGCAGGGTTTACGTTTCCGCCTGGGGAGCGGACACGATCTCACTCTTCCAGACGCGGGCCGACGGGACGCTTCAGGCCGCGGGTAAGTTGCGGGTTGGCCCACGCCCTTCGGCGCTCGTATCGAATGCGTCCGGATCCCGGTTGTTCGTGGCCCTGGCCGCAACGGATCGAATCGCGGTCGTGGACACCGGAAAAAAGAAAGTCTTGCGGTACTTGAGCGACGCCGCGCCGGCGGGGCCCTCCGAAGGCAGTACACCGAATGCCCTGGCGCTTTCCAAGGATGAATCGAAGTTGTTCGTCGCCGAGGCGGACAATAATGCAATCGCGGTCCTGGATGTCTCCGAAAATAGTCGCGCCGCGCAAACGCGGCTGACCCGCCGCTCGCAGGCCGCATCCCCACCGATTGGTACCCGACAGCAGTTCTGGATACTGGCGGCCAACTCCTGATTCTGTGCGGCAAGGGACATGGCAGCCATGCCAACCCCGACGGTCCCACGCCTGGCGAAGGCATCACGAGACCCCTCGGATACGACCTGGGTCAACTGAACGGAACGCTGCGAACCTTTTCCAACCATGTGTCCCCGGAGGACCTGGTGGAATATTCGCGACGCGTTGCCGCCGCGAACAACTGGAGAGAGCCCCGGTCGACAAATGCGTATCCACCCTTCAAGCATGTGGTCTACATCATCAAGGAGAATCGCACTTATGACCAGGTGTTGGGTGACCTGAAGGAGGGCGACGGCGATCCTGGCCTGGTTTTCTTCGGGCGAGCCATAGCGCCCAATCATCATGGCCTCGCGGAACGTTTTGGAATATTTGACAGGTTTTTCACCAACGCCGAGGTAAGTTCACAAGGTCATATCTGGTCGACGGCCGCATACGTGACCGATTTCGGGGAGAAGACCATTCCCTCCGCTTATTCCGACAGGCGCGAGGGCGTGGACGGCGAAGAAGTGGATGAACCCATCAACGGATTTCTCTGGACCCTGGCAAGAAAGAAAGGAATCAGGTTTCGCGATTATGGAGAAATGATGAAGGCCCCCGCAGGTTGGCCGGTGACACAAAGGGAATTAGGTTCAGATGTGAGTCCAACTTACCCGGTCTTCGATTTGAAGATCGCCGATCAGGTACGCGCGGACGCCTGGATTGCTGAACTGGGCCAGTTCGTGCGAGACGGAAAGATGCCGGAACTTGAAGTGATGCATTTACCGAGTGACCATACCGCAGGCGGACGCGCCGGTTACCCGACGCCGCGTGCCTACATGGCGGATAACGATCTGGCCCTGGGCCGGATTGTGGAAGCGCTATCCAAATCTCCATTCTGGCGGGACACGGTTGTCTTCGTGCTTGAGGACGATTCGCAGGCGGGCCCGGACCACGTCGATTGCCACCGTTCCGTATTCTTCGCGATTTCAGCTTACAACCGTCCGGGGACGATTCACAGATTCCTCAACACGACCGACGTGGTCGCGGCAATGGAGGATATTTTGGGGTTGAGCCGCTTATCCAAGTACGACTACTTCAGCCGGTCCCTGGCAGATATCTTTAGCACCACTCCGGATACATCGCCATGGACGGCGATCGCGCCGCAGATCGACATGCATGAAATGAACCCATCCACAGCGGCGGCGGCGAGAATGTCCGAAGGCCTTGATTTCAGCGGGCCAGATCGGGTGAACGACGCAGTCTTCAACGATATTCTCTGGAGCATGTTGAAGGGATCAGCAGCGTTTCCTGTGGCCCACATGAAAGCGCCGCTGCACCTCTATGCGGCTGGCCGATGACCTCCCTTTTTGTTACTTGCCGCCTTGTTCTTTGCCGCCGCCTTCGCCAGGTTCTGTTTCACTCTTAGCTTCACAATTCGTTCGATCAAGGTGTACGGGATCGGTTGATTGAGCGGAAATTGAAGATTGCCCTTCTCACCGGCATAGGGCAAGATCGCCTTCTCGATCTTCGCATCGCCCGATACTGGTGGGTACAGCCCGATGTGCTTCTTGAAGGCGGCGAAGTACACCAGGATGCCGCTTTGGGTGAACGCCGGAATCCGATAGCTGATGGTTTCCTGTGCGCCGGGTGCGGCGCTATGGATCGTCAGCCGTATCCGTTCCAGAAGCGCTTGCACGTCGGGCGGGAACGCCGCAATGTATTCGTCGATGCTCTTGGGCATCGCGCGACCTGTTGGCATGCTGTCTCCCCCGGAACTTTCCGCGACCCACCACCGGCCGCGGGGTTCGTCTATCTCCCGCCTACCGTCATCTCCCCCACCACCAGCGTGGGCGCGGCCATCGATCCGCGAAACTCCAGATCCGCCCCTATGCCATCGATGCTCATCAGCATCTGCTGCAGCGTCCCCGCGATGGTCACCTCGGAAACGGCAAAGGCCAGCTCGCCGTTGCGTATCCACATACCGGCGGCTCCGCGCGAATAATCTCCGGTCACGATATTCACGCCGGAACCGATCAGCTCGGTCACGTGGAATCCTTCTCGCATGCCGGCAATAAGCTGCTCCAGCGTTGCGCCGCCGCTCTCTATATAGAGGTTCCCGTCGCCCACGCCGGCATTCCCCGCCAAGGCCGCGCGAGGCATCACAGCTGGTGCGCAGCCCCAGCTTGCGTGTTTCGATACGGCGCCCGTGGGCGGCAGGCCGCCTCTATGGGAGAAAGATCTGACCTTGATAAACACGTAGAATGGGCCCCTAGGCATGGGCCCGCAAGCCCGGATGGCGTAAATGCAATCCGAGCCAAGTATCGCATTATTAGCTATTATTAGCTATTCCTTGACAAGCGGGTATTACAGGCGTATATTCCGGTCGTAAGTCCTGGTATCAAGCTTAGAGAATGCGACGCGTCCAAGCCGTTGCGGTTTCATATTGAAGATCGAAGGACGGTTGGCCATGCAAGATAGAACCTGCCGAGTCGCCCCCCCCGCACCCATAACAGTATTTGTGGCGTCGGCGGTCATGTCGATTTTTGGACCCGGAACCGCGCGATGCGCGGAAATAGGAGCGCCGAGCGCCCTCCACACTAACCTGGGGCCGATGCCCATCGACCACTACGACAGTACTCTCCTTACTGCTCTCACGGGGTACCCGGATCTGAAGTACTCGTGTCCCGGCCAGACAACAGTTCGGGGCTGTTACCAGGCGTCGCTTAAGGGCTTCACCGCCCAGCAGCAGCATGTCAGCGGCGTTCGCTTCTTCTTCGACATTTGTGGCGGTGCTAACTCTACGCCGTTGCAAAACTGCGGGAGCGGCAATTACAAATCGGTGACCGGACCCAGTGCGCCCTGGACGACGAACCTGCAGAACTTCTTCCTGGATATTTATAACGCCGGAATCCACAGCGTTAGTCCCACGATGGGGCACGACGATGGCATAGGGCTTTACGGCGGGGCGCCTTTCGGCCTCCCGACGTGGTACGTCGCGCCTTCGCCGCCACCCTCCGGCAGCAAGTGTACGAACACCCCCGCCATCGTACAGTATGTCCCAGGTTTACCGTACGCGCAGTTTCCCTGTACCCAAACCCCGCCCTACTCCTGCCCGACGAACGTTCAGAATTGTGGGGCATACTGTGTGAGCGGAGCCGGGTACCCCGTCGACGACAGCCACAACGGTTACAACTGCTCGCCGACCAATCCGTACTTCGTGGGCTGGCAGAATACTTACAACGTATGGAATTTTGTCATCGAAGCTGCGTATAATACTCCGACCACGGGAGCAAAGGGCCTGAATATCGAGGAACTGGACGTTCAACAAGAACTAAACACACTCCAGTTCCCCGTTGAGGCGCGGCTGATCGTGGATAATTCCCGAACCGATACAGGGAACCCGGACAACCTCAACTCGATCCGATACTCCATGAACCTCTATGGATACGACCAAGAACGGGTGACTTGGTCCTCGATTGCCCCTCAGCCAACGGTTGCCGGCGCGGTTGATTGCGGCTCCGGGTACTCTAGCACCGATGTCTACGCGGACTACCCGCGCAACATTTTTCTCGACTCACTGATCAGCGGTATATCGGGTGGCGCTTGGATCGGCTGGCCAAACCCGACCTGCATCGACGGGCTCTGCTGTGGCGGGAGCACCGCAAGCATGTACCTAACGACGTATGGCCCGCACTCCCCGCTTCCCGACATCGTAGACGAGCACATTTATCCATGCATAATCAATACGACCACGGGCCAATGCTGGAACACCGAGCCGAACGCTAGCGTGCAGCTTGAAGCATACACCTTTTTCAGCGAGATTCCACACTACCTGAGCGCGGCGAAGCAGCAATCGCCAGTTTTCATGCTCGGCGAGACACACACTTACAGCAATGACGGCCACAACGAGACATGCGACGTCGATGCGCCGCTAACCGCGGCCGCGTCGATCGTGGCAGCATACGATCAAACAGGCAACGGCCTCGCTGGAAATAATACGGTAGTCATCCGTCCCTTCATCAACTTAGCCTACTCGTGTTTTACGCCAAGCAACCAGCTGCTCAATCCGAACAACGCAGGGCCCTACACGCCCTCAATCCAACAATAGCGGCGGACACAATGAAGAACACTTATCTGGTCGCGATGTGCCTGCTCCTCGGTTCCGTGGCCGCGGCCCAGACGGGCGCGGTCTCCGGTACGATCACCGACCAAGCGGGCAACGCACTGGCGGGCGTAATGGTTTCTTACAGCCGGCTGCCAGGGTTTCTGCCGCGAACCGGCAGCGGCCCTCCCCGTCTTTCCCCAGGAGAAAGCTATGCCTCGGCATTCGCCACGACCGATACCCTTGGGCGGCAAGCGGTACAGGGCTTGCCGGTGGGCAAGTACCTCGTTTGTGTGGTCGCGGAGGACCAGCCCATCCTGGACCTCTGCAAATGGTCCACGCCACCACCGCTTGAAGTGACCCGGCAGTCAACTGCCAGCCTGGACTTTGCAGTACAACGGGGCGTGTTCCTGCGCGTTCGAGCTAACGACCCAAAGGGGCTGCTGCCGGCCTCGGAGCCCAGCCCGATGAGTCCTGCGCACCTGATTGTCGGGATATTCTTCGGCACGGGGGCGTCGCTGGCGGCCCAGCGCGTCAGCGTAGACACGAGAGGGCAAGACTACAGGATAGCGATACCCACGGGTATGCCCCTTCAATTGTGGCTCGTGAGCGGGTTTGTGACGCTCGCCGACCAGAACGGGGCGCCCCTTCAGAACGCCGGTACCAGGATCCCGTTGCAGGCCGTTCCCGGGGTCGATCAACTATTCACAATCAACGTCACCGGAAAACTAATAACGGCGGTCCAATGAAACCGGCGGGATGCTTTCGCCTAATTCTCTTTTTCGCGTGCGCGATAGCCCCGGCCCAAACACCGGTCGTCAACGTCGGCGGGGCCGTGAGCGCCGCCACTTTCGCCTCTTCCGGTGGACCAGGCCACGCGCTCGTCCCTGGCGGCATAGCCTCGCTGTTCGGCGAGAACCTGGCGGCAGGCCCACTGCAAGCCAACGTCCTCCCCCTGCCTACCAAGCTAGGCGGCACAACCGTGACCATCAACGGGACTGCGGCACCATTGTTTTACGTTTCCCCACTGCAGATCAATTTCCAAATGCCCTCTTCGACGGCAGTGCCGTCGTACGGGGCATACGGGCAAGCGACGATTGTCGTGACGACACCAGCCGGCAGCAGCGCCCCTATAACGGCCGACGTTTATGTCTACAATCCTGGTATCTTCACCCAGAGTGGCACGGGCTGTGGACCCGGCGCTGTCCTGAACGTGAAGTCCGACGGAAGCACGTCCCTGAACTCGTCCTCAAACAGCGTGTCGCCCGGCGATTTTCTTTCCATCTTCGCGACCGGCTTCGGCACCATGGCAAACCAACCGGCCGATGGCGAACCCGCTTCTTTGGTCCCGCTAATCGGCTACCAGTACGGCGTGGTGGCACAGTTTTACTGGCCTGCCAGCTTGCCTGACGCACTGGGCGAGGCGTCGGCAGCCAGTTGGGTGGGCGAGGCACCCGGCCTGGTGGGCGTAGATCAAGTCAACGTACCCGTCCCGGCGGATGTGGAGCAGGGATGCGCCGTACCGCTCCGGTTCGCGACGCAGAACGGACTCAGCCAGCCGATCGCCGTCAGTGTTCACAGCGGCGGCGGCCAGTGCGTCGATCCACCGATGGGCAGCGCCGGTGAGTTGATCCTGAAGAAGTCCGTCGTGCTGAATGACAGCACCGTTCCCGAATCCGACACGCTGATGGCCTCATTCTCGGCGTCGCCTGGCATGACGGTTCCTCCACCTGTCGTGCTCGCGCCAGGCGAGGAGACTGAAACGAGCATAGGTCAGGCTCCTGCCTGCGCAATGCCGGGGTATTCGACGCTGGATGCCGGTCAGATCTCTTTGTCCGGTCCCGCGGGCCAGGTGCAAGTCCAACCCTCAGTGGCGAATGGCCAGATCTCATATCTCGCCATGCTGCCGACCGGCTACTTGCAGCCTGCGGCATTTCAAGTGTCATCCGCCGGAGGCGAGAGTGTAGGAGGCTTCCTGACCACGCTGAACGCCGGCAGTGACATTCAAGTAACATCGCAATACCCAAATGGATCGCAAATAGATGGGCTCAGTACGATCACCGTGAATTGGACCGGCGGACAGGCGGGAGAAGTGGCGACCCTTAGCATTATCGAGCACCAGTTCCTCTATGACTTCGTGGTAGCGGCCCAGTTTCCCGCGACGGGCGGTGTCGCGTATATTTATCCCACGTACAACACCAGCACCAACTATCCGGTAGTAGCCATCATCCAGCAAAGTCCGGATATCGAGATCGTGCTCGACATCGGCCCCGATCCAGCGCAGCCGGAAACTATCTCGCCAACCGGACTTACTCTCGGAGCACAGGTAAGCTGGGTGTACGAATATCGCTTTACGGGGCTATGGTGGGGAATCCAGCCGTGAGGGAAACAGCAGCGCCCGCGCGGCCGTGGTCTATCTCCCGCCTACCGTCATCTCCCCCACCACCAGCGTGGGCGCGGCCATCGATCCGCGAAACTCCAGATCCGCCCCTATGCCATCGATGCTCATCAGCATCTGCTGCAGCGTCCCCGCGATGGTCACCTCGGAAACGGCAAATGCCAGCTCGCCGTTGCGTATCCACATACCGGCGGCACCGCGCGAATAATCCCCCGTGACAATATTCACCCCGGAACCAATCAGCTCCGTCACATAGAATCCCTCGCGTATGCCGGCAATAAGCTGCTCCAGCGTTGCGCCGCCGCGCTCTATATAGAGGTTCCCGTTGCCCACGCCGGCATTCCCCGCCAGGCCGCGCGAGGCGTTACCGGTGGTGCGCAGCCCAAGCTTGCGCGCCGTGTACGCGTTCAGCAGATAGCTTTTCAACACGCCGTTCTCGATCACCACCGTCCGCCGCGTGGGCACGCCTTCATCGTCGAACGGCGACGTGCCGAACAGTCCCGGAATAGTGCCATCGTCGACGACGGTCAGCCTCTCCGATGCCACGCGTTCGCCCAGTTTGCCCGCCAGAAACGATTCGTTGCGATAAACAGCGCCGCCATGCACGGCATCGAAGATGTTGTCGAGCAGCGTGCCCGCGGTGCGCGGTTCAAACACCACGGGAACTTTCTGTGTCTCCACTTTCCGCGCACCCAACCGGCGCACGGCACGCGCGGCGGCGATGCGGCCCACGTCCTCAGGCTTCTCCAGCCCGGCGAAACCACGCGCCATGGTGAACCAGTAGTCACGCTCCATGGACTCGCCTTCGCGCGCCACCGGGACGACTGAAAGGGAACAATAACTCGCGCGATACGCGTCCGCAAAGCCTCGGGAATTCGCGAAGGCATGCTGCCCCAGGTGCGTATCGAAAGACGCGCCCTCCGAATTAACAATGCGCGCATCCGCCCGCAGCGCGGCATCCTCAGCGCGGCGCGCCATGCCGATTTTCAATTCCGTGCCCAGGCCCGCCACGTCGCCGCAATACATCCCCAGATCGCCGGCAATCGAGCCGAGTTCCCCTGCGTCCGGCAATCCGGCATGCGGATCTGCCGTCGTAATCTCAGCCAGCTCAATCGCCGACCGCACCATTTGCCGGATGCCTTCGGCCGATAGATCGGACGTGTACGCCGAGCCGGTGTAGAGGCCCCGCAGGATGCGCAGGCCCGCGGCGCGCGAACCGGCCTCCTTCAGCGTCTCCACTTCGCGCAGCCGCACGTTGGCGGAGAATTCATCGCCTTCACTGATGGTGCATTCGGCATCGGTGGCACCCGCCGCCAGCGCCTGTTGGACAATCTCGGCGGCCATCCCGGCGTAATCGTTCCCGGTCACGCCGTGCCCCCCACGGTCATGCGATCCACCTTGATGGTGGGGATGCCGACTCCCACGGGTACGCTCTGGCCCTCTTTGCCGCAAATGCCAATTCCCTCGTCCAGCCGCAGATCGTTGCCCACCATGCTGACGTATTTCAATGCTTCCGGGCCGTTGCCGATCAGCGTGGCGTTGCGCACCGGCCGCGTCACCCGGCCACCTTCGATGAGGTAGCTCTCCGCCGCCGAGAAGACGAAATTGCCGCTGGTAATATCCACCTGGCCGCCGCCGAAATCGGGGCAATAGAGTCCCTTTGCCACGGAACGGACGATCTCCTCGGGATCGCTATCGCCCGCCAGCATGAAGGTATTGGTCATGCGCGGCATGGGGATGTGCGCGTAACTCTCCCGCCGGCCGCTGCCCGTTTCGGCCGCGCCCGTGAGGCGGCTGGACAGCTTGTCTTGCAGATAGCCGAGCAGAATGCCATTCTCGATGAGCACGTTGCGCCCCGTGGGATGACCTTCGTCATCCACGTTCAGCGAGCCGCGCCGGTTGGCAATGGTGCCATCGTCGATCACAGTGCATAGCGGGCTGGCCACCTGCTGCCCGATGCGTCCGCTGAACGCCGAGACGCCCTTGCGGTTGAAATCGGCCTCCAGGCCGTGCCCGACGGCTTCGTGCAGCAGGATGCCCGGCCAGCCGGGACCCAGCACCACGGTCATCTCCCCGGCGGGCGCGTCCACTGCATCCAGCATTACGATGGCCTCACGCGCGGCTTCGGCGGCGAAGTGCTCCGGCGTTTTTTCGTTCAGGAAAAAGCTCAGATCCACGCGTCCGCCGCCGCCCGCATGGCCGCGCTGCGGCATCCCGCCAGGCTGGCGTGCCAGCGCCGCTACATTCAGGCGCGCCAGCGGCTGGCGGTCATACGAGAGCACCCCGTCGCTCGAAGCCACCAGCACGTGCCGCAAGTTGTCGGCATAGCTGGCCTGCACCTGGAAGATGCGCGCATCGTAGGCCCGCGCGGCGCGATCAGCGCGCTTCACCAGTTCTACGCGCTCGGCGAACGCCGTCTCGGTAGGGGCGGTCAGCACGGGATAAAGGTTGCGCCGGGTCCGCTCGTTCAGCGAAACTTTTTCCACCGTCGCCGGACCCGCCGCGATGCACGCGGCCACGCGCGCGGCCTTGCGGATCTTCTCCGGGCTGAGGTCGTCGCTATACGCATAGCCGGTGCGCTCGCCCGCAATCACACGCACGCCCACCCCCAGCGATACGCCCTGCGCGGCGCTTTTTACGATGGATTCGTCGATGCTAATGGAGCTGGTGGAGAGGTATTCGAAGTAAAGATCGGCGTACGCGCCCCCTTGTGACAGCGCTTCGGCCAGGTAATTCTCCAGATCCCGCGTGGTGATGCCAAAACGTTGCGGGAAGAAGGACTCGGAAAACTGCATATATTATCAGGCTAACATGCGGCCCCTTGGAGACGGGGTTCCAGCGACACGGCGCATCCCCGCAGTACACCAAAAAACCTATTGACTCCAGCGCACCTGACGCGTTAAAAAAAGATAAAGACAAGGAGCCGGTAACCTTGGTGGGGAGTTAGCTCCAGTTTTAAAACAGCTAAGTCGGGATTTCAATAATGGGCCACGAAGACGGCGCCAGGTCGCACGCTTATGCCGGCGCTAAGTTATGTGTGAGACGAAGCCGCACTCCTGCTCCGGAATATTCCGGAGGACAAGGGCAAATTCGCAGATCCCGGGCGGCTTGCGTAATCCTCGCGGCCGGCTGCCTCTGGGCTGTTCCGGCGTGGCCCCAAGCCACTTGCCAGTACCCGAGTGCCGTTTCCATTCCGCCACAGGGATCCTGCAGCGATTTCCTCCACTGCTTCAACACTCCCACCTACGAGACCCAACTCCCGGTGGATTCCAACGCACCGAAACAGGCGGGAGACTGGAACGCCACCTATCTGGAGTTGTTCTACAGCATCTATAACCTGCAGTCCTGGATGGCCAGCGGTGTCAACACGGGTAACGGCCTTCCCTACTGTCCGGTGGAACTGGTCATGGTAGGTACCTTCCCGAATTCGCGATACTTCTCGATCACTGTTAACGATATGCACTATGCCCCGTCAGGACACGTGGCGGACTTCGCCGCGCCGCCCGGGTCCACCCAGCCTTATCAACCGGACCAGCTATACGCCGTGCCGATCAGCTTTGGATATGTACCGCAAAAGCAAGCACCCGGCACAGTGCCTGCCTGCACCATCGCTAACTCGGAGTATGGCAAGTTACTGGATGCTACCCAGCGGCATGTATCTATGGATTGGAACTCAGTGGCGCAAGTTTCTATGGGAAGAAATGTCCCGGAAGCAGCCCACGTGGTAGATCTGCCGGAACATACGATTCCGGAAAATCAGGAGCAGGATGGCTCTAATACCGCGGGAAGCGTGATCATCCGCAGTTACCTCCCTCCTCCATTTGGACCGTGTACGGGTGCGCCTAATGCTGGGCTCAGTTGTCCACCGCCGCCCTGCCCGGAAAAGAAATGTGCCGCCGCGAACGGCGTCACGAATCAATACTTCATTGTGCGGGACGCTTATACGGGTTGCGCTTATACGTCCAGCTATGTGCAACAGAATATGCTGAGCGGCCCTTTTGCACGAAGTGGCGGTGGTTCCGCCACTGGGGGCCAGACCGCCGCCACCGCTATCCTGGCCACCAGCGATCCGTCGTCAGGTCCCAGCGCCCCACTGTGGCTGGATCGGAATATGCAGCTGCAACATTTTGCCGACGCCGACCTCATCCCCCAGGCCTGCTACGCCAACGGCGGCCCGAATCCGAGTTTCGGCCAGGAACTGGAAAGCGATCCGCCATACTTCCATAACAGAGTCGCGTGGGTCAGGTCCCCGGAATTCCTGGGGAGTGAGGGGCCGGACGACAGTTATATCGGTGGGGCAGTCTCTCCGGCCGATGTGCAGAGCCTGCTCTTGACAAACGGCGATGCGCCGTGTCTGGACAGTGACAACTACCCCAGCACCGATGGGTGTGTGATCCGGATGCGTTTTCAGCTTCCCACCATACAGTCACCCGATTTGCCCCCGCAGCCGTGCATAGCGCCATACAATTGTTCGGTCAGCCCTGCCGCGCAAATGAGGTATATGAGTCTGACCTTTTGGTATGAGCTCGGCTTGGGGACTTCTGGCAAGCCGGCCAACGGGAACGAGAAGAATCCGGTCTCGCTGGTCAGCCTGGCAGATACCGCGTTCGCCGTTACCGAAGATGGCGATGGCGACCAATATGCCACGCTGCTGGTAAACGTGGGCGGCACTCTGCCCGATTGGCTCCAGCAAACCGCCAGTTCTACCGGGGTGCTGCAAGGGGCGCAGCCCGTCCAGCCGGTCGGCGCGAGCCCCAAAACGTCATTGCCTGTCTACTCCGTCTGGACCGTGAACGGTTATACGGTCCTGGACTTGTCCCAGTTCGCGAATGCCGGGTTCAGCACAAATTATCCGCTGCTGATCACTCTTCGAAATACGACGCCGAACAGCACTTTCGCTTGCTCCGCACAAGCCGTTCCTTACTCCACGGCCGAGTACACCGACGTGGACGGAAACGGTGGCGGCCTGATGGGTCCCTACATCCCGCTGGTCGATTATGTGGACCCGAGTAACGGAAACCTGGTGCCGCAAACGGGCGCCCCGATTCCTGTCCTGCCGCACGCCAGTTCCTGCGGCGTGCTGAGCAATAAAGACGGTCCTATCTTCCCCGCATTGAATAATCCATCCATCAAGGTGAATCAGAACGGGAACGGACCACTTACCTGGCCGGAGCAATACTGGCCGGGGTGGAGTGACCATATCGGGCAACTGTTAGTCTGCGGCAGCAGAGAGGCAGAGCCGTCAAACCAGATCTATTATGCGGCCACACCGCGCATCACAGAGGCTGTTGGTCAGGGCTGCAACACCGTACCGAACAACTGCAGCCAGATTATTCCGGAGTCGCCGCTCGAGATTTGGGGCTTGCCGGGTCATTACCTGCGGCAGCCGCCCATACCGATCACCATCGTCGGAACAGGCTTCGGGTACTTACTGAATCTTCCCCAGACTGTGACCAGTTGCCAAAATAGCGGGGCCTGTCCAAATTATATCCGTGTCCAGAATCTGGGCGGTTCCGGATTGGACAGTGGCTGGGATACGAGTGAGGGCGCACCTTGCGAAATGTACATCGCGAACTGGTCCGATACGAGCATATCGCTCCTCACCAATCTTCCGCAGACGAACAGCTCGCCTGGCTTCGGTGCAACGGCTCAAAATACGCCCGGATGCCCGGTCATGTACGACACGGTGCACGGGTCGGCAGACATCCTCCAGTTCACTGTTATAAATCCCCAATCGCGCGTCGTCATGACGCTTCCGCCGGTTGCTGTGCAGCCTTACAACGCCACCCCGAACTGAGTCGGTTACTTACCAGCCACCGTATACGCCAAGGTCTTCCCCGCCTCAGCGCCGGAATCGACCAACCGTACGCGGACTTCATAACTTCCCGGTTTCGCGGTCAGCTCCATCACCATAGGGATGCCGCCGGACGCATCCAGCGCCGGGAGTTCAGGCTTCAGGGCGGCGATCTGCCGGCCGTTTCGCATCAGCCGCACGCGTAGTTCGGGCCGCCCGGTGCTCCCCGCTTCCGGATAAATACGGAAATAGATAAACGGTCGCGCGCCTGCGTACAAATCCGTGGTGACGAAAGGTAACACGCGCTTGCCCGTGTATTCAAACGGATCCGCCAGGTCCGGCGGCGACGCGAGATTCTGCAGGTTGCGTACCAGCGCCAGATCGCTGAGACCCGGCCCGTGCTGCGCCGCGCTATCGATCTCGACGATGCGCGTGCTGGCGCGGCTCCCTTCGTGGTCCACCACCGCCGTTTCCACCGTGTAACGTCCGGGCGGCAGATTCACCGCCTGCTGATAGGTCATCAGTTCCGCTTGCACTGCCGGCAGATGATCGTCGGAAACCTCCGACGGAATGTCTTTGCTTACGCGATCTATAATCTCTCCCTGCGCATTCTTCACCAGCGCCAGCAAGGAAGCGTGCAGCCGATGTTGGTGCGGGGCTTCCGCGGGTGACGCGGTGAGGTTGGAGATGGGCATCTCGAAGGCAATCGCATACTGCGCCGTTCCACCGGAATCGCGGAAGCGATAGACCCGCGAGAGAAAATCGAACGCGTGCGGCGGAGGGTTTGCGTCGAGCGCACGCAATCCGGCCATATCTTCCGGCGTCAGGGGACGGTCGGCAGTCTCCGGTACGGCAAAATAACCGGTGCGTGTTTCGACTCGCAGCCCGGATCGTGCCAGCTTCACTTCGATCTTGCGAAAATGGCCATCCTCGCGCGCCGATTTCGGCGGATACGCGATCTCATAGTGCGTGTCCACCTCCTCCATTACCTTCGTCAGAAGCTTGTCCGTGTTATTGGTGTTGGCGATCAGGAATCCACCCGTGCGTTCCGCCAGTTCGCGGATCGCCTCCTGGGTGTTGGCGCTCGATACGGCGAACCGTACGTAGTCATCCTGGTGCGCTAGTTCCATCGTTTGGGTGGTGAGTGTCGGCGGGCCCGGATTTCCTATCGTACCGGGCTTCGGCTGAAGGCCCTGCAGGCTGGTCGACCCCTGCTGCGCGCTCAAAGAGGCGGCGTAGCTCAGCGTGGCCGAGGACATTGCCGTGGGGTCGTAGAACGGATCGAGCGCATGAACATCCACCGCGTAAAACGTGACGCCGCCATCGGTAGCTGCATGGATCAGAGAATCCCAATATTCCAACTGATCGGGCGGGCGTGTGAGCCCGTTGCTGAGGAGCAGCACCGTTTTCTGGAACGGTAAGGGGCCGAGGTGCCGAACGAGTCCTTTCAGCGCATCGACCTCACGAAGTCCTGCGATAGCCGCGGACCTCATGTCGGCTCGCGAGCCGAGTACATCGGTGTCGCTTCCCGTGTCGCCGATGCTGCTGACGCCCATCGAAAGGCTCAAGCCGTTCAGTAGGGCCGCCGACCCTACGGGGATCGCCGGAAGCTGGTTCGCGGCGGCCAGTTGTGCGGCGTTCAGCAGACGTTCGCGGTCATTGGAGAACGGATAAATCGGCCTCAGTCCGCTCGAGTCCAGGGCGAAGATGCCGATGAACGTATTGGGGCGGAGTTCGTTATCGATGAACTTGCGGGCCGCACGGAACGCGAAGGCGCGCGTCGGTGCGATGAGAGAGCTCCCGGTGATGTCGTTGTCCGACGCGGTGATATCGTTCAATACCAGGCAAACGACGTTCACGGTGCGCAGCGGGTTCACCGGCGCACGCCGGACGCCGGCCTCGACCGATTTGGCTCCCGCCGCTTGCGCCTCGGCGGCTTGTTTCTCGTCCTCGATGCGGACTTCGCTGCCCGCCACCACCCGGAACGAACGCACGTCCTGGCGCACGCCATCCTCGTACACGGCAACGTCGCCCTGTTGCAGGTTGGTGACCAGCTTGCCGTGTGCGTCGCGTACCACCACATCCAACAGAACTTCACGGGCCGAGCTCCGGATGACAACGTCCGGCGCCTGCGCGAAGCCGGTTCCGGCGCACAGAACCACGGCTCCCAGGGTCCACTTGCACCGAGAGAAGGTCCACGTAGCCATACACTAGTCAGACGGAAACCCAGCACCGCGGAGTTTCAAATAAGATCCGGAACTACGATTTATTAACCCGCGACATTCGTGGTCAGAAACGCGTCACGAAAGTTCCCCTTGGGCTCGTATCCCGCCGCCAACCTGACGAAATCGGTCAGCTTCTCGTACCGTGATCTGAGTTCAGCCGGCGGTATGGTGAACGGCTTGCCCAATGCGGGCGGGGCTCGAACGGCGCGAGTTTTCTTTCGATAACCAGCAGTAGACGGCGGACGGCGGGCCAGCCCTGTTTCCAGGTGAAATGGATCACGCTGGGCCGCCGGTAGCAACGCACGTCCTGTCGCACCCCATCTTCGTACACGGCGACGTCGCCCTGTTGGAGGTTGGTGACCAGTTTGCCATGCGCGTCGCGTATCACAACATCCAACAGAACTTCACGGGCCGAGCGTCGGATCACAACGTCCGGCGGCCGCGCGAGGCCGGTTCCAGCCCAGAGAACCAGGTACAAACCGGAGGGCCAATTCGGCATACACCATACACACGAGCCGCCGGCGCCACGGAGTTCAAAGATAGTGGACAGGCTCCCAGAGGAGAAGAAATCCGCATCCGGTTGCAGCAGCGATGTGCGGTCTCCAAACCGCCGAGTGTTTCCAGCATGTCATGAAAGATGGTCGGACGGTATCGCCCCCCACGCCCGTTGTTCCAGCGACTCGGCCATTTCAGCAGATTTGTACCCCGAAACCGCGCGGCGGCGCGTCAGGGCGCTGCTCGGGGCAGATCGACGCTCGGCAGCGCCTTTCTCGGGCAGCGCCTTTCAAAGACTGAAACGGAGTGGGGCCCTGCCCGTCCATCCGGCCAGACCAGGAGAGAAGCGACCAGGTGAAATCGGTGCTCCGCGCTCGGCACCAGAACCCCTTCCCTCCGGCCGCCGCACAGCCGGGCTTCCGTTGTAGACAGCCGCCGGGTTTGGAGTACTGTGAATCTGGCGTAGACTTAAAGAAAGCAGAAGATCACACGACCGTCACCCTGAATTTCAAGCCGGAAATTGAAGCGGGGCTCCTGGCCCAGGCGCAGGCAAGCGGAATCGTCGAGGAATACCTGCTTCCCATCGTTGAAGGCGCCATGCTCCCGGCCAAAAGCACACTATCGCCTGAACAACGAGCGGCGGCGTTTGAGGCCTGGTCCGCGAATCATCGCGCCACCCCTCCCCTGTCCGACTACGCCGTCAGCCGCGAAGCGATGTATGAAGGCCGCGACCACTGATGCGTGTCCTTGTTGACACGAATATTCGTCCGCGCAGCGCCCAGCCGGCCCACCCCCTCTGCTCGCACGCTGCCTACGCCGTCTCGAAGCTATTGCGGCAAAATGGCCGTCTTCTTCTGCTCCCAGAACATCGCTTAATTCTGAAATGTGGCTACCCGGCCGGCGGAGGTGAACGGGCTGGGATTCTCGCATGAGGAAGCGCTTCAGGGAGTCGCCAGCATCGAAAGCTTGCTGACTCTGCTGCCGGACATCCCGGCGATTTATCCGTTTGGAAACGGCTCGTCCAGGACCAACACGTTCAGGGCGTCAAGGTCTATGATGCCCGCCTGGTGACTGTCAGGAGCGTCTATGCTGTCGAGACTGTCTCACGTTTAATACTTGCCGACTTCAAGCGTTATGGCGATGTCAGAGCCGTCCACCCCGCGTCGGTGCTCTCCTAATCTTCCCGGTCCCTGATCGGCGCCGGTTTACTGGCTCTTCGGCGCGCGAGTGCGGCTTAGAGATTTGATATAGCAGACACAGAAGTGGACATCATGATGGAAGACCGCGAAGCATCTCGTATCGAGCGGCGGCCTGCCCTGGTCCATGGCTATCTCGGAGAGGCGGGAGCCAATCGAATCCGATTTTGACCCAGCTTTCCGTCACAACGCGGGGCGCCGCAGGGGAATTTACAAACTGTTCACACATCCGAATGCCCGGCCCGGCGTTCCCACCATACACTGTGTACAGATCGGCAGCTTTCTGCCGGCTAGACGACCCCACTACCCGAGGACAAACATGCATCGAGCCGCGGTTCTGGTACTGATACTGGCAAACAGCGCGTGGGCCACCGGACCCTTGAAGGTGCTCAAAGCTTTCGGCACGGGTAATCTAAATGAAGGGAGCGACTTATACGCCGGTCTCCTCCTGGATGCGCAGGGTAACCTCTACGGCGCGGCCGAGAGCGGCGGCACGCGCGGCGCGGGCGTGGTCTACGAGTTGTCGCCCGCGGCTGGAGGGGCCTGGACGGAGAGCGTCCTTTATAACTTCAAAGGTGGAACCGGCGACGGCGCCAATCCGCATGCCACACTCACAGCCGATAGCAGCGGCAATCTTTACGGCACCACGGTGAGCGGCGGAATCGGCGGCGCTGACTGCAGAGGCGGCTGCGGCACCGTCTACATGCTCACGGCGGCCGCCGGGAAATGGCAGGAGACGGTCCTCTATCGATTTTCCGGCACGTCAGACGGGGCGGTTCCCTACGCCGGAGTCGCCCTGGATTCAGCCGGCAATCTATATGGCGCGACCGTATCTGGCGGCGCCTTCGACGCAGGCTTGGTATACAAACTGACGCCCAATTCGACCGGCGCCTGGGCGCAGACGGTGCTTTACACATTCGAGGGACATCCGGACGGAGCGGCTCCTTATGCGACCCCGATTCTGGATGGCGCGGGTAATGTCATAGGCACCACAGAGGCCGGCGGCGCCCACAACCTGGGCATCGTCTACATGCTCTCGCCCGAAGCCGACGGCTCCTTCGCCGAGCGTGTCGTGCATACGTTCCACGGAGCTCCGGACGGCGCCAGTCCTCTGGCCGGAGTTATCCTCCAGGCGAACGGAGATTTGTTCGGTACCACCACTGCCGGCGGGACGGCCAACTGCGGCACCGCATACCGGCTCGCCCCGGACGCGGCAGGCGGCTGGACCGAACATGTGCTGCACAATTTTCTCGGCGTAAGTGCCCAGGATGGAGAAAACCCCAACGGCCTCACGCCCGGCGCGAACGGCGATCTGTACGGCACCACTACGGGCGGGGGCATTGACAATCCGGGCACCATCTTCAAGATGACGCGCAACGCCGGCGGCGAGTGGCAGGAGACCGTCTTATACAGTTTCACGGGCGGCAATGACGGCGCGTATCCGTCGTCCGGCGTGGTGCTCGACTCAGCCGGCCGGATCTTCGGCACGACTCTGTGGGGTGGACCCTCCGGCGACACCACCGGCGGCGTAGCCTTCCAATTCACCCAGTGATGGGTGGCGCAGGCTGCATCGGCCTGCCCTTCAATCCCGGCGCACGGGGCCGAAATCGGCCCAACCCTTCTCACTCATTGCGTAGCGCTACCACCGGCTCTACCCGTGTCGCCCGACGCATCGGAACGAACGCTGCCAGTGCCACCACGGCCCATAGCACGATCAGTACGCTCAAAAAAGTTACGGGATCAAACGCCCCCGCGCCGTATGTCAAGTCGGGCATATCCGACATCACGATTAGCGTGCGCAACAATCCGGAGACTCCCAATGCACCGACCAAACCGGCGGCCGTACCCCATGCCGCCGGCCGAAGCGTCCGGCTTCCCACCGCGGCAATGATATCCCGTCGCGATGCCCCGAGCGCCATACGAATTCCGATCTCCCGCGTCCGCTGCGATACCAGGTGAGAAACCACGCCATAGATCCCCAGGCATGCCAGGATCAAGGCAAGCCCTCCAAGCACGGAAGCCGCGACGGCGGGCGCCTGCGCCATCAACTCCTGAATTCGGACTGGCCCCTGCTTCAGGCTGACAATGAATGTTCGCGCCGGCAGATTTGCGTTGACTTCCGCCAGTGCTGTAGACAGGGGCTTGAACGACCTTTCCGGCGTGCCCCGCGTGCGCACCAGAAACAGAGCACCAGTGTCATGCAGCCGCCGGGGGGTGTACACATATCCTTCGTCCTCCTTCGACAGATAGGTGCTGCGAACCGTCTTCACCACGCCGACCACCGTGAAGGACTCATACCCGGCGATGTCTCGGAGCCAGGAGGTCGCCGGCGCTATCTTTCGGCCCAGCGCGTTCTGCCGCGGCCACAGTCGTCCGGCTGTGGATTCGCTGATCACGGCAATGGGTGGCTGCTGCTCGACTTCCTGCCTGGTAAACGTGCGGCCGGCTAGCAGGGGAAGGCGCAGCGTGTCGAAGTACTCAGCTGACACGCCGTTGAAGATACAGCCAAGCACCGCGCCTTGCTCATTCTGAAACGGACCACTGCCGGTACCCAGGAACGGCGCCCGGTCCCCCCATGCCACGGACGCAATTTCCGGAAGCGCCTGCATCCGCTCGACCGCCCGCTGCTGCAGTTCGAGGCGCGCGGGCGCCGATCCCGCCATGGCCCGAGTGTCCATTCCCACCAACGCGAGATGCTTGAAATCGAAACCCGCGTTGACACTTGCCGATCGCGATGCGCCGCGAAACAGCAGCCCCGCCGCCGCGAGCAGTATCAAACAGCTGGCCACCTGGCCGGAAAGCAGAATATTGCGATTTCGCCGAATCGCGACGCCTGCAAATCCTCCCGCGGTTCCTTGTTTTAGCGCCGAACTGACATTACCGCTCGACACACGAAGCGCCGGGAGAATTCCCACGGCGATTCCCGTCACCACCGACAGCAGGGCGGTCCAGGCCAACACCCGCCAATCCGGCGTAAAGTCGAGCGACACTCCCAGCGCGCCATTCGCGATTTCCTGAACAAGTTCCATCGCCTTAATGCCGATCCAGTTGCAGGCCCAAGCCGAGAAAAAGACTCCGGCAACTCCGCCGAGCAGGCCAAGCACGAGACTCTCGGCGCAAAACTGCCGCACTAGCCGCCCACGGCTGGCCCCCAGCGCAAGTCTCAACGCGACTTCATGTTCGCGTCCCGAGTTCCGCGCCGCTATTAAATTCGTCAGATTTACGCAGCCGATCAGAAGAATCAGCCCAACTGCTGCCATCAGGATCTTCGAGACCGTCACGAACCCCTCAAATGCGCCGCCATCGGTCTGGAAGAAGGTCGCCTTCACGGCGCTCACTTGAACCGGCCTACCCGCTTCCAATGGCCACGCACTGCTCAGCACCTCAAGCTCCGCCGCATACGCTCCAGCCGTGACACCCGGCCGGCGCCGCGCCAGCACCTGCCACTCGCGCGCGCTGTCATCGTGTAGCCAGTCGATGCCAGGCATTACCAACGCCTGTGCCGCAGCCGGTATCCAGAGGTCGGGTTGTTGCGGTGGCACCCCGGTTCCAGCGAACCCATCCGGTGCGACTCCCACGATGAGGAGGGCAGTTCCCTGAACTCTGATGGTTCTGTCATGGATCTCGGGATCTGCGCGCAACTTTCTTGTCCAGAAATCGTGACTGACCACCACCACGGCGCTGTCACCGCTACCGAACGAACGTCCCATCTCCGGTCTAATCCCCAACGCGTCGAAATAGTTGGTTGAGACCAACCGTACCCGCACAACCTCCGCGCTGCCATGCGTCGCATCGGGCAACTCGCAGACGACCATTTGCGGAGTCGATGTCGCCAGCACCGGCGCAAACGAATGGGTGGTGGTGGCCAGGCGTTCGTATCCGCTCCACGAGAACTGATCGGATGGAAAACCACCACTGCGCCACCGGAACCGGACCATCTCTTCAGGAGCGCGCACCGGCAGTTGCCGGAACGCAACCGAGCCGTAGATCGTAGCCACGACGGTGTTGATGCCGATGCCGAGTGCCAGCGTGGCCACCGCCAGCGCCGTAAACCCCGGCGTTCTGGCGAGCGATCGCAGGACGTAACGCAGATTCATGTGGGAGATTCCCGTGCAACCAGCCAGCCAGACGTAAGCCCAACGTATTCACGCGCAAGTTCGCGGCGAGGTGTCCTTTTTTGGAAAATGAACGTCCACTTTCGGATACCTGGCGCTCGAAGCGACGCCCAAAGCCGGCCTCCAAAGGGCCTGGCCGGTAGCGTACCCTAATAATACGTAGCTTATGAAAGATATCGCTCTGCAGGCGCTGGATGCCGTCTCACAACCCGCGCTCACCTACGCCGACGCACGCGTGATGGAAATCCGCGATCGCCAGGTTTCCACCAAGAACGGAAAAACGGGCCATGTGTCGAGCGGCGTTTCCATGGGTCTCGCCGTCCGCGTGCTGGCGCACGGCTGCTGGGGTTTCGCCGCTACCGACGATGTCTCGCGCAATGGCATCCACGCCGCCGCCGCACTGGCTCTGGAAATCGCGCACGCCGGCACACTGGCCAAGAAGCACGACGTCTCACTGGCGCCCGAACAGAAGTACGAAGCCACCTGGGTCTCCCCGATCAAGATCGATCCATTCACCATCCCGGTCGACCGCAACGTGGCCCTGCTGCTCGATATCGACCGTGAACTGCGCCGCAATCCGGGCGTTACCCTGGCCGAATGCGGCATGAGCTTCGAGCGCCGCCAGCAGGTCTTCGCCTCCACGCTCGGCAGCCTGATCGATCAGACCCGCTACCTGAGCGGCGTCGGCTATGCCGCGCTGGCATACAAAGACGGCGAGATCCAGAAGCGCTCGTATCCCAATTCATTTGGCGGCCAGCATCAGCTCAAGGGCTACGAATTGATTGACGAGTGGGACCTGGTGGCCAACGCCGCGCGTGTCGCCGAAGAGGCCGTGGCCCTGCACAGCGCCGATCAGTGCCCGGAGGGCGAGTTCCACCTGATCCTCGACAGCTCGCAATTGGGCTTGCAAATCCACGAGTCGGTCGGCCATCCCATCGAACTCGACCGGGTCCTGGGCAGCGAGGCCAACTACGCGGGCATGAGCTTCCTCACGCTCGACCAACTGCGCCGCCTGCGCTACGGTTCCGAAATCGTGAACGTGGTTTGCGACGCGCGTCCGGAGCACGGCCCCGGCCTGGGCACGTTCGCTTTCGACGACGAAGGCGTGCCCGCGCAATCCACCGATATCATTCGCGACGGCATGTTTACCGGCTATATGACCTCGCGCGAGACCGCGGCCGCCGTCGGCGAATCGCGCTCGAATGGCACCATGCGCGCCGACGGCTGGTCGCGCATGCCGCTGATCCGCATGACGAACGTCAGTCTGCGGCCGGGCCAGCAGTCGCTCGAGGAGGTTTTCGGCGGCGTCGATCATGCCATATATATGGAAACCAACCGGAGCTGGTCCATCGACGACAAGCGCTACAACTTCCAGTTTGGATGCGAGATCGGCTGGGAAATCCGGAACGGCAAGCGCGTCCGCATGCTGAAGAATCCCAGCTATAGCGGCATCACC
Source organism: Bryobacterales bacterium (assembly GCA_963818855.1). GTDB lineage: Bacteria > Acidobacteriota > Terriglobia > Bryobacterales > Bryobacteraceae > Bog-159. The sequence continues at coordinate 31,190 of CAWFUH010000010.1, read as the reverse complement.
ACCGAGTTCTGGAATGCGTGCGCCGCCATCGCGGGACCCGAGCACTGGATGCTGTGGGGCACGCCCAACTGCGGGAAGGGGCAGCCGGAGCAGATCATGGGCACCGGCCACGGCGCCAGTCCCGTCGCGCTTCAGCCGCATCAAAATCGGGGGCGCCTATGCTGATTGAACCGGCCCGCTGCCAAGCCATCTTCGGCCAGGTTACCGACGCCGCGCGAGCCCTGGGCGTCACCGATGTCGAAGCGATTCTGGCGGCCGGATCGAGCGCCCTCACCCGTTTCGCCAACAATGCAATCCATCAGAACGTGGCCGAGCGCAGCGGCCATCTTTCTGTGCGGGTGCAGATCGACGAACGCACGGCCCGTGCCACCACCAACCGCCTCGACGATGCAGCCATCCGCCAGGTGGTCGAAGAAACCATCGCGCTGACGAAACTGCAGGAGCCCGACCCTGCTCTTCTGCCGCTCGCCGAACCTACGGCGGCTACGGAATGCGCCACCCGCTGGGATGAATCGACTGCGCTCGTCAATCCCACCGGCCGGGCCGAAGCGGTGGCCGAGGCCATCCGCATTGTGGAATCCGCCGGCCAGACTGCCGCCGGCATTTACTCCACCTCCGCAGGCATGTTCGCGCTGTTGAACTCGCGCGGCGTGATCGCCTACTATCCGGAGACCATGGCGCAGTTCTCCATCACCGCCATGGCTGCCGATAGCTCCGGTTGGGCGAAAGGCAGCGCCTGCGCGCATCGCGATCTAGACCCCGCCGCCATGGCACGCACGGCCTCCGAAAAGGCGCAAGCCTCGCGCAATCCGGTCGAGTTGCCGCCCGGCGCTTACACCGTGATTCTGGAGCCGGCTGCTGTCCTCGATCTGGCCGGCCAGATGTTCGGCGATTTCAGCGCCACGGCCATATCGGACGGCCGCAGCTTCCTCCGTGACCGCATCGGCGAAAAGCTGTTCGGCGATAACATCACCATCTACGACGATGCCTATCACCCATTGCAGGCGGGATCGCCTTTCGATGGCGAGGGCGTGCCGCGGCGCAAGCTCGTGTTGGTGGACCGGGGCGTGGTCCGCGAGGTGGCCTTCTGCCGGCAGGCCGCCCACACCGCCGGAGTGGAACCCACCGGACACGGCTTCCCGCTGCCCAACGAGTTCGGCGAAGCACCCATGAACATCGTGATCGCGGGCGGCACGGCGCCCATCGAAGAGATGATCGCTTCCACCGCGCGCGGTATCCTGGTGACGCGCCTCTGGTATATCCGCGAAGTCGATCCCTACGAAAAGATCATGACCGGCATGACGCGCGACGGCACGTTCCTGATCGAAGACGGACGCATCGCGCGCGGCGTACGTAATTTCCGGTTCAACCAGGCGCTGCCCGAAATGCTGTCGAATGTGGAAGCGCTGTCGCCGCCGGTGCGCGCTTCGGGGGAAGAGTCTTTCGACATGGTGGTTCCCGCCATGAAGGTGCGCGGCTTCCACTTCACCGAAGTGACGCGGTTCTGAATGTGGCGCACGCTTGTAGCTTTACATTCGCATCCATTTGGTCCATCATTGTCCGCAGAAGGTGACTGCGCGATCTGAGACCAATTCAACCGCGGCGGGCATCCGCCGTCAACTTTGCCCGCGCTGCCGGGAAGGCCGGATCTTCCGCGGCCCCGTGTATCGTGGACCGCTGGCGATGTGGGACCGTTGCGCGGTTTGCGGGCTGCAGTTCGAGCGCGAGCCCGGATACTTTCTGGGTGCCATGTACGTGAGCTACGCGTTGTCCATCCCGCCGGTGTTGTTGCTCGTCCTGCTCATCTGGAAGGTCAGCGGTTGGCCATTCAATTGGTCGCTCGCCGCCGCGTTTGTAGCGTATCTGCCGTGCGTACCGCCGGTGACGCGCTTCGCACGCGTGGTGTGGATGTACATAGATCAGGCTTTCGATCCACGCTAGTGGCGCAAGCTTTAGCTTCGAGCGGCGAACTTCGGTTCGCTGTTCGTGCGGCAAAGGCGCACTGTGCTACATTGTTGGAGTCTCAAGACCTGTCTTCTAGATGTCCGAACAGATCCTTCTGCAAGGAAAAATCCTGGGCATAGAGGAGTTCCTTCTGTCCGCGCCCGGCGGGGCGATGCCCGCCCGGTCGAACGGCGAGGAGCTTCTCGCCGGCCGCTCCCAGTGGATTACTCTGCTGTGCGAGGCCCTGCCGCGCGCGCTGCTGGCGGAGTTCGGGTTGGCGCGCATCCTGCTTGGTTCGAGCGGCGGGGGCCAGTTCCTGCTGGTGCTGCCGGGCGAAGACCGCGAAAAGGCGGAGGAATTCCTGACCGCCGCGGCGCGCCAGCTCGGCGAACTCGGCGGCGGCCATCTGACCCTGCTGTGGAGTGTCACCGAGAACCTGGGCGATTGGAGCGTAGTGCGCCGCCGATTGAACGATGAGTTGCAGCACAAGCGGGCTACGCCCCTGGCGACTCAAGGCGCCGCCGCGTTCCAGCCGGTGGCCGTACCTGCGCCGTCCGATGCGGATACTTATTTTTCGAAAGAACTGGGTCTGAACGTGCGCGAAGCCAGCGCCATCGGTTGGTCGCCCGAGACGCCCGCCATGGTGCATCCCGGCGCCGGAAAGTACACCTGGAATGTGACGCCCAACCTGTCGCTCGAAGGTATCACGCTGGCGCGGCACGCCGCTCCCAGTGAGGATGGCCGGTCGGCGGCGACTGTAGCCACGCTGGCGCGCCGCGCGCAGGGGCGCTCACTGTGGGGCGTATTGCGCGGCGATGTGGATAGCTTCGGCGTGCGCCTGCGCCGGCTCACCACCATCGAAGAACACGTGCAGCTTTCAGTGCTTTACAAGCAGTTTTTCGCGGGCGAACTGGAAGTGCTCTGCTCCATGCCCGAATTCTGGCGCAAGGTCACCATCCTCTATTCGGGTGGCGACGATTTCGCCGTCTGCGGAAGCTGGGATGCTTTGCTGCTGCTGGCGCGCGAGGTGCAGCGCCTCTTCCACCGTTTCACCGAAGAGAACCTGAAAGATTTTCCGGGGCCGGAAGGCAAGACCATCTCCATGGCCGTGGCGCTCGCACCGGAGATGCACTATCCTATTACAGCCGTATATGAGGATGCCGGGCGCAATCTGGAACTGGCCAAGGCCGCGGATAAGGACTGCATCTACGTGCTCGGCCGTATCCTCGAATGGAAGCAGCTGGCTGACGCCGCGGACCTGAAAGATACGGTGGTAAAGCTGGCCGGCGATTCGCGGCTATCGCGGCAGCTCCTCATGGGACTGCGCAGTTTTTACCAGAAGCAGGCGTTCGGCGATGGCGCGGAAGCCGAAGGCCCCACCACCACCTGGCGGTTTCAGCGCCGGCTGACCCGCATTCTGAGCGGCACGCGCGACCGCGAATTTCAGAAACTGCGGACGCATTTGACCAATGAGATCGTCGGGCGCAAATCAGCCGAAGTGAAACTGCGGCCTGCCGGCCTGGTGGCCCTGGAGTGGGCCAGATTGACGACCGAGGTTTAGACCATGCCAGAACAAGAGCAAAGAAGGGAAAACCGTCCGCCGCGCGAGGGCGGAGGCGGGGGAGGCGGCGAAGGCGGCCGTGGGCCGGATCGGGGCCCGCGTCGCGACGACCGGCGGGACTTCCGCGGCGATCGCGGCGACCGCGGACGTCCGGAAGGACCGCCCGAGATCGAGTTGGAAAAACTCATGTCGGACAGCCTCTATCTGGATAACCAGGCGCACGGCATCGTGAGCCGCATGCGCGACATGGACTCCGGGACCAAGAGCCAGTTGCGGCGCCTGTACAGTGCCGTGCGGCGCGCGGTGCGTGCACCCGATAGCGAGCGCCAGCACGAATTCGTGATGCTGCGCGCGCGCCTGGCTTACACCATCGCGCGCCACGGGTTGCGCAGCCTTGACCAACTGGAGAAGTTGCTGCTGCAGGTGACTCGTAAGAACGACCTGCGCGGTTACGAACGTTTTCGGGACCTTTTCGAGGCCATCGTGGCCTACAACGAGTAAATCGACATGAGCGCGCATACCACGCAAACCGAGTTGAAGTTCCTGGGCAAATTGATTCTGGAAGGCGAGCTGCACTGCGAGACCGGACTGCATGTCGGCGCCGGGAAAGGTTCGCTGGAGATTGGCGGATCGGATAATCCGGTGGTCAAGGACGCCTTCGGCCGCCCCTACGTGCCGGGCAGTTCGCTGCGCGGCAAGCTGCGCTGCTTATTGGAGCAATCTTCCGGCCTGGCCGTGCCCGCCGAGCTGGTGTACCTTTCGAAGCGCAAGGGGCAGGAAGTGCGCATCCATCAGAGCGATCGCCCCGACGATGAGATCTGCCTCATTTTCGGCCGCAGCCCGGGCCGCATGGATCGGGCCGCCGGCGACGCGCTCGAAAGCTCGCAAGCCACGCCGGCGCGCCTGGCCGTGTACGACGCGCCGCTCGATCCCGAAAGCATCACCGCGCAGATGCGCGAGAACCTGGATGACGAGCTGACCGAGGTGAAGAGCGAGAATGCCATCGACCGCATTACCTCGCAGGCCAACCCGCGCACCTTGGAACGCGTGCCCGCCGGGGCGCGCTTCCGCCTTCGGCTGGTAATGGATGTCCTCTGCGAAGAAGATGCGCCACTGTTTTCCCGCGTGCTGGAAGGCTTGCGCATGCTCGAAGACGACAGCCTGGGCGGCGGTGGTTCGCGGGGCAGCGGGCGCGTGCGGCTGGCGAACCTGAAGCTGACCTGGCGCGGCAAGAACTACTACGCGTCCGGCGCTGCGCAGAAAGAACTCGGCGCCGGGGTCGATCTGGCAGCCTTACAGTCCGGCTTCCAGGAGGCCGCCTTCTCCTTCCTGCACGAGGAGTAATGAATCCCGGATTGATCGTCAAGCTGCATCCCGCCGGACCCTGGCGCTCCGGACCGGATTCGGGCGCGCGCAATCGCGTCGATCCGATCTATCACAGCGATTCTTTGTACGCGGCGGTAACGGCAGCCATGTCCACGCTGAGCATGCGCGACGAGTGGCTGGATGCGACCGCCCGCCGTCCCGAAGGACCGGGTGTGCGCTTCAGTTCGTGTTTCCCTTTCTGGAACGACACAGCTTTCATCGTGCCGCCGCGCAGTATCTGGCCTCCCGCGGGCGGCGTGACGGCCATCCAGACGCGCTGGAAGACGGCCCGGTTCGTTCCCGTGCGCCTGGTGGCTGCAATGCTGGCCGGTGAGCCTTTGCATGAAGACCAGTGGACGGTGGATGGCGCGAGCGAATGCCTTTTGCCCGCGGGACAGCCTGGGCCGTTCCGCATGAGTGTGCGTTTGAGCGCGGCTATCGACCGGTTTACGGGAAATGCGGAGCGGCATTCGATTGCTGCGATCGAGTTCCGCCGCGATGCAGGTTTGTGGGCCATTGTCTCTTTCGCCGATGAGGCGGCCCACGCGCGCTGGTCCGAGCCGGTCCGGGGAGCCTTCCGCCTGTTGGCGGATTCCGGATTCGGCGGGGAACGCTCCCGCGGTTGGGGCCGCAGCGCCCAGCCGGAATTTGTGGACGGCATGCTTCCCGATTTGGTGCTCCCGCCAGCTGCGCCGGCAGCCGAGCCGGTCGAGGTTACATCCGAGGGCGAAGCTACTCCGCCACAACCCGGTACAACCGCGCATTGGCTGCTCTCACTGTTTACGCCCGCAGCGGAAGACGCCGTCGACTGGAAGCGCGGTAACTACACCGTGATTGCGCGCGGCGGCCGCATCGATAGTGCCACTGGATTCGGCGAGCGCAAGAAGCAATTGCAGATGGTGACGGAAGGCTCCGTGTTGGTGGCGGGCGACACCATACGTGGCTCAGCGCCGGATGTCGCGCCCGATGGGTTCGCACACCCGGTATTTCGCGCCGGTTTCGCCCTCTCGATTCCCCTGCTCCATCCGAGCCGCGACAATCCGAGCCGCGACAATCCGAGCCGCGACCGTGAGGGAGCGGTATGAGATACCGCCTGACATGCCTGACGCCGCTGCTGGTCGGTGACGGGCGCAAGCTTTCGCCCATCGATTACATGGTCTGGAAGGACCAGGTCAACGTGCTCGACCAATGGCGCATTTTCCGCCTGCTATCCAAGGGGCCGCGCCTGGATGGTTACCTTTCGCAACTGAAGCGCGCCGACAAGCTGGATTTCGCCTCGTGGGGAGGGTTCGCGCAAAACTTCGCCGGTCGCCGCATTCCGTTCGAATCGCCGGCATATTCCGCTTTTTGGAATCGCGCCAGCGGCGAAAGTCTGCACATCCCCATGTTCGCGACCGGTGCGTCCGGACCGTATCTGCCCGGAACCGCCATCAAGGGCGCACTGCGCACCGGGATGGTCTCGGCGAATTGGAAAAGCGGCACGTTGACCGACCTGGCGGCTCGCATGCAAAGCGATCGCCCGCCCCGGCGTCTGGCGGATGGACCCGAAGAACAGGCGGTGGGCAACGCCGGCACCAGCCGGATGCGCCTGGTGAGTGTAGCGGATTCCGCGCCCGTGACTTATACGGGATTCAAAGTGTACCTGCTGCGCGTCTCCACCTTGCAGCCGCGCGGCGGCGCTTACGCGCTCGGTTGGAAACAGGCACCCCGTGGCGCGGTGGATGGCGCGCGCCCGGACGACAGCACGCCGATCTTCGCAGAAATGGCGCCGCCCGGTTTCACTTTCGAAGGCGACTGGCAGGAGAAAACTTTCTTCACCCAGCCCGAGATCCGGCGCGCTGTCCACTGGCAGGAGTCTTTCAATCGCGGCCGCATTTTCGAGGCCGCTAACGATTACGCCGCGCGGCTGCTGGCGGTGCACAAGCAGTACGCCGTGTGGACCGGCCTCGCCCTGCTGGCGGGGCAGATCGGTGAATTGGAGCAGCGTCTGGCGGACGCGCGGCAAGCCGGACACTGTCTGCTCTCGCTCGGTTGGGGCGGCGGGCTGTTGAGCAAGAGCGCGTGGCTCGATACCAGCGATCCGGCATACCGCCAGGTCCTCCAGCAGGTGTCGCTATACGCCAGGGCGATCGGTTCCAACCTGCCCTTCCCCAAGACGCGCCGCATTCTCTTCTTGAATAATAAGCCCGCCTCGCTGCCCGGCTGGGCCGTGCTGGAAGTGGTGTGACTTCGTCCTAAAACCCGTCAGAATCCTGGCCGCATGGAGGGCAGGCTTTAGCCGGCGCGGGGCTTCAGCCCCGCTGTAGCATCGTTTTACTTCTTAGTCGCCTTTGTGTCGTTTCCGTTCTGATGAATGATCAGATGGGTCACAGCGCCGCTCGGGTCTGTGAAGAATTCCACCTGCGCATCCACGACCTTCAGAAAAAACCGGGTATCCGATTCAGCAAATAACTGAAACTTGGGCTGCCCCGTGATCTGCGTCATCAGCCGGCCATCCTCCACGGTCATGGTCACATCCGTGCCCGGCGCCAGATTGTATACCCCTGCATACTTCGACAGGACCTGCGGCGAAACCTGCCTCTCCTTCGGCGGAGCCGGCCCTTCCGCCGGCGGAGCCGGACTCTCCGCCTTCTCGCTGATGCGCGGCGCTTTCTGATCGCGTCCGCCCTGATGCAGAACCAGATCGGTCACCTTGCCGTTCGCGTCCTTCAGGAACTCGATCTCGGCTTCCACCACTTTCAGGAAGAACACGGTCTCCGATTCCGGAAAAATCGGAAACGTGGGCTGCCCGCCGAGTTTCTCGGAGAGCTGATCGCCCTCGAGCGTGATCAGCATTTTCGTGTCCGTCGCCATTTCATACGCCCCGACGTAGCGCGCCAACAGCTTCGGATCGACCTTGATCTCCTTGTGCTCCGTTTGCAGCTTGACCGGCTCGCCATGCACCACCGCCGCCAGCTTACCGGCAATATCTCCGGGCGCGGAGCCGTTCACGTTGGCCAGCACGATTACCGCAAGCTTGTCGTCGGGATAGTATGCGAGATCCGTGTTGAAGCCTTCAATGCCTCCGCCGTGTTCAATCTTCTTGCGCCCGTCTTTAGTCTCCACGAACAAGCCGCATGCGTAGTTGTTCTTGAACGGCGTGGTCATCGTCTCGAGCGACGCCGCCGAAAGCAGCTTCCCGCCGTACAGGCCCCGCTCCCACTTCAACAGGTCTTCAGTGGTGGAATAAAGCGCGCCGGCCGCGTGCGGGATGGTCATATGGATGAAGCCTGTGTTCTCCAGCCCGCCTTTGCCTAGTGTGTATCCTGCGGCCCGCCGCGCAATGATTGCGGAGTTCGAATCAACCCCCGAATCCCGCATCTCCAGCGGAGTGAAGATATTCTCGCGCACAAACTTCTCGTAGCTGGCGCCGGTGATCTTCTCGATCAAAAATCCCAGCAGCACATATCCCGAATTGCTATAGTTCCACTTCTCGCCGGGTGCGAATTCCAACGGCTTATCGCGAAACCACGCTACCTCTTCCGCGGCAGTGGTGGCGAATGGCTCCCATTTCTTGTATTCCGGAAAGCCCGTGAAACTCGGAATTCCCGACGTGTGGGTGAGCAGGTGATAGATGGTGATTTTGTCCCAGGCCGCGGGCGCGTCGGGCATATACTTTTTCACCGGATCATGCACGTTCAATTTGCCGCGCTCCTCGAGCAGCAGGATCGAAGCCGCCGTGAACTGCTTGGTGACCGACCCCAGGCGGAACTTAGTGGCCGGGGAATTCGGCACATCCCACTCCAGGTTCGCCGATCCGTACCCTTTGCTGAGCAGTATGTGTGCGTCCTTGGCCACCAGAACGGACCCCATAAACTGATGGTTCGCCGTGTAGGACTGAATTACCTGCTCCATGCGCGCGATGTCCTGTGCGCAGGCGCTCGACGCCCATAAGAGCAGGATTGCAAATCGACGTGTCATACTTTTCACGGTAAGCGATCCGGATAGTCCGCGTCCAGCACCGGAGGATTTGGAGGGCGGGCTTGAGCCGGCGCGGGGCTTAAGCCCCGCCGGGCGCCCATCGGATTTCAACCTCCCGACAAGTAACGGTGCACCAGGGCCACGGCCATGGCACCCTCGCCTACCGCGGACGCGCACCGCTTCACCGAACCGTGGCGCACATCGCCCGCGGCGAACACCCCGGGCATGCTGGTTTCCAGATAGTAGGGATGTCGGTCCAGAGGCCAGTTCCGAGGTGCGCGATTCTCGCTAAGCAAGTCCGGACCGGTCACCAGATACCCCGCGTCGTCGCGTATGATTCCTACTTCTTGCGCCCACGCTGTGTTTGGAGCGCCGCCGATGCAAACGAACAGCGAGTTTGTGGCGCAGGCCTTCGATTCGCCCGTCTGCCGGTCCGTGAGTGTGATCGACCGTAACACCTCGTCGCCTTCAACAGCCGTGACCTCTGTGTTGGCCATAACATGAATATTGGCTGTGGCCTGAATCCGGTCCAGCAGGTACTGTGACAGAGTGTCCTTCAAGGAAGAGCCGCGGACGACAATCGTCACACGTCCGGCAACCCGCGAGAAATACATGGCGGCCTGGCCAGCTGAGTTGCCGCCGCCGGCTATAAAAACGTGATCGCGTGCGCCGCACAAGGATGCCTCGCTGGCGCCCGCGCCGTAGTATACGCCCGCCCCAAGAAACCGGGTCTCATCCGGCAAATTAAGCCGGCGGTACTCGACGCCTGTCGCGCAAATGTTGGCCTTGGCCACAATCTTTCGGCCGTCCGCCAGGTATCCGACTCCCCTGCCGGGAAGGAACTCTCCGCGCACTGCCTCCCGTCCTAACAGGATCTCTGCGCCGAAACGGCAGGCCTGTTCGCGCGCGCGCTCGGCCAGGTCGGCGCCGCTGATGCCGCACGGAAAGCCGAGATAGTTTTCGATTTTGGAACTGCTCGACGCTTGTCCGCCGACCGCCAGCCGCTCCACCAGCACCGTAGTGAGCCCTTCCGATGCGCCGTAAACCGCGGCGCTGAGTCCGGCCGGTCCCGCCCCATAAATCGCCAGATCGTATTCGGAGCGGGAGGGCTCCCGAAACCAGCCGAGCTTCTCGGTGATCTGCCGCAGTGTCGGGCACTCCAGGCGCGCGCCGTCGGAGAAGACACAGACGGGCAGCCGGCTGTCATCGAGACTCGAGACGCCGGCTTCTGTCTGCGCATCACTATCGTTCTTGAGCTCAACCCATTGAAAGGGTATGTCACTGCGTTGCAGGAAATCGCGGATCATGTATCCGAGAGGCGAGGAGAGCTTTCCCAGAACCTTGACTCGTAAGTTCGGCGTCGCCGGCAATGTTGTTTCCATCTTCTTATTATCCCTGTACTCGTGAATCTATTGATTACGGCTGCGCTAGCCAACCTTTCAGGCATCGTGATCGCGAAAAATCGGAGCCAAGCTTTCTCCTTACGCGCGCGCCTCGCACCTGTAAGACGGAATCAAACAAGCAACCGTTATGCGGCGCGAAGCCCGTGTATTCAGTACAATGCCGGCCATTCTGACTCCTGGCTCCTGACTCCCGGCTCCTGGCTCCCCTATCACGCAGGGATATCAAATGGGTCTAACTCGTTTGCCGAGCTAACACCGAACGTACAGAACCAAGCGCCGCCATGCTACTGCCGTTGTGCGCGGAATACGCGAGGTACCCGTCTGGTCGTATCAATTTGACGCCGGAAACCTCCGCGGGCCTTAATTCGACAATATCGTTTTGAGATTCGCAGAACTGCCTGGCAGCCTCGCAAATAGCAGATTCCTTCCGATCAATCAATAGCAGAAAACGGCTGGCGATGCCCCCACCACCCCATAACGAGTCATCGAAGTAGCGCTCCCCGGGCCCTTCGATGATCGGACTCCCATGGTACGCAATGCCAAGTTCCGAGAGACGCTGCACGAAGGCATGCTGGAACGGAGCCAGACGTGAAACCATCGGTATGACGGTGTCGCGCAGGGCCTGGGCAAACTTATTCGGAGTTCCCATTGCCTTAGTCAGGAAGTCGGTAGTCTCAATGACGCTTTTAATTACCGGAATACGTTCGGCGCTGTAGCTATCGAGTAACTGCTGGTTGCCGTGGCCGCGCAGAAAGAGGTCGAGTTTCCACACCAGATTCCAAACGTCGTGCAGTCCCGTATTCATCCCTTGCCCCCCAAATGGGCTGTGAATGTGCGCGGCGTCCCCGGCGATGAACATCCGTCCCACACGCAATCGAGTTGCATGGCGGTGATGGATGTGAAAATAGCTGCTCCAGTGAAGAACGTTCGCCACGATCCCGCGCGGCCCACGTTGGCCAAGGATGCTCCGCACCATGTCGAGTGATGGCTCGAGTGAGCCCCCCTCCACACGATCGATGCTCGCCACAATCCGCCGGCGACCGGCACTGATTGGGAAAATGGCGACCGGACCGAATTCACTGGGGCATAGCTGCATCTCGTCTACGGGAAGACTCGTACTCGTTTCGATGTCGGCCAGCAGGAACGGCATGTCATACTCTCCTCCTTCGAGCGGCAGGTTCAGCGTGTGCCTGACCTGGCTATGCGCGCCGTCGCATCCGACGACAAAAGACGCCGTCAACTTACTAAGTTCACCGTTGCGATCCACTGTGACATTCACAGTGTCATCCTGCTGTTCTGCCGAGACGAATTTGGTGCCGTATTCCACACCCCCGCCTTTACGATTTAGTTCCTGAGCGAGCAAGTGTTCCGTCACATTTTGCGGGACCATCGCCACGAACGCATACGGACTGCCTTCGGGTTCGAATCGCATATGGCCGAGCGTGCGTTCCTGTGTCATCACGGCAACTGAGGTGACACGATTAGCGTTTTCAAGGAACCCGGTGGCGACTCCCGCCATATCGAAGATCTCAAGCGTGCGGGGAAAGATTGCGAGGGCCTTAGAATGCTCCGATTGAGAGGAATGTTGCTCGATGAGCCGCCATCGCAGGCCGCGGCGGGCGCATTCATTCGCCAGGAACAGGCCGACAGGCCCGGCGCCCACGATCAGAACATCTGTATCGCTCTTAGTGTGTAACATAACCGTATTCCCCAAATGACTGACAACAACCTGCTCCCGATTCATCTTCCTTTGTACACTGCTTGCACTTTGCAGCCCACTGTCGCATGGGCTACAACGTGTCGGTCATTTTCGTGTCTTGTCTGCGGCGCGATCGCTCCCTGCGAATCATGTATCCCCAAGATACCCGGGTCTCCGTCACCGGGAGCGCGGCGCCGGAGGGCAGGATTTCTGAGTTGCGTACCGATCAACGCGTCTCGAAGGCGTACGATCCCGAACCCACCGAAACAACCCGGGTCCCGTCCGGACCCGCGCGCGTCTCGACCGGCTTGCCGCGCTGCGTAACGCGGCCATCCGGCTTCACATTCAGGTAAACCATTGCCCGCGTATTGGGCGGAATAACCACGCGCAGCGTAACGTCGCCGCCCGTCCCCGCGGTCCAATCGCTCACGATTTTGCCGTACACCGAATCGTACTCGCCGCGCGCGTGTGAGATCGGGCCCGCCGTGCGAGGGTGGATCACGATCTCCCGAAAGCCGGGGCCGGAAGTCTCCGTGTCAATGCCCGCCACGTAGCGGTAGATCCACGCCACCACCGAGCCAAAGGCGTAGTGGTTGAACGAATTCATGGCCGGATCGCCGGAATCGGAATTCCAGCGCTCCCACCAGGTGGTCGCTCCCTTGCGAATCATGTACCCCCAGGATGGGTAGGTCTCCGTCAGCAAGAGCCGGTAAGCGACGTCCACGCGGCCGTTCTCTGCGAGCGCAAATAGCAGATGGGGCGTGCCCAGAAATCCGGTGGACACGTGCGATTGCTTGGCCTCGATTTCCTTCACCAGCCGTTCCACGGCCGCCGTCCGCAGCGGCTCGGGAACCAGGTTCATGTGCAGTGCCAGCGCGTAGCACGTTTCCGTACCGGTCCCTACCGTGCCGTCCGCTTTGATGTACGCCTTCTGGAACGCCGCGCGAATCTGCCCATTCAAATCGGCATAGTTCGCAGCGGCGGTCTCCTGGCCGATGGCATGCGCCATCTGCGACATCATGCCCGCCATCATCGACCAATACGCGGTGGCAATCAGATCGTGCGGGGTGCGCGAATCGGGCGCCAGCCAGTCGGCGAAATCCGGGCCGAGGCGGCTCTTGCGCAGGTAATTAGGGTTGCCGTCGGCGATATATTTCATCCACCGGTCCATGGCGGTCCAGTTTTCCGAGACCAGGCCCCGGTCGCCGTATTGTTGCCAGGCGGTCCAGGGGACGATCACTCCGGCGTCGCCCCAGCCGGGGGCGCCGGCAGCCAAAAATGGACCCATCTTTGCCACGCCCGGCGCCACGTTGCCGAAGGCACCCTCGGCCGTCTGGTCGTCTGTCAGGTCGCGCAGCCACTTATGGCCAAACGCGGCGATATCGGCGTTGTAAGCTCCGGTACGCCAGAATACTTCGGCGTCTCCCGTCCAGCCCAGGCGTTCGTCGCGCTGCGGGCAGTCCGTGGGAATGCTCAGAAAATTGCTGCGTTCGCCCCAGATGGCCACCTGCCACATCTTATTCACCAGATCGCTTGAGGTGGACAGCTTGCCGGTGAGCGTCTGCGCCGACGACACTACCTCGCCTTCGAAATTGGCTGTGTCCGGTTTGCCGGGAAAGCCGGTGACCTCCACATAGCGAAAGCCATGGAACGTAAAATGTGGTGACCAGGTTTGCGCGCCGCCGCGCAGGTACAAGACGTCGGTAGAGTTGGCGTTCCGCAAGTTGTCCCGATAAAGACTGCCGTCGGGCGATAAGATCTCCGCGAAGCGCAGCCGGATGCGGGTGCCGGCGACGCCGGTTGCTTTCACGCGCAGCCAGCCCACCATGTTCTGACCCATGTCCACAATCCAGGCGCCGTCAGGGTGTTCGGTGATGCTCTCCGGCTTGAGCTTGGCCACAATGCGTGCCGGAACCGTGACCTCGGCCGACAGAATGCCCGGTGGAGGGTCTGAAACCGATGCCGGCAGCCATGCCGTGTCGTTGAATTCGCCTTTGTCCCAGCCGGGCTGTTCCAGGCGCGCGTCATAAACTTCGCCCGCGTAAATCTCGGAGTGCAGCACCGGCGCCGGCGCGGTTCGCCACGAATCGTCGCTGACCACCGTGGCAAACGTGCCGTCGGCATAGTCGATCTGCAACTGGGCCAGGAAGCGCGTGGGCCCAGGGAGAAACGAGAAGCGGAGCCCGGTCCAGGTGAGCCCGCTCCCAAACCAGCCGTCTCCCAGCATGGCGCCTATCGCGTTGTGCCCGTGAGTAAGTAGCGTAGTAACATCGTAAGCCTGGTATGTTACACGCTTGCTATAATCGGTGTACTCTGGAGTTAGTAAGTCGTCTCCTACACGGCTGCCATTCAGAAACGCCCGATAACTCCCCAGCGCAGTCACATACAAGCGCGCCGTGCGGATTGGCTTGGCGACGCTGAACTCGCGCCGCAACAGACTCGCCGGTGCCGGCAGCGGCCCCGTATCGGCGCCCAACCGTTTGTCGGCCAGATCCCCAACCACCCCGGCGGGCTTGAAGCCAGGCTCCGTTTCCAGGCGGCCCTGCCAATGCGCATCGCTCGCGTGCATCTGGGTGACGCCGTCTGCTCCGCGGATCTGCAGGAGAGCCGCCATCGCCGCTGGAACGCCCTTGCCCTGCGCCCCTCCGAACGGGAAACCGGGTGGCAGCGCGGTAACCGTCACTTCGATCGTGTTGCGGCCGGCGTTCAGCAGGTTGGTGACGTCCTGCCGGTCAAAAGCGCGGAAATCACTCTTAGCTCCGGCATCCCGGCCGTTGATCTTTGCCTTATAAGCACCGCGCACCGCCACGAACAGCGCGGCTTCGGCGGGCTTCCCGCTCAGGTCGACTTCCTTGTGAAATACGGCGGCCGTTTTAGGTGCCACGGCGAAAGCGTCCTGGCCCGCAACCCAGATCCAATGAATAGCGGCGCGCGCGGCATCTTCGTCCGGATCTTTTCGGCTGATCCACTTGGCCTTCCAGTCCGCCCTCGAAAGCAGTCCCATCTCAAACCAGGCCGGTTCGGCTGCATCTTCAGACCGGCCCTGCGCGTCCCAGACGCGCACCGTCCAGAAATATCGCCGGCCCGCTTCGAGTTTCTTACCCGCGTAAACAATGCCAATGGAATCGGACGCGGTCTGTTTGCCGCTCTCCCAGACGTCCGCCTGCCCCGCCGCGAGCGCCGCCACGCTCGATGCCACGCGAACCTGGTATGCGCTTTGGGTCCAGTTGCGTTCGGTATGATCGCTGCGCCAGGAAAGGCGCGGCTGCGCTTGATCGATCCCCAGCGGGTTAGTCAAGTAGCCGCACCGTAGGTCCACGGGCCGTGCCAGGGCCGGGACCGCAGCCAGCAAAAGAAGAATAATGGCTCTCATCGGGCGAAACCGCCTGTAGAATTGTATCAAGCGGTGGGCGCCGCAACTTCTTCGCCCCGAACGGCGTTTATATATGTATAGTGCAACCCCATCGATCGTTCTTGGCGACTTTCGTAGGCCTGAATGTCTGCATAATCGGTGCCGTTTCAATCTGCGCCGGCAAGCGCCCCCAATCCCCCGCCCTATTTCGTCAGCCCATTGCCAAGGACCAAAGAGCCGAACACGCCCTCAACCGCCTCACCTTCGGACCGCGGCCTGGTGATCTTCAGCACGTTCAGGCGCTGGGAATCAAGAAATGGATCGATCTGCAGCTCCACCCGGAACGCATCCCCGAAGACCCGTTTCTGACATCCAAACTGCTGCCCCTCGACACACTCAGGATGAGCACGGCGCAGATGCTCCAAAATTACCCTTCTCCCCAAATCGTCAAGGAGATGGTGGCAGGCAAGCTACCGTTCCCGGACGATCCCGACAAACGCATGATGGTGGAGCGGCTGGCGGCGCGCCTCGCAGGCAAAGCCGGCCAGGATGGCGCCCAGCCGCGCGCCGAGCTAGCCACGCTCCTGCCGCCTGAGCAGGTCCGCCAGCTGCGCGCGGGCAATCCGCAGGAAAAGCTGGATTTGTTCAACTCGTTTCCGCCCGACCGCCAGGACCAGTTGCTTGAGAGTATGGGGCAAGGTCTGCGCATGCAATTGTTCGCCGCAGCGCCGCCCGAGCTTCGCCGCCGCATTCAAAGTGCTAACGGTCCGCAGTCCATGGTGGCGCAGGACCTGTTCGACGCCAAACTGCTGCGCGCCGTTTACAGCAACCGCCAGCTGGAAGAAGTGCTCACCGATTTCTGGTATAACCATTTCAACGTCTTCCTGGACAAAGGCGCGGATCGGTTCCTGGTGACCGCGTATGAGCGTGACGCCATCCGCCCGTACGTGCTGGGTAAGTTCGAAGATTTGTTGCGCGCCACCGCCCAGAGTCCCGCCATGTTGTTCTATCTGGATAACTGGGAGTCGGTGGGCGCGCCATCGCCCGCCGGCCGGCGGCAGCAGCGCGGGCTGAACGAAAACTATGGGCGCGAACTGCTGGAGCTGCACACCCTGGGGGTCGACGGCGGCTACACCCAAAAGGATGTCACCGAAGTTGCCCGATGCTTCACCGGTTGGACCATACGGCAGCCGCAGCGTGTAGCGGAGTTCGAGTTCAACCCGCGCATGCACGACGATGGCGAAAAGACCGTGCTGGGCGTGCGGATTCCGGCCGGCGGCGGCCGGAACGACGGTTTCAAGGTGCTGCATCTGCTGGCGCACAGTCCCTCCACCGCGCACTTCATCTCGCGCAAACTGGCCATCCGCTTCGTGGCCGACGATCCGCCGCCCACGTTGGTGGATCGCATGGCAGCCACATTCCTGAGGAAAGATGGCGACCTGCGCGCCGTGATGAAAACCATGTTCGATTCGCCGGAGTTCTGGTCGCGCGGCGCGTATCGTTCCAAGATGAAATCGCCTTTGGAAATGGTGGCCAGCGCCCTGCGTGCGGTGAATGCCGACCTGGATTTCGCATTCGGCCTGAACAACCAGTTGGCCCAGCTCGGCGAACCGCTCTATCGCAAGGCTGAACCTACGGGTTACGCCAACTCCAGCCAGGAGTGGTTGAACTCGGCCGGCCTGTTGGCGCGCATGAACTTCAGTGTGGCTCTGGCGAATAACAAGGTACCCGGCGTGAAGGTGGCGAGCGCCGTCCCCGCCGACGGCGTCAGTTTCGGATCGCCGGATTTTCAGAAAAAATGACTCACAGATCGAACCGGTAACAGCATGACTACCCGCAGATTTTTCCTTCGTAACTCGGCGTTGGCAATGGTGGGGGCCGGCGCGGCGCCGTTGTGGCTCGAGCGCGCGCTCTATGCCGCGGATGCGCCCTCGCCGCGCAAGAAAATCCTGGTCGCCATCTTCCAGCGCGGCGCAGCCGACGGCCTCAACATCGTCGTGCCGCATGGCGAGAAGCGCTACTACGATATGCGGCCTACTATCGCGGTGCCGCGGCCCACCCAAGCCGCCGGCGGGCGTGAAGACGCCGCCATCGACCTCGATGGCTTCTTCGGCCTGCATCCATCGCTTGCTCCACTGAAACCCATCTGGGACGATGGGCACCTGGCCATCGTGCACGCGGCCGGATCTCCAGATCCGACCCGCTCGCACTTCGATGCGCAGGACTTCATGGAAGCCGGCACGCCCGGCGTGAAAGCCACTGCCGATGGATGGATGAACCGGGCCATGCCGCGCGCGGAGGGCGCCGATCGGATCTCGCCGGTGCGCGCCGTGGCGATGGGAGCCGTTCTGCCGCGTGCGCTGCGCGGCGCCAACCCCGCGGTGGCGGTCGATAACCTGCGCGATTTCCAGGTTCACAATGCGCAGGCCTCCGGGGCATTTCAGGCGCTCTATACCGACAGCCAGGATCCCATGCTGCACGCCGCCGGTAGCGAGACGTTCGCGGCTGTTGCGCTGCTCGAGTCGGTTCAGAAGCAGCGTTACGAGCCGGCCGCCGGCGCCAACTATCCCAAAGGCCGCTTTGGCGATTGCCTCCGCCAGATCGCCCAACTGATCAAGGCCGATGTGGGGGTGGAGATGGCTTTCGCCGACGTGGGCGGGTGGGATCACCACGTGAACGAAGTGGGCGCGCGGGCCTCGCAAGGGCAACTGGCGTCGCGGCTCGCGGAGTTCGGCCAGACGCTGGCAGCCTTCTGGACCGACCTCGCCGACCGCCGCGGCGACGTGGCCGTGGTCACCATGTCGGAGTTTGGCCGCACGGCGCGCGAAAACGGCGATCGCGGCACCGATCACGGCCATGCGAACTGCATGTTCGTGATGGGCGGCGGCGTGCGCGGCGGCAAGGTATACGGCAAATGGCCTGGCCTCGAACAGGAGCAGCTCTACGAAGCGCGCGATCTGGCCCTCACCACCGATTTCCGCGATATTCTCGGCGAGTTGGTGAGAGGCCAATTGGGAAACCGGGATTTGAGCAGAGTCTTCCCTGGATACATACCCCAGCCGCGCGGCATCCTGGCTTAGACCGCGTGCAGTTCCTCGACGCGTTGCCGCTGCACCTTAATTTTGTCTTCGTTCTTGCGCGCTGCGGCGAGGTCATAGGCAAGCTGCATACCCAACCAGGTCTCCTCCGTGCTGCCAAACGCCTTGGTTAAACGGATAGCCATTTCAGGGCTGATTCCCGACTTGCCGTTGACGATGTTGTTAAGTGCCTGCCGGGAGACGCCAAGAACCTTTGCGCCTTCGGTCACCGACAGGCCCAGAGGCTCAAGGCAATTGTGCCGAACGATGCGGCCTGGATGTATGGGGTTTTTCATGGGCATGATTTATCCTAGCGTCGGTACCTTCGAAGCGGAAAACGATACGCCAATTGGCCCGCACCGTGACGGACCAGGACTCCTTCAAATCGCCTTTGAGGGCGTGGAGGCGATACCGGGGGATGTCCAGGACTTGCGGCGTAGTCGCGGAATCGAGAACCGCGAGGATTCGTTCGACTGTGTCCAACAAGTCGGCACGAATCCCGCTGCGGTCGTCGCGCTCATCAGGCCGCGATGCTTAAAACTCCTGATCATCAGAATAATATCGTAAAGTAATACTTGTCACTTGTCAACCCGACTTTGCACTCTATACAACTTTTCGCGCGTCGCCCAATTTGATTGGGCAAGCGAGATTAGCCTTTAAATCCAATCACATACGCTTTGATCGCTCCAAAACAGGATGAGGTCGGTCTTCGGGCGCGTGCCACTCATCTCGCGGGGGAATTGTCCGGGGGGAGCCGCAGCGTATTGTGCTGGCCAGGGCTCTGGTACTGTGCCGGCCAGCGGCGGCGACTTTAGGGCAATCAGAATGGCAGGAACCCCCGTTAGTATGTCGGAAATCCCGAAGGCAGCTGATAGCGTCAGTTCATCCTGCCCGCTACCGAAAGGTCCAAATGCGCGAATGTCCGAGCTGCCCAGGGCACAAAAAACGTGTGAAGGACGCCCCGTAGAAGGTCCCCGAAAGCGACCACAACCAAGACCGCTTTGGTTGTGGTCGCTCACAGCGGGAACTGTTTTGTTCCACCGGTTATCCGAGACTCAAAGAGAACTGGCCTCGACGACGTGGGTTTCACGGCTCGGAGTTCAGCGGCCCGACTTCAGAGAAGCATCGTAGGAGCATACCGCTTTCTGAGCCTGTGCAACCCGCTCCAATTGAGCGTGTCTTGCTGAGTCCGGCGCGTGGAAAAAAAGTAGTACTGCTAGGCCGGCCCAAACTGTGTAAGCACGTTCATCAATCGGTTATTTCAGATATTGTGGTCTCATGATGTCGTACTGCGTATTGAGCGCACGGAGCCCGCGACAGCGGCCGGCGAGATCCAAACCAGTAATGCCATGGTTGTATATCCTCACAACGCTCGCTCTATGCGCGGCAAGCGTCCGACCCTCGGCGGCTCAGTCCATCGGCAATTGCACGCCCAAGGTTGCGGTGGGCAGCCCCACCACGGGCGCGGGCGATGGCGGCCCGGCGCTGAACGCCCAGTTCTTTCTTCCGGGGGGTGCGGCGCGCGACAGCGCCGGCAACCTGTATGTGGCCGATTCGGCCAATGATCGTGTGCGCGTGATCCGCACGGACGGAACCGTGCAGGCCTTTGCCGGTACAGGCATTGCGGGCAGCTCAGGCGACGGCGGACCGGCCCTGAGCGCACGCTTGAATTATCCGGAGACGGTGGCGCTTGATCCTGGCGGCCAGGTTTACATTGTCGATTCAGGAAATAACAAGATTCGCGTGGTCGCAAGCGATGGCACCATCAGCACGTTTGCCGGAACGGGAGGCAACGGCTACAGCGGCGACAATGGGCCGGCGACCGCGGCGCGGTTGAGCCAACCCGCGTGGATGGCATTCGATGCGCAGGGAAATGCATACATCGCCGACTTATCCGGCCAATCTCTGCCCGTTATTCGGGCGGGCTGAGTTTGCGGGCTTCCGAGAGGATCTTGGTCAACCGATTGGAGAGCCGGTCGAGGCAGTTTCTCGAAGGGCCCTCCGGCATAGATCGACGGAACATTTCGATTGCGTGTTGAGCAAAGAGCAACGAGTCCACAATGCCATCTAAGCCGGCGCGGGGCGAGAGCGTTGGCGCTTTCGGTTGTGGGGCCAGATGTCGAGGTTGCGAGCGGGCCAGATGGAACTCGCGCTGGAGGTCGTTCCCGGCAACGTAGACGTACCGCATCGTCATCCCTGGATCCTTGTGACCGAGACATTTCATGAGCGCGGGTACGGTGAGGCCCGAACGAATCATTTCACTTGCGTAGGTGTGTCTGAGCTGGTGCGGAACGATGCGGGTGGTAATGCCGGCCGCCGCACGGACTTCGTGCAGGTAGTAGCGCAACTGGCGGATCAAGGCGGTCTTGCCGTGGGGTCGGGCGAGCAGGTGGCCGTCGGGAGGCAGGGGGTCGAAAGAGCGGAAGAAGCGTAGGCGTTGCACGAGCTCACAGACAAACGAGTCTACCGGCACCATGCGTTCCGTTTTCAACTTGCCGAGGGGCACGTGAATTGCCCAACGATCCGGAGCGACGTTGCGCAGGCAATCCCAGGAAAGGTCGACACATTCACCGATGCGCATACCGGTGTGGCGCAGCAGCAAAAAGATGTTGGCCGCCAGATCGTTGCGGCGGAGCAACTCCATTTGGATGGATTGATCCTGCGGCACCGTCAAGGCCCGAGCAAGACGTTGCGGAGGCCGCGGAGAATCCTCGCGACGGATCAAATGGGCCAGATCGGGAAGCTGTGCGGTCCAGGCAAGTTCCTCCAGGATGCACCGCAGGCGCATGAGTCGAGAGATGTAGACCGCCGGCGCCAATGAGCGCAGGTGGGTGAACCAGCCGAGGATGTGCGGGTCGCGGCGCAACTGATTTAACGAAGTAACATCAGGATGGTTTTCACCAAGATAAATCAGGAAGTCGCGCGCGGTGCCACGGTATTGACGAGCTGAATCCCACACTTGGGCGGCAGTGAGGGACTCGACGGCTCGCTGGAACTGGAGAGCCAGTGGATGGTCCACAGGAACATGGCGAGAGAGTTTCACGGCGGGGTCACCGGTACAGGCCTGATGAGCTGGGCGACCGCTCGCGCATATTGCTGATAGACTTCCAGAGGCGTGACCTGCATGTAGACCAGCGTGGTCTGGATTTGCGCATGTCCCATCAACTGCATGAGGGCGGGCAGGCTCACGCCGGCGCGCACCATATCTGAGGCGAAGGTGTGTCTAAAACGGTGCGGGTTGGCAATGTGGACGCCGGTGGTCCGACGATGATAGCGAAACAGTGAGCGTAAACCCGCGGGTGTCATCCGGGCGCCGCGCGCGGGACCCTTGAGAGAAACAAACAAAGGATTCGTCGCGGTAGGCGGCCTCTCCAAGCGCAGATAGTGATCTAGTATTAACTTGCATAAATAGCAGTTAATAGAGATAATCGGGTATGTCCCGATCAAAGACGGCTGAAATACGCCGGACCGAGCAGGAAGAGCAGGTGTTGCGCGCCTGGACACGCAAGGGCAGCGGAGAGCAACGGCTGGTGGATCGCGCCCGGATCATTCTAATGTCGCACCAAGGCGTTGCGGTTGTGGAAATTGCCAGAAGGTTGCACACACGACTGGCGCGTGTTTCTAAATGGCGGCAGCGCTTCGTGCGGGACCGTTTGAATGCGCTGTCGGACGCCCCCCGCACCGGCAAGCCTCGGCGGTACGACCGGGAAACCGACCGGCGCGTGCTGGCGCTGCTCGATCAGGACCCGCCGCGCGGCTATGCGCAATGGAACGGCCGCTTGTTGGCGGAGGCTTTGGGCGATGTCAGTGCGGCGCACACGTGGCGGATTTTGCGCAAGTACAAAATCCAGTTACAGCGGCGACGGAGCTGGTGTATCAGCACCGATCCCGAGTTTGGGCCCAAAGCCGCCGATGTGGTGGGGATCTATCTGAATCCTCCGGAACACGCGGTGGTGCTGTCGGTCGACGAGAAACCGCATATTCAGGCGCTGGAACGCGCGCAGGGCTTTCTCCGCCTCCCAGATGGCAAAGCGGTGAACGGTTTCAGTCACTGCTATAAGCGACACGGTACCACGACCCTTTTTGCCGCCCTGAACATCCTGACCGGCCAAGTGCAGACAGGCCATTACCCGCGGCGCCGCCGCCGCGAGTTTCTGGACTTTATGAATGGCATCGTAGCGGACCACCCGGACCGGATGATTCACGTGGTGCTGGACAACTTGAATACCCACAAGCCCAAGCGGGACCGATGGCTGCAAGCGCATCCCAATGTCCACTTGCACTTCATCCCCACCTACAGCTCCTGGCTCAACCAGGTGGAGTGCTGGTTCAGTATTATGAGTCGCGCGGCGCTGCGCGGCGCCAGCTTCACCTCTCCCCGCCAGCTCAGGGATGCCATCGACGCCTTTGTCGAGGTTTACAATCCGAAAGCTTCGCCCTTCGAGTGGACCAAGACTGTCGTCCACCAGACCAAGCCCCAACGTATTTACTCTAATTTATGCAAGTAGGTACTAGCAACTGAGCCGCTTCCGGAGCTAACGGCAGGAAGCGGGTCTTGTTGCCCTTGCCGCGCACGCGGATCTGCGCTTCCGGCAACAACAGATCGTCCCGATTCAGATCCAGGACCTCTTGGGACCGGAGTCCCTGCAGCAGCATCAAACCCACGATGGCCAGATCGCGTGAGGTACGAAAACTGGACCAAAACCGTGCCACTTCGTCTACCGACAGCGGTACGATGGTTCGTTTGGGGGTCCTTACCCGCAACCGGCTCAATGCCAGCCGCGGCCTGCCGATGCCCATCGGTGCACGCTGCCAGTAAGTCTGCTGGAACCCAGGAGCAATCTGCCCCGGAGCGTCCGGGAATACGATGCGCAAGGCGCGATCGACAATGGCTACGCGCTGGTTGATGGTACCGCCGGTGAGCTCGCGTTGTTGACTGGACTGGATCGCACATAGTCCAGCAGTGTCGATTCGGTGAGTGCATCTTTGTGGATCGCGTCGGTGTGATGAACACTCTCCCACCAACGGAGAAAGTGCAACAACTCGTGCGCATAACTTTTCAGAGTATTATCTGCCAGGCGGCGCAGAGTCTCGTAATCGAGATACTGATTGATCCAGTCAATCTCACGTCCGGTGGCCTGCACGATGACGCGATAAGGGCATCGTGTCTGATTGTTGGAGGGCTGGTGGACCACACGAAACGTCATGGCCGGGCAGCCTCCAGCAGCGATTGGAACTGGCGGGCATCGCCGCCTTGGACGAAGAAGCTGTTCGGGTCGTACCCTTCGGGCAAGGAAACTCGGCAAGCGTTCAATCCTTCTTCCCTGAGTCGGCCTACCAGCACTTGGGCCGCCTGCTGGCCGCTGCCATTGCAGTCGGCATCAAAGGTGACATAGACGGTTCGCGCGCGGCCGTCGCACAGTTGCCGAAACTGGTGTGCATTGAGATGGTTTCCCATCCCACAGGTGACGTTGTGAAAACCGGCCTGCCACAGCGCGGCGTAGTCGAACAGACCCTCGACGAGAATCACTTCTGGAGATTGCCGGACTGGCTCCCACAAATACAGCCCACCCTTGGCCCCTGGCAAAAACCGGTGCGGCGGCGCCGTGGCTGACAGACTGCGGCCATAGAGGTTGCCTTCCAGCGGGAAAACGATGCGATGCATGTAGGTGTCGTATCCCACGGCGGAGACCAGACCGGCTTGATGCAGATGGGGGAGCGTATAACCCAACCGTGTCAGCCAACCGCGCAGGCATCCGCCAGGCGCGTAACCGATGCGCATGTGCTCGATCAGTTCCGGCGAGCGGAGTCCTCGGTGGTGCAGATAAGCAATCGCCTCGGCGTGACGGTGTAACTGCATGCGATAGAAACTCGCGACTTCGTGCAGCAAGGGTGTTCCACCACGCCATTGGTGCAGCAAGGCCAAGGCTTGCGGAAACCGCACCTGATGGTAGAGCTCTGCAAAGCGGATCACATCGCCGCCGCGGCCACAGCCGTAGCAGTAGAACAAGTTCTTGCCGGGATCCATCAGGAGGCTGGGCTGGCGATCGGCGTGAAGCGGGCACAACCCCATCCATCGGCCGCGGCTGAGCCGCCGCATCGGCCGCCAATCGTGTGCTTCCAGGTAGTCCCGCAAGGGAATCTGCTGTTTGAGTTCATCGAGTTCTTTCCGGCTCACGGACTGCTCGCCTCCAACAGCAGAATACGGCGGATCGCGGTCCAATCCCAGGCAAGGATGGTGGGTGAGATCGAAAGGCTCCAGCCGGCGGCCTGCCAGAGCTGGGCTGCCAGCAGGGTTCCCAGATGCAGCAAGCGTCCCGCCCACCGTCTCACCGTAGATGGGTCTGGCGATCGCGACGCGTCTGCGACGTCGGGGATGGATCGCTCCCAGGTGCCATCCGTTTGGTGCAACAGCTCCCACGCTTGATGCCGGCAGTGGAGGGTGTAGTGCCCGGACGGCGGCGACCAGTCGGGCAACACCGTAAATGTCTTGTGGCATGGGCGACAACGGCCCCGGCGAATCCAGATCCGCTGGTGCCGTTCGTCGTGCGCATTTTTGAGGCGCTGTCCGTGACCGATGATGGTCCGCTCGCCGCAAACCGGGCACAGCCGGGGGAGCAGTTCCAGCGGGATCTCGGTCACCCCGGGTCGGTCTTGTTTTCTGGCTCAGGCAGTGCGATAAAGAGAATCACGGCTGGTGTGAAGGCCGGCCCTGACCGTCGCTGCCAAGTCTCGATCTGGTGGCTGGCCTTCACCCTCCAGGTAAAGTCAGTTCCGAACGAAAAAAGAATATCGCGTTCTGCCTATTGCCCGCACGACCTCGTTTCAACATTGGCCGGTTTAAAACGACTACGCGAACAACTGTATCCGGCGCGTGACCAAAAACGGTGTCATCAGCACCTTCGCCGGCAGCCCCAATCCAACGACGGGGGATGGCGCACCCGCTATCACCGGATCTGTTACTTCTCCGACCACTTTAGTGGTGGGATCCGATGGGACTGTTTACGTTGCGACTTTCGACACGGTGGAGAGCATAACCCCGGATGGCTTACTGCACGTTCTCGCCGGTTCGGTCGAAGGCTTCCCGCCAGCGGAAGGTGTGCTCGCTACACAAGCCATCCTATATCCGCAAGATGTGGGCTTCGACTCGCAAGGTAATATGCTGGTCTTCAGCGGAACCGTCGTCTGGCAGATCGGATCGGACGGCAAGTTACATCACCTCGCCGACCTAGACTTGGGAAGCGGCATTCTGCTGTTGCCGGACGGCACTATCCTGCATTCCGACGCATGGGTGGGCCAATACCGCAAATACACGGCCGTACCAGCAGCCAGTGGACAAACAACCAGTCCGTACACAGTGGTGGCCGGCGTGGCAGGACACCAGTCCTTCGGCAACAACGTGCCGGGGACACAAGCCAGCATTTCGGTGCCGCAAGGTCTGGCTGTCGATGGGGCCGGTAACCTGTACATCACCGAGATAACCAGCTACATCCATAAACTAAGCACCGGCGGAATACTTACGACCATCGCGGGTTCCGCGACGGCGACATACGCGACGCCGGACGGCACGCAGGCACTCGCGACCGCCATAAGGGATCCCACCGCCGTAGCGGTCGACCAATCGGGAAACATCTACTACGCCGAACCCTACGCCTATCATGTGCGCAAGATTTCCACAAACGGCACGGTTTCCACATATGCCGGCAACGGTCAGGCTCCGGATCAATACGAAGGAAGCTTCGACACCCGCGATGGCAGCCCTGCTATCAGCGCCGCTCTGCGACCGGACTCGCTGGCAGTGGATGCCCAGGGGAATTTATATATTTTCGATTCGGCCAGTCTGGTGATTTGGAGAGTGTCGACTGACGGAATCCTACACCTGGCGGTCGCGAACCTTAGCGACAGCTTCCATCCGCTGGCGGCGGATCCTAGTGGGACGGTTTTCTATCTCGACAACGACTTCGACATCCCTGACAATTTGATGGAGTTTAGTGGTGGCGCTACTCCGCAGTTGATTCGGGATATTAGCGCATATTTCTATGCGGCGTTTCCAGCCCCGGCATTCGCCATCGACGGTGGCGGCAACCTGTATGTAGGCGGCGAGTCTTCGACCAACATCCGCAAGGCTCCGGCAGACGGTTCGATAGCCTACATGATCAATAGCGCCGATCCGCCTCCCCTGGCCTCGTACACCGGATTCGCCTTGGACAAATCCGGTAACCTGTGGGCGGGCGACCAATCGACCGGCCGGATCATCGAGGTACCGTCAGCCACATCCTGCACGCCTTCCTTGTTCCCGGTAATTGCCAATAACGGCGTGGTGAATGCCGCGAGCTACCAAAAATTCCTGCCGGCGCCGGGCGAAATTGTGGCTGTGTTCGGCTTTCTGGTCGGTCCCAGCCAGGGTGTGTCGACCACCGTCGACGCCAACGGCCAAGTCGCCACGAACCTCGGCAACACCCAACTGTACATTGATGGCGAGCCGGCACCGTTGCTGTTTGCGTCGTCGGGCCAGTTGGTGTCTGTAATTCCCTACACGGCAGGCATTCCCGATCTGAGCACTCAGCCTAACGTGTGGGCCGGGGCGCAGGTGGTCGTCAACGGGTTCATGTCCAACCAGATGTACTTTCAGATCGGCCAGGCCCAACCCGGCATCTTTACCCAGAACGCCAGCGGCAGCGGACCGGCAGCGGCCCTGAATCAGGATTATTCCGTGAACTCGCCAGCAAATCCCGCGGCCAAAGGCTCCGCCGTGATGGTGTATGCGACGGGCTTAGGCGCGTTGAATCCATCGCCGGTCGACGGATTTCTCACCGGCAGCACGTTGGGTTACGTGGTGGCGCCGGTCACGGCCTTCCTGAATGGAGAGCCCGCTACAGTCCTCTACGCCGGCTCGGCCCCAGGGCTGATCGCCGGGGCAAACCAGATCAACATTCAGATTCCCGCCGATGCTCCTTCCGGCGACCTTGATCTCACGATTTCGCAACTCGGTACGCTCGGGCCGCAGGCGCATGTCACCATCTCGGTGCAGTAACGAATTAGCCGAGTGCGTCCGCTCGCACCTGTTAACCTAGCACCATGTCCGAACCCGCCCTGCGCGCCGACCTGGTCATCCTCGCCTCCTGCACCCTCGGTACCGCGGCGAGACTTTCTCAAAGCCCAAGCACTGGTGATGCTGGCAGCGCTGGGCCTGCTGCTGATCGCGCCGCGCCCATGATGTATCCTGCAAGTGGAGGCTACGATGGATGTCAAGGACGAAATCGCTGCGGAGGTCGACAAATTGCCCGTCGATTTACAGGAGCAGGTGCTCCGCTTTGTCGTAACATTGGTGCAGTCTGCACCGAAGGGCGAGAGCGGCTCGGAATTGCGGCGATTTGCGGGATGTCTTGATCCAGTATCAGCCGAGGAGATGAAACAGGCGATCGAGGAGGGCTGCGAACGGGTGGATACCGGTGAATGGTAGATTCCTGCTCGACACGAACATCGTGATCGCCATCCTTGCTGGCGATGGGTTGGTTTTAGACCATCTGGGCCGGGCTTCCGAGGTTTTCATTCCGGCAATCGTACTCGGCGAGCTGTTCTTTGGCGCGGCGAAATCGAGCCGTGCTCTTGAAAACGCCATCAAAATCGAACGCTTCGCTGACGCCCGCGTCGTTTTCCCTTGCGATTTTCCAGTCGCTCGTGAGTATGGACAGCTGAAGCAGAAGCTGCGCGCAAAGGGTACACCACTGCCCGAAAACGATCTATGGATTGCCGCTACGGCGATGTGTCATCGGCTGACTCTAGCGACGCGTGACAGGCACTTCGAAAAGATCGAAGATCTCCCGACTGCGGCCTGGTAGCGTCCCGTCCGGCCGCACCTGCTAACCTAGCACCATGCCCGACCCCGTCCTGCGAGCCGAAAAGCTCTCCAAGGTCTACCGCTCCGGCGACGCCGACCTGGTCATCTTCGATTCCCTCGACTTCGAAGTCCATCGCGGCGAGATGCTCGCCCTGGTCGGTGAATCCGGGGCCGGCAAATCTACGTTATTACATTTGTTGGGCGGTCTGGACAGGCCTACGACTGGTACGATATACTACGGTTCGATAGACATTTCACGGCTTGCGGATCGGGCGTTGGCAGATTTCCGCAATCGCGAGATCGGGTTCGTCTGGCAGATTCACTACCTGCTGCCGGAGTTCACGGCGCTCGAAAATGTGATGATGCCACTGCTGATCCGGGGGGTGCCGCACAGCAAGGCGGCGGCGGATTCGCTAGCGAGGTTGGATGAGGTCGGGCTTCACGCGCGCGCCACACATCGCGCAGGGGAATTATCCGGGGGGGAGCAGCAGCGCATCGTGCTGGCCAGAGCTCTGGTGGGAGAACCCTCCGTGCTCCTGGCTGACGAGCCTACCGGTAATCTCGACTTCAGGACCGGTGAAATGATCTTCGATCTTCTGGAAAGCCTGCATCGTTCTCATACGCTCACCTCTGTTTTAGTCACGCACAATTTAACATTCGCCAGAAGATGCGATCGAATCCTGACAATGGAAGCCGGCGCCCTGCGCAGTGGAACCGATAGTACCAATCCAAATGATGTGCAGCCGCGCGGCAATGGGTAGTATCTTTAATAGTAGGGAGCGTCACGGTCATGTTTGAACGTTATACGGAAAAAGCGCGGCGGGTAATCTTCTTCGCCCGGTACGAGGCCAGCCAGTTCGGCAGCCCTTACATCGAAACGGAGCATCTGCTGCTGGGCCTGCTGCGGGAAGACAAAGCCCTCGCCAACCGGTTTCTGCGGTCGCACGCGGCGGTGGAATCCATTCGCAAGCAGATCGAAGGCCACACCACCATTCGCGAGAAGGTTTCCACCTCCGTGGATCTGCCGCTCAGCCACGAATGCAAGCGCGTGCTGGCGTACGGCGCCGAAGAAGCGGAGCGCCTGAACCACAAGCACATCGGCACCGAGCACCTGCTGCTCGGCTTGCTGCGCGAAGAGAAGTGCTTCGCCGCGGAGATCCTGCACGAGCGCGGTCTGCGCCTCTCCACCATTCGCGAAGAACTAGCGCGTTCGCAATCCGAAAAAGTCGCCTCCAACCGCCCCAAGGAAAGCTCCCTGCTGGCCGAATTCTAGCCGCGATCTGACCCAGGCCGCCATGGACAATTCGCTCGATCCGCTGATCGGCCGCGATTACGAACTGGAGCGCGTCGTGCAGATTCTTTGCCGCCGCACCAAGAACAATCCGGTGCTGATCGGCGAGCCGGGCGTCGGCAAGACCGCCATCGTGGAAGGTCTCGCGCAGCGCATCGCCGAAGGCGATGTGCCGTCGTTCCTGGCCGACAAGCGCATTCTGGCGCTGGATCTTTCGCTGATCGTGGCCGGCACCAAGTATCGCGGCCAGTTTGAAGAGCGCCTGAAGACCATCATGAAGGAGTTGATGGAAAATCAGAACGCCATCATCTTCATCGATGAGCTGCACACGCTGGTGGGCGCGGGTTCGGCGGAAGGCTCGCTCGATGCCGCCAATATCCTGAAGCCGGCCCTTTCGCGCGGCGAAATCCAGTGCATCGGCGCCACCACGCCCAGCGAATTCCGCAAGTCCATCGAGAAGGACCGCTCGCTCGAACGCCGCTTCCAGGCCGTGAAAGTTCCGCCGCCGAACGAGCAGGACGCCGTCAAGATCCTGTTCGGCATCAAGGACCGCTACGAGAAATTCCACGCGGTCGCGTTATACCGACGACGCCATCGAATCCGCCGTCTTCACCTCCAGCCGCTACATCCCGGATCGCTTCCTGCCCGACAAGGCCATCGACCTGATCGATGAAGCGGGCGCGCGCGTGAAGCTGCGGCAGACGACGCTTGCCGAGCGATCTGGCCGACATTCAGAAGCGCATCAAATTCATCGTGCACCGCATGGAGAACGCCATCGCCAACCACGAGTTCGAGAAGGCCCGCTTCTACTCCGACGAAGAGCGCAAAGAGCGCGAGAACATGCGCCAGCTGCGCGAGAAGTACAACCTCGACGATTCCTCCACCGGCATCGTCACCAAGGACGATATCGAGGACGTGGTGGCGCGCTGGACCGGCGTGCCCATGACCGCCATCAAGGAAGAAGAAATCGCCAAGCTGCTGCGCATCGAAGAGGAGCTGCACAAGCGCATCATCAGCCAGGAGAAAGCCATTTCCGCCTGGCGCGCGCCATTCGCCGCTCGCGCGCGGGATTGAAGGCCAGCGCCCGCCCGGCCGGCTCGTTCCTGTTCCTGGGCCCCACCGGCGTGGGCAAGACGGAAGTCGCGCGCGCCCTGGCTTCGTTCCTGTTCGGCAGCGAAAAATCGCTCATCCGCTTCGATATGTCGGAGTTCATGGAGAAGCACTCGGTCTCGAAGCTGATCGGTTCGCCTCCGGGATATGTGGGCTACGAAGAGGGCGGCCAGTTGACCGAGCGCGTGAAGCGCTCGCCGTATTCCATCATCCTGCTCGACGAAATCGAGAAGGCGCATCCGGATATTTACAACATCCTGCTGCAGGTGTTTGAGGACGGCCAGTTGACCGATGGCCTCGGCAACCAGGTCGATTTCAAGAACACCATCATCATCATGACTTCGAACCTGGGCGCGCGTTCCTCGAGAAGCGCGGGCACCTGGGGTTCTCGGCGCCGATGGGCGAGGGCATCCCGTCGAAGATCGAAGACATGGTGCGCGGCGAAGTGAAGCGCGCCTTCAATCCGGAGTTCCTGAACCGGCTGGACGATATCATCCTGTTCACGTCGCTCACCGACGACGACCTGTTGAAGATCATCGGCCTGATGGTGACCATGATCAACGTGAACCTGGAAACCAAGCAGCTCA
>CAWFUH010000009.1:0-89842 GCA_963818855.1 Bryobacterales bacterium | reverse complement strand
GGTTTGTCTGGTTGCTACTAGTGGACCGCCGAAGTTCTTGTAATCGTCAAACACAAGAATTGTCGGAACGGAATTCTTATCGTCTGACTGGAAACGGTAACCCACCAGCAAACCGCTGGTCACATCATAAAACTGATTATTGTCCTTACCCCAATGCGTTGTTCCGTGAAGCCAATAGCAGTGATGGCCCTCGAAATCCGTGATTCCGGCCAATTCGTATTTTGAGAAATAGTCCGGCTGATGGAGCGGATACTGAAGATCGGCATCGCGGCGGACAGACTCGAGAGGGACGGATTTGTCGATCTCCGCGCCCTTCGGACCCATCGACCAGGAAACCTCGCCGTCGAAGCCACTCACCCGTTGCTCGCGGTCCGCCATGGTGACTTTCGAAAGCCACTTGAATGGTTTGGAATACGCGACAAAGGTGACCTTGCCCTTAACGCCGCTGCCTGCAAATTCGCCGTGCCGGGTTTCGGATTGAACCTTCTTGATCGCGTCCACACCTCCCAGCGCCTGCTGATATTTTTCGAGAACAGCCTGGGTAGTTTTGAGTTCGGGCGCCTGCGACCAGCCCAGGGCAGCACCCGCACCGGCCAGAACGCACAAGTTGACGATGCGCATGGTGGCTTAGACGGCGCATCCGCTAAAACGCACTCAGACGATTCTCCAATGGTCAGCGTTCTGCGCTCGGATCGCCGGTGGGGGGCGGGGCGTGATCCACGGCAACGGGAGGTCCCAGCAGCTCCGTGAGGACGGGTTTCAATGCATCTGCCCAGACTTGATACGCCTTCACGGTCGGATGGAGCCTGTCTTTTGCATTCATCATCCCCTCGAACAGTCTTCCATCACCGCCGGCGAGTTTGTCATTGATGTTCAGATACCGAACCTTCTGGCCATCGGCGAACCTGGACAGATTGCCGTTGATCCTGTCAATGACCGGCATCAGAGCCATATTGTCGTTCCTCGGGAAGAGCCCCATGACGATGATCGCCGCCGCGGGAGCCTTCGCCTGGATCACCCGCACAATCGCCTGCAGACCGCGCGTGACATCGGCGGCCCTCGCGTCAGCGTCCCCTTGAGGCGATGCATTGCCGACGTTGTTCGTGCCAGCGAGCAGAACGACGACTTTAGGGTTGACGGCATCCAACTCGCCGTTCTCCAAACGCCAGAGGATGTTCTGCGTCTGATCGGCGCCCCATCCGAAATCAGCCGCATCCCAGCCGAAGAAGTTCTGTTTCCAATTGGCGAGCAGATCTGGGTAGTCGACGGCGTCCCACCGCCGCGTAATCGAGTCACCTTCGAAGTAGACCTCTATCCCGCCCTGCTTCGCCTTCGCGAGCAACTGGGAATGCGCGACCAGTGAGTTTGGGTCGATTCGGAAGACCGGCTGGTCGGCCGGAAGTTCCCAGAGTGCCGCGTGATAGTTGAGGAATTTGTCCGCCCAGGGAATGAAATACTTCCAGTTCGGGGCATCGGTGTGGCCGCCGTCGTGCTGGCGCCACGCGAGCTGGCCATCGAGAAGTCCCGAATTGACCGGCGGCATCTTCGCCGTGCGATAGTCTTCCGTCACTCCCAGATCCTTAGCACCCAAGAGCCGGAAGACAGGAGCCGCTGCTACGGTTGCCATGAAGCTGCCCTGCTGGTCCAGCCATTTTGCGTCCCCCTTCTCGGGGATTCCATAGCTGATGAAAGTCAGCCGCGGTGCGCAAAGGGCGATCAATTCATTCGAATCGACCGGCAGGTCGCCGGCGTTTCTACTTCCGAAAGAAGCCTCGGCCGCACCGTACTTCACGAAATTGCCGGCCATCCAGTGATATTCTCCGGATCCCGTGAGATTCTCCACCGCCTCTCCGAAATTGCGTCTATGCGGTTTGGCGCCGCCCTTCCCCGGAGGAGCCCACCAGCACGACCGCAAAGCGACGTGTCGAACGCCATGGTCACCAGGGCGGCCTTCCCGAAACGAGAAACACCCTCGATGCCCACGCGTGCGCGTCGACCATCTTGTCGGTCTCCAGATAGTCGAGGCCGCGGGAAGCACCCCATGCCCACGCCCGCAGCGCACCCCAGTCTTCCGGCTTGCGAGGCTGGCCCTTGTTCGCGAGACCGACGATTCCCCTGGTAAGCCCCGCGCCGTTGTCCGGTTGAATGCTGCCGGGGTCGATGAGCGCGTAACCCCATTCGCCGGCTATCAGCTGTTCAGTCGAAGGTGGATCAGTCCCCAACATGGCCTTCAATTCGGGATGGCTGGACATCATGTCCGCCATCCGTTTGATAAATGCCGC
Organism: Bryobacterales bacterium; assembly: GCA_963818855.1. GTDB lineage: Bacteria > Acidobacteriota > Terriglobia > Bryobacterales > Bryobacteraceae > Bog-159. Next base: position 87,560 of record CAWFUH010000009.1, on the reverse strand, counting down.
GCTGCCGAACATCATCATCACGGGCACGGGACCACGCGCATTAGCTGGCGTCACCAGCGTCATCTCAATATTGACGTTGATCGACGGGCACGACGAGTTGTCCGCGTGTCCTATGAGTTCCTTCTTAACTACGGGAAAGATCCCTGCCTTCGAGTCCGTTGTACTGGTCACGGCCCAGGTGACTTTGGGCGCATCGGACGGGACGCGGCCAAGCACCTCGCGCTCGAAGTCTTCGACGATCTCCTGGCGTCGCTGCTGCCACTGTGCTGCCGTCGTGACCCTTTGTCCGCTTTTCAAGGTCAGCGCATCGGGAAAATCCGGAAACGGATTGGCCTTCGACTCATCATAGTTGGCGTGATTAGGGGCTTTCTCATTCCCGTTCGGCCCGGGACGGACGGCCTTGATGCCCAACTGATCCATCATGTTCTGATGGTCCTGCTCCGCTGTCCAGTTCATGGGCGCGCAGCCGCCCGCTGGGGGGGCGGGCGCGCCTGCAGATGGGGAATTAGTTTGCTGTCCGGCAGCCATTTGAGAAGCGAGAAGGGCTAGAGCGCCCAATTCAGCGACCCTCGATATTGTTTTTTTCGGGCGCAAGGCAAAAATCATGTTTGACTCTCGAATAAAAATGTTAGCTGACAGCGAACAGGGACGCCAGTCCCGGACTTTGGCCGAACCGAGGCTTCCGGTGCGCCAGGCCCAACGCAGACCCGCGTGGATCAGCGGCAAAAGCCAACAAAGATCGGATGGTCAGCGGTACGCAGCCGCCTGGATGCTGTATAGCTCCGAGTACTGCCCCCTCTTGGCCATCAGCTCATCGTGGGTGCCGACCTCAACGAGTCTGGCACCGTCGAGCACGACGATAAGATCCGCCATGCGGACCGTCGAAAAACGGTGTGAGACCAAAACCGTGATGCGGCCGCCGACGTTCTGGCCGACACCGCGGGCCGCCGCGGCGTAGCGCTCGAACAGCGCGTGTTCGGTCTCCGAGTCCAGCGCGGCGGTTGGTTCATCAAGCACCAGCAGCAGCGGCCGATCACGCATGAAGCCGCGCGCCAGCGCGAGCTTTTGCCACTGGCCGAACGATAGTTCGACACCCTGCGGCCACGTGGGACCGAGTTGCGTGTCGAGGCCCGACGCCAGACGGGCCAGCACATCGCCCGCGCCGGCGCGATCCACGGCCGCGACGACAGCGGGTTCGTCGTCCAGCCGGGGGACGTCACCCAAACCCACCGTGTGGCCGGCGCGGAATTCGAAGCGGAAGAAATCCTGGAACGCACCCGCGAGACGCGCCCGCCACTCGCTGGCCGGCACGCGCGCCAATGGCGTGTCGTCCAGCAGGATCGAGCCGGACGCCGGCTCGTACATTTTTGCGAGCAACTTCACCAGCGTGGTCTTGCCGGCGCCGTTCTCGCCGACGATCGCGATGACCGCGCCCGCGGGTAATGTCACCGACACGTCGTCCAGCACCACCCGTGATGTGCCGGGATACGCGAATGACACGTGGTCGAGCCGGATGCCGCGGTGCAATTCGGTGGGAACCGGCAGATCGCCCGACGCAGCCACGGAGACCGCATAGTCTTCGAGCCACGCCAGCCGCCGCGAGCCATCCATCCAGAACCCACGCAGGAATCCGATCTCGCCGACGGTTGCACCGATGTACGCGGAGAGCCGTGCGCCCGCGGCGAGCACCAGCAGCACCTGGCTGGCGGGAGCGCCCAGGCCGTACGAAACGAATATGACTGCGCCGACATACGCGCAGCCGAATATCGCCCAGGCCAGCGTGTACCACAGCGCTGAGGCCCACCGGGTGGCCGCCACCGGTGTGTACCAGCGCTCCCACGCTGCCCGGCGCTGAGCAATGAGGCGCTCACCGATACCGGTAACCCGCACCTCCTTGCCGGGCGGCGCGGTCGTGGCGACAGTGAACAGGTGACGCGCCAGCCGGTTGGATTGCGCCCCGCGCTCCTGCGCGGATCTCTCGACGTCGGGCCGCCATGTCGAAGTCAACACGGTCGGGACTGCGAAGACCACCAGCAGTATCAGCGCCGGATGAATCGACGCCAGCAGCGCCATCGTCACCCCGAGCCGCAGAATCCACCCGAGCGTGGAAAACAGCGACATGTACATGTGGTCGAGCACGAATACCTGATTGCGGAGCATGGACAGCCGATCGAGATAGTCCGGCCGTTCCTGATGCGAAATCGTCGCGATGGATGCCTGCAGTTGCGCCACATGCGACTCGAGCGCGATGGTCACCTTGTCGCGGAAACGGCGCTGCACGCGCGTGCTAACGGTGCGCAGAAACCACGTCGCGGCGGTCGACACGCCGAGTCCAATGGCCGCGCCTTTCACCATGCCGGGGCTGTGATCCAGCACGCCTTTTCCCAGCAGCATCAGCCACAACGCCAGGAGCGCATCGGGTAACGCGGCGAGTTGCGACAGCCCGAACGCCGCCAGCATCAAGCGCGGCTCGTGGCGATACCCCAACTTGCACAACCGCCACATCGACGATAGCGCGGGAGGCAGCGGGGCGATCGGCTGATCCGCGCGACTCCAATCAGGAGAGGACGTCATACGTCCTGCCCTCCTCGTCGGGGACGTTGAAGCGCTGCGCCTGCAGATCGAACATCGTCCGATAGCGCCCACCGAGCGCCATCAGCTCGTCGTGCGTGCCAAGCTCGATGACCCGGCCGTGCTCAAGTACGCAGATACGATCGGCATGGCGGACTGTGGAGAAGCGATGCGAGATCAGGATGGTCGTGCAGTGGCGCGTCGCGGCAAGCAGGCGATCGAAGATCTCCGCCTCGCCGCGCACATCCAGCTGCGCCGTCGGCTCGTCGAGCAGCACGACGCCGGCGCCGAGCTGAACGGCCGCCAGGGCTCGGGCGAGCGCGATGCGCTGCCATTGGCCGCCAGACAGGTCGGTGCCGCCGGTGTACCCGCGGGCCAGCACCGTGTCCAGCGCGGCCAGGTGCGTCGCTCCCGCCGATTCGAGCGCGGCGCGCACGGCATCGTCCGGCGCGCCGGCCGGCGCCACGTTGTCGCGCAACGGCAGCTCGAGACGTATGAAGTCCTGGAACACTGCCGTTACCCGCGATCGCCACGACGCGATATCGAACTCGCGAATGTCGACACCGTCGATCTCGATGGCGCCCACCTGCGGATCGTACAACCGGCACAGCAGCTTGGCGATGGTCGTCTTGCCGGCGCCGTTTTGTCCGACGATAGCGAGCGACGACCCGGCGGGAATGGTGAGGTCGAAGCGCTCCAGCACCTGCACGCCGCCGGGGTAAGCGAAGGCGACATCGCGAAGACGAATCTCGCGCGCAGGTATCCCGTCCGCCAGCCGGTCGCCGGAGCGCAGGGCGCCGGCGGCACGCATCGCCGGCTCCAGCCGCAGCACCGCGGCGACAGGGGCGGCCGCTCCGTCGAGCGCCCAACTGAATCCGCCGAAGGCGATCATTGAGACGCCCACGGCACACTGCACATACACGACGGCTTGCCCGAGACTGATAGAACCAGAGGCGGCCGCACTCGCCAGAAGCCAGAACACCAGGACGTTCGCCGATACAACCAGGAGCATGCTCCAGATAACAGGACGTTCGCGCAGACGAGTGGCGGCGTACTGCAACTCGTGCAAACGAGTGCGCCGCGCGATGAAACGGTCGAGCGTCCAGCCGGCGATGCCGAACATCCGCAGTTCCTTGCTCGCGGGCGGGTCGACTGCCAGCCGGTAGGCGTAATCGGCATCCCGCTGCGCGCCGCGCACCTCCTCTGTGTTGCGGTCGCGCCAGATGGCACTCTCGCGCAACAACCAATGCGTCGCCAGCCACGCGCCGGCAAGCACGATCGGTGCCCACCACCTGTAAGTGCCGAGGATCAGGGCGGACGCGATACCGCCGATCATCTCGGTCATGCCGTTCGCAATGAAATCCAGGGAGATCGACAGCGGCGGGCCGGTCATCCCGAGGTCGAAATCGCGCGCGACGGTGAGGTCCCCGGTGAGAGTCGGATCCTCAAGGTGTCCCATCCCTGGCGGGCGCACAGAGGACTCCGTGAGCCGGTCGTAGAGCCACGCGGCGGTACGGTCGCCGAGGTTCGCGCCGACCGCCTGATGAATCGGGCTGAGCACTTGAAGCAGCACGAAGATCGTGCCGACGAAGGCGAGCGGACCGGCGAGGGGATGCCCATGTTGCACGGCGCCGACAAGCACGCCCATCGCGATCGCGAACGCCGCGGGCAGTGTTCCTCGCAGCACGAGAGCCGTCCACCAAGCCGCGGCGAGGCCGGGATCCGCCTTCGGCAGGACGCCGAAGAACTTCCATTCCTTGCGCTCGGTTAGTCGTTGGAGCACCCCTGCATTCTGCCACAGAATCGGCGGCGCGCAACAGGCCCCGTCGCCCACGCACAGCCGAGCGACCAGTGGCTCCCGCTTTCCCGTCACTCCTGTCGAAGTGCAACAGTTGGATCTAAATTAGCCGCGCGCCGGGCTGGAATATAGCAGGCTACGCCGGCAGCCACAATCAACAGAATCGAGACGGCCGCCCAGATCGGTGGATCAGTTGCCCGGACCCCATATAACAGGTTCGAAAAGCTCGAAACGGTCTTAGCCAGAACCAAAAATGCCCCCGTGCCAATGGCGACGCCGGTAACCGCGAGCCGCAGGCCGCGACCAAGGACCAGTCGCAGGACGTCCCATTTCACCGCGCCCAGCACTATCCGTATTCCAATCTCGTTGACCCGCCGCGCTGTCGAGTGTGAAATAACGCCGTAGATTCCAACCCACGCGAGCAGCAATGCCAGGGCCGCGAACGCGACTAGCAGGAGCATCGGAAAACGTTGCCGGGCCATCGAACCAGAAACAAGTTCCCGCATCGTGCGGATGTTATAAACGGGTTGATCGCTGCCCGCCTGGCGAACCGCGCTTCTGATGGCCGGCATAACGCCCGCGAGGTTCAGCGGCGTACGCACGACCACTGTCACTTCGCTGCGAAACACGGGTACTGCCTCATCCGGAAGCTGGTAAAAGGAGTAGTAGAGCTGCGGTTTCTCGCCTATCGAACCGTCGAGCCCATAATGTTCGACATGGCCAACGACGCCAACAATCCGGGCTGCGATATTCTGAGTTTTGCCCCAGTGAGGGATTGTTATCGTATGGCCGATGGGGTTCTGCCCAGGAAAAAATCTGCGCGCCAGAAGAGTGTCAATCAGAACCACCACCTCGGAATCGAGATTGTCGGCCGGGCTTAGCAATCGACCGCTAAGAAGCGGTATTTCCATTGTTCTGACATAATCAGGACCAGTCGGATAATAGATCGCTCGCGGAATCTCGGCCATGGATGCCGGTTGATGCGGACCCACCCAAAACGGGCCCTCGTTATACGCGTTGCCGAGTGGCACGAGCGCCGTGATATCCGCCGCTTCGACACCCGGAATTTGGCGGATGCGCTCGACCAATGACTGATAAGCAATTCTTGCTCTCGATGGCGTACTCGTCGCGGTCGGCGTAAAGCCGACCTGAAACGTCAGGGCGTGCTGCGGATTGAAACCCGGGTTTACCGTCCACAGATTGTGGATAGTGCGAAAAAGTAAGCTGCCGCCGGTCAATAGAACCAGCGCCAACGCAACCTGCAAGACCGCCAGAACATTTTGCACGCCTTGATGGCCGCCCAGCACGCCCCGGCCTCCTTCCGCGAGCCCACTCTGCACGTCCGTTTTGGCGCTCTTTAGGGCAGGGAACAGGCCAAAAACAATTCCAACAATCACCGAAATCGCAAACGTATACAACAGAACCGGTGTGTTCACGCCGATGTTCTCGATACGGGGAACGCTTCCCGGCGCCGCCGCCAGCACGGTTTTCACGCCCCATTCCGCGATCGCCAGGCCCAGAAATCCGCCGATGAAGGAAAGCCCCAGACTCTCGGTGATAAGTTGTCGCACAATTTGTGCGCGACTCGCACCCAGGGCCAGTCGGATGGCAAACTCGCGCGCGCGTGCCGCTGACCGGGCCAGCAGCAAATTTGCGACATTTGCAGTGGCGATCAGCAGGACCAAACCAACGGATCCCGACAACAATAGCAGCGTTCCTCCGACATCACCCACCAGCGATTTCTTCAAGGGGATGACATAGGCTCCCAGGCCGCGTTCCGTGGCGGGATTCAGCTCATCGATATGTTCCTGAACGGTGTTCATCTCTGCCAGGGCTTGACCTACGCTTACCTCTGGCCGGAGGCGGGCAACGCACAGAATATCGTGGACCGTACGATCGCCCATGTACAGCGTATACCGGCGTGCGATAGGTATGTACACATCTGCCTGCTGGTCGCCGAAACGAAACTCCGGCCGCAGGACACCGACAATCGTATGGTCGATTCCGTTCAAAGTAAGGTTCCGGCCCACTGCCGCCGGGCTGCCGCTAAACCGTTCTTGCCAGAGACGGTGGCTGATGACGACTGCGGGTGCGCCGCCGGATTCGTCCTCCTCCGGCGACAGACCCCGCCCGACCGCAAACCGCACGCCGAGGGTGCTGAAGAAACTCGCAGAGACTTCCTTGCCGTCGACATGCTCGGGTGCTCCCGGGTTCGTCAGATCGAATCCTTCGTTCACAAGCGCGGCAATTCGCTCGAAGGAGCGAGAATTCCGCTGCCAATCGAGGAAATCAGGATACGAAAGATACGTCGCGTGCCCAAGGCTTCGATTGAACAGCAACACCACGACCAGCCGATCGGGCTGGTAATACGGCAGTGGGTCCAATACGACGCCTTCCAATACACTGAAGATCGCGGTGTTGGCGCCGATGCCCAGCGCCAGAGTCGCGATCATCGCGGCTGCCAGTCCAGGGCTCTTTCGCAATGAACGAGAAGCGTACCGAAAATCCTGGAAAAGCCGAGCGAACCCGCCCATACAGGTATCGTATCCCGGTTCCCCTTGTCGATGGCTTGTCTCCTTTGCCCACCAAACGCCCTAGATGGAACGAAGTCGGGCCCTCGGGGAACGCTCAGGATCCGGTTTGGGCGTCAGGCGTTCGAAAAGCGGCTCAGGCGGAAATGCGAGGTGGGCAGAATGACTTCGGTCTGGCGGGTGCAGGCGGAACGAATAACTCGACCTGGCACCTCTACTTTCAGGATAGCAATCTAAACGATTAAAAACAAGACTAGATTTCCGCTCTGTCTCGCGGTAGTATCGACGAACGAAGCATCATTCAAGTAGTTCTGATCCTTGCTTCCGGGACGATTGGCAGCGGCAGATCAGCCGCGGAGAAGCATGCCGGCGTCGCACGTTACACCTGAGGAGATTTCGCCGCTTTTCGACGCAGCTTTTTCAAAGAACACCGCGTTCGGGGTCGGTCTCGGGTTCGCAGAAAACGCCAAAGAAGAAGCTGGACTCACGAGCGCGTTGCGGAAATGCGTCCGGCGGGCTTAAGGTGCTTGAGATAACGACGAAGGGAGAGACAATTTCATGCCGGAAAGCACAGTCCACGGCTTCGTGGCGGATAAGTTCAGTTCAATGCGGGACGCCTTCGAAGCGAATTTCGCCGACGGCGCCGACGTGGGCGCTTCGTGCTGCGCCACTTTGGAGGGTGAAACCGTAGTCGATCTTTGGGGCGGTTTCGCGGACGAGGTGAAAACCAAGCCCTGGGAAAGGAACACCATCGTCGCCGTCCATTCGACGACGAAGACGATGGTCGCGCTCACCGCCCTGCTCCTGGCCGACCGCGGGGAACTCGATTTCAATGCGCCTGTCGCCAGGTACTGGCCGGAATTCGCGGCAAACGGCAAGGAGCGCATCAAGGTCAGCCATTTGATGAGTCACTCGTCCGGGCTTTCCGGGTGGAAGGAGCGGCTCGAAACGGAAGACCTATATAACTGGGAGAAGATGACGTCCCTACTCGCCGCGCAGGCGCCACTGTGGGAGCCTGGGACGGCGTCCGGATATCATGTGGTCACTTTCGGTTTTTTGATTGGCGAAGTAGTGCGCCGGATTGCCGGAAAGTCTCTCGGCGCCGTGTTCCGCGAGGAAATCGCGAAACCATTGGACGCCGACTTCCACATCGGCCTGCCTGCATCGGAGGATTCCCGGGTCGCCGAGACCATTCCATGGCCTGCGCCACAGACCGCTGTCAAGCCTGTCTTCAGCGAGATCCAGGAGCTTACGTTCCTGAACATGCCATACGATATCGCTACGACCATCCGAACCCGGGCTTGGCGCGCCGCTGAGATTCCCGCCGTGAACGGTTACGGAAATGCGCGCTCGATCGCTGAAATCCATTGCATCCTCGCCAACGGAGGAGTGGCCCGGGGGAAGCGATTCCTGTCTGAGGCCGGTTGCCGCAAAGCGGTGGAACTGCAGATCGAAGGGCCTGATCTGATCATGAGCCACCTGCCGCCGGCGCGATTCGGTTTGGGTTTCGCTCTCCCGGGGCCCTTGCTGGCTTTGGATTTGCCGAACCCCAACACTATCCATTGGGGCGGTGGTGGCTCTTCCTGGATCTTCATCGACATGGACGCCCGCACCACGTTTGCTTACGCGGCAAACAAAATGGGCCGGCGGCCGTTGAGCGACCCGCGGCCGTTCCGTGTCATGAAGGCAATGTGGCAAGCCCTTGGCATTGTCAGCGCCGACGTGCGGGCGCAGTGACCGACCGCAGTGGCCCGATCGAAACACCTCCGAGTCGGCGGCCTCGGTCAATTTGATAGAGGCGGTATCCACGACGTGCCATTTGATTCGGGCCGCATCGGCGCCGAACCGGAACTTGGGCTGCCGATCCCAGCTAAATCCTCTCGGCGGCGGATCGGGCGAGACTGGAGGATCTCCGGCGATCCCGTACCGCGGAGAAACGGCAGATTCTTCACGCAGCCATTGTCTTGGAGTGCACCAACGGGATGAGCGAGAACGCGGTGGCGATTGCCATCGAGGTGAATCGTCACAGGGTGGCGTTAATTGCCGGGACCGGGCAAGCGCCGCCGCATCCCGGATGACGCCATTGCCTGGGATCACTCTATTCTGGATGCTAAAAATTTCAAACCGGAAAGCTAAAATAGGCTTCTGCGAAAACGAATCGAGGCGTGCCAGTTTTTCGGGATGCGGCCGGAGCGAGCATGGCCCCGGCCTGCATCAAAACCCTAAGATACCAGTAGAACCCGCGTAATCATTGACGTTTCACCGTGTTTTTGTAAACCTGGTTCTGGACAATTCTCCCGGATCCATACGGATAAATTGCTAGGCCCTCCGCTTATGCGCCGGCGTGCAGGACTGCCATATGCCGGGAGCTCGCGAAATTAACGCACGATCCAATTTTGGCTAGCCACGGCAGTGCACGTGTTCAGCACGAGTTGGGTTCCGTCGCCGACTGGCTGCCCTCCCGAGCTGTCCACGCACAGGTTTTTGTCTCCAAACGTTATCACGATGACGGCGGCGCTAGACGAGGACCCGACTCGCGTGCCGGGAACCATTAACCACTTCTGCTTCTCCCCGCCTGTACAGGCGGATATCTCCACGAGGCTTCCGGGCGTAGTCCCGCCGGCCGCCAGACACTTGGTCTTCGTGCCGTTCGTGCCAAGGCCGACAATCTGGCCCGATTCAAAGTACCATGATTCGGCTGGTCCTTCGGCACAAGAGTAGGACAGCACCTGCGTGCCATTGGCAGTAAGGGATCCATCCACGGAGAAGCACACGTAGGGGGCGTTTGAATTCAGTTGGATTTCCATGCCACGCACGATCCAATTCTGGCTCGTCGCGGGCGTGCATGCGTTCACCACCAGTTGGTTGTCAAGGCCCGGCGAGCTGTCCAGGCACAGGTTGCCCTCGACGACGACCACGTTGTTGTCCTGGAAATACCACTGCTGATTTTGGCCGCCGTTGCAGGCGGATAACACCACCTTGGACCCGGAGGTGCTCCCGTTGGCCTCCAGGCAAGTGGTCACGCCATTGGCCGTGCCAATTCCCTCAAGCTGGCCGTCAATATAGTTCCACTGTTGCGGGGGCCCGTCTCCGCAGGAGTACAAAATCACGGGCGTCCCGTTGGCGGTAGTGCCGCCCTGGACCGACGCACACGTGAATGGTATGTTGGAATTCACCTGGAGTTGCGCGGCGTGCGCCGGGCAAAAACTCGCGGCCAATATGGCGAGCAATGGCAAAATCCCGAATGCTCGTAAGATGTAACTCATCGTCGAAGTGTCGTTTTTCATAATTGTTCCTTTTCTCGCAAAGTGTCTCATGCTGAATTTTTCGGTGGCGCTTCCATCCACCCGTTCGGATAAGGAAGACTCGTCATTTCAACCCTCGCAACGATTCCTCGCAGACCAGGATTGCGCCGTTCGGCCGTTCCAGGAAGTGGACCTTGCCTGCTTCCACCCACTGGTAGACCAACCGCTCCTGTACCCCGGCAACGACCGCCGCCAGAGCCACCGGCAGCATTGAGACCTCACGGCCGCAATGCTCGCAATGCGCCTGTTCGCGACCGGCGGTGCGGCTCGAAATCGAGATCTCGCGCTTCTCGACCGTGACTGCGATGCGCCGCCGGACCCTCATCCGGAAGCGAGTATGGCAGGGCGCCGCGCTGGAAGTCCTCAGGCGCTCTCAGGAATTCTCAATTGTTCTCAGGGGAATTGAAATCCCGGGGAATCAATTAGTTGGAGGGCAGCTTGGCATACTCGCGGCGGGCTTCCTGAAGCACCGGCAGGTTCGCGTCGGCTTCTTTCCAGAGGTCGAAGAAGCGTTCGTAGGCGGTCCGGCTCTCCGCCCGCTTGCCTTCCAGGCAGTACGCCCGCGCCAGCCCCAGATACGCCAACGGATACATGGGAGAAACCGGATCGATTCCGGGATTATCCGTAATCGCCCGGTATTCCGTAACCGCCCGCTCCGGGATCTTCGCATCCAGATAAGCGCGCCCACGCAGGAACGGAATGATGTAGTCCCTCAATTCGTAAACCTGCGTCGGCTCCAGCAGCTTCACCGCCTCGCCGGCCTTCTTCCGGTAGATTGCCACCGAGGCTTGGAGCAGGGGAAGATCCACCCGGTCCCGCAGAACGCTGTGCCCAGGATACCTTTCCAATCGGGCGATTACGTTCTCCGCATACGCCGTTCCCCCGGAGAGCGCTGCCGCGATGCCCGCCTCGGTCAACACTTCGGCCTCCCGATCCAGCGGCACCTTCTCGGCCTTCGACCGCGCCTCTGGCAGGAACCCCGCGAACCAGTCCACCTGCGCCTCGTCCACCAGCACCTCGTTAGGGAAATCCTCAAACCGCTCCCTCCGGGACGCCTCGATGGCCTCTCGAAACATCTCATGCGCGCGCCGGATCCGGCCCCCGGTCGCCGCGGCCCATCCCTGGTCATCCAGCGTCTCGTTTTCCGTGGTCTTGCCTTTGTCCCACTCCACTTCCCCGGCCATCCCACCAGCGTCTTTCTGGGCATATGCAATCTGAAACAGAATGCTATGGAGATGCCAGTTGTCCAGACCGCGCGCGAAAGCCTTCCGGCAGGTGGCTTTGGCATCCTCGAAGAGATTGGCCTTCTTCTGCGCCCGCGCGAGCATCGCGTAAGCCAGCACTGCCTTAGGATCCAGCTTGAGGGCTTCCTGCGCGGCCGCGGCCGACTCCCGATACCGGCCCATCAGGATATAAGTGCCCGCCAGTTCCGTCCAGGACGCTGCATCGCTAGGGTACAGCCTCGTCCATACCTTGTATGTATCCGCGGTCCGCTCCAGGTCCTCGTCTACCACGGAGTAAAAACGCGCCGCAATCGAAAGCTTTTCCATCTCACTCACCCCGTCGCTAAGGGCATACGCTTTCGCATAGTCTTCCGCGGCGCGCTTGCCCTCTTGGAGGTTGAACAGCAACCTTCCGCGGGCGGCATAGGCCAGCGCGAATTTCGGATCGAGTTCGATGGCGCGATCGAATAGCGGAATCGCGTCGGCGGCATTCGCCGATGCCTGCATCGCATTCCCTTTCGAAAAAGCGACCAGCGCGTCGAATGACTTCGTGGTCGCTTGGTAGATCGGAACGTCGAACTGCTGGATTGAGCGCGGCGATTCTCCGAGTTGCCGCCGCACCCGCCCGGCCACCCGGTCGAGCGACTTCAGAACGTCTTCCTTCGACGCCGCCTCCGCTTTCTCCCGTGAGATGGCGCCCCCTGTCGCGCAATCCAGCGCGTCCACCGTGACCAGGTAGTGCGCGCCAACGCTGGCGATTTCCCCGGCGATCACCGCCTGTCCGCTATTGCGCCGGCAAATCTCCAGGGCGATTGGCTCGCTTAGGTTTTCGCCCGCCTGCCGCCCCATCATGCGCAGCGTCTCCGCCACCTTTGCTTGCGGCAGTATACTCAGATACGGCGACTGTCCCAGCTCAATCTCCAGCGCCCTTCGCAAGGTCAAATCGAAGGCCGGGTCATTCCCGTGATTGACGAAGTCCGCGACCACGATCTCCCGGTGCCCACTTGGCATCGGCCGTTGAGCCGCCCGGTAAAGGACCGCGCTGACGCCGGCCAGCACGGCCAATGCCGCAGAACCGGCCGAAATCCATCGCCGGCGCCGGCTCTTCGCCGCGGGCAGCCTGACGGGCGGCTTTTCCGCAACACCGTCGAAATACTCTTCTTCGACGATCGCCGTCGTCTGAGTATGCGTCGCGTGTACCACCAACTGAGACGATTCGCTCTCGAGCGGCGCCGCGAATTGGTAACCCCGCCCAGGCACCGTCAGAATGTAGCGATTCTCTTTGCTGGTCTCCCCCAGAGCCTTCCTCAACAGAAAAACGTTCTGGCTGAGATTCCCCTCTTCCACAGTGCTGTCCGGCCATACCGCGTCGAGCAATTCTTCCTTGGTCAGCAGGCGTCCCGGATTGCGCGCCATATAAAGGAGCAGATCGAACGCTTTCGGTGTCAGCGGAACCGGCTGTTCATCGCGCGTCAGGCAGCGCCTGCCCGGCTCGATCGAGAACGCGCCAAAGCGGTAGATTCGGGATTCCTGGGGAACCATGCTTCAAGATCGCGGCGCCTTCGCGAAGGCAGACTTCGGTAGTGTAGCACTTCCGGCCATGATACAGGCGATGATACAGGCGATGATACAGGCGATGAAGTCTTGTCTCATACAGGATGAGCCTGGAGGAGCCTGTACGTACTGTCGTTTTTGGCTTATTATAATGAGAAGATAAGCCATTCGCGGGCGCGGTCCAAATGATACCGATCCGGCACTGGCGTCCGGTTCTTACGCGCCAGCATTCCCTGATAACTTTCGCATGACAGGTGCTCCGCTTCGGCGTATTTCTATGAGCAGCAATGGCAGAGCTTTTGCCGAACGGTCTGGCTGGCAGGTACGATATACTTCTCGTACAGGAATACCGCGCACCGCGGAACTCAGGATATGTGGATAGTCCGCCTCGCCCTTGGCCGCCCGTACACTTTCGTCGTGATGGCAATTCTTATCGCCATACTCGGCGGAGCAGCCATCGTCACCATGCCCGTGGATATCTTTCCTTACATCGATATTCCAGTGGTGAGTGTCCTGTGGGTTTATTCCGGTCTTTCTCCTGAGGAGATGGAGAAACGCGTGGTTACGGGCTTCGAGCGCAGCCTCACCTCGAATGTCAACGACGTGGAGCACATTGAGTCGCAATCGTACTCCGGATACGCGGTCGTCAAAATCTATTTCCATCCGAACGTGAAGATCGATATGGCGGTGGCCCAAACCACTGCCACCATGCAGACCGCCATCCGCCAGATGCCGCCTGGGATGTTTCCCGCGAATATACTGAAGTACGACGCTTCGAGTGTGCCGATCTTGCAACTCGGACTGTCCAGCAAAACCCTGCGCGAACAGGAGATCTTCGACATTGGGAACAACTTCATTCGTACTCCGCTCGGCACCGTGCAAGGCGCTTCGGTCTCTTATCCTCTCGGCGGAAAACAGCGCGCCGTCATGGTGGATCTGAACCTGGACGAACTGTACGCCAAGCAACTCTCGCCGATCGACATATCCAATGCGTTGAACCTGCAGAACCTGATTCTTCCCGCCGGCACCGCTAAGCTCGGCGCATACCGAATACCAGGTTCTGGTCAATAGCAGCCCCATCGCTCTGAACGATTTAAACGATCTGCCCATCAAGACCGTGAACGGCGCCACGGTCTATATCAAAGACGTGGCTCAGGTGCACGACGGCTTCTCGGTCCAGACCAACATCGTGCGCACCAACGGATCGCGCGGTGTGTTGATAACCATAACGCGCAACGGGAAGGCGTCCACGCTCGCCATCGTCAATGCCGTTAAAGCTGTTCTGCCGCGCATCCTGGCCAACGTTCCACCCGAGTTGAAGGTAACGGCACTGGCGGACCAGTCGGTATTCGTACGAGCTTCCATTCAGGGAGTTTTGCGGGAAGCGTTGATTGCCGCTGGTCTGACCGGGCTGATGATCCTGCTGTTTCTGGGAAGCTGGCGCAGTATGCTGATCGTCTGCATTTCCATCCCGCTCTCGATTCTCACTTCGCTCTGCCTGCTCAGCCTCTTGGGACAGACCCTTAACGTCATGACTTTGGGTGGCCTGGCTCTGGCGGTGGGCATCCTGGTGGACGATGCCACCGTGGAGATTGAGAATACCCATCGGAATTTCGCGATGGCGAAGCCGATCATCACGGCGGTGCTGGATGGCGCGTCGCAGATCGCGGTTCCGACTTTCGTGGCCACCATCTCCATTTGCATCGTGTTTGTGCCGGTGCTGCTGCTCACCGGCACCGCGCGCTATCTGTTTACGCCGCTCGCCATGGCGGTGGTTTTCGCCATGCTCGCTTCCTATCTGCTTTCCCGCACGCTGGTGCCGACCATGATGGCTTACTTGCTCGAATCCGAGATGACTGGCGGCTTCCGGCGCACCAGCCTGTTTGCGCGCGGCCATCATCTTTTCAACCATGGTTTCGAGGCGCTTCGGTTCCGCTACGTCGGGCTGCTGGATTGGTCCCTGCGCCACCGCGGCCGCACATTGCTGGCGTTTGGGACTTTTTTCGCCGCTTCTCTCGGCCTGGGCTGGCTGGTGGGCGAGGATTTCTTCCCCACTGTCGATTCCGGCCAGATGCGGTTGCATGCGCGCGGTCCCGCAGGCATGCGTATCGAAGAGACTGAGGTCCGGTTTTCCGATCTCGAACACGAAATCCGATCCGTGATTCCGCCTGATGAGATCGAGATGGTGATCGACAATATCGGAATTCCGAACAGTTGGCCTGCTATTGCCCAGGGCGACATTCCCACCATCTCCAGCGCCGATGGAGAAATCCTGATTTCGCTCAACAAGGAAAAGCACGCCCCCACGCGTGATTACGAGGTCCTGCTGCGGAAGCGTCTGCATCAGCGCTTCCCGGATATGACCTTTTTCTTCCAACCGGCCAACATCACCAGCCAGATTCTCAACTTCGGTCTGCCCGCGCCTATCGACCTGCAAGTGGTCGGGCGCAACGCCGCGGCTAACTACGCCATCGCCCAGAAATTGGCGGGGCGCATCGCGCGCATCCCCGGCGCGGCGGACGTGCATGTTCACCAGGTGGCCGATCAGCCGGTGATCCGCGTGGATGTGGATCGGGCCAAAGCCGCGCAGATGGGGCTGACGCAACGCGACGTCACCAGCAGCATGCTGATCTCTCTCAGCGGCAACGGCACCGTGGCGCCGAATTTCTGGATGAACTGGACTAACGGCGTCAACTACAGCGTCGGCGTGCAGACGCCGCAATACCGCATCGACTCCATGGACGCACTGATGCGCACTCCGATCTCGCCGAACACGAATGCCGTCAATACCACCACCCCCGGGTCTATGGCAGGCGCATCCACTGCCGGGCCGGCTTCGGTGGGCACATCTCCGGGCGGAGCCTCCCAAGCCTATGGAAACCCCGGGGCGGTTGCCGGCGATACTCAACTGCTCTCGAATCTGGCCTCCGTCCAACGGTCGTACATGCCCGTCATCGTCAACCATTACAATGTCTGGCCGGTTTTCGACGTTTTCGCCAATGTGGACCGGAGCGACCTGGGCGGCGTCGGCGCGGAGGTCAGGAAGATCATGCGGGAAGAGGAGCCCCGCCTGCCGCGCGGCACGACGTTCTCGCTGCGCGGACAGGTGGCTACCATGCAATCGTCGTTCTTCCGCCTGGGGTTGGGGCTGGTGTTCGCCGTCGTCCTGGTGTATCTGCTGATGACCGTAAATTTCCAGTCGTGGCTGGACCCCTTCATCATCCTGATGGCGCTGCCGGGCGCCACTGCGGGCATTCTGTGGATGCTGTTTCTTACCGGTACCTCGCTGAGCGTGCCCTCGCTGATGGGCGCCATGATGTGCATCGGCGTGGCGACGGCCAATAGCATTCTGATCGTTACCTTCGCCAACGACGAACGCGAAACGCTGCTCTCCGCGCGCGAGGCCATGCTCTCGGCCGGCTATGCACGTGTCCGGCCGGTTCTTATGACCGCCACAGCCATGATCCTGGGCATGGTTCCCATGTCCTTGGGCCTCGGGGAAGGCGGCGAACAGAATGCGCCCTTGGGGCGCGCGGTTATCGGTGGGCTGGCCTTCGCCACCGTGACGACGCTATTCGTAGTCCCCATCATCTATTCGTATCTGCGCACGAATCCGCCGGTGGACCATCAGCGTAGACTGGAAGAAATGAACACCAGATGAGGCGCACCGAATCTGATCAACCCGGCATGTCCGATCTGCTGCGGGAGAACGAAGATCTCAAACGGCAAGTCCAGGAACTGAAGAGTGCCGGTAATGGCGCCTCCCCGGGTGGGCTGCCGGCGAAAGTGTGGCGCCCCTCGGCCGTTACCATCTGGGCGATTTTTCTGACGGCCGTTGTGCTGGTCGTGGTGGCGTTCGTCTCCGGATACGTGCCGCTGCGGAAGAAGCGGGACCTCATTGTAGGCGAGGCGCGCGAGCAGGAGCGGGCGCTGCAGCGGGTGGAGGTGATCGAGGTGGGCCGTTCGTCGGGCAAGAGCGTCATCGAACTGCCCGGCAGCATCCAGGCTATCACCGAGGCCCCCGTCCTGGCGCGTGCCGATGGATACCTGCAGCGCCGCATGGTGGATATCGGCGATCGGGTACGGACCGGACAGGCTCTGGCTGAAATCGATGCCCCCGAGATGGATGAGCAGATCCGGCAGGCTAAAGCCAACCTGCTGCAGGCACAAGCGGCGGTGGACCAGGCTGCGGCAAATTACGAGCGGGGCCAGGCCGACGAGGATCTCGCCAAGGTGACCGCGCAACGGTGGTCCTCCCTTTCAGCCAAGGGCGTGGTCTCGCGCCAGGAAAACGACCGCTATCAGTCCGAGTATCGATCGCTCACAGCCGCCACCAAAGCCCTCGAGAAGGCGCTCGCGGCGCAGCGCAGCAACGTGGCGGCTGCTGAGGCGAACCTGGCCCGGCTGGATCAGGTGCAAAGTTACCGGCTGGTGAAAGCGCCGTTCGACGGAGTGATTACGCTGCGCAACGTGGATGTCGGCGCACTGGTGAACACCGGCAATACGCTGCTCTTCCGGATTGCGCAGATCAATACACTGCGCACCTACTTGAACGTGCCGCAGGCGAATGCCAGTGAAGTGCGGGCAGGCCAAACCGCCCGGTTGACGGTTTCCAACCTACCGGGGCGCCAGTTTGTGGGCCAGGTAGCGCGGACGGCAAGCGCGCTCGATCCCGCCAGCCGCACCTTGCTGGTGGAGGTGCGTGTGCCGAATCCCGGCGGCGCGCTGCTGCCGGGCATGTACGCCCGCGTGGCTCTGATCGGCGCACGTTCCAACGCTCCCTTACGGGTTCCCAGCGACGCGCTGATCGTACGAGGCGAAGGCACCGAAGTTGCCGTAGTGCGCGACGGACACACAGTCCATCTGCAAAAGATCGAAGTCGGCCGGGACTATGGCGATCACCTTGATGTCGTCGGCGGGCTCAGCGAAGGCCAGACCATTATCGCTAACCCCGGCGATGTGGTGCGGGAAGGCCTGCAGGTTCAGCCGGTGCCGGTCGCCAGGTGAAGGCTTCCCAAACGGTGAGATGAACTTATCCTGTCATTTGGTCGTCGGATTCATGTGTCCGCCGATCCCGACCGCTAGTGCAGCGGAGGACCGGTGGAGGAAAGGCATACTGCCGCCTCAAACTCCTGGCGCTGCTCGCGGAACCGATGTGTCTAGCTGAGGCGGCGTAATACGTTCCACCGGGTAACGCCCTTACACTGTGTCCCGATCGGAAACCATCATCCGGGATGTGCTGGCCGGGTTTATTCTGGAGCCACAATCCGTCAATATATTCAACGGGAGTGTGACGCTAAAGTGCTCGGGCGGGCCTGCTGGAGCTACCTGCGCGGATCTGCCGCAAACCGTGAACGTGAACGGGCCGGCTTATGCCGTGTCCCGAATCCTGTTCCCGGCGATCACTAAATCCGGCATCTAGACCTTGACCTTCATGGGCGTATCCGGTGCGCTCACTAATAGCGCGACCGTAACGTTTACGGTCAAGTAGCGAACCGGCGTGCAGCTTCCATCCACCTCGTCCGGGCGGTTTCGGCCGCCGGGATCGCCTGCGTGCCTGATAGTAGGAATCATGAGCACCGTAACCAGCGCCTTCCCATGCCGCGCAAGCTGGAACTCCTCGGGCAAACCGTCGTCGTGACCGGCGGTAGCTTCGCCATCGGGCTCGAAACGGCCGGGCACGACCACTACGACGCCATCGCCCCTTTTCACACACGAGCTGCGCGAGTGCTTCCGCCGCGTGCGCGGAGCATAGCCAGGAGGAGATCTTGGCGGACTGTGATCTCACCACCGCACGGAAAGGAAAGACGATGACGTAGCATATGACTAGAGACAGTGAGTTCGAGCGCGGCCTCAGGAAAATGAAAACAGCGCCCCAAGCGCTAACGGAGAGAACGATGACAGACTTCATGAGAGATGAACTTGGAGCCCCTAAGGTAGTCGATCGGAGCACCTTCCACGCCGAGTTGGACGCATTGCGGATTCGAGAAAAGGCTCACACAAGAGAAGGCGACGCCATTGCAGCCGCCCGCCGACGGCTCCCCATGGTCGAGGTGGACGGTGCTACACCGCTCGTTGGCGAACGTGGAGCGGTGACACTAGTGGATGTGTTTGAGGGACGCCGGATGCTCATCGCCTACTACTTCATGTGGCACACCGCCCACCTTGCGCCGGAGCAGTGCGAGGGGTGCACCTGGGTTACATCGCAGGTCCGCGAGCTGTCCTATATTCATTCTCGGGACGTCACCTACGCCGCGTTTTGCCAAGGCCCGTACGAAGAGAGCGCCCGGTACCGCGACTTCATGGGCTGGGAGATGCCTTGGTACTCGGCCCAGGACTCCCTCGACACTCTCTTGGTTGGACGCCGGGTGGGCATGATGCACATCGTTTGCTACCTGCGACAAGGATCCAATGTCTTCGAGACTTACTGGACGACCAGACGCGGCGTCGAGGCGATGGATAACAGCTACCGGTTGCTCGACTTGACCGTCTACGGGCGGCAGGAGACGTGGGAGGACTCGCCGACCGGCTGGCCACAACGGTTTAAAGGCAACCAAGTTACCCGTACCGATGGACGTCCCACCGCCCAGTGGTCCCGCCTGAAGGCCGGGTATTCGGATGACCTGGGGGCCGGCAGGCGCTGAACCGGTCCGTCCACAATAGCGACTGAACCAGCGCTTCACGAGGAATAGCCGAAAACGCTTCGTGGGGCGCCCGAGCCAGCCGTCAGGCTCGCTCATGAAAGTAACATCACCGGGGTCAATTGGAGAGGCCGTGCTGCCGGATGCACTAATCATCCACATGACGAGAGTGCCCACCCGTTCCTGGACCTTGCCCCCAAAGGCATGAGGACGGATTCGAGTTATCAATGGCGTGGGCCCGCCGACGCGATCAGTACTGAAACCCGTGCAAGCGCGCTACTGGAGAAACGGAGACAGCATCATGACTCACATAACTTTCCTCGCCAACAGTTTTGAGCTCCGTATCTGCCGCAGCATGGACACCGGCGTGGCTTCCGAGCGAACTTCCTATCGTGCATTTGTCGGTTTCGCCGCGTTCTTCGCCACTCCTAAGTAACAGCCCGCAAGACGGCGTCTGGGCAGTTATTCAAAGGCATTGAGGCGCCCATGCGCCTATGCGGGCTAGCTAATCGGAGGTGACCATGCACCACGGCTCCGTCTCTGTGATGCCGATACGGTCGATGGCGTTGTACAGATAGCCGGACGGGTTCCCGGGGCAACGAATGGCTGGACGCGACCGGCCGAATCGGTGGCGCCAGAGAGGATAGTAACCCGGATCGCTGGCTAGTGTCGCCTTCTTCGCTCCTACCGATTCGGCCTTCGCAGCCTCGGCCCGGAAAGAAGGCCGCTTTAAAAAACGCAGCCATGAAGAAGACTACCAAAGGTATTGCGTCCGAAGCTGCTGCTCAGTAATTGTATTACGGTCCATGTCCGTCGTGGGACACATATACATTGGCATCAAATGAAAGCTCACGTGAGCCTTGCCCGGGTGGTTGGCTTTTATTCTCGCCCAACTCGCAGCACCGCGGCGCCTTCGACCGCATCGTGTTTCAAGCTATTCAACGCCGTATTCGCCTCTGCCAAAGGAAACTCCTGCACCTGGGTGTGAATCGGAATCTCCGCTGCGATCTTCAGGAAATCCTCTCCATCCTGCCGCGTGTTATTAGCCACGCTGCGAATCACCCGCTCGTGGTATAGCAGATTGTAATCCATGGCCGGAATGGGGCTCATGTAAATGCCTCCCAGCGCCACCGTGCCGCCCCTCTTCAACACGCGCAGCGCCGAAATTACCAGTTCGCCGGCAGGCGCGAAGATGATGGCGGCATCCAGTTTTTCCGGCGGATGATCGTCGCTCGCGCCGGCCCATTCCGCGCCCAGATCCCGCGCCAGTTGGCGGTGGTGTTCGTCGCGTGTCATGGCGTAAACGCGCACGCCCCAGTGCCGCGCCACCTGGATGGCCACGTGCGCCGCCGCGCCGAAACCGTACAGTCCCAGCGCGCCGCCCTTCTGGATTCCGGACACGCGCAACGACCGGAAGCCGATGATACCCGCACACAGCAGCGGCGCCGCGGCCATATCGCTGAA
This sequence comes from Bryobacterales bacterium, assembly GCA_963818855.1. Lineage (GTDB taxonomy): Bacteria > Acidobacteriota > Terriglobia > Bryobacterales > Bryobacteraceae > Bog-159. The sequence continues at coordinate 66,473 of CAWFUH010000009.1, read as the reverse complement.
GCCGTCCGGAATCGGATACACGAAGCTCTCCGGGGCTACAATGTATTCCGCATAGCCGCCATCCACGGTGTAGCCGGTGAACGTGGCGTTAATGCAGAGGTTTTCGCGGCCCGATCGGCAGTATTCGCAAACCCCGTCCGTGCGATGCAGCCATGCCACTCCCACCCGCGCTCCCACCGCGAACCGCGTGGCGCTGGCGCCGCAACGCGCAATCTCCCCCACCACCTGATGTCCTGGGATGACCGGATGCTTGCGCGGCGGCAACTCGCCTTCCACTACGTGCAGATCGGTCCGGCACACACCGCACGCATGTACCCGCACCAGCACTTCATCGGCGCCGGGTTCGGGCATGGGTGCTTCCGTAAATGCCAACGGATTCCGCTCAACCGGCCCGGGTGATTGCAATACACAAGCTTTCATATCAGAGCTCCCACGCTCGCTTCTTTTTGCGAATGTACGATCCGTCCCGCCGGCAGTGCCGCGACCGGTAACTACCGCGATCGCATCCCCGTACAAAGAACAGTGTAGTATGCTTCAAGGCGCGCTGCGAGTTAACGTCTCGCTTCACGGTGGCCGTTTACTGTCACCTTGCGCATACCCTCTACCTTACTTCGCGCCGGAGTTCTCGTGCAAAGACAGTACACGAATCGTACGCCGGAAACTCTATTCCTGAGTTAGTCATTTCGAGAGCTCGGGTTATAACTCGGAAAGGAGGTTGATATGACCAATATGACCGGAAAAATGTTGCCTGCCGGCATGCTCATCGCAGCAACGGTAATCTTCATGATGGTTCTGAACGCTCAGTCCATCACGTCGGGCGACATGACCGGAACGGTAACAGACCGGGATGCCATATGGGTCCGAATCGCATCATCGGCGGCGGGACGCTCTCGGGCAATGACTTCTATCGCACCGGGTTGCCCTTTATCGTGATCGACGGAACCGCCACTGCCACTCTGGGCGACTTGAATTCGGTACCCTCTTCGGCACGCCGCTCACGGGCTCGTTTTCAGGCTGCGTTACGGGCGCGATCAATGTTCCGTGCGTGGCCGCCTCACACCCAGCACGGCTGCGCCAACCGGTTTTGGCGCACAAAGCCGTGATGACCTTCGCGGGCCGAGCCTCTCCGATATGGATCTGTCGCTTATGAAAGACTTCGCCATCGCTGCGCTCGTTAGTTAGAATATCGGTCGGGCGCAGGCCTTGAACTTAGTCAATCACCCGAATTCCGTTCACCCGGCGGGTGACATCGCTAATCCTGAATTCGGATATGTCACCCGGCTGGTTGGCCCTCAGACCAGCATTCTAGGATCCTTCGTCGGCGGGAACGACTCGCCCCGTTTCGTGGAGTTGAAAGCCCAGTTGCAGTTCTGATTGCGGCGCGGCTTACGGCGCCAGCGCGATGGGCGCCTGCCAGAACGCGGCTTTCTGTCCGCTTGGATCGAGCACAGTTACCTGGCAATCATACCTGCCTGGCGCAAGGCCGGCGAGGGCGATGCTGAATTGGATCGGCGTGGTTTTCAAACGGTCGTTCGTGGCGTTCCGCACCTCGACCGGCTGTGTTTCGAAAACCTTTTTCTGACCCGCGTAAAGGCTCACAAACGCTATGAGCGGTTGGGCGGCGACTACGCCTTGTTCGTACGCCTGCAGATAGACGTACATCTCACGGCCCTTGGTGAAGACTCGTGTCACACTGGGAATGAGCTTCTGGCCATCGCGCACCAGCGGGTTGGCCGTCTCGGCCCGATCCTTGCCCTTCACCGCGTTGTACAGCGCATCCTTAAGGTCCACCCGCTGGCTGCTCAGTACCACGGAGCTGATGGGGATGCGCTTTTCTTCTTTATTCAGGTTGGGAATGACAAATGCCGTTTGATAAGTCCCGATGCGGCCCGTCTCCGAATCGCGCGCCAGAAACTTGATCGTGTATTTTCCGGGGAGCAGTGTGAACCCCGCGTCATATTCAATCGGGCGCTTAGCCAGTTCGAGGGCCGTGGCGTCGCTCAGCCTGATATCCACCTTGTCGCGGACATTAGTAATGGTGGTGCCGTAGTTGTCTTTAATTTCGCCGATGAAGTCGATCAGGGTACGTTCGGCGCCGCCCTTCTTGGCCAGGGCTAATTCCCGTCCCGGAATCTTCACCACAATCGGCACAAAGTATTCGGCCCGGTTCAACTGGAAGTAATCCACCTCCATGGCGATGGTAAGTTCAGTGATCGGGTCCGGCAGCATCAGTGCATCTTCGAGCTGCCGCTCTTTATCGGCCGCGGTAAACTTACTGAACTGTTTGCCGGCAAAGTAACCCTGGCGATAATCCAGGTTGGCTGCTACGTTCCCGTTCAGCGATATCTTGATGCGGCGGAACTTGCCGTCCTGCGGGGTATTCGTCGTGTAGTATCCCAGAATGTAATAGCTCGAGACAGCCTGCTCCGCCTGCAGGATGCCCTTAGCCAGGTCATTATAATCGAGCAGAGCCTTGCCACCCGTGTCGGAGGCCAGCGCGTAGAGAGTATCTTGAGATTGCTGCAGATTGGAAGTTACAGCCAGGGCGGCCGCGCCGGAATACATACCGTTGTTGCCTGGCGACCCCATGGTGGCATCGCCCAAGGGCGCTTCGGCCACCAGACCGCGCGCATCAATCGGCCAGAACGAGACGCCTGCCCGTATGGCGGAGTTAATCGTAGCGTGCAACTGGGCCTGATTATTCAGGCCGTTCAGGCGCAAACCGCTGGCGAAGTAAATCAGCGACTTCTTCTCACTGAGCCGCGCTAACATATTCGCCGCCGTCTGCAGGGCGGATAACTGGCGGTCAGTATTGAAGATATTGAATTCGCTATCGTCCTGGCCGAAAGCCGCGCCCATGTCCGGGCTGCTGGCATCGTCGGCAGAAGAATCCAGGCCCTGTCCTTCCCCGACAACCATGGTCTGCAGTATGCTAAGTAGCCGGTCGCGATCGGCCGTGAAATCCTGCAGAACATCGACGGCGCCGCCCGTGTAGCGTAAGATAGCCAACAGATCGGCCGGCGCCATTTGCGTACGGATGAATCGCTCCGCCGCACCCAACGCGCGCAACTGGTCTCCCGGCGGCATGGCGGTCATATCGAAATAGAGGGCCAGCAGCCGGCGATCTTTGTATCGGGTGTTGCCGGCCGTCTCGCCCGTAATCTGGGTACGGCCCAGCTTGTCGTAAATGTGGATATTTTCCGGCTCGGAACTGGCGGGCGCCTGACCTGGGGCTTGCGGCAGAACCTGGTGCTCGAAGAACCGAATCTCCTGCGGTGCGCCGTCCTCTGTAATGGTGACGTCTTTAGCGGTTAGTCCCTCAATCGGATTGCCTTTCTTGTCGGTCACTACTACGGCTTCGACGACTAACTGCGTGCCGGTAGTGAATGTAACTGTTCCGTTTCCGGCCGGCGCATTCTGGCCGTTCTGTTGCGCACAAACGGCAGCAGCAGCGAGTAGGGCAATAGTGGCGGAGCGGCGCATGTCTCAGAACCTCAGGCGGAGCGTAGTCTGCATACTGCGCATCGCGTTGGCGGCGGCCGCCAGTCCGAATTGAGTGCTGTTCACGGTAGTGTTCCAGCTGGTAAATGCGACATGGTTTAACGCATTGGTCGAATCGACGCGCAGGTCCAGATTCAGCCGGTCGCTGACCCGGAAAGTCCGGCCTAGCGAAGCGCTCAAAGAAAATTGCGCCTGACCGGCAATGGTATCGCGGCCGGCATTTCCCCATTGGCCGGGCAGCGGCGCGACGTACGCCGCGGGATTCAGATAGAAGCCGGCCGGAGCCGCGTAGAGCGGCGCGCCCGTGTAATCCGGCCGTATAACGCCTGTGACTCCGGTGCCCGGTACAGGCTCCAGATAGATAGGAGTCTCGGGCAGGCCGCTTGCGGCGCTCACTTGGGTGGCGAAGTTCCACTCCTTGAACAGCGCTCCCTTCCAGCCAGTCAGGAGGGTGCCGCCGCCCATCCCCATGCCGGTCGTATATTGCAAGTTCAGACTGGCTACATGGCGCTGATCGAAAGTAGATAGGCCACGTTCGGCACCGAGGTCAGACCAGTTCTGCGCGATGGCGAGGTTCGCTGGACCAGCCCCGCCGGTCGGCGATCCTCCCGAAGATGTTGCCGCATTCGGCATATTTTGACCAGTCGTACTGGCGCCCTGCCCTCCCAATGCCGCATCATCGTCTATAGACTTCGAGTAAGTGTACTGCAAGGTTCCGGTAAACCCATTATGCAGTCTGCGCCGCAACTGTATCTGTGCGGCCTGGCGCGTGGAGTTGCCAAACGACGTGAGATAACCAAATCCGGTGGGGCACGCGGGGCAGGGACTCACTGCGCCAACCGGATAGGTATTTGGCAGAAACTCCTGCGGTCCGTCGGTGCCTTTTATGCCGAGGTAAGTGGCCGTCATCTGCAACGAAGCCGGTAAATCGCGCTGCATGGACACCTGCCAGTTCTGCGCATAACCGGGCCGGAAGCCGGGGTCGACGCCAAACGTGTTGGCCGTGACTCCCGGCGATGCGATGAAGCCATTGGCCAGCGTGAGAGGATCGGCCGCGCTATTTTGCACGCTCAAGGTCTTGGATAGCGGCGGTTGCTGCGCCATTTGTACCGCGATGGTCTGATAGACCGACGTGTCATAGTAGATGCCATACCCGGCCCGAATCACCATGGACGATCCGGATAACGGACGCCAGGCAATTCCCACGCGCGGCTCGATCCCGCGCTTATACGGATTCACCAGCGAGTTGGGAAATCGTTCGCCGGTGAGCGCGCCCGTGGGATCGGCGGCCACCACCGGCGCCACTGCCGCAAAGCCCGGCGCAACGTCCAGATTCACCAGACGCCCGTACAACTCGGTAATGGGAGCGCCGTATTCCCAGCGCACACCGGCGTTCAGAGTCAGTTCCGGATTGATCCGCCAGTCGTCGTTGAGGAACGCATCGTAAACAGACTGCCGGAAATATTTATCGGCGTTGCCGAAAGCGATCGCGCTGGTATCCGGGATGCCCAACAGAAAATCGGCAAAATCGGAACCAGTGGCGTCGCCCGTGAACGTGAAGGTGCCGCGGGGATTTTGCTGCCCCAGATAATTGAACTCCTGGCGGCGAAAATCGCTTCCGGCCGTGACATTGTGACCGCCGCGATACCATCGGACAGAATCGGAGAAGCCGCTGGTCTGATTGCGGTCGAAGGAGCTTTGCGCGTCCGAGAGACCCGCGATGCCGCTCGCAAATGTGAGACTCGGCGGACCCCAGTTCATAGGCGCCTGATCGTTGCCCGAAATGCCAGCCTCGCCGGAAACGTTTTCGCGACTTTCAAAGAAAGGCTTCACATGCGTAGCCAGGCGGCTGAACTGCACCCCAAAATTCACGAACCAGGTCTGGGTTATGCGATGCGACCAGTTGGCACTGGTGTTGGTGCCAAGCAGATCGGTCGTATCCAGAAATCCAAACAGATTGGGATTGTCCGCGCGCATACTCTGAAACGCGAATCGGCCGTAGATTTCATTCTTGTTCCCCAGCGACTTATTGAAGCGCGATTGCAGAGCATCCTGATGCGTAGGGCTGACAATGGGGATTTGATAGTTATAACCCGTATTGCCCGCCAAGTCAGGAAGCGGGTAGAAATTCAGCAAGGCTTGCGCCTGCGGGCTGATGCGGCTCTGCGGAATTAGGTTGTTCGGGAACGGGGCTCCAGTGACTGGGTCGAGAATCGGACTCGAAAATATTCCATTGCGCTGCGCCGCGGTTGGCATAAGCCCCGGCACCGCGCTGGCGCTGTTGTTGCGCGTCCACTGATACGCCACAAAGAAATATGGGGGACGCTGGAACAGATGCGGGATGCGCAGCGGGCCACCCAGGAACGCGACGCCCGTTAGGCGGGTGTAAGTCGGCTTGGGGGTGTCCTGCCCAGTTAGCGAGAACGGCCGGGCATCCAATGCGGAGTTATCGAGGATGATACCAATGCCGCCATTGTACAGCCCTCGCGCGCCGTTGCGATTATTACCGAAGGCGGCGAGTTGTGCGAACGGCGAAGCCGCGCCGTTCTGCGAACTGCCATTGATGAGGAAACCATCCGCGGCGCGCTGGCTGAGATCGTCATCCAATGGTTCTCGTGCCGGCGCCGGTTTGGGCGGCGCTGTTTGTTCCACTGCCGCAGCCGGGGCTGGGGCGGGCTGAGGCGCGGGCGGCGCGGCTGCTTGCATTTCCGCTTTGATCTGATCGAGCGGCAGAAGCTTTAACTCCCACTTTCCGGCTGGTGTGTTCGGCCCGACCGTAACGTCCTGGTTCACGGCCGCGAAGCCTAGCATGCGGATGTCTATGGTCCACTGGCCGTCAGTCAAGTCGGGGAAAGAGTATACGCCCTGTAGGTCGGTTATGGCCGTCGCATTTTTGTCGCCGTGAATAGCCGTCACCATGGCGCCGGGAACCGGCAGTCCACCAAACGTAACTTGTCCACGGTACTCCGCAGCCGTCAGCGTACAGACCGCCAGCCACGCCATCACCGCGCTGTGCCCCATCCGCGTCATCTGATGATGTACAGTTCCAAATCGCGCGCCACGTCGCTGTGTGCGTCCAGCGTCATTAGTTGCGCGCCCGCGGCGCCCATAACCTCTATATCCGGCGATAAGTACTCAAATGTGCCGAGAATACGGTAAGTTCCCGGCGCCAGTCCATCCAAACGGTATTGGCCATGCATGTCGGTGATCGCCGTGCGCAGGTCCGCGACGCGGCCACCCGCCGTTTGATTATAAGCTTCGAGGTAAACGGGCACGCCCGATACCGGACCGTCCGAGGCTTTCACCACACCATGGATGGCGCTGGGGCCTGCGGAAACTGTGAAGCGCACTCCGCCAAAACCGGCCGAAGGAGGCGACGTGACTTCCTGCCAGCCATCTGGACGCCAGCGGTTCGCCGCGGAGACCGAACCCGACACAGCGGAGACATAGTAACCGTCAGGCGGCAGTAACATCACTTCCCAGCGGCCAATCGGAATCGTAGCCGCACCGTTCCGCAAGGGCACAGACGATGGTTCTGCGCCCGCCTGGCCGGCCTGCCGGATGCGGATTTCCGCCGCCGCATTGGCGGGCGCACCGGCCACACTCACTCCCGATGGAGACCGCAGCATTAAGGAAGCGCCCGCATCCGCGCCCAGGAGAACGTGCTGGTAAGAGCCCAGGAAGCTTTCCCCTTCAGCTGGGTCGGCAGGCGAACGGGCGAACACATCGTATTCGCCAGGCGGGAGATGTGTGAACCGGTACTTCTCAGCCGCAACCGTCTTGCGCCCCGTTTCGGACACTAGCGTGATTGAAGCATCCTGGCCAGGCGGAATCCTTTCAACATCGGCGGCGAGGTTGTACAACCTCCCCGGCAGCGGGCGCACATCCATGTTATCGGCTTCCTGATCCGGGTATAACTCCACCGCGCGCGCCTGGTCCAGCTTGTCTGTCTCCTTGGAGTAAGTGGGCAGAAACGATCCGTCGTTCGATTGATTGCCGGCCGTGCGCACGACGTAAGTTCCGGGCGTCAGGCCATGCAGGCGATAGATGCCACGCTCGTCACTGGTGGCGTGCGCCATCAACTCCGGCGGCTTGGAGTTGCGGTAAGCCAGCACCTCATATCCAGGCAGGCCTTCATCGTTCTCATCCACCAGCGTTCCGTTAATCGCGCTGTAGCGAAAGATCCGGATATCGAGGAAAACCGAGTCCTCTTCTTTTTCCAGCATCACGGGCATGCCGGCTGAGTTCCAGCGCTTTTGCCCATACTCGGCGGACATGAAACCGCTGCGTGTGGCCCTGACGATGTAAGCACCATTCGCGAGCGAAGCGAATACAAATATGCCGTGGGAATCTGCGCGCATAGACTTCGGTGCGCCCGGCGTGCCCCCCACCGGCTGTAAAGCCACTTGCGCGCGGGCCAGAGGCTTGCTGGTGAAATTCTCGACCACTACGCCGCGTATCACAGCCGCGTGCAGCGAGACCGCGCCGATCGCGGCCATCAGGCCGGCCCATCCAGCGGTTAGTGCGTAAGTGGGGCAGACCTCCAGGTCTGCGGCGGGTCTCCAGACCTGCCTGGATTCATTCCGTTTGGTGGTCCGCCGGGCCATTGGGCGCTCCGTCACTGGGAATCTTCTCCTCGACCGCTTCTCTGTTATGACGCGCGCGGGCATGCCGGCGTGGACTGGGCCAGACACGCCGGTATCAGTTCTCCGAGGGCCTCTCCACGTGGTCGATGACGATCGTATCCACCGGCCCCTTTTGCGATTCCAGCTTCAGCCCAAGCTCCTCCTGCAAGGCCGTGAAAATCGTCGGACCGGACGCATCGGACGGAGGCGACGCGTCTCCGGGAGGGCCGCCCGCACCCTTAAACATCTGCCCTTGGCCTTCATCGGGCGTCCACTTCAGCGTGAAATCGTACAGGCCCTTCAGTCCCGTCTGGTCCACCACCACGTGCCCGATTTGCCGCGCAAGCACATCGGCGAATTGCTTAAGACCGATGCCGCTGCACGTGAGGTCACCCCTCCCCATCATGCGGATGCCGCCTCTCGGCACGGGCGCGCCGGGCGTCGGCGGTCCGGGAGGTCCGGGAGGTCCGGTCTTCGGATCGATCTCCGGCGCCGTCGTCTCGTGGAACTTCGGACCATTCTTCGTCACCACCAGCGCATATTCCGATTGCTCCCTGGTCTCGTGGTGCACAACCAGCTTGAAGCGATCCGCCAGCATCCCTTGCAGCATGGCTCTCAGTACCACCTGGCGCTCGTCGCGGCCCAGCTTGCTTGCGTCGACCGAGTCATCCGGTTTGGCTTCAATATTGTAATGCTCGGAATCTAGCCAGCCGGGAGATTCGGAAAGCTGCGGATCTTTGATGCCATACGCCTCTTCGAGCAGAAACTTCACGGTAATGTTATGCGCTTCGAACCTGCCCCCCGGATCCATGCGGACCATGATCCTCCCGTCGCTGTCATGGTTGGGCTTAATCGACACCACTTCGAAGGCGGGTACCGGTTTGCTGGCCGGCGCCGGCGACTGCGCCCCGGTGTGCGGGATGCTCATCACCGCGAAGACGATTGTTGGAACGATGCTTTTCATGGCTAATTCTCCGAGGGCCGCTCTACATGATCAATTACGATGGTGTCCACCGGCCCCTTTTGCGCTTCCAGCCTCAGCCCAAGCTGCTCCTGTAGGGCCGTAAAGATCGACGGACCAGACGTATCCGCAGGCGGCGCGGCTTCACCGGGCGGTCCGCCGGGCATGGGACGCTCGCCGTCCTGCGGCGTCCACTGCAGCGTGAAATCGTAATTACCTTTCAGCCCGGTTTGGTTCAGGACCGGACGGCCGACCTGGTGCGAAAGCAAATCGGCAAATCTATCCATATTCTGGGAGATTGCTTTGAACTCCCCCCGGTCAAACCTGAAGCTGTGTCTGGGTTGCGGACCGTTGGGTGTTGGCGGACCTGGCGGGGCGGTCGTGTCTTCCGGTATGTCGGCGGATTCCTGGATTTTTGGGCCGTTCTTCGCCACCACCAGCACGTACAAGGGCAGCTCCTTCGTTTCGTGATGCAGCGTCAGTTTGAACCGGTCCACGAGCATGGACTGAATCATGAGCCGGAGCCGTTCCGCCTGCTCATCGCGGCTGCGGTTGCGCAGGAGTTCGGCCGAGGCGTCATCCTGCTTGGCTTCAATGCTGTAATGTTCGGAGTCGAGCCAGGCCGGTGCTCCGAAGATCTGAGAATCTTTCAGGCGATACGCGTATTGCAATAGGAATCGCACGTTGACATGCTCGGCGGTGAACTTGCCAGGCTCCGCGAGAACCCGAAACAGGCTGTTCGGGCCGCCCGGAGCGTGGCTCGGTTTAATGGACGCAACATCGAATGCCGGGCGCGGGGCAGTAGCTGGCGCCGGCGATTGCGCCCGGCTTTGCGGCGCGTTCATCAGCCCCAGCACGAGGGGCACGGTGAGCGCCGCGATGCCAGCGGTGGCCAGCAGCAGCTTTCGGCCGAAGCCGAGTTGGTGGGCGCCGCCCTGTTTCATAATTCGGACAATTCTTTTCTTCAGATCCGAACCTGCAATCCCGGACATGCACGCCAGAGGCGACTCCAGGTAGAACTGGCACGTCTTTAAAATGCTCTCGGCATAGATCTCCGGCTGGTTGCCCAAGCGCAACACTTCTTCATCGCAAGCGCGCTCGCGCTCCTCTACCAGGCGCGTGCCAATCCACCACACCAGAGGATGAAACCAGAAAATTGCCTCCACCACCATGTGGGCCGCCGCCGCCAGATTGTCACGACGGCGGACATGACATAGTTCATGCGCCAGGACCGCGTCCAGGTGCGCCGGCGCCAGGTGGTCCGTGATGCCTTCCGGCAGCAGCAGCACTGGGCGCACGATACCGAAAACGCCCGGCTCCAGCGCGGACGGCGACGATAGCACGGGAAGGCCGGTTTTCAGACGCAGCGGCAGAGGCGCGGCGGCGCGCACGGCCAGCCGGATCGACCGCCAGCGTTGCCACCAGGAAAACAGCACTACCACAAAACCGCACGCCCAGATAGCCAGGAGAAGCTCCGGCAGTATGCTGGCGTGCTGTGGCCCGAGCGAGGCCGCCGTAACCGCTGCGGGTAGCAGCGATTCCGGAAACGGCTGTCCGATTTGTTGCACGACAGCCGGCCATTCAGGCGGACCAACGCGGCCGGCGAACCGTTCCGTCAACCACCCGAATTGCCCGCCCAGTGCCGTCAGGAGCGAAAACGGGATCAGAAATTTTACGGAAGCGATCAGCCAGATCCAATGCCGTGTGCGGGCGTAGTTGTGCCGCAAAGAGTAGGCCAACAAGCCCGCGATGCCTGCAAACACTGTCGATTGCCACAGATGATTGGCCAAAGTGCTATTGAAATGGACGTGAATCATCGGGATTGGTCCTCCTCTGCGGCCAAGCCTCCAGTCCTTGTCGCCGCGCTATCTACCCAGTTTCCGCAAGGCATTCTGCGCCTCCTTGACGTCCTCGAGCGTGAGCTTTCCGGATTCCACCAGATGGGCCATGATGGGCTGGGTCCTCCCACCGAACAGACCCAACAGATCGTCGATCAACCGGCGCTGCGCCGCACCGCGCGACACCACCGCCTCGAAAATATGCGCATTGCCGATCTTCTTCACACGGCGCACCGCTTTCTTAGCTTCCAGCCGGTAAACCGTAGTCTGCACTGTGGTGTAGGAGGGTTTGTCCGGCTCCGGAAACGCCTCCTGGATCTCGCGTATGGAGATCGCGCCCCGATCCCAGAGCGCCTGCATGATGATCAGTTCGAGTTTGGTGAATTTGGTAGTGGCCATACGGTTGTCTACTATGCCTGTTTGTAATACTACTATATCAATGTGCGACAATGCAAGCAATTTTTCGTGCGGCAGACCCAAACACGAGCAGGCCGGGGGGAAACTATGTGACTATTAGAACGATAACTTCACGCCCGCCTGCACCAGCCTTGGCGCGCCCGCGCTGACCACTTGCCCGAAAGCCGGACTGGTGATCTCGCCGTTGACGGAAGCCGGCCCGAAGAATTGTGCATGATTGAAGGTGTTGAACGTCTCCAGCCGCAATTGCAGGTACGTGCCTTCGGTGAGCCGCACCATTTTCGACAGAGCGATGTCGAAGTTCGCCATGCCCGGCCCGTAGAACATCCGCCGGTCCGCGTTACCGGGATCGCCCAGCGGGGGCAGGCTGAAGAGCGACGTATTGAAGTAGGCCAATCCGTTGCGCGGGTTATCATTGAGCGCGAGACGGCCGGAAGTCACTTGCGGCAAATCGACACCGTATGAATTCACGCCGTCGGGCTGGGTCCCCAGCAGTGAGCTGTCACTCGCATTGGTCAAAGTCACCGGGAAACCGGTCGCGAAACGAGTGATTCCGGAAAGGACCCATCCGCCGGCCAGCCGGCTGGGTCCGCCCAGCTTTCCAAAAGGCAACTCGTAGCGGTAACTGGCCACAAAGTTCTGCTTCAGATCGAAAGCCGAAGGAGCATAAGTGGCGCGATAGTCATTAGGGTTCAACTGTTCGGAGATACTGGAAGAGTTATCGAGTGACTTACCGTAGGTGTAGCCTGCCTGTAACTCAAGCCGTCCGGTGGTATGGCGCACGCTCAGTTGCAGCGCGTTGTAGTTGGCATTGCCGATTGTCGTGAGCCAATCCACGCTGCCGAAGTTCGGGCCAAAGACGGGCCGCGTGCCTTGGACGGTGCTGCCGGCCGCGGTGGTGAAGGTGTTCGATTCGCCGAAGGGTCCGCAGGTAGGAGTGCCCGGTGCCACCTGGCTCACCTGGCTTAGGCTCAGGCACAGCGCCGGATCGCCGGGATTGGCCTCCAGCAGCGTCAGCAAATGATGTGATTCACTGCCGATGTAGCCGGCAGTGACTACCGTGCCGGCGCCAAACTGGCGCTGGATGGAAATCGTGTATTGCACTGAATAGGGGCTCACACTATCGGGCTTGTATCCCGGCAGGCCGGAGACCGGCAGGAACGGCGCCCAGTTCACGGTTGAGTTGGGATTGCCAGGCGATGCGTCGAGCGGAGGAAAGTTGATGGGGAAACGCTGGCCGTTGTCGAAACCCGTGGAAGCCGTGACAAAAGGATCGTTGAACAGCGGCGGGGCCGGGCTGGAGTACGTGCTGCCATAGGGCGGGTCACCCGCCATCACGCCGGCTGAAACACCTTCAACAGCGGTAAAGAACCGCCCCGCGCCCAGCCGGATGCTGGTGCGGTCCGAATCGCCGAACAATTTGCGCGCCAGGCCACCTGCTCCGTGCGGCGCCCAAGCCAGCCCGAGGCGTGGCGAAAAATCGTCCCAGCGCACCGGTGCGAGCGAACGGGCCACACCCGGATCGCCCGGAAAGACCAAGCCCGTGGGGGCCCCCGGGTAGACCACCGACTGCTCACCGGGGATCAGGGTTTGGATCTGGTTGTACTTCTCGTACCACGGCATGATCACGTCCCAGCGCGCGCCATAGTTGAGCGTCAAATGCGGACGGACGCGCCAACTGTCCTGCGCGAAGAGAGCGCCGTAGTGATTGCGCATATAGAAAGGCTGCGCGTCGCCTTGCTTGTAAAAGCTGGGGATGCCAATCAGGAAATCCGCGAAATCCACACCAGTCTCCGAGCCGAAGAAGGAAAACGTGCCATTCGATTGCACGTCGGCGGCCGCGTTCACCTGGCTCAACAATAACTCGCCGCCCATCTTCAGAGTGTGCGTCCCCACGATCCGCGAGAAGTTATCCCGCAGCTCGTAAGTGTTGTCTATCTGGTGAAGGCCCGTGATAGTCGAACCAATAATGAAGCTGCTGAAGATTACATTTTCCACGCCCACGATGTTCGGCCGTTGCGGCAGGATGCTCGGCGCACCCGTAGCGGTCACGAAACCCTGCGAGGCGAGACTGGTTCCCACGGTTCCCTCGGGCGTGCCTACGTTGTTGCTGTCGCGTACATAGGAGAAGTGCAACTCATTGACGGTGCGCGATCCAAAAGTCCGGGTGTCGCCCAGCGTGGCCAATTGCGAGCGGCCCAGGTTCAGCGCATTGAACCCGGGCACATTGGCGCCGCCCTGCAGCGTCGGATACGGGTTGTTCTGCGTATAGTCGTCGGCCACATAATAGCCGGACAGCTCGCCGAAGCGGGTATTCGCATCCAGCCGCAGCGCGCCCTTATCGTCGCGCAGGGTCTGGTCTACGGCGGAGGTCGAGAAATAACCATTCTGCAAGTTGGGAGCCGGGATATACTTAAGCAGATCCCGGGCGGGAGTGGACCAGGCCTGCGGCGGGATGATGCCGTTCGGAAACACGCACGCGGTGGGATTCGCGCAGCCGGGAGTATAGTAATTCTCACCCGGCGACACGGCGTAACCCAGCTTGTCGCTCAGCAGATTCGCCCAATACTGGCCGGTGACGGTGCCGGTCAACTGGTCCGCCATGCTCGCAAAATTTCCAGCGCGTTCCGCGAGCGACGGCACCTGGATCAATCCCGTATCCACGCCCTGCTTCTGGCCCGTTCCCTGAAAATCGGCGAAGAAGAAAATGCGGTTCTTCAAAACGGGTCCGCCAAACAGTCCGCCAAACTGGTTCTGTTGGTACACGGCCCGCCCGGGTGAGAAGAAATTGCGCGCATCCAGGTCCGTATTGCGCAGAAACTCGAATCCCGTGCCGTGGAACTGGTTGCTGCCGGACCTGGTAACCACGCTGATGCGGCCGCCGCTGTAGTTACCGTATTCGGCATCGAAGTTTCCGGTGAGAATGCGAAATTCGGCAATCGAATCCAGGTTTGGAATGATGGCCGCGCCCATAGTGAACCGCTCCACCACATCGGCGTCGTTCACCATGAAGCCGTTGGCGTACTCGCGCTGGCCGTTGATCGAAATGGTACCCGGATTGAGGTCTCCCGAAGGCGAAAGGATCGCCGCGCCGGCGGCCTGAATGGAATTGCCGGTAATGGTGGTGGCCGGGGCCACGCCTGGCTGCAGAGCCAGCAAGTCCGTAAAGCTGCGGCCGTTCAGCGGCACGGCTGTGATTTTGGTTCCCGAAACGACCTCGCCCAACTGCGTATCGACCGTTTCGACGTGCGCGGCGGACGCGGTCACCGTGACCTGCTCGCTGCGTTCGCCCAGCGCCAGCGGCACGTCCAGACGCAGCGCGCTGTTCGTGTCCATCGCCAGATGCGTCGCGCGATAGGTGCGAAAACCGTTCGCCTCCACGGTGAGGATGTAGGCGCCCACGGCGAGTTCCGGAAAGGAATAGAATCCCTGCGCACTGGTGATGACTATTTGGCGCAAACCGGTCGCCGTGTTAATTGCGGTGACTGTGGCACCCGATACCGGCAGGTTGTGCGGATCGGAGATGGTTCCGGAAAGGCTGCCGCCCACGCCGCCCGATAACGAATGGAACCCGAGCAGGCATATTAGCAGGCCAAAAGCCCCCTGTTTTAGACCCATCAACCCGATCAGTATATCATTTGAACCCGCCAAAACCCGTATCGCCGGCCGCGCGCGTGCATGGCTTTCGTACTAGCACTTAGGCCGTCCGCGAGGGTCTTGGAGCGGCCTGTCTGTTTTTTTTTCTTTTCGCGCCATTAGAAGTGAGGGCAACTAGAAACTCAAAGTCACCCCAAAGGAGAAAAGAACATGAAACGATTCGTTAACGCAACTGCTGTTATGATGTTTGCCGGCGTGCTATGCGCGGTCGCTCCCAACGCCAGGGCACAGGTGCAAACCATTCAAGGGAAGCTCTGGGTAGTCAGCGTGTCGGAAGCATCCAATGCGTCGTTCCCAGCGTCGTCTGCCACTCCGGATGCCACCTTCACAACCAACGGCATCGGGTATCTGGGCCAGTCGCCGTCGAACTGTTACACGATCAACACGTTCCTCACAAAGTGCGGGACGCCTGGCTACAACCTGACATTTTCCGGCCTGCCGAACCCCCATTTAGGCGGCCATGCGGCGGGCCCCTCCACCCCGATGAGCGGCGATCATTATGGAATCATGATCGAGTTCACCGGCTCGGTGGTCCTGCTGAACGATCAAGTGGTCGGCATCATCCACGACGACGGATGCAGCCTGATGATCGACGGTAGTTTAGTCAACGGGTTCTCACCCGGAGAGACCACGCCGATACTCCAAACAGTGAACTTTTCGGGTGAGAGTGGCACGCACTCCTTCGACCTGCTCTATGCCAATGCCGTGGGAGGAGGCGCCGCGCTGTTATTTACCCCACTGTTGTAGAACAGGCGGCGCGCGCTACCGGGAGTTGCAGCGAAAATCATCTTGGGCGGGGGAGCCTGGCTCTCTCGCCCGTGGAGGGACAAATATGACTAGAAAATCGGATGCCGCTTTGAACGTTCTGCTGGGCCTGAGTCTGCTCGGCCCCTTGGTTTGCGCCGCTCAATCGCCGCCATCGCTTGATGCGCGGCGCAAAGCGCTGGCCAGCCTGCTGGCCGAGCAATGGGAGTATAACCTGCGCACGAGTCCCATCCAGGCCAGCATATACGGAGACAAGCGCTGGAATGACCAACTCGGCGACTTCTCGGAGGAAGCCGTGGTTAAGGATCTGGAGGAAGCCCGCAAGTTCCTGGCCCGCTTCGATGCCATAGACACCACCGGCTTCCCGGACCAGGAGGCGCTGAACAAAGAATTGATGGTGCGGGATCTGCGACTGCAAGTGGAAGGCGCGCGTTTCAAGTCCTGGGAAATGCCGGTTTCGCAGATGAACGGCATACATATATTCCTGCCCATGCTGGTCACCTTTTCCACTTTTGACGGTGTGAAAGACTATAGCGATTATATTTCACGACTGTCCCAGGCATCCCGCGCGATCGATCAGACCATCGCTCTCATGCGTCATGGGATGAAAGACGGACTGATGCCGCCGCGTTTCCTGCTGGACAAAGTGGCGGATCAGGCGGACGCGGTAGGCACGCAGGCGCCTGAAAAATCGCCGCTCGCGCAGCCATTCTTCAAATTCCCGAAAACCTTTGCGGAAGACGACCAACAGCGTCTGCGGCAACAGGGGCTGGGCGTGATTCGCGACTCGGTGGGCCCGGCCTACATCCGGTTGGCGCGGTTTGTGCGGGACGAATATGCCCCGCATGGCCGCGCGGAACCCGGCGAGTGGTCTCTGCCGGATGGCGCGGCGCGCTACGCCTTCGATGTAAGGGAAAGCACCACCACGAATCTGACGCCGGAGGAGATTCATCAGCTTGGGCTCGCGCAGGTGGCCGAAATTGAACCGCGGATGCTTGCGGTGGCGAAGCAGTTCGGCTATCAGACGCTGAAGGACTTTAACGCTGCCATCGCCGTGGACCCGAAGGTGCACGCGCACTCGCGCCAGGAGTTACTGGACCTGACACGCAAGTACATCGACCAGATGTACACGAAGCTGCCGGAATTATTCGGCCGTCTGCCCAAAGCCCGGCCGGAGGTGCTGCCCGTGGCGGAATTTCGCGAAAAGGAAGCCTCCACGCAGTACCTGATTGGTTCGCCGGACGGTTCGCGGCCCGGCCGCGTGATGGTGGTTACCGGCGACTTCCAAAATCGCCTGCTCACGGAGGTGGAGACAACCGCATACCACGAAGGCGTGCCAGGGCACCACCTGCAGATGGCCATCGCGCAGGAGATGCCCGACTTGCCGCCCTTCCGACAGCATGAATACTACAGCGCGTTCCTGGAAGGCTGGGCACTGTACGCGGAGCGCCTGGGAAAGGAGGTGGGATTCTACCAGGATCCATACAGCTATTACGGCCACTTACAGGACGACATGCTGCGGGCCGTACGCCTGGTTGTGGATACCGGCTTCCATTACAAGCGCTGGACGCGCCAGCAGGTGGTGGATTTTTTTCATGCGCACTCCGGCTTGGACGAGCCCACCGTCCAAGCGGAAACTGACCGCTACATGGTCTGGCCGGGCCAGGCGTTGAGTTACAAAGCCGGGCAATTGGAAATACTGAAGCTGCGCCAATACGCCAAGGATGAACTGCAGGAGAATTTCAGCATCCGGGCGTTTCACGACGAGGTGCTCGGCGCGGGCGCGCTGCCGCTCGACGTGCTCGACAGGCGGATTCACGCATGGGTGGCGCAACAAAAGCCGGCCCATAACGCGGCCGGCGCAGGCGGACCTGGGTCCGGCAGGCGTTAGGGCCAGCTCATCCGTGTTCAAACAGCTTGTCCACGACGCGCCGCTTCAGCGTCTGCCCTTCCAGCAGTTCCATAGCGATGAAGGGCTGGCAATGGTGCTCGCCGATTTCATGCACGATGCAGATGTTCGGATGATTCAGACCTGCGGCAACACGCGCTTCCCGTTTCATGCGTTCCATAGCCTGCGGTGTCTCCGATTGGCCGCCAGGGAGAGCGGAAGTGGCCGCCCACCAACTCGCCGGGGGACAACGGGGCCGCTGAAAATCGGTGGCCGCTGCTTCCTGCAGGAATCTGCCGGCCTGCGCATCGCCCGAAAGCAGCTCGCGGACTTCTGCCGCCACGCTGGGGCTTTCGCCCCCGCGTCGATCAACCCGTCGCGGGCCGCCCAGGCTGGTCGAGTGCCCGCTCGACAGGGACTTGACGCGCCGCTAATGGCTCGGGAACCAAACAGCTACTTCCGGTAAGCTGGATCGAAGTTATCCACGATCCACACATCCGACTTCGTTTCCGCTACGGAGTATACAAACTTCTTCCCGTCCGCGCTCGCACTAGCCAGGCGGATGGCTTGCGGAGCTCGAAAAATTGTGTGCCGAATGCCACCCCGGGCGGGTATAGACGTCATCTCGTTAGCCGGCGTAGGCGTATATCGCCGTTCCATCCGGCGACCAGCCGGCGGGATTTAGGCAATAACCGTCGAGATCCCCGCCGCGAAGAGGTGTCTCCGATCTGTCTGGCTAGCGAAATGACCCAGAGCCGGACTTCGTGCTCTAGCCGGTGCTGCCCACAGACCACGATCTTGTTGCCGTCGGGCGAATACCTCGGGGTGAAGAGGTATCCATGCTCCTTGTCAACAAGAGGCTTCTCCTCTCCGGTCTCCGGATCAAGAATATTGAAATTCCGCCGTCCGATCTTCTGGTAAAGGATGTGGCGGCCGGGCCACCATGCGATCTGTGCCCGAGTGTCGTTTTCCAACTGGGTGTTAGCAAACCGCCGCCGGCTTGGCGCCATCCGCGTCAACCACCCAGACCTTACTAGGCCGCGCCCTCACTGGAGCCAAACGCGATTCTTTTGCCGTCCGGAGACCAGGCGGGGCTGAAATCGGTGGCGTTCGAGAATGTCAACTGTGTGGTGGTACCCGCTTCCATAGCAATCTTGTAAATGTGCCCTTCGCTGACATATGCGATCCATTTGCCGTCGGCTGAAACCACGGGCGAATCGGACTTTGAGGTACCCTGGGTCAGAGGCGTTATTTGCGGGCCTTTGTCCGCTCGCCTTGCCGTCATCCGGACTTTCAAGCTGGGCCCGCCATAGATTCGAATAACTCTGCGACCTTGAGTATGCAAGCCGCGTTCCGTCAGCCGACACGGTGAAGAAAGTGCCGGCCTGTAAACCGCTCAGCAATACTGATGGCTGATTCGCGGGCTGCCCGGATTTGGGGTTAATAGCGACCTTTAAGAGATCTTGTGTGTTGTCATGGCTGGTGCGAAGGAGATAGATTCCGTCTCCGGCCGCGGACCAGCGGGGTGAATCAAGCCCCTCTTCTTCGATCACCTTGCGCGGCTGGCTTCCGTCGGGGTGGACCGTCGAAAGGGCCGCTTCTTCCACTGTCCACAACGTTAGAACCGCCAGAAAGTCCGACGCCGGCGACCAGTCAAGATCCTCAGAGGTATCGAAAACGCTCAATGTATGGTCTTTACGTTCGCTGTAGCCTTTCGTTATCCAGCGACCGGAAGGCCGTTCGATTCGGCCAGGCCCGATGTTGATCTTCGCGCACTTATTCTCGTCGGACCAGCGGCCATAGTAAGCCCCATCGGCCAGTAAGACGCGACGACCCACCGAGTCGCGGGATCAGATATATGCCACGCGTCTCGGGGGGTCAGTCCGGCGGACGGCAAGTTCAGCACCGTCGGGTGACCAGCTCGGACCTGCAATATGCACGAGTCGTTAGCGATTTCAATGGCCTGGCCGCCCCTAAGTCCTGTAGCATCAACCTTTGCCCCTGGCCCCCACTGTTGGTCGGTCACATAGGCGACGAACTTACCATCGGGAGAGAGCGACGGACAGTAAGCGTCCCCGACGAAGGTGATCTGCTTGTGGGTGGGCTGCACAGGGGGAGACGAAGCCCGAAACAGTCCAGAGGGCTTTGTTGCCAGATAGAGCACGGCGCCCGCCACCAGAATCACACGCAGCCGCGCCCAGGAACCATGGACGAAGCTTCGATCGTGGCGTTGGTGCGGAGACGGCCACCGGCCGTCCCGATTCCGTGTCTCGCTTGAGACGTCTTCAGATCGGCGCGCATGTCCGCCGCGTGCTGATACCGCAGTCGCGCTCCTTCTCCATGCCTTGCCGATGATGCCGTCCAGCTCCCGCGGAATCCGCGGATTCACTGCGCTGGCCGGCGGCGGATTGCGTCCAGAATCGCCTCGTGGATGATTCGCCGTGGTCGCGCCGGTGAACGCCGCCCTTCCCGTCGCCATCTCGTACAGCACCGCGCCGAAGCTGAACAGGTCCGTGCGCGCATCCAGCTCTTCCCCGCTGGCCTGCTCCGGCGACATGTAGGGCACCGTCCCCACTGCCACGCCGGGGGTCGTCAGGTATTCCTCGGTCGGCAGACTGGTGCGGTCCGCCAGTTTGGCTGAAGGCGCGGGCTTCGCCAGGCCAAAATCCAGAATCTTGGGATGCCCGCGCGTGGTGATGAAGATGTTGGCCGGCTTGATATCGCGATGCACGATCCCGGCGTGGTGCGCCGCCTCCAGCCCGTCGGCGATCTGCGACAGCCCAGTCCAGCAGCTCTTCCGTCTCTAGCGGCTTGCCGCCGATGCGCTGCTTCAGCGCCTGCCCTTCCAGCAGCTCCATGGCGATGAAGGGCCGCCCGCCGTGCTCGCCGATCTCGTGGACGACGCAGATGTTGGGATGATTCAGACCTGCGGCGGCGCGCGCTTCCCGCTTCATGCGTTCCATCGCTTGCGGACTTTCCGACTCTCCGCCGGGGAGAAACTTCAGCGCCACCGGACGCGACAAGTCCAGGTCCTCGGCACGATAGACCACGCCCATGCCGCCGCGCCCCAACAAACTTACGATGCGGAAATGCCCAGCCCACTAATTCGCCGGGCGATAATAGGCACGGCCGAGATTCCGAAGATGCTGCGTCCTGCAAGAAACTCCCAGCCGCCGCATCTCCCGAAAGCAACTGGCGAACCTCAGCTACTACGCTGGGGCTCTCGCCCGCCGCATCGATGAGTGCCTCGCGAGCCACAGCCGGCTGATCCAGCGCCCGTTCGAACAGAGACTTGACGTGCTGCCATCGCTCGGGAGTCATCCGTGTACCTTGTTAAGAGTATGCGCCGGTTGCATCAGAAATTCTCAATCATCCACACATTGGTGTCGTAAGTCAGAACCCCGAAAGCCAGATGCTTGCCGTCCGGAGAGGGCACAGGGTCGATAATCCATCATCCCCCGGGTCACCACAAAAGTTCCGCCTTGCCGCTCAACGTGACGTGATTGACGCCCTCGCCGCCGGCTACGAAGAAGCCTCTCTCGTCAGGCGCCGGTAGCTTATCGACGTCGCGCTACCTTTTGGCTGAAGCGAAATTTCGTGCCAAGTCCGGTCCGGCAAGGTGAGTTCTGCGATCCGGCCTATCACGCCGTTGTCAACCACGGCAATACGCGAACCACTGGGCGAGAGGTCCCAACCGTAGTAATGACCCGACACGTCCTTGATGGCGATCCGGCCTAGAGCCTGTCCTCTGCCGCTGACCGGATCGAGCGCATAGAAAACGAGATCCTCGCCATCCTTGTCGCTGAGTACGCAACCTGTCTTCGCCTTCTGTGGGCAGGCAAAGCTACGGCCGATGGCCGGCGGGGACCACTCCAATACCGAGACGGGCGGACCGCCGGCGGCCGGAATTCGCATGAGCTGCGTGCGGGCCGCGGGCTTGCCATGCTCGGAGGGTTTCGATTGACGATAGAGAATCCAAGAACCGTCCGGGGTGGGCACAGGGTCCGAAACATCTTCCGAACTTGACGCAACTGGCTGGGCAAGGGTATCGTTCAAGCCCTGTCTGAAGATCTCGTTCCTGCCGTTACGATTCGACGTAAAGAGGATGGCTTGGCTGTCGCTTGTCCAACTGCTGGCATAGTTTTCCCGATTGCCAACGTGAGACGATGCAGCGCCTTGTGACTGCCACCATCCCTTCCCAACTCGCCAACATAAACATCATGGCCGATATGCCGCTTCAGAAATGTAACCGCTTTACGTACTTGCTCTCGCTTGGATCCCCTACATGTGGCGGGACAGAGGCGGTGAGCCGTGCGGGTTTGGCGGCGTCAGCCGTACCTGGCTTCACAGCGGCTGACCAGAGGCTCCCTTCTTGAGGCATTGATCCGCGGGGCTCCTGTATGAGACCAAAAACCACGCGCCAGTCCGTCAACCAGAATATGAGCCCGGGAGCCGTGGTCGCGGGGGAACTTCCTTTGGGCAAGCTCGATCCGGAGAATAAAGTCTTGACTGCCCCGCCGCTTGCGGCCACAGCCTGCACCGACATTTGTCCCCAGGTCGAGCCAAACGGCGTCTTGCGTGACTTTATATATGCGACCCAGCGGCCGTCTGGCGACCAGACTGGGTCAAAAGCATCCGTCATGAGCCGCCGGGATTCCTCTCCGCTCACCTTGCTTACCGAGATCTGGTACACGCGGTCTCCTCCGCTAAAGTCCTGGAAGGCTATCCACTGCCCATCTGGCGAGATTGCCCCAAAACCCGCCGCCGTGCGAATCAGACGCGGGGGACCCTCGCCGACGACAGGGATAGCCCAAATGTCGTCCGAATTATTTTTTGGAGACCAGACTGTGGCGGCCAGCTTTCCTCCCGCTGGAAACCAACTGATATTCGTCATGTATTCGTGAAATCCCGCCGGGAAGGTTACCGCGCGCGTTTCCCCGGAGTCGATTGTCCGCACGAAAAGTCCTGTGGAATCCACGTAGGCGATGTATTGTCCATCCGGGGAAACGGCTGCCGCCTTGACCCACGACTCCGGCGGGTCGAACGTAATCTGCCGCTCCTTCGGTTCACGGGGCGGGGCCGCGCGCCTTCGCCCAATAATACCCGAGCGATGCGAGAACGGCCAACACGACGAGTGCCGCGCTGGCCCGCATCGCCAGTCCCAGTCTGCGCGGTTGCACTGCCTTGGCCGCCGCGTGTCCCGACTCCGTGTCCCGCTTCAGCCGCTTCAGATCCGCACGCATGTCCGCCGCGTGCTGATAGCGCAGGTCGCGGTCCTTCTCCAGCGCCTTGCCGATGATCCGATCCAGTTCTCGCGGAATCCGCGGATTCACGGCGCTGGCCGGCGCGGCGCCCGGCCCAAAATCGCCTCGTGAATCATCGCCGTCGTCGCGCCGGTGAACGCCGGCTTGCCCGTCGCCATTTCGTACAGCACCGCGCCGAAGCTGAACAGGTCCGTGCGCGCATCCAGTTCTTCCCCGCGCGCCTGCTCCGGCGACATGTAGGGCACGGTCCCCACCGCCACGCCGGGCGTCGTCAGGTGATTCCTCGGTCGGCAGGCTGGTGCGGATGCCGGCGGCTTGTCGCTCGCGGCGCAGCTTGGCCAGGCCGAAGTCGAGAATCTTGGGATGCCCGCGCGTGGTGATGAAGATGTTGGCCGGCTTGATGTCGCGATGCACGATGCCTGCTTGGTGCGCCGCCTCCAGCGCGTCGGCGATCTGCGACGGCCCACTCCAGCAGTTCGTCCGTCTTCAGCGGCTGGCCGCCGATGCGCTGCTTCAGCGTCTCTCCTTCCAGCAGCTCCATGGCGATGAAGGGCTGCCCCTGGTGCTCGCCGATTTCGTGGACCACGCAGATGTTGGGATGATTCAGACCCGCGGCGGCGCGCGCTTCCCGCTTCATGCGTTCCATGGCTTGCGGAGTTTCGGATCGGCCGCCGGGGAGAAACTTCAGCGCCACCGGACGCGACAACACCAGGTCGTCGGCGCGGTAGACCACGCCCATGCCGCCGCGTCCCAACAGGCTCACGATGCGGAAGTGTCCGCCCACCAGCTCGCCGGGAGACATCGGGACCGCTGAAAAGTCGGTGGCTGCTGCGTCTTGCAGGAAACTGCCGGCCTGCGCATCGCCCGACAGCAGCTTGCGAACTTCGGCTACGACGCTGCGGCTTTCGCTCGCCGCGTTGAGGAAGGCGTCGCGCGCGGCCGCCGGTTGGTCGAGCGCCCGCTCGAACAGGGACTTGACGCGTTGCCATCGCTCGGGAGTCATAGGCTCACTTCCTTGTGTAGGCCGGATCGAAGTTGTCTACGATCCACACATCCGACTTCGTTTCCGCCACGGAGAAAACAAAGTTCTTTCCGTCCGGGCTGACGCTGGCGGCGGCGATTTCTTCCGGGGCCGTAAAAACGGTATGTGGGACGCCACCCGCAGTGGGTATCGCCATCATTTCGTTGGCAGAGTAGGCGTATATCGACTTTCCGTCCACCGACCATCCGGCCGGTGGAGAGTAGCTGCCGTAGAGCGGTGTCTCCAAATCCTCCTCCGGCGAAAACACCGAGAGTCCATGGGCGCGGTCGGCATCAAGAAGAAAGCGACCTTCTTTGCCGTCTGGTGAGTACTTCGGACCGAATAGCAAGCCACCCGAGCCGTTCTTAAAAAGGGGCTTTTCCTCTCCAGTTTCGGGATTGAGGACGTTGAAACCCTGGCTCCCTGGCCGCTGGTAAAGGATATTGCGATCAGGCGACCAGGTGATCGTAGACCAAATGAAGCTGCCGTCGCTCAATTGAGTCTTAGCGAACTGCCGCCGATTGGCTCCGTCCGCATCGACAATCCAGACCTTGTAGCTACCGCCCTCGTTGGAACCATACGCGATTCGCTTGCCGTCCGGGGACCACGCGGGGCTGGCCTCGGTCGCTTCCGAGAACGTCAGCCGTGTGGGCGTACCGCCCTGGGTCGGAATCCTGGAAATGTGGCCCTCGGTGGCGTAGGCGATCCACCTCCCGTCTGGTGAAATGCCAGGCCATTCGAACCACGAAGTGCCCTTGGTCACGGGCGCTATTTTCAGCCCCCTGACCGCCACCCCGCCATTATCGGGACTTCTATACTGTGCTAACCATAGATTCGAATAATACTGAGCAGCTAAGTATACGCCGCGCGTTCCATCCGCCGACACGGTAAAGCTCCTCGCGATCTGCAAACCGCTGAGTAACACAAATGGCGCACCCCTGCGTTGCCCAGACCGGGCGTCAAGAGCGACTTTCATGAGATCTTTAGTATGACCCCTGCTGGCGCGTAGGAAGTAAATCGCGTTTCCGTCGGCGGACCATTGAGGCGAAGAAAGCCCTTCCTCGTCAACCACCTTGCGCTGCTGGCTTCCATCGGGACGCACCGTCCAAATGGCCTCTCTTCCATTCTCTAGCGTTAGCAGGGCAAGAAGACTCGACAGCGGAGACCAATCGAGGGCAAATAGATATTGGAAGCCGCTCAAGCGTATGTTCTTGGCGCTGCCGGTCGCCTTGTCCACTATTCTGAAACCTGGCTCAGCGTCCAATGCCACCGCGATTTGGCTACCGTCGGGCGACCAGCATGAGTAGCTGCCGCCGGCAATAAACCGGGGCGGTCCGCCGAGCCGAGGAATCAGAAAAATGCCTCTCTGCGGTCGGGTCAATCCGCTCGACGGCAAGTTCTGCGCCGTCTGGCGACCATCGCGGACCCAAAATAGCGGAGGCCGTTGAGATTTCAATGGCCTGACCGCCCTTTAAGTCCTGCAGCATCAGCCTCTGTCCCTCTCTCTTCCTTGCCGGTCACATAGGCAACGAACTTCCCATCGGGAGAGAGGGCCGGATCAGTAGCGTCCCCAGTGAACGTGATCTGCGTATGTGTGGGTTGAACAGGAGGAGACGAAGTGCGAAACAGTCCACCGGGCTTCGACGCCAGATAGACAATAGCAGCCGCGACGAAAATCACCGCGACGGGGCCGACGAGCCATGGCCGAAGCTTCGATGGTGGCAGGGCTGCGACGACAGCCGGCGACCGCCCCGATTCCGTGTCCCGCTTCACCCGCTTCAAATCCGTGCGCATGTCCGCCGCGTGCTGATAACGCAGCTCGCGATCCTTCTCCAGCGCCTTGGCGATGATGCCGTCCAGTTCTCGCGGAATCCGTGGATTCACTGTGCTGGCCGGCGACGGCGGACGCATCAGAATCGCCTCGTGAATCATGGCCGTCGTCGCGCCAGTGAACGCCGCCTTCCCCGTCGCCATCTCGTACAGCACCGCGCCGAAGCTGAACAGATCGGTCCGCGCATCCAACTCTTCCCCGCGCGCCTGCTCGGGCGACATGTACGGCACCGTCCCCACCGCCACGCCCGGGGTCGTCAGGTACTCCTCGGTCGGCAGACTGGTGCGATCCGCCGGCTTGGCTGAAGCCGCGGGCTTCGCCAGGCCAAAATCCAGAATTTTGGGATGCCCTCGCGTGGTGATAAAAATGTTCGCCGGTTTGATGTCGCGATGCACGATCCCCGCATGGTGCGCCGCCTCCAGCCCGTCGGCGATCTGGACGGCCCACTCCAGCAATTCCTCCGTCTTCAGCGGCTTGTCCCCGATGCGCTGCTTCAGGGTCTGCCCTTCCAGCAGTTCCATGGCGATGAAGGGCTGTCCCTGGTGCTCGCCGATTTCGTGGACCACGCAGATGTTGGGATGATTCAGACCCGCGGCCACGCGCGCTTCCCGCTTCATGCGTTCCATGGCTTGCGGTGTCTCCGACTGGCCGCCGGGGAGAAACTTCAGCGCCACCGGACGCGACAAAACCAGATCGTCGGCGCGGTAGACCACGCCCATGCCGCCGCGTCCCAACAGGCTCACGATGCGGAAGTGTCCGCCCACCAACTCGCCGGGAGACAACGGCGCCGCCGAAATGCTCAAGTGGTCGCTGCGTCCTGCAAGAAGCTCCCGGCTCCGGCATCTCCGGAAAGCAGCTTGCGGACTTCCGCCGCCACGCTGGGGCTTTCGCCCGCCGCGTCGATCAACCTGTCGCGGGCCGCCGCAGGCTGGTCGATCGCCCGCTCGAACAGAGACTTGACGCGCTGCCATCGCTCGGGAGTCATCCGTACAATTCCTTGTACAGCCAGGCGCGCGCCATCCGCCATTCGCGATTGATGGTACGTGCCGAAACTCCCAGCGCCTCCGCGATCTCATCCTCGGACAAGCCCGCGAAGAATCGCATTTCCACCACCTGGCATTGGCGGCCATCCACTTCCTGCAAGCGCGCGAGCGCGTCTTCGAGCATCAGCAGGTCCGCGGACCGCGCTTCGGCGATGTTCAGGGCCCGATCCAGGCTGATCTCGGGAACACCGCCGCCCCGTTTGCCGGCGTGGCGCTTACGGGCGCGATCGATCAGGATCTGGCGCATGACATGCGCGGCGATCTGAAAAAACTGGGCGCGGTCGCGCCATGCGATGTCGGGCTGATCGACCAGCCGCAGGTAGGCCTCGTGCACCAGGTCGGTAGTTTGCAGGCTGCGCGCGGACCGCTCCCGGCGTAAGTGACCAGCGGCGATCTTACGCAACTCGCGGTAGGTCCGATCCACCAGGCGCGACTCGGCCTGCGGCTCGCCATTCCTGAAGGCGCCTAGAAGACGGATTATCTCGGCATCACGCCTGCCTGGCATTGGTTCTTGAGATCAGGACCCTCTACAGAGTTGTGAAACACAAGGAACTGGCGTTTCAGGCCGAATCAGGTTACGTAGGTTTTCCTGCCAGCCAGGCCGCCAGATCTTTGAAATTCTAACATAACCGGGGCCGCCGCATCCGGTAAATTCCCGATGCGACGGTGGCCTTGCCGGCCGCCGCGGTCGCATTACCAGCAGGCAAAAGCAAGACCCGCTCAGTTCGGCTCCCGGCCTCCCCGTGGTCGGTAACCCAGGAGCGAAGGAAACCAGGACAAACGACTTCGATCATGCCCACTGCGGTCAGAACCCGGCCGTAGGGGTAGCGGCTAGCAGTTGCATAAGACAAGGGAGGGGATACCCATGGCTAACTCAAATCGAAAGCTTGAAACCATTCAGCGCGCATGTCTATGCGATGCGTGTGTTAAAAGGATCCACTGTGCCATGGGCGTTCACGGGTACCGATCCTCGTCACACGGACCAGGCTGGCGTAGAATAACGGAATGCCACAGACAGTAGCGATCCTCGGCGGCGGCGTGGCCGGCCTGAGCGCCGCACACGAACTAGCGGAGCGCGGCTTCCAAGTGCGCGTCTTCGAGAGAAAGCCCGTGATGGGCGGCAAAGCGCGCAGCATCCCCGTGCCCGGCTCGGCCCTCCCGGACCACAAGGCGCTTCCCGGCGAACACGGTTTCCGGTTCTTCCCCGGATTCTACAAGCACGTCATCGATACCATGAGGCGCATTCCCTACGGCGTCAGCGGGAACACGTTCGACAATCTCACGGTGGCAACTCGCATCCTGCTGGCTAGGTCCGGGCAGGCCGAGATTACCTGGCTGGCCCGCAGCCCCGAGACGTTGGCGGATTTGCAGGTATTTCTCACCGAGCTTTTTACTCCGCTCGGTGTTCCGCCCGACGAGTTGGCTTATTTCGTGACTTGCCTGCTGATTGTGGCTACCAGTTGCCCCGAGCGGCGGCTGGCGGAATTCGAAGAGATCGCATGGTGGGACTTCATAGCGGCGCCACGCATGTCGAAAACGTACCAGGCGTATCTGGGGCAAGGTCTTACCCGCTCCCTGGTGGCTATGCGGGCAGAGGAGAGCAGCACGCGCACGGTCGGCGGCACGCAGTTGCAACTGCTGTATGGCCTGATCTCCCCCGACCGGGTCTTCGATCGTCTTCTCTCCGGTCCCACGAGCGATGTTTGGATCGATCCCTGGACTCAATACCTTCGGAGATTGGGCGCGGAATTCTATGCTGGAACTCGTGTGACCGGGATTGATACGGACGGTGCCCGCGTCACCGGCGTCCGCGTGGATGGAGGCCCGCGGATCGAGGCGGATTTCTATATCGCCGCCCTGCCGGTGGAGGTAATGGCGTCGCTTCTCAGCGATGACCTGACTCGAGCGGCGCCATCCATCGCGAACCTGAATAAACTGAAGACCAGATGGATGAATGGCATCCAGTTCTACCTGGCGCAGGATGTGCCGGTCGTAAACGGCCATGCCATCTATCTGGACTCGCCGTGGGCGCTGACGTCGATTTCCCAACGCCAATTCTGGACGAACGTGGACTTCTCGCAGTTCGGAAGCGGCATGGTCCGTGGCATTCTCTCCGTGGACCTTTCGGAATGGCAGTTGCCCGGAGTGGTTTACGGTAAGCCGGCCCAGGAGTGCACGGCCGGGCAGATTAAAGAGGAGGTCTGGACGCAGCTCAAGCAGCACCTGAACGTTGGCGGAGCGCAGATGCTGGACGATGCGAACCTGCTGTCGTGGTTCCTGGATCCCGATATCGAGTTTCCCAATCCCAGCGCTGCGGCCAACGCGGAGCCCCTGCTCATCAACACGGCGGGCTCGCTTCAATATCGGCCCGAGGCGCAGATCGAGATAGAGAATTTGTTCCTGGCTTCGGATTACGTGCGCACCTATACAGACATCGCTTGCATGGAATCAGCGAATGAAGCGGCCCGGCGTGCCGTAAACTCCTTGCTGGTGGCCTCCGGCGCCACCGCTCCGCCTGCGCAGCTTTGGCCCCTGCAGGAGCCTGAATTCTTGAAGCCCCTTCAGGAGGTCGACCGCGTCCGGTTTCGGCTCGGGCTTCGACATCACCTGGCGTCCAGCAGATAGGATCAAAGCCGCCGACGCGCGCACTTGGCGAGACTCAGGTCGGGGGTGTCAGGGGTGTTTGATCGGCATCGCATCCGGAAACCTGCCGGTGTAAGCCGAAGGCGAATTGGGCAGGATGCGTGTCTTCTCGGTGCGTGGCGCTCGGTGCTTGTGCCAAGCCTGAGCAGCGGCCGATAATGCCGACAACGGGGCCGTAGCCAGGACCTTTCGTTTGACAGGGCGCTACTCAAGGTGCTGGTCATTTACCGGAGCCGTATCCGAGCCAGCCGCACGCGACCGCAGTTTGCGCAGGATTGCGGCCTGTTCCGCCTTGTTGAATTTCAGGTGGCGCTGGTTGAGGGCATCCAACTCCTTCTTGCTCGAAGCTGCCCGCATCAGCCCGTTGGGCCGATGACCGGCGCCGATCAGCAAGTGCCCCAGTTCGTGCGCCATGGTGTAGCCCATCAACTGATCGACGCCCGCGACGGGATAGAGAAGCGTCAGTTCGCGAATTGCGCCGAAGTAAACGTCCGCCATATTACCCGTGCCGTCAACATTCATGAACGCCCGGCCCATGGCTTCGAGCGAAGTGTCGCCCGCCTTGGGGAGATGCCCGCCGATGCGCACGCGCACGATGAAATCCGGATGCATCCGCGCATCCGCCGCGTCCACTTCCGCGCCGCAACCGGCGGTCCTGGCAGCTTCCGATATCACCGCAAATCGTTCCTCGCCTTCTCCCAGGTCAATTGCCGCGTTCTACCTCCGCCCGGGGCCTACAACGCTCCTATTCCTTCGCGGGTGCGCTTTCAGCAGAAAGGTGCCAGCGTCGCGATTGAGCCGCGTCGCAACGGTTTTTGTGTTGGGCAGCGCTCCGGCTATTTTGCCAGAGTGCGAGGCTGCTTCGCCGGCGATACACTCGCAGTCAGCAGCCGGATTTCTTCCTGGACCTTGTCAAGCCCTTTGTGCGGCGGGTAAACCTGCGCGGGCCGTACTACTTGGCCGGCTATTCGTTTGGCGGGGTGGTGACCTTCGAAATGGCGCAGCAACTGCGCGCTAGCGGCGAAGAGGTGGGCTTGCTCGCGCTGCTCGACAGCAAGTTGCGCTGGTGGGAGCGGGCCCAAGATTCGCACACTCACAACGACACGCTGAGCCACTTCATGTCGCGTCTGAAGTACTATTTCGGAGAACCAAATGGGCCGGCTAAATTATTTCGGACAATACGAGACAGGAGCCTGGGGACAGTCCGCGTCGGTAGCCGCATGGCGCTTCGCCGGGCTTTTCGCAGCGTCGGTCGAACGCTGCCAAGGCCCATCGGGACCGTCGAAGATGCGAACTGGTTCGCGGAAGCGAACTACAAACCTCAGGCTTATTCAGGCCGGTTGATACTGGTTCGCTGTAGTGAAACAGCTGCTGCCGACCGCGATGATCTTCTGCTGGGATGGCGTGACCTGGCTGCGGATATCGACGTGAAGGAAACTCCTGGGAATCACTTCACCTTTGTGAAGGGATCTAACATCGTGCATCTCGCTGAGACGCTCCGCCTGTGCATGTCTGAAGGGACCGTGCAGACGGCCAGGACGCTCGGAGCTTTTTCATAGCTGTCGTCGGTCAGAATGCCGTTCGTCTCTAAATTTTCTCCTGTTCGGCTGTTGTCGGCCCACCGATCAATGACGATGTCAAAGCCCAAGTCTCATCCGAACTCAATACGCTTGCAAAGCGGCGCTTTCCCAGTCGGCTCCCGCATCCAGCCCTTTCAGCCGGACGCTCCGATCATCGACAGCACACCAGAAAGTCCATGGCTTGGCTCCCCGGCGGAGAGACCAGTCTTCGAGTTCATCGTAACCGCTGATACCCGCTCGGATAGCCACGGAATGAACGGGGACGTAGTTTCCCTTAAGTACCTGGACGGCGTTCTGCGCATCGCTTGCCACGAGCACCCGGTGTCCCTTGCCGGTAAGAATCGCTTGCGCCAGCATTAGGACGCGGGGGTCATCAGCCACCACGAGAACGGTATGCTCCGCCCGATGCCCGGTATCAGCCTTCATGTCAATCGTCTCTTTCCCACCGCGCAGGCAAGTCTCCGTGTCCACGCAATTTTGGACTACTCTAATACACGTAGCAGGCACTCGCCGTCCTGTCCGGTCAAAACTGTTCAAAGCGTCACGGATAAGCTGGTCAAATTTGCTCACATCCGATGGCAAGAAACCTGCCAGTATGCGCCTCGCACGGATGGGGGGCTGAAAGCGGGGCCTCGAGGCGAAACCCAAACACCCGCTGCATCGTCCAGGTATGCTGGTAGTTATATGGCTGTTTTACGCCCATTTTGGCTCGGTCTCCTGCTGGTCGTGATCGAAGCCCCTCCGCCCGCGCCAGCCCAATACCCCCCAGGTCAATATCCGGGCGGCATTCCTCCCGGTAATGGCGGCTTGGGCATCCCGGTACCGCGCCGCCACAAGAAGAATGAAGAGCAGGCCCAACTCGAGAGCACTACGGGCATGCTGCGGCGCCTGCGCAAAGACGAGATCGTCCTCGAAGCCGACGATCACCGTATTCTGAATTACAAGCGCACCGATGCCACGCATTTCCTGAAATTGGGCAACGCCATCAAGCCTGCTGACCTGGCGCCCGGCGACTTCGTGGAAATCGAGTCCAATCAGGATGACGAGGGTTTCATGACGGCCGTCAACGTCATGTGGCAGCAGGATGGAACTGCCAAGGATCGCGCGCATGCTATCGAGCCGGTGCAGACCTCGCTGGCCAAGGATGCCAAAAATAGAGTCAAAGACAGCGGCAGCGAAGACAAGAAGGAAACTCCTGCCGCGGAGCCGGCTAAACCTTCTGCTCCGCCTGCTCCGCCCGCAACCCCCGCCACGCCGCCCGCGCCCAGCGCGCCCACCGCCGCTGCCGCCTCCTCCGCTGACGACCCGAATCCAGCCGATCTGAACGCACCGGCGAAAGACCAGGTGAAGTCCGTGCAAATTGATACGGACGATCAGGGTCCGCCCGTCCTGAAGCGCGGTGGCAGTGCCGCGCACAAGCAGACGGAAGCTCCCCCGCCGCAGGCCGCTGAAACCGCCGCGCCCGCACCGGAGCTTTCGGCCCGGAATGAGACGCCCGCCCCGGAGTCTGAGCCGCCTGTTCGCGGACCGCAGCGGCACGAGGAAGTCGTCATCGAAAAAGCGCGCGAAGCCGCGGGCATGTTCCTCGAAACCCTGCCCAACTACTACTGCCAGGAGCTGATGACGCGCTATCAGACGGCGTCGAATTCCAAGAACTGGCAGCCGCTCGACGTCATTTCTATGGCGCTGGTCTATGAGAACGGACAGGAGAGCTACCGCAACCTGCAAATCAACGGCAAGGCGTCTAAGAAGAGCATGGCGGATTTGCCCGGATCCTGGTCCACCGGTGAGTTTGGCAGCGTCCTGAAGGACGTGTTCTCCCCTTACACGGCGGCGGATTTCGAGTACCGCAAGGAGTCCCGTTCGGCCGGGCGCCCTTCCCTGGTTTTCGATTTCACCGTGGAGCGCGAGCATTCCCACTGGCAAGTCATGGTAGCGTCGCAGTCGATTACTCCTGCGTACCAGGGCTCCGTATGGATCGATAAAGAGACCAACCGGGTGCTGCGCATCGAAATGCAGGCGACCCACATCCCGGATGCCTTCCCCAGCGACAAAGTGGAGATGGCCACCGATTATGAATTCGTCCGTTTCGCCGACCGCCAGTACCTGGTCCCTGTGCACGCCGAATCGATGGGCTGCCAGCGGGATACAAGCACCTGCAGCCGCAACTCCATAGATTTCCGCAATTACCACAGGTACGCGGGCGAGTCCAGTATCACCTTCGACAAGTAGCGTCGTGGGCAGGGCTCCAGTCCTGCAGCCGGCGTCCACGCCGGCATCAGCCCCCTGGTAACAGGCGCGTAAAGGCGTCCGTCGGCAGATCCGCCAACGAAGGCGTGTGGATGTCCGCGGGCCAGCCACCTGTATTGCGCCCGACCGCAATGCTGCGCATGCCTGCCCAGGGTGATGGTTTTCAGTTCCACATGCGCGGCTTCCCACACGCGCTGCCGCAGGATCTGCTGCATGCGCAGAATCTGTCCGGCCACGCTCAGATGCAGCGAGGCCAGAAACCGCCAAAACGTGCACTGCGGCGGTAGACGCAGCACTTTCAGAATCCCGGTCAGCATCGGCTCGCGCTCCAGAAAGCGCAGGTGATGCAGTCGCGAAAATCCCACATACAATGCCAGCACCATGGCCAGCACAAACTGGTACACCGGCATCACGCGGGTCAGCCGTTTGATGCTGAGCGTCTCTTCCACCAACTGCTGGAACCCGAGCTTTTCCAGCATGGTCGCCACCGGCAATAAACCGCCGTAGGCCGTTAGATTGCGCGCCGAGAAATCAAAAGGCGTGGCAGCCCCGATTTTCAAGGGTTCTGCCCTAGCCGCTTCCGCCCCTTGCCTGACGGTCGTTTGATTGGTATGCTTTCGATTGTTATTCACCTTTTGGGTGACTCCTGAGAATGAGTTTTGCGAAGCTTCACCTTCGCTACTCCACCTGTTTTAACGCAGGATTCTCAGGGTCCCCAAACGGTCGCCCGCCTCAGGCCACTGTCGGCGGATCAAATCTTGTGCATAAGGCGGGTGGAAGAGCACCAGCGAGCCGCGCTTGCCTACTCGCTCGCGGCAAGGGCATTGAATGGCAAGATGGGTAGCGTTCTCTCTGCAGAATACAAAACAACGCAGAAGACGGTGGATGAGGCGCGGATCAATCCACCCACTTGAGTGGATCAAACATCGAGACCCGATTCTGTAGTCTGCCACAGATCCGAAATCGCTATACCATTAGCTTCTTGACGACCTCTCCTTCGACGTCGGTGAGCCGAAAGTCGCGCCCTTGAAACCGGTAGGTCAGCCGGGTGTGATCGAATCCCAAACGGTTCAGCAGGGTGGCGTGCAGGTCGTGGACCGAGACCGGATTTTCCGCGATGTTGTAGCCGATGTCGTCCGTCTGGCCGACGGTCTCACCAGGGCGGATGCCGCCGCCCGCGACCCACATGGTGAAGGCGCGCGGGTGATGATCGCGCCCTAGAAATTTTGAGCCGTCCCGCGCTTCGTTCATGGGCGTGCGCCCGAACTCGCCGCCCCAAACCACGATGGTGGAATCCAGCAGTCCGCGCTGCTTCAAATCCTTGATCAGCGCGGCGGCCGCCTGATCGGTAGCCCGGCACAACTCCGAGAGCCGGTTCACGATATCGTCGCCGCCGCCGGAGCCGTGCGTGTCCCACCCGCGATGGAAGAGCTGCACGAAGCGTACTCCGCGCTCCACCAGGCGGCGAGCCATCAGGCAGTTATTCGCGAACGAGTTCGTGCCCGGCTCGGTGCCATAGAGCCGATGGATATGTTCCGGCTCGCCTTCGACATCCATCAATTCGGGCACGCTGGCCTGCATCCGGTACGCCAGTTCGCAGGAGTTGATACGAGTCTCGATTTCCGGATCGCCGACCGCTGCCTCATGCGTCTGATCCAAGTCCCGGATCAGATCCAGCGAGCGGCGCCGCGCCGCATTATCCACGCCATCGGGATTCGTCAGAAACAGGACCGGCTCGCCGCTACGCCGGAACTCTACGCCCTGGTAGAACGTGGGCAGGAATCCGCTGCCCCAACAGCTCTTGCCGCCATCCGGCTGACTCTGCCCGGATAACAGAACCACGAATCCGGGTAGATCCTGATTCTGGCTCCCCAGTCCGTAGGTGGTCCAGGCGCCGAAGCTCGGACGGCCCACCAGTTGATGCCCCGTGGACATGTAGATCTGCGCTGGCGCGTGGTTGAATTGCGTCGTCCACATCGACTTGATGATGGAGACGTCGTCCACGATCTCGGTGAAATGCGGCAGCAGATTGCTGATCTCGGCGCCGGACTGACCGTGGCGCGCAAATGCGTGTGGCGAGCCCAGCAGCAGCGGCGTGCCCTGAATGAATGCGAAGCGCTCGCCCTTCACCAGTTCCGCCGGTACGGGCTGCCCGTCGAACTGGTTCAGCTTGGGCTTGTAATCGAAGAGGTCGAGCTGCGAAGGCGCACCGGCCATGAATAGGTAGATGACGCTCTTGGCCCTGGCTTCCAGAGGCGGCTTGCGCGCAGCGAGCGGATTGGTCTGGGTCGCGAAGAGCCGGTCATCGAGCAGCGCGCTCAATGCCAGCGTGCCGATGCCGAATCCGGCCCGGCAGAAGAAGTGCCGCCGGGTGATATCGAGTAATTGTTTGGAATCCCGTTCCAACATGACTTTATTCCTTCGTGATCGTTTCATCCAGATTGAGCAGGGCGTTCGAAATCATCACCCAGGCCGCCGCGCTCGCGTCATCTCCCGCCGCGCCCGTCACCTTCGCGGATAATGCCGGATCTCTGGCGAATGCCGCGCGCTGCGCCTCGTAATTTCGCACAATGGTTTGCAATTCGCCGGCGGTCGCCCGGCGGCCGGTGCACAACCGGAAAGCCAGCGCGGCGCGGTCGGCGGCATCCTGATCGGCTTCCCGGCTCACACGCCTGCCGAGCGCCTGCGCCGCTTCGAAGAACACCGGATCGTTCAAAGTGGTCAACGCCTGCAGCGCAGTATTCGTACGTACCCGGCGCACCGTACAGGCTTCGCGGCTGGGCGCGTCGAACACGGTCATGCTCGGATAAGGAGCGGTGCGCCGGATGAAGGTGTACAGACCCCGGCGGTAACGGTCATCCCCGGTGCTCTCCTTCCATTTGTCGTCGTTGTACGGCATGTCCCAGACGCCGTCCGGCTGGTAAGGAAACACGCTGGGTCCGCCAATCTTCGCATCCAGCAAACCGCTGGCGGTGAGGACGATGTCGCGCACCATTTCAGCTTCCACGCGAAACCGCGGCCCGCGCGCCAGCAGACGATTATAAGGATCGCGCTGCTCCAGCTCTGGCGTTACCCGGGAATCCTGGCGGTACGTGGCGGAGGTGACAATGAGGCGGTGGATGGCCTTCATACTCCAGTCGCGATCCATGAACTCCACGGCCAGCCAATCAAGCAACTCCGGATGCACCGGCCGTTCGCCCTGCGTGCCGAAGTCTTCACTGGTCTCGACGATGCCGTGTCCGAAATATTGTTCCCAAATCCGGTTGACGGCCACCCGGCTGGTCAGAGGATTGTCGCGGCTGACGATCCAGCGCGCCAGTCCCAGCCTGTTCCTGGGAAGCCCGTCAGGCCACGCATTGAGCGACTGCGGAGTGCCGGCATATACGGTCTCGCCGGGGCTCAGGAAACTGCCGCGGGCGCGCATCACGGCGGACAAACGCTCGGTGCCCGGGCGATCGCGCATCACTAATGTAGTAGCGATGCCCAGGTCGTCCAGCGCGCGCTGCCGCTGCTTCAATTCGGCGCGGGCGCTTTCGAGCGACGGGGCCACCTTGCGAAACGCTTCCGCCAGCTCCTCGGCCTGCTTCTTGCCACGCTCTGCCGGCGCCGTTTCGAGAACCGCACGCAGTGTGGCCGATACCTCAACGGTTCTCTGCGGTGTTGCGGCTGACGAGGCTGAAATGCGGAATCGTCCGATGCCTTGGCCGGAGAATTCGGAATCCTGGATCAAGGTAATTCGCAGAGTGTCCCGCCCGGCGGGCGGCGGTCCATTCATCACTGCCAACAGGCGGCGCGGTGTGCGCTTCGCGTCGCGGGAGGCGTCCACATCCCACAGAGGCGTGCCCGGCTTATCTTTGGCGGTCCGCACTTTGCCCCCGTCGGAAACGATCTTGGAGACAGCCACCGGTTCCGCCGCGCCGGAAAGTGCCAGCGCCTCCATCTTCAGTTCCGTGAGCGCGAAGTTGCCGTAGGCATCGCGGCCCGGCCCGCCGCGGGGAAGGCTCGGATCGGGCAGCACTTCGATGCACAAAGCCGTGAAGCTGCGGGGCGCCCGCACCTCGACCACATACTGGTCTGTGGGCGGATTCTCGCCGGAGGCCAGCCATGAGCCGTCTTCTTTGCGCTTCAGCATCGAACCGGACGCGGAGCGCACGGAGCTGATTTCGAGCGTCTGCCAGCCGGCTTCGAGCTCCTGCATCTGCTTCTCCCAGCGCTGCTGTTCGCGATCCAGCTGGGGAGTTTGCGTCTTCAGCTTGGCTTCCAGTTTGTCGATGCGCTGTTGAAGTTTCCGCCGCTGGGCTTCCTGCGGAGGCGTCGGCAAGCTGAGTTTAGGCTCGACGTTTTTCCGGGTGGTGTCCCCATAGTGCTTTTCGCTGAAATCGGTGTTGTTGAAGAAGGCCAGAAACTGATAGTATTCCTTTTGCGTGAACGGATCGAATTTGTGATTGTGGCATTGGGCGCATGCCAGCGTGGAGCCGAGCCAGGTAGTGGCTGTCGTATTCACGCGATCGACCAGATTGATCCATAGCTCCTCGTCCTTGTCCACGCCGCCCTCCTCATTAAACAGCGTGTTGCGGTTGAAGCCCGTGGCGATCTTCTGGTCGAACGTGGCGTTCGGCAGCATATCGCCGGCAAGCTGCTCGATGGTGAATTCATCGAACGGCATGTCGCGATTCAGTGCGTCGATCACCCAGTCGCGGTATTTCCACATCGATCGGCGCTCATCTTTTTCCCACCCGTTGGTATCGGCGTAGCGGGCTAGATCGAGCCACGGCCGTGCCCACCGCTCGCCGTAATGTGGATTCGCGAGCAGGCGATCGACCAGCCGTTCATACGCATCGGGGCGCGTGTCGCGCAGGAACTCGTCAATCTCCTGGGGGCTGGGCGGCAGGCCGATCAGGTCGAGACTGACGCGGCGAATCAGCGTTTCTTTAGATGCTTCGGGCGACGGCTGCAGCCCCTCCTTATCCAAGCGGGCCAGGATGAAGGCATCGATCGGATTTGAAGTCGAGCGATTGTGGACTGCCGGAACAGGCGGACGGACCGGCGGGACATATGCCCAGTGCTTCGCCGGCGAGGCGGCGGTGATAACGGGAAGCCCCGCTGCGCCGCTTTCGATCCACGAACGAATCAGGGCAATGGCCGGTGCCGGCAACGGTTCGCCGCCGAGAGGCATACGCACTCCGCGATCCTCCGAAGTGATCCTCTGGAATAGCGGACTGGCCGAGCTGTTGCCGGGGCGGACTGCGGCGCCCGACCTTCCCCCCTTGGCGACGGCTTGCGCGGAATCCAGCGCTAGTCCGGCGCTGGGTTTGGCGCCGCGGTGGCAAGGGACACAGGAAGTGTTCAAAATCGGCTGGACGTCCGTTTGGAAATCGCTGGCGGCACACCAACACGCTGGCAAAGCCAGAAGAAATGGAGTGACAGCTCGATAAGAACGCCTGTGCCCCATAAGTAGTGCTCCAGGTGCGATTATAAGCGAATCGCCGCGGGGAATCAGGATCCCGCTTTGGCAATCGCAAACAGGTGCTTGGCCCCGTTTCGAGCAGCACAAGTCACCGGCCAGGGCTGGAGACGCACACCAGCCCTATAAATAGGGCCTTCGGGGCTCTTCCGGGCGTCCCAAAAACGCTGGATATCGGGACAAGGTTCTTGTGTCACTCCTGACCTAGTGTTTCGGCGAGTCGTTCTCTCAGCGCGTCCAGACGGGCCTTTCACGCATGTCGCGACGTGATCCAAAAGGATCAGGTGCGACATAAACCACGGTTCGGAGGGTCATATTCTGCGTCTGCGTGCTTGGCCGAGCGTCCGGCGGCCAAGTCACGAAATCTCTAGCAGTTCACGGGCAGGGCCGATGGGTGGGACCCGTACGCTAAAGCTGCTGATGCATCAACGGAAATGGACAGCAAGCCAGACGGTCACCTGTTGTGGATCGGACCAGAGGACGCGGTGACGGCGGTGCGCCAGGATGTGAATGTAGTCACCGGGACTTAAGGACCGCGCCTCCGCTTCGCCCTCGAAGAGCAGCCGCGCGTGGCCGAGCAGCAGGATCACCCACTCGTCCCAATCCTGGTCATACCAATGATCCACCGGACTCGCCTGCCCGGTCGAGACGATACGCTCGATTCGTAGACTGGGTGTGGTCAGAAGCTCGATTACCACCTCTTCGGTGAGCGCCGCCGAAGGCAGCCCGGTGAACATGTTGCCGTGATCAGCCATGGCCAAGCATCGCGTGGGGACCTACTCTAACGCAAGCAGCGGGCGAGCGCTTTCGGAGCTTCATCCCCGCCAGTTCAGCCTCTTTCGCTTCTTTGACCTGCTCGCCCTTGGCGAGCAACGCCTTGAGATACATCCGTTGCCGGACCCCATGTACCCTGCCGACACGTCTCTTTGCAGCACGCCATGAATCCAGCTTGAATCTCCGGTTCTTGAAACAATGTCCGGTCCGGTTCCGGTAGCATCGCCGCCATCCGTTCACCGACGCGCGCTCCGCGGTGCCCGCGCCGAATCCCCGGCACCAGCTCGTTGTCCGTCGCCGCGCCCGCGAGTGCGCGTATCGGGACGCGCGCCGCGGCTGGAGGCGCCGCATTCTTCACATCCTTCAAGCGAGGTGTGCGAGCAATTAGGCCGCGGCGAGATGTCAGCCCCGCGCCGGCCATAGCGCCTATCTGCGATGCCGCCCGACCATCCTGCCACTGCCGTGACACACCGTGACCGCCGCGGTTGGTGCTTCACACAGGCTGGTGCCGTGGCTTGTCGCGCGACGTCCGCCTGGGATCCACCTGGTAGCGCATGATCAGCGGGTGAAACGCCGGCCCGGTTTCGTTGGCTGCGTCAGGATTAGCTTCCCGCCAGCGTCGCACTCGCTCTTCGCGCCGCGCGCGGAAGTCTTCAGCTTTGTAATCGCCTATGCGGCGTGCGACTTCGGGCGGCGTACGCGGCGAGTTGTTGGTAAGGCAGCCTGCTCATGGCTCCAGTTTCGCGCAATGGCGCGCCCGTCGAAAAATGGTCCAAGCCGGTCGAAAAACTCCCCCAATACACCCCCCTGCGGGCGTCGTGTTTTGTCGTGCTGCCGAGCCACCAACCACCAGCCACCGGGGTTCCCGCCCCCCTGAGTGCGTCTACTTTTGTCTAGTGGCAATCTGAGCCGGCAAAGATGCCGAAACCGGCTCTGACGCGCTCACGATGCCGGCCGCCGGTAGGTTTGCGCGATGCTTACTTCAAACGCGCCAAGTCCTTCTTCCAATCGACTCCGACCGTGGTATTGCCGTACGAGCCGGTTATTTCAAAAGGAACGATCCGCGTAGAGCCACGTTTCTTGAACAGCGGGGTGATTGCTTTGAGCACCAGCGCTGTGAAACCCGACGTCGTGTCTGAGAGATGCCCCCGGGTGTCGAGCGTGCCATGTAAATCGACTCGCTGGTTCAAAACATTGTATGTGCCGTGCACGGCGGTGTCGGCTCCCGGCACCTGAAAGCCTCCGTTTGAAATGGCAGCGATCCCATTGCGAAGCTGAATGTTGCCGCGCACCTGGGAGAGCACGGTTCGGAGATCTTCATCCTTCCCTTTCTTCTTTTCGCCCTGCGCACTTTCGCTAATCCGGTCGATGCTGCCCTGGGTGTTAGGACTCGTGAAGCGGCTGTCGTTCATGCCGAAGACCGGTCAACCGTTGACACCCGCGCATAGATCGCCGCTTTCACTTGGCTCTCCCTCCGCCATCTGTTGGCTGCCGGCTGTCTCGCTCCAGCCGCTCAGTGTGTGCGTATTTTGAGCGGTTGGCGCGCGATCCGGACCGTTTCCCCCAATGTTTTTGATAGAGTTCTCCTTCGGCCCTACGGTGTAATGTGTGGTTGGCAAAATGCCCCCGTTCTCGGCCATGGATGAAACCTCCTGAAGGATTTGAGCCGGGAAGCTCACTGATGCTTCGATTGGACCCGCTCAGGGCGGATTCAGATCCTTCCAAGTTGAACTGCCAGAAATGAAAAACGCGCCCAAGATCAGGCGCGCCTTTGACGGATTTTGAAATGCCCGTCCTACTTGGGATAGCATGCGGAGCCAGCAGCCGCGCGTCGGATTTCCGATTTCCCGTCCGCCCTCCCCAACCTCGCAGCGTTGGAGTCGCTTTCAGAGTATCCCAGCTTTTTGAAAACGCATGCTTACGCTGCCAGGAGGTATGGTGTACACACGCGCACTGGCGGAATTGGAATGCGGCCCGCACATTTCAAGGCGGTGCTATCTGCGAATGACGCTTCGCTCCTGCGCCGGATCCGGCGGCTGGCCAACCCCGTGGCGGCGCACAGGCTCGCCGGATGGGGAGCGGCCTGGTCGTTGGGAGCCCTGCTGCTATTGGGGATCGCAGGAGTTGCGGTGACCGGCGCGCAAGGGCAAAGCCAGCGGGTGGTGGACCTCGACACGCTGTGGTGGGACACGGTCAAGCAAGGCGATATCAAGCTGGAGGTGCGCGGGTTGGGCCGATTGACGTCCGACCATACGGCAATGCGGGACGTGAGGCAAGGTGAGCCGGTGATCATTGCGTTCCTGCATCGGAAGGAGACCGTTGGCGGCAAGGCTGCGGTGGTGCATCCGGGAGTGGCGAACGGCACGATGATTGTGGACGTAGTGATGGATGACGCTCTGCCACCCGGTATCAATCGCAGGAACCGGTGGACGGGACTATTACGGTGGGCGGGCTGACGAACGTGGTGTACGTGGGCAGGCCGGTGTTCGGCCGATCCCAACAGTCAGGTTACACTCTTCAAGCTCGAACCCGACGGCCATTCGGCAGAAGCTGGAAACCCATGCTTGTTTGCCCTCCGGCGTACGCTTGTAGATCGTTCCGTCGAGGTTTGCTCCGCCTGTTTCAATCGTGCCGTAGAAAAACAGGTCGAGTCCTTCGACCGGAGGGTGCCAAGGCGTGGCGCCTTTCGTGCCGGTGAATCAGTGAATAACGGTTTGTGCGGGCGAAGTGCTTGCGATCGCGGCGCACAACCCGACAAGGATACAAAGGCCCCGCATACTTTTATCAACTTTCCTTGTGGGTTAAGCATTGTGTTCCTCCTAAGTGAGATTCAGTGGTCTCACATTTAATGAAGTTCATCACGGTTTGAACTCATACACGACACCATTGTTGGATTGGCCGCCGTTCTCGGTGATGCCGTACAAGACTCCTTTGCTGTTGGCGACCAACCGGCCGTCCGGATTGGCGCCATCGTTGGGACCGCCATTGAAACTGTGAGCCACGGTGTAATGCCAGTCGTTGACTATGAGTCTATCCGGATATAACTCGAAGATGGTGCCAAAATCCGAGCCGGTGGTGCCCGAACCTCCCTCCCAGGTGGTGCCCCAGAGGTTGTGCGAGGAGTCTTCATAAAGGCCGGCTTGTGGAACCGCGCCATCCTGGCCGCCGGTGAAGCTATGGTGGTTAATCAGGGTGTACGGATTGCCAGCGATTTCCTCGCGGAGCTCGAAGAGTATGCCGCAACATTTTTCGCTGGCGCCGCCGCTCGAGGTGGTGCCGAACAGATCACCCGTAGCGCCCACCAGGCCGCCGTTCGGCGTGGCGCCATCGTGGGCATCGGTGGCGTCGCCTTCGAAATCGTGAATATCGGCCCAGCTCCATCCGGTCGTAGCCGGGATCAGAGCGTATACGTTGCCCAACTTGTAACTGCCGCCGTTGGTGGTCGTGCCGAAGATGTAGCCGTTCGTGTTGTCGATCAGCAGATCGCCATTGGCAAAGGAGCCATCATTACCGCCCGTGAAGGTGTACAGCACCTCGAAGAACCACCCCCCGAATGCGAGGTTACGGCGGAGGCTGAATACGGTTCCGCAGTCGCAAGTGCCGCCGCCCCCAATGTGGGTGACCCCATAAAGGCCTCCGTATTGGTCTATCGCCAGGCGGCCATGCGGAGTAGCGCCGTCCAGTCCGCCGGTAAAACTGTAGATGATGTTCTCGGTCCATGCGGTCTGTCCGGCAGCGGGCGGACTTAACTCGTAGATCACACCGCAACACGAGCCGATGCTGTTGTCATCCAAGGTGGCTCCATAAAGGTTGCCAGACGCGTCGGCGACCACGCCGCCGGCAGGAGATCCGCCAAGGTTCCCTGGGGCGCCGAAATTGTACAGCGCCCTCTTGGTCCACGTGGTTCCCGTCGTCGGCGGCGCGAACCTAAATACCTCTCCCACACCGGCGCTACCGCCGTTAGTCAGCGTGCCGTAAAGGGAGGATTTGTAGAGTTCGAAGCCTTCGGTTGGTTTGCTACCATCGTTACCCCCCTGGAAGTTGTAAATAACGCTTTCCTGAGCTTGAAGGGGAAGGGCGGCCAGCATCACCAACACGCCGCAAATCGCACGACCGCACGTCAAACCGGTTCTCTCCGTCATATGTGTTCTCCTCTGGGTCTGCCGGCCGGCGAGATCTTTATCCGGCCGCTCATTCACACATACGCGAGCCGGAGGGAAATTTTTCGCTCCTTACGCGAAGTTTTTGAGCGCTGCCCGATAGGTGGGCGCCAGTTCCTTCCACAACTCCTGCCGACCGGCCGCATTCACGCGCATGATCCGCGCCGGCATCTGTCCGGAACGGTAGGCCATTCCTGCAGCGGTGGACGGTGCGATCCCGCAAGCGGCAGGCGGGACACCCTTGCTCCCGATCACGGTGCATGTGTTGAATCCTGGCGTGAATTCGCCGAACAATACGCCCAAACCTGCGCTGGATCGCACGATGGCCACCAGATCCCCACCGCGATCCTGGGGCAAGAAAAGGTAGGCGCACCGCCCCCAATGGCTCGGAAGGCCATTTATTGCTCACTACAGACAAACCCACCCCATATGCCCGAACCCATAATCAACGATTTGGAGCCACACCAAGAGCCAAAATTGCTCAAAATAGCCGAAATGAGCAATATTTCGAAGCGGAGCCAAACGGTGGCGATATTGCTCCCCCTGTAGATGACAAGCTTCCAGTCGGCGATTGCGCGATCGCGCCATTATCCGCGGTGGCTAATGGGTCCGCGCGCGCGGAACATCGCACGGCGGCGTCCCGCGCGGCATGGCACGGTTGGTTTGGCGGCGAACCTGTTAGCTAAGTTAGTCTCTCGCTGGAATACCAGTTCAATACCCGGAGGGCGCGCAGCGCGTTCCATCGGCTTGGCTGGCCCTCGCCTTCGTCCATCTCGACCGGCATTACGCCGG
Source organism: Bryobacterales bacterium (assembly GCA_963818855.1). GTDB lineage: Bacteria > Acidobacteriota > Terriglobia > Bryobacterales > Bryobacteraceae > Bog-159. Next base: position 21,999 of record CAWFUH010000009.1, on the reverse strand, counting down.
ATACCGGTATCGAGCGGCTACGTCCGATCGCCATCGCTCTGCGGCGGCGGCTCGTGACGGAGGGCAAGTGCCCATTCGGTTGCACACCAGCGTTATGGCAACGTTTAATAACCTCTGGTGACCGCTACCAGGACGGAAATCTGCGTACAATTCGGTCTAATGCGAATGCTCACTTTGGTGTAAGTCGAACAAAACGGTACTTAGCGAATACCGGTGTACGGGTTACCTTAGAACTACAAACCAGAAGGTCAGGTGTTCGAATCACCTCGGGCGCACCATTTAACTCCCAAAGTTATCAGTTCTTTACGGCAGGCTTGCTACCATCGGCGGCGTGCGCGTCAAGCGCACTGTGCCCATTTTTGTGCCCACCCTGTAAGACAAATGTGCCTGAGAGTGTAAGGTGGAAAGTGCTCCAAACCTGTTGCCTCGCACACCTTCGGGTATTTGTCCTCTCCAAGCTGGATGGTTCGATATGCCCGCTGGCCGTGGGAGCTGGAAAGACCCAAGGGCCCTGAGTGTGCGCGCACCGCATCTCCAGAATCGACGCTACGTGTTGAGAGAGTGGGATTCGTCGTCGTGCGTTGTCTGTTTTTCCGTGAGGCATCTCGATCACACCGTTCTGCACATACTCCCAACACAGACGCAAGCATTCTTCGGGTCTCTATACCCGCAATCCAGTAGTTTAGTGACAACATCGCGCGGCACTGCTCCTCGTTCCACCAGCGCAAGTCGGACTGCCTCGGGCAGCCGGAGTCGTTTCCGCCAGACATAGAAGGACTGCTCGGTGATTTGCTCTTCATGGCAAGAGCGCAGACTGACATTCCGCTGCGTTCTTGTTCGGCGATTCGTGCACGCCAATATTCGATTCGCGCCTCCGCGTTCTTTCCTAAGCCGGCTTTGGTCGTGAAACCAATATGCGGCCGGGCCGAAAGAGGGGTTCATTGGGCGCTTACGAAATAATCGCGATAGGCGTCCAGCATTTGCGCCATCGCCTGTTGCAGGCTGTTGCGTTCCCAAGTGGGCCACGGCCAGTACGCCGCCAGCGCGTAGTCGTCGTGACGAAGACGCCGTAATTAGCAGGTCCCCAGCAGCGCAGAACGAACAGCAGCGTGGCCATCGCGGCTACGTGTATGAAGAGCGCAGCCGGCACCAGGTGAAACAGAAGCCCGGCAAATATCCCTGCCAGGCGCAGCACGCCGCGGCTGAATGTAGAGGCGAAGTCCGGTTTCAGGACGATGGCCACGGTGATGGGCACCCAGTAAGTACGTTGCAGTGGAAAGCGCTGCCACGGTATCGGCGATGGCCAGCGTACCACTTAAGCGTAGACGCAAGGGCCGGCGCAGTTCCTGCCGCACGTAGTCAGTCAGGCCAGCCACGCTGGCCGAGGGGGCCAGTTCCATGGCGGTGCAGGGTTGGCCGGTGACCGCGTCCATCTGCCGGCCGGCCTCTTTCAGCATTCCGGACACGGACGGGGCCCGATCCGCAGAAGCAGGCTCGCAGCAACTTCCAGGTAGTTCTTCAACAACGCTTCGGCGCCTTACGGCGCTTCCCGCGCAATGCCCACCCACAGCCTGCCGATCGCAAACACACCCAAGCGCGTACGTTCCGCCTGGCTCAGCAGCATGCGGTGCGCTCGCCGGAGGAGCTTCGTATACTTCCACAGGTACTGCCACGCGCGCCAGTTCGGCATACCGACTGGCCAGGGCGCGGCGCTCCGGAACACAACGGCGAATGGGCCAGAAGGCCAGCGCCAGGCCGGTTTGGAGCAAAGCTCCGCCTACTGCCAGCAATCCGGAAAGCGCCGCGGCTTCCGGCGGCGGCGGCTTGGCGGCGCACACTACCAATGTGACTAAGCTGGTTGTTCCCAGATCCGCGGCCGTAGTGCTCAGCGCCACGAGCATTCCCGCTGCGAAGGCCCAGGGGCGCGCCGTCGGAATCGTGAGCAGGTGTGCGCCGCGCACGAGACGCGGTAGGGATCGTGGCTATCGGAATACGATACGTTCAGCTCCCCGATGGCGGCGATGATCCCCCGCCGAACGTGCCCCAGCGCGGAGCCTGCGAGCGGTGGCAAGGCGAAGCCCACGGTGTACCGCGGGGTAATCCAGGGAGCGACTTTTTCCTTTTGGAATTGAAATCCGCTGCCAGAAGCTCACTTCGGCGGCTGCGGTTGCGGCGGTTGTTCCTTCGTCTTATCGTCGGGCAGAGGCGGCAGGTCCTTATCGTCGAACTTGATCACCGCGTCGGCCGAGAACTTGCGGTATAGCCGGAATTCCTTAACGTTCTTGTTCCAGATCCTGCCCGCGTGCATACGCATATCGGCCTGCAGCGGCAGGAAGAACTCGTTGTCGCCGATTTTGGTGAAGTCGTAATCCAGCGTTTCTTTGGCATCGCGCACCGGAAATGTGGGCGGCAGGTTTTCGGCCTCCTGCGTGATGCGCACGATGGTGTGCAGCTCTTTATCCACGAAGACTTCGCCATGGTAGCCGGACAATATCCTGACTACGTCGTCCTTGGCATCTCCTCCGTACTCGATGGACCATTGTGAGAATTCCAGCGGCACGCGGTACTGGAAAACGTGCGCGATACGTCCGCGCAGCTTGCCCCAGCGTTCCCATTCCAAATGCGTATGGCTGGAGGGCTGGAAAATCTCGCGCATGGTGGTACCGAAATCGCCCATCGACAAAGCTCCGCCCGCTTGGGCGTAAGTCTTGCCAGTGATCACCTGGTCGTTCAACGAAACCAGTTTGTAATCTTCTTTCTGATTGAAGTAAGTGAGGCGGGCCGAGAGAATGTCCTGCAGGCGCCACGCGTCGCGGCCGGTGGTGTCGATGTAACGGCGGGTCTGCTCCAGGCAAATGAAATCGGGCAGTGTGTGCGTATAATTGACTGCGTAGTCCTTCACCTCCGCCAGCAGTGCCGCCTGCTCCTCGGAGGAGGGCGGCGGCGGGGGCACATAGACAGTCTTAGGCGGCGGCGGCCCGGCGGACGGAAGGGTCTCCGATTCGGTGGCCAACTGCTTCAGGACCGCCACGGTTTTGGGACCGGCGCCCTCGCCTTGCAGCGCCTCGACGGTATCCAGATCGAGGCGTTCCGCCAGCTTCATCCGGCGCAGTGTTTCGGCCACTTCTTTGTCCGGATTCTTGAGCTGAATAGCGGACTGGATGAATTGCTTGATCTGTGCGACCGTGTAGCCCGTGGCAGCCCAAACGCTCAAGCACATCACATAGAAAACAGCGATGCGGCAAAACCTCATAGATTCTATTTTCCTATATATGTGGGGCAGGACTCCAGTCCTGCGGCGGGTCTCCAGACCCGCCAATTGGCGGGACGTAGACGTCCCGCGCAGGCGCAGACGCCTGCCCCACAACGTCGGCCAGCACCGCGATTGAGCTCCTGGGAAACGCGAATTTGTGTCCTAGCTGGTCGATTATATTCACCTGGCAGACATATTGACCGGCCGGTAACGCTTTTAAGAGGGTCTGCAGCCGCAATGGCACGACGCCCGGCCGCTTCGAGTTGATCCGGTTCACCCGCACTGCCGGCGTTTCCATCACCTTCTTATCGCCCTGATAGAACGCCACGCTGGCCGTTACGCTGGCGAAACCAGCGCCTTGCCCCTGGCCCTGCAGCATGCCGGGATCGTACAGCTCCAGATACACCGACATCTTCTGTCCCGGCCGGAAGACCTTGGTCACATTTGGCATGATCTTCTGGCCGGCTTCGTCGATCAAGGGATCGTCCGCTATCAGCTTCTTATTGTTCTTGGCGCCCGCGATCTGTTCCTTAACGGCTTGCACCTGGTTGCTGAAGATGACCGAACTCAGGCGCAACGCGTTCCCGGAACCGAGGTCGGGGACCACGAATGGCGACTCGAACGTGCCGGTCTTTCCTTCGCCGTTTTCCCGGGCCACGAACTTCAGAGTGTATTTGCCCGGCACCAGCGTGAATCCGGTATCGTATTGGATCTGTTTACGAGTAACTTCTCCAGCCGTGGTGGAGGCGACTTTGACCGGAATTGTATCTCTCACCACGGACGCCTGCCGGCCGTGGGCGTCCCGTATCTCGCCGATGAAATCGAGCTCGGTGGCCGCCTTAGCGCCCTTGTTGTTGAATGCCAGCGCCGAACCGGGAATGCGCACGGTGAGGGGCACGAAGTACTTGCCCCTTCCCAGACGGAAGTAATCCACTTCGACAGCCATTTGCAGATCCGTAACCGGATTATCGCTTTGCAGCGCTTCCTGAAGCTGGGCTTCCTTGTTCGTGCCGCTCATCTTGGCGAAGGTGGTGGGAGCGTAGTAACCCTGGCGGTAATCCAACTTAGCATGTAAGTCCCCCACCTTAGGAGCCAGCTTCACTTGGATACGGCGGTACTTGCCATCCTCGGCGGAGTTAGTGCTCGCATAAGTCAGCATGTAATAGCTGCTCATATCCTTCTGCACCCGGGTCATGCCGAGAGTAAGATCGTTGGAGTCGAGCAGCGCTTTGCCCCCTGTGTCCGCGGCCAGCGAATCGAGGGTCTCCTGCGTATTATGGAAGTTGTCCATCAGCGACTGCTGGGCTGAACCGCTGTAGAGATTCGATCCCACCGAAGCTGCCTGGCTGGCGTCTCCTCCGGGCGGTGTGGCCATCAGGCCGCGCGCGTCGATGGGATAAAACGCGACGTTGGCCCGGACGGCGGCGTTCACGGTGGCCTGCAATTGCGATTGATTCTCCACGCCGGTCTTCTGAATGCCGCTCGAAATATAGACCAGCGCCTTCTTTTCGGGGTAGTGCGCCAGACGGCGGGCGGCGTCTTCGAGCGCCGCCAGTTTGCGGTCGGAGTTGAAGATGTTGAACTCGGTCTCGTCGGCCACGAACGAGCCGCTGATATCCTGCGTGTCAGCGCCGGTATCGGCTATGGTGGATAGCTCGCTCGATTCACCTACGTGGAAACCATGCACGGTGGAGATCAGCAGATCCCGATCGGCGGTAAAATCCAGAACGGTTTTCAACTCGGAGCCGAAGGTCATGATCGAAACCAGATCGCTGGTGGTCATCTGCGTGCCCAGGAACTTGATGGCGGCATCCACGGACCGGACCTGCTCCTGCGGCTGCATGGTGGACATATCGAACAGCATCACGATCAGCCGGTGATCGCGCAGATCCGGCTTTGGCGGGGGGGCTTCGGGCGCCGACTCTGCGGCGGGCGCCGGTTTCGGCGCGGCGCGCGTTTGCAGTGTCTTTGCAGGTTGAATCGGTTCGACCGGCTTAGTCTCCAGCTTCTGTAACTCGCAGCTCTGCAGGGTCTGCAACTTACCATCTTCATACAACAGAAAGTCGCTCTTAGTCAGATTGGCGATGGCCTTGCCGTCGTGGCTCATCACGGTCACGTCCACCACCACCACGTTAGCCGTGCTGGAAAACGTCGGCACTTGCTGTGAGCTCAACTGGGCGGCCAGCAGAGCCGCGGTCAATACAATGGCTAAGGGTTTCAAAACCGGAACCTCATCACAATATCTAAGGTGCGCATGCCCGAGGCGGCGGTGGGGAGGCCATAATTCGTGGCATTCACGACCGTCGCCACATTGGTTATGCTGACCTGGTTCAATACATTATTGGCTTCCGCGCGGAACTCCAGTCGCCGGCGCGTATCGCCAAATTGGAACGACCGGCCGAACGCCAGGTTGACCGATACGAGATCGGGCCCCGGAATCGTATTGCGTCCGGCATTGCCGAACTGGCCGGACGGCGGTAAAGCAAACGCTGCCAGATTGAAGAAGCCGCTACCGGTTTCGATGGGCAGACCGGTGGCTTCGGCGCGCTCGCTGCCCACGCCGTTGGTTTGCGCCAACTGCACTCCGTTCCCGAGCACGCGAGCCGTCAACGGTGTTCCGCTCTCCGCCGTGATGCCGCCGCTCAGCGTCCAGTTCCGCAGCGCACGCCCGGCCCATCCGCTCGAAGCATAACGCGAATTCGGGTTGCCGAATGGCGACGTGTAGACCCAGCTCAGCGTAAATACACTGGTGCGATTGAAACTGGATAAGCCGCGCTCCGCGGCCAGATCCAGCCAGTTCTGGGCGACTGTGGCGCCGACACCGCCGAAGCTGGATGCATCGTCAATCGATTTCGAGAAATTGTAGCGCGCATTCATGGAAATGCCGCCGCGCAGCCGCCGCATCAGGTGGGTCTGCAGGACGTTGAAACTGGAGTTGCCCACGGGCACGTCGTAAGTGAACCCAGTCGCATTGCCTAGCTGCGTGCCGGTGTTGAATGCCGTTCCGGGAGGGCCTTCGTTGGGCAATATCAGAACATCCAGATCGGTTCCTTTGGTGCCCAGGTAGCCGACTTCCATAAAGAAACCCGATCCGAGATCGTGCTGGATAGTGAAATTCCACGTCTGAGCGTACGGCGTATGATAGTAGCGGTCGACGGCGAACGAGTTAGTGATGGTAGATGGATATTGGTCCGGCAGCGGTAAACTCGCCAGCGACACCGGCGTTTGGGGACTGGTGTTCACGCTGGCGGAAACCGCGAATGGCGGAAGCCCCGGCGGCTGCGGCTGCTGCGCGAGTTTCAGCCCGAAGGGAATGTAAGACTGACCGTTGTAATAAATCCCATAACCGGCCCGGATGATGGTCGAACGCTTGATGAAAGGCACCTTATAAGCCAGACCTATGCGCGGCGAAAAATTTCTGTAATCCGGATTGATCAGACCGGCTGGAAATGAACCGCTGTACGGTCCGGGGAGGGTGGGCGCCACGACCGCCACACTACCGAAACGGGGGGCGATATCCAGGTTGGCCATTTCGTTGTACTTCTCCTCGACGGGCTGGAAAAACTCCCAGCGTAAGCCAAGATTCAGCGTCAGGTTGGCACTGACCTTCCAATCGTCGAGCAGGAAACTGTTCCAGTTATTCTGGGCAAAGTACATCGCCGGGCTATATTGCACGGAGGCCGATTGCGGCATGCCGAGCAGAAAGTCGGCGAAATCCAAGCCGGTTCCGGAAACCGGCAAGCCGTTGGAGCCGATCAGGCTGGTGGCCTGGCCAGTGAAGTTGAAGGTGCCGCGCCCGTTCTGCTGCGTGCTGGTGCTGGTATCGGCGCGGGTATATCCCGCCCCAATGGTGATGGTATGCTTGCCGCGCGACAGGATGGCGCTCTCGGTATCTCCCTGACTCTGGTTGCGCGTCAGTATCGGCTGGCCGTCTGTCAGCGAGCCGAAGTTAGTGAAATTCAAGTTAGGAGGACCGTAATCGACCGGGTTGGTGGAAGCGCCGGCGATGCCTAATTCCGCGGCTACATCCGGTCCGTTTGCGAAAAACGGAGTGGTTTGACTGCGATTGCGATTGAACGACACCATCGAACTCAAAATCGTGGTAGGAGTGAAGTTATGCGTCCAGGTAAGATCGGTCTGGATGCCGTAGCCGCTGACGGTGTCGAAGAAGGCGAACGGCTGCGCGTTATCGGCATCGCGCCGCTGAAAGGATATATGGTACGCGAGGCGGTCTTTCTGGTTCAGGTTGCGCATCACACGCCCGTTGAAGTTATCGCTGTTATTCGGCGGCGAAGCGAAGTACTGGTAGTTACTCACTACGCCAGGCTGATTCGGAAGTGGAATGTATTGGAGTAACTTCACCGCAATGGGATTCAGCATCCCCGAGATGTTATTGCCGGGGACCGGCGTATTCGTGCCGGGATAATAGAGCACCGAGGGTTGTGTAGCCAGCAGCAATTGGGAAAAGTCGCCCATGCGCTCCTGCGCGGTGGGTACTGTCTCGACCGCCTCATAGGGCTGCCGGGAGCGCGTACCCGTGTAGTTCAGGTAAAAAAAGGTAGACGGGTCTTTGACGATCTTGGGGATGATCAGCGGTCCGCCGACCAGGAAGCCGAAGCGGGCGCTGGCGTATGGCGGTTGCGGCACTTCCTGTCCGGTGAAGGAATAAGGCTTGGCGTTCACCACCGAGTTGGCCAGCGTCATGAAGACCATACCGTGGATCTGGCTGGGCCCCCGGCGATTGCCGAACTGCGCGCCCGACTGGTTCTGCCCGCGTCCGCGTCCGCCCTGACCGCCGCCGCCGCGCCCGCCAAATCCTCCCGGTCCTCCCCCAGGGCCGCCGAATCCTCCGCCCGGGCCGCCGCCGCCAGGACCACCCGGGCCGCCGGGTCCGCCCATGCCCCCAGGCCCGCCGAACTGTCCTCCAGGGGCTCCGAACATCCCTCCCGGACCGCCGAACAGCATGCCGTAATCCGGCTGCGCATTTTGCGCCAGGCCTTGACTTAAACTGCCGGAAACCTGGAAGGCCTCATTGCTGTTCTGACCATCCACCTGCGGCGTAGCTGGCGTCGCCGCCTCGGGCGCGTTCATCTCGCCTTGCAACTGCGTTTCGAGCTGATTGCCGGTGCCTTGGGCACCGCCCGCGCGAGCCATACGTTGCATGGCCGGCGATTCCTGCAACTGCAGCGCGAAATCGAGCTTGGTGTTCTCCGCGCAATCCGACTTCTTACTGGCCGGTTCGAAGCCGAACATACGCACTTCGATGGAGCATGCGCCCGCCGGCGCTCCGGCGAGAGCATAATGTCCGCTCTGGTCCGTAGTGGTTTCCAGTTTTTTGCCGGCAATGGTGGCCGTAACGGTGGCGCCCGGAATCGGCTGGTTCGCCGATTTGACCACACCGCTTTGGGCAAACAGCCCTCCGCCGGCCAAAAGAATAATAAGGAGAGCGCGATGAATCCGCAAGATTTTCGAATTGCCTCAGAGAGAGACGACGACCGCGAACAGCCCGCAGTTACCTATTAAGACATTGTAAACTATTGGCTGCACGTAACATTTCGGGCCGCAGAAGCGCCCTTTTGGCATGCGTAAACTCATGACCATAGGCTTTCTGTCTGCCTTGCTTTCAGTAGCGGCTCTGGCTGCGGATATTACCGGAAAATGGACCGCCCAGGTGCCCGGCCGCAACGGGCAAACCCGCGAGGCGACCTTCACCTTCAAAGTCGACGGTAATGCGTTGACAGGCACAGTGGGCGGAGCCCGGGGCGAGACTCCGATTTCCGAAGGCAAAATCGACGGCGACCAGGTTTCCTTTTCACAAACTATGGAGTTCAACGGCAACTCGGTCAAGCTGATTTATAAGGGAACCGTTTCGGGCGACGAGATCAAGTTCACCCGGATGCGGGATGGCGGCGAAGGGCAGCCGCAGGAGTTCACGGCGAAGCGGGGGTCGTAGCGTCTTCATTGAGGAAGATCACCACTGCGTCGCCGTGGCAGACCAGGCGCGCGGGTGACGATTCTCCGTACCCGAAGCCGTTCCTGTGTGCGCCGCCGGGAGTGCTCGACACGAGATCTTTGCGGGTTTCGATGCGGCCGTAGACCAGCGCCCAGTTGTCGTAATCCGAGCTGCCGAAGGGTAGCTTCGTCAGCGCAGTGCCCAACTTCACCTCACGCACCTTTTGCGCCAGCAGCACGGAGTTGACCACCAACCTTTCGGGCGGTTTGGGCGCTGCCGCCGGATCGTACACCACCCAGAAAGCATTAGGCCATTCCAAGCCATCGGTAACGAACTTGTGCGCGCATTTCTGCTCGCCGAGCCAGCGGCCGGCCCGGCGCGAGGAGAATCTTCCGACGACGGCGACCGTCTTGCCGTCGTAAGCGGAGAGATCTTCCAAAACCTCGCACACGGTGACCGGCTTAAGCGGAGGCTCCGCACCTGCGAGGAGCGGACACCACAGCATTAAAATGGCGATTGCGAGTCGCACTGGACCTGAAGCGTTAATCCATTATAGGCGCGCGGTCCGTGCGGTATGTTACGGCTTGACCGTCGGGCAGGTTACCCGCAATGCAGCTTGATCCCCGCATCCACCCGCGTGGCGCGCCACACGGGGATGGCTGCGGCCATCAGGGCGATCCCGATGACCGTTACCACCGCGGCTGCCAGCGTGGTGAAGTTATGCGGCGCGGCGCCGAACACCAGGCTGCCCAACCAGCGCGATGCCGCCCAGCACCCCAGCGCGCCGATCCCCACGCCGGCGAACGACAACTGTAATGCCTGCCCGCCCGCCCATCGCATAATCACCAGCCGCGGTGCGCCCAACGCCACACGGATGGCGATCTCGTCCTCCCGCACGCGCACCCAGTAGCTCAGCAAGCCGTATATGCCGACGGCGGCCAGCAGGATCGCCAGGCTCGCGAATAAGGCCAGCAGCAGCGTGCTGAAGCGCCGTTGGTCGAGTGAGGCAGCCACAACCTGCGCGAATGGCCGCAACCTCTGGATGGGCAGGTTGGGATCGATAGCCGCCACGCGCCGGCGCACGGCCGGTCCCAACAGTTGGGGATCGCCACCCACGCGAAGCATCACGGTCATGGCTTCCGAAGGAGACTGGGCGAAGGGCAGATACAGCTCCGGATAGGTTTCCGTGCCCAGGCCCATCTGGCCAACATCGCCCACCACTCCTACAATCTGGTAGATCGGTCCCGGGCGGTATGGTCCACCCCATTTGACGCGGCCGCCGATCGCCGAGGTATGCGGCCACCATTTGCGCGCGAACGTCTCGTTCACGATGGCCACGTGCGGCGGGTCGTGATTGGTGAACGTGCGGCCCTCCCGCACGGGGATGCGCAGCGTGCCGAAGTAATCCGGATCGGCGGTATTGAACAGCGTCAAGGGCACGTCGCCGGGTTGTGGTGCGGGGCGGTCGAGAACGGAATAGAACCAGTCGCCGCAATCGCCGGCGGCCGGCGGGCAATTCACCAGCCCGGCAGCCTGGACGCCGGGGAGCGCCCGCAGATCCTGCTGCAGCCGGTCGAAGAAGCCCTGGATGGCTTGCGGGCCGCGGTAGCTGGTGGAAGGCAGCACCAGTTCGAGCGCCAGCACGTGTTCGGGATCGTAGCCCGGATCGCTGCGCTGGGCCTTGATCAGATTGCGCAACAGAAGTCCGGCGGCAAAGGCCAGTACCAGCGTAAGGGCGATCTCCGCAACCACCAGGGCGCTGCGCGAGCGCTGGCCGCTGCGGCCGGTGGCCACGCGCGAACTATCCTTCAGCGCGGAGACTAAGTCGGCACGGCTCGCGGTGAAAACCGGCGCGATGCCCGTGAGTAGCCCGGTCAGGATAGTGACAGCCGCTGCGAACAAGAGCACGCGCCCATCGAACGTGGTTTCAGCGAGGCGCGGAATATCGCGCGGCCCCAGCGCGATGAGGGCGCGCGATCCCCATTGCGCCAGCAGGCCGCCGGCAGCGCCTCCCACGGCGGAAAGCAGCAGCGTCTCGGTGAGCAGTTGGCGCACCAGGCGATGACGTCCGGCGCCGATCGCGGAGCGGATGGCGATCTCACGCGCGCGGGTTGTAGATCGCGCCAGCACCAGGCTGGAGACGTTGGCGCACGCAATGATCAGCACCAGTCCGACGGCCGCCAGCAGGATCAGCAGCGTGGGCCGCACGTCGCCGGTCATCATGTCAGTCAGGTATTCGCCATGCGCGCAATGTTGGCTTTCGGGTCCCGGGTCGGCTTCGGCCAAGCGCCGCATGATGAAATCGAGATCCGCTACGGCGGCAGTCAATGTCACGCCGGGCTTGAGCCGGGCCAGCAGCCGTGTCGATGCGTGATGGGCGCGATCTACCGATGGGCGGTCGAACTGATCGAGCGGCAGGTAGAAGTCGATGGGCGATTCGAAGAGGCGGAATCCGGCGGCCATCACACCGATCACTTCGTACGGTTTGCCATTGAGCGTCAGGGTCGCGCCCACAATGGCGGGATCGGCCGCCAATCTGCCCGCCCAGAACCTGTAGTCGAGCACGACCGTGGGAGCCGCGCCCGGCCGGTCGTCAGCGGCAGTGAACACGCGGCCGAACACCGGGCGCGCACCGAGCAGCCCAAAAAAGCCGGACGAGACCACGGCGGCGCGCGTCAGCAGAGGCTCGCCGCGGCCGGTGAGCGTAAGATGCGCGGTGTGATAACCGGCCATGTCTTCGAAGCTGTGGTTTTCATCGTGCCAATGCTCGAAATTCACGCGGGTCACGCTAATGCCTTCGACTTTGGGGTCGGATTCTCCCAGCCAAACCAGGCGCTCGGCCGCCGGATACGGCAATGGACGCAGCAGCACCGCATTCACCACGCTGAAAATCGCGGTGTTCGCGCCGATACCCAACGCCAGGGTCAACACCACCACCAGCGCAAAGCCGGGAGAACGCCGCATGCCGCGCAGGCCGTAGCGCAAGTCCTGCGCGAGGGTTTCGATGCGCGCGAACGTCCAGGCACCGGCGGCGCGTTCCTCGATTTGAGTAAGATTTCCGATGTGCCGCCGGGCCGCCGCGCGAGCTTCCGCGGGCGCCATACCGCGTGCCAGGTTTTCTTCAATGGCGAGTTCCAGGTGGGCATCGATTTCAGCGTGGAGATTGTCCGCCAGCGCTTGCCGGTGGACCAGGCGGCGCAGTTTGGACCAGAGTTCGCCGAGCACGTTAGTTCTCCGGGGCCAGCACGCGGCCCATTGCTTCGACGAAACGCTGCCAGCGGGAAGTGGCGGCTAGAAGTTGTTTGCGCCCGGCTGGAGTGAGCCGGTAATACCTGGCGCGGCGGCCGTTGGGCGACGTTTTCCATTGCGCCGCGATCCAGGTGCGCTGCAAGAGGCGCTGCAGGGCGGGATAGAGGGAGCCGTTATCCACCTGGAATGCCTCGCCGGATTGCTGTTCGAGGAATTGGGTGATGCCGTAGGCATGGTTGGGCCCGAGCTGCAGGCTGCGCAGGATCAGGACTTCGAGGGTACCCTGCAGGAATTCGAGCCGCTCCCGTGGATCGTCTACCGTAGACATACTACCTATATACGACGGCGGGCTGCCGGTTGTCAACTACGGCTCGTGAAGGGCGGGTCTGGAGACCCGCCGCAGGACTGGAGTCCTGCCCCACAGAGCGTGCTCGCGCCGGTGGACGAATTGCTCACACTCGCCGGAGAAAGCGCGGCCGTCACGCCTTTTGGCAATCCGGCGACCGACAAAGTGGCTGCGGCGTTGTAGTATCCCGTGACACGCGTGTTTATGGAAAAGTTCGCGCTGCTGCCGTGCCTGACGCTGAAGGCGGTGGCCTGCGGAGTCACTGTGAGCCGGCCGATGTTCAGCGCAATGGGCGTGGTGGACGCAACACCTCCACCAGCGGCGCTCACCTGTAGAGTGTAGGCGCCGGGCACGGCCGCGTTAGTGGTCTGAACAGTCATGGTGCTTTGCCCGTTGCTTCCAGGAATACTCGCGGGCGCGAAGGTGACCACGACCCCAGCGGGCAATTTGCCGCCCGAAAGCGTTACCGTCGAGGCGAAACCGTTGACCGCCGCTGAGGTAAGCTGTGTGCTGGCCGTGCCGCCCACCAGCGCGTTCAGGCTGGCAGTGGCGGCGTGCAGCGTGAAGCTCGGCGGCGGTGTGACGACCAGCGACAGTGCGGCCGTGCGAGTCACGCCCGCGCCGGTCGCGATGATGTTCAGCGCGTAAGTAGCCGGCGTCGCCGTGCCGTTGGGGGCGAATGCGAGAATAGTGCCGCCGGTGCCAGGAGCCGTGGTGGCGGCGGCCGTAAAGCCGGCATTAAGTCCGGCAGGAAGACTGGCGCCGGAGGCCTGTGCCAGCGCAAATGCCACCGGCGCATTAAATCCGCCCACCAGCGAGGAGATGCTGACATTGAGGGCGGCGGTAGCACCCTGGCCCACGGTGACGGCCTTCTGCGCTGCGCTCAAGGTGAAGCTGGGCGGAGGTGCGATGCTCACCGGCAGTGTCAGGGTCTGGGTGATCCCGCCGCCCATGGCTTTGATGGTGAAATTAAATATTCCCGCCGCTGCGGATGGACCGGCTTGAACCGTCAGGGCGCTGCTCCCACTGCCGGGCGCAGCCAGCACGGACGGCGCAAAAGAAGCTGTGACGCCAGTGGGTTGACCCGTCACCGAAAAGGCGACGCTCGAGCTAAACGAACCCACCTGCGCCGTCGTGACCACGGTATGGCTGGAGGCACCTTGCAGGACCGTAATGCCGGAAGGCGCGAGGGTTAATGTGAAGGTGGGCGCCGGGCCGATCGTCAGCGGAAGCGATTTGGAAATGGCTAAGCCGCCGCCAGAGGCCGTTATGTTCAGCGTGTAACTGCCCGCCTGTGCGCCACTGGACGCCGCCACGAAGAGCTGCGATGGGGTAGCGCCGGGCGTAAGAGTGGCCGGTGAAAACGTCGCCGTCACACCCCGCGGCAATCCACTAGCTGTCAGTTGCAGCGATGATGAGAAGCCGCTGGCAGGCGATCCACAACTGACTGCGGTGGATGTCGAGGCGCCGGCAGTTACCGTGACACTGGCGGGTGACGCGGCCAATGTGCAACCCGCCGGCGCGGTTATGGTCAGTGACACGGTGAATGTCTGGGTCACCGAACCGCCCATCGCGGCGACCTGCACGATATAAACGCCGGCGGCGGCGGTAGCGGGGGCGTTAATCGTGATACTGCTGCTGCCAGAACCGGGAGCGGACAAGTTGGGCGACGCGAATGCGGCCGTCACACCCGAAGGCAGACCCGTCACCGAAAACGTCACCGGGGCATTGAACCCGCCGGTCAAAGTGACTTGCGCCACCACCGCGCCGGCCGCCCCAGCCGTGACGCTGAGCGAAGCTGGCGTAACGTTCAGCGTTAAACTTGGCGCACCGATGCCGGCGGCATCGCTCCAATGATTCACCAATACGGCCGCATCGACCGAGCCTAGTCCGCTGGCTTGATCGTAACCCGAAGCGGCCTGGAAACCGGTCAGGCCGGGCACGCTATTGCTGCCGGTCACGATATCGTGAAAATAGGCGCGGCCTCCGGCTCCCTGCAAAGTGGCCAGGGCATACAGAACGGAATTGGCATTTCCCTGGCGAGCGCCCGTCTGTTGATTCACGAGCGCCATGAGCCCGGCAAACGATGGAGACGCCGCCGAAGTTCCGCCGACCACATACATACCGCCTTCGTATACGAAAATGTATCCGTCATGGGAACCGGAGGCCGTTAGCGATACATCCGGAACATCGCGCTGGCCGTCGGCCGGCACGCCGGGCGCGCTTTGCCAGGCGGGCTTGGAATAGTAGGCGCTGGCGCCGCCGCCGCCGGCCCAGAGCCCAGACCCATTATAACTCCCACTATCGTTCCAGGCCGTCTCCGGAATGTAGCCGAGCGCGGACGACCAGTTACCGGCGTTGGTCGCTGACCAGAACTGGCCCGGATTCGATCCCTCGTTGAACTCCGTGCCGCCCACGCACACGCTGTACGTCGTGGAGCAAAGACCGTTCACCGCGCGTCCGCCGGTGGCCGTGGTTTCCGAGCCGCTGTCGCAACCCGCCGCACCGCTATCGCCTCCGGCAATCAGGGTAGTGATGCCCTGGACCGCCGCCTGCTGCCAGAGACTGTTATAAAAACTGCGTTCCGCCGCGCCCATGTCTGCTTCGCACGATCCGAAGCTGGTGCTCATGACCGGCGCCAGGTTGTGGCTGACAATATATTGCGCCGAGAGATCCACACCATCCGTGGCACTGGTGGAGGCGGAGACCACGAAGTCGACGGTGGCCTGGGGAGCGACTGCGCCCGGCCACTCCGAATCCAGATCCGCCTCGGTTAACTCATCCGCCGAAGTAATGCCCGGATCCTGCCCGTTCAGAATGACGACCGGGTTTTTTACAGGCAATTGGAAATCCTGGCGGAACGTCTGCGCGTCGGATACCGGGATGTTGCAGCGCGCCACGATGGCGATGGTCTGGCCCGCGCCATTGATGCCGTTGGCGTAGAGCGAGGCGACGTCATAAATGGCGGCGAAGTCTGCCGGGGCCAGATAATACGTGGACCCACCCCCACTGTACTGCGGCACGGCGGCCGGCCGCGAATGCATGGTATGGCGGGGGAAATCGTGCAGCGTAACGACGCCCGCCACCACGCCGGACAGAGGCTCCGGTATGCGCGGGTCGGTGGCGTTGGCCACGTGTATTTTATTGTCGACGAGGTACCGATGCATCGACGTGTGGAAGGCGTTTTCCACTTGGGCAGCCGAGCCGCTGAATACGATGGTCCGGCCGCCGGCGGGTATCTCGTCGATGACGAAGCCCTGCGCGCTCAGCCACTCGGTGAGCCGGTCCATATCGTGGGCGGAGGCGCCGAAGCGCTCACCGAACTCTTCCGGCGTGAGCCACTGATGATATGTCGCCGCACGCGCATCCTGCTGCGTGCCGAGCAGTTCGTCGAGCGCCTGCTGCTGCGCGGTGTCCGATTTGAGCACCATTATCATGCGCTGCATCTGGGTCTCCGGCTCGACCGGACCTAAGTCATTCACAGGGCGCGCCAACGGATGGCGGTTGCCGGGCAGCGGTACGGTGCGGCGGTTGTCGATATCGCCTGCGATGCGATCGGCGGGCTGCGCGCTCAGACGAGGGACAGATGAGAATGCGAAAATGAAAATCGTCAGCCCAGCAGACAGTCTGCCCACGATCTACTCATCGGCCGGAACGGGCAGGAAGGATAGTGCGCGAGTGCGCGCCTCGCCGTGGGGGGCTGCGGCATGCTAAAGCAATCTCATGGAATTCGTTAGCGGCAATGTGGGCTGGATTGAAGTAATCTGCGGCCCCATGTTTTCGGGCAAGAGCGAAGAACTGATCCGGCGCCTGCGCCGCGCCATGATTGCGCGCAAGCGGGTGCAGGTGTTCAAGCCCGCGATCGACACGCGCTATGCGATCGATGAGATCGTGTCGCACGGCGACCTGCGGATGAAATCCGAAGTGGTCAATAGCGGCAGCGAAATCCTGGAACGCGTGGATTGGCGCTCGGAAGTGATCGGCGTCGACGAGGCCAATTTCATGGGCGCGAGCCTGGTGGATGTGGTCGAACGGCTGGCCGACAGCGGGAAGCAGGTGATCGTGGCCGGGCTGGATACGGACTATCTGGGCCGTCCGTTTATCCCCATACCGGACCTGCTGGCGCTGGCTGAGTCCATCACCAAGACGCTGGCCATCTGTGTGCGCTGCGGCAATCCGGCCAAGCACACGCAGCGGCTGCGCGGCGCCGACGACCTGATTGTAGTAGGCGCCGCCGACATGTACGAAGCCCGCTGCCGCCGCTGTTTTGAGCCGGGCATTCCCAAGCAGACCGAGTTGGATTTTCTGAAGGGGCGCAAAGCTCCATCCTGAGAAATGGTGCGCAGGCGCTAGGTTTTGCCGGATCGCTGCATCTCGGGGAACTTCGCGGCGGCTTTCTGGACATCCGCGGGAAAATCGGCGAACTCCTGGCGACTTCGACGACGGCAGAAATGCTGAGGTGATCGTCGCTGCCACTGGAGCCAACGCGCAGATCTTCGGGGCGGATACCGAGCGTGAGCCGTTCCCCAACATGGGACTGCATTTGCTCGGCCTTGGCGGGCGGCAGCTTGAATTGAATGCCGTCACCCACCGCAAAGAGCGCCCCGTCCTGTTCGACCAGGCTTACGGCGGCGAAGTTCATCGCAGGTGAGCCGATGAAGCCGGCGACGAAGCGGTTGGCGGGCGCATTGTAGAGATCGAGCGGTTCGCCTATTTGCTGCACGACGCCATCTTTCATCACCACGACGCGGTCGCCAAGCGTCATCGCCTCAACTTGGTCGTGGGTCACATAGATCGCGGTAGTGCCAAGCCGGTCATGGATTTTCTTGAGCTCGACACGCATCTGCACGCGCAGCTTAGCGTCGAGATTGGACAACGGCTCGTCGAACAAAAAGACTTGCGGATGCCGCACGATGGCCCGGCCGAGCGCCACGCGCTGGCGCTCGCCGCCGGAAAGCTGTCGCGGTTTGCGTTGCAATAGATTTTCGATGCGGAGAATATCGGCCGCCTCGCGTACGCGCCCATCGATCTCCGGGCGAGCGAAGCGGCGCATTTTCAGGCCGAAGGCCATATTGTCGTAGACACTCATATGCGGATCGAGAGCGTAGTTCTGAAACACCATGGCGATGTCGCGATCCATCGGCGGCAGGTTGTTCACGATCGTGTCGCCGATCAGCACTTCGCCGGAGGTGATCAATTCGAGCCCGGCCACCATTCGCAGCGTAGTGGTCTTGCCGCAACCCGAGGGGCCGACGAGAACAACGAACTCG
The DNA here is from genome assembly GCA_963818855.1 of Bryobacterales bacterium. GTDB lineage: Bacteria > Acidobacteriota > Terriglobia > Bryobacterales > Bryobacteraceae > Bog-159. Next base: position 3,928 of record CAWFUH010000009.1, on the reverse strand, counting down.
CGGTCGCGGATTTCGAGATTCACGCCCTTGACGGCATGGACCTCGTTGAACTTCTTATTGAGGTTGCGGATGATCACTCGTGCCATCGGCTCAACCCTTGACCGAACCAGTGAGACCCGCGACGTAGTGCTCAACGAAGAACGAGTAAATAAAGGCCACTGGGATCGAGCCCAACAACGCGCCCGCCATCAGCTGGCCCCAATAGAATACGTCGCCGCGCACGAGTTCCGAGGTGACGCCGACCGAGACCGTCTTCTGCTCGGCCGAAGAAAGAAAAACCAACGCGTAAATGAATTCGTTCCAGGATAGCGTAAAGGCGAAAATGCCGGCCGACAGAATGCCCGGCACCGCAATCGGGATGATAATGTGAAGCATTGCCTTCCAGCGGTCAGCCGTCGATGGCGCGCACTCCTCCAGCTCGCGCGGGATCGCCTTGAAATATCCCATCAAGCGCAGGTGCAGAACGGAATGAGGAAGGTCGGATAGCAACTGGACGCTCAGTATCATCCACGCCCGGATCAATTGGCTCGGCGACCCTGAGCTCGCGCTGATTTCGGTGATTATCGTCAATGTGTGGCGCGGCGTGCCGTTCTACGCCCCGCGCTTTTATCCTGCTTCCTTTTATCATCCCGACGGTGCTTTCGACCTTCGCCTGGAAGTGGATGTTCGATCCGACTTTCAGCGTCATCAGGCCGGTCCGCCGCCGGTCAGTACATAGACGAGCTGGAAATCGGCGAATGTCTGGATTACCGAGAACAGCACCACCACCATGGTGACCGGCAATAGTAACGGCCAGGTCACATGCCAGAAGCGCTGCCAAGGCCGCGCGCCGTCGATGGCGGCTGCCGGTGCCCAATGCGCCGGCGAACCAGAAATTTCAGCCGCGCCAGCGCATAGCCGGCGAGAATGCCGCAGAACAGTGAGATCAGCGTCGATACGATGGCGATGAACAGCGTATTGGCCATCCAACGGATGAACAGCGTGCCGGTCAACAGGTCGGTGACGTGAACGAGAGTCGGATGCGTGGTCCAGAACGGCGAGTAGTTCGGCGCCGTCCACGGGCGATAGAGCTCGCGGTCGGGTCAAATCGCTCAATAGCCCGGTGCCGACGCCGATCTGATAGGCGTAGGTGGCAAAGAGCTGGTGGCATTGGGACGCATACGGTTCTCGGATGCTGCATCGTCTGCATGATGCCGCGCCGTTCAAAATCGACCTCTTTGGTGAGCTCCATTGTGTCGAAGATCGCTCCCGCCGGCACGCCGGCGCCGCCCAGGAGGCGCATCGCCTCGCGTTTGTCGTGCTTGCGCGTCCAGGCGGTGATCATCTCATCAACCGGGGTGCTCGAGGTTAGGCCGAGCCCACAGGATTAGTTTCGGAGTGCGGTTCGATCTGGGACCTTGTCGGGGATCGCGAGGTCTCGATAATCGACCATCGAGCTATCAGCTCGTTGCAAGTGCCATAATGCCGGATCGCAGAATCGATCTCCTGTCGTTGTTCTCGATCATGGTTTTGCCCACCGACAGCGCCGACGAGAAAAATATCTTGACCAACAGCTCGAAACAGGTTGGCCTGATTTGCTGCTGACACTTTTGCTCGCAAGAAATTGATGCACGCTATGCAACTGAACATTGGCCAATGGAGTGGTCACCTCAGAGGTTGCTAGACGTGTCAATTTTACACACGTAAGTCATTGAATTCACAGCAGGTGCAAAACATCAAATCCCCATTTAGCAATCCTCGTGCCACGACGCCAAAGTTGTACGCGCATTCACCGCCGACATGCCTCGAAAATTATCTGATCGGCGAATTGGGTGCGTTGCTCAATTCCCTATAGAGCGTCCCGCACCCTTCGCGTACCCCCCACCGCGATTTCGTTAGTTGGAGATTTTCGGACGCCGGACACGGTGCAGCGGCACCTCATCCACCGCCGGCATCCGAAAATCTACACAAATTCCGGAAGTGGAAGAGGACGGGCCAGGTGGTGGCCGAGTTTGCTCACCAAGCTACCGGTTTGTTTGGCAGATCGACAGAACGTACGCCGTCGCCTGCCAGATCTCCTGATCGGTCAGCACCTCGCGCCACGCTGGCATGCGGATGCCGTTTTTCTCCCGACCATCCGAGATCGAAACGAACACGCCCTTGGGGTCGAGCACGCGCCGAGCGAGATTGACGCCGCCCTTGCCGTCCTCGCCGTGGCAATGAGCACACTGCTTCTCCAGGAACAAGTCATGACCGGCTGTAATCATTTTTGGTCCTTGAGATTCGGTATCTCATCGGCGTGAAGTCGTTCGACCGTCGAGCCAAGGAAAAGCATTGCGCACGCTATCGTCGCGATATTCCACATCTTTTGCTTTCGGAAAGCGGGGCGGCCCGTTGAGCCGCCCCAACTGGTACTTCTTCGAAACCTTGAAGGCGATCAGAGTCGAAGCCGCCGGTACCTTTTCCAGTTGCGGCAACAACGCGGGCATCAGGATCGCCGCGTAGGAGCCCCAACCGCTCGCCACCAGGATGTATTGCTCGCCGTCAACCGAATAGCTGACGATGCCGCCGCGCATGCCGGAGCCGGTGTTGAAGCTCCACAGCGCCTTGCCGGTGTCGGCGTCGAACGCCTGCAGCTTGCCCATCGGATCGCCGTTGAAGACCAAGCCGCCGCCCGTCGTCAGAACACGGAGAAGCCGGGCACGTCCATGTCGACCGACCATTTGCGCGCGCCGGTCAGCGGATCGTTGGCGCTGAGCTTTCCGGCTTGCGGCCGTCCGGCGCCATGACCAGCCGGCCGAAATCGTTCGAGCCGGTGTGGCCGGTGCCGTAATCCTTGGGATCGACCTTCTGTTCGACCGGCTTGAGGTAACCGCAGAAGTCGAGCACGTCGTTGTACCAGAGGCCGGTCTTCGGATTATAGGCGCCCGAATTCCAGCTGCGCGCGCCGAACGTGGACGGGCAGATCAGCGTCTCCTTGTTCATCGGCAGCTCGACGCGTTCGACCAACTTGCCGGTTTTCCGGTCGATGTCCTTGACGAAGTTCTTCAGGTCGCTGATCGGCCAGATGTTCTCGATGTTGCCGGTCTTCTTGTCCAGCACGAAGACATAGCCGCTCTTGTTCATGTGGACGATGAGGTCCTTGCCGTCCTTCTTGAACAACATCACCTCGTAAGGCGCGTCATAGTCCCACGTGTCGTTGACGATCTCCTGCCGGTACCATTTCAGCTTGCCGCTCTTGGGGTCGAGCGCAACGACGAAATCGGTATAGAGGTTGTCGCCCTCCCGGTCCGAGATGACGAAGTCCTTGCCGGGATTGCCGGTGCCGTAGAACACCGTGTCGGTCTCTGCGTCGTAGGTGCCGGGCATCCAGGCGCCGCCGCCGCCATATTTGCCGCTTTCGCCGGGCCAGCTGGCCGGGTCCTGCTTGATGGTGTTGAATTCCCAGAGCTTCTTGCCGGTAGCAGCTTCGACGCCGAAGATCTTGCCCTGCGCCGCCAATTCGCCGGCGGTGGACCCGTAGGTCAGGACGTCACCCGCCACGACCGGCGGCGAGGTGAAGTTGCAGCCGTGGCAGTTGGCGAAGTCGGTGAGCTGCACCTGCCACTTTTCCTGGCCGGTCTTCTGGTGGAGCGCGTGCCGCCCCGTCGACGGTGCCGATGAAGACCATGCCGTGGCCGACGGCAACGCCGCGGCTATAGGGCGCGAACAGCACCTTCTTGGTGATCGGATCGAGCTTCGGCTCGTAACTCCAGAGCGTCTGCCCGGTTTTTCAGTCCAGCGCAGCCACCTTGTCTCCGGACGAGATCGAGTAGATCACGCCATCGATGACGATCGGCGTTTCCTGCAGGCCCATGGTGACGTCGCCACCGTGAGCGATCCAGGCGACCGAAAGCTTGCCGACATTGTCCTTGTTGATCTGATCGAGCGGACTATATCGCCAGGCGTT